>NZ_JBBOYO010000001.1:3700000-3862500 GCF_038008145.1 Bacillus sp. FSL R9-9530
ACTTCGTAATATCGATAATTCAATTCTATATTATGATTCTTCAATAGATAGCGCCCACCAGTTGTACGTAACCTACTATTAAACATCGCTTTATGTAAAAACGGCATTCCAAAGCATTGTAACGATACCTCTTCCACTAACCGCTGAATTTCTTGCTCATCCATTCTCATTCCTCCTAAACTAAAAAATATTTCCACACTTTTCTCCCTTCTTATACATATAGTAAATAGTACATATACCCATCCTCATTCAAGAAGCGTGATTTCTAAAAATGCAGCATTGCTAGAAATCCACTCACCAACCTCTCATCAAAGTTACTTTAGCTAAAAGGAGCTACTTTTTTTGAGAGCAGGATTAAACAAGGAGGGATTCCTATGCCCACGTGGCTAAAGAAACAAATGCAACGTGCATATTTTGAGAAAAACCGGTATCAAATCAAGTTACTAAATGAATGCTGGTTTTATTATAGTAAAATACATCAAAGCTCATAATCAATTAAACTTTCCAGTTCATAAAAAAAAGAGCAGTTTCATCTGCTCTCTTTTCTTACTATTCAATCGGTAGCATTGATAATGCAACACGACCTTTTTTCGTATCAATATCATCTACCCATACCTTTACAATTTGTCCCACGGATACAATATCTAATGGATGCTTTACAAATTGTTTGCTTAGTTTAGAAATATGCACTAAACCATCTTGCTTCACACCAATATCAACAAAGGCACCGAAATCAACAACATTGCGGATCGTTCCCTCTAATTCCATACCACGCTTTAAATCTTCTAATTTTAAAATCCCTTTTTTCAGAAGTGGCTTTGGCAACTCATCCCTCATATCTCGCTCCGGACTAATTAAAGCATCCATAATATCAACTAATGTCGGCTCACCAATCTCCGTCTCTTGAGATAATTTAGAAATATCTACTCCTTCGAAACTCTTTTGCAAGTTTGGTTTCCCCACATCATTCTTTGATAACCCTAAACTCTTCAATAGCAATTCAACATTTTTATATTGTTCCGGATGAATCCCTGTGCGATCTAACGGATTCGCCCCTTCTAATATACGTAAAAACCCGATACATTGTTCGTATGTTTTTGCACCTAAACGTGGGATTTTCTTTAATTCAGTACGCTTCGTGAATTTCCCATCTTCCTCACGCTTAGCTACAATATTTTTCGCAACTGTTTTTGATAATCCCGAAACATATTGCAACAATGCAACTGAAGCTGTATTCACATTAACACCAACTCGGTTAACTGCTGTCTCTACTACGAATGTTAATGATTCATTTAATCTCTTTTGAGATACATCATGTTGATATTGTCCCACCCCAACAGATTTAGGGTCAATTTTCACAAGCTCTGCAAGTGGATCTTGTAGACGTCTCCCAATTGAAACAGCACTTCTTTCTTCAACCTGTAAATTTGGAAACTCCTCGCGAGCTACATCAGATGCTGAGTACACACTAGCACCCGCTTCATTTACAATAATGTAAAATACATCTCGCTCTACATTTTGTAATACATCTACTATAAATTCTTCCGTTTCCCTCGAAGCTGTACCATTTCCAATCGCTATCATTTCAACTTCATATTTATCTATAATTGAAATGATTTTCGTTTTTGCATCCTCATATTTACGAGCAGGCGGATGCGGATAAATAACATCTATGTGAAGAACTTTTCCTGTATCATCTACTACAGCTAATTTACAACCGGTTCTATATGCTGGATCTACCGCTAACACAACTTTCCCTTTCATCGGAGGTTGTAATAATAAATTACGTAAATTCTCAGAGAAAATATGAATCGCTTGTTCTTCGGCCGTTTCCATTAATTCTTTACGAATTTCTCTTTCTATTGAAGGTTGAATTAATCGCTTATATCCATCTTCCATCGCTAATTGTACATAATGCGCACTTTTAGAAGCTTCATCAAGAATCATTTTTTTATGTAAAAACTGAAGAATTTCTTCAATTGGCGTGATAACAGAAACTCTTAATACGTCTTCCTTTTCACCACGATTCATAGCTAGTACACGATGCGGCACTACTTTTTGCAACGGTTCTTCATAGCCATAATACATTTCATATATATTCTTTTCATCTTTTTCTTTATCTTTTACAGATGAAGACATAATCCCTTTTCGGAAAGTAGTATTGCGAATCCAACTACGATATGCCGCATTATCCGAAACAAGTTCCGCAATAATATCTTGCGCACCTTGCAACGCATCTTCTGCAGACGCCACTTCCTTTTCTGCATTAACAAATTCCATAGCCTTCTCTGCTGGATTTTCTTTTTTATATAATAATAGCCACTCAGCTAACGGTTCTAATCCCTTTTCTTTAGCAATTGTAGCTTTCGTTCTTCTTTTTTCTTTATATGGACGATATAAGTCTTCTACTTCTTGAAGTTTTGTTGCAGCAACAATATGACGACGCAACTCTTCGGTTAGTTTACCCTTTTCACCAATAAGACGAAGAACCTCTTCTTTCCTATCTTCTAGTTGCATCATATATTGCCATCTTTCTAAGATTGCACGAATTTGCACCTCATCAAGAGACCCTGTCCATTCTTTTCGGTAACGAGCGATAAATGGAACTGTGTTACCTTCTTCTGTTAATTGAATAACATGACGAACTTGCTTTTCTGTAAAGCCTAATTCTTTCACTAACATTTTCATTAACCCTTGTCGATTATCTACCATTTCCATATCCAACCGTAACCTCCTCTATAATAAAAAAAAGTTGCCCTGTAAAGAGAGCAACTTAAACTGCCGATTTAAAAATCTATTAGTCCTAAACTAATTTGTAACGCTTCATCTACACGACTCATCATCACTTCATCCAAATGAGTGATTTTGTCCGTTAAGCGTTGCTTATCGATTGTTCGAATCTGCTCAAGTAAAATAACAGAATCCCTCTCAAAACCGTACTTTTTCGCATCAATTTCCACATGAGTGGGTAATTTCGCTTTTTGAATCTGTGCAGTAATAGCCGCTACAATCACAGTCGGACTAAAACGATTTCCGATGTCATTTTGAATGACAAGAACCGGACGAACGCCTCCTTGCTCAGAACCAACAACTGGGGAAAGGTCTGCAAAATACACGTCGCCGCGTTTTACAATCAAAATATTACCCCCCGCTAACTAAGCGTTCTACTGTATGAGCTGCTTCATACTCTGCTAAGAAAGCTTCAGATGCAATACCAAGATTAATTTTTCCCATTTCAATGTACCCACGTCGCATTGATTCATGTTGGTAGCGTTTCTTCGTCTTATGTTGACGCAATAACAGTTGTGTTGCCTGGCAAATTAGTTCATGGCGATTCTTATTCTCTTGTTTTCCAATTCCGTCCAATTCCGTTACCATTTGCTTTGGCAACCGAACCACGATTTCAGTAGTTACACTTGATTCGGACACAAAAATACACCTCCACCGTCAACTACACACCCAAATATATATATGACACCTATTGTAATAATACCATTGTATGGAGCCTGTTGCAAAGACTTCCTTATTCCTTGCTTATGTTTTCCAATTCATAAATAAAACATTCATCTTCTTTTACTTTTTATCTCTTTCAAACAAGAAATAAAGCAATCCTTCAGTAATATTTCATTGCAACTTATATTAATAACAAGTATAAAAAGAAGCTCCCCAGCGAAAAAGAGCCTATTCTTTATTAGTGAAACTCCTCCAAATGACGAGATGCTGAGTAATAATACCTTCTTCTATATATCGTTCAAATAATTGATTACTTCTACAACTTTACCGTGTCGTATAAATATTCTCGGTACACGGAAGCTTATCGTTGCGATAATTTCATAATTAATAGTCCCGGAATATTCAGCAACCTCGGTAGCACTAATATACTCATCACCTTGTCTTCCAATGAGTGTAACTTTCGTACCAAGTGGCACTTCACAAGGCAGATGTATCATGAATTGATCCATTGTTACTCGCCCTACAATCGGTACTCTTTCACCGTTTACAAGTACCTTAAACCCTTGCAATCTTCTAAGCCAGCCATCTCCATATCCAATTGCAACTGTCGCAATCCATTCTTCAGTTCTCGTTCGGTATGTGACATTATAACTAATCCCATCTCCTTTAATCACTTGCTTAATATGAGCAACTTTCGTGTGAAGTGACAACGCCGGTTCCAATTTAAATGGTAAAAAAGGACGTATTTCTACAGATGGGGATAATCCATACATCGCAATACCAATTCGCACCGCATTAAATGTAATCCCTTGAAACCTTAACGTTGCGGCACTATTGGCTGTATGGACAAATTTAGGATTCACTACAAATTCTTTCAACCAACGTAACTGCTGCAAAAATGTATTATATTGCTTATCAAAGTAAGAAGTCTCAACCTCATCCGCTGTTGCAAAATGCGTATATACTCCTTCTAACTCTAAAAATGGCGCACCTTCTAAACTCTTTAAGAACCCTTTTAATTCTTTTCGTTCACGTATTCCGATTCTCCCCATACCACTATCAAAATTAATATGGAATTTCATTATTGATGAACCATCCCA
This sequence comes from Bacillus sp. FSL R9-9530, assembly GCF_038008145.1. Taxonomy (NCBI): domain Bacteria; kingdom Bacillati; phylum Bacillota; class Bacilli; order Caryophanales; family Bacillaceae; genus Bacillus; species Bacillus sp. FSL R9-9530. The sequence goes on from NZ_JBBOYO010000001.1 coordinate 3,704,554, forward strand.
GAGCTTTATCGCTTCTTCCACCCATTCTTTTTGAAAAACAGTTAATGCTACATCATTTTCAGCAGCTACATTTACATCACGGGGCGGGGAAGGACCTAATACTAAAATCGGTGCAGTAATACCAGCCCTCCGAAGCACTAAAGCTTCATCTAAAAAAGCAACTGCTAATCTTGTTGCTCCTGCTTCTAATGCAGTTTTAGCCACCGGTACATAATCGTGCCCATATGCATTCGCTTTAACTACAGCAAAAATCTCTACATCACTTGGAATGTACTCTTTAATATGTGCAACATTGTTATAGATCGCATCTAAATCCACTTCCACCCACGTGTCACGGTAAAACGGTGCTTCTTCCATAAATACACTTCCTTATACACGATATGCGAAGCTTATTCTTTTATATGCTTCTTTTATGAAATCCACCTTCAAACTAAGAAAAGACGTGGTGCACATATATCACCACGTCTAAGAAGTTCACTTCACCTGCTTCGCTGTAACCGAACGAGCAACCATCAACAACTCATTCGTCTCTAAACCTTTAGACACGAGCATATATTCTACTCCGTTATGTGACCACGTTACAGAGTCTTTCGTCAATGCACCAATCGTGAAACCAAGATCAACCGGCTCTCCACTTACACTTACCGCCGATGAGGCCTCTGCAACTTTTGACTTTTCTTGTATTAAAGTAAAGGATTTCTTACTTCCAGTGTATGTGAGTATTGCACGCTTGCCACTGTCTGTCTTCAACTCTTCTTCCTCTTTCAAAGTCATACCTTGCGGTGTATCACGTGGATACAAAATAGCAAACGGTTTGTCTTCTTTCGCTGCCGTCTGAACATCCACTTGTGCTCTAGACATATTTTGTTTCGTATCAAATGCACCTTTATCAAACTTTGCATCAAACTTTACTTTAGTGAAATCTACTTTTACAAGGACATTTTGATCATTATCCATCAGTTTCACAGAAACTGGTGTTAAATCACTTTTATTCAGCTTAATTTCTTGTTTCGGCAACATATTTTGATGTTGATAATTTGTTTTTGTTTTAAACACATAATACTTATCTGTTTTCTCGAAAGAGAGATTTTTCTTATCTTGCAAAATATCTCTTACAAGTGATTCATATAAATAAGCCTGGCTACTATTTTGCGGCCAATCACTTTGAAAACGGAAACTCTTATTAAGTGCCGGTGTTAATACAAATACACCTTCATCATTCCTTAAAATAATTTGACTCTGATCCTTTTTCGCATTCTGCAAATTCACACGATAATACGAAGGTTCTTTATGCCAAATTTCTACATTGTACTCTTGAGGTTCATTTCCTGTTTTAATAGATAATTTCGCTTCAGCTTGATAACTCTTCATACTTTTAACTTTCGTTTCTAAATCTCTCACAACATCTTCCTGTTTCTTTTCCATACAACCCGCCAACACAAAAACGGTCAATAAACCGACAAGAACTAAAAACAGACGCCTTTTCATCACTTCAGCCCCTTTGCCCCTATAAATGAATGGAAGATATGCCTTCCTTATCGCTACCTCAAATATATGAGACAAAGATATAAAATATGCAGACTAGCGTGACGAGCTTTCCAAAACAACTTGAGCAACGGCAAATTCTTTACTATGACTAATTGATAAATGAACAATATGCTCTGTATTTGTAATGATAATCGGCTTACCTCTATCATCATTCCTTACTTCAATATCTAAAAAACTCACTTCTTTCCCGATACCGGTCCCTACCGCTTTAGAATACGCCTCTTTTGCTGCAAATCTTCCAGCTACGAATTCTATAAGACGACTTCCTTTCAACCCCTCGGCAACACCACGTTCCCTTTCAGTTAAAATACGTTCCATAAATTTAAGCTTTCCATCTAGCATTTTTTCAATTCGATTTAACTCAATAATATCGATTCCAATCCCTACAATCATTTCAAAATCCCCTTCTTCTATTTAGCTTTCTTCATTCATATTGTAAGAATAACAGAGAATCTTTCTGATGCAAAAGGAGTGATACTAACAACATGCTAATACCATCCACTCGCATTTCCTTACAACCGATTATCATTTCTTTACTTCTTATACAATTAGTCATGATTATATTGAGCGACTTTTCCCTCTTTCACCTGGCAGCCTACAATGAATATATTGCTAAAGGAGAATGGTGGCGTGTCATAACTTCCTTACTTGTACACGTAGACTTACAACATTTCCTTTCTAATAGTATTTGTTTATTCGTATTTGGTTCTTCTATCGAAAAACAACTAGGACACTTTTCTTTCATCATTATTTTTTTCCTTTCTGGCATTCTCGGGAATATTTCTTCTTATATTATTATGCCTCTTGAATATATTCACGCCGGAGCATCTGGTGGTATTTTCGGATTACTAGGCGCCCAATTATTTTTATTGTATAGTCGATATCGTTCTTCAAAACCAAGAGACATCGCTATTTTTTCAATAATGATACTTATATTACTACTATTTACTTTCTTTAATCCCTCTGCCAATCCTATAAGCCATTTAACAGGACTGATCATCGGCGGCATGTGCACCCCTTTTTTAACAAAAAAAAACGATGGCGCAGAGCTTATTTAATATAGAAGCTCGCACCATCGATAATTTCCACATCTGTTTGTTTACTTAACTCTCTCATTAGTTGAAATAAAGACTCGTCCTTTTTCTTCGCCTCAATCATACAATCAATTCGCGGAACACTCCCCTTTATCTTTTTCAAAAAAAATAAGAAAGTATCTACATCAATAAAATCTGCATGTGCTCTCGGGTTTTTTCCATCTCTAGGACTGGAGATGTGCATTTTAACCGGTAACAAAGACCATTCCCACGTATGTACAACACGCGCCCAATCTTCATGCCAATCTTCCTGGTCATTATTCATCATATGATGGTGCAAATCAAACACGACTGGAATGTCTAATTTCTCACCTAAATACAATGTTTCTTCTAAAGAAAAGGTCGTGTCATCATTTTCTAATATAATCATCTCTTGAATACCTCTTGGAACAGTTGACCAATTTTCTATAAAGCGTTCTAATGCAAGCTCCTTATCTTTATAACCTCCTCCCACATGTAATACACATCGTTGCTTATGTTCAATTCCCATACCCTTTAACAATTTTTTGTGCATCTGCAATGTCTTTACAGATTGTTTGAAAATACTCTCCTCAGGTGAATTTAGTACAACAAAGTGATCTGGATGGAAGTCAATTCGCATATTCATACGAATTGCATATTCACCTAATTCTTTCAGATTTTCTTTTAACGGACGAATATAGTTCCAATCTAACAACTCCTCATGATTCGCTAAAGGAATAAGTTTAGAACTAAGTCGAAAGAAAGATATATCATGCCCTTTATTATGTTTTAATAACCGTAAGCAATTTTCCAAATTCGAATTAGCAATTCTTTCAAGTTTACGAATCGCAGCCTCTCGATCATCAATCCGCTGAAACTGTGCATACGTCATCGTTTGAGATGGAGAAGCATTCTTCAAATGCACACTCATCGCAACATACCCAAGTCTTACAAGCATATAGCACCTCATTTCTATACGAGTTACTATGTAGTATGCACAATTACAGAAATAAAAAAAGAGAATGCCCGCAAAGGGCATTCTCTTTTTTATTAAGCTTGTGGACGGCTATGATGTTTTCTTTCGCCACGTCCAGTTGAAGATCCAGGGCGACCTTCACCTTTACGACTACGGTTAGCATCACGGCTACCAGCATCACGGCTACCGCCATCACGATTACGATCACGGTTACGACCATCGCCACTTCCGCTTCCACGTCCATCACGATTGCGATCACGGTTACGACCATCGCCACCGCCGCGTCCATCACGACTACGATTACGATCACGGTTACCATCACGGTATCCACTTCCGTTACCACCGCGTTTTTTAGAACCGCCACCGCCACCTCTTGAAACAACTGGTGGTTCTGATGTTAAAGCGATCGGAGTTGTATCCGGCTCTTTTGTCATCATTTTTAAAGCAGCAGCTACTACTGTTACAGAATCATTCTCTTCTAACATTTCTTCTGCAATACGCTTGTAGTATGATAAGTTATCATTTTCAATTGTGCTTTGAAGTTTTTCAGCGATTAAACGTTGTTGACCTTCTAACGCCTCGTCAAGTGTCGGTGCGTCCATACGATCAACCTTACGTTTTGTTGTACGCTCGATATTTTTTAATTGTCCTGATTCACGTGGTGTTACAAATAACATTGCAATACCTTTTTTACCAGCACGGCCAGTACGACCGATACGGTGAACGTATGATTCTGGATCTTGTGGGATATCGAAGTTGTATACGTGTGTTACGCCTGAAATATCAAGACCACGTGCAGCAACGTCTGTTGCAACAAGAACTTCAATAGTACCTTCTTTAAATTTACGTAATACAGACATACGCTTCGCTTGTGTTAAGTCACCGTGAATACCTTCTGCTGCATAACCACGTAAGTTTAATGCTTCTGATAATTCATCAACACGACGCTTTGTACGACCGAATATGATTGCAAGCTCTGGAGATTGAATATCTAGTAAGCGTGTTAACACGTCAAACTTTTTCTTTTCTTGCACTTCTAAATAGAACTGCTGAATGTTTGGCATTGTTACTTCTTTTGCTTTTACTTTAATGTGTTGAGGCTCAGTCATGAAACGCTCAGCAATACGACGGATTGGATCTGGCATTGTCGCTGAGAATAATAATGTTTGATGTGTTTCTGGCACATCTGTTAAAATCGCTTCAATATCTTCAATGAAGCCCATGTTTAACATTTCATCCGCTTCGTCAAGAACAACAGTCTCTACGTTTTGTAAGCGAAGTGTTTTACGGTTGATATGATCTAAAATACGACCCGGCGTACCTACAATAATGTGTGGGTGTTTTTTTAGAGCACGAATTTGGCGGTTAATATCTTGACCACCATAAATTGGTAGAATACGAACACGTTTATGTTTACCAATTTTGTATAGCTCTTCTCCAACTTGAATTGCTAATTCACGCGTTGGCGCGATAACAATACCTTGAACTGCTTCTTTATTTGTATCCACTTTATCTAATAGTGGTAATCCGAATGCTGCTGTTTTCCCTGTACCTGTTTGCGCTTGCCCAATAATATCCTTACCTTGCAATGCATGTGGAATTGTTTCAGCTTGAATCGGCGTAGCCTCTTCAAAGCCCATACTTTCAACAGATTGTAGTAAAGACTCACTTAATCCTAGTTCTCGAAATGTTGTCAATGTTACTTCTCCTTTTCTATCCTATACTTATCATTTAAAAAAAGGCGTTTTCCGAACTTGCGGAAAAGCCATTTTCCTGAATACTTACGTATATAACCGGGCGTATATTCTTCACGAAAATACTTCTAAACGTTATTACACTTTATCAATTATAAGTTTTGTAGGTGTAAAAAGCAAACCCCAACTGTTACCTTATTTCATATTCAGAGCTTTTTTCTTTACTTTTATTTTTTTATCGTTTACTGTAAGCGCTTATTATAAGTTTCCACTATTTTCGTGGCTATCATCCCTATTTATATACACCAATTATTTCAACATCGTAATTACTTCTTCTAATTTCATTCCGCGAGATGCTTTTACTAATACAACATCTTTCGTACCGACTACTGCTTGCAACTCTTTTATTAACTCTTCTTTACTATCATACGCTTTTACACGGTCTTTAGGGAAATTAATTTTTGCACCTTCAGCAATTTGAGCCCCTAATTTACCATATGTGAATACATATGAAATTTTTGCTGGATCAATTAATTTACCTACTTCATAATGAAATTGCACTTCTTGATTTCCAAGTTCTAACATATCACCAAGCACAACAATTTTTTTAGCAAATCCATCTAAACCATTCATTAGGTGGAACGCAGCTTCCATAGCTGTTGGACTAGCATTATAAGCATCATTGATAATTGTTAAACCACTATCTGTTTTTACAATTTCCATACGCATACCTGTCATTTGAAGTGTTACTAAACCTTGTTTCATTTCTTCCCACGTTACACCAAAATGTTTTGCAATTGCCATTGAAGCAAGCGTATTATATACATTATGCTTTCCTAGTACTGGCAAATAGAATGACAAAGTTTCATCCCTGTTCATCTTAAAGTGTGTCCCAGTAGCCTGCAATGTTACAGTAGTTGGATAGTAATCATTTGCTCTCGCATCACCAAATGTAACTGTTTCAGCTGCTAAATTCATTTCTGGAACACGATTCGTTAATAGCGGCTCATCTCCATTATATACGAACACGCCACCCTTTTGTAAACCTGTAACAATTTCTAACTTCGCTTCAGCAATCGCCTCACGAGAGCCTAAATCCATTAAGTGCGCCTCACCAATGTTCGTAATAATAGCTGCATTAGGACGAGCTAACTTAGATAGAAATTCAATTTCTCCTCGGCTTGACATGCCCATTTCTAATACAGCTACATCTGTATTTTCCTCTAAATTTAAAATAGTAAGAGGTAAACCGATGTGGTTGTTGAAATTACCTTCTGTTTTTTGAACTTTAAATTTAGTTGCAAGAATACTTGTTACAATATCTTTCGTAGATGTTTTACCATTACTACCCGTTACACCAACAACTTTTACATCCAATTGATCACGATAGTTTTTCGCTAACATTTGCAATGCTGCTAGTGTATCTTCTACAAAAATAACCGGAAGATTTTCAGGTGGGTTTTCTACATCTTTCATCCATAATGTAGCAATCGCCCCATTTTCAACAGCTTTGTCTACAAAAGCATGTCCATCGAAACGTTCACCTTGAATTGGAACATATAAATTTCCATTTTCAATTTTCCTCGTATCAATAGACACTCCTTGTATAGTAATTCCCTCATACTGCTCTGCTAATCCAGTACCATTTATCATCTGCTCTACTTGTTTTAACGTTCGATTTATCATGAAAACACTCCTTACATAGAGGAAGCACTATTCCTTCGAATAGTGCTTCCTCCTTTTTTGTTAGATTGTATATTTAATTTTTTGTTTTTCTTCGTGACGCTCAATCGCTAAGCGAATTAGCTCTTCAATTAATTCCGGATACGGTAACCCTGTATGTTGCCATAATAGAGGGAACATACTAAACGGCGTGAATCCTGGCATTGTGTTTACTTCGTTAATATATACTTCTCCATCTTTTGTTAAGAAGAAATCAGCTCGTGTTAAGCCCGAACCATCTAATGATTGGAATGCGATAATTGCATCTCGCTTAATTACATTAGACTCTTCTTCTGTCATTTCAGCTGGAATAATTAACGCTGTATCACCATCGATGTATTTCGATTTGTAATCATAAAAATCTTTTTTCGGTACAATTTCACCTACAACTGAACATTTCGGCTCATCATTACCTAATACACCAACTTCTACTTCACGACCTACAATATTTTCTTCTACAATAATTTTACGGTCAAATTGGAATGCCTCTTCGAATGCATTCTCAAGCTCTTCACGATCGTTACACTTATTAATACCAACACTTGAACCAAGGTTTGCTGGTTTTACGAAGCAAGGATATCCTAATACTTCTTCTACTTTTTCATACGCTTTTTCACGATCTTTTTCCCATGCGCTACGAATGAAAGATGCATATTCCGCTTGTTTCAATCCAGCTTCTGCAAAGATATTTTTCATAACAACTTTATCCATACCAGCAGATGATGCTAATACACCGTTACCTACATATGGAATGTTTAGTAATTCTAATAACCCTTGTACTGTTCCATCTTCGCCATTCGGTCCATGTAATAATGGGAAAATGACATCAATTGCATCTTCTTGTTTAGAAGTTGCCGTTGGGATAATTTCTGTACTTAATGATACAGGAGAAATTGTATTCTCTTCCCCACTCATTTGTAATGCCTCAACATTTGTTACTTCGCCTTCAATACGCTCTCCACGCATCCATTGGCCTTGTTCTGTAATATAAATTGGATGAATCTCGAATTTATCTTGATTTAATGCTTTAATAGCAGCAAGAGCCGTTTGTAACGAAACTTGATGCTCAGCTGATTTTCCACCGTATAATAAACCTAATTTAATTTTTGTCACTGAAATCACCCTAACCAATTGTTTTCATTTTTCTATTTTAGCACTTTTTATAAAAATAGGTAGTTCCTATTTGAAATAAAATGTAACTTCCACAAATAATTAAAAGACACCACTTATTGGTTTTCTACACTTTTTCCCTTTAATTTCTACACAGCTAAACAAAATTAAACTTTAGAGCAAAATTGCTATCTAATCTAGTTATGTACCTAAAATATGTAGAAATCCACTTTGTGTGTATGTCATCTATATTACCCTACCATTTGTGGAGAATGAAAAAACACTGATTAAAGTTTCATTTTATTAAGAAGACTGTTTTGTAGGCGTATCTTTTTGCCTCTGCTCAACAAGACGATCTAAAGAAACATATACAAAGCCTGCAACTACACACCCTACACTTAAAATTGTAAATAAGTAGTGACCAAGCAAACGATCCAATAAAAAACCACCAAGAAGTGGACCGAATGCACTTCCTGTAATCCACTGCAAACTCGCCGCCCCCATATAGGTTCCTCTCAAATGCTCAGGGGCCAGATTCGCTACAAACGTCATCTGTACAGGCGACATAATCATCTCGCCTAACGTATATATGGCATAAACAAACATTAACGTCATTAAAATAATTGTAGCATTTGTATCATATTCTCCAAACCACTTCGGTAACCATCCTATAAAAAACAAACCAATTCCGAACAAACACGCACCGTATAGCATCGTCTTTCCAACAGGTTTATCTGTCGCCCATTTTGAAATTTGAAATTGAAATAAAACAACTAATAGACCATTTAATGCCATTAAATATGGGTATGGATTGTTGACTCCAAAAATATCCTTCATTTCGTTATCAAAGTGAAGCGGTAACATGCCTTCTGTTTGAGAAAACCCCATAGAAATAATGATCCCCGCTAACAAATAAATCATTAACGCCTTATCTCTCATTAAAATTTTCCAAACTGCTCCGGATTCCTGCTCTTTATTTTTTTCCGTCATATCCGTAATTTTTGGCATTGTTTCTTTAATAAGTACTAACACTAGTAGCGCATAAAACAACATAGCGGATGAAGCAATAATAAACACGAGGTTCTTTGATAAAACAACTACTGATGCTCCCATTATCGGTCCAATTGCAGCACCAATATTGTGTCCCATTCGCAATAAACCATATGCTTCTGTTCTTTTTTCTGGCGCCGTCACATCTGCAACCATCGCTGATGCTGCTGGATGAAATAAAGAATTACTTAACCCTAAAAAAATAGATAAAATAGCGTATGGAATAAATCCTTCGATAAATAAAAAACCGAGCATTAATAACGCATTACTCGCCATTGAAAATATCATAATTGGCTTTCTTCCATATATATCAGCTATTCTTCCGCCTATAAGCGAGCCAAAGCTTGCAGCAATTGGAGAAAGCGCCATAATAATCCCAACTTGTAATAAAGAATCTACCTTATCTTTTAAATATAGTGCAAAAAAAGGCATTAACATCATCATCGCAATTCCGTTCAAAGTCTCACCGATAAATCGAATCCATACGTTACGATCCATCTCTCTTAACTCACGCCATGTATTTTTCATAAATTCCCCCCTTAGTTCCCCAACAATTATATTATATATAATTAGAAAAATGTAAATTTTCAAACACAAAATCCAGCCATAACAATCCCTGTCGAAATAAGTAGAAATTCTTCTGAATATGCACGATCTTTATCACTCTTTCTATATATCTTTCTATAACTTTTTTGGTATTATTATACATGTCGATTCCATAAAAGAGGCATGCTCCCGTAGTGAGCATGCCTCTTTTTACTTATTTCACAGTATATGAACCCTCTTCAATCCAGCTATACATATATTTTTCATCTTCCGTCTCATGTGCTTGTTTTACAATACGAAGCGGACGGAATGTATCTATCATAACAGCCAGTTCAAGTGTCTCTTTCTTCCCTATACTCGCTTCTGTTTTCCCTGGATGTGGCCCATGCGGGATCCCGCTTGGATGAAGTGTAATAGAACCTTCTTCTACACCTTTTCGGCTCATAAAATTACCTTCTACATAGTACAGTACCTCATCACTATTCACATTACTATGATAATATGGTGCCGGAATAGATTCTGGATGATAATCGTATAAACGCGGTACGAAAGAGCAAATGACGAAATTATGCCCTTCGAATGTTTGATGTACTGGTGGTGGCTGATGAATACGACCTGTAATTGGTTCAAAATCCTCCACATTAAAGACCCACGGATATAAATACCCATCCCATCCAACAACATCTAACGGATGGTGCCCTAACACATGCTTGTGCATATAACCTCTCGACTTTGTCATTACGACAAACTCACCTTTTTCATCATATGTCTCCAATTTCTCCGGTCCACGCATATCTCTTTCACAAAACGGACTATGTTCTAACAATTGCCCATATTCATTGCGATAGCGACTTGGTGTTGTAATTTGGCTATTTGCCTCTACAACAAGAAACTTAGTCTCTCCCTCATCTGGAATAACACGATAAATCGTTCCAATTGGAATTGTTACATAATCACCTTTTCTATAGTGAATCGTTCCAAACATCGTTTCAATTTTTCCTGTTCCATAATGAACAAATAACATTTCATCGCCATCACCATTACGGTAAAAATAATCCATTTTTTCTGTTGGACTCACTACTCCAATTAATAAATCCTCATTCCCAAGCATAAAGTTTCTTCCGCTTACTGCATCACCAGTTTTTTTATTTTCTTTCGTACGGAAGTGGCGATGAGCAAGAAGGGCATCCTCTTCATACTGTAACTGACAAGAATGCGATAATGCCGCATGCCCTACTTCTGTTGGCATATAATGATGATACAAAATAGACTGGGTACCAGAGAAACCTTTTGTCCCCATTACCTGCTCACGATAAAGCGATCCATCTTTTTTACGAAATTGTACATGTCGTTTATGAGGTAGCTCCCCCATGTGACGATAAAACATGCCCATCACCTGCTTTCATGTCTTTTTTGACCGTATTACGTAACGTGCCTAAACCAGTAATCGACAGCTCTACAACATCTCCATCTTGTAGCCACTCTTCTGTACCAAGTTCTAAAATACATCCTGTTCCTACTGTCCCAGAACCAATCACATCTCCTGGATATAACGTAACGTCTTCCGAAGCACGTTCAATCATTTCAGCAAATGTATAGTAAATATCTTGGAAGTTTCCCTTTGATAATATCTTTCCATTTACATGAGCAGTCATCTCTAAATCATAACGATCACCGTTACGATAAACGTCTAATTCCTCTTTCGTAACGAGATATGCTCCTAATGAAGTTGCAAAATCTTTTCCTTTCGCTGGACCGAGTCCCACTTTCATTTCTGTTGCTTGTAAGTCCCTTGCACTCCAGTCGTTCATAATGCAGTAACCAAAAATATATTCCTCTGCTTGTTCACGAGAAATGTTTCGTCCCTCTTTCCCAATTACGCAAGCAATCTCTAACTCATAATCAAGCTTTTTAGACTTCTTCGGACCAATAACAAAATCATCTGGACCAATAACAGCACGGTGGTTAGTAAAATAAAAAACCGGGATATCATACCATTCAGGTACAACATCTAGCCCTCTTCTCCCGCGAGCTGTTTTTACATGCTGCTCAAATGCATAAAAATCTCGAATGCTACTCGGATTAGGAATTGCCGCTGCTAATTGAACTTCCTCTAAGGAATATATACCCTTTTCAGGATTCTTAATATTACGCAATACTTCTACATACTCATCTGCTTTCTCTAAAAAGGCGAACATAGAAGAAGGTAATTGTCCATTACTTGCAAGATTCATATCGATTACTTTGTCACCTTCAAGCCATCCAGCTCGCATTTCTTTCGATGGGAGACGAAATGTAACAAATTTCATCGTGATTCCTCCCTATGAAAATGAAATTTCCACCAACAAAGGAACTCTTGCTGGTGGATACAAATTTTATAAATTTCCGCGACGCTCTTGTTCTCTTTCAATTGATTCGAATAACGCTTTAAAGTTCCCTTCGCCAAATCCACGAGAACCTTTACGTTGGATGATTTCAATAAATAGAGTTGGACGATCTACAATTGGTTTCGTAAAGATTTGTAATAAATAACCTTCTTCGTCACGGTCTACTAGAATCTTCAATTCTTTTAATCTATCAATTTCTTCATCAATTTTTCCAACACGTGCAGTTAACTCATCGTAATACGTATCTGGCGTATCTAAAAACTCCACGCCATTTGCACGAAGTACTTCAATTGTTTTTACAATATCACTTGTTAATAAAGCGAGATGCTGTACACCTGCTCCGTTATAGAACTCTAGATATTCTTGAATTTGTGATTTTCTTTTTCCATCCGCTGGTTCATTAATCGGAAACTTAATACGGCTTCCATTCGTCATAACTTTTGACATTAATGCCGAATACTCTGTACTAATATCATCATCGTCGAAATGGATCATTTGTTTAAAGCCCATAACATTCTCGTAATAACTAACCCACTCTTCCATTTTCTCAACGTTACCAACTACATGGTCTACAGCAATTAAACCAGACTCTTCAAATGGAATATTAAATTCAACCTTTTGGAATCCTGGCATGAATGTTCCTTTATAATTTTTACGCTCTACAAGCGTATGAATTGTATCACCATACGTACCAATAACCGCTTTCTTCAAGGTACCTTCCTCATCTGTTAACTCTTCAGGAGGAGCAATCGCAACAGCGCCACGTTTTACAGCTTCAGAGTAGGCTTTATCAACGTCATCAACAAGTAAAGCCACATCTTTCACTCCATCACCATGAGTCTTTACAAACTCTGCAATACGGCTATCGCTACTTAAAGCTCCAGACACAACAAAACGCATATTTTTTTGCACAAGAACATAAGATACCTTTTCACGGTTTCCTGTTTCTAATCCAGAATAAGCTACAATTTTGAATCCAAACGCTCTCGCAAGATAATAACTTGATTGCTTTGCATTCCCTACGTAAAATTCCAAATGATCTACATCACGTACCGGAAAAAAGTCCTCCATTTGTGCAGCTAGCGTATCCATAGATTTTTGTTTCATAATATCTTCATCCCCCTGTAAATAGATTAAATGGTCCATACTTAAAACCAACCGAAAACGCTTCCAACATCAATTAATAGAAATTAGTTAGCAAGCTAACAATTTCCGACCTTTAAAATTTTCTATCTTTTCTGTCAAATTCCTCTTTTTTTCTTACATATAAAATTCGACTTTTTTCTCTTTAAAGTAAGGGGAAAATATTAATACTTGAAGGTATATATGAGAGGAAAACAAAAAAGACTCCAACATATTAACTACTTACTAATACGTTAGAGTCTTTATTTTTTTTGAATGATTGTATTTATATTTTTCATACTAATATATTTGCAAGGAATAGAATAAATGATGTTAATATTACCGCTCCGCCTAATGATCCTAATAAATCTGTTTTTGTTACTTGTAACACTTGTTCACTGTTCATATTCCTCATTCTCCTTTCATTTTGTACAATTTAAAACTTTTATTATACTAATACGCTTGATAGAAATACGATTAATGCTGTTAATACTACTGCTCCGCTTGCTGATCCTACGAAGTCACCTTTTGTTACTTGTAATACTTGCTCTTTCATATCTTTCATTCTCCCTTCATTTATCTTTTGTTACAAAACTTCTATTATACTAATACGCTTGATAGAAATACGATTAATGCTGTTAATACTACCGCTCCACTTGCTGACCCTACGAAGTCACCTTTTGTTACTTGTAATACTTGCTCTTTCATATCTTTCATTCTCCCTTCATTTATCGTTTGTTACAAAACTTCTATTATACTAATACGCTTGATAGAAATACGATTAATGCTGTTAATACTACCGCTCCACTTGCTGATCCTACGAAGTCACCTTTTGTTACTTGTAATACTTGCTCGTTGTTCATAATTTTCATTCTCCCTTCTCTTATTTTTGTTACAAAACTTCTATTATACTAATACGCTTGATAGAAATACGATTAATGCTGTTAATACTACTGCTCCGCTTGCTGATCCTAAGAAGTCACCTTTTGTTACGTTTAATACTTGCTCGTTGTTCATATCATTCATTCTCCTTTTTTATAAGTTATCTATATGTAATTACTAAGAAATGATTAGTTCATAGTTTTCATGTTAACGTTACATTGAAATTAATTACGTAACGTTTGTAACACTAATGTAACATAACTATTATTACGTTGCAATATAATTACGTAAATTTTATTACACTTTTTTTACGTTTTTTTAAATTAACACTCAAAAACCTTGTTTTAATGCGTTTTCTACTACAATCATATTTGTAACACTAGTGTAACATTAAGGTCATAAAGCGAAATATAATATTATTCATCTCTATTTTGTTAAAAACCAAAGTGAAACTTTAATCAACGAGAGTTCCATTCCCTACTAATTATTCCCCTCACCAATCGCACTTTTACTAGAAATTAATGCGGGATAAAATACTATCTTTCCAAGATAAGTTTATATGTTTCCTCTATATAACTATGTATAATGGAAACAAAGAGGTGGTCATTTTGAAATTAATCGCACTAGATATGGATGGTACACTACTATCATCTAATCTTGAAATCTCCAAAGAGAACTTACAAGCTATCCAAACCGCAAAAGAGGCTGGTCATATTGTAATGATTTGTTCTGGCCGCGCGAAAGAGGATGCTTTGAAATTATTGGAAGAATATAAACTATCTCTTCCAGTTGGAGCAAGCAATGGGGCAATTGTTTATGTGGACGGAAAAGTAATTAACTCGCGTTGTTTACAAAATGATAAAGTATACAAGCTTGCAAAATTACTAGAATCTGAAGGTTTTCCATATAAGTTGTACACAAATAAAGGGGTTTACTCTCCTTATACATGGCAAGATCAAGTTATGCAGGCATTCGAAGAAAACAAGCATACACTAGATGTTACACTTGAGGAACTTGAAAGAATTACAGAAAAACAAAAGAAATCAAACTTAATTACTGATTTCCAAAAAATCGAAGATGTCGTAAATAATCCAGAATTAGAAATATCTAAATTCTTCATTTTAACATTTAATGCTGCTCATCGTTCACAGCTATTACAAACTTTACAAGAAGATACGGACATTTCAGTTACGGCATCAGCTCCTACTAATGTAGAAATTATGGATAAGCATGGCCATAAAGGTAATGGTTTGCAAGAAATGGCAGCTTATTTCAATATACCAATTGAAGATACTGTTGCAATCGGCGATAACTTTAATGATGTGCCAATGTTACAAGTAGCTGGCTTATCAGTTGCAATGGGAAATGCCGAAGAAGATGTCAAAAAACTATGTGACGTTGTAACATTAACAAACAATGAACATGGTGTTGCTCATGCAATCGAGCAATTTGTATTGAAACAAACTTCATCTAGTAAATAAAGTTCAACTTTAATCAGAGGCGGGGTTCCTCTGATTATTAGTTGAACCAATCGGGCTTTTACGGGCAGTTAATCTCCCACCTAACTTCCCCGCATGTGTCGAATTTTTAGGTGGGAGTCTTACTGCCCGTTAATGCGGGGTAAAAAAAGGACTCTTTCACATTTTGAAAGAGTCCTTTTCTTTTACGCATGATGACAAGCAACAAAATGATCTTCACCCACATTACGGAATTCTGGTACATTCGTTTTACAAATATCTGTAGCAACAGGGCAACGTGTATGAAAACGGCAACCTGATGGTGGATTTGCAGGACTTGGAATATCCCCTTCTAGAATAATCCGTTCTCGCTTAACCGTTGGATCCGGTATTGGCACTGCTGATAACAATGCTTTTGTATATGGATGAAGCGGATTCGCAAATAACTCATCACGTGGTGCTGTTTCCACAATAGTTCCTAAATACATAATTCCAATTTTCGTACATAAGTGCTCCACAACACTTAAATCATGTGAAATAAATAAATAGGATAATCCCTTTTT
The DNA here is from genome assembly GCF_038008145.1 of Bacillus sp. FSL R9-9530. Taxonomy (NCBI): domain Bacteria; kingdom Bacillati; phylum Bacillota; class Bacilli; order Caryophanales; family Bacillaceae; genus Bacillus; species Bacillus sp. FSL R9-9530. The sequence continues at coordinate 3,720,666 of NZ_JBBOYO010000001.1, forward strand.
CTCCTGTAATTCACTAAACAAATTAATGATTTGCGCTTGAATAGATACATCTAATGCCGCAACAGGCTCATCAGCTACAATAAATTCTGGATCTAATACCATCGCCCTTGCAATAACGATACGTTGACGTTGCCCACCGGAAAACTCATGAGGGTACCGGTCAATATGATACGGCGCTAAACCACATAACTCCAATACTTCTATCACCTTTGCACGGACATTTTCTTTCGTCGCTAGTCCGTGAGCCAACATTGGCTCACCAAGCGCTTCTCCAATTCTCATTCTTGGATTTAATGAGCTAAATGGATCTTGAAAGACGAGCTGCATATTAGGACGATGCTTTCTCAGCTCTTCTTTTGATAAAGCATGAACATCTTGACCTTTAAATTTCACTTCGCCTTCTGTTTTTTGAACGAGACGGAGAATTGTTTTTCCTATCGTCGTTTTCCCACTTCCAGACTCTCCTACAAGGCCAAACACTTCTCCTTTATCAATTGTAAAGCTTACCCCATCTACCGCTTTCACATGTCCAATCGTTCTACTAAATACGCCGCCCTTAATTGGAAAATACGTTTTTAAGTTCTTCACTTCTAATAATGGTTCACTCATTGCCCAGCACGCTCCTCATATAACCAACAAGCTACTTTATGATCCTCGTCATGCACATTAAGATTTGGCGCTTCATTTTTGCATATTTTCATGCAATGTTCACAGCGACCACTAAAGTAGCAAAACTCATCTAAGCCAACTAAATTTGGAACTTGCCCTGGAATAGAATAAAGTTTATCTGTTCGTTTCCCCATTACTGGTTTTGATTTTAGCAACCCTTGCGTATATGGATGTTTCGGATTTTGAAATATTTCTAGTACCGGTGCCTCTTCAATAACTTTTCCACCATACATAACGACAACATAATCGGCCATTTCCGCTACAACACCTAGATCATGTGTAATTAATAAAATGGACGTTTTAAATTCCTCTTTTACTTGTCTTAGTAAGTCTAATATTTGCGCTTGAATCGTAACGTCTAGAGCTGTTGTCGGTTCATCTGCAATTAATAACTTTGGATTACAACTAAGTGCAATAGCAATCATAATACGTTGTAACATACCACCGCTTAATTCGTGCGGATAAGAATGGACAATTTCATCAGCACGAGCAATACCAACTTTACGAATTAATTCAATTGCTTTTTTGTATGCTTCGTTTTTGCTAAGTAGTTCATGCTCTCTTAACGTCTCAACAATTTGCTCTCCAACAGTAAAGACCGGATTAAGTGATGTCATCGGTTCCTGGAAAATCATCGCGATATCATTTCCTCTTAAACTACGAAGTTCTTTCTCTTTCATTCCTAAAAGACTTTTTCCTTCATAAAGAATATCACCACCAACGATGCCGCCAGATTCAGCAATAAGTCCCATAATAGATAAAGCCGTTACACTTTTCCCGCAACCCGATTCGCCTACTACACAAACTGTTTCACCTTCTCGAACTGAAAAGCTAACATGATTGACAGCCTTTACTGTACCTTCTTCCGTCTGAAAGTGTGTTTGTAAATCCTTTAGCTCTACTACTGCTTTACTCATGCTTCCTCACCTACCGCTTCATCTTTGGATCTAATGCATCACGAAGTGCATCGCCAAGTAAATTAATTGATACAACTGTTATAAAGATTGCAAAACCAGGCGGGATCCATAACCACGGACGCTTTTGGAAATCGATTAATGAGTTTGCTGCACTAATCATATTTCCCCACGATGGTGTAGGCGGGACAACGCCAAGTCCTAGGTAACTTAGTGCAGATTCACTTAAAATAGATCCTGCCACACCTAATGTCGCTACAACAATTAATATTGGAAAAACGTTTGGAATTAAATGATGGAGAATTTTACGAGAATCTTTTAATCCCAAGACGTCCGCAGCCTGCATAAATGCTTGCTCCCGCAGCGTTAAAATCTGCCCTCGCACAAGACGAGCAAGTCCTGGCCATCCTACTAAACTTAAAATAATCATTACGACATATAACCGGTATTCTGATGGTAGTTTCCATTCTGATAAAATTGCCCCCATTATAATAAGCAACGGTAATCCTGGAATGGACATTAACACATCTGCAATACGCATAATTAGATGGTCTACAATGCCACGATAAAAACCAGCAATGGCTCCTAACAAAGCACCGAGTATAACAGATAGTAACATCGATGCTAAACCGATTGTTAATGAAATACGTCCTGCTTGCATAAGCCTAGTTAAAATGTCTCGTCCTAATTGGTCTGTTCCGAGCCAATGTGAAAGATTAGGTGGTTTATTAATTTGCGTTACTTGTACTGTCCCCGAAGCATATGGTGAAAAGATTGGACCAATGAAACTAAATAAAAACATAAATATTAAAACGTATAAACCAAACAATGCCATCTTATTTTGCTTTATTTTTTTATAGGCTTGACGCCATGGTGATGATTCGTTTCTTTTTTTCGGTTCTTTCTTTTTCTTTATTGTTGTAATAGTCTCCATATCTTCCCCCCCTTACTTCAGTCGAATTCGTGGATCAACAAGCCCATATACAATATCTGCAAAAAAGTTCGCCATAATTGTTAAACAAGAAAGAAACATCGTAAATGCCATTAATACTGTATAATCACGAAAGTTCAATGCTTCTAATTGAATACTTCCAATCCCTGGCCAGTTAAAGATTTGTTCAATAATAATTGCGCCAGAAAATAAGCCTGGTAATTCAAACGCAAGTAAAGTAATCGCTGGTAAAATTGCATTTTTCAATGCATGCTTATAAATAACTTTTCTTTCTTTCAACCCTTTTGCACGTGCAGTACGAATATAGTCTTGTCTTACAACATCCAACATACCTGTTCTAAAATATCGTGTTAATGACCCTACACCGAGAAGCGTTAAAATAAATACAGGCAGAATCATATGACGTAGTACTTCCAATATGTATGTGATACCTGTCGAATTACTTCCAATATCAATCATGCCGCCAATTGGTAATAAATTTAAATCAACTGCCAATAATTTAATTAAGAACAATCCTATAAAAAATGATGGGAATGACATTGCAGCAAAAACACCAATTGTTACAAGTCTATCAAACCATGAATGCTGTTTTGTTGCTGAAACAACACCAATTATAAGAGCAATAATCCAAGTGAAAAATAAAGCTGCAACTGCAACAATAAATGTATTCCAAATGAACTTATTAAGTAATGATGTTACTGGTTCTTGATATTGTAATGAGAAACCAAAATCACCGTGCAATGCGTTACCTAGCCAGTGAAAGTATCTTTCAATAATCGGCTTATTTAAACCATACAGTTCCCTTAATTCTTGAGCTCTCTCTGGTGTTAACTTTGGATTTGAATCAATATAATCACCTGGCAAGAGTGCAAATAAGAAAAAGATAATAATGGACGTACCAAACAATGTAGGAATCATTTGTAGAAACCTACGAATGATGTATGTTTTCACCTTTTGTCTCCCCAATCCTATTTACTTAAAAATAGAAGAACATTTTTTCAAAGCAGCGTTTATTCCTTGCTGTATGAAAAAATGTCTTCTATTATTTCAGTTAATCTTTATTTTTCAACTGATAGCACTGGTAAGTTAGAACTAATACCATCATATTTTTCTGGATTGATGCCTTGTATACGTGCATTGTGAGCGTAAAGTAGTTTACGATAGTTTAGTAAAATAACCGGTGGATCATCGCTTAACTCTTTATACAGTTCTTTATAAACTGCTTTACGTTTTTCAATATCTGTCGTCTCTATGCCTTTTACAATTAATTCATCAACTTTCGGATTACTATAACCTGTATCACTTTTTGGGTTAGTTGATAAGTAGTCACTTACCACTTCACTTGGATCACTAATTCCTGGTGTTGAAACCGCTGCTAAATCATAGTCACCTTTTCCCACTTTTGAAAGCATCGTATTAAAGTCCATTAGCTCTGGATTTATTTCAACACCGATTGCTTTGTAGCTTTCTTTTGCAATTGGAATAAAGATATCATTTGTTTTTCCTGTATTTGATGCGTAGTATGTTAATTTTAATTTTTGACCATCTTTTTCACGAACCCCGTCAGAACCTACTTTCCAACCAGCTTCATCCAATAATTTTTTAGCCTTTTCTACGTCGTATGGATATTTATTAATTCCTTCTTCCGTATATGCCCACGAAACTGGAGCAATTGGTACGTTAGCAACAGAACCATATCCTTGTAAAGCTGTATCAACATACTTCTTACGATCTAACCCATAAGTAAGTGCTTGGCGGACTTTCTTATCTTTCAAATATGGCTTCTTATTATTCACATAAATATAAGCGATATCACTAGAAGACTCGAGATTAATATTCGCAAAACCTAATCCTTTTAATTGTTCTATATTTTCAGGATTTGCTCTAAATCCACTATAATCCAGTTCACCTGTTTGGAATAATTGGAACCCAGTATCACCTGATGTTATTTTGTAAATAAAGTTTTTGATTTTCGGTTTTCCTGCATAATAATGTTCATTGGCAACAAAGCGAACTTCTTGACCTGGAACATATTTCTCAAATTTATATGGTCCCGCAGCAATTGGTTGCCCATATAATGCTTTTAAATAGTCTAAACTTGTATTTTGTTTATAATCTTTTCCATAATAAGCTTTTGATAACACTGACCCACCTAAAGCAGTTAATGCCTGAGAATTAACTTTTTCAGTTACAATTTTAATTGTTTGTGGATTAACAACTTGAATCCCTTCAATAGAAGTTGCTTTTCCTTCTTTATATTCTTTCCCACCTTTAATGGCATACTGAGCAATATCCACCCCACCTTCATATGCTTTATCATGGAGTAGTGTTAATGTGAATGCTACGTCATCCGCTGTTAAAGGGGAACCATCACTAAACTTTAAATCTTTACGTAAATGGAATGTATATGTTAACTGATCAGCAGAAATATCCCATTTTTCTGCAAGGTCTGGAGCAGGTTTACCTTGTTTGTCTGTTGTTACTAATGATGCAAAAATAACAGACGTTACGTTTCCATCCCAACCATTCTCTTGGAAATATGGTAAGAAAACGCCTCCTGGCTTAGAAATAGCCGTGATAAAAGTGTCCTTCCGCTGATTTGCTTTTTCTGGACTTTTCTTCTTATCTGTAGCTGGAATTGTTTCAATCTTAGAGTCTTTTAAATCCTGTTTTTGCACTGGTTCTGTAGAAGCCGTATCCTCCTGTCCCCCACAAGCAGATAACACAAGCGAACTACTCAGTAATACCGAAAATACACCAGCCCATTTTTTTGTCTTTTTCTTCATTGTCCCCACCCTAACTTTTTTTAATAATTACACCTTATGAACTGCTTGCCTAATGTATGCCTCCCACAGCAACATTTTATAGCCAATCGGAAAAGTCGGTTTTAAACGTAAAAAAAGATATTTTTGAGGGGTAACAATCTTATTCCGACCTTTCCGGTAGACTTTATGGTTATTAGCTTATATCTTTCAGTATATTTTGTCAATTATTTCTATATAAATATTTTAAGAATTTTTTAAAAATTATTGATCAATCTTTAATTTAAGTAAGATTAGCAAAAAATTCATTCTATTACCTAATAGCCCCACATAGAATAATAACAATCAACTACCAAAAAGGGGGCGAAAATATGGACAACCTATTCCAATATGTCCTGCACTATGTATTATTAACAATCATGATAGTCGGGGCGTTATTACTATTCCCTTTCTTCCCAAAGTTCGTCCTCTTTTTAGCTTTTTTTATTATGCTCGGGATCGCTATTATAATTTCAACAAGGGAAGATACCACACAAAAAGAAAGCAGAGTTCAGCGCGTAAAGCTGTAACTCTGCTTTCTTTTTTCAGTCATAACGTATTCTTGTTAAACCAATTACGAAAAATACTCCTGCAAATAAAATGAGTATACCAATATATCCTCCTATATCTGCTAATGTACCTCCCCTTACAATTAACTCAGTAAAGCCACGCATCGCCCACGTTTGCGGAACAAAATTTGCCGCCGTTTGCATCCATGAAGGCTCAATTTCAATTGGCCAATAAAGACCACCAATCATACACGTTGAAATTACAACGATATTCCCTAGTGCGGACTGCTGTTCTGTTGTTTTCACGATACTTGCCAATAATAAAGCTAGACCAATAACCGTTAATAGCAATACTGAAACGAGTGTAATAACCCCTAATAAATTTCCCCACTGCACATCAAATAATGAATGCGTTAATATCATTAAAACACCAAATTGAATCCACCCTATTAAAAAGAAGGAAAGGATATATCCTGCTAGTATTTGAACTTTTGAAACTGGTGCCCCTAATAAACGAGACCAAACCCCAAGTTGTCTAGCTTTCAAAATAGTTCCCGTCGCACTTAACATGACAATCATGACGAATAGAATTGAAAAACCTGCCGCTCGACCTGTAACGTTATTTAACTTTTGATCATCGTGTAAAATCAATTCTTTTTGAATCGAAACAGGATCTATTTTTGTATAAATTGTTTCATACATCGTTTCCCACGAAGTGTTACTTTTCTTCTCAAAATCTCTTGCTGCACTAACTTCTATCTCCATCTTTTTTAATGCACTTGCTAATACTTGCTCTACAGAAGTTCCACCCGTAAAATCAGCACTGGCTTGAAATTGAATATTTTCTACTTTTCCATCTAGCATACTCTTTTGAAAATCTTTCTGAATGATGATTATACCAGATGATTTCTTATCTTCGATCCTCTGTGTCCCTTCCCTATACGTTACCTTTTCTATAGAAATTAAATCACTTTTCTTTATTTCCTCATAATACTTGCCAGATAATACAGAACCATCTTTATCTACTAAACTAATATTTACTTTCTCATTCCCACTTCCGCCTAAAAGTCCACCGAAAATGAGTGTAAAAATAATAGGCATTCCAAACATGAGTATATAACTTTGTGGCTTAATTAAAATTTGTTTTAATTCTAGCCAACAAAGCGCCCAAACTTTCTTCATCATTTCCCCTCCTATCTCGTACGTAAACGTAACGTTCCAATCATAACGGAGATAATTCCTGCACTACATAAACTTAAAATGACAGGGAATAGCACATCCCAAGATGTTCCCGACATAATATTTAAAAAGCTCGTAAGTGCCCATTTATTCGGAGCAATATTCGCAACTGTTTGAAGTGTATCGGGAAATACGTAAATCGGTAACATTGATCCTCCTAATATAGCTAGTATTTGAATACCGATTCCCCCCATTAAATCTGCCGTTTTTTCCTCACGAATAAAAGCGGCGATTAACATAGATAAACCAGAAACACAAATTGCATAAGAAATTCCCAACACTACTATTTGAGACACATCTTCGCCCCATTCCACATGAAACATAAAGCGTGTAGCAACTATAAATATTCCAAATTGTATACAGGCAAATAGTAATGTACCTAAAAACTTCCCGAATAAAATTGAAAATGAGCTCGTCGGTGTACTGAACAAACGCGCCAACGTTTCAGTTCGTTGCTCTGTTACAACTGACTTTGCACCTACTGTTATGTTATATAGTAAAAACATGACTAACATTGCTGCTGCATAATATTGCATCGCTGCAACTGTTTTTTTGCCTACCGTTCCTTTTTGGATGTTACCCACACTTGCAGTTGCTATCGTCTGTAGACTTCCACTTACCTCTTTTGCAACTTGTGCTACATCACTCTGCTGAGATTTTGCTAATTCTGTTACAACACTTTTAGTAGATACTGCGACTGTTTGAACACGTTCTGAAAAAGAGCGGATCATTGACTCAGCAATTTTTGCTTGTATATCTTTTGATGGGTCTATAAGCACCTTTGGTTCTTTTAATTTTCCATCTTGTACTTGTTCGCTCCATTTATTTGGGATGACAATTCCTACATCTATTTTCTTTTCCTTTAACATATCTTCAAGCTCTTCCCGAGAGTTAACTACCTTTACTTTCACATCATCTTTTATTTCTTTAGATTGCAATACATCTTTTTGAAAGACATCTGCAAACTCATCCGTTCCCTCTTGATAATAGCCAATTACTGTTTTCGGTAGTCCACCACTCTCAAATACATTACTTAATGCTGAACCTAAAATGGCCGTTAATACAAGTGGCATAATTAACATCATCATAAATCCGCGCCGATCAATTAAACGGATTTTTAAATCTTTCCATGCAATAATGAAACTTCTCATCTCGTACTAACCCCCTTAATCACGAAGTGAACGTCCTGTTAATTGTAAAAAAAGTGCCTCTAAATTCGGTTCTTTTACTTCCAGTTTTAAAATTTGAGCTTTGTTTTCAACAACTTCTGAAACAACTATGCCAATTGCCTCGCCACCATTTAGTCCAATATCAATCGTGCTACTATCTTCGTCAAAAATAATCCGCTCAACAACAGGTAGTGCCTTCAACTTTTGTAGCAGTTCCGTACTGTAGCGATTTAATTGCAATTTCACCATAAACCCATCTGTTAGACGATTACATAGCTCTCTTTTCGTTCCTAGTGCAATTACCTTTCCATGATCAACGATGGCAATTCGCTCACATAAATACTCAACTTCTTCCATGTAATGACTCGTATAAATGACCGTCATACCTTTTTCATTTAACTTTTTAACAGTCTCTAAAATATGATTTCTCGATTGCGGATCAATCCCGACTGTCGGTTCATCCATAATTAATAACTCTGGTTCGTGCATAAGTGCTGCACCAATATTAATACGCCTTTTCATTCCACCTGAAAATGTTTCAATTTTATCTTTTCCCCGATCCTGTAAACCGACGTAAGCTAACACTTCCTCTGCCCGCTCTTTTGCAACTTTTCCATTTAAACCGTACATCTTTCCCCAGAAGATTAAATTTTCCTTTGCTGAAAGTGTCGGATACAGCGCAATGTCTTGCGGGACAATACCGATTTTCTTTTTCGCTTCTAATGGATACTCTTTTACAGATTTCCCACCAACTTTTATATCACCACTATCGTATGGAATTAACCCGCAAATCATTGATATCGTCGTTGATTTTCCCGCTCCGTTTGGTCCAAGCAATCCAAATGTTTCACCTTTTTTCACTTCAAAAGAAACATTCTTTACGATTTCCTTCTTGCCAAATGATTTCGTAATATGATCTATGACTAACATATTGATTCAGCCCCTTTGTATTCATCTACACTTTCATTGTAGAAAAATTTCTTCTTCTCTCCATCACCCTTAAGATAGAAATACAAAATAAAAAAGCAGCAAATTCCGCTGCTTTTTCACACTTATATATGCCAAAAGTCATGTGTATGTCGTAACACCATACCTTACTGCGTATATTGCTGCTTGTGTTCGATCTCTCAGTTCTAGCTTACTAATCAAATTAGAAACATGATTCTTAACAGTTCCCTCTGTAATAAATAGCTTTTCGGCAATCTCTTTATTATTTAACCCCAGTCCAATTGCTCTTAAAACATCTACTTCTCGCTCAGTTAATTGTTTTAGTTGTTCTGGTGTGTTACACTCTACTGCCACTTTCGTCTTTTTTAATTCCTCTATAATTTGCGCTGTTATATCCTGAGGAAGCACAACCCCGCCACTATGCACCGTTAAAATTGCTTGCGCGATTGCATCTGTCTCCATATCCTTCAATAAATAACCACTCGCTCCTTGCTCTAATGCCTCAAAAATAAGCTCACTATCACTAAAAGTTGTTAACATAAGAACCTTTATATAAGGAAACTTTTCTCTAACTAAACGAGTTCCTTCAACACCATTCATACGAGGCATCCGAATATCCATCAAAATAATTTCAGGCTGTAATTGTTTCACCTTTTGTACGACTTCATCCCCATCACTAGCCGTCCCTACCACTTCCAGTTCCGGACGTAAATTTAATATCATTGCCAGTCCATCACGAATCAGTGATTGATCATCAACAATCATAATTCGAATCATAACGCTCCCCCTATTACCCATGTTTTTTCTCGGAGTGGAAATTCGATTTTTAGGCGAAAACCTTTTTCTATTTCACTCTCAAATTGAATGATTCCACCATGCTCCTCTACACGTTCTTTCATATTAAGTAAGCCAAATCCAGGGCTTACTTCATTGACTCCCATACCATTATCCAAAATACATAACTTAACTTGTTCCACTGAACAAACTAAACTTACTTCGCATAAACTAGCTTTTCCGTGACGTTTTGCATTCGTTAAAGACTCTTGCATAATACGAAGCAACGTAGGCTGTAGTGACAACGGAATCAAAACCGGATCTCCTTGTAATTGAAAAGATACTTGTACTTTCGTCACTTTAGAATATCCATGTAACATTTCACGCATATTCTCTATTATGTTCCCTAGTTTACTTTCCTCTTTTAAGGCATGCACAGAAGCTCTCACTTCTTGAAGTGATTTTCTAGCTAACCCATGGCATGTATGTAAAACCTCTTCTGTAGCGTCCGATTTTTGTTTCCATAAAACCTCCGCCAGTTGTAACTGAACAAGTAATGCTGTCATATTATGACCAACAGTATCATGAATTTCTCGGGCAATATCATTTCGCTCCCGAACAGCTGTCAATTCTTCTACCTCTTTTGCATATAGACGTAATTGCTCATGTGCTTCTTTTAAAGCTGTATGAGATAATGCTAATTCCCCATATTGCTCATCTACCATTTGCCGAGCAGCTGTAAGTTTTTTTATTAAGTTTCCAGCTAAAGCACTGAAAATGATAAACATAAAGTTAATTGCATTACTCTCCAATTCCAGACTCTCTGTATGTTGATACGTATGTAGTATATTTATAAACCAACAAAGAAAGAAAAAAGCGATAAAAAAATAAGTCATCCTTTTACGCCAATCATGAATAAATAATCCTACCGCATCAATTCCAAATATAATTAAATACAAACATGTCTCGGGAAATAAAAACCCTAATAACGCTGTGACAATACCGTTTGTGAGCAAGGTATAAAAAACAAGTTTCCTACTCCCTTTTGCTTTTACAAGCAAAATATGATTCACAATATAAATAAAAAGTGCAATACCGACAAAAATTTGTAAATTTTCTGTTTCACGTGAAACATGATTTGCGTAAACTAAGCAAATCATGACGATTGTAGCAATCCGCGCATATCCTAACATAAAATTCTCCCCACGTTTTAGTGACCTAAAGTTCATTCTATTATCACAGCAGCAAGAAAATTATACCAATTTTTCTACTTTCATTATACTAAAAAGAGCAAGCCCTCCCTCAAAATATGAGGAAACAACTTGCTCTTTTTCATTCTATTTTCTTTACTCCACAATATTCTCTAACTCATTATATAACTCCGCTCGTAAAAACTCTTTTTTCGTTTTTTCTTCATATAATTGTTCAAGCATTTCAACATCAACTACATGTTCCATTTTACATTCGAGTGCATATATATCTTCTTCTATATGCATTAACTCGTTTTCAACTGCCTCTAAATCCCTAGACTTCTTCTTTTTTATAGGCATTACTTCTAACGCTTTATTCCCTTGCTGTTGCTGCTTCTGTTTTACTACTTGTTTCTCAATTCTTTCTTCCCACTTTTGACGAGCCCATGCATAGTTCCCTGCAAACTCAAATAATTTGTGCTCATCAATCCAATATGTCTTTTCAAACAATTTATTTAAGAAATAACGATCATGTGAAACAGCTAAAATCGTCCCGTTATATTGTTCAAGGGCCTCCTCTAAAACTTCCCTTGATTCAATATCAAGATGATTCGTCGGTTCATCTAAAATAAGAAAGTTAACATCTTGATACATAAGTTGCGCGAGCCTTAACCTCATTTTTTCTCCACCGCTAAGTTGTGTTACTTTCTTAAAAACAGCTGGACCATAAAATAAGAAACGAGCTAATATATGTCTTGCTTCTCCCTCTGTTACAGCCACGCAATCTCTGAAAGCTTCCAATACATTGTTCTTCATATTCCCGTACGCATGTTGCGATAAATAACCGATTTTCACACTACTACCAATCCGAATTTCTCCAGCATCTTGCTGCATTTCTTTTAGTAATAGTTTTAATAACGTAGTCTTTCCTGTACCATTACGTCCAACGATAGCTGCTCGCTCCTGAAAACGAATATGCAAATTTACTTTCTCGAATAAAGATCGTTCATCAAATCCTTTACTCACTTCTTTCATTACAACAACATCTTTCCCGCTTCTCTCTTGCCCTTCAAACTGAAGTCCCATCTGTTTTCTATCCAAAATGGGTCTCTTTAGTTTCTCTATGCGCTCTAATGCACGTTCCATATTTCTGGCTCTCTTATGCAATCCTTCATTCGGCGGATTCGCTTGATTTGCCCATTCACGTAGACGCTTAATTGCTTCTTTCATTTTCTTTATTTTCTTTTGCTGTTCTTGATACGCTTGAAATTCTTGAAGCAGCCTTTCTTCCTTTTCCTCAACAAACTGTGAATAGTTCGTATGATATACGTGAATTTCTCCATCTTCTAAATCAAAAATTTTCGTTACAACTTCATCAAGGAAATAGCGATCATGCGAAATGACCATAACTGTTCCTGTATATTCTTTTAGAAATTGCTCTAACCACTCGACTGCAAATAAGTCCAAATGATTTGTTGGTTCATCTAACAAAAGTAGATCTGGTTTCTGCAATAGCATATACGCAAGACTTACTTTTGTTTGTTCTCCACCACTTAACTCCATAAATGATCGGGGAAATAGTTCCGTCACCTGTAGACCATTTGCTACCTTCATAATATTCGCTTCTATTTCATAGCCACCGAGAAACGCGTATCTTTCTTGAATTACTCCGTATCTCTCCATCAATTTTTGTAAAGCAGATGCTTCCTGTTCTTCCGCCATATTTTTTTCTAAAGCATGCATTTCTATCTCCAACTCTTTTTCCTTTTTAAAAGCGGAGCTTAATACATCATATACATTCATTTCATTATTAAATTTTGGAATTTGTGCTACATGACCAATGCGCGTACCTTTCTTCACATGAATAGCTCCCGCATCCAAACCCTCAATTCCTGTTAAAAGCTGAAAGATAGTTGTCTTCCCACTACCGTTACGACCAACTAATCCAATACGTTCTCCATTCTTTATTTCAAGCGATATATTTTCAAATATGATGTTTCCACCAAAAGATTTCTTTACATTATTTACACTACAAATTGTCATTTTCCGTACTCCTTTCAATATAAAAAACCATGGGAAAGAAACATTCCCCATGGTTTTTGTCATAGAAAAAGGAAGCCAAATAGCTCCCTTTTCACACGTTTATCAAAAATGGGTGAAGAGACTTCTATCGTTCAATAGCTACTATGCAATTGTTAAAAAAGGGCATACGTATCCCGTTAACAACTACATCATGAAAAATCGCACGACAAATATAGATATAATCTAAAAATTTTGCGCGCGTAGCTAAAGAACATTTCATCTCATTCACTCCTTTCGTACGGAATTTAATACTTACTTCTTTATTATACTTCCCCGATTTATGTTTGAATAGTCATTTTTCTGAAAATAATAAAGATAGACTAAACATTTCAATAAGTGACATCAAATCTTACAAAACTGTTATGTTCACGTAATGGAAAGCGATAGTACGAAAAGATACCTCCCTATACAATAAAGATGTAAACAAGAGAGACAAAAACAAGGAGGAAACAATCATGATGAAAGAAATCGTAAAAGCAATCTTTGAGGTATTAGTGAACGGACAAGCAGTTGTAAAAGAACTAAACGAACTATAAAAGGGAGGAAAGAACTATGATGAACATGGTAAAAATGATCTTACATGCTTTAGTTGATGCGAAAGCAGTTAGCCAAGAATTAAACCAACAATAAAAAGGGGTATATGAATATGAAGAAAGCCATTATTGTAATCGCAAGTACAGCAATTGCCTTATACACAATAAAAAATAGAAAAAAGAAACAAAATGAAAATGCTCTATATTATCCATACACACTATTAAAGAAAAAATAAAAGACAAGGTACCCTATTGCAATGAGGATATCTTGTCTTTTATTTTTCCCTATTCCCTTTAAAGGATTTCCTTCTCCTTTTCCCGAATGTATTAAGCGGGATTTTTACATATATTTTAAAGGGGCATATATACAAATGGATACACAACAACTATATTTTTTAAACGATATCGGTAAACAAAAACCAGAAAGTATTCGGAACAGAAACACTGCATGTCCTTTTTGTGACAGAGAAAATTTAACGGATATTTTAGCAACTGAGGGCTCTATTATTTGGTTAAAAAATAAATTCCCTACATTACAGGATACCTTTCAAACCGTGCTAATCGAAACAGATAATTGCGAAGACCATATCGCAACATATACAGAAAAACATATGAGAAAACTAATTCGCTTCTCTATTCTCCATTGGTTAAACTTACAGGAAAATGAAGAATTCACTTCTGTGATTTTATACAAAAATCATGGTCCATTTTCAGGCGGAAGTTTGCATCATGCACATATGCAAATTATCGGAATGAAACATGTAGACTATCTTGAAAATATTGAGGAAGCAAATTTCCAAGGGGTAATTGTTCAAAAAAATGAACGCATTGAACTCAACATTTCAGAGCGTCCTATTATTGGCTTTACTGAATTTAACATAGTCATTGAAGATATTGCATTTATAGATGAAATGGCAAATTATATTCAGCAAACTGTACGTTACATACTGACAGATTTCCATAAAGGATGTAGTAGTTATAACTTATTCTTCTATCATCTAAATGGAAAAATCATTTGTAAAGTTGTTCCTAGGTTTGTCGTTTCACCGTTGTATGTAGGATATAAAATACCACAAGTTTCTACAAAACTAGAAGATGTGAAAATACAACTAGCGCAGTATTTCATGAAGCACGAAGACAAAATTATTCACAAAAAAACAGAGTAGGTATAGAAAACCTACTCTTTGATTACACCTTTATTTCGATAGTATACATCCTCTAATCCGATGTTATACTTCATATTGTTATCCGTCCACTCTGGTCCTAAATTCCCTGGCCATCCAGATGTATTCGCTATATATTTCAGTAATGCAAAATCAGTCAAACCTTTTTGCACCCCGCGCTTATAACCTTTCATTAAATGCGGCATTGCAATTTGCGCATTTGTACGTGGATCTTTCAGCTCTTCATCAGTTAAATGATCTGGCGCAAGCCCACCACCGCGGTGTAATTGAAACAATCCGAATGAAGTTCCGTTATCTCCAACACTTCTTGGATTTAACCTACTTTCGTGTTCGGCAATTGTAAGAGGTATCCATTCCGGAAGGTTTACTTTCTTTGCTTCCTCTATAATGATTTGTTTCATCTGTTTTGCTTCTTCTGAATCAACATAGCTTGTCTCATTCATTAGCTTACCCATTCCTTCAGACTTTCCTTGGAAATATAAATACACTCCAAGAACAACTAAAAATCCTACAAAGAATTTCTTCACTACCTCTACCTCTTTCTCCGCTGAAATTTGTCCCCTTTCAGCCTTTCTTTTACAATTACCAACACTCTATCATTCTCTTACCTTTCAATCATAGCAAATTACTATACATATTATCATCATGCTTTAGACCGATTTTGCGAAAAAACATATGGTAAATACGTGCAAAAATGTAACTTACATGGACTATAACTTTTTTCTTGTATATAATTGTAAATTGAATTCCATATATAGAATAGGAGCATAAATAAATGAAAAGAACTCTACTAATCTTTTTCAGCATTTTACTACTCATTCCTATACATACCTCTGCACAAACATCACCAAAATCAAAAGTACTCGTTTTGTATAGTACAGAAGACAACAAAATTACAAACAATGTACAAATCCTTAATACTCAGTTAGGGCACTTTACAAAAGATATAACAGTAAAAAGCTTAAAGGAAATAAAGGAAAGTACTGAATCATCTTCTTATACACATATTGTTTATATCGGAGAGAAAAAAGAAGATTTTTCTATTGCAGCAAAACAATTTCTAGAAAACTTCTCAGGTCCCATATTAGTTTTAGGACAAAATGTTGAACAATTATCTAATCGTTTTTCTTTCATTACCTCGAAAGAAACCGATATACGAATTCACACTATAGAATATCCGACTAACCAGTTAAAAAATGAATTACATGAAGAACGCTTAATGAAGAAAATTGAAACAAAAGGAACAACTCTTGCTTACGCCTTGAGTGCTGATGGAACTCATCCGTTAATCATTCAGCAAGGAACATCCTATTATGTTGCAACTCCAAACCTTTTCGATTGGATGTCTCATTACGTCGGTGAAATGTTATTTTCTTATTTCGGACAAAAACCTGAAACAAATAAAACTTCAGCTTATTTACGTCTTGAAGACGTTCATCCAGCTGTAGATGTAAAGCAATTAAAAGAAATCGCTGAATTACTAAAAGAGAAAAAGCTCCCTTATATGATTACCGTTATCCCTGTTTACAAAGATCCAGACACAGGAAAAACAGTACATTTAAAGGATAACTCTGAATTAATCGATGTTTTACACTTTATGCAAGATAATGGTGGCTCTATCGTTATGCATGGTTACACACATCAGTTTTATGATAGTGAAACTGGCGAAGGTTTTGAATTTTGGGATGTAAAAACAGATCAACCAATTCGCCAACCAAACCATGAAAAATCAAAAACAAAAAAAGATTTTCAGTCTACAGAAGACTATAATAAATACGTAAAAAACGGGAAAGCCTTCGAAGAAAAATATATTAAAGATCATATTGAAAAAGGGATTACAGAGCTTGTAGAAGCTAAATTATATCCAGTTGCCTTTGAAGCTCCGCACTATACAATGTCTCAAAAAGGATATGAAATACTATCACAATATTTTTCAACTTATGTAGGACAAATACAACTAAACGATACAACTTGGAAATCAATGCACTCACCGGCTTATATAAGTACACCGTCATTTTTACATGGGATGAAATTAATTCCTGAAACTGTTGGCTTTATTGAAGAAGGTAAGCCACAAGCTATAGCAAAAATGAAAGAACGTGCTTTATCTATCACTAAACTATCTGATGGAATTATCGGTGCATTTTATCATCCTTACTTGGGCGTTGAACCATTAAAAGAAATATTAAAAGAACTAGAAAGTATTCCAAACATAGAGTGGATTGATTTACAAAAAGACATGAATGAAGTAAAAATGAAAGATATTCATATTACTACTAATAAAGAAGGCATTCACGTTGAAAAACCAACAAGTGCGAATGACATAATTGATTATATAAAACAATATGGGTTCTTCCTTATAATTGGGTTCATTATAATTGTCTTTCTTTTATTATTAAGACGTGCGAAAAAATTAGAGTCATAAAAAAACACCAAGCGAGATGCTTGGTGTTTTTTTATGACTCACTAACTTTATAAAATCGCACCGTATTCGCATATATTTGCTCAGTAACTTTCTCTACTGATATTTTTTTTATTATACTAATTTCTTGTAATACATCTTTTATCATATAAGGATGTGTCATCGTATCCTTCTGAAATTCCCACGGCCCATCTGTTTCTACCATCATATATTCAAGCGGATAATACGAAACTATTTTTCTAATTTTCTCCTTATGTAAAACATCCGGTGTGATAGAAATATAATAACCGTTCCTCATCATCCGTTTCATTGTCTCTTCACTTCCTTTAAACCAATGAAAGTGTGCACGCGAAACTTTATATTCTTCAAGTAAATCACATACAGTGTCAGTATCTTCATAAACCGCATGCAATATAATTGGTAAATCGTATTTACTAGCTAGTTCCACAAACTTTTTTAACACCGCTATGTATGGATCAATAGCAATATTTTCATCTTCTTTCCTTAAATAATATGGCAAGCCCACTTCACCAATCGCAACGATTTCCTCTACATGATCTTCAATTAATTTATAAATTTGCTCACATTCCTCTTTATGAATCGGCTGCTCCGGATGAAAACCTATTGCTGGATGTACAAAAGGATATCGCTTTGCTAAAGATAAAGTTTCTAGACATGATTGATAATTCATAGATACTGCAATAAGCCCTTGTATCTCTTTACTGTTTTCCACATCTATAAATAATCTACTTTTCTCTTCATTCTCATATTGATCAACATGTATATGACTATCAATCAATTTCATCTTTATGCCCCCATAAAAAAAACAAGAAAGGGTCTTCCTTCTTGTTTTATCATCTATATTAGTTAACAATTAAATTTGTTATTATATCAAATAATCCAATACATACTACGGCAACAGTAAAGTAGCTACAGAAATCTTTAATTGGAAACTTCACTACTTCTTCTTTACGCATCCCAGTTTTCTCCCTTCTTAATATATCCCTAATTATTTTTTATCTATTTGTATCTATTATGCAAAAAATATGACAAATTTACTATCGAATTAACTTACGTAAACCTTACAATGTTGTAAGGTTTGAAAAAGAGCCTCATCTAAATAGAGATGAGGGCTATTAAAAATTAGTTGGTTTTTCATTCTTCATTAACATTACAAACAGAAAGTGATACAGTGAGACTTTCTAGTTACACTATATGAAATTTACTATATTTTAACCATCGAATTACATTACAGAAGGCTTACATGTTTGTAAGCTATGTGTAATGTAATTCGATAGTTTCCCTTACCTATATTTCGTACAATAAAGTTAGAAAGTAAGCCAAATAAGAAGAACACTCACATAACCAAATTACATTGCTAGTAGCCGACTCTTCTTATACCTTTCACTCATGCTACTACAATGTACCCCCTTCCCCTTTATATAATAAGAAAAGCCTTAGTCCATATGGACTAAGGCTTTTTCACGAACCTAAAATACCCCTACCTAGTATTTTTATTTTCGACAAAAAATAGGCGGGGGTATAATTCGCTATCTCATCGTTAAAAGTTTACTCTTCGCATTAATAGGAATATTTACAGCTTCAATTTCTTCAATTGCCTCGCCGTAGCGTCCTTTTGCGTACACCTTTAATGCTTCATCTCTCTTTAACATATGCTTAACAGTCTTCTTTATTTTTTGTTCTCTTCCACGTTCATCAAATGCAATAAATTCATATTCATACCATTCATCACCGACATGCTGACCAATCGCATCCACAATTGTATAGTATTCTTTCGTCGTATAAAGCGGATTATATTTATCAATAACTGGTCCAAGTTTCGTAGGTAGTAATACTACTACTATCACTACCATAGCTATTACAGTAGTAATTATTTTTTTCTTCATAATACTGATCTCCCTCCTCTGCAGGATACTTATACATCCATTCTAAAGAGCAGGAATTTAATCTACCATTCAATCCCATTACATTACCCTTACATTTTTGTAAGAATAAAGTGAAACTTTAATCAGCCCTCACCAATCGGGCGTTTACGGGCAGTTGATCTCCCACCTAACTTCTTTGCTCCAGCTGAATTTCGAGGTGGGAATTCTACTGCCCGTTAATGCGGGATAAAAAAAGATGAACGAATTTTCTCGTTCACCTTTTAGCTTGCTTTAAAGCCACCACCAAGTACATCACGCACATCGTGAATGACAACGAAGGCATCTTCATCAACTCTACTAATAACTTGCTTTAACTTAACAAGCTCTTGTTTATTAATAACGATATATAAAACTTCTTTATTTTTACCAGTATATCCGCCGCGTCCTTCTAATACAGTGACACCGCGCGTCATGTTTTTCGTAATAGTCTCTCGAATTAAGTCTGGTTGATTCGAAATAATCGTAACAGCTGTTTTTGTATCCATACCTTCCACGATGAAATCAATTACTTTCGCTCCGACAAATACAGCTACAAGTGTATACATTGCCTTTTCTTGTCCTATTATAAATACAGAGCCAGCAATTACAACGATATCAATAATAAGTACGCCTTTACCAACGCTCCAACCTAAATATTGATTTGCTAGTCGAGCTAAAATTGCCGATCCTCCTGATGTACCTCCAGCTTTGAACATACAGCCTAATCCGATACCTACAAATACACCAGCAAATAAAGCTGCTAGTAACGTATCACTATTTACTTGATATTCGATATGTTCTGTAACATATAAAAACAAAGATGTTTCCACAATACCTATAATTGTGTAAACCATCGTTTTCTTATCAAAAAATTTATAACCTACAGCTAATAAAATTGCATTCAAACCAAAATTCACAATTCCCGGTGACCAATCAAATAAATAGTACGTAACAACTGTTAAACCAATAATTCCACCCTCTGATAAACGGTTTGGAATTGCAAAGTAATTAATACCAATTGCGAATAATAATGAACCAATTGTAATTAGTGTTATTTCCTTTATACGTTGATTAACCATAGTTCATACCTCCCCCCATTTGACATTGTATCACTATCTCCTAGAGGTTTAGAAGTTGTTTTTATTCCGCATTTCCCCTCACAAAGACCAAGATATTATGTTTAAACAAAGGGGTGATTAATTATTCATATTCGCTCTAACTGTACGGACAAAGCGCTCCACATTCCCACTCTGAATATACTTAGCTCTAATGGTTTCACGATTACAAGTACATTCGAAATATGGACGGAAATCTATGTCATCTATATGCAAATACGAATACTCTTCAAATATCGCAGGATAGCACGGAAATTTCCCGTAAAATAGAAGACGTCTAGTAGTGGCAACAAAAACCCCATGTTGATAACATAAAGTAAAGTCATCCTTTTCAAATATCCCTACGACAAACGCTAAAATCTTTTCGTCATCCTCTACATATTTTTTCATACTTAATAAAAGCTCATTCATGCATATCCCTCCAAATTCTATTCATTGTTTTAACACTTGAAAAGAATCCATGGATTATTACAGACCGGTGTAACTCTTTTATAAAGTATGAAACGCGTTTCCTGTCAAAGACATTTCAAAAAATAATCCGTTATGTGATTATACACATAACGGATAAATACTAAACCGTCGAGCGTTCTACAAGTTTATATGGAATTTCCATCTTTTCTTGTTTAGAACTCTCATCACTTACTTGCCTATAAAACATTTCAAAAGCCGTCTTACCTATTCCCTTTAAATTTTGGTCAATGGTTGTCAGTTGTAAAACTTGAGAAATCGGTTGATTATCAAAACCAATAATCGCTAAATCCTCAGGAACTTCAATACCTAATTTTTTAACTTCTGTCATGATCCCAATAGCAACTTCATCTCCTGCCACTATTAATGCTTCAGGAGGATTCTCCATCTCCTTGAATTGATGTGCAACTCTTACACCATCTTCTAACGTAAAACATTCTGTGAAAATCCGATCTTCCATCACTTCTTCATCTATTAATTGTAGCTGTTGTTTATAAGCATCAAAACGTTTCTTACTACTTGGCCCTAACTTTCTTCCCGTACAATATCCAATCTTCTTATAACCTTTTTCAATAAGGTAACTCATCCCTAATTGAAAGGCATTAAAATGATCTGTATATACACTCGATATGCTTTCAATATCATTATCCTCACAAGCAATAACCGCCCCATACGCTGCATAAGGCTCTATAGTTTCCCACTCATTGGCACGAGAACAAATGATAAGACCGTCTAGTTGCTTTGTTTTCAACATATGTAAACTTTTCATTTCTTCTTTTTTATTGTAGTTCGTTTGACAAAGAAGCACCCTGTAATTATGAGCTAACGCAACTTCCATCATTCCACCCACCATCGCATCAAAAGACGGATGATTAATATAAGGTAAAATCACGCCAACAATATTCGTCTTCCCTTTTGATAAATGAACAGCATTTGCATTTTGCGAGTAATTCAATTTCTCAACTATTTCTAAAACAACTTTCCTTTTTTCTTTACTTACATATGGATGATCATTTAATACCCTCGAAACAGTCGTAACTGAAACCCCAGCCATCTTTGCAATATCTTTAATATTAGCCATACACTCACCTCTACTTTTAACTTAATGAATCACATGAACATATGTCAAATCTTCTCATCATGACACTTTCATTCGTTTTTCTTACAAAAGTGTAATTTTCCTGTAAGCTAATTCGATAGTGACTCTCCGCAACATTCCATATAATTAAGTCAGAAACAGGGCAACAACCATTTGAAAAGGAGCGGATCTATATGATGAACAAAATGAAAACGAACAATTTCTTAAATACAATGAGCTTGGTATTTTCCGCTCTTATCGATGCAAAAGCTGTTGCTTCTACATTAAACAAGTAAGGAGAATGCATTATGAACAACATCACTTTTAATAAATTAGATTTTTTAGGACTAGCTAGCGGCACCGTTCTTCTTACTGCTTTCATTTACGCTGCTACACTATAACTTCGTGTCCCCTTTCCCCTTTATCCCGCTTTAACGGGCAGTAAGACTCCCACCTCAGAATTCGGCGAATGCGAGGAAGTTAGGCGGGAGATCAACTGCCTGTAAAAGCCCGATTGGTTCAACTAATAATAGAAAAGACGACCGTCTATGCACGATCGTCTTTTCTTATTTTTGATTTGGCTGCAAAACTTCCTTTAGTTCTTCAAACTTTGCATTTAATTCATCTGTCATCATTTTCATAGCCGTTTTTCGGTCTATTTGTTCTTCAGCATCGATTTGAATTGGGTCTCCAAAAACTAATCGCGCTTTTTTTCCTTTTATCAATTCTTTTATACTTGATGGACCAACATAGGCTGCCGGTATTAACGGAACGTTAGAACGCATTGCAATCGTAACAGCCCCAGCCTTTAGTGAAACGTCTTCTGATGACCTCGTCCCACTCGGGAAAATCCCTACTACTTTTCCTTCTTTTAATAAACGTGATGGAATTTTTAATGTGCTTGGCCCTGGATTCGCACGGTCTACAGGGAATGCATTTACATTTTTAAAAAACCAATTTTTAAATTTCCCTTCAAACAGTTCTTTTTTTGCCATGTAATGAATTTGGGTTGGGTACATTCCTGCCGCTAACATTAAAACATCCATAAAACTTGTATGTGTACACGCAACAACGTAAGGGCCATCTTCCGGTAATTTCTCTCTCCCTTGTACTTCTACCTTCCCAGCCATTTTAAATATATATTTCAACGAAAATGTAATTGGTTTATACATTTGTTTCGTTCCTTTCTGAATATCCGAAGTATAATTATTTTCTTACAACGATTATAACACTAAGTTTTAGGAGTTGGTAATAAAAATAAGTATTTATTGTTAAATTTCAATTCTTACAAAAGTGTAATTTTCTTGTAAGCTAATTCGATAGTGACTCCCTCCACTATCTTATACAATTAAGTCAGAAAGTAACAACAACCATTTGAAAAGGAGCGGATCTATATGATGAACAAAATGAAAACGAACAATTTCTTAAATACAATGTGCATGGTATTCTCCGCTCTTATCGATGCAAAAGCTGTTGCTTCTATATTAAACACGTAAGGAGAATTTATAATGAATAACATGACTTTTAATAAATTAGATTTTTTAGGACTAGCTAGCGGCTCGATTCTTCTTACTGCTTTCATTTACGCTGCTACGCTTATATAACTTTGTGTCCCCTTTCCCCTTTATATAAATAATAATAGAAAAGACGACCGTCTATGCCCGGTCGTCTTTTTAATTTTTTCTTTCCTTCAAGTCTTTTAAAAGCTGTATCAGTTCAGCTTGTTGTTTTATATTTTTACGACCGTTTCGATTAATTGCTGCAAGCTCGCAGGCAACTCCAGCAGCAAAGAAAAACAATAAACTTTCTAACATATAAAATCCTCCAGTTGCCTATTAAACAGCTTGACGCAATTGCTTTTCTTGCAAAATTTGTTTATTTATATTTTCTTCTTTTCTCTGACAAACATTATTACGAATAAGCGCTGCAATAACAAATAATGTTCCTAATACATCAAATGTCGTTATTTTATATCCTTGCATCATCATAATAACTAAAGTAGTAATTGGCACAAAGTTAATAAATAAAATACCATTAATGGATGATAAGATTTTCACACCGTAGTTCCAAGCAAGTAGCGCTACAATACCTGGTAATGTCATCATAAATAACAAATCATACTTCACAATAGAAATCGTTTCCATACTTGGAACAGATACATATCCAAGCACTGTAATGACCACAGTTATAATCCCTGTGACAGTTGTACCCAATACACATGTCAAAGTAGAATAGCGTAATGTTGACCAATCGCTACACGTTTGACCACCCATCGTATAAATAACCCATCCTACAACACCAACAAATATAAATGCTAGCGAAAACATGTTATCTTTCAATGTTAAAAAGAAACTCATATCACCTTTCGTAATAACAAATATAGCCCCTACAAACGCGATAATCATGCTCGTTATCATATATTTCTTCGGCTTTATATTTTTATATCCCCATAAAATACAAATTGAAATCATTGGCATAAGCGCCTCCATAATAGAAGCTACCATTACACCTGATTTTCCCATTAACATTTGTCCTAGAAAAATTAATACATTATATACGGTAAAAGCCATTGTTCCAAAAAAGACGAGTAACTTCCCTCTTCCTTCTAAGCGAAATGCCTTCTTTCCTTCTTTCATTAGCAATAATACAATCAATACAATTGCTACCGCACCATAACGAATAAACGAAAAATAAAATGGATCTATGTATTCTAGAGCATGATCAGCAACCGGAAACATCGCTCCCCATGACATACTTGCAATTAAACATGCCAAAGCACCTATTATCATTTGACCTTTTCTCACCACAATCCCCCACTTCTTTCTATTTGCACAAAGAGAATTGTAAAAGAAAAAATATATCACGTAAAATGATTCAAAATGATGTTAACTATCATTTATAATGATAGTTAACATCAAGGAGGAGCATAAAATGGAATTACGAGACTTACAAATCTTCCAGAGCGTTGCCGACCGCGGTAGTGTAAGCGGCGCAGCAAAGGAATTAAATTACGTACAATCAAATGTAACCGCACGTATTAAACAATTAGAAAACGAGCTGAAAACACCTCTCTTTTACCGTCATAAGCGAGGCATGACTTTAACAGCTGAAGGAAGAAAAATGCTCGTTTACGTTCATAAAATTTTGCAAGATGTTGAAGAGCTAAAACAAGTGTTTTTAGATAGTGAAACACCATCTGGTATATTAAAAATCGGTACAGTCGAAACAGTCAGTACATTACCTACCATCTTGTCTTCTTACTATAAAAGCTATCCAAATGTCGATTTATCATTACAAGCCGGTCTAACGGAAGAACTTATTAGAGAAGTACTTGATCATCAATTAGATGGCGCCTTTATATCAGGTCCTATTAAACATCCACTAATTGAACAATACGATGTTAGTACTGAGAAATTAATGCTTGTTACACAAAATAAAGCTTTTCATATAGAAGAATTCACTACGACGCCCCTACTCGTTTTTAATCAAGGATGTGGATACCGTTCCAAACTTGAACGATGGCTTAAAGATGAAGGTTTGCTACCAAAAAGAATTATGGAATTTAACATATTAGAAACTATATTAAATAGCGTAGCGCTCGGTCTTGGGATTACACTCGTCCCCCAGTCTGCGGTGCAGCACCTTTCTACAGCAGGTAAAGTCCACTGCCATCCAATTCCGGAGAAATACGGCAGTATTTCAACTGTTTTCATACGCCGTAAAGATAGTTACATGACCAATTCGATGCGCAGCTTTTTAAAAACAATTAAAGAGCACCATCATATCAATATGCTTTGAAGGACATTCTTACACGAATGTCTTTTTTTCTTACAAAAGTGTAAGTCTTACGTAAGCCAATTCGATAGTTGCAGGCTGCTATATTTCATATAATTAAGACAGAAAGCAGGGCAACAACAATTCGAAAAGGAGCGGATACGCATGATGAACAAAATGAAATCAAACAAATTTTTCAATACAATGGGCATGGTGCTATCCGCACTTGTCGATGCAAAAGCAGTCGCAACTACATTAAACAAATAAGGAGAGATTATAATGAACAACATTACTTTCAACAAATCAGACTTTATCCCGCATTAACGGGCAGTAAGACTCCCACTTCAAAATTCAGCGAAATCAAAGAAGTTAGGTTTGGGATCAACTGCCCGTAAAAGCCCGATTGGTGAGGGCTAATAATCAGCGAGGGATACCCCGCCCTCACTGATTAAAGTTTCACTTTATCGGACTTGCAAGTGGAGCTACTCTTCTTACTGCATTCATTTATGCACTTGCTCAAAGTCTTATTTAACACTTTGTTTCCCCCAACCCCTTTATATATAGAAAAGGCTGCTCGTCTTATAGACAAGCAGCTTTTTAGTTTGTTTCATATATAATTTGGCCTGTTTTGCTTATATCATATCCACCAATTGCTTTTAATTCATTGTGAAACTCTTCAGATTGCAAAATTCCTTTTATAACCTCAATAAGTTCATCATTTTCTTTATTCTTCAGAAGTACTAAATCATACTGTTCTTTCATTATTGGAATAAAGTCTACGTTCACAATTTGGGAAAACTTTTCTGATCCTACCCCAATATCAGCTTTTCCATTCGCGACTTGCGAGGCAACGCCAAGGTGATTCGATTCTTCCCATTCATACCCGTTAATATCTTCTTTACTTAATTTTTGAATTCGCAATTGCTCATCCACTAACACTCTAATACCAGAACCTTTTTCTCGATTTACAAATCGTATAGATGACTGAGCTAAATCAGCCCATGTTTTTATATTTTGTGGATTCCCTTTTTGCACATAAAACCCAACATTTCTTGCTAATAAATTCATCATAATATATGGTTGTCCAACTAAAATACGTTTTACGTAAGGAACATTATATGTACCCGTTTCACCATCAAATAAGTGTAAACTAACGACGCTTCCTTCTCCTTGGTACATCTTCACTAAACTCGTTAAACTACCTTGATACGCTCTCAATATATTAGAATTTGGCAATCGATTTTCTATATGCTTTGCCAACATATCTAACGTTAGTTCTTGACCACTAATGATACGTGTATTCGAACTACTAATTTCGTCCTTCTTTACAGGAGTAAATTGTACCTTCCCTGTTTTCATTTGCTTTATATATTGTTCTAAATCAGCTGCATCAATGCGCATTTGTCTACCAACCCTATAAGAAGGAAGTTCTCCTTTTTTAATTAGGTCGTATACAGTTAATTTTGATACTTTTAATCGCTTTGCTACTTCTTCCGTTGTGTAGGAATGATGATCCATAGACGATTCCTCACTTTCTTCCTTCATTGTAACAAAGAAAAGAATATTTCTCCTAGTTTTTAAAAACAACTATATCGTTCAAATTATATTCAATTATAACTAGTTATATTTAGTTATAATTAGTTATAATTATTTTAGTAAACGAAGGGAGATTTTTTATGAACAAATTTACTTTACGATCCATTGGGGTACTTATACTTTCTTTTCTTCTTATATTCAGTGTAGCTTGTTCAAGTGAAGAAAAGTCAGCTGCTAAAGAGGGAGAATCAGTGGAGCTGACTATATCAGCTGCTGCAAGTTTACAAGATGCATTAAAAGAAATTGAAAAGCAATATAAAGAGAAAGAACCAACTATTCAACTTTCTTTTAACTTCGGTGCTTCTGGTGCACTTCAACAACAAATTGAGCAAGGTGCACCTGCTGATTTATTCTTCTCTGCAGCAGAGGATAAATTCCAAACTCTTGTTAAAAAAGGATTTATTAATGAAAAAGAAGGGAAAAACCTTCTTGGAAATGAACTAGTTCTAGTCATTCCAAAAGATAGTGCTCTTACAAAACTTCAAGATTTAAAGGATGAGAAAATCAAGAAAATCGCACTTGGTACACCCGAATCTGTACCTGCAGGAAAATATGCAAAAGCTTCTCTCACATATGAAAATCTTTGGAATGACGTTCAAAATAAAATCGTATTTACAAAAGATGTTCGCCAAGTGTTAACATATGTAGAAACAGGTAATGTTGATGCTGGTATTGTATATAAAACAGACGCTCTCGTTTCAGACAAGGTAAAAATTGTAGAAGCGGTAGCAGCTAATTCTCATGAGCCAATCCACTATCCTTTAGGTGTTATAAAGGAATCTAAGCATAAGAAAGAGGCGACTTCATTCTATGAGTATTTACAATCAAAAGATGCACAATCTATCTTTAAGAAATATGGATTTACAATCCTGCCATAATCGCTATGAGCTTTGATGCAATTTTGTCACCTGTCTTTCTATCCTTGCGAGTAGCTGCGTGCGCCACAATAATCGTTACGATCTTAGGAACGATTATTGGACGAGCATTAGCGCGCTCCTCGTGGCGATATAAAGTACTACTAGAAACTATTTTCTTATTACCAATGGTGCTTCCACCAACTGTTATCGGCTTTTTTCTAATTATCATTTTTGGAAATAACAGTCCCATTGGAAAGTGGATTGAATCATTATTTCAGCAGTCCATTATGTTTACATCTACTGCTGCTATCATTGCTTCTACAGTCGTTGCATTTCCGCTCATGTACCAATCAGCAAAAACAGGATTTTCTATCGCAAATGTACAAATTGAAGATGGCGCGCGCGATCTTGGTGCAAGTGAATATCAAGTTTTTCTACATGTTACACTCCCGCTTGCATTCCCCGCACTACTTAGCGGTATGATTTTAAGCTTTGTTCGCGCACTCGGTGAATTTGGTGCAACTTTAATGTTTGCAGGAAATATACCTGGCAAAACTCAGACGATTCCAACGGCGATTTATATGGCTATTGATGCGAGTAATATGCAACTAGCTTGGACGCTTGTAATCATAACGATTAGTATGTCCCTTCTATTCTTACTATGCATTCAACTCATTAATAGAAGAATTACTACTTCTTAAAGCAACTTTCGACAAAAGTTGCTTTTTATTTCCCGGAAAATAAAATGATTTGATTAATAACTGAATTTTTTATCTTATTTAAATATACATTTTATTTGAATTCACTTTCTA
The DNA here is from genome assembly GCF_038008145.1 of Bacillus sp. FSL R9-9530. Taxonomy (NCBI): domain Bacteria; kingdom Bacillati; phylum Bacillota; class Bacilli; order Caryophanales; family Bacillaceae; genus Bacillus; species Bacillus sp. FSL R9-9530. The sequence goes on from NZ_JBBOYO010000001.1 coordinate 3,749,677, forward strand.
AAATAGGTAATTTCCTGTTATTATATGAAAGTGTTTCAAAAAATGAAGAAATGAAAACGCATTTATATCGTAAATTCTTCATCCTGTTTTAGCGATCGGTAATCTTCTACTCTATTAGTGGGGCATTACCGATCGTTAGAACGCTATGTAATTATATTGGTATAGAAAACCGAAGGGAGTCTTGTAATGGACATTTTATTAGCGCTTCTTCCTGCAATCGCATGGGGAAACATCTTATTAGTAAGCGTAAAAATGGGCGGTGGTGCATATAGCCAAACGGTAGGTATGACAATCGGTGCTCTATTCTTCGCAACAACTATGTATGTATTTACTCAACCAACTTTAACAATGACAGTCTTGATTGTTGGCTTTATTTCAGGTTTATTCTGGGCTTTAGGACAAGTAAACCAATTAAAAACAGTTGAAAAACTAGGTGTTTCAACTACTGTAACTATTTCTACTGGTATGCAACTTGTTGCAACTTCTATCTTTGGAGTTATCGCTTTTCGTGAGTGGACTACTACTACAACGATTGTTCTGGGAACGATTGCAATCCTATTAATCGTAATTGGTGTAGTATTCACATCACTAGATGATAAAGAAAATGCACAGCCACCAGGACAATTGAAAAAGGGACTTCTTACTTTAATTGTTTCTACTTTCGGCTATCTTGTATATGTAATTATTATTCGTTGGTATAATATCGATGGTTGGTCTGCTATTTTACCACAGGCAGTTGGTATGTTCGTTGGTGCGGTTGTACTGACGTCTAAACATAAACCATTTAACAAATATGCAATTCGTAATGCTGTATCTGGTTTACTTTGGGGAACAGGAAACTTATTCTTACTTCTTTCATTACCACGTGTCGGAGTAGCGACAAGCTTCCCATTATCTCAAACTGGAATCGTTATCTCAACATTCGGTGCGATTGTCTTCTTAGGTGAAAAGAAAACAAAACGTCAATTGATCTTTATTGCCCTAGGTAGTGTTTTAATTATCGGCGGCGCTGTATTGCTTGGTATGACAAAAGCATAAATTCACACTATATTTAAACCCCCTGAAACGTATATGCTTCAGGGGGTTTTTGATTACAATTATTTTCTAAATATAATTTTTTACACGTTCTCGCTCTTTATGGTTTTTCTTCCATTCTAGCAAGCCATCGATACATAAAAATAGATTAATAATAGCTAATACTAACATGACGTATAAGCCCGTTGAAATATAAATCACAATGCTAACTATGTTATACAAAATCCATAAATGCCAATTTTCTAAGATTTTTCGGCTCAGCATAAATTGAGCTACTAATCCTAATACAGCGTTTAAAGCATCTAAATATGGACTTGTCGATTCTAAATAACGGACTTGATAATATCCCCAACCAATCCAAGCAACTAAAATAAAAAATATATAAATAATCCATCCTTTCAAATCTAAGCGAACTGTCGGTTTTACCTTCTCCTCCCCACTACGCGCAATCCAGTAATACCAACCGTACACATTAAATATAAATTGGAAGGCTGCTAATACTGCCATTGCGTATAAGCCTTGTGTAGTGAAAATATACAGAAATACCGCAACTGTAATCATCCCAAATAAAAAGTTTGATACCTTTTCCCTTGCAAGTAACCAAACATTAATAATCCCCATAACCGATGCGAAAATTTCAATATAACTTGATCGGATATAGAACCCAACTAATATGCAAATAATACTAGAAATGAGTAAAAAAAGTGGACTTCTAACCATATTTATCTCTCCCCAGATATGTAATAAACTCCCTATCAACAGTATAAGAAATAACTCTTATACTTACTATAAATTTTCTCCTGTAAAACTCCCCACTCATCTATTCCACTTACGATAAGCCGTTTCTTTTTACAAAATTCTCTTAAAAATGTTATCGTTTTTTATAACATATTCTCATCAGAAAGGAATAAAGGATATGCCTAATAAACATCGAATTTTATTTATTGGTGCCGGTCGTATGGCAGAAGCTATATTTGCTGGACTACTTACAACAAGTAAAGAATACATCGAAGAAATTATTGTTTCCAACCGAAGTAACATAGAAAAACTAACGCAATTACAAACTCAATATGATCTATCGATTACAACAGATTGGAAACAGCATATTAAATCTGTAGATACAATCGTTTTAGCAATGCCGCCTGTCGCACATGAACAGCTATTAGCGGATTTATCCCCTCTTCTAACTAATCAATTTGTCGTGACAGTTGCTGCCGGAATCGGACCATCTTATCTAGAAGAAAGACTTCCCCAAGGGACACCTGTTGCTTGGATTATGCCAAATACAGCTGCTGGGATTGGAAAGTCTATCTCCTTATATACGACGGGACATTCCGTAGATGAAACACATCAAGAAACGTTACAACTTCTTTTAAAAGGTATCGGTACCTCACAGTTTTGTACCGAAGAGGAAGTTCACCAACTTACCGCAGTTACTGGTAGTGCACCCGCTTTTCTCTATCACTTTGCTGAAGGTTTAATTGAAGCAACGAAAAGCTATGGTATTGATGAGGAAACAGCAAAACACCTTGTCATTCAAATGATTGCTGGCTCTGCCGCTATGCTCCAGCAAAATCAGGATCCAGCTATGCTCCGCGAACAAGTAACAACACCAGGAGGTTCAACGGCTGAAGGCTTAAAAGTTCTATATGAAAATAATTTTTCAGAAGTCATTCAACAAGCAGTTGAAGCGACCAATAAAAAAGCTAGGGGGAATTAATATGACTTTAACAAGTTTAAACGACTATACAACATTACATAACGGCGTGAAAATGCCTTGGTTCGGCTTGGGTGTTTTTAAAGTTGAAGATGGTACAGAAGTAATTGATTCTGTAAAAGCAGCTATAAAAAATGGATACCGTAGTATCGATACTGCTGCGATATATAAAAACGAAGAAGGCGTTGGACAGGCAATTCAAGAATCTGGTATTCCTCGTGAAGAGTTATTCATCACTTCAAAAGTGTGGAATAGTGATCAAGGTTACGAGTCAACACTACAAGCATTTGAAACTACATTAGAAAAATTAGGTCTAGAATATTTAGATCTATATTTAGTACATTGGCCTGTAAAAGGAAAATACACTGAATCATGGAAAGCTTTAGAGCAGCTTTATAAAGATGGTCGTGTTCGTGCTATCGGTGTGAGTAATTTCCATATTCACCATTTGCAAGACGTATTTGAAATTGCAGAAATTAAACCAATGGTTAACCAAGTGGAATACCACCCACGTTTAGCACAAGAAGAATTACATGCCTTCTGTAAAGAACATAACATCCAGCTTGAAGCTTGGTCACCATTAATGCAGGGGCAGCTACTTAATCACCCAACATTACAAGAAATCGCTACGAAATATAATAAATCGACTGCACAAGTTATTTTACGTTGGGATCTACAAAATGAAGTTGTAACAATCCCTAAGTCTATTAAAGAACACCGCATTATTGAAAATGCAAACATCTTTGACTTTGAATTAAGCTCGGATGATATGAAAGCAATTCAGGCTTTAAACGAAAATCATCGCGTTGGTCCAGATCCAGATAACTTTAACTTCTAGTAGGGAAACCACTGCCATATGCAGTGGTTTTTTTATTTTTAATAAAACTGAAAATTTGAACTATATTCCATTTGATTGACACTTCATTATCTAAGGTGTAAGATTTTGAATTATCAAAGAAACACAAAAATTAATAAAATTTATTCTCATTGTATCAAGAGAGGTGGAGGGACTGGCCCTTTGAAACCTCGGCAGCAGGTTCATTTTGAATACTGTGCCACTTCCTGCAAGCTTTGTGCTTGAAAGATAGAATGAGGGACTTCGTTTATATACGGGTGCATAACTTGTACGTAAAAATCCCTCTTTCTCAATACGAAAAGAGGGATTTTTTGTTTTTCATTTCCCTCATCATCATCCAATCTTATTAACTATTTAGGAGGAAAATCAAATGAAAAAGAAGTTTGTACCCGGTATTGCATCAGTTGTAGGAGTAAGTATTTTATTATCTGGTTGCGGTAGTTATAAAAACGAAGCGAGCGGAGCAAATGCAAAAGATGAGGCACCTAGTAAGCAAGTTTTAAACTTATCTTCACCTACTGAGATTCGAACAATGGATACGGCTCGTGCTACAGATACTGATTCTGGTCAAGTAATGAGAAACGTATTTGAAGGTTTATACAATCTTGGTGAAGGTAATAAACCTGTTCCTGGCGTTGCGAAATCTCATGAAGTAAGTGCTGATAAAACGAAATACACATTCCATTTACGAGATTCAAAATGGTCGAACGGCACAACTGTAACAGCGAAAGATTTTGTCTTCGCTTGGCAAAGAGCTGTCGATCCAGCAACAGCTTCTGAATATGCTTTTTTATTCCTGGATATTAAAAACGCTAAAAAAATTAATAGCAAAGAACTCCCATCCGATCAACTTGGTATAAAAGCAGTTGATGACCATACGTTTGAAGTAGAATTAGAGCGCCCTGTTCCGTATTTTATTAGCTTAACGGCGTTCCCAACATTTCTACCAATCAACGAGGAATTCTTTAAAGCACAAGGTGATAAGTACGCTTTAGAAGATAACAAAATCTTGTACAACGGAGCTTTTACACTAAGTGATTGGAAGCATGAACAAAGCTTTAAATTCAAGAAAAACCCTAACTATTGGGATAAAGATAATGTCAAACTCGAAGAAATCAATTTCAACGTTGTGAAAGAGAAATCAACAGAAGTAAATTTATTCGAATCCAAACAATTAGACCGTATAAAACTAACATCTGACTTCGTTGATAAATATAAAAAGGATGCTAACTTTAAAGAACGTCCGAACGTAGGGGTACAGTTTTTACGTATGAATCAGCAAAACAAAGTACTTCAAAACGTTTCTGCACGCCAAGCAATCGATCAAACAATTGATCGAAAATCTTTTGTAAATACGTTATTAAATGATGGCTCTACACCAACCTTTAGTCTCGTGCCGAAAAACTTTGCAAAAGGGCCTGATGGAAAAGACTTCCGTACTGCAAACGGTGATTTAACAAAAGTTGATACAACATCTGCACAAGAATTATGGAAGAAAGCAAAAAAAGAACTTGGTTCTGAAAAGATAACATTAGAATTATTAACAAGTGATGGTGACCTTGAGAAGAAAACTGGTGAGTTTCTAAAAGGACAACTAGAAAAGAATTTAGATGGCTTAACGGTAAATATAAAACCGCAACCACGTAAACAACAAGTTTCACTCTTATTAAAAGGTGACTACGAGATTGGAATTGACGGTTGGAGCCCTGACTTTGCTGATCCAATTACATTCCTTGAACTATTTACGACGAATAACCCTTACAATTTAGATCATTACTCTAATAAAGAGTTTGATGACACAATTGAAAAAGTTAAAACTACTTTGGCTGGTGATGAAAAAGCTCGCTGGGAAGCGTTACTAGCATCAGAAAAAATCTTATTTAAGGACTCTGTTATTGCTCCTCTTTACCAAAAAGGAGAATCTTATTTAGAGCGTTCTTATGTGAAAGGCATTGTACAAGTAGACTTTGCAGGTCAATTAAACTTCAAATGGGCAAAAATTGAAAAATAAAGTGAAACTTTAATCAGCCCTCACCAATCGGGCTTTTACGGGCAGTTGATCCCCCCTAACTTCTTTGCTTTCACTGAATTTTGAGGTGAGGATCTTACTGCCCGTTAATGCGGGATAAAATGCAACTTAGATCATCGTGTTCTCACCCACACCCATTGTTTTTTTAGCAAAATATATTAAAAGCAGATTCCCTAATATGAGGAAATCTGCTTTTTCAATATATTATTCCAAGAAATTAACACTCCACTTTTTATTATTGACATATAGTTCTTTCCAGTGTTAATATTCTAAATAATCAAAGAAACAAAATATTTTACCATCAAAATGTAATGTCTACTAAGTTGAAACATATAACGATAGATTATAGTTCAACATGTATATACATATAGAATACCTGATTACCTATATACACATATTTATAATAGGTTTTCTCTCCTTCTATAGCTACACTTCAAGACATGGACATTATGACGTTACGAACAACACATTTAGGGAGGAAAGAACAATGAAGAAAAAAGTTGTACCTGTTGTTGCATCTGTTTTAGGGGCAAGTCTACTACTAACTGCTTGCGGGGGAAATAAAGATAATGCAGGCGGAGCAAAAGCGAACGATAAAGCACCTGATAAACAAGCGATTAACTTATCATTTGCTTCAGAAATTCCAACAATGGATGTTGCAAAAGCGACGGATGGGGAATCCATGAATGTAATGAGAAATGTTTTTGAAGGTTTATATGCTATAGGAGAAGATAATAAACCGATCCCTGGTGTTGCTGAATCGGTTGACATTAGTCCGGATAAAACAAAGTATACTTTCCATCTTCGTGATTCAAAATGGTCAAACGGTACTCCTGTTACAGCAAAAGATTTTATTTTCGCTTGGCAACGTGCCGTTAACCCTGAAACAGCTGCTGAATATGCATTCTTATTCTTTGATATAAAAAATGCGAAACAAATAAACCAAAAAGAAGTAGCAATCGATCAATTAGGCGTTAAAGCTCTTGACGATAAAACTTTAGAAGTACAACTGGACCGCCCTGTTCCCTACTTCTTAAGCTTAACGACATTTGCAACATTCTTACCAATCAATGAAGAGTATTTAAAATCTCAAGGCGATAAATACGGTTTAGAAACAAATCATTTAATTTACAATGGTGCTTTCACATTAGATAACTGGAAACATGAACAAAGCTTCCAATTGAAGAAGAACCCTAACTATTGGGATGCTAAAACTGTAAAACTAGAAGAAATCAACTTCAATGTCGTTAAAGATAAATCTACAGAAGTTAACTTATATGATTCAGGACAAATTGATCGTGTTGCTTTAACTGCGGAGTTTGTTGATAAGTATAAGAACGATTCCAACTTCAAGGAACGCGCTGAAGTCGGTATCCAATTCTTACGACTAAATCAGAAAAATGCAGTATTAAAAAATCAACATGCACGCCTCGCTATTAACGAAGCAATGAATAAAAAAGCGTACGTAGAAACAATTTTAAATAACGGTGCAATCCCAGCAGAAGGAATGGTTCCTGCGAAATTCGCAAAAAGTCCCGACGGTAATGACTTCCGTAAAGAGAATGGAAATCTAGTCAAAGATGATGTGAAATCTGCAAAAGAAAACTGGAAAAAAGCGAAACAAGAACTTGGTACTGACAAAGTAACAATTGAACTATTAACAAGTGATAATGCTTTAGCTAAGAAAACTGGTGAATATTTAAAAGGTGAATTAGAAAAGAATCTAGATGGATTAACAGTGAATTTAAAACCTCAACCACGTAAACAACAGTTAAAACTACTATTAAGTGGTGATTACGAAATTGGAATCGATGGCTGGGGCCCTGACTTCGCAGATCCTATTACATTCTTAGATCTATTCACAACAGATAGTGCTTATAACTTCGATAAATACTCTAACAAAGAGTACGACGAGCTTATTCGTAAAGTGAAAACTGATTTGGCTGGTGATGAAAAAGGTCGCTGGGAGGCAATGAAGCAAGCTGAAAAAACCTTATTACAAGATGGTGCTGTCGCTCCTTTATACCAACAAGGCCGTTCTTACTTACAACGCGGATTTATTAAAGGACTTGTAACAACAGACTTCGGCGGTGAGTTTAACTACAAGTGGACAGAAGTTGCAAAATAATAAACGCTAGTAAAAAAGGTATCCCACGAAGGATACCTTTTTACTTTATGCTTCTTTAACTACAGAACTTCTCCTCTTTACTATTCCTTTTATACCTATAGTGATTCCCGCTACCAATTGTGTAACTAGTATAATAAGTAATAACGAAATAATATTTTCCACTAAATTAACTCCACTAAATATTATTGTGTAATAACCATTCGCTGCATATGTTGCGGGAAATAATCCACCGATTGTTTAATATATTTTAGAAAGCATCACTGCATTTCCAAATACAGCGATGCTTATTTGTGTTAATGATTAGAAAGCGCAAAGATATTTTTTAAAAATCCCCATATACATACAAATTACTTTCAATTTAATTAATGCGCATGTGTGTCCCCCTTAAGGAAATAATTTATTAGGTTTATACATAATTACATAAAATTAGGAAAAACTTGTATAGAAAGAAGTTACATAAGGAGGAATTTATAATGAGAATTTTACTATCAATTTTATTAGCTCTTATGCTAGTACCTGCATTAACAGGATGTAAAGCTCCTGCAAAAGAAGATACAACTTCTAATAAGAAAACGACTGAAGAAGCAAAAAATGAGGCTCCTGCAGATTTAAAACTAAACTTTAATGAATTTGATTTAAAGGCAGACTATCAAGATACGAAGAAAGACTACGAAGCTGATTATAAAAATGTAGCAGCGGACAAGAAAATGGAAGCAAAGATTGAAGACCATAAAACAGATGTAAAGTTCACAGGCGACGAGGCTATTACAAAATTAAGCCCTCTTCTACAAGAATTAAAATTCGATAAAAACACACCAGATCAAGAAGTAATTGATCAAGTAGTCAATGTATTCAAACTTGATAAAGACTACCAAAAATTCGATTTAGAAGTTGTCTTCTCTGATGGAACGAAAAAAGAATATAAAAGAGAAATAAAATAAAGAAGTAGGCGGTTGCCTACTTCTTTATTTTTTAATTTTTACGTATCTTAGTTCTGGACTAGAACCGATAATGAATTGGACGCCAGATACTGATGATTTTTGTAAATATGAAGAGCTTGGGAAAATAATTGGGATTAATGGTGTTTCATCAAACATAATGTCTTCTGCTTTATGCAATAAGTCAAAACGCTTATCTTCGTTTTGTTCAACTTTTGCCTCTTTTACTAAAGCATCAAATTCTTTATTATGCCATTTTGCATAGTTGTTTGGACCATCACCTGCATATAAATCTAGTTTAGTAATCGGATCCAATAGAGAGCCGCCCCATCCCATATAAGCTAATTGGAAATCACTTTGCTTATATGTGTCGATGTAACTCTTCCACTCTTTATTTTCTAATTTAATATCTACACCAAGATTTTTCTTAAACATTTCTTGCATTGCTTCTGCTACTTTTTTATGTTGTGTATCTGTAGTGAATTTTAATGTTACTTCAGGTAATGCAGACCAACCTTGCTCTTTCATGCCCTCTTCTAATAATTTTTTCGCTTCTGCTGAATCAAATTTTACGTAATCGCCTTTTTCTTTACGGAAATCACGACCACCTTGTGTTTTTGCCCCTTCTGGAACAAAAGCATATGCTTCTTGTGCATTATTTTTATACAGTTTTTCAACGATAAACTTACGATCAACCGCTAATGAAAATGCTTTACGTACTTTTGCATTTGTAAACGGCTCTTTTTCTACGTTAAACGAATAAATATAAGATGAAAATCCTGCAACACGTTTATATTCTTTATTTTCTTTTTCTTTCTCAATCATCTCTTGTGGTAAACCACTTAGTAAATCTAATTCTTTTGATTTAAATAATTGATACGCTGTTTTAGAGTCTGGAATAATACGAAACTCAATTTCTTTTAATGTTACCTTTTTATCATAGTATTCTTTATTTTTTTGTACTGTAATTGCTTGGTTATGCTTCCATTCTTTTAACGTGAATGGTCCGTTCGTAATTAACTCTTTTGGATCTGTTTTTAATTTATTATTATCATCAATTGATTTTTTAGATAATGGAATAAATAATGAACTTGCTAATTTTTGTTTAATAGAAGCAACTGGGTGCTCAAGTGTTACCTTTAATGTTTGAGGATCAACGACTTGAATACCAACTTGTCCTTCTTCACCTTTTCCAGTATTATATGCCTCTGCTCCTTTAATAAAGTACATTTCTGTCGCATTCATAGAACCTGTTTTCGGGTTTAATAATCGCTTCCATGCGAACTCAAAATCATTTGCTGTAATAGAAGAGCCATCTGACCATTTAATATCTTTCTTTAAATAAATTGTATATTCAGTTCCATCCGCATTTACTTCTTCTTTCTCTGCCAATTCATTTTGATATTTCCCATCACTATCTTGCGTATATAAACTTGAAAACAACTGTCCAATTACATAACCTGACGTGCTATCTGTCGCAATAGCAGAATCAAGGGTATACGGATCACTGCTAATATTCGTTACTAATCGATCCCCTTCTCCCTTACCAGCACTCGCCTTTTGCGTCTCTTTCTTACCACAAGCAACAGAAGTTATTGCTAAAACAGTCATAATGACAAATAATAAAAACTTCTTCATCCTACATTCTCCTTTAACCTGAAATTTTTGGTGTTGATGCTAATAATGTTTTTGTATAAGAATGTTGTGGATTACGGAATACTTCGTCCGTATATCCAAATTCAACAAGTTCTCCTTTGTATAAGACAGCCACTTTTTCACATAAATAGTGAACCATCGGTAAATCATGTGCGATAAATAAATATGTATAGCCTTGTTCCTTTTGAATCTTTTGCAGTAAATGTACAATTTGGATTTGCAGTGAAACATCTAATGCTGAAATTGGTTCATCAAGGATTAATACTTCTGGCTCACATAATAGCGCTCTTGCAATGGCAATACGTTGACGTTGTCCTCCGCTAAATTCGTGTGGATAGCGATCAATATATCGTCTATCTAATCCAACACGCTCTAGTGCATCACCTGCGATCTTATCTTTCAATCCTTTATCGCCTAAACCGAATGAAATATAGCCTTCTGTTACAATATCGCGTACTTTCCAGCGCGGATTTAATGCAGCTGTGGAATCTTGAAAAATGAACTGTACTTTCTGCAAGAAATCCCGCTTATGAGCTGACTTCAGCTTGTGAACAACTTGACCGTTATAATCAATTTCACCAGACGTTGGACGCTCGATCCCAGCTATGAGCTTACCAAGTGTTGTCTTTCCAGAACCACTTTCTCCAATAATGCCAAGCGTTGTTCCTTTTGGGATAGAAAGTGATATACCTTTTAACGCTGCGATTTCTTTATTTTTACTTCCATACGTTTTCGTTACTTGCTTTACAGTAATTAAATCTGTCGTCATGAGGCATTCACCCTCTCTTTTGATTTCGCTTTATTATGCTCCAGAATATGCTGCCAGCAATGTGAACTATGCTCCTCAGAATATGTTGTTCTCTCTGGGAATCGATGAATACATTCTTTTATCGCTACAGGACAACGATTCACAAACGGGCATCCAAAACTATTTAACGTTTCAATTGAAGGTGTTGTTCCCTCAATTGCTCTAAGTACCTTTTCTGAATCATCCATATTCGGAATTGCTTGCAATAAACTTTTTGTGTAAGGGTGCTTAGGTGAGCCAATTACTTCTTGTATCGTTCCTTTTTCAACAACACGTCCCCCGTACATAACTACTACTCGGTCAGCTACTTCACGTACAAGTGCCAAATCATGTGTAATTAATAAAATACTCGTATTTTGTTTTTCCTTTCTTTCTTTTAACAACTCCATAATTTGCTTTTGAATCGTTACATCTAATGCTGTTGTAGGTTCATCTGCAATAACGAGCTTCGGGTGACAAGCAAATGCAATTGCTAAACAAATACGCTGCCTCATACCTCCGCTCAACTGATACGGGTATTGTTCAAAGCGTTTCTCTGCTTCATGTATCCCTAAATCATTTAGTAAGTTAATTGCAATTTCTTTTGCCTCTTTTTTCGATTTCTTTTCATGCTGCACAATTACTTCTGTAATTTGTCTTCCAACCTTCATCGTCGGATTTAAAGATGAAAGCGGGTCTTGAAAGATAAAGGAAATATCTTTCCCGCGAATTTGATTCCATTCTGATTCTTGTAAATCCGTTAATTCCTTTGATTGGAAAGATATATTTCCATCATCAATATGAATCGATTCTTGATTTAAGCCGATAATTGATTGTGCTGTAACACTTTTCCCTGAACCACTTTCTCCGACAAGTGCAACTATTTCACCTTCGTTAATAGAAAAGGAAACATGCTTCACAATTGCTTGCTTACTATTCTCTTTTTCAACGGCCAACGTTACGTTTTCTAAAGATAAGATTTGTGCCATGTTTTTTCTCCTTTCGATTACGTTTTACGATTTTCGGATCAATCGCATCTTGCAAACCATCACCAATCGCATTAAATGCGAACATGATGAATGCAATCATGATTGCCGGGAAGAAAAGTTGCCACCACTCTCCGCTTAGTAATGTCCCGAGTGCATCGTTTGTCATCGTGCCCCAGCTCGCTGCTGGTGATTGTACTCCAAGTCCGATAAAACTTAAAAATGATTCTGAGAAAATAGCTGCTGGAATTGTGAATGATAAATTGACGATAATAATCCCTGTTAAGTTTGGAATTAAATGCCCATATATAATTTTCATATGAGATGTACCTAATCGCTCTGCTGCAATAACAAATTCTCTTTGTTTCAATGAAAGTACTTGCGCCCGAATGAGACGTGCCATGCCAATCCATCCCGTTAACGCAAGAGCTATAATAATTGTAAAAAGTCCTGGTTTCATAATGATTAATAGTAAAATAACAATCAGTAAATATGGGATACCGTATAACACTTCAATCCCTCTTATAATCCACTCATCAATTAACGTTCCAAGACGATTACGTCCTCTCACATATCCACTAAAGCCACCGATAAGTACACCAAGCCCTATATCAAGAGCTGCTGCTACCAATCCAACTGTTAATGAAATTTTCCCACCAGCCCAAGTACGCGCCCAAATATCTCTCCCTAAATCGTCTGTTCCGAACCAATGCTCACTACTAGGCGGTAAATTAGTTGCTTCTTTTACTTGTTCACTCGCAGTAAATGGCGTTAAACTTTCGCCAATAAGCGAGAAAACAATAATTAGTAATAACGTCACTGCCCCTAAAACTGCTATAGGGTTTGATATAAACTTGCGAAACACTTCCTTTTTCCGGCTAATCGTTTGCTGATCTTTATTTATCGTTAATTCTTTTTTCTCTTCATTCGTTAATAACTGGTCATTAATTTCATAAGCCCCCATTTAAACATCACCCTCCTTACGTAATAGAACGAATGCGCGGATCAACAATACGATGAATGATATCTGTAATAAAAATACATACAATTAATAGCGCACTATAGAAAATGGTTGTTCCCATAATCACCGGATAATCTCGGTTGAAAATACTGTCTACAAAATATTTTCCTAAACCAGGAATTGAAAAGATTTTTTCAATAACGAAAGTCCCTGTTAAAAGTCCAGCCATTAATGGGCCAACAAATGTAAGTACCGGAACAATCGCATTTCGAAGAGCATGTCTTATAATGATTTTCTTAATTGGTATACCTTTCGCTCTCGCTAGCTTAATATAATCACTCTGCAACACTTCAATCATATTAGAGCGAACAAATCTTGTAATAACTGCGATTGGTCCTAACGCTAATGCGAAGGAGGGTAATACAGTATGCTCAAATGTTCCCCAAGACGCCACTGGTAGTAATTCAAATTGTATGGCGAATACTTGTATAAATAGTGGTGCTAAAATAAAACTAGGAATAGAAATACCGAGAATCGCAAGCAAGCTCACACTATAATCAATCACTTTCCCATGATATAGCGCGGCAAATGTACCTGCGGCAATTCCGACTAACAATGAAATAACAAGTGCTTGTAAACCAATAATTGCCGATGGTCCAAAACCAGTTGTTATAATTTCCGATACACCTTGACCTGTCGATTGAACAGATTCGCCAAAATCAAAATGAACTACCCCATCCAAATAAGCAACATACTGATTCCATAACGGTTCATCAAGGTGATACTTCGCTCTCATGTTTTGTATTACTTCTTCAGGAAAGATTTTCGCATCTGATGAAAACGGATCACCTGGAATAATATGCATAATTAAAAATGTTACTGTCGTAATGACCCATAGCGTGAATACCATAACCGATAGTTTTTTAATAACATACACTTCAATAACCCCCTAAACAAATGAATTTACTTTGTTTTATTGACATATTTGTTGCCATTACTCCTTCTCTACTTCTTAAAACACAAAAAGCCTTGATCTTAAAAAATAAGATCAAGGCTTAATAAACGAAGGCCCATCACTTATCTTTCAAGACTTGCTTGCTGGAATTAGCACGGTGTTCCTGTTACAGAACCCGCTGCTGAGGTGTCATAGGGCCAGTCCCTCTACCTCTCTGGATAAGTAAATTGCTATATTATTATTTGGTTCAAATTGTATATTTTGAATTATAATTCTGAAAAAATGAAAAGTCAATCAAATTGGATATATTTAGAAAAATCAGTTTTCTATTATATTAGTTATTGAAATTACAATCTTTCGCTTATAATAAAAAGAAATTGTATTAAAGGAGTTATAAGATGGATCCACTACTTCTGGCTACTATAGGATTGCCATTAACAATCGTCATACTCGTCATCATCGGCTTCTATAAACTCTTCATTAAAAAGAAAAGCATCACTTCTCTTTACACTCCATTCGATAATATTACTGGCCAAACAATTTCAGAATTTCACGAAGAACAGAAGGTATTAGTATCCGAGGATGAAGACGGAGATGGTAAAAAGAAAAAATAACCTTGCGCATGCGCAAGGTTATTTTTTCGCCTCTGTTTGAAAGCGTTTATAGTATGTCGATGCTGTTGAAAAATTAACTTCTATATCACGAATCAACGATGAATCTTCTTCTTTAGCTAACTTCTGTAATTTTTTCATCGCTTGTTCTGCTTCATTTAAGAAACCAACATATAGTTCATGCTCGTCCTCTTTCGACTTCGGCACACGAATTTCTTTACGCATATGATCAATATCTTCTAACATGCCCGTCGTTACCTTCTGCACGTCTTCTTTATATTTAGCATTCGTTATTTCCTTACCGCCCTTTTCTTTTGCCACTTCCCATAACTGTAATGCTTTATTAATTTCTTTGTTCATCTTCATATCATATTTTTCATGTATTTCGCGATACACTTTCATCTCTTCTGTTTGTTCAGTAGATTGCTCTACCTTTTCTTTCGGTTCTTTCGTATCTTTATTTCCATTACACCCTGCTAGAAGGAGTATACTTCCCATTACAGCAATACCGAAAACCTTCTTCATCTCTTCTTCTCCTTTTATCTACAGCTATTACTCATTATAGTTTCTTTTATCTCCACTTGTTATTATACCGAGAACACCCTACTTTTTACACTTAAGACGAGATCTTAATATACACACCAACATTTTTGTCACAGTATCGTCACTTTATGCAAATAACTTTTGCATCACCTTACAGCACTGTATAAGTTATTTCAAAGAAATGAAAAAAGAGCTGATTCAACACATGTTTGAATCAGCTCTTTTTTATAAATTAAGCCTCTAAATTTTGTCTTTGTTGCAGTTCAAACTGCTTCTCACTTCTTCTGGCCATAAATAGATAGCATAACACAGCACCAATTTCACAAAGAGCTATAACAACCCCCATCGGTAATGCGGTATTGCTTCCGCCAATACCTACTAATGGTGCAACAAGTGCTCCTGAAATGAACTGTAATAAACCTAATAAAGCCGATGCCGTTCCTGCAGCCTGTTTCTGATTTCTCATCGCTAACGAGAAGCCAGTTGTTGATACAACCCCAACACTTGATACAACAAGAAATAGCGAGCATAAAACACCGATTAGCCCTATTCCAAGTGCGATTGTAAGTAGTAATGATAGACCGCCAACAGCCGCAATAATAATACCAGCAACAAATAAAGTTTTCTCATTAACTTTCCCTGCTAAGCGGCCAGTAACTTGGCTAGCAATAATAATACCAATACCGTTAATCGCAAAGAATAAGCTAAATTGCTGTGGTGATGCTCCGTATATGTTCTGCAACACAAACGGTGAACCAGAAATATAAGCAAACATTGCAGCTGTTACTAATCCTTGCGACAATGCATACCCCATAAATAAACGATCTTTCAGAAGCTTTCCGTATGTTGCAAGCGTTCCTGATAATCCACCTGTCTCTCTTTCTTCAGGAGGTAATGTTTCACGTAATACGAAAGTAGCTGATATTAGCATGAATACACTAATTGCTCCAAGAACGATAAAAACGCCGCGCCATGATGTGAACTGTAATAATTGTCCCCCGATAATCGGTGCCAAAATAGGCGCTGCTCCGTTTACTAACATAAGCAGTGAGAAAAATTTCGTCATTTCAGAACCTGAATACATATCACGTACCATTGCACGTGATATAACGATACCAGCAGATCCTGAAGCACCTTGTAAGAAACGTAAAAGCACTAAACTCCAAATCGATGGTGCAACAGCACAAAGTAAAGAAGAAGCAACATAAATAATAAGAGCGATAATAAGAGGTTTGCGTCTTCCGTAAATGTCACTAATTGAACCAATAAATAACTGCCCTACTGAAAGCCCAAGCAGACAAGCAGTTAATGTAAGCTGCGCGAGGGATGCACCCGTTTGTAAATCATCCGTTAACTTTGGTAAAGAAGGCAAATACATATCAATAGATAATGGCCCAATTGCCGTAAGTGTCCCTAATACAAGAATCATCCATAACCTGTTTGTCTTTACAGGTTTATATATTTCGTGATTAACTCCATTCACTTTTTCCATTCACCCTTTCATATAAACACTTAATCGTAACAATTATAGTTACAACATGAATATACGTCAAGTATACCGTATTTTCCTGTTTAATAATGTAAAAAAAGCGATAGAATCTCTATCGCTTTACTTTTTCAAATTACTATTTGTAAATTTAGATACAGATGCCATCATTTCTCCTGTGTCTAAATATGTGATTTGAATTGGATCTCCTACTTCTGTAAACATTGCATATGGGAATTTCTTCGCCGGTACCATGAATACTTTTTGCTCGTTTTCTAATAGTACGTACACAATCGTATTTTCACCTGATTTTTCTTTATACACACGTTGTACAGTACCTTCTTTTTGCGCTTCTTTCCCATTTGAAGTCGGTCTAAATGAATCACCACTTCCGCTCAGCGCATTTTTATAATTCTCAAGTGCTTCTTTTTGCGTTGAACCTGTTGCAAACACTTTTGCATTAGAAGCATATATGACAGTATGAGCACGTACTAATCCGCCGTCATCAATAACCGGTACAATCCAAGAAGGTTTACCATATACGTTATAAATAACCGGCATTGTTCCATGCCATTTCTCTCTCTTAAAGGAATTATCCACTACTTCTGTAGCAGCCGAACCATCCATAATTCCCTTTACTTCTTTTCCGTTATAGTAATACAACTTACCTGTACGCGCATCAATAAGCGAATAGCCTAGTGCAGAATCTACTCCTTCTTTCGGAGAGGTGAAATCAGTAAAATAATATAACGTTCCATCCTTACCGAAGATTGGTGTAACTCCTTCTTTCGTTCCCCACTCAGTCGGAATCTTCATATCCGTTTGTGAGAATTTTGTATTCCAAAATCCGTGAATATATTTACCGAAATACGTATTTAATGTAGATGCAGTCTCGTGATTTAATACGCCATCAACGAATTTAGGTGCCTTTCCTTTGTCGTATCTTTTCACTTCACCTGTTTGTGCGTCTACTACTACAACACCTTCTACTTCAAATCCAGATCTTCCTGAAATAAATTCACCATACGTCATTGTATAATACGGTTTCCCTTTATCATCAACTTCAAATTTTGGTTTCCCTTTAAAAACTAAATCTGGCTCTGCTTTTCGAACGACACGTTCTAATTTATTACCGAAAAACATGCTTGGCACATATTTCATTTTATAACCAAGGTGCAGTTTCGCTTCCGCATCGGGATTCGTACCTGACATCGTTACGTACCCTGGAATTGTCTCAGCTTTACGTGCTTTAAAAAATCCTGAAACTTCAATTGGTGCTACATATAAGGCCTCGCCATTTACCATTTGTGGCGTTAATTCTCCTAGCTCAAAATAAGCTACTTTCGGAATATCCCCAAATACTTTTTTCATCTTATTCTCCGCTGTCTTTGGCGGCACTGTAAACGGCTGATCATTTTCAGTAAATGGCTCTGAAATATCTTTCTCGATCTTCACAACAGAATCATATTTTTTTTGCGTGATTACTATATCGTGCAAATAACCAAAATAGCCGTAACTTGCGAGTAAGACAAACATTAGAAGTCCCTTTAACGTACCTTCTAATTTCCCTACCTGCTCTTGTGAGAATAAAACAAGCCCAATTAAAATCGCTACTGCAACAGAATAATGAGTAAGAATAGAATCTGCTCGATCATCAATTAGCCAGAAATATTCATAGATTGCAATACCTATCCAAAATAAAACAGGAATAACTAAAATAGATGATTTCTTACCCTTTACAACTTTCTCATTTCCTCCTTTATCCACCGCGCGAATTTTATTACCGCTTCTAGTCCATGGAATCAAAAACAAAGTGAGAATAGCTAAAACTATAAATTTCATCAAAGGCAATGTCCCCTTTTCTTTTGTCTTCTCCATAAGTATAACAAATAAAGGGTAATCAGGTAAAAATGGGTATGATTATATTTTTTTGCTACTTAATACAATTCCACTCACTGCATATAAAATAGATGCTATATAAAAAATGGTGCCAATCGTAAAGAAATCTACTAAATATCCCGTTGCAATAACTGCTACTGCTCCTCCAACCGATGTCCACACATGATATTTTCCAATCTCATAACCAGCTTTTTTCTGTTCTACCTTTCGTGCTAACGATGTCTTCTCCGTATTACGCTGCACAGCACCTAAAATACCCATTAAAATTTGGAGAATGTATACATGCCAAACTTCTGTTGCAATAGGGAAAAAAAGCATTAATATAGCCATGGACCATGCGTATATAATTAATAACTTTCTATCACCTACCCTATCAGAGATTCTTCCAACTAACGGATATACTAGAGCTGAAGTTAAGGCAAATAAGCCGTACGCCCAGCCAAATTGCGAGAAACTATTTCCTACATTTCGAAGCAATAGTATATAAAAAGGAAATACCATACTACCTGCCATCATAATAATGCTTTGTGAGGCTACAAATCTTCTATATGTCATTTGCTATACTCCTTATAAAATAAATTCACAAACCTTTCCTCTGGGTCTACTTCCTTTTTCTTCTGAAGGAATTCTTCTATGCGAGGATACGCTTTCTTTAGTTGCTCCTTTTCCGGATAAGAATAATACGGTAAATAATAACTTCCATTATGCTTTAACGTAACATCAATCATCTTTTGAATGACCACTTTTGTTTTCTTTATTTCATCTTCAGAACGCCCTTGATTAATTAGAAGCACAAGCGCAAACATATCATCTTTCGCATAAGATAGCACCGCATTCTCATTCTTTTCTACATAGCGGATTGTAATGTTAAGAAGGTTTAATTCCTCTTCATTTAAAACGCTTCGCAAATCATCTATATACTCTGCAAAACCATCTATCGGTACAAAGTACTCTTGTAAAACTTCGGTCAAGTTTGGATTATCGTATTCCATAAAAGCACTATCAGATCTCATTACGTTATTTCGAGTTTCGTACTTACCATCTGTACGTTCAAAATAACTTCTTTGTATATCCCAAAATGCGCCCTTTCCCCAGTCACTATAACGTGATAACCCAAGTAAAAATTTCGGTGCAGCTATAATATTTTCTTCTTTTAATTTGCTGTACTCTCCCAGCTTCTGTTGATCTTCTGCCAGTACATAATCTGTTACATACATTTCTTTTAAAAATGAATTTGGGGCAACAGAAATACGTGCTAAATGCATACGTATATTCTCATCCCTTCGCACTTTATTCTTAAAGTATGAAGAGTATTCTTTATAATCTAGTACTTTCGTATGCGTTTCATACAATTCATCGTTTGTTAACTGTAGCGTCACATCTAAAATCACACCAAATAATCCATATCCCCCAATTACATATGGAAACAAGTCAGCATTTTCTTCTCTATTTACATTACGCACCGTACCATCTGCCATTAACAATCTGAACGACTCTACTGTATCAATTAATGCTTCATGACGAATATCACGCCCATGTACATTTACACTTAATGAACCACCAACAGTAAAAATATTTTGAGATTGCATCACTTGAACTGCAAGACCATATGGATTGATTTTCTTTTGAATGTCATTCCATGTGACACCGCTTTGCACCCTAATCCTCTTCTTCTCCGGATCGAATTCTAATATTTCATTATATCCTTTCATATCAAGCATCGTACCGTTCGGATAATACGTCTGTCCGCCTTGGCTATGTTGCATACCTGCAATAGAAATCTTCTCTCCAGAAACATTTGCATCTTGCACTAACTGTTTTAATGAACGTTCATCCTCAGCATTTTCAACACGTTTAATTTTCGTTGGAAGCAACTTCCCTACATCACTCATAATAGGATGATCCAGTTGCCCTTTGTATGTATATACAGATGTCGCGAGCAACACTGTATACGCTACAATAACAACTGCTATCTTTCTTTTTTTCAAATGGCACTCTCCTCTTCTAACGTTCTTCCTCTTCATATTGTACCTACTTTCCTACGAAGAAGGTATTAACAAAAAAGAGAGAGACCCTTTATTTTAGGTCCCTCCCTCATCAAGACTGTTACTTTGCTGCTGGCAGCTGTATTGGCTCAAACTTTTCGTACGATGTATATTTTGCATTCGTAATAATGTGTGCCTTATCCTTACCATTACTACTCATAATCATATCTATCTTCGCTGATTCATATTTAAAATCTTTTGTAATGATATATTCTGCATCCACTTCTTCTATCTTTGCGTTTTGTGCTTGTAGCATTTTCTTCTGCGTTTCATCCATGCTAGTTAACATACTTTCTGTTTCTTGCCCTTTTAATGTAAATTTCAGTTTATATTTATCTCCGCTTTTCTCCATCTTCATTTTATCTAAAACTACTGCTGGTACTTCTAACTTATCTATAATATCTTGAGTCGCTTTCATTCCACCAGCGTTTAATTGCTCCTCTGGTACGGTTATAACTTCTCCTGTATTAGGGTTTTTCACCTCACCAGCAACTTTACCATCCACTGTATACACTACAACATCTGTACCAGAAATATTCATTTCAGAACGAGAATTCTTTGTCTTTGGCTCTAATTGCATCTTAGCCTTTAATATATCCATCTCTGTTCCCTCAGCTTTTATCCCTACATCATATGTCATCGTTACATTTTCTTCATTTTTAAAAGCTTCGTTCGTTTTCTTGAAAACATCCTTCGCTGCTAATTCCTTTTCTTTTTGCATAGCTTCTTTTTTCGGTTCATCAGTCTTTGTTGTTTTCTCATTGCTACACCCTACCCCCAGACTGATTGCAAGCACTAAACTTGAAATAAAAATAGTTTTTTTCATAATGTCGCCCCCTTTCTCAAAATAATATCACCTCTTTTCCTACGAAATCTATATAATTTTTAACCTTTATTCGCTATATAGCAACATGTTTGATGAGAGTTTTAAATATGATGTAAATAACAACAACTCATTTCAGGAGGTCATTATGAAGGCGATTATTTGCACACAGTATGGACCACCTAACGTTCTTCAGCTTCAAAATATAGAGAAACCTACACCTAAAAAGAACGAAGTATTAATTAAAATTCACGCAACAAGTGTAACGACTGGAGATTGTAGAATACGCGGCTTTAATAGCCCCCTCTTATTTTGGATTCCTATGCGGATCATATTAGGTTTCAGAAAACCGAGAAAACCTGTACTCGGCGTAGAGTTATCCGGTGAAATCGAAGAAGTAGGAACAGATGTAACTCAATTTAAAAAAGGTGATCCAATTTTTGCATTAACAGAACTAAACCTCGGTGGTTATGCCGAGTACACATGCGTACATGAAAGTGGATTAATAACATTAAAACCTACCAATGTGACGTATGAAGAAGCGGCAGTTATTCCTTTTGGTGGAACTTCAGCATTACATTTCCTGAGAAAGGGCCGTATAAAAAAAGGGCAACAAGTGCTCATATATGGTGCCTCCGGATCAGTAGGAACAGCTGCTGTACAACTTGCTAAATATTTCGGCGCGACCGTTACGGCTGTTTGTAGTAATTCAAATTTTGAACTCGTGCAATCTTTAGGAGCTGATAAAGTAATTGATTATACGAAAGAAGATTTTACTAAGCAAGGCAAATGCTACGATATTATATTTGATGCAGTTGGGAAGTATAAAAAATCCCTTTGTACAAATACATTAACACCCAATGGAAAATATGTATCTGTTAATGGAATGATGGCCAAGGTAAGTAAAGAGGATATGATTCTATTAAAAAAACTAGTCGAAACGGAAAAACTAAAGCCCGTTATTGATAGAACTTACCGATTAGAAGAAATTGCTGAAGCTCATATGTATGTGGAAAAGGGACATAAAAAAGGGAACGTTTCGATTACCTTAAAATAAAATATATTCAGAAAATAATATTGACAATTCTTTTTGTAAGATTTACTATTAGTACCATATTTAAAAACTACATACACATACTCTTATCAAGAGTGGCGGAGGGACTGGCCCGATGATGCCCGGCAACCGAGCTTAGAACGTATAAGCTAAGGTGCTAATTCCTGCAGAACGATTTTCGTTTTGGAAGATAAGAGAGGAACCTATTTCGTCTATTCAGCACCTCTCTTATTTTTGAGAGGTGCTTTTTATTTTGGAACGTATATTAAGGGGGAATTATAGATGAAAAAGGTATTATTAAGTATTGTAAGCGGAGCTGTATTATTGTTAGGTGCGTGTGGTGCTAATTCTGATAAAGAGGTAAAAGCATTAGATGAGAAAAAGATTACTGTCGGTGTAACAGGCGGACCGCATGAACAAATTTTTGAAAAGGTAAAAGAAGTGGCAGCAAAAGATGGTCTCGAAATTGATGTAAAGGTATTTAATGATTATGTAGCACCAAACGTATCTTTAGATGAAAAAAGCCTCGATGTAAATAGCTATCAAACTAAATCTTATTTAGACGTATTTAAAGCTGAACGCAACATGAAATTAACTGAAGTATTTTCCACAGTAACATTCCCTATGGGTGTATATTCTAAAAGCTTAAAAGATGTAAAAGAATTAAAAGAGGGCGATGCAATCGCTGTCCCAAATGATCCAACAAATGAGCTTCGTGCTTTAAAGCTATTTGAAAAAGCAGGTGTTTTAAAGGTTGATCCAAAAGCTACAGAAAAAGCGACTGCAAAAGATGTAATTGAAAACCCGAAAAATTTAAAGATTGTTGAATTAGAGGCATCTCAATTACCAACACAGCTAAGTGAAGTAAAGGCAGCTGCAATTAATACAAACTTTGCATTAGGTGCAAAATTAAGCCCAGCGAAAGATTCTATTTTCCGCGAAGGAAAAGATTCACCATATGTGAATTGGGTCGTTGTTCGTACTGAAAATAAAGATGATGCTGTTGTTAATAAATTAAAGAAAGCTTATCAATCTAAAGAAGTAAAAGATTTCATTGAGAAAAAATTCGATGGTTCTGTTTTACCGTCTTGGTAGGAGCTGACTATAATGATTGAATTAAAAAATGTCTCCAAAGTATTTACAACAAAAAAAGGGAATGTTGAGGCTCTTAAATCAACTTCCCTTAAAGTAAAAAAGGGCGAAGTATTTGGAATCATCGGATATAGTGGCGCTGGTAAAAGTACATTAATCCGTTGTGTAAATTTATTAGAAAAACCAACGACAGGAGATATCATTGTAAATGAACAAGAGTTAACAACCTTATCGACAAAAGAACTCGCAAAGGCGAGAAAAAAGATCGGCATGATTTTTCAAGGATTCAATTTACTTAAAACCGTTACCGTTTATGAAAATATCGCACTACCCTTACGTCTATCTGGTCTTCCCAAAAATGAAATTGAAAAAAGGGTAGAAAAGTATTTACGCATTGTTGATCTCTTTAATAAAAAAGATGCCTATCCAAGTGAATTATCTGGTGGTCAAAAACAACGTGTAGCGATCGCTCGCGCACTATCTCATGAGCCTGAAGTTTTATTAAGTGATGAAGCAACGAGCGCATTAGATCCGGAAACGACCGATTCTATTCTTGATTTATTATTAAAGATCAACGAAGAAATCGGAATTACGATTTTGCTAATTACACACGAAATGAATGTCATCCAGCGTATTTGTGACCAAGTTGCTGTAATGGAACATGGGGCGGTAGTCGAAAGTGGAACCGTAAAAGATATTTTCACAAACCCACAACATGTAACAACGAAGAAATTTGTAAATAGCGCGTTTGCAGCTAAAATTCCAGAAGATGTGCAGAAAGAACTACAAAGCACCGGGGAAATCGTAACACTTTCATTTATAGGAACCGCTTCAGGAGAACCAGCGTTAGCTATCGCTACAAAACGTTTCCACGTATATCCGAATATTTTATCAGGCAATATTACGCAGTTAAAACATGAGGCATATGGGAAACTGACCGTTCATATGCAAGGTGAAAAAAGTGAAGTACACCGTGCCTTATCATTTTTACAAGAACAAGGGATCATCGTAGAAGGAGGTAGAACAGATTATGGGAAACAAGTCCTTTTTGGATGAGTGGGGTAACGTAATATGGGAAGCAACAATTCAAACATTTCAAATGACATCTATTTCACTACTTATCTCTATTCTTATTGCATTACCACTCGGCGTCACACTTGTTTTAACGAGACCTGGTGGACAGCGAGAAAATAAAATTATCTATCCTATTCTTAATACAGTTATTAATATCATTCGTTCTCTTCCATTTATCATTCTATTATTCTTCATTTTACCTTTTACAAAGTTTCTAATGGGAACGTCCATTGGCGTGCAAGGTGTTATCGTACCACTTGTTGTCTTCACAGCCCCTTACATTGCCCGTTTAATGGAAACTGCTTTATTAGAAGTGGATCGCGGTGTCATTGAAGCATATCAAGCAATGGGAGTCTCTACTTTAAAAATCATTTGGCACGTTATGGTTAAAGAAGCTCGCCCGTCTCTCGTACTTGGATTAACAATCGCAACGATCGGCTTAATCGGTGCAACAGCAATGGCTGGACTTGTCGGTGCTGGCGGCCTTGGTGATTTAGCATATCGATTCGGACATTTACGCTACGAACCTGAAGTAATGTATGCAACAGTCTTTATTTTGATTATCCTCGTTCAAGGATTACAGTCTTTAGGGAATGGTGTTGCACGAAGATTGAAGAAAGATTAAAAAGAAGGTATCTCATTGAAATGAGATACCTTCTTTTTAATTATAAAATTATCTCTTAAATCCACCTTCTGAATGAATAACTTGCCCTGTAATCCATTCGGCTTCTTCGCTCACTAAAAACTTAATAAGTCTTGCTGCATCCTTTGGCTCACCAATTCTGCCGAAAGGAAACATCGGTCTTAATCCTTGCTTTATCTCCTCAGTCATCCATCCTGTACTAGTTGGACCTGGATTAATTGCATTCACTGTTATCCCTAAATGGGCCACTTCCGCTGACAACGTACTAGTAAGAGCGTCAATTGCTCCCTTCGTTGTTGCATACGCTAATTCTCCTGCCATAGGTCCTTTAAATTGTCCCGACGTCATATTCACAATTCTACCACCAGATTTCTTATCAAAACCTTGGGCAAATTGACTACTTAACAATGTAGTCGCACGAACATTTACCATGTAGTGCTTATCTAGTTCTTCAGCAGTCAAATTAGAGAAATCATTATTTGTAGAATATGCTGCATTATTAATTAATATATGAGGGTACCCTAATTGTTCAGTAACTTTATTTATAAGCTGATTTGATGCATCATTCTGAGTTAGATCTAACTCCATGCTCGATACTTTGACACCGTTTTGTATCAACTTTTCTTTTAATTGTATTTGTTCATTTTTATCAACGCCCCAAGGCATCTCTTTATCGTATTCTGTCCAATACGTAAAAAATATATCGTATCCAGCCTCTGCTAACTCCGTACAAATAGCTGCTCCTATACCGTCTAGACGACTTACACCTGTAACAACAGCTATTTTATTTTTTAATTGATTCATCATATACTCCTCCAATTTTAAAGGACGCATATTTTATATAGGAGATATAAATTTCCCCACATAGGCATCTACCCTTACAAAGGGGATGTACAAGCTAAATATGCAGTCCTTGAATGATTTACAGATAGCTAAATAAACCCTCACTTATGAGAGAAAAATTCATCTATCTAATTTCTAATCATTACAAGTTCATCCACATATCGAGTCTTTGTCCCCTTTCAATATATCTCTATTATTTACTCTAACAAAAAGATTCAATATTTAAAATAGAAAAGATAATCTTCTCTCTCTTTTGGCGGAAAAATATTGTAATTACCTATATAAGCTTTAACTATGTTTCTATTAAAAATAACCATTAAGATATCAAAATAATAAAAACAATCAGAAAAACACTGGTAAATACTGGTTCACTTTCTTATAATAAAACGTGGGGCTAATGTGAGAGATATAAAGGGTCTGATTATACAGACCCAACTGGTTTTAAACAAATAGGGGGAAGAAACATGTCAAAAAAATTACTTTCTTTATTTTCTACACTAATCGTAGCAGCTTTTGTAATAACTGGCTGTGGTCAAAGCGATACGACAAATAAAGAACAAAAAGAAGATGTAACGCAAGAAAACAAAACAGAAAAAACGGATACAACGAAAGAAAAAAAATCCGAAGATAAAAAAGCTGAAGATAAAAAGCCTGAAAATACAGCTACTAGCTCAAGCGATTACTCTAAGCTGATTTCCTATATGGAAAAAGAAACAGGTGGTAAAACAAAAGTTCTTTTTGAAAATAAGGAACCACAAGTGTATAAAGCTGAAGATGTTTCAGTAACAATGAATGGTTATACATTAGTTGAATTAAATGGATTCCATACAAACTTCGACATTCCGTTTAATCGTCAAACAGAGGGCGGAGTTATTCTTGTGAACTACAGCGTAAAAAATAGTTCAGCTAAAGATATTTATTATATGCCAGCATTGGACATGTCATTTACTGGTGCTCAGAAAGCATATAGTAACTATAGAGATTTAATTCCAACAGAAGATCAGCTACCAACTAAGCTTGCTCCAACGAATGATTACTTAGTAAAAGCAGGAGAAACTATTTCTGGTTATATCGCTTATCCATTCGGAAAAGATGATCTAGCAAAAATTTCAAATCTCTCAACGGTCTCAGTCACAGTCCCAACTGCACAAGCTAATAAAGGAAAATTTGATGCTCCAATCGGAAGTCCTGGAAGCTTTTCATTAAGTTTAAACAAACAAGGTGCTGAAAAGGTTGCAACAGATAACACTTTCTACCAAGATAAAGCTACAGCTAATAACATGGGCGATAAAAAAATGTTAAAAGAGAAATCAAGTATTAATAACAGCCAAGAATTAGGCGCTGTTAATGTTACATTAGACGGATACCAATTCACTCAATTCACACCAAATTCCGTCGAAGCTCCACGCTTTGCAAATTTTAAAAACGGTCTTGTTCTGTTAACAGTAAAATTCAAGCTTGATAACAAAGATGCTCAAGACGTTTCACTATCTCCTATAAGCTCTACATTAAGAGTGAATGATGGTACACAATATACGATTAATGAAGGTATGCTATTAAATTACGACTATAACGCTGCAGTTAAAACTGGAACATCTGGAGAATTGCTGCAAGTATATATTTTAGATCAAGAGCAGTACGAAAAGATTTGGAAAGAAAAAAGCTTTGAGATTGAGTTAGGACCTATGAGAAATAAAGAAGCTAAAGATATTTCACAAGGTGAAAAAGTTAAATTTACATTACCTAAATAAATTACTAAGTATATATTAGAAAAGGCATATAACATATGATTGTTATATGCCTTTTTTATTTTATAAAAACACCATTTTTGTTCACACTTTATCCATTGTGAATTTATTCACAATGGATATATAATAAACATGTAAATACAATACATTGGAGGGATTTCAATGGTTATCAATTTTTTAAGAACTGATAAACGCGCTACTTTCATATTATTATTTTTACGACTTTACATAGGATATGCATGGCTCGCTGCTGGAATAGGAAAAGTTTTTGGACAGTCTTTTGATGCAAGTGGTTTTCTAAAAGGAGCTATCGCTCAAGCATCAGGTGACCACCCTGCAGTACAAGGTTGGTGGGCAGATTTTCTTCAACATTTTGTTCTTCCAAACGCAGACCTATTTAGCTTTTTAGTTCAATGGGGAGAAATTTTAGTAGGTCTAGGTTTGATTTTAGGTGGATTAACAAAAACAGCTGCATTTTTCGGCATCATAATGAACCTTTCATTTTTATTAAGCGGAACTGTTAGTGTAAACCCAAACCTACTTATTTTAACTATGTTCATTTTAGTTGCAGGACATAATGCTGGACGTATTGGATTAGATGGTTATGTTTTCCCAAAACTTTTCAAAAAAAATAACCGTGAAGCATATAAATTAAGTAAAACTGCATAAGAATAGTTCATCTTTTAAATATAAATAAGGAAAGAGCCTACATTCAGGCTCTTTTCTCATTTACACCAAAATATTTCACAGTTTGCCTTATCCGAAATGTTAAACTCAATCATATATAACCGGATAAATGTGTACGACTTTATTTCAAGCACCTAAAAAGCTTAAAGACTAAAACAAGCCATTATAAAACCCTAAAACCTTTCATACTTTCTCCAAGAATATAGTGTGAAAACCACATCAAATTCTGTTTCATAATAGCCACATTAATTCCTGGCTGATCAGAACTATATGCCATTCCTTTAAAAATAATTAATTCTGTATCAACTTCCATATCCCTTAACCCTTGATATAGCTCATATGCATTGGAAGTTGGAATCCTTGCATCCTTTTCGCCATGTTGGATTAAGGTAGGCGTACAGGCTGATTTAATATACGTCATTGGTGATGTTTTCGTATATATCTCTGGATCATTCCATGGAGTATTTCCTAAATACATCCTAATAAAGTAAGGTATATCTGTATTCACATAATGGGTACTCCAGTTAGTAATTCCACCTCCAACTGAAATAGCTTTAAATCTATTACTAAATGTAGAACAGAAAGCTGATATATATCCCCCGTTGCTCCATCCCATAACCCCTACTCTATCTTTATCTGCAATCCCTTGCTCAACTAGTTTATCCACTCCAGATATAACATCATCGTAGTCAGCAATTCCCTGTTTTCTATAGTTGGCTTTTAAGAACTCATTACCATAGCCAGAACTTCCTCTATAGTTTGGCTCTAAAACTATAAAGCCTTTTTCGATAAACTGCTCAATCGGATATTTCTCATTAAAACAGTCTGAGAATATCGGAAAAGATGCCCAAGCCGGACCACCATGGATTACTACTAATAAGGGATATTTTTTGTTGGCATCAAAATCTACTGGGGTTGATAAAACACCCTTTATTTCAAAACCATCACTACTTTTCCATGAGATTATTTCCCTGTTACTTTTCAGCTTCCCTTTAAAAAAGCTATTTTCATCCGTTATTTTTTTATCGTCTAAATAGATTTCAAAGGTTTCATTTGTTATGGCCTTACTATAGGATATATGACGTCCATCCCTTGTTATAGAAGCATCCATTATAAAGCCATCTACTTTTTCACTTAACATTTCCACAGTGCCATCTTCACATAGCAACCCAATGAGATAATTAGTTTTATCCTGCCATCTAATTAAAATCCCCTTATCTGTCCACTGTAATGGCATAACCGTACTATCAAAGTTTGTTAGAGGCTGAATTACCTCTCCAGTATTCATATCATATATCTCTAATGTACTTTCTTGTATATGGTTTCTATAGTACTCCTTCTCCCTTATGCTTGCTGAGTAACATATTTTGCTGCCCTCAGGAGAAAAGCAAACGCTCCCGCCCAACAACTTATCTACATTCATCTTTTGTAGTTCCTCAGCTTCAACATCTAATATGTATAGATCACCATTCATATGATCGTTTAGGCTTGGTGTAGCCATAAATACAACCTTTGTCCCATCATTTGAAATATCAAAGTTATGTATATAAAAATCCTTACCATTCGTTAGTTGATAAACACTGCTAACCTTCCGTTCCCCTTTATCATTTTGTATCCCTTTTTCTATTTCAACGTAGTATAAACAATTATTCCGATGTTCCTTACCTACATGGTGGAAATCTCCATATCGTTCCTTACGCTTCTTTATTTCCTCACATTCTTTTGACTGGGCAACATAATAAAAACCTTTACCAGTAGGCTCCCTTTTGAATGTATTAACTCCTTCCTTCTCATCCGTAATTTGAACCTTACTACCACCATCTATTGACTTAACAAAGATCTGATTTGTATTAGCTCCGTCACCGCCTGGACTAAGGTATGCAATAGTCTTAGAATCTGGAGACCATAATGGATGTGTACTATCTATATCCCCATCTGTTAGTGGGTAACTCTGCTCTTTATCCTTTTCATATATCCATACATAATTTCTATACGTATTGTCTTCCCAGTTAGCTGTCTTCTTTACAAATGCTACATTTTTTCCATCGTCACTTATGTTTGTACCTGATAAGGTTGGTAATGAAATAATCTCTTCTATACTTAGATATGTTTTTTCATTCATTTTCATTAATAAACCCCTTCGTAATGTCTAGTAATCTAATTTGTTCAATAAAGTGAAACTCTAATCAGTGGTTTTTTTCCATCAACGAATATCTGAAATAACAACAGAAAATTCAGTTAAATGAAAGTAATTCCATCCCAAATTCAATAAAACCTCATGTTGTCTGCCGGTTTTTATACTTTTTAAATCCCACTGACCGATCTAATGAGGGATCATCTTGAATTTCAAGACAAGGCTGATAATCTCTCCCACTGCCAGTTCCTTGCCCCTCTTTAATCCACTTATCGATTTTAGATGTTCTTTTTTTCGACACAAAAATGCCCCTTTAGATAATCATATCCAAAGGGGCAAAGCTTCACAACTTTTTTATAAACGTCGTGACTTTATTTTAAATTTACAATAATCTAGTTACTCTACCAATCTCCTACTCAACAGTAACAGATTTAGCTAAGTTACGTGGCTTATCAACGTCACATTCGCGGTGAAGTGCTGCGTAGTATGAGATAAGTTGGAATGGAATAACTGCTACTAGCGGTGCTAGTGCTTCGTGTACAGCTGGTAATACGAAGCTGTCACCTTCCATTTCTAAGCCTTTCATTGAGATGATACATGGGTTAGCTCCGCGTGCTACTACTTCTTTCACGTTACCACGAATTCCAAGGTTTACGTGCTCTTGTGTAGCAAGTGCGATAACTGGTGTACCGTTTTCGATTAAGGCAATTGTACCGTGTTTTAATTCTCCTCCAGCAAATCCTTCTGCTTGGATGTAAGAGATTTCTTTTAGTTTTAACGCACCTTCTAAACCTACGAAGAAGTCTACGCTACGTCCGATGAAGAAGCAGTTACGCGTTGTTGCTAAAAATTGTTTTGCTAATGCGTCCATTTCTTCTTTTTGATCACAAAGTTCTATCATTGCATTTGCTACAAGTCCTAATTCGTGTGTTAAATCAAAATCAAGAACTTCGCCTTTTGCTTTAGCAATGTCCGCAGCTAAAATTGAAAGTACCGCAAGCTGTGCTGTGTAAGCTTTCGTTGATGCAACTGCGATTTCTGGTCCCGCGTATAACGGAAGTGTATAATCAGCTTCACGAGAAAGCGTAGAACCAGGTACGTTTGTAATCGTTAATGCTTTATGACCCATTTCATTCGTTTGTACAAGTACTGCACGGCTATCAGCTGTTTCACCACTTTGTGAAATGTAAATGAAGAATGGTCTCTCTGTTAATAATGGCATGTTATAAGAAAATTCACTTGCTACATGCACTTCAACTGGCATTTTTGCAAACTTCTCGATAAATTGTTTTCCAACAAGACCTGCATGATAACTTGTTCCACATGCAATGATGTAAATACGATCGCTATCTAAAATTGCGTTACGGATATCTTCATTCAGTTCAATCTCGCCATTTTCATCTTGGTACTTTTGAATTATATTACGGATTACAAGTGGTTGCTCATCGATTTCTTTAAGCATGAAATGAGGGTATGTTCCTTTTTCAATATCACTTGCGTCTAATTCCGCTGTAAACGGTGCACGTTCAATCGTTTCACCTTGTAAGTTTTTAATTGTAATACTTTCTTTCGTTACGATTACGATTTCTTTATCCATTAACTCAATAAATTGATCTGTAACTTGTAACATCGCCATAGCGTCGCTCGCCACAACATTAAAGTTGTCACCAACACCTACTAATAGCGGGCTTTTGTTTTTAGCAACATAAATCATGTTTGGATTTTCAGCATCAAGTAATCCGATTGCATAAGAGCCATGTAAAAGAGATAGCGTATTACGGAACGCTTCTTCTACACTTAGTCCTGTGCTCACTTGTTGTTCCATAAGTTGCACGATAATTTCTGTATCTGTTTCACTTACGAACGTTACATCTTGTAAATATTCCTTTTTCACTAACTCATAGTTTTCAATTACACCGTTATGAACTAGTGTAAAGCGTTTTGATGTACTTTGATGCGGATGCGCGTTTAGTTTGCTTGGAACACCGTGTGTAGCCCAGCGTGTGTGACCGATTCCCACGCTTGCTGCTACGTTCTCTTCTACGACTTCGCGAAGTTTTGCAATACGGCCTTTTTCTTTGTATACAACAACACCGTTCTCTGCTTGTACTGCAATACCTGCTGAATCATATCCGCGATATTCTAGCTTTTCTAAACCTTTTAATAAAATTTCCTTTGCATCTTGCTCTCCAATAAATCCTACGATTCCACACATGTTTAGTCGCCGTTACAAATGCTTACACTGCTTTGCGAACATGTAACGACATAGTCCGATACCATTTATTTATATTAAAAAAACGGATTACATATTGCTAGCCCTGTAAGCTTGTAACGGCTTTCACCTTCCTCTCGATTGGGTTAAAGTCCGTATATACTTATACAGCTAGTATTCATCCGTTCCTTTTCTCTCATCACACTTTCACCTTTGTCCACTAAGTCACCTTAATGTTTTAAGTAAAAGATTGCGGTTGTGATGAACAACCGGGAGTCATCCGCCGAAATCTCGATAAACTCCACCTCGTCAACTACACTACTTGTAGTTCTGGCGCTTTTATAATTTACAATATTTCCTTTGAGAAAAAGAACAAGACCATCGTATAACAAACAATATAAATCGTCAATGAAATTTTTTTCATTGTCTATAAAACATATGAAAAAGGAGCACTTCTTGTGCTCCTTTTAAAACAAATTTGGTAAATTATTCAGCTCCAACTTCCGCTTTCACAACTTCTACAATACGATGTACATACCCATCACAAATTTCTTGTGTCGGTGCTTCTGCCATTACACGAATAAGCGGTTCTGTTCCAGATGGACGAACAAGAATACGACCGTCTCCGTTCATTTCTTCCTCTACAACACGAATAATTTCTTTAATTTTCTCATTTTCTAATGCTAGTTTTTTATCTGTTACACGAACGTTTACTAGTAATTGTGGGAATTTTGTCATCTCGCCTGCAAGCTCAGATAATGGCTTTTTCGTCATTTTCATGATGTTTACAAGTTGAAGTGCACTTAACATTCCATCACCAGTTGTAATGTAATCAAGTAAGATAATATGACCTGATTGTTCTCCGCCCAGGTTATATCCACCACGTTTCATCTCTTCCATTACGTAGCGATCACCAACTGCTGTTTTATCACTTGTAATATTGTTTGCTTCAAGCGCTTTGTAGAAACCTAAGTTACTCATAACTGTTGAAACAACTGTATTATGTTTCAATTGACCAGTTTCTTTCATATACTTCGCGCAAATAAACATAATTTGATCGCCATCAACGATGTTTCCTTTTTCGTCTACTGCGATTAAACGGTCTCCGTCACCATCAAAAGCAAGACCAATGTCAGCACCTTTTTCTTTTACTAATTCAGCTAACACTTCTGGATGCGTAGAACCTACTCCAGCGTTAATATTCATACCGTTCGGTGAAGTTCCCATTGTTGAAATATCAGCTTCTAAATCTGCAAATAAATATGGAGCTAAAGAAGATGTAGCACCATGTGCACAATCTAAAGCAATATGTAAACCAGAGAAATCTTCCTCTACAGTTTGTTTAATGTATTGTAAATATTTTTGTCCACCTTCAAAGTAATCACTCACTTGTCCAAGGTTAGTACCTGTTGGACGTGGTAGCTCATCAACTTCTTTGTCTAATAACGCTTCAATTTCTGCTTCTTGCTCATCTGTTAATTTAAATCCATCTGAACCGAAGAACTTAATTCCATTATCTTGTACTGGGTTATGAGATGCAGAGATCATAACACCTGCTTGCGCCCCTAAAGCTTTTGTTAAATAAGCCACACCTGGTGTAGAAATAACACCAAGGCGCATTACTTCCGCTCCAGTTGATAATAGGCCTGCTACTAAAGCTCCTTCTAGCATATGTCCAGATACACGTGTATCACGGCCAATAATTACTTTTGGACGATCTGTATCTTTTGTTAATACATAGCCACCAAAACGTCCTATTTTAAAAGCTAATTCAGGTGTTAATTCCTTATTTGCAACCCCGCGTACTCCGTCTGTACCAAAATATTTACCCATTATTATTCGCTCCTTTTTCGTGCTCTTTTTGATTATCTACTGTTGGTTCTTGGCTCGTTTCTTGGCCATTTTCTTTTTCTTTTTCTTTTTCTTTGTCTTTTTCTTTTTCTTTGTCTTTTTCTTTTTCTTTTTCTTTTTCCTGATCCTTTTCTGGATCTGGTTCAGGATTTTTTGGTTTTTCAGTTTGATTTTCTTGATTGTTTTTTGAATCTGGTTGTTCAATATTACCCTGTACTTCTTTATCCGGCTTTTCTTTCTTCACAATTGTGACTTTAGCACTTTTTTGTTTTGCTTCTATCGAAATATTACCAGGACCACTCACTTGAATAGAAACATCTTTCGTCCCCGGAGATACATTTTGAAGATTAATCGCCGCTGTTATTTGAGCAGCTGTTATTTTATCTACTATACTTGCTTCTCCTGAAATATCAACGCTTATCTTTCCATCTTGTGGCGAAAGTAGCTGCGCAGTAACATCATTCGGAATTCCACTTTTTTGAATCGGGATACCATCAATAGTTTTACTTTTCGTTTGTTTTACCTTTTGTACCCCTACGGAAACCTTCACTTGATTTGGTTTTGCACTTGTTACACCTTTTGGCAATAAAACAGAGGCATCGAATGTTGTAGAATCCGTCAATTGACTAAAATCTACCTCGACCCCCTCTATAGATTGTATATTATCCAAAATGTCTTTTGGACCTGCTATCGTTACTTCTCTCGGCTCAACGCTAATATTTGTAACAGTCAATCCTTCTGGCAAACTCCCCTTTTTCGTATACGTCACAGGAACAGTTTTTTCAGTATTATTGGCCGTAGCTTGCGTCGCCACATTCAATGTTACACTAATTTTAGATGGACTCGTTCTTACATTTAAACGTTTTCCTTCTTTATTGTATAATGTAACTTCGGCTGTTTTTGTAACAGTTTTATTAACACCTTTTAAATCAATATACGCCTTAGCAGATGAAATACTTTCGATTTCTTCTTTCGTCCCAACTACCTCAACAGTATCAGGTTTAATGTTTGATTTTTCGAGAGTAGCACCCGCTGGCATCTGATCCTCATTTGATAATTTTAAGTCTACATGAACATATTTTCTCGCTTTTTCATGAAGAGTAACTTTGATTGTTGCTGGTTGGACTGTTCCTTTCACATCATCTGGAAGCCCATTCGCTTTTAAAGAAACTTCATAAGTTCCTTTTTGACTATCTCGCAAATCAACTGATATATCAAATTGTTTTTTTGCTTTCGCTGTAGCAACTGCTGATTTTGGACCTTCCAACTTCACCTTAACTCCACCTGATGGAATACCACTTACAATATATTTCTCTTCATCATACTTCAGGGTAATAGGATAATCAGTTAATGTTTCTTTCGTTTCATTTACGAAAGGTAATATACTCGATGTCGTATTTTTTTCAGTTAAAGTTGCTGACATGAAAAGCATACACGCCAATAGTAATGAGATTCCTTTTAAAAACCAATGATTCTCCATTAACTTATCCATGACGCTTTCTCCTCCAATTCCATAAAGACGAAGAAGTCGTTTTTTCGTTCCCACTAAATTCTGCTAACAACATGTCCTTCAGCTGTTCTGTCTTCAAATCACGATGTAACTTACCGTTTTTCGTTAAAGAAATTTGGCCTGTTTCTTCCGACACAACTACTGTAATACTATCAGTGACTTCACTAACTCCCATTGCAGCGCGATGCCTAGTTCCTAACTCCTTAGAAATAAATGGGCTTTCTGATAACGGAAGGTAACATGCTGCTGCTTTAATTGTACTTCCCTGCATAATTACTGCTCCATCATGAAGAGGGGTATTAGGGATAAAAATATTAATGAGTAATTCCGATGATACATTTGCATTTAGCGGAATACCCGTTTCTACATAATCATCCATCCCAGTCTCTTTTGACAAAGTAATTAGTGCACCAATTCTACGTTTTCCCATATATTCCGTTGCTTTAGCTATCGCTGTTGCAACAATTTCAGGTTCATCTTCCCCCTGATTTCCCACACGCGAAAATAAGCTACCCCGTCCTAGCTGCTCAAGTGCTCTTCTCAATTCTGGCTGGAAGATAATAATAACGGCTAAAAATCCCCACGTTAATACTTGTTCCGTTAGCCAATATAGCGTATGCAATTCAAGTAAAATACTAATCATCCGGACGACAATAATAACTGTAATACCTTTTAAAAGTTGCACAGCCTTCGTGCCCCGAATTATAAGAATTAGCTTATATATAATAAACCATACAACAGCAATATCTAATGCCGTACTAAGATATTTCAAAATGGTCGTATCTTCAAAAGGCATGCTAACCCTTCCTCCTACTTACGAGCAATTCTATCCATATATTGAAATATTATTTTATGCTCTATCTGTATGTATTTCCAACAACTAGTTAATTATACCATACATGAACCAAACGACAATTACAAACGCCCCCCTTTAGCTTAAATTGGTAAGATGTCAAACTTTATTATCCTACAGTATAATATAAGTCATTATTATACGCCTATTTTCAAATAAAAAAAGCAACTTCTCAGTTGCTTTTCTTACATTTATTTTAGTTTTTCACCGAACAAAGAACCCATTAAAGCAACCGCTGTTGTTGCTGTTCTGTTTCTCTCATCTAAAATCGTATTTACTTCAACAAATTCAGCAGATGTAACAATATCAGCTTCTGCTAACATCTCCATCGCTAAGTGGCTTTCACGATAAGATAGACCACCAATTACAGGTGTTCCAACTCCTGGTGCGTCATGAGGATCAAGCCCATCTAAATCTAATGATAAATGAACACCGTCAGTATGAGATAAATACGCAATTGTTTCTTCCATAACAGCCGTCATACCCATACGATCAATTTCATGCATTGAGAATACTTTAATGCCTTCTTCACGAATAAAGTCCTTTTCTCCTTCATCTAATGCACGTGCACCTATAATTACAACGTTCTCTTTTTTTACTTTCGGGTATGCCCCGTATAAATCTACAAGTGAAGAATGTCCATAACCTAAACTTGCAGCAAGTGACATACCGTGAATATTTCCAGATGGTGATGTTTCTTCTGTATTTAAATCACCGTGTGCATCATACCAAATAACACCTAAATTTTTATAATGTTTCGCCACACCAGCTAGCGTACCGATAGCAATACTATGATCACCACCTAATACAAGTGGAAAACGACCTTCTTCTATAATATGATCAACCTTAGTCGCTAGTTCATTACATACAGTTGCAACTTGAGTAAGGTTTCGTAACTTTGTATTTTCATCTACTTCTTTTTCTCTCTCTATACATATATCTCCCATATCTTTTACGTCATATCCAATTTGTTCAATTCTTTCAACTACCCCTGCATAACGGATCGCGCTTGGTCCCATATCAACCCCGCGACGCATCTGTCCTAAATCCATTGGAACTCCAATAACTGAGATTTCTTTTTTCATAGATAGTATCCCCCTTTTATGCCTTCACTAAATATTTTAAATCTTTTATATAGTCTGACTCAACTCGACATTTTTCTGCATGGATATACATTTTATTCACTTATATTTACGTTGGACTCCCGATTTTCAAACTATTCTATGTATAAAGTTAACTTAATGAACCAACTAACTTTTCTATCAGCTAATATTTTTATCCGTGCCTTTCTCCATCAATACCTAGAATTACACAAAATATCCTCAAATAACTGAATTTAAAAAACACTTCTACACTTAGAAGCGTTTTTCTGATGCTAGTTTCCACACTGCTGCAATATTTCTCGCTGTCATTTCTATATTCTCTTCTGCCCTTTTATATGCCTCTTCTAATGTCATTGGACTTGCTGTAATACTAAATACTGCATCAATTCCCTTTTCATAAACAATTGTATAGTTCGGAGATACAGATCCACCAATAGCAATTACAGGAATATGACGGCATTTCGCCCGCTTCGCGACACCAACAGGAGCTTTTCCATAAGCTGTTTGTTCATCTATCCTTCCCTCACCAGTTACAATAAGATCGGCACCCTCTATACACTTATCAAAATTTGTATAATCTAATACAATTTCAATCCCTTTTCTTAGCTGTCCCTTTAGTACTGCAACGACAGCGGCTCCCATTCCTCCAGCTGCCCCTGCACCAGGTATTAGGGACACATCAAAAGATACGTACTGTTTAAGTATATTAGCATAATGTTTTAAATTCCCGTCTAGCTCTTTCATCATCTCTACATTCGCACCCTTTTGTCTCCCAAATACAAAAGACGCTCCCTTTGGTCCAACTAATGGATTGTCGACATCACATGCTGCTTCTAGCTTTATATCCTTCAAACGTGTATCCATACGAGAAAGGTTAAGAGCAGTAATCAAATGTAATGTTCCTCCAGAGGGCTCAATTACTTCACCTTTCCTATTAATAAACTCTACGCCTAAAGCAGACAACATACCTGCCCCACCATCATTTGTAGCACTTCCTCCAAGCCCTAAAATAATGTGTTTAGCTCCTTGATCTAATGCATGTAATATCAGTTCACCTGTCCCTTTTGTCGTTGTAATAAGTGGGTTTCTCTTTTCAATTGGAACGTGTTGTAATCCTGATGCTGCCGCCATTTCAATAAATGCTGTCTCCTTATCCTTAGACATACCATAATAGGCTTGCACACTCTCCCCAAGCGGCCCTGTCACAGTAAGTGATATAATTCCCCCCATTGTAGCACCAACAAGAGATTCGACCGTTCCTTCACCTCCATCTCCAATTGGTACTTTAACGTACTCTGCTTTAGGAAAAACTGCTGCAAAGCCCCTTTCAATAGCTTCACATACCTCTATAGCTTTCAGGCTTTCTTTATATGAATCCGATGCAATGACAACTTTCATAATTATCCCCCCTTATTCAATCCCTTTTTTTCATTTTAAACGATATACGGAAAAGTTTCCTTTTTGAGTGGAATTTAAACACAAAAAAAGCTTACATCATTTGATGTAAGCTTTTCCTATTTATATGGAGCCTAGCGGGATCGAACCGCTGACCTCCTGCGTGCAAGGCAGGCGCTCTCCCAGCTGAGCTAAGGCCCCTTAGTAATTAAGCGGAAGACGGGATTCGAACCCGCGACCCCAACCTTGGCAAGGTTGTATTCTACCACTGAACTACTTCCGCGAAAATGGTGAGCCATGAAGGATTCGAACCTTCGACCCTCTGATTAAAAGTCAGATGCTCTACCAACTGAGCTAATGGCTCGTAAATGGCTGGGCTAGCTGGATTCGAACCAGCGCATGACGGAGTCAAAGTCCGTTGCCTTACCGCTTGGCTATAGCCCATTAATATTTACTAGTATGGTTATCTTTTCAAAAAAATAAACCCTCTCAGGTTATTTTAAAGAAAATGGTGGAGGGGGGCAGATTCGAACTGCCGAACCCAAAGGAGCGGATTTACAGTCCGCCGCGTTTAGCCACTTCGCTACCCCTCCGACATTTAAAAATATATGGTGGAGGATGACGGGATCGAACCGCCGACCCCCTGCTTGTAAGGCAGGTGCTCTCCCAGCTGAGCTAATCCTCCAAAAGTGGTGACCCGTACGGGATTCGAACCCGTGTTACCGCCGTGAAAGGGCGGTGTCTTAACCACTTGACCAACGGGCCAAAAAAAACAAAACTTTTCCCAAGCTTCCAACCGGGCTTGAACCGGTGACCTCTTCCTTACCATGGAAGTACTCTACCAGCTGAGCTATGGAAGCATAATGGCTCCGCAGGTAGGAATCGAACCTACGACCGATCGGTTAACAGCCGATAGCTCTACCGCTGAGCTACTGCGGAATAATATAAGCCTGGCAACGTCCTACTCTCACAGGGACAAGGTCCCAACTACCATCGGCGCTAGAGAGCTTAACTTCCGTGTTCGGTATGGGAACGGGTGTGACCTCTCTGCCATCATTACCAGACTTTTATCATTATACACATTCTTTTGAGAATGTCCAAAGGAATTTTAAATATATATTCCTTCAAAACTAGATAACATTGCTTCATATTATATGGTTAAGTCCTCGATCTATTAGTATTCGTCAGCTCCACATGTCACCATGCTTCCACCTCGAACCTATCAACCTGATCATCTTTCAGGGATCTTACTAGCTTACGCTATGGGAAATCTCATCTTGAGGGGGGCTTCATGCTTAGATGCTTTCAGCACTTATCCCTTCCGCACATAGCTACCCAGCTATGCCCTTGGCAGAACAACTGGTACACCAGCGGTGCGTCCATCCCGGTCCTCTCGTACTAAGGACAGCTCCTCTCAAATTTCCTGCGCCCACGACGGATAGGGACCGAACTGTCTCACGACGTTCTGAACCCAGCTCGCGTACCGCTTTAATGGGCGAACAGCCCAACCCTTGGGACCGACTACAGCCCCAGGATGCGATGAGCCGACATCGAGGTGCCAAACCTCCCCGTCGATGTGGACTCTTGGGGGAGATAAGCCTGTTATCCCCGGGGTAGCTTTTATCCGTTGAGCGATGGCCCTTCCATGCGGAACCACCGGATCACTAAGCCCGACTTTCGTCCCTGCTCGACTTGTAGGTCTCGCAGTCAAGCTCCCTTATGCCTTTGCACTCTACGAATGATTTCCAACCATTCTGAGGGAACCTTTGGGCGCCTCCGTTACACTTTAGGAGGCGACCGCCCCAGTCAAACTGCCCACCTGACACTGTCTCCCGGGTCGATGAGACCCGTAGGTTAGAATTTCAATACAGTCAGGGCGGTATCCCACCAGCGCCTCCACCGAAGCTAGCGCTCCGGTTTCAATGGCTCCCGCCTATCCTGTACAAACTGTACCAAAATTCAATATCAGGCTACAGTAAAGCTCCACGGGGTCTTTCCGTCCTGTCGCGGGTAACCTGCATCTTCACAGGTACTATAATTTCACCGAGTCTCTGGTTGAGACAGTGCCCAAATCGTTACACCTTTCGTGCGGGTCGGAACTTACCCGACAAGGAATTTCGCTACCT
This sequence comes from Bacillus sp. FSL R9-9530, assembly GCF_038008145.1. NCBI lineage: Bacteria > Bacillati > Bacillota > Bacilli > Caryophanales > Bacillaceae > Bacillus > Bacillus sp. FSL R9-9530. The sequence goes on from NZ_JBBOYO010000001.1 coordinate 3,791,457, forward strand.
TAGGACCGTTATAGTTACGGCCGCCGTTTACTGGGGCTTCAGTTCAGAGCTTCGCTTACGCTAACCCCTCTCCTTAACCTTCCAGCACCGGGCAGGTGTCAGCCCCTATACTTCGCCTTACGGCTTCGCAGAGACCTGTGTTTTTGCTAAACAGTCGCTTGGGCCTATTCACTGCGGCTTTCCGTTAAGAAAGCACCCCTTCTCCCGAAGTTACGGGGTCATTTTGCCGAGTTCCTTAACCAGAGTTCTCTCGCACACCTTAGGATTCTCTCCTCGCCTACCTGTGTCGGTTTGCGGTACAGGCACCTTTTATCTCGCTAGAAGCTTTTCTTGGCAGCGGGGAATCAAAGACTTCGCTCCATAAGGAGCTTCCCCATCACAGCTCAGCCTTCACGATAAGCGGATTTGCCTACTTATCAGCCTAACTGCTTGGACGTGCACAACCAATCGCACGCTTCTTCTATCCTTCTGCGTCCCTCCATTGCTCAAACGATAAAGAGGTGGTACAGGAATATCAACCTGTTGTCCATCGCCTACGCCTGTCGGCCTCGGCTTAGGTCCTGACTAACCCTGAGCGGACGAGCCTTCCTCAGGAAACCTTAGGCATTCGGTGGACGGGATTCTCACCCGTCTTTCGCTACTCATACCGGCATTCTCACTTCTAAGCGCTCCACCAGTCCTTCCGGTCTGACTTCACTGCACTTAGAACGCTCCCCTACCACTGATACCATTGGTATCAATTCGCAGCTTCGGTGGTGTATTTAGCCCCGGTACATTTTCGGCGCAGAGTCACTCGACTAGTGAGCTATTACGCACTCTTTAAATGGTGGCTGCTTCTGAGCCAACATCCTAGTTGTCTAAGCAACTCCACATCCTTTTCCACTTAATACACACTTTGGGACCTTAGCTGGCGATCTGGGCTGTTTCCCTCTTGACTACGGATCTTATCACTCGCAGTCTGACTCCTAAGGATAAGTCATTGGCATTCGGAGTTTGACTGAATTCGGTAATCCGATGAGGACCCCTAGTTCAATCAGTGCTCTACCTCCAAGACTCTTACACTTAAGGCTAGCCCTAAAGCTATTTCGGGGAGAACCAGCTATCTCCAGGTTCGATTGGAATTTCTCCGCTACCCACACCTCATCCCCGCACTTTTCAACGTGCGTGGGTTCGGGCCTCCATTCAGTGTTACCTGAACTTCACCCTGGACATGGGTAGATCACCTGGTTTCGGGTCTACGACCACGTACTAAACGCCCTATTCAGACTCGCTTTCGCTGCGGCTCCGCCTCTTCAGCTTAACCTCGCACGGGATCGTAACTCGCCGGTTCATTCTACAAAAGGCACGCCATCACCCATTAACGGGCTCTGACTATTTGTAGGCACACGGTTTCAGGATCTCTTTCACTCCCCTTCCGGGGTGCTTTTCACCTTTCCCTCACGGTACTGGTTCACTATCGATCACTAGGGAGTATTTAGCCTTGGGAGATGGTCCTCCCAGATTCCGACGGAATTTCACGTGTTCCGCCGTACTCAGGATACATTCAAGAGAGAACGAAGTTTCGACTACGGGGTTATTACCCTCTGTGACGGACCTTTCCAGGTCGCTTCGTCTACCTCGTTCCTTTGTAACTCCGTATAGAATGTCCTACAACCCCAAGAGGCAAGCCTCTTGGTTTGGGCTAGATTCCGTTTCGCTCGCCGCTACTCAGGAAATCGCATTTGCTTTCTCTTCCTCCAGGTACTTAGATGTTTCAGTTCCCTGGGTCTGTCTTCCATACCCTATGTATTCAGGTAAGGATACCATACCATTACGTATAGTGGGTTTCCCCATTCGGAAATCTTCGGATCAAAGCTTACTTACAGCTCCCCGAAGCATATCGGCGTTAGTCCCGTCCTTCATCGACTCCTAGTGTCAAGGCATCCACCGTGCGCCCTTTCTAACTTAACCAAACTAAAATTAAAAAAATATGAGCTACACTGTTATCTAGTTTTCAAAGAACATACATTTAAACTTGAGAGATAGTTCTCTCAAAACTGAACGAAACAAAACAAGTCAACGTTTATTGATGAACTGCGTTCATCAATTCTCCATAGAAAGGAGGTGATCCAGCCGCACCTTCCGATACGGCTACCTTGTTACGACTTCACCCCAATCATCTGTCCCACCTTAGGCGGCTGGCTCCATAAAGGTTACCCCACCGACTTCGGGTGTTACAAACTCTCGTGGTGTGACGGGCGGTGTGTACAAGGCCCGGGAACGTATTCACCGCGGCATGCTGATCCGCGATTACTAGCGATTCCAGCTTCATGTAGGCGAGTTGCAGCCTACAATCCGAACTGAGAACGGTTTTATGAGATTAGCTCCACCTCGCGGTCTTGCAGCTCTTTGTACCGTCCATTGTAGCACGTGTGTAGCCCAGGTCATAAGGGGCATGATGATTTGACGTCATCCCCACCTTCCTCCGGTTTGTCACCGGCAGTCACCTTAGAGTGCCCAACTTAATGATGGCAACTAAGATCAAGGGTTGCGCTCGTTGCGGGACTTAACCCAACATCTCACGACACGAGCTGACGACAACCATGCACCACCTGTCACTCTGCTCCCGAAGGAGAAGCTCTATCTCTAGAGTTTTCAGAGGATGTCAAGACCTGGTAAGGTTCTTCGCGTTGCTTCGAATTAAACCACATGCTCCACCGCTTGTGCGGGCCCCCGTCAATTCCTTTGAGTTTCAGCCTTGCGGCCGTACTCCCCAGGCGGAGTGCTTAATGCGTTAACTTCAGCACTAAAGGGCGGAAACCCTCTAACACTTAGCACTCATCGTTTACGGCGTGGACTACCAGGGTATCTAATCCTGTTTGCTCCCCACGCTTTCGCGCCTCAGTGTCAGTTACAGACCAGAAAGTCGCCTTCGCCACTGGTGTTCCTCCATATCTCTACGCATTTCACCGCTACACATGGAATTCCACTTTCCTCTTCTGCACTCAAGTCTCCCAGTTTCCAATGACCCTCCACGGTTGAGCCGTGGGCTTTCACATCAGACTTAAGAAACCACCTGCGCGCGCTTTACGCCCAATAATTCCGGATAACGCTTGCCACCTACGTATTACCGCGGCTGCTGGCACGTAGTTAGCCGTGGCTTTCTGGTTAGGTACCGTCAAGGTGCCAGCTTATTCAACTAGCACTTGTTCTTCCCTAACAACAGAGTTTTACGACCCGAAAGCCTTCATCACTCACGCGGCGTTGCTCCGTCAGACTTTCGTCCATTGCGGAAGATTCCCTACTGCTGCCTCCCGTAGGAGTCTGGGCCGTGTCTCAGTCCCAGTGTGGCCGATCACCCTCTCAGGTCGGCTACGCATCGTCGCCTTGGTGAGCCGTTACCTCACCAACTAGCTAATGCGACGCGGGTCCATCCATAAGTGACAGCCGAAGCCGCCTTTCAATTTCGAACTATGCAGTTCAAAATATTATCCGGTATTAGCCCCGGTTTCCCGGAGTTATCCCAGTCTTATGGGTAGGTTACCCACGTGTTACTCACCCGTCCGCCGCTAACTTCATAAGAGCAAGCTCTTAATCCATTCGCTCGACTTGCATGTATTAGGCACGCCGCCAGCGTTCATCCTGAGCCAGGATCAAACTCTCCAATAAAGTTAGTTTGTCTAGCATCTAAAAATAAAAATTGACGTTCACGTTGTTTGTTTCGTTCAGTTTTCAAAGAACTACTTAGTCGCTCATTTGCGACTTCCTTATGTTAACATCTTCATTTTTCGATGTCAACTAAGTTTTTTAATTTCTTTTTTGTCGTTTTCTGCGTTTCTGCATCAGCGACGTTTATTAATTTATCATATCCTTACTCTTAGCGTCAACACTTTTTAATAAAAAATTCTTTTTCTTACATAACGAATACATTCTTCCCTATTAGCAACTCTCCGAAATAAACAAAAAATGATTTTATACCTTTCTTCCATCGCCTTTTTTACAACGCTATGTATACGCTCATCTTCAAAATCAAATAAAAGTTCCTCTAACTCTCTCTTCAGTATGTATTCAATTTCTTTTTTCTCTTCCTTCGTCAACATAATCCCAAGCAAATTATCACCCCAATAACTCCTTACGTGTACCGATAAACGCCCCACTCATTTTCAATTATCAATACTGTATCATCAAAAAACAAAATTCTATCACTCATTATATCCACCACTTACGATATTAATCCCTTGTTCTCTTTTTTTAATTTAAAGCATATATGTAACTGAAAAGGATTGGACAAAGGGGCGTAATATTATGTTTTTCTTTTTTATTACGAGTAAAAGAACATTTAAACACATTAGCTTAATAATCGTACTTTCCTTATTTACAGCATGGCTACTCTTTTTAAAAACATATTCACATGAATCTGCTTTTTCAACTGCTACTGGCCCTAAAGTGATTTACAAAGGGGACACTGCAAAAAAACAAGTTGCATTCACGTTTGACATTAGTTGGGGGGACAAAAAAGCTATTCCAATCCTTAATACACTCAAAGAAAGAGAAATTAAGAATGCAACCTTCTTTCTCTCTGCTGCATGGGCTGAAAGACACCCTGATATTGTCGAACGCATCATGAAAGATGGACATGAGATTGGTAGTATGGGCTATAATTACACATCCTACACTTCACTAGAAGCAAATGAAATACGACGAGATCTTTTGCGGGCACAAGATGTTTTTACGAAACTTGGCGTAAAACAAGTCAAGCTATTACGTCCACCTAGTGGCGATTTTAACAAAACAACTCTTAAAATAGCGGAATCACTCGGATACACCATCGTTCATTGGAGTAACAATTCAAATGACTGGAAAAATCCCGGCGTAAATAAAATCATTTCCACAGTCTCTAGCAATTTAAAGGGTGGAGATATCGTCTTATTACATGCTTCTGATTCTGCCCTTCAAACAAATAAGGCTTTACCATTACTCTTACAAAAATTAAAGAGCGACGGATATGAACAAACATCTGTATCACAACTTATTTCCAACACAAGTACAAAAAGTGAAGATATTAAGTAGTTCCTTTCTACACGGTTCTTCACACATAAAAAGCTCTGCTATCTTTTGTTAAGATAGCAGAGCTTTTTTATCCTAGCATTTACAGACGATAAGAATCTGGATAATTAAAAATCCACTCTCCTCATTAAGCTGACTTACTCTTTTGTCCAATTAAACGATGCAATACAAGTAACTGATATGAATTACATAATAAAAGTGGTATCACCATTAAATATAACCAATCTGTATCATTAATCCGGAGCGCTGGTACCCATTCAAGAATTGTTACAACAACCATAAAGAACAGAGCGGGAACAAATGCTTTTTTATTCGTTTCTTTACTCTTTATATAAGCGACAATTGCCCCAAACATAAATAACATCCCAGCAACAAGTATGTTATTCCCTAATGAAACTTCCCCATTTGCAACAAGTACTGACCTTAAATAAACGAAATCAAACAATACGAACGCAATAAAGAACAGTTGCACTGTATTCCATAAAGAAGATGACCGAAACATCCCTAATCCAAAACGATGGATCGTTAAATACGCAAAGAATCCCATTTGACTTATAACACTAAAAATAAATCCTACGCCCATCAACCAAAAGGAAATTGCTAAAATCTCTTTTCCGTCGAAATTTTGAAAAAATTTAGCGTACTTGTCCCACTCTAAAACAAAACCAATAAAGACTGTGCTAATCCCACCAAGAAACAACGTCGTAAAAAATAGTCGTACCCACTTGCGGCTATTCACAACACATCCCCCATTATTCTTATATTTCTAATTAAATTGTAACAATGACAATTTCAAAAAGCTAGCCATGTTAATGTATAAATTCCTTAAAGAGATTTATATTAAAAAAAGAGAACTTTGCTGAAAGGAGCTCCAACTTATGAAACGGATGCTGCTCGTTTTGATTTCTTCTTTTCTATTTATAGCACTAGCGGCATGTGCACAAGAAAAAGAAGCAAAATCCGAACTTGATTATGATCAAACAAAAAAAATGATTGTTGATATTTTAAAAACCGATCAAGGAAAAAAAGCGATCCAAGATGTATTAACTGATGAAAAAATGAAACAAGCACTCATACTAGATGAAACAGTAGTAAAGAAAACGATTGAAGATGCACTGGTATCTGAAAAAGGGCAACAATTCTGGGAAAAGCTCTTTAAAGACCCTGAGTTCTCATCGAAATTTGCTAAAAGTATGGGAAAAGAACAAACAAACTTAATGAAAACTTTACTAAAAGATCCTGAATACCAATCAGGTGTTATAGAGATTATGAAAAATCCTGAAGTAGAGAAAATTATGTTACAAACAATGAAGAGTAAAGAATATCGTCAATATTTACAGCAAGTACTAACTGAAACTGCCGAAAGTCCTCTCTTCCAAGCTAAGATGATTGACATCATTAGTAAAGGTGTACAAAAAGCCGAAAAAGGTGGGTCTGATAAGAAAGGCGCAGGTGGTGAAGGCGGTTCTCAAGATGGGAACAAAGAACAATAATAAAAATTATAGCACTGAGTGGACAATGTATATATTGTCCACTCATTACTACTTTAATTTTGCGCGACAGCTGTTTTATCAATAACTGTCTCAGCTATCGTACGATAAATGAGACCCGTTGTATGTGTATCTTCATATACTGACGGCGCAAAGTCCTCTTTATTCCAATCAGGTTGTTGAAGTGGAATTCGGCCAAGTATATCCGTTTGGAGTTCCGTAGCCAATTTATCTCCTCCACCTCTTCCAAACACATACTCTTTTTCACCAGTTGCTTTACTTTCAAAATACGCCATATTTTCAACAACACCAAGAATACTATGTTCTGTACGTAAAGCCATGGCTCCAGCGCGCGCTGCTACAAATGCCGCTGTTGGATGCGGCGTTGTTACAATAATCTCTTTACAAGCCGGCAACATCGAATGTACATCTAAAGCAACATCACCCGTACCTGGTGGTAGGTCCAATACTAAGTAATCTAAATCACCCCACTCTACTTCTGTGAAAAAGTGATTTAACATTTTCCCAAGCATCGGTCCTCTCCAAATAACAGGTGCGTTATCTTCTACAAAGAATCCCATTGAGATTACTTTCACGCCTAGACGCTCCACTGGTATTATCTTATCACCTCTTACGATTGGACGTTTTTCTATACCCATCATATCCGGTACACTAAAACCGTAAATATCCGCGTCGATGATACCAACTTTTTTGCCTAAACGAGCTAAAGCAATTGCAAGGTTAACAGAAACAGTTGATTTCCCTACTCCACCTTTTCCACTTGCCACTGCTAAAAATGTTGTATTTGAGTTCGGTGATAATAAGGATTCACTTTTCTCTTCCTCTTGCGGTGGTGCAAACTGAGCTAATTCCTCTTCTGTAAATTCTGCAAAACGAAGTCCCACTGTTGTTGCTCCAAGTTCTTTTACTAACTTTACAATTCCAGACTGCAACTGCATTTGTTCCGCTGTACCCGTCTTTACAATTGCAATTTTAACACTTACATGTTCCTTCTCAGGCTTGACTGTCACCTCTTTAATTGCATTTGTTTCTTTTAACGTTTTATGTATAAACGGATCTACAATCCCTTCCAATGCTTCCACTACCTGCTCTTTTGTTACCATAATTAGCCCAGCCCCCTGTATGAAAAATAACGTATTGTTAATTAAATTTATCTCTCTTTATTTTTGAAATAAATGCGTTTACATTTCCAGTATAACATATTTTCGGAAAACTTCGTTAACGAGAGAAACTCGAAAAAATCCTCCTTATTCTGGAGGATTTCCTTTTTCCGTAAAATAACGTAATATACCACGATATATTGCAGCAGCTACTTTTTGTTGGTATTTCTCCGAATTTAACATATATCTTTCATTCACATTCGATAAAAAGCCAGCCTCAATTAAAGCACCTGGTGTTTTGGCATACTTCAATAAATACACGTGAGGAATTGTTTTAGCAGAACGATTCGTATTTTCTAAGCTTGTTCTCAATTCAGCTTGTATAAATTTCGCAGCCCGTTCATTTTCAATAGAAGAACGATAGTAGAACGTTTGTGCGCCCTTAGATCCACTACTAGTTAGGGCATTTAAATGAATACTCGCAAAAAAGTCTACATCAGGCTTATTAATGATCTCAACACGCTTTTTTAAATCCTCTGCTTTACGTCTACTATATGACTTTGTATCTTTATTAGCTAAATCATAATCTCCTTCACGCGTTAAAATAACTAAAGCACCTTGTTCTTGTAAATAATCTTGTACCTTTTTTGTAATCTCAAGTGTAATATCTTTTTCTACAATATCCTTTCCACCAACAGCCCCTCCGTCTGGTCCACCATGCCCAGCATCTAGTACAATCACTTTCCCTGATAAGGGTAAATTCCAAGCTCGCCACGATTTTGTAATTTGAAATTCTTGTTTAACTAAAAAAAACAAAACAACCGCAGCGAGCGCAAAAGAGATAATTCGAATTCTCTTCATACCTTTCCTCCTCCAGCTAGTCCCTCTAATTACTTATATGGGACAAGAGGAAAGTTTATGCTTGTCTTAGTGTAGCTTTAATCGATATCTTCTTTCGCCTTTTTCATAGCCTTCCTGCCACCACAAGCCGATAAACTGCTGGCAAGATTCAAAAAGCAATTCCTCGTCTTGCAACTTAATTTCACGTATAGTCATACTCGTTAAAAATTGAAATAACGTTTCAGTTAATTGTTGTTCTTCTTCTAAAGCCCTATATTTCACATCAAAGAATGATTCGCCATGATAACCAAATTTACTGTATCTCGCTCCTAATAAATAAGATTCTATCCCTAGTTCAATGCAATAATCTTCATACTGACGATGAAGTTCTTGCATTTGAAAGGCATCACGAATATTTAAACGCAATGTTTTTAATGATAATTCTCGCAGCATCTTCCGCTCGTATTTTAACTGCTTTTCTTTTTGTTTTTCTTGTAAGCTGACAATGACATTCATAGTACTTATAAACCTCCCTAATACGTATTAGTCTAAACTTCTAAAGAAGAAGCATACGTAGGACGGTAGCACTAAAATATTCCAAGCTAAAAAAATTACAAAAGAAGAATTAAACATAAAAAAACCCCAACCAAAATGGTTGGGGTTTGTAGTTCGCAAAAATTAACGTTTTGAGAACTGAGGTGCACGACGTGCGCCTTTAAGACCGTATTTTTTACGCTCTTTCATACGTGCGTCACGAGTTAATAGACCCGCACGTTTTAATGTTAGACGGTATTCTGGATCAGCTTTTAATAAAGCGCGAGAAATACCGTGACGAATAGCACCAGCTTGACCAGTGTATCCACCACCATTTACGTTTACAAGTACATTGTAGTTACCTAAAGTTTCTGTTGCAACTAGAGGTTGTTTCACTACTTCACGTAATGCAGCAAATGGGATATAGTTTTCAAAATCACGACCGTTAATAATAACGCGTCCTTCGCCTGGAACTAGGCGTACGCGCGCTACTGAACTCTTACGACGTCCAGTGCCATAGTATTGAACCTGTGCCAAAGTAAGCCCTCCTTTAATTAATTATCCGCGAAGTTCGTAAACTTCTGGTTGTTGTGCTTGGTGTGGATGCTCTGCTCCAGCATACACGTTTAATTTCTTAGACACTTGACGTCCTAAACGTCCTTTTGGAAGCATGCCTTTAATTGCAAGCTCTAACATTTGTACAGGGTAGTTTGTACGCATTTCTAGAGCTGTTCTTTGCTTAAGTCCACCTGGGTGGTTAGTGTGACGGTAGTAAATTTTATCGTTTAATTTATTACCTGTTAAATGAATTTTCTCAGCGTTAATAATAATTACATGATCACCCGTGTCAACGTGTGGTGTAAATGTTGGTTTGTGTTTACCACGTAAAATGGATGCTACTTCAGTAGATAGGCGACCTAAAGTTTGACCTTCAGCATCAACCACATACCATTTACGCTCAACTTCGTTAGCTTTTGCCATAAAAGTCGTACGCATGTGTTTCCCTCCTCGTTATCTTTTCCATAGAAAAAATCTATTGTTTATCTTAAACACGATTTCCTTCCGGGGCTAATCGTGGTTTTAGAAACAATACCATATGTTATGATATACTTTTGAGTTTCTAATGTCAAGCAAATGTTACACCAGGATTAGTTGTTATAGTTTACCTGCCATAAGTAAAGTCCATGACCTGGAGCCATCTTTCCAGCAAACTGGCGATTTTGTTTCGCTAAAATCTCTGGAATACTATCCGGATCAAGCTTTCCTTGACCTACGCTAAGTAACGTACCAACAATAATTCTGACCATATTATATAAAAATCCATTACCTACAAAGCGAAAAATTAATTCATCGTCTTGCTCAATTAATTCGATTTCATAAATTGTTCGTACTTTATCTTTTTTGTCAGTTTTTGCCGAACAAAAAGAAGTAAAGTCATGCGTTCCAATAAAATAAAGAATCGCTTTTCTTATAGAGTTTATTTCGAGCGGATATGGATATTGATATACGTAATTTCTACGGAATACATCCGCAGTCTTTGATAATAATACACGATAGCGATATTCTTTTTTCTCGACACCGTAACGTGCATGAAATTCTTCTGTTTTCTTCTCTACCTGCCTGATAATAATATCATCCGGCAACATTGTATTTAAAGCATTACTCCATTGCCACTCTTCAAGAGACAAAGGTGTATCAAAGTGTATCACTTGTCCTTTGGCGTGAACGGTAGAATCCGTTCTGCCTGATGCCTGCACACGAACAAGTTCTCCTTTATGCAACTTCTGCAATGCTTTCTCTATTTCTTGTTGAACAGTCCGATGCTGTGGTTGAATTTGGTAACCACAAAAATGAATGCCATCATATGCAACTGTACATTTTATTCTTTCCATTTCTCTATTCTCCATTACGACCGCACCCATGCCAAAATACAAGCTAAACAAAGTAAGCTTACAATTGTTACTGTATCACTTATTTTCCAGCGTAGTTGCCTAAATTTAGTACGTCCTTCGCCACTTTTATATCCACGAGATTCCATCGCAATCGCTAAGTCCTCTGCACGCTTAAAAGCACTGATAAATAATGGAACGAGTAGTGAGATAATAGCTTTCATCCTATCTTTTATCGGTCCCCCGGCGAAATCAATGCCACGTGACGCTTGTGCTTTCATAATTTTACTCGTTTCATCCATTAATGTCGGGATAAAACGTAGTGAAATTGACATCATTAATGCGATTTCATGAACAGGAACTTTTATACGCTTGAACGGCTTTAATAACGTCTCCAACCCATCTGTAATTTCAATAGGTGTCGTCGTTAACGTTAATAATGTCGTCATTAAAATAATAACGAAGAATCGTATAGAAATGTATATCCCTTGCTCTAATCCTTTTTCATGTATCGAAAACCAACCAAGCTGGAATAGTACTTCCCCTTCTTTATTTGTAAAAATATGCAGGAAAAATGTAAAAAGAAAAATCCACAGAATTGGTTTTAAGCCCGAAAGTACATAACGAATCGGCACTTTTGCAAAAAATAAAGCAATGAGTGCATATAAAAATAAAAATCCATATGAAATCGCATTATTTGCTAAGAAAACAACAAATACATATAAAAAGACAATCAACAGCTTCGTACGAGGATCAAGTTGATGAATGAGTGACTGACCTGGAATATATCTCCCAATAATCAACTGCTGCATGATTCATGACCACCTTTTCGTAACACCTGTACAACTTCATGAGTAAGATCCTCTAAAGATAAGGTAGCCTTCGAAATTGAAATACCAAACTTCTCTTCAATTGCACGTTTATACTTTAAAGACATTGGAAGATCCACACCGATTTGTTCTAATTCATCAGCATATGAAAATACTTCCTCTGCTCTTCCTTGCAAAAAGACCGTTCCTTTATGCATGACCACTATTTGATCTGCATACTTAGCGGCATCCTCCATATTATGGGTAACAAGAATGACTGTAAGCCCCTGTTCCTTATGCAAATTGTAAAACATCTCCATGAGCTCGTGCTGTCCTTTTGGATCAAGCCCTGCTGTAGGTTCATCTAATACAAGCACTTCGGGTTCCATCGCTAGTACGCCTGCTATTGCAACACGCCTCATTTGCCCACCGCTTAATTCAAACGGAGAACGTGCTAATAACTCTATGTCCAATCCAACAAGCTGGATTGCATCTTTCGCCTTTTGTTTTGCCTCTTCTTCAGATACACCAAAATTAGTCGGTCCAAAACAAATATCCTTTTCAACTGTTTCTTCAAATAGTTGATGTTCTGGAAACTGAAAGACAACCCCTACTTTTTTTCGTAGCGGCTTAAGCTTTTTCTCTTTCTTCCCTGCTGAAATTAAATGTTCACCAATTTGAACCGTACCATTTGTCGGCTGCAATAAACCATTTAAATGTTGAATCATCGTCGACTTACCTGAACCAGTATGACCGATAATGGCATAATAGCCCCCACTTGGAAACGACACGTCTACATCATAAAGTGCGCGTCTTTCAAATGGAGTTTTATATTGATAACGATGTTCTACTTTTTGGAATGTAATCTCCAAAGTTCGTTCACCAAGCTTTCCATTGTAAGATGCGTATTTTGCAAGTGAATTTCATTTCTTTTTAATAATTCTGCTATTTTCACCGAAAAAGGTACATCTAATCCAATCTCTTGGAGCATATGAGAGGATTTGAAAATTTGCTCTGGAGTACCTTCCTCTAATATTTCTCCCTTGTTCAAAATAATAATACGGTCTGACTGTGCCGCTTCTTCTAAATCGTGCGTAATCGATAACACCGTAATACCCTTTTGATCAACAAGTTGTCTGACCGTTTCTACTACTTCACGTCTCCCCTGAGGGTCTAACATTGAAGTTGCTTCATCTAGTATTAAAATAGATGGTTGAAGTGCTAAAACACCTGCTATTGCGACTCGCTGCTTTTGTCCACCAGATAACGAATGGGGTTCTTCATTTAAAAAATCTTCCATACGGACAAGTTGCAGAGCTTGTTCTAGTCTTTCTATCATCTGCTCCCTTGGCATTCCGATGTTCTCTAGGCCGAATACAACGTCATCTTGTACTGTCGTTCCAACAAATTGATTATCTGGATTTTGAAATACCATGCCAATTTGCTTTCGAACATCCCATACTGTTTCCTCTGATAAAATCATTGTATCATTTAAAGTAATTTTCCCTGATTCCGGTAAAAATAAGCCATTCAATAATTTTGCAAGTGTAGACTTCCCTGAACCATTTTGTCCAATAACAGATACCCATTCTCCTTCATATAAGGAAAACGAAACATCTTTTAATGCATAAGAGGCTGCCCCAGGATATTGAAATGATATATTTTCTGTCCGAAGTTTCTCTTTTTTCAATACAAGGCACCCTTTCTTTCGTCAAGTTAGCCTATTTTTATACTTAAAAAAAAAGGGCCATGACCAGTTACTTGAAAAGAACTGTCCTGCCCTTTTAATCATCATTATACTAACTCGATAATTACCATTGGTGCTGCGTCTCCGCGACGTGGACCAATTTTTGCAATACGAGTGTATCCGCCTTGGCGCTCAGCATAGCGTGGAGCTACATCAGCGAATAATTTTTGAAGTGCATCTTGACCAGTCTCAGCGTTAGCAACCTCATTACGGATGAAAGCTGCTGCTTGACGACGAGCATGAAGATCTCCGCGTTTACCTAAAGTGATCATTTTTTCCACTACAGAACGAAGTTCTTTTGCACGAGTTTCTGTCGTTTGGATGCGCTCGTTGATAATTAAATCAGTAGCTAAATCACGTAACATAGCTTTACGTTGCGCACTTGTACGGCCTAATTTTCTGTATGCCATTCGTAGTTCCCTCCTTTGTTGATGGGTTTAAATCCTCAGTCGTCTTTACGTAAACCTAAACCTAATTCCTCAAGTTTATGTTTAACTTCTTCTAAGGATTTACGTCCTAAGTTACGAACTTTCATCATATCTTCTTCTGTTTTGTTCGCAAGCTCTTGTACAGTATTAATTCCTGCACGTTTTAGGCAATTATAAGAACGAACAGAAAGATCTAGTTCTTCGATAGTCATCTCAAGAACTTTTTCTTTTTGATCTTCTTCCTTCTCGACCATAATCTCAGCATTTTGTGCTTCGTCAGTTAAACCAACAAAGATATTTAAATGCTCAGTTAAGATTTTGGCACCTAAAGAGATAGCTTCTTTTGGCCCGATGCTTCCATCCGTCCATACATCAAGCGTAAGCTTATCATAATTAGCCACTTGTCCGACACGTGTCTTTTCCACTTGGTAAGTCACACGTGATACTGGAGTATAAATAGAATCAATAGGAATTACTCCTATTGGTTGATCTTCGCTTTTATTTGCATCAGCTGGCGTATACCCACGGCCACGCTTTGCAGTTAAACGCATGCGGAAATGCGCATTTTTTGCTAACGTCGCAATGTGTAAATCTGGATTTAAGATTTCAACATCACTATCGTGAGTAATATCAGCAGCTGTGACAATACCTTCGCCCTGTACATCGATTTCCAACGTCTTCTCTTCATCAGAGTAGATTTTAAGAGCTAACTTTTTCAAGTTTAAGATCATCGTCGTAACGTCTTCTACTACGCCCTCAACTGTTGAAAATTCGTGTAAAACGCCATCGATTTGGATAGCAGTTACAGCGGCACCAGGGAGTGAGGATAAAAGAATACGACGTAAGGAGTTACCCAAAGTAGTACCATATCCACGCTCAAGCGGTTCAATCACGAATTTGCCATACTTAGCATCTTCGTTAAGTTCAACCGTTTCGATTTTCGGTTTTTCGATTTCAATCATTAACTAAACCCTCCTTCAAAACGTCGAAACCCCGGTTAAACAAAGGAAGAACCTCTGTTTAACCGAAAGTCCCCCTTAGGCAGTTCCCGATTGTGCACAACAAGCGATGTTTCTGTACGAAATTTCTCGATAATGCATCATATCCATTATAGACAAAAGGGAAAATTCTATACAGAAAAATTACACACGACGACGTTTTGGTGGACGACATCCATTATGAGGAACTGGAGTAACATCTCTAATTGCTGTTACTTCTAGACCTGCCGCTTGAAGAGCACGAATTGCAGCTTCACGACCAGCACCAGGACCTTTAACAGTAACCTCTAAAGTTTTTAAACCATGCTCCATTGCAACTTTAGAAGCAGCTTCAGCAGCCATTTGCGCAGCGAATGGAGTAGATTTACGAGATCCACGGAAACCAAGTGCACCAGCACTAGACCAAGAAAGTGCGTTACCATGAGTATCTGTAAGTGTTACGATTGTGTTGTTGAAAGTAGAACGAATATGAGCTATACCAGCTTCAATATTCTTTTTCACACGTTTTTTACGAGTGTTTGTTTTACGTGCCATTGTTAGTTCAACCTCCTTTACTTATTATTTCTTTTTATTTGCTACTGTACGACGTGGACCTTTACGTGTACGAGCATTGTTTTTAGAGTTTTGACCACGAACTGGTAAACCACGACGGTGACGAAGACCACGGTAAGAACCGATCTCCATTAGACGTTTAATGTTAAGAGATACTTCACGACGAAGGTCTCCCTCAACTTTAATACGATCGATGATATCACGGATACGTCCTAATTCATCTTCCGATAAATCACGAACTCGTGTTTCCGAAGAAATACCAGCTTCTGTAAGAATTTTTTCAGCAGTTGTGCGACCAATGCCGAATACGTAAGTTAAAGAAATAACAACGCGCTTGTCACGAGGAATATCTACACCTGCGATACGTGCCATTTTGAATGCACCTCCTTCTGATTAACCTTGTTTTTGTTTATGTTTAGGGTTTTCACAAATAACCATTACTTTTCCACGTCTACGAATAACTTTACATTTTTCGCAGATTGGTTTAACTGACGGTCTTACTTTCATGTCTCGAACCTCCTTAAAGATTACGGAGTGCTATATTATTTAAAACGGTACGTAATACGACCACGATTTAAATCGTACGGAGATAATTCTACCGTAACTTTGTCTCCTGGTAAAATACGAATGAAGTTCATACGGATTTTACCAGAAACGTGAGCCAATACGACATGCCCATTCTCTAATTCTACTTTGAACATAGCATTTGGCAACGTTTCAAGAACGGTACCTTCGACTTCAATTACATCATCTTTAGCCATTCAATAGTTCTCCCTTCTTCAAATCAGTAACATTTTACACTGCTCTGAAATCCCGGAGAGCCAGCTACTTATAAAGTGGTAAGGATTTCGTATCCTGCTTCTGTAAGAGCAATCGTGTGCTCAAAATGGGCACACCATTTACCATCTACCGTTACCACTGTCCAGTCATCAGATAGTGTTTTTACATATCGTCTTCCTTGATTCACCATCGGCTCAACACAGATGACCATTCCCGGCTTTAATCTAGGGCCTCTATTTGGTGGACCATAGTGCGGGATTTGAGGGTCCTCATGTAAGTCTTGCCCGATTCCGTGACCAACATACTCCCTAACGATCGAGAACCCATTCTCTTCAGCATGCGTTTGAACCGCATGCGAGATATTTGATAATCTTTCGCCTGGTTTTACTTGTTCTAGACCAAGATACAACGATTTTTCTGTGACATCAAGTAGCTTTTGAACAGATTCAGAAATGTTTCCAACTGGATACGTCCATGCAGAATCACCATGGTACCCATTGTATTTCGCACCAATATCGATACTGATGATATCGCCCTCTTCGAGCTTACGCTTCCCTGGAATCCCGTGTACAAGCTCTTCATTTACAGAAGCACAAATGCTCCCCGGAAATCCGTTGTATCCTTTAAAAGATGGCGTAGCACCATATTTTCGAATCGTCTTTTCCGCTATTTGATCGAGCTCTTTCGTTGTAATTCCTGGAGTAATATGTTGTTTCAACTCTTGATGAGTTAAAGCAACGATCCTGCCAGCTTCTCGCATGATTTCTATCTCGCGAGGAGTTTTGCAGATGATCATTACGCTAAGTCTCCGATGAGAACATCGATATCAGCAAATACTTTATTGATATCTTGCTCACCATTAATGCTTTGTAAGTAGCCAAGCTCCTCGTAGAAATCAAGCAAAGGTTTTGTTTGCTTAATATTTACATCTAAACGATTTGCTACAGTTTCTTCATTGTCATCAGAGCGTTGATATAATTCGCCACCACATTTATCGCACACATCAGCTTTTGCTGGCGGATTGAATTCTAAGTGGTAAGTCGCACCGCATTCTTTACAAATGCGACGGCCTGTAAGGCGTTTTAATAACAACCCTGAATCCACATTAATGTTTAAAACATAGTCGATTTTTTTGCCAAGATCTTTCATAATCTCTTCAAGAGCTGATGCTTGTGCAACAGTTCGTGGGAAACCATCTAATAAGAAGCCTTTAATACAGTCTTCTTGGCTTAAACGTTCACGAACAATTCCAATTGTAACTTCATCTGGAACAAGCGCACCTTTATCAATAAAAGATTTTGCTTGTAAACCAAGTTCAGTTTCAGCCTTCATAGCTGCACGGAACATATCTCCTGTTGAGATGTGAGGGATGTTATACTTGGCAATAATCTGTTCGGCTTGTGTACCTTTACCAGCACCAGGAAGCCCCATTAAAATCAAGTTCATCCTTGTTCCCCCTCAGTACATGAGCATGTAGGGAAGACAGTTCTTCCCACTTACTCACTGCTTGATAAACCCTTTGTAATGGCGTTTTACCAATTGGCTTTCTAGCTGCTTCATTGTTTCTAAAGCAACGCCGACAACGATTAACATACTCGTTCCACCAATCTGTGCAGATGGAGGAAGATTTCCCAATTTCGTAAAGATAACTGGTAAGATTGCAATCGCTGCTAGGAAAATTGATCCCACAAAGGTCAAACGATACAAGATTTTTGTTAGATATTGTTCTGTATTCTTACCCGGACGAATACCTGGAACATATCCACCTTGTTTGTTTAGATTCTCTGACATTTGCTCTGGATTAACCTGAACAAATGCATAGAAATATGTGAAGGCTACAATGAGCGCAACATATATGATCATTCCCACTGGGTGAGAATAGTTAAAGTTTGCAATAATCCACTGCGACACATCATGTTTCGGGAAGAACTGTGCAATAGTTGGAGGCGTAATTAAGAATGAAACAGCAAAAATGACTGGAATAACACCCGCACTATTTACCTTAAGTGGTAAATGAGTGTTTTGTGCTCCAGCATGATTCCCATTCCCTCCTGTTACACGCTTCGCGTATTGAATTGGGATCTTTCTAACAGCCTGTTGAATGAAAATAACACCAACAATAACCGCTAGCACAGCTAGTAAAATCAATGCAACTTTAACGATACTCATGAACAATTGATCTCCGATATTTTGAAACTGTTGTTGATACACTTGAGATATAACACTTGGGATCGCTGCGGCAATACCGCCAAAGATAAGAATGGAAATACCATTACCTACACCTTTAGCTGTAATCTGTTCACCTAACCACATTAAAAATGCAGTACCAGCAGTCAGTACCGTAGCAATGTATAAATAAGTGCTCCAACCTGGATTCAAAATTAATTGCCCACCTACCATACCGTTAAAACCGATTGACATACCAAACCCCTGAATAAACGCAAGAACAATTGTAAAGTAACGCGTGAATTGCGTTAGTTTACGACGGCCCATTTCGCCTTGCTTCGACCATTCCGAAAATTTAGGAACAACATCCATCTGCAATAATTGCACGATGATGGATGCTGTAATATACGGCATGATTCCCATCGCGAAGATGGAGAAGTTTTTCAAGGCGCCACCGCCAAATGTATTTAGGATACCTAAGGCATTTAATTGATCTTGTGCTTTCAGTACGTCTCCATTTGTAAATGGCACTGGGATAAACGTGCCAATCCTGAATACGACTAACATCGCTAAAGTGAATAATATTTTACGTCTTATCTCAGCAACGCGCATAAAGTTGGAGATTGTACGAAACATTAGATCACCTCAACTGATCCGCCAGCTGCTTCAATTGCTTCTTTAGCACTTGAAGAGAACTTGTGCGCTTTAACAGTTAATTTTTTCTCTACTGCTCCGCTTGCAAGAATTTTAACACCGTCGTTTAATTTGCTGATAACGCCAGTTTCCAGCAATAATTCAGGTGTTACTTCTGTACCATCTTCAAAACGATTTAACGTTGATAAGTTTACAATAGTAAACTCTTTACGGTTAATGTTTGTGAAGCCGCGTTTTGGTAAACGACGGAATAGTGGAGTTTGACCACCTTCGAAGCCAAGACGAACACCGCCGCCAGAACGTGCGTTTTGTCCTTTATGACCTCTACCAGCAGTTTTACCGTTACCAGAACCGATACCACGACCGACACGGTTACGTACTTTACGAGAACCTTCTGCAGGTTTTAATTCATGAAGTTTCATTCCCAGGCACCTCCTTATATTAATGAGTTATCCTTAAGCTTCTTTTACAGAGATAAGGTGAGAAACTTTGTTGATCATACCAAGAATAGCAGGAGTTTCTTCCTTAACTACAGTTGAATTCAACTTTTTAAGACCTAAAGCTTCTACCGTCGCACGTTGATCTTGTGGACGACCAATTACACTACGAGTGAGGGTAATTTCTAACTTTTTCGCCATTTGTTTTCCCTCCTTAACCTAGTAGCTCTTCTACAGATTTACCGCGTAATTTTGCAACATCTTCAGCGCGCTTAAGTTCGCTTAATCCGTTCACAGTAGCGCGAATCATGTTGATTGGTGTGTTAGAACCAAGAGATTTCGAAAGAATATCTTGTACACCAGCTAATTCTAGTACCGCACGAACAGGTCCACCAGCAATAACACCAGTACCCTCAGCAGCAGGTTTTAAGAATACTTCACCAGCTCCAAAATGACCGTTGATTGTGTGAGGAATTGTTGTACCAACTAATGGTACAGCGATTAGGTTTTTCTTAGCGTCTTCGATAGCTTTACGGATTGCGTCTGGTACCTCTTGTGCTTTACCAGTACCGAATCCAACATGACCGTTTTTATCGCCAACTACAACTAGTGCAGCAAAGCGGAAACGACGACCACCCTTAACAACTTTCGCGACACGATTTATCGTAACTACACGTTCTTCAAGTTCTAATTTACTTGGGTCAATGCGTTGCATCAATTTTCCCTCCTTTGACCATTAAAATTGTAATCCAGCCTCACGAGCAGCTTCAGCTAGAGCTTTAACACGGCCATGGTATAAGTAACCACCGCGATCAAATACTACTTCTTTAACGCCTTTCTCTACAGCACGCTTAGCAACTGATTCTCCAACTTTCGTAGCAGCTTCAGTATTGCTAGTACCGTTAAGAGCAAGGTCTTTATCAAGAGTAGATGCACTTACTAATGTTACACCATTTACATCATCAATAACTTGAGCGTAAATATGTTGGTTAGAACGGTACACGTTTAAACGTGGACGTTCTGCAGTACCAGTAAGTTTAGCACGTACACGTGCATGTCTTTTCTTACGAGTCGCATTTTTAGCAGCTTTAGTGATCATTCTTGTCACTCCTTTCTTTCACCTAACGGGTTTACTTAGCAGTTTTACCTTCTTTACGACGAACAACTTCGCCTTCGTAACGAATACCTTTACCTTTATATGGTTCAGGAGCACGTACAGCGCGGATGTTAGCAGCAAATTCGCCAACACGTTGCTTGTCGATACCTTTAATTACGATTTTAGTTGGTACAGGTACTTCAACTTCAAGTCCTGCTTCTGGAGTCATTTCTACTGGATGAGAATAACCTACGCTTAAAACAAGTTTATCTCCTTGTTTTTGAGCACGGTAACCAACACCGACTAATTCAAGTCCGCGTACGAAACCTGTAGTTACACCTTCAACCATGTTTCCGATTAAAGCACGAGTTGTACCGTGTAATGCACGGTGTTCCTTCTGTTCAGATGGACGCTCAACTGTTAGTGTATTTTCTTCAATTTTGATAGACATATCAGTTTTGAAAGTACGAGTTAATTCACCTTTAGGGCCTTTTACTGTTACAGTATTGTCTTCTGCAACTGTAATAGTAACACCTGCAGGGATTTCAAGAATCTTTTTACCAATACGAGACATGTGGTCACACCTCCGTTCGTTTTAAATATATATTACCAAACGTATGCTACTACTTCTCCACCAGTTTGTAATTGACGAGCGTCTTTGTCTGTCATTACTCCCTTAGATGTAGAAACAAGAGCGATACCTAATCCGTTAAGTACACGTGGTACTTCATCAGCTTTTGCGTAAACGCGTAAGCCAGGTTTACTGATACGTTTTAATCCAGTGATTACACGTTCATTGTTTGCACCATATTTCAGGAAAATACGAAGGATACCTTGTTTGTTATCCCCAATGTATTCTACATCACGAATGAAACCTTCACGTTTTAAAAGTTCAGCGATCTCTTTTTTGATTTTAGAAGCAGGAACCTCTAATTTCTCATGACGTACCATGTTCGCATTACGGATGCGAGTAAGCATGTCTGCAATTGGATCTGTCATCACCATGTGTTTTACCTCCTTCCCATTTGTGGGTTTTACCAACTAGCTTTTTTAACACCAGGAATTTGACCTTTATATGCAAGTTCACGGAAACAAATACGGCAAAGCTTAAATTTGCGGTATACAGAATGCGGACGACCGCAGCGTTCGCAACGTGTATACTCTTGTACTTTAAACTTAGGAGTACGCTTTTGTTTCGCGATCATAGATTTTTTAGCCACGTTTTCGCCTCCTCTACTTAGCGTTGGCTTCCATTATTTTTGGAATGGCATACCGAATTGTGTTAAAAGTTCACGAGCTTCTTCATCAGTTTTCGCTGTAGTAACGATTACGATGTCCATACCGCGGACTTTACTTACTTTATCATAATCAATCTCAGGGAAAATTAGTTGCTCTTTAACACCTAATGTGTAGTTCCCACGACCATCGAATGATTTCTTAGAAACACCACGGAAATCACGTACACGTGGTAAAGAAACTGATACTAATTTGTCGAAGAACTCATACATTTGTTGTCCGCGTAAAGTTACTTTCGCACCGATTGGCATACCTTCACGAAGACGGAAACCAGCGATTGATTTTTTAGCGCGAGTTACAACAGGTTTTTGACCTGCGATTTGCGTTAATTCTTCTACTGCATTGTCTAAAGCTTTTGAGTTAGATACCGCGTCACCAACACCAGTGTTGATTACGATCTTTTCGATTTTCGGTACTTCCATCACAGATTTATAGTTAAACTTGCTCATTAGAGCAGGAGTAATTTCCTTTTGGAACTTCTCTTTAAGGCGATTCAATGAAGTGACCTCCTTTCTTAAGAAAATTATTTATCTAATAATTCACCAGATTTTTTTGCAATACGAACTTTTTTACCATCTTCTACTTTGAAGCCTACGCGAGTAGGTTCGCCTGTTTTCGGATCTAATACCATAACATTAGAAACGTGAATAGGTGCTTCTTTCGTAATAATTCCACCTTGTGGATTTAATTGAGATGGCTTAGAGTGTTTTTTAACGATGTTAACACCCTCAACGATAACACGGTTTTGCTTTGGGAAAGCCACAAGGATAACGCCTTGTTTTCCTTTGTCTTTACCAGTGATTACCTGAACTTTATCACCTTTTTTTACATGCATCTTAATTCTGCACCTCCTTAGCAAGGCAATACCTTAAATTATAGAACTTCTGGAGCTAAAGAAACGATCTTCATGAAGTTGCTATCACGTAATTCACGAGCTACTGGTCCGAAGATACGAGTACCACGTGGGCTCTTATCGTCTTTGATGATAACCGCTGCGTTTTCATCAAATTTAATATAAGAACCGTCCGGACGACGAGCTCCGCTCTTCGTACGTACCACTACTGCCTTAACAACGTCACCTTTTTTAACAACGCCACCTGGTGTTGCTTGTTTTACCGTAGCAACGATAATATCACCAATATTAGCATATTTACGACCAGAGCCGCCTAATACTTTAATTGTTAAAAGTTCACGTGCACCAGAGTTGTCAGCAACTTTCAAACGAGATTCTTGTTGGATCATGTTATGAAACCTCCCTTCGGACTAAAAATTCCGATTCGTCTATTTAGATAACAACCGCTTCTTCAACGATTTCAACTAAACGGAAACGCTTAGTAGCAGAAAGCGGGCGAGTTTCCATGATTTTAACGATATCGCCAAGTTTTGCTTGGTTTTGCTCATCATGGGCTTTGTACTTTTTAGAATACTTAACACGTTTTCCGTACAAGGAATGAGTTTTGTAAGTTTCAACTAAAACTGTAATCGTTTTGTCCATTTTATCAGACACAACACGACCAGTATAAACTTTGCGTTGGTTACGTTCGCTCACTATGCAAACCTCCCCTCAATTTATCGATTAATTCCGATCTCTCTTTCACAAACTACAGTTTTCATACGAGCAATCGCTTTACGCACTTCACGGATGCGAGTTGGATTCTCTAATTGTCCTGTAGCAAGTTGGAAGCGAAGATTGAACAATTCTTCCTTTAAAGCTTTAACTTTTGTTTCGATTTCGGCAGTGGTTAATTCACGAATATCATTAGTTTTCATTAGATTCACCACCATTTTCTTCACGTTTTACGAACTTACATTTCACAGGTAGTTTGTGAGCTGCAAGACGTAATGCTTCGCGTGCTACCTCTTCAGATACACCCGCGATTTCAAACATAATTTTCCCAGGTTTTACTACTGCTACCCAGCCTTCTGGTGCCCCTTTACCGGAACCCATACGTACTTCTAGAGGTTTTGCAGTGTAAGGTTTAGAAGGGAAAATTTTAATCCATACTTTACCGCCACGTTTCATGTAACGAGTCATTGCACGACGAGCAGCTTCGATTTGACGGTTTGTAATCCATGAAGCAGCTTGTGCTTGTAAACCGAATTCACCGAAAGCAATTTCAGTTCCACCTTTTGCACGACCACGCATTTTACCACGATGCTCTCTACGATATTTTACGCGTTTTGGCATTAACATATTATTTTCCTCCTTCCTCAGAAGCTTTCTTTTTTGTAGGAAGGACTTCTCCACGGTAGATCCATACTTTTACGCCTAATTTACCGTATGTTGTATCAGCTTCAACTGCTGCATAGTCAATATCAGCGCGAAGTGTATGAAGTGGAACAGTTCCTTCACTGTAAGATTCTGCACGAGCGATATCAGCCCCGCCAAGACGACCAGAAACCTGTGTTTTAATACCTTTTGCTCCTGCACGCATAGCACGTTGAATAACTTGCTTTTGTGCACGACGGAATGATACACGGTTTTCTAATTGACGAGCGATGTTTTCGCCCACTAATTTAGCGTTAAGATCAGCTCTCTTAACTTCTAAAATGTTAATGTGTACACGCTTGCCTGTTAATTGGTTAAGAGCTTTACGAAGTGCTTCAACTTCAGTACCACCTTTACCAATTACCATACCAGGTTTTGCAGTGTGAATTGTAACATTTACACGATTTGCTGCACGTTCGATTTCTACTTTAGCAACAGCAGAATCTTTTAAGCGTACAGTAATGTACTCACGGATTTTGATGTCTTCATGTAATAACGTAGCATAATCTTTCTCAGCGAACCAACGAGATTCCCAGTCGCGGATAATACCGACACGAAGACCAATTGGATTAACCTTCTGACCCATCGATTATCCCTCCTTCTTTTCTGATACCACAACTGTGATGTGGCTTGTGCGTTTGTTAATTTGGCTTGCACGACCCATTGCACGTGGACGGAAACGTTTCAACGTTGGACCTTCGTCAACGAAGACTTTTTCAACAACTAGGTTGTTAATATCCATCTCATAATTGTGCTCTGCATTTGCGATTGCAGATTTTAAAACTTTTTCTACAACTGGAGAAGCAGTTTTTGGTGTGTGGTTAAGGATAGCAATCGCTTCACCCACTTGCTTACCTCGGATTAAGTCTACTACTAAACGAACCTTACGAGGAGCAATACGAACTGTTCTCACTACTGCTTTAGCTTGCATTGAAGTGCCTCCTCTCATTATCTTCTAGTTTTCTTATCGTCAGCAAGGTGACCTTTATACGTACGAGTTGGTGCGAATTCACCTAACTTATGGCCAACCATATCCTCAGTGATGTACACAGGTACGTGTTTACGACCATCATATACAGCAATTGTATGTCCGATGAACTGAGGGAAGATTGTTGAACGGCGAGACCAAGTTTTAACAACTTGTTTTTGCTCAGATGCAACTAATTTTTCCATTTTGTTCATTAAGTGATCATCGACAAATGGTCCTTTTTTTAAGCTACGAGCCATTTTGGTGCCTCCCTTCGTGATTGGCGTACGGTTCTTGAAATGAACCGTACTACAATCCCATTATTTTTTACGACGACGAACGATAAATTTATCAGACGCTTTGTTTTTCTTACGAGTCTTGAATCCAAGAGTTGGTTTACCCCATGGAGACATTGGAGACTTACGTCCGATTGGAGAGCGTCCTTCACCACCACCGTGTGGGTGATCAACCGGGTTCATTACAGAACCACGAACTGTTGGGCGCTTACCTAACCAGCGAGAGCGACCTGCTTTACCGATTTTGATAAGTTCGTGTTGTTCGTTACCAACTTGACCGATTGAAGCGCGACAAGCAGATAATACTAAACGTACTTCACCAGAAGTTAAACGTACAAGTACGTATTTTCCTTCTTTACCAAGTACTTGAGCAGACGTACCAGCAGAACGGACTAATTGTCCTCCACGACCAGGCTTAAGCTCGATATTATGAACAACAGTACCTACTGGAATGTTGATTAATGGTAATGCGTTACCGATTTTAATGTCAGCTTCAGGGCCAGACATAACTTCCATACCTACTTCTAAAGTTTTAGGAGCAAGAATGTAACGTTTTTCACCGTCAACGTAGTTAATTAATGCGATATTCGCAGAGCGGTTTGGATCGTATTCGATCGTAGCAACGCGTCCTGGAATTCCATCTTTGTTACGCTTAAAGTCGATGATACGGTATTGACGCTTATGTCCGCCACCTTGATGACGTACAGTAATTTTACCTTGGTTATTACGACCAGCCTTTTTGCTTAAAGGAGCAAGTAAAGACTTTTCTGGTCTGTCAGTCGTGATTTCAGCGAAATCATTCGTAGTCATGTTACGACGACCGTTAGTAGTTGGATTATACTTTTTAATTCCCATCTCAATTTCCCTCCTTCTTTAGTAAGAATTAAACGCCTTGGAAGATTTCGATTTCTTTGCTGTCAGCAGTTAGCTTAACGATTGCTTTACGACGACGGCTAGTAAAACCAGCGTGACGACCAACACGTTTTGCTTTCGGCTTGTAGTTCATGATATTTACTTTGTCTACATTAACACCAAAGATCGCTTCTATAGCGTCTTTAACCTCTGTTTTATTAGATTTAACGTCCACGTCGAACGTGTATTTTTTTTCAGCCATCATTTCCATAGAACGTTCAGTGATAACTGGGCGCTTAATGATATCACGAGGATCTCTCATTATGCAAGCACCTCCTCTACTTTTTCCACTGCCGCTTTTGTCATGATTAGCTTATCATGATGAAGCACATCTAGCACGTTTACGCCATCAGCAGTGATTACTGTTACTCCAGGGATATTGCGAGCAGATAACTCTACAGATTCGTTTGCATCAGCAGTTACGATAAGAGCTTTCTTCTCAACAGTTAATCCTTTAAGTACTGCTACCATGTCTTTTGTTTTTGGTGCATTTAACACTAGGTCCTCAAGAACTACAATGTTGTTCTCAACTACTTTAGTAGCTAATGCAGATTTGATTGCTAAACGACGAACTTTCTTAGGAAGTTTGTACGCATAGCTTCTTGGTGTAGGTCCGAATACCGTACCACCACCACGCCATTGAGGAGAGCGGATAGAACCTTGACGAGCACGTCCAGTTCCTTTTTGACGCCATGGTTTACGACCACCACCACGAACTTCAGAACGAGTTTTTACTTTGTGTGTACCTTGACGTAAAGATGCACGTTGCATCATTACAGCTTCAAATAGTACAGCTTCATTTGGTTCGATACCGAAAATAGCTTCAGCTAATTCGATTTCACCAACCTGTGAACCAGTTTGGTTATATACAGTAACTTTTGGCATTGGAATTCCTCCTTCCTATTGTGAATTATTTGCTAACCTTCACAGCGCCTTGAACAACTACAAGAGATTTCTTAGCACCTGGAACGTTACCTTTTACTAGTAATAAGTTGCGCTCAGTGTCAACTTGAACGATTTCTAAGTTTTGGATAGTAACTTGGTCTCCACCCATACGTCCAGCAAGTTTTTTGCCTTTGAATACACGGTTCGGAGCAACTGGCCCCATTGAACCTGGACGACGGTGATAGCGAGAACCATGAGACATAGGTCCGCGAGATTGTCCGTGGCGTTTAATAACACCTTGGAAACCTTTACCTTTAGAAATTCCTGTTACGTCAACGATTTCACCTGCAGCGAAAACTTCAACTTTTACCTCTTGACCAACCTCTAATCCGTCCACGTCTGCATCGCGGATTTCGCGAATGAAGCGCTTAGGAGTTGTAGATGCTTTAGCAGTGTGGCCTTGTTCAGGTTTGTTAGTTAACTTTTCACGTTTATCTTCAAATCCTAACTGAATTGCGTTGTAGCCATCAGTTTCAGTTGTTTTCTTTTGAAGAACAACGTTTGGATTAGCAGCGATTACCGTTACTGGGATTAACTCACCGTTCTCAGCAAATACTTGAGTCATACCGATCTTTCTTCCTAAGATTCCTTTGGTCATGAGTTACACCTCCTACATTTTTAAGTTATATGAATTATAGTTTGATTTCGATATCTACACCAGATGGTAAATCTAAACGCATTAATGAATCTACTGTTTGCGGAGTAGGACTCACGATGTCGATTAGACGTTTGTGTGTGCGCATTTCGAATTGTTCACGAGAATCTTTGTACTTATGAACAGCACGAAGAATTGTGTAAATAGTCTTCTCAGTTGGTAATGGGATCGGACCAGAAACTGTTGCCCCAGAACGCTTAGCTGTTTCTACAATTTTCTCAGCTGATTGATCAAGAATACGGTGATCATAAGCTTTTAAACGGATACGAATTTTTTCTTTTGCCATTATTTTCCCTCCTTCGTTCGCCTATTTCTAAAATAGACCTTCTCCATGGAAATTTCCCCACACCATGCCATGGCAAAGCGGCCGGGTGTGTCAGCAACCTTCCACTTCATCGCAGTCAAAGACCAACATTGTCTATTATACAATGTTATTCGTCTAGATGCAAGCATCTTTTTGTTCGCATCTGCTTTTCTCTACTTTTGCTATTATACATGGCACTTTAAAGAATATCAAGTTTTCATCTACTCTTATTCAACTTACAGTTTTTGGGTGTTATTTTCGTTTTATATACTATAGAAGAAACTCATCCAAAAATAGAAAATACACCTCTTTCTTCTATAGTAATAAGCAATAAAAAAACTCAAGGGAGAATCCCTTGAGTTTTTAATAATCTAATTAAAGACTACTCAGCAACGATTGTAGCAACTACACCGTAACCTACTGTACGTCCACCTTCACGAATAGAGAATTTAGTTCCCTCTTCGATAGCGATTGGAGCGATAAGTTCGATAGTCATTTCGATGTTGTCACCAGGCATTACCATTTCAGTACCTTCTGGTAATTGGATGATTCCAGTTACGTCAGTTGTACGGAAGTAGAACTGTGGACGGTAGTTAGCGAAGAATGGAGTATGACGTCCACCTTCTTCTTTAGATAATACGAAAACCTCAGCTTTGAATTTAGCGTGTGCTTTTACAGAGCCAGTTTTAGCAAGAACTTGTCCACGTTGGATGTCTTCACGAGCAACCCCACGAAGTAGAGCACCGATGTTGTCTCCAGCTTGAGCTTGGTCAAGAAGCTTACGGAACATTTCTACACCAGTTACAGTTGTAGTAGCATTCTCTTCAGCAAGACCGATGATTTCTACTACGTCACCAACTTTAACGATTCCACGCTCAACACGACCAGTTGCAACTGTACCACGACCTGTGATAGAGAATACATCCTCGATAGGCATTAAGAATGGTTTGTCAGTTTCACGTTCTGGAGTTGGGATGTAAGCATCAACTTCAGTCATTAATTCGATGATTTTTTCTTCCCACTCAGCTTCTCCTTGAAGAGCTTTAAGAGCAGAACCTTTAATTACAGGAATATCGTCGCCTGGGAATCCGTATTCAGATAATAGGTCGCGAACTTCCATTTCTACTAATTCTAATAATTCTTCGTCATCTACCATGTCGCATTTGTTTAAGAATACAACGATGTAAGGAACACCTACTTGACGAGAAAGAAGGATGTGCTCACGTGTTTGAGGCATTGGACCATCAGCAGCAGATACTACTAAGATACCGCCGTCCATTTGAGCAGCACCAGTGATCATGTTTTTAACATAGTCAGCATGACCTGGGCAGTCAACGTGTGCATAGTGACGAGTTTCAGTTTCGTACTCAACGTGTGCAGTTGAGATTGTGATTCCGCGCTCTCTTTCTTCTGGAGCAGCGTCGATTTGATCGTATCCGCGTGCTTCAGCACCACCAGCTTTTGCAAGAACTGTAGTGATCGCAGCAGTTAATGTAGTTTTACCATGGTCAACGTGGCCGATTGTACCGATGTTAACATGGGGTTTAGAACGTTCGAATTTAGCTTTAGCCATTCTAAATTCCTCCTTAGTTTATATGGGTTATTTTATATTTAGACTAGAAAGTGAAACTTACGTCTCACTTTCTAAGCTTACATAAGTAGTTATACTTGAACAATCGATAAAAATCAATTATTCACCTTTATTTTTTTTAATAATTTCTTCAGAAACAGACTTCGGTACTTCTTCATAATGATCAAATGTCATTGAGAATGTTCCGCGTCCTTGAGTGTTAGAACGTAATGCCGTTGCATAACCGAACATTTCAGAAAGTGGAACCATAGCGCGAACAACTTGAGCGTTACCGCGAGCTTCCATACCTTCTACACGTCCACGACGAGATGTTACGTCGCCCATAATGTCACCCATGTACTCTTCAGGAATTACAACTTCAACTTTCATCATTGGCTCAAGAATTACTGGGCTACATTTAGAAACCGCAGCTTTAAGCGCCATAGATGCAGCGATTTTGAACGCCATCTCAGATGAATCGACATCATGGTAAGATCCGTCAACTAACGCAGCTTTGATGTCAACTAGTGGGTAACCAGCTAGTACACCATTTTTAAGTGAGTCTTCAAGACCCGCTCCAACAGCTGGGATGTATTCACGTGGAACTACACCGCCGACGATTTTGTTTTGGAATTCAAAACCTTTACCTTCTTCATTAGGTTCAAACTCAATCCAAACGTGACCGAATTGTCCACGACCACCAGATTGACGAGCGAACTTACCTTCAACTTTCGCAGCAGCGCGGAAAGTCTCACGGTATGCTACCTGAGGAGCACCAACGTTTGCTTCCACTTTGAATTCACGGCGCATACGGTCAACGATGATATCAAGGTGAAGTTCACCCATACCAGCGATGATTGTTTGGCCAGTTTCTTGGTCAGTGTGAGCACGGAATGTTGGATCTTCTTCAGAAAGCTTAGATAATGCTGTACCCATTTTATCTTGGTCAGCTTTAGATTTTGGTTCGATAGCTACAGAGATAACTGGTTCTGGGAATTCCATAGACTCAAGGATAACAAGGCTCTTCTCGTCACAAAGAGTATCACCAGTAGTAGTATCTTTTAAACCTACAGCAGCAGCGATATCACCAGCGTAAACTGTTGAAATCTCTTCACGGCTGTTAGCGTGCATTTGTAGGATACGACCTACACGCTCACGCTTACCTTTAGTTGAGTTTTTCACGTATGATCCAGAGTTTAACACACCAGAGTACACACGGAAGAACGTTAACTTACCAACATAAGGATCAGTCATGATTTTGAATGCTAAAGCTGCGAATGGTTCTTCATCGCTAGACTTACGCTCGATAGCTTCATCTGTATCCGGAAGAGTACCTTTAATAGCAGGTACATCTAATGGAGATGGTAGGTAGTCGATAACTGCGTCTAACAGAATTTGAACACCTTTATTTTTGAATGCAGAACCACAGATTACTGGGAAGAATTCTACAGAAGTTGTAGCCTTACGGATACCAGCTTTAAGCTCTTCTACAGTGATTTCTTCACCTTCTAGGTACTTCATCATCATTTCTTCATCAAGCTCAGCTACCGCTTCAATAAGTTTTCCACGGTATTCTTCAGCTAATTCTTTATGCTCTTCAGGAATTTCGACACGCTCGATGTCTGTTCCTAAATCGTTAGCGTACATGTAAGCACACTCTTCAACAAGGTCAATGATACCATTGAACTCATCTTCAGCACCGATTGGTAACTGAATTGGATGTGCGTTTGCTTGTAAACGATCGTGGATCGTTCCTACAGAGTATAAGAAATCTGCACCAATCTTATCCATTTTGTTAACGAATACGATACGAGGTACACCATAAGTAGTAGCCTGACGCCAAACAGTTTCTGTTTGTGGTTCTACACCAGATTGTGCATCAAGTACTGCTACTGCGCCATCAAGTACGCGTAAAGAACGTTCTACTTCTACTGTGAAATCTACGTGTCCTGGAGTGTCAATGATATTTACACGGTGACCTTTCCATTGTGCTGTAGTTGCAGCAGAAGTAATTGTGATACCACGTTCTTGCTCTTGCTCCATCCAGTCCATCTGAGATGCACCTTCATGAGTTTCACCGATTTTATGAATACGTCCTGTGTAATACAGAATACGCTCAGTTGCTGTTGTTTTACCAGCATCGATGTGAGCCATGATACCAATATTACGAGTGTTTTCTAAAGAGAACTCTCTAGTCATTTGGTGTCTTGCTCCTTCCATATATGGATTGGATTATTTTATTTTAAGTAGCAAAAAAGCCACTTTATATTGTTACATATGCCAGTGTCCAGTACCCTCATTATGTAAAACGAGCGCCCAACGAAAGGGAGAGGCATTCTCCCTCTCCACACTTCCATAAGCGACAAATAAAGCGGTTTATGCTTACATTTATTTTACGTTGAATCCTACCAACGGTAATGAGCAAATGCTTTGTTAGCTTCTGCCATTTTATGAGTGTCTTCACGTTTCTTAACAGATGCACCAGCGTTGTTAGCTGCATCTAAGATTTCGTAAGCTAGACGCTCTTCCATAGTTTTTTCACCACGAAGACGAGCATAGTTTACTAACCAGCGAAGACCTAAAGTTGTACGGCGTTCTGGACGAACCTCAACTGGAACTTGGTAGTTAGCACCACCAACACGACGAGCGCGTACTTCAAGAACAGGCATGATGTTCTTAAGAGCTTGCTCGAATACTTCCATTGGTTCTTTATCTGAACGTTCACGAACGATATCGAAAGCGTTATAAAGAATTGTTTGAGATTTACCTTTTTTACCGTCAACCATCATTTTGTTGATTAGGCGTGTTACAAGTTTAGAATTGTACATTGGATCTGGTAACACGTCACGTTTCGCAACAGGTCCTTTACGAGGCATATTGAGTTCCTCCTTTCATTATAAGTTTATTATTTTTTAGCAGGTTTTGGTCGCTTAGTACCATATTTAGAACGTCCTTGCATACGTTTGTCAACACCAGCTGTATCAAGCGCACCACGAACGATGTGGTAACGTACCCCTGGTAAATCCTTTACTCGACCACCGCGAATTAATACTACGCTATGCTCTTGTAGGTTATGACCGATACCTGGGATGTAAGCTGTAACTTCAATACCGTTTGTTAAACGTACACGAGCGTATTTACGTAACGCTGAGTTCGGTTTCTTCGGAGTCATTGTACCAACACGAGTACACACACCACGTTTTTGAGGTGCAGAGATATCAGTTGATTTTTTCTTTAAAGAATTAAAACCTTTGTTTAACGCAGGTGATTTAGACTTCCATACTTTATCAGTACGACCATTTCTCACTAATTGGTTAATAGTAGGCATTTGATTATCCTCCCTTCGCATGTTTGTATGACCACATATCCAGGTGGTTCATTATTAGTTGAAAACAAAGTTTTTGCAAGGAAGAGCAAATGCTCTCTCCTCACAAAAACAGTTTTAACTTATTATTCCTATTGCTGAAGCTCCCACTTGAATCCCCGAAACTTTTCCAAGCTTACGAACTGATTCAACTTTGGTTATGGGTATGTTATGTTGCAAGGCAGTACGAATGATAACATGGGTTAACCGCACATCAGCATCTTCCGCAATAACAACTTCTTTAACTATACCATTTTTGATTGCTTCCAATGTTCGTTTATGACCAACGACTACATTTTCAGCATTTGACACTTTTTGATAAGACATTTAAATATCCTCCAAAGCATCATTCAGGAGCAACCTTGATTATAGTAACATTTTGTCTCATACAATGTCAACTAGGATCAGCTGTTTTTATACAAAATTTACGACGGAAAATTTTACTGTTCCACATAAACTTCATCGTTTTCTACATTCATGTTATCTTGTGTTGTTTTTACAAGATCCACTTTGCGATAACGATTCATACCTGTTCCAGCAGGAACAAGCTTACCGATAATAACATTCTCTTTCAATCCTAGAAGCTCATCGCGTTTACCCTTAATTGCTGCATCTGTTAGAACACGAGTTGTTTCTTGGAATGACGCCGCAGATAAGAACGAATCTGTCTCAAGTGAAGCTTTTGTAATACCAAGTAGAACTGGTCTAGCCGTTGCTGGTTGTTTACCTTTCAGTAACACCTTCGCATTCGCATCAGTAAACTGATGGATATCTAGTAATGTTCCTGGTAATACATCTGTTTCACCCGCATCACTTACACGAACTTTACGTAGCATTTGACGTACCATTACTTCTACGTGTTTGTCACCAATTTCTACCCCTTGCATACGGTATACTTTTTGAACTTCACGTAATAAGTATTCTTGAACTGCTGTAATGTCCGTTACTTTTAGTAATTCCTTCGGATCAATAGAACCTTCTGTTAACTCTTTACCGTGGCTAATTGGCTGTCCTAGAGTTACTTTCAGACGAGCACCGTAAGGAATAGCATACGTACGAGCTTCAACTTCACCCTGTACAACTACTTCTTGGCGATCTTTAACATCGTTGATCGCTGCGATAACACCGTCAATTTCACTGATAACTGCCTGACCCTTCGGATTACGAGCTTCGAAGATCTCTTGGATACGAGGTAAACCTTGTGTGATATCATCCCCGGCAACCCCACCTGTATGGAACGTACGCATCGTTAACTGTGTACCTGGCTCACCGATAGATTGAGCTGCGATAATACCTACCGCTTCTCCTACTTCTACGTCTGTACCAGTTGCTAAGTTACGACCGTAACACTTCTTACATACACCATGGCGAGTATTACACGTAAACGCTGAACGAATGTTTACAGTTTCAACACCCGACTTTTCAACGATATGAGCAATATCTTCAGTAATTAATTGATTTTCAACAACTAATACTTCACCTGTTTCAGGATGTTTTACAGTTTTTCTTGCAAAACGTCCAACAAGACGATCATATAGTGACTCAATAACTTCATTACCCTCTTTAATCGCACCAATTAGTAAACCGCGATCTGTTCCACAATCATCTTGACGAACAATTACATCTTGTGCAACGTCTACAAGACGACGTGTTAAGTAACCAGAATCGGCAGTTTTAAGTGCTGTATCGGCAAGACCTTTACGCGCACCATGCGTAGAGATGAAGTACTCAAGTACTGTTAAACCTTCACGGAAACTCGATTTGATCGGAAGCTCAATGATACGACCAGATGGATTGGCCATCAGACCACGCATACCAGCAAGCTGAGTAAAGTTCGATGCGTTACCACGGGCACCGGAATCACTCATCATGAAGATTGGGTTGCGTTTATTCAAGGATTTCATCAGCTTTCCTTGGATAACATCTTTTGCATTACTCCAAATAGAGATAACGCGATCGTAACGTTCTTCTTCCGTGATTAAACCGCGACGGAATTGTTTAATTACATTATCTACCTTTGCTTGTGCTTCATGGAGAATTTCATCTTTTTCACCTAATACAAGAATATCTGATACCCCAACTGTAATACCAGCTTTTGTAGAGTATTTAAATCCTAAGTTTTTCATACGGTCAAGCATGCGAGACGTTTCTGTAATTTGGAAACGTTTGAATACTTCCGCAATAATATTACCAAGGATTTTCTTGCTAAATGGTGCCACTTCTTCGCGACTAGCAATAATTTCTTTAATGTTCGCACCTTTTTCAACGAAATATTCCGCTGGTGTTTCTTTTTCAAGGTTTGAGTTTGTTGGTTCATTAATATAAGGGAACGACTCTGGTAAGATTTCGTTAAATATTAATTTACCAACTGTTGTTAATAGAAGCTTACTCTTTTGCTCTTCAGTAAACGTTACATTATTTACCGAACTCGCAGCAACTGCAACACGTGTGTGCAGATGTACATATCCATTTTGGTATGCAAGTATTGCTTCGTTTGCATCTTTGAAGACCATACCCTCACCGATTGCACCTTCGCGCTCAAGTGTTAAGTAATAGTTACCTAATACCATATCCTGAGATGGAGTAACAACTGGTTTTCCGTCTTTTGGATTCAAGATGTTTTGTGCCGCTAACATAAGGATACGAGCTTCTGCTTGTGCCTCTGATGATAACGGAACGTGAACCGCCATTTGGTCACCGTCAAAGTCCGCGTTGTATGCAGTACATACAAGTGGGTGAAGACGGATTGCACGACCTTCTACTAGTGTAGGTTCAAACGCCTGGATACCAAGACGATGAAGTGTTGGCGCGCGGTTTAGAAGTACTGGATGCTCTTTGATCACAGATTCTAAAACGTCCCAAACTTCAGGGTGTACACGCTCGATTTTACGTTTAGCACTCTTAATGTTGTGTGCTAATCCTTTTCCAACTAACTCTTTCATAACGAAAGGTTTAAACAATTCAAGTGCCATTTCTTTCGGCAATCCACATTGGTACATCTTTAAGTTCGGTCCTACAACGATTACAGAACGGCCAGAGTAGTCAACACGTTTACCTAATAAGTTTTGACGGAAACGTCCTTGTTTACCTTTAAGCATGTGAGATAGTGATTTTAATGGACGGTTACCTGGTCCAGTAACTGGACGGCCACGGCGACCATTATCGATTAATGCGTCTACAGCTTCTTGTAACATACGTTTTTCGTTTTGAACGATAATGCTTGGTGCACCTAAGTCCAATAGACGTTTTAAACGGTTGTTACGGTTAATTACACGACGATATAAGTCGTTTAAGTCAGAAGTAGCAAAACGTCCACCATCTAACTGTACCATCGGGCGTAGTTCTGGTGGGATAACTGGAAGAACCTCTAAGATCATCCAAGATGGGTGATTTCCAGAGTTACGGAATGCTTCTAATACTTCTAGACGTTTAATAGCACGAGTACGGCGTTGTCCTTGTGCTGTTTTTAATTCTTCTTTTAAGAAGTCTACTTCTTTATCTAAATCGATGTCTTGCAGTAATTTTTTAATCGCTTCTGCACCCATAGCAGCATGGAATGTACTGCCATATCGATCACGATATGCACGGTATTCTTTTTCAGAAAGTAATTGCTTCTTATCAAGTGGTGTATCTCCACTCTCTGTTACAACATAAGAAGCGAAATAAATTACTTCTTCAAGCGCGCGAGGGGACATGTCTAAGACAAGTCCCATGCGGCTCGGGATACCTTTGAAATACCAAATATGAGATACAGGAGCAGCTAATTCGATATGACCCATACGTTCACGACGAACTTTTGCACGCGTTACTTCAACGCCACATCGATCACAAACTACACCTTTATAACGTACACGTTTATATTTCCCGCAATGACATTCCCAGTCCTTTTGTGGTCCGAAAATACGCTCACAGAACAAGCCATCTTTTTCAGGCTTTAACGTACGATAGTTAATTGTTTCTGGTTTCTTAACTTCACCGTATGACCAAGAACGAATCTTGTCAGGTGAAGCAAGTCCAATCTTCATATATTCAAAGTTATTTACATCTATCAAGGGGCCTACCTCCCTTTTAGTCTACAGGTTATCCCAATTATTCCTTAGTTGTCTCAACTTCAACATTCAATTTATCTGCTGATTGATGATCATCGTCATCTTCCGTATCACGCATTTCAATTTCTGTATCGTTGATAGACATCATTTTAACGTCCATACCTAAACTTTGCAGTTCTTTAATCAATACTTTGAATGATTCAGGAACGCCTGGTTCTGGAACATTTTCACCTTTAACAATTGCTTCATACGTCTTAACACGTCCAATAACATCATCAGACTTCACTGTTAAGATTTCTTGAAGAGTATAAGCAGCACCATAAGCTTCAAGTGCCCAAACCTCCATCTCACCGAAACGCTGTCCACCGAACTGAGCTTTACCTCCAAGAGGTTGCTGCGTTACAAGTGAGTATGGTCCAGTAGAACGAGCATGAAGTTTATCGTCAACCATGTGCGCAAGTTTGATCATATACATGACACCAACAGATACACGGTTATCGAATGGCTCACCAGTACGTCCGTCATACAGGATTGTTTTCGCGTCATTTGCCATACCAGCTTCTTCAATTGTGCCCCATACATCTTCCTCACGAGCACCATCGAATACCGGTGTTGCAATGTGAATACCAAGGTATCTTGCTGCCATACCAAGATGAAGCTCTAATACCTGACCGATATTCATACGAGATGGTACCCCTAATGGGTTTAACATGATATCGATTGGCGTACCATCTGGTAAGTAAGGCATATCTTCTTCCGGTAAAATACGGGAGATAACACCTTTGTTACCATGACGACCGGCCATTTTGTCACCTTCAGAAATTTTACGCTTTTGAACGATATATGCACGTACAAGTTGATTCACGCCTGGTGGCAATTCATCGCCATCTTCACGGTTAAACACTTTTACGTCTAAGATAATACCGCCACCACCGTGTGGTACACGTAGTGATGTATCACGTACCTCACGTGCTTTTTCACCGAAGATTGCATGTAATAGACGTTCTTCTGCCGTTAATTCTGTTACACCTTTTGGCGTTACTTTACCAACAAGTAGATCTCCATCTTTTACTTCAGCACCGACGCGAATAATACCGCGCTCGTCAAGATTACGAAGTGCATCTTCCCCAACATTCGGGATATCACGTGTAATTTCTTCTGGTCCAAGCTTCGTATCACGAGCTTCTGATTCATATTCTTCAATATGGATAGAAGTGTACACATCATCTTTTACAAGGCGCTCACTCATGATGATCGCATCCTCATAGTTATAACCGTCCCATGTCATAAAGCCAACAAGCACGTTACGTCCAAGCGCCAGTTCACCTAGTTCCATAGAAGGACCATCCGCAAGGATTTCACCTTTTACAACTTGGTCTCCAACACTTACGATTGGACGTTGGTTGTAGCAAGTTCCTTGGTTAGAACGAATGAATTTTTGCATTTTGTAGCGATCTAAGTCGCCTTTTACTGTTTGACCGTCAACGTCTACATAGCGACGTACCCAAACTTCACGTGCTTCTACGCGCTCAACAACACCAGGCTGTTTACAGATTACTGCAGCACCTGAGTCTTTTGCTGATACGTACTCCATACCTGTACCTACAATCGGAGATTCCGGATTTATTAACGGAACCGCCTGACGTTGCATGTTCGCTCCCATAAGTGCGCGGTTAGAGTCATCGTTTTCTAAGAACGGAATACAAGCTGTCGCTGCCGACACTACTTGTTTTGGAGATACATCCATGTAGTCGATGCGTTCTTTATTTGTGACAATGTTTTCACCACGGAAACGAGCTACGATATCTTCATCAAGGAATTCCCCTACTTCAGATAATTTCATATTCGCTTGGGCTACAACATAGTTATCTTCTTCATCTGCTGTTAAATAATCAACCTGCCCTGTTACAAGACCAGTTTCTGGGTCAACACGACGGTATGGCGTTTCAATGAAACCAAACTCATTTACTTTCGCAAACGAAGATAATGAGTTAATCAAACCGATGTTTGGTCCCTCTGGCGTTTCAATTGGACACATACGACCATAGTGAGAGTAGTGAACGTCACGTACTTCAAAGCCTGCGCGCTCACGCGTTAAACCACCGGGTCCTAATGCAGATAGTCTTCGTTTGTGAGTTAACTCTGCTAATGGGTTTGTTTGATCCATGAACTGAGATAACTGAGAACTTCCGAAGAACTCTTTAATAGATGCAATAACCGGGCGAATGTTAATTAACGCTTGTGGTGTAATTGCATTTGTATCTTGAATCGACATTCTCTCACGAACAACACGTTCCATACGAGAAAGACCGATACGGAATTGGTTTTGTAGTAACTCTCCTACAGAACGCAGACGACGATTTCCTAAGTGGTCAATATCATCTGTATCCCCTACTTTATATAGCAAGTTAAAGAAGTAGCTAATAGAAGCAAGAATATCACCTGGTGTGATGTGTTTTATATCACGAGTAATATTTGCATTCCCAATTACGTTTATAGATCGTTCGCCTTCTGATTCTGGAGCATAAATCTTAATAGATTGCAGCTCAACATCGCCTGCTACCACTCCACCCATTGGTTTCGCTGTTTTGAATCCAATGTTTTTCTCTAAGTAAGGTAGAATGCGATCCAGTGTACGACGATCTAAGACTGTTCCTTCTGCCGCTAAAATTTCACCAGTTTCTGGATCCACCAGTGTTTCAGCTAAACGTTGGTTAAACAATCTGTTTTTAATGTGTAGCTTTTTGTTGATCTTATAGCGACCTACATTTGCTAAATCATAGCGCTTCGGATCAAAGAAACGAGACACAAGTAAGCTCTTTGCATTTTCTACTGTTGGTGGTTCACCAGGGCGTAGACGCTCATAAATTTCAAGCAATGCTTTCTCTGTGCTATCTGTGTTGTCTTTTTCTAACGTATTGCTTAAGTATTCGTTATCACCTAAAAGCTCGGTGATTTCTTGATCAGAGCCAAACCCTAATGCGCGTAACAAAACAGTTACAGGAAGTTTACGCGTACGGTCAATACGCACATATACAACATCCTTAGCATCTGTTTCATACTCTAACCAAGCTCCGCGGTTTGGAATTACAGTAGCAGTAAAACCACGTTTTCCGTTTTTATCCACTTTGCCACTATAGTATACGCTTGGAGAGCGAACTAACTGGGAAACGATAACACGTTCTGCACCGTTAATTACGAATGTTCCAGTCTCTGTCATGAGTGGGAAATCTCCCATGAACACATCTTGTTCTTTTACTTCACCAGTTTCCTTGTTGATTAGACGCACTTTTACACGAAGTGGTGCTGCATACGTCACATCACGCTCTTTGCATTCTTCTACAGAGTATTTAGGTTCACCCAAGCTGTAGTCGATAAATTCAAGCGATAGATTTCCCGTAAAGTCTTCGATCGGAGAAATGTCTTGGAACATTTCTCGCAAACCCTCATCAAGAAACCACTGATAAGAAGAGGTTTGAATTTCGATAAGATTTGGTAACTCTAATACTTCACTAATACGGGCATAACTTCTTCGTTGGCGGTGGCGTCCGTATTGAACTAGTTGACCTGTCAACTGCTTCACCCCTCAAATCATGAGTATTATAAATGCACAAAAAAATTTGTGCAAAATCACAAATAAATACAACTACTGCTATTAGCGTAGTTTTTTTCTCTTAAAGATAGATACGTTGAGTCTTTCTACCTGCTCAAAAAAGAAAAATGGCTTCTATAAGAAAACCATCATTCTGTTTCATAATCTGCTGATTTTACTATCTTTTCCAAGAGAAGCAAAAATATACATCTTTCTCAACGCAGAAAATCATATATTGGCATTGTATAATGTTAACATAGCCAAAAATAACCGTCAACGCTTTTTTGATTTTATGATATAATATCCTTTTTTCTTTTCTACAACTTCAACTTCAGAAAATACTTCTTCTAGTTTTTTCATCGCAGATGGCGCACCTTGTTTCTTTTGAATAACAATCCACAATTCTCCACCTGAAACTAAATACTCCACAGCCTTTTCTAAAATCTCATGCACGATATCTTTACCAGCACGAATTGGAGGATTAGATAGAATAACAGCATACTTGCCATCTACATTTTCATAGACACTACTTTGCAAAATACGTATATTTTCAATTCTGTTATTAGCGGCATTTTCTTTTGCAAGTCCCAAGGCCCTTTCATTCACATCCACCATGTGAATTTCACGATTTTGAAACTCTTTCGCTAACGACAAACCGATTGGACCGTACCCACATCCTACGTCTAACACATTACCTTTAACATCTGGCATTTGAAACGCTTCAATTAAAAGACGAGAACCAAAGTCCACTTCGTTTTTCGAGAACACCCCATGGTCAGATAAAAAAGTAAATCGAGATTCACGAAGTGTAACTTCCCATCGTTTACGATCACTTTTACTAGAAGGGTCGTTAGAAAAATAATGGTCTGCCATATGGCCACCTCTTTTCTTTACAGTTAAAAAAAAAGCTCGCATAAGAGCGAGCTTTTTTTAAAGCACCAAAAGTTAATTACTTAACTTCTACAGCAGCGCCAACTTCTTCAAGTTTAGCTTTCATTTCTTCAGCTTCCTCTTTAGTAACGCCTTCTTTGATTGCTTTTGGAGTGTTGTCAACTAATTCTTTAGCTTCTTTTAAGCCAAGACCAGTGATTTCACGTACAGCTTTGATAACTTTGATTTTTTGAGCGCCAGCACTTGCAAGTACTACGTCAAATTCAGTTTGCTCAGCAGCAGCTTCACCAGCGCCACCAGCTACAGCTACAGGAGCAGCAGCAGTTACGCCGAATTCTTCCTCGATAGCTTTTACTAAGTCGTTAAGTTCTAATACAGTCATAGATTTAACTGCTTCAATGATTTGTTCTTTAGTCATTGTAAATATCCTCCCTTAAATAGGTTTGTATTGTTTTATAGATAACAAGTAATTATCTTTTAAAAAATTAAGCGCCTTGCTCTTCCTTTTGATCTGCAACTGCTTTAGTAGCAAGTGCAAGGTTACGGATTGGAGCTTGAAGAACGCTAAGAAGCATAGAAAGTAAGCCTTCACGTGATGGAAGAGTAGCGATAGCTTTAACCTCATCAAGTGTTACAAGTTTACCTTCGATTACGCCCGCTTTAATTTCTAAAGCTTCATGATTTTTAGCGAAGTCGTTTAATACTTTCGCAGGAGCAACTACATCCTCGTTACTGAACGCGATTGCGTTTGGTCCTGTTAAGAATTCGTTTAACTCAGCCATTTCAGCAGACTCTGCAGCACGACGAGTTAAAGAGTTTTTGTAAACTTTGAACTCAACGCCAGCTTCACGTAAGTTTTTACGTAATTCTGTTGCTTCAGAAACTGTTAAACCACGGTAGTCAACAACAATTGTAGATTTACTCGCGCGAAGTTTTTCAGCGATTTCAGTTACAACTTGTTGTTTAGTTTCGATTACTTTGCTCATGTTATTACACCTCCTGTAGATTATATAGAAGATGTACCGAAAGTGCACTAAAAACCTCCATGCCCAACTTGTAGACATGGAGGCATATAGTCACAGAAAAAAGATTCCGCTTCGTATATTAACACCTAGGTAGGAAATTAAGTCGAATCGACTCCTACTGTCTACGGTACACTATTAAAATTCACAACATAAATGATTATATTAAAACTTCTTTATGAAGTCAACTTCCAATTTTTACGCAAGTGTAGAAACGTCTACGCGTACGCCAGGTCCCATTGTAGAAGCAACAGTTGCGTTCTTCATGTAAGTACCTTTTGCAGCAGCTGGCTTAGCTTTTTGTAGCGTGTCAGCAATTGTTTTGAAGTTTTCTACTAATTTAGCATCTTCGAAAGATACTTTACCGATTGGAACGTGGATGTTACCAGCTTTATCAACGCGGTATTCAACTTTACCAGCTTTGATTTCGTTAACAGCTTTAGTTACATCGAAAGTAACTGTTCCAGTTTTAGGGTTTGGCATTAAACCTTTAGGTCCTAATACACGACCAAGTTTACCAACTTCACCCATCATGTCAGGAGTTGCTACTACTACATCGAAATCAAACCAACCTTTTTGGATTTTACCGATGTAATCAGCATCGCCTACGAATTCAGCGCCAGCAGCTTCAGCTTCTTTTGCTTTTTCGCCTTTAGCGAATACTAATACACGTTGTACTTTACCAGTACCGTGTGGAAGAACA
Organism: Bacillus sp. FSL R9-9530; assembly: GCF_038008145.1. Classification (NCBI taxonomy): domain Bacteria; kingdom Bacillati; phylum Bacillota; class Bacilli; order Caryophanales; family Bacillaceae; genus Bacillus; species Bacillus sp. FSL R9-9530. The sequence continues at coordinate 3,834,879 of NZ_JBBOYO010000001.1, forward strand.
ACTGCACCACGAATTTGTTGGTCAGCTTTCTTAGGGTCAACACCTAAACGGAATGCAGCTTCTACAGTTGCATCAAATTTAGCTGTGTTTGTTTTCTTTACTAATTCTACTGCTTCTGTTGCAGAGTAAGCAGATGCACGATCAACAAGCTTCGCAGCTTCAACGTACTTTTTACCTCTTTTAGCCATGTTTGTTTCCTCCTTGAATGTGGTTTTAGCGGAATAACCTCCCACGTTTACGCCTTCATTCCGGGAACCCCCGAGGATGTGCGCCCATCCATTTATTTAAAAATGATGATCATTTACGATAATAAAGGTTGCGAATTGGAATTCCAGACCCGCAACCTTTTTTACAAAAAACAAATCGAATTAGTCTTCGATAACGATGCCCATACTGCGCGCAGTACCTTCAACCATACGCATTGCAGCTTCTACGCTAGCAGCGTTTAGGTCAGGCATTTTAGTTTCAGCGATTTCGCGTACTTTATCACGCTTAACAGTTGCCACTTTATTACGATTTGGTTCACCAGAACCAGACTCAATACCAGCTACTTTCTTAAGAAGAACAGCAGCAGGAGGAGTTTTAGTAATGAAAGTGAATGAACGGTCCTCAAATACCGTAATTTCAACAGGGATGATAAGACCAGCTTGATCAGCTGTACGAGCGTTAAACTCTTTACAGAAGCCCATGATGTTAACACCTGCTTGTCCTAATGCTGGACCAACCGGCGGAGCTGGATTAGCTTTACCTGCAGGAATCTGAAGTTTTACCATTTTAATTACCTTTTTAGCCACGAGACACACCTCCTTAAGTCCGTGATGTGGTCAATTGGGCAGTGATTTGCCCTCCCACTTCATATTTTATCATAATGATAAAATCTTTTTCAAAAAACGTCTCCGTTACCGAAGACGTACTGACTTAAAAGATATTATCACTTTTTACAATTCATTTCAAGTTTCATTTTATAATTTTTCAATTTGATGGAAATCAAGTTCAACCGGAGTCTCGCGACCGAACATGTCTACAAGCACGCTAACTTTTTTCTTTTCCACATCAATTTCTTCAATCGCACCTGTATAATCCGCGAATGGCCCCTCATTTACACGCACTGTTTCATGAAGTTCAAATTCGAAATCAACCACTTCATTGTCCATTCCCATATGCTTCATGATGGTAACAACTTCCTCTTCTAATAGAGGCGATGGTTTAGATCCTGAACCAGAAGAACCGACAAAGCCTGTTACACCTGGCGTATTACGAACAACATACCAAGAATCATCAGTCATGATTAGTTCTACTAATACGTAACCTGGGAACACTTTTCTTTTCGTTATTTTTTCTTTACCATTTTTCATTTCTACTTCTACTTCTTCCGGGACAACAACACGGAAAATTTTATCTTGCATACCCATTGATTCTACACGTTTCTCTAGGTTTGCTTTTACTTTATTTTCATATCCAGAATAAGTATGGACAACATACCAACTTTTTTCCATTCATTTAGGACGAGCGTCCTTCCCTCCCTGACGTACATTTTTTTGCGCAAATGAAAAAACCCGTTCACCGGGCTTTTACACAGTTCTTATAAATAACATTATATCATGGATAAGTGCTTCTTATTCAAGAATTAACCAAGAATTAACCGAATTAAAGAAGAAATGCCCATATCAACCACTGCGAAGAAAATCGCAAAGAACACAACTGTCGCGATAACAGTCGTTGTTGATCGGAGTAATTCATCTTTTTTAGGCCAACTTACTTTTTTCATTTCGCGACCTACATCGCCGAAAAAGTTCGTTAAACGCATCTACGGGACCTCCAGTTTATTATTTCAATTATTTATTTTGTTTCTTTGTGAACTGTATGCTTATTGCATGTTTTACAAAACTTCTTTATCTCAAGTCGCTCTACTGAGCTCGTATCTTTCATCGTAGAGTAGTTTCGATTTTTACACTCTTCACATGAGAGTACAACTTTTTTCCTCATTAGTTACACCAACCTTGTAACATTGTCCCTAAAAATGTATCATACAACAAAAGACAATGTCAATGTCATGACTTTCACTCTCTTAACAAAAAGAAAACAGGTGAATTATTTTACACCTGCGGCACTTGCTATGAATTTAAAGTTGTGCTCTCTCTCATCTCCATATATCTTTCTAATTTCCTTTTTACACGCTGCAATGCGTTATCAATAGATTTCACGTGCCTGTTTAACTGTTCTGAAATTTCTTGATAGGAACGACCATCTAAGTATAAAGAGAGCACTTTTCTTTCTAAATCGCTTAATAATTCAGATATTTTAGATTCTATGTCTGTATATTCTTCCTGACTTATAATCATCTCTTCTGGATCAGTTACTTTCGATTCCGAAATAACATCTAATAATGTTCGATCAGATTCCTCATCGTAAATTGGCTTATCTAAAGACACATACGAATTTAACGGAATATGTTTTTGCCTTGTTGCTGTTTTAATAGCGGTAATAATTTGTCGAGTGATACACAGTTCAGCAAATGCTTTGAACGAAGACAGCTTGTCCCCTTTATAATCACGAATAGCTTTAAACAATCCAATCATGCCTTCTTGAACAATATCTTCTCGATCGGCACCCACCAAGAAATAAGATCTTGATTTCGCGCGAACAAAGTTCTTATATTTGTGAATTAAATATTCTAGAGCGTCAGTATTACCTTTTCGAACTAACTCAACGATTGCCTCATCCTCTAAATCACGAAATGTAACGTCGCCTACACTTACGAAGCCTGCTTCCACCCTGATCCCTCCGACCGCTATATATTTAGCAATATTATACAGTAAAAAGATAAAGAGCGTCAATGCTTCAACGCTCTCCTCTTCTTAATTTTTCTAATTTTTCTGTAATATCTTCACTAAATATCTTTCGCATGGCGGGTTGCTTTTCTTTCGTGTCTTTTGTACACCTTCTTACTTGTTGTTCCATCGCTTGCACTTCTAACTCTAATTCACGCGCAGATTTTCGAAGTGCACCTTGCGCAAATATAATCCATTGCTCCGTATAATCCGAAGTTGCAACGTATATTTGTGTATTTATATTTCTAAGCTCAATCGCAAGTTGTTCTATCTTTTCATCTGCAGTTTGATTTTTTCTCGTGAATATTACTTCCACCCGTGATTGTTTCATCTTTTTTTCAATACCATAGACTGTATAGGCATCAAAGACAATCATTACCTTTGTGCCTGTATACCCTTGATAATCCGCCATCTTATCAATAAGTGCGTCTCTTGATGACTGTAAATCTACATCCCGCAGTTTCTTCAAGTCTCCCCAAGCCCCGATAATGTTGTAACCGTCAACGATTAAAATATCGTTCATTTTTTATTTACCAATTTCGTGACGTTTACGATATACCTCATACATTAACAAACTTGCGGCTACTGAAGCATTTAAGGATGTAACTTTACCGACCATCGGTAAAGTAATTAGGAAATCACACTTTTCACCAATAATACGACTCATACCTTTTCCTTCACTACCAATTACTAGTCCGATTGGCATATTACCATCTAAATTACGGTAATCTGTTTTCCCTTTGGCATCTGTACCAGCAATCCAAAGTCCACGTTCTTTTAATTCATCAATTGTACGCGATAAATTTGTTACACGTGCAACAGGAATATATTCAATTGCCCCAGTCGACGCTTTCGCAACTGACGCTGTAAGCCCCACAGCCCTTCTTTTTGGAATAATAACCCCATGAGCCCCTGTTGCATCCGCAGTACGCATAATAGAGCCTAAGTTATGCGGGTCTTCAATTTCATCTAAAATCAAGAAGAACGGATCTTCATTGCGTTTTTCTGCTAATTTAAACAAATCCTCTAACTCAGCATATTGATATGCAGCTACTTGAGCAATTACACCTTGATGATTACCCTCAACCAATTGATCTAATTTCTTCTTTGGTGCGTGTTGCAAAATAACCTTATTCTCTTTTGCTAATGCTAGTACAATTTGCACTTGTCCTTTGGCAGCACCTTCCGCTACCAAAATTTTATTAATATCTCTCCCCGCTCTTAAAGCTTCAATTACAGGGTTACGTCCGATAATATATTCACTACTCATGATGATGTGCTCCCTTCCTTTTCTTCCAAAACGTCAATCGCCTTATATACAATCTCGTCCAATCTTTCACGATTATTCAACAAGTGATGATAACCGATTAGTGCTTCAAAGGCTGTACTGTGTCGATATGTTTGTACATCTGTATTTTTTGGAACAGTACCCGAATTCGCATTACGCCCTCTTCTTAATACCGCCTCTTCCTCTTCTGTCAAAAATGCCGTTTCTAATAAATGATAAACAACTTTCGCCTGTGCTTTTGCCGAAACAAAGCCCGTCCCTAAGCGATGTAATTGATTAGGGCGAACTGTCCCCTTTTGAAGGAGGTGATAGCGGATATATTGCTCATATACCGCATCACCCATATATGCTAAAGCTAAGCTGTTCAATTGCTTTGCATCAATCATTCTTATCCTCTTTTCCATCTTGTACCTTGAGCGGTATCTTCTAAAATAATATTACGTCCTTTTAAATCATCGCGAATTTGATCAGATAGTGCGAAGTCACGATTTTGACGAGCTTCAATACGCTTTTGGATTAGTGCTTCAATTTCTTCATCAAGCAACTCTTCTTGTGCTAATTCTAATCCTAAAATACTAAATAATGTTTCAAGTTGTTTTACATACGCTTCAATTACAACTTTAGAAGTATGTTCTTCTAACAAATATTGATTTGCGTGATTTGCTACGTTATATAATTCAGTAATCGCATTAGCCGTATTGAAATCATCATCCATCGCTTCTTCGAATGCAACCTGGAACTTTTCCATTTCAGCTAACCATTTTTCATTATGGTCCGTTAAATCCGTACTACTTTCCATACGATGCTTTAAGTTACCGTAAGCTGTTTTAATTCTTTCTAGTCCATTATTAGTACTTTGCAATAAATCCTCGCTAAAGTTAATTGGGTGACGGTAATGTACCGATAGCATAAAGAACCTGATTAACTGTGGATCATATTGTTTAATGATATCGTGAACTAAAATGAAGTTTCCAAGCGACTTAGACATCTTCTCGTTATTAATATTAATATATCCGTTATGCATCCAATAACGTGCAAATGTTTTTCCTGTCAACGCCTCAGACTGCGCAATTTCATTTTCATGATGAGGAAATGCTAAATCTTGACCACCAGCATGAATATCAATTGTATCCCCTAAATATTTACGCGCCATTGCTGAGCATTCAATATGCCACCCTGGGCGTCCTTTCCCCCAAGGGCTTTCCCAGAAGATTTCTCCTTCTTTCGCAGCTTTCCATAAAGCAAAATCAAGAGGGTCTTGTTTCTTTTCTCCTACTTCAATACGTGCACCGTGACGTAAGTCTGCAATCGGTTGATGTGATAATTTACCGTAACCTTCGAATTCTTTCGTTTTAAAGTACACATCACCTTCTGATTCATATGCATACCCTTTATTCACAAGTTCTTGAATAAATTCAATAATGATATCCATATTTTCCGTTACACGTGGATGAACCGTTGCATGTTTGCAACCTAGTGCCGTTACATCTTCAAAGTAAGCTTCAACAAAACGATCTGCAATTGTTGGCACATCTTCACCTAATTCGTTTGCCGCCTTAATTAATTTATCATCCACGTCAGTAAAGTTAGATACATACTGCACATCATATCCTTTATATTCTAAGTAACGACGTACTGTATCAAACACCATAGGTGGTCTTGCATTCCCAATGTGAATGTAGTTATACACTGTAGGTCCACACACATACATCTTTACCTTATTTTCTTCTAATGGCATAAACTCTTCTTTTTGACGCGTTAACGTATTATAAATGTGAATAGTCATTTTTATCCTTCCTTCCTACCTTTACTTCAAGTTGCTTTCTCAATTTATCAAGTTCTACTTCCATAACCTTTAATTTATCAAAAATCGGATCCGGAAGATCAGAATGATTTAATTCTTGACCAATTTTTACTCCATTTTGAATAACGACTCGGCCAGGTATACCTACAACTGTAGAATGCGCAGGAACTTCCTTTAACACGACAGATCCTGCTCCAATTTTAGAATTCTCTCCAATAGTAATAGAACCTAGTACTTTAGCACCTGTTGCAATTAATACATTATCCTGAATTGTAGGGTGCCTCTTTCCTTTTTCTTTACCTGTACCACCTAATGTGACACCTTGATAAATGGTTACGTTTTCGCCAATTTCACACGTTTCTCCAATTACAACCCCCATTCCATGATCAATGAAAAAACGACGACCAATAGTTGCTCCTGGATGAATCTCAATGCCAGTAAAAAAACGGCTAACTTGCGAAATCCAACGTGCCATAAAGAAAAAATTCCTTTTATAAAAAGCATGTGCAATTCGATGGGCCCAAACTGCATGTAATCCAGAGTAAGTTAAAATGACTTCGAAATAACTTCTTGCCGCTGGATCCTGTTCAAAAACGACTTCAATATCTTCCCGAAGCCTCTTAAACATCGATGTTCCCTCCCCTTTATGGGCTGCTTTTTTCGAGTGAACTAACTCCCCACTTCCCCCTAAATCTTTATACAAGGGGATAAAACTTATACTCACACCATTTACATGGTATAAAAAAAAGACGCCTCTGTCATATAGACAGAGACGCCTTATAAGCGCGGTTCCACTCTGTTTAGGCTAAAGAAGCCTCAAACTCATCCATGATAACGGTTTACACCGCTTCTGTTTACTTTGCGCCCTAAGACGTTCCGCGAAATACTTCGCTGTTCAACAGAAGACTCGAAGGGGCATTTCAAAAATCCGCTTATAAACCACTTCCAGCCTAAGGGTGGTTCTCTCTGTAAAAAGCCTGATTTTCTACTTCTCCTTCTCGTCGCTTTTCCTTATTAGATTTTAGATATACTTATTATATTGCTAAACCTAGAAAATGTTAACCAATTACTTTTTGAATACGATTTAAAACTTTTTCTTTTCCAAGAAGAGCAATAGCGTTAGGAAGCTCTGGACCATGTGTTTGTCCAGTAGTAGCAACACGGATTGGCATAAATAGGTTTTTACCTTTATGTCCTGTTTCTTTTTGAACTGCTTTAATAGCCGCCTTAACTGCCGCTGGCTCCATTGCTTCTAAAGCTTCTAATTGATCGGCAAATGCACGAAGTACTTCAGGTACTTGTTCACCTTTCAATACTTCTTGTCCCTCTTCTTCATGATCAACATGATCTTTAAAGAACATTTCAGAAAGCTCTACAATTTCAGCTCCAAAGCTCATTTGGTCATGATATAAAGCAATTACATCACGAACCCACGCTTGTTCTTGTTCGCTTAAGTTTTCACCTACGCGACCCGCTTTCACTAAATGCGGTAAGCTTAGTTCAACAACCGTATCTAAATCTTGTTTTTTCATATATTGGTTGTTCATCCATTTTAGTTTTTGGGAATCAAATAATGCAGGTGATTTTGATAAACGAGCTGCATCAAACATTTTGATGAACTCATCTTGAGAGAAGACTTCTTCTTCACCTACTGGTGACCAACCTAGTAATGCAATAAAGTTAAAGATTGCTTCTGGAAGATATCCAAGCTCTTTATATTGCTCAATAAATTGAATAATAGATTCGTCACGCTTACTTAGCTTTTTACGGCTTTCGTTTACAATTAAAGTCATATGACCGAACTTCGGGATATCCCAACCGAAAGCTTCGTAAATCATCATTTGTTTTGGCGTGTTTGAAATATGATCATCACCACGAAGTACGTGTGTAATCTCCATTAAGTGATCATCTACCGCTACCGCAAAGTTATAAGTTGGAATTCCATCTTTTTTCACGATAACGAAATCACCAAAATCATTTGAATGGAATGCAACTTCATCTTTTACGAGATCTTTAAACGTGTAGTCGCTATCAGCCGGCACACGGAAGCGAATACTTGGAATACGGCCTTCAGCCTCAAATCCTTTAATTTGCTCCTCAGTTAAATCACGGTGGTTTCCTGCATAACGCGGTGTTTCACCACGAGCGATTTGACCTTCACGCTCTGCTTCTAGCTCTTCTTCTGTCATATAACATTTGTAAGCTAAATCACGCTCTAATAAATCTTTATATAATTTTTTATAAATATCTAAACGCTCTGTTTGACGATATGGTCCAAATTCACCACCAACATCAACACCTTCATCCCAGTCCATACCGAGCCATTTCAAGTATTTTAATTGGCTTTCTTCTCCACCAGCAACATTACGTTTCACATCAGTATCTTCAATACGAATAATAAACTTACCATCTTGATGACGAGCAAATAAATAATTAAATAATGCCGTACGCGCATTTCCGATATGTAAGTGTCCTGTTGGACTTGGCGCATAGCGCACTCTCACTTGCTTTTCCATAGTTGGTACACCTTCCAATCTTAATGTCAACACATTCTATAATTGTACACCAAAAAAACGTGATTATCCATCTTACGAATTAAAAACCACTATTTTTTCTGTAATAAAACAACCGCTTGAGAAGCAATCCCTTCTTCTCTACCTGTAAATCCTAATTTTTCTGTTGTTGTTGCCTTTACATTAATATTATCAATAGACGTTTCTAATAGTTCACTAATGCGTTTACGCATGCTTTCAATATGCGGTGCCATTTTTGGCTTTTGGGCAATAATTGTACAATCTAGGTTCCCTAGCTCATAACCTTGTTCACGCACAAATTCCCAAACCTTTTGTAACAATACAGCTGAATCCGCATCTTTGAAGGCAGGATCTGTATCGGGAAAATGTTTTCCAATATCTCCTGCTGCAATTGCTCCTAGACATGCGTCAGCAATCGTATGTAACAATACATCTGCATCCGAGTGACCGATTAATCCTTTTTCATGAGGAATTGTAATTCCACCGATAATTAACGGTCTACCTTCCGCAAATTCATGTACATCAAAACCTTGTCCAATTCGAAACATTCTTTACATCCTCCTCAATCTAAACTACTTTATGAATTCTATATTATATTGCTATCTCTATAAAGAAAAGCCCGGCAACTGCCGAGCTTTTCTTTACTATAATACCATCACTTCTATTTCTTCTGAACATGAAGGAAACTTTCAGCAATTAGTAAGTCCTCTGGAGTCGTCACTTTAATATTATAGTAACTCCCCTCTACTACGCCTACTTTCTTCCCTACACGTTCTACGAGACTTGCGTCATCTGTACCAAGAAAACAACTTTGCTTTGCACTTCTATGAGCTTCTAATAAAAGAGGAACAGAAAATCCTTGCGGCGTTTGAACCGCTTTAAGCTGAGAACGTTCTACCGTTTCAACAACAACACCCTGTTCTACTTTCTTAATGGTATCCTTCACTGGCACCGCACAAATGGAAGCACCATATTTCTCTGCTGCAGTTAATACATCTTGCATCATCTTATTCGTTACGAACGGGCGCGCACCATCGTGTACGAGAACATATTCAACACCACTCACATACTGAAGCGCATTATACACACTATCTTGTCTTTCGGCCCCGCCTTGAATAAATTGCACCTGCTTTTCAACCGGGTACTTCTGCATTAACTCCTCAAAATAAGGGCGTTCCTCTTCGTTAATTGCCATGATAATACGTTTACATGCTTTATCTTTTTCAAAAGCACGTAATGTATGCACAATGATAGGTACTCCATTTATAAGTAAGAACAACTTGTTTTTGCCAGCACCCATCCGTTTCCCTTGACCCGCTGCTGGAATAATTAACGTATACATATTAATAATCCTCTACTTATAATGCTTTTTCTAATAATTTACGTTTTGCGAAAATCATACGACCAGCCGATGTTTGCAACACACTTGTAACTAGTACATTAAGTTGCGAACCGACATATTCTCTACCGTCTTCTACTACAATCATCGTGCCATCATCTAAATATGCCACACCTTGATTTTGTTCTTTACCATCTTTCACAACATAAACACTTAATTCTTCGCCAGGGAGTACGACTGGTTTAATTGCATTTGCTAAATCGTTAATGTTTAATACTGTTACTCCTTGTAATTCAGAAACTTTGTTTAAGTTGAAATCATTTGTTACAACAGTTCCACCAGTGATTTTAGCTAACTTTACAAGCTTGCTATCCACCTCTTGGATATCCTCAAAATCGCCTTCATAAATTTCCACCGGAATTGGTAGCTCTTTTTGAATACGATTTAAAATGTCTAATCCTCTGCGACCACGATTACGCTTTAAAGCATCAGAAGAATCGGCAATATGCTGAAGCTCTTCTAATACGAATTGTGGAATCACAATTGTTCCTTCTAAAAACTTCGTTTGGCAAATATCCGCAATACGTCCATCAATAATTACGCTTGTATCGAGAATTTTCCAATGAGTTGTAGATTTTTCTACCTCTACCTCTTCGTTCTCGCTATTGTTTTTCTTCTTACCTCCACGCTGGGGTAATGTAAATAATCCTAGCAATTCATTTCTCTTTTTAAATCCTACTTGGAATCCTAAATAACCAAGTAAAAGAGTAAAGAACACTTGTAATACTGTACTAATGACTGGAATCGTGAATTCACGAATTGGTATCAAAATTAAATATGCAACAATAAGACCAGAGATCAACCCTAATGTACCAAATAAAACATCCGCTACCGGTGCCTTTACAAGGGCTTCTTCGATATGTTTAATAAGTTGAACAATATAATCCACAAGCCAAAATGTTGTTAAAAATAAAATAATTGCACCAATAATTGCACGAACGTACGATCCCTCAAGCAAAGGAACAGCACCAACGTCCAATACATTAATAACTTTTGGGATTAGAAAAATCCCTAACGCTCCCCCGATCACTAAAAAGAAGAGCTGTACGATCCTTTTTAACATCCAACCACCTCCTACTCATTATTAACCATTGTTTTGCTAATCAAAACGCCGAATGCAAAAGCGGACGTGTTTTTTTGTAAATAGTTTTATTTACCAATATACCATATCATATAACAAAAATGTTCTAGTGTCGTTATATTATGGAATCAATGTAATATTCTTAATTGTGTCTACTCATATAGAGATGCTCTTGAATTCTTTTTAGGCCCTCTCGTATTTTCTTCGCCCTAACTTCCCCAATTCCTTCCACATCATCCAATTCATTAATAGTTGCACGACAAACACCTTGCAATGTTTTAAATCGATTAATTAAATTTTCAATGATAAGTGGTGGAACACGAGAAATTTTGCTTGCGATTCGGTATCCCCTCGGTGTCACGCTTTCTTCTAAGCTCATTTGCCCTGGATAGCCGAGCAATTTAACTAAATCGCTATCCTCTAAAAGCTGTGTATTTGCAAGATCTTGTAACTTTTTCAAAATTTGATGGTGATCCTGCGTTTTTTCTTGATAATAATCCTTAATTAATAACGCTGCCTCTGCTTCTAAGTCGGCTAGTAATTCTGTAAGTTGTAAACGAATTAACCTTCCTTCCGTTCCTAACTCATGAATGTAGCTCACTATTTCATTTTTAATACGCAGTACCATTTCAACACTATGTAAAACGTGAACTACCTCGGACATTGTAACGACCTCTTCAAATTCTAGAATGCCCAAATTCGTAATCCCATCATTCCATACAGCTTTATATTTTTCTAACGTTTGAATAGCTTGGTTTGCCTTTGTTAAAATTACACCTATATCTTTTAGTGTATAACGTAAGTTCCCTTGATATAGTGTAATTACGTTACGTCTTTGTGAAATAGCCACAACAAGGCTAGCCGTCTGCTTTGCTACACGCTCTGCCGTTCGGTGACGCATACCTGTTTCAATAGAATCAATGGATGGATCTGGAACTAATTGTGCATTTGCAATTAAAATTTTGCTCCCAGTTTCATTTAAAATAAGTGCCCCATCCATTTTTGCTAATTCATATAAACTAGCCGGTGAGAATGCACAATTAATGTGAAATCCTCCATCAACAATACTTTTAATCTGCTCATTATACCCAAGAACAATTAGCCCTCCAGTTTGCGCACGAAGTACGTTATCTATCCCTTCGCGTAGTGGTGTTCCTGGGGCAACAAGCTGTAGAATATTAATCATACTTTTGACACGTTGCTTGTTTTCCTCCATAGCCTAGCCTCCTAATGTCAAACGAAGCGCTTCTCCTAAATTAGAAACACCTACTACCTCAATCCCATCTGGAATTGTCCATCCTCCCAAATTTTTTCTAGGAATAATAGCACGTTGAAATCCTAATTTCGCTGCTTCTTGTACACGTTGTTCAATTCTTGATACTCTTCTTATTTCTCCAGTTAGGCCTACTTCTCCTATTACCGCATCGGCTGGTGCAGTAGCTTTATCTCTGAAACTTGAAGCAATACTTAAGGCGACAGCTAGATCGATTGCTGGTTCATCTAATTTCAAGCCACCCGCAACTTTTAAATATGCGTCTTGATTTTGCAACAATAAACCTGTTCTTTTTTCTAGCACTGCCATAATAAGTGAAACGCGGTTATGATCAATTCCCGTCGCCATTCTTCGAGGATTTCCAAAACTAGTAGGGGAGATTAATGCTTGTATTTCTACTAAAACCGGTCTTGTTCCTTCCATTGAAGCAACCACTGTGGATCCTGCAACTCCAACTGGACGTTCCTCAAGGAAAATTTCAGAAGGATTTAGTACTTCTGCAAGACCTAGTTCCTTCATTTCAAAGATACCCATTTCATTTGTGGAACCAAAACGGTTCTTCACAGCTCGCAAAATACGATATGTATGGTGACGATCTCCTTCAAAGTAAAGAACTGCATCAACCATATGTTCTAGCATACGTGGTCCTGCAATTGCCCCTTCTTTTGTCACATGTCCGACGATAAAAATAGGAATCCCTTTCGTCTTTGCAAGTTTCATTAATTCCGCTGTACATTCACGTACTTGCGTTACACTCCCTGGGGCTGACGTCACTTCAGGTAAATGTATCGTCTGAATGGAGTCAATAACAACAAAAGCTGGATTCATCTCTTCAATGTGCGCTGCAATTCTCTGTAAATCAGTCTCTGCTACAACAAATAGATTACTACCCTTTACATGCAAACGATCTGCACGAAGTTTGATCTGCTTTGCTGACTCCTCACCTGATATGTATAGTACATCATATGAAGAATCTGCTAATTGCGATGAAATTTGTAATAACAATGTTGATTTCCCAATCCCAGGGTCTCCACCAATAAGTACTAAAGATCCATCTACAATCCCGCCACCAAGTACACGGTTAAACTCTTGAAATTTCGTTTCAATACGCGCCTCAGACTTTGTTTCTACCTCTGTTAAGCGTCTTGGTTTTGTTACTTCTGATTGAATTGCATTGGCATAATTAAGGCGTCTTGATGATACAACTGGTTCCATCTCTTCAACAAGCGTATTCCATTGACCACATCCAGGACATTTCCCCATATATTTTGGCGACTGATAACCACATTCTTGACATGTAAATTTTGTTTTCTTTTTAGCCATATCTTTTATAGTTCACTTCACTTTCATCTACAAACGTTTATCCTTCTCGTACAAGAAAGAGGGCTATCGCGTAGCCCTCTTTGTTTGTCTATACTTATTTTACCTTTTCCGCACTATGAATGACAAATGATTCTCCTTCTATATCAAAGATAACTTTTTGTCCTTTCTCAATAGCACCTTTTAACAGTTCTTCTGATAGTCTATCTTCTACATGTTTTTGAATTGCTCTACGAAGCGGACGAGCACCGTACTCTCGATCAAATCCTTTATCAGCAATTGCTGAAATTGCTCCTTCTGTTAAGTGCAATTCAATCTCTTGTTCTTTTAAGCGTTTCACTAACTGATTCACCATAAGAGTTACAATTTCTTGAATATGTTTTTTCTCAAGCATATGGAACACGATAATTTCATCAATACGGTTTAAGAATTCTGGACGAAATGCTTTTTTCAATTCATCCATTACTTTACCTTTCATATCTGAATAATCACGGCTCTCATCTTGTACGTTAAATCCAAGATGTTTATTACGTTTTAATGCGTCTGCACCAACATTAGACGTCATAATAACAATTGTATTACGGAAATCAACTGTACGTCCTTTAGAATCTGTTAAACGGCCATCTTCTAATACTTGTAGTAAAATATTAAACACATCAGGATGAGCTTTCTCTACTTCATCTAATAAGACAACTGAATATGGCTTACGACGAACTTTCTCTGTTAATTGTCCACCTTCTTCATATCCAACATATCCTGGAGGAGATCCAACTAAACGAGAAGTAGAATGCTTTTCCATGTACTCAGACATATCGATGCGGATCATTGCATCCTCATCACCGAACATAGATTCTGCTAATGCCCTTGCTAGTTCTGTTTTACCTACACCAGTAGGTCCTAGGAAAATAAATGAGCCAATTGGACGTTTCGGATCTTTTAATCCCGCTCTCGCACGACGAACAGCTTTTGCCACAGCTACAACTGCTTCATCCTGCCCAATTAAACGATCATGTAAAATTGATTCCAAGTTTAATAATTTATCTGTCTCTGTTTGTGCAAGTTTAGAAACTGGAATACGTGTCCATGTGGAAACGACATTTGCAATATCTTCTACTGTTACTTCTGAGTTTTCTTGTCCTTGTTTCTCTTTCCACTGACGCTTTGTATCTTCTAACTTTTCACGTAAACGTTGTTCCATATCACGTAAGGAAGCAGCTTTTTCAAATTCTTGGCTTTGTACAGCTGCATCTTTTTCTTTTCTAATTTCCTCAAGCTTCACTTCAAGCTCTTTTAAGTTTGGCGGTGTTGTATAAGAACGTAAGCGCACTTTTGATGCAGCCTCATCAATTAAATCGATTGCTTTATCAGGTAAAAAACGGTCTGTAATGTAACGATCTGAAAGTTTTACAGCCGCATCGATTGCATCATCTGTAATAGATACGCGGTGATGCGCCTCATAACGGTCACGTAAACCTTTTAAAATTTGAACTGATTCTTCTAAGTTTGGTTCATCAACATGAATTGGTTGGAAACGTCTTTCTAATGCCGCATCCTTTTCAATATATTTACGATATTCGTCTAAAGTTGTTGCACCAATACATTGTAATTCACCACGTGCTAAAGATGGTTTTAAAATATTCGATGCATCAATTGCACCTTCCGCCCCGCCTGCACCAATTAACGTATGAAGCTCATCAATAAATAGAATGATGTTACCAGCTTGGCGAATCTCATCCATCACTTTCTTTAAACGATCCTCAAATTCACCACGATATTTTGTTCCAGCAACAACTGTACCCATATCTAATGTCATAACACGCTTATCTCTTAAAGTTTCAGGAACTTCATTATTTACAATTTGCTGTGCTAATCCTTCCGCAATTGCTGTCTTACCTACACCAGGTTCTCCAATTAATACTGGATTGTTTTTTGTTCTACGGCTTAACACTTCAATTACACGTTGAATTTCTTTACTACGTCCAATAACAGGATCTAAACGATTTTCACGTGCAACAACTGTTAAATCACGTGCTAGACTGTCAAGTGTAGGTGTATTCGCATTTGTTGATGAACCACCCTGGTGACCTGAACTAGCTTCATTACTTCCAAGGAGTTGTAACACTTGTTGTCTTGCTTTATTTAGGCTTACACCTAAATTATTTAAAACGCGTGCTGCTACACCTTCACCTTCACGGATTAAACCAAGTAAAATATGTTCTGTTCCAACGTAGGAATGGCCTAGCTTACGAGCTTCGTCCATAGACAACTCAATAACTTTTTTAGCACGAGGTGTGTAATGTACTGTTTGAGAAGCTTCCGTTCCACGTCCAATTAATGCTTCTACCTCTTTTTGAACTTTCTCTGGACTTAATCCAAGAGCAATTAACGCTTTTGCTGCAATTCCTTCACCTTCGCGTACAAGCCCAAGTAAAATATGTTCTGTTCCAATATTATTATGCCCAATGCGAATTGCTTCCTCTTGAGATAAAGCTAATACTTTCTGTGCTCGTTCTGTAAATCTTCCAAACATCATAGAAATCGCCTCCTACTTGCGCTTAATTTTGTTCAATTCGTAATCGCTCACGGATTAAGGTTGCTCTTCGATAATCTCTTTCTTCTGGTCCTAAAGGTCCTCCTGCATATTGTTGCAAAATGCCTGGCTGAGTAAGAACCATTAACTCAGTTAAAATATTTCTCGATATACCTTGTATATATCCTAAGTCAATACCAAGCCGTACATCTGATAAGCAAGTGGCTGCTTCTGCAGATTGAATTAAACGACTGTTAGCTAGTATTCCGTAAGAACGATATACTTTATCTTCAAGCTCAATGCTTGAATTTTGTACAATTAATTCTCTAGCCGTTTTTTCTTGATGGATGATTTGTTGAATGACACTCTTTAAATCTGCAATAATATCTTCTTCTGATTTCCCTAGTGTCATTTGATTTGACACTTGAAATATATTACCTAACGCTTCGCTACCTTCACCGTATATTCCTCTTACTACTAACCCTAATTTTTGAATTACTTGTATAATACGGTTAATTCTTTTCGTTAAAACCAGTCCCGGCAAATGAATCATTACCGAAGCCCTTAATCCTGTACCGACGTTAGTGGGGCAACTCGTAATATATCCAAGCGATTCATCAAAAGCATATTCAACCTGCTCCTCGATCCAATTATCTATTTGATTGGCACTTTGAATCGCCTCTGATAACTGTAAACCTGAAAATAGGCACTGAATCCTAACATGATCCTCTTCATTAAGCATGATACTTATATGTTCACTTTCTGATAGTAGGCATGCTCCGTATTCTGTTCCTGCAAGATTTGGACTAATTAAATGCTTCTCAACTAAAACTCTCCTTTGAAGAGGATTTAATTCATTCATTTTTAATAGTTCAAACTCCCCAAAAGGTTCTACAGGTTTTTTTATAAACTTCTTCTTAAATAACTCATGAATCTGCTTAGCTTCTTCCTCGTTTTGCATAGTAGAGAATTGATATTTTTTAAAATTACGAGCCAAACGAATTCGACTACTTAAAACAATATCAGAATCAGGGCCATCTCCCTTCATCCATGGACTAATCGCTTCATTCATGATTCTGTCCAGTGACATAGAACTATTCCCCCTCTCTATGCTCACTAAGCTGATTTACAAGACCTCGAATTTTATCTCGTACTTCAGCCGCTTTCTCAAATTCCTCTTTCTGTACATATTGTTTCAGATTGAGTTTTAGTTCATCTAATTCTTTCTTTAAGTAGATATTTCCTTCTATACGTTCAGGAATTTTTCCACAATGATCCGTATGCCCACCGTGAAGACGTTTTAACAACGGTTTTAAATGCCCCTTAAATGTATCGTAACAAGAAGCACATCCAAAGCGTCCCACTTTTGTAAATTGTTCATATGTCATCTTACAATTCGGACATCTTGATATATTTGTATTTGAAAATGCATCTTGCCCTTCTTCAAACATTGCCGGTTCACTATGCAATAATCCGGCTAATAGGTCATGGAATGAAAAATTAGACTGCGGTGATTGAAAGAAAGACGTATAGCCACTTTGTTCTGCACATTGCTCGCAAAGATGAACTTCCGCCTTTTTTCCGTTGATTACTTTTGTATAATGTAAAGTTGCTGGTCTTATATTACAGTTTTGACAAGTCATCGCTATCCCCCACCTTTACAACAGGAACGATCTATCTCATGATACTTTTCATACATTACTAGATTGTTCTCTTTCCTTAATCCATTTAGTAAAAGCACATGTCATCTTTCAAAATCCCTACAATATTAAACTGCATTATCTTAGCTATCATTCTTAACAAAAGTTATATTTATTTATATTTCAGTGTTCTTAACATTGCGCATAATATTCGAGCCCTAAGTTCATCTCGAGAAGGAACATCCATTAATAATACAGAACGATCTAGTACGCTTAACATAAGTTTAGCTTCACGATTTGTTATAATACCCTCTTCTATTAAACGTATAATCATGCTTTCTGCATTTCCTTGTGCAACGCTATGATCAATCATATGAAGCATTTGATCAATAATGTCTATATCATCATGCAGTTTGACTTTTATAATGCGAATGTAACCTCCTCCACCTCGTTTACTTTCTACTACGAATCCTCTTTCTAACGTAAAACGGGTATTGATTACATAGTTGATTTGAGACGGCACACAATCGAATCGATCAGCGACCTCATTCCTCTTGATTTCAATCGCATTATTATTGCTTAAGTCAATAACTTGCTTTAGATATTTCTCAATGATATCAGATATATTTCTCATTTATCCGCCACCTTTATTGACTTTGACTATCTTTGACTTTAATTATATACGTATTAAAAAAATTTGCAACTCTTTTGCTTATTCACTATCCTAGCCACATTTCCCTGTCTTTAATCAAAAGGACGATTCTTTAAGTAAAGATTTTTTAAATTACTATGAATTGTAAAAAGAAACACGAAAAAACACAAGTCAAAAGACTTGTGTTTTTATTTTGCTTGGCGACGTCCTACTCTCACAGGGACAAGGTCCCAACTACCATCGGCGCTAGAGAGCTTAACTTCCGTGTTCGGTATGGGAACGGGTGTGACCTCTCTGCCATCATCACCAAACTGATGAAGGTATATTCCTTCAAAACTAGATAACATTAGCTTCATATTATATGGTTAAGTCCTCGATCTATTAGTATTCGTCAGCTCCACATGTCACCATGCTTCCACCTCGAACCTATCAACCTGATCATCTTTCAGGGATCTTACTAGCTTACGCTATGGGAAATCTCATCTTGAGGGGGGCTTCATGCTTAGATGCTTTCAGCACTTATCCCTTCCGCACATAGCTACCCAGCTATGCCCTTGGCAGAACAACTGGTACACCAGCGGTGCGTCCATCCCGGTCCTCTCGTACTAAGGACAGCTCCTCTCAAATTTCCTGCGCCCACGACGGATAGGGACCGAACTGTCTCACGACGTTCTGAACCCAGCTCGCGTACCGCTTTAATGGGCGAACAGCCCAACCCTTGGGACCGACTACAGCCCCAGGATGCGATGAGCCGACATCGAGGTGCCAAACCTCCCCGTCGATGTGGACTCTTGGGGGAGATAAGCCTGTTATCCCCGGGGTAGCTTTTATCCGTTGAGCGATGGCCCTTCCATGCGGAACCACCGGATCACTAAGCCCGACTTTCGTCCCTGCTCGACTTGTAGGTCTCGCAGTCAAGCTCCCTTATGCCTTTGCACTCTACGAATGATTTCCAACCATTCTGAGGGAACCTTTGGGCGCCTCCGTTACACTTTAGGAGGCGACCGCCCCAGTCAAACTGCCCACCTGACACTGTCTCCCGGGTCGATGAGACCCGTAGGTTAGAATTTCAATACAGTCAGGGCGGTATCCCACCAGCGCCTCCACCGAAGCTAGCGCTCCGGTTTCAATGGCTCCCGCCTATCCTGTACAAACTGTACCAAAATTCAATATCAGGCTACAGTAAAGCTCCACGGGGTCTTTCCGTCCTGTCGCGGGTAACCTGCATCTTCACAGGTACTATAATTTCACCGAGTCTCTGGTTGAGACAGTGCCCAAATCGTTACACCTTTCGTGCGGGTCGGAACTTACCCGACAAGGAATTTCGCTACCTTAGGACCGTTATAGTTACGGCCGCCGTTTACTGGGGCTTCAGTTCAGAGCTTCGCTTACGCTAACCCCTCTCCTTAACCTTCCAGCACCGGGCAGGTGTCAGCCCCTATACTTCGCCTTACGGCTTCGCAGAGACCTGTGTTTTTGCTAAACAGTCGCTTGGGCCTATTCACTGCGGCTTTCCGTTAAGAAAGCACCCCTTCTCCCGAAGTTACGGGGTCATTTTGCCGAGTTCCTTAACCAGAGTTCTCTCGCACACCTTAGGATTCTCTCCTCGCCTACCTGTGTCGGTTTGCGGTACAGGCACCTTTTATCTCGCTAGAAGCTTTTCTTGGCAGCGGGGAATCAAAGACTTCGCTCCATAAGGAGCTTCCCCATCACAGCTCAGCCTTCACGATAAGCGGATTTGCCTACTTATCAGCCTAACTGCTTGGACGTGCACAACCAATCGCACGCTTCTTCTATCCTTCTGCGTCCCTCCATTGCTCAAACGATAAAGAGGTGGTACAGGAATATCAACCTGTTGTCCATCGCCTACGCCTGTCGGCCTCGGCTTAGGTCCTGACTAACCCTGAGCGGACGAGCCTTCCTCAGGAAACCTTAGGCATTCGGTGGACGGGATTCTCACCCGTCTTTCGCTACTCATACCGGCATTCTCACTTCTAAGCGCTCCACCAGTCCTTCCGGTCTGACTTCACTGCACTTAGAACGCTCCCCTACCACTGATACCATTGGTATCAATTCGCAGCTTCGGTGGTGTATTTAGCCCCGGTACATTTTCGGCGCAGAGTCACTCGACTAGTGAGCTATTACGCACTCTTTAAATGGTGGCTGCTTCTGAGCCAACATCCTAGTTGTCTAAGCAACTCCACATCCTTTTCCACTTAATACACACTTTGGGACCTTAGCTGGCGATCTGGGCTGTTTCCCTCTTGACTACGGATCTTATCACTCGCAGTCTGACTCCTAAGGATAAGTCATTGGCATTCGGAGTTTGACTGAATTCGGTAATCCGATGAGGACCCCTAGTTCAATCAGTGCTCTACCTCCAAGACTCTTACACTTAAGGCTAGCCCTAAAGCTATTTCGGGGAGAACCAGCTATCTCCAGGTTCGATTGGAATTTCTCCGCTACCCACACCTCATCCCCGCACTTTTCAACGTGCGTGGGTTCGGGCCTCCATTCAGTGTTACCTGAACTTCACCCTGGACATGGGTAGATCACCTGGTTTCGGGTCTACGACCACGTACTAAACGCCCTATTCAGACTCGCTTTCGCTGCGGCTCCGCCTCTTCAGCTTAACCTCGCACGGGATCGTAACTCGCCGGTTCATTCTACAAAAGGCACGCCATCACCCATTAACGGGCTCTGACTATTTGTAGGCACACGGTTTCAGGATCTCTTTCACTCCCCTTCCGGGGTGCTTTTCACCTTTCCCTCACGGTACTGGTTCACTATCGATCACTAGGGAGTATTTAGCCTTGGGAGATGGTCCTCCCAGATTCCGACGGAATTTCACGTGTTCCGCCGTACTCAGGATACATTCAAGAGAGAACGAAGTTTCGACTACGGGGTTATTACCCTCTGTGACGGACCTTTCCAGGTCGCTTCGTCTACCTCGTTCCTTTGTAACTCCGTATAGAATGTCCTACAACCCCAAGAGGCAAGCCTCTTGGTTTGGGCTAGATTCCGTTTCGCTCGCCGCTACTCAGGAAATCGCATTTGCTTTCTCTTCCTCCAGGTACTTAGATGTTTCAGTTCCCTGGGTCTGTCTTCCATACCCTATGTATTCAGGTAAGGATACCATACCATTACGTATAGTGGGTTTCCCCATTCGGAAATCTTCGGATCAAAGCTTACTTACAGCTCCCCGAAGCATATCGGCGTTAGTCCCGTCCTTCATCGACTCCTAGTGTCAAGGCATCCACCGTGCGCCCTTTCTAACTTAACCAAACTAAAATTAAAAAAATATGAGCTACACTGTTATCTAGTTTTCAAAGAACATACATTTAAACTTGAGAGATAGTTCTCTCAAAACTGAACGAAACAAAACAAGTCAACGTTTATTGATGAACTGCGTTCATCAATTCTCCATAGAAAGGAGGTGATCCAGCCGCACCTTCCGATACGGCTACCTTGTTACGACTTCACCCCAATCATCTGTCCCACCTTAGGCGGCTGGCTCCATAAAGGTTACCCCACCGACTTCGGGTGTTACAAACTCTCGTGGTGTGACGGGCGGTGTGTACAAGGCCCGGGAACGTATTCACCGCGGCATGCTGATCCGCGATTACTAGCGATTCCAGCTTCATGTAGGCGAGTTGCAGCCTACAATCCGAACTGAGAACGGTTTTATGAGATTAGCTCCACCTCGCGGTCTTGCAGCTCTTTGTACCGTCCATTGTAGCACGTGTGTAGCCCAGGTCATAAGGGGCATGATGATTTGACGTCATCCCCACCTTCCTCCGGTTTGTCACCGGCAGTCACCTTAGAGTGCCCAACTTAATGATGGCAACTAAGATCAAGGGTTGCGCTCGTTGCGGGACTTAACCCAACATCTCACGACACGAGCTGACGACAACCATGCACCACCTGTCACTCTGCTCCCGAAGGAGAAGCTCTATCTCTAGAGTTTTCAGAGGATGTCAAGACCTGGTAAGGTTCTTCGCGTTGCTTCGAATTAAACCACATGCTCCACCGCTTGTGCGGGCCCCCGTCAATTCCTTTGAGTTTCAGCCTTGCGGCCGTACTCCCCAGGCGGAGTGCTTAATGCGTTAACTTCAGCACTAAAGGGCGGAAACCCTCTAACACTTAGCACTCATCGTTTACGGCGTGGACTACCAGGGTATCTAATCCTGTTTGCTCCCCACGCTTTCGCGCCTCAGTGTCAGTTACAGACCAGAAAGTCGCCTTCGCCACTGGTGTTCCTCCATATCTCTACGCATTTCACCGCTACACATGGAATTCCACTTTCCTCTTCTGCACTCAAGTCTCCCAGTTTCCAATGACCCTCCACGGTTGAGCCGTGGGCTTTCACATCAGACTTAAGAAACCACCTGCGCGCGCTTTACGCCCAATAATTCCGGATAACGCTTGCCACCTACGTATTACCGCGGCTGCTGGCACGTAGTTAGCCGTGGCTTTCTGGTTAGGTACCGTCAAGGTGCCAGCTTATTCAACTAGCACTTGTTCTTCCCTAACAACAGAGTTTTACGACCCGAAAGCCTTCATCACTCACGCGGCGTTGCTCCGTCAGACTTTCGTCCATTGCGGAAGATTCCCTACTGCTGCCTCCCGTAGGAGTCTGGGCCGTGTCTCAGTCCCAGTGTGGCCGATCACCCTCTCAGGTCGGCTACGCATCGTCGCCTTGGTGAGCCGTTACCTCACCAACTAGCTAATGCGACGCGGGTCCATCCATAAGTGACAGCCGAAGCCGCCTTTCAATTTCGAACTATGCAGTTCAAAATATTATCCGGTATTAGCCCCGGTTTCCCGGAGTTATCCCAGTCTTATGGGTAGGTTACCCACGTGTTACTCACCCGTCCGCCGCTAACTTCATAAGAGCAAGCTCTTAATCCATTCGCTCGACTTGCATGTATTAGGCACGCCGCCAGCGTTCATCCTGAGCCAGGATCAAACTCTCCAATAAAGTTAGTTTGTCTAGCATCTAAAAATAAAAATTGACGTTTACGTTGTTTGTTTCGTTCAGTTTTCAAAGAACTTTTTTGGTGGAGCCTAGCGGGATCGAACCGCTGACCTCCTGCGTGCAAGGCAGGCGCTCTCCCAGCTGAGCTAAGGCCCCAAACAAGTATCGGGAAGACAGGATTTGAACCTGCGACCCCCTGGTCCCAAACCAGGTGCTCTACCAAGCTGAGCCACTTCCCGAAAGAAAACGCGCCCGAGAGGAGTCGAACCCCTAACCTCTTGATCCGTAGTCAAACGCTCTATCCAATTGAGCTACGGGCGCATATGGTGCCGAGGGCGGGGGTCGAACCCGCACGGTGGTCACCCACCGCAGGATTTTAAGTCCTGTGCGTCTGCCTGTTCCGCCACCCCGGCATGTCATACTGAAAATTGGAGCGGAAGACGGGATTCGAACCCGCGACCCCAACCTTGGCAAGGTTGTATTCTACCACTGAACTACTTCCGCAAGACATGTTTGAGTTATTTTATTAAAAGTGCGGGTGAAGGGAGTCGAACCCCCACGCCAAAGGCGCTAGATCCTAAGTCTAGTGCGTCTGCCAATTCCGCCACACCCGCATATTCCATTAAAATGGTGAGCCATGAAGGATTCGAACCTTCGACCCTCTGATTAAAAGTCAGATGCTCTACCAACTGAGCTAATGGCTCTTGCAATAAAAACTGGTGCCGACTAGAGGACTTGAACCCCCAACCTACTGATTACAAGTCAGTTGCTCTACCAATTGAGCTAAGTCGGCTAAATGGTGGAGGATGACGGGATCGAACCGCCGACCCCCTGCTTGTAAGGCAGGTGCTCTCCCAGCTGAGCTAATCCTCCGAATTGCCTGGCAACGTCCTACTCTCACAGGGACAAGGTCCCAACTACCATCGGCGCTAGAGAGCTTAACTTCCGTGTTCGGTATGGGAACGGGTGTGGCCTCTCTGCCATCATTACCAGACTGTATTCATTTAAGACAAGAATTATTATAACTTATTTACTTTTGAAAGTCAATAAGTTTTTTATATTCTTTCAAAACTAGATAACAGCGCTTCATATTATATGGTTAAGTCCTCGATCTATTAGTATTCGTCAGCTCCACATGTCACCATGCTTCCACCTCGAACCTATCAACCTGATCATCTTTCAGGGATCTTACTAGCTTACGCTATGGGAAATCTCATCTTGAGGGGGGCTTCATGCTTAGATGCTTTCAGCACTTATCCCTTCCGCACATAGCTACCCAGCTATGCCCTTGGCAGAACAACTGGTACACCAGCGGTGCGTCCATCCCGGTCCTCTCGTACTAAGGACAGCTCCTCTCAAATTTCCTGCGCCCACGACGGATAGGGACCGAACTGTCTCACGACGTTCTGAACCCAGCTCGCGTACCGCTTTAATGGGCGAACAGCCCAACCCTTGGGACCGACTACAGCCCCAGGATGCGATGAGCCGACATCGAGGTGCCAAACCTCCCCGTCGATGTGGACTCTTGGGGGAGATAAGCCTGTTATCCCCGGGGTAGCTTTTATCCGTTGAGCGATGGCCCTTCCATGCGGAACCACCGGATCACTAAGCCCGACTTTCGTCCCTGCTCGACTTGTAGGTCTCGCAGTCAAGCTCCCTTATGCCTTTGCACTCTACGAATGATTTCCAACCATTCTGAGGGAACCTTTGGGCGCCTCCGTTACACTTTAGGAGGCGACCGCCCCAGTCAAACTGCCCACCTGACACTGTCTCCCGGGTCGATGAGACCCGTAGGTTAGAATTTCAATACAGTCAGGGCGGTATCCCACCAGCGCCTCCACCGAAGCTAGCGCTCCGGTTTCAATGGCTCCCGCCTATCCTGTACAAACTGTACCAAAATTCAATATCAGGCTACAGTAAAGCTCCACGGGGTCTTTCCGTCCTGTCGCGGGTAACCTGCATCTTCACAGGTACTATAATTTCACCGAGTCTCTGGTTGAGACAGTGCCCAAATCGTTACACCTTTCGTGCGGGTCGGAACTTACCCGACAAGGAATTTCGCTACCTTAGGACCGTTATAGTTACGGCCGCCGTTTACTGGGGCTTCAGTTCAGAGCTTCGCTTACGCTAACCCCTCTCCTTAACCTTCCAGCACCGGGCAGGTGTCAGCCCCTATACTTCGCCTTACGGCTTCGCAGAGACCTGTGTTTTTGCTAAACAGTCGCTTGGGCCTATTCACTGCGGCTTTCCGTTAAGAAAGCACCCCTTCTCCCGAAGTTACGGGGTCATTTTGCCGAGTTCCTTAACCAGAGTTCTCTCGCACACCTTAGGATTCTCTCCTCGCCTACCTGTGTCGGTTTGCGGTACAGGCACCTTTTATCTCGCTAGAAGCTTTTCTTGGCAGCGGGGAATCAAAGACTTCGCTCCATAAGGAGCTTCCCCATCACAGCTCAGCCTTCACGATAAGCGGATTTGCCTACTTATCAGCCTAACTGCTTGGACGTGCACAACCAATCGCACGCTTCTTCTATCCTTCTGCGTCCCTCCATTGCTCAAACGATAAAGAGGTGGTACAGGAATATCAACCTGTTGTCCATCGCCTACGCCTGTCGGCCTCGGCTTAGGTCCTGACTAACCCTGAGCGGACGAGCCTTCCTCAGGAAACCTTAGGCATTCGGTGGACGGGATTCTCACCCGTCTTTCGCTACTCATACCGGCATTCTCACTTCTAAGCGCTCCACCAGTCCTTCCGGTCTGACTTCACTGCACTTAGAACGCTCCCCTACCACTGATACCATTGGTATCAATTCGCAGCTTCGGTGGTGTATTTAGCCCCGGTACATTTTCGGCGCAGAGTCACTCGACTAGTGAGCTATTACGCACTCTTTAAATGGTGGCTGCTTCTGAGCCAACATCCTAGTTGTCTAAGCAACTCCACATCCTTTTCCACTTAATACACACTTTGGGACCTTAGCTGGCGATCTGGGCTGTTTCCCTCTTGACTACGGATCTTATCACTCGCAGTCTGACTCCTAAGGATAAGTCATTGGCATTCGGAGTTTGACTGAATTCGGTAATCCGATGAGGACCCCTAGTTCAATCAGTGCTCTACCTCCAAGACTCTTACACTTAAGGCTAGCCCTAAAGCTATTTCGGGGAGAACCAGCTATCTCCAGGTTCGATTGGAATTTCTCCGCTACCCACACCTCATCCCCGCACTTTTCAACGTGCGTGGGTTCGGGCCTCCATTCAGTGTTACCTGAACTTCACCCTGGACATGGGTAGATCACCTGGTTTCGGGTCTACGACCACGTACTAAACGCCCTATTCAGACTCGCTTTCGCTGCGGCTCCGCCTCTTCAGCTTAACCTCGCACGGGATCGTAACTCGCCGGTTCATTCTACAAAAGGCACGCCATCACCCATTAACGGGCTCTGACTATTTGTAGGCACACGGTTTCAGGATCTCTTTCACTCCCCTTCCGGGGTGCTTTTCACCTTTCCCTCACGGTACTGGTTCACTATCGATCACTAGGGAGTATTTAGCCTTGGGAGATGGTCCTCCCAGATTCCGACGGAATTTCACGTGTTCCGCCGTACTCAGGATACATTCAAGAGAGAACGAAGTTTCGACTACGGGGTTATTACCCTCTGTGACGGACCTTTCCAGGTCGCTTCGTCTACCTCGTTCCTTTGTAACTCCGTATAGAATGTCCTACAACCCCAAGAGGCAAGCCTCTTGGTTTGGGCTAGATTCCGTTTCGCTCGCCGCTACTCAGGAAATCGCATTTGCTTTCTCTTCCTCCAGGTACTTAGATGTTTCAGTTCCCTGGGTCTGTCTTCCATACCCTATGTATTCAGGTAAGGATACCATACCATTACGTATAGTGGGTTTCCCCATTCGGAAATCTTCGGATCAAAGCTTACTTACAGCTCCCCGAAGCATATCGGCGTTAGTCCCGTCCTTCATCGACTCCTAGTGTCAAGGCATCCACCGTGCGCCCTTTCTAACTTAACCAAACTAAAATTAAAAAAATATGAGCTACACTGTTATCTAGTTTTCAAAGAACATACATTTAAACTTGAGAGATAGTTCTCTCAAAACTGAACGAAACAAAACAAGTCAACGTTTATTGATGAACTGCGTTCATCAATTCTCCATAGAAAGGAGGTGATCCAGCCGCACCTTCCGATACGGCTACCTTGTTACGACTTCACCCCAATCATCTGTCCCACCTTAGGCGGCTGGCTCCATAAAGGTTACCCCACCGACTTCGGGTGTTACAAACTCTC
>NZ_JBBOYO010000001.1:3865000-3915000 GCF_038008145.1 Bacillus sp. FSL R9-9530
TATAATTCAATCATCGTAAACTCAGGGTTATGACGAGTTGATACACCCTCATTACGGAATACACGGCCGATCTCATAAACCTTTTCTAATCCACCCACAATAAGACGTTTTAAATGAAGTTCAATTGCGATACGCATATATAATTCCATATCTAACGCATTATGGTGTGTAGTGAAAGGACGAGCAGACGCTCCACCTGCAATCGCGTGCATCATAGGCGTTTCCACTTCAAGATAACCGTTGTCATCTAAATATCTTCTCATTTCACGAATGATTTTACTACGGGTAACGAACGTTTCACGGCTTTCCATACTTGTAATTAAGTCCAAGTAACGTTGACGATAGCGTTGTTCAACATCTTTTAATCCATGGTATTTATCCGGTAATGGACGAAGGGATTTCGTTAAAAGTGTAAATCCTATTGCTTTTACTGAAAGTTCTCCAACGTTTGTTTTGAACACTTTACCTTCAATACCTACTAAGTCACCTAAATCTGCTGTCGTAAATAACTCGTACTCTTCATCTCCAACAGTATCTTTACGAACATAAATTTGAACTTGCCCCTGTAAATCTTGAATATGCGCAAATCCCGCTTTTCCTTTACCGCGTTTTGTCATAATACGACCAGCGATAGAAACAGTGATTTCTTTCTCTTCTAATTCCTCTTTAGAGAATTCTCCATATAGACTTACTAAGTCAGTTGTTGAATTTGTGCGTTCAAATCGTTTACCGAACGGATCGATTCCTTGCTCACGTAAATTATGTAGCTTTTCACGACGAACAAGCAATTGGTCGTTTAATTCTTCGTGGTTCATGTTATCCATGATATTAATATCACTCCAGCTCTATTAATTTTTACAATATATACAGTATAGCATTTTCTACTCAACTAGAAAAACTGCCAGCAACTAACTGGCAGTTCTTCTTTCTTTCACGTAATTATAGGAAGTGTATAGAAGAATGTCAATCTCCTATGCCCCCTTATTAACCAACATAAATTGTTTGTTGTTTCGCTTCTACTTCTTCTACAAATGCACCTAATACATTCGCAAGGTCTTCACGTGTGTCGCAAGTATTGATACCATTACGCACACTCGCATTACCACGAACACCTTTTAAATACCAAGCTGCATGCTTTCTCATCTCTCTTACGGCAACATTTTCGTTCTTTAAATCGATAAGACGATCTAGATGCAACATACATACATCAATTTTCTCACGCACTGTTGGTTCCGGCATTAACTCACCTGTCTCTAAATACTTTACCGTACGATAAATCATCCACGGATCTCCAAGAGCAGCGCGACCAATCATAACACCATCTACACCAATTTCATCAAGCATACGCTTTGCATCTTGTGGTGTTTCGACATCGCCATTTCCGATAACCGGAATATTTACAGCCTGCTTTACTTGTTTAATAATATTCCAATCCGCTTTACCTTCATACATTTGCACTCGTGTACGCCCATGAACAGCTATCGCTTGTCCACCAGCACGCTCAACAGCTCTAGCATTTTCTATTGCGAAAATATGTTCTTCATCCCAACCAATACGCATTTTAACTGTAACTGGCTTTTCAACAGCATCTACAACCGCCGCTACCATCTCATATATTTTATTTGGGTCTAAAAGCCACTTTGCTCCTGCATCACACTTAGTGATTTTCGGTACTGGGCACCCCATATTAATATCAATAATGTCTGCTGTCGTATATTTATCTACGTATTTCGCAGCATCTACAAGAGTTTCTTTCTCTCCACCAAAAATTTGTAAACTTAATGGCTTTTCTCTCTCATCGATATATAACATATCTAATGTTCTTTTGTTATTAAGTAATATTGCCTTATCACTTACCATTTCAGCACAAACTAAACCTGCACCAAATTCTTTTACCGTCAAACGGAATGCAGAGTTACACACTCCCGCCATCGGTGCTAGTACAACTGGATTTTTCATCTCAATATTTGCAATCTTTAACACCCGACTTACTCCTTCCTTTACGGTCACTTTGGCATCAATTCGTCTATTGAAACGTTTAATGTTTTAGCGACTTCTACTACAAAATCTTGGGAAGGTGATCTATTGCCCCTCTCAACTTCACCTAAAACCGATACAGATACCCCTAATTCTTTCGCAAAACCTTCTTGCGTATAGCCTTTTAGCTTTCGAAAAGCACGAATGCGTCTTCCCCATTTTTCTGCTTCCATACCGTTACTCCCTCTCGCCTTTTCATTTCTTCTACTTGTGAACGTGAAATGTCTTGTTTTATATCTTGATTGATTTCTAACAACGGAACGATAACAAAAGCTCTTTCGAACATCCGCGGATGCGGAACAATAAGATTCTCTGCTTCAATATTTTCTTGATTATATAGTAAAATGTCAAGGTCGATGGTCCTCGGGCCCCATCTAATTTCCCTTTTTCTTCCTAGGTCATTCTCTACCCTTTGTGTTACTTTCAATAATTCTTGCGGTGATAAATTGGTAGAAATTTTTATAACTAAATTTAAAAAGCAATTTTGGTCAGTATAGCCAACCGGATCAGTTTCATATACAGACGAAACATCATCAACTTGGATATGCTGGTTTTTATTTAAAAACTGAATTGCTTCAGTTAAATAAGTATAACGCTCCCCAATATTGGAACCTAATGCAATGTACGCTATATTATTCATGGACGCTCTCTCGTAATTTCTACCGCTACAGCACGATAATGTCCTGGTATCGGCGGATCCGGTTTAATTACCTTAATTGTACACCGTGAAATACTCTCATATTGTTTCAATATATCTGTAGCGATATTTTCAGCGATACTCTCTACAAGCTTATACGTTCTATCTTCAACAACTTTTCTACACAGCTCAAAAAGTTCCCCGTAATTGACAGAATGCTCTAAGTCGTCACTTTCTCCTGCGCGTTTTAAATCCAACTCCACCGTTAAATCTACTTTAAATCTCTGACCTAATTTATTCTCTTCTGGGAATACACCATGATAACCGTAAAACTCCATATCATGGATATAAATTTTATCCAATTACTTTACCCCCTTACCAATCATCGCGTCCATCATCTTAGCCATACGCGCCATTTCTTTCACATCATGAACACGGATAAACTCACAGCCCTTTTCAATACCAAGACAAACGGTAGCTCCCGTTCCTTCAAGACGTTCCTCCACTGGTAAATCTAACACATGGCCAATAAAGGACTTTCTTGAAGTACCTAAGAGAACTGGGTAACCCAGTACATTTAACTGTTCTAAATTGCGCATCGCTTCTAAATTTTGCTCAGGTGTTTTCGCAAAACCGATACCTGGGTCTAAAATAATATTCTCATCTCGCACACCAGCATCTTTAGCAATTTTAATACTTTCATACAAATCAGCAATCATATCGGCCATTAAATTGCGGTAATTCATATTATCTCGGTTATGCATTAAGATAATAGGCACATCATAATAGGCTGCAACTTCAGCAATCCTCGGTTCCGCCTTCGCTCCCCAAATATCATTAATAATATGAGCACCAGCTTCAATCGCTTGTTTCGCAACCTCAGCTTTATACGTATCAATAGAAATAGGTAGCTTTACTTCTTTTGACACTGCCTGAATCATTGGAACAACTCGCTTTATTTCCTCTTCTACTGAAACTTTAGCGAAACCCGGACGGGTAGATTCGCCGCCAATATCAATAATATGGACACCTTCACTTTTCATTTCTTTCGCATGTCGCACCGCAGCATCTACTTCGTTGTAACTCCCACCATCAGAAAATGAATCTGGCGTTACATTTAAAATCCCCATAATTAATGTCTTTTCATTTAAGTTCAATGTATATTCGCCGCAGCGCAAATCATAATCCCACTTCAAACTACACATCTCCTCTTCGCAATTCATTTCTGCTCCACAATTTCTCTCTCTGCACTCCATAAAGATCCATAAGTCTTTTTGTAACCACTCCCACTTTACCCGGGAAATCTTTCTCCTCTATACGATAAAGGGGGACAATCTCTTGAATAGAGTTCGTTACGAACACTTCATCCGCTGAAAGCAATTCATCTTTTGTAAAGAAACCTTCCTTTACTTCTATATCTAGCTCTTCAGCAGCCTTTATAATAAACGCACGAGTGATTCCGTTTAAAATCCCTGTTTCTAATGAAGGAGTATATAAAATATCTCCTTTAACAAAAAAGAGATTCGAAACAATACCCTCTGCAACATAACCTGTTTCGGTAAGAAAAATACCTTCCTTATTCACAACATTTCCAATTTCGCGTTTCCCTAAAATATTATTTAAATAATGATGGGACTTCAAGCGAAATGCACCCTCTGGTGTATTTCTCACTTGCTTTAAAATAACTCCTTCTTTTTCCACTACATTCCCTGGAGCTGCTAAAGGTTTTATAAAAACAATAACAGACGGTTCTTCATATACTTCCGTTTGTAATCCTATTTCATCTATACCCGCCGATACATTTAAGCGCACATATGCATGCTTTAACCCATTCTTAACAAGTAGATTCTTTAAAATAAGCATCACTTCATCTTTTGTCATTGTCCATTTGATTTGCAATATATCGAGCGCATCCATTAAGCGTTCATAATGATCATCCAATAAAAAGAGATGACCATTATAAATACGAAATGTCTCAAAAACCCCAAGTCCATATAGGTAACCGTGGTCATAAGGAGAAATTTTCGCTTCACTCGCTTCTACATACGCGCCATTTACGTAAATTAACACGATGTCACACTTGGGCTATATTTGCGAATGAAATTCTGTAGCAATTCTTTCCCGTGAGAAGTCATAATAGATTCCGGATGGAATTGTACCCCTTCAATCGGCAACGTTTTATGACGAAGCGCCATAATTTCACCTTCTTCAGTCCAAGATGTTATCTCTAAACAATTCGGTAACGTCTCTTTTTTAACGATAAGAGAGTGATAACGTGTCGCGGTAAATGGATTTGGGATATCAGAAAAAATCGTCTGCCCATCATGATGCATTAAAGATGTTTTTCCATGCATCAAACGCTCTGCCCTGACAACATCCCCTCCAAATACTTGTGCAATTGATTGATGTCCAAGACAGACCCCAAAAATCGGAAGCTTACCTGCAAAATATTTAATAACATCCATACTGATTCCCGCCTCATTAGGACTACATGGACCTGGCGAAATCATTAAAAAATCCGGTTTCATATTCTCAATATCCGAAATAGTCACTTCATCATTACGCCTAACAACAAGCTCTTGTCCAAGTTCTCCAAGAAACTGCACTAAATTAAATGTAAAAGAATCATAATTATCAATCATTAATATCATTTCTCTCACCTAACCGTTTCTTCGCTACTTTCTTTTGCACGCCATAAAGCGATTGCTTTTTTTAACGACTCTTTATATTCATTTTTTGGATTTGAATCAATTACAATACCCGCTCCAGCTTGCACATGCGCTTGTCCATCTTTAGCAAGTAGTGTTCGGATTACAATATTCAATTCCGTATCTCCAGAATAACCAATCCAACCAATTGACCCTGTATAAATTCCTCGGCGAACAGGTTCTAATTCTTCAATAATTTCCATCGTACGTATTTTCGGGGCACCGGTAATTGTCCCACCAGGAAATACAGCCTTCACCAAATCGAAAGCATCTTTATCTGCTTCCACCTCACCACGCACATTAGAAACAATATGCATAACGTGTGAGTATTTTTCAATCACCATAAATTCATCTACTTCAACAGTGCCATATTTACAAACCCGGCCCAAGTCATTTCGTTCTAAATCCACAAGCATTACATGCTCTGCTCTTTCCTTTTCATTTTCAATTAATTCTTTCGCTAATTCTTCATCCTCTTGCTCACTTGCTCCTCGAGAGCGCGTACCAGCAATCGGTCTTGTACTCACTTCTTTTCCTTGCTTTTTAATTAGCAATTCAGGCGAAGCACTAACAATTTGAAAATCTCCAAACTCCAAGTAACCCATATATGGAGATGGATTAATTTCACGAAGACTTGTATATATTTCTAGTGGATGTGTTTGTAATGTTCTTTCTTGTCTTGTCGACAAGTTTACTTGAAACACATCACCCGCTCCAATATATTCTTGAATACGTTCAACGGCCTTCATAAAGCCCTCTTCCGTAAAAGCGACTGCTTCATTTTTCTTTTCAGGAGATTCAAACGGCATAGTCACTTCGGGGGCTTCTTTCATCCAAAGACCCTTCCATTCATTTAATCGTTCTTCTGCCTCTTCACACTCATCTACATAATGCGTAATAATCCATAATACTCTCTCCTGTTGATCATACACAAACACGTCATCAAATAACAAAAAGAATATGTCAGGTATATTAATATCATCCTTCGCAAGAGAAGAAAGTTTTTCAATATAACGGATACAATCATAACTAAAGTATCCAATTGCCCCACCTTGAAAAGGTGGGTACTCCGGATTATAATCCGTTTTCCATTTCTCCATATACGCTTGCATTAAATCTAACGGATTCCCTCGCTTTATTGTTTCCTTACCACTTTCACTTATATGTAACGTCTCATTCTTACCCTGAATTACCGCTACTGGATCCAGCCCAACAATATTATAACGACCACCACGTCCACTTTCTAACAAAATATGTTGCGGCTTATCCTGAGAAAGAAATTTATATTGCTTAAAGAAATCTAACTGATATGGAATAGAAAGCGCTAAAGATTTTCTTCGTTGCATATCAACACCCCGTCTTCTGTTATCCCACCCTCTTAAGCCAATCAAATCAAACTACATAAAATTATTTATATAGAGAATGATTATACTTGAGGGCTAGTGAAAATAAATTAATTATACTACTTCTTATTTTACATGAAGTTTTCTAGTCATTCACTCTTTTCCTTTTTCCAATCAAAAAAGAAAAAGCATCCTTTTTTAAGGATGCTTTTCAAATCACATTCACTTATGACTCAAATTGATAAAGTGGTGTACTTAAATAACGTTCACCGTTACTTGGGATAATAACAAGTACCTTTTTCCCTTTACCTAATTTCTTCGCAACTTCTGTCGCTGCATAAACGACTGCTCCCGAAGAGATACCAACTAAAATACCTTCTTCTTTAGCCACTCTTCTCGCATATTCGAACGCTTGCTCCGTTTTCACTTGAATAATTTCATCATATACCTCTACATCCAATGTCTCCGGAACAAACCCCGCTCCAATTCCTTGGATCTTATGTGGTCCTGGCTTTCCACCAGATAATACTGGTGAATCCGCAGGTTCTACCGCGTAAATTTTGATATCTTTATAAGCCTCTTTCAGCACTTCACCGGCACCTGTAATTGTTCCACCTGTACCAATACCTGCGATAAACGCATCTAATTGATCCCCCATCTGTTCAACAATTTCTGGACCTGTTGTTATACGATGGATTTCTGGATTCGCTTGATTTTGGAACTGTTGTGGTATAAAGTACCCATGTTCTTCTGCTAATTCAGTTGCCTTTCGAATTGCTCCGCCCATTCCTTCAGGTCCTGGAGTCAATACTAATTCAGCACCGTAAGCGCGTAATAAATTACGACGCTCAATACTCATTGTTTCTGGCATTACTAAAATTGCTTTATATCCTTTAGCAGCTGCTACCATCGCTAAGCCAATACCTGTGTTACCACTTGTCGGCTCAATGATTGTATCGCCCTCTTTTAATAATCCTTTATTTTCAGCATCTTCAATCATAGCTAACGCGATACGATCTTTAACACTGCTCCCCGGATTCATAAATTCTAATTTTAAGTATACATCTGCGCTGTCTGATTCTACGATGCGGTTCAACTTAACGATCGGCGTTTTCCCGATTAATTCTGAAACTGATTGTGCCACTCGCATTCCTGTCACTCCTAACACCGAGTATTTTTATTGGTTTTATCTATATTTAGATTTTGTCAGAAAATTCCCTGTTTGTCAATCTATTTGGGCGGCTGATTCTCCACCTAAACTTCTTTATTACAACTTCTCAATTAGACTTGTAATATCTTCTTTAGCGAATTTATGTCGTTCATTACAGAAGTGACAGTGAACTTCCGTCTCTTCTTCTTCTGCACGAATTTGTTCTAACTCCGCTTTACCTAAACTAATTAGCACACTTTCAATACGCTCACGTGAACATGTACAATTAAATTGAACATCCATTGTTTCTAGCACTTTCACTTTATCTTCTCCAAGCACTTCATACAGTAATTCTTCTGGAGAAAGACCTTGTTCGATTAATTGTGATACCGGCGGGATTTGTTGAAGACGCTCTTCAATAAATGAAATTGTTTCTTCCTGCGCACCTGGCATAATTTGAAGAATGAATCCACCCGCCGCTAATACGCTATCATCTCCATTTACAAGAACACCAACACCTACAGAAGAAGGTGTCTGCTCAGAAACCGCGAAATAATATGTGAAATCTTCCCCTAGTTCTCCTGAAACAATGGGAGATTGACCAATAAACGGTTCACGCATACCGATATCTTTAATTACCGTTACAAATCCTTCTGTACCTACCGCTTGATATACACGTAATTTTCCTTGTTCCGTTCCTTCAAAATCAACATGCGGATTCGTTACATAACCACGTACATCCCCATTTGCATGAGCATCGACTAAAATAGGACCAATCGGGCCGTTACCCTCTACTTTAATCGTTAACTTCTGCTCGCCTTTTAACATAGCACCCATCATTGTACCCGCAGTTAAAGAACGACCAAGTGCCGCTGAAGCTGTTCTCCATGTATCATGACGCTTTTGCGCCTCACTTACTGTATTTGTTGTACGTACACTATAAGCACGAACCTCTCCATTAAACGCTAACGCTTTTACTAAATAATCTTTCATACTTATTTATTCACCCTTCTCATGTTGTAAATTTGCATTACGCTCATATAACATATACAAACCTTTTAACGTTAAAAACGGATCTACAATATCAATTACATTTGATTCTTCTGAAATTAATTTTGCTAATCCACCTGTTGCAATAACTTTCGGTTCTTGCTTAGCTTCTTCCTTCATACGCTTAACAATACCTTCCACTTGTCCAACGTATCCATAAAGAATACCTGATTGCATTGCACTTACTGTATTCTTCCCGATAACACTACCCGGTTTTGTAATTTCAATACGAGGAAGCTTTGCTGCCCTGCTATATAAAGCCTCTGCCGAAATCATAATTCCTGGCGTAATGACGCCACCCATATAATGCTTCTCTTCGTTAATATAACAATATGTAGTAGCCGTACCAAAATCAACAATAATAAGCGGACTTCCATATAAGTGGATTCCTGCTACTGCATTTACAATTCGGTCCGCGCCTACTTCACGTGGATTTTCATATTTAATATTCAAGCCAGTTTTTATCCCAGGCCCCACTACAAGCGGTTTAATTTTAAAATACTTTTCACACATACGCTCTAAAGCGAACATAATTGGCGGTACGACTGAAGACACAATAATACCTTTCACATCTTCAAAAGAAAGACCTTCATGCTCAAGTAACTGCTTTACAAGCATCCCATACTCATCTTCTGTTTTATGACGATCTGTTTCCATGCGCCAATGCTGACGAAGTTCTCCCTCTTCAAACACACCTAGTACCGCATTTGTGTTCCCTACATCCAATACAAAAATCATATTCTCACCACTTATCTTATTTAATCTATATTTGCGCAGTATGTATAAAACTTATAAAAACATCATATCACACATACTTATATAATCATTTTTTCTATACTCATCATTGTACAAAAAGATTACTCTCTATTTCAATTTTTAATAATAGTTTCATTCATTTTTTTTTGCCACTTAAATTCATTCCACAAAAAAAAGGAGTGACTATTGTCACTCCTTTTTTCTTACTTATCTTCTGTATCTTCATCGTCTTTCTTCATATTGATGTTTACTTTCACATCATCTGAAGATGTTGGACGCTCAGGTAATCTGCCATAATCATATAAATGATTAATTTGCTCTGCATCTAATGTTTCTACTTCAAGTAACGTTTTCGCGATAATATCAAGCTTATCTCGTTTTTCAGTAAGAATTTGTTTCGCACGAGCATAACAGTCTTTAATAATTATTTGCATTTCCACATCAATTTCATGCGCGATTGCATCACTGTAGTTTTGTTCTGAATGGAAGTCTCTTCCTAAGAATACCTGACCACCTTGTGAGCTACCAAATTGCATCGGTCCAAGCTTATCACTCATCCCGAATTCTGTAACCATACGTCTTGCAATACCAGTCGCACGTTGGAAGTCGTTGTGAGCACCTGTACTTGCTTCACCAAATACAATCTCCTCAGCTACTCGACCACCAAGTAAACCAGTGATTTTATCAAGTAACTCTGGTTTTGTCATGAAGTAACGATCTTCCTTCGGAAGCATTACCGCATATCCACCAGCTTGACCACGAGGGACAATTGTTACTTTATGAACGATATCTGCTTCATCAAGGACAACACCAATTACAGTATGGCCGGCCTCATGGAATGCAACGATATTACGCTCTTTTTCAGAGATAACGCGACTTTTCTTAGCTGGACCTGCAATAACACGATCCGTCGCTTCATCGATGTCACTCATATCAATTTTCTTCTTATCTTGACGCGCAGCTACTAAAGCAGCTTCGTTTAATAAGTTTTCAAGATCGGCACCAGAGAATCCTGGTGTACGAGTTGCAATTGCTCTTAAGTTGACATTCTCATCAAGCGGTTTATTACGAGCGTGTACCTTAAGTACAGCTTCACGACCATTTACATCTGGACGATCTACTGTAATTTGACGGTCAAAACGACCTGGACGTAATAACGCTGGATCAAGAATATCAGGACGGTTTGTCGCAGCGATGATAATAATACCTTCATTTGCACCGAATCCATCCATTTCAACAAGCAATTGGTTCAACGTTTGTTCACGCTCATCATGACCACCGCCAAGACCCGCGCCACGTTGACGTCCTACTGCATCAATTTCATCAATGAAAATGATACAAGGAGCATTTTTCTTTGCGTTTTCAAATAAATCACGTACACGGGATGCACCGACACCGACGAACATCTCTACAAAGTCAGAACCACTAATAGAGAAGAACGGAACGCCTGCTTCACCTGCAACAGCACGTGCTAGTAAAGTTTTACCTGTACCTGGAGGTCCCACTAATAGAACACCCTTTGGAATACGGGCACCAACTTCAGCGAACTTACGAGGGTCTTTCAAGAATTCAACTACCTCAACAAGTTCTTGTTTCTCTTCATCCGCTCCAGCAACATCTCTGAAACGAATTTTTTTCTTTTCATCATTGTATAGCTTCGCCTTACTTTTCCCGAAGTTCATAACACGGCTACCGCCGCCCTGAGCTTGGTTTAATAAGAAGAAGAATAAAATGAAGATAATGACAAACGGAATGATAGAAGTAAAGAACGTTACCCAAGCACTTGTTTCTTCTGCTGGTTGATACTTAACTTCAGCCCCTTGCGCTTTATCATTAATTTTCTTTTGTAATTCCTCAGTATTTGGTGCATAAGTAACAAATTGTTCTCCTTGGCTAGAAGTCTTGAATTGTCCCTTTACCTCAAACACACCATTTTTCGGTTGAAGCTGCACATTACGCACTTCACCTTTTTCAAGTTGAGTAATGAATTTATCGTAGCTAACTGATGTCGTTTTTTGCGTCGAACCATTAAAATAGCTCACGATTCCAATTACTACTAAGAATATCAGTAAATAAAAGATGGTATTACGGAAGATACGATTCATTCCTAACCTCCTCTCACGGCATAAACACTATAGTAAATCGTAACATAAAAAAAATTTCCTATACAATTGTAACGCCTATATTTAATTAATTTGAGTAAACACTTGGTTTTAATACTCCTACATAAGGAAGATTACGGTACTGCTCTTTATAATCTAATCCATATCCTACAACAAATTCATGAGGAACAGTAAATCCAACATAATCTGCTTTCAGATCAACCTTACGGCCTGTTGGCTTATCTAATAAAGTAACAATTTTTACAGATTTCGCTTTACGATATTTAAACAGATCCACTAAATAGCTTAGTGTAAGACCGCTATCAATAATATCTTCAACGATTAAAATATCGCGACCTTCTACCGAAGTATCAAGATCTTTTAAGATTTTTACTTCGCCTGTCGAAACTGTAGAGTGACCGTAGCTAGATACAGCCATAAAATCCATTTCAAGATATGTATCTGTTCTCTTTAATAAATCTGCCATAAATGGCATTGCACCCTTTAGTACACCAATCGCAAGAGGTACTGTATTTTTGTAATCCTCTGCAATAACTGCACCTAGTTCGTGCACCTTTTCTTGTATTTGTTCTTCAGAAATTAATACTTTTTCGATATCTTGATTCATCATTTCATTATCCTCCCGGAAGACTCCTTGCTTTTGTAGTGAATAATCATGTATTTACCCTTCTTTGCTAGCTCTTTCGAAGTAGCAAACGCAGATCGTTTCAACAAGGGTACCCAAATAATATTTCCACTTGCGTCACAAACGATCGGCCATTCTTCTCTTTTTTCTTTTGGTACTTTTGCTTCGATAAAAACAGCTTTTATCTTTTTTGTACCATCCATACCTTGCATTGACATGCGATCTCCATTTTCCCTAGACCGAATACGAAGTGGATACGATATATCATTATACTTAGCAACAAATACTGTTTCATTCATGTTACTCGGTATATCTTCGCTCACCTCTGTTACAAGTTTATCCCCATTCGGCAATATAATTGTCCCAGGTACTGATAAATCTTGCGAAAAAGGAGAAACAATTTCTTGTTTAAATCCAAAACCACATTCTTCGTATGTGCGAACAATTTTCAAACCACCTGGAAAATCTAGTGAACCTGAAGGTTGTGCCCGCTTAAAAAATTCAATCACCTTGTCAATATGTATAGAAGAAAGCGAAGATGGAATCTTATATTCATAAAGATAGTTTAATATTAGTTGAATCCCTCTTCTTTGTAAAGGCATAGACATGGATTCAAAGGCAGGAATTGATAAGCTAATTTGTTTATCGCTTTTTTTTGTAATTACTTTATTCATTTTCTCAAAAGCTAATTCCTGCAAATAAGCCTCATCCTCTTGCATCTGCACGCTAAATTTTTGAAATTTCTCATGCATTTGTGGATTTTCTTCTTTCAAATAAGGAAGGACATATTTACGTAATCGATTCCTTGTATATACTTCTTTTTTATTACTCGGATCTATACGCGGAATAACTTTTAATTTATTACAGTAATCAACAATTTCTTCCTTAGTTACCCCAAGTAACGGCCTAATTAAATATCCATTATGAAAAGATCGCTTCACTGCAATTCCTGCGTATCCTTTCGGAGTACTCCCTCGTACAAGGCGCATTAAAATCGTCTCTACTTGATCATCTCCATGGTGACCAAGAGCTACATATCTCGCATCATATTTCTTCATTATTCTTTCCAAAAATGCATATCTGCATTCTCTAGCTGCAACTTGTGCATTCATTCCATATTGCTGTTGATATTGCGACACATTAATCCTTAGCGTTTCACAAATAACTCCTAGCTCTTTGCAAAGACCCTGTACAAACTGTAAATCCTCATAAGATTCATTACCTCTAAACATATGGTCCACATGTGCTACTACAATTTCTAGCTGTTTTTCTGCCCTTTTTTCTAACAAATAATATAAAAGAGCCAAAGAGTCAGGACCACCAGAAACCCCTACAACAATTGTTGAATGTTTCTTTAATACATCATGCTGCTTTACAAAGTCATCTACTTTTTCAACAAATGCATCTTTCAACTTCGCAATCACCTTTCATTAAACAAGAACAACAACATTAGTTACCTTGTATATAATGGTACAACTTTTACAAACATTGTGCAAAAAAAAGATGTACAAAATCCATATTTTTATCTTACATCCCTCCTGTATATTTAACAAAGTAATCACATTACCTTTTTAATCAAAAAAACCTAGGCATCTACCTAGGTTTTTTGATTATTTTATTGCGCCTGCATTCCTACTATTGGAATCGTAGCCCACTTCGGCATATTTTTCTTTACTTTCGCCACCACAATAGTCATATCATCATTTATATAACCATCACCAGAGCGAATTACTTCTTCCATAATAATATCAGCGATTTCCTGTGGGTCCTCTGTTTGTAGTTCTTTAATTTTACGTTTTATCCATAATTCGTGATTCTCCACATGTTGCGCTCCCTCAAAGATGCCGTCACTCATCATGATAAGAAGATCACCCGTTTTTAATTGCTCACCAACCACATCAACTTCAACATCTTCAATGATTCCCATCGGCAAATTACTTGCCTCAATTTTCAAAATATTATTTCCGCGTTTAACAAAACTCGGCGTCGATCCAATCTTTAAAAACTTCGCACTCGCATCTCTTAAATCTACCATAGCCAAGTCAAGCGTTGTATACATCTCCTCTGTCGTCCTTAAAGAAAGAATCGAATTGATGGACTTAATCGCTATTTCTTCATCAATACCTGATTGAAGTATCTTTTGTAATAATTTTACCGTTTCCCTACTCTCCATATGAGCCCTTTGTCCATTTCCCATACCATCACTAATCGCAAGTGCATATTTACCAACGCTCAAATCCATCATCGCGTAGGAATCACCTGAAATAAACCCACCACCTTTTGCAGCTGTGGCCAATCCTGTATCAAGAGAATACGTCTTCGCTGAACCAAATGATATTAAACTGTGCCCATTTGGATATGAGGATTTCTCTTCATGCTTAACGACGATATTCTCTTTTAAAATATCTGAAAGCATTGGAGCAACCAACTTCTCACATTCCCCATGTTCATTAGATGCAGCCGGAATCAACATTTCAATATCAATACTTCCTCTATCTAAACAATAAATATCAACATGCTCCACTTCGACACCAAAATCACGAAACGCTTGTAAAATTTGCTCCTCCTGCGCTTGATGGTTCTCTCTTTCTCGTTGTATCTCCTTAGCGAAATCCTCCATCACTTTTGATACACCTAGTAATTGCTCCGCTACAATTCTACGATTTTCCTTCATTTGTTTTCTTAACTTCTGCCCCTCATAGAAGTGATCTAATTCACCCGCTACCAAATCCGTTACTTTCTTCCCTCTCACACAATGCTTGTCCCATTCACGAACTAACTTCCGATTATGCTGCAGCGTTCCTTCTTCTGTTTCACTCATTATTTGTTTCATATAATCGTATGTTTTATCAAAATTAACTACCCAACATTGATCCTTCTTAAAGCATGTTTGACATGTTTTTGCAGTAATTGTACTTAAAAATAAATCAGCTTCTGTTTCTTTATCTTCCTCCTCCACATACCCGTATACAGAAAAGCTATTAGACAAAGCAGCAAATACATTAGCAAATTGATTGATTTTGTTCGCTGTAACATCGCGCACTCTTCTTAAATATTGTTGTTGATCCTGTGAATGTTCCTGTGTACCCGGCATAAATTTAGCAATACGATCCATAACAAGCTTCGGTGTTAATAAGAAGAAAACAATCGCTACACCAGATTCAATTAAAGTTGTTACAATACTTGTTTGCTTGTCTACATATAATGTAATTAAGCTTGTACCAATTAATAAACCTAAACTAACTCCTATACGCTTCCCTTCTTTTAACAATCCCCCAAGCAATCCTGAAAAGGCAAGGAGACTAAGTTGAGACAAGCTCGCCACATTTGCTAAACTTAATATTAACCCAGTGACAACTCCTACCGTGGACCCTGTAGCTGCCCCTGCAATAAAGGCAAATACTAATACTAAATATCTAGTGAAAATATGTTGAATAGAAGCATCATAAACAAACCAATCTGTTGTGCCCGTTAAAACAGATGCTAGTAATATAATTAAACAAACAATTTCTTCTGTTTCTAACGCTTGTTGCTTCCCTTTCCTTTCCACTAAAAGCGGAACACTTTGTAAAAATATCATCGTTAATACGAAGCTAAGCCCCGCTTCGATCGTACTGACGAGCAGATCATACATGGTGACGGTTTGCTGTGCAAAATATACAACAACTAAATGTGCGGTTAATGCGGAGATAAATACTTGGAATGGTACAAGTCCAACAGTTTTACGTGTAAACCGATTAAAGAAGATATTATAAATAAAGAAGGTAAAGATAGATGCAAAAGTAAAAAATAAATTATCTATTGAAACTGAAAGTGCCCCCCCCATTAGGGCTAAGAACGCGAGCGGCATTTTATCTCGCTTCATAACATAAACAGCAGCAAAAAACGGCAATGCAAACGGTAAAATGTTTGTTAATATATATGCTCGTCCCAAAAGAAAACCAATAACAGCAATAATGAATCCCCATCTAAAGAAAACTTTTTCAAACTTCATTCGCAACTTACTCGTCCACTTTATTGTTCCAAGCTGACTTTCATTCATCGCCAATGCACTTGTATTCATAGTATTCCTTCCTGCTTTAGGCATATTTTTAACACCACCTGCATAGTTTAATTACTGTTATTATAAAAGATGATTATTGGTTTTTTTGTCAAAACAACAGTTTTGACTTTTATAATCGTTCGACTTTTTATTCGAAATAAATCTACATATATACATAGTATTTAATTTATTCAAAGAGAGTTGAAAGAATGTTCAGAAAATATAGGGTGATTTTGTAGAAGTATTGTACGTCTTAATTTATATTTAACAAAAAAAGACCATGCAAATTTGCATGATCTTTTTAGATGACCCGTACGGGATTCGAACCCGTGTTACCGCCGTGAAAGGGCGGTGTCTTAACCACTTGACCAACGGGCCGTTAAATTAAATATAGCGGCGGAGGGGATCGAACCCCCGACCTCACGGGTATGAACCGTACGCTCTAGCCAGCTGAGCTACACCGCCATGTCGTCGTATTTAACGGACAATTAGTATATTACATCAGATATATTTTAAAGTCAATACATCTCAAAAACTTTTTTAAAAATATATTCTCTCACATAAAAAAGTACCCGAGTAATTACTCTGGGTACCTCTCTATATGTTAAGAATTAAACGGACTCATTATCCGCGACGTGCGCCACGGCCACCACGTTTAGATTCTGTGTTACGCTTTAAAGAAGTTAAACGATCTTCACTATCTTTTAAAAAGCGTGCCATCTTTTGCTCAAATGTTTCTTTTGGAGCTCGTTCGTTACCGCCACCGCGGTTATCTCTGTTGGAAGAACGATTATTACGTTGTGGACGTCCAGAACGTTGTTGATCACCACCACGTTGGTATTCACCGCGTGGACGATCTCCTTCTGTTTTTTCACGTTCTTTCGCTT
Organism: Bacillus sp. FSL R9-9530; assembly: GCF_038008145.1. Lineage (NCBI taxonomy): Bacteria > Bacillati > Bacillota > Bacilli > Caryophanales > Bacillaceae > Bacillus > Bacillus sp. FSL R9-9530. The sequence continues at coordinate 3,882,359 of NZ_JBBOYO010000001.1, forward strand.
TCTTAATAGATAGGCCAATTTTGCCATCTTTTTCAACATTGATAACTTTTACTTCTACTTGGTCGCCTACTTTTAAGTGATCGTTAATATCTTTCACATAATTATCAGCAACTTCACTAATATGAACAAGACCTGTTAAGCCTTCTGGCAGCTCCACAAAAGCCCCAAAATTTGTAATACCTGTTACTTTACCCTGTAACTTGCTGCCTACCTCGATTGACATAAAAAAAATGCTCCTCCTTAGTGGTTAAAAAGTCAAATTTTACTTTATTATATATAATCCTAAAATACAGTGTCAATAAGACATACTCTACTTAGAAACAGGAAAAATTATCTCCCCTTTTCCGGAGAAGAAATAATCCCTTCTAGCAATCTTTAAAACGTACTCTTCATCATTCAACTTTTGAACTTCATCTTTTAGATTCTTTTCTTTTTTCGTTAATGAATCCAGTTCTTTTTTCATGTCCTTAACTTTTGCTTCTTTTGCTTTAATGGAACTGTTTTGTTGATAAAACGTCACACTAATACTAGCAATAATTGTAAAAGCAAAGACAAGAAAAACCGCTAAACGGCGATAAAGTCGCTTCCTGTTCTCATCCGTTTGTATTATATGTTCTTTAACAGGATTTGGACTCTGTTTGTCGATTGTTCTTTGTCTCAGTTCCCTCATTTTCGAGGTCCCCCTAACTTCTTTTTTATACGCACCCATAATTGGAAGATATGTCCCTTCAATTTTGCTACATATTGCAGGAACCCTACATGCTTCATTATAAAAAGTTTAACACGATTAGGGAGAAGTTTCCATATGAGCGAAGCAATAAACCGAACAGGCGAGAAAAAAACTTTCCATATGAAAAGTAATATCCAAATCACCATTTTCCATAACACATGTCCAATTGAAAGCAGTATACGAAATAAGAATAATATAAATGCAATAAATAGCTGTGCTATAATAATAACAGGTTTTATCATGAGTAGCTGTATAATTCGAACAAAAAATTGTGTTGTTTGTACAAAAATATAGATGAGAAAATTTAACATCTTCATGTATAGTGCTTTCAATAAGCTTTGATATGCTGCAAAACCACATAGTAACGCCAAAAATACATATATACGTAGTTCAGCTTCATTTACACGCAGTAATACATAAAAAACGAATAATGCTTGGACAATCCAAAATAGTATATCATGTATAAATACAAGCCAACGTTTACGCTCTTGGCGTTTTAAAAACCGTTGGTATGTATCTAAAGAAGCACCAATCCAAGCACCCATTCCAATCATCGAAAGCATTGTATACAACTGAATTGTTAGGCTCATTTAAACAGCTTACTAAAGAAGCCTTTAGTTTTCTCCCCTTGGTTCTCATCAATATACAGCATTTCATGAACTTTCCCTTTAATTGATACAACACCCTTTTCTACATCTAAATTCTTCATTTGCAAATTTTGACCACGAATTGTTAAAAAACCCATTACAGTCTCGAGTAAAAACTCTTCGCTATCAAAACTCTCTACTTGCTTTACACCAGTAATATCGATTACACGCCTGCCACGCATGATAATATCATGCTCTACAGAAACATTTTGTTGATTAGAAGACATAGGTGAGTAACCATTATTCACGAAAATCCCCCCATAGCTTTATACTAGCTAATAGTAATGTATGAAGGGCTAACCTATTTTAGAACAAGCCTTCTTCCGCTTTCACTTTTTCCTCACGAACGAGACTATACATGTTTGCTGCATCTTCTTTTTTAGTTGTTTCTTTCAATTCATTTACTTTCACAGTTACTATTTTTTGCCCGAAACGAATTGTTAATTCATCCTCTACCTTCACATCTGAACTCGCTTTTGCCACTTGGCCATTAATCGAAATTCTTCCTTGGTCAGACACTTCTTTTGCTAATGTTCTTCTTTTAATTAAACGTGATACTTTCAAAAATTTATCTAGACGCATATCAAATCCCCCTATTAACGCTCTGTTTGTTTTGCCTCTTCCCATAAAATATCTAACTGTTCTAATGATAAATCTTGCATTTCCTTATTCATTTCAGCTACTTTTGCTTCCATGTATAAAAAGCGATCCATAAATTTCTCATTAGTTGAACGTAACGCTTCTTCTGGATCTAATTTATAATGACGAGCTATATTCACAAATGCAAATAGTAAATCACCAAATTCACCTAGCATCTTTTTCTCATCCATGTTTACAACTTCTTGTTGGAATTCTTGCCATTCTTCTAAGGCCTTCTCTATCATCGGCTGCACATCAACCCAATCAAATCCAACCTTTCCAGCTTTCTTCTGAATTTCATAAGCACGCATTAGTTGTGGCAAGCTTTTTGGAATACCCGCTAAAACAGATTCTTTCACGAATCCCTTTTCTTGTTTTTTAATTTCTTCCCAATTTGCAATCACTTCATCAGCATTATTTACATCCGTATCCCCAAACACATGCGGATGACGACGAACCATTTTCTCAGCTAAAGTCCGAATAATATCATCTATAGAGAACCAACCTTCATCCTCTCCAATTTGGGCATGAAGCATAACTTGTAATAATATATCACCTAGTTCTTCTACTAAATGATCATCATCCTCTTCATCAATTGCTTCTAGCACTTCATACGCTTCTTCAATTAAGTATTTCTTTAAAGATTGATGAGTTTGCTTTTTATCCCATGGGCAACCATTCGGTCCACGAAGATCAGCAATAATTGCTCTAAGCACATCAAACTGCTGATATAAGGACGCACGTTCCTTAACCGGCGGTACATACACACTCGTTAAATTATTTAATTCTGTTTCGTGATCTAACATGTATAACGATACCTTTTTCACTTGCTCGAATGAAGTCCCTGCAGCTGTTACGATATACACTTCGTAATCATCTGGCAAAATCTCCATTAACGTTAGCTTCACATCTGAAGCAACGAATGCATCATACACTTGGCAAAAGATTAAATGTTGACGTAATTCTAATTGTCCTCTTTCAAATGATGTAGCATCAATTAATTGGAACCCTTCAATCGGATCAATTTTTAGACTTGCAAACATCGGATCAAGGAAACTTTGTCCACCTTCAATTCGCACTTCAATATTTGCTGCTTCTCCTTTTTCCAAAAGTAGCTGAACTGTTCTTTCTGCTACAAGCGGATGACCTGGAACAGCATAAATAATTTCTGCGCCTTTAGCTTGTTCTAGCAATGTATTCGCAATTGTTTCATATACGATTTCAAATGTATCATGTGCCTCATATACATTATCAAAGGCCGTATACTTTATAGCTTCTTTCTCCAATTCTTCTATAACTGGGTGCTCCTTCGTTCTAACAAACATATGGTCTGCTTCTTTTATCTTTCGATATACACCCATCGTTAACTGATCTAACTCACCAGCACCTAATCCTAAAATAGTAATGATTCCACTCACAACCAGTCACCTCTATCCACTCTTCTTCAATGAACCTTCTTTTTTCTCTTGTTTCATAACGGTTCCTAATTCTTCTTTTGTAAATACACGTAATTTTAAAATTAAAAACATATATGCTAATCCACCGATAGCTACACCTAACAGCGCTTCAAGCGTCGCAATTCCTCTATGTCCTGTATCAATTACTAATCCGGACATTCGTAACATACGCATAAAGATTATTAATACAAACCCCATACCGATACCACTAATAGCTACACCTAACATATTCCGCCTATCAATAAGCGGCTCCGATACAGCTCGCATAAGTAACACACTATTTAGCAAGACAATTACAATAAGCGCAACTAAAGTTGCAATTGCAGCTCCCTTTACACCAAAATACGGCATTAATATATAGTTTAAAACTAACTTCAAACAACCTCCAAATACAACGAATATTGCTGGTTTTAATGTTTGTCCCACTCCTTGCAAAATGGAAGCAGTTGTAATTGACAATGAACTAAATAAAATAGATAAAGATAAAATCGATAACACATCTGATCCATCACTATTTTCAAACAACATAATATTTGTAGGTTGAATAATACAAGTTAATCCAATAGCAGCTGCAGATCCAATAACAAATGTTATTTTCATTGCTAACTTTACCTTTTCTTGAATAAATGAAAGATCTCCTCTTTCTTTCGCCGCTGTAATAATAGGAATAAGTGACAATGAGAAAGAAGTTGTCACAACAGTACCTAATTGCATAAGCGGGATACTTCTATCATAAACACCTTTTAGTACCTTTGCATTTTCAACTTGCTCTCCCGCACGAATAAGCAAAGTATACAAGGAAATAGAATCCGCCATTTGTATAAAAATAAGGACTAAATTACTAACACAAATCGCTAATCCCTGCCAAAAAAGGATTCGAACAATCCCTTTTTTATTTCTAATTCCCTTCCATCCTTTGAAGAAAATAGCATGGAAATCATGACGCATATAAAGTAAAAGTACGATAATCCCAATAAGCCCGCCTGCAATTGAACCTAGCATGGCACCCGCACCAACTGTATATAAATCAAATCCATGAGCAATAAGGAATAGTGATAAAAATACAATAATAGAAACACGAATCGTTTGTTCAATTACTTGCGAAACAGCCGTCGGCATCATATTATTGAAACCTTGAAAATATCCTCTCGCTACAGATAAAAATGGCATTAGTAGGAATGAAAACGAAATAACACGTAATAATTTATCTAAATGTATATCGCCCATAGCCGATGCAATTGTTTCGGCCCCAAAGAATAATGTGAAAAACCCTATAAATCCAATTCCTAATAAAAACCAAAAAGATACACAAATAATTTCTTCTGCTTCTTTTTGTTTTCCTCGTTCTAATCTTTCTGCGACCATTTTTGAAATAATAATGGGAAACCCATAAGTAGCTAAAATCAAACAAAATCCATAAAACGGATAAATTTGTTGGTAAATATAAAAACCAACATCACCCGCTATATTTTGATATGGAATACGGTAAAAAGCGCTTAATACCTTCGTAACAAAACTTGCGATTGTTAATATAATAGCCCCACGCCAAAAGGCTTGGTACTTCTTCGCTTCCATACAAGAAAACTCCTTTTTCTATTCTCACCCCTCGTATTATATCACAAAGAAAAACTGGCTCTCCTTCATATTCCTTACATTCACTGACTTCTTTCAACAGCAAAAATATTCAATGAAAAAAGGTAGCAAAGCGCTACCTTCGTTCAATATACTTATATCTCCAAATAGTTAATTTCTCAAATAGAAATATCATAATTAGGAAAGATTGCTACTTATAGAAATTACACTTCGCTACTGCTCCATTTGTTTCGCTAAAAAGCTTGCAGCTGTATTTACTGATTTATGCTCTACTTCACTTATAATAGCCTCTTTAGAGAAGATAACGACAGCTCCGATTGGATCTCCATTTGCAATAATCGAGCCAATTGTATAAGAGCTCACTTTTTCTGTTACTCCATCAATAATTGAAATTTCGCTTTCATCTGTCATAATTACAGACTTACGCTCTTCCATTGTCTTCTCAATTAAATCGCCAACACTTTTATTTAAGTATTCTTTTTTAGATGCGCCTGCTACTGCGATAATAGAATCACGATCGCATACAAGCACATTATGTCCTAAGCTATCGTATAAAGCTTCCGTATATTCCTTTGCAAAATTACCTAGTTCACTAATTGGAGAATATTTTTTCAAAATCACTTCTCCATCGCGATCAACAAATATTTCTAGTGGATCTCCCTCACGAATACGTAAAGTTCTACGAATTTCCTTCGGAATTACTACCCTGCCTAAATCATCAATTCGACGTACGATTCCAGTTGCTTTCATTCTAATGCTGCCTCACTTTCTACTGATGATCAAAGTGGTGAATTTACCTGTTCATGTAAAAATCACCAACTATTAAACATAGTATTTTACACATTAGTTCTTCTATGCACGTCGAATTGTATTTTTTATCTTATATTAGGCATTTATTACTTCTTTTTTTACATCTGGCAAGCCTTTTAATAAATTTTCAGCAATTGTTAACCATTTCGACGTCTCTAATCCATTCGTTTTCATCACAATTTTCAATTGTGACCCCTCCATACCCAGACCGATCATACGGCCAAAACTACTTCCTAGCATGAATAATTTTCCACCATCTATATTTTGGCTCGCTTGTTCAGAAAACAGGAATGTTACTTCAAATTTATTTTGCTTAATTAACTCAATTTGTTCTTTCATTGCCAACACTTTAATGTTTGCAATTTGTAATAAATAACCAACCTCTTGTGGATAATCACCAAATCTGTCGATCATCTCTTCCTGCAGCTCTTCAATATCCTCAATTGCAGAAATACCTCTAAATTGTTTATACATCATAATTTTTTGTTTACTATCTGAAATGTACGCATCCGGTAAATATGCATCTACTTCTAAATCAATTTCAACATTAACGGTATTTTCAACTCCGTCTGTTCCTCTACGTTGCTCAATTGCATCTTTTAACATTTGAGAATATAGATCAAATCCGACAGAATCAATAAATCCATGTTGTTCTGCCCCTAACAAATTACCCGCACCACGAATTGATAAGTCTCTCATCGCAATTTTGAAACCAGATCCAAGCTCTGTAAACTCTTTAATTGCTTGCAGACGCCTCTCTGCAACTTCCGATAACACTTTATCACGTTTGTATGCAAAGTATGCATACGCGACGCGATTAGAACGCCCAACACGACCACGAAGCTGATACAACTGCGATAATCCCATACGATCTGCATCAAATACAATTAATGTATTTACATTCGGAATATCTACACCCGTCTCAATAATTGTTGTACTTACAAGAACATCATGCTGCCCTTCTAAAAACGATAGCATAACAGACTCTAATTCACCTTCATTCATTTTCCCATGTGCGTATGTTACACGAGCATCTGGAACTAACATCGAAATTTCATCTGCTTTTCTTTCAATATCCTCCACACGGTTATATAGGAAGTAAATTTGACCGCCTCTTGCTAACTCTCGCTCTATCGCTTCTCGCATTAACGCTGGATTATACTCTACTACATATGTTTGTACTGGGAAACGATTCTCTGGTGGTGTCTCAATAACAGATAAATCGCGCACACCAAGCATAGACATATGAAGTGTACGTGGAATCGGAGTTGCCGTTAATGTTAACACGTCAACATTTGCTTTCAATTGTTTAATTTTTTCTTTATGTGTAACGCCGAATCTTTGTTCTTCATCAATAATAAGAAGTCCTAAATCTTTATAAGTAACATCTTTAGATAAAATACGATGCGTTCCGATTACAATATCCACCGTTCCATCTTTTAAACCTTTAATCGTTTCATTTTGTTGTTTTCGTGTACGGAATCTACTTAGTAACCCTATATTAATCGGATAATCTTGAAAACGCTCTCGAATTGTTTCATAGTGTTGTTGTGCAAGGATTGTTGTTGGTACTAAAATCGCAACTTGTTTTTCATCCATAATTGCTTTAAATGCCGCACGAATAGCTACTTCAGTCTTTCCATATCCTACGTCACCACAAAGAAGCCTATCCATCGGACGTCCGCGTTCCATATCTTTCTTAATCTCTTCAATAGAACGTAATTGATCCTCTGTCTCTTGATATGGGAATAAAGATTCAAACTCTTGTTGCTCTGCCGTATCTGGTGTATATGCATAACCTTTCGAAGCTTCACGCTCGGCATATAATTTAATTAGGTCATCTGCAATGTCTTGTACAGATTTTTCAACTTTCGTTTTGACCTTCTTCCAATCATTTCCGCCTAATTTATAAACTTTTGGTTCCTTACCTTCAGACCCTACGTATTTTTGCACTTGATCAATTTGTTCAATTGGAACGTATAACTTATCATTACCTTGATATTTAATATTTAAATAATCTTTATGAACACCATTAATCTCTAATGTCTCAATACCTAAAAATTTACCTATACCATGATTTACATGAACTACATGGTCTCCAACTTTTAATTCCGAATAACTTTTAATACGTTCAGCGTTAGATAACTTTTGCTTACGTTGTGATTTTTTAACCTTCTTATGAAAAAGCTCCTTTTCAGTAATGACAACAAACTTTTGCATCGGCATTTCAAAGCCTGCATGTAAATCACCTACAGCAATTTGTAACCTTCCAGGCAATAAGATATCTGTCGCCTCTACAATGTCTGCATCAATATCATAATCACTTAAAATATGTTGTAGTTTTTTTACACGTTCATCATCTGTTCCAAGCACAACGGTCGTAAAATTACCTTCATTCCATCTATCAATTTCAGTTTTTAACAAATGCATCTGTCCGTGGAAATCTTGCATCGTTTTACATGTCACATTTACAATATTTTGAGGATGCGTGTGTGCTATATGGCGTAAGAATAACGTTAAATATACAAAACTTCTTTTTTTATTATGAAGAAACTCCTCAAACGAGTGGGAGAAAGATAAATCCTGAATAATTGTTCCTTCGCCAAGAAGTGAGATATACCATTCCGCTTCTTCTGTTTCAAGATGTGATGCTGTTTCTTGAATACGGGAAATCTCATCTAAAATCACAACACCATTTTCTGGTAAATAATCTATCAGACTAGCAGGTTCTTTATAGAAAATAGATAAATATTTAAACATTTGTTCTATACTCTGCCCGTTTTTCAACATTTCAATTTCATGACTAACCGTCTCAAGCACAGTAGTCTTTAATTTATCATCGGAAAGCTTTTGCATCGTCTTAGTCAAACCTTCTTCAAGATGCTTAATTCCCGATTTCAATTCTTCCTGTGAAAATAAAAACTCTGTTGCTGGACCGAACTTAACACTTTCCTTTTTATCTTGAGAACGCTGTTCATCCACATCAAACAATCGAATAGAATCGACTTCTGTATCGAAGAATTCAATACGAAACGGTAATTCTTCCGTTAATGGGTAAATATCTAATATTCCCCCGCGTAAACTGAACTCTCCTGGAGCTTCTACCATTGACTTACGCTCGTAGCCAATATGATGTAAAGTATGCAAGAGTGCATCTAAATCAATCTCTTGCCCTAGATTGATTTCAATTTGCCTTTGCTTCCATAATTCTTTTATTGGTAAAAACCTACGCAGCCCTGCAACTGGCGCTACAATAATCCCATTCTCTCCTGCAGCTAAGCGATTTAACACTTCAATACGCTGTGCCTTCAATTCTGGACTTGCAACACCAACCTCCGATGCTATCAATTCATTTACCGGATATAGCCAAACATCTTTTTCACCAAGTAACGCCACTAAATCTTCATGTACTTTTTGTGCTTGGTATAAATTGTGCGTCACGATAAGTTGTGATTGCTTTGTCTTTTTATATAAAGCTGCCATTAATAATGAACGAGAGGATGTTGCCATACCCGATACAAGTTGTTCTTTCAACCCATCTTCTAGCCCATTAATAACCGATTGTATTTCTTCATTTTTATAAAATTGCTCTAATAAACCTATCATTTTCAAAACTCCTCTCAACATAAAGAGCAAGTTACTATATTTTATGCAAATATTTTGGAAAAAGAAAACAGAAAAATGCTTTGGACACGCCAAAGCGACAACATTTTATTGCAGAAATTTTTCATATTCATAATACTCAGGATAAGATGCGAGCGTTTCTTGACACGATTCACAAATCGTTTTTATATATATATTTCCATTCTCATGAAAATGAATCATATCCACTACTTCTTGCTCTGTTAGTTGAAACAAAACGTCGCTATATACTTTTTCTGCGATAATGGAGCCCACATTACTTCCACAATGTCTACAGTAATAATAACCTTCCATACTAGCCTCCTAAATATCCAATTGCTACTAGTATGGGATAAAACAAAATAAAATATTCCAGATTGTGCGCTTAACTATTAAAAGTATTCATGATTTGGAGAAAAGGTTTATTTAACCATTCCTCACATGCATCTGCTGCATTTTCAATGGATTGATTAACGCCAGATATTTCTTCAGATGTAAAACGTCCTAATACGTAATCCACTACTTTCATCCCATTTTTCGGACGATCGATTCCCATGCGGATACGTTGAAATTCTTGTGTTCCTAAATGTGAAATTGTTGATTTCACACCATTATGTCCACCCGCACTACCTTTCATGCGAAGGCGTAATTTACCTACAGGAATATCTAAATCATCGTACATAACAATGAAGTCCTCGACATCAATTTTATAATAATCCATGAGTGGACGGATACTTTCCCCAGATAAATTCATATATGTAAGTGGCTTTAGTAAGATTACTTTTTCCCCATTAACAAAACCTGCGCCAAATACCCCTTTAAACTTTTGTTCATTCAAAGAAATACTCCAACGTTTTGCAAGTTCATCGATTGCCATAAATCCAATATTATGCCTTGTTAATTCATATTCTCTACCTGGGTTCCCAAGTCCTACTATTAATTTCATTCTTGTACCACTACTTTCTTTTTTCGATACGAAAAGACGTAACCAAGCTTGGTTACGTCTCATTCTATCCAATTAATTGAATAATACACTTACAGATTCTTCTTCGTATACACGAATGATTGCTTCTCCGATTAATGGAGCAACTGAAAGTTCATGTACTTTATCAATTTTCTTCTCTTCTGGTAATACGATAGAGTTCGTTACAACTAACTCTTTAATATTCGAATTTTGAATACGCTCAATTGCTGGACCAGATAATACTGGGTGTGTACAGCAAGCATATACTTCAGAAGCACCGTTCTCAACAAGAGCGTTTGCCGCTAATGTAATTGTACCAGCTGTATCAATGATGTCATCAATTAAAATTGCTGTTTTGCCTTCGATGTTACCGATAATGTTCATTACCTCAGATACATTCGGACGAGGACGACGCTTATCAATAATAGCGATTGGCGCTTTTAGGCGATCTGCCATTTTTCTAGCACGAGTTACACCACCGTGATCAGGAGATACGATTACGATATCTTTAAGGCCTTTTGCTTCAAAGTAGTCTGAAAGAATCGGTACACCCATTAAGTGGTCGATCGGGATATCAAAGAATCCTTGAATTTGCGGAGCATGTAAATCTAGAGTGATTACACGAGTTGCACCTGCTGTTTCAAGCAAGTTTGCTACAAGTTTCGATGTAATTGGTTCACGAGAACGCGCTTTACGGTCTTGACGCGCATAACCATAGTAAGGAATAACAATATTAATTGTTTTTGCAGATGCACGTTTTAATGCATCAATCATAATAAGTAATTCCATGATATGTTCGTTTACTGGGAAGCTTGTAGATTGAATAATGAATACATCGCAACCACGGATACTTTCTTCAATGTTAATTTGAACTTCTCCATCACTAAAACGATCAACAGAACATTTTCCTAGTCCTACTCCAATATGCTTTGCGATTTGCTCAGCAAGTTCCTTATTAGAGTTTAAAGAGAATACTTTCAAATTAGAATTTAGATATTGAGTCGACATCTAGATTAACCCTCCACATTATGATTTTTTCTTATTCAGCAATTGATCAACATAGTCTTCTTTGTTAACTTGACGTGCACGTGCTACTGATAATGCTTTTGATGGAACATTCTCTGTTATTGTAGAGCCTGCTGCCACATAAGCACCATCTTCAACTGTTACAGGCGCAACAAGGTTTGAATTACATCCAATAAATACCCCGTTACCAATTACAGTTTTAAATTTATTCTTGCCGTCGTAGTTCACCGTAATTGAACCACAACCAAGATTCACGTCTTCTCCAACTTGTGCATCCCCGATATAACTTAAGTGTGAAGCTTTACTTCTATTACCAAAAACAGTTTTTTTGATTTCTACGAAGTTTCCAACGCGCACTTCATCTCCAATAACTGAATCTGGGCGAATATGTGCAAATGGACCAACTGATACTTCTGTACCAAGTTTGCTGTCATGTACAGTAGATTGACGAATTACCGTACGATCTCCAATTTCACTATCGCGAATTACTGTATGCGGTCCAATTTCACAATCAGAACCAATTACAGTGTTCCCCTCAATAACCGTTCCTGGGTGAAGAACTGTATCACTACCAATAACTGCATCCGCAGAAATGTATGTGTTACTTGGATCAATAATTGTAACACCATTTACCATGTTCTTTCTGTTGATACGATTTTTCATAATAATTTCCGCTTGCGATAGAGCGACTCTGTCGTTAACACCTAACGTTTCATCGAAGTGCTCTGTTTGATAAGCTGATACAATATGACCTTCATTTTTTAAAATTTCAATAACGTCCGGAAGGTAATATTCGCCCTGTACATTATCATTTGAAACTTTAGAAAGTGAAGCAAATAAAGCTTTATTATCAAAACAATACGTACCTGTATTGATTTCTTTAATAGCTAATTCTTTTTCATTTGCATCCTTATGCTCAACAATCTTTTCAACATGACCATTCTCATTACGAACGATACGGCCATATCCAGCAGGCTCTTCTATGTACGCTGTTAGTACCGTCGCCATTGCTCCCGCTTCTTCGTGTTGCTGAAGCAATGCTTCCATCGTTTCAGCAGTTATTAGAGGTGTATCACCACAAATAACTAAAGTTGTTCCCTCTTCATTTGCAAGTACACTTGCAGCTTGATCAACAGCATGAGCTGTACCAAGTTGTTCTGCTTGTAATGCAAACTCACTTACGTTTCCTAGCTGTTCTTGTACCTTTTCAGCACCATGTCCAACGACTGTTACAAGTTTCTGCAATCCTAATTGAGATACTTCATTGACTACATGTTGTACCATTGGTTTTCCACATACAGGATGCAGCACTTTGTATAGCTTGGACTTCATACGTGTGCCTTTACCTGCAGCTAGAATCACTGCAAATCTGTTTGACATATAGACCCTCCATCGCAACCTATTTATCCATTAACGATATTATCCTAAATCATCATATATTTCAAGAAACACATTATAACTATTAAATTTTACCATAATTCTTATAAGATGTTTTACTCTTTAGTATCTTTTTTAAGGAATAAGCTATACTATTTTAAATGATTTTGAAAAAATTAGAAGTTTTTCATCTTTATTTTTTCAAAATATGAATTTTTATAATTAGAAACGTGTATTATTCAAAAAAAAACAAACTCCTGTAAATGCTTACAGGAGTTTGCTACAAAATTATAAGACTTTCTTTCAAAAGCCCTTTTCATTCGAATTTTACGAAGCGCCTGCTTCTTCAAACTCAACCTCTTCTAACTCGCCTAAACGATGATACTCTGTTAAAACCGCATCTTGAATTTTAGAGCGTGTATTAGAATTAATTGGATGTGCAATGTCACGGAATTCTCCATCTGGAGTACGTTTACTTGGCATTGCTACAAATAATCCATTATTACCATCAATTACACGAATATCATGAACAACAAATTCATGGTCTAGAGTAATAGAGGCAATTGCTCTCATGCGGCCTTCTGTGTTTACGCGGCGTAATCTTACGTCAGTCACTTCCATCTTGTGTTCACCACCCTTTTCTAAATAAGCGATATATTTGTATAAATTCCACAAAATTTCTATTTTTCCTTTAATTTTTTAAAAATTTTTAAGATAAAAATTTTTATTGTAGTTGAATATAAGGATTAGTAGAGGTTATCGCTTACAAAGAGTTACTTAACTAGGGCAATTACTTCGATTTCAACAGAAACATCTTTCGGTAATTTTGCTACTTGTACACAAGAACGCGCTGGTTTATGAGTAGAGAAATAAGAACCGTATACTTCATTAACAGCATTAAAATCATCCATATCCTTCAAGAATACTGTTGTTTTTACCACTGTATCAAATGAAGCACCTGCTTCTGCTAATACCGCTTGTAAATTTTCAAATACTTGCTCTGTTTGTACTGTTACATCTCCTGTTACAAGTTCTCCACTTGCCGTTAACGGAATTTGTCCTGAACTATAGAACATATTATTTACAATAATCCCTTGTGAATATGGTCCGATTGCCTGTGGTGCTTTGCTTGTTTGAACAACTTTCATACTTTTCACCCTTTTATTATTTATTTTTACTCTTTAAAAATAGTGTACCAAAGGCAGTTTGTCCATCTATTTTGTAATTTATAAATAGGAATAAAAAAAGGTAAAGCTATCTGCTTTACCTTTTTATTCAGCCTCTACAAGCCCTTTATCAAATGGTGCAAGTGCATAATTCCCCTTTTCCACTTGAATCGCTTTTTCTTTCACATCAACTTCTGACAGACGAATTAATGATACAAAGTTATTAATAAGTCTTTCTTCAATATCCGTAGACTCTACTAATACGCCAATCCCAACAACATTAGCTTTAAACTCTTCTAGCATGCTCATCATACCTTGAATGGTTCCGCCAGCTTTCATAAAGTCATCAATAATTAAAACATTGGACCCTTCTGGAAGGCTACGCTTTGCTAAAGTCATCGTTTGGATTCGCTTAGAGGAACCTGATACATAGTTAATACTAACAGTGGGTCCTTCTGTTACCTTATTATCTTTTCTCGCAATTACTACCGGTACATCTAAGTAGTTCGCTACTGCATAAGCAAGCGGAATTCCTTTTGTCGCTACCGTCATAACCGCATCAATTGGTTGCCTAGCAAAAACAGAAGCAAATAAACGACCTGCGCCATTAATCTGGCGAGGATTACTTAAAAGATCCGTCATATATAAGTAACCGCCAGGCAAAATACGGTCTGGGTTTTCAAATAAGCTACAAAGCTCGTTAATAATCAGATTTGCCTCTTCTTCACTTATATAAGGAATATATTTCACTCCTCCTGCTGCTCCTGGTACCGTTTGCAATGTGCCGACACCTTGTTGTTCAAACGTTTGCTTAATAATAACTAAATCTTCACTAATGGAAGATTTAGCCGATTGATACCTTTCAGCAAAAAAAGTGAGAGAAACTAGCTGACGAGGATTTTGTAACAAGTAATACGTCAGATCGACCAATCTTGTACTTCGTCTAATTTTCATACTCTCACCTCAAATCACGAATATTCTAAACAAATCATAACGTATTATACGTCTTTATTCAAGCGTTTCTCGCTCTCCTAATAAACGCACTGCATATACTTGCTCGCAAAATCCTTTTAACCCGTTATATATGCGGTGCATTCGCGAATCATGGTGTACAAGACCAAATACAGTTGGGCCACTTCCACTCATTAATACGGCATCTGCCCCAAAGCGTTTCATCTGTGATTTAATACGTGCAACCTCGGGATGCATCGCAAACGTCACATCTTCTAAAACGTTACCAACAGTATCACAAATTCCTTTATAATCGCCATGGTTAATGACTTCAACCATTTTATCTACATTTGGATGAGTAACACGATTTAATTTTAAATTTCCGTACACGTCAGCAGTAGATACACCAATGTGGGGCTTTGCTAAAACAACCCAACAAGAAGGCGGAGTCTTTATATGTTCAATTTCTTCTCCTCTTCCAGTGGCAATAGCAGTTCCACCATATACACAGAACGATACATCTGATCCAATTTCTGCGCCAAGCTTTGCTAATTCATCGATTGTTAGCCCTAAATTCCATAACTTATTAAGGCCACGTAATGTCGCTGCTGCATCACTACTTCCACCTGCTAATCCAGCGGCTACTGGAATCGTTTTTTCAATAGTAATAGACACACCTTTTTTTACATTAAACTTCACTTTTAATAATTTCGCTGCTTGATAAGCTAAATTGCGTTGGTCGTCTGGGACATACCGATTATGGGACAAAATTTCAATACGGTCTTCTGCTAATTCCGTTAGCTCTAAACGATCTGCCAAGTCGATTGTTGTCATAATCATTTTCACTTCATGATATCCATCTTGTCTTTTTCCCAGTACATCTAACGACAGATTAATCTTTGCTGGTGCTTTCACTAGTAGCTTCAATCTATTCACCCACTCTATGTACTCAATCTTTTATCGTTTATTTTACCATAAATTTATAGTAAGACGATGACACTTCCCTAATTATATCGAAAAGCATTCAGAATGAAACTACTTATGTCAAATGATGGCACCTTTTAGCGTGCAAAAAGCCGAGGAATCTCTCCTCGGCTACCGTAGCATAGAAAGTATCTTACAACTACTGGTTTCGTTTCATTAATTGCTGTTCTGCAATTTCTATAGCACGTTTCACCATATTACCAGCATCTTTCGCACGAATTCCGCCCCATCCTTCTTTCTGAACAACATCATAAAATCCAAGCTCTTTTGCAAGCTCTTCTTTAAATTGATTTGACATGACTCCTCTT
Source organism: Bacillus sp. FSL R9-9530 (assembly GCF_038008145.1). Classification (NCBI taxonomy): domain Bacteria; kingdom Bacillati; phylum Bacillota; class Bacilli; order Caryophanales; family Bacillaceae; genus Bacillus; species Bacillus sp. FSL R9-9530. The sequence goes on from NZ_JBBOYO010000001.1 coordinate 3,898,632, forward strand.
CGTCTACTCAATGCAGAGTCCCTCCTTATTTTGCTACGGTATAATTAGTATGCAAAATAATATAGCTTTTCATTTATGGGAATATATGTAACGAAAAATACATTAATTATAAAATACTTCATTTTGAGATTCATCGTAAAATGTTAGCTCTACTGTCTCTGTTAAAACATCTGCATAACTATAAGATACACGTTGCAATGCATCTTCTTGCTGGTCTAATTGTACAACAAACACAGAACGATACGTTTCTGCAAGTACACCTGATTGCTCCACAGTTTTTCTTCTCCCACTATTTGCCTTTAACATAAGTCGCTGTCCAAGATGGTGATCTAATTCGCTTTTAATTTCATCTAAACGTTTTGACATATACTTTGCTACACCTCGCTGTAATTTAGATTGAACACTTAAAACACGATATATCTATCCCAATTATTAACCGCAATTCACAGACAATATCATTATAAAAGCATCATGCGTTCAAATAGATAGAAGAAATACTATATTCTAAAAGTATCATTGTATAGTCTGCACGTTCTTGCCGCTTTTTATCCAGACTCATTTAAATCATTTCCACATAAAAAAGCAAGATACGTATGTACCTTGCTCATTCGTCATAATGTTGAAAGGGCAATCCTGTTCGTAAAATCCCTCTTGTTTCAATTCCGCCTAGTCCCTTTTCGCCAGTAATTGTATTACGCACAACGTCCCATACATTTACTCTTTCCATAAATGAAGTGAAACTAATTTTGCCAACTACATATACAGGATCTAGAGCATGAATATTAATTCTAGACGGTGAACTAGCAAAATTAGCACCTGCCCGAATCAACGCCTCAAAGTGTGATTGACAAGCCCCAGCAAAAATAACGAGTTGATCTAACGATGGATACTTTTTCCGCACTTCTCGAACGGCCTGTACAAAATGTCTAGAATGTCTATATGCTGCTAAATCTCCCATAACTCCTTTTGACTTTGTATATGCATCATGTCCTGTAATAACTAAAATGTCTGGGCGAAAATGATCTATTAAGTCTACTACCTTTTCATGCATCTCCGTTTCCTTACAATGAATACCTTGAACAGGAACGCCTATTTTATTATATAAATCTAAGCACTTGCGCAAATATAAAGGATCTCCATCTATATGCAATACACGTCCTGGCATTTGAAAATAATTCACTTCACTTGTATATCCACCAGTTGAATTATGTTCATGTCTTTGTTTCATCAACACGTAATCTTGCTGAAACAACCGGTAAGTACGCTCCATCGTTTCTTTTTCACGCTTCACTCTATTTTTATGTTCTCGTTGATCTATACTAACTAAATCTGCAAGTGGTGCATCCGCCACAAGTCTAATTTCCTCTCCAAATAATATTGCCATATCGCCTTTTATTTCTATAATACGAAAAAGAATATCCCTATTATGAGAATATCGTTCAACTAATTCTCCAACATGTAAATCCATTCTCCTACCTCCAAACTCCAAACTCGTTAGGCCATCTTACCTGTTTTTAAAGTATGAATTTAGGAAAGGAAAGGTGACAAAAGGGACAGCTCAAGTTGAACTGTCCCTTTCATATTCTTATGACAATTTATGAAGAATTAATGCATTACTTAATGTTGCAAACTCTTCGATAGATAGCGTTTCGCCTCTTCGCTTCGGATCAATTCCTACTTCTGTCAAAATTCGATCCAACAGCTCTTTATCTTTCGGGAAACCATTTAAATTATTTGATAAATTATTCATTAAAGTTTTACGACGCTGTGCGAAACTCGCTCGTACTACTTCAAAGAAGAAAGTTTCATCTGTCACTTCTACAACTGGTTTAGGACGCTTTAGAAGACGGATAATCGCAGAATCAACATTTGGTTGTGGCACAAACACTGTACGCGGTACAGTCATAACTGTTTCTACCTCTGTATAATACTGAATGGCAATTGATAAAGAACCATACTCTTTCGTTCCTGGTTTAGCAGCTAAACGATCCCCAACTTCTTTTTGCATCATAACAACAAATCCACGAACCGGTAATTTTTCTTCAAGCAATTTAAATAAAATTGGCGTTGTAATATAGTATGGTAAGTTAGCTACTACCATTACATCTTGCCCTTCTTCAAATTGCTCACTAAACACTTCATGTACATCTGCTTTTAGTACATCTTTATTTATAACTGTAACGTTGCTATATGGAGCTAACGTCTCGTCTAAAATTGGTAATAATCTCTGATCAATTTCAAAAGCCACTACTTTTTTAGCACGCTTTGCCAATTGCTCTGTTAACGCACCGATACCTGGTCCAATTTCAATTGCGCCACTTTCTGAACCGATTTCTGCGTGATCAACGATACGATTTAATACATTCGTATCAATTAAAAAATTTTGTCCTAAACTTTTTTTGAATGAAAATCCATACTTTTCAACAATGTCTTTCGTACGATTTGGTGTTGCGATATCCTTCATTTTTTTTCCTCCTGTATTACTTGCTTATAAGCTTCTGCAAATGATTCCTTTGAAACCTGAAACATTTGTAAACGTTTATGTAACTGTTTTGCGTTTGTATAACCAATCTTTAATAGCTTACCCACTCTTTCTCTGCGACTCTTTGCCATTTCTCCGCCCACTAAGCCCGCATCGACTAGATCACTCCAACTAATTTCACTTGTGTAAGCTTCCATTTCTTCATGTATATTCTCTAAAGCACGGCGAATCGACTCATTAGAAGCATGTTCGATTCCAACACCCTTTTTCCTTTTAGCAAGTGCTTCTTCCTTCGTTAAAAAAGCATGCTTACATCCAGGAACCTTGTCAGAAATAATTTTTCGAATACGCTCTCCAGGATAATCCGGATCTGTGAAAATAATAACGCCTCGTTTTTGCTGCGCTAATTTAACTTGCTCAATAACGTGATCACCGATTGCTGAACCGTTCGTTTCGATTGTATCCGCATCAACAGCACGTTTAATCGCAACTGTATCATCTTTACCTTCTACAACGATAATCTCTTTAATTTTCATGCTTGCCTCCACACTCTTTTCATCTCTACTTAGTAAAACAAAAAAATGACGACTTTTCCATTATTATTTTCCCAATCGTACATTTTAAAAAGTAGAAGAGAAAAATCTTTGTTCACTATCCTTATTGTAACACTTCTATCTCCATCTTAATTTATCCACAATATTTCTACACTTATGTTATGAGTAAATAGTGGGTTCTTATCACTTCTACTATCTCTCTTCTCAAAAAACAAAAAAAGAATGGGACTCCCCATTCTTTTTTATTCAACACCAAATAAGGATTTGGCATTCTTTGTTGTTACTTGTGCTACTTCGTCATAAGAAATTCCTTTTAAATTCGCAATTTCTTCTGCTACCAGTTTTACATAACTAGGTTCATTTCGTTTCCCTCGAAATGGGTGTGGTGTTAAATACGGGCAATCTGTCTCTATCAATAATTTTTCTAACGGAATCTCCATAGCAACTTCTTTCGGTTTCTTGGCATTTTTAAATGTTACTGGCCCACCTAATGAAATTAAAAAGTTCATATCGACACATCGCTGCGCTACTTCTACACTACCGCTAAAGCAATGCATAATGCCCCCTACTTCAGCTGCATTCTCTTCCTCTAGGATATCAACAATATCTTGAGTTGCATCGCGGTTATGTATAATAATCGGTAATTTCACCTTTTTCGCTAATGCAATTTGTTTACGGAATACTTCCTTCTGTATTTCTTTTGGAGACTTATCCCAGTGATAATCTAATCCCATTTCCCCAATTGCAACTACTTTAGGATGAGCCGCTAATTCTTCTAACCAAGCTAAATGTTCTTCTTTCATATCGATTGCATCAACAGGATGCCATCCAACTGCAGCGTAAATAAAATCATAAGCCTCTGCTAATTCAATTGCTTTCTTTATCGTTACTTCATCAAATCCAACAACAACTGTATATGTAACTCCCGCTTCTTTCATTCTCACGATAACTTCTTGTAAATCTTCTTCAAATTGCTCTGCATTTAAATGTGAATGTGTATCAAACAACATAATAAATAACTCCTTTTATATTGAAATCAATTCTCTCATAGAAAAACTACACTCTTTCTAACTTAACGATAACAATACTTCAATTTTAATGCAAAAAACGGAATGTAAAAAGAAAAAAGACGCTTCACCAATGTTACACGTGAAACATCTCTTTTCTTGTCTCAATTACTTGATTTTTGTACCATTTGGTAAATTCTGGTCAATTGACGCTAATGACAATACGCCATTCTCTTCACCTGCTAAAATCATACCTTGTGATAATTCACCACGTAATTTTACAGGTTTTAAATTCGTTACACAAATAACCTTTTTACCTTTTAGTTCTTCTGGGGAATAGAATTTAGCAATCCCAGAAACCACTTGGCGCTTCTCTGTACCTAAATCAAGCTGAATTTTTAACAACTTATCTGCTTTTTTCACAGGTTCAGCGGATATTACTTCAGCTACTCGTAATTCTACTTTAAAGAAATCATCAATTGTAATTTCTTCTGCCTTTGGTTCTTCTGCTTTTTTCTCTTCTACTTTAGGAGCAGAACCTTGCATTTGTTCTTTAATATACCCCACTTCTACTTCCATTTCCAAACGAGGGAAGATTGGGTTTCCTTTTTCTACTTTTGTTCCAGCTGGAATACATCCAATTGTAGATAGGCTTTCCCAAGATTTATGCGCCTCTTCAGTAAGTCCAAGTTGAGCAAACATCTTACTTGGTGCTACTGTTAGGAATGGCATAAGCATAATACCTGTTTGACGAAGTACCTCAGCTAAGTGGGCCATTACAGACGCAAGTTTTTCGCGATCATTCTCATCCTTCGCTAATACCCACGGCTGCGTTTCATCAATATATTTGTTCGTACGGCTAACTAATTGCCAAATGGAACTTAGCGCTACAGAGAATTCCATATTCTCCATTGCCTCTTCTACTTTTTTCAATGTATCTTTGGCAAATGTCACTAACGTTTCATCGAACTCAGTTACATTTGCTTTAAATGCAGGGATTTCCCCGTTAAAGTATTTATCAATCATAGCTACTGTACGATTTAATAAGTTACCTAAATCATTCGCTAAATCAAAGTTGATTCGTTCAACAAATCCTTCTGGTGTGAATACCCCATCAGATCCAAATGGAACTTCGCGAAGTAAGTAGTAACGCAATGCATCTAATCCGTAACGATCAATTAGTGTAACTGGATCTACTACGTTTCCTTTTGACTTACTCATTTTTCCATCCTTCATTAAAATCCAGCCATGAGCAAAGACTTTCTTCGGAAGTGGTAAATCTAAAGCCATTAAAATAATTGGCCAATAAATTGTGTGGAAACGAACGATTTCTTTCCCAACTAAATGGACATCTGCTGGCCAGAATTTTTTATACTTCTCTTCATTTTCTGTTCCATATCCTAATGCAGTAATGTAATTAGACAACGCATCTACCCATACGTAAATAACGTGTTTGGGGTTACCTGGAACACGAACTCCCCAGTCAAATGAAGTACGAGAAACAGCTAAATCTTCTAATCCTGGTTTAATGAAGTTATTAATCATTTCATTTTTACGGGACTCCGGCTGAATGAAATGAGGGTTATCTTCATAGAACTTTAATAGTCGGTCTACATATTTACCCATTCTAAAGAAATAAGACTCTTCGCGAACAAGTTCTACAGCGTGACCACTATCTGGGCTTTTTCCACCAACTACTTTGTCACCTTCCATAATTGGATCTACTAATTGATGCGCTGTATAGAATGTTTCATCTTGTACAGAATACCAACCTTCATATTCATCAAGATAAATATCGCCTTGATCTACTAGTTGCTTGAAGATTTTCTCAACAACATCTTTATGACGATCTTCAGTTGTACGAATAAAATCATCATAAGAGATATCCATCTTCTCCCAAAGTTCTTTAATCCCTGATACAATGTTATCCACATATGCCTGTGGTGTAACATTTAGTTCTTCTGCTTTCTTTTGGATCTTCTGTCCATGCTCATCAGTTCCTGTTAAATAATGAACATTGTATCCTTGCATACGCTTATATCGTGCCATCGCATCTCCTGCTACTGTCGTATAAGCATGTCCAATGTGTAACTTTCCACTTGGATAATAAATTGGGGTAGTAATATAAAAGGACTTATTTTCCTCTTTCATCGTTTTGGACCTCCCGAATAACCTCATATGTATTTATAAACAGTATATCAAAAACTCATATATAAAGTGAAACTTTAATCCGTGGAGAGGGTTCATCCCCCATGGATTATTAGCCCACACCAATCGGGCTTTTACGAGCAGCCCGACTCCCACTTAACTTCTTTGCTCCGGCTAAATTTTAAAGTGGGAGTCTTACTGCTCGCAAATAGCGGGATAAAAACGAGTTAATGCTCGATATCTTTATCATCTATTACTCATATTCAAAAAAATATACAATATATTTCCCGAAAAGTATAAACATTACAAAAAAAATACAAAACAATTGTAGAAATGACTTACATTCTATCATATATAAGAAGTATAAAAATCTATAAATCTTTTTAAAAAATATAGAATTTAATAATTGACGGAAATGTAAATGATTGGTATCATATGTCCATAGGGTATTTTGTCGAAAAATGACGAATCAAAAAAATAGACTCGAAACTTATAAACTATTTATTTAGGAGGAAAAGAATTATGAAATCTACTGGTATCGTTCGTAAAGTTGATGAATTAGGTCGTGTAGTAATTCCAATCGAATTACGCCGTACTTTAGGTATTGCAGAAAAGGATGCTCTTGAAATCTACGTTGATGATGAAAAAATCATCTTAAAGAAATATAAACCAAACATGACTTGCCAAGTAACTGGTGAAGTATCTGATGGTAACCTATCTTTAGCTGAAGGTAAAATTATCTTAAGTAAAGAAGGCGCTGAACAAGTCTTAAACGAACTTCAAGATTATATCGAAACAGCAAAATAAGCTTCTCAATTATGAGAAGCTTATTTTTTATCCACATGATAGATTTGATATACGTCTCGTTTCGACAAATCTCGATCTTTAGCGACTGTTTTTATCGCTTCTTTTGAATTCATACCTTTTTCATTTATATAATGTTCAATATGATTATATACTGAAATAGCTTCCCACCATTGTTCTTCTGGAGTAGGTTCTTCTGTTGAACCTGCTACTAAAATACAAAACTCACCACGAACTTCATTTTGCTTCGTCCACTCAATCGCTTCTTCAATTGTTCCACGAATAAACTCTTCAAATTTTTTCGTTAGCTCACGACATAATACGATTTCCCTATTTCCTAATACTTCTTGCATAGAGATTAAAGTATCATCTAAACGATGTGGCGCCTCATAAAACATCATTGTAGTTGGAATATAGCGTAGTTTTTCTAATTCAAGCTTACGTCCCTTTTTATTTCTTTGCAGGAAACCATAGAAATAAAAATGTTTTGTCTCAAGTCCTGATGCAATCAATGCTGTAAGGGCTGCATTTGCCCCAGGAAGCGGGATAACATGATATTGTTCTGCTACAGCCTCTACAACGATATCATAACCAGGATCTGAAATACATGGCATACCAGCATCGCTCACAATGGCTACAGTCTTACCTTCTTCTAACTTATCTAAAATTTTCCGTCCACTTACTCCTTTATTATGCTCATGATAACTCATAACTGGTGTTTCAATTTCAAAGTAATTACAAAGTTTCTTCGTTTGCCTTGTATCTTCCGCTGCAATAATGTCTGCCTCTTTTAAAATTCGGATTGCACGAAATGTCATATCCTCTAAATTTCCGATTGGAGTCGGTACTAAATATAAAACTCCCTTTTCATTTTGCTGAAAGCTTTTTTGCTGCCACATAGCGTTCTCCTTTTTGCATATATTCTTCTTTTTTTTTCCTCGTTAACTGCTTAAAGTGATACTCAGCTTGCATAGCCGTTCGTTTATCCTCGTGATCCTCTACATATTTTAAAACAACTGGAAGTCTAGCGCGTGTATATCTAGCACCTTTTCCACTATTATGGGTCTCAATCCGTTTTTCTATATGATTCGTGTATCCAGCATAATAACTTCCATCAGAACACTCCACCACATAAAAACAATGCTTATTCTTCTCCATATAAAATTGAACGAAGCTCCTTTGTATATTCATTATTTTCTTCATATACAAAAAGAGGTGGTAAGATTTTTAAATCTGCATTTCCATCCTTAATTCCTTCAATTAACAATGTATTCGCTTCTTTACCAGCCTTAGGATAAACAAATCGCACACGTTTCGGTTCAATTTTGTATTTACGCATTAATGTGACGATGTCGAGCAAACGACCTGGACGATGTACAAATGCTACTTTCCCACCCTGTTTCACTAGCTGACTACTTGCGTATACAACATCTTCTAGTGTGCACATAATTTCATGACGAGCTATCGCTAAATGTTCATTCATATTCTTCTCAGAAGTTTGTGGTGTTTGAAAATAAGGAGGATTACATGTTACAACATCATATTGATGACGTCCAAGTTTCTCCGGCATATCTTTCAAATCTCCATGGATTAAATGAATTCTTTCTGCTAAATTATTGTATTGAACGCTTCTTATTCCCATATCATATAAGCGCTCTTGAATTTCTACACCTGTAATTTTCCCTTTTGTCCTTGTACTTAATAAAAGAGGGATAACTGCGTTACCTGTACACAAATCAAGTAAATTACCTTTTTGAATTGGCACCCAAGCAAAATCTGCAAGTAAAACAGCATCCAAAGAAAAATTAAATACTGATGGACTTTGTACAATCTTCATATCTTGCGCTAATAAGTAATCTAAACGCTCATCTTCATATAAATTCATATATTGCTCCCTTTCTTACACTTAACCTACCCTATTTCATCTTCTATTAATGTAAAAATAAATTTCATTCTACTCTCATGTATAAAAAATTACCTTTCCAATTATATTGGAAAGGTAATCTCACTTTTTATTTAAAAATGACAGACAGAATAAACAATCTCCCTCTTTACGTACACTTCCATAATGTAGATTGCAAATATGAAAACCTTCTTGATATAGTCTCGCTAGATTATCGTAGCCTTCACCAATATCTGTCTTCGCCTTCATTTCTTTGCGTTTTTGAGTTTTTTGTTTTTCCTTGTTCTGCACTTCTTCAAAACGATGTCGCAAATTTTCATTTTCCATTTTTATATGTTGGTTTTCTTCCAATAATTCTGCAAGATGTTGTTTTAATTCTCCCAACTGTTTGTATAAATGTCCAATTTGCTCTTCCATACTAGAAACCGATGCAAAAATATCCTTTTTCTCCACAAGCACCCACCTCATTAATCTGTGGTTTGACTCGAAACGACCCCTTTATTCATTAATTCATCTAACGTATATTCTACTATCCGTTCCTTGTCTACTAGTTCCACTTGAATTAATCTTTCTAAAATATTTAATCCGATAACACGGCCAGTACCGTGCGGTGTTTGTATACGTTGATCTAAATCAGGAAGTTGTTCCTTTGCTGCCTCATATTCATCATTCTCATATTTTAAGCAACACATTAAGCGACCACATAAACCAGAGATTTTTGCAGGATTTAATGATAAATTTTGATCCTTTGCCATTTTAATGGATACAGGTTCAAAATCTCCTAAAAAAGTAGAACAACAAAGCATACGACCACATGGACCAATACCACCAAGCATTTTTGCTTCGTCACGAACGCCGATCTGTCTCAGCTCAATTCTTGTCCTAAAAATTGCCGCTAAGTCTTTCACTAGTTCCCGGAAATCAATCCGACCATCCGCAGTAAAGTAAAAAATAATCTTATTACGATCGAACGTATACTCTACATCTACAAGCTTCATATCAAGATTATGTTCTCCTACCTTTTGTTGACAAACTTGATATGCTTCTTTCGCAGCATGCCTATTCTCTTCAACAATGGTACGATCATTTTCATTTGCAATACGAATAACTTTTTTTAGCGGTAATACAACGTCATTTTCATCAACTTGCTTTTTGGTAATAACTACTTTTCCGTACTCAATACCTCTTACCGTTTCTACAATTACAAACTCATTTTCTGAGATATCGAACTGATTCGGATCAAAGTAATATACCTTTCCGGCCTTCTTAAAGCGAACACCTACTACATCATACAAAACGGTCATCCCTCCTGCAACCGCAACACTAACTGTTCGAACACAAGCTGCGCATTTACATTAGCGTTGATTCTATTTTTTGCCTCTAATATATTAAAGAGAGCTGATACAATGCGCTTCTGAGCATAAGAAAAGGATTCAAACATCTCTTTCTGCTCATGAAAAACAAGACGATCTTCTTCTCCAAGTTGAACATATAATAAATCCTTATAAATAAGGAGTAACATATCTAAGCCTTGCTGTAATTGTTCTTTCTCTCCAAAGTGCTTCCCCCATTTTTCTTGTACAAAAAAAATAGAGGCCTTATCTTTTTCGAGCGCTTCACATAATTTTATCACTAAAGCTCTCGCTTGTGCAAACCATTCATCATTACACATTAATAAAGCTTCTTCAAAACTATTTGTAAGCTGCGCAGCAAGTGTAGATAAAGAAACTGTAATACCTTCTTCCTCTAACCTCTTAATTAAAGATTCTGTAGGCAACGGCCTAAACGTAACAACCTGACAACGAGATAAGATTGTATTTAAAATCTGATGACTTTGTTCAGTAAGTAAAATAGCTGTTGTATCACTACTTGGTTCTTCTAAAAACTTTAAGAGCGTATTCGCTGCATTTGCTGTCATACGATCTGCATGCTCAATAATATATACTTTTTTATTTGCTTCTAATCCTGTTTTTGAAAACTCTTCTTGTAAATCATGAATTTGCTGTTTTTTAATAGATAATCCATCTGGTTTTACAATATGTAAGTTTGGGTAGTTACCTGAATCAATTCGGCGACAATTCGTACATACATGACAAGGCTCTACACCATTTCTTTGTGAACAGAGAAAACTTTTTGCCATTTGAATTGCTGTGGCGAACTTCCCAGTCCCTTTCCCTCCCTCTAACAAGTAAGCGTGGGATATACGCTCTTTTGCAATGCTATTCATCAACATTTTGACACCGATGGGCTGTATAGCAGAAAGCTGCTCCCACGTATTTATCATACTGCATACCTCACTTATTTCATTCTTTCCTTCTATTATAACAATTTATCTTCTATAATCTGAACAACTTCTTCTATAAGTTTTTTCATTGGTTGATCAGCATTTACTAATACAATGCGATTAGAGAAACGCTCTACAACTTGTAAATACCCTTCACGCACACGTTTATGGAAAGAGATATCTTCCATATCTAGTCGATTTACTTCACGTCCTGCATCTTTTCCAATTCGTGCTAAACCTACCTCTGGCTCAATATCTAAATAGATTGTTAAACTAGGCATACAATCTTCCGTTGCGAAACGATTAATTTCAAATACTTTATCCATACCTAAGCCTCTTGCATATCCTTGATATGCTAAAGAGCTATCTATAAAACGATCACATAGTACAAGATAGTTTTCCTCAAGTGCTGGCATAACTTTTTCCACTAAATGTTGTCTACGTGCAGCAGCATATAAGAGCGCCTCTGTACGTGCTTCCATCATCGTATACTCTTGTTTATGTAAAATTGTTCTAATATCTTCAGAAATTGCAATACCACCCGGTTCTCTGGTCGCCATTACCTTTTGTTCCTTTTGCTCAAAATATGGTAATAAACTTTTAATTAATGTTGTTTTACCCGAACCTTCTGGCCCTTCAATTGTTACAAATAATCCCTTCATCCTAAAACCTACTTTCTATATCATACACGTTCATATATTGCGTACTACCTTGAAAACGAGCCCCTGTTTTCTCTAAATGAGTAATTTGCTTTGTATGTTCTTGAGTAATTCTCTCTCCATACATGATCAATGGAATTCCAGGTGGATACGGAATCACCATTTCTGCAGCTATCATACCAACGGCTTCTTCTATAGATACTAACTTCGTTTCGTATCTCTCTAATTGTTTATACGTATACGGTAAAGGGGAAATCTCCCCTTTATAAGTATAACGAATTGATACTGTCTTGTCTTTTACCTTATATTGCTGCATAGCTAATCGAATGATCTCTATAGCTTTCATATACCCCTCATTTACTTGTAACGGTAATATAAATAGGACGTTATATGGATCTGCCATTTCCGTATATATACCGACTTTTTCAAATACAGACTGTAATTCATACCCTGATAACTGACAGCGAGTTTGCACCGTAACTTTTAATTCATCTTGCGATGGATATTGCAAAATGGCTATTTGTGGGATAGATCGCAATCCTTCTTTAAATCGGCGTAAAAACTCAACGATTTCATCATGACCCTCTTCCTTTATAACTGCTATTGCAAAACGTGCTATATCAAGAGAAGCCATAATTGGATACGATGGGCTACTAGATTGTAGCATACTTAAATAGGAGGAAACTTTTTCTTCGCTCACCAAACGGCTATTTATATGTAAATAAGATCCCATTGTCATCGCAGGTAATGTTTTATGTGCGGAATGAACCACAATATCCGCACCATAAACTAATGCTGACTTCGGGAAGGGGTCCCCTATACAAAAATGCGCCCCATGGGCTTCATCTACTAGAACAGGAATTTTATGTGCATGTGCGTAAGCGATACTTGCCTCTAAATCAATTCCCATACCATAGTAATTAGGATGTGTTAAAATAAGTGCTTTTGCATTTGGATACTTTGTAATTGCCTCCTTAATAATTTCATCATGAACCCCTACTGGTACGTTATGTACTTCATCAATCCATGGATTTAAAAAGACCGGATTAGCCCCTGCTAATTTCAAACCATTAATGATCGATTTATGACAATTTCTTTGTACGAGGACAATATCATGTTCGCCGCAGCAAGACAAAATCATTGCTAAATTTCCAACTGTTGAACCATTAATTAAAAAATAACTTTTATGCACGCCATATACTTCAGCTAATAATTGCTGTGCTTCATCTATACATTCAAACGGGCTATGTAAATCATCTAATCCTGTTAACTCTGTTACATCAATTGATAATATGTCCTTAAACCCCCCTGAAGCTTTCTGAGGGAAGTTTAAACCATTCTTATGACCCGGAACATGAAAAGATAGTAGTCGCCTTTCTTTAAATTCCATTAGCGCCTCATATAAAGGCATACGATTTTGATTCATATATATCTCTTCCTTATTATTCATTCTGTATCTATTATACAGATATTAGGGCAAAAAAAATAATAGGCATAATGCCTATTTAAAAATATGATACTTCTAATTTTCGCAGTTGTTTTAAATAATGTATATACTTCGGGTCAGTTGTCTCAGTATTCACCAGATTCCTTTCGCACTCGTAACATATTAAATTATTATATACATATATTCCTTCCCCTCTTTTTGTCTCACAAACGATGCAAATTTCACTTGGTAATTTCATAATCTTTCCTCCCTTTTTAAATAAACATATTATATACCTCTATTCCTTAACAAATTTCCGGAAAATATACATCATTTTTTTATATAATATGATTTATTCTTGGGCAACGTGTTTGTATTACTTATGTATTCCCTTTACTTCTTTCATGTACTGTTTAAAAACAAAAAAACACAAGTCAAAAGACTTGTGTTTTTATCTTGCTTGGCGACGTCCTACTCTCACAGGGACAAGGTCCCAACTACCATCGGCGCTAGAGAGCTTAACTTCCGTGTTCGGTATGGGAACGGGTGTGACCTCTCTGCCATCATCACCAAACTATGAAGGCATATTCCTTCAAAACTAGATAACATTAGCTTCATATTATATGGTTAAGTCCTCGATCTATTAGTATTCGTCAGCTCCACATGTCACCATGCTTCCACCTCGAACCTATCAACCTGATCATCTTTCAGGGATCTTACTAGCTTACGCTATGGGAAATCTCATCTTGAGGGGGGCTTCATGCTTAGATGCTTTCAGCACTTATCCCTTCCGCACATAGCTACCCAGCTATGCCCTTGGCAGAACAACTGGTACACCAGCGGTGCGTCCATCCCGGTCCTCTCGTACTAAGGACAGCTCCTCTCAAATTTCCTGCGCCCACGACGGATAGGGACCGAACTGTCTCACGACGTTCTGAACCCAGCTCGCGTACCGCTTTAATGGGCGAACAGCCCAACCCTTGGGACCGACTACAGCCCCAGGATGCGATGAGCCGACATCGAGGTGCCAAACCTCCCCGTCGATGTGGACTCTTGGGGGAGATAAGCCTGTTATCCCCGGGGTAGCTTTTATCCGTTGAGCGATGGCCCTTCCATGCGGAACCACCGGATCACTAAGCCCGACTTTCGTCCCTGCTCGACTTGTAGGTCTCGCAGTCAAGCTCCCTTATGCCTTTGCACTCTACGAATGATTTCCAACCATTCTGAGGGAACCTTTGGGCGCCTCCGTTACACTTTAGGAGGCGACCGCCCCAGTCAAACTGCCCACCTGACACTGTCTCCCGGGTCGATGAGACCCGTAGGTTAGAATTTCAATACAGTCAGGGCGGTATCCCACCAGCGCCTCCACCGAAGCTAGCGCTCCGGTTTCAATGGCTCCCGCCTATCCTGTACAAACTGTACCAAAATTCAATATCAGGCTACAGTAAAGCTCCACGGGGTCTTTCCGTCCTGTCGCGGGTAACCTGCATCTTCACAGGTACTATAATTTCACCGAGTCTCTGGTTGAGACAGTGCCCAAATCGTTACACCTTTCGTGCGGGTCGGAACTTACCCGACAAGGAATTTCGCTACCTTAGGACCGTTATAGTTACGGCCGCCGTTTACTGGGGCTTCAGTTCAGAGCTTCGCTTACGCTAACCCCTCTCCTTAACCTTCCAGCACCGGGCAGGTGTCAGCCCCTATACTTCGCCTTACGGCTTCGCAGAGACCTGTGTTTTTGCTAAACAGTCGCTTGGGCCTATTCACTGCGGCTTTCCGTTAAGAAAGCACCCCTTCTCCCGAAGTTACGGGGTCATTTTGCCGAGTTCCTTAACCAGAGTTCTCTCGCACACCTTAGGATTCTCTCCTCGCCTACCTGTGTCGGTTTGCGGTACAGGCACCTTTTATCTCGCTAGAAGCTTTTCTTGGCAGCGGGGAATCAAAGACTTCGCTCCATAAGGAGCTTCCCCATCACAGCTCAGCCTTCACGATAAGCGGATTTGCCTACTTATCAGCCTAACTGCTTGGACGTGCACAACCAATCGCACGCTTCTTCTATCCTTCTGCGTCCCTCCATTGCTCAAACGATAAAGAGGTGGTACAGGAATATCAACCTGTTGTCCATCGCCTACGCCTGTCGGCCTCGGCTTAGGTCCTGACTAACCCTGAGCGGACGAGCCTTCCTCAGGAAACCTTAGGCATTCGGTGGACGGGATTCTCACCCGTCTTTCGCTACTCATACCGGCATTCTCACTTCTAAGCGCTCCACCAGTCCTTCCGGTCTGACTTCACTGCACTTAGAACGCTCCCCTACCACTGATACCATTGGTATCAATTCGCAGCTTCGGTGGTGTATTTAGCCCCGGTACATTTTCGGCGCAGAGTCACTCGACTAGTGAGCTATTACGCACTCTTTAAATGGTGGCTGCTTCTGAGCCAACATCCTAGTTGTCTAAGCAACTCCACATCCTTTTCCACTTAATACACACTTTGGGACCTTAGCTGGCGATCTGGGCTGTTTCCCTCTTGACTACGGATCTTATCACTCGCAGTCTGACTCCTAAGGATAAGTCATTGGCATTCGGAGTTTGACTGAATTCGGTAATCCGATGAGGACCCCTAGTTCAATCAGTGCTCTACCTCCAAGACTCTTACACTTAAGGCTAGCCCTAAAGCTATTTCGGGGAGAACCAGCTATCTCCAGGTTCGATTGGAATTTCTCCGCTACCCACACCTCATCCCCGCACTTTTCAACGTGCGTGGGTTCGGGCCTCCATTCAGTGTTACCTGAACTTCACCCTGGACATGGGTAGATCACCTGGTTTCGGGTCTACGACCACGTACTAAACGCCCTATTCAGACTCGCTTTCGCTGCGGCTCCGCCTCTTCAGCTTAACCTCGCACGGGATCGTAACTCGCCGGTTCATTCTACAAAAGGCACGCCATCACCCATTAACGGGCTCTGACTATTTGTAGGCACACGGTTTCAGGATCTCTTTCACTCCCCTTCCGGGGTGCTTTTCACCTTTCCCTCACGGTACTGGTTCACTATCGATCACTAGGGAGTATTTAGCCTTGGGAGATGGTCCTCCCAGATTCCGA
>NZ_JBBOYO010000001.1:3917500-5432382 GCF_038008145.1 Bacillus sp. FSL R9-9530
TTTTTTCTTTCGTTCCTGACGACGCTTATTAATTTATCATATTACTAATCGATAAGTCAACGCTTTTTTAAAAAATGCCAAAATAAATTTATCTTGGCATTATATATAGCTTAATAATCACTAATGCAGCAACACCTGGCACCCCTAATAAACTTGATACTGTAGCTGTGCCCATGTTAATTGGAATATGAAAATCGAAATATGTCCCTGCAACATTCACAATAAATAGTAACGCTATACCTAAAGTGACATGAAAGAGTGCTTTCCCTATAAAACGTATTGGTTTAGCAGAAACACCAAAAACAAGAAAAATAAAAACTAAAGAAAGAATGCCAACAATAATAATTGTAGAATTCATTTTTTCCTCCTTATGAATGACCTATACATATCCATTTGTATGGGACAAGACAAGAAAAAAGAACATCTATAACATAACTCCTACCACTTCATCTTTATAACCTTTAATCAGTAATCTTTCTTCTAAGCACTAGCAATTAGATACAACTAATTCCATTCCCATTTTTTCTTTCTCCTCTTTATATCCCAAAAATAAAGTAGCCCTATTACTCACAAATAAATCGATAAAAAGTAAAAGGTCCCGCTTTAAAAAGCAGGACCTTTTACCATTGTTCCATTTTCACAGGACGACGTTTTGCTTCTTTTAACAAGAAAAAATATTTCGCCTCTGCTATTTTTAAAGAACAAAGTACATCTTGAGACGGCTCAACACTTTGTTCAACCAGTCTCTTCTGACGTAGCCATTCATTCTTTACCTTTTCTAATAATACAATTAACTTATCGTCATACTCTTTACGCAACTTACCCTTTTTTTGAAAGAACATTTTCCCTTCTCCTCTTATATCTCTCTACGGCCTTCTAAAGCTTTCGATAGTGTTACTTCATCTGCATATTCTAAATCTCCACCAACTGGCAGACCATGTGCAATACGAGTTACTTTAATTCCTGTTGGCTTTAAGAGGCGGGATATGTACATCGCTGTGGCTTCCCCTTCAATATTAGGGTTTGTTGCTAATATCACTTCTTGTACTGTTTCATCTTGCAGTCTCTTTAATAACTGCGGGATATTAATATCCTCTGGTCCAATTCCTTCCATTGGAGAAATGGCACCACGCAAAACATGATATACACCTTGATATTCTTTCATTTTTTCCATCGCAATTACATCTTTCGGCTCTTGTACTACACAAACAACCGATTGATCCCTATGCGAATCGTCACAAATATAACAAGGATCGCGGTCAGTGATATGTCCGCACACAGAACAATACGCTAAATCTCGCTTTGCATTCACAAGTGCTTTCGCAAAACCTAGTACATCATCCTCTTTCATATCTAACACGAAGAATGCCAATCGAACCGCTGTTTTCGGTCCAATTCCTGGCAACTTCATAAAACTATCGATTAATTTTGATATCGGTTCTGGATAATGCATATATCAATATCCTCCTAGAACATTCCACCTGGTAAGTTCATGCCTTTTGTAAATTTGCCCATTGTAGAGTTTGAAAGTTCATCAACCTTTTTAAGTGCATCATTCGTTGCAGCTAATACTAAGTCTTGTAACATTTCGATATCTTCTGGATCTACAACTTCTTCTTTAATTTTCACTTCAAGAACTTGCTTATGACCATTTGCAATAACAGTAACCATTCCGCCGCCAGCTGTACCTTCAACTGTTTTTTCGCCAAGCTCTTCTTGCGCCTTCGCCATGTCCTTTTGCATCTTTTGCATTTGTTTCATCATATTATTCATATTTCCCATTCCGCCACGCATCATAATTAATTCCTCCTCATTATTATTACTCTTTTATTTCAATAAGTTCTTGCCCTACTAATTTTACAGCCTCTTCTATAAGAGGATCTTCTTTTTGTTCTGGGCTTTCTTCAGAATCCCCGCCTTCGCGTTGTAAAAAGTCTTCACGAATTTTACCCCATTCACTTTTTGGGATAGCAATCATATTTAACCTTTTACTTAACAATTCAAAAAGGGTTTGTTCCAATGTATCCATCGCTTCTCGATTTTCACTAGCCATTTTGCAATGAATCTCATATTGAAATGCTAACACATAGGTGTCATCCGAAGCCGCAACTGGTTCACTATTTTCTAATAAAACAGCAAATGCTACTTTGTTATGTGACTTGAGCCTTCCTAATAATTCGCCCCATACAGCTTTTAACTGTTCTAAATCTTGACGCTTCGCTTGCTTTAACACTTCATTCACACGTCCAACAGGAATTTTCATACTCCCTGTTCGTACCGGTTTTGGTGTTGCCCGCGTCTCTCTTACTTCCTGCTGCACACCAGCTGGCACGCCATTCTTTTTAACTTGCTCTAACTCTTTCTCCAACTGCTGCATCCTGTTCATAATCGCTTGTAAACGATCTGCGCCGTTTGCTTGCATCATAAACTGCTGACACAGTTGCACCATAACAACTTCCAAGAATATTCTTGGATGGTTTGTCCACTTCATCTCCTGTTGTCCCTTACTAAGGGTATGAATAATTTCATAGATTACTTCCGGTTGCATTTCTTCACTTAACGTACGGAATTGATCATCTACAATTACCCGTTCCAACATATGTTCTAATTGTGGTGAAGTTTGATATAAAAGCATATCACGATAGTAGTAAATGAAATCCTCCATAAAGCGAACTGGATCTTTCCCTTTACTCATCATCTCATCTATAATACGTAACGCTCTTGATACATCATTTTCACGTATACATTCTACCAGGTCACCCAAATATCGCTGAGATACAGATCCTGTTACAGCTAAAACATCTTCACTCGTCACCGTCTCATCACTATAAGAAATAGCTTGATCAATAAGACTGAGCGCATCACGCATACCACCTTCGGCGGCACGCGCTACGATTTGTAACGCTTCATCTTCTACTTGCGTACCTTCATTTGTCACGACCGTCGATAATCTCTCAACGATATCATTTACTGATATCTTTCGAAACTCAAAACGCTGACAACGCGAAATAATTGTAGCTGGAATTTTATGCGGTTCTGTTGTCGCCAGAATAAAAATAACATGTCCTGGCGGCTCTTCTAAAGTTTTCAAAAGCGCATTAAAGGCACCCATAGAAAGCATGTGAACTTCATCAATAATGTATACTTTATATCCTACAGCACTTGGAGCATATTTTACTTTATCTCTTATATCTCGAATTTCATCTACACCGTTATTTGAAGCCGCATCAATTTCTAATACATCTGAAATAGACCCTTGTGTAATTCCTAAACAAGAAGGACATTCATTACAAGGTTCAGCTACCGGGGCGTGTTCACAGTTAATTGCCTTTGCAAATACTTTTGCAATTGTCGTTTTCCCTGTTCCCCTCGGACCCGAAAACAAATAAGCATGTGAAGCTTTCTCTTGAAGAAGGGCATTTTGCAACGTTTTTGTCACGTGCTTTTGACCGACTACATCTTCGAATTTTTGCGGTCTCCATGTTCGGTATAACGCTTGGTATGACACGAAAATACGGCCTCCCTCAAAGGTTATTATCTTATTTATTATAACCCATTCTGTTTATAGATTCCAAAAGTTATTTTCCATACAAAAAACTCACCTTTATATAAAGGTGAGTTTTGTATACATATATAACTGCCGTGCACCTTCTGTCGATTACGTACCATAAGCGTTACTCAAGCAGTTAGCTCGGTTCAGGCACTCCTGCGGCACACGAGAAAACCCGCTTATTGCTGCTTCCTTCCGGACCTGACAAGGTTCACGGGGTCCCGTTGCGCAGGACCCAAACGTCAACACCACTTACTTAAGGCAGACCTTACAGCAACATAACCTCGAGAAGGGATTCAGCCTCGCTAGAGCGGATTGCGAGTATAGGGCACCGCTACCTCCCCGCTTAGCACGGCAAAGTTAAAACCAATATTCGGTTGCCTTGGATAAGGCATTATCAGTATAACTTGTTTTTTTACAAAATGCAAATACGTTAGTTACCATTACTTTTCTCTAGTTTTTTCACTTCTTTTCTTTTCTTACGAAGCTCCCTAAAAAAAATCGTTAACAACGTACCACATTCTTCTTCAAGTACACCAGGCACTACTTCACACTGATGATTAAAACGCTCATCAGTTAAAAGATTCATCAACGTACCTGCACATCCACCTTTCGGATCGCTCGCACCATATACAACCCGTTTTATACGCGATAAAACAATTCCCCCTGCACACATTGGGCAAGGTTCTAATGTTACATATAACGTTGCATCTTCTAAACGCCATGTCCCTAATTTTTTGCAAGCTTCATCAATAGCTAAGAGTTCGGCGTGAGCTATTGATCTCTGTTCAGTTTCTCTTAAGTTATGTGCGACACTAATCACTTCACCATCTAGCACAATTACAGCACCAATTGGTACCTCTTGTATCGCCTCCGCCTTCTTCGCTTCCTCTATTGCTAACTGCATAAAATATATATCTCGCTCCATAATATAGTCCTTTCACCAAAAATAAAATACACTTTTTCATTTCTTGCAGGTGGGATAACTTTTACAAATTCAATCCAACCTAAAGAAGAAAGAGAGGGAATTACATATGAAAAATACTGCCTTACTCATTATCGATATGATTAATGATTTTCAATTCTCCCACGGACCCATCCTGGCACAGAAATGTGAAATTATAAAGAACCCCATTTTACAATTAAAGGACACCATGAAGTCATTAGGCTATCCAATAATTTATATCAATGATCACTATCAACTTTGGAGATCTGATATTGATCAACTTATCACCCATTGTACAAATGAGTATAGTAAAAATATTATCGAGGCCATTGCTCCGCATACTGACGATTACATTTTTATTAAACCACATTACTCTGCTTTTTATGAAACACCTTTGAATTCTTTATTAGGTTATTTAAAAATCGAAAATCTCATTTTAACAGGAATTGCCGGGAACATATGCATCCTTTTTACAGCTAATGATGCCCATATGAGAAATTATACACTTTATGTACCACGGGATTGCATCGCTTCTAATAACGAGCAAGATAATGAACATGCTTTAAAAATAATGGAAGCCACATTAAAGGCAAATATTGTACCGTCATCCCAAATAAAATTTAATTAATACATATCTATTTTCTAACTTTTTATATCAAATTAGTCCGCTCGCTCCCCTCTTGTGCTACAATAATTCTGTTTTGTGTTTTTAGTAGTCACGGTAAATCACTGATTGAAAGGAGGAAACAGCGTGACCGGAGTACCATTTATCACGGTTGAAGGACCAATTGGTGTTGGAAAAACTTCACTTGCGAAGGAACTTTCAACTCACATGCAACTCCACTTACTAAAAGAGATTGTTGATGAAAATCCTTTTTTAGGAAAATTCTACGAAGACATCGACGAATGGAGTTTTCAAACAGAGATGTTCTTTCTTTGTAATAGATACAAACAACTAGAGGATATTAACATAAAGTATTTGAATCAAAGAAAGCCTGTAGTAGCAGATTATCATATATTTAAAAATTTAATTTTTGCATCCCGTACATTAAAAGATTCTCAATATGACAAGTACATGCAAATTTATCGCATTCTTACGCAAGATATGCCTGTGCCAAATGTCATCGTTTATTTAACAGCGAGCCTAGAAACATTACAAAAACGAATTGCCATGCGCGGAAGAGAATTCGAAAAAAATATGGATCCAAATTACTTGCTACAGCTTACAAAAGATTACGAAACAGCAATGGATGCTTTCAAAAAGGACCATCCAGATATTCCAGTATTGAAATTTAATGGAGACGATATGGATTTTGTAAGAAATCCTGATGATTTAAATGTCATCTTATCAGCTCTTCAAAATACTCTCTTGAAGGAGTCGAAATAACAATGAATTTAAGGCAAAAATATGATATACCAAATGATGCAGTTATCACTATTGCTGGAACAGTAGGTGTCGGTAAATCAACTATGACAACTGCATTGGCTAACGCTTTAGGTTATCGTACATCTTTTGAAAAAGTAGATTCCAATCCATATTTGGACAAGTTCTATGCTGATTTCACACGCTGGAGCTTTCACTTACAAGTGTACTTTTTAGCAGAACGATTTAAAGAACAAAAAAGAATTTTCGAATATGGTGGCGGTTTTGTTCAAGACCGTTCTATATATGAGGACACTGGTATTTTCGCAAAAATGCATTACGAAAAGGGTACAATGACTGAAACTGATTATGAGACATACAAAGGGTTATTTGATGCTATGGTCATGACTCCTTACTTCCCTCATCCAGACTTATTAATTTACCTAGAAGGTTCTTTTGATGATATTGTCGATCGTATTCAAGAACGAGGACGTCCCATGGAGCAGCAAACACCAATTGAATATTGGAAAGAGATGCATGGACGTTACGATAACTGGATTAATAACTTTAATTCATGCCCTGTTTTACGATTAAACATTAATGAATACGATATTTTAAAAGATGGCGATTCAATCGAACCAATCATTAAAAAAATTGGACATTTTTTAAAACAAACACGTAAACTTGTAAAATAAAAAACCCGTGCATATGCACGGGTTTTCCTATGAAATTACTTTTTCTTTTTTGTCGGAGCAATAATTTCACTCTCTGGCTTTCCAGCATTAATACGCTGACGAACAGTACTCGTACTAATATCATATGTTTCAGCAATCTCTTTAACAGTCAATTCTTTCCCATTAATTACTGCTGTTAGTAATTTCCCTGTACGTTTTGGAGTTACTTCTTTTTGCACAGCTGGTTTTTCAGCTTCTTTTGGTACCTCTACTTTTTTTGCAACCTGTTTTACATCACAAGTGCAACCACAAAGTTTACGGAATGTATCATCACTTATAATGCGCGACACATTTGCACCACTGTTTAAAATTCTATTGTTCTTACAGACAGGACATTGTACATAATATAAAGTTTTTCCATCTAAAGGAAACGTTTGTATAATAAGATCCATGTTAACTCCTTTCATATCTATGAAGATAATCATCGGAATATGAGTGTGTAATAAGGACACTATATCCTTACATCATACTTTATGATTGGTTTTAAAATAAAAACTCGTTACGTGTTGGTAACGAGTTCTCCAATCTCCACTTATATGCGCTGTTGTCAATTATATCTGGAGGAGGTAGAGGGATTCGAACCCCCGCGCGACTCTCGCCGCCTGTCGGTTTTCAAGACCGATCCCTTCAGCCAGACTTGGGTATACCTCCATATTGACATCAAATATAATATCAAAAGAAAAACAGTTAGTCAACCCCACTATAATAAATTATGAGGAAAGGGAAACTTTACTTCCCCTCTCCTTTATGACACTGCTGACAACGTCCATAATTACCAATCACTCATACCGATGAATGTTTTAACTTATTTAATAACTGTTTTTCCTCCCATATAAGGGCGAAGAACTTCTGGAATTATAATTGTACCATCTTCTTGTTGGTAGTTCTCTAAAATAGCTGCCACTGTACGTCCAATTGCAAGACCAGATCCATTTAGTGTATGAACATGTTCCGGTTTACCATTTGGCTCACGACGGAAACGGATATTCGCGCGTCTCGCTTGGAATGCCTCAAAATTACTACAAGAAGAAATTTCACGATATGTACCATAGCTTGGAATCCATACTTCAATATCGTATTTCTTCGCTGCTGTAAATCCTAAATCTCCTGTACACATGCTCATAACGCGATATGGCAACTCTAATAATTGTAACACGCGCTCTGCATCATTTGTTAATTTTTCTAACTCTTCGTAAGAATCTTCTGGTTTCACGAACTTCACAAGTTCAACTTTATTAAATTGGTGTTGGCGAATTAAACCACGTGTATCACGACCAGCTGAACCTGCTTCAGAACGGAAGCATGAGCTAAACGCAGCATATCGTATCGGCAATTGCTCTTTACTCACAATCTCATCACGATGCATATTTGTTACAGGTACTTCAGCTGTTGGGATTAGGAAATAATCTTCACTTTCAATACGGAATGCATCTTCTTCAAACTTTGGAAGTTGTCCTGTTCCTGTCATACTTGCACGGTTTACCATATAAGGAGGCAATACTTCCTCATATCCATGCTCATCAGTATGAAGGTCAAGCATAAAGCTAATCAAAGCACGTTCTAATCTTGCACCAGCACCTTTGTAAAATACAAATCGGCTTCCTGTTACTTTCCCAGCACGTTCAAAATCTAAAATCCCTAAATCAGTAGCAAGGTCCCAATGTGGTTTTGGCTCATAAGTAAATTCTTTCACTTCTCCCCAAGTACGTGCTACTACGTTATCATCCTCTGTTTCGCCTATTGGGGCAGATTCATGAGGGATATTTGGGATAGATAGCATTAATCTTTCTAAATCTTCTTCAACTGTACGAAGCTCATTATCAAGATCTTTTACTTTTTCCCCAACTTCACGCATTTCTAGAATTAGAGCTTCCGCATCTTTCTTTTCACGCTTTAATACTGAAATTTGTTGAGATACTTCGTTACGTTTACTTTTTAGTTCTTCTGTTTGAACAAGTAGCTCTCTTCTTCTCGTATCAAGTTCTTCAAAGCGACCAAAATCCGTTAAATCTTCGCCTCTATGCTGTAATTTTGCTTTTACTTCTTCAAAATTCGTACGTAAAAATTTAATATCAAGCATTATATACTCCTCCTTTTATTTTATAAAACACAAAAAACTCCCGTCCCTATACAAAGGGACGGGAGTTAACCCGCGTTGCCACCCTAGTTGAAAGCATTACCGCTTTCCTCTCAAGTAGAAATAACGGCTCTTCACCGGGAATGTTTACTAATCAAAAGATATTCCACATTCCATTCCAGGATGGATTCACAAACTGTTTCTATCGATTTCCACCAACCATCGACTCTCTATAAGAAACAACATTTGTTACTACTTCCTATCAACACGCTTATTTTATAAAATTGTTATCATCAATTTACTATAATCTTATACAAGTTGCAAGTTACTTATACAACTTTTTTCATTTTCGCTTCTTTTACCATTTCTACAAAGTATGCTGTTACACGATGATCATCCGTTAATTCCGGATGGAAAGAAGCAGCTAAAAACGGCCCTTGCCTTACCGCTACCATTCGCTCGCCATGCATAGAAAGTACTTCAACATCATCAGCTACATTTACAACATACGGAGCACGGATAAATACACCAACAAAGTCTTCTCCCACACCTTTAATTGAAAGTGCAGCTTCAAAACTATCTTTTTGGCGTCCGAACGCATTGCGCTCAACCGTAATATCCATAGCACCAATATGTGCTTCTTCATAGCCAATAAGTGTTTTCGCAAGAAGAATCATTCCTGCACATGTACCAAACATTGGTTTACCAGACTTCGCAAATGTACGAAGAGGCTCCATGAAAGCATACTTATCAATAAGACGGCGCATTGTTGTACTTTCACCGCCTGGTAAAATAAGACCATCAATCTCTTCAAGTTGCTCTATACGCTTTACAACAACAGCTTCTGCACCACTTGCCTCAACTGATTTTACATGCTCACGAACTGCACCTTGAAGACCTAGTACACCGATTTTCACCATTTTAAAGATCTCCTTTAATTACCATCCACGCTCTTGCATGCGTTGTTCTGGTAATAACGTTGAAATTTCGATACCTTTCATTGCATTACCTAATCCTTTAGAAAGGCTTGCAATTAGTTCGTAATCTTCATAATGAGTCGTTGCTTCAACGATTGCACGTGCAAATTTCTCTGGGTTCTCTGATTTGAAGATACCAGATCCAACAAATACACCATCAGCACCAAGTTGCATCATTAACGCTGCATCTGCTGGTGTTGCTACACCACCTGCTGCAAAGTTTACAACTGGCAGGCGACCAAGGCGTTTAATTTCAAGTAGTACTTCATAAGGAGCACCAGTATTTTTTGCATATGTCATTAACTCATCTTCACGTAGACTTGCAACTTGACGGATTTCTGCATTGACTTGGCGCATATGACGCACTGCCTCTACAATGTTTCCTGTTCCAGGTTCACCTTTTGTACGAAGCATAGCTGCACCTTCTGCAATACGACGTGCAGCTTCTCCGATATCGCGGCAACCACATACAAACGGAACTGTGTAATCACGTTTATTTAAATGGTATACTTCATCAGCAGGAGTCAATACTTCACTCTCATCGATATAGTCTACCCCTAATGATTCTAATACACGTGCTTCTACAAGGTGACCGATACGACATTTTGCCATAACCGGAATTGATACAGCACCCATAACTTCTTCAACAATTGTTGGATCTGCCATACGAGAAACGCCACCTGCTGCACGAATATCTGCAGGTACACGCTCTAATGCCATAACAGCAACTGCGCCTGCCTCTTCTGCAATCCTTGCTTGCTCAGCGTTAACTACGTCCATAATAACGCCGCCTTTTTGCATTTCTGCCATTCCACGTTTTACACGTTCTGTCCCTGTTACATTTGTCATGTACAAAAACCCCCCTAGGTGAATTGCTTTCCCCGTTAAAGAAGAAAATTAAGAATACTCTTACATTCTACCACTAACTATCTGATGCTTGTCCACTACTTTTTCATAAAGTCGGTATGAAAAATAGGAATAAGAAAAAGCCCCTACAATGAGGAGCTTTTAAAACCAACCTTTTACTGTATCAATAGCACCATTCCACATACTACTAAAGAAAGAACCAATTCCACGCATAGAACGTGTAAACCAGCCTGCCTCTTCTACTTCAGATTTTGTTACAAGGTCTACTTGTAATGATTTTCCTGATAAAAATCCAGGATCATTACTATCTTTAGACGTTACAACCATTTGTCCAAGTGCAACTCCCTTTTTCAGAGGTGCTTCTTGTCCCTTATTTCCTTCTTTAAATTCTGTTTTATAAACGTCTTTACTTCCCTTTGGCACCGGAAGTGAAACAGCTTGCTTCGTTTGAACTGCTACATCTTTATCTTTCGCATTTTCAACTCTTACTGTTTCTTTTCCTTTGACCGAAGAACCTTTTTCATACATTTTCTTCATTTCAAAGTTAGCAAAGCCATAATCATATAATTTCTTTGTCTCATCAAATCTTGCCGTGTGAGATTTTGTTTTAATAACTACAGAAATGAAACGCATACCATTTCTTTCAATCGTACCAGTGAAACAATCTCCTGCTTCTGGAGTTGATCCTGTTTTCAGACCATCTACGCCTTCGTATTCCTTAATTAACCCCTTTAACATCCAGTTCCAGTTAGGCATTTCAATCCGATCCGGAGTACCTTCACGGAATACTTTTTTTGAAATTTTTGCTATGTCTAATGTTTTAGGGAAATCTTGAATAAGACGTTGTGCTAAAATTGCTACATCTCTCGCAGACATTTTATTTTCTTCATCTGGAGTTGTCCCTTCAGGATGGTGTCCTTTTAAATCTTTGTTCGTTAAGCCCGTAGAATTTACAAACTTATAATTTTTTAATCCAAACTCTTTCGATTTATCATTCATCATTTTTACAAAGTCTACTTCTTTTCCAGCAACTGCTTCAGCTAACGCTATCGTTGCACCATTAGCAGAATAAATTGCCATTGCTTCGTATAGCTCTTTTACTGTATAAGATTCACCATTTCGTAGAGGCACATTCGATAATGAACGATCTTGCGAAATGTTATACGCATATTCGGAAACCTTAACTTTTTGATCCCATTTTAGTTTCCCTTTCGCAATAGCCTCGTTCACTAGGTATTCACTCATCATTTTTGTCATACTAGCAATTGATAATAACTCATCTGCATTTTTTTGATATAAAATCTTCCCAGAATTCGCTTCTACTAAAATTGCCGCACCTGCTTCAATGTTTAAAGCGGCTCCTGTTTCTGCTGATGCATTGCTATATGGTACAAGCATGCTACAAGCTATTGTAAGCACTGTTACCAACGCAATGAATCTTTTGCAAAACATACCTTTCACTTTTGCTACCCCCAATATCTATGTACTCACATAACCGTTATTCTAACATAATCAAAAAAAAATAGACAGAGATATCAAATCTCTGTCTATTTGTATATAAGACATTACAATGAGTAGTTTGGAGCCTCTTTTGTAATCTGTACGTGATGAGGATGGCTTTCACGTAAACCTGCACCTGACATGCGAATGAACTGTGCATTCTCACGTAAGAATTCTAAATTCTGCGCTCCGCAATATCCCATACCTGCACGTAATCCACCAACTAATTGATGAACTGTATCTGCTAAAGGTCCTTTATATGGTACGCGTCCTTCAATACCTTCAGGAACAAGTTTTTTGTTTCCTTCTTGGAAGTAACGATCTTTACTTCCTTTTTCCATCGCTCCGACAGAACCCATACCACGATATACTTTAAATTGGCGACCTTGGTAAATTTCAGTTTCTCCAGGGCTTTCAGCAACACCAGCAAACATACTACCTAGCATAACAACGTGTGCTCCTGCTGCTAAAGCTTTAACCATATCACCAGAGTACTTAACACCGCCATCAGCAATAACTGGAATACCGTGTTTACGAGCTTCTGTTGCACAATCATAAACTGCTGTTAATTGTGGTACACCAACACCAGCTACAACACGCGTTGTACAAATAGAACCTGGTCCAATACCAACTTTAACTACGTTTGCACCAGCCTCAATTAATGCTTTCGTTGCTTCAGCTGTAGCAACATTTCCAGCGATAATATTTAGTGCTGGATATTTCGCACGAACTTCTTTTACTTTTTCAATAACACCTTTAGAATGCCCATGAGCTGTATCAAGTACAATTGCATCTACGCTAGCTTTTACTAATGCATCGATACGAAGCATAGCATCAGCCGTTACACCAACAGCTGCTCCAACTAATAAGCGTCCTTGCTTATCTTTAGCAGAGTTTGGGAATTCAATTACTTTTTCAATATCTTTTATTGTGATAAGCCCTTGTAATACACCGTTATTATCAACAAGAGGGAGCTTTTCAATTTTATACTTTTGTAGGATTTTTTCAGCTTCTTCCAGTGTAGTACCAACTGGAGCTGTAATTAACTGTTCTTTTGTCATTACGTCAGAAATTTTGATTGAGTAGTCTTGGATGAAACGCATATCACGGTTTGTAATAATACCAACTAATTTTCGCTCATCTAAATTATTTACAACTGGTACACCTGAGATACGATATTTTCCCATAAGATGTTCTGCATCATATACTTGATGTTCTGGAGTTAAGAAGAAAGGATCTGAAATAACGCCGCTTTCAGAGCGCTTTACTTTATCAACTTGCTCTGCTTGTTGCTCAATAGACATATTCTTATGAATAATTCCTAAACCGCCTTGGCGAGCCATTGCAATAGCCATGTCAGCTTCTGTTACTGTATCCATTCCTGCACTAATTAACGGGATGTTTAGCTGTAAGCTTTCAGATAAAACTGTTTTAACACTTACTTCTCTTGGTAATATATCTGACCTCGCTGGTACAAGTAATACATCATCAAAAGTCAAACCTTCTTTAACAAATTTAGATTCCCACATAATTGTTCCCCCCATGATACCAGAAATTATTATTAGTAGCTTATCAATTGGTTAAAATACTGTCAAGGACGTATATATATGTTAGAATTTTTAGACAATAAAAGGAGCGTAATATATGCATCAAACACATTGTACTTGGCAGCAATTAAGTTTCTTTTTTTCATCTCAAAATGTACAACGTTATCTTGCCCGTTGTTATGAAAAATCCTCCATACAAGATGCTGAAAAAAAAAGTTTTGAAAACTGTTATCCCTTTATTTACTACTTAGAACACGGGAAAAATTATTATGAATTATATAAGGTGGCCCCCTTTTCGATTCAGCCGATGTTGTTATTTTATGGAATTAGCCAACTGTTTAAAGCTTGCTTGTTAACTATTGATCCTAACTACCCAGAATCAACTACTGTTTTAGCTCATGGCGTTACGACTCGTAAACGGAAAAAACAGGGGTATCAATTTTTAGAAGATGAGGTGAAAATACAGAAAAACGGATTGTTTACTCACGTTGCAGAACAACTGTTTCACATGAAACACTTAGAAGCGGAGAAGTTTAATATGTTAGAGCTAATGGGGAATATTCCTGAATTACAACATTTATTTCGCTATAGTCAAAAAGGAACCACATTATATAAAATTGATTCAACAAATAAAAATGAACTCTCTTTTTCAGTCAACATACTAGATCGACTACATATGACCAAAGAGAGATTTTCTCGTTACATCGAAACAGCTTGTAAGCATTTATCAATACAACACGTACCTGAGAAAAATAATGAATTAAATTTGTTTTTTTCGGCACCTATTCAATCATGGAATCCTATGTATAGTACACCTTTATACTATGAGCATCTTACTGACACTTATTATTTACCACTTACGACTGACCCTAGAAACTCTAAGCCAGTGTTGCCTGAGCTTCTTGTTCATTATTTATTACTCTATAATTTAAGTATGATTTCTAGGTATGAAACGGATTGGTGGTATGACTTACTTGGAAGTTATGGATCTGAAGATTATCCGTTTATTTATCAATTTCTCAATATTTCTGCTCAAAAAATCCCTTACTATATTTCAGCATTTTTACTAACGGAATCCAACCTATTTCATGGGAAATAAAAAAAACACGAGTCAAATGACTCGTGTTTTTATCTTGCTTGGCGACGTCCTACTCTCACAGGGACAAGGTCCCAACTACCATCGGCGCTAGAGAGCTTAACTTCCGTGTTCGGTATGGGAACGGGTGTGACCTCTCTGCCATCATCACCAAACTATGAAGGTATATTCCTTCAAAACTAGATAACATTTGCTTCATATTATATGGTTAAGTCCTCGATCTATTAGTATTCGTCAGCTCCACATGTCACCATGCTTCCACCTCGAACCTATCAACCTGATCATCTTTCAGGGATCTTACTAGCTTACGCTATGGGAAATCTCATCTTGAGGGGGGCTTCATGCTTAGATGCTTTCAGCACTTATCCCTTCCGCACATAGCTACCCAGCTATGCCCTTGGCAGAACAACTGGTACACCAGCGGTGCGTCCATCCCGGTCCTCTCGTACTAAGGACAGCTCCTCTCAAATTTCCTGCGCCCACGACGGATAGGGACCGAACTGTCTCACGACGTTCTGAACCCAGCTCGCGTACCGCTTTAATGGGCGAACAGCCCAACCCTTGGGACCGACTACAGCCCCAGGATGCGATGAGCCGACATCGAGGTGCCAAACCTCCCCGTCGATGTGGACTCTTGGGGGAGATAAGCCTGTTATCCCCGGGGTAGCTTTTATCCGTTGAGCGATGGCCCTTCCATGCGGAACCACCGGATCACTAAGCCCGACTTTCGTCCCTGCTCGACTTGTAGGTCTCGCAGTCAAGCTCCCTTATGCCTTTGCACTCTACGAATGATTTCCAACCATTCTGAGGGAACCTTTGGGCGCCTCCGTTACACTTTAGGAGGCGACCGCCCCAGTCAAACTGCCCACCTGACACTGTCTCCCGGGTCGATGAGACCCGTAGGTTAGAATTTCAATACAGTCAGGGCGGTATCCCACCAGCGCCTCCACCGAAGCTAGCGCTCCGGTTTCAATGGCTCCCGCCTATCCTGTACAAACTGTACCAAAATTCAATATCAGGCTACAGTAAAGCTCCACGGGGTCTTTCCGTCCTGTCGCGGGTAACCTGCATCTTCACAGGTACTATAATTTCACCGAGTCTCTGGTTGAGACAGTGCCCAAATCGTTACACCTTTCGTGCGGGTCGGAACTTACCCGACAAGGAATTTCGCTACCTTAGGACCGTTATAGTTACGGCCGCCGTTTACTGGGGCTTCAGTTCAGAGCTTCGCTTACGCTAACCCCTCTCCTTAACCTTCCAGCACCGGGCAGGTGTCAGCCCCTATACTTCGCCTTACGGCTTCGCAGAGACCTGTGTTTTTGCTAAACAGTCGCTTGGGCCTATTCACTGCGGCTTTCCGTTAAGAAAGCACCCCTTCTCCCGAAGTTACGGGGTCATTTTGCCGAGTTCCTTAACCAGAGTTCTCTCGCACACCTTAGGATTCTCTCCTCGCCTACCTGTGTCGGTTTGCGGTACAGGCACCTTTTATCTCGCTAGAAGCTTTTCTTGGCAGCGGGGAATCAAAGACTTCGCTCCATAAGGAGCTTCCCCATCACAGCTCAGCCTTCACGATAAGCGGATTTGCCTACTTATCAGCCTAACTGCTTGGACGTGCACAACCAATCGCACGCTTCTTCTATCCTTCTGCGTCCCTCCATTGCTCAAACGATAAAGAGGTGGTACAGGAATATCAACCTGTTGTCCATCGCCTACGCCTGTCGGCCTCGGCTTAGGTCCTGACTAACCCTGAGCGGACGAGCCTTCCTCAGGAAACCTTAGGCATTCGGTGGACGGGATTCTCACCCGTCTTTCGCTACTCATACCGGCATTCTCACTTCTAAGCGCTCCACCAGTCCTTCCGGTCTGACTTCACTGCACTTAGAACGCTCCCCTACCACTGATACCATTGGTATCAATTCGCAGCTTCGGTGGTGTATTTAGCCCCGGTACATTTTCGGCGCAGAGTCACTCGACTAGTGAGCTATTACGCACTCTTTAAATGGTGGCTGCTTCTGAGCCAACATCCTAGTTGTCTAAGCAACTCCACATCCTTTTCCACTTAATACACACTTTGGGACCTTAGCTGGCGATCTGGGCTGTTTCCCTCTTGACTACGGATCTTATCACTCGCAGTCTGACTCCTAAGGATAAGTCATTGGCATTCGGAGTTTGACTGAATTCGGTAATCCGATGAGGACCCCTAGTTCAATCAGTGCTCTACCTCCAAGACTCTTACACTTAAGGCTAGCCCTAAAGCTATTTCGGGGAGAACCAGCTATCTCCAGGTTCGATTGGAATTTCTCCGCTACCCACACCTCATCCCCGCACTTTTCAACGTGCGTGGGTTCGGGCCTCCATTCAGTGTTACCTGAACTTCACCCTGGACATGGGTAGATCACCTGGTTTCGGGTCTACGACCACGTACTAAACGCCCTATTCAGACTCGCTTTCGCTGCGGCTCCGCCTCTTCAGCTTAACCTCGCACGGGATCGTAACTCGCCGGTTCATTCTACAAAAGGCACGCCATCACCCATTAACGGGCTCTGACTATTTGTAGGCACACGGTTTCAGGATCTCTTTCACTCCCCTTCCGGGGTGCTTTTCACCTTTCCCTCACGGTACTGGTTCACTATCGATCACTAGGGAGTATTTAGCCTTGGGAGATGGTCCTCCCAGATTCCGACGGAATTTCACGTGTTCCGCCGTACTCAGGATACATTCAAGAGAGAACGAAGTTTCGACTACGGGGTTATTACCCTCTGTGACGGACCTTTCCAGGTCGCTTCGTCTACCTCGTTCCTTTGTAACTCCGTATAGAATGTCCTACAACCCCAAGAGGCAAGCCTCTTGGTTTGGGCTAGATTCCGTTTCGCTCGCCGCTACTCAGGAAATCGCATTTGCTTTCTCTTCCTCCAGGTACTTAGATGTTTCAGTTCCCTGGGTCTGTCTTCCATACCCTATGTATTCAGGTAAGGATACCATACCATTACGTATAGTGGGTTTCCCCATTCGGAAATCTTCGGATCAAAGCTTACTTACAGCTCCCCGAAGCATATCGGCGTTAGTCCCGTCCTTCATCGACTCCTAGTGTCAAGGCATCCACCGTGCGCCCTTTCTAACTTAACCAAACTAAAATTAAAAAAATATGAGCTACACTGTTATCTAGTTTTCAAAGAACATACCATTTGCTATATAAAATAGCTTTTTGGTGGAGCCTAGCGGGATCGAACCGCTGACCTCCTGCGTGCAAGGCAGGCGCTCTCCCAGCTGAGCTAAGGCCCCGTAAAATGTATGGTGGGCCTAAATGGACTCGAACCATCGACCTCACGCTTATCAGGCGTGCGCTCTAACCAGCTGAGCTATAGGCCCATACAAATTGCGGAATTTATTTATATCATATTCCTATTTAAGAGTCAATACTTATATTGAACTCTCAAAACTAAACGAAAACGAAACACGGAAACTTATATTGATGAACAGTGTTCATCAATTCTCCATAGAAAGGAGGTGATCCAGCCGCACCTTCCGATACGGCTACCTTGTTACGACTTCACCCCAATCATCTGTCCCACCTTAGGCGGCTGGCTCCATAAAGGTTACCCCACCGACTTCGGGTGTTACAAACTCTCGTGGTGTGACGGGCGGTGTGTACAAGGCCCGGGAACGTATTCACCGCGGCATGCTGATCCGCGATTACTAGCGATTCCAGCTTCATGTAGGCGAGTTGCAGCCTACAATCCGAACTGAGAACGGTTTTATGAGATTAGCTCCACCTCGCGGTCTTGCAGCTCTTTGTACCGTCCATTGTAGCACGTGTGTAGCCCAGGTCATAAGGGGCATGATGATTTGACGTCATCCCCACCTTCCTCCGGTTTGTCACCGGCAGTCACCTTAGAGTGCCCAACTTAATGATGGCAACTAAGATCAAGGGTTGCGCTCGTTGCGGGACTTAACCCAACATCTCACGACACGAGCTGACGACAACCATGCACCACCTGTCACTCTGCTCCCGAAGGAGAAGCTCTATCTCTAGAGTTTTCAGAGGATGTCAAGACCTGGTAAGGTTCTTCGCGTTGCTTCGAATTAAACCACATGCTCCACCGCTTGTGCGGGCCCCCGTCAATTCCTTTGAGTTTCAGCCTTGCGGCCGTACTCCCCAGGCGGAGTGCTTAATGCGTTAACTTCAGCACTAAAGGGCGGAAACCCTCTAACACTTAGCACTCATCGTTTACGGCGTGGACTACCAGGGTATCTAATCCTGTTTGCTCCCCACGCTTTCGCGCCTCAGTGTCAGTTACAGACCAGAAAGTCGCCTTCGCCACTGGTGTTCCTCCATATCTCTACGCATTTCACCGCTACACATGGAATTCCACTTTCCTCTTCTGCACTCAAGTCTCCCAGTTTCCAATGACCCTCCACGGTTGAGCCGTGGGCTTTCACATCAGACTTAAGAAACCACCTGCGCGCGCTTTACGCCCAATAATTCCGGATAACGCTTGCCACCTACGTATTACCGCGGCTGCTGGCACGTAGTTAGCCGTGGCTTTCTGGTTAGGTACCGTCAAGGTGCCAGCTTATTCAACTAGCACTTGTTCTTCCCTAACAACAGAGTTTTACGACCCGAAAGCCTTCATCACTCACGCGGCGTTGCTCCGTCAGACTTTCGTCCATTGCGGAAGATTCCCTACTGCTGCCTCCCGTAGGAGTCTGGGCCGTGTCTCAGTCCCAGTGTGGCCGATCACCCTCTCAGGTCGGCTACGCATCGTCGCCTTGGTGAGCCGTTACCTCACCAACTAGCTAATGCGACGCGGGTCCATCCATAAGTGACAGCCGAAGCCGCCTTTCAATTTCGAACTATGCAGTTCAAAATATTATCCGGTATTAGCCCCGGTTTCCCGGAGTTATCCCAGTCTTATGGGTAGGTTACCCACGTGTTACTCACCCGTCCGCCGCTAACTTCATAAGAGCAAGCTCTTAATCCATTCGCTCGACTTGCATGTATTAGGCACGCCGCCAGCGTTCATCCTGAGCCAGGATCAAACTCTCCAATAAAGTTAGTTTGTCTAGCATCTAAAAATAAAAATTGACGTTTCACGTTGTTTGTTTCGTTTAGTTTTCAAAGTTCAACATCGCGTTTCAGCGACTTTCATAATATATCATAGTATATTATTTTCGTCAACAAGTTTTTTCCGATAACTTGTATCTCTCATTTGCTGACTTTTCCTATTATATACACTTTCCTATTGCTATGCAAGTATTATTATAAAAAAATAAGAGGGGGAGAAATCCCCACTCTTACTCTTCAGAAGAATCCTCTTCATTAGATTCTTCTTCTTCATCTTTTTGCGCTTTTGCTACTGTCGCTACCTCTTGCTCATCTTCTAATCGAATTAGACGAACACCTTGTGTATTACGTCCCATTTGAGAGATTTGATCAACCGGCATACGAATAATAACGCCTGCTGCTGTAATTAACATAATGTCTTCTTCGCCTGTTACAGACTTAACCGCTACTAACTTACCGTTTTTATCTGTAATATTACAAGTCTTCAGACCTTTACCACCACGACTTTGCAGACGGTATTCATCAATCGGTGTACGCTTTCCATAACCATTTTTGGTTACAATTAGAACATTTACATCCTCTTCGACAATTTCCATACCTACAACTTGATCTTCATCACCTAATGTAATTGCTTTTACACCAGCCGCATTACGTCCCATTGAACGCACATCTTGCTCATTGAAACGAATTAGCATACCGTTACTTGTCCCAACGATAATATCCTTATCACCAGATGTTAAGCGTACAGAGATTAATTCATCCTCTTCACGAAGAGAAATTGCAATTAAACCATTTGTACGTATATTGGCAAATGATGAAAGTGGTGTTCTCTTAGAGATACCTTGTTTCGTTGTAAAGAATAAGAACTGGTCGTCACCAAATTCACGAATTGGAATAATAGCGTTGATCCACTCACCCTTATCTACCCCTAATAGATTAATAATCGGTATACCTTTTGCTGTACGACTATACTCTGGGATTTCATATCCTTTTGTACGGTATACTTTACCCTTGTTTGTGAAGAATAAAATATGATCATGAGTAGACGTTGTTAATAAATGTTCGACAAAGTCATCATCATTCGTACCCATTCCTTGTACACCACGTCCCCCACGGTTCTGTGTTTTGTACGTAGAAGCCGGTAACCTCTTAATATAACCATTATGAGTAAGTGTAATTGCGATATTTTGTTCTGGGATTAAATCTTCATCCTCTATAGCTTCCATACCGCCAATTGTAATTTCTGTTCTTCTCTTATCATTAAAACGCTCTTTTACTTCAGCTAATTCCTCGCGAATAATTTCAAGAACTTTTTCTTCGTCTGCTAAAATTGCTTTTAACTCTGCAATTATCTTCATTAAATCTTGATATTCTTGTTCGATTTTTTCGCGTTCTAATCCAGTTAAACGTTGCAAACGCATATCTAAAATCGCCTGCGCTTGTTTCTCACTTAAGCCGAAACGTTCCATTAAACCTTGTTTTGCAATATCAGCTGTTTTTGAACTACGGATTAAAGTAATAACTTCATCAAGATGATCTAAGGCAATTCGTAAGCCTTCTAAAATATGAGCACGCGCTTCTGCTTTCTCTAATTCATAAGCAGTACGTCTACGAATCACTACCTTTTGATGCTCTAAATAATAATATAGATTTTGTTTTAAATTTAAGACTTGTGGCTCTCCATTTACAAGAGACAACATATTAATACCGAAGCTAGTTTGGAGTGCTGTATGTTTATATAGATTATTTAATAGTACATTGGCATTGGCATCACGACGTACTTCCATAACAATACGCATACCATTTCGATCTGATTCATCACGTAAATCTGTAATACCTTCAATTTTCTTATCACGAACTAGTTCTGCGATCTTTTCAATTAATCGCGCCTTATTAACTTGATAAGGTAGTTCTGTTACGATAATAGTTTGTTTACCATTTGCTTTCTCTTCAATTTCAACTTTAGCACGAAGTATAATAGAACCGCGACCTGTTTCGTAAGCTCTTCGAATTCCACTTCGCCCTAAGATTAAACCTGAAGTTGGGAAGTCTGGCCCAGGAATATATTCCATTAATTCCGCGATAGTGATATCAGGGTTATGACTTAATGCCAACACACCATCAATTACTTCTCCAAGTTGATGCGGTGGAATGTTTGTTGCCATACCAACCGCAATACCCGTCGTACCATTGACTAATAAGTTAGGGAAACGCGCTGGTAATACAACTGGCTCTCTTTCAGAACCATCGTAGTTATCTTGATAATCAATTGTATTCTTTGTAATATCGCGTATTAATTCCATAGAAATCTTAGACATTCTTGCTTCTGTATAACGCATTGCTGCCGCTGAATCTCCATCAACAGAACCGAAATTACCATGTCCATCAACAAGCATGTAACGTTGACTAAAATCTTGTGCCATACGTACCATTGTTTCATAAACAGCTGAATCACCGTGCGGGTGATACTTACCAATTACTTCGCCGACAATACGCGCCGACTTCTTATATGCTTTATCAGCTGTAATTCCTAAATCATTCATCGCATATAAAACCCTACGATGAACTGGTTTTAATCCATCACGAACATCTGGTAATGCACGAGACACGATAACACTCATTGCGTAATCTAAAAATGAGGTACGCATTTCATGACTAATATTAATTTCTCGAATTCGTGCTTGTTGTTGATTGTCTGACATCAACGAGCACCTCCTCTTACATTTCCGTTACACATACATTGATTTATATGTAGAAGACAGGAATACTTAGATTCCTGTCATTACTCACTTAAATATCAAGGTTTTTCACGTATTTTGCATTTTCTTGGATAAAGTTACGACGCGGCTCTACTTTATCACCCATCAAAATTTCAAATGTTTCATCCGCTTCAATTGCATCTTGAAGGGAAACTTGAAGTAACGAACGTACTTCTGGGTCCATTGTCGTCTCCCACAGCTGAGTTGGATTCATTTCCCCTAGACCTTTATAACGCTGAATCCCAGGCTTAGGTTGAGCTGGTAATTCAGCTAGTATTTTTTCAAGTTCTTTATTGTTATAAGCATATTGAATTTTTTTACCTTGTTGTACTTTAAACAACGGTGGCTGTGCGATATATATATATCCACACTCAATGATTTGACGCATATAACGATAGAAGAACGTTAATAATAGGGTACGAATATGTGCACCATCAACATCGGCATCTGTCATAATAATAACTTTATGATAGCGAGCTTTTTCAATAGCAAAATCCCCACCAATATTTGTACCAATTGCTGTAATAATTGTACGAACTTCATCATTTGATAAAATCTTATCTAAACGTGCCTTTTCAACGTTAATAATTTTACCCTTCAGTGGTAAAATCGCTTGAAAATGACGATCGCGTCCTTGTTTTGCAGATCCGCCCGCAGAGTCACCCTCCACGATGTAAATTTCGCTAATTGCTGGATCTTTAGAAGAACAATCAGCTAGCTTCCCTGGTAAACTTGAAACTTCTAGAGCACTCTTTCGGCGCGTTAGTTCACGAGCCTTTTTAGCCGCTACACGTGCACGTGCTGCCATAGTCCCTTTATCTATAATTTTACGTGCAACATTGGGATTTTCTAGTAAGAACTTTTCAAACGCCTCTGAGAATACAGACTCTGTAATCGTTCTCGCTTCACTATTTCCAAGTTTCGTCTTTGTTTGTCCTTCAAATTGTGGATTTGGATGCTTAATTGACACGATTGCTGTTAAGCCTTCACGAACATCTTCACCAGTTAAATTACTATCCGCATCTTTTAAAATATTATTTTTACGACCATAATCGTTAATTACACGTGTTAGAGCAGTCTTAAAACCTACCTCATGTGTACCGCCTTCATACGTATGAATATTATTTGTAAATGAATAAATATGATTTGTATAGCCTTCGTTATATTGAAGAGCAACCTCAACCTGAATCCCATCTTTTGAACCGTCAACATATACAGGTTCTTCATGAATCGGTTGTTTTGAACGATTTAAATGTTCAACATATGATTTAATTCCACCTTCATAATGGAATTCTTTCTTTTGCTTATGTTCACGCTTATCTTCAATTGTTAATTTAATATTACGATTTAAAAACGCCAACTCACGCATACGAGTCGCTAATGTATCAAATTCGTATTCTGTCGTCTCTGTAAAAATTTCTGAATCTGGCTTAAAGCGTGTGATCGTTCCTGTACGATCAGTTTCACCTATTACTTTTAAATCTGCAGCCGGGACCCCACGTTCATATTTTTGATAGTGTATTTTTCCATCTCGATGTACAAATACCTCTAATTCTGTTGATAAAGCATTTACAACAGATGCACCTACACCATGCAAACCACCAGAAACTTTATAACCACCACCGCCAAATTTACCACCGGCATGGAGTACCGTCATAATAACTTCTACAGCGGGACGTCCCATTTTTTCTTGTATACCAACAGGGATACCACGACCATCATCTGTTACAACAATACTATTATCTTCTTCAATACTGACATTAATTTCATCACAATATCCTGCTAAAGCTTCATCAATACTGTTATCAACAATTTCCCACACGAGGTGATGAAGACCTTTTCCACTTGTAGAACCGATATACATACCAGGACGCTTTCGAACTGCCTCCAGTCCTTCTAACACCTGAATCTGACTTTCATCATATGCATTTTCCTGCATTTGCTTTTGTTCCATTGACACAAAGATCACCTACTTTTCCATTTAAACAGAAATTATTTTCTGTCTATTTCACAATCTACCGTGCCGTTCGTTACATGAATTGTTTTCGCTTCTTTCAATGTTTCGTGTTCAATTCCCTCGACACTCGTCGTTGTCACAAAGGTTTGTACTTTTCCTTGAATTGTATTTAGCAGATGCGATTGACGATAATCATCTAATTCTGATAACACATCATCTAGTAAAAGA
This sequence comes from Bacillus sp. FSL R9-9530, assembly GCF_038008145.1. Lineage (NCBI taxonomy): Bacteria > Bacillati > Bacillota > Bacilli > Caryophanales > Bacillaceae > Bacillus > Bacillus sp. FSL R9-9530. Next base: position 3,942,167 of record NZ_JBBOYO010000001.1, read on the forward strand.
ATTGGATATTCCTTAACCTCTGAGTATATCAATTCAATTTCAGCCAATTTTAGGGATAGTGCGGTTGTTCGTTGTTGTCCTTGTGAACCAAAGACTTGAACATTTTTACTATTAACGAAGAATTGTAAATCATCACGATGAGGACCAAGTAAAGTTGTACCCCGAAAAATTTCACGTTGTTTCACAGATTGAAAACTTTCATAGTATACTTCTTTTATTTTCGACAAATCCATTGATTCTGATACATCTACACTTGGTTTATAAACGATTTCTAACTCCTCTAATCCCCTGCTAATTCCGCGATGAATTGGAGCAGCCCATTCTTGTAGTAAATGCAAAAACTCAAAACGTTTTCGCAAAATTTTTGCACCATGCTCAATAAGTTGAAGTGTAAATACATCCAACATCGTTTCCTCATTTTTACTATTCCCTTGCATCTTCTTAAGTAAATGATTTCGTTGCGTGAGTACCTTTTGATATTGACTTAATTCATACAAATAGACCGGAGCTATTTGTCCAAGTTCCATATCCAAAAAGCGTCTTCGTACTTGAGGGCTTCCTTTTACAAGATTTAAATCTTCTGGGGCAAACATAACAACATTCATTTCACCAATATACTGGCTCAATTTTTGTTGTTCTAACTGATTTAACTTTGCCTTTTTACCTTTTTTTGAAATGTTTAATTCTAAGGATATTGAACTATTTCGCCTTTGTAATCTACCTTTTATATTACCATAATCCTCATCCCAACGAATGAGTTCACGATCGTTCGAAGTTCTATGAGATTTCGCCATCGCCAATACATAAATAGCTTCCATCAGATTCGTTTTCCCTTGCGCATTTTCACCAATAATTACATTGACTTTATCCTCAAAGGAAAGCTCTAAATGCTCATAATTGCGATAGTTTTTTAATTGTATTTCTGTAATAAACAAAGGGATCCCCCTTTATGCCTGAACTTGGAAAGTTCCGCTTCCCGGAATTTCAACAATATCATTTGCATATAACTTTCGGCCTCTTCTATTTTCAAGTTCTTGATTCACGTATACTTCATATTCTTGTAAGAACCATTTCACAGCGCCACCTGTATCAATTACATCAGCTAACTTTAAAAATTGTCCTAGTGTAATGTATTCTGTTGAAATCTTAATAAGTTTCATAAAATCGCTCACTTTCTGAAAGTGTTCATTCTTTCATTGTACTAAATAAACTAGCATTAGGAAAGTAATACCCCACAAATCAAATAAGGGTCACTAGTACCTTTACACTAGCAACCCTTAATCCTTACTTAGTAAGTACGGACTGGTAAAATTAATTGGATAATGGAATCATCATTTACTGTGCGAATTAAAAACGGTCTCATCGCTCCAGTAAAACTAACTTTAATTTCTGTACTATCTAAAGCCTTTAATGCGTCCATCATATATTTTGCACTAAAAGATATTTTTAATTCTTCTCCATCTACATTTTCACATTGAACCTCTTCTACTACCTTTCCGATTTCTGGTGCATTCGAGGAAATCTCTAACATCTGTTGTTCTAATGTCGATAATTTAACAACGTTGTTACGACCATCTCTTGCTAACAGCGACGCACGATCAATCGCTTGTAAAAATTCCTTTGTATTTACAAATATATCAGTTTTACTTTCAGCTGGAATTAAACGCGTTGTATCTGGATAATTTCCTTCTAATAATCTTGAGAAGAATAATAAATGTTTTGTACGGAATAATACTTGATACTCCGTAATAACGATATCTACCATTTCTTCAGATTCATCTAGAATTTTACTTAATTCACTTAAGCTCTTACCAGGAATAACGACATTCGCTTGAAATTCATCGGCAATATTATACCCTTCGATTTTTGCTTTGCGAAGTGCCAGTCTGTGACTATCTGTTGCAATACAAGTTAGCTCGCTGTTATATACCTTCCAGTTTACACCTGTCAAGATCGGTCTTGTTTCAGAACTTGAAACTGCAAATACTGTTTGACGAATCATGTGCTTTAGTAAATCTGTTGGAATCTTAAATACATGATGTTCTTCGATTTGTGGTAATAACGGATATTCAGCAGCATCTAAACCATTTAAGTTGAACTCTGATTTTCCAGATTTTATTTTTGTCATAAAATGATTTTCCACAGAAATTTCGACAGTTTCTTTAGGTAATTTTTTTACGATCTCACTAAAATATTTTGCTTGTAAAATAATACTTCCTGATTGTTTAATTTCCACAATTTCTTTTCCAGCATCTTCGACTGGGATAAATGATTCGATAGAGATGTCTGCATCACTACCTGTTAAAGTAACACCTTCTTCAGTTGCTACAACTTTAATCCCTGTAAGAATTGGAATTGTTGTACGAGAAGAAACTGCCTTCATTACATCTTGTACACTTCTTACAAGATAGTCTTTTTGTATTGTAAAACGCATAACGAAAAACCTCCGGTAAGTATAAGATTTTATTTATTTAATAAAGATAAAAAAGTAGTAGTAATAGTAATAGGGCTTGTGGATATGTGGATAACCCTGTTTAAAGATGTAAAAACAGTCTATCTACATGTGGATAGACTGTGCGTAAAACAAGCTAAGTTATTCACACTATTCAGCTACTACTATTTTAAAATATCCTTAACTTCTTCAACGTGTTTTTGTAATTGAGTATCCGTTTTTAATAGCTTCGAAATTTTTTCGTGAGCATGGATTACTGTTGTATGATCGCGGCCACCAAATTCTTCACCTATTTTTGGCAAAGATGAGTCCGTAAGTTCACGTGATAAATACATCGCAATTTGGCGAGGGAATGCAACGGATTTTGTCCGTTTTTTTGCTTTGAAATCTTCTAATTTTACTTGATAGACGCCCCCAACAGCCTTTTGAATATCAGAAATAGAAATAATTCTAGGTATAGAGTTTGGAATAATATTTTTAAGCGCTTCAGCCGCTAAATCAGCATTCATATCTTTATTAATTAAAGATGAATAAGCTACAACTCGAATAAGTGCACCCTCTAGTTCACGAATATTTGAATCGATTTGATTTGCGATATAAAGCATAACTTCATTTGGTATATCAAGACCTTCTGCTTTTGCTTTTTTACGTAAAATTGCGATTCTAGTTTCTAAATCTGGTGGCGTAATGTCCGTAATTAACCCCCATTCAAAGCGAGAACGAAGGCGATCTTCTAAAGTTGGGATTTCTTTTGGTGGTCTATCGCTTGAAATCACAATTTGTTTACTTTCTTCATGTAACGCATTAAATGTATGGAAAAACTCTTCCTGTGTTTGTTCTTTTCCAGCAAGAAATTGAATATCATCTATCAATAAGACATCTACATTACGATATTTATTACGAAAATCGACAGCTTTATTATCACGAATTGAATTAATAAATTCATTTGTAAATTTTTCAGATGATAAATATACAACTTTTGCATTTGGGTTGTGTTCAATTACATAATGCCCAATTGCGTGCATTAAATGTGTTTTTCCAAGTCCAACGCCCCCGTAAATAAAGAGCGGATTATAGGCTTTAGCTGGTGCTTCAGCTACAGCTAAAGAAGCAGCATGTGCAAAACGATTACCAGAGCCAATAACAAATGTATCAAATGTATATTTTGGGTTTAACATACTCTGTGGTAAGTGATTAGACTCATCATGTGCGTGTTTTTGCTTAACAGAAGGGAGATCTATATCCTCTTCTGCCTGACTTTGGGGAATGATAAAACGAATAGCTAGTTTTGCCCCTGTTAAATCATAAAGTGTTTCGGAGATTAGTTCCGAATAATGAGATTCTAGCCAGTCACGAGCGAATTCATTTGGAGCTGTAATAGTTAATACATCTTTTTTTAAGTTATGAGCAGTTGTTGATTTTAACCAGGTTTCATAACTTGGCTTGCTTACCTTTTTTTCTAATTCTTTTAAGGCACTATTCCATAAATCAGAGATATTTTCCAAAGGTGTCCCTCCTTTACAAAGATGGTAAAAGAATAAGGTTGCGCAACAATTGTACAACCTGTAAATATTTCTAGTGCATATTTATACGAAACGTATTTTAAAATATAAAAACGTCGTTAGTATCCGAGATAGAGTTTTCGACAAAATAACACATGTGGACAACTATTTACTCACATGTGATTTAAACTATCCACATGTTATACACAAATTGTGGATAAAATAAAGGTGTGGAAAACTTATTCAAAGTGAAAACACAACTATAATATCAAAAAAAAGCAGCTATAGCAATGAATTTAAGAAAGTTATCCACAAAATCAATACCTTGTGGAATAAACTTGTCCACAACACGATATACTGTGTAAAAGTAAAAAAAGAGTTTGTGGATACAAAAAAGAGAAAATATATTTATCCACAAGGAAATATAGGTACTGTGAAAAAGTTTGTGAATAGGTTAAAAATGAATATTTGATGAAAATTTCGAGAACCATTGACATTTTCCTATTTGATTTACTATAATTTATTAGACTGTCTTTAACAGATATTCCTCAGGGAGGTGTCATATAATGAAAAGAACTTACCAACCAAATAAACGTAAGCGCAGCAAAGTACATGGTTTCCGCAGCCGTATGAGCACAGCAAACGGACGTAAAGTGCTAGCAGCTCGTCGTCGTAAAGGAAGAAAAGTATTATCTGCGTAGACCACTGAACGTTCAGTGGTCTTTTTTTCTAATAATAATGAGTTTCCGCTGATGAAATACAGGAGTGTCAAATGATATGAAGAAAAAAAATCGTATAAAAAAGAATGATGAATTCCAGGCTGTTTTCCAAAAAGGACAATCGAATGCCAATCGCCAGTTTGTTGTATACAAATTAGATAAAGAAAAACAGCCGCATTTTCGCATTGGTCTTTCTGTTAGTAAGAAAATAGGAAATGCAGTAGTGCGTAATCGAATTAAGCGTATGATTCGCCAATCGATTATAGAATTAAAAGATGAGATAGATTCTGGAAAAGATTTTGTTATAATAGCAAGGAAGCCTTGTGCAGAGATGACATATGAAGAGTTAAAGAAAAGCTTAATTCATGTCTTTAAACGCTCTGGTATGAAAAGAATAAAAAAGTAGCGTAAGGAAATGAATTACACTATATACATACCGAAACAAGGAGGAGCAGGCTTTGAAAAAGAAAATAGGTTTATTAGCCATGGTTATTATGCTAATGGCAATTGCTACTGGCTGTAGTGAAACAAATCAACCGATTACACCGAAAAGCACTGGGATTTGGAATGAATATTTCGTATACCCGCTTTCTCAGTTAATCACGTATTTTGCAGAATTATTTGATAGTAATTACGGTTTAGCAATCGTTGTTACAACTCTTATCATTCGTTTTGCATTATTACCATTAATGATTAAACAAACGAAGAGTACGAAAGCAATGCAGGCGTTACAACCAGAAATGGTGAAATTAAAAGAGAAATATAGTTCTAAAGATCAAGCAACACAGCAAAAACTACAACAAGAAATGATGCAGTTATATCAAAAGAATGGTGTAAACCCATTAGCAGGATGTTTACCAATATTTGTTCAGATGCCTATTTTATTCGCGTTTTATCATGCGATTATGAGAACAACAGCAATTAGTGAACATACATTTTTATGGTTCGATTTAGGACAGGCGGATCCGTTCTATATCCTTCCAATTGTTGCAGCTATTACGACGTTTATTCAGCAAAAGCTTGCAATGGCAGGAACGGCTGGACAAAATCCGCAAATGGCAATGATGATTTGGCTTATGCCAATTATGATTTTAGTCTTTGCAATTAACTTCCCAGCAGCACTATCATTGTACTGGGTAGTTGGTAATATCTTTGGTATCGCTCAAATGTATATGATCAAAGGGCCTGACATTAAGGCTAGTAAGGCAGGAGGATCAAGCAAGTGAGTATGATTACTGCTAAAGGACAAACAGTCGAGCTGGCAGTACAAGATGCTTTAAGACAATTAAATGCTTCGAAAGATCGAGTAGATATAAATATTATCGATGAGGGTAAGAGGGGGTTCCTAGGTTTATTTGGGAATCGCCCCGCTGTTGTAGAAGTTGTATTGAAAAAAGATCCAATCCAAGAATGTGAAGAATATTTAAAAAATGTTATTCAAAATATGGGTGTGGAAGTTGAGATTAGAAAAATTGTAAAAGGACGCGAAGTTGAATTTACAATTTCTGGTGAAAATATTGGTGTTTTAATTGGTAAAAGAGGGAATACGTTGAATTCTTTACAGTATTTAACAAAGCTTGTTGCGAACCGTAATACAAAGCAATATATTGGTATTACACTGGATGCTGAAAACTATCGTAGTAAAAGAAAAAATACGTTAGAATCTCTTTCCTATCGATTAGCAAAACAAGTAGTGAGTACGAAAAAAAGAGTTGTTCTAGAACCAATGCCTTCTTTCGAACGAAAAATTATTCACCAAGCATTATCTAATCATCAAAATATCATTACAACTTCTGAAGGAAAAGAACCACATCGGTATGTTGTAATATCTTCCAAGTGACCGGTTACTCAATTGAGTGCCGGTTTTTTTGAGGAGAAAATAAATGTGGATAACTAAAAAACACTAAACTTATCCACTGTGAATAAGTTTAGTGTTTTTTACATAAGGACATAATAAAATGAGTTATTATTCTTTTGTAGATAGGTTCGTTATGGTATCCTAATAATTTAGTGACGGAAAAAATTCATGTTGAAATAGAGATAAATAAGCAAGTGAGGTGAAAGGACATGGAATTTGATACAATTGCCGCAATTTCCACAGCACTTGGGGAAGGTGCAATTGCCATTGTTCGAGTAAGTGGGGATGATGCGATTGAGAAAGTCGATCGTATTTTTAAAGGGAAGGATTTAACACAGGTTTCTTCTCATACAATTCATTATGGTCATATTGTCGATTTAGATACAAATCAAGTTATTGAAGAAGTTATGGTGTCCATTATGCGTGCACCAAGGACTTTTACGCGTGAAAATATAGTAGAAATTAACTGTCATGGTGGACTTGTTTCGGTAAATAAAGTATTACAGCTTATTTTAGCGCAAGGAGTACGACTGGCAGAGCCTGGTGAATTTACAAAACGTGCTTTTTTAAATGGACGTATTGATTTGTCACAAGCAGAAGCTGTTATGGACTTAATCCGTGCGAAAACAGATCGTGCTATGAATGTAGCGATTAACCAAATGGAAGGACGATTATCTAAATTAATCGGCCATCTGCGTCAAGAAATATTAGAAACATTAGCTCATATTGAAGTGAATATAGATTACCCAGAATATGATGATGTAGAAGAGATGACGCATAATATTTTAATTGAGAAAGCTACACATGTCCGTGCTGAAATTGCAAAGATATTAGAAACATCGAAGCAAGGAAAGATTTTACGTGAAGGCATTTCTACCGCGATTATCGGTAGACCTAACGTTGGGAAATCATCGCTATTAAATAGTCTTGTTCAGGAGAAAAAGGCAATTGTAACTGATATTGCAGGAACAACTCGTGATGTTATTGAAGAGTACGTTAATGTGCGTGGTGTACCACTTAAACTTATAGATACAGCCGGAATTCGTGAAACGGAAGATATTGTTGAACGAATTGGTGTAGAGCGTTCGAAGGAAATGATGAGCCAAGCAGACTTAGTGTTAATTGTAGTGAATTATAGCGAGGCTTTAACAAATGAAGATGAGGATCTATTCCGTGCCGTACAAGGAAAAGATTTCATTGTTATTGTAAATAAGACAGATTTACCGCAAGAAATTGATATGGAACGTGTTACAGATTTAGCGGTAGGAAATCGTGTTATTACAACATCTTTAATTGAGGAGCAAGGAATAGATGAGCTTGAAAAGGCGATAGCTGATTTATTCTTTGAAGGAACAATTGATTCTGCGGATATGACATACGTGTCTAATGCGAGACATATCGGATTATTAACACAAGCAGGAAGAACAATTAACGATGCAATTGAAGCGATAGAAAATGGTGTTCCGATTGATATGGTTCAAATTGATTTAACAAGAGCGTGGGAAATACTTGGTGAAATTACTGGTGATACTGTCCATGAAAGTTTAATTGACCAATTGTTCTCTCAATTTTGTTTAGGAAAATAAAGTAAAACTTTAATCAGAGATGATTTAGTAAGATAGAGGTTATTAGGAGGAATAAACAATGGGATACAATGCCGGTTCATATGATGTCATAGTAATCGGTGCAGGTCATGCAGGATGTGAAGCTGGTCTTGCGGCAGCACGAATGGGCTCAAAAACATTAATGTTAACAATTAACTTAGATATGGTAGCGTTCATGCCATGTAACCCTTCTGTTGGTGGACCAGCAAAAGGGATTGTTGTTCGTGAAATTGATGCATTAGGCGGAGAAATGGGACGCAATATTGATAAAACACATATTCAAATGCGTATGTTAAATACGGGTAAAGGACCAGCTGTACGCGCGCTTCGTGCACAAGCTGATAAATTCTCTTACCAGCATGAATTAAAGAAAACAATTGAAGAAACACCAAACTTAACGTTGTTTCAAGGTCTGGTAGAGCGTTTAATTATTGAAGATGGTGTATGTAAAGGGGTAATTACGCAAGCTGGTGCTGAATACACAGCGAAAACAGTTGTAATTACAACGGGAACATTTTTACGTGGTGAGATTATTATGGGCGATTTAAAATATTCAAGTGGTCCAAATAATCAGCAACCATCTATTACATTATCTGAACACTTAGAGGAACTTGGTTTTGATCTTGTTAGATTTAAAACAGGTACACCTCCGCGTGTAAACAGTAATACGATTGATTATAGTAAAACAGAAATTCAACCAGGTGATGATAAGCCACGTGCTTTCTCTTTTGAAACGACAAAATTTATTATGGATCAAATTCCATGTTGGTTAACGTATACAAGTACAGAAACACATCGTTTAATAGATGAAAACTTACATCGCTCAGCTATGTATTCTGGTATGATTAAAGGAACAGGGCCTAGATATTGCCCTTCAATTGAAGACAAGGTAGTAAGATTTAATGATAAACCACGTCATCAAATTTTCTTAGAGCCAGAAGGACGTAATACACAAGAAGTATATGTACAAGGCTTATCGACGAGCTTACCAGAAGATGTACAGCGTGCAATGCTTAGAACAATTCCTGGCCTGGAAAATGTTGAAATGATGCGTACGGGTTATGCAATTGAATATGATGCGATCGTACCAACTCAACTATGGCCAACACTTGAAACGAAAAAAATTAAAAATTTATATACAGCAGGACAAATTAACGGAACTTCTGGTTACGAAGAAGCAGCAGGACAAGGGCTTATGGCTGGGATTAATGCAGCGTGTCGTTCTTTAGGTAAAAAAGAAGTTATTTTAGGTCGTGCTGATGCTTATATTGGTGTTTTAATTGATGACCTTGTAACGAAAGGTACAAATGAACCATATCGTTTATTAACGTCTCGTGCAGAATATCGCCTATTATTACGCCATGATAATGCTGACCTTCGTTTAACTGAAGTTGGTCGTGAAATTGGCTTAATTAAAGAAGATCGCTATGAGCGATTTACAAATAAAAAGTTACAAATTGAACAGGAGAAGGAACGGTTAGAGAGTATTTTTATTAAACCGCGTCCTGAAGTTCAAGAATTAATTCGTAGTATTGGCGGAAGTGAATTGAAAGATGGAATACGTGCAAGTGACTTATTACGTCGTCCAGAGGTGACATATGAGCATATTCATCTTTTAGTACCAAGTGAAGTAGCATTAAGTGATGAAATTACGGAACAAGTTGAAATTCAGACCAAGTACGAAGGATATATCGAGAAATCTTTACAGCAAGTAGAACGTATGAAGAAAATGGAAAACAAAAAAATTCCTGTGGATATTGATTATGATGCGATTTCTAGCCTTGCCTCAGAAGCAAGACAGAAATTGAAAGATGTTCGTCCGCTTTCAATGGGGCAAGCTTCACGTATTTCTGGTGTAAATCCAGCTGATGTTTCAATTTTGCTTATTTACATTGAACAAGGAAAAATTGCACGAGTATCGAACCAATAACATAGTAAGGAGATATTGCTAGATGAACATAGAACAATTTCAATCTATGCTAGAAGAGAAGGGTATTTCCCTCTCTTCTAGACAGTTAGAGCAGTTCGGAATCTATTTTGAAACATTAGTAGAGTGGAATGAAAAAATGAACTTAACGGCTATTACGGAGAAAGAAGAAGTATACTTAAAACACTTTTTTGATTCTGTTACAGCGGCTTTTTATTATGATTTTTCGAAACCATTTTCTATTTGTGATGTTGGAGCAGGAGCTGGATTCCCAAGTATCCCTTTAAAAATCTGTTTCCCGCACTTAAAAGTAACAATTGTAGATTCATTACAAAAACGTATTAATTTCTTAAATCACTTAGCGCAAAAGTTAGAATTAAGTGATGTTGCATTTTGTCATGATCGTGCTGAAACATTTGGAAAAAAAGAAGGTGTACGTGAAGCATACGATATCGTAATGGCACGTGCAGTTGCACGTCTTTCTGTATTAAGTGAGCTATGTTTACCACTTGTAAAAGTAGGGGGAACATTCATTGCAATGAAAGGTGCAGCGGCGAACGAAGAAATCGAAAATGGCAAATATGCTTTAGAGGTACTTGGCGGAGAATTGAAAGAAATGTCTACGTTCCAATTACCGTTTGAAGAAAGCGAGCGTAATATTTTATTAATCGAGAAAAAGCGCAAGACACCAAAGAAATATCCACGCAAACCGGGAACGCCCAATAAATTACCTATTGAAAAATAAATCTTATTAGACGTAAGATTAAATTATATAAATGAAAACGTAAATGTTTCATAGGAAACATTTTATGTAGAACAGTCAATAGGCCTAAAAGGTGGTGGAATATGTATGAAAAATACGTTTTCTCGTTTATTTGGCTTTGGAGATAAAGAGAGCGAATTCGAATTACAAGACGAAAGCCATGAAGAAATAGCTAAAAAGGTATATGAAGAAATACAGGAAATTCCGATAGTAAACATTACCCCTAACCGTTATCAACCGCGAACAGTTTTTGACGATGCACGTATTGAGGAGCTAGCATTAACGATTCGTACGCATGGGCTTATCCAGCCGATTGTTGTGAGACAGTATGAGGATGATAAGTACGAGATTATTGCCGGGGAAAGGCGTTTCCGCGCAGCAACAAAGTTAGGGTGGGAAAAAGTCCCTGCAATAATAAAGAATTTAAATGATACTGAGACAGCTTCTGTAGCGTTAATTGAAAATTTGCAACGTGAGGAATTAACAGCAATTGAGGAAGCTGTGGCATATCAAAAGCTGATTGAGTTACATAATTTAACACAAGAAGCATTGGCACAACGACTTGGAAAAGGACAATCGACAGTCGCAAATAAATTGCGATTATTAAAATTGCCTGAAGAAATCAAAAGTGCATTATTAGAAAAAAGTATTACAGAACGGCATGCTCGCGCCCTTATTCCTTTGAAGAATGAGGAATTACAACTGAAGGTTTTACAAGAGATTGTGGAGAAGCAATTGAATGTAAAGCAAACAGAAGAACGAATTGCAAAGTTATTAGAAGAAGTAAAACCAAAGCGCAAAGCGAAGCAAAAAGCAGTAAGTCGAGATGCGAGAATTGCTATGAACACGATTAGACAATCATTACAAATGGTTGCTAATAGTGGTTTGAATGTTAATTCTGCGGAAGAAGAGTTTGATGAATACTATCAAATTACGATTAAAATTCCGAAGAAAAAATAATTACGTGCTAGAGACCTTATCCTATTGGAGAGGTCTCTTTTACTATATTTTCTTGTTAAAGCAAGAAGGAGTTTAGAAATAAATTTTGAAGTTTAATAAGGACGTAAAAGAAAAACTTTTATTTCATGTTACAATAAACGTAATTGTTTCTAGAATAAGAAAGAAAGGTTGAAAGTAGGTGACATCATGGGAAAAATCATTGCTATTGCTAATCAAAAAGGCGGTGTTGGAAAAACAACAACATCCGTTAATTTAGGGGCTGGATTGGCACAAGTAGGAAAAAAAGTCCTTCTCGTAGATATTGATGCTCAAGGAAATGCAACGACTGGTGTAGGGATTGAAAAGTCTGAATTAGATCAATGTATTTATAATGTTCTTGTAGAAGATGCAGATGTTCAAGGTGCCATACGGAAAACCGCAACTGAAAACTTAGATGTTCTACCCGCTACAATTCAATTGGCTGGTGCTGAAATTGAATTGGTACCAACCATTTCCCGGGAAGTACGCTTGCAAAGAGCGTTACAGCCGATTCGTGATGAATATGAGTATATTATTATTGACTGTCCCCCATCCTTAGGGTTATTAACGATTAATGCATTAACAGCAGCAGATTCTGTTATTATTCCTGTACAGTGTGAATATTACGCGCTGGAAGGGTTAAGTCAGCTATTAAATACAGTTCGACTTGTGCAAAAGCATTTAAATAAAAATTTAGCAATTCAAGGTGTATTGTTAACGATGTTGGATGCTCGTACAAATTTAGGAATTCAAGTTATAGATGAAGTGAAAAAATACTTTAGAGATAAAGTATATCGTTCGATTATTCCTCGTAATGTTCGCTTAAGTGAGGCACCAAGTCATGGAAAACCAATTATGCAGTATGACGCTAAATCAAGAGGAGCAGAAGTATATTTAGATTTAGCAGAGGAAGTGATTGCAGGTGGCTAAGGGATTAGGAAGAGGAATCAACGTGTTTTTTCCAGATTTAGATGTGAAAGAAGAAGAAACAATTCAGGAGATTATAGTAACTGAATTAAGGCCGAATCCATATCAACCACGTAAATATTTCAATAAAGAAGCGATTCAGGAATTAGCGGCTTCTATTAAAGAGCACGGTATATTGCAACCTTTAATTGCTCGAAAGAGTATTAAAGGATATGAAATAGTTGCAGGTGAAAGAAGATATCGTGCTGCTAAAGAGGCCGGACTTGAGAAAGTGCCTGCTGTCGTAAGGCAATTAAATGAGCAGCAAATGATGGAATTTGCTTTGCTTGAAAACTTACAACGAGAAGATTTAAATCCTATGGAAGAGGCAATGGCATATCAGATGTTAATGAACGAGCTAAATGTAACACAAGAACAATTAGCAAAACGTCTTGGTAAAAGCAGGCCTTATATCGCAAATTATACTCGTTTGTTAAGCCTCCCTTCATTCGTTCAAGATATGATTGCAAACGGTCAACTTTCAATGGCTCATGGAAGAACTTTACTTACAATAAAAGATGAAGAACAGTTGAAATCTTTATTGAAGCGAATTGAAAAAGAAGGACTGAACGTTCGCCAATTGGAACAAATTGTCCAGGAAATTAATCAACGTGTTTCACGTGAAACACAACAAGTGAAAAAAGAAAGAAATATATTTTTTGTAGAGCGCGAAACGTTTTTAAGAGAAAAGTTTGGTACGGATGTAAAAATTAAAGAAACGAAAAAAGAAAAAGGTAAAATCGAAATCGAATTTTTTAATAAAGAAGATTTAAATCGAATTTTAGAATTATTATCAAAGGGAAATTAAAAAGCAAACCATCTTATTGTTTATAGATGGTTTGCTTTTTTTAATGCAGATAATTTTTGATCGGTTTCTTTTATACTTTGTGCAATTACATCGGCCATCTTCATAACTAAACTTAGTCTTGTATTTTGAAGTACGAAAAACTCCATGAAACCATTTAAATTTACGATGCCATGAATATGCAAGTCACCAATTTCAGGTAATTTCTTATTCATCGCAGCTCCAGGTTTACTGGGGCCCTTTCCGGTAGTTATAGAACCGATACTTTGAGATTTTCCTAAACATGCATCAACAGCAATAATAAATGAAGTAGGGTTTTCTTTCTGTATATTCTGAATTTTTTCCTCTAGATTTAGTGCATGTATTGGTTCGTCTAGTGTGCCGAATACTTGAAGGTTTTTGATTTCAATTTGTTCTAGTTTAGTACCAACTAATGGACCAAGTGCATCACCGGTGGAACGGTCTGTTCCGATACAAACGAGAATGAGTGGCATATTAGTCTTAATGGGAATATGGGAAAGTAAGAAATTACTGATTGTCTCAGAGGCTTCTAAGTCATGATGCATAACATTTTGAGTTTCTTTTTCAAAAAAAGGTAAGCGAAAACTTCTAATATTCATGAAGCACCCATCCTTTTAATAAATTTTCACAATATGTTATATGGTGTGTGAAATGGAAAATTATAAGTGCATACTTTCTACAAACTGTGAATGAAAATGGAAATAATAGTACTAGTATATATATATTCGTTTCATTTTATACCTGAATGGAAGTTAACAAATGGAATTAAAGTCATAAATTTTTTTCAGAAATCAGAGAGAGTTCTGATACAATAATAAGGATAACTAAAAAGAAATTTTAGCTAGAGAGGTAGAGGGACATGGATTTAGCGTTGAAATGGTTTGAGTCCATTGATTGGACGAATATAGGTGTGAAGTCACTAAAAATAATCGTTATTTTAATACTTGGTGCAATCGTTGTGCGAGTTGCAAGGGCAATTGTACGAAATGCGTTTCGTATGGGAAGCCGTTCGCCGATTCAAATTTCAGAACGTCGTACAGTTACGGTAGCGAAGTTGCTTGAAAATATTGTGGCATACGTTGTTATGTTCATTATGTTAATTGCGATTTTAGGTGTGTTTGATATTAATGCATCAGGTCTATTAGCCGGTGCTGGGGTAATTGGTTTAGCAGTCGGTTTTGGTGCACAAAGTTTAGTTAAAGATGTTATTACAGGATTATTTATTTTGTTAGAGGATCAATTTTCAGTAGGTGATTATGTAAGAATAGGGCAATTTGAAGGAACTGTTTTGGAAATTGGACTACGTACAACGAAGATGAAAAGCTGGACAGGTGAAATTCATATAATACCAAATGGTAGTATTGTACAAGTAACGAACTTTTCCGTTAGTAATAGTGTAGCATTTGTTGATGTATCTATTTCTTATGAAAGTGATATAGTACGAGCGGAGCAAGTTATTGAAGATTTATTAGTAGAATTACCAGGAAAATATGAGAAAATGGTAACAACACCTCAATTGCTAGGTGTTCAAACATTGGCAGCGTCTGAAGTTGTATTACGTGTTATTGCTGAAGTTGAGCCGATGCAGCATGCAGTTATTGCGAGGGCTCTTCGCAAAGAGATTAAAAATCGTCTTGATTTACATGGGATTGAAATTCCATACCCACGTATGGTTTTATATAGTCGCGAAGAATTAGTTAGTGAAAAAGCAATTTAATAGTGGGAGGGATTTAGAGAATGGAGCAAAAGCAATATAACTTGTACGATGTTGTGGAAATGAAGAAAGCCCATCCATGTGGTGAAAATCGCTGGAAGATTATTCGTATGGGAATGGATATCCGCGTTAAGTGCGAGGGGTGTGACCATTCGGTAATGATTCCTCGAAGAGAGTTTGATCGCAAGGTAAAAAAAATACTTGTGAAGCACGAAGAATAGTGAAAAAGCAACGGCTGCAGTAGACAGCCGTTGCTTTTTTTCATTTGGTGGAAACTTGTCATTTTTTTCGTTACTATCTATAATGATGAAAGATTGAGACATAGGAGTGAAAAATATGGGATTAACGGCTGGGATTGTTGGATTACCTAACGTAGGTAAGTCCACTTTATTTAATGCAATTACACAAGCAGGAGCAGAATCTGCGAACTATCCATTCTGTACAATCGATCCAAACGTAGGGATTGTAGAAGTACCAGATGAGCGTTTAAATAAATTAACGGAATTAGTAGAACCGAAAAAAACTGTTCCGACTGTATTTGAATTTACTGATATTGCAGGTATCGTAAAAGGTGCGAGTAAAGGTGAAGGGTTAGGAAATAAATTCTTATCTCACATTCGTCAAGTAGATGCAATTTGCCAAGTTGTTCGTTGTTTTGAAGATGAAAATATTACGCACGTTTCAGGAAAAGTAGATCCAATTGATGACATTGAAACAATTAACTTAGAACTAATCTTAGCGGATTTGGAATCTGTTGATAAGCGTATCGAACGAGTTGCGAAGTTAGCAAGACAAAAAGATAAAGAAGCTGTATATGAGCATGAAATTTTAGTTCGTTTAAAAGAAGCTTTTGAAGAGGGAAAACCAGCTCGTACTGTTGAATTTACAGAAGAGCAAATGAAGATTGTTAAAGGCCTTCATTTACTTACAACGAAAGAAATGCTATATGTAGCAAACGTAAGTGAAGATGATATTATGGATCCTTCTGACAATAAATATGTACAAATGGTAAAAGAATTTGCAGCAAATGAAAATTCTCAAGTAATCGTTGTATGTGCAAAAATCGAAGAAGAAATCGCTGAGCTAGACGAGGAAGAGAAAAAAGTATTCCTTGAAGAACTAGGCATTGAAGAATCTGGTTTAGATCAATTAATTCGTGCTGCATATGATTTATTAGGACTTGCTACTTACTTCACAGCTGGTGTGCAAGAAGTACGTGCATGGACGTTTAAACAAGGTATGAAGGCACCACAATGTGCTGGCGTAATTCATACAGACTTTGAGCGTGGATTTATTCGCGCGGAAACAGTTTCTTATGATGATTTAATGACAAACGGTTCTATGACAGCTGCAAAAGAAGCTGGAAAAGTACGTTTAGAAGGAAAAGAGTATATCGTAAAAGACGGAGATGTTATGCACTTCCGCTTCAACGTTTAATTTAATATTTCCTAGGAAAAATAAAGATATGAGCTTGGCAAATATATTATGTGTTTGCCAAGTTTTTTACGTATTGGTGAGTTGATTCATATAACTTACTATGATATAATCTAAACTCGTGAGTAATTACTATAAATTAATTGCTCCTTGCCCATTATGGGCCGTTTAGACCAAAAGGAGGTGAAAGTGTAATGAGAAAGTACGAAATTATGTACATCATTCGTCCTGGCGTTGAAGAAGAAGCTCAAAAAGCTTTAGTTGAACGTTTTGCAGGTGTTTTAACAAACAATGGTGCAGAAATCATTAACACGAAAGAGTGGGGTAAGCGTCGTTTAGCTTACGAAATCAACGACTTACGTGAAGGTTTCTACATGATCTTAAACGTGAACTCTAACTCAGAGGCGATTAACGAATTCGACCGTTTAGCTAAGATCAACGAAGATATCCTTCGTCATATCGTTGTTAAAGAAGAAGAAAAATAATTGATATATAAGGGAGAGTGGTTCGATTGATGAATCGTGTTATCCTCGTTGGTCGTTTAACTAAGGACCCTGACTTACGTTACACGCCCAATGGTGTTGCAGTAGCTACTTTTACGTTAGCTGTGAATCGCGCATTTGCGAATCAACAAGGTGAGCGTGAAGCTGACTTTATTAATTGTGTAATATGGCGTAAACAAGCAGAAAACGTGGCAAATTATTTGAAAAAAGGTAGCTTAGCAGGCGTAGACGGACGTCTTCAAACTCGTAATTACGATGGACAAGATGGTAAACGTGTATATGTAACAGAAGTTCTTGCGGAGAGCGTACAATTTTTAGAGCCGCGTAATGGCGGTGGGGAGCAACGTGGTTCATTCAATCAGCAACCATCAGGAGCTGGTTTCGGTAACCAAAGCTCTAACCCATTTGGTCAATCTAGTAATTCAGGTAACCAAGGTAATCAAGGTAACTCTGGATTTACGAAGAATGACGATCCATTTTCGAATGTTGGTCAACCGATTGACATTTCGGACGACGATTTACCATTTTAATGGTGTGAATCGGCTATTTTTAACAAAGAATGGAGGGAATAGACATGGCAGGACGCAAAGGTGGACGTGCGAAGCGTCGTAAGGTGTGTTTCTTCACATCTAACGGCATCACTCGCATTGACTATAAAGATGTTGATTTATTAAAACGTTTCGTTTCTGAGCGCGGTAAAATTTTACCTCGTCGTGTAACAGGAACAAGCGCGAAATACCAACGCAAACTTACAGTTGCAATTAAACGTGCTCGTCAAATGGCACTTTTACCATATGTTGGTGAATAATAGCGTATGAAATGCACAGTAGAGTCGGACTCTACTGTGCATTTTGCTATGCTTTTCTTTTTTTGAAAGAGAGGTTAGATGATGAAGAATACGAAATTTATTACTGAGGGTGCAGCACTGTTAGCGATATATGCAATGTTATTGCTTATATCTATGTATGTTCCAATTTTAGGTACAGTTGTAACGTTTGCGTTGCCATTGCCATTTATATTGCTAACGATAAGATATAGATTATCTAACGCCTTTATAGTTTTTACTGCGGCGCTTTTTATTACTGTTATTGTCAGTCAGCCGATGAACCTAGTAAAGACAACTATGTTTGGATTGATAGGTATCGTTTTAGGATATATGTATAAAAAACGAAAAAAGCCGGTAGAAACTTTAATGGCGGGGACGCTTGTGTACTTAATTGGTATTATGCTCATTTATGTTGCGAGTATAAAGTTTTTTAACATAGATTTAATGAAGCAAATGCAAAATATGTTTAATGAAAGTATGGCGCAAAGTGAAAAGATAGTTACTGCTGCGAGTATGCCTATTAGTAAAGAGCAAAAAGAATTATTTACACAATTTAATGATGTGTTACAAACGTTATTCCCAAGTTTGCTTGTAATGGTTTCTGTATGTTTTTCTTGGATTACAGTTATGATATCAGGTAGTGTTTTGAGAAAACTAAAGCATGACGTTATACCTTGGCCTAAATTTAAAGATATACAATTACCAAAGAGTATTGTTTGGTATTACGTTATATTTATTTTGCTATCAACTTTTATAAAAGTAGAACCGACATCATATTTACATATGGTATTTTCTAATTTATATGTCATATTTGCTTTACTACTAGTACTGCAAGGTCTGACATTTATCGCTTTTATAGCGCATAGCAAAGGTTTTACGAAAGGTGTTCCTATTATTAGTTTTATTGTCTGCATGTTTATTCCGATGATGTTTCCTCTTGTAACAATCTTAGGTATAATTGATTTAGGGATTTCATTGCGTTCTAAAATAGGGGAATAAAATAATATTCCTTACACTATTTTAATTTGTTTAACTAACTGGAAAGTGAGTTAGTTTTACTTTATAGGAGTTGTATACATGCCTGAATTTTATAAGAAACAGTGGTTTTTATATCCTGTTTACGTATTGGCATTTTTTGTATTCGTGCTAATTTCACTCCTCTGTTACTTTCATTTAATTATGGGGATATCAGCCTTCTTTATCTTTTGTATTGTACTTTTTTTCGTTATACGATTCGAACTTACTTTTCAAAGGAATTTTGAAAAACATACGACAGATATGATTACAAGGGTAAAGAAAGTGAGTAATGAAGCATTTAACCAAATGCCAATTGGTATTTTGTTATACAATAAGGATTATGGGATTGATTGGGCGAATCCTTATTTATCATCATGTTTGGGGCAGCATGCATTAGCTGGTTGGCACCTTTACGATGTATCAGAAACATTACTCCTTTTTATTAAGGGGGAAACTTCTGACGATATAGTTTCTTTAAATAATCGTAAGTTTCGTGTTTTTGTAAGGAAAGAAGAAAAACTAATTTATTTCTTTGATGTAACGGAACAAACAGAAATTGAAAAGATGTATGAAGATCAACGCACTGTTTTAGCTGTTATTTATTTAGATAACTATGATGAAGTTACACAAGGATTAGATGACCAATTACGTACGAATATAACAAGTCTTGTGACGTCACGTCTAAATGAATGGGCTGTTAAGTATGGTGCATATTTGAAACGTGCATCTTCAGAAAGATTCTTCGTTGTACTAAATGAAAGTATTTTAGCGCAAATGGAGAAAGGGAAATTTAGTATTTTGGATCAAGTGCGTGAAGAAACATCAAAAAGGAATATACCACTTACATTAAGTGTTGGTGTTGGCTCAGGTGATTTACCTTTATCAGAGCTTGGAGCGATGGCTCAATCTGGTTTAGACCTTGCATTAGGACGAGGAGGAGACCAAGTAGCTATTAAACAAGCAACGGGTAAAGTTAAGTTTTACGGTGGTAAGACGAATCCGGTTGAAAAGCGTACTCGTGTACGTGCTAGGGTTATTTCGCATGCATTAAAGGATTTAGTATTAGAAAGCAGTAATGTCATTATAATGGGGCATAGAGCTCCTGATATGGATGCGATTGGTGCAGCGATTGGTATTTTAAAGGTAGCTCAATTAAATGAGCGCAAAGGATATATTGTATTAGATGAAAATGATTCTGATAAAGGAATCAAACGTTTGATGGATAAAGTGAAACAAAATGAAGAGTTATGGTCACATTTTATTACACCAGGGCAAGCGATGGAATTTGCAAATGATGATTCATTACTTGTTGTTGTTGACACGCATAAACCTTCAATGGTGATGGAGGAAAAACTGTTACACAAGATTGAAAATGTAGTAGTTATTGACCATCATCGCCGCGGGGAAGATTTCATTGAAGATCCATTACTTGTTTATATGGAGCCATACGCTTCTTCAACGGCAGAGCTTGTTACAGAATTACTTGAGTATCAACCGAAAAATTTAAAGATGACAATGTTAGAAGCAACGGCATTGTTAGCTGGTATTATTGTTGATACAAAAAGTTTTACATTCCGTACAGGCGCTCGTACATTTGATGCCGCTTCTTATTTACGCTCGCATGGCGCAGACACTGTACTTGTACAAGAACTTTTAAAAGAAGATATGGGTCAGTATTTACGAGTTGCAAAAGCCATTAAAAATGCGTACATTTATAAAAATGGAATTGCGATTGCTAAAGTTGATGGTGATGAATATTATGACCAAGTACTTATTGCACAATCAGCAGACACATTATTGACAATGACAGGTATCATTGCATCGTTTGTTATTGCAAAACGTGGAGAAAATTTCATTGGAATTAGTGGTAGATCTTTAGGTGAATTGAATGTACAGCTAATTATGGAGAATTTAGGAGGTGGCGGGCACTTAACAAATGCAGCCACACAAATGAAAAATGTTACAGTAGATGAAGCGGAGGAGAAGCTTCGATTTGTTATTGATGACTATTTACAGGGAGGCACACAATCATGAAAGTAATTTTTCTAAAAGACGTAAAAGGTAAAGGTAAAAAAGGAGAAATAAAAAACGTACCAGACGGTTATGCAAATAATTTCTTACTAAAACAGGGGTTAGCTGCCGAAGCGACAAACAGCAGTATGAAAACTTTAGATGCTCAAAAGCGCAAAGAGGAAAAAGATGCAGCAGCAGAAGTTGAGAATGCAAAAGAGCTGAAAGAAACATTAGAGAAATTAACTGTAGAAGTAAAGGCGAAATCTGGAGAAGGTGGCCGCTTATTTGGTTCTATCACGAGTAAACAAATTGTAGATGTAATGCAAAAGTCACACAAGATTAAACTTGATAAACGTAAATTTGAAATGGATGATGCAATCCGTGCATTAGGTTATACAAACGTCAATGTGAAATTGCATCCGCAAGTAACAGCAACAGTAAAAGTTCATGTTAGTGAACAATAAAAATAAATTAAGCAAGGAGGATTGCGCATGAGTGATGTAATGGCTGATCGTACCCCTCCGCATAATATAGAAGCTGAGCAGGCAGTCTTAGGTGCCATATTAATTGATCAGGATGCGTTAACGTCAGCATCGGAACTATTGGTACCTGACTCATTTTATCGAACGAAACATCAAAAGATTTTTGAAGTCATGCTTGGGTTGTCTGATAAGGGAGAACCAATCGACTTAGTAATAATGACATCAGCGATGGCTGATCAAGGATTACTAGAAGAAGTTGGTGGGGTTTCTTATCTAGCAGAGTTAGCAGAAGTTGTTCCAACAGCTGCTAACGTAGAATATTATGCACGCATCATCGCTGAAAAGGCACTTTTACGTCGTTTAATTCGAACGGCGACTCATATTGTATCGGATGGATACGAGCGAGAAGATGATGTGGATGGCCTTTTAAATGAGGCTGAGAAAAAAATATTAGAAGTATCTCACCAAACAAATGCAAAAGCATTCCAAAACATTAAAGATGTTCTTGTAGATGCTTATGATAAAATTGAACTTTTGCATAATCAAAAGGGTGAAGTTACCGGGATACCAACTGGATTTACTGAATTAGATAAGATGACCGCAGGTTTTCAGCGAAATGATTTAATCATCGTGGCGGCGCGTCCATCGGTAGGGAAAACTGCATTTTCACTAAATATCGCACAAAACGTAGCGACGAAAACTGATGAAAATGTAGCGATTTTTAGTTTAGAGATGGGCTCTGATCAGCTTGTTATGCGTATGCTTTGTGCAGAAGGAAATATTGATGCACAAAGACTTCGTACCGGTTCATTAACTTCTGATGATTGGGCGAAATTAACAATGGCGATGGGTAGCCTTTCTAATGCTGGTATATATATTGATGATACACCAGGGATTAAAGTAAATGAGATTCGAGCAAAATGTCGTAGATTAAAGCAAGAGCAAGGTCTTGGGATGGTTTTGATTGACTATTTACAGCTTATTCAAGGAAGTGGGAAATCAGGAGAAAACCGTCAGCAGGAAGTATCTGAGATTTCTCGTACATTAAAAGGGATTGCACGTGAATTGCAAGTACCTGTTATTGCCTTGTCGCAGTTATCTCGTGGTGTAGAATCTCGTCAAGATAAACGTCCGATGATGTCTGACATTCGTGAATCAGGAAGTATCGAGCAGGATGCTGACATTGTAGCCTTCCTATATCGTGAAGATTACTATGATCGTGAAACAGAAAATAAAAATACAATTGAAATTATCATTGCAAAGCAACGTAATGGTCCGGTAGGTTCAGTAGAGCTTGCGTTTGTTAAGGAATTTAATAAATTCGTCAACTTAGAACGCCGCTTTGAGGATGGACATGCACCGCACGCATAAAGGCAGTATAAAAAAGAAACACATTTCTTATAATAAGATGTGTTTCTTTTTTTTTATATGAAAGATAGGGCTTTCATAAGGTGAATATGTAATTCTTACGAACGAAAACGTTTTTCGATAAAAAAATGTTCGTTTTTTGGTTGACTTCTCTTTCTGTTTTGGTACAATTATATTGTTTGAATAGATCGTTTGAAAATTGCGGAGGTGCTTTAATAATGTCTTCAGTAGTAGTTGTAGGAACACAATGGGGCGACGAAGGAAAAGGTAAAATCACTGATTTTCTTTCTGAGCATGCGGAAGTAGTTGCAAGATATCAAGGTGGAAATAACGCGGGACATACAATTGTTTTCGGCGGAGTTAAATATAAATTACACTTAATTCCATCTGGTATTTTCTATAAAGAGAAAATTTGTGTAATCGGAAATGGCTTAGTAGTAGATCCGAAAGCATTACTTGAAGAGTTGAAATACTTACACGATCGTGGTGTAAGTACTGATAATTTACGTGTAAGTAACCGTGCGCACGTTATTTTACCTTATCACTTAAAACAAGATGAATTAGAAGAAGCGAGTAAAGGTGATAACAAGATTGGTACAACGAAAAAAGGTATCGGTCCTGCATATATGGATAAAGCTGCTCGTATTGGTATCCGTATGGCTGATCTTTTAGACCGTGAAGCATTTAAAGAGAAGCTTGAGCGTAATTTAGTGGAGAAAAATCGTTTGTTTGAAAAAATGTACGATACAGAAGGTTTCAGCGTAGAAGAAATCTTTGAAGAGTACTTCGAATACGGACAACAAATCGCACATTACGTATGCGATACATCTGTCGTATTAAATGATGCACTAGATAACAATAATCGTGTATTATTTGAAGGTGCACAAGGTGTTATGCTTGATATCGACCACGGTACGTACCCGTTCGTTACATCTTCTAACCCAATTGCTGGTGGTGTAACAGTTGGAACTGGAGTTGGTCCTGCGAAAGTTACTCGCGTTGTAGGTGTATGTAAAGCATATACAAGCCGTGTTGGTGATGGTCCATTCCCTACTGAACTTAATGATGAAATCGGTCACCAAATTCGTGAAGTTGGTCGTGAATACGGAACAACAACGGGTCGTCCACGCCGTGTAGGTTGGTTCGATAGCGTTGTTGTAAGACATGCACGTCGTGTTAGTGGTTTAACAGATTTATCATTAAACTCTATCGATGTATTAACAGGTATTCCAACTGTTAAAATTTGTGTTGCTTACAAATGCAATGGCGAAGTTATCGATGAAGTTCCAGCTAACTTAAACATTTTAGCGAAATGTGAGCCTGTATATGAAGAGCTTCCAGGTTGGACAGAAGATGTTACTGCTGTGAAATCATTGGATGAGCTTCCTGAAAATGCAAGAAAATACGTAGAGCGTGTTTCTGAATTAACAGGAATCCAATTATCTATGTTCTCGGTTGGACCAGATCGTAATCAAACAAATATCGTTCGTAACGTATACGAAGCTTAATTGATATAAAAAATTGATTTTTTTAAGAAAAAACTCATATTTTTATGAGTTTTTTCTTATTTTTTATAAAAAAATAAGAAAAGGTATTGCAAAAATGAAAGACATCATGTTATGATATGTCTTGTCGTCACGAAAATATGACGTTGGTGAGTATGAGCCATTAGCTCAGTTGGTAGAGCATCTGACTTTTAATCAGAGGGTCGAAGGTTCGAATCCTTCATGGCTCACCATTTTATTTTTCGTGGCCCGTTGGTCAAGTGGTTAAGACACCGCCCTTTCACGGCGGTAACACGGGTTCGAATCCCGTACGGGTCATGTTTTTTTTATGTTCATTTTTGGTCCCGTGGTGTAGTGGTTAACATGCCTGCCTGTCACGCAGGAGATCGCCGGTTCGACCCCGGTCGGGACCGCCACTTTTGTTTATACCACCATTAGTGGTTTTATATATAGTTTTGGCTCGGTAGCTCAGTCGGTAGAGCAGAGGACTGAAAATCCTCGTGTCGGCGGTTCGATTCCGTCCCGAGCCACTCTCAGGATATTAAGTGGGCCCACTTAATATCCTTTTTATTTTGTCCAGTTTTACAAATGTGGGTAGTTATTTTACAATAGAATGAGGAGCCTCTAGCAGTTGAAGCTAGAGGTTTTTCTATAGATCGTATAGGATTCCGTGTAAAAGTGGATGATACATGAGTCTATGAGAATAGAGGAGAAATACTTAGACTAAGATTGTTGTCATATAGGAACATACTATAGAAACACCAATATGTTTGAGGATTATTGATCATATTTTTATAAGGAGGAAATAGACGATGATGGGAAAGAAAATTTTAGTAGTTGATGATGAAAAGCCAATTGCGGATATTTTGAAGTTCAACCTAGAAAAAGAAGGTTTTGAAATTGTAATGGCGCATGATGGTGATGAGGCGATTGAAAAAGCAAATGAAGAACAGCCAGATATGGTTTTATTAGATATTATGTTACCGGGAAAAGACGGTTTAGAGGTATGTCGTGAAATACGTAAAAGCTCAGAAATGCCAATTATTATGCTTACAGCAAAAGACTCTGAAATTGATAAAGTATTAGGGCTTGAGCTTGGAGCAGATGATTATGTAACGAAGCCATTTAGTACGAGGGAGTTACTTGCTCGTGTGAAAGCGAATTTACGTCGCCATCAGCAGGGTGGTGCTGCAGAGAAAGAAGAAAATACCGAAATGGTTATTGGACCAATCGTTATCAATTCGAACGCTTATAGTGTAACAAAGCGTGAAGAAAGCATTGAGCTTACACATCGTGAATTTGAATTACTACATTATTTAGCGAAGCATTTAGGTCAAGTTATGACTCGTGAACATTTATTACAAACAGTTTGGGGTTATGATTATTTTGGAGATGTACGTACAGTAGACGTAACAGTACGTCGTTTACGCGAAAAAATTGAAGATAATCCAAGTCATCCTACTTTAATTGTAACTAGACGTGGGGTAGGGTATTACTTGCGTGACCCAGAACAGGAATAGTATATGAAGAAAGTTGGTTTTTTTCAATCTATTCATTTAAAATTTGTGCTCATATATATGCTGTTAATATTAATAGCAATGCAAGTAATTGGTGTATATTTCGTCAGGGAATTAGAAAAAAGCCTTGTAAAAGGCTTTCAAGATTCCTTAACGCAGCAAACAAATCTACTTTCTTATAACCTGAAGCAAGAGTTTGTAAAAGAACGTCCTAAAACAGAATCAGTAGATAAAGCTATTAATGATTCGATTCAAAAATTTGCATCAGATCGTAAGAAAGATATTCAAGAAGTAAGTGTAATTGATTCTACTAAAAAATTAATGGCAATTTCAGACGGGTCTAAGCAAAATAAGGTAGGAAGAACGTCAGCAGATACAGCTGTACAACGGGTAATGGTACAAAAGAAACCAGAGTCAAAGATTGAGAAAGATGGAAATACAGGTCATCGAGTTCAAGTTATGATTACCCCTATTCTAAAAGATCCAGGCGGAGAGGTACTTGGTGTCATTCATATCGTTGCATCTATGGAAGATGTGTATAAACAAATGAAGGACATCAACCAAATTTTCGCAACGGGTACAGTAATTGCTTTATTAGTAACAGCTGTACTTGGAATTTTATTGGCTCAAACAATTACGAGACCAATTTCAGATATGCGAAGACAAGCAATTGAAATGGCGAAAGGAAATTATTCGCGAAAAGTAAAGGTGCATAGTCACGATGAGATTGGACAATTAGCATTATCTTTTAACAATTTATCTAAAAAATTACAACAAGCTCGTTCCTCCACAGAAAGTGAAAGACGAAAATTATCATCCGTTTTATCACATATGACAGATGGAGTAATTGCTACTGATCGAAAAGGGGATATCATTTTATTAAATGATCCTGCGGAAAAGATGTTAAATGTTTCGCGTGAAACGGCGCTAGATCAATCAGTTTTAGAAGTGCTAGGAATACAAGAAGAATTTACACTGGATCATTTATATGAAGAGCCGGATTCAGTTTTATTAGATTTTAGTACGAGAAATGAACCATATATTTTACGTGCTAGTTTCTCTGTTATTCAAAAAGAAACAGGGAAGGCAAATGGTTTAATTGCTGTATTATATGATGTAACAGAGCAGGAGCGGATAGAACAAGAGCGCCGTGAGTTTGTTGCGAACGTATCTCATGAGTTAAGAACGCCGTTAACAACGATGCGCAGTTACTTAGAAGCACTTACTGATGGAGCATGGCAAGATCCCAATATTGCACCGCAATTTTTAACAGTTACACAAGAAGAAACGGAAAGAATGATCAGGCTTGTAAATGCATTGTTACAACTATCTAAACTAGATAGTACAGAACATCGCTTAATGAAGGAATGGGTTGACTTTACTGATTTCTTTAATAACGTTATCGATCGTTTTGAAATGTCTAAAGAGCAAAATGTAAGCTTCAAACGATCTTTCTCTAAAAAATCTCGATTTATTGATATGGATACAGACAAAATTACACAAGTTTTATATAACATTATTTCCAATGCACTAAAATATTCGCCAGAAGGTGGTACAGTAACATATCGCCTACGTGACCGCGGGGAGTTATTAGAGATTAGTGTGAGTGATCAAGGAATGGGAATTCCGAAAGAAAATGTAGATAAAATATTTGAACGTTTTTATCGTGTAGATAAAGCGCGTTCGAGACAAATGGGTGGTACAGGTCTTGGGTTAGCCATTGCGAAAGAAATGATTGAGGCACATGGCGGCTCGGTTTGGGCGAAAAGTGAGGAAGGAAAAGGGACAACTATTTATTTCACATTGCCAATGGCGACAGATGAAGAGGACGATTGGGAATGAGTATGGAAAACTTTAAAACGATAGTTCTAATTAATTTGGTTGTCATTAGTCTATTTCTTACTTTTAACTTGTGGACATATGTTCCTGATTCTACTTCTATGCAAAATACAAAGTTCGTTCAAGGTAACGAAGAGATAAATACGATAAAGATTTCGGAGGTTGTTCGCCCATCCTCTGTCGTTATTCATAAAGAGAAAAATCATTATGTAAGCGAAAAGAAGGAAAATATGGATTCGATTTATAAAATTCTTGAAAACGGAGAATTACATAATTTCGAGGAAATAACGGGGACAGTCCCTAAAGGTGATTTTCTGTCTTATGTACACGGAGAAGAAAAAATTGAATTTGTTTTTCCTACAAATATCCCGTTAGATACGATTAAAAATATGTTTAATATTAAAGATAAAAACATAGAAAGTAACAGAAGTTTTAATCGTATTATAATTGATCCTTCTAGAAGTAAGGATCAAGAAATTAAAGTTAGCTTTGTTTCCTATGATACTCCTCATAAAATATATCAAGCAACATTAAGTGGTGCTTATATAAAGGATATTATAAATGCTCAAAATCAACTTATAACAGTAGCAAGACCATATTTTGAGTATCAAATAAATGATACAAAAAAACTTTTTTTACCAGAGGGAATTACGGAATTAAGTAAGGCAGAGTATATTACAGCTAAACTAGAAGTGGATCCATTTAAAAATGCTTTATTTAGTGATCCACGTTATTTAAGTCCTATTTCTGAGAAAACAAAGGAAACATTTACAGATGGCATCCGTTCTATGGAAATTGATAAGTCGGATGCAATGTTGAAATATAAAAATTCCGCTGTACATGGTGATAAATCTACGGATAATGCGGTAATTTTACAAAAAAGTTTTGACTTTGTAAGTGGGCATAGTGGATCCTTGAAGTCCTATCGTTTTGATTATATTAATGGGAGGAAAACTTCATTCCGTTTATATGAGGATGGTTTGCCTGTATTTAATGCAAATGGAATAGCGGAATTAAAACAAGTATGGGGTTCAGGTGAAATTATGCAGTATGAAAGACCCTTTTTTGAGTTCAGTATTACTTTGCCTAGTAAACAACAAACAACTTCTCTCGCATCAGGTCGTACAGTGATGACATCACTAGAGAATAATCCAGAAATTGATAAAAAATCAATTCAGGATGTTGGTATTGGTTATAAAATGTCATTGGAACCGTCCATCAGTGATGCGAGAATCGCTGTCTTACAGCCGATATGGTATGTAAAATGTGAAGAAGATGGTAAGCAACAAATATATGAGTGGAGTGAGGGGGGACTAAATGGATTGGGATCGAATTAAGACCATATTTATTGTGACCTTTTTTGTTTTAGACCTCTTTCTTATCTTTCAGTTCATTCAAAAGCAAGATAGTAATCAATTAGAACTTGTGACGGAAACGAAAATCGATCAACAATTAAAAGCTGAAAAAATTACTATGGGAAATTTTCCTAAAGAACCGAAAAAAGAGTCATTTATAATGGCGAAAAATAAGAGTTTCAAAGAAGAAGATGTGCAATCTTTAAAAAATCAGACAGCGCATGTGCAAGACGAATATCAAATAGAGGGTAAATTAAAAGAGCCTTTTTTAAATACAAAATCATTGTCAAAAGATAAGTATAATGAGTTTTTGAAAAATTATGTGCTGGATGGACAAAAATATGAGTTTGGAGCAATAAAGGACTCAAAAATTTACTTCTTTCAAAAGTATAAAGATAAACCAATCTTCTACAATAATCGTGCGATGATTGTTGTAGATTTAAATGAAAAAAATGAGCTTATTTCGTATACACAAACAATGTTAACGGATTTGAAGGAAATGGGCGAAAGCGAAAAGACGAAAGAACAAGAAATTATTACTGCTCAAACAGCTTTAGAAAATATATATTTGAAAAATAAAATTGCAGAAAATACGCACGTGAAAGAGGCGCAGATTGGATATGCGACTCTTGCGGAGTCTTCTTCTAATGTACAAGTGCTTGCTCCAACATGGAACTTAAAGACAGAACAAAAAAAGGATTTTTTTGTGAATGCAATTGAAGGACAAGTTATGGAATTAGGGGAAACTCAAGTGCCGGAAGAACATAATGGAGTGAGAAAGAATGAGCATGCATTTTAGTGTACTTGCAAGTGGAAGTACAGGGAATATGCTATATGTAGGAACAGATGAAAAAAAACTGCTTGTCGATGCAGGTTTAAGTGGTAAAGCGACAGAGGCTTTATTTAAACAAGCTGAACTGAATATAAATGACATATCAGGTATTCTTGTAACACATGAGCATAGTGATCACATTAAAGGATTAGGTGTATTGGCGCGTAAATATGATTTACCTGTTTATGCGAACGAGAAAACATGGAATGCAATGGAACATTTAATAGGTAATATCCCAACTGATCAAAAATTCATTTTCTCAGTAGGAGACGTGAAAACATTTGGGGATATTGAAGTTGAATCATTTGGTGTTTCTCATGATGCGGCGGAACCGATGTTTTACGCTTTTCATAACAATAATAGAAAGTTAGCTCTTATTACAGATACGGGCTACGTAAGTGACCGTATGAAAGGTGTTATTAAGGGAGCAAATGCTTTCGTGTTTGAAAGCAATCATGATGTGGAAATGCTTCGTATGGGACGCTATCCATGGAGCATTAAGCGACGTATTTTAAGCGACGTTGGCCACGTTTGTAATGAGGACGCTGCATTAGCGATGGCTGATGTTATTACAGATGAGACAAAACACATTTATTTAGCGCATTTAAGCTTAGATAATAACATGAAAGAATTAGCGCGTATGTCTGTATCACAAGTATTAGAAGAAAAAGGTTTTGGGGTTGGAAAATCCTTTGAAATACATGATACGGATCAAAAAATGCCTACGAAAATTCAATACGTATAATTCTTCATTTTAGTAAACAATAAAGGTGAATATAGTTGTTTTCAGGAAGATAGGTGAACAAATATGTCCTTTATTGATGAAGAAAAATATCGTATTAAACGTGCAGGCAAAAAGAAACATAAAGGTATTGTCATTTCTAGCATAGCGGGGACAATTGTAGGGGCTTCATTATTTGCATTTGGAGCTCCTTTATTTTCAAATCATGCAGGTAAGCTTCCGCAAGCTGAAGCAAGTGAAAAAAATATGGCTGAAGCTCAAAGTGGAAATGTTCCTGTTAAACAGATTAGCTTTGTAGACGCTGTGGATCGTGCTTCAGAGGCTGTTGTTGGTGTTATTAATATTCAACGAGACAATTTTTCGGAGGCTGATTCGGAAGCTGGTACAGGCTCTGGTGTGATTTATAAGAGAACAGATGGACATGCGTATATTGTAACGAATAACCACGTTGTTGCTGGGGCGAATCGTATTGAAGTGAGCTTAAGTGACGGTAAGAAAATTCCAGGTAAAGTATTAGGAACCGATGTAGTCACTGACTTAGCTGTACTAGAAATAGATGCGAAGCATGTGAAGAAAGTGATTGAAATTGGCGACTCTAATACCGTTCGTAGAGGAGAACCAGTTATTGCGATTGGAAATCCACTGGGGTTACAATTTTCCGGAACTGTCACACAAGGTATTATTTCGGCTAATGAGCGTATTGTTCCTGTAGATTTAGATCAAGATGGACATTACGATTGGCAAGTAGAAGTATTGCAAACAGATGCGGCAATTAATCCAGGTAATAGTGGTGGAGCGCTTGTAAATGTAGCGGGACAATTAATAGGCATTAACTCAATGAAAATTGCAGCAAAAGAAGTAGAAGGAATTGGATTAGCTATTCCAGTTACGAGAGCTGTTCCTATTATGAATGAACTAGAAAAGTACGGTAAAGTAAGAAGACCTTACGTTGGGATTGAACTAAGATCATTAAATGAGATTCCGAGTTACTATTGGTCAAAAACATTACACTTACCAGGTAACGTAACAGAAGGAGTCTGCATTTTAGATGTGAAAAGTCCTTCGCCAGGTACGGATGCGGGTCTTAGAGAACATGATGTTATTGTGGCGGTAGATGGAAAAGCGGTGCACGATATTATTGGGTTCCGCACGGCCTTATATAATAAAAAAATTAATGATAAAATGACTCTTACGTTTTATCGTGGTACAAAACGAGCGACAACAACGGTGAAATTAGGCATTCAAAAGTATTAAAAACAGGAGGGCCTACCTCCTGTTTTCTATTGTAGAAAAGTGAGGTGAGGAATATGAATTTACCTTGTTGTTTAGAACATGTTGAATTAGCATTAGATATCATTGTGGATGAGTGTGAAGTCGCACCGGTTATTAACAATGTGGATAACTCTAAAGAAGAGAAAAAAACATGTGAATTTTGTCAAAATGAGGCGACATATGTTGTATCGAACACAGATTCTCACACAATATGTGGGTAACATTTGTGGATATGTGGATAAGTCCTGTGGATAACGTGTTTGTAAGGTGGGGAATAAATGTGAATATCTCGATTATTTCAATCGGAAAATTAAAAGAAAAATACTTAAAACAAGGTATAGCAGAATACTTAAAACGATTATCTTCTTACGCAAAAGTAGAAGTAATTGAATTGCCAGATGAAAAGGCACCAGAAAATTTAAGTGCAGCAGAAATGTTAATTGTAAAAGAAAAAGAAGGTATTCGTATACTGGATAAAATTTCTGATGATACGCATGTCATTGCGTTAGCTATAGAAGGAAAACAAAAATCATCAGAAGAATTTGCGGTAAGTATAGATCGCCTTGCTACATATGGAAAGAGCAAGATCACATTTGTAATTGGTGGATCACTGGGGCTTAGTTCTGAAGTAATGAAGCGTTCAAACGAATCTCTTTCTTTTTCGAAGATGACATTACCACATCAATTAATGCGATTAGTATTGCTTGAGCAGGTGTATAGAGCGTTTCGGATTAATCGTGGTGAACCGTATCATAAATAAATTTTTCATTTGTATATAAAGAGTAAAAAAGACCATTGGACAAAAATCACCGATGGTCTTTTAAACATTAATAGATGGTATGTAGATTTCCTAAAATAAGTATGTTTCTATTTCTAAAAAAATATGCTGTAATATGAAGAGGGAAAAAGTATAAGTAGTCATAGAAGTGAGGAATTAAAGGTGAAGAAGTTTAAGAAGTTTTACTTGGAGATTACGAGTGTATGTAATCTTGCGTGCAGCTTTTGTCCGCCGACGGAAAGGCAGAAGCAATTCATTTCTGTAGAGGATTTTGCTAAAAGATTAGACCAAATTAAACCTCACACAGACTACATTTATTTGCACGTGAAGGGTGAGCCGTTGCTCCATCCGAAAATAGATCAACTATTAGATTTAAGCCATGAAAAAGGGTTTAAAGTTAATATTACAACGAACGGAACGTTAATTAATAAGAGAAGGCATAGACTGTTAAATAAGCCTGCGTTAAGACAAATGAATTTTTCACTGCACAGTTTTGATGGACACCCAGGTTCGCAAGATAAAGAGGGCTATGTAAGGAGTATACTTTCTTTCATTAGAGAGGCAACAAGTCAATCGGACTTAATCGTTTCGCTAAGATTATGGAATTTAACTCAGGATAATAAAACAAATGCTGAAATCCAAAAAAATAGGGATTTATTATCTATAATTGAAAATGAGTTTGATCTATCTTATCAAATTGAAGAGAAGCTTACACCGGGAAAAGGTATAAAAATTGCGGAACGCGTCTTTATTAATCAAGACTATGAATTCCAGTGGCCGGCATTGCATGAAGAAGAGGATGATGGAAAAGGATTCTGTCATGGTCTTCGAAATCAGGCTGGAATCTTAGCGAACGGAACGGTTATTCCTTGTTGTCTAGATGGTGAGGGAATTATTAATCTTGGAAATATTAATAATGATTCATTCTCTAATATTATTGAAGGTGAAAGAGCGAACAATATTGTGGATGGATTTTCAAAAAGGGTTGCAGTAGAAGAACTATGTAGAAAGTGCGGATACCGCAAAAGATTTGGAAAGTAAATATAGAATAAGCCCTCATAAAGCGAGGGCTTATTTTTATTCTTGATAAGAACGTTCTAATTCATCAATTAAGGAACCGACGTAAGAAACGGCTTTACGGATTGCATCTGGTTTTGACATGTCAACTCCAGCGTGTTTCATTAATTCAAGTGGTTTCATTGTACCGCCTGCACGGAGTACATCAAGCCAGCGATCAACAGCAGGTTGTCCCTCTTCTTTAATCATTTGAGCTACAGCGGTAGAAGCAGTTAGTCCCGCAGAATATGTGTAAGAATATAAGCCCATATAATAGTGAGGTTGACGCATCCATGTTAAACCAGCGCCTTCATCAATTTCTACGGAATCTCCCCAGAATGTCGAAAGGACCTTCGTTTTTATTTCAGTTAAAGTTGTAGCTGTGAGTGCTTGCCCTTCTTCTGCTAGAGCGTATACTCTTCTTTGATATTCTCCCTCAAGTAGATGGGTTACGAAGTTGTGGTAATATGTGCCGAGTAGTTGCAGAATAACCCATCTGCGCATTCTCTTATCTTCAGTAGTCGCAAGTAAATACTGGGCTAATAGTAATTCATTCATTGTTGATGGAGCTTCAACGAAGTACATAGATGGACGCACATTCATAATACGCTGATTTTTATTTGCTAAATAAAAATGACCAGCATGTCCAAATTCATGAGCTAATGTGAAACACCCGCGCATCGTACCCTGCCATGTAATTAAAATATAAGGGTGAGAACCGTATGGGCTAGAGCAGAAGGCACCTGTTGATTTTCCTACGTTATCTGCAAGGTCTACCCATCTTCCTTTGAAGCCCTTTTCGATAATGGAACTATATTCATTTCCTAATACTTTTAAAGAATCTTGAATGAGTTTGCCAGCTTCTTCGTAAGTGATTGTTGGATTAAATTCAGGATCTAACGGTGCATGTAAGTCACAGAAAAGCATTTGATCAAGCCCTAATACATTCTTTTTTAAATCTGCAAAACGGCGCATATGAGGCGCTAATTCGTTATAAATAATATCTAGTTGGTTGTTATACATTTCAAGTGGAACTTTTTGAGGTTCTAAAAGCATATGGGTAACGGACTCGTACTTG
Source organism: Bacillus sp. FSL R9-9530 (assembly GCF_038008145.1). NCBI lineage: Bacteria > Bacillati > Bacillota > Bacilli > Caryophanales > Bacillaceae > Bacillus > Bacillus sp. FSL R9-9530. Next base: position 3,977,093 of record NZ_JBBOYO010000001.1, read on the forward strand.
CGCAAACGAGAAAGCGCCACTTGTTTTTTTACTTCAGTAGCATATGTTGTTGCAACTGTATTTTTATATCGTTTCAATGTGGAAACAAATGATGAATATGCTTTTTTACGTATATATGCGCTTGGAGAAAACTCATATTTGCTTTCGAATAATGCAAACGATACAGGCAAATCATTTCCCTGTTCATCTTGTATAGAAGGGAAATCCATATCGGCTAATTTAGTCATGCCGTAAATTTTGTAGGGTGAACTATGAACTTCACCGAGTGCAGCAAGAGCTTCTTCTGTTTCAGGAGAGAGAGTGTGCTGCCTCTTTTTGAGTATCTCTAGTAATGATTTACGGAAAGGTTCAAGTTTTATTTCCTCAGTTAAATATTTTTCAATTGTTCCCTCCTCAAATGAGAGAATTTCGTTATGAATAAAGGATAGTGCGGTATGTACATTCGTTCCTAGAGCGGAAATTTTGGAAGAGTTCGCTTGAATAACTGAATCTGTACGATCAGCGGATTCTTTTAAATTTGCATATGCGCCGATTTTTGTTAGCTTCATTAAAAGCTCTTCTTCTAAAAGTAGGCAATTTAATAAGGTAGCGGGGCTAGTGTGTAATTGTCCTTTAAATGCATCAAGTTTTTTTATATCGGCTGTTAATACACGTAATGCAGTTTCCCACTCTTTATCAGATTCGTATAAATCAGAAAGGTCCCATGTCAATTCAGTAGAGACTTCCGCGCGAATAAGGCGTTTCTCAATTACATTTTTCATTTGTTATATCCCCCTTATTATAAGTATCTAAAAACATGATACTAGAAAATTCAGTGAAATGAAAATATTTTACATTTTTATACATGAAAAAGAAGGACAAGCATAAAAAATGCTTGTCCTTCTAGTTAAATTTATAAATTAATATACTTTGTCACCGTTGAAAATAGAGTTTTTCACGACTACATAATCTACAGTACGAATTGAGTCTAATTTTGTTCCGCCAGCGTAAGAGATAGAGGATTGAAGATCTTGTTCCATTTCGATTAAAGTGTCTTCTAAAGAACCTTTATGCTCAACGAACATTTTCTTACCTTCAACGTTTTTCTTCTCACCTTTTTGGAATTCAGAAGCTGAACCGAAGTACTCTTTATAAAGTTTGCCATCTTTTTCGATTGTTTCCCCTGGAGACTCTTCATGACCTGCGAATAGAGAACCGACCATAACCATAGTTGCTCCAAATCGAATTGATTTAGCTACGTCGCCATGTGTACGAATACCACCGTCAGCGATAATTGGCTTACTTGCAGCTTTTGCACACCAGCGAAGTGCAGCTAGCTGCCAACCGCCAGTTCCAAAGCCTGTTTTAATTTTAGTAATACAAACTTTACCAGGTCCAATGCCAACTTTTGTTGCATCAGCACCAGCGTTTTCTAATTCTCTTACCGCTTCTGGAGTTCCAACGTTTCCAGCGATAACGAAGCTTTCTGGTAAATGTTTTTTAATATGTTGAATCATGTTGATCACAGCATTAGAGTGACCATGCGCGATATCGATTGTAATGTATTCAGGTGAAAGTTTCTCAGCAGCTAATTGTTGTACGAATTCGTACTCGTCTTCTTTAACACCAACGCTGATTGAAGCAATTAATCCACGTGATTGCATATCTCTAATAAATGAGATGCGTTTCTCTGGTTGGAAACGATGCATGATGTAGAAGTAATTATTTTCAGCTAAATAAGTTGCGATTCTTTCATCAATAATCGTTTGCATATTTGCAGGTACGACAGGTAATTTAAATTTATGTTTTCCTAAAGTGACAGTTGTATCACACTCAGATCGGCTATTTACAATACATTTTGCAGGAATTAATTGAATGTCTTCATAATCAAATACATTTTCCATCATTTCACCCCTAAAATACGAATATTTTATTTAGTTTCTTTAAAAACGTTCGTCCAAATGATAATTTACAGTATTTTTAGTAATAAGTCAAAGGTTTTAATGTTTAATTTTAAAAAATAAAGCTTATTTAATATTTTTGGATTTATATGGCTACAATGTATTTTAATGTGTAATCGATTACTGTAGAATTATGTAGGGAGAATAATAGAGAAATATATTAATTTAGGGGAGATTTTATGGGACGATTAGTGTATATGGATTGGCTACGTGTATTAGCGACAATTGCGGTTGTTACAATTCACGTTGCTGCTGGTTATGTTTCTACATTAGATTCAAATAACGTATCGCGTTGGCTGGCTGGTAATTTTTACGACTCACTTTCGCGTGCTAGTGTACCAATTTTTGTAATGATTAGTGGAGCGCTATTATTAAAGGGAACAAAAGATACTTCTATTGGGGAATTTTTAAAGAAACGTGCAAGTAAAGTGATTATACCTTTGATAGGTTGGAGTGCTATATTTTATATCTATGGGGCTTGCGTAGGATATTTTCCGGCTTCTTTAAAGCAAGGGATAAAGTACTTTTTAACAAATAGTATTGGGTTACATCTATGGTTCTTATATATGATTGTAGGAATATATTTAATCGCACCTTTACTGAAAGTATTTGTGAAAAATGCTAAGAAGAGAGAGATAGAATATTTTTTAATTTTATGGCTATATGCATCTGTAATAGTTAAACTAGTAAACTATTATTATCCTATCAACTTTAATATTGAATTATTTTATGTTACAAATTATGTAGGATATTTTCTACTTGGTTATTACTTATCGAATTATGATATTGTGAAAAAATGGAGAAATATTTCTTATATTGGAGGACTTGCAGGATTTATTGGTACGTTCTTTATTACATATCATTATACAGTCAAAGCTAATGGACAGCTGGATCAATATTGGTATGAATATTTTGCTCCGGGTGTTGTACTTATGGCAATTGGGTTATTTGTCTTTTTCAAATATGCTTTCCAAAATTCAGAAAGACAATTACCATTTTTATTACGTGGCATAAACCAAGCAAGTCTTGGGATTTATATTCTTCACTTTTTCTTATTAAATAATTATCTATACATGGTCATTCCAAAGGTGAATGCACATGTACATGCAATATTGGCAATACCTATAAATGTAATTATTACACTTGTCCTTAGTATGTTAATAACTTTAGTATTGCAAAGAATACCGGTTGTAAAAAGGCTAGTTCCGTAAAGAAAAAATCTGAAAAGAAAATATTTTCCGTTATGTAGGTGGACAGGCTTATTATTAAGACTGTCCTTTATTATGTTGTTTTAAAAAACAATATAAAAAGAGTTATACTTAGGTTAAGTTGATATTTTAGCGAATTAAAAATATTAGTTTGATATATCCTCTTAGTATAATTAAATGTAGGGGAATAAAAAATATAATTATTAAATACAGAATAAAATGAGGTTATTACATGAGCAAAAGAAGTTTTACCGATTATGCATTAAGTAAAGAAATTGTAAGAGCACTTACTGGTTTAGGATATGAACATCCAACGGAAGTGCAAGGAGAGGTTATTCCAGTTGCCTTGCAAAAGAAAGACCTTGTCGTGAAATCACAGACTGGAAGTGGAAAAACCGCTTCATTTGGCATACCACTTTGTGAAATGGTGGAGTGGGAAGAGAATAAGCCACAAGCTTTAGTTTTAACACCGACGAGAGAGCTTGCGGTGCAAGTAAAAGAAGATATTACGAATATAGGTCGTTTCAAAAGAATTAAGGCCGCTGCAGTTTATGGTAAATCTCCATTTGCACGTCAAAAATTAGAGTTAAAGCAAAAAACACATATTGTAGTTGGGACTCCTGGCCGTGTGTTAGATCATATTGAAAAAGGTACCCTTTCTTTAGATTGTTTGAAGTATTTAGTTATTGATGAAGCGGATGAAATGCTGAATATGGGTTTTATCGATCAAGTAGAGGCAATTATTGACGAATTACCTAAAAAACGAATGACAATGCTATTTTCAGCAACACTTCCAAAAGATGTTGAAAAGTTATCTCGTACGTATATGGATTCGCCAACGCATATTGAAATTAAGGCTACCGGGATTACAACAGATAAAATTGAACATACACTTTTTGAGATGAGAGAAGAGGAGAAGCTTTCACTTCTTAAAGATGTAACAACGATTGAGAATCCAGATAGTTGTATTATTTTTTGCCGTACGCAAGAAAATGTAGATCACGTATTTCAGCAGTTAAAGCGGGTTAACTATCCTTGTGAAAAAATACATGGTGGTATGGTACAAGAAGATCGTTTTGAAGTTATGGACGATTTTAGAAAAGGAAAGTTCCGTTATTTAGTAGCGACAGACGTAGCTGCTAGAGGAATTGATATTGATAATATTACACATGTTATTAACTATGATATTCCATTAGAAAAAGAAAGTTATGTACATCGTACGGGAAGAACGGGACGAGCTGGTAATAACGGGAAAGCTATTACATTCATGACGCCGTATGAAAATAGATTTTTAGAAGAGATTGAGGAGTACATTGGCTTTGAAATTCCAAAGGCACTTGCACCTTCAAAAGAAGAAGTTATGAAAGGGAAAGCAGTATTTGAGGAAAAGATACATGCTAAACCAATTATAAAGAAAGATAAAAATGCAGACCTAAACAAAGGAATTATGAAATTGTACTTTAATGGCGGGAAGAAAAAGAAAATTAGGGCGGTAGATTTCGTCGGTACAATTGCTAAAATTAAAGGTGTTACAGCAGAAGATATAGGAATTATTACAATACAAGACAATGTTTCTTACGTTGAAATATTAAATGGAAAAGGACCACTTGTTTTAAAAAATATGAAAAACACAACGATTAAAGGGAAACAATTAAAGGTTCATGAAGCAATTAAGTAAACAAAAAAACTATCCACCTCTAACAGGTGGATAGTTTTTTTGTTTAAGTTTCTTTGAGGTCATCAACTAGTTTCTCTGCTAAACGTCTATACATATTACTCATAGTCACGAAGGATGTTAGTAATAAAAGCTTTTCTAGCTTTGGATCTTCTAAGGAAGAAACCTCGTTTACTTCCTTAACACGGTTATTCACGTCTTGCTTAAAGCTTTCCACATTGGTGTCAGTAAGAGAAAGGTAATCTTTATATAGAGTATTTAATTCGAATGTATCATCGTTTATTAACGGTGCATTTATATTTTCTAAGGAGCTTTTTATATCATTAATGGAAAGAGCTCCTTTTAATTGATAAATTAAGCTGATTAAAATCATATGTTCTTTTGAATACTTTTTATTTTTGATAGGGATGAATAATTTCCCTTTTGCGTAATTGTTAATCATTGTTTTTGTTAATACTTTTTCATCATCAGTTCTCGTTGTATCCGCATAAGTATTCTCAAATAGTTGGACAACTTGGTCTACATATAAGTCGACATTTGGGATATCCTCAAGTTTAATACTTTTTTCTAAATGTAATGATTCAAGTAATTTATTTATATTTTCCACGTAGAACCCCTCACTTTTATAACTTAGTGGAACTTAATGTTTAGTATATCTTTAAATATGGTATTACGAAACAAATGAATTGTAAATGTTGACCCGCACGGATAATACGTATATAATTACATGTAGTTATGAAAACTACATGTAATTATATGAGGGGTGTTTATATGAATGTTTATGTAAGAGAACCGGTTAATGCATTTACTCACTTAGGAGGAGCTGTATTATCATTTATTGCATTATTAGCTATGCTTGTGAAAGTTTCTGTTAAGATGCCATCTGTTGCTGCAATTACAGCTGTTATTTTATTCGGTATCGGGATGATGGTCCTTTATATGGCATCAGCTGTGTATCATAGTGTCGTAGCCAGTGAACGTGTTATTTATTTCTTTAGGAAGCTAGATCATTCTATGATTTTCATATTAATTGCAGGTACATATGCACCCTTTTGCTTAATTACATTAAATTCGGCAAATGGTTTACTATTATTTTGTTTAGTTTATGCAACGGCAATTTGTGGTATTGCTTTTAAAATGTTTTGGTTTAATTGTCCAAGATGGTTATCGACAGCAATTTATCTTCTGATGGGTTGGTTAATTGTTCTATTCTTTGCACCGCTAGCTGAGAATCTAAGTACAGGAGGTATTATTTTCTTAGTACTTGGAGGCATTTTTTATACAATTGGTGGGTTTATTTACGGTGCGAAGCCAAAATGGTTGGAGTTTAAATATATGGGACACCATGAAATTTTTCATGTTTTTGTATTGTTAGGTAGTCTTGCACATTTTCTAAGTGTATATTGTTACGTAATTTGATTAAAAAACGCCACGCGATGTCTGTTATGTGGCGTTTTTTTATTACCTGATTTGAATCGTGTATTGTACTAAAAATCATGGGATAAAATGTAAGTTTCTGTGTTCGCATAATAAACATATGATAAGAAATATGTGATATACTTTGAGAAGTTTATAATGAATGAAATATGGAGGACTATAATTATGGCAATACTTGTAACAGGTGGAGCAGGATATATTGGTAGTCATACATGCGTAGAATTACTAAAAAACGGTTACGAAATTATAGTAGTAGATAATCTTTCGAATAGCTCAGTAGAGTCTATAAATCGAGTGACAGAGATAACAGGAAAACAGTTTAAATTTTATAAAGAAGATATTTTAAATCGAGAAGCACTTGATACGATTTTTGAAGAAAATACAATTGAAGCTGTTATTCACTTTGCAGGCTTTAAGGCTGTAGGGGAATCAGTAGAAATTCCGTTAACGTATTATCATAACAACATTACAAGCACATTAGTATTATGTGAAGTGATGCAGAAGCATGATGTGAAGAAGATGATCTTCAGTTCGTCTGCAACAGTGTATGGTATTCCAGAAACATCACCAATTACGGAGGAGTTTCCATTAAGTGCAACGAATCCATATGGTCAAACGAAATTAATGATTGAACAAATTATGCGTGACGTAGCATTTGCGGATGCAGGATGGAGTATTGCATTACTTCGTTATTTCAACCCATTTGGTGCACATGAAAGTGGACGTATTGGAGAAGATCCAAACGGAATTCCAAATAACTTAATGCCATATGTAACGCAAGTAGCAGTAGGGAAGTTAGAGGAATTAAGTGTATTTGGAAATGACTATCCAACAAAAGATGGCACGGGTGTCCGTGATTATATTCATGTTGTAGACTTAGCAAATGGCCATGTAAAGGCGCTTGAAAAGGTACTTGGCACTACTGGGATAGATGCATACAATCTCGGTACAGGTACTGGTTATAGTGTGTTGGAAATGGTTGAAGCATTTGAAAAGGTTTCGGGCAAAGAAGTTCCTTATAAAATTACGGAGCGTCGACCTGGTGATGTGGCAGTATGTTTTGCAGATGCATCGAAAGCGAAGCGTGAATTAGGATGGGAAGCAAAACGCGGATTAGAAGAGATGTGTGCAGACTCTTGGAGATGGCAATCAAATAACAAAAATGGCTATCTAGAAGTTTAATAACCAGATAAAAAAATGACCTTTTGCGGGAGCAAAAGGTCATTTTTATTTATTTATTTCCATTAAGTTTATTAGCAAATTTAGTAAAGAAAGTTCGCCTTTTTATAGGAGTATTTGACTGACAAAACGTATAGTAATCAATATCTTTAATGTAAGTAAAGAGTCTAGAAATAGCATATAAGAATGTAATAGAAGATCCAAGTGCAAAACTAATACCGTAACCATTGAACCCAAATGGAAGTAGAAGAAGACTTAATAACAAATTTGCAGAAAAGAACAGGGCTGATGTTCGAAATGCCCCTTTACGATCTTCAAAATATAAGAGTAGTAACGTGATAACAAGGACCATCCCGTTTGCATAAGCACCAATTATAGTCAGCTGCAAAATAGAGTATTCAAGTGTTACGTTCCCAGATTGTGAACTAAACATCCATATTATAAAAATAATAAGTAAAGAAAAAATACCTTGATTACGAAGTATTCGTTCCATTTCTTGCTTTAGGACAAAGTTCATTGATTCTTTTAATTGTAAAATTGTATTTAATGTCGCCCCATTGTTAACTGAACCGAAGAACTTCTTATACCGTTCATAAAATCTTGTTTCAATGGATACTACGAAGAAAATATAGGTTGGGATAATGCTTAAATAAGCCCAGAAAACAGATGTATCATAAATTTGATGATAAATAAACGTGTTTTCAATATTTCCTCGCCCTTCTCCGAACCAAATAACAAAGTTACATACCCAAATGCCAATATTGTAAAGTAAGCTTGACCAAAATAGTTCTGGATATTTATCTAAATAAGAAAGAAAGGTAAATTGTTCAGTAGCATCACTATTTGGAAACATTCGTACAATAACTATACTTAACCACACTAATGTAATGAAAGTCCCGATTGTAAAAGAAATTAAAAGTAATAGGGCCAATCCGTGTTCTATTCCAAGTGTTGGATGCCAGTAAGCGATAAGCGCAATTCCAGATAAGGAGAAAATGGAACCAATTAAAAATGCAAGAGCGATGGACTGATAATCTTTAGCTGCTGTTAAATAAATGGATTGAATCCAAATGATGTTTAAAGCTAAAAATAAAAATAGCATCACGATTTTATAATACAAGGCTAATGGCGTAAAAATTGCAAACAAAAGCCATAAGATAATAGCTAAAAAAAGTGTGATTTTCGTCATTCCTAAAAAGGAAGAAAATACTTTATCAGCTTTTTGCTCGTATAAAAGGTCGGCCACATATCTAGTTACGATGAGCTGCAAGGCACCATATATGATTTGAGAAAAAATGAAGCAGTATGAAATTGAAATTGTAAAAAGGCGCTGTTCCTCAATTGAAATAGAATGGAACAAACTTAAAATGTATCGAATAGCCGTTACTGCTAAAATAACGACTAACCAAGGACCAGCTGTAACAAATAATGAAAATCCGTACGCTTTTATTCTGGAAGAATAGTAGTCTTCTTGGAATAATTTTTGTAAACGAAACCCTATCCCTGCCATGTTTTTTTACCTCTTTCTAAGTAAAGCTTACGGTAACTATCAACGACACCTGATAATTGATAGTGCGCTTCAATACGATTGCGCCCGTTATCCCCAAATTGTTGAATGGATTCAGGGTGACGATAATACCACTCTAAATGAATGGCAACTTGTTCAGGAGATACAGGTGGTACAACAAATCCACATTGTCCGTAAGGATCTTCATCTTGTCCGTAAATTAATTCCTTACAAGAGCCGACATCTGTAACAACCCATGGTAATCCTGCTGCCATTCCTTCTAACATAGCTAATGGTTGTCCTTCAGATATACTTGTTAATACGAGAATATCTGTTTGTTTTAAGTAATCTTTAATATTTACTTTGCCGGTCATTATTACATGCTCTTCTAATCCTAATTGTTGAATTAAATCACGACATTCCTGAGCATATTCTGCTTCTTCTGTATCAGGACCTAGTAAGTAAAATATAAATGGAATATTTTTTTCTAATAATAATTTAGCTGTATAAATCATTGTTTTTACATCTTTAATTGGCACAACTCGTATAATAGCGGAAATGATGAGTTTATCCGAATTGTATTTTGGTTTACGTAACCCTTTATAGTCAGATAAAGTAACGCCATTTGGAACGATTTTTAGTTTATGGGCCGGAGCACCTAATTCTTTTTGATATGCACTATTTCGGCCGAACAACGTAATTACATCAGCGGCTTGTTCATATGCTTGATGAGACAAGTGATGAAAGAAAGAAACCCATCTTTTTTTATATTCAATTGGTATCCAAGTAGATTGTAGTATTTCTTCTTCACGCTCCCGAGAATAAATACCGTGTTCAGTTAGAATAAATGGTATATCGGACTTGGCACTAATTGCAGCACCAAGCAATCCACCATACCCTGTCGATACAGAATGAATAAGATCTAATTCAGGAAAATCAATTTGTAAAATTTGAATTATTGGTGTGAACATAGATCTCCACATCCAAAAGTAATTTAAGAAGGATCCACTACTTTCTTCATATAAATAGCAAGTGTTCAAAATGAGAAACTATCAAGATTGACTATCACGCTTTAGGTCAGTAATAAGATTATCTTATAAAGATAAATGTATTACTGACCAGCCCCTTTCACATAATAGGGGGAGATTTAATGAATTCGAACGAGTTGTTTATGGTATACTGTATTACCTTCTTGGCTTGTATATGGCGGGATACTTCGCCCAAAACAATTTGCAACAATATTGGAGTGGCCAGGATAAGAAATACGAATTTCATACAAATCAATAGAGTCATCTAAATCAGCATAAAAAACTGCTAAGTGGTTGCCTTGTAAAATATATGGGAATGCTACTTCCGTATTTTCAACAAGTAGTACAGGTAATTTTACAGGATTAGAATAGTTAGACCAATCCCAAACCTCTATAGTTACATGGTGTGTGTAATATGCATCTAAATTTACAATGTTTACTACTGCTGAAACAGTTGCGGGCTCTCTTGTTAATACACCTGTGGAGTGAAAAACAAAATGATTTGGATAATGAAGAGGCATAAATATCAAACCTTTCTAAATTAATATGAGTGTACGATATTCTATGCAAAAAATTAATAGAATGAGATAGGGAAAATGTATCATTCTACTAATTTTTTATAGAAATTCAAAACGTAGTATTGAAAAGTATTCCAACACTTGTATCATTGTTAGAGTACGTTTATAATCAAGGAATCCTATTTCATGTTTTGATAGGGTTATTTATTATTGAAAGCGTTTTAAATTTGTTATTTTTTAAGGTAGGAAGTCTAACTTATTCAGGTTAAAAATTATGTATGTAGTTTTAAATAGGAAGAAAAATAATAAAGTGAAACTTTAATCAGTGGGTGGGGGTTGTTCATCCCCACTGATTATTAGCCTTCACCGATCGGGCTTTACGGGCAGTTGATCTCCCACTTAACTTCTTTGCTCTAGCTGAATTTTGAGGTGGGAGTTTTACTGCTCGTTAATGCGGGATAAAGTATCACTTTATATTGTGGGGAGGTTAAAAGTGTGAAAGGGAAAGATTTTCACACGAATATATATGGGTTACGTAGGATTATTACTTTCAGGTGCAGCTTTATTTTTAAATAGTCTTGTCATATTAGGCAAAGTAGAGATGAAAAGTGCAGGTGTCTTTAATTTATTTGTGGGGGCATTACAAATTATCATTCCGTTCTATTTGATTATGATTTCTGATCAAAGTAATTGGACGGTATATTCATATGCGGCTACTTTTTTATTTGGTTTAACTTATTTATATGTAGGCGTTACTTTTATTAAAGGAATGGATAGTAGTGGACTAGGCTGGTTCTGTATTTGGGTAGCAATTATTGCTTTATTCTATATGGTTGTTTCATTTGTTCAATTCCACGATGTTGTTAATGCGTTAACATGGTTTATGTGGGCATTACTTTGGTATTTATTCTTTGTATTAAATGCACAAAAAAAGAATATCAATCAATATCTTGGCAGAATTGCTTTTGTACAATCGTGGGTAACATTGACGTTGCCTTCACTCTTTTATTTTATGGGAGTATGGGGCGAGGGATTCATATATGAACTATGGGTTTATGTATCAGTAATTTCTATTTTATATTGCTGCTATTGTATTTTTAAATATCGAGTACGTTAATGTATCGTGTGTAGAAAAAACATGGAATCGTTAAACTGATTCCATGTTTTTTTATTTTAGCGTTTATAATAATAGAGGTAGTATTTTACAATTTGTAAAAACGGGGATGATGAAGGTGAAAAAAGTATTGGTGCTAGGGGGAACAAGATTTTTTGGTAAACATTTAGTAGAAGTACTGTTGCAAGCTGGACATGATGTAACGATTGCGACGAGGGGAGTTACTGAAGATCCCTTTGGAAGTGCAGTAAAAAGACTGATTGTAGATAGAGAAGATGAGAGGCTACTAGAAGAGCGTTTTGAAGGTAAAAGTTATGATATCGTATACGATAATTTATGCTATAGCTCGAATGCAGCGAAGATAATATGTGAAGTGCTAAAAGGAAAAACGAAGAAATACATTATGACATCTTCAATGGCTGTCTATGAGCCTGCGCTAGGCCTGTTAGAAGAAAACTTCAATCCGTACGAGTATACAATTACGTATGGAGGTAGGAATGATTTCAATTATAGTGAAGGTAAGCGATTAGCTGAAGCAGTTTTATTTCAACATGCAACATTCCCAGTCGTTGCGGTAAGATTTCCCGTCGTTATTGGAGAAAACGATTATACGAAAAGATTACAATTTTACGTTGAACATGTTGTGAAACAAGAGTCTATCGTTGTGGATTATGTAGATGGAGAGTTGTCATTTATACATGAAAAAGAAGCAGGAGAATTTTTAGCTTGGTGCGGGATGAAGGACATAGAAGGGCCAATTAATGCTTGTAGTAACGGGGTGGTTTCTACCAGAGAAGTTATTCGTTTCATAGAAGAGAATACCGGGATAAAAGCGCTCATTCAAGAAGTAGGAGATAATATAGCTCCTTATAATGGAGTGATTAATTGTACGTTACATAATGGAAAGGCTCGTGAATTAGGATTCCCGTTCCGAGAGTTGAAATTAGAGACGGAAAAAGTTTTACTTTATTACATAAATACAATGAAATAATCATAAATCCCCCGGTGGCAATCCGGGGGATTCTGGAGGATTTCGACAATACTAATTTTACATTACCAAATTTACCCTATACGCACGACTAATGTGTTTGTGATTGAATTGCTTGTAAATACTTTTCATTTACCCGGTCCCAGTTCACCGTATGCCACCAGTTGGTAACAAATTCTGGACGCCGATTTTGATACTTTAAATAATAGGCATGTTCCCATACATCGATGACGAGTAATGGAATTTTACCTTCTTGCAAAGGTGTATCTTGATTGGGTGTACTCATAACGGAAAGTTCCTCACCGTCCAGAACAAGCCATCCGTAGCCACTTCCAAAACGACTAATAGCTGCTTTGGAAAGTTGATCTTTTAAGTTGTCAAAGATATTGAAATAATAATCAATTACTTTTGCAACGTCTCCATTAGGCTCACCGCTACCTCGCGGGCTCATTAATTCCAAAAAAAGACTATGACAATAATGTCCACCACCGTTATTTCTGACAGCTGTAACAATTTCTTTTGGTAAAGTTTTTAAATTACATAGTAACTCTTCTAAAGATTTATTATGTAATTCCGTATAGTTTTCTAAAGCGGCATTCAAGTTATTTACGTATGTCGCATGGTGCTTTCCATGATGAATAGAAAGCGTGTTGCTATCGATATATGGCTCTAGTTCATCATAGTCATATGAAAGCTTTGGCAATTGAAATGAAGACATAACATTCCCCCCTTTCTTATTAAAAAAGTTGGTCTAGGTAAAAATAATTTACCTGAGTCAAAAATACACCTATTTTTTATACAAGTCAATAGTAATCTCTTTAATTTTCTGAAAAATATTACAATAAAAGTAACACTTCGATTTTCATTTGTGACTCTTATTCTTTTTGCTTATACTGTAAAGTAGTAACGTTTTGTTGAAATAGAAGGAGATCGTTTATGAGTAAAACGAAACAATTAATAGAGGAAGCGAGTCATTTTATTACGGTTTGCTATAAAGAGCTTAATAAAGAACAATTCATAGAAGAGAGAATAAAAGAAATTCAAATTGAAATAGAGAAGACGGGGACGTATGAGCATACATTTGAAGAACTTGTTCATGGATCACGAATGGCATGGCGCAATAGTAATCGATGTATCGGAAGACTATTTTGGAGTAAGATGCACATATTAGATGCACGTGAAGTAAATGATGAGGAAGGTGTATACAATGCATTAATTCATCATATTAAATATGCAACGAACGATGGGAAAGTTAAACCGACAATTACAATTTTTAAGCAATATCAAGGTGAAGAAAATAATATACGAATTTATAATCACCAATTGATTCGGTATGCAGGATATAAAACAGAAATGGGAGTGATTGGTGACTCTCATTCCACTGAGTTTACGGATTTTTGTCAGGAACTTGGCTGGCAAGGAGAAGGTACGAATTTCGATGTATTGCCACTTGTGTTTTCTATAAACGGGAAGGCACCTATATATAAAGAAATTCCGAGAGAAGAAGTAAAAGAAGTGCCAATTGAACACCCAGAATACCCGATTTCGTCACTTGGAGCAAAATGGTATGGGGTTCCAATGATTTCAGATATGCGCTTAGAAATTGGCGGTATTTCTTATACGTCAGCCCCGTTCAATGGATGGTATATGGGAACGGAGATTGGGGCTCGTAACTTAGCGGATCATGATCGCTATAATTTACTTCCGGCTGTTGCGGAGATGATGAAGCTCGATACATCGAGAAACGGTACGTTATGGAAAGACAAGGCGCTAATTGAATTAAACGTGGCTGTTTTACATTCTTTTAAAAAACAAGGAGTTAGTATTGTGGATCACCATACAGCTGCACAACAATTTCAACAATTTGAGAAGCAGGAAGCGGCATGTGGACGGGTTGTAACAGGTAATTGGGTGTGGCTCATTCCACCGTTGTCGCCAGCTACCACTCATATTTATCATAAACCGTATCCAAATGAAATTTTGAAGCCGAATTTCTTTCATAAATAATAGCTAGTATAGTTTTTTTTTCTGCAAAATATAATTTTTTTTAATTACTGTTACGTAGCAAATGGAAGCCTTTACTATCGGTTATTTTTGGAAAGGACTTTTTGAACCAAGGAGTTCCTTATGTTATAATCAAATTTCTGTTTCGAAGACCTTATAGAAATATAAGGTCTTTTGTTTTGCTTTTTTATGTAATAGGAATAGAAATTTTCTTTTAAATAAGGGATTTAGCATATTTTTAGGGACAACATAAGTGTGTAGGAAATTGATGAATTATTATTCTTATATAATCATTGTGTTTTGGGTGTAAACAAGAAAACATAATAAAGTTGTTTTTTTAGATTGCTGAGGAAGGAGGAAGTGAAAATGAGGATGAAGAGTCGAAAAACGGATTGGCCTGTATTTCTTATTAGTGGTGGCTCACTTTTATTATTTGTAATTGCAGTTATTTTAAATAAAAGTTACGTAGAGGGAGCCATTAATAGCAGTTTTGCAGCTTCAATTAAATATTTTGGTGCCTTTTGGCAGGTTTTATTAATTGGTACATTTGTTGTTGCAATGTGTATGGCGTTTTCAAAATATGGGAGAGTTAAACTTGGGGGGCTAGAAAAACCTGAGATTAGTACGACAAAATGGCTCGCTATTATTATGTCTACATTACTTGCTGGAGGTGGCGTTTTTTGGGCAGCCGCAGAGCCGATGTACCATTTGATGACGGTGCCACCAATACATGAAGGTATAACTGCTGGAACGCAAGAAGCAGTCATGCCTGCTTTAGCACAAAGTTATATGCACTGGGGTTTCCTGGCTTGGACGATTTTAGGTACAATTAGTGCGGTAGTTATGATGTACGGACATTATCATAAAGGTATGCCGTTAAAGCCTCGAACGCTTTTATATCCTATTTTTGGAGAGAAATTGCGAAAGAGTTGGCTTGGAACGATGATTGATGTATTTGCCATTATTGCAGTAGCTGCAGGGACGATTGGTCCAATCGGATTTTTAGGACTACAAGCAAGTTATGGGTTACAAGCATTGTTTAACATTCCTGATGTGTTTACTACTCAATTAGCCATTATTGTTTGTGTAGTAGCTGTTTCTACTATATCTGCGGTAACAGGAATTGATAAAGGGATTCAAATTATAAGTAATTTAAATGTTAGGTTAGCAGTTCTATTAATGGTATTTGTATTACTATTTGGACCAGGTGGATTTATTATCGATTCATTTGTTTCTTCGTTTGGATTTTATATAAATGAATTTATTCCAATGAGCACATATCGTGGTGATACAGCTTGGTTAGGATCGTGGACAATCTTTTTCTGGGGATGGTTTATTGGATATGGACCGATGATGGCAATTTTAGTGAGCCGAATTTCAAGAGGAAGAACAATCCGAGAAATCATCGTTGCAATTGGAATTATTGCACCTATTATTACAACGTTTTGGTTTACTATACTAGGGGGATCAGGTGTGTTTTATGAGTTAATGAATCCTGGTTCTATCTCGACCGCATTAAGTGAATCAGGTATGCCAGCGGCTATGATTGCAATTACGCAGCAACTGCCATTATCTAATATTATTGGACCTGCATTTCTTTTATTAACAATTTTATTTGTAGTGACAACAGGAGATTCAATGGCTTATTCGATTTCAATGGCAGTGACTGGAGATGGAGATCCTAGAATTAGTTTGCGAGTTTTTTGGTCGCTTATTATGGGCGCAGTTGCGGCAATTCTTTTATATATGGGTGAGGGAAGTATTAACGCCTTACAATCCTTCATTGTAGTGACGGCTGTTCCGGTATCTATTCTGTTATTCCCAATGCTATGGCTAGCGCCTAAAGTCGCAGGGGAATTAGCGTTAAAACAAGGTATTGTAAAAGAAGAAGATAAAACTAGCTTCTTGTTCCAAAAAGCTAGTAAATCAAAATAAATAATTGTATGTATATAAGAAGAGGAAGCATTTCATTTGAGATGCTTCCTCTTTGCTATTTATCCAAATACTTTTCCTGAGGGGATAGTATTTGGATAAACATTTCGTACAGTTTCAATCTATTCTAATACTTTATCTTTCGTCTCTGGGACACATAATAGCATTGTAACTAAACCGATTGGATAGATAATGAAGATGAGAGATAATGCTCCCATTAAATTACCACCTGCAGCAAGTAAGCCGATAATAACAGGTCCAAATCCAGCTAACCCACGTCCTGTACCGAAAATAAAGTTCTCTGCTGTCGAGCGAGCTTCAGCAGGATAGTTTTCAGCTAAAACTGCTCCGAATCCCCCCATCATGCCATTGGCAAAGAATCCAAGCAATGCACTTCCCCATAACAATGATGTTGAGTCTGTGAATAAGAAGAAGTAAATGAGACAGTATATAGTACCACCGACATAATAGATTGTAAAAGTTTTACGGCGGCCAATTTTATCGGCTAGAATACCAAAAGTTGCAATTCCAATTAGCATGCCGATTGTAGAGATGAACATCCAACCGCTCGCTTTTGCTAATGTGTAGTTATACTTATTCGCTAAAATAGTTGGCATCCATGTGAAAATTCCATAATATCCGAAGTTCTGGATGAATGACATAATAATAAGACCAATTGTTGTTATCGTTACTTTTTTATTGGCAAATAACTTTCGAAGTGGGAACTTTTTCATTTGCTTTAGTTGTTCTGCCTCAGTAGTTGTTAAATTACCTTTAGCTTCTTTTTGTAACAATTCTTTTTTGTATCGTTGTTTTTGTTCCCATATTTTCGGTTCACTTAAACTTTTGCGGACGTAAACAGCTAGTAGAGCGGGAATGAGTCCAAATAAGAAAACAGCTCTCCATCCGAAATGTGGGACGATAAATGCCGGAAGGAGTGAAGCGACTAGTACGCCAAATTGCCATCCAAGTGCAACAACGGATGTCGCCTTAGCGCGCATTTCTTTAGACCATGTTTCAGTTACGATGGCCATCCCAATCCCGAATTCACCACCAACTCCCATTCCAACTAAAAAGCGAAGAATTAATAATTGCCAATAATCTGTTGCGAAATAAATAAGTGCTGTTGCTAGTGAGAATAGTAAGATTGTGAAGGCCATCGTACGGATACGCCCAAATAAATCAGCAATAAATCCAAATAAATAAGACCCGATTAGCATTCCTATTGTGGTAGCTAATGTTAAGTTTCCACCTTCAACAGGGCTTAAATGAAATTCTTTTAAAATGTAGACGAGTACGAAAGATAAGAGCAACATGTCTAAACCTTCTGCTGCATATCCTAGCGCAGAACCAAACAATGTTTTATATCTTTTCTCTTTCGTCTCCTCTGTTGTTGATTGTACATCAGTAGTGACGTTCATCATTAATCCTCCTTATTTTCTTCTACAGTCGCTATGGAAGAATAACAAAAGGCCTTCTCACCTGATATGATGAGAAGGCCAAAAAAGCATACGTATCCCTAAAAAAGACCATACGTATAGTATATTCCGACTTCCTTCTCAACCTCACGGGGTTGGGTTAAAGGACTGTATTATATTACTTTATTTTTAGCACTCTTCTGTTAGATTGTCAAATAAAGAGGGGATAGTTATGTGTAAAATATTTCAAAAAACATTTCATTCTCCTTGACGCACGCTTCATTATTTTCCCATAATAAAACTAACTCATATAAAAAGGAATGAATCACAGATGCTAAATTTAGTACTTATGATGATTGAACGCGTCGGACTTATTGTTATTTTAGGATTTTTACTCTCTCATATTAAAACGTTCCGGCGTCTTCTTCATAAGCAAGACGGATATGTAGATAAGTTTAAGCTTATTTGTATTTTTTCAGTGTTTACAATTGTAAGCAATTACACAGGGATTGAAATAGCAGGAAATACTATTATGAATGAAAATTGGTTACAAGGTGTTTCATCATCCAGCACAATTGCGAATACACGAATCATGGGTGTTGGAATTAGTGGATTGCTTGGCGGTCCTATCGTCGGAATTGGAGTAGGTTCTATTGCGGGTATTCATCGTTATATGCTTGGTGGGACGACGGCAGTAAGTTGTGCAATTTCATCAATTTTAGCTGGGATTATAACAGGTTATATTGGATACATTTTCAAAAAATATAACCGTACTATTACTCCTAAATTTTCTGCGATTTTAAGTGTTTTTATCGTTACTTTAGAAATGCTTATGATTCTATTAATTATAGAAGATGGACTTAGTGTTGTGAAAACAATTGCGCTACCGATGATTCTTGTAAATAGTTTTGGCAGTTTCATTTTACTTTCGATGATACTAGCTATTTTACGACAAGAAGAAAACGCAAAAGCTTTGCAAACGCATAAAGTATTACGAATTGCTGATAAGACGTTACCATATTTCCGCCAAGGGTTAACAGAAGAGTCTTGTAAACATGTGGCACAAATTATTCACCGCTTTACGGGAACAGATGCGGTATCCTTAACAGATACAGAGGAAATCTTAGCTCACGTTGGATTAGCATCAGATCATCATATTCCTTCACACAGTTTAATAACAGGTTTATCAAAAGAAGTATTAAAAACAGGGAAAATAATGAAGGCAAAATCACGTGAGATTATTAATTGTCAACATGAAGGGTGTCCATTACAAGCGGCAGTTGTTATTCCATTAACTTCACATGGAAATACGATAGGAACATTAAAACTTTATTTTAAAAACCCTAATCAATTAAGTCGTGTTGAAGAAGAGTTAGCGGAAGGGCTAGCGAAAATATTCTCCACACAGCTTGAGTTAGGTGAAGCTGAGTTACAAAGTAAGTTATTGCAAGATGCCGAAATAAAAGCGTTGCAAGCACAAATCAATCCGCATTTTTTATTTAATGCAATTAATACAGTATCAGCTTTATGCCGAACAGATGTAGAGAAAGCGAGAAAATTATTATTGCAGCTTAGCGTTTATTTTCGTTGTAATTTGCAAGGGGCACGACAATTACTTATTCCATTAGAACAAGAGTTGAATCATGTACATGCATATTTATCGTTAGAGCAAGCGAGGTTTCCGAATAAGTATGAAGTGAAGATGTACATTGAAGAGGCACTAAAGGTGACTTTAGTTCCACCATTTGTGCTTCAGCTATTAGTTGAAAATGCATTGCGCCATGCTTTTCCGAAAAAGCAGCCAGTGTGCCAAGTCGAGGTACATGTGTTTGAAAAAGAAGGGATGGTTCACTTTGAAGTAAAGGATAATGGACAAGGGATTGAGAGTGAACGTCTAGAGCAATTAGGAAAAATGGTAGTTCCATCAAAGAAAGGGACGGGAACAGCCTTATATAATATTAATGAACGACTTATCGGGTTATTTGGGAAAGAGACAATGCTTCAAATTGAAAGTGAATTAGAGCAAGGGACAAAGATCCTCTTTGTGATTCCGAAAAAAGTAGAGGAGGAAAAACGGAGTGTTAAAAGTATTAGTAGTTGATGATGAAATGTTAGCACGGGATGAATTGAAATATTTATTAGAGAAAACAAAAGAAGTAGAGATAATTGGTGAGGCGGATTGTGTAGAGGATGCATTAGAAGAATTAATGAAAAACAAACCAGATATTGTTTTTCTAGATATTCAATTATCTGATGATAATGGATTTGAAATCGCAAATATATTAAAGAAAATGAAAAACCCACCTTCAATTGTGTTTGCTACTGCATATGATCAATATGCGTTGCAAGCATTTGAAGTAGATGCGTTAGATTACATTTTAAAGCCATTTGATGAAGAACGTATCGTACAGACATTAAAGAAATATAAAAAACAAAAGCAAATAAAGTTAGAAACAAAGCAAGATGTAAAGAGTGTAGATGTAACGGCCGAGATGCATAAATTAGCATTACCAATTGAGGAATCAATTGTACTTGTTAACATTGAAGATATTATTTATGTAGGGCTTGTAGATGGGAAAGTAACTGTAAAAACAATGAAAGAAACATATGTAACACATGATACGCTTGTCATTTTGGAAAAGAAATTACCACAAACAATTTTTATGCGTGTTCATCGTAGTTTCGTTGCTAATATTAATCATATTTCTGAGATACAGCCGTGGTTTAATTCGACTTATAACTTAATTATGAAAGAGGGATCCAAAGTCCCGGTTAGCCGTACATATGCAAAAGAACTTAAAAAGCTGCTTCGTATTTAAGAAGCAGCTTTTTGTATTTCGTCTGCCTATTTTTGTAACTAATTTTGTATATTTGACGTTCTGTTATGTAAACGCTTACAGTTTTATTTTTATCTTATACAATAAAGGTACCAAATCGAAAGAGGTGGCCAAAATGAGTACGAAAAAAGTATATAGTTTCTTATCACAAGCATTCATATTTTCAGCTATTATGTTAGTTTCTAATATTATTGCAACGCATTTACCAATTCCAATGCCTTCATCGGTGATCGGATTAGTTATTTTATTTAGCCTATTATGTTTAAAAGTTATTAAATTGGAACAAGTTGAATCACTCGGAACGGCTTTAACAGGTATTATCGGATTCCTTTTCGTTCCATCAGGTATTTCGGTTATTAATTCTCTCGGTGTAATGGGACAATATTTTGTACAAATTTTAACTGTAATTGTTGTCGCAACAATTATTTTACTCGCTGTAACAGGATTATTTGCACAATTTATTTTAGGAAAAGACGATAAAGAAATAGAAGATACGAAAGAATTGAAAGTAGTAAATAAAGGACGCAAGCACGGAAAAGTTGCGTAACCAATTTAGTATATATTGTTAGGAGGGAATGAACATGGCAAGCACAATGACTCCATATTTCGGAATCGTCGTTTCATTAATCGCATACGGAATCGGAACATTATTATTTAAGCATTCAAAAGGATTCTTCTTATTCACACCATTATTCGTAGCGATGGTATTAGGGATTGTCTTTCTAAAAGTAGGTAACTTTACTTTTGAAGAATATAATACTGGCGGAAAAATGATTAGCTTCTTCTTAGAACCAGCAACAATCGCGTTTGCAATTCCATTATATAAACAAGTTGATAAGTTAAAAAAATATTGGTGGCAAATTTTATCGGCTATTGTGGTTGGATCTATTTGTTCAGTGGTTGTTGTGTTCATTGTCGCAAAAGCAATTGGTCTAGATACAGCTGTAATGAACTCAATGTTACCGCAGGCAGCAACAACAGCAATTGCATTACCAATCTCTGAAAGTATCGGTGGTATTCCAGCAATTACATCATTTGCAGTTATCTTTAATGCTGTTATCGTATACGCATTAGGAGCTTTATTCTTAAAAACATTTAGAGTTAAACATCCGATTGCTAAAGGTTTAGCGCTTGGAACAGCAGGACATGCGTTAGGGGTTGCAGTAGGTATCGAAATGGGTGAAGTAGAAGCAGCTATGGCCAGTATCGCTGTGACAGTGGTTGGTGTCGTAACAGTGGTGGTTATTCCAATGTTCATGCCGTTTATTGGATGATAAAACTTACTAAAAAAAATATAAAAGCAAGTTATTTGTAGGACGGATTTCTACTGATAGCTTGCTTTTTATGTTACAGTAGTGGTAAGACCTATTGAAGGATAAAAGTTTCCTTAAATCTTCATTAATACTACGTATAATGCGTTCTGAAATAGGTCATTGTATTGTAAAATAAGAAGTAACATAATATATAGCACAATTAACGGGTGGTTAGAGTTGAATATAAATTGCTCGCAATGGCTTTAATATTAAAGGATAATTATAAGTAGAGGATAGAGAGAGATCTACTTGTTAACGTTTTACTTTATAGGACAGGAGAGAGTACTCGTCGATTATGCAAATAAAAAACCTGTTTCAAAGCAAAGGATTTCAGAGGTTAATCGTATTAGTATTACTTGCTCTCATATTGTATGGGATGCAAAGTATGTTAAATTTAATTTTAATTACGTTTATGTTGACGTATTTAATGGATCGATTCCAAAAGTTTATTTCTCGTAAATTAGATCATTTCATGCCAATTAATCGAAAAATTATTATAGCGCTTTTATATGTAATGTTAGTGGCGGGAATTGCCATTACGCTATTTAAATATTTACCGGTATTAACAATACAAATTTCACAATTGATTTATCAATTTAATGTATTTTTAAGAAATCCACCTGATAGTGAATTAATTAAGTATGCAGTTAATGCTGTTAATCATATGGAGCTTTCTAAATATGTGGGGCAAGGCGTAGACATTTTGTATAAATCTATTACGAATGTTGGGAAATTTGGCCTTCAAGTTTTACTTTCTGTAATTTTAAGCTTATTTTTCTTACTTGAAAAAGCACGTATCGTTGCTTTTACTTCGAAATTTAAAGAAAGCCGACTTGCAATTTTCTATAACGAAATAGAGTATTTCGGAAAGAAATTTGCACGTTCATTTGGAAAAGTAATCGAAGCACAATTTTTAATTGCAATTGTTAACTGTGTTTTATCTGTTATTGCATTATGGATATTAGGATTCCCGCAATTACTAGGTTTAGCGTTAATGATTTTCTTGCTTGGTTTAATTCCAGTGGCGGGTGTTATTATCTCGTTATTCCCACTCTGTATGATTGCTTACAATATTGGCGGTATTATGTATGTCGTTTATATTGTAGTTATTGTAACAGTAATTCATGCACTTGAGAGCTATGTATTAAATCCGAAGTTTATGTCACAAAAAACAAACTTACCAATCTTCTACACATTTATGATATTAATTTTCTCTGAGCATTTCTTAGGTGTGTGGGGACTTATTATCGGTATTCCAATCTTCATTTTCTTATTAGATGTCTTAGATGTGACAAGTGATGAAATGGAGAAGGACGTTGGAAAAAAATAAAGTGAAGTAAAGAAAAAGCATCGATGTTCGATGCTTTTTCTTTTATAACATGACGTTCCTTATGCCATACTGTAAGGAGAAGATAGAATAGGGGTGAAATAATGGCTGTAAATGAAAAGATAGAGTTAGCTACGTTTGCCGGAGGGTGTTTCTGGTGTATGGTTTCGCCATTTGAAGAGATGGAAGGGATTATACAGGTTGTTTCAGGCTATACAGGTGGCCATAAAGAGGATCCAACGTATAAAGAAGTGTGCTCGGAAACAACTGGGCATTATGAAGCAGTACAAATTACATTTGATGCAAATAAAATGCCGTATGAAGAGTTGTTAAATATATATTGGAGACAAATTGACCCGACTGATATAGGGGGACAATTCCACGACCGCGGCCAGTCTTATGAAACGGTGATTTTTTATCATAATGAAGAACAACATAAAAAGGCAGAGGCTTCAAAAGAAGAGCTCGAGAAAAGTGGGCATTTTTCGAAGCCAATTGCGACAAAAATATTGCCAGCTGCTACGTTTTATCCAGCTGAAGAATATCACCAAGGATATTATAAGAAGAATACATTTCGCTATGAGTTATATCGTAAAGGCTCAGGTCGAGATGCTTTTATTAAACAACATTGGCCAAAGAATAATGCTCATTTAAAAGAAAGATTAAACGAGATGCAGTTTTATGTAACACAGGAAAATGGGACAGAACCGCCTTTTCAAAATGAGTATTGGAATCATAAAGAAGAAGGGCTTTATGTAGATATTGTTTCGGGGGAACCATTATTTACTTCTTTCGATAAGTTCGATAGCGGCTGTGGATGGCCGAGTTTTACGAAACCAGTTATGTCAGCTAGTGTGAAAGAAAAAATGGATGTTAGCCATAATATGACGCGTACGGAAGTGAGAAGTAAAGAAGGAGATTCACATCTTGGGCATGTATTTCCAGACGGCCCAGGACAAAACGGCCTTCGTTATTGTATTAATTCGGCAGCGCTACGCTTTATTCAAAAAGAAGATTTAGAAAAAGAAGGATATAGTGATTTCCTAATCTTGTTTGGGAATAAAAAATAACCTCGCAGTCAGCGAGGTTATTTTTTTATTTTACTTTTTTCTTTTTAAATTTGCTTAATGCTTCATAAACGATTGGAACAATAAGAAGTGTTAATAACGTTGAACTTGTTAATCCACCAATTACTGTTACGCCAAGTCCTTTAGAAATTAAGCCGCTACCTTCAAATCCTAATGCAAGCGGGATAAGGGCCCCGATTGTTGCAATTGCAGTCATTAAGATAGGACGCAGGCGTGTTGTACCAGCTTCTAATAATGCTTCACGTGTTGATAGGCCGTCATTTTCTTTATGAATAACACGGTCAATGAGCACGATTGCGTTCGTTACAACGATACCAATTAGCATAAGAGCCCCAATCATCGCAGATACGCTTAACGTTTCGCCAGAGATTAATAAGGCAACGAGTGCACCAATGATTGTGAATGGTAGCGAGAATAAAATTGCGAATGGTGCAAGGGCACCGCCAAATGTAACAACAAGAACGAAGTATACAATGGCAATCGCAGCTAACATCGCTAAGCCAAGTTGTTTGAATGATTCTTGAATATCTTGTGTAACACCACCCATAGAAACATCTATACCAGAAGGAAGATCCATTTTATCTACTTCTTTTTGAACAGCGGCAGATGCTTTTGAAACGTCATCAGATGTTAGTTTTGCACTAACTTCCGCATAAACACGGCCATCACGATGTGTTACTGTGTTAGAAGTTTCACCTTCTTTTACAGTCATAACATCTTTAACAGCAACTTCATTACCAAGTGGTGTTGTAATTTTACGATTTGTTAAGTCATCGATCGTTTCATAGTTTTGTTTTTCAGTTTCTACATATACATTTATATCTTTATCATCTTTTTTAATTGTTGTAAGAACAGGGCGGTCATGTTGATTAGAAAGTCCCATTCCAATTTGAGCAGCAGTTAGCCCCATTTTACTTAACTTTTCTTGATCAGCGACTAAAGTATATTCTGCATATGTTTTTGCAACACTAGAGTCTATGTCTTTTAAATCTTTATTTTTCTTCATGATATTTTGAATGTCTTTCACGACAGGCTTAATTTCTTCAGAGCTATCTCCATAAACGTATAGCTTAATTTCGTTACTACCGCCACCTGCTCCGAAATCTTGGTTTTTCCATTCACCTTTTCCAGACATCTTTTGTAAATCTTTAACGACTTGTTCTTTCTCTTTTTCAAAGTTTTTCGTATCGTTATCATATTGAACGAAGAACATCGCTTGATTTGTTTGACCAGGGCTCATTGGGTTTTCGCCGCCTAATGAGAATTGAATCGTTTTGACGTCTTTTTTATCTTGGAAATGCTTTTCAGCTTTCGTTGCAATTTTTTCAACGTCGTCTAACGTTTGACCTGGCTCAGGTTTGTACGTTGCGATAATCATTTTTTCTTCTTCAGATGGTAAGAAGCTGACACCGATGATTGGTACAAGTGCAAGGCTGCCTACTAATAGGAGGACTGTGATACTTGATGTAATAATTTTATGGTTTAACGCCCATTCAAGTATACGTTTATAGCCGTTTGCTAATTTGCTTGGTTTTTCCTCATGATGTACTTCTTTTTCTCTCATGCTTTCCTTCTTAAATAAGGAATGTGCTAGCATCGGCACAATTGTAACTGCCACAAGTAAGGAAGCAAGTAGGGCAAAAACAATTGTTAAAGCAAATGGTAAGAACATTTCACCAATCATACCCTTTACAAGCCCAAGAGGTAAGAATACAGCGATTGTTACAATTGTAGAAGACATAATCGGGATAAACATTTCTTTCGTAGCTTCACGAATTAAATCTTTCCCACGTAATTTCTCTTCTGATAAAGACATACGTCGGTAAATATTTTCAATAACAACAATTGAGTCATCAACAACGCGTCCAATAGCAACTGTCATTGCTCCAAGTGTCATAATGTTAAGGGTAATATCCATTTGTTTTATTACTAAAACTGCAATTAATAAAGAAAGTGGTATAGAAACGACAGAGATTAGTGTTGTTCGAATGTTTCGCAGGAACAACATAATAATAACAATCGCAAAGATAGCACCGAAAATAGCTTTGCTAAGCATTGTTTCGACTGATTTTTCAATAGGCGCACCTTGATCGAATGTTGAAATAATCTCTAAGTCTTTATATTTTTTCTCAAGGTCTTTTACTTTATCTTTAACTGCATTTACAACATCAACTGTATTCGCATCAGCAGCCTTCACAATTTGAATACCGATTGCTTCTTTTCCATTCGTTCGAGAAATGGATTCTGCTTTTCCAACTTCTTTAATATCAGCAATCTCTTCTAATGTAACCGTTGGTATGCCATTCATAGCGGCCGGATTCATCTGTGGTGCTTGTGTTCCAGCACCAGCGTTTTGGCTACCTTGACCATTCGGTGATGAAGGGATAGCTGGAATTTTTAATTCTTTTAATGCTTTAATTGTTGTAATGTTACCATCGACAACAACTGATTTTTCCGTATCTTTAAATGTATATAAGCCAAGTGGTAACGATACGTCCGAACCTTTAATCATATTTTTTACAGTATCTTCACTTAAACCTAATTCTTTCATCTTATCTTTTTTGAAGACAAGCTGTACTTCGTCTACTTGTTGACCTGCGATTTGAACAGATGCGACACCATCAAGTCCTTTTAATCCAGGAACAATATTTTTTTCTACATTTTCTGTTAAGGAAGCTAAAGATTCATTTTTACTCGCTACGCTTAATGAAATAACAGGAAAGGCATTAAAGTTTACTCGTGAGACTTTCGGGTCTTTCACACCTTCTGGCAGTTTCACGTTTGCGAGCGATTCTTTAATTTCCGTTTCGGCTTTTTCCATATTTTTATCAAAATCATATTCTACCTGAATAGAAGATGCGTTTTGATAAGATGATGAACTAACAACGTTTACACCGCTTAAATTTTGGAGTTGCTCTTCCATTGGTTTTGAAATTTTATCAGCTACTTCTTCTGGTGTAGCACCAGGATAAACCGTGGTTACTGTTACAATCGGTGTTGTAATATCAGGAATTGTCTCCAGCTTCATATTGAGTCCAGAATAAATACCCGCAATAGTAACAATAATGGTTAGTAGCCAAACTGCGAACTTATTTTTTAACGTGAAATTGATGATTTTGTTCATGTTTGCGCTCCCTTTTTATTATATTGACCAATCGGTCAGTCTAATACATAATATAACTGACCGATTGGTCAGTCGTCAATGAAAAGAGATGGTATAATAAAATCAAACTGTAAGTAGTCGGTTTCCTATTTTTTTTCTGATCATTGGCTTTTACTAACCGGATTTTATAGATGGAAAGGCTTCTATATAAACCATTTACTCCATTAAATTTTAGATGGGGAGTTTTATTTTCAGTTAATGTGGAATAAAATCAAGTTTGAATTTACATAAGATGCGAGATTAAATTTAGGAGAGAGAATATGAAAGAAAAAGAGCGCTTAATTATAGAGATGGCTATGAGGTTATTTGCAACTAAGGGTGTAAATGCAACGTCAGTACAAGAAATCGTAACCGCATGTGGTATATCAAAAGGAGCTTTTTATTTATATTTCAAATCAAAAGATGAGTTATTATTGGCCACACTTCGATATTATTATGACAAGATTCAGAAGAAAATGCTGGATATTGAAAAAGAATCTTTATTACCACGTGAAAAATTTGACAAACAATTATATTGTCAGTTTACTGATGTGCAAAAACATAAAGAATTTATTATTATGCATGCAAGAGAAAATGCAATTCCGTTTAATAAAGAAGTAGAAGAGTTTATGATGAGGATGAAATTAGAGTCTCATACATTTTATCGGAATAGCTTACTGTCCATTTATGGTGAAAAGGTTATTCCATACTTGTTAGATCTAGTAATTATGGTGGAAGGGATATGCCGTGGGTATTTAGAATTAATTATTTTAAATGCACCAGAAATTGATTTGTCCTATGTCTCAGCTTTTATTTTAAAAAGGATAGACAATTTAGTAGAGGGGCTTCTAGAATCTTCGGAGGAACCTGTCCTACATGAAGAGAGACTAGGAGAATTTCTTTGTAGTTCTGAGCTTATTAAGGAACAGGTGAAGGAACATTTTCTAAGTGAAATTATTGTATTTAAACGAACATTAGCTGATCAATTAGAAAATGATGAGTTACTTGTAACTTTAGATGTTTTAGAAGCAGAAATGAGATTGCAAAATCCAAGAATTCCAGTCATTAGAGGTATGCTTGCTAATTTAGCGGTATATCCTAGTTTAAATGAGTTTCGATTGAGGCTTACGGCATACTATAATATAAAAAATCCTTGCATATAGAACGCAAGGATTTTCTATTATAATTAAGAATTATTTTGTGACCACTCTTCAACATTCCAAGTTTTTGTTATCCAGCCTTCATAAAATTCTGGTTCGTGACATACAAGAAGGATTGTCCCTTTATATGCTTTCAGAGCTTTTTGAAGTTCTTCCTTTGCTGTAACATCAAGATGGTTTGTTGGCTCATCGAATAGGATCCAGTTACTTTCTTCACCCATTAACTTACATAAACGAACTTTTGCTTGTTCGCCACCACTTAATTGATTTAGCGGGCGAGAGATATGCTCATTTTTTAATCCGCATTTCGCTAACATTGCACGAATTTGATGTTGGTCCATGCTAGGGAATGTGTTCCAAACATCATCAATTGGTGTTATATTATCCGCTTTTACTTCTTGCTCAAAGTATGCAGGCTCTAAGAAGTCACCAAGACTCGTTTTACCGCTTAAAGGTTTAATTTTTCCTAAAATTGTTTTTAGTAATGTTGATTTACCGACACCATTACATCCAACGATAGCAATTTTTTCACCGCGTTCAATTGTCATTGTTAGTTTTGGTAATAATGGATGTGTATATCCGATTTCTACATCTTCACCTTCAAAGACGAAACGGCTACTTGCACGACACTCTTTAAATGAGAACTCTGGCTTAATTGCTGTTTCAGGACGATCAATACGCTCCATACGATCAAGTTGTTTTTGACGACTTTTTGCACGACCTGTCGTTGAATAACGAGCTTTGTTCTTTGCAATAAAGTCTTCCTGCTTTTTAATAAACTCTTTCTGTTTTTCATAAGCATTTATATGTTGATTTTTATTAATTTCGGCTAACTCTAGGAATTTTTCGTATGTCGCTGTATAGCGCGTCATTTTTGTAAATTCTAGATGGAAAATAACATCAACGCATTTGTTCATAAATTCCGTATCATGAGAAATTAATAAGAATGCATGTGGATATTCTTTTAAATAATTAGTTAACCAATGAATATGTTCAACGTCTAAATAGTTAGTAGGCTCATCGAGTAATAACACTTCTGGTTGCTCAAGTAATAGCTTTGCAAGTAATACTTTTGTACGTTGTCCACCACTTAGTGCTGAAACATCACGATCTAAACCGATTGCATCAATTCCAAGACCTCTTGCTGCCTCTTCGATTTTCATATCTAGTAAATAGAAACCACCTGCTTCGAGAGCATCTTGGATTTCTGCCATCTGCTCAAGAAGGTCCTCTAATTCTTCCGGTGTTGCCGTTCCCATTTTTTCTGCAACTTCATTTAAAGCTTTTTCTTTTTCAAATAAAGGTAAAAACGCGTCAGCTAATACATCACGAATTGTGCGACCAGGTGTTAAAATTGTATGCTGGTCTAAGTAACTGTAATTTGTACCAGGTGTCCATTCTACACGGCCTTCATCATGGATAAGTTGACCAGTAATAATATTCATAAATGTTGATTTACCAACACCGTTTGCACCGACTAATCCGACATGTTCTCCTGCTAGTAAACGCATGGATACATCTTTAAATAATGTGCGATCGCCAAATGTATGGCCTAGTTTTTCTACTGTTAATAAGCTCATAGTATCCTCCGTCCAACTTGAAATAGTACCTTGAATCATGATACTAAATTATTGAGTATAATGCTATCCTTTCAAAATGTATCTTTTTGTAAGAAACTCATTGTATTTTTTTGGGAAAAGGTTATAATATTAATTGAACAGTGGTCAATTAAATTGTGAGGTATGAAAAATGTCGCCAAGAAGGGCAGTTAAACAAGAATTAACGAGAGAAATGATTATGAATGTAGCAAGAGACTTATTTATAAAATTAGGTTATCAGCATACTTCAATGCGTAAAATTGCAATAGAACTAGGATATAGCCATGGTGCCATCTATTATCATTTTAAAAATAAAGCAGAGCTTTTCTATGCGATGGTAGAGCAAGATTTTCAATTGCTAAATCAAAAATTAGATGAGATTAATGATCAAAATTTACCACAAGAGGAACAATTGAAAGCTGTTTTATTTGGTTTTATTGAATTTGGTTTGCAAAATCAAAGTCATTATGAAATCATGTTTTTAATTAGAGATGATGAGTTAAAAGAATGTTTAGCAGATGGCCCAAATGTTAGTTACGAAAAATTTGCTACTGTTGTATCTTCTTTGTGTAATGAGAAGGTAAATGTAATGACAATATGGTCTGTTTTTCTATCATTACATGGGTTTGTGGCACACTATTGTGGGAATGATCAAACATTTGAAGAAGTAAAAGGATTAGCTAAAGTACACGTGGAGTTTATTTCAAAATCACTTCTTATGTAAGTGATTTTCTTTTTAATATTAATTGAACAGCGGTTAATTAATTTAGGGGGGATATATAATGAAAAAAGCTTTAGTGCTAGGAGCATCTGGATCAATGGGGTATGCAATTGTAAAAGAATTATGTAGCAGAGGAATTCATGTAGTGGCCTTTGCGAGGAATAAAGAGAAATTAGAGATATTATTTTCTGGAGAAGAAAATGTGAAAGTTGTAGCGGGAGATGTATTTATACAGGAGGATATAATGGAAGCTGCGAAAGGCGTTGATATTATATTCCATGCTGTAAACATTCCATATTCAGATTGGGAGAAGAAGCAACCAAAATTATTAAAAAATATATTAGAAGTAGCAAGGTATTACGACAGTAAGTTAGGGATAGTTGATAATATTTATGCGTATGGGAGGCAAGGGGAAGAACTTGTAGTGGAAGAAGTTAAAAAGGCACCACATACGAAGAAAGGGAAAATTCGGTTACAGCTAGAAATGATGGCAAAACAGGGAAATGTACAAATGTTTATTGCACATTTTCCTGATTTTTATGGCCCAAATGCAGAAAGTACGCTTGTTCATCATACTTTAAAAGGTGTACTTGCAAATAAGTTATCAAGCTTTGTTGGAGATAAAAAGATTGCTCGTGAATATATTTTCACACCAGACGGTGCAAAAGCAATGGTTGAATTAGCTTTACGTGATGAGGCCTATGGACAAAATTGGAACATACCGGGTTATGGTGTCATTACAGGTGAAGAGATGATTCAACATATACAAGAATTAACGGGATATACAAAACCAGTAATGACAGTAAAAAAAGGTATGATAAATTTAATCGGACTATTTGATAAGCAGATGAAAGAATTTGTGGAAATGCTATATTTGACAGAAAATCCTGTTGTATTAAGCGGAGAGAAATATGAGAGGTATATTGGGAATATACCAAAAACTTCTTATTATAATGGGCTAAAAGAAACGATTATATCTATGCAACATAAAGGTGTGTAAATATTAGTATAAAAAAAGTTACTTCTGTAGGTAGAAGTAACTTTTTTATTATGCTTTTTGTTTGACTTCACTAACTTTCTTTTCAGCTACAATAAAATGTGGTCTACGTTTTGTTTCATAATAAATGCGACCGATGTATTCACCCATAACACCTAGGAAAATGAGTTGAATACCACCAATAAATAATATAGCGGAAATTAAAGTGAAGTATCCTGGGACTTCAACACCACCAACAATAATTTGAATAAATGTAGTAATTACGTATAAAATCCCTAAAATAGTTGTTAATAATCCAAGATATATAGATAGTCTTAATGGTTTATTATTGAATGAGATAACACCATCTATTCCGTAATTTAACAATTTAGAAAAAGTCCACTTACTTTCTCCATCAGAACGTAATACATTTTCATATCCAATAATTAGTTCATTAAATCCAATCCAGGAGAATAAACCTTTTGAGAAGCGATTGTATTCGCTTAAAGATAATAGAGAATCAACAGCTCTTCTACTTAAAAGTCTAAAATCTCCAATGCCGTCTACTAGTTCAATATCTACAAACTTATTCATCACTTTATAGTATAGACGAGAAACGAAAGAGCGAACGGGTGAATCACCTGTTCTTGTTCTTTTTGCAATAACTTGGTCGTAACCTTCGTTATATCCTTCTAACATTTCTTTTATTAGTGTAGGAGGATGTTGCAAATCGGCGTCCATAATAACAACTGCATCACCTGTAGCGTATTTTAAACCAGCTAACATAGCGGCTTCTTTGCCGAAATTCCGACTAAATGATATATAATGAACAGCTGAATCTGAATTTGCCAAATCACGTAGAATATTTAATGTATCATCTTTACTACCATCATTTACAAAAACAAATTCATAATCGGTAGTTAATTTATGAATTTCTAGAGAAGTCTCTGAATAAAAGGCTCGAAGCATTTTTTCTTCATTGTAGCATGGTACGACTATTGAAAGAGTCATTTTTGACCCTCCTTGTTTATAATGGTTAAAACGTTATTTAATATTTTTTATGAAGCTATCCGTTTTGGATAGCTTCAGAATTTATTGAGTGCTCATTGCTGCTTTTTAAAAGGCAATTTTCGGCGTCCTTTTTGATTTGTAAAAACTAGTAAGGCTACACAAATAATTAGTGAAATAATTGATATAATCATACCTAATTTAAAGTAAGGTGTAACATAAGTCATTTCGATTACATGTGCTCCTTTTGTAATTGGTAAGCCAATAAAGGCAGAATTTGCTTTCGTGAATTCTGTTTCTTTTCCATCAACTTTTATAGTCCAACCTTTACTATATGGAACAGATAAATATAGTAATCCATCTTTTTTTGAGTTAATTTCACCTTTTAAATAGTTGTTTTTATAATAAATATTTTGAAGTCTATTTTCAGTTAGTTTTTTTGTTTCTTTTTGTACACCTTCGTAATTTACGATATTTGCTTGTAAGTCTTCAAGTTCGTATTCACCTGGTGCATCAATAGAAATAGTTAGTTGGTCTGGACGATCGTCTTTACCTAAATTATAAACAAATCTTTCTAAAGGATATGAGTATGCACCAGTGTCTTCACCTTTCCCCATATCTTTCCCGTTAACTACTGCATGGAATGAACCTTTATTTTTTATCTTTAATTCTACAATGAAATCTCCAGGAGTATTAGGATAATTTATAGGTACAATCATATTTCCATTGCCATGGACAATGAGTTTATTATTCTCTTTTTCCATATTTTCTAGTTGTACTTTTTCCATATTGATAGATACCGCTTTTGAATTAAGGTTCTTTTTATCAAAATGAGTTAATGAAAAGTCTTTTCCATTATTAACGACTACAGCATGTAATAATAATTGGTCACGCTGAGCGAAGTTTAATTTAGAAAATTCTTCTTCACTTATACTAGAATCATATACATACCCTAACGGTAAAGCATAGTCATTTTTGTAAATATTATATGGTCCTACTTGTTTTAATAGTTTATATCCATATGGGATATTTTTTTGATCTGTATCAGCGCTTAGTACGCGATATTTTACACCTAACATATTTTCAAGTAGTAGTCGACTATCAACTTGGAAGAACATCGAAGGAGTGTCGAACCCTTGGAATACGTTGTATTTATTTTTCATAAAGTCATGAACATAATAATTAATCAAGCTTTGGTACGTACTTGTACCATGATAACCTTGTAACATTGGTGTGTTATGGGCGCTACCTGGGTTAAGAATACGATAAAAGTCCTTATCATATTCTTGTATATAACGAATGGCAGCAATCTCATCTTTGTTATCATAGCCAGATACATGTAAAGCTTCTTTTGTAGCATTGCTTTGTCCGAAAGCGGTACTAAGTATATTATTGGCGTACATGTAATTCATGGAAATTGTACTAACGAGTACGTTCAATACAACTAAAAATTGTATGAAAGGTTTAGAAAGATAACGCCATAAACATACTGTAATGAGAGAAAGAACGATAGTTCCGATTAAAATATTGTCAACTACCTGTAAAGGTTTATCACTTACATTTATATTTACTTTTCTATAAAATGCATAAATGAATAATCCTATTGACACTAATGAACTCATTATATAAGGTAATTTATGTTCTTTCTTATGAACAATCATCCAATCTAAGATGTATGCTATAGTTTGAGCAATTACAAATACAAATAAATAAAGCCATCTATATTGCATTGCTGAGAAACCATTAAATACAGAGTATGTATACGGAAGCATAAACAGAATGAACATGAAAAATGTAAAGAATACTTTATTTTTAACAAGTTTATCACGTATAAACATTCCAAATATGATTAGGAATAAAATTAAAGCTGGTAAAGCTAATTGATGATTTTCAGCATCATATACGAAGAAGATAGTTTCCATTAGATCTTTATAAAATGTATCTTCAAAGAATAAAGGTATATCAAATTTCTTCGTTAACCGATCCGCACTAAATACCGCATTGACTGATGGAATAAAGCAAACTGCAGCCAAGCCAAGTGATAGACCGTATAATAATCCAATTTTAATATAATAGGCTAGAAAAGAGACGATTGTTTTATTTTGTTGTGTGGCAAAGTATTGGAAAAATGCGTAAATGAAAATGAAAATACTTGTAATAAAAGCAAAATAAAAGTTCGATGCTAACATTAAAGTAGTAGCTACTAAGAAAAGTACACGTTTCTTTTCTATAATATATTTATCAAGTCCCCATATTACTAATGGTAAAAATACGATGGCATCAGCCATGAAATCCCAAAGTAATGAATGGCGCATAAAAGTAATACATCCGCCATACATAATAGCAGCAATAAAAGATGAGAATATTGTTTTATTATGATAACGTAAAGAACCATACATGAATAACATAGCTAAAAAGTTTTTTAAAATACTCATGTATAATTTCATGTCATAGATTTGTTCAATATTTAATTTAGGAAGTAACAGCGTAATCCAGAAGAACGGAGCTGTACTGTAATAATAACTAAACTCTCCAAATAAATCTCCACCTAATCCATAATCAAAAGACCAAAAAAGATTACCATCTTTAAAGGCATGTTGCAGGAGAAATGTAAAGAAACCAAATTGGCTTAATGCATCACCTGTACCAGAAAAGATTTGATTAGATGTTAAAAAGAAATAATGAAAAGCAAAAGCACACAATAATAATATCGGAATAATCATTATAGTTTTCTTTGAGAAAATCTTATTGTTCGGCTTAATGCTCATAAAAATTTATAATCCTCCTTCGAAAGTTGTTACATATAAAAACACACCAATTATGAAGGTGTGTTTTTTAGTTTTAGCATAAAAAATATATATTTTTGTTGTATCATATATATTTTACAAGCATTGAGTTTCATAGTTTACTTGTAATTTAGTATAAAGCATTCTCAGAAAGTAAGTCAATTTGACATGGAATATATAGCATTTTTAACCACTGAAAATTCGAGAATAATGAAGTGCAGTCTTCAGAATTTATGTTCTGTAAATGGTGGTATATAAAAAGCCAAAAGCTTTTCCATTCTTAATAGGAAAAGCTTTTGGCTTTTAAGCGTTTTTACGAACTAATTTTTTATTTACAAATCCTAAAATCAACCCGCGTATTTGTGGATCAATTGCAAGGCCAATAATACCGTACAATATACCAGTAAGTGTTAGAGCTACCAGTGGTGGTAAGTTAATTAATACTGTGCGGTATAGGGCGTAACTGATTATAAATGCTAGTGTATTAAATACAATCCCTTTGAATAGTAATGTAAATCCTTTACGAACGAATAAAGTAAATCCGATTAATAAAGTAACCTCAGTAATGATAGCAGCTCCCGCAGCTCCCATCATTCCAAATTGGCTACCTAATACGATGTAACTTACGATAGCGACAGCTAATCCAATTCCCATCGTTGTCGCACGCTTCCACTGTTGACCAATAGTTGTTAAATTATCAGCAAGTGGATAGTTGATAGATTGTAAAATGACCATAAAGGCTAAGATTGCAAGAGCATCACCGGCTGGTGCATATTTTTCACCTAATAAAGTAACAATCCAAAAACTTGGGTCGGCGATAAATGGAATCGAAATTCCCATTCCTAAGAAAGACATAAGTTTTAATTCGAACTGAGATAGTTTTCTATGTTCATCAATATTCTTTTCATTTCCAAAAGCAAATAACTTTGGATAAAAGGCCGCTGCAATTACACCAGGTATTTGATAAAGGACAGCAGGTATTTTAGAAGCAGCTCCAAAGAATCCAACTTGCTCATACGTTGAAACTTTTTCTAATATAATGGGCCCTAACTGTGGTAAGAGCATAATGATAATGCCATTGATTGTGAAAATGAGCAATTGATCTAAAATACCTTTATCCCAGCCCTTATGAACTGTTGTATGGCGAATTACCATTATAAAGGCGATGAGTCCTGTTACGAGACTGGATATCCCGTACATGGCAGCAACCATCATAAGTGACCATTTAAAGGACATTCCTAGTAGAAGAGCAGCTGCGGCTGTTACACCTTGTATTACAGAAATAATCGCTGTAAATTGCATGCGTTCTGTTACTTGGAAGTAAGCCATCCCAACACCTTGTAAAGTGGCTCCAAACATTGTCGGCAGTACAACCCAATATACCATCGCACGTAAGTAAGCATCAGGATAGAAGAACTGAGCGAAAATAGCGAAGAGCACAGAAATTACGATAGCTAATACTAAACGAATACGTAAATAACTACTAATTAGTACGCTAATGTTAGCGTTGCTTCTCGTTCCTTCACGCATAAATGTATGTGTCAAACCTGCATCTGTAAAATAACAAATAACAGCGGAAACTGCTAAAGCAGTTGTAAACATCCCATACTCCTTTGGTGAAACATATCTTGCAAAGAAAATGGTCGCAATAGCAAGTACAAATCGAACAGTAATATTTCCTACAAATAGGTAGGAGGCGTTTTTAAGGATTTTATTTGTTTTCATGGAACAAGACCTTTCTATTTTTCAGGACGCACTTCGTCCTATTTGTAAATTTGATTTGTTTACGGAAAGTATGTTTAAAAACGTATTCTTTATTTAAGAAAACATAAACTTTATTCGTACAAACCAAAGCATTGCGTATAGCTTTTTGCTTCGTTTTCCATTTTTCGAATAAATTTTGCGACAATATTTATTTATATCGCCCTTGATTAATTGAACTTGTGATTTATCTAACTTAGAGCTTCCTTTAATGTATATACAAGCATTGTTAATGACTGTATATGGGAATAGATAAGTTTCAAGGATTTCAATAAGTTCTGTAGAATCATTCACGATCAAGTCTTTTGATTTATTATGAACCCAATCCTTCATGCGATTAAATACTTCTAATTCTTTTGCTGTTTTTAATTCATAATCTTTATACTTTGAAGAAAGATTTCCTTCGGATAAGATTCGATAATATGTTAAATATTCATCTACATAGCATACATTTGTTACACTCATTAATTTAAATAGAAATTCTAAGTCTTCTCCCCAGCTACATCCTGGTGTGAAACGAATATTATGATCCATCACGATAGATCTTTTGAAAATCCAAGTGCTCGTCTGAGCAACAACTTGATGCGTTAAGAAAGCTTTTGTCATATCACCTTTAATAAAGTTTGTCGTGTGCTCAACTTTTTCACCAGTCTCTTCGTAAAAGTTCATATAGCCACAATAACAAGCGTTCATGTTGTTTTTATGCATGCTTTCAACTTGTTTTTCGATTTTTGTTGGATTCCATAAATCATCACTATCAAGAAAAGCAACATATTCTCCGCTAGCATTTTCAATTCCTGTATTACGAGCAACAGAAACACCTTGATTTTCTTGAGGGACGTATTTTATTTGTCCTGGGTACTTTTGTACAAGATTTTTTACGATAGAAGGTGATTGATCTTTGCTTCCATCATCTACAATTACAATTTCAATGTTTTTATATGTTTGATCTAGTATTGATTGCATCGTTTCTTCAATATATTTTTCCGTATTATACAGAGGTATGACAACGGAAACGAGTTGTTTTTGTTCCATCATAGAGTTTTTATCTCCTCAAATTTTTTATGTTTTGTACCATATATACAAGCCTTTTGAAAGGAAGAAGACTACAAGAACATCTGTATAAGTTTAACGCATATAAACTTTGTAAATCAACTTTCTATTGTGGTATCTCTTATAATTAGAAAGAAATAATTTGAAATGATAAAAGCTCCTGAATTTTTCAAGCAAAATTCAGGAGCTTTTATATATTAGTATTTAGTTAGGAAGTTATTCTTTATCTGTTATCTTTAATTTTTGTTTTAATAATGCATAATCTTGCGTTAATGTTACAAGTTGATGGTGTAATTTGGAGATTTTTCTCGTCAGGTCAAAAATTAGGATAAAACAGAATAATAGTCCGAATAAGAATAAAATGGACGGAGGATATTCTACTTTTAATAGTTTTCCAATCCAATTTATAATTTTATCCGTAGAACTTAAAATAGCCATTGCAACACAAACGAAAATCCATAAAATAGCATATTTTGTTTCTAAAGTCCCACGACGAATGGAATTAATAATTAAGAAGAATAGTAATAAAATAAAGATAAATGAAAAGGTAATTATATGCATTTATTATCAACCTTTCACGATTTTTTGCATCAATATAGCAAGACTTACCTTAACCATGTAATATGCAGATTTAAGGGGAGTGATGGAAGATTGTCCACCTTGTCGCTCTTGCATATTTACAGATATTTCATTAATGCGGAGTTTTTTCTTTTTTAAATGAATAAGGACTTCTGGCTCCGGATAATCTTTTGGATAATTGTGTGCAAAAATCTTAATTACTTCTCGATTGATAGCACGATACCCAGAAGTTGGATCCATAAATGTTTGTTTTGTTAGTACTTTCAATAGAGCGGTAAAATAAAAAATACCGATTCTTCGGGAAATACTACCTTTATATGCTGTTTTTTCTGTAAAACGTGAACCCAGCACCATATCGCATTGATCCTCGGCAATAGGCTGTATGATTTTGTATAAATCATCAGGATTATGTTGTCCATCAGCATCGAACTGAATCGCAATATCATATCCGTTCTCATAAGCGTATTTATATCCAGTTTGTACAGCTGAACCGATACCTAGATTATATGGTAAATTAACGAGATGAACAGGGAAATCTTTTACGATTTGAGCTGTTTTATCTTTTGATCCATCATTAATAACGCAAATGCTTAATGCTGTAAAATGCTGTTTTAGTTCTAATAATCTTGTTAATGTATCTGTAATTGCTTCTTCCTCGTTATACGCTGGAATAATAATTAACGTTTTTGGTATTGAAATTGGTACCTCAATAGACATTATCGCACCATCCCTTATATACTTAATCGTATTATGGTTATTTTTAAACGAACATTATTTAATATACCATTAATAGCATAACAAAATAAAGGAAAAGCTGATGGGTGATTTTAGGAAACAGGCATCGAATAAAAACGCTAAGGTGTAACACTTTATTATAATAAAAAATACATGCAAGGAAGAAAAAACCTGTGCATGTATAATATAAAATCCTAATGTTACATATTCCAAGGCTTACTTAAAGTTAACACTTCAGCCATTTCTTTACTTTTCAAACGTCCTTTTTTTCTATTTTCTGCACGCTCTGAACCAGTTGTATGTAGCCAATGTTCTTCCTCTGTTTCAGGAATTACTTGTGGTACAGATGAAGGTTTTCCGTCTTTTAATGCGACAAATGTAATGAAACACGTTGCGGCCATTCTACGCTCGCCTGCTAGTAGATCCTCTGCAATTACTTTTACGAAAACTTCCATTGAAGATTTTCCTGTATAACATACGAATGCTTCATAACAAACAGAATCTGCTTGGTGAATTGGAGTTAAAAAATCAACGGAATCGATAGATGCTGTTACGCAATGTTTGCGGCTGTGTCTCGCAGCTGCAATTGAAGCTATACTATCAATTTCTGCTAATAATTTCCCCCCGAAAAGTGTTTGGTGATTATTTAAATCGTTAGGAAAAACACGTGTTGTTTTAATTGCTTTTGATTCTCGCATGAATTTCTTTTCCATATATTCATCCCCTATTTTCTGTTTTCAATCAGAGTGACATGTGTAAGTGGAGTACCCATATTAGATATTTAATGAAGTAAAGTGTTCCAAAAGAGGATTATCCCACTATTTGCGGGCTAATAGTCAGTGGGGGATGAACAAAACCCCCGTGGATTAAAGTTTCACTTTATTGAAATTTCTGTATTTGTATTCATGTAACTGAAAGAAAATTTATCATATATAAAATGTAGTGTAAAAGAGGATTCGCTTACATTGCAAGTGAAAAAGTAATGACTATGTATTTGTCATAGAAATTCCCTATTAACCTTGTGCTTATTCATGATAGAATCGTTTTGTTATGAATGGAAGTAGAGGTGCAATGGACATATGAATCATATAAGAACAAATTTTTCGTCTTTCTTCAGTAAAATAATGATTGGTGCGATGCTCGCATTTTTTGTCTATAGTTGTTGGTCGGCTTTTGAAACAAGTAAGCAATTTTTTGGAGGAAGTACAACAAGTATAACAATTGTATTAGTGATTTTTGTTATTCTTATTTTGTTAGTAGCATCAATTTTGCAATATCGTTTTACAGATAAACAATTTCTTGTTTTTCTTATAAGCATATCTATAGTTGTAAGACTTATCACAGTTCTATTTGTAGATGTTCCAATGATAGGTGATATGAAGGCTATGTATGAGTCTGCAAAGCAGATTGCAATTGGCAATAATATAGAAAATATAGCACAGTTACCTTTTATTATTTATGAATCGATCATCATTCGTATATTTGGTGATATGGTATTCGCTTTACAATTATTTAATATTTTATTTTGTACAGGAACTGCATTTTTCATTTATCGCATTGCGTCAATGGTCTTTGGAGAAGAGTGTGGTCGTATTGCATCAATGTTTTACGCTTTATATATTCCAAATATATTTATGAGTTCTGTATTAACGGCGGAATCACTCGCAATATTTTTATTTTATTGTGCTTGTTACATATTTTTATATAAGGGATTAGACCATCCTTATATGTGGGTAATTTCAGCCATTTTATTTGCGCTTAGCAATATGATTTTCCCAATGGGGTTATTTTTACCTATTTTTATAGTTGTATATGTGCTGTTAATTGAATTATTTCAATCAGCAACGAAACAAAAATTACTATTAAAAATGATGGGAATACTTATTCTGTTTTATAGTACTCATTTTGGTGTGAGCTATGGTATCAAGATGATGGGAATGTCACAGTATACGATTTCTAATCAGACTTATGTTCAATCTGTTTTAATTGGAAAAAGTCAAAATGAAGAAAAAACATCCAAAAATAAAAGTGTAAAAGAGCACATTGATCAAGAGTTAAAAGAAATGGAAGTAGAAAGATTTAAACTGTTAAAACCAGTTATTAACCAGCTTTCAGACGAGGGAATAAATTCTATTATTTTTAAATGTGAAAAGCTTATATATATAGTGGTGACATTATTTATGGCCATAGCTTTATTACATTTTCTAATTAGGAAACAGCAAAATGAAGGATATATGTTGTTTGTATTATTAATTACCGGATACGTGTCGTTAAGGCTCTTCCGAGTAGATATGGCATATTATAATATTATTATGCCAGCTTTGTTTATTTTACAAAGCTTTGGTGTTTATATGAGTTATTTTTATTGCCAAAAAATATTTTTCAGAAAATAAAAGAATCCATTTTGGATTCTTTTTTTGTAGATGGATGATAAGGATGAATGCAAAGCGGAGATGACGAATCTCCACTTTGTATCGATTCGTCTTATCGGTTTAGTTCTAGTTGTAAATTATCCGCTGTTAAGGCCATTGTTGAGGAATCGTCTTGAATACTCTTCATTACTTGTGAGATAGTCTCTAATTCATTTTCAATTTTTTTATTTTGTTCTTTAGAGTTAGACATATCTTTTACGATTTCTTGGAAATATTGATCTGTCGCATGCATACTATCTGTCCCTTCAGATACGAGAGAGCTTATTTGTTCAACGGAAGAAGAGACGTGTATAATTTGTTCATTAGTTTTTTCAACGAGTTTTGTAACGTTGGAAATTGATTCTTTCGTTTGCTCTGATAACTTTCGGATTTCTCCCGCTACGACTGAAAAACCTTTACCAAATTCGCCAGCACGTGCAGATTCAATAGCAGCATTTAATGCTAGTAAGTTTGTTTGCTCGGCAATTGATTTT
The DNA here is from genome assembly GCF_038008145.1 of Bacillus sp. FSL R9-9530. NCBI lineage: Bacteria > Bacillati > Bacillota > Bacilli > Caryophanales > Bacillaceae > Bacillus > Bacillus sp. FSL R9-9530. Next base: position 4,020,030 of record NZ_JBBOYO010000001.1, read on the forward strand.
ACAATATCAATGATTTCGTTAATTTTGTTAGAAATATCAAGAAGTTCATGAGTATCAGTAATGATAGTTTCCATATTCGTTTGGATGCTTTCCATTCGTTTGTTTTGCAAATTTAATTGTTCTTTTCCTTTATTGGCCTTTTCTTCTGATGTCGTAGCTAATGATGTACCTGTTTTTGCAATTCCTACGATACTTTCTGATTTAGATGTTAACTGTTGAATAGAAGAGCTTGTTTTTTCAGATACTGCCGCTAGTTCTGTTGCAATATGTGTAATCGTCATAGTTGTCAGTTCTTTTTCTTTTTCATGTTCTTTTTGGATTCTTTCATATTCGGATTCATAAGCTGCAATAACAAGTTCTTGTTCTAATGTGAATAATTTATTTATTACGTTTATAGAATAAGAAAAATCGTCTATCGTTGAAATTTTCGTTTGCAAAATCTTTATGACGGAGCGAAATAATTCTTGATAAGCAGCGGTATACCATTTTCTATGTAAACCAATTTGTACGTGCCTTTTTGCAATTTTAACACGTTGTTTAATAAAATCTTCATTCATATTCCCGCTGAACAATTCTTTAATATGTGTCTTTAAAGTTTGTTTTAATTTGGGAATAGAGCTGTAGCGTTCAATAACAGCAATTAAATTAGGTTGTTTTGTGATGTTGGTGTAGAATTTTTCTGTTATCCAATCTATTTCCTCATAAATAAATGGCTGTAATACTTTAACAATTTGTAAATCTTCCTTTGAAATATGTAGCATATCCATTTGAGTTTTTAGTTCAGAATTAGCAGGCACGTTAAATATGATTTGTTGGCCTTTGCTTAATTCAATTATACTGGTGTTTGTTTTATTTTTTTTAAAAACCCCAAGCATCATTCTTCCCCCTGTTTATAAAACGTTTTCATTTTTTATTCTAATGTAATTATATATTTTTATATACAATTACTCTATAGTATATGGAATTGTATATAAATTAAGAGAATTCTATGTAGAATTCTCTTAATGGCCTTTATTAATTTTTGCATGTGTTTTAAAGAAAACTGGGAAATGTACATTATATATTACGGTGACTACACGAATAACGAATGTTACTAATAAACAGACATAGAAAGCTAATATGTGTGCCCCCATTGCATGTGTAATTAAGAAACTAACTGCTCCTAGAATAGAAGCAATTGCATATATCTCTTTTCGGAATACATACGGGATATCTTGAGCGCAAATGTCACGTAAAATACCGCCCCCAATACCTGTAATAACTCCCATTGAAACGACTAAAAACGAGGCGTCAACGTGATGTGACATTGCTGCATTTGCACCAATAGCTGTAAATACCCCTAAACCAACAGCATCAGAAAGCATAATAACGACTTGAAGTTTATTAATGCGCTCAAAAAACATACATGTGAATAATGCTGATAGTACACTTACGAAAAAGTAAATGGGTTTTACAAATGCGACAGGAGGCAGGTTACCAATCATAATATCACGAATAATACCGCCGCCGAGCGCAGTAGCTACAGCTAAACAAAGGACACCAAATAAATCTAGATCTTTTTTTAAACCAACTAATGTACCAGAAATGGCAGCGGCGATAATGCCAAGAAACGTAAATATATCGATTAATAACATGGCTTTAATTCCTTCCTCTTAAAGATGTTCCAGAGAAAAAATATACACTAAAGTTTTGGAAATAACAATTACTTTTCGCTACATGTAGAAAAATGGATGAAATAGCTAAAGAAAGCGTTTGAAAATGCTTGATAAGTAGCAATAAAGTAAAGCGAAAAAGTGTGGAAAGATTAATAGTATAGTTTTTTGATGTAGCTTAGTTGGAGGGATGGTACAATAAGATAAGTCTGATTTGTACATTTGTATAAAATGATAAAGAAATATTTCTGTACGGTCGAAAATAAGTGCATATGTGTTAGATAGTTTTTATAGGGAGAGGGAAGGATAGCTAAAGGACAATGTTTTCGGTTACTAATAATGCTGGACTTGACTAGTTTCGGCATGAAAAATAGTTCTCAATTTAAATATGAGTTATGTTATAATTGCTAGGTGTGTTTAAACAGTAGAAAACTATGATTAAAAGATAATGTGAAGATTTTGTATGGAGGTCTTGGAATGTTAGCAAATCAAGCTAGGGTTAGATTTGAGCATTTTTTGCTCTTTTTTATTATTTTACAGCCTGTTTTAGATTTATTAACGTCTCTTAGCATTGAGTTATTAAAAGTAAATGCGACAGTTGGAATTATGGTCAGATTCCTCATTATGGCAATGGGCGGTATCTATATTTTAATTCAGGCAAAAGAAAGAGAAAATAGGAAGTTTTTGATTTATCTTGTATTACTAGGAGCTGCATTAGGAATAGGGTTTATTAATAACAAGTTAATCAAGAGTCCTATTGTACTCGCAGAAGAAGTTAAATTCATTGGAAAAGCATTGTATATATATATTATGCTTGGTTCATACATTTTAGCTTTAAAATCACTAAAGAAAACAGTAAATATTAGCGATAAAGTTAGAAATAACATTATGTATTCAACATTAATTATTAGTGCTGTTATGGTTATTTCTATTACGACAGGTACAGATTTCGGTAGTTATGAATGGATGAAAGTTGGTTCCCGAGGGTGGTTCTATGCAGGTAATGAACTAGGGTCAATCTTAGCTATTATTTTCCCTATTGTGGTACTATATTCTATTCAAAAAACAAAGAGCGTGAAACACGTTTTATATTGGATTCCATCGCTTTTAATGATTTACTCGTTAATTCAAGTTGGTACGAAAGTAGGGATGGGCTCAATTGGTGCTACGTTAGCAGCAGCAATCGGGATTATCGTACTACAATTATTATTTGATAGAAGAAATCCAAACAAAAGGTCTCTTGTACTTAATGGATTAATTGCTATTTTCCTATTAGCTGGTGTTGTTGGAACGTTTAAAATGACGCCATTAGCACAAAATATGGGTATTCATAACAACTATTTATCAGAACAAAATGTAGCGCAGCAAGATCAAAAAGAAAAAGAAATTAAAGAGAAAATTAAAAAAGAAGAAAAACAACATAAAGTTGAGAAACCAGAAGAAAAGGCGAAGGTAGAAGCTGAAGTTAAGAAAGAGCTTGAGAAAGAGCAAAAGAAAGAAAATCAAGAAAATCTTATTTTCAGTGGACGTCAAGTATATGAAGAGCGACATAAGCAGTTCTTTAAAGAAGCGCCAATGTCACAAAAATTATTTGGAATGGGTTACGCAGGTAACTTTAAGTATAATGAACAAAAAGAGCCAGATCCGAAGCTAATCGAAATGGACTTCCATGATTGGTTTTATGATTTCGGAATTATTGGTTTTGCGTTAATGATGATTCCATTTATTTATTACGGCGTAAGAATCCTACTAGCATTTGTTACAAGATTTAAGGAAATATTTAATGTGAAATATGGAATGATTACAGCAAGCTTAGTATTAGCATTAGGTATTGCATATATTGCAGGACATATTTTGACAGCACCAGGAGTAGGGATTTACTTTGTAGTGGTGTTAGCTTGTCTAATTGTAGATTTAGAAATTGAATGATAAAAATAAAAGCTAACTTTTGTTAGCTTTTATTTTTTAGTACAGTAAAATAAAGATAGATGGAAATGTAGCGAGGATTTAAAGGAGGAAAAAATATGAGGATATTGCATATGAATGCAGGGGCAGAAGATGGTGGAGGAAAAACACATATTATTTCACTGCTCGATCAGTTTCCGGATGGTGAAGTAGAATTAGCAGTATTTGAAGATGGAATTGTTGCGAAAGAAGCAAGAGAGCTAGGAATAAAAGTTCATGTGTTTTCACAAAAATCTCGCTATGATTTATCCATTTTAAAGAACATAAGTGAATTCATTAATAAAGAAAAATTTGATGTAGTTCATACACACGGTCCTAGGGCGAATTTCTTTGTTTCTCTAATGAAGAAGAAATTCGCGGCAAAATGGGTTACGACAATTCATAGTGATCCATTTCAAGACTTTACTAAACAAGGCTTAAAAGGCTGGATTTTTACTAAATTAAATTTGAAAGCTTTAAAAAATATAGATTTGTTTTTTGTTGTAACGAATAGGTTGAAAAAAAGCTTAGCCGCATTAGGTATTTCAAATGAAAAGATGCATGTTATCTATAACGGGATTGAATATGATCAGGAAAAAGCAGATGGCTATAATAAAAAGGAAATGTTTAATATTGATGAAGATGTGTTTACGGCAATCCAAGTAGCGCGTTTGCATCCTGTTAAAGGACATGAAGTTTTATTCGATGCGTTACAACAAACGAAATTGGAGAAAATTAAAGTGTTATTAGTTGGTGACGGGCCGTTAGAAAGAGAACTAAAGGCGTTAGCTACTGAAAAAGGGATTAATGATAAAGTTGAATTTTTAGGGCATCGTCAAGATGTGAAACAATTATTTGCTTCATCACATGTCAATTTGTTAACTTCCCATAGCGAAGGATTTCCATTAGTTTTATTAGAAGCGGCAAATCAACGTGTACCATCAATTGTGACTAGAGCTGGAGAAATCGAACCGTTAATTGCAGATGAAACTTATGGGTGGATTGTACCAACTGGTGATGGAAAAGCATTGGCATCGGCATTAGAAGAGGCGTATGATAAGTGGAAAACTGGAGAGTTATCAGTAATGGGCAAGCATATTTATGAGCATGCTACTATGAACTTCTCACTTCAAAAATTATATGAAGATACGAAAGAAACATATAAGCAATTAATAGCGAAAAACTTTTAATGATAGAGAGGATAGTTAAATATGGCAGTACAAACGGTTGATATTCTAGGTGTTCCTTTCTCTACAATGACAATGGATGAAACGGTCCAATATTTAAAGGAACAACTAGAATTGGAGCAAACTCATACTTTTCAGGTAGTAACAGCAAATCCTGAAATTGTTATGTGTGCAAAAAAGGATGAAGAGTTCCATAAAACATTACTAAATACCGATTTAATTACACCTGATGGTATTGGGGTTGTAAAAGCAAGTGGTATGCTTGGTACACCTGTAAAAGAACGTGTAGCAGGTTTTGATTTAATGTGTAATTTATTTGCGAAGTTATCAGAAGAGAATAAACCAGTATCTGTTTTCTTATTAGGTGCAAAACCACATGTTGTACAAGCCGCGGCTGATCATTTAACGAAGACATATTCGGCTGCATCTATCGTGGGGATACAAGATGGATATTTTAAACAAGAAGAAGAAGAGAATATTGTTTCACGTATTCAAGAGGCAAAACCAGATCTATTACTTGTTGCACTTGGCTTTCCAAGACAAGAAAACTTTATCCAAAACAATAAGCATCGTTTAGAAACGAAAATGGCTGTTGGAGTAGGCGGTAGTTTAGATGTGTGGGCTGGAGAGGTAAAACGTGCGCCAAAATGGATTCAATCTATTCATTTAGAGTGGTTTTACAGATTATGTAGTAATCCAACACGTTGGCGTCGTCAGTTAGTATTAGCTGAATTTTTAAAAGAAGTAATGCGTTCAAAAAAGTAGCGGAACATCGCTACTTTTTTTATTTGTTTATTTTTGATAAACATTTTACTTTTTGGGAATGATGAAGGAGAATTTTTATAAGAAAGTATTTTACTTATGCAATACACACATGTAAAATGATGTGTAAAGACACCTGTGTAAGGAGGACTTCTTGTGAGCAAGGTAAAAGAAATTTCGAAGCGAAAGCTACTTGGTATAGCAGGGCTTGGCTGGCTATTTGATGCAATGGATGTTGGAATGCTTTCATTTGTAATCGTAGCACTCCAAAAAGATTGGGGATTAAGTACTCAAGAAATGGGTTGGATAGGTAGCGTTAATTCAATTGGTATGGCAGTAGGAGCACTCCTTTTTGGGATACTATCAGATAAAATAGGACGGAAATCGGTCTTTATTATTACATTATTACTATTTTCTATCGGTAGTGGTTTAACTGCTTTAACGACGACATTCGCGATGTTCCTCGTTTTACGCTTTTTAATTGGTATGGGACTTGGCGGGGAACTTCCAGTTGCATCTACTCTTGTATCAGAAAGTGTTGAAGCGCACGAACGTGGAAAAATAGTTGTACTATTAGAAAGCTTTTGGGCTGGTGGTTGGTTAATCGCAGCTCTTATCTCATATTTTGTTATTCCTAAATACGGTTGGGAAGTTGCTATGGTATTAAGTGCAGTTCCAGCGTTATATGCTTTATATTTAAGATGGAATTTACCCGATTCTCCAAGGTTCCAAAAGGTTGCAAAAAGGCCATCTGTTATTGAAAATATAAAATCGGTTTGGTCTGGAGAATATCGTAAAGCAACAATTATGTTATGGATTCTATGGTTTTGTGTGGTCTTTTCCTATTATGGAATGTTCCTTTGGTTACCTAGTGTAATGGTACTGAAAGGCTTTAGTTTAATAAAAAGTTTTCAGTACGTACTCATTATGACTTTAGCTCAACTCCCAGGATATTTCACAGCTGCATGGTTTATTGAACGTCTTGGTCGTAAATTTGTATTGGTTACGTATTTAATTGGTACAGCATGTAGTGCTTATGTGTTCGGAATTGCGGATTCATTAACAGCATTAATAGTGGCGGGTATGTTACTATCCTTCTTTAATTTAGGTGCTTGGGGTGCATTATACGCTTATACACCGGAACAGTATCCAACAACTATTCGCGGTACAGGTGCAGGAATGGCAGCTGCATTTGGGCGTATTGGTGGTATTCTTGGACCACTATTAGTAGGGTATTTAGTTGCTTCACAAGCTTCACTATCGCTAATATTTACGATTTTCTGTGGATCAATTTTAATTGGGGCACTTGCTGTAGTTATACTTGGTCAAGAAACGAAACAGAGGGAATTAGTATAAAGAGAAACCTTAATCAGTGGTGTTTTGTCCATCAACCACTGATTATTAGCCCGCACCAATCGGGATAAAAGAAAAGGGGAACCAAAGTGGTTTCCTTTTTTCTGTTTTTTTAGATAAATAATGGTATAGTAAGAAAAAGGGAATGTTTCTTACTAAAGCGAATGTATACAACAAGACATATGGACAAAGGAATTAGGTGGCTGGATAAATGAAAATCTTACTTATCATGGAAGAAACAGAAGAGCGAAGAAAATTAGTTGAGAACTTTACTGAAAACATTCGAAATGTAGAATGTTTTGAAGCGAAAACTGGAACAGAATCTTTGCTAATAATGAAAAAACATACACCTGATTTTGTTTTTTTAAATTCGCAATTAATGGATGGTACTGGTTTTGAATATTCGAGTTTGTTACGAGAAGTGAATTGTTATACGAAATTTATTTTTATTGGTGAGGATATAGAAGAGGCAATTACAGCTTTTCGTTTCCAAGCGTTTTATTATTTATTACGACCATTTCGTGAAGAAGATTTACAATTCATTTTATATAAAATGGGAAAAGAACAAGGTGAGAAAGCAAAGAGTCATCTGCGTAAACTGCCGATAGAAGGCCATGAGGGGATTAGATATATTCTCCCGGAGGATATTGTATATATTAGTAAAAATAAGGAAAATAAAACCGTTTCAATTTATACAACGAATAATCAGTATATTTCAACATACACACTCCAGGAATTAGAAAATAAACTAAATGCATATGATTTTTTACGTGTACATAAAAGCTATTTAATTAATATGTCATATGTACAAGAACTTAAACCTTATTATAACGGCACGTATAATTTGCATTTAGACAGGTACGATGAGCAACCGATTCCAGTAAGCCGTAATTATGTAAAACGGCTTCGAAATAAAATTGAGCTATGACAAGTAATGAGAGAATTTTAACATAATAGCCTAGAAATCCTTCATGATAAGGAGGATTCAAATTAAATATTCAGAAAATTTAGTACAATCTCCTCTAAGAAGTAGTAATGGGGGGATTGTACGTGAAAACATTGAAATCAATTTTACTTTGGGGAGTTATTGCAGCGGTAGGAGCATCTGCTTTTGGTGTAATAGCTTTATCACAAGGTGAGACAATTAATGCTGTATGGCTATTAGTTGCTGCTGTATCAGTGTATGCGATTGCTTATCGCTTTTATAGTAGATTTATAGCAAGGAAAGTTTTTGGCCTAGATAATAATAGGCAAACGCCTGCTCATACGTTAAATGATGGGAAGGATTATGTTCCAACAAATAAATGGGTTTTATTCGGACATCACTTCGCTGCGATTGCAGGGGCAGGTCCTTTAGTAGGACCAATTTTGGCGGCGCAGATGGGGTATTTACCTGGGACTATTTGGATTATTGTTGGGGTAGTTATTGCCGGAGCTGTACAAGATTTTGTAATTTTATTTGCTTCAATGAGACGTAATGGTAAATCATTAGGAGAAATGATTAAAGATGAAATTGGTCCTGTTACAGGATTAATTGCGATGATTGGTATTTTAGGTATTATGATAATTTTATTAGCAGTATTAGCTTTAGTAGTTGTGAAGGCACTTGTTGGAAGCCCATGGGGAATGTTTACAATCGCAGCAACAATTCCAATTGCTATTTTAATGGGAGTTTACATGCGTTACATTAGACCAGGGCGAGTAGGGGAAGGATCAGTAATCGGTATTGTTCTACTAGTCCTATCGCTTATTGGTGGACAGTATGTAGCAGAAAATCCAACACTTGCAAGTATGTTTACTTTTAGTGGTGAAACAATTGCTATTATGCTTATCGTATATGGATTCATTGCATCGGCATTACCAGTTTGGATGCTCCTTGCACCACGTGATTATTTAAGTACATTTTTAAAAATAGGAACGATACTTGGATTAGCAATTGGTATTTTAATTGTAGCTCCAGATTTGAAGATGCCGGCAGTATCTAAGTTTATTGATGGAACAGGCCCTGTTTTCTCCGGGAATTTATTTCCGTTCTTATTTATTACAATAGCTTGCGGTGCTGTCTCTGGATTCCACGCTCTCGTTTCATCAGGTACGACGCCGAAAATGATTGAGCAAGAAGGTCATGCACAGCCAATTGGTTATGGGGCAATGTTAATGGAATCATTTGTAGCAGCGATGGCTATGATTGCAGCTTGTGTATTAACACCAGGAACTTATTTTGCAATTAATAGTCCAGCAGCACTGATCGGAACAGATGTATCACAAGCGGCTCAAGTTATTTCTTCGTGGGGATTTGCTATTACACCGAATGAATTAAAAGAACTTGCTGTTAACGTCGGAGAACAGACCATTTTATCACGTACAGGTGGCGCACCAACATTAGCAATTGGTATGGCACATATATTCTCACAAGTAATAGGTGGAACGGCGATGATGGCATTTTGGTACCATTTTGCCATTCTTTTTGAAGCACTATTTATTTTAACAACGATTGATGCTGGAACACGTGTAGGACGATTTATGATTCAAGATATTTTAGGGCATGTGTACAAGCCGTTTGCGAAAACAGATTCCACAATAGCGAATGTGGTTGCTACAACGTTATGCGTATTAGGCTGGGGGTACTTCTTATATCAAGGGGTGGTTGACCCTCTCGGTGGAATTAATACGCTATGGCCACTTTTCGGTATTGCAAATCAAATGTTAGCGGGGATTGCACTATTACTTGGAACGACAATTTTATTCAAAATGGGGAAAAAGGCATACGTTTGGGTAACGCTTATTCCGACTATAGGATTACTTATTGTAACGATGACAGCTGGTTATCAAAAGTTATTTCATGAAAATCCTAAAATAGGATTTCTATCACATGCGAAAGTATTTCAGGGAGCATTAGATGATGGTAAGATATTAGCTCCAGCTAAAAATGTTGCGCAAATGAAACAAATTATTTTTAATGACTATATTGATGCGGCACTTTGTGGAATTTTTATGATAGTTGTAATTGCTGTATTAATTTCTGCACTTCGAATTTGGATTCAAGTATTAAGAAATAAGCCAATGCCATTAAAAGAGGCACCATATATTCCAAAAGATGAAAGTGAGTCGAGGAACTATGCTTAAAAATTTACGGAACGTATGGGGAAAGAGAAAGCAATTTATTAGTTTACTTGTCGGAGTTCCAAGTTATGAAACGTATGTAAATCACATGAAAATAAATCATCCAGAAGAGAAAATTCTATGTCAAAAGCAATTTTTTGCTGAGGCACAAGAAGCTAGATTTAATGCAAAAGGCGGAAAGATATCGCGATGTTGTTAATGGAGGAGACGAAATTTCGTCTCCTTTTTTATTTTGCTGTTCCACGTGGAACAATAAAATAAAAAGTTTGGGAATTATAGGGATTTCGTAATACAATAACATATAGAAGGGGATAGAAGGAAAAGAAAAAGTAGGGAGATTATTTTATGTTCAGAGATCTATTTGTAAATATGACAATTATTCTGTCCTTTATCTTTGTGGGTGCTCAGCTTTTAAGAGATAAGCCGTTAAAAGAGGGATTCGCTGTTTGGCAAAAATGTGTAGTAGGTATTTTTACTGGGATATTAGGTGTATTATTAATGCATTTTGGTGTACATATTGAAGATAGTCTGTTGGATTTACGTTACTTGGCAGTTATTTTGGCAGTTATAATTGGGGGGCCGATAGCCAGTAGTATAACAGTTGCTATCATTTTAATAACTCGGCTACTTTTTACTGATTACTCTTTAGCCTCTGAATTGGCTTGCTATACCATCATAGTAACCGGAATTGGTATTGTCTTCATTTGGCGGATGAAAATTTCTATATTTACAAAGTGGATATGGCTTAATGTGTATAGCTTGTCTATTTTAATATTACCACTGTCTATTTTATTTAAGGATGTATCTGTAGTGGTATTATATTTTGTTTGTAGTATTGTTGCAGGATACATCACATTTGTAAGTGCAAGTTACGTATTGCAATCCAATGAATTATTTCAAACGATGAGGCATTATGCAACGATAGATGCATTAACGAATCTAGGAAATGTAAGACAGTTTGATTTAGAGATGAATCGTCATATTGGTAACAAACATATGAAGAATGATTCACTTTGTTTATTGCTTATAGATATTGATCATTTTAAGTATGTAAATGATACGTACGGTCATCCTGCTGGAGATGAAGTGTTAAAACAACTAGGGCGTATTTTGTTAGAAAATACACCATTCCCAAATTTAGTCTTTCGAAAGGGTGGCGAAGAGTTTGCTCTGTTGTTACCGAAAAAAATGATAGCATTTGGAACTCGTATAGGGGAACAAATTCGACTAGCAGTTGAAAAGCATTCATTTCAACTGCAAAATGGGGAAAAAATTAAAATTACAGTTTCTGTTGGGCTTTCAGAATATAAAAAATCACCTGAGCAATTTATTCAATCAGCGGATGATGCGTTATATTATTCAAAAAGAAATGGTAGAAACAAGGTTAGTTCAGCATCATAGGAATTTGGGGAGTACTTTAAAACATTTCTGTAAAGTAATTAAAACCCACAGAACAATAAATGTTCTGTGGGTTTTAATCTATTTTTAAATTTATTAATAAAAAGCTTTATGTTAGACAAGTTCTTTCGGTGCAACGAATTTGCGGTATGCACCGTGATGTGTTGGTCCTACATATTCGTTAATCTTAAATGAATGACGAATTGCAGCTGTGATGAATTCTTTCGCAGTTTTTACTGCTTCTTTCACCGTTTTTCCTTTTGCAAGTTCTGCTGTAATTGCAGCAGAATATGTACAACCTGCACCGTGTGTATTTGTCGTATCAATCTTTTCTGATTCTAGAAGATCGAATGTTTCGCCGTCATATAACACATCAATAGCAGTTTCTGTACCTAGTTTGCTACCACCTTTAATCAGTACATATTTAGCGCCTAAAGCATGGATTTTTTTTGCAGCTTCTTTCATGTCCTCAAGAGAATTAATTTTCACACCACTTAATTGATATGCTTCAAATAAGTTTGGCGTTACGACTAATGCCTTTGGAACAAGAACGTCACGTAAGCAGTCATTTGTTTCAGGATGTAACGCTTCATCCGCTCCTTTACATACCATAACAGGATCAACTACTACATTTTCGAAATTGTGCTTTTCAATTGTTTCCGCAACCATTTCGATAATTTCTACTGATCCAAGCATACCCGTTTTTAAAGCATCTACGCCAACGCCTTCAATTGTCGTTTCTAATTGTGGTTTTAATGTAGAAGCTGGGATTGGGAATACGTTATGTGCCCAACCGTTATGTGGATCCATCGTTACGATTGTCGTAAGAGATGTCATTCCGTATACACCAAGTTCTTGGAATGTTTTTAAATCTGCTTGTATACCAGCACCGCCACTTGTGTCAGAACCAGCGATAGTAAGTGCCTTATTCAATGTCATTATGAAAGCCCCCTCAAGTGATATAATGAAAACTATGTTTTCACCATTATATCAATGTTACGAATAAGTACAAAGTGAAAAGTAGATGATTTATGTTAAGTACTATTTAAAATCTTGTATGTAGGAGACGAATTATGTTTCAAGAGAATCGTACAAATGAATTAGTTATATTAAAAGAGATTGCAGAAACGTTGAATACCTCAAATGATACATATCACGTACTTCAAGCTGTGCTGGAAAAGCTGTTGAATGTAACTGGTTTAACGACAGGATGGATTTTCCTTGCGGATGAAAATGGTAGATATACAAAATTAATTGATTACCAATTACCAGAGGGATTGAAATTCGAAAATAAACGACCGATGTGTGAGGGGAATTGCTGGTGCTTACACCGCTTTGTGGAAGGAAAACTAGAGCGAGCAGTTAATATTATTGAATGTAAGAGAATTAATAATGCGATTGAATACAACTGGGGAGATACAGAAAGGATTGTACATCATGCGACAGTACCGCTAAAAGCGGGAGAAGATGAATTTGGCGTGTTAAATGTAGCTAGCCCAGGTAAAACGCATTTTTCGGAAGAAGAATTAGTACTATTACAATCAGTTGCCTTTCAAATTGGAACGGCATTAAAGCGTACAAAACTGTATGAAAATGAAAAGAGAAGAGCTCATTATTATGTAAAGTTAGAACGCTTTATTCAAGCTTTAAGGACAATTCATAAATTTAATGCATTACCAGAAGAGATTGTAATGCAAATAGGGAGCTTATTTCTATGGGAGCAAGTTGTATTCTTTATTAGAGAAGAAAATGAACTAGCTGTGAGAGCTTCTTATAAGAAAGGTGAACTACAAGATGATTTGAGGGCAGCAGCACAGGAAGCGTTGGAAAAAGAAGAGTCTGTCTTGTCAAAGCGTCAGGTTGGGAATATAGAGCATCCCAATAGGGCAGTTATCGCTATTCCGATACATATTCAAGATCATATATTTGGAGTATTAAGTGTAAGTTCTAATAATGGAGAATTTGATATAAATACGATAGATGTAGTACAAGCGTTAGCAAATCATATTTCATTAATGATAGAGAACTTAAGATTAAATGAAAAACGCCGCGAACTTGTACGAATGGAAGAGCGTAATCGTTTAGCTAGAGATTTACATGATTCTGTTTCACAAAAGTTGTTTTCATTAACGTTTATGACGAAAGGCGCTGAAGCTGTCTTAAAGGGTCAAAACGAAAAGGTAGATCAGTCTTTGTATGAGATGCGTGAATTAGCACAAGGTGCCTTAAAAGAAATGAGGACATTAATTTGGCAGCTCCGTCCGGCTGGATTAGAGAAAGGGTTATTACCAGCTTTAAAGCAATATGGTGAAAGTTTAGGATTGAAAATTCGGGAACAAGTTACAGGTGTACGTGATTTGCCGCGTGTAGTAGAAGAAGCGCTATGGCGAATTGGACAAGAAGCTTTAAATAACGTAAGTAAGCATGCGAATGTAAGAGAAGCGACGATTTATTTCAAAGTGACGGAGAAAAATGTATCATTAGAAATAGTCGATCAAGGAAATGGGTTTGTAGAAAAGGATATAAAAGAGAAGAAATCACTCGGTATGACTACGATGCGTGAAAGAGTAGAATTAGTTGGTGGAACAATTAAAATTGTAAGTAGTAAGAAACGAACGAGTATAAAAGTAAATGTACCATTATGATGTGAAAATGAGGGAAGTTTGTGAAAATAAAAGTATTGTTAGTTGATGATCATACAGTTGTTTTAAAAGGATTAGCATTTTTTCTAAGCACACAGGAAGATTTTGAATTAGTTGGTGAAGCAAATAATGGGAAAGAGGCGCTAGTGAAAGTAGGCGAAACAAGTCCAGATGTCGTATTAATGGATTTATATATGCCTGAGATGGATGGAATTGAGGCAACAGCTTGTATTAAAAAAGAATATCCAAACGTGAAAGTAATTGTATTGACTAGTTTCTCTGATCAAGCTCATGTATTGCCGGCACTAAAAGCTGGGGCGAGCGGTTATATTTTAAAAGATATCGAACCAGATCAGCTTGTTGAAGCTATTCGAAGCGCGTATAAAGGTAATATTCAATTACATCCAGATATAGCAAATGCCCTTCTTTCTCAAACATTACCACAGGAAGAGAAAGAAGAAGAACCTTCCGTTCAAGTGGATGTATTAACAGCGAGAGAAAATGAAGTATTGCAGTTATTGGCGAAAGGGATGAGTAATAAAGAAATTGCTTCTGTTTTAGTTATTACAGAAAAAACGGTAAAAGCTCATATGAGTAGTATTTTGAGTAAGTTACATTTATCCGATCGCACACAAGCAGCATTATATGCAGTGAAAAATGGAATCGTATAAGACAAAAGTCGTAAGACCTAGTTCGCCTTTAGAAGGTGGACTTTTTTTATGGAAAAATACGTCTATGTGAGGACGTAATTGTTTTGATATAAAGATAAAATGTATTTGTAAGCAACAATAATTATAAGGGAGTACCCTTTTTCGTAAGTGATATATAACAACATAAGAGTGAGTAGTAGGAGGAAAAACAATGGCAACAGTTTTATTTGTAAAAGCAAACAACCGCCCAGCGGAACAAGCAGTTAGTGTGAAATTATACGAGGCATTTTTAGCAAACTATAAAGAAGCGCATCCAAATGATACAGTGGTAGAACTTGATTTATATAAAGAAGAATTACCATATGTAGGCGTAGATATGATTAATGGTACATTCAAAGCAGGTAGAGGATTTGATTTAACAGAAGAAGAAGCAAAAGTGGTAGCAGTTGCTGATAAGTATTTAAATCAATTCTTAGAAGCTGATAAAGTAGTTTTCGGTTTCCCATTATGGAACTTAACGATTCCAGCCGTATTACACACGTATATTGATTATTTAAACCGTGCCGGTAAAACGTTTAAATATACACCAGAAGGTCCAGTTGGGCTTATTGGAGATAAGAAGATTGCGTTATTAAATGCACGCGGCGGCGTATATTCTGAAGGACCAGCAGCTGAAATGGAAATGGCTGTAAAATATGTAGCGAGCATGATGGGCTTCTTCGGTGCAACAAACATGGAAACAGTAGTTATTGAAGGACATAACCAATTCCCAGATAAAGCAGAAGAGATCATTGCAGCAGGTCTTGAAGAAGCAGCTAAAGTAGCAAGCAAATTTTAATTAAAATTATAATCGCCACTCAAAAAAACAGCATTAACTTTTATGTTAATGCTGTTTTTTATATTTTTAGCTCGTCAGCAAGTTTTTCTAATTGATTTCGATCTTGTATATAATATGTTCGGCCTTCTTTTTTTAAATAGTTTTGCTGGCAAAACTGGTTTAATACATATAAAAGATGGCGGTAACTGACGTTTAAGTATTCTGAGGCCTCAGTATGTTTTTCGGTATAGCAACTATTTTGTTCCGTTAATAGAATGAACGCAGCTAATCGGTTTTCAAATGGATAACTATAGTTTTTGGCGTAATTTTCTGTTCGGATAATTGTTTTTTCTCCAATAAATTTGCATAGTTTCTGTAGAAAGGTAGCATCTTGCAATAAAAGATGCTGACAATCTTTAAGAGGAAGCGCTAAGCAAATACAATCTTCAATCACCTCAACCGCTTTCGTAACAGATTCTACGCCAATTAATCCTAATTCTCCAATGAATGAAGGTGCTTGAATAAAATTAATTAAAGAGACTTTCCCATTTTTATGGCTCATATATATTTTTGCTTTCCCGGAAATTAAGTAATAGAGATAAGGGAGGTCGACTCCCTCCTTACATATCATCTCTTTCTTTTGAAAAGAATGTAGTTCTACATATGGTAAGACATGAAAGGAAAAAAGAGTATGGAATTGATGAATTTGCATGTGTTGATAAATTTCTTTCTCATTTTTACTGATTTTCATATTTTCACCCCTGTTTGTAGTATGAGATATCTCCTATTATTTTTACAAGGAAGAATGATACGATTTATGTAAATTTGTTTTTGTAGAAAAGAGAGTGTGAGGGGTTTATGAAAAAATATAAAACATTGCTATTTGATGTAGATGATACATTGTTAGATTTTCAGAAGGCGGAGAAAGTGGCGTTACGTATGCTCTTTGAAGAGAAAGGGATTCCTTTAACTAGCGAGGTTGAAGCGCAGTATAAAAAAATTAATAAAAGCCTTTGGGATGCTTTTGAAGAAGGTGAAATAAACCGTGATGAAGTCGTAAATACACGATTTTCGATTTTGTTTAAAGAGTACGGGGAAGAAGTAGATGGGATATTATTCGAAAATAATTATCGTAGCTACTTAGAAGAGGGAAACCAACTCATGCAAGGTGCATTTGAATTTATAAATCAAATTCAAAATGAGTATGATTTATATATAGTGACAAACGGTATTTCTAAGACGCAAGATAAACGTTTACGTAATGCAGGATTACATTCATTGTTTAAAGATATTTTTGTTTCTGAAGATACGGGATTCCAAAAGCCGATGGAAGAGTATTTTGATTATGTTTTTGAAAGGATTCCTAATTTCGCTTTTGAAGAAGGGCTCATTATTGGGGATTCGTTAAGTGCCGATATTAAAGGTGGATATGTAGCGGGAATTGATACTTGTTGGTTTAATTCAGAAAAGAAACCAAATAATAGCGAGATTGTGCCAACATATGAAGTGCATAGTTTTGAAGCGTTATACGCGCTATTAAAGCAGCATGTGTAATAAAGTGAAACTTTAATCAGTGTGGATTTTGGCCATCCCCCACTGATTATTAGCCTTCACCAATCGGGCAGTTACGGGCAGTTATCTCCCACCCAACTCCCTCGCACTTGCCGGATTTTGAGGTGGGAGTCTTACTGCTCGCAAATAGCGGGATAAAAACAGGCAGTGGAACTTTTGTCCCTACTGCCTGTATGTATTAGTTTGTAGCTTCATTGTTTTTAGGAAGCGGAAATGCATTCCCAATCGCTGCTGCCCCGAGCATCGGTAATAATAAATTGAGCGGGAAAAACATGAGTAATAGTAATGTTATAGCTATTGGTTTTCTTAATGCATAGCTTGAAATAGCTGTCGTGACGATGGCTACAGAAGCTATTGGATCTATAGGGATAATAGAAGCTATAGCATATCCGATACTTGATCCAGCAAATATAATTGGGAAAATATGTCCGCCGCGCCAACCCGTATTTAAACAAACGGCAGTAATACATAATTTTAAAATTCCTGAAAGAAGTAGTACCCAGAAGGATAAATGGCTCCATTCAACGACTAAATCTTTTAATTGATGTTCCCCTGAGAATAACGTGTAAGGAAGGAAAGTTCCTGTAATTCCTAATAAAATACCGCCTATAATTCCAAGTGATACCTTGTATTCTTTGAAGGGGTGGATTAATTTCTCTAATGTGAATTCTAATTTGAAATAAAAGAAACCAACTATAGCACCAATGCTAGCAAGTGGTAGAAAGGCGATCCATTCATTAAGAGCAAGAGACCCTTCCCCAAAATCAACAATAAAGGATCCACGATTATCGAGTTTACTAAGCAATAAGTAAACGGAAAAACCGGCAAAAGTGGTAGCTAAATATACAATTGCTTTTTTTCCTTTCGAAAATTCATTAATTTGTTCACCCTCATTTTCATTCGGAGCTAAGTAACCGAATAATGGTGCATTAAAAATTACACTTAAAGTAGCACCAATTCCAACCTCTGTTAGTTCATTCATTCCCTTTAAAGCAAAATTAAAGCGATCTCCTACCCATGTACAAAGTCCACCGATAATTCCAACAAGTGCTGCTTCTGGGCCTAAACTAGCTCCAAATATTAAAACGATAATCGCAGTTAAAGTAGCTTTATGTACAAAACTGTATTCGATTCTACCTGTTTTTTTATATTCAGCCATCACTTCGGGCATAAGACGTGGATATGTACCGAAGTATTTTTGTGTTAAACCAACGAGGATACCACCGATGATTGTTACACAAATGGTGTAATAAGGCGGAGAAGAGAAAATAGTAGGTAAGTATCCCCAAATAAAGTGAATTCCGATATTTATTGTAACTAAAAATAACCAGACTGTAGCTCCTACTATAGAGCCTAAAAGAATGCCATATAGGACGAGTATATAGTGCATGTCCTTTTTATTTGTCATGTTGTACCTCCGTTATGTAAATTTTCATGTAGAAAGGATTAAATATGCTAGTGTGAAATGAATTGAATATATATAGTATCTTTTTGAGGGTTTGGCTTATTCAATATATTGAAATCTCATGAAAATTTGAAACCAACGCGGTTAAACCACTTATTTAATTTTATATATTGATCGGAGTTTTTAAAAGGTCTTTTTCAAATGAATATGGAATATATTTCTTTTGTTGTTTATATTAAATTCCTTGCATTTAATTTAGAACATTCAGAAAAACCATTTGACATCAGGAAATTATTGCTATAAAATCAACGGTAATTGCATAGTCTTATCAAGAAAAGGTGGAGGGACAGGCCCGATGAAACCTTGGCAACAGCCGTATAACGGAATTGTGCCAAATCCTGCAGGTAATAATCCTGAGAGATAAGAAAGAGCCTTAGAGCGTGTTTTCAAACTGCTCCTTTCTTGTTTTCAGGGAAGGGGCAGTTTTTTTATTTTGCATAAAAGAAAGGAGAATGAGAGATGGGAGAATCATGGGGGAAAGGAACGATTTGTGTGCAAGGTGGCTATACGCCAAAAAATGGTGAGCCGCGTGTTTTGCCACTTTATCAAAGTACAACGTATAAATACGATACGTCAGATGATTTAGCAGCACTATTTAATTTAGAGGCAGAAGGATATATATATACGCGTATTGGAAATCCTACTCTAGCTGCATTTGAGCAGAAGTTATCAGATTTAGAAGGCGGTGTAGGGGCTGTTGCAACAGCTTCTGGGCAGGCAGCCATTATGCTTGCGGTTTTAAATATTTGCAGTAGTGGAGACCATTTACTTTGTTCTTCAACTGTTTACGGAGGAACGTTTAATTTATTTGGAGTGAGTTTGCGTAAGCTTGGCATCGATGTTACGTTCTTTAATCCTAATTTAACGGCAGATGAGATTGTGGCACTTGCCAATGATAAGACAAAACTCGTTTATGCAGAGTCGTTAGGAAATCCAGCAATGAACGTTTTGAATTTCAAAGAACTTTCAGCAGCAGCAAAAGAATTAGAAGTACCTTTTATCGTTGATAATACATTGGCGACGCCTTATTTATGCCAGGCGTTTGAACATGGGGCAAATATCATTGTCCATTCTACAACGAAATATATTGATGGCCATGCAAGTTCTCTAGGTGGGATTGTAATAGATGGAGGGAACTTCGATTGGACAAATGGAAAATACCCTGAGCTTGTCGAACCTGACCCGAGTTATCATGGCGTAAGCTATGTTCAAAATTTTGGAGCAGCAGCGTATATTGTGAAAGCACGCGTTCAGTTATTAAGAGACTACGGAAACTGTATGAGCCCATTCAATGCATATATTAGCAACATTGGCCTTGAAACATTGCATTTACGAATGGAGCGTCATAGTGAAAATGCTCTCGAAGTTGCTAAGTGGCTTGCCAATCATGATCGCATTGAATGGGTGAATTATCCAGGATTAGATAGTAATGAAAATTATTCGTTAGCACAAAAGTATTTGAAAAAAGGTGCTAGTGGAGTTTTAACATTTGGTATTAAGGGCGGATTAGAAGCAGCGAAAGAATTTATCGCAAATGTAAAGCTTGCAACTCTTGTAACGCATGTAGCTGATGCAAGAACTTGTGTAATACATCCTGCTAGTACGACGCACAGACAATTAAGCGCAGAAAATCAGCGTTTAGCTGGCGTTACATCTGATTTAATCCGTTTATCGGTCGGTATAGAAGATGTTTCTGATATTATTGCAGATTTAGAAGCGGCACTAGTCGGAGGCAAACAACATGCCGATCATAATTGATAAAGATTTACCAGCTCGCAAAGTATTGCAGAAGGAAAATATTTTTGTAATGACGAAGGAGCGAGCAGTAACACAAGATATACGTGCTTTGAAAATTGCTATATTAAATTTAATGCCTACAAAACAAGAAACAGAGGCGCAATTACTTCGTTTAATTGGAAATACACCGTTGCAATTAGATGTTCATTTACTTCATATGGAATCGCATCTGTCTCGCAATGTAGCGCAGGACCATTTAACGAGCTTCTATAAAACATTCCGTGATATTGAGAATGAAAAATTTGATGGACTCATTATTACAGGAGCACCAGTTGAAACTCTTTCTTTTGAAGAAATAGATTATTGGGAAGAGCTTGGACGTATTATGGAGTATTCAAAAACGAATGTAACATCTACGCTTCATATTTGCTGGGGGGCACAAGCTGGTTTGTATTACCACTATGGTGTGCCGAAGTATCCTCTTGCGGAAAAAATGTTTGGTGTATTTGAACATGAGGTTCGCGAGCAACATGTGAAATTGTTACAAGGGTTTGATGAAGTATTTTTTGCTCCGCATTCTCGTCATACAGAAGTACGAGAGAGCGATATTGAAAAAGTGAAAGAATTAACGTTATTAGCCAATTCTGAAGAAGCAGGCGTTCATCTTGCTATTGGGCAAGAGGGAAGGCAAGTTTTCGCACTCGGACATAGTGAATACAGTTGTGATACGTTAAAGCAAGAATACGAACGGGACTGCCAAAAAGGATTAAATATTGATGTGCCAAAAAATTATTTTAAACATAATAATCCAAATGAGAAGCCAATTGTTAGGTGGAGGAGTCATGGGAATTTATTATTCTCTAATTGGCTGAATTATTACGTGTATCAAGAAACCCCTTATATATTGTAAATGATTGTATAACACGTGGTAGCGTTTTATTTGTAAAGATTAACCTTTATTTTTCTTAATATTCAAAATACATTGTTTTTCAGATTTTTTGTCTATATAATGGCATCTAAACACAATTTTTGAGGGGTGGACAGTATTATGAAAGAAATTCAAGTGGGGTTATTAGGTCTTGGGACAGTTGGTAGTGGTGTAGTTCGTATTATTACAGATCATCAAGAACGACTTATACACCAAGTAGGTTGTCCAGTGAAAGTAACGAAAGTATTGGTGCAAAACATTGAGAAAGAGAGAGAAGTAGACGTGCCTTCTACTCTATTAACACAAGATGTGAATGAAATTTTAGATAATCCTAATATTGATGTTGTCATTGAAGTAATGGGCGGCATTGATGATGCAAAAGCATATATTTTACAAGCTTTAAAAAGCGGGAAGCACGTTGTGACTGCAAATAAAGATTTAATGGCGTTACACGGAGCGGAACTCTTAGCGGTAGCAAAAGATAATCAGGCTGATTTATTTTACGAAGCAAGTGTAGCTGGAGGGATTCCAATTTTACGAAGCATCGTAGAAGGACTTTCTTCAGATCTTATTACGAAAGTAATGGGAATTGTAAATGGAACGACAAATTTTATTTTGACGAAAATGTCAGACGAAGGGAGAGCATATAACGACGTGTTAAAAGAAGCTCAGCAGCTTGGATTTGCAGAAGCAGATCCAACATCAGACGTAGAAGGTTTGGATGCAGCAAGAAAAATGACGATTTTGGCTACTCTCGGTTTCTCTACAAATGTAGAGCTTGGAGATGTGAAGGTAAAAGGGATTACTTCTATTACAGCAGAAGATATTGAATATAGTAAGAGCTTAGGCTATACGATTAAATTAATTGGTCTTGCAAAGCGAGATGGCGAGAAATTAGAGGTTACAGTTGAGCCAACGCTACTTCCAAATGCACACCCTCTTGCGGCAGTGCAAAATGAATATAATGCTGTGTATGTGTATGGTGAAGCGGTAGGAGAAACGATGTTTTATGGTCCGGGAGCAGGAAGCTTACCGACAGCGACAGCTGTTGTTTCTGATCTAGTTGCTGTAATGCAAAATATTAGGTTAGGTGTAACAGGAAATAGTGCTGTAGTTCCGCAATATCAAAAGGTACTAAAAGAGCCAGATGAAATTATTGTGAAAAAGTTTTTAAGACTTCATGTGAAAGACGAAATTGGTGTGTTTGCAAAAATTACATCATTGTTCTCTGAGCGAGGTGTTAGTTTTGAAAAGATTATTCAAATGCCACTTGAAGAGAAAGGGAAAGCAGAAATAGTAATTGTAACGCATCGTGCTTCTCTTGCGGATTATGAGTACATTCTACATACATTGCAATCGTATGAAGAAATAGATTGTGTGAAAGCAAATTATCGAATTGAAGGAGATGCTAAGTAGTATCTTTTCTAATAAAACGAAAAAACCTATTAAGCGGCTTGCTTAATAGGTTTTTTTCTATTTAAAATTTGCGTACCAACTTGAATAAAAGCTTGAATAATCCAACCTGTTGTAAAGGATAAGATAATTGTTCCAAAATAGATTGGCCCATCTAATAAGAAGCTTAATGTTAAAAATAAAAAAGCTAATGAAATTTCTGTTCTTCTAAATGTCCATTTCTTTTTCTCAGCAACAGTTAAAACGAAAGCCTCTTGAGGTGCTGCACAAAGGTTAGTAGAGACGTAAAGACCAATTCCGGCTCCGACGAATAGGTTTCCGCAAATAAGTGTTATATATTTTGGAAGAGAGCGGATAATGTCCATAATGGTCGTAATAGAACCAACCCAATCAACAAAAAGAGAAATAAGAATCATCGTTACAATTGTGCCGATTGTAATTTGTTTTTTGTCCCAAAAGAGTACGATCAGGGTAAAAACAAAGTTAATCATGAAAATCCAAAAACCAATACTTATCCCAAAATTTTGATATAGTGCAATAAAGAAGGAATCATAAGGGCTAAGTCCAAAGGAAGTAATTGTCGTCATCATATTAATACCGATGGCGAGAATGAGTAAACCGCCAATGAAAAATATATATTCTAGTTTGAATCGAAGCATAGTTGTATATCCTTTCAAAATGTATTTGCTAAGAAAGGATATACTGTGGAAAGCTTACCAGGTCAAGCGAGAATTTTTGAGGGGAAGGGGAGAATGAGATGACTAATATAAGAAAGATTGCTGAACTTGCTGGGGTATCTGTTTCAACTGTTTCACGTGTACTCAATAATCATCCGTATGTGAATGAACAGAAACGAAAAGAGATTTTAGCGATTATTGAAGAATTAAATTACACGCAAAATGTGAATGCGATTCATTTAGTGAAAGGAAAAACGAATGTAATTGGCGTTTTATTGCCGCACGTAAATGATCAATATTACAGTGCCATTATTGGGGGGATATCAAAGGAAACCGCAAAGAACAATTATAATATGATGCTTTGCCAGACAAATTATAGCGAAGAAAAAGAGCTTGAAATTTTACATATGTTAAAAATGAAAAAGCTTGATGGAGTAATTATATGTTCACGGACAAATAGTAAGGAAAAACTTGAAGAGTATACGAAGTTTGGTCCAATTGTGATGTGTGAAGAAATAGATTCGAATTTCATTTCGAGTGTACATATTGATTACTACAAAGTATTTTTGCGCGGGATGAAAAGCTTAATAGATGCTGGTCATACACGTATCGGATATTGCATTGGAAGAAGTAATAGTATTAATAGCCAGAGGCGAAAAAAGGCGTATGAGGATTCACTTCAACAGATTGTTGTAACACCGTTAGATGCCTGGAAGTTTAAGGGCTGTTTTACGGTGGAAGATGGGCGCAATGTAGTCAGAGAATGGGTTCGTATGTCTGTAAAACCGACGGCTTTTCTTGTATCTTGCAATCATATTGCTGCAGGAATGGTAACGGAGGCGAAAAAACAAGGAATTCGTATCCCAGAGGATATTACGATTATCGGATGTGATGATCAAGAGGTGGCAAATATATTAGGTATTACGACGATTTCGCATTCTAGTAAAAATGTTGGTGTAAAGGCATTTGAATTATTATATGAAAAGATTAATGATGAGGAAATAGATGTGAAACATGTAGAGTTATTACCAGATTTGGTAGATAGGGAAACGACATAATAGAGAAGGTGTGAAAATCGCTTTTCAAAATTTCGTTTGGTATAATTATGGACAATCTAAGAGGGCTAAAAGGGGTTTTGATATGAGATCAAAATTAGTAAAAGTAATTCTACTCATTACAATTGCGTCTTTCTGTTTATTTGCATACGGTTTTGTTTCGGGTGTAAATGATGTATTAAATCCGAAAGCTTCAAAATTAATTACGAAGACTGACGTAGTGGAAAAAGAGAAAAAGAAAACAGGAACGTTACAAGTAGTTAGTTTAGGTGATTCGTTAACGCGCGGCGTTGGTGATAAAGAAGGAATTGGCTATATTGGACGTATGAAAGAGAATTTACAAAAAGATTATAAACAAAAAGTTGCACTAAGCAATTTGGCAGTTAGTGGTGCGAAAATGCCTGATTTATTAAAACAAATCGAAAGCAGCGGAGCTCAATATTCAATTAAGCAAGCAGATGTAATTGTTTTAACAATTGGAGGAAATGATTTATTCCCAGGATGGGAATCGCTCGGAAAGATAGATTTAGAGACGTATCGTCCTGATACGGAAACGTTTCAAAATGAAGCGAAGAAAATTATAGAAGAAATTCGTAAATTAAACACAGATAGTCCTATTTTTTGGCTAGGTTTATACAATCCTTTTGAGGATGTAGAAGATTTAAGAGGTTCATCAAATATTGTTGTGGATTGGAATGCTTCTTTAGAGAAGTTAGCATTAAATGATAAAAATGTATATATTACACCGACATTTGATTTATTCCAAAATCGTGGAAAAGATTTATTATACTCCGATCATTTTCATCCGAATGAAGTAGGCTACACATATATGGCAGAGCGATTAGTCCAAAACGTCGTAAGCAAATTAAAACTAGAGCAAGGAGGGATAAAATGACGACAATACTTTCTGTACGAGACTTGAAGAAGGTAATTGGAAAGAAGACGCTTGTAGAGGACATTTCATTTGATGTAAAACAAGGAGAAGTGTTTGGCTTTTTAGGACCGAACGGAGCCGGGAAAACGACAACAATTCGAATGTTAGTCGGACTGATTAAAGCGACAAAAGGTACTATTTCTATCGGTGGTTATTCTATTAAGGAAAATTTCAGAGAAGCGATGCGTCAAATTGGAAGTATAGTTGAAAACCCAGAGCTTTATACATATTTAACGGGATGGGAAAACTTAAAGCAATTTGCGCGCATGCTTGGTGATATATCAGATGAACGTATTATTGAAATTGCAAAAATGGTTCATTTAGATGAGCGTATTCACGATAAGGTAAAAACATATTCCCTTGGTATGAAGCAGCGCCTTGGAATTGCACAGGCGCTACTTGGAAACCCGAAATTGCTCATATTAGATGAACCGACGAATGGTTTAGATCCAGCTGGGATTAGAGAACTTAGGGAATTTATACATAAGCTTGTAAAAGAAGAAAATATGAGTGTATTTATTTCGAGTCACTTGCTAAGTGAAGTGCAACTGATATGCGACCGTGTTGCTATTATTCATAAAGGAAAAATGATAACAGTTGCACCTATTGAAGAGTTGATCAAAACAGCGAGTGATCGTGTGGAATGGGTCGTTACACCGATTTCCAAAGCGAAAGACATGTTAGACGCTGCTGAAGAGATAGAGGAAGTTAGTGTAGAAGATGAGCGTTTATTATGTCGTATGGATGTTGCGTCTATTAATGTTTGGAATAAGCATTTTGTAGAAAACGGGATAGATGTACATAGCGTCAAAGAGCTTGTATTTACGCTAGAAGATTTATTTATTGAACTCACAAGGGGTGAGCAACATGCGTGAATTTGCGAATCTAGTTTTAAATGAATCAGAAAAGATTTATCGTAAGAAACGAATTGTTGTTGTCATGCTTATTTTAGCAATCTTGATTCCACTTTTTGTGTATGCTCAGTATCGTGAAATAGAAACGACGCAAAAAAGGCTTGGTACGACCGATTGGAAAGTATCATTACAGCAACAAATTGTTGATTCACAAAACCGCTTGAACAATTCTAGATTGCCAGAAGAATGGCGGGATTGGTTAAAAGTAAGAGTGGAACAACAACAATATTATTTAGATCATAATATTAATCCGACTGCGCCAGGAGCACCGACATTTGTGAGGGCGTTTATTGAACAAGGAATAACGTTATTTATTCCATTGCTCGTTATGATTGTCGCCATTGATATTGTTTCAGGAGAACGAAGTGATGGTACGATGAAAATGCTTCTGACGAGGCCAATTCGGCGCTGGAAAATACTCCTTAGTAAATATGTGACGATGTTATTTTTCATTTCGCTCATATTGCTTCTTGTCGGTTTGTTTGCTTACGCATTATCAGGGCTTGTATTTGGATACTCTGGATGGAATTTACCTGTGTTAACAGGATTCGTCATTGATAAGGAAACGTTAAATACAAACTTTGTACACCTTATTCCGCAGTGGCAATACATTTTAATGGCGTACGGACTAGCTTGGTTTGTTGCTATTGTTGTTGGAACTATATCATTTATGGTCTCTGTTTTAATTCGTAATACACCAGCTGGTATGGGCGTTATGTTAGCTGCGTTAATTGCAGGCGGCATTTTAAGTTCATTCGCAACGTCTTGGGAAGGTGCGAAATACATTTTTAGTGTCAACTTATCGCTAACGGATTATTTATCAGGAAAACTTCCTGCATTACAAGGGTTATCAATGGGATTTTCTTTAATAAATTTAACGGTTTGGGCAGTAGTATCTCTTATCATTTCGTTTGTAGTATTTACAAGGCAGGATATGGTGAATTAATTGGATAGGAAGTGAAGGCATGGAAAACATTTTGCAGAATGATTGGGGAACATTACTGGGGCCAGAATTTGAGAAAGAATACTATCAAAATTTAGCTAACTTTTTAAAAGAAGAGTATGAGGAGCATGTGATTTATCCAAAGGTAGAAGATATTTTTAACGCTCTTCAGTATACAAGTTATGAAAATACAAAGGTCGTTATTTTAGGACAAGACCCATATCATGGACCGAATCAAGCGCATGGTTTAAGCTTTTCGGTACAACCTGGTATTAAAACGCCGCCATCATTGCTAAATATGTACAAAGAACTTCGAGATGAATACGATTATGAAATTCCGAATAATGGTTATTTAGTAAAATGGGCGGAGCAAGGGGTTTTACTATTAAATACTGTGTTAACGGTTCGTCAAGGTGAGGCGAATTCTCATAAAGGAAAAGGATGGGAGCATTTCACAGATCGCGTAATTGAGCTATTAAATGAACGTGAAAAGCCAGTTATTTTCATATTATGGGGACGCCATGCTCAGGCGAAGAAAAAGTTAATTACGAATACGAGTCATCGTATTATCGAGTCTGTACATCCAAGTCCATTATCAGCAAGACGAGGTTTCTTTGGAAGTAAGCCGTACTCTAAAGTAAATACGATTTTAGCTAATATGGGCGAAAGAGAAATTGATTGGGAAATTCCAAATTTATAAATAGAAAAGGTAGTTAACAGTTGTTAACTACCTTTTTATTATTGTTGTTCGTTCTTTAGTTTTGCATCTAGTACAAAAGTACCGAATGGGATAACTGATGAAACGAATGCCCCAAGTGCCCATAAAATTGATTTACGGTGTACGATTGTTACTTGAATTACTGCAAAGATGAATAGAATAAATAAAACGCCATGAGCCATGCCTGTAATTTTAACAGCTGTTGCAAACCCTGCAAAATATTTTAATGGCATTGCTACAAATAATAGTAATAGGAAAGAAATCCCCTCAATTAAGCCGATTGCTCTTAATCTTCCGATTGGTGTAGATAACATGAAGTAGCCTCCTTTAATGTATGCTTGTATATAGTAAATTTGTATTCTTTTTCAAAATGAAATAGTCTATTTTGTTTCATTATATACAAAAAGAAAGTTTACACTACGAGAATAGTGCAAAGTTCAAAATATAGTCACAAAAGCGTTGTAATTTAAATAAAAACCTATTTGAAGTGTTTGACTTCAAATAGGTTTTATGAATGAAAATATTAAACAAGTACTTCCGTTTTTAAAACGAATTTCTCTACAACTTTTGCAACGCCATCGTTCATATTTGTATCTGTTACATAGTTTGCAATTTCTTTAATATCATCTGGTGCATTGCCCATCGCAACGCCAAGACCAGCAAATTCAATCATCGCTTGATCGTTATAGCTATCGCCCATTGCGATAACTTCTTCGCGCTTAATACCAAGTTTTTGGATTAATTGGTTTAAGCTCGTTCCTTTCGTAACACCATGTTCAGTAAATTCTAAGAAGAATGGTTTAGAGCGCATAACGCTTAATTGACCTTCTAGTTGTTTTTGTAGTTTCTTTTCTACTTCAACAAGGCGTTCAGCTTCTTTATTCATTAATACTTTTACTACAGGTTCTTTAACAGCAGTTTTAAAATCATCTACTTCAATAATCGGCATGCCAGTAATTTCGCCCTCAATTTTAGTATAAGGATTATTTTCTTCTGTTACGATATCATCGCCAATATAAGTATGAATCCATACATCTTCAGTTTTACTAATTTCAAATAGGTTGTGAACGATTTCAGGAGATAGCGTGCTACTGAAGATTTCTTCATTTGTTTTACAGTTAATAATTTTAGCACCGTTAAAAGATAGAATGAAGCTACCGTATTCTTCTAAAAGAAGTTCTTTTGCAACATTGCGCATACCAAACGTTGGGCGCCCAGAAGCAAGTACAACTTTAACTCCTTGCTCTTGTGCTGTCATTAAAGCCTCTTTCGTACGAGGGGAAATTGTATGGTCGTCGCGTAATAAAGTATCATCTAAATCTAAAACAATCATTTTATAAGTCATATAGAAAATCCCTTTCTTTGTTGGAATAGAAATAAATTTTTATGAAGATATTGGGGAATATATAGTAAGACATCGAACCTCTTTACATGAAATTAGGAGAAGTTCTGCATTGTTAGTATAAATTATCATGAGCGTGTTGCCCATGATAATTTATCCCGCTATTTGCCGGGCAGTAAGACTCCCACCTCAAAATTTAGCTGGGAGATTAACTGCCCGTAAACGCCCGATTGGCGCGGGCTAATAATCAGTGGGGATGAACAAAAACCCCACTGATTAAAGTTTCACTTTATCATTATCGTAACAACTCTAAAGGTAGAGTGCAATAATGGAAGTTTTCCAATTTACGATAGTTGTTTTTCGTGCGAACGAGAAAATAGTATTTCCAGCAAGATAGCCATTACAGATCCAAGAACAAGACCGTTACTTAAAAAAGATGCTAAAAATGGCGGCAGCGTAGAAAATGCTCCGGCTGGAACGAACATAACTCCGATTCCCGTAAAGATTGAAAGACCTGCTACTTTAAATAATTTTTCTTTATTTTGTACAGTGTCATATTCGCGAAAGGCGAGACCAATCATGCTTGCAAATACAGGGTAAATCGCAGCATACCCAACTGCGACGGGGATTGCTGCAAAGAATGAAGTAATCTTTGGGAATATACTAACAAGAATGATAAAGCTTGACCCTAACATAAATGGGAGGCGTTTATAAATATTTGTCGTTGCAATAAATCCTGCGGATCCAGAAATGGCAACAGGACCAATGGCTGAAAATAGACCGCCTAGCAATTGATTTATTCCTGTTATAATGCCAGCTTGTTTGAAGCGATCTGGAGCAGCACCTTCTTCATACTTAGAAACAACCTTTTGTACAACGCGAATACTTGCTAACATATTTGTTAGAAGTAATAGTGTGACGAAAACTACCGTAATTGCCATGTTCCATTCAATGCGAGGCATTCCGAAAACAAATAGAGATGGAAGACGAATTATATCTGTCACAGGTGTTACTGGATTAGATAATCCGAAGCACGCAAATAATATCCAGCCGCAGACGATACTGAAAAGAACGGAATATCGTCCAATAATAGGTAGCTCCATAATGAAAAAAGATAGTAAAATAACAATGAGTGAAAGAATAAATACCTTTGGCTGTACTTCCGTATGTTGTCCATCAAGGCCAAACATACCTTTTAAGAAGGAGCCACTAAGTTGTGCGACAAGAAGGAATAAATACGTTCCAATTACTGTAGGTGTAAAGTAGCGAACTAGTTTATCGATAAGTCCAAAAACACTAAGAATAATACAAATAATTCCGCTTAGTAGGAAAGCGTACTGAAGGACCTTAAGTGTTTCATTACTTGATCCAAATAATACGACGCCTAAACTTGCATACAGGGAGAAAATTCCCCACCAAAGGCCTGCGGGACCTTCTTGAATAGGAAGTTTATGCCCAAATATAGCTTGCAGTAGGCCGGCAAAACCGAGAACAAATAATGTTCTTTGTACAAACGCGATAGCTTCAGTGCCGTCAAGGCCGTAACTAGTTGCGACACTAATTGGTACAATAAGACTTCCAGCTAAAATAAATAGTGCCCATTGTAAGGCAGAAAGAAATAGCTTCATTATATCAACCTCTTTCATAGATTCCGTTTCTAGTATATAGGTATTTCATTTCCTTTGGCAAAGATTGTAGATAGAGAAAAGAGTTGAAATATAATATGAATGCACGTAAGCAATTATGGATAGCAGTTATATGTATGACCTTTGTTGTAATTCTAGGGACGATAGGATTTATGACAATTGAAGAGATTAGCTTGTTTCAAGCATTTTGGATGACGATGATTACTGTATTAACGGTTGGATATTGCGAATCCGTTAACAGTGCATTATATTGATACAGTATTGTATGGAATAGAGCAATCATTTGTAATTGAAGAAATTCAAGTTGGTAAAGATTCTATCTTAGCTAGTAAATCGTTATTAGAGAGTAATGTGAGAAATCAATTTGATGTAACAATTTTAGCGATTTTAAGGGATGGGTATATTATCCATAATCCAACGGGGCAGGAAAAACTGCAAGAACATGATATGATAATAGTATTTGGTTCAGTGGAGAAACTGGGGCAATTTGAGAAAGAACTACAAAGTAAGAGGTGACAAGGAATGCAAGTATCTAGCGATAAGGTTTTAAATAAAATGGCGAGTGAAATTGCAAAGGCAAAAAGTAGTGAAGGACAAAAATCAAAAGAGCATTTATTAGTTGTGCGTGCATTATGTGATTTATTATTAGATGAACAAGTTGAGCCTTCTACGTATAGAGAACCACAAGTTCAATCACAAATAATCGGATCTCAGCCTATAACAACAGTTCAACCGGTTATGCCAGTTTCTGGAGAACCTGTGTATATAAAAGAAGAAGGTGCAAATGGTAATTCTTTATTTGATTTTTAGGGATTAAATCGTTTGGATTATATGTGAAAATTGCTTATGATAAAAATAAAAAGGGGAATTAAGATGAAAATTTTCTTTTTACTAGGTTGTATTGCAGCGGGGCTATCTGTTGCATTAGGGGCTTTTGGAGCACATGGTTTAGAAAATAAAATTTCTGCAAAAATGTTAGAAGTGTGGAAGACGGGCGTTACATATCAAATGTTTCATGCAGGTGGCTTATTCGTAGTTGCTCTATTAATGGACAAAATGCAATCATCACTTTTAAGCACTGCGGGTTGGCTTATGGTAGCTGGGATTATTATGTTCTCAGGCAGTCTTTATGCATTAAGTACAACAGGTATTAAATTCTTTGGCCCAATTACACCCCTTGGTGGTGTAGCGTTTATTGTGGCGTGGATTCTAGTCGGAACTGCAGTTGTAAAAGGGTTATAAAAAACAAAAGCTGGCATTCGCCAGCTTTTTTTTATGGTCTTGGAGCATAAGTTGCTTGTTGACCAGGTAAATACGTAATTTCTCCTGGGAATTCTACATAATCTAAATAAATCATTAGTAGTAAAAAGCGTTTTCCAGATTTCGGCTCACTAATTACGATATGATCACGGCCAGCTGCCTCGATGATCCCTGTATAAGATTGTGTACCAAGCGAACTACCGCGTTCATAAGTCATTACAACTGTAGCTGGCTTACCCTTATTTAAACGAAGGATATTTTCAATATACGATTGCTCTAGTGGTAACATACCTTGAGAAACTGCAAGTTGAGCCTGAGCAGCTTGTTGTTGCATCGCTTGCTGTTGTTGTTGTTGTTGTTGTTGCTGCTGCTGTGGGGTCATTTGTTGCGGTTGCACATAAGTTCCAGATGGTTGATAAAAACCTGTTCCGTAGTACGGGTTTTGTTGCTGTGTCATTCAAAAATCCCTCCTCATTTTCATTCCTTAATATACGCCTGGACAATCTCCACCAGATGGTTGGAAGAAGCAGTGTTTTTTAAAGCGACCAGAATTTTGTTGGTCATACCAAGTTGGTGGGCAAGGACCTTCAGGTCTAAAGAACCATAAGGCGAAGTTGGCGGGCCAAAAACGTTGTCCCTGAATTGTCCGGCGGGCTAAGGCAATATCTTGTTCTCTCGCTCGTTGATAAAAATACCCTTTTTGAGTTGCTTCAAAACCACCAGGATTTTGATAAACCATTTGACGTAAATTACGTATTTTTTTGAAATCTAAACAATTTCCGCGGACACGATTTACCCCAACGTTTCCGACCATTAACATCCCTTGTTGGCCTTCTCCTTCGGCTTCAGCACGCATCAGTCTAGCTAATAACTTAACATCTTCTTCGTTATACGCGATAACACCCATTATGTGTCACCTCTCTTTTTGGAATGCCTTGTAGAAAGAGGTTCATTTCTAGATGAAGTGTGGAACAATTACTAGTTCATACGTATGAGAAAAAGGACGCAGATATGACAACCAAACGAAGTTTTACATCTAGAGGGGAAAATAAAAAAGCTAGCGTGAGCTAGCTTTTCATCATTAAAATACTTTAGACCATAAGTTTGAGAAGAAATCGCCAATTGAACGCATTGTTAATACGAACCAATTTGCTTTTTCTACTTCTTCAGTCGCTTTTGCAGTAACTTTTATACTTTTATTTCCGTCTAAGAAACCATATTTATCAGTTGGTTCTAAGACGATTGAACCTACCTTTGCATCTTTCTTAATAGGAGCAACTAAATGCCCATCTTCAGCAAGTGATTTATCTGCTTCAGTAGAAATTTTGTAAGGTGATTTGCTACCTTTTGTAGTAACTACTGTCACTTCTTTTTCTGGTGCAACTGTTACGTAGTCTTCTTTTCCTTTTACTACAGAAATTTTGTTGTTTTTATCTATTTTTAATTTCTGTTTTTCGAAGTTATTAAATCCATATTCAATTAATGCGCGAGATTCTGTGAAACGTTCGTCCATTGATTTCGTTTTAATAATAACAGATATAAGACGTAAATCACCGCGTTTTGCTGTAATGGTAAAACCATACCCAGCTGTATCGGAACTTCCTGTTTTTAAACCATCTGCTCCTTCATAAGAGAAAGCAGCACCTGGTAACATCCAGTTCCAATTTTCCATACGAATTGGTTTTGGATGATTATCTGGGAAGTTTCTAAATCTTTGTTTTGTATCCTCTAGCATTTCTGGATACTTTGTAATAATTGTTTTTGAAAGAATACCCATATCGCGAGCTGACATGGAGTTTTCTCCATTCGGATCAGTTCCTTCAGGATGTTTTCCTTTTAAATCAGCGTTATTTAACCCAGTAGCGTTTACAAATTTATATTTCTTTAACCCTAGTTTTTTCGCATGTTCATTTGCGAGATTTAAGAAGTTCTTTTCACTTCCTGCAAGTAATTCTGCTAAAGCAATACTAGATCCATTTGCAGAGAAGATAACGATAGAATGGTATAATTCTCTTACAGTATATTGACGTCCTTTTTCGAACGGCACGTTAGAGAATTCATTATTACGTGAAACTTCATAAGCGTAATCAGAAATAGTTACTTTCGTATCCCAAGTGATTTTTCCTTCTTTAATTGCTTCTAATACGGCATAAATAACAATTAATTTTGACATACTAGCGATAGCTAGTAATTCATCTGGATTTTGTTCATGCAGTATTTTTCCTGTATCCGCATCA
This sequence comes from Bacillus sp. FSL R9-9530, assembly GCF_038008145.1. NCBI lineage: Bacteria > Bacillati > Bacillota > Bacilli > Caryophanales > Bacillaceae > Bacillus > Bacillus sp. FSL R9-9530. Next base: position 4,054,399 of record NZ_JBBOYO010000001.1, read on the forward strand.
AATAGCAGTGCAGCAGCTGCCTCTATATGTATTTTTTCTTCTGCATGGGATGTTGTTACTCCTAAGGAAGAAATTGACAATAGAGACGCTAGTAAAATAGACAAGATTTTCTTCATATACATTATCACCTTCGCATCGTTATTAGCATATAGCTCGTACCATTTTAGCATAAATTTGGATATAGAAAGGTTACAATTTTGTAAGGAAATTGAAAAGAATTTGTCGATTTTTGTTCAAATTTGCAGAGAAAAGAAGTTTTTTGTGGGTAAATATAGAGGATAATAAAAAAAGGAACGAAATTCGTTCCTTTTTCATTATTATATGTGTAAAAATTTCTCTACTTTTTCGTCTGGTAAAATGTTCCCAACGAAGAATGTACCGAATTCACCGTAACGGGCACTTACTTCATCGAAGCGCATTTCATATATAAGCTTCTTAAATTGAAGAACATCGTCAGCGAATAATGTTACGCCCCACTCGAAATCGTCGAATCCGACTGATCCTGAAATTACTTGGCGTACTTTCCCTGCGTATTGGCGACCGATTTTACTGTGACTGTACATCATTTTTTTACGTTCTTCCATAGGAAGCATGTACCAGTTGTCATCACCTTGGCGACGCTTGTCCATTGGATAGAAGCAAATATGATTTGCTTTTGGTAACTCAGGATATAAGCGAGCTAAGATTTGTGGGTTTTGGTATGGATCTTCATCAGCTGGAAGGTAGTTGCTTAGTTCAACAACAGATACGTAAGAATATGCAGGAACTAAATATTCAGCTAATGTTGTTTTATTTAATTCTGTTTCGATTTCATTTAACTCTTCCATTGTTGGACGTAAGATCATAAGCATAATATCTGCTTTTTGACCAACAACTGTATACATTGCATGACTGCCTTTTTTTGCAGTAGCTACTTCGTTCCATTTTTCAACGACATTTAAAAATTCAGACACTGCTTGTCCGCGTTCGTCACTAGATAATGTTTTCCATGCTGCCCAATCAATAGAACGTAAATCATGTAAACAATACCAGCCATCTAACGTTGTTGTTGCTTCACTCATTCTATTCACCTCAGTTAATGATATTTTACACGTTAACTATAGCATATATAGGATTAAAAACATCTACATAAAGTTTCAGCGCATAAAATTGTCACATTTAAATTTACTTGAAAATAGGAGGATATAAGGCTTAAAGGGGCTTTATTTCTATGCTGAATTTTATGAAAATATAATCATTTTCATTTTATCTATTTTTTGGGAGCTATAAGTTTAAAATATAGAGGAAAAGCAGTATTCTTAAAGATAGAGTTTTTTAACATATGTAGGAGGGTTTATTCGTGAGCAACTTATTTACAACAGTAAAAGAAAAAGTTCAAGGAAAAGGCATTTCTATCGTACTTCCTGAAGGAACTGATGAAAGAATTTTAGGCGCTGCAGAGCGTTTAGCAAAAGAAGAGTTAGTAAAACCAATCTTAGTTGGTAATAAAGAAGAAATTAGCGCAAAAGCAGCTAGCATGAACTTAACATTAGCAGGCGTTGATATTTATGACCCAGCTACATACGAAGAAATGGATGCAATGGTAGCATCTTTCGTTGAACGCCGTAAAGGTAAAGCAACAGAAGAAGATGCTCGCAAAATCCTTAAAGACGAAAACTACTTCGGTACGATGCTTGTATACATGGGCAAAGCACAAGGTTTAGTAAGTGGTGCAGCTCACTCTACAGCTGATACAGTTCGTCCAGCACTTCAAATTATTAAAACAAAACCAGGCGTTACAAAAACTTCAGGCGTATTCATCATGGTACGTGAAGAAGAGAAGTATGTATTCGCTGATTGCGCAATTAACATTGCACCAAACAGCCAAGATTTAGCTGAAATTGGTATCGAAAGTGCGAAAACTGCTGAACTATTCGGTATTGACCCACGCGTTGCTATGTTAAGCTTCTCTACAAAAGGTTCTGCGAAATCTCCAGAAACAGAAAAAGTTGTAGAAGCAACTCGCATTGCAAAAGAAATGGCTCCTGAATTAACTTTAGATGGAGAATTCCAATTCGATGCTGCATTCGTACCATCTGTAGCTGAGAAGAAAGCTCCAGGTTCTACAATTAAAGGTGATGCTAACGTATTCGTATTCCCAAGCTTAGAAGCTGGTAATATCGGCTACAAAATCGCTCAACGCTTAGGTAACTTCGAAGCAGTAGGACCAATCTTACAAGGTTTAAATATGCCTGTAAATGATCTGTCTCGTGGATGTAACGAAGAAGAAGTGTACAAGTTAGCTTTAATTACAGCAGCTCAAGCACTTTAATTCTATAACGAATTAATATGAAAAAAGACCATCCTATTTCTTTTGAAATGAGGGTGGTCTTTTTGATTTCTATTTTTCTAAACCAAGTGCCTTATTATTACGGTCAATAATACGTTGTAAATTCGTCTCATATAAAGGAACTTCATCTACTGTTAGCTGAGATGATGTTAACTTTGGAGTGAATTGTTGCAACGTTTTTAAAAGGCGCATCATTAAATCTTGCACTGTAATTGTTTCGCCAAGTAATTCAGATAGTGAAGCCATCGTACTCGGTACAATTTCAGGATACGTAAATCTTGTTTCTTCGCCTTGAATTGCTACGTTGTAAAAATCACGAACGAGTGCGGCACGCTCAGATCCGCTTCCTGTCGCACATAAGTAAATTTGTACAGCAACGCCTCCGCGAATACGACGCTGAGAAATACCAGCAAATTTTTGATCGCGAATGCTCAAATCGTAGCTACCAGGACAATAAGAACCAACAATTTCTTTTGCTTCGATAGTAACATCGTAATCTTTTAACATTTCCTTAATTAAATGCCACATCGTATCGTATCCAAGGTCGATATCGATACCCTTTTCTGTTTCTTGGAATAAAAGTGATACGTTTAAAACACCTTCATCAAGTACGACAGCAAGTCCACCAGAATTACGAACGATAACATTGAAGTCGTTTTCTTTTAAAAAGGAAATACCTTCTTCTAAATGTGGTAGGCGTGAATCTTGAATGCCAAGAACAATTGTATTGTGATGAACCCAAGAGCGCATTGTTGCAGCGGATAGACCATTTCCAATACTTGTGCATAACGTGTCATCCATTGCGAATGACTGAAGTGCATGGAAAGTTGGTCCTAAACTAGACTGATCTACAATACGCCACTCTGGCTGAGATAAAATCGAACGGGAATTGCTCATATAACTAACCCCTTATTTTTAAAATGACAATCTCTATTATAGCAAAAAATGTAGAAAGGGGTTTTCTCATATATAAAGGGAAGTTTAGAGGTGAAAGAATAAAAAGGATGCATTGCATGCATCCTTTTTATTCTGCAATTTTTTCTAAGTTACCGTTTCGATCCATGCGGAAAGATGTTTGTGAGCGTTCCTCATCATCCATTACTGCTAATTTACGAGCACGGTTCATAATATTCATAAGTGTTTCGTAATCCTCTTGTACAGTATGAGATTGTTGTTCTAATTTTTCTAGTTTCTTTTCTAGTTCTTCATTTCGAAGGATTTGCGTTTTAATTTCTTGTTTCAATCTCGTATTCTCGTTTTCAAGAGCTGTTACTTTTATATTTGAAGATCCAACTGTTTGTAAAAAGTAAATAACATCTTGCATTGTTATTGAGCTTTTTGGAGCAGGGACAGTCGGCTTTTGATATGGAGTAGCTTCTGTATATTGAACAGCTGTTTCATACGGTACGTGTTCTTCATAATCAGTTATCGCCGCCGCTGAAGCTGGTGGTGTGTAAAGCAAACGTTTTTTTGTCTGTTCACCGCCCGCAGCACGCATTTTATCTTTACGATGTTTTTTTGCTAGTTGAAGAGCTTGTTCATAGCTATAGCGAACAACAGCATTCCAGCGGAAACCACAAGCAGCAGATGTGCGATTTAACTGATCTCCTACTTCTTCAAAAGCATTTAATTGAGTACTTCCTTCTCGAACATGGCGAAGCACCGTTTCAGCAAGTAATAAATCGTCCTCGTCTGTCCAAGCATCTTGTCTTACTTTCATAGATTCAACTCCCTTTCTTTTTATGAACTTCCTATTTTTATAATGGGCAAAAAAATGAGCTTTTATACAAAGCTTTTAAAAATATGGTAGATTTCAATGAAGAGAAGAAATGTGGCTATGAATGATGAAAGCTTTTGAAGGAGAAAATATAAAAAATAGGTAGCTTTATATAGGAATAGAGCTACGCCCGGAGACTTGCAACAAGCTTCAAAGAGCGGTAAAATACCATTTAGTGTTTATTTTTAAATGTACTTGTGAAAAGTTTAAAATAGAGGAAGTGTTATATATAATGGGAAACGAATTTCGTGTGTGTGATGATTGTCAGGCAACGAACGTTAAAACGTTGATTCCGAAGTTAAAAAAAGTAGATTCATGTGCAACGATTGAGGTTGCATGTCAGTCTTACTGTGGCCCTGGTCGTAAAAAATCATTCGCGTTTGTAAATAATCGTCCAGTTGCGGCTCCAACAGAAGACGAATTAATTGTAAAAATTGAAGCAAAATTAAATAAGTAAGAAAAAGAAGAGTGAACAGATTACTCTTCTTTTTTTATGTCCATAAGATAGCGTTTTGTATGAATTCGTATTTCAAAATAATGGTTGACAGTCTTTTGACGTGGTAGGTAGAATAGAAAGTGTCTGATTCTGATAATCATTATCACGAAAAAGGTCAATTCACCTAATTTTTTTATTATTATTTGAGAATAAATTTCATTTTATTAAATATATGTTGTTGGTTAGGATGGTTGAGGGATGGAAGCGAGCGCAAGGAGTATAGAACAGCAAGATGTGAATGTTAAAGAGATTAAGAGCAGACCGCTCGTTGCTTCTATTATTTTAATAGCAGGCACAATTTTGTTAGCTTTAAGTATGGCAGTTTCTATTTCGTTTGGTGCAGCAGATATTAGTTTAAAGACCGTTTGGCAAGCTGTATTTCAGTTTGATGGTTCCATAACGCACCATAACGTAATTCAAGAACTTCGCATGCCTAGAGCAATAGGGGGCGTAGTTGCAGGTGCTTTTTTAGCGGTATCAGGTGCAATTATGCAAGGTATGACACGAAATCCACTTGCATCTCCATCGTTAATGGGGATTACAGATGGTGCTGTATTCGGAATTGCAATTATGTATGCATTCTTCCCTAATTCACCTTATTTAATGTTTGTTATCGCATCTTTTATTGGAGCTGCGTTTGGAGCGAGCATTGTATATGGTATTGGGTCTTCTTCACCAGGTGGATTAACGCCTGTAAAATTAGCTTTAGCAGGTGCAGCAATTAGTGCTTTATTAGGGGCAATTTCATCTGGAATTGCATTGTATTTCAACCTTGCCCAAGAGGTAAGTATGTGGAATGCAGGCGGTGTTGCCGGAGTGAAATGGCAAAGTATTAATATGTTAGTACCGATTGGTCTTGTTTGTCTCATTATAGCAATTATGATGTCGAGATATATCACAATTTTAAGCTTTGGTGAAGAAATTGCGATTGGACTTGGTCAAAATACGACATTAATTAAATTTATCGGAACAGTACTTGTTCTTGTATTAACAGGTTCTGCGGTTTCTATGGCAGGATCAGTTGGATTTGTTGGACTTGTAATTCCGCATATGACTCGTTTCCTTGTAGGCTCAGATTATAGATGGGTTATTCCATGTTCTGCGGTCTTAGGTGGATTGCTAATTGAATGTGCAGATATGTTATCTCGCGTTATTAATCCACCATTTGAAACGCCAATTGGAGCAATTACAGCGCTAATTGGGGTGCCATTCTTCCTCTACTTAGCACGTAATGAAGGGAGAGGAAAGATGTGAGGACGAGCGTCTTAACAAAAAAGAACGTTTCTATTTTAACGATTTTAGTAGGATTAATTGTTGCTGTATTTTTAATAAGTTTAAATACAGGAACATTTAAAATTCCTCCAATAGATGTATTAAAGTCACTAGTTGGATTGGGTGCAGAAGATCAATCTGTTATTTTATTTGAATTTCGTATGCCGCGTATGGTTATTGCTATATTAGTTGGTTCTGCATTAGCTATGTCAGGTGCAATTTTGCAAGGGCTATCACGAAACCCACTTGCTGATCCAGGTATTATAGGTATTAACGCCGGAGCGGGATTAACAGTTGTTGTATTCGTCTACTTTTTCTTTGGAAAAGTTGGAACTGGTACATTTTTATCTGTATTTATCCTTCCATTCTTCGCGCTAGTTGGTGCGATATTAGCAGCGATTATTATTTATTTACTAGCATGGAAAGACGGTGTTTCATCAACTCGATTAATTCTTGTTGGTATCGCTGTTGCAGCCGGATTTGGTGCGGTTAGTTTAATTTTCTCTATGAAGATGACATCTAACGACTTCCGTTTTGCAACGATTTGGTTGGCAGGAAGTTTATGGGGAACAGATTGGAAGTTCGTACTAAGTGTACTCCCATGGATGATTATTTTCTTACCACTTGCCATTAGTAAAGCGCACATATTAAATGTAATGAATTTAGGCGACTCTACAGCAGTTGGCCTTGGTGTAAACGTAGAAAAGGAAAGACGTAAATTATTATTTATTGCAGTTTGTTTAGCTGGTGCATCTGTTGCGGTGGCGGGAGGCATTGGTTTTATCGGTTTAATGGCTCCGCATTTAGCGAGACGCCTCGTTGGTGGTAAACATCAAATTATGTTACCAACGGCTGCATTAATAGGAACGTTCTTGCTTTTATTTGCAGATGTAATTTCAAGAAGTGTGTTACCAACTTCAGAAATACCGGTCGGTCTTGTTATTTCTGTAATTGGCGCACCATATTTCATATATTTACTTATGAGGACAAAATAAAGGGAGGCTTTTTGTATGGCAACTTTAGCAGTTGATGCGGTATCTGTTGGGTATAATGAAGGGTTAATTATAGATGGATTAACAGTTGAAATTCCGGAAGGACAAATTACAACGATTATTGGACCAAATGGTTGTGGGAAATCCACATTATTAAAAACGGCTTCTCGTATTTTGAAAGCAAAACGAGGTACTGTTTATCTTGATGGAAAAGCAATTGAGAAACAGCCAACGAAAGAAATCGCAAAGAAAATGGCGATTTTACCACAAACTGCAGAAGTGCCAACAGGCCTTACTGTGTTTGAACTTGTTTCATATGGACGTTTTCCTCATCAAAAAGGATTTGGAACATTGAAAGAAGAGGATTATCGCTACATTCATTGGGCACTTGAAGTGACGGGGATGACAGAATTCGCAAATCGTCCAGCAGAAGCTTTATCAGGTGGTCAACGTCAACGTGTATGGATTGCGATGGCTCTTGCACAAGGAACAGATTTACTTGTGTTAGATGAACCAACAACATACTTAGATATGGCTCATCAACTTGAGATATTAAACTTACTGAAGAAGTTAAACAAAGAAGAAGGCAGAACGATTGTTATGGTTATTCACGATTTAAATCATGCTTCTCGTTTCTCTGATCATATGATTGCATTAAAAGCAGGTAAGTTAATGAAACAAGGAACGCCAGATGAAGTTATGACGAGTGAAACACTTCGTAACGTATTTGAGATTGAAGCGCAAATCGTTCCATGTCCAGTAAACTGTAAACCAATTTGTTTAACATACGATTTAGCGATGATTAATAATCAATTGCGTAAAAAAGCATAATTAATAGAATTTCCCCCTCTTAAAGAGGTGAGAGGGGGAGTTCTAATGGACGTTGAGCTTACCCACGGATGGGAAGTTGAACGCCCGTTAGAACGGGTTATAAACAACAATTAATAAAAATATATTAATTAAATGTTGTTTCGTTTCTTATAGTTACATGCAAATTATAAGAGAAATACAGCTAGAAGGAGTCGGAATATGAAGAATTTTAAAATGGCACTATTAGCAATGGTACTAGTTGTTACTTCTGTACTATTTGCAGCTTGTTCTAACAAAGAAGAAGAAAAGAAAGCAGATGCGAAAACTGAAGAGCGCACTGTACAACACGCAAAAGGGGAAATTAAAATTCCTGCAAATCCAAAGAAAATTGCTGACCTTAGTGGTTCAACAGAAGAATTATTAATTTTCGGTATGAAACCGATTATTACTGCAAATACAACACAAGAAAAAATTGATTCACATATTGAGAAGAAATTGAAAGATGTAAAACCGGTTGGTTCTGCGTGGGGCGATAAAATTAACATCGAAGCAGTGGCTGCTGCAAAACCAGATTTAATTATTGTAAACAATCGTCAAGAAAAGATTTATGATCAATTATCTAAAATTGCACCAACAGTTATGTTAAAAACTCCATTAGACCAATGGCGTCCAAAATTCGAAGAAGTAGGTCAAATCTTCGGTAAAGAGAAAGAAACAAAAGAATGGTTCAAAAAGTATGATGAAAAAGCAAGCAAATTACATGACAAAATCGTTGCTAAAACTGGCGATGCAACATTCATGAAAATGGCTGCATATCCAAATGCATTCCGTGTATACGGTGACTACGGTTACGGTAGCGTAATCTTTGGTGATTTAAAATTACCAGCAGTTAAAGGTACACCAACTGATAAACCGTTAGTACAAATACAAAAAGAAGCTTTAATTGATTACAACCCAGATTACTTATTCGTATTTACAACTGGTGACGGTTCTCAGCGTCTAAAAGAATTCCAAGAAGAATCAATTTGGAAAAATATGAACGCTGTTAAAAACAACCATGTATTTACAATCAGTAATGAAGATGTAAACAAAGGATACTTCCCACTAGGTAAAGAAATGATCCTAGACGAAGTTACTGAGTTCATTTTAGGAAAATAATATATAAAGAAAAATCACCTTTGCTTTGGTAAAGGTGATTTTTCTTTATATAACAGGAATTAATATAGTCTTTCATTTCTTTCTGTTTCCTATATCGTTTATAATATATAGTAAGAATGCAGTAAAGAAAGGGGGATGTCGGAAAGTGGTATATTTAAACGACAAACTCAGCGAAACAAAAGTGTTTAAAGACCCAGTACATAAATATGTACACGTGCGTGATCGCGTTATTTGGGATTTAATCGGAACGAAAGAATTTCAACGCTTGCGCCGTATTAAGCAGCTTGGTACGACATTTTTTACATTTCACGGTGCAGAGCATAGTCGCTTTACTCATTCGTTAGGTGTATATGAAATTATTCGTCGTATGATTGATGATGTGTTTGATGGCAGACCGAACTGGAATGCTGAAGATAGATTGTTATGTTTATGTGCGTCATTACTTCATGATGTCGGTCACGGCCCATTTTCTCACTCGTTTGAAAAAGTATTTTCGTTAGATCATGAGAAATTTACGCAAAAGATTATCGTTGGTGATACGGAAATTAATCGTGTGTTAAGCCGTGTGGATAAGGATTTCCCGCAAAAGGTAGCAGATGTAATTGCGAAAACATCTACTAATAAATTAGCGATTAGTATGATTTCGAGCCAAATTGATGCCGATCGTATGGATTATTTATTAAGAGATGCATATTTTACTGGTGTAAAGTATGGGAACTTTGATATGGAACGTATACTGCGTGTCATGCGCCCGTACGGTAATCAAGTTGTCATTAAAAATAGTGGTATGCATGCTGTAGAGCATTATATTATGAGCCGTTATCAAATGTATTGGCAAGTATATTTTCATCCGGTAACACGTAGTGCAGAAGTAATTTTAACGAAGATTTTACACCGAGCTAAATCACTGCATGAGAAGTATTATGCGTTTAAAAATCATCCTGTTCATTTCTATTCTTTATTTGAAGAAGAAGTGACAGTAGAGGATTATTTAAAGTTAGACGAGAACGTAATGTATTATTACTTCCAAGTATGGCAAGACGAAGAAGATCCGATTTTAAGTGACTTATGCCGCCGTTTTATGAATCGAAATCTATTTAAATATGTAGAGTTTACAGATCAGCACGGTTTAGATAATTGGATGGAGCTAAGTAGCTTATTTAAAAAGATTGGACTCGATCCAGAGTATTACTTAGTTGTGGATTCAACATCGGATTTACCGTATGACTTTTACCGCGCAGGAGAAGAAGAAGAGCGTCTGCCAATCTTACTTCTTATGCCGAACGGGGAACTTAGAGAGCTTTCGCGTGAATCGGATATTGTTGAGGCGATTACAGGTAAGAAGCGAACGGATCAAAAGCTATTCTATCCGCATGATTTAATCTATGAAGATGGAAGAAAAGGAAAATATAAAGAGAGAATTATCGAGTTGTTAGAAGGAAAGAAATAAGAAGCAGCTAAGAGCTGCTTCTTATGAAAAAACTTGAAATTATTTGTCGCTTAAGCGTTTTCCGCCAACTGCATAATGGTTTTTAGACATTTCTTCGATGAAAACAACGATGTTTTCTTCAGGAGCACCAGTTGTTTCGCTTACTGCTGCTGTTACTTTCTCAGCAAGAGCTTTCTTTTGTTCTTCTGTGCGTCCTTCTAGCATTTTCACTGTTACGTATGGCATGTATAATCGCTCCTTTTATGTAAGTTACACTCTTATTATAGCGGATTATGAGGAAGAACAATCGGAAAAACAAATAATTTCTTTTTTTGACATATGGAAGAGGAGATGAGTTATGGATCAGTTATTTAGATACCCATTGCAACAAATTCCATTGGTAGCAATGGCAATTATTATTGCGCTATCTGTGCATGAATTTGCACATGCGTATGTTGCATATAAATTTGGAGACGATACAGCGAAAAAGCAAGGACGTTTAACGTTATCACCGATGGCTCATTTAGATCCTATCGGTATGATTGCTGTACTAATTCTTGGATTCGGTTGGGCAAGACCAGTACCTGTTAACCCGTATAACTTTAAAAGACCGCGTCTTGCGGGAATATTAGTTTCTATTGCGGGACCGATAAGTAATCTTATCTTAAGTGCAATTGGTTTAATTATTTGGTATAGCTTAATAACGTTTGGTGTGTTAGATGCGATGCCACTTGCAGTAGCAGATACGCTGGATCAATTTTTCCAAATTTTTATTATGCTTAATATTGTTTTACTTGTATTTAATTTATTACCAATCCCGCCACTTGATGGTTATCGCGTTGTGGAAGATTTAGCACCAGCAAATATTCGTGCGAAAATGACACAGTATGAAAAGTATGGATCAATTGCGTTATTAATTCTTGTTATTACACCGCTTAGCAATTACACAATTCAACCTATTTTCAATGTTGTTATTCCATATGTATTAGTATTTTTACAAAATATCATTGCGCCTATTTTCAGGCTTTTTTAATCATTAAGCGAGGAGGAGTTTACATATGACAGAGAAAAAGAAAAAAATCGGTTTTAATATCGTGAAAAATGATTCAACAGATGGACATGGTGGTTTTGGCGTTGGGGCATTAAGTTTAGAAAATATTTCTCCTGTATTTGTTGATGTATTAGAGAAAACTGCGTTCGTTGATATCGGTGCGATGCATGCGCGTAGTACAGTAGAAAAAGGAATTAAGTTTTTAACAAATAAAGATGAAGTTCCAAACGGAAAACCGTTTTGGCTTGTTTGGGTAACAATTGAAAGAACACCAAACGGTGCTTATTACGCAGGTGCAACAGCCTGTGAAATGACAGTTGATCGTGAAATTCGCCGCGGATATAAATCACTTCCAGAGCATGTAAATAAAATGGATAAATCACTAAAGCGTCACATCATGATTGATCATATGGATGAATCATCTAAAAAAGTACTTGGTACATTCTTAAAAGAGCATAATGAAGCAATTTGGAACGAATCTAGTGAAGAATTGCGCCACGCATTATTAGGCGAATAAAAATAGCTGACGAATTTCCGTCAGCTATTTTTTTACCACGGGAGATATTTTTTCCACCAACCCGCTTTTTTCTTCTCTTCACTAACCTTTTCGAACTCTTCCTTATCATCAACGTGATCCATACAATACTCTGTTGGCTCTGTACCTTTTGCGAAATACATTTTCACAGAAATGGGACAATTTTTTGTAGCAATCTTACCGTTTTCAGGATTAACATCGACTGCAACAACATCTGCTGGTTGTTTGAACTCTTGTTTAGGCTGTCCATCTAATCCTTTTTCCATTGTATCGGTCCATATTTTTTTTGCGTATCCTTGTTCTGCTACGTTTGAAATGGATTTAGGTTGATCGTATCCAATCCAAACCCCTGTTACGAGCTGCGGGGTAAATCCAATCATCCAACTATCAGTTTCTGTAGAACCAGACTTTCCAGCATATGTTCTTGATAGTTTTGATAACATCGATTGACCGGTCACAGCGGCATAACTGCTTAGTTTTTTATTAAACATACCTGCCATCATTTCTTCCATCACAAAGGCTTTGCTTTTATCTAGAACTTGTTTACTTTCTAAATGAGCATCGTATAGCATATTTCCTTCATGATCAACGATGCGCCTTATAAAGATTGGTTTTACTTCTTTCCCGCCGTTTGCAAACATGCTATAAGCATTGACCATTTCAATTGGTTTTACAGGAGATGTGCCGAGAGCAAGAGACGGAACATCTTTTAATGCGCTAGTAATACCGAATTGCTTCGCTGTTTTTGTAAGAATGTCTTCGCCTAAAAATAGATTTGTCTTCACAGCATATACGTTATCAGAAACAGCGAGTGCTTGTGCCATTGTCACAAAGTCGTCTGCATAATAGTTTTTATAATTTTTCGGTTTATATTTGGAAACACCATCACCTAAAGTGAATACAGTGTATTCGCTTTTTAAGCGCGTAGCAGGGGTGAATCCTCGTTCTAAGGCTGCGTAATATAGGAATGGCTTAAATGTAGATCCGGGCTGACGAGCGGCTTGTGTAGCTCTGTTAAATTGACTCGTATTATAATCAGTTCCACCAACAAGGGCAGCCACTTCACCCGTTTTTGGATTCATAGAGACGAGGGCAGTTTGGATGTTTGTTGTTTCAGGTATATGATTTTTTACAGCTTGCTCTGCTACAGATTGTAATTTAGGGTCTAGGGTTGTATAAATACGTAAGCCACCTCGCTGTAAGGCTTGCTCATCTAATCCGATATCCCGAAGAAGAGAAGCTTGTACAGCATCTTGGAAATAAGGTGCGACCTCTGCCACTTTTTTCGTATCTAATGAGGCGAAAGTTAGCGGTTCCTTTTTTGCCGAGGCAGCTTGCTGTTTTGTAATATAACCTTGTTCTACCATTTCATCTAGTATGAGAGATTGACGCCCTTTAGCACGCTCCTCTTTTAAAAAGGGAGAATAAAAGCTAGGTCCTTTCGGAATGCCTGCGAGCATACTAGCTTCTGCTAATGTTAATTCTTTTGCAGTTTTATCGAAATACAGGCGAGAAGCAGCTTCGATTCCGTAAGCACCATGCCCGTAATAAATTGTATTTAAATATCCTTCTAAAATATGATTTTTATTATAGTTCACTTCAAGGCGAACGGTATACATTGCCTCTAATAGTTTACGCTTCCACGTTTTATCATGATCTAAGTATAGGTTACGAGCATACTGTTGTGTAATAGTACTAGCACCTTGTACTTTTGCCATTGCTTTTAAATCGGCAACAATGGCACCAACAATGCGCTTTATATCAAATCCATGATGTTTGTAGAATCGTTGATCTTCAATAGATAGTGTTGCCTCTTTTACATAAGGAGAAATTTCATCAAGAGATACATTATAGCGCTTTTGTGTTTCATTACTTTGTCCTATAACAGTGTCATCATTAGCGTAAAAGACACTCGTTTGCGGCACTGCAACAGGGGGAGGCCCCATAATTTTTGCAGCTATAATGATAATAAAAAAGGAAAAAACGAAAAAAAGAACACAAGAAAACATTACGGTGAAGAAAAGACGTTTATATTTTTTAAGTTTTGGATTCATAGTTTGATCCATCTTTTTCAGCCCCTCATTAATACAAGCATTATTGTATTAGTATTGAGGGTTTTCGTTTATTTTAAACAATGAAATTTTGAAAACAAAAAAGCCCCTTCAATTAAGAAAGGAGCTCAAAGGCACGTGCTGGCCAATCGGTAATGATGACATCTACACCATAGTCAATCATAGTTTGTAAATCTTTATATTCATTAATAGTGTAAGGACGAAAAACGTATCCTTGCCCCTGTGCTAATTGGACAAACTCTTTCGTTAATAATTGAAAGTTTGGATGTAATCCAGTCGCCTCGCGCCTTTTTGCTTCAGCAATAGGATCTGCAAGTGGTGTATCGTACAAAATCGCTCTTGGAATTTCTGGAGCAATTTCTGCTAATAATGAAACGGAATCGTGGTTAAATGATGAAAATACAATTTGATTGGATAGATGATATTCACGAACAAGAGCAACAACTTTTTCTTCAATATTTGGATAATGAAGAACATCTGTTTTTAATTCAATGTTAAGTTGTAAATTTGTTGTAGAGAGCCAAATAAATACTTCTCGTAATGTTGGGATTTTCGCCTCATGGAAAGAAGGATTTTTATGGCTACCAGCATCTAAAGCTTGTAATTCCTCTACAGTTTTCTCAGAAACAAGTCCCACGCCATTTGTTGTGCGGTCCACCGTTTCATCATGAATAACAACTAGTTCACCATCTTTTGATAGATGAACATCAAGTTCAATTCCGTGAGCACTAATGCGTTCAGCCTCTTGGAAGGCAATCATCGTATTTTCTGGATGTGTTCCTTTTACCCCGCGGTGAGCGAAAATAAGTGGTTTATTCATGTGAAAATCTCCTTATCATCTCTTTTCTTTCATTATGAAACTGCTTTGAGAAAAATACAATTCATATGACAAACATTTACAAAAGTATAACAGTTGCACAAAAGTTAACGTTAACGTAAAATGTAATAATTGGTGAAGGGAGGAATACACATGTATAAAATTGATGAAGTAACAAAGCAAGTTGGTTTAACAAAGCGTACACTTCGTTATTATGAGGAAATTGGTTTAATTCATCCCCCAGAACGCAGTGAAGGGAACATTCGCCTGTATACAGACGAGGACATTGCGAGAATTAAAAGGATTGTGGAAGCGAAAGAAGTACTAGGAATTACGCTTCAAGAAATGCAACATTTCTTATCGTTAAAAGAAAGAATGGAACAAAGAAGAAACAGTGAGAATCCGCGTGACCGTGAAGTGATTCAAGAAATTAAAGAGATGCTTGAAAAACAAGTGCAAACGTTAGACGAAAAAATGGAGCAAATGCAGCGTGTTAAGGCAGAGCTAGAGGATAGTTTAAGCCGTGCAGTTACATTTTTAGAGAATACAAAAGGAGAGTAATCAAAATGGAGAGCAAACAAAAATTAGGGAGATTGATTACAGTGGTGGCTACCTTCCTTGCCTTTTCAGGTATAGGAGTAGTCGACCCAATTTTACCAAGTATTGCTGAACAAATTGGTGCTTCGCATTGGCAAGTCGAGATGTTATTTACAGCATATATTTTAACGATGGCAATTATGATGTTACCAGCTGGAATATTTGCATCAAGATTTGGTGATAAACGAATGATGACGATCGGTCTTGCGATTGTAACTGTATTTGCATTTATATGTGGTATATCGCAAACGATTGCTCAATTATCTCTTTTCCGCGCGGGGTGGGGATTAGGAAATGCGATGTTCTTCGCAACGGCGATGACATTATTAATTGCATTAAGTAAAGAAGTTCATGAAGCAGTAGGGTTATATGAAGCAGCTATCGGTTTAGGGATGGCAGGTGGACCTTTATTAGGCGGTATATTAGGTGGACATTCTTGGCGTTACCCATTTTTTGCGACGAGTATTTTAATTTCTTTAGCATTTATTTTAGTTTTCTTTTTTGTAAAAGAACCGGAGCGAAAAGTGAAGCGTAAAGCAGCAGGCGTAGGTGAATTACTTAACCTGGTGAAGTATAAACCGTTTATGCAAGGTGCCATTTCTGGGATGTTATATTACTACGGATTTTTCGTCGTGTTAGCATATTCACCACTTATTATGCATTTATCTGCTATTCAATTAGGATTTGTATTTTGCGGATGGGGATTAGCATTAGCTTACGGATCAGCAATTTTAGCGCATAAGCTAGAAGGTAAATATGAACCAAAAACATTGTTAAAAGGTAGTTTACTCGTATTTGCGATTTTCTTAATTGCACTATTCTTCGTTAAAATTATGTGGTTACAAATCGTGTTAATCGTTCTATCAGGATTAGCATCAGGCTTAAATAACGCGTTATTTACAAGTTATGTAATGGATATTTCACCTTATGAAAGATCTGTTACATCAGGTGTTTATAACTTCGTTCGTTGGTTAGGGGGCGCGATTGCTCCAATTTTATCAGGAGTCATCGGTCATACAGTTTCACCACAAAGTCCGTTTTTAGTCGGTGGAATTGTTGTGTTAGTTGGTTGCGTAATGATCTTAATTCCGATTCGTAAACCGGTAGAAATAGAGACAAAAACCCTTTCTTAAGAAAGGGTTTTCTTTCCTATTACAGAGCAATCCCTTTTCACATATATGTTAGAACCCTCTGACTAAAATATATTTTCGGTATTTTTGTACTTTTAACTATACTTTTTGGATGTTTTGTTTTATTTTTGTTAGGGGACATTAATGATGTCCCTATTATAAATTTGCATTGAAAGGCGTGATTGTACGATGGAACTATGGTTCACTGAAAAACAAACAAAGCATTTTGGAATTACGGCGCGTATTAACCGCACATTACATACGGAGCAAACAGAATTCCAAAAACTTGATATGGTTGAAACGGAAGAGTTCGGAAACATGCTTATTTTAGATGGCATGGTTATGACAACAGAAAAGGACGAGTTCGTTTATCATGAAATGGTAGCGCACGTACCTTTATTTACACATCCAAACCCTGAAAACGTATTAGTAGTAGGTGGTGGCGATGGTGGTGTTATTCGTGAAGTATTAAAACACCCAAGCGTAAAGAAAGCAACTCTTGTTGAAATTGATGGAAAAGTAATTGAGTACTCTAAACAATACTTACCATCAATTGCAGGCGCATTAGATGATGAGCGTGTAGAAGTAAAAGTAGGAGACGGTTTCCTACACATCGCAGAAAGCGAAAATGAATATGACGTAATTATGGTAGATTCTACTGAGCCAGTAGGCCCAGCAGTAAACCTATTTACAAAAGGCTTCTACGCTGGAATTTCTAAAGCGTTAAAAGAAGATGGTATTTTCGTTGCTCAAACGGACAACCCTTGGTTTACACCAGAACTAATTACAACTGTGTTTAAAGACGTAAAAGAGATTTTCCCAATTACTCGTCTATACACAGCAAACATTCCGACGTATCCAAGTGGACTTTGGACGTTCACAATCGGATCTAAAAAACATGATCCATTAGAAGTAAGTGAAGAGCGTTTCCATGAAATCGAAACGAAATATTACACAAAAGAATTACACAATGCAGCATTCGCATTACCGAAATTTGTTGGCGATTTAATTAAGTAAGAGCGTTAAATTGAAATAAATAAAGTGTAAGTAACTCATTTAAGGTGTTTGTCTAGAAGGCTTGAACATGCTAGTTACTTACACTGCTACAAATGAAGTAGTCTTCTTGTGATAACAAGAAGGCCCAGGTAAATCGAGAAAGAGGAGCAATGCGCTCCAAATTTGAGAAATAGTGAAAGGTTGGGATACCTTAAGTTCCACATAAGGAGGAAAAGAATATGCGTTTTGATGAAGCTTATTCAGGTAAAGTATTTATTAAAAGTCATCCAAGTTTTGAAGAGTCAGAGGCAGTTATTTACGGGATGCCTATGGATTGGACAGTAAGTTTCCGTCCAGGATCTCGCTTTGGCCCTGCACGTATTCGTGAAGTATCAATCGGTCTTGAAGAATATAGTCCGTATTTAGATCGTGAACTAGAAGAGATAAAATATTTTGATGCGGGTGATATCCCATTACCATTTGGGAATCCACAGCGCAGCATAGACATGATTGAAGAATATGTAACAAAACTATTAGATGCCGGTAAGTTTCCACTAGGTCTCGGCGGAGAGCACTTAGTGTCTTGGCCAATTTTTAAGGCAATGGCAAAAAAATATCCGGATTTAGCAATCATCCATATGGATGCTCATACTGATTTACGTGAGTCATATGAAGGAGAGCCTTTATCCCACTCTACACCAATTCGTAAAGTGTGCGATTTAATTGGTCCGGAAAACGTATATTCTTTCGGTATTCGTTCTGGAATGAAGGAAGAATTCGAATGGGCAAAAGAAGTAGGTATGAACTTATATAAATTTGACGTATTAGAACCGTTAAAGGAAGTATTACCGAAACTTGCAGGACGCCCAGTCTATGTCACAATTGACATCGACGTATTAGACCCAGCTCACGCTCCTGGAACAGGAACATTAGAAGCTGGAGGTATCACATCTAAAGAACTATTAGAGTCCATCGTAGCAATTGTAAATTCAAATATAAAAGTAGTCGGAGCAGACTTAGTAGAAGTAGCTCCAGTCTACGATCATAGTGATCAAACACCAATCGCAGCAAGCAAATTCGTGCGGGAAATGCTGCTCGGTTGGGTTAAATAAAAGCGTAGGCGGCTCGCTCAGAATGTGAGAGGGATGGAGCTTCAGACGTAGAGGCGTTTTTTGCCTCGAAGGAAGAAGCGAAGCCATCAATCATTCTAGCCACTGTAGCTGGATAAAGTAAAAGTGAAGCCGACTCAAAAAGTGTTTTGAGCCGGCTTCTTTTATTAATAGGTAGGTTATTATTGTCTTATTTAGTAGTTAAGTCGATATACGCGGAGTTGTGTTCAATATAATTTCACTTACCGTCACGCGACATAAAAAAGAGCTATTCTCAAACGATGAGAATAGCTCCCTTTCTTTACGCAACTTTCTCTTCCGAAGTAATTCCGCGAATTTCATCAGCAGAACGGATTGGATATTTGCGGAACACAATGGAACCGACGTATCCAACAATAGTGGTAACGATTCCACATAATACGGCAGCAATCGTTACTTTTATTACATCATTAAATCCGAACAGTACGAGAAGTCCTGGAATTGGTGATGCTGTCCCTGGTGCATTATTAACGAGCTGGAACAGCGACGTAATAATACCGGCAAGCGCACCGCCAACAAAGTTTGTCATATAGATAGGAATTGGATTTGCTGAGACAACATCGGCCTGTGTTAACGGCTCGATTGCCACGGCGATTGTATCTTTCTTTGAACAGATTTTTAGTCGTTTAAAGAAAATGAAGTTCATTGGGGCAGAAGCTGCTACGGCAAGACTACCAATTGCCATTGGTAAACCAGTTAATCCAAGCATTGCAGTTAGTGCCATAGAACTTAATGGAGATGTAGAAATAACTGTTATTAATCCACCAAGCATAATACCCATAATGATAGGACTTTCTGTAGTTGCAACTGAAATCATAGAACCGATTTTACCGAGTGTTGCGTTAACGAGTGGATCCATAAGCATGGCCATTCCACGTGAAATTGGTGCGGCAATACATAGGATTGCTAAAAATTCTACACCAGCTGGTAATTTCTTTTCGAGAAATTTCACGACGAAAGCACAAACGTATCCAGCGAAAAATCCTGGTAAAATACCGAATCCACTAGTAGCTATACCGATTAAAACAGCGTATACGGGTGAAACACCGATTGCTAATGCGACTAAAATTGCCGCTGCGACACCGCTCATACTACCAGAAGCTTCCCCTACTGATTGTAAAAAGTCATTATGAAACATTTCTCCACCAATATAACGGTGAAATGCTTCAATAAGAAAACTTGCGATTGCTGCATTAGCTAAAGCGCCCATTGCTTTCATTCCGTAAGGCGCACGGTAACTGAAAAGTGTAAATAGACAAAGTACAACAAGTAATAGTGCTAAACCTTGCAAGATAGCCATTTGAAAACTGTCTCCTTTGATTTTTGTAATAAAAATTTGTATCATTCAATAATAATATAAAAGTTTGTTAAACGGAAAAATTTTTTATTGGGAAATTGCTGTAAGGTGAAAAACTCTTACAATAATGTAAGGAAAGTGTAAGGCATTTCGATAGAGTATAGTATGCCTTTTTTCGTATAATACAGGTATAGACATACGGCTAGTGAGAAAGCAGTGCAAACAGGAGGCGCATTTATGAAATTGGTAATTAAAGTTTTAGCTGTGTTCGCCATTATTTTAGGTGGAACAGCATATTATTTAAACACGAAAACAGAAGGTGTGCATGCTTTTGTAGACAACTTCTTTTCAAATAAAGAAATACAAGATTATTATGCTGTTATAGATAAAAGTGAGAAAAAAGACGATGAATATTTGTATACATTTAAAGGGTATACAGAAGATGGAAAGTTACAAGTTATTAAAAGAATGGTGAACCGTGAATTGCATACGGGTGCTTTTATAAAAATTTATGCAAAAGGTATGCAGGGAAAAGGATGGGCTGAAATCTCGAAAGAATCAATCCCGCAAAAAGCGTTACAAAAAATAGAAAAACCATAAAAGGAGCGAATCGTTCGCTCCTTTTTTAGTGCGTTAAAATGGTGATAGCTGAACTTTCTTTATTAGAAATGATTTTTGCCCTTCCGCCAATTGGGAAAGTAAAGATTGGAGTTGTATGTCCGAAACTGGCATTCGCAATAATAGGGATATGAGCAAGTTCAGGCTTTGAAGCAATCATTTCTTGAATGTCCTCTATCATACATTCTGCTCCTTTTTGCATTCGTCCTATAAGAATGCCTTTTACATGTTCAAAGTCAGGTTGCTGCATAAGAGAATGTAAATATCGATCAAAAGTTTTTAGGGTAGATTTTCCTGTTAAACTATCCTCTTCAAGAAATAAAATTTTGCCCTGTAAGCTTGGCATATATGGTGTACCTTGCAGTAAATTAAATGTGCTCATATTGCCACCAATAATATCTCCCATCGCTTCCCCTTCTTGAATTGAAACATATCCTTCATTTTTAATAAATTCTCGATTTTCTTGATCCATATACCAAGAGTCATCGCTCCAAGTTTCAGCTGGTAGTATTTCAATAGGTTCATGAGAAGTTAAGCACTTTAAAAAGTAATCGGTCGTATAATCGAGCCCTTTCTCCATTCCAAATGAAGAGAAGTGAGGACCTGAATATGTAACTAAGCCTGTTTTAGCATAAATCGCGTTACTTAAAGCGGTAATATCAGAATAACCGCAGAAAATTTTCGGATTTTCTCGAATTAAATCATAATCGAGATGTTTCAATAAACCATTAGAGTTGTATCCGCCAAGTGTCGTCAAAATAGCTTTTACATTAGGATCTCTAAATGCTTCGTGGAGGTCTTGAACTCGTGAAGAAATAGAAGAGGAAGCGAATCGATCTATCTCATCAGCATATTTTGAGAATGTAACTTGAAAGCCTATGTCGGTTAATCTTTTTATAGCAAGGTCTCTGTTTTCATTTGAGACAATACTTAAACTACAAGATGGTGAAATAACCCTTATTTCATCACCTTTTTTTAATTTTGTTAGTAGCACCAAATTCACCCCTTGAAATGAAAGAATATTCAGATTTAAAAAATATTTTAACATATGAAATAAAGTGAAGGTGAATTATTTTTTGAAAAGGAGTTTTCCTGATTTTTCAGCAGACAGACAGAGTCTTTTTTTGATATGATAGGAAAAGTGATTTATTATAAGTAGTATTTAATATCTATAACATTTGAAGGGTGTGCAAGACGTGAAGAAACAACTTGCAGGCTTGCCGGTACACGTTCATTTCGTAACAGAAATCCGTGAAGGGGCGAGGAAGGAAACCGTTGCTTTTGAAGCAAATGGTCAATACTATGTAAAAGGTCAAGGTACATATATAACATTCCAAGAGCCGAACGAACAAGGCGAAGTGAAAACAATTATTAAAATTCAAGATGAACAAGTTCTCATTATGCGTTCAGGTGCTATTTCTATGCGTCAGACGCATGTGAAAGGTGAATGGACAACTGGTACGTATACGAGTGAACTTGGTACGTTTGCATTGCAAACGAAAACTGATAACGTTCTTTTTAAATGGTCGGATGAAAAGAAAAAAGGACAACTCTTCTTAACGTACGCATTGCTTCTAAGTGAACAAGAAGCTGGCAGATATACAATTACACTTAATTTGAAGGAGGCAAAATAATGAATTCTTTAGAACAAGTAAAAGGATTGATTAAAGAAGAAATTCAAGCTGCTGTATTAAAGGCAGAACTAGCGACAGAAGAACAAATTCCAAACGTTGTATTAGAATCTCCAAAAGATAAAACAAATGGTGACTTCTCTACAAATATGGCAATGCAACTTGCACGCGTTGCGAAAAAAGCACCTCGTATGATTGCAGAAGACTTAGTTGCAAACTTCGATAAAGCAAAAGCTTCTATTGAAAAAATTGAAATCGCTGGTCCTGGTTTCATTAACTTCTACATGGATAATAGCTACTTAACAGACTTAATCCCAACAATCGTCAACGCTGGTGAAGCATACGGTGAAACGAATACTGGTAAAGGTGAAAAAGTACAAATTGAGTTCGTATCTGCGAATCCAACAGGTGATCTTCACTTAGGACATGCACGTGGTGCGGCAGTAGGTGACACTTTATGTAACGTATTAGCAAAAGCAGGATATGATGTATCTCGTGAGTACTACATTAATGATGCTGGTAACCAAATTCATAACTTAGCTCTTTCTGTTGAAGCTCGTTACATGCAAGCTTTAGGTTTAGAGAAAGAAATGCCAGAAGACGGTTACCATGGTGCGGACATCATTGGAATCGGTAAACGCTTAGCTGAAGAGTTTGGCGATCGTTATGCAAAAGTTGATGCAGAAGAAAGCTATGAATTCTATCGTTCATACGGTTTAAAATATGAGTTAGCAAAACTTCAAAAAGATTTAGCAAGCTTCCGTGTTAACTTCGATGTGTGGTTCTCAGAAACATCATTATACAAAAACGGAAAAATTGATCAGGCTCTTGCTGTATTAAAAGAGCGTGACGAAATCTTTGAAGAAGGCGGAGCAACTTGGTTCCGTTCAATGACTTACGGTGACGACAAAAACCGTGTATTAATTAAAAATGACGGTTCTTACACATACTTAACGCCAGATATCGCTTATCACCGTGATAAATTAGAGCGTGGTTTCGATAAGCTAATCAACATTTGGGGTGCTGACCACCACGGTTACATTCCTCGTATGAAAGCTGCTATTCAAGCACTAGGTTACGATAAAGAAACACTTGAAGTAGAAATCATCCAAATGGTACAACTGTACCAAAATGGTGAAAAAATGAAAATGAGTAAGCGTACAGGTAAAGCAGTTACACTTCGTGAGCTTATGGAAGAAGTAGGCGTGGACGCAATGCGATACTTCTTCGCAATGCGTAGCGGTGATTCTCATTTAGACTTCGATATGGACTTAGCTGTATCAAAATCTAATGAAAACCCAGTATACTATGCACAATATGCACATGCTCGTGTATGCAGTATCCTTCGTCAAGGTGAAGAGTTAGGATTAGCTACAGGCGGAGATGTAAATTACAAACTTGTTACTTCTGAGAAAGAAGTAGAGTTACTGAAAAAACTTGGTGAATTCCCGGCTGTAGTTGCGGATGCAGCGCAAAAACGTTTGCCACACCGCATTACAAGCTATGCATTTGAATTAGCAGCAGCATTACACAGCTTCTACAATGCAGAAAAAGTATTAAACCAAGATAACTTAGAATTAAGTAAAGCTCGTTACGAATTAATGAAAGCAGTACGCACGACACTTCAAAATGCATTAGCAATCGTAGGAGTATCTGCACCAGAAAAAATGTAATAAAGAAAAGCGGAGCCGACTGTTTAGTCCCAAAGGCTAAGGTTCTTAGACGGAAGGGATTAGGAGGCAGAGCTCGCTTTAAATAAAAGGCAATCACACGATGTTGTGATTGCCTTTTTGTATGGAGATAATAAAAAAATTATCAAACAAAAGGAGAATTTGCGTCGTCTTATATAAATGACAGGGGGGTTAAGATGGAAGAAAAGGTAGAAGAATTAATTGATATATATATAAGCAAATATATTCCCTATGCTATAAATTAGCGAAAACGAAAGACAAGGGGAAGGGATAAAAGAGTTGAAGGAGATCTGTGAATCGAAAAAAGGTGTTTTTACAGTTACATTAAAAGCAAATGAAAAGTATGTGTTTAATATAAGTGGTGTAATGGTGAAAGATGGATTTGTAAAAGTAAATTGGAAAGAGAAATAAAAGAGGCCCTGTAAAGGACCTCTTTTCTATTGAATAGTATAAGTAACAGAAAAGCTAACAGGACTATAGTAAACGTAAGGTGCATGAAATTGAACGTACATATTTCCATCTGTTTTTGCAGTGAAAATTCGGCCGTAACCATCAGAATAACGCCCAATAAGGTTATGATTTGAGTCATAAACACTGTAACTAGGAGTTTTGCTGTTAGGTTGAATTGTTAGCTCTTGTCCCTTTTGAAGGAAAATAGGTTCTTGTTCAGAACTAGCTCCAGTTTGCAAAGAATAAAATTTTGTAAAGCTTTGTTCTTGAGCGGCAGCAGCGACTTTTGTTTCAGGAATAAACGCGGTAGCGCCAGTAATTCCTGTTAAAGTTAATGCGCCGGCTAAAATCATATTTTTCATAGTAGAAAAGCCTCCTTATTAGTTGTAATCATTTTTGTTACAGTTAATATTGTATACGATAATGAATAGGAAAAAATATGCTTTTATGCATATATATTTTTTCTCAATAAAAGACCACTAATTAAATCAGTGGTCTTTTAAATGATTAAGCAGCTTTTTGTTCAGTTTGAGCAACAGGTTTTTGAAGGGTGTTATAAACACCAGTTCCGATAACTTCTAATGCCATTTTCATACGTTCTGGTGAAATGTTCTCAAATACATTATCTTGAGGCGTGTGATATACCTTTTCGATATGATAGATTAATGGATTCCAACTATCGACACCCATCCAAATAAATAGTGCAGAAGGAATACCCACTTCAGCAAATGGTACGTGATCACTAGAGCCGAATTTTCCTTGAAGAACGAGATCATTATTTAATTGTTTACCTGCTTGTAAGGCAGCATCTGTTACAAGGTTCGTTGATCCATCAGGAGTCATTGCATATAAATTCTTTGCTTTATCATAATTTGTTGCAACCATGTCTGCGTTAAAGACACCTAAAATTCGATCACGTTCTTTTTGGGACAGACTATTAACATAATAATCAGAGCCAAGTAAGCCAGTTTCTTCAGAACCAAAAGCAATAAAACGAATTTCTTTATCAGTTTCTACATTTTGAAAAGCACGAGCTAATTCTAATACTAATCCTGTACCAGAAGCATTGTCATTTGCCCCAGGTGCTCCAACGACACTATCATAGTGTGAACTTACAACAACAGCTTTTTCATTACCTGTACTATTTTTTGGTTTCTTTTTAGCGATGACATTTAAGGATGTTAAATTAGATTCATGTCTCGCTTTTAGGGAAAGAATTGTTGTCTCTTTTTTAGCGATTTCTTCTTTAAATGCATTTCCTTGAGCATAAGCAAGACCGAAGACAGGGATAGCCTGTTTTTTAGTTAAGCGAGGATTGAAAGTTTGTCCATAGTTTCCGCGTCCGCCAATTAAGCTGTATAAAAGAACACCTTTTGCCCCTTTACTAACAGCATTTTCAACCTGTTTATTATAATCTGCTACTGTTGCACCTCTTTCGAATAAAACAATTTTTCCGTTTACCTCATTTGGAATATCGTCTAATTTTGTACCACCTTGAACAAAGATAAGCGGAGCTGTAACAGCTTCTGTAGAAATTAGTGCATTTGGAGCAGCACCAGCTTGCCAATTACGCTTTGTCCCTAATGGTGATTCGATAAATCCAACGTATTGATCCGGCACTTGAAAGGGCTGATACTCTACTTCATATCCCATTGATTTAAGCTTCATACCAACATAGCGAGAAGCCCATTCTTCTGATTTTGTACCACCCGGACGGGGACCGATTGTTTCGGATAAGAAACGGATATGCTCGATGGCGCGGTTTGCATCAACTTGTTTTGTAATAGGTGGAGTCTGTGTAATTTCTGACGTGGAATCAGCTTTTGCTTGCCCGATTGGAGCTAAGCTAACGGCGAGTGATACAGCAAGCAAGGAGCTTACTATTTTTTGTTTCAGTGATTTTCTCATTTTTTCCTCTCCCATTCTTCTATTCTCTCTGACTGACAAAAGAAGACGGATAACGACTATATCCCGCATTAACGGGCAGTAAAACCCCCATCTCAAAATTCGGCTGTAAAGCAAAGAAGTTAGATGGGAGATCAACTGCCCGTAAAAGCCCGATTGGTTCAACTAATAATCAATGAGGGATGGAAAAAACCCTCACTGATTAAAGTTTCACTTTATCTTACCTTTATATATCTGAATTTTCAATAAATATATGTTGAGAAATAAAAAACGCTATATGCACATTTGCATATTTTCGGCGGATGTATGTATGCTATCATTTTAAATGAAGGTTCGCTTTCTGTTCTGAAGGCTCCTACATTGCATGAATCTAGTGTACCCAAACTTTAGATTATGTAGGGAAAAGGGACCCGTTATAGGGTTTCTTTTCTTTTTTTTTGTTTCAATCATGTGATGGTAACTATGTTTCCGCATTTCATAATTGTCATCAGTGATATATGTAAGGCATCCATATGAAAATACGAGGCTGTTCAAGAGTTTTCCGTACTTTTGGACAGCCTCACCCCGTTAAAAAGACGATACTTTGTGTATCGTCTTTTTTGCACAAAAAAAAACAGCCAATCAACTAATAAATTGATTGGCTGTAAAACATATTATTTATAATGTTTTTTACGTTTTGTGGCTAAAATACTTAACAATCCAGCTAGTAGAAGAACGATACCTGCTGCTTGTGTATGATCTTCTTTATGACCTGTATTTGGAAGTTTTTTATCTATATTTCGATCATCTTGCTGTTTGTTTGTCTGTGTTTCAGGATTTCCTTTTTCTAGTTCCTCGGAAGTTTCTTTTCCGTGAGTCTCAGGATTTCCTTTTTCTAGTTCTTCGGAAGTTTCTTTTCCGTGAGTCTCAGGATTTCCTTTTTCTAGCTCTTCGGAAGTTTCTTTTCCTGGTTTCTCCTCTTTATTTGGAGGAGTAATTGGTTTATCATCTCCACCTGGTGAAGATTCGATTTTCTTATTTGAAACTGTAATTTGTAGTGGTGTAGCTTGAGCTTTTTCAATTGTAAAGCTTATCGGTGAAGCATCTAATTGATAGCCTTCAGGAGCCTTTGTTTCCACTAATTGATAATTACCAGGTTTCAAATCATTTACGATTAATTTACCGTGTTGGTCTGTTTTTAGGCCTTCTCGGATTATTTTTCCATCGTGGTCTAAGATATTGAAAATGGCACCTTCAAGTGTTCCACGGTGATCAATATCAACTTTAGTTAACTCAATTGAACCTGTTGTTAAGCTATTTAAAGCTTTAACAGAGGTAACCCTAGATTGTCCCTTCGTAATTATGAAAGGAATTGGCTTAGCACTTAAATTATAGCCAGTAGGAGCTTTCGTTTCAACGAACTGATAGTCTCCTGGACGTAAATCAGAAACGCTAATTTTTCCATCTTTATCAGTAGTTAAATTAGAACGAACATCATTGCCGCTTTGATCAACGATTTTAAAGATAGCACCTTCAAGAGTAGAGTTGTCAACGTCATCGACTTTAGTTAATTCAACAGCGCCCTTCGTTAAGCTATTTGTAGCAGTAACAGAAGCTTTAGCCGTTTGACTCTTTTCAACAGTAAACTTGATAGGGTTTTGATTTAAGTCGTAATGAGTAGGAGCCTTTGTTTCAACGAATTGATAGTCTCCTGGACGTAAATCAGAAACGCTAATTTTTCCATCTTTATCAGTAGTTAAATTAGAACGCACGTTGTTGCCGTTCATATCAATGATTTTAAATACTGCGTCTTTAAGAGCAGTACCATCAACATCATCCACTTTAGAAAGTTCAACAGCGCCTTTCGTTAAGCTATTCGTAGCTGTAACGGAAGCGATTTTTTCTTGCCCTTTTTTAACTGTGAACTTAATAGGTGTTTCGTTTAAGTCATAATGAGTAGGAGCTTTTGTTTCGATAAACTCATAGTCTCCTGGTGGTAATTCATCCACAACTAAACGGCCGTTTTTATCAGTAGTTAAATCAGTACGGACGTCGTGTCCATCCTTATTAACAATTTTAAATACCGCACCTTCAAGTGTTGTGTTTTCTTCAACATCATCCACTTTAATTAACTCCACACTACCTTTCGTTAAGCTGTTCGTAGCTGTAACGTAGACATGTTTTGTTTGACTTCTTTCAATTGTGAACTTAATCGGATCTTCATTTAAGTCATAATGAGTAGGAGCTTTCGTTTCAATAAATTGATAGTCTCCAGGTTGTAAGTCTTTAGCGATGATTTTTCCATCTTTATCGGTAACTAAATTTGTACGAATATCGTTACCGTTCATATCAGTAATTTTAAATACTGCACCTTCAAGTAGTTCTTTCGCATCTAAAGAGTCAACTTTCGTTAATTCCACGCCACCCTTAGTTAAGCTATTTTTAGCAGTAACAGAAACTTGAGTTGATTGGCTTTTCTCGATAGTGAAAGGAATCGGTGTTTTATTTAAATCATAATCTTTAGGAGCTGTCGTTTCTACGAATTGATAATCTCCCGGTCGTAAATTGGAAGCAGAAACTTTCCCGTGTTCATCAGTAGTTAAATTCGTGCGAACAACTTTACCTTTCGCATCAATGATGTTAAATACCGCATCAGAAAGTTTTGTATCTGGGTTTACATCATCTACTTTAATTAACTCTACAGCACCTTCAGTTAAGCTGTTAGTAGCAGTAACTTGCAGCTGTTCTTTTTGGCTTTTCTTAACTGCAAATTTAATTGGTGTATCATTTAATTTATAGTGTTCAGGAGCTTTCGTTTCAATAAACTGGTAGTCTCCCGGACGTAAATCAGGAACAGCAACTTTACCATATGCATCTGTCGTAAGATCAGTGCGAACATCATTACCGTTCATATCAACAATTTTAAATACAGCACCTTTAAGGACAGTACCATCAATATCATCTACTTTAGAAAGCTGGACTGCACCTTTCGTTAAACTGTTTTTAGCGGTAACAGAAATAGGTTCAGCTTGTCCTTTTTCGATTGTGAATGGAATTGGTTCTTTATTTAAATCGTAGTGTTTCGGCGCTGTTGTCTCGATGAATTGATAATCACCAGGACGCAGGTCAGAAACGCTAATTTTACCTTGTTGATTCGTGATAAGATCTTTGCGAATCACATCACCATTCATATTAACAATTTTAAATACAGCGCCCTCAAGAGTAGTGCCATCGACGTCATCCACTTTAGAAAGTTCCACACCGCCTTTTGTTAAGCTATTTTTCATAGTAACAGTAGCGATACTTACTTGGCTTTTCTCAATTGTAAATACGATAGGTTTTTTATCTAAATCGTAATGTTTAGGGGCTGTTGTTTCAACAAATTGATACGTGCCAGGACGTAGGTTCTCAACAACGATTTTTCCTTCACCGTTTGTTTTTAAATCTGTTTTAAGTAATTTGCCATTTTGATCTAGTAAATTAAATACAGCATCGGCAAGTTTTGTTTGATCGTTTAAATCATCAACTTTAATTAATTCGATGCTACCTTGTTTTAAACTATTTTTAGCAGTTAAAGAAATAGCTTTTTTCTGTCCTTTTTCAATAGTGAAACCAATAGGCGTTTCATCTAAAACGTAATGCTTTGGAGCTTTCGTTTCGATGAATTGGTAATCACCGGGACGTAGGTCGTTAATTTCGATCTTCCCTTTACCATTTGTAACAAGGTCTTTATGAATTACAGTACCATTCATATCAACAATGTTAAATACTGCACCTTCAAGGGTAGTGTCATCGATGTTATCCACTTTAGAAAGTTCCACTGCACCTTTTGTTAGAGCATTTTTAGCTGTAACATGAAGAATTTCAGTTTGGCTTTTCCTAATTGTAAATTCAATCGGTTTTTTATTTAAATCGTAATGTTCAGGAGCTATTGTTTCCACGAATTGATACGTACCAGGACGTAGATTTTCAACAACAATTTTTCCTTCATCATTTGTTTTTAAGCCTTCTTCAACTAGTTCTCCGTCTGCATCTAATAAATTAAATACAGCGTTAGCAAGTTTTGTATCGATATCAATATCGTCAATTTTAGTTAATTCAACGCTACCTTTTGTTAAAGTGTTCTTACCTGTAACAGTAATCTTTTTCGTTTGACTTCTTTCAATTGTAAATGGAATCGGTGTTTCGTCTAACACATAGTGCTCAGGAGCCTTTGTTTCAATAAATTGATAGTCTCCCGGACGTAAATCAGAAACAGAAATTTCGCCGTTGTCGTCTGTAACAAGGTTTGTGCGAACATCTTTACCGTCCATATCAACAATTTTAAATACTGCATCTTTCAGCATCGTACGATCGATGTCATCGATTTTTGTTAAAGTGACAGCACCTTTCGTTAAGCTGTTTTTAGCAGTAACGGTAATATTTTCTTTTTGACTTTTTCCGATAGTGAACGGAATAGGGTCTTTGCTTAAGTCATAGTCTTTTGGAGCTTTTACTTCAATAAATTGATAATCTCCCGGACGTAAATCAGAAGCGGTAACTATACCGTTCTCATCAGTCGTTAAGCCTTTGCGAATTACTTTTTTAGTGTCATGAGCGTCAACGATTATAAATTCCGCACCTTCAAGTGTAGTGCCATCAACGTCATCTACTTTTGTTAAAGTGACGCCACCTGTAAGTAAACTATTTTTTACAGTAACAGGGATAGGAAGATCTTCCTTGCTACCTTTTTTAATCGTGAACTTAATAGGTGTTTGATCTAATTTATAATGTTCAGGGGCTGCGGTTTCAATAAATTGATAATCCCCTGGTGCTAAATCAGGAATAACTAATATTCCGTGTTCATCTGTTGTTAAATCTTTCATAATTTCCTTGCCAGTTGCGTCTTGTAATGTGAATACCGCACCAGCAAGAGTTATATTGCTTTCCACATCATCTTCTTTAATTAGTTTGACTTTACCTTTCGTCAAGCTATTTTTAAATGTAAGTGGAAGGAGTTCTTTTTGACTCTTTTCAATTGTAAATTCAATAGGCTCTATATTTACATCGTAGTAAATAGGAGCTTTTGTTTCGACAATTTTGTATTTGCCAGGACGTAAATCTTTTACTACTAATTTTCCCTCTTTATCAGTAGTAAGGTTTGTATGAACGTCTTCATCTTTGTCGTTAACGATTTTAAATACGGCATCTTCAAGTTTTTCTTTATCGTTTAAAGAATCTACTTTCGTTAATTCGATACCGCCTTTAGTTAAGCTGTTTGTAGCTGTAATAGATTTTGTAGCAGTTTGACTTTTCTCGATAGTGAAATCAATCGGTTTCTTGTTTAAATCATAGTGTTCAGGAGCTTTTGTTTCGATGAACTGATATTTACTAGGACGTAGTCCAGAAACAGCTATTTTACCTTCTTTGTTAGTAATAAGGTTCATATGAACATCTTTTCCGTTTTCGTCAACGATCTTGAAGACTGCTCCTTCAAGAGCATTTCCATCCACATCATCCACTTTTAATAGTTCAACATTACCCGGTACTAAACGATTTTCTGCTGTAACAGTGATGATTTCTTTTTGGCCCTTCTCAATTGTGAAGTTGATAGGTTCTGTGCTTAGTTTATAATGCTCAGGAGCCTGTGTTTCAACAAATTGATATTTGCCAGGACGTAAATCAGAAACCTTAATTTTCCCTTCAGCATCTGTAGTTAAGTCAGTATGAACATCTTTTCCGTGTTCGTCAATAACCTTGAAGACTGCACCTTCTAGAGATTCTTTCTTATCAACGTTATCAACTTTTACTAATTCAGCGTCACCTTTCGTTAAACTGTTCTTTGCAGTAACAGAAACGAAGGAGGTTTGACTTTTTTCAATAGTGAAATCAATCTGTTCTTTATTTAATTCATAGTACTTAGGAGCTTCTGTTTCGATAAATTTATATTTACCAGGCTCTAAGTTTTTAACGATTAACTTTCCATCTGATCCTGTTTTTAAGTTTTGTTGAATTGTATCGCCTTTTTCATTGACTATTTTAAATACCGCACCTTCAAGAGTTACATTTTCTTCAACGTCGTCAACTTTCGTTAAAGTGACGCCACCTTTAATTAGGTTATTTTCTGCTTTGACAGATACCGCCTTTGTTTGTCCTTTTTCAATTTCAAACTTAATAGGTGTCGGGTCTGTAACGTAATGAAGAGGAGCTTGTGTCTCAACAAATTGATATTTGCCAGGACGTAAGTCTTTTACTTCAATATATCCATCTTTATTTGTTGTTAATTGTTCATAGCCAGGGATTACTTTACCTTTTTCGTCTTGTAAGCTAAAAATGGCACCTTCAAGAAGTTTCTTATTCTCATCAAATTTCGTTAAGATGACTGAACCCTTCTTCAGACTATTTTTAGCAGTTACATTAATTACTGTTGTTTGATCTTCTGAGACAGTAAACCAGATTGGTTGGCTATTTAGATCATAATGAACTGGAGCTTCGATTTCTTTTAATTGATAAGTTCCAGGTTTCAATGGATCTACAGTAATTTGTCCATTTTCATTAGTTGTTAATTTTTCGTAGCCAGGAATTACTTTGTTATTTCTATCTAGTAAGGCGAAAACTGCACCTTTAAGTGTTTCGTTATTGTTCAGGTCATCAACCTTTGTAAGCACAGCTTTACCAACGAATTTCTTATTGCTAAGTTTGTATGTTGTCGTTTCTTGTGAACCAAGTTCAACAAGTCTGCCTTGCTTTAGATCCCAGCTAATTACATAGCCTGCTGGGGCCTTCGTTTCTTTTAATAAATATTTATCGCGTTTT
The DNA here is from genome assembly GCF_038008145.1 of Bacillus sp. FSL R9-9530. Taxonomy (NCBI): domain Bacteria; kingdom Bacillati; phylum Bacillota; class Bacilli; order Caryophanales; family Bacillaceae; genus Bacillus; species Bacillus sp. FSL R9-9530. The sequence continues at coordinate 4,087,374 of NZ_JBBOYO010000001.1, forward strand.
AAGTTATTAAACTTAGCGATACCGTCTTTGTCTGTTGTTATTTTACGGATAACGGTTTTCCCTGTACGATCGTATAAAGTAAATTCTGCTCCGGCCAATGGTGCGTTCTTATTGTCGTTATCTACCTTTATAATTTCAAGGTTTCCGCGGCCTTTAGTAGCAGAGCCCCCACCGGAACCGGAAGACATTCGAACTTCAATCGTTTCAGTAGTTTCAGTATTTTTTACTGTTAAACTATTACCTGCGATTTTTGCTTTATTACTCACTTTTTCTTTATCGTCTGCATTAATAAATGAGCGGTATTCTAAAATATAAGCTCGATCAATTTTTTTCAAGAAGGCAATTTCGAAATGTTGCTTTCCGGTCTTATTGTCTGTTGTGATCGTTAACTTATAATCTGTTCCTTGTTTTAATTCATTTGCTGTATCTTTTGTTAAATTTCCATATGGATCAACAGTAGTCGGGTATAAGTGGAATGAATCTTCCACAAGCACTTGATTATCTGTTGGATCGTCTGTTACAACCGCGTCTGCGATGGTTGATTGGCTTTCATTAATTGCGATACTCCAATTAATATAGTTGTCGTCTTGTACAGCTTTTTTTGTGACGAAGCTGCCACCTTTATTTACTTGAGCATCACCTTTAAGAGTGTTAACAATTTTAGAGCCATCTTTTAAATCGGCCTCGTTGTTGTAGGTAGCTTGGATAAGCTCACCATCAAGGCTTGTTTTAAAGATAATATAATAAGGTGAATTAATTGATTGTTTGAAATGAACCTTTAGGGTGTTGTTATTTTTATCTGTAGGTTCTTCAAGTTCATATTGCTCAGTTGGTACAGCATTACCAGGTCTTGCATTATCCGGGCTTCCATTTAAAATCATGTCACGTACTTCAATGGATCCTGGTACTAACTTTTGTTTATCTTTTATTACGTCTATAACATAAGGATCTTTAATCTCAACATTATTATAATTGAAGCCTATTATCCAAGTAATTTCCTTTGTTTGGGCGTTATAAGAACCGTATTTATACCCATTCGCCTTTGTGAAAGTATCAGGATCAAAATTCGCTGCATCTTTATTTGATTGTGGCTTAGAATCGGTATCTATCCAAGATAAGTTACCTGTATTTTTAAATGAAGTTTGGCCACTTTCTAATTTTGTATAATCAAAGTCTGTAGTATATTTTACGACTAATGTCTTTGTCATATTAGACTGATATGTACCTATAAGAGTAATATTGAAACCTTTATCCGTCACATCTAAAACATAGTCAGTCCCAGCTTGAAGAGTATAATCTCCGTCTTTAATTTCTAGTTGCTTATCTTTTAATTGCAATCCACCATGATCAAAGGTATCCGTAATGGTCGCGTTGTTTAATGGATAGTTGTTATTATTTACTATAATTGTCCAAGTTGTTGTTTTGTCTTTGTAGTTTGTGTCAGCTTTATTATTAGATTTAATAATGTTTTGCTGCTTGAAGCTAGCCTCATTTTCTTTACTTGAACCATTATCTGCGGTAACTGTATTTTTGACTTTTCCATCTTTTATGACTTTATCAGTTGGCTTTGTTTTATAAGTGATTACATAAGCACTGTTAATATCTTCATTAAACTGTAGGTCGAATCCATTTTTCTTTTTACTTACAGTGTAGTTAGTAACAGCTTCTCCTGTTACGAGCTTTCCTTTATCATCATAGGAAGCATTTTTTACGACAATAGAATTTTCATCTAGTACATGTGCATCGTCAAAAACATCTTTTAAAATCGCATCTGCTTTTTTGATATCTCTTTGATCGCCATTGTAAGTAATTGTCCATTCGATTGTTTGTGTCTTGGGATCATATTTACTTGTTTTATCTAAATGTGTACCACGAGATACAGTTACAGTGGCATTTGCTTTTTGTTGGGACTGATTATCGCTTGTTATCGTGACATCATTTCTGAAATTCGTTGCATTTTCATCGGTTATTTTTGTTGCATATTCAATTTGATACGCTTGATTGATTTTATCCTTAAAAGCAATCTCTAATTTTGAACCATCGGATGAAACGATTTTGTACTCACTTGGGTCAGCTTCCGCACCACGTTTTACGTTCCCGTTAATATCCACATCTAAATGATAAACTTTAATAGAGTCTTTATTTAGGCTTGTACCTTGTGGAATATTATCTTTGAAAACAGCGTTTGTAAGGGTATCCTTCGTTTTATTCATTTCTACTGTCCAATTAATTTCATTTGTATTAATTGGTCTATCAGGCAATCCTTTTTTGTTCGTAGCTGTTTCTATATTTGGTTTGAAATCAATTGTAATAGAAACATCTTTATCCTTAATTGGGAAAGGAATTTCCTGTGTTGTTGTCCCTTTGATTTCGTCTTTATTGAACTCTGTTTTTAATTTAAGATTACCAACAACATCTGGATGGGTTTCAACATATTCGTTAAATGTCATGGTGACTTTCCCATCTTTTGTAACGATAAATTCCCCAATCACATTATTTTTATCATCATATAAGGGGCTTTTAATTGTATTGTAAATCTTAAAATGTTTCGGAAGATCAAAAATATAGTAATCTCCACTTTTTACATTCATTGATTTTAACAGCTCCCATTCAAACTCAATGTTGGCAGGGGAATCTGTGCTCGGACGATTATCATCGTTATTAAATGGTTTCCCATCCTTGTCCGTCAATTTTACACTTGTTAAAATTTTCTCCGTTATTTGTTTGGGAGATGGATCCGGATTCTCAGTAGGGTTGTTAACTGACTCTTGTTCCGGATTCTCAGCAGGCTTGTTAGCTGTATTTTGTTCCGGATTCTCAGCAGTTTTGTTAGTTGGGTCTTGTTCTAGATTCTTAGCAGGTTTGTTAGCTGCGTTTTGTTCTGGATTTCCAGCAGGTTTGCTAGCTGTGTTTTGTTCTGGATTCTCAGCAGGTTTGTTAGCTGCATTTTGTTCCGGATTCTCAGTAGCAGGCTTAGCTGGATCTTGTTCTTGCTTCCCGGTAGCAGGTTTAGCTACATCTTTTTCAGCTTCTTTAACCGGTTGTTCTTTATCTTTAGTATCTTCCAATTGAACAGGAACGGATATAGAATGAATCATCGTACCTAAAGGAAAAGCAATTTGAACTGATTTTGTATCGGATTTTAAAGTTGGATTAAATACAGTTTCAAGTTTAATTTTACCTTTAGCATCTTTTGAAGTTTCTACTTGATCATTAAATATTAGTTTCAGTTTGTTATCTTTAGCTGTCACAAAATATTGACCAATATGTTTTTGATCAACCACCAAATCTCCTTGCGTATCTTTAGATACTTTTAATGCAAGTGGTATTTGAAGCACTGCTGTATCGTTTGCATGTAAAACTTGAGAATCTTTTATTGACCAAGCATATTCTAACTGAATGGTGGATCCTAACTTTATTAAGTTTTTAGGATTTAATGCTTCGTCAATAATATGACCAGTTGCATCTTTCATTTCAACAGTGTCAAATAAAGAAGTTTCCTTTAACGTTTCAGCTTTTGCTTGATTGTATGGGAAACTAATAAACTGTGAAAATAGTACAAATACAATTAAACATATATTTAAAAGTTTTTTCATTTTTCCTCCCTTGAACATTCATTTGTCCATTGGGGACTTATTCCATATGAACAAATGGAATATAAAAAAGTTATTTGTTATAAGCTATTTGTTTTTACTATCCCTCCGTTTCTATACACGTTCTCTGATAAAAACAAATTATGTTCAAAGTAATATTATGTATAACGTAAAACAAAATGCATATTCAAACAGTTATATGGAATGAAATATGCATAATTCGACAAAAAATGTCGAAAAAACACTGATAAAAGGAACGATATCAGCCCTTTATATGTGAGATGATTTTCATGTAAAGTTGGTAAAAAAGAATGGTTATAAAGGTAAGTTTTACGATACATGCTAACCAAAGTAATGTATCCCATTGTGAAGGCCAGTTTTTCGCCTTAAAGTTATGTGGAAATAAAAATCTAGATAGGGTTGATTTTGGTCAGGATGAAGACAATATGTACTTTGAACATAGTTATCTGTTTTGTCAAAAGAGAGTTGTACGCTTAGTGGACCGAAGTTTAGGTATTATTGTTCCTTACATATTAGACGAATATAAGGTGTTTAGAATATTCGACTAAATCATTTCTCCGGTCATTTTTGAAGTTATTTTACATAATAAAAAAGAAGGTATTTCAAACTATAGTGATATCATCTTTTGTTAAAGATAATGATGAATAACCTCCGCTAAAGATTATATACTTAAATGATAAAGAGTTCAATAACATTTCATATATTTTCCAAAAGTGAAAAAAACGACCGTTTTAGTAGAAGAAATCTACAAATCGATCGTTTTTTATTTTATATTTCTGTTAAAATAATCGGTTCACCGCGTGTTACGACAACTGTATGTTCACATTGTGCAACAAGGCTTTTGTCTGGTGTAACGAATGTCCAACCATCATCACCGCGCTCAATAATATGATCAGCTTTCATAGAAATAAATGGTTCTACAGCGATAACAAGGCCGTCTTTTAGAAGCGCATTATCCATTGGATCATAGTAGCTTAAAATGTGGTTTGGAGCTTCGTGTAAGCTAAGACCAATACCGTGACCAGTTAAGTTTTGAATAACGTTATATCCACTTTTATGTGCAAAGTTAGAAACAGCACGACCAATTTGATTTTGTTTTGAGCCAGCTTTTACTTTTTTCATTGCTTCCCAAAATGAGTCTACTGCTGCTTGGCAAAGTTTTTCTTTTTCTTCATCGTCGCCAAGAACAAATGAGATACCTGTATCTGCATAATATCCGTCAAGTGCGGCCGATACGTCTACGTTTACTAAATCGCCTTCTTTTAATACGCGATCGCTTGGAATGCCGTGAGCAACTTCTTCGTTTACACTAATGCAAGTTACACCTGGGAATTTATATTCTTTTTCAGGCGCTGAAATAGCACCGTGCTCATCTAATACTTTTTTACCAATTAAATCAAGCTCTTTCGTTGTCATACCTGGCTTCGCTTGCTTTTTCATTTCTTCGCGTGCAAGTGCAACGATGCGGCCGATTTTTCGTAAACCTTCTAAATCTTGTTCATTACGAATAATCATGAAAACCACTGTCCTTCCTCGAATATATGTCTTATCCGATTGTATCATGTTTATTTTGCTCCTGCTACTCGCGTGCGGTATGCGGGTTGATTCCTCTCATAAAGAATACATGACAATTGTCATATTGATGTCATGACGCATCATACTGTTTCCTAACTTTTCCAGAGCATACAATGTAAATATAAGAAACGGCGGGGGTGGAGAGATGGAAAAGATTATTGAAGTAAATGGTGTTTCTAAAACATTTAAACATAAAAAAGCAGTAAATAACGTTTCATTTCATGTAAATAAAGGGCAAATAGTAGCATTACTCGGTCCAAATGGTGCGGGGAAAACAACGACAATTTCAATGATGCTCGGATTAAAAGATCCGACAGAGGGGAATGTCTCTATATTTGGAAAGAGTCCGAAGCATAGAGATGTTCGTAATAGCCTTGGTGCGATGCTACAAGAAGTAAGTGTGATTGATAGTATCACGGTAGAAGAGGCAATTGAGTTATTCCGTAGTTATTATACGAATCCAGTAGCGAAAGAAACATTACTTCAGCTATCAAATTTAGAATCAGAGCGAAAGCAAAGATGTGAGAAATTATCGGGTGGCCAAAAGAGAAGGTTAAATTTTGCACTGGCACTTGCAGGAAATCCAGAGTTGTTATTTTTAGATGAACCAACTGTAGGGATGGATATTACGTCTCGAAAAACGTTTTGGGAAACGATTAGAAAATTAGCAAGTGAAGGGAAAACGATTATTTTAACAACACATTATTTAGAAGAAGCGGATGCGCTAGCGGATCGAATTTTATTATTTGCGAACGGAAAGATTATCGCAGATGGCACACCAGATGAGATGAAAGCGACGATTTCTAGAAAAACAATCTCGTTTTATTCGAAAGAGAAAATTCCTAAGAGTTTACTAAAGGAATTACCGCATGTAACAGAAGTACAGTCAAATGAAGGGCGCTTCACTTTAACGACGGAAGATACAGATGCCACTTTACAAGCAATTTATCAGAGGAATCTACCTGTAACAGACGTTTCAGTTGAACGTGGAAGCCTCGACGAAGCATTTGAACAGTTTGTTGCAAATCAGAAGGAGGGAATCGCATGAGATCATTATGGATGCAATGTAAAATAGAGGTTTTACGTACGTTCCGCAATAAATTATTCATCTTTTTCTCATTATTAATGCCAGTTATGTTTTATTACATCTTTACAAATGTTGTTCAAGTCCCGCAAAACGGAGATGCATGGAAAGCACATTATTTAATTTCAATGGCGACTTTCAGTATTGTAGGGACTGCCCTTTTTAGTTTCGGTGTGAGACTTTCTCAGGAAAAAGGGCAAGGATGGACACATTTGTTAAAAATTACACCGCTTCCAGAGGGGGCATATTTAGCAGCTAAAATTATTGCTCAAACAGTAGTGAATGCTTTTTCAATCTTAGTTATTTTTATGGCAGGAATATTAATTAATAATGTTGAGTTAACGATAGGTCAATGGATTGGTGCCGGATTATGGTTATTATTAGGCGTGACACCATTTTTAGCACTCGGAACAGTAATAGGCTCGATCAAAAAGGCGGATGCAGCTGCTGGCCTGGCTAATATTTTAAATATGAGCTTAGCGGTAGTTGGCGGATTATGGATGCCGATAGAAGTATTCCCAAAAGTATTAAGGTCTATTGGAGAATGGACACCGACATATCATTTTGGTAGTGGGGCATGGGATATTGTAGCTGGGAAGTCAGTTGGGTGGGAAAATATCGCGGTACTAGGAGGTTATTTCCTTATATTTGTTGTAGTATCAATATATATAAGGAAAAGACAGGAAGCGGTATAAATGATAGAGAAGAAGTTTGAGATTTTTCCGAAACAGATGGGTTTCTTCCCATATATGTGGTTAGTGTATCTGTTATTTCCGATTTACCATCTAACGCAGGTATCAGGGTGGAAACTTGGGATAGGGAGCGGTATGTTGGTGCTTTTTATTATCACATACCGTCAACTTTATTTTGTTAATAAGACGTTCATTTTATGGGCATGTATTCAAATGGTACTCATCTTTTTATTTGCCTTATTTTATAATGCTTTTATGATATTTTTTGGTTTTTTCACGGCAAGTGCGATGGGCTTTGCGCCAAGTAAGAAAGTATTTCGAGTGTTGTTAGGACTGTTGATTACAATGCTTGGGGCCTTTATATTCGTATATTTTAAGCATTTAACAACTACAAATTTAGTGAATATAGTTCCAATGTTTATTTTAATGCTTCTTACGCCATTTGGAATGCGTAATTTTAATCAAAAAAAGATGTTGAAAAATCAATTAAACGAAGCAAATGAACAAATTAAAGACTTAGTAAAACGTGAAGAGCGCCAGCGAATTGCAAGAGATCTTCATGACACGTTAGGACACACATTATCTCTCATTACTTTGAAAAGTCAGCTCGTGGAGAAGTTAATTGTGAAAAATCCAGATCGTGCAAGTATGGAAGCGAAGGAAATTACACAAACATCTCGCACCGCTTTAAAACAGCTGAGAGAATTAATTTCTGATATGCGTATGATTACAGTGGAAGAAGAACTTGAGCAAATAAAAGCGATTTTGCAAGCTGCCAATATTGAATTAGAAGTAAAGCAGGAGGCTAATTCTAGCTCGTTATCACCAATTGAACAAAATATTTTAGGTATGTGTTTACGTGAAGCTGTTACGAATGTCGTGAAGCATAGTAAGGCAAAGGCATGTACAGTTTCTATATTAGAATCACAAGGTGAGTTGATTTTGAAAGTAGAAGATAATGGCGTCGGTTTGGAAAATCAAAGTCATGATGGAAACGGTATTCGAGGTATGAAGGAGCGGATTTCTCTTATTGATGGAGTAGTTGAACTGGATACGATCAATCCAGGGACACTGTTAACGGTGAAAGTTCCAATTGTAATTAGAACAGGAAAAGATGAGGTGAGGGCATGATTCGAATTATTATTGCAGAAGATCAACGAATGCTTCGTGGTGCATTAGGAGCCCTGCTTGATCTAGAAGATGATATTGAAGTAGTTGGGCAAGCGGCGAACGGTGAAGAGGCCTTAAAGTTAATTGAATCGTTAGAGCCAGATATAAGTATTATGGATATTGAAATGCCAATTCAAAGTGGATTAGATGTTGCAGAAACTTTAAAGAAAGAAAAATCATCTTGTAAAGTAATGATTTTAACAACATTTGCGCGTCCTGGGTATTTTGAAAGGGCAATGAAAGCTGGTGTGCACGGATATTTGTTAAAAGATAGCCCAAGTGAGGATTTAGCTTCGGCGATTCGTAACGTAATGAAAGGGAAACGAGAGATTTCTCAAGAGTTAATGTTTGGCTTATGGCAAGAGCAGAATCCGTTATCGGATCGTGAAAAAGAAGTGCTGTTACTTGCGAAAGAGGGAAAGACAGCAAATGAAATTGCGAAGGCACTTTATCTTTCACCTGGTACAGTGCGTAATTATATTTCTGAAGTATTAACGAAGCTCGATGCGAAAAATAGGATTGAGGCAATTACAATTGCGGAAGAAAAGGGATGGATATGAAAAAGAAGTTTACCTATAATCGGTAAACTTCTTTTTTGCTTATTTTCCTTTTTGTACTTCTACTACTTTACTAATTTTTGCTAGTGCTTTATATCCATGTGCTTGGAAAGCCTTTTCGAATTCTGTCGATGTTGTATTGCCATATAAATCTTTTGCAGCCTGTACGATGTGGGATTGAAGTGATTCAAAATCTTCTGCTGAGGTTGCGTAATTTTGCAATGCACGCATAACAACTTTACTTACTTTTTCATTTCCTTGTCTTTGAACAGATATACCGTTATACGTTTTACCTTCAGCTAATTGATATAATACATGGCTGATAATTCCAGAATTCACGTGAGATTCTTGATCATTTCCATCATTATAGAAATCTTTTAAGTTTGTGTATAGTTTGTTGCCGCCATCACCAATTTCCCCTGGGATGTCACGAATTGTTAGACCACCTAACGTATCACCCATAATCCAATTTCCTTTATCTTTCTTTACGTAATATTCTATTTGTGTACCCCAAAAATCTGCTAGACCTTCATTTAGCGCAGATGTTTCAGCACTTGGATATCGCACAATTTTATTTTTCGTCGTACCACTAAATACAGCATGTCCAAATTCATGAGCTGTTACGTCAAGAGCAGAGGTTAATTTTCCATTTAGCCCGTCACCAAAGACCATTTGATTCCAACCTGGATGCCAAAATGCATTTACATAGTTTTCTTTTACACCATCACTAACTTCAGTAGAATCAAATCCGTGGACGCTAGCAACAACTTTTGAGTCTTTATTATTGTAACTTTTCAGATTATGTTCTTTCTTAAAATAGTCGTAAATATCACTCATATTTTTCATAACACCAGCTGCTTCTTTATCTAAGAAGTTAGAGTTATCGCTTGAAATAAGTGTCCCTGGATAACCAGCTTGGCTATCGCCACCAAGGGAATCAGCGTAGTTTGCGTTGTAAATATAAATACCATTTCCGCGGGATAAATCAGCTAAATAAAATTTTCCATCAGAGCCTTTCGCAATATTAAATAATACATTTTCTTGTAGCGCATTTTTCCCAGTTCCTTGTTCTTTCGCTGGTGATAGTTTAGGTGCTGTTACTTGATTAATATTTTTATTCTCTTTATTTTTAATAAACTTTTCTTGGAAAAGTACTTCACCAGTTTGTAAGTCCATGATTGCATTTCCGTTTATAACTTGTTCATTGTTTTCATAAGTAAATGTAAGGACCGTTGCGTATGTATAGTAGCCATCTTTTTTCTTATAAACTACCGTTTCGCTAGAAAATTCTGTTTCTGTCGCATCACTTGGAATTTGAAGTATATTGCGTAATTTAGATTTTACTTCATTTTTCGACAAAAAATTTGTTATAGTAAGATTAAGTTGTTGGTCTAAATTTTGGGCAACTTTACCACTAACAGTTGTAATTACTCCATTTTTATCTACTTTTACAATGAGATCTTGACCATATACTTTATAGTTTTTGTATGTTTGTGCAAGGCGTAATTCGGTTTGATTTTCTTTTGTTTCTTTATTTGTAGGTTGAAAATCGACATTCTTTTCAGTAGTAACTTGCTCTTGTTGAGCTTTAGCCCCATTTACCTCACCTTTTAAATACTTTTTAGCAATATTCTCTTTTGTATCGTTTTGAGGTTGTGTTAATTTTCCGATTGTTAAACCAGGCTGAGCAATTTCAACTTTCACTTCATTTTTATCTAATTCTTGAGCGTGAATAGCTTCTGTTGATAAAGGACAAAGAAGACCGAATGTAACGACAGCACTAGCAAGTTTTCTATAATTCATCTATAACACTCCTAATCTTGTATTGTGTATGTGAGATGAATTGTATGAGGAATTTGCCGAATTTTATATATATTATGCATTATTTCATATCAAAAATTGTCGAATTCACATTATTGTAGTGGTATGACAACTTAAAAAAATTAGATTGTTATAATGGGATGGTGAGTAAGTATGCACGCAGAAAAATTAGGAAGTGAAATAAAGAAAATTAGGGTAATGAGAGGATTAACACAGAAACAACTCTCCGATAATGTATGTCATCAATCGGAAGTGAGCCGAATTGAATCGGGCGCGGTATACCCAAGTATGGATATACTGCAAGGTATAGCAGCAAAATTACAAGTTCCCATTATTCATTTTTATGAGGTACTCATTTATTCCGATATTGAGAGGAAAAAGTTATTTAAAGATAGAATTCAAATGTTGAGTAAGAAGAAACAATATGCTGAAATTTATAGCATTGTTTCAAATGAATTAAAAAAAGAAAAGTTTCATCCAGAATTTAATCAGTTTCTTCTTTGGTACTATTACTTATCTGCATATGTTTTACAGAAAATTAATTTTGAATATTGCATTTTAGAGTTAAAAAAAATTGTACATCAATCATACGGAGGGATAGATGTATTTCAAAATTTATATATTGAAAATTCTATTGCAAGTATTTGTGCAGAAAATAATCAATTAGATAGGGCAATAACTTCATTTCGAGCTATTTTAGAACGGTTAGAATCGCTACATAATAATGAGGCATTCACAGTTAAAGTTCGATACAATTATGCAAAAGCTTTATATTTGAGTGATCAGTTTGAAGAGGCATTGTATCAAGTAAATGAAGCGATTGAAGCTTCTCGGTATATGGGAAGTATGGAATTAATCGGTCAATTGTATTATCAAAAGGGCGAGTGTCTTGAGAAATTAGAGTATTCATCAGATGATATTAAAGAAGTGTATAAAAAAGCGTCTTTCTTCTTTGATTTATTAGATTTACATTCTTACAAAGAGACGTTATTAAAAAAAAAGAAGTATTTAAATTAAAATGATTTGGAATATGTATAGTGGTATATTTCGTAAGTTACATCCATAAAAAGTAATCAAATCTCCAAAAAATGGGTATGCATAATTGCATAAGTTGTGGATAAATTTTCATGATATATTAAAAGAAAACGATGTGGGTGATGGAATATGAAAAAACTACTTATTGGTAGTCTATTAACATTAGCAATGGCATGGGGTATTTCATTAACAGATACAGCTTTAGAGAAAAGCCAAGTAATTTCTCATAATGATCAAGAGGTACAATTAGCTTCAGATTTACCATTTGAACATTAAAAAAACAACCGTCTTACTTAGACGGTTGTTTTTTTGTGGAGTAACCTCCAAACGTCTTTACTAGAAACAGGTTTGCTAAAGAGGAATCCTTGAATGTGGTCACAGTTTTGCTCGTGTAAAAACTTCCATTGTTCTTCTGTTTCTACACCTTCCGCAATAACCTCTAAATTTAATTCTTTTGATAGCGTAATAATGGAAGCGATAATGGCTTCTTCTAAAGGGCTATTTGTAATTCCACAAATAAATTCTCGAGCAATTTTTAATGTATTGATTGGATATTTCGTTAAATAAGCTAAAGAACTATAACCAGTTCCAAAATCATCAATTGAAATTTGAATACCAAGATTTTGAAGTTCTTCTAGTTTAGCAATTACAGAATGATTTTGATTAATCGCGATACTTTCTGTAATCTCAATATCTAGCGCTTCCGGCTTTAGTTCGGTTTCTTCCAAGACTTTTGAAATAGTTGATATTAAATCTGCGTGATTGAATTGAACAACAGATAAATTTACACCAACCTTTAAGTGAGAAAATCCTTGGTTATGCCACTTTTTTGCTTCTAAGCAGGCGGTATGTAAAATCCAATTACCAAGTTCAATAATAAATCCTGTTTCCTCTGCTAGAGGAATGAATTGGGCAGGCGATACAATTCCGAGTTTTGGATGTTTCCAGCGAATTAATGCCTCAAAACCGATAATTTGTTTTGTTTTTGTATTTACTTGTGGTTGATATTCAAGGAAAAATTCATTTTGTTGTAGAGCTTTTGAAAGTTCACCTTCTAGGAAGTGTATTTCATTTTGCGCAATACTCATTTCTTTTGAGAAGAAAATAAATCTATTTTTTCCATTAGCCTTTGCTCGATACATAGCCATATCTGCATTTTTCATTAATTCGGTTACATCGGTTCCGTAGTCAGGGTACATCGCAATTCCGATACTCGGTGTAACAGAAAGTTCTTCATCTTTAATAAAGTAAGGCTTATTTAAAATAGTTAAAATTTGTTCAGCCATAAAAGAAGCACTTTTTTCAGAGTACATATCTGGTAATAGAATCGTAAATTCATCTCCGCCTTGGCGGGCAACGATATCTTTTGAACGCAAACATCCACGTAATCTTTTTGCTACTTCAATTAATAATAAATCTCCGACATCATGGCCGAGTCGATCGTTAATTTTTTTAAATCGATCTAAGTCGAGGAACATGACCGCAACGTCATTAGTGGTGTTTTGAGCTGTATTTAAAATCGTTTTTAAATCTTTTTCGAATTTCCGGCGATTCGGTAGTCCTGTAAGTGCATCATGGAAAGCCATATGCTCTACTTGCTTTTGTTTTTCATATAAAGTTGTAATATCACGTGCGATACCAAACATCCCAACAACTTCTTTATTTATAAAAATAGGGATGAATGTAATGTGAAGGTGATAATAATAGCCTTCTTTTTCTTTTGTACGAATTTCTAGAGTTTGTGGTCTACCTTCTTTTGTAATTTGTAAAGATTTCTTCAATAATTCATGATCTTGTGGATCAATGAAGTGTTGAAGAGAATAGCTTGTTACTTCACAATAATAGGCTGTAAATAAACTTTCACAAGCCTTATTAGATTGTTGAAAAATCCCGTTCATATTTAAAGAAAAAACAGCATCAGGATGATCTTCGAATAAAGATTTATAACGTTGTTCACTTTTTGATAGGGCAGATACACCTTCTTCAACTTCATCTTCTAGTTGTGTAGTCAACTGTTCATACGTATCGATTAATACTTGATTATCTTTCCACATGTAAAGTTGTCGTAGGAATAATAATACTAGTGATAATACTAGACCGATTAGCATGAACTTATCATCCCAAGGTTGAATAACAACAAAGGAAAAAGTAATGATTATACTAAAATAAGGTAATATAAAGCGTACATAATCAAATCGATAATACTTTGTTTTCGTTTTATGCTGTATTGGTTTATCTAAAATGTATAGTATGGAAGACAAACCAATTAATAAAATTGAAGCAGTATGTATTAAGTAAGAGACTTCAGAAGAAGTTTCCATCCCTGCGTTTAATTGAAACAGATGTATATATCCGTATACAAGTATGATAGTAAAGCCGATAATTAATGAAATTCTGCTAGAAGAATATTGTTCTCTTCTATATAGGCTAATAACGGCGTAAATTACTAATGATTGTGCAATAAAGTATCCAATTAAAACCCAGGTATCTGTTGTTAACATACGAAAGCTTGAAAGATCCAAAATAAAAGTTAAGGTAAAATAAATATTCATAATAACAATAAAGATGCTATCGAATGAAAATTGAGCAAGGCCTCTAATAGAGTAATGTTTTATGAACTTTATAGCAAAGCCAGAGAAGAGTAAAATATATTGTACGATGAAAAAGGGCAACGCCTTATATGAGAATATGACTTGATCATATATAGAAAGTGAATGAAGAAATAAAGTTATCTCCATTGTCAATCCACATAGGCAAGTGCATAGTACTAAAACCCAAAATAGTTTGTCACCACGCTTCATTTTCTTAATTGCTTTATATAGGCAATAGCAAGAAAAGAGTGTAGCAAAACAAAATAAGAAGAGAATGCCAATTTCTTTTATATTCAAGCTCTTAGGAATAAGGAATATCCAAAGAAAAAATATAATTATATACATCATGACAAAGTGTACATATTTTTTTTGATTAATCATATTATGACTCCGTTTCAATAAAGTTGAATCGCAGGTGGAAAATGCTAATTCCAATCATAGCATATAAAATAGGGTGTTTTTTACTAGAAAAATTACTTTTTTTGAAAAAAATAGCGCAACGTTACAATTTACCATTGCAATGTTGCGCTATTTATTCTTTTTATTCCTCTTATAGAGGATAGTTCACATATTAATTGTAGCATTGCTAAATCTTTCTGTTTACTTTCAATCATAATATCAAAATTATGATTAATTTTTTTTGTAATGTGTAAAAAGGGTTTAATAAATTCTAAATCAATATAATCTGCGTGGGCCCTAAATTCTTTTTCTGATCTAGGAGAAGAAATATGAACTTTAGGAAGGACATTTGTATGTGACCAAGTTTTAAATATCATAGGAAGCAATTCTTCTAGCGGTTCATTACAAAGGTTCGCTATGTGATGATGATAATCGAACACGAAAGGGATTTTTTCTTTTTGACAAATAGCCAAAGTTTCAGAAGTTGTATACGTTTTATCGTCATTTTCAAGGGTCATTTGTCTTTTTATATGGTAAGGGAGTTTTTGTATGTTTTCATGAAAACGTTCGATTGCCTTTTCCTTATTTCCATACGCGCCACCTACATGTATATTAATGTAGGAAGAATCTGCAATTCCCATAGCATTTAACACGTTATAATGATAGGTCATATCTGTAATTGCATTAGTTGTAATATGTGGTTTGTCGCTTGTAAATAGTGTGAATTGGTTTGGGTGAAAACTTACGCGTAAATTGTGTTCTTGAATTAATGCTCCTATTTTACGCCATAGTGGAGCAAATATTTGAATGTAATCAAATTCAACTTCAGGATGTGTTGCAAGCGGGACGATAGAAGATGATAAACGATATAATGGAATTTCGTGTGCAATATTGTAATGAAGGATGCGTATTGTGTGTTCTAGATTTTGCAGTGTAACATTATATAATTTATCTTCACGCTCTTGTTTTTTTAGCTTTTTCCAGCTTGTAAATGTCATTGTTTTGGCAGGCGAACAGTCCCATAATGCCGTAGCATGTGAGACATATCCAAATCGAATTATCATATGTGATGCACCTCCTTGGCCCTTGAAATTTCTCTATAAAAAGAACGCGAGTAGCGTTCCTATCCATTCCTTTCCTCTATCGATAATGGAGAGAGGATTGACATCTTCGAAGGAAAGTAATAAGGAGCGTTCCAAATCTTCCTCGAATTTACGTTTTACTTCTTGTATGAAATGTTTATCGTATAAAAGGCAATTGATTTCATGGTTAATATATATACTTCTCATATCGAAATTAGCAGTTCCGATATCACAAGTATGATCGTCTACTATAATAATTTTTGCGTGGAAAAATCCTTGCTGAAAAGCGTAAATATTACAACCAGCTTGTATTAACTTTCGGCAATATGGGAATTTTGCTTCTCGAACGAGGGCGTGATCAGCTTTTTGTGGAACGAGAATAGTTATTTGAACCCCACGTTTTCGCGCTTTTAATAATGCATTCATAATTTTTTTTCCAGGAATAAAATATGGTGTACCGATAAAGAGTTCTTTTTTCGCGCTTTCGATTAAATGTAAAAATGTATTTTGTAAATAGGCACCATCAGTAGGGATGAAACGATGTAGAATGGTCCCTGGTTGTTGCATAGGAAAATAAAGAGATGAATCTAATAAATTTTGGTCTGTATCGTCGAGCCAATCATGTAAAAATTGTTTTTGTAAATCTTGTATCCCTTCTCCTGTAAGACGTAAATGATAATCTCGCCATAACCCTAACCTTTGATTATGCCCTAAATATTCTTCGCCAATGTTAAATCCACCAATATAACCAATTTTCCCGTCAATAACTGTAATTTTTCTATGGTTTCTTTGATTTGCAGAAAAGAAAGGAAAAGGAAATTTCACTTTATGACAAAATGAAAAAGAGACACCATGTTTTTGTAGGGAGTAAATCGCTTCTTTTGATAAATAATGACTTCCAAACCGGTCGAGTAAAAGTCTTACTTCAATTCCTTCTTGTGCTTTGTCGATAAGTAACTTTAAAAACGTACGACTTATATCATCGTTTTTTACAATAAAAAATAAAACGTGCACATGGTGTTTAGCTTGTTTTATATCAGTAAAGAGAGCATCGTATAGATCATTTCCGTATGTATAAAGGCGAAAATCACTTTGACGTAAAGGGAAAGAACGAGAGCGTACACGCTTTAAATGAACAATTCTCCCATATGAAAGGTCGATTGTAATCCAGAGAACGCTGCCTAATAACAAGAGAGATAAGAAAAACATAAGTAAATTCCCTCCTTCACGGTCTTTTCACCATCAATTTTTTACAAATCAAAATTTCACTGTATCCCGCTATTTGCGGACAGTAAGACGCCCACCTAAAGCAAAGAAGTTGGTTGGGATTCGGGCCGCCCGTAAAAGCCCGATTGGTGAGGGCTAATACTCAGTGGGGAGGAATGGCTCCCCGCCGATTAAAGTTTCACTTTATAGTTTCACCGAAATAAACAGCTTTATTAAAAAATGTGTTGTTGTATAACAAAAAACTGTTGACTGAATGCTCACTCATTATATAATGGGAATAGGGGATATAATTCAGAAAATTATATATTTTCGAAGATTCTAAAAAAGAAAGAGAGCTTACAAAGAGAGGGGTAGCATAAAATGAATAGCTTACTAATCATTAATTGGCTGGCTGCCATTGCTGTTATTGCTTATGCGGGGTATTTGTTTGTATATCTTATACGAACAAGGATGGCCTACATACAATTAGGAAAAAAGATTGAATTTGACCGTCGTTTTAAAGAGCGTTGGGATCTTCTTAAGGTCAATGTTTTCGGTCAGAAAAAGCTGCTGAAAGATAAAAAGAGCGGCATCATTCACGTTATGTTCTTTTACGGATTTATTCTTGTCCAATTTGGAGCAATTGACTTCGTTTGGAAAGGACTTGCACCAGGATCGCATCTTCCACTTGGACCACTATACCCTGCATTTACATTCTTCCAGGAAATTGTCACACTCGTTATTTTAATTGCAGTCTTTTGGGCTTTTCATAGACGCTATATTGAAAAGCTTGTTCGTTTGAAACGTAATTTTAAATCAGGCCTTGTTCTTATCTTTATTGGTGGCTTAATGATTTCTGTGCTACTTGGTAATGGGATGGGAATTATATGGCACGGCGAGGAGCTTTCATGGAGTGAACCGATCGCTTCTGCAATCGCTTACGTTTTCTCGGGATTAAATGAAACCGTAGCCATTTCAGTGTTCTATTTCTCTTGGTGGGTGCATTTACTAATTTTGTTAACGTTTTTAGTTTATGTTCCACAATCAAAACATGCGCATTTAATTGCTGGACCAGTTAACGTGTTTTTTGGTCGTCTTTCAAATCCGGGAAAACTTGAAAAAATTGATTTTGAAGATGAAACACAAGAAACATTCGGTGTTGGTAAAATTGAAGACTTTAGACAAAATCAACTTATCGACTTATATTCCTGCGTCGAATGTGGTCGTTGTACAAATATGTGTCCGGCAACAGGAACAGGGAAAATGTTATCACCGATGGATTTAATTTTAAAACTTCGTGATCATTTAACTGATAAAGGAGCAGCGGTAACATCAAAAGCACCGTGGGTTCCAGTTGTTGCTTTTAATAATACACAAGGAAATCAGTTAGCGATGATGGCAGCTGGAAAAGGACAACAAGAATCAGCGGCTACAGCGCTAGCGTACGACCCAAGTTTAATCGGAGACGTTATTACAGAAGAAGAGATTTGGGCGTGTACAACGTGCCGTAACTGTGAGGACCAGTGCCCAGTTATGAATGAGCATGTTGACAAAATTATTGATTTACGCCGCTATCTCGTTTTAACAGAAGGAAAAATGGACGCGGAAGCGCAGCGTGCAATGACAAACATTGAGCGTCAAGGTAATCCGTGGGGACTGAACCGTAAAGAGCGTGAAACATGGCGCCAAGGTGACGATGAAGTAACAGTTCCAACTGTAAAGGAGAAATCAAAAGCTGGCGAAGAGTTTGAATACTTATTCTGGGTCGGATCAATGGGTTCGTATGACAATCGCAGTCAGAAGATTGCGATATCATTTGCGAAGCTAATGAATGAAGCAGGTATTTCATTCGCAATTCTTGGTAATAAGGAAAAGAACTCTGGTGATACACCGCGCCGCCTTGGAAATGAATTTGTATTCCAGGAAATGGCGACTAAAAATATTGAAGAATTTGAAAAAGCAGGAGTGAAGAAAATCGTTACGATTGACCCTCATGCTTATAACACTTTTAAAAATGAGTACCCGGACTTTGGCTTACAAGCAGAAGTCTATCATCATACAGAATTACTAGCCCAGTGGGTGAAGGAAGGTCGTTTAAAACCTGTCCATTCTATTGAAGAGACAGTTACGTACCATGATTCCTGTTACTTAGGAAGATACAACGAAGTATACGAAGCGCCGCGCGATATTCTAAAAGCAATTCCAGGTGTAAACCTTGTAGAAATGGCGCGTAACCGTGAAACAGGAATGTGCTGTGGTGCGGGTGGCGGCCTAATGTGGATGGAAGAAACGACAGGTTCTCGTATTAACGTTGCTCGTACAGAACAAGCGCTAGCTGTACAGCCGTCAATTATCGGTACAGGATGCCCGTATTGCTTAACGATGATTAGTGATGGCACGAAAGCGAAAGAAGTTGAAGAAACAGTTCAAACTTTGGACGTAACAGAGATTTTAGAACGCTCAGTTATCGGACAGAAGAAAGAAGCAATGTAGTTTGTAGGAATGCATTCAAATTTAGAAGAGGTGCAATAATTGCACCTCTTCTAGGCGCAAGGATACCGAGCGAGCGCTCGGTGCTAAAAAAAGAAATGGGGGAAAGAAACATGAGTAAAACAGTTATTTTAAGTGCTGCAAGAACACCGGTTGGAAAATTTGGAGGAACTTTAAAAGACGTGAAAGCAACAGAGCTTGGAGGAATCGCAATTAAGGCAGCGCTTGAAAGGGCGAATGTTTCCGCTAGTGATGTTGAAGAAGTTATATTTGGAACGGTTATCCAAGGAGGGCAAGGACAAATTCCATCACGCCAAGCAGCAAGAGCGGCCGGCATTCCTTGGGAAGTACAGACAGAAACAATAAATAAAGTTTGTGCATCAGGGCTTCGCGCAGTTACGTTAGCAGATCAAATTATTCGTACTGGTGATCAATCACTGATTGTAGCTGGTGGAATGGAATCGATGAGTAACAGCCCTTACATTTTACGAGGGGCAAGATGGGGATACAGAATGGGTAACAACGAAGTTATCGATTTAAACGTTGCAGACGGTTTAACATGCGCATTTTCAGGTATACACATGGGTGTTTATGGCGGAGAAGTTGCGAAGGAAGATGGAATCTCTCGCGAAGCACAAGATGAATGGGCATATCGTAGCCATCAACGTGCGGTTTCGGCACATAAAGAAGGGCGTTTTGAAGAGGAGATTGTACCAGTAACAATTCAGCAAAGAAAAGGCGATCCTATCGTCGTGGCTAAGGATGAGGCGCCACGCGCGGATACAACGATTGAAAAATTAGCGAAATTAAAGCCTGTATTTGATAAGACGTCAGCGGTGACAGCAGGTAATGCTCCGGGACTAAATGATGGCGGTGCTGCACTTGTATTAATGAGCGAGGACAGAGCGAAGCAAGAAGGAAGAAAACCATTAGCGACAATTTTGGCGCATACAGCGATTGCGGTAGAATCGAAGGATTTCCCAAGAACGCCAGGTTATGCAATTAATGAATTGCTGAAAAAGACAGGTAAGACAATTGAAGACATAGATCTATTTGAAATCAATGAGGCATTTGCGGCTGTAGCAATTGCAAGTACAGAAATCGCAGGGATCGATCCGGAAAAATTGAATGTAAATGGCGGTGCTGTAGCAATGGGGCATCCAATTGGAGCGAGCGGAGCACGTATTATCGTTACACTTATCCATGCACTGAAGCAGCGCGGCGGCGGAATTGGAATTGCTTCTATTTGTAGCGGTGGCGGTCAAGGTGATGCAGTGATGATTGAAGTTCACTAATTAAGATTAGAAGATATATAGTTTATTAACAATTAAGGGGGAAGAAAAAATGAGTGTACAAAAGATTGTTGTAATCGGTGCAGGGCAAATGGGTTCAGGTATCGCACAAGTGTGTGCAATCGCAGGCTATGATGTGAAAGTGCAAGATTTAAAGCAAGAGCAATTAGATAGAGGGCTAGCTGTTATTTCAAAAAATTTAGCCCGCCAAGTAGAAAAAGGCCGTATGAAGGAAGAAGAGAAAGATGCGACTTTAAATCGTCTTACATGGACGCTCGATTTAAATAGTGTCAAAGAAGCTGATCTTATTATTGAAGCAGCTGTTGAAAAAATGGATATTAAAAAGAAAATTTTTGCGAATTTAGATGAAATCGCTCCAGAACACGCAATTTTAGCGACGAATACGTCATCGTTACCAATTACGGAAATTGCAGCGGTAACGAAACGTCCTGAGAAAGTAATCGGCATGCACTTTATGAATCCAGTTCCAGTTATGAAACTCGTTGAAATTATTCGTGGTTTAGCTACAGATGATGCAGTGTACGAAACGATTGAGGATATTACGAAAAAAATCGGGAAAGTGCCAGTTGAAGTAAATGATTTCCCAGGGTTTGTATCGAACCGTATTTTATTACCGATGATTAACGAAGCGATTTATACGTTATACGAAGGAGTAGCGACGAAAGAAGCGATTGATGAAGTAATGAAACTTGGTATGAATCATCCGATGGGACCTCTTACGTTAGCTGACTTTATCGGTTTAGATACGTGTTTATACATTATGGAAGTGTTGCATGAAGGATTAGGAGATAGTAAATATCGCCCATGTCCATTATTACGTAAGTATGTGAATGCAGGATGGTTAGGACGTAAAACGGGTCGTGGTTTCTACGTTTACGAATAAAGGCCTCCCTTTATTGAAGTAGTGGTCTTACCAGATTGTTAAAAAGATATATAGCAAACGGAGGCGAAGTACATGAATTTTCACTTTACTGAAGAGCAACAAATGATGAGGAAAATGGTTCGAGATTTTGCACAGAAGGAAATAGCTCCCTTTGTTCCTAGTATGGAACAAGGGGTGTTCCCGAAAGAGATTTTGCAAAAGATGGGTGAGCTTGGACTAATGGGTATTCCTGCGCCTGCAAAATATGGCGGGGCAGAAATGGATTTTATTTCTTACATTCTAGCAATTGAGGAAATTTCAAAGGTAAGTGCAACGGTTGGTGTAATTTTGGCTGTACATACGTCAGTTGGAATGAATCCGATTTTATACTTCGGAACAGAAGAACAGAAGCAGAAATATGTTTCTAAACTGGCGACGGGTGAATATTTAGGTGCATTTGCTCTAACAGAACCGAATGCAGGATCAGATGCAGGTAGTTTGAAATCAAGAGCTGTAAAGAAAGACGATCACTACATCATTAATGGATCGAAAGTCTTTATTACAAATGGTGGTGAAGCAAGTACATATATCGTCTTCGCGTCTACAAATCCAGATGCGGGGAAAAGCGGGATTTCAGCATTTATAGTAGAGAAAGATACACCAGGCTTAATCATTGGAAAAGATGAGCATAAGATGGGGCTTCTTGGTTCTCGTACAGTACAACTTACGTTTGAAGATATGAAAGTGCCGGCCGAGAATTTACTTGGTGAAGAAGGACAAGGATTTAAGGTGGCAATGGCGAATTTAGATGTTGGGCGAATTGGAATCGGAGCGCAAGCATTAGGAATCGCGGAAGCGGCGCTTGCATGTGCGATTGATTATGCGAAAGAGCGTGAGCAATTCGGAAAGCCAATTGCGGCGCAGCAAGGACTCGGATTCAAACTTGCAGATATGGCAACAAGTGTAGAAGCATCGCGATTACTTGTATACAGAGCAGCATCGCTAAGAGCACAAGGATTACCATGCGGTAAAGAAGCTTCTATTGCGAAATTATTTGCTTCTAAGACGGCTGTTGAAGTTGCGATTGAAGCGGTGCAAGTCTTTGGTGGTTATGGTTATACGAAAGATTATCCAGTAGAAAGATTTTTCCGTGATGCGAAGATCACACAAATATATGAAGGAACGAGCGAAATACAAAAGCTTGTAATTAGTCGAGCTTTATAAAAAGGCAGAGGGGGAGACGGGAATGCATTTTAAATTATCAGAAGAACATGAAATGATAAGAAAAATGGTTCGGGATTTTGCGAGGAATGAAGTAGCACCGACAGCAGCAGAGCGTGATGAGGAAGAGCGATTTGATCGCGCTTTATTTGATCAAATGGCAGAGCTTGGTTTAACCGGTATTCCGTGGCCTGAAAAATACGGCGGAATTGGAAGCGATTACTTGGCGTATGTAATTGCCGTTGAAGAATTATCCCGCGTTTGTGCTTCTACAGGTGTAACGTTGTCTGCACATACTTCACTTGCTGGATGGCCAATTTTTAAATTTGGAACGGAAGAGCAAAAACAAAAGTTTTTGCGCCCAATGGCTGAAGGGAAGAAAATTGGTGCATATGGCTTAACAGAACCAAGCTCTGGATCAGATGCTGGTGGAATGAGGACGACTGCAAAACGAGATGGAGACCATTACATTTTAAATGGTTCGAAAATTTTTATTACAAATGGCGGTATTGCTGATATTTATGTTGTTTTTGCATTAACAGATCCTGATTCGAAGCAGCGCGGCACGAGTGCATTTATTGTGGAGAGTGATACGCTAGGATTTTCGGTTGGGAAGAAGGAAAGTAAGCTGGGGATTCGTTCTTCGCCAACAACTGAAATTATATTTGAAGACTGCCGTATTCCTGTAGAGAATTTACTAGGGGAAGAGGGCCAAGGATTTAAAGTTGCGATGCAGACATTAGATGGCGGCCGTAATGGTATTGCGGCACAAGCAGTCGGTATTGCACAATCCGCTTTAGATGCTTCTGTAGAATATGCAAGAGAACGTCATCAGTTTGGGAAGCCAATTGCGGCGCAACAAGGAATTGGCTTTAAACTTGCGGATATGGCAACGGATGTAGAGGCAGCGCGTCTTTTAACATATCAAGCGGCTTGGCTTGAATCTGAAGGGCTTCCGTATGGGAAAGAGTCAGCGATGTCAAAAGTATTTGCAGGTGATACAGCGATGAAGGTAACGACTGAAGCGGTACAAGTATTTGGTGGTTATGGTTATACGAAAGATTATCCAGTAGAGCGTTATATGCGCGATGCAAAGATTACACAAATATATGAGGGAACACAAGAGATTCAAAGGCTTGTAATTTCTCGTATGTTAACGAAGTAGGAACAAAAGCGTAGGTATTTTCCTACGCTTTTTACTTCCAAAAATAATAGAGAGAGGTGAAGGGATGGTTAAACATAATGTACATGCGTCAGTGAAAGATGAAAAATTAGTTGCGTTAAGACGTGAACAAATGATTAAAGGTGCGGTGCAGCTGTTTAAGCAAAAAGGATTCCCGCGTACAACAACGAGAGAAATTGCGAAAGCGGCTGGATTTAGTATCGGAACACTTTATGAGTATATTCGCACAAAAGATGATGTATTATATTTAGTTTGTGATAGTATTTATGAACATGTAAAAGAGCGGTTAGAGGAAGTAGTGTGTACAGAGAAGGGAAGTATAGAAAGCTTAAAGATAGCGATAATGAATTATTTTAAAGTGATGGATGAATTGCAAGAAGAAGTATTAATTATGTATCAAGAGGTACGTTTTTTACCGAAGGAATCACTCCCATATGTATTAGAAAAAGAGTTTCAAATGGTCGGGATGTTTGAGGATATTTTAGAGCAGTGTACGGAAAATGGGACATTTACACTAAATAAAAAGGAAATACAGCTTCTTGCACATAATATTTTCATACAAGGACAAATGTGGGGATTTAGACGTTGGGCCCTGCAAAAACTGTATACTCTCGAAGAATATACAGAAATGCAAATTAGGTATGTACTGCAAGGAGCACATATGTCTCCGAAATAAAGAATGGACAAATTATAATTTTATTGCCCGTAAATAGCGCGATAAAAGTTTCCCGTTTTTTTTGTAGCATATTTGTGCGACTTTTGTTTATAATGAATAGTATGGATTTTTTTAAGCAGACCGTTATATATAAGCTTATATTTGAAGAAAGGAAGTGCCGCATAAGTGGGTTTTAAGCAATATTCACCAGAAGAGCTAAAAGAATGTTCAATGATTGAAGTTGTACATAGTGTTTTAGGGAATAAAAGACAAGCAACGACATTCAACGAGTTGGTTCAAGAAATCGCTCAAGTGCTGGGACTATCTCAAGGGCAAGTTAATACGAAACTCGCACAATTTTATACAGATTTAAACATCGATGGACGTTTCATTAATTTAGGAGAAAATCGTTGGGGGCTACGTAGCTGGTACCCATATGAGCAAATTGATGAAGAAATTCTGCCTCAGCCAAAACCGAAGAAGAAACGCAAAGTTGAAGAAGACGGTTTTGACGACTACATTGAAGAAGATGATGTAGAAGAAGTAGAAGAAGAAGTAGAAGAAGATGTAGTAGATTTGGACAAAGTTCTTGAAGACGAAGACGCAGATGATGAAGATGATGATCTTGATGATTTAGAAGAAGATAATGAAGACTTCGCAGAAGAAGAACTTGAGTATGATGAAACTGAAGAAGAAGAAGAGGAAGAGCGGTAGTTCTTGACTTTTCATTATCGTCCATGTAGAATCATTTTTGGGCTCTTTAAAAAAAGACGATAATACTTTTAAAGTGTAAATATAAAAGAAAATTGCTCCCTACTTATTACTTTATGTGATGAGGGGAGCAATTTTCTTTTTTGTTTTTTGTTTAGAAAATAAAAAGAGTCTAACAATAAGATGGATACAGTGTTATCTACATACGTTGCGCTTTGCAACGGTGATTATATAACAGCAAAATAGGAGGGAGCTTTTTCATGACTAAGTATATTTTTGTAACAGGCGGTGTAGTATCGTCTTTAGGTAAAGGTATTACAGCAGCATCTCTTGGAAGACTTTTAAAGAATCGTGGTTTAAACGTAACTATTCAAAAGTTTGATCCATACATTAACGTAGACCCAGGGACTATGAGCCCCTACCAACACGGTGAGGTATTCGTAACAGATGATGGTGCAGAAACGGACTTAGACCTAGGTCACTATGAGCGTTTTATCGACATCAACTTAAATAAATACAGCAACGTAACAACAGGTAAAATTTACTCTTCAGTTCTTCAAAAAGAGCGTCGTGGTGAATATTTAGGAGGAACAGTTCAAGTTATTCCTCACATTACTAACGAAATTAAAGAACGTGTATATCGTTCTGGTCGCGAAACAAATGCCGACGTTGTTATTACAGAAATCGGTGGAACTGTTGGTGATATCGAGTCTCTACCATTCTTAGAAGCAATTCGTCAAATTAAGAGCGACATCGGTCGTGACAATGTAATGTACATTCACTGTACGTTAATCCCGTACTTAAAAGCAGCGGGTGAAATGAAAACAAAACCAACGCAACATAGCGTTAAAGAGCTTCGCAGCTTAGGTATTCAACCAAATATTATCGTTGTTCGTACAGAACTACCTGTTTCTCAGGACATGAAAGACAAGCTTGCATTATTCTGTGACATCGATACAAAAGCAGTTATCGAAGCACGCGATGCAGATACTTTATATGCGGTTCCATTATCTCTTCAAGAACAAAACATGGACCAAATCGTTTGTGATCACTTGAAGTTAGACAATCCAGCTGCAGATATGACAGATTGGACTGCGCTAGTTAATAAAGTACGTAACCTTTCTAAGAAAACAAAAATCGCTCTTGTTGGTAAATACGTAGAGCTTCAAGATGCATACATTTCTGTTGTAGAAGCGCTTCGTCATGCAGGTTATTCATTCGACACAGATGTAGAAGTAAAATGGGTAAATGCTGAGCACGTAACAGCAGAGAACGTAAAAGAATTAGTTGGCGATACAGATGGTATCCTTGTACCAGGTGGCTTCGGCGATCGTGGTGTAGAAGGTAAAATCGTTGCAATTCAATATGCTCGTGAAAACAAAGTTCCATTCTTAGGAATTTGCCTAGGTATGCAACTTGCATCAATCGAATTTGCACGTAACGTATTAGGATTAGAAGGAGCTAACTCTTCTGAAATTAATCCTGACACACCTTATGCAATTATCGATTTATTACCAGAACAAAAAGATGTAGAAGATTTAGGTGGTACACTTCGCCTTGGTCTATACCCATGTAAGCTTGCTGAAGAAACAAATGCTTACAATGCTTACAATGAGCCGGTTGTATATGAGCGTCATCGTCATCGTTATGAGTTCAACAATCAATTCCGTCCAGATATGGAAAAAGCAGGATTTGTATTCTCTGGTACAAGCCCAGACGGTCGTCTAGTGGAAATTATTGAATTACAAGATCACCCTTGGTTCGTGGCAGCACAGTTCCATCCAGAACTTGTATCTCGTCCAAACCGTCCACAACCATTGTTCCATGACTTCGTAAGTGCTTCTATTACGAATAAAGAGAGCAAGTAATAAAAAAAAGCGCCTGAAATAGGGCGCTTTTTTTAATATTCGTTTAACATTTCATCAATTGTAAATTTCAATCCGTGATAAGCAAATAAAGCTATAATTAAACTTGGGAACCCATAGCGGTTACCTTCATCATCTGGAATAAGACCTTTTAACAGCTTTGTATCAATATGTACATCTGTATATTGTTCCAGTGATTCAACACCTTCTTGAATAGCCGAGATTCCAACGATAGATTGGCCTTCTTCATGAAGTTTTTTCGCGGTTTTTATAATTTCTTCATCTGTCGAAAAACGACTAATAAGAAGTACGCGGTCCGCAGAAGTCACTGCCGCCGGTTCACCGTTTTCTATTAAACGTTTTGCTTGTTTCATTGGTTCGGCGCCAAATAATGCTTCTGAAACAATACCCTCCATTTCGTTTGTACCGTGCAAGTAAATGAAGCCGTCTCCCACTAACGCCTGGGCAAGTAGACGAGCGCTATCTTCTATATTCATTTCCTCTTTTTGAGAAATTCTGGAGAAATATCCACTTAATTGAGTCGAGAAAATTTTTAACATGTTGTTGCTCCTTTCTTTCGTGCTAGCCGGTTCCCATTATAGCTCATTTTTTTTAGAAAGGGGAAATCGTAGGGTAGCATAACGAAATAGTAAACGGTAAAATAAGAAAGAATAGGAAGGGATTTGGCAAAGAGTAGCGAAAATAAACCGATAAGATATAAGAAGCTTTAAATCTTGTACTTACACAGAAAGGTTGGGAGTTATGGAAGGGAAAATTTTAATCGTTGATGATCAATATGGCATTCGTGTTTTATTGCATGAAGTGTTCCAAAAAGAAGGTTATCAGACGTTCCAAGCAGCGAATGGATTTCAAGCTTTAGATATCGTGAAAAAAGATAATCCAGATTTAGTAGTGTTAGATATGAAAATCCCAGGTATGGATGGTATAGAGATTTTAAAACATGTAAAAGAAATTGATGAGAGTATTAAAGTGATTTTAATGACTGCTTATGGAGAATTGGATATGATTCAAGAAGCGAAAGATTTAGGAGCTTTAATGCACTTTGCTAAACCGTTTGATATTGATGAGATTCGTCAAGCAGTGAGAGATCAGCTTGCTGTAGAGGCGTAAAAAGTGAATTTTTTATAAAAAATATGGAAAAAAGCGTTTACATGGACTATTGAGCAGGTGAATACAGTTGAGTTTTTGAGTACAAGTTGTTATCCTATTGAGTGTAGAAAGAAGTCCGGTATGTAAATATACATATTTTACCTTATTCTGGTCATACTACCAGCGATAAGAATTTATCGGATACAAAAAACGTTTTTTAGGAGGATTCACCATGCCTTTAGTTTCTATGAAAGAAATGCTAAACACAGCACTAGAAGGAAAATACGCAGTTGGTCAATTCAACATGAACAACTTAGAGTGGACTCAAGCTATCTTAGCTGCTGCGGAAGAAGAAAAATCTCCTGTAATCTTAGGTGTATCTGAGGGTGCAGCTCGTCATATGACTGGTTTCAAAACAGTTGTAGCTATGGTTAAAGCTTTAATCGAAGAAATGAACATTTCTGTTCCTGTAGCGATTCACCTTGACCATGGTTCAAGCTTCGAAAAATGTAAAGAAGCAATTGATGCAGGTTTCACATCTGTAATGATCGACGCTTCTCACCACCCATTCGATGAAAACGTTGAAACTACTAAAAAAGTGGTAGAATACGCACACGCTCGTAACGTATCTGTTGAAGCTGAGCTTGGAACAGTTGGCGGACAAGAAGACGACATCATCGCTGAAGGCGTAATTTACGCTGATCCAGCAGAGTGTAAGCACCTTGTTGAAGCAACAGGTATCGATTGCCTAGCTCCAGCTTTAGGTTCTGTACACGGTCCTTACAAAGGTGAGCCTAACTTAGGATTCGCTGAAATGGAACAAGTTCGCGACTTCACTGGCGTACCTTTAGTATTACACGGTGGTACTGGTATCCCAACTGCTGATATCGTAAAAGCTATTTCTCTAGGTACTTCAAAAATTAACGTAAACACTGAGAACCAAATTGAGTTTACAAAAGCTGTTCGTGAAGCATTAAACAAAGACCAAGAAGTTTACGATCCTCGTAAATATATTGGACCTGGCCGCGACGCTATCAAAGCAACTGTTGCTGGTAAAATGCGTGAGTTCGGTTCTAACGGTAAAGCGTAAGAATAAAATTCCGTTTTGGAAACCGTCTAGTCTTTTAGACGGTTTCCTTTCGTTGTATAATGAAAGCGCGAACAAGTCTAAAGATTTTATAAAGTGAATTTTTGGTTTGCGAATATAGAAAATAATGTGCATAGTCCTATTAATAAATGTGGTAAGTATCTGAATTGAGTAATTTGATTCGATGAATAGTTAATCTTCATCTATTTGTACAGCAGGGGAGCTACAGGTGATGGTTTTCTACTTATTGAGTTTCAGGATGGAAAGAGTGATTGAGATTCTTAAGGGGGAATCTTCTACTTCTTATAAAGAAGTAGAAGATAAATACATTCACAAGAAGGGAGCTCAATATGGAAAAGTTGCTAATTGAAGGCGGAAGAGCTTTAAATGGAACGATTCGTGTGAGTGGTGCAAAGAACAGTGCTGTTGCACTAATTCCAGCGACAATTTTAGCAGATACTCCAGTAACTATTGGCGGTGTTCCTAATATTTCGGACGTGAAAATGTTAGGAGACTTACTAGAGGAAATTGGAGGGAAAGTAACTTATGGGCAGGAAGAAGAGATGGTAGTCGATCCTTCTAACATGGTTGCGATGCCTTTACCAAATGGAAAAGTGAAAAAATTGCGCGCCTCTTATTATTTAATGGGTGCAATGCTTGGCCGTTTTAAAAAAGCTGTTATTGGGCTTCCAGGTGGATGTCATTTAGGGCCACGACCGATTGATCAGCATATTAAAGGGTTTGAAGCGTTAGGGGCATATGTTACAAATGAACAAGGTGCCATTTATTTAAGAGCAGACGAACTACGTGGGGCACGTATTTATTTAGATGTTGTTAGTGTAGGAGCTACGATTAATATTATGCTAGCGGCTGTACGAGCGAAAGGTAGAACTGTTATTGAAAATGCAGCGAAAGAACCAGAGATTATTGATGTAGCTACATTGTTAACGAGTATGGGAGCACGTATTAAAGGTGCTGGTACAGACGTAATCCGAATTGATGGTGTGGATTCACTGCACGGTTGTCACCACACTATTATTCCAGACCGTATTGAAGCTGGTACGTATATGATTTTAGGAGCAGCATCAGGAGGAGAAGTAACAGTTGATAATGTTATTCCTCAGCATTTAGAATCCGTTACTGCGAAGCTAAGAGAAGCTGGTGTTCAAATTGAAACGAACGATGACCAAATTACAGTGAACGGCAATAGAAGGTTAAAAGTAGTTGATGTAAAAACGCTTGTATATCCAGGGTTTCCAACGGATTTACAACAGCCGTTTACAACGCTTTTAACAAAAGCGCATGGAACAGGAGTTGTAACTGATACAATTTACAGCGCACGTTTCAAGCATATTGATGAATTGCGCCGTATGAACGCGCAAATTAAAGTAGAAGGCCGTTCAGCAATTGTGACTGGACCGGTTTTATTGCAAGGTGCGAAGGTGAAAGCGAGTGACCTACGAGCTGGTGCGTCCCTTGTTATTGCGGGTTTAATGGCAGATGGCATTACAGAAGTAACGGGACTTGATCATATTGATCGAGGTTACGAAAATATAGTAGACAAGCTTAAAGGGCTTGGTGCAAACATTTGGCGAGAACAAATGACAAAGCAAGAAATTGAAGAAATGAAGAATGCATAAAGTGAAACTTTAATCAGTATGGGGTATCCCACGTCGATTATTAACCCTCACCAATCGGGATAAGGTGGTGATACTTCCGTTAATGGGGAGCGAAGAATCACTACTAACGGAAGTACACTTTATAGAAAAATAAGGTTCACAAAATACGGCAGAAATATAAAGGCTTAAAGGAGAGGGATTATCGTGGAAAGAAGTTTATCTATGGAGTTAGTACGTGTAACAGAGGCTGCAGCATTATCATCAGCGCGTTGGATGGGGCGGGGAAAAAAAGATGAGGCAGATGGTGCAGCAACATCAGCTATGCGTGATGTATTTGATACAATTCCGATGAAAGGTACAGTTGTAATTGGCGAAGGTGAAATGGATGAAGCGCCAATGCTATATATCGGAGAAAAATTGGGTACAGGATATGGACCACGCGTAGACGTTGCAGTTGATCCTCTAGAAGGGACAAATATCGTAGCGGCTGGCGGCTGGAATGCGCTTGCTGTTATTGCAATTGCAGATCACGGCAATTTGTTACATGCTCCTGACATGTACATGGATAAAATAGCGGTTGGTCCAGAAGCAGTTGGTGCAGTTGATATTGACGCACCTATTATCGACAACTTACGTGCAGTTGCGAAAGCGAAAAATAAAGATATCGAAGATGTTGTAGCGACAGTTTTAAACCGTCCACGTCATCAAGCAATTATCGAAGAAATTCGTAAAGCTGGTGCTCGTATTAAATTAATTAACGATGGAGATGTAGCTGGAGCAATCAATACAGCATTTGACCGTACTGGTGTAGATATTCTATTCGGTTCTGGTGGAGCACCTGAAGGTGTATTAGCTGCGGTCGCATTAAAATGCTTAGGTGGAGAAATTCACGGGAAGCTCTTACCTCAAAACGAAGCTGAACTAGCTCGTTGTAAAAGAATGGGTATTGAAGATATCAATCGTATCCTTCGTATGGAAGACTTAGTAAAAGGTGACGATGCAATCTTTGCAGCAACAGGTGTAACAGACGGAGAACTATTACGAGGCGTTCAATTTAAAGGTAGCGTCGGAACAACACAATCCCTTGTTATGCGTGCAAAATCAGGCACAGTACGCTTCGTAGACGGCCGCCATAGCTTAAATAAAAAACCGAATTTGGTTATTAAATAAAAAGCGTAAGCAGCTCGTTCAGAATGGGAGGGGGATGGAGCTTCAGACGTAGAGGCGCTTTTTGCCTCGCAGGAAGAAGTGAAGCCACCGACCATTCTAGCTGCTGAAGCTGGATTAAATAAAAAGTGCAAGCGGCTCGTTCAGAATCGCAGGGCACTTCAAACTCCTGACGAAGAGGCGCTTTTTGTCTCACAGGAAGGGGTGAAATGACCGGAGATTCTAGCCCCTGGAACTGAATTAAATAAAAGCAGAAATACCTTATCTATTCTGCCTTAAAATCAGGTGAGTAGAAAAAAGAAAGAAATATGAAAAGGCGAAGACAAATTTTCTTGTCTTCGCTTCTTGTATTTGTGTTTCAACGTATTGATTAAAACTAGATAAAAGGGTTACAATAGTGAATATTATCCTACTTGAACTTATTGCCTTTCATTATTATTTATTTGCCTTCCGTATTTTTCCCTTTACCCATGTGAAAAGAGAATAAAGTTAAAGTGTGGTGTCTGAATGAATTTGTCAATTGCAGCATTAGAAAACATGAAATTAAAAGAGTTATACGAGCTTGCGAAGGAATTTAAGATTTCGTATTACAGCAAGTTAACGAAAAAAGAGCTAATCTTCTCTATCTTAAAAGCTCGAGCAGAAAAAGAAGGTTTCTTTTTCATGGAAGGCGTATTAGAAATTATTCAATCAGAAGGATTTGGATTCTTACGTCCTATCAATTATTCTCCAAGCTCAGAAGATATTTATATCTCGGCTTCGCAAATTCGTCGTTTCGATTTACGTAATGGAGATAAGGTTTCTGGTAAAGTACGACCTCCGAAAGAAAATGAGCGCTATTTTGGATTGCTACAAGTTGAAGCTGTAAATGGAGATGATCCAGACTCAGCAAAAGAGCGTGTACATTTCCCTGCATTAACACCGTTATACCCAGATCGCCAAATGAAATTGGAGACGGAAACGAAAAAGTTACCGACACGCATCATGGATTTAATCGCACCAGTTGGATTTGGGCAACGTGGTTTAATTGTTGCGCCTCCAAAGGCTGGTAAAACAAGTCTGTTAAAAGAAATTGCACACAGTGTCACAACAAATCATCCGGAAGCAGAATTAATTGTACTTTTAATTGATGAGCGTCCAGAGGAAGTAACAGATATTGAACGTTCTGTTAAAGGTGATGTTGTAAGTTCTACTTTTGATGAAGTGCCAGAGAATCATATTAAAGTAGCGGAGCTTGTATTAGAGCGTGCAATGCGTCTTGTAGAACATAAAAGGGACGTTGTCATTTTAATGGATAGTATTACCCGTTTAGCGCGTGCTTACAACCTTGTTATTCCGCCAAGTGGTAGAACCTTATCAGGTGGTATTGATCCTGCTGCTTTTCATAGACCGAAGCGTTTCTTTGGGGCTGCGCGTAATATCGAAGAGGGCGGTAGCCTAACGATTTTAGCAACAGCGCTTGTTGATACAGGGTCTCGTATGGATGATGTAATTTACGAGGAGTTTAAAGGAACTGGAAATATGGAACTTCACTTAGATCGCTCATTAGCTGAGCGCCGTATCTTCCCAGCGATTGATATTCGTCGCTCTGGTACGCGTAAAGAAGACCTATTAATTCCGAAAGAACATTTAGACAAGCTGTGGGGTATTCGTAAAACAATGCGTGATACACCAGACTTTGTTGAAGGCTTCTTACGTAAACTTCGTCAAACAAAGACAAATGAAGAATTTTTACAAAACATTGTTGCAGACTCAAAAAGGTATGTAACCACTAAGTAAAGGGAAAAGATGGGGACTCGCTTATTTCGTAGTAAGCGAGTTTTTTATGTTTTTAAGGGAATATTAGAGAGAGTAATATATGGAAAAAATTTGTTTTTTGAGATGGAAATCATATTTGGATTGAGAGCTTGAAGTGCCCTACGATTCTGGGCGAGCCGCTTGCGCTTTAAGGTGTATCTAGTTCCATCTCCAGCGGCTAGAATGGTCGGTGGCTTCGCGTCTTCCTACGAGGCAAAAAGCGCCTCTACGTCAGAAGCTCCATCCCCCTCTCATTCTGAACAAGCCGCTTGTGCTTTTAGGTATATCCATCTCCAGCGGCTAGAATCTCCGGCCATTTCGCTCTCTCGGTCGAAGCAAAAAGCGCTTCTTGGTCGAGAGCTTGAAGTGACCTGGATTCTGAACGAGCCGCTTGTGCTTTTAATTGATATCCAGTTCCGGCGGCTAGCTCTTCGTGTCTAAGAACCTCCCGCACTAAAGGTAAAAAGCACCTTTTGTGCGAGAGAACCTTAGCCAGTCAGAGCTGAGCGAGCCGCCTCCACTTTTAATTTTAAAAAGACAAAAACAGGTAGTTGCAAAATGGAGTTAGCCTTGTTATAATTTCATCATATGTGTTTCATCAATATAGTTGTGTAAGCAGCTGAAGATGAAAAACTCTGTTTCGAAAATGATTCAGGGCGGAAGGAGATGAAAAGAATGAAAGCAGGAATCCATCCAAATTACAATAAAGTTGTATTTATGGACACGAACACTGGCTTCAAATTCTTAAGCGGGTCTACAAAAGGCTCTAGCGAAACTGTTGAGTGGGAAGATGGTAACACTTATCCATTACTAAAAATTGAGATCAGTTCTGATTCTCACCCATTCTACACTGGACGTCAGAAGTTTGCTACTGCAGACGGACGTGTTGACCGCTTCAATAAGAAATACGGCATCAAGTAATAAAGAACATAAAACAGGCAAGTGTATGTATTCGCTTGTCTGTTTTTTTTGCGAAAATATTAAACCTTTACCCTACTTTGGATTAGGAAAGTAGATGAAAGGAGAGCTCAATGTACTTAATGAATCAAAATGGTTGGATTGAAGTGATTTGCGGGAGTATGTTTTCTGGGAAATCAGAAGAGCTCATCCGCCGTATACGCCGTACACAATTTGCGAAACAACATGCGATTGTATTTAAACCATGTATTGATAATCGTTATAGTGAAGAAGATGTTGTATCACATAATGGATTAAAGGTTAAAGCAGTTCCTGTTTCAGCTTCAAAAGATATATTTAACCATGTAACAGAAGAAATGGATGTTATTGCAATCGATGAGGTACAATTTTTTGATGGGGACATTGTGGAAGTGGTGCAAGTATTGGCAAATCGTGGCTATCGTGTCATTGTAGCTGGATTAGACCAAGATTTCCGTGGTCTACCATTTGGACAAGTTCCTCAGCTGATGGCGATTGCTGAACATGTAACTAAATTGCAGGCAGTTTGTTCTGAATGTGGATCTCCTGCAAGTCGTACGCAACGTTTAATCGATGGAGAACCAGCGGCATTTGATGATCCAATTATTTTAGTTGGGGCTTCAGAATCGTATGAACCACGTTGTCGTCATTGTCATGCAGTACCTACAAAACAAAGATAAGTGAAACTCGCTATGTAGAGCGGGTTTTTTTCGAAAATAGATGAAGATTGGTGGCAAGCTCTTCGTGTCTAAGAACCGCCGCTACTCAAGGTGAAAAGCACCTTTTGTACGAGAGAACCTTAGCCAGTCAGAGCTGAGCGAGCCGCTTGCGCTTTTAAATATTATCTAGCTCCAGCGGCTAGAATCTCCGGCCATTTCACTCTCTCGCTCGAAGCAAAAAGCGCTTCAAGGTCGAGAGTTTCAATGTCCTGCGATCCTGAGCAAGCCGCTTACGCTTTTAAATATTATCTAGCTCCAGCGGCTAGAATCTCCGGCCATTTCACTCTCTCGCTCGAAGCAAAAAGCGCTTCAAGGTCGAGAGTTCCAATGTCCTGCGATTCTGAGCAAGCCGCTTACGCTTTTAAATATTATCTAGCTCCAGCGGCTAGAATCTCCGGCCATTTCACTCTCTCGCTCGAAGCAAAAAGCGCTTCAAGGTCGAGAGTTCCAATGTCCTGCGATTCTGAGCAAGCCGCTTATGCTTTTAAATATTATCTAGCTCCAGCGGCTAGAATCTCCGGCCATTTCACTCTCTCGCTCGAAGCAAAAAGCGCTTCAAGGTCGAGAGTTCCAATGTCCTGCGATTCTGAGCAAGCCGCTTACGCTTTTAAATATAATTTGCGTTTTTTTGATTAAGTACCATATACTATTTGTATTAGATACTAGGATGTAGAGGTGAATGGTGTGTTAGATCGTTTGCAAGCTGTAGAAGATCGTTATGAGAAGTTGAATGAGTTGTTAAGTGACCCAGAGGTTATTAGCGATACAAATAAGCTTCGTGAGTATTCAAAAGAGCAATCTGATATTCAGGACACGGTAGAGGTGTACCGTGAGTATAAAGATGTTCGTGAGCAATTACGAGATGCAAAAGCAATGTTAGAAGATAAGTTAGACGCTGATATGCGTGATATGGTAAAAGAAGAGGTTTCTGAATTAGAAGGACAAGAGAAAACATTATCAGAACGTCTGAAAATTTTACTTGTTCCAAAAGACCCTAATGATGATAAAAACGTTATCGTTGAGGTTCGTGGCGCTGCTGGTGGTGACGAAGCAGCTTTATTTGCTGGTGATTTATATCGTATGTATAGCCGTTATGCTGAGGTGCAAGGTTGGAAAACTGAAATTATCGAAGCGAGCTATACAGAGTTAGGTGGATATAAAGAGATTATCTTTATGATTAACGGTAAAGGTGCTTTCGCGAAGCTGAAATTCGAGAATGGTGCTCACCGTGTACAACGTGTTCCTGAAACGGAATCTGGCGGACGTATTCATACATCTACAGCAACTGTAGCTGTACTACCAGAGGCAGAAGAAGTAGAAATTAATATTCATGAAAAAGATGTTCGTGTTGATACGTTTGCTTCTAGTGGTCCTGGTGGACAAAGCGTTAATACAACGATGTCAGCGGTACGTTTAACGCATTTACCGACTGGTGTAGTTGTATCTTGTCAGGATGAGAAATCACAAATTAAGAATAAAGAAAAAGCGATGAAAGTATTACGCGCACGTGTTTATGATAAATTTAGACAAGAAGCGCAAGCTGAGTATGATCAAAACCGTAAACAAGCTGTTGGTACGGGAGATCGTTCAGAGCGTATTCGTACGTATAACTTCCCGCAAAACCGTGTTACAGACCATCGAATCGGTTTAACGATTCAAAAGCTAGATCAAATCCTACAAGGTAAGTTAGATGATTTCATCAATGCCTTAGTGATGGAAGATCAGGCGCAAAAGATGGAGGCAGCTGAGTAATGCGTGTCTATGAAGCCCTGAAATGGGCTTCTTCTTTTTTACAGGAAAATGGACGAGATGAAAATGCGGGAGAAATTGTCCTTTGTCATGTATTAAAGACGAACAGAACCGGAATGCTCATGAATATGCGTGAAGAAATAACTGCGGAACAAGAGAAAAGTTTTGCAGAATTTATCCACAAGCATGTAGAAGGTATTCCGATCCAATATATGCTCGGTTATGAAATGTTTTATGGCCGATCATTCTTTGTAAATGAAGAGGTATTGATACCAAGACCGGAAACAGAGGAACTTATAGTTGGAGTGCTAGAGAGAATTGAGCGCCATTTCGGTAATGAGGAGCTTCACATAGCGGATATTGGAACAGGTAGTGGAGCGATTTCTATTACGCTCGCTTTAGAAAATAAAAATCTTCATGTGTATACAGTAGATATCGCACAGGAGTCGATTGAAGTTGCAGAAGAAAATGCAAAAACTTTAGGGGCGGATGTAACTTTCTATCACGGCGATTTACTGTCTCCGTTTTATGAAACAGGTCAGAAGTTAGATGTTGTTGTTTCCAATCCTCCGTACATACCAGAGGAAGATTGGCGTGGTCTTTCTACTGTTGTGAAGGAGCATGAGCCGAAGCGTGCGCTTGTTGGTGGGGAAGATGGACTAGATTTCTATCGTCGTTTTATGGAGGAATTGCCGAATGTATTACAGAACAAGGCGATTGTGGCGTTTGAAATTGGTGTAGGGCAAGGTGAAGATGTGAAAGCATTATTACAGCAAACTTTCCCGCGAGCTCAAGTTGAAGTTGTATTTGATATTAATGGAAAAGATCGCATGGTATTTGCAGAGATGGAGTAAGGCATAAGCCTTACTCTATTTTTTGTATGAAAAATTCGTAACTACTCAGCCATACATTTTATTTAGAATTTTGGTAAGGGGAATTATTTCAGCGAAAATACGCACCTTATTACCTATACATAGCCAGTTCCTCTCGCCAATTAAAAAAATGCTTTTCTATCGGTTTTTTATATAGATTTTGAATTTAATAGTTTAGAAAGATGAAAGTCTGTCCACACTGTTTCTAGAGGGGACGGTGGAGGAAATGAAAAAACAAGTTATTGCTTACTTTCTTTTATTATTAATTGGTGCACAGTTACTTGTGCAGTTTGGATATATGAAAGCTGATGCAAAAGGGCCTACTGTTATTCCGAAAGAGGCCGTTCGATTACGTATTTTAGCTAATAGTGATTCCGATAAAGATCAGGCGTTAAAGCGTAAAGTACGCGATGAAGTAAAAGCGCAAATTGATGGATGGGTAGCGGATTTAACGTCATTTGAAGAAGCTCGAAAAGTAATTCAAAATCATATTCCTGAAATTGAAAAGACAGTGGCAAATACACTAAAAAGAGAAGGAAGTAAAGAGGCGTTTCAAGTGAAATTCGGTAAGAATGTGAAGTTTCCTACAAAGGTATATGGGAATTTTATTTATCCGGCAGGAGAATATGAAGCGGTACTTATTACAATTGGAAAAGGTGAAGGTGCAAACTGGTGGTGTGTATTATTTCCACCGATGTGTTTCTTAGATTTTTCAAGTGGTACAGCTGTAAGGAAAGAAGAACATGTTGTGAAAGCTGAATCTCCTGAAGAGGAGCAGGTGAGACAACTAGATGAGGAAGTAGTGGATGTACCGGAGAAGAAAGAGGATAAGGTGAAAGAAAAGAAAGTAGTAAAGCCGGAAAAAGCTGAAAAAGTAACAGCACAGGAAAAGAAAGTAGTAAAACACGAAACACAAGTAGAAGAACAGCCTGTAAAAAAAGTAGAAACAAAAACTGTGGAAAAAGTGGAGAAACCTGTGGAGCAAAAACAAGAAAAGCAAAATGAATATGTAACAGTAGAAGAGGAAGAGAAACCAGAGGTTAAATTATTTATCGTCGAAGCTTTTACATCTTTATTCTCTAAATAGTGCTATTAATAAATCCTTCCTCATATATATCAATGAGGAGGGATTTACTATGAAGAACGTGTATTTTGCTACGAAAGCAGATGTAGAAAGATTACATTCTTTTTTCGGACAAGCTAATAAAAAAGATGATAAAATAAATGAGTTGTACGCACAATTTATGATCTTGGAAGAGGCGGGAGAAATACGAGCGGTAATTGGATATGAACAAAGTGGAGAAAATGCACTTATCCGTTCTTGTTTATTCACACCTAATGTGGATAAACAGACTTTCTTATATTTTTTCGAGATGTTTTTGCAGTATATGAAAGAAAAAGATATTCGACAATTGTACTTACTCACAAATCATCCACAATCTGTGACCATCTTTCAGTTTTTTAACTTTGTCATTGTAGAGAAAGAGGAAGTGCCAGAGGAAATTCGACAGTTAGAACACTTTTGTAAAAATATAAAAGAGCTAAATGCAATAATACTAAATTGTCAGCTATTCACAAAGTTATCCACGGATTAACAAGGTTTATCCACATTTTGTGGATAAACCTTGTTTGTCTTTTGGATAAATCTCATAGTAAACTAAAAATAGACAAGTATTTCATGGTAGAAAAGGACGTGGGAAAAAATGCATACAAATATGTGGGTTGTGGATAATGTTGTGGAAAGAAAAAAATATTATCCACAATTAAAAGAAGCAGCGAGATTATTAAGAGAAAATGAAGCGGTGGCCTTCCCAACGGAAACGGTATATGGGTTAGGAGCAAACGCAATGGATGATGAAGCGATAGCGAAAATTTTTGAAGCGAAAGGGAGACCGAGCGATAATCCACTGATTGTCCACATAGGAACAAAATCTCAGTTAGATGGTATCGTAAGAGAAATTCCGCCGGTTGCAGAAAAGTTAATGGAGCATTTTTGGCCAGGACCATTAACAATCATTTTACCGAGAAAAAAAGGGATTTCAGAGAGGGTTACGGCAGGACTGAATACAGTCGGAGTGAGGATGCCGGATCATCCAGTAGCGCTCGCCCTTATTGAAGAGGCAAACGTGCCTGTTGCGGCACCGAGTGCGAATCGTTCAGGACGCCCAAGTCCAACGTTAGCTTCTCATGTGTATGAAGATTTAAATGGGAAAATTGCTGGTATTGTTGATGGCGGGGCAACAGGAGTAGGCGTTGAATCAACTGTAATTGATTGTACGAGCGAGGTTCCGACGATTTTACGTCCAGGTGGGATTACGAAGGAGCAATTAGAGGCCGTGATAGGAAATGTTTCTTTAGATCCAGCTTTAAAGGATGAGAAAGAAAAACCAAAATCACCTGGAATGAAATATACACATTATGCACCGAAAGCACCACTTAGTATTGTTGAAGGGTCCCGTGAGTTTATTCAACGTATTGTGGATGAGAAAAAGAAAGAAGGATTTAAAGTAGGTGTATTAACGACAGAAGAGTATCAGCATGTGTATAGTGCAGATGTTGTATTGTCTTGTGGTGTGCGAAGCGATTTAGCCAGCGTTGCGACTAAGTTATATGATGTGCTTAGAACGTTTGATGCAAGTGAAGTAGATGTTATTTTTAGTGAATCATTCCCGAATGAAGGCATAGGAAATGCAATTATGAATCGTTTAACAAAAGCTGCGGGACATCAGATTATTATTGAATGATAATGTACCTTTAGCAAACAGAATATTTCTCCTCGGATAAGCATATTGTGAAGTAGCACGTCCGAGGGGGGATATGAATGACACTTGAACAATTAATACCTTTAATAATTATGGCATTTGCTCTGGGGATGGATGCATTTTCAGTGAGCCTCGGTATGGGGATGGTAACATTAAAGTTAAGACAAATCCTTTATATAGGTATGACGATTGGGATATTTCATATTATTATGCCATTTATCGGAATGGTACTAGGACGTTTTCTATCAGAGAGGTATGGGGATGTCGCAAATTTTGCAGGAGCTATTTTATTAATTGGGCTAGGGTTCTATATCGTATATTCGTCTATTTTAGAAGGGGAAGAGACTAGAACTGCTCCAATTGGAATTAGTTTATTTGTATTTGCATTTGGTGTCAGTATAGATAGTTTTTCAGTAGGTCTTAGTCTTGGAATTTACGGAGCAGAGACAATTATTACGATATTATTGTTCGGACTAATAAGTATGTTACTGGCTTGGATGGGTTTATTGCTTGGTAGCCATGCCAAGAATATACTTGGCACATACGGTGAAATAGTAGGTGGTATTATTCTTGTTGGGTTTGGATTGTATCTCCTTTTTCCTATATAATTTTATGTAGGAGGGAATTATGAACAAGCTATTGGAATGGTATGTTAAGCTTTTAACCTTCTTTCCTCGATGGCTAAGAAGACTTATAATATTGGGTGTTATTTTGCAAATTTCGATGTTAGGTTGGATTAAGTTAATTCGTGAATGGTGAGATAGTTCCTTTCTGTGCATAGTTTCGTTTGTACTATATTAATCACACTAAAAAATTACAAATATAGAAAGGATGAGATGAATGACGAGATTGAAGCAAGTTTTTGGTATTATTATTAGTTTTTTTGTTTTTTGGTTCAGTATGCTCGGTGTACAAATGTTTGCTGAGTTTTTAGATATTGAGTCATTGAAGTTTGTTGCAGGAAAATCGGAGGCGGCGCGTACTTTTTATTCTCCGTACCCGTTTTTAATTGTTTTCCTTATTACGTTACTTTCCTTATATTTCTTTGTAATAAAGCTTGGTAGATCTAAAAAAGAGAAATTCCCGGCATTAGAGGAGAAGAACGAAGAATTACGATAAAAAATCCCCCGCTTTCAGCGGGGGGTTTATGTTTAGGTGATGGAAGTGAACGTGCCCCTTCCGCTTTTAGGGGATATATCCAGTTCCAGTGGCCAGCTTCACCTCCTAGGCCCTTGAGTCTAAGAACCTTCCCCACGAGAAGATAAAAAGCATCTTCTGTGAGGAAGAACCTTAGCCACCGGGCCTGGGCAGTCGGTTCCGCTTTTAAATGTATCCAGCTCCAGCGGCTAGAATGGTCGGTGGCTTCGCGCCTTCCTGCGAGGCAAAAAGCGCCTCTACGTCAGGAGCTCCATCCCCCTCTCATTCTGAGCGAGCCGCTTCCGCCTTTAAATGGGCCTCACTAATTCAAATTGTTCTCCTAGTTTTGCGTAGTTGTGTCCTGCTAGGCGGCTTATTGGTTTTAGTTCTTCGGCGTGAATTCGGCCGTTTTCGTATAAGTGTTCAGCGACGTGAAAGCGGACGACGCGGCCGATTAGTAGGTCACAAGCTGGCGAGTCTTCGGTTCCGCCGAGTGGGATAGCGCGTTCTAATATGCACTCCATTCGAATGTTTGCTTCTTTAACCCCTGGTACTGAAATGACATCACTGTCAATCGGTGTTAGTTTTGCTAATTCGATTTCACTTTCATTAGGAGGTAGGTTCGCTGCTGTTTCGTTGATTGCTTCTACGTAAGATTCATCAGAAATATGTACGACAAATTCCCCTTTTTCTATTGCGTTTCTGGAAGTGTCTTTCGGTTTTCCTTCTTTGCGTTGTACTGAAACTGAGATAAGTGGTGGATTGGCAGCGACGATATTGAAATAACTATATGGCGCACCGTTCAATACGCCATCTTTAGTTACAGAAGTAACGAATGCAACAGGACGTGGAATGATACTTCCTGTTAGTAATTTGTAATTATCTTTTTCAGTTTGTTCGTTTGGATTAATGGATAACATGTTGTAATCCCCTTTCTAAATATGAATACTTATTGTTCCTTTACAAGATATCAATGGGAATCTCCTGCTGAAAATAATATTTTTTTGATGATGTAAAAAAAAGAGATTACCTCGATTGTACTGAAGTAATCTCTTTTTTGGTAAATATCTTGAAATAGAGATAAATATTAAAGTAAAACGTAAGCGCCAGGTCCAATTAAAGCTACACCGATAGCGACAGCGATTAACATTAAATTATATTCGAATCCGTTTTGTGTTACCCAGTAACCATTTTTTCCGTGAACTGTGAAAATTGCTACTAACATTGTTCCTACGATAAATAATGAACCAACTACAGTGAAAATACCTGCTGCGAATAAGAAACCACCTAATAGTTCAGTTGCGCCAGCCATAAATGCCATAAATACACCAGGACGTAAGCCGATTGACTCCATCCAGCCGCCAGTTCCCTTTAAGCCGTAACCGCCGAACCAACCAAATAATTTTTGAGCACCATGACCCATGAATGTAATTCCTATAATAAGACGAATAATAAGAAGACCGATATCCATCATTTTAAAAAACC
This sequence comes from Bacillus sp. FSL R9-9530, assembly GCF_038008145.1. Classification (NCBI taxonomy): domain Bacteria; kingdom Bacillati; phylum Bacillota; class Bacilli; order Caryophanales; family Bacillaceae; genus Bacillus; species Bacillus sp. FSL R9-9530. Next base: position 4,130,940 of record NZ_JBBOYO010000001.1, read on the forward strand.
TCCTAAAAGTTATTAACTTACCTTATGTAAGTAATAATAAAATAGTTACTTACTTTAGTCAAGTTAGTTTCAACAAAAATTTGAAAAGAATTTTACAAATTAACAACAAAAAATAAAATGTAGTAAAGACCTCTAGACAAGTAAGTGAAAAAAAGAGAAAATATAAGTAGAAGTTAACTTCTCATTGTTATCCAGACAATCAGAATTGACTGGGATTTTGTGAAGCGCTACAATAAGAGTCTAGTAGTAATGACATGATTTATTTCGAAAGAGTTTTTACAGTATAACATTCGAAGTATGAAGTCTTACGTGTATTTCGATCTTGAATAGAGATTGCCCTATAAACTTTTAGGTAAATTATAAGGAGGACTATCCTATGTTTAAAAAATTATTCGGTTTTGGTTCAAAAACAAATGAAGAAACAATCGTAGCTCCATTAACTGGAGCAGTGAAAAATATTGAAGAAGTACCAGATCCAGTATTCGCTGGTCGTATGATGGGTGACGGTGTTGCGATCGATCCTACTGAAGGTGTAGTTGTATCTCCAGTTGATGGTGAAATCGTACAATTATTCCACACGAAACATGCTATTGGAATTAAAGCGAAAAACGGTACAGAAATTTTAATCCACGTTGGATTAGAAACTGTAAAAATGGAAGGTGAAGGTTTCGAAGCTCACGTTTCTGAAGGACAAGCTGTAAAAGCTGGAGATAAATTAATCTCATTCGACTTAGAATTAATTCGTGAAAAAGCGAAAAGCACAATTACTCCAATCGTTATTACAAACACAGATGCAGCTGAGTCTATTAAGACAACTGTAGGTGTAACAGCTACAAAAGGTTCAACAGAAGTAATGAAAGTTACAATGAAATAATTATTTGATAGAAGGAATCCGTTTCATATGAAATGGATTCCTTATTTTGTTTCGTAGTGTGTTCATTATGTATGGTAAAATATTTTGGGCACTTGGAAATAAGGTTTCATATATGTGGATAAGGCGCATTTTTCTTAGAAAAAATATAAGAGAAATGCGCCTTTCGTATGTTCACATTTCTTTTGTTCTATTCTAATGTACGCTATGATAAAGTGAAACTTTAATCAGTGGAGGGTGTTCATCCCCCGCTGATTATTAGCCTTCACCAATCGGGATAAATGTAGGAAACAGAAAAAAAGGGGTGGGTTTAGATGAAACGGGTGTTATTTGTTTGCACTGGAAATACATGCCGTAGTCCAATGGCTGAGGCTTTGCTTCGTCATTATGGAGAAGGTAAATTTGAAGTGCAATCTGCTGGTGTTTTCGCCTATCCTGGAAGCGATGTGTCGATACATGCAAAGGAAGCTTTAGCTGAAAAAGGAATTGTAATCGATCATGCCGCGCAGCAGGTAAACGATACTTTGGTTGATTGGGCGGATATTGTAGTAACAATGACGGAAAATCATAAGCAAATTGTACTTGGGTATTATCCGAGCGTGGAAAAGAAATTGGATACATTATATGGATTAACTAAGGGTATAAGTAAGGATATTTCAGATCCATTTGGCGGATCGCTTTCTATTTATAAAGAAACGTTAGAAGAGATGGAAAAACTTGTACAAACTTTACTGAAAAAGCATTCAGAAGGTTGATGTTTCGTGTATAATACGATATTGGAGATCACTTTGTTCCATTAAGGTAGCGAGTGTGAAATGAAGATAATTGATTGAAACTTCGGAGGGGTAAAAATGAAAGTAGTAGTAGCATCTGATCACGGCGGTATGAATATCCGTAAAGAACTTGTAAGTTTATTAGAAGAGTTAAATATTGAATATATTGATTTAGGTTGTGAATGTGAAGCTGGTTCTGTTGATTACCCTGATTTTGCGTTTCCAGCAGCAGAAATGGTCGCGAATGGTGAAGTGGATCGTGGTATTTTAGTTTGCGGGACAGGCATTGGTATGTCAATCGCAGCAAACAAAGTAAATGGTATTCGTTGTGCATTAGTTCATGATACTTTCAGTGCGAAAGCGACGAGAGAGCATAATGACACTAACATGTTAGCGATGGGCGAGCGTGTAATTGGAGCTGGTCTAGCGCGTGATATCGCGAAAATTTGGCTAACAACTGACTATGAAGGTGGCCGTCACGAAAACCGAGTAGGAAAAATTAAAACGTACGAAACAAAGTAATAGATTCTAACTATAAGTAGTATGAAATATAATTTGGTGAACCAACCTGTGAAAGGAAGAGGCGTAATGACAGAAATCGTAAAGGTAAGAGAACAGCTACAAATGTCGCTTTCTGATTTCCAAGAACAAGCCACGCTGCAAAGTGGTCAAATTTTTGTAGTGGGGTGTAGCACGAGCGAAGTGCTAGGTGAAAGAATTGGAACATCAGGAACGATGGAAGTGGCAGAGGCGATTTTTTCTGAGTTAAAACAATTTCAAGAGAGAACAGGTATTGAATTGGCGTTTCAATGTTGTGAGCATTTAAATCGTGCTTTAGTAGTTGAGAGAGATGTAGCGATGAAATATCAATTTGAAATTGTAACAGTTACGCCTGTTAGATCAGCAGGTGGTGCATTAGCGACGTATGCGTATCACAATTTTAAAGATCCGGTAGTAATTGAGTTTATTAAAGCAGATGCAGGAATGGATATCGGCGATACATTTATCGGTATGCATTTAAAGCATGTAGCTGTACCGGTTCGTACAAGTGTGAAGGAAATAGGAAGTGCGCATGTAACGATGGCGAAAACACGTGGGAAACTAATAGGTGGAGCACGTGCCGTTTATGCGGCAAATGAAGAAGCTATTCCTTGCCGTTAAACATGAAAAATTATAAAGTCTTATAACAGCTGTATATCGAAAGGTAAAAGGTATGTGGTCTGACTTTATAATAGAAGAAAGAAAAGACCAATTTTGGTCTTTTTTTTTCTTTTATGATATAGAAAGTCATGTTAGAATGTAGTTGAAAACATGAAGGTTCGAAAGAATTACAACCTGAATTTTCGTTTTTTCTGAATAAATGAGAAAAAACTATTGGGAATTGATGTAATTCGTTCAGAAAAGGGGGATTTTGGTGAATCATTTAAAACGTCAAGATGAAAAGGTATTTGCTGCAATTGAGGCAGAACTAGGAAGACAGCGTTCAAAGATTGAGTTAATTGCTTCGGAAAACTTCGTAAGTGAAGCAGTAATGGAGGCGCAAGGTTCTGTTCTAACGAATAAGTATGCTGAAGGATATCCTGGAAAACGTTACTATGGTGGTTGTGAACACGTAGACGTAGTAGAAGATATAGCACGTGATCGCGCGAAAGAAATTTTTGGCGCAGAGCATGTAAATGTTCAACCACATTCTGGTGCACAAGCGAACATGGCAGTATACTTCACGATTTTAGAGCAAGGCGATACAGTACTTGGCATGAATTTATCTCATGGTGGTCACTTAACACACGGAAGCCCTGTTAACTTCAGTGGAGTACAATATAATTTCGTAGAATATGGCGTGGATGCTGAATCTCACCGTATTAATTACGATGATGTATTAGCAAAAGCGAAAGAACATAAACCAAAATTAATCGTTGCAGGTGCAAGTGCATATCCTCGTGTTATCGATTTCAAACGATTCCGTGAGATTGCAGATGAAGTGGGTGCATACTTTATGGTTGATATGGCACATATCGCTGGTTTAGTAGCTGCTGGTTTACATCCAAACCCAGTACCACATGCACATTTCGTTACAACGACAACACATAAAACATTACGTGGTCCACGTGGTGGTATGATTTTATGTGAAGAGCAATTTGCAAAACAAATTGATAAATCAATCTTCCCTGGTATTCAAGGTGGCCCACTTATGCACGTAATTGCTGCAAAAGCTGTTGCATTTGGTGAGACACTACAAGATGAGTTTAAAACATATGCACAACATATCATTAATAATGCGAACCGCTTAGCTGAAGGCCTTCAAAAGGAAGGACTTACACTTGTTTCTGGTGGAACAGACAATCATTTAATCTTAATTGATGTTCGTAACTTGGAAATTACAGGTAAAGTAGCAGAGCACGTATTAGATGAAGTTGGTATTACAGTGAACAAAAATACAATTCCATTTGAAACAGCAAGCCCATTTGTAACAAGCGGCGTACGTATCGGTACAGCAGCTGTAACATCTCGTGGTTTCGGTTTAGAAGAAATGGATGAAATTGCGGCACTTATTGCTTATACATTAAAAAATCATGAGAATGAAGTTGCATTAGAAGAAGCAAGTAAGCGTGTAGAAGCGTTAACGAGCAAATTCTCAATGTATACAGATCTATAATAGATTGAAAAAGACTGCTGAAACGTAATTGTTTTGGCAGTCTTTTTTGTGGACATATATTATTTTTAAAGTATGTATACAAATGATGAATAAATTTTGGCGATATAATGAAGGATACAGCTCCCATAATTGGTAAAGATACTAGATAGATTCATCGCAAAATCATGATTTTGCCAAATTTGCCCTTGAATATTAGTAGCGTTTTCTTTACAATCGTAAATAGTGTAAAGAAGCGTGTAAACGCATGAATATCATCTAAAGGAGAGATTCACATGGGAAAACTGTATGTATTTGATCACCCGTTAATTCAACATAAGATTACATATATTCGCGATAAGAATACAGGTACGAAAGATTTTCGTGAATTAGTGGACGAAGTAGCAAGCTTAATGGCTTTCGAGATTACTCGTGACCTTCCACTTGAAGATATTGAAATTGAAACGCCTGTAAGCAAAGCGACAACAAAAGTGATCGCTGGTAAAAAACTTGGTTTAATTCCGATTTTACGTGCAGGTTTAGGAATGGTTGATGGAATTCTGAAATTAATTCCAGCAGCAAAAGTAGGACACGTTGGTTTATACCGTGACCCTAAAACATTGCAACCGGTAGAATACTATGTGAAACTTCCAACGGATGTAGAAGAGCGTGACTTTATCGTACTAGATCCGATGCTAGCAACAGGTGGTTCTGCGGCTGAAGCAATTAATTCTCTGAAAAAGCGCGGTGCAAAGCAAATTAAATTAATGTGTATCGTAGCTGCTCCAGAAGGAGTAAAAGTAGTGCAGGAAGAGCATCCTGATGTTGATATTTATGTAGCAGCATTAGATGAGAAGTTAAATGACCATGGTTATGTAGTTCCAGGTCTTGGTGATGCTGGTGACCGTTTATTCGGAACGAAGTAAGACAACAGACGAGAGGGGGATTCCCCTCTCGTTTTTTTTTCGCCCTCAGCGCACGGGGGAGGGGGAGATAAATATACAGGGTATATACAACATAAGTTATATACACATCACATATAATATAGAAGTCTTACGTCTCGGGGACACTATATTATGGAAGGAAAGCGCTATATCTTAAAAATATAATAGTGACAAACTTGTGAACATTTTCTTCTATTATAAAGAGAAAACTGTTAGAAATTGCATATCTCTAACCAGTATTTAGAAGGGGAACGTTTTCATTTTTGGGAGGAAATGCCTAATACTCAAATTTTTTGATTTTTTACGATTTCTCGTTGACACTGTTAATACCCTATTGTATGCTAACAACGGGGATAGATGGTAGGGCTTTCAGTGGCAAAAATGCATCTATTCCGTGACGAAAATGTAAACTTTTTATTTTGTATAGAATTTATGCAGAAAAATGAGTTATTATTAACACATCGTGAATGAGGGTTACATATTGGAGGGATGAATCCTTGCAAAAAAACGATCGCAGCCATATAAAAGCGTATGCTTTAATGTCAGGAATACTTGCTCAGTTAGTTGGTTCTATTCTTATCGGAATCTTTGGTGGGCAATGGATTGATAATAAGGTTGGAACGTTTCCGTTGTTTCTTATTATAGGGTTATTACTCGGGTTAGGAACAGGGGTATACGCAATGATTCGACTCATTCAACATTACTATTCGGGAGAGCAATGATGATAGACGTACATGGACTTGTCCAACGACAAAAGAAATATATGTACTACTTGCTTGCGCTTCTAGTGCTAGGATGGGGAATTACCTCTTACAAGGATGTATTTCTTGGGCTGATTATCGGAACGATTTTCAGTTTTCTTAGTTTGCGCATCATTGCACGTAGAACAGACAAGCTATTAGATCGCGTAACAAATGGAGAAAACGTGAAGTTTAAGGCGACAGCGGTAAGTACATATTCAAGATTCGCCACGATTGGGTTATTAATTTTATTTGCAGCCAAATATCAAGAGTTAATTGCGATGTGGGGCTTAGGTGTAGGATTGCTGACAGGATACCTTGTCATGATCATAGATTTTCTTTATTTAGAGTATACGAGCAGGGAAGAGAGGTGAATTACTAGTGGAACACGGTAAATTAGTTGAATTTCTAGGTTTAACGTTCGATTTGTCATCAGTTATGATGGTTACTGTAGCAGCAGTTATTGTTTTCTTAATCGCTGTTATCGGAACTCGCAGCTTAGCGCTTCGCCCAACCGGGATGCAAAATTTCATGGAATGGGTGTTTGACTTCGTGAAAGGGATTATCAATAGTACGATGGATTGGAAAACAGGTGGACGTTTCTTAACGCTTGGCGTTACGCTCATCATGTTTATCATCGTATCGAACTTCCTTGGTTTACCATTCATGTATTCAACAGTTGAGGCTGGCGAACATATTGCATGGTGGAGATCACCAACGTCTGATCCAGCAGTTGCATTAACATTAGCCGTGATGGTAGTTACCCTCACCCATTATTATGGAATTAAGATGAAGGGTACGAAAGAATATGTTAAAGGTTATTTCCAACCTATGAAATTCTTATTCCCATTAAAGGTTATTGAGGAGTTTGCTAACACATTAACGTTAGGTCTTCGTTTATTTGGTAACATTTACGCAGGTGAAATCTTATTAGGATTACTTGCTAAGTTAGGCGGGGCATCATTCTTAGGAGCATTAGGTGCACTTGTACCGATGTTAGCATGGATGGGATTCAGCGTATTCGTTGGTTCAATCCAGTCATTTATTTTCGTAATGTTAACGATGGTTTATATGGCTCATAAAGTAAGCCATGACCATTAATATAATTTAAGTAAGAAAAAATTTATTTTTTTATAATACAAAGGAGGACAAATTAAATGAGTTTAGGTGTAATCGCAGCTGCAATTGCAATTGGTTTATCAGCATTAGGTGCAGGTATTGGTAACGGTCTTATCGTATCACGTACAATCGAAGGTGTTGCTCGTCAACCAGAATTAAAAGGCGCACTTCAAACAATTATGTTCATCGGGGTTGCATTAGTTGAGGCACTTCCAATTATCGGTGTAGTTATTGCTTTCATCGTAATGAACAAATAAGGGAGACTCCCCTTACATAGATGGCGAAGAGTGTTTTTCCGAACTTTCTTCGCCATTGCTTTATGAACGAAACGTATGTCTTTTTTTTTCATATGATCAATTTAGATATTTTGAAGGGAGTGAATCCTTGTGCCAACTTTATTATTAGGGGCTTCCATTCCATTTGGAACGATTGCTTATACATTGTTCATTTTCTTACTTCTATTAGTAATGCTACGCAAATTCGCGTGGGGTCCTTTAATGGGAATTATGAAAGAACGTGAAGAGCATGTTACTAATGAAATCGACGCTGCAGAAAGAAGTAATGCTGAAGCGAAGAAATTAGTAGAAGAACAACGTGAAATGTTAAAACAATCGCGTGTTGAAGCACAAGAGTTAATCGAAAGAGCGAAGAAACAAGCTGTAGATCAAAAGGATGTTATTGTTGCTGCTGCGAAAGAAGAAGCAGAATCAATTAAAACATCTGCTGTACAAGAAATTCAACGCGAAAAAGAGCAAGCGATTGCTGCTTTACAAGAACAAGTTGCTTCTTTATCTGTTCATATTGCTTCTAAAGTAATTGAAAAAGAATTAAAAGAAGAAGATCAAGTGAAGTTAATTCGCGATTATATTAAAGAAGTAGGAGAAGCGCGATGAGCAATGGGATTGTAGCAAAACGTTATGCTGTCGCTCTTTTCAAAATTGCAAAAGAAAAACACGTATTAGAAATGTTTGAAGAGGAATTACGCCTTGTACAAAACGTTTTTACAAAGAACGGAGAACTACATAGCTTTTTAACGCAACCGAACATTTCAAAAGAGCAGAAGAAAACGTTTCTTGCAAACGTATTCGCATCTGTTTCTGAATCTATTTTAAATACGTTATATATTTTAATTGATAACAAGCGTATTGATATCCTACCTGAAATTGCAAATGAATATGTTGTTCTTGCTAATGAAGAACGTAACGTAGCGGATGCAACTGTATATTCTATTCGTCTTCTATCGGAAGAAGAAAAACTTAACATTGCAGAAGCATTTGCAAAAAAAACAGGAAAAGATGCAATTCGCGTGAAAAATGTTGTGGATGAAGATTTACTAGGCGGCATTAAAGTACGTATTGGAAATCGCATTTACGACGGAAGCTTACAAGGAAAATTAGCACGTATTCAGCGTGAATTAATGAAGAATAGATAGGGGTGAAGCACATGAGCATCAGAGCTGAAGAAATTAGCGCACTGATAAAGCAACAAATCGAGAACTATCAGTCTGAAATCGAAGTTAGTGATGTTGGTACAGTTATCCAAGTCGGTGACGGTATTGCGCGTGCTCATGGTCTTGATAACGTTATGGCTGGTGAACTTGTAGAGTTCTCTAATGGCGTTATGGGACTAGCACAAAACTTAGAGGAAAACAACGTAGGTATCATTATTTTAGGACCTTACACAGAAATCCGTGAAGGTGACGAAGTTCGTCGTACTGGTCGCATCATGCAAGTACCAGTAGGAAAAGAACTAATCGGTCGTGTTGTAAACCCATTAGGTCAACCAGTTGATGGTTTAGGCCCAATCAATACAACAAACACTCGTCCAATCGAAAGTCCAGCACCAGGTGTAATGGATCGTAAATCTGTTCATGAGCCACTTCAAACAGGTATTAAAGCGATCGATGCTCTTGTACCAATTGGCCGTGGTCAACGTGAGTTAATCATCGGTGACCGCCAAACAGGTAAAACAGCAGTTGCACTTGATACGATCATTAACCAAAAAGATGAAGATATGATTTGTATCTATGTAGCTATCGGACAAAAAGAATCAACAGTACGTAACGTAGTAGAAACACTACGTAAGCACGGTGCATTAGATTACACAATCGTTGTAACTGCATCAGCTTCTCAACCAGCTCCATTATTATACCTAGCTCCTTACGCTGGTGTAACAATGGGTGAAGAGTTCATGTACAATGGTAAACACGTATTAGTAGTATATGATGACTTATCAAAACAAGCAGCGGCTTACCGTGAGCTTTCATTACTATTACGTCGTCCTCCAGGTCGTGAAGCATATCCAGGGGATGTATTCTACTTACATTCTCGCTTATTAGAGCGTGCAGCAAAATTAAGTGATGCAAGAGGCGGCGGTTCTTTAACTGCACTACCTTTCATCGAAACACAAGCAGGGGACGTATCAGCTTACATCCCAACAAACGTAATTTCTATTACGGATGGACAAATCTTCTTACAATCTGACCTATTCTTCTCTGGCGTACGTCCAGCAATCGATGCGGGTACTTCTGTATCTCGTGTAGGTGGATCAGCTCAGATTAAAGCGATGAGTAAAGTATCAGGTACACTTCGTCTTGACCTTGCATCTTATCGTGAGTTAGAAGCGTTCGCTCAGTTCGGTTCTGACCTTGATAAAGCAACACAAGCGAAATTAAACCGTGGTGCTCGTACAGTTGAGGTATTAAAACAAGGATTACACAAACCGTTACGTGTAGAGAAACAAGTTATCATTCTTTACGCTTTAACACGTGGATTCCTAGATGATATCCCAGTAGTAGATATCACTCGTTTCGAAGAAGAATTCCATGCTTGGTTAGATTCAAATGCAACTGACTTATTAAGCGAAATTCGCACAACTAAGAAACTTGCGGATGACGACAAATTTGCAGCAGCAATTAACGGATTTAAAAAAGTATTCGTAGCTTCTGAATAATAATTAAAAGTGAAGTCGACTGTGGCTTAGCTAGATCATATAAAAGGCATCTCAGCTTTTGAGATTGCTGACGGTTATGTAAAGGAAAAGAGTAGGTGCACCTATTCTTTTCCTTCAATCATGAGCAAGAATATCTTGCAACGTAGATTAGGAAGAGGATTCTTACTAATCGTGCCAACTTCCGGAAAAAAGGTGGTGAAAACCTGTGGCATCTTTACGCGATATAAAAGCGAAGATTAACTCGACAAAGAAAACGAGTCAAATTACGAAAGCGATGGAGATGGTATCTGCATCTAAGTTAAACCGTGCAGAACAAAATGCTAAATCTTTCGTTCCGTATATGGAAAAGATTCAAGAAGTAGTAGCGAGCATTGCGCAAGGAAGTAAAGGGATTAATCATCCAATGCTAAATGCGCGTCCTGTAAAGCGTACAGGGTACATCGTTATTACATCTGATCGCGGACTAGCAGGTGGTTATAACAGTAACGTATTACGTACAGTAAGTAACGTAATTCGTGAACGTCATAATATGGATTCAAACCAATATTCAATTATTGTGCTTGGACGACTAGGACGTGATTATTTAAAACGTCGCGGCTTTAACATCATTGATGAAGTAGTTGGATTATCTGACCACCCATCATTTACTGATATTAAAGATATTGCTTCTCGAGCAATTGCGATGTTCGCAGATGGTGCTTATGATGAGCTGTATATTTACTACAATCATTATGTAAGTAAAATTTCACAAGAAGTAACGGAAAATAAAATTTTACCGCTTACGGATGTGGCGTCTGATAAACCGACGACAGCTTATGAATTCGAACCTTCTGAAGAAGAAATTTTAAAAGTATTATTGCCACAATACGCAGAAAGCTTAGTGTACGGTGCATTACTAGACGGTAAAGCAAGTGAGCACGCGGCGCGTATGACAGCAATGAAGAGTGCTACAGACAACGCAATGGAAGTTATCGATTCACTTACACTTTCATTCAACCGTGCGCGTCAAGCAGCGATTACGCAAGAAATTACGGAAATCGTTGGTGGAGTAGCAGCGTTAGAATAGTATTAAAAAGCGTAGGTGGCTTGCTCAGAAGGGGAGGGCATTGGAACTCCTGACAAAGAGGCGTTCTTTGCCTCGTAGGAAGGGGTGAAATGACCGACCCTTCTAGCCACCGGAGCTAGATTCAATAAAAAGCGGAAGCGGTTCGTCCAGAACAGGAGAGTCGCGTAAGCTATAAACTAATAAAAATTAAAAGCCGACTTCTCTTAGAAAGCTGGCTAATTAAAAGAAAGCTAGGAGGGAACCCGATGAATAAAGGGCGCGTTACGCAAATCATGGGTCCGGTTGTAGACGTTAAGTTTGATGGCGGAAAGCTACCAGAAATCTACAACGCCCTTACGGTAAAACAAAGCAACGAAAACGGAGCAAGCATTAACTTAACATTTGAAGTTGCACTTCATTTAGGTGATGACACAGTTCGTACAGTTGCAATGTCTTCCACAGATGGACTTGTTCGTGGCACAGAAGTAGAAGATACTGGTAAAGCAATCTCTGTACCAGTTGGTGATGTAACACTTGGTCGTGTATTTAACGTATTAGGTGATGCAATTGACTTAGATGGTGATGTTCCTGCGGATGTACGTCGTGATCCAATTCACCGTCAAGCGCCTGCATTCGAAGAGTTATCTACTAAAGTAGAAATTCTTGAAACTGGTATTAAAGTAGTAGACTTACTTGCTCCTTACATTAAGGGTGGTAAGATCGGTCTATTCGGTGGTGCCGGTGTAGGTAAAACAGTATTAATTCAGGAATTAATTAACAACATCGCACAAGAGCACGGTGGTATCTCTGTATTCGCTGGTGTAGGTGAGCGTACTCGTGAAGGTAACGACTTATACCACGAAATGAGCGATTCTGGCGTAATTAAGAAAACTGCGATGGTATTCGGACAAATGAACGAGCCACCTGGAGCACGTCAACGTGTTGCATTAACAGGTTTAACAATGGCTGAACATTTCCGTGATGAGCAAGGACAAGACGTACTATTGTTCATCGATAACATCTTCCGTTTCACGCAAGCGGGTTCTGAAGTATCTGCCCTTCTTGGTCGTATGCCATCTGCGGTAGGTTACCAGCCAACACTTGCAACAGAAATGGGTCAATTACAAGAGCGTATTACATCTACAAATAAAGGATCTATCACGTCTATCCAAGCGGTATACGTACCAGCCGATGACTATACGGATCCAGCACCAGCTACAACGTTCGCTCACTTAGATGCAACAACAAACTTAGAGCGTCGTTTAACACAAATGGGTATTTACCCAGCCGTAGATCCATTAGCATCTACATCTCGTGCGCTTTCTCCAGAAATCGTAGGAGAAGAGCATTATGGAGTAGCTCGTCAAGTACAGCAAACTTTACAGCGTTATAAAGAGCTTCAAGATATCATCGCTATCTTAGGTATGGATGAGTTATCTGAAGAAGATAAGTTAGTTGTACATCGTGCTCGTCGTATTCAATTCTTCTTATCACAAAACTTCCACGTAGCTGAACAGTTTACAGGTCAAAAAGGTTCTTACGTACCTGTAAAAAATACAGTTAGTGGTTTCAAAGAAATTCTAGAAGGAAAATATGATGACCTTCCAGAAGATGCGTTCCGTCTTGTTGGTAGCATTGAAGAAGTTATTGAAAACGCGAAGAAAATGATGGCGTAAGGCCTTAGGAGGGACGAATTATGAAGACATTTCCAGTCAGTATTGTAACTCCTGATGGACCGGTTTACGAAAAAGAAGTAGAAATGGTAAGCGTAAAAGCAGAGAGTGGGGAAATGGGGATCTTACCAGGTCACATTCCAACTGTTGCACCTTTAAAAATTAGTGCGGTTCGTCTGAAAAATGGTGGGCACACTGATTATGTAGCAGTAAGCGGTGGCTTTATCGAAGTTCGTCCAGATAAAGTAACTGTGTTATCATCATCTGCTGAAGAAGCAAACCATATCGATATCCATCGTGCAAATGAATCGAAACGTCGCGCTGAGCAACGTATGCAAGATAAACAAGCGCATGTTGACTTTAGACGTGCAGAAATGGCCTTGCAGCGTGCTGTGAATCGTTTAAACGTTTCTGATATGAAGTAAAAAAATCCGTAAGGGCTCTTGCCTTTACGGATTTTTTGTTATGGATATAAATAAAAAGGGGAAAAAAATGCCTCTCTTTAGGTAGGAGAGAGCATTTAGCCGTCAGAGCCTTTTTTTGCCCGATGCCAAGTGAAAATCAAGAAATAAAAAGAACTGCAGGTTCGTTTTTTGTTATGCATAGATGTGTTTTATTTAAATGTCGAAGCTGAAACTCAATTTAATATATAGAATAAACTGACAAAATTGGTATAATTATATTGTTGTTTGTATAAGTAGAAAATATATAACAATTTATATTTCATAAAGGAGATGAACAAATGATCGGTGAAATGAAACGAGAAGCATTGTACTCTTTAAAGGGAAAATGGGGACTAGGTGTTGGATCAACGATTTTACATATTATTTTAAGTTATGTTGTTTCAATGGCTGCAATGCTTATACTTTTAATTCCAGGAATTATTATATTTTTCGTAGTTGTTGGTTTAGCTGGTTCAATTGAAGAGGAAGCAATATCAGTCGGGGCAGGTATTACATTTGGAATTTTTTATTGCATAATGATCATTTTGAGTAATGCATCTTATGGTATTACATCATACGGTTATACGAATGTGTTGCTACAAATTAGTAAACGAGAAGATGCTAGAGTAGATTATTTATTTGAAGGATTTCGTGGCTTTAAAAGAATGATGAAAACAATGTGGGCTATGCTTGCGATTTTGTTATATACAGGTACGTGGATTCCGATGTTGTTACTAGGTGTATTCGCGTTTTTTGGTGAGGAAGGGAATGTATCGTTAACAATCGCTTTCTTTGTACTATTAGCTATTTCGATTGTTGTAATGATTGTGATGTATTTTTCTTATGCGATGACGTATTATGTTATGGTTGAAAATCCAGATTATAGCGTTTCACAGGCGATGAAAGAAAGTAAGAACTTTATGAAGGGGCATAAACTAGATTTATTTCTTTTATGGCTTAGCTTCATAGGATGGGCTATTTTAGCAATTCTTACTCTTGGAATAGGATTTCTTTGGCTTAGTCCATATGTAGGTACAACGACAGCGCATTTTTATCGCTATATTGCAAAAGGTGAATTGCAGTAGGGACGTGCTATACTAATAGAATTATTACGTATAGGAGGTTAAGTATGATTAGTGATTTAAAAGGAGAAGCGCTAGATTCACTGGAAGGAAAATGGGGCTTAGCTGTTGGGGCAACATTACTTATTTCGATTCTTACTTCAGCTTTTAGTTTTAGTATTCAGTTCCTTCTCTCTCAGGTTTGGGAGTGGAAAGAAGTGAATAGCTCACTTTCAATAGAGGTTATTACAATATTGCTGGTGGGGCCTTTAACGCTGGGGGGTTATTGTTTAGCGCTGCATATAATTCGTGAAAAAGAAGCGCGTATTGGGCATATATTTAGATGGTTTACAGAAGGAAGTAAGTTTATAAAGTCATTTTTATTATATATAGTAGTGAACATTTATATTTTCTTATGGTGTTTACTATTTATTATTCCAGGCATTATTAAATCATTTTCTTATGCGATGACGTATTTTATTATAAATGATCATCCTGAGTATTCAATAAATCAAGCTATTACAGAAAGTCGTCGTATGATGGCTGGACATAAGATGGAGTATTTCATTTTATGTTTAAGTTTTATTGGCTGGTTTATATTAAGTTGTATTACATTAGGGATTGGATTTTTATGGTTGATTCCATATTTTTATACAACGACAGCAGCTTTTTACGAAGAGATTGCAGAAGAATATTACGAAAAAAGAATTCCGACACTTTAAAAAACACCCAGTGTGAACTATTGGTTCATACTGGGTGTTTTTTGTAGGAATTTTATAAACTGTTTACTTGTTAGAGGTTTACTGAAATAGTAACCTTGCATGTATTTACAGTTGTTTTTTTGCAGAAACTTAAGTTGTTTTTCTGTTTCAATTCCTTCAGCAACGACAGAGAGATTTAAAGTATTTGCAAGGGAAAGGATAGTGGAGACGATGGCCCTTTCTTCAGGCCGATGATCGGCTAGTTGTGTAAATTCTTTTGGTACTTTTAATGTATCGATAGGGAAAATTGATAAATAAGCAAGAGAAGAGTAGCCGGTACCGAAGTCATCAATGGACGTTTGAATACCATATTCTTTTAATTGCTTTAGTCTCGATAATGTTTCTTTTTCATCAATCATCGCAATTCGTTCTGTTAGTTCAAGTGTTACATCTTTCGGGTCAATTTTAACGTCCTTTAGTATTTGTGAAATATTTTCGATTAATTGATTTTGTTGAAATTCTTTCGCTGATAAATTGACACTCATTTTTAAGTTTGTGTATCCAAAACTTTGCCATATTTTTAGTTGACGACAAGACTCTCGTAGCACCCAATGCCCAAGTGGGATGACCTGCGGAGTCTCTTCCACAATTGGAATGAACTCACATGGTGAAATGTCACCTAATAGTGGATGTTTCCAACGGATTAAAGCTTCGGCACCGATGATTTTATTCGTTGTAATGTCAACTTGTGGTTGATAGACGAGAAAGAATTCTTTATTTACTAAAGCAAGTGGTAAATCTTTTTCAATTCGAGCTTTTCGCTCCATTTTTTTATATAACTCTTTCGTATAAAGTGAGCTACCATTCTTTCCTTTATTTTTGGTTTCGTACATGGCCATATCAGCATGTTGTAAAATAGATAACGGATCTTCGCCTGCTTCTGGGTATATTGCAATCCCGATACTTGGCGAGATTTGTAAATGTTGATTTTCAATTTCGAATGGCTCATTCATAGATAGTACAATCATATCAGCTATTTTTTGTACATCTCTATCTTCTTTATAATCTTCTATAAGAATTGTGAACTCATCCCCAGCTAACCGAGCAAGTTTCATATTTGACGTCGATATTCGTTCTAGTCTTTTTGCTACAGCAATTAAAAGAAGATCTCCTACCCGGTGACCGAGAGTATCGTTAATAACTTTAAAACGGTCTAAATCGAGAAACATAACAGCAAAAGGTCTTTTCGATAGTTTTGCTCGTACAATTGCTTGTTCTAACTGCAGATGAAATGAACGGCGATTTGCAAGTTCCGTTAAAGTATCATGATATGCTAGGAAATTAATTTGCTCTTGTTGCTGCTTGCTTTCTGTAATATCTTTAATCATTAAATAGGCCCCAGAAATATGTTCCTTTAAAAAGATGGGAACAGCTGTAACATGTAAGTAGTAAATATCTCTATTTTTATGATATGCCCGTATTTCTAAAGAAATAGATTTCCCTTTTTTCACGTGATGAAAGGCAGTAATGATTTCTTCTAAATCTTCTTCATACATAAGTGAATAGTATGGTTGGTTTAATAATTCATTCGTTTGATAACCGAGTAAAGTAGTTCCAGCGTTGTTCACATTGAGAAAATTACCGTACAAATCTAATGTGAAAATTGGATCTGGATGATGCTCGTATAAAGATTTAAACATTTGTTGGTTATGATATAACTCATTTTTTTGTTCTACTAAATCTTCTGTACGTAGTTCGATTTGTTTCTCGAGTTCTAAGCTGAATTGCATTTGTGCTAGCAATAATATTTTATTTTGTCTTCGAACTAACATATGGCGTATGAGAACGAAGGCGAAAGTTACCATAAGTCCAATTACTACGATAGGTGCAAAAACATTTTCGACCAATATAAAAACAATAAGCATCACGACAGAAATATACGGTAATGATAATCGGATGGATTCACCAAATTGAGGCGTTAGTAATATTTGTTCTTGTTTTTCGGGCTCTTTTGTGTGAAGTATACAAGCGATTGCTACCAATAATAAGGTTACTTGATAGAATGGAGCAACTGTGAACATAGAGTGCTCAGGCTGGAAGTATTTTATATAAGCATAAATAGAATCCGTAGTAGCATACAAAATTAAAGCACTGCCAAGAAGAGCACCAACTTGCTTTGGTAGTAAGGATAATGGTCTGAATAAAAGGTTGATTCCTATTAAAAGAAAGAGTAGATCAGCCATTGGATATGTGAGTTGAACAAACATGTCGATATATGATGTTGTAAAAATATGAATGGTTCTTTCAATAAGTAAATAGTAGCTTAAAGTAAATTGAGCAGTAACAATAATACAAATATCACATATCGTAAAAAGCTGTTCCAATAAATCTCGGCCATAAATAATTTCATATAGAAAGGCAAATGCAAAGCTAATTAAAAATAATAAGTAAAAAAAGTCTGATGGATCAACGAATGTATAGTAGTCATGCAGAATTAAGCGTTGATAAGCAACTACTATATCGCCGATGAAATAAGAGAAGGATCCGATAGTTAATGTTATCCAAAACAAACGAGATAACCCTTGTTTTATATTTGAAAAATAAAATATATAACTGCAAATTGTAATATCAATTAATATGGTACTTATTCCAGTTAATATTTGAAATGGGAGTGCGTATTCATATAAAAAGGACATTGATACGTAATGAATAGCTATATACAACAATGAAATGCTTATAAGAATACTTACATGTGTTTGTTTTTTCATTTATATCACCCACTGTATATACATAAGAACCACCTTTTTGTAGTTTATGTTTTTTATGATTGCTTGAAAACATATAGAATTTCTATATTTATTTTACACATTTATAATGAGTTGTAAAAATAGATTTGCTCAGCAAGTATTAATTGTTGTTTCTGTTCCCAATATATCGACATAGGAATTTGAAGTTTGCTATAATGAATTAAATAGTTGCATTATTTAGAAAAATTTAAAAATAATAAATAATGCAAGTAAGACATATTGTTTACTATGTGAACTTGTTCTTAATTCAGGGGGGAGGGTTTCACAATGGCAAGTGTATATGAAAATAGTTATATGATCGTTTTGATTTTCTTGCTATTAGGTATATTGCTGCCGGTAGTGGCTCTTACATTAGGGAAAATGCTGCGTCCAAACAAACCGAGTGCAGCGAAAGCGACGACGTATGAGAGTGGAATTGAGCCTTTTCATGATGCAAATATTCGGTTTCATGCTCGTTATTACATTTTCGCTTTATTGTTCGTCATCTTTGATGTAGAAACTTTATTTTTATACCCATGGGCTGTTGCATATGACAAGCTTGGTTTATTTGCACTGATTGAAATGCTCATTTTTGTTGTGATGTTGCTAGTTGGATTAGCGTATGCTTGGAAAAAGAAGGTGTTACAATGGTTATAAATTTTGAGGAATTACACCCACAGGAGCGAGCGGAATTAGAAAGGAATATCTTTTTTTCTACATTGGAACAGTTGAAGGGATGGGCGCGGAGCAACTCTTTATGGCCGATGACATTTGGACTGGCATGCTGTGCGATTGAAATGATGGGAGTAGGCTCATCACATTACGATTTAGATCGATTTGGGTCATTTTTTCGGACTTCACCAAGACAATCGGACGTCATGATTGTGTCAGGAACGGTAACGAAGAAAATGGCACCTATTGTTCGGCGCCTATATGATCAAATGCCTGAACCGAAGTGGGTAATTGCGATGGGATCTTGTGCAACGGCCGGTGGTCCGTATGTGAATTCGTATGCTGTTGTGAAAGGTGTAGATCAAATTGTACCAGTTGATGTGTATATTCCTGGATGCCCTCCAAATCCTGCTGCTTTAATTTATGGAATTAATAAATTAAAAGAAAAAATTCGTTACGAGGCGAGGACCGGGAAGCAGGTGACGAATAAATGAGTGATCCAAATAAAGACTTAGAAAGTATGAAAAGAGAAGCAGCCCGTCATGCGAAAGAGGAAGCGCGAAAACGTCTTGCTGCGAAACATGGGGCGGAAATGTCTAAACTTGAAGGAAAACATCGAGAAAAAGAGAAAGCGCTACCAAAAGATAAGGGGATTAATGTAGAAGAAGCAAAGGCAAAAGCAGCGGCATTAGCGAAGCAAAAGCGAGAAGGATCAGAAGAAGTAACGGATGAAGAAAAAGCCAAAGCAAAGGCGAAAGCTGCAGCAGCTGTAAAGGCAAAAGCAGCGGTATTAGCGAAGCAAAAGCGAGAAGGATCAGAAGAAGTAACGGACGAAGAAAAAGCCAAAGCGAAGGCAAAGGCCGCAGCAGCCGCAAAAGCAAAAGCAGCGGTATTAGCGAAGCAAAAGCGAGAAGGATCAGAAGAAGTAACGGACGAGGAAAAAGTTAAAGCAAAGGCGAAAGCAGCAGCAGCTGCCAAAGCAAAAGCAGCGGCATTAGCGAAGCAAAAGCGAGAAGGATCAGAAGAAGTAACGGACGAAGAAAAAGCCAAAGCGAAGGCAAAGGCCGCAGCAGCCGCAAAAGCAAAAGTAGCGGTATTAGCGAAGCAGAAGCGAGAAGGATCAGAAGAAGTAACGGATGAAGAAAAAGCCAAAGCGAAGGCGAAAGCTGCAGCAGCTGCCAAAGCAAAAGCAGCGGTATTAGCGAAGCAGAAGCGAGAAGGATCAGAAGAAGTAACGGACGAAGAAAAAGTTAAAGCGAAGGCAAAGGCTGTAGCAGCTGCAAAAGCAAAAGTAGCAGCGTTAGCGAAGCAGAAAGCCTCACAAGGTGAGGGGGATTCTGGAGATGAGAAAGCAAAGGCAATTGCAGCCGCGAAAGCGAAAGCCGCTGCTGCGGCAAGGGCAAAGGGATCTGTAAATAAGATAGAAGACGAACTGCAGCAGGAAGAACCATCAGTTAACCAACCATATTTAAATCGCTATGTGGAGGTTGTTAAGGAGAGGTTAGGAGAATATGCATTAGTAGATTCCTATATTAATAAGCTTTCAAAAGATGTTCCAACGCTTGTGGCGGAGCCTTCGAAATATTATGAAGTGATGGAATTGCTAAGATTCCATGAAGGACTTGCTTTTGATTATATGTCAGAGCTACATGCGACGGATTTTGTGACACATATGGAAGTATACGTTCATTTATTTTCATATGGAAAGAAACAGTCAGTAGCAGTGAAGGTAAAGCTGGATAGGGAAGTGCCGCAAGTAGAATCGGTGACGCCGCTTTGGAAAGGGGCAGATTGGCCGGAGCGTGAAGCGTATGATTTGCTCGGTATTGTATTTGAAGGTCATCCTAATTTATCTCGCATTTTAATGCCGGATGATTGGGTGGGGTATCCGCTTAGGAAGGATTATGAACCGTATGATGTGGAGGTGTAGCTTGTGATCCGTACGGAAGAGATGCTCTTAAATGTAGGGCCGCAGCATCCGAGTACACATGGTGTGTTTCGGCTTGTAATTAAGATTGACGGGGAAATTATTAAAGAGGCTACACCGGTTATCGGATATTTGCATCGCGGAACAGAAAAGATAGCTGAGAGCTTGCAATATACACAAATTATCCCGTATACAGATCGAATGGACTATTTATCAGCAATGACGAATAATTACGTCCTTTGCCACGCTGTAGAGACGATGATGGATCTTGAGATTCCAGAGCGTGCTGAATATTTACGGGTGCTTGCGATGGAGCTTGGGAGGGTTGCGAGCCATCTCGTCTGGTGGGGAACGAACCTGCTTGATATAGGAGCGGTTAGTCCATTTTTATATGCCTTTCGCGAACGAGAGATGATTATAAATTTATTAAGTGAATTGTGCGGTGCAAGGCTTACTTTCAACTATATGAGAGTCGGCGGCGTGAAGTGGGATGCGCCAGACGGCTGGATTGAAAAGGTGAAAGAGTTTGTTCCGTATATGAGAGAGCAATTGGCAGGTTACCACGACCTCGTTAGCGGAAATGAAATTTTCTTAAATCGTGTGAAAGGCGTTGGCGTATATAGCGCGGAAGAGGCGATCTCGTATTCTTTAAGCGGCGCAAATTTGCGGTGCACGGGAGTCCGCTTTGATCTTCGCAAAGATGAGCCGTATTCTATTTATGATCGTTTTGACTTTGATGTTCCTGTTGGGAGCACGGGAGATGCTTGGGACCGCTACGTTTGCCGGATGAAGGAAATTGAGGAGTCATTAAAAATTATTGAGCAAGCAGTCGAGCAGTTCCCGAAAGACGGCGCTGTTATAGCGAAAGTGCCGAAAATTATTAAAGCACCTAAGGGAGAAGCGTTCGTCCGTATAGAGTCACCGCGGGGAGAGATTGGCTGTTATATTGCTAGTGATGGAAAGAAAGAGCCGTACCGTTTGAAATTTCGCAGACCGTCTTTTTATAATTTGCAAATCTTACCGAAATTATTGAAAGGTGAAAATATCGCCAATTTAATTACGATTTTAGGTGGGGTTGATATTGTACTTGGGGAGGTTGATGGCTAATGATTGAGACGCTCTTACAATCACCTTCAAGCTGGACGAATTTCTTCATTTTTTTCGGGTTAGCGGTGCTTCTATTATTTGCAGTCCTTGGCTTCGTTACATACGGTATTTTGGCAGAACGGAAAGTGATGGGATTTATGCAAGGACGGATTGGGCCAAACCAAGTTGGGGGCCGGTTCGGTTTACTCCAAACGGTAGCTGATGTTTTGAAACTATTATTAAAAGAAGATAGCATTCCGAAAGCTGCTGATAAACCGTTGTTTATATTAGCGCCTGTTATTGCATTCGCACCAGCATTTATGGTACTTGCGGTTATCCCATTTACCGATAAATTTCAGTTCGCGGATATTGGCGTAGGATTACTGTATTACATTGCGGTTTCTGGGATTACGACGATCGGAGTTGTAACTGGGGGATGGGCATCAAATAATAAATATTCCCTTTTAGGAGGGATGCGTGCAGCAGCGCAAATGATTTCTTATGAGATTCCACTTGTGATGAGTGTAATTGGCGTCGTTTTGTTAGCTGGTAGTCTTAACTTGAATGAAATTGTAGCGGCGCAGGAAAAGGTATGGTACATTTTCGCACAGCCAATCGGTTTCGTCATTTTCTTAATCGCGGCAGTTGCAGAGTTAAATAGGACACCGTTTGATTTACCCGAAGCGGAGTCAGAACTTGTTTCAGGATACCATACGGAATACTCAGGTTTTCGCTGGGCGTTTTTCATGCTTTCAGAGTATGTGTATTTCTTCGGGATGTCATCTTTAATTACAGTACTCTTTTTAGGAGGCTGGAATCCAGTTATGTTCCTTGGGTTTATTCCAGGAGCCGTATGGTTTGCTTTGAAATTCAGCAGTGTGGTCTTTCTATTAATTTGGTTCCGCGTTACGTTCCCGCGCATAAGAGGTGACCAGTTAATGGAGTTTGGCTGGAAAGTATTATTACCAATCGCACTTGCAAATATTTTCTTAACGGCATTGATTAAGGAGCTATTCTTCTAATCTATAAAGGGGGTGCCAGTAAGAGATGAAAGGACTATTTAAAGGGTTAAAATATACGCTTAGTAATTTGAGTAAGAAAAAGGTGACGTATGATTATCCAAATCAACCGTTGCCATTACCAGACCGATTTCGAGGTATTCAAAAGTTTTATCCAGAGAAATGTATTGTTTGTAATCAGTGTTCCAACATTTGTCCGACAGATTGCATTCAATTAACAGGAAAAAAACATCCTGATCCTACGAAAAAAGGGAAAATTATCGACACGTATGATATTAATTTTGAAATTTGTATTCTTTGCGATTTATGTACAGAAGTTTGCCCGACAGAGGCGATTGTAATGACAAATAACTTTGAACTTGCAGAGTATTCACGTGATGATTTATTTAAAAATTTGCAGTGGCTTGACGAGAACGACGAGAACATCAGGAAGGAGAATAAAGCATGAACGGCGAGTTTGTAGCTTTCTTTATATTATCCTTGTCTGCAATTATCGGCGGCGTTCTTATGCTGAATTTAACGAAAGTAATGCATATGATGCTGGCCCTTGTGCTTACGTTCCTTAGCATTGCGGGTTTGTACTTTCTCTTATCAGCCGAATTTATCGGAGTGGCACAAATTTTACTTTACTCTGGTGCAATCACTATTATTATGATTTTTGGCATTATGTTAACGAAACATAACGCGGAAAATGAATCGCGCCTTACTCTTCGAAAATGGATTATCTTCTTTGCGGTTGTAGCATTTGGAGCAGTTATGTATTTCGCTGTTAATAGTATCGATTTTTCAAATCAAAGCACACAAGGAAGTTTACCTCTCCATGAAAATAACACACTTCAAATCGGTACACTTCTCTATTCAAAATATATTATTCCATTCGAATTAACCTCAGTTATTTTACTTGTAGCACTTGTAGGAGCGATTATCCTTGCGAAGAAGGATGAGGGAGAGGAGGATTCCCATGAGTAGCGTTCCGGCTTCTGCGTATTTAACACTTGCGATTATTTTGTTTTGCATCGGCTTATTTGGAGCTTTAACAAAGCGAAATACAGTAATTGTATTAGTTTGTATCGAATTGATGTTAAACGCCGCCAATTTAAACTTAGTAGCGTTTAGTAAATTAGGCTTGTTTCCGAATTTAACAGGACAAATTTTTTCGCTGTTTACGATGTCTGTAGCGGCAGCGGAGGCAGCGGTAGGTCTTGCAATTTTGATTGCTTTGTACCGTAATCGCCCGACAGTTCATGTAGATGAGATGGATACGCTCAAAGGATAGCATTGTGACCGAAAAGGGGGAAGGAAACAATGATCGATTATGCATGGCTCATACCGCTTTTCCCGCTTGTTTCATTTTTGTTACTTATTGTGTTCGGGAAGAAAATTAGAGAGGGAAGTAGTGTACTAGGTATTTTCTTTACCTTTCTCTCCTTTATATCCGCGGTAGTGGTACTAATAGAACGATTTTCATCCGAGGCAGTGAAGCATAAGTGGGTATGGCTTAGGGTAGGAGATATAGATATATCATTTGGTTTTGAAGTTACCGCATTAGGGGCTTTAATGTTGTTTATCGTTACGCTTGTGAGTTTTCTTGTACATGTGTACTCAAAAGGTTATATGAAAGGTGACACCAGATTACCAACCTTTTATGCATATTTAGGGCTCTTTACCTTTGCGATGCTTGGGCTAGTTATATCGACGAATTTATTACAGCTTTATATATTTTGGGAGTTAGTCGGCCTTGGTTCGTTTTTACTTATCGGTTTTTATTTCTTTAAAGAAGAAGCGAAGGCTGCTGCGAAAAAGGCTTTTATTATGACACGCATTGGGGATGTTGGGCTATTTATTGGGATGATATTAATTTTTTGGCACGCAGGTAGTTTTGAATATGACGCGATTTTTAAAGCGATTCATACGGGCGACCTCTCTCCTTCTATGATTACAATAACGGCGATATTAATTTTTATCGGTGCGATGGGGAAATCGGGTCAGTTCCCGCTTCATACATGGTTGCCAGATGCAATGGAAGGACCGACGCCTGTTTCGGCGCTTATTCACGCGGCAACGATGGTTGCAGCCGGCGTATATTTAGTAGCGACGATGTTCCCGCTATTTTCAGCAAGTGCGGTAGCGATGCAAACTGTGGCAATCGTTGGGGCTTTCACCGCAATCTTTGCGGCCTCTATCGGTCTAGTGCAAACTGATATTAAGAGGGTTCTTGCTTACTCTACAGTTAGTCAGCTCGGGTATATGATGCTTGCGCTAGGCTCGGCTGGTTATGTAGCTGGTATCTTTCACTTAACGACACACGCCTTTTTTAAAGCATTATTGTTCCTGGCAGCAGGAAGTGTAATTCATGCAGTCCATACGCAAAACATTAATAAAATGGGCGGTTTACAGAAAAAGATGAAAGTAACCGGTGCACTATTTTTAATAGGCACACTTGCAATTAGTGGTGTTCCTCTGCTTTCTGGATTTTTTAGTAAAGATGAAATTTTAGCGGCGGCTTGGATGAATGGTAATTACTTTCTATTCGTTTTAGCAGTAATTGCGGCATTTCTAACAGCATTTTATATGTTCCGTCTATACTTTCTTGTTTTTACAGGGGAAACGAAGACGGAGGAAGAGGTGCATGAATCACCTCGCACCATGACGTATCCGATGATTGTCCTTGGTGTTCTTGCGGTAGTGGCCGGTTATATAAATACACCGTGGTTCGGAACGTTTCTTGGGGATTGGCTTACGAAAGATATAGGATTCCAGGTGAAGGAAGTGCATGGACCTGTTTGGATTATGGTTGTTGCGACGCTCGTTTCATTTGCGGGAATTGCCCTCGCATATTTCATATATGGCAAGAAATCTATCTCTAGAGATTGGGCCGGCGGAGAAGGGACGTCTTTTTATAACCTTTTGAAAGAAAAATATTATGTGGATGAACTATACAATGCGGCAGTACTTCCTATTACGAAAGGAATCGCTCATGTGCTTCGCTTATTTGAAGTATATGTTGTAGAAGGAATCGCAGTTTTAATTGCTGGACTCGTTAAAGGTATGAGTGGACTAGGATCACGGCTTCAAAACGGGAATGTACAAGTGTATGGAACTGTAACAGCAGTTTCGCTCGCAGTGCTCCTAATTATTTTGTTATATACGGGAGGGGATTTACGGTGAATGGATTGCTATTAACGTTCTTCATTTTTTCCCCGCTTTTAGGAATTCTCTTGCTTTTATTAACGCCGAAACGAGAATCGCGTACAGTGCAGGCGCTTGGTTTATTCGGAACGGCGCTTCCATTTGGAATTGCTATCGTCCTTGCTTGTACATACGCTTCAGGAAAGAGCTTATCGATATTTGATGAAAAAGTGAAATGGATTAAATTTGGGGATTTTACAGCAGTGGACAAAAGGTGGTTTTCAATTTATTACGAGCTCGGCATTGATGGTTTATCGCTTGTAATGATGGTGCTCACAGCCCTTCTAGCGATGCTTGCAGCTATTGCGGCATTTTCTATTAAAAGAAATTTGAAAGCATTCTACATGCTGTTACTCATGTTAGAAATAGGTATGCTCGGTGTCTTCGCTGCTCAAAATTTAATGTTGTTCTTCATGTTCTTTGAGATTACGTTGCCACCAATGTTTTTATTAATTGGCAAGTGGGGGAAATTGTCGAGTGAAAAGGCTGCATATAGTTATTTAATATATAACGGTATTGGATCAGCTATTTTACTTATCGTTTTCTCGGTTTTATTTGCGAAAACAGGTACAACAAATATTGCGGAGCTTAAAGAAATATTAACGAGTGTAGGTGCTGGGGGAGGAATGGCTGTCTCAAGTAGCGTACAGTTCGGCTTGTTTCTTGCCATAATGATTGCTTTTGCGATTAAACTCCCTGTTTTCCCTTTGCATCGCTGGATGGTCAATGTACACATAGAAGCGCATCCCGCTGTAGTTATGCTTCACGCGGGGGTTTTGCTGAAGATTGGCGCGTACGGTATTGTTCGCTTCGGGAAAGGATTATTCCCAGAATATTTTCGTGATTTTGCAACGCTAATTGCGGTTTTAGGGGTAATTAATTTATTGTATGGGGCCTTTCTAGCACTCATCCAAACGGACTTTAGAAAGGTACTTGCTTACTCTAGTATTTCGCATATGGGCATTGTATTAATGGGGCTTGCGGCGTTAAATGCACCAGGTACACAAGGGGCATTGTTCCAAGTTGTGTCTCACGGTTTAATTGCGGCCTTGCTCTTCTTCTTGCTTGGCATTATTGAAGAGCGTTTCGGGACTTCGGATATTACAGCACTTGGTGGACTCGCAAAAAGTGTTCCAGTGCTTAGTGGTTTCTTCTTAGCGGGCGGTATGGCATCGCTTGGAATGCCAGGGATGTCCGGATTTATTAGCGAATTCCTTGCCTTTCTCGGTTTATTCCAAGGGAAACCGGTTATCGCCGCCGCAGGTGTACTTGGAATTATTTTAACCGCTGTATACGTATTAAGAGCGACACTTCAAGTGACATTTGGTAAGAAAGAATGGGAAGCGAAATCTGATATACACGGATGGGAGTACATTCCTGTTATAGTGCTTATCGTTTGTATTATTGCAATTGGGGTAATGCCAGAACTACTAGGGGATCCACTTCAAACTACATTGAAAACATTGGGGGTGAAGTAGGATGGATATGAACACGTTACTTAGCTTATCATGGCATCTCATGGTACCAGAATTCATTATTCTCGGGGCAGCCATCCTTCTTTCCATATGTGATTTGTTTTTTAAGCTGAACCATAGGTACGTTGCGATTGGTGCAATTGCCGCTGCCTTGTTAGCGATAGTGTCATTAATGACGCTATATAGCGAACCGGCAGGAGATATTTTAAATGGATCGTTTGTACTAGATGGATTTTCAAAAGGATTTAAAACGTTGTTATTAGGCGGAGCAGCTCTCGTTTTATGTATGGCAATAAGCGATGACAAGAAGGAGCCTATTCAAGATAAAGGAGAATATTATTATTTGTTTTTAATGGCGCTTCTTGGAGCGATGTTCATGGCTTCTAGCGTTGATTTCATCACATTGTTCGTTGGTTTAGAGTTGCTTTCGCTTTCTTCCTATATTTTAGTAGGAATCAGAAAAAGAAACCGTGCATCGAATGAGGCTGCAATGAAATATGTCATTAACGGAGGAATTGGAACAGCAATTACACTCTTTGGAATGAGCTATTTATACGGTATTACAGGGTCAACCAACATAGTGGAAATGCAAAAGGCATTTACGCAAGGATTGGCCGGGGGCATTCAGTTATTGTTAGCCCTCGCATTTCTACTTTTGCTCGTTGGACTCTCATTCAAAATTGCAACAGTGCCATTTCATATGTGGGCACCAGATGTGTATGAGGGAGCGGCTACACCTGTCACTGCTTTTCTCGGAACGATTTCTAAAATTGCTGGTTTTCTACTTATTACGCGTTTGTTTCTTATGGTGTTTGCAGGTGTGGCAATCCAAGGAGACGCACAATCTTTGTACGGGCGTATGAGTATATACATTGCGGTACTAGCTAGTATTACGATGATTGTTGGGAACGTAGTAGCATTAAAGCAATACAACGTAAAACGTCTATTTGCCTATTCAGGTATCGCGCATGCTGGGTATTTGCTAGTCCCTCTTGTAGCGCTATCGCAGTTTACGATGGATAGTATGTGGTTTTATATGCTTGCATATATGCTTATGAATATAGGAGCATTTGCAATCATCCACGGATTAATCTTACAAAACGATAAGGAAAACATGACGATTTTTACAGGGTTATATAAGCGATCCCCCTTTACAGCTATAGTGATGACGGTCTTTATTTTATCGTTAGCTGGAATACCGGGGACAGCAGGTTTCATCGGAAAAATTAACATTTTTTTAGGGGCACTTCATGTTGAACCTGCTCATTACGTATTAGCTTCTATTATGATGGGGACGACGGTTATTTCATTCATATATTATTTCCGAATATTACAGCAAATGTTTTTCCGCAAGGGAGAGACAGAAGAAAAGCTCCGATTACCGTTAAATATAAAGATTGTCATGAGTCTTTGCGCAATTTCAATTGTAATACTAGGGATTATGCCGATGATTGGTTACAATTTCTTTTATGAACATTTTCCATTAATGAAGGATTTCTTCTTCTTGGGGAACGTGGTACAATAGTGGAAATAAAAGGTGTAGAGTCCGTACTCTACGCTTTTTATTTTGGAGTAACAGCAAATGAAAACGTCTATAGGTATATGTTTTCCGAGAGAAAATTACGATGTAAGATGCTTATTTGCGTTTGAAAAAGTGTGGCTCCTACTTATTTATGGTATCGTTTTTTACATTTTGCGTAAGTAGTAGCCAAGCAAAAAAAGGGGTCGATTTTTTGGCACATCTTTTAGGGCAACAAGCACTGATTGCCATTGTTTCGCATTTATTGTTTATTACCATTACGTGGTGGGCCTTACAAGGTATTCACATTGAGCGCTTAATGAAGTCTGGAAAAGTGATGCAGACGAGAGTATTACTTATCCTAATTACAATTGCAATTGGGACATCTGTAAGTAACTTTTTCCTTGATTATTTAGGC
The DNA here is from genome assembly GCF_038008145.1 of Bacillus sp. FSL R9-9530. Classification (NCBI taxonomy): domain Bacteria; kingdom Bacillati; phylum Bacillota; class Bacilli; order Caryophanales; family Bacillaceae; genus Bacillus; species Bacillus sp. FSL R9-9530. The sequence continues at coordinate 4,159,985 of NZ_JBBOYO010000001.1, forward strand.
TATTCAAAGAGTTTAACGTATTTAGTAAAGTAAGTGTATAGAACCTCATATCTCCGTTAACAATGGGGATAGGAGGGGATGAAATTGAAGTTTAAAGCCATTCTTATCGTTATCGTAAGTGTTGTTTTATTTTTGGTTGGATATAAAGAGATGAAACCTATAAGCGACGAACAGAAAATGGAGAGCATGATTGCAGCTTTAGAGAAGAACGATGCAAAAGTAGAGCGGTGGTCATGGTTAGCGCGAGAAACGAAAACAATTTCTAATATACATACGTTTCAAAAATTGTTAAACGATGTGAAGGAAGAGGCAAACATCGAAAGTTGGGAATTAGAACAATCTCCAGATGGATATAAGGCTACATCCTATAAAAAATCTTCTTCACATGAAGAACGAATAGTAGTAACTTGGAGTAAGGAAAATACTAAAGAAAACACTTTTATTATTTTTGAAGTGAGCGGGGCGAAATGGGACCCGAAGTACGTTCAGAACATGGATAAAATTTTTAGTGAAAAACCTATAATTTACACTTGTGTTCAAGGTGTACTGAATGATAAGATTGAAGGTGTTTTGCAAAATAAAACCAATCAGGTTTTGAAAGATCTTTCAGCAAGAGCGATCGAACAGATAGAAGAAAGAGCATTTGTATCAGTCTCCGCATATAATAAAAAGTGGAATGACGCTCTTTCAACAAATAGAGAGAAAATAAATGTGCAAATAGCAATACGTTCTACAAACAACAAAGATACAATTGTGGTTGGCACACCGATCATAACTTCTGAGTATTGAGTGAATAGATACTGAAAAAAGGACACGGAGGGGAATAATTTGGAAAAGATCATCGTCCGTGGCGGAAAGCGGTTAAGCGGCACAGTGCGTGTTGAGGGCGCAAAAAATGCTGTATTACCTATAATCGCTGCAGCCCTATTAGCGAGTGACGGAAAGAATGTACTATCTGAAGTACCAGTATTATCTGATGTATACACAATTAACGAGGTATTACGTCATTTAAATGCTGAAGTCGTATTTGAAAATAACCAAGTAACAATCGATTCTTCTAAAGAATTAAACATTGAGGCACCATTTGAGTATGTACGTAAGATGCGTGCATCTGTTCAAGTAATGGGACCATTATTAGCACGTAACGGTCGTGCTCGTATTGCACTTCCTGGTGGATGTGCAATTGGTTCACGTCCAATTGACCAACATTTAAAAGGCTTCGAAGCAATGGGAGCGAAAGTAAAAGTTGGTAACGGATTTGTTGAGGCACACGTAGAGGGCGAACTAAAAGGAGCTAAAATTTATTTAGACTTCCCAAGCGTAGGCGCGACAGAAAACATTATGTCTGCAGCTACATTAGCAAAAGGGACAACAGTCCTTGAAAACGCAGCGAAAGAGCCAGAAATCGTTGACTTAGCTAACTTCTTAAATGCAATGGGAGCGAAAGTACGCGGAGCTGGAACTGGAACGATTCGTATTGAAGGCGTTGAAAAATTATATGGTGCAAACCACCCTATTATTCCTGACCGTATTGAAGCAGGAACATTCATGGTTGCAGCAGCAATTACAGGTGGAGACATCTTAATTGAAAATGCTGTGCCTGAACATTTACGCTCAATTACAGCGAAAATGGAAGAAATGGGTGTTAAAATTATTGAGGAAAATGAAGGTGTACGTGTTATCGGCCCAGATAAGTTAAAAGCGGTTGATATTAAAACTATGCCTCATCCAGGTTTCCCAACAGACATGCAATCACAAATGATGGCATTATTACTACATGCTGATGGAACAAGTATGATTACAGAAACGGTATTCGAAAACCGCTTTATGCACGTTGAAGAATTCCGTCGTATGAATGCTGATATTAAAATCGAAGGTCGTTCTGTAATTATGAACGGTCCAAGTAGCTTGCAAGGAGCTGAAGTTGGCGCAACTGATTTACGTGCTGCAGCAGCATTAATCTTAGCTGGTTTAGTATCAGAAGGTTATACTCGTGTAACAGAGTTAAAACATCTTGACCGTGGTTATGTAGATTTCCATAAGAAATTAGCTGCATTAGGTGCAACTATTGAACGTGTAAACGAAAAAGTAGAAGAAGTGAAAGAACAAGAAGTTTCTGATCTTCACGCTTAATTGAAGTAGTCTCTATGTCTTTTGACATAGGGGCTATTTTTTTTGGGTTATTACTGTTATAGTCAATAAATTCCATACTTATGCACGTCTCAGTGAAAATATTTAGAAAATTTTTGTTTTATTCCACTATTTGCGGTCAGTAAAACCCCACTGATTATAGTTTCACTTTATATCGATATCCCCAAGTATGTTCTAAAAAATCCCGTAGTTCCATAAGAATGAAAGGAATCCAACTTTATATTGGGGGAATAGGATGAAATTTTCAAAGCCACTTTTCATTACAGTAGCGCTCTTAATAGCGCTCGTTATCATTGTACCTGCTGCTCTTGTTATTCCGTTTGCGAAAGCAAAAGTAGGGGAAGAAGCAGCTTCTAAAACTCCTCCAGCGATAGAAAGTATACCAGCTCCAGGGAAAGTGGATACAGCCGTTCAAGTTGCTGTATATCGTGATCAGCAGAAGAAGGTAGAAACATTACCTATGGAGGAGTATGTGGCCGGTGTAGTAGCTTCTGAGATGAATGCCAGCTTTGAAATAGAGGCGCTAAAGGCGCAGGCATTAGCAGCAAGAACATTTGTAGTGCAGCGTATGCTAAGCGGTGGTAAGAAAAACAATGCGGATGTGATAGATACAGTGAAAGATCAAGTGTACAAAAGCAAAGAGGAATTGAAGAAACAATGGGGTAATAACTACGAAAATAATTTAAAGAAAATTGAGGAAGCCGTTTCGCAAACCGCAGGACAAGTTTTAACGTATGATGGAAAACCAATTTCAGCATCCTTCTTCTCAACGAGTAACGGACGAACAGAAAATGCAGCTGATTATTGGGGAAATGATTATCCGTACTTGAAAAGTGTAGATAGTCCGTGGGATCAAGCTTCTCCAAAATTTACGAGTGAGCAAAAATTCACAGTAGCTGATTTTCAAAAACGTCTCGGTGTGAAAGTACTAGCAAACGGAAAGGTTGGTAATATTAAAGACCTTACGGAAGGAAAGCGAGTAAAGGATGTAGAGTTCCAAGGGAAAACATTAACAGGAAAACAAGTTCGTGAAAAGTTAGATTTACGCTCCTCAGACTTTACGTGGAAACAAGAAGGGGATAACATCACCGTTACAACGAAAGGATTCGGTCACGGCGTCGGTATGAGCCAGTACGGTGCGAATGGTATGGCAGCGGAAGGCAAGAAATATACAGAGATAGTCGCTCATTACTATAAAGGCATTGAAATAAAGACGATGAATGATTATGAAGGAAAATTGATGGTGAAGAAGTAGGTGTCAGGGGTTTCCTGATACCTACTTCTTTTTTGTTTAAAATATCATAATTTTCCATTAAATGTTTGGTATAATTAGAGAAAAATATTTGGGGGAGACAGAATGGCGTTATTGGAGTTGAAACAGTTAGGGAAGACGAACCAGTTACCGGCAATTGAGCTAGAGGTTGAGAAGGGACAATGTGTTGTTTTGCAGTGTAATAACCATACAGCTAAAGTGTTGCACCGCATCATTATCGGTGAAGAAGAAGCTTCAACTGGCAATGTACTATTTGAAGGCACAGCGATTGGAAAGAAGAATTATTCCCGCATCGGCTTTTGTTTTTTGAAAGATGAAGCATACGATCGTTTGAAGGTGAGGGAGTACTTTAAGTTTATATTAGGGCTTTATGAATCTAACATGAGTATGGAAGAAGCAGTACAATATGTCGGTCTCCTAGATAAGTTGAACGTTAAAATAGAAAAATTGTCATTTTCAGAGAAACGCCGTCTTCATCTTGGGCGAGTTATGATTCATAATCCGGATTTAGTTATTTTAGAAGAGCCAGAGCAAAATGTCGATACAGAGAGTACGATCATTATTCGAAAAGCGATTATGAAAATGAAAGAGCAAGGAAAGGCGATTTTTATTACGTCATCTTTTTTATCAGATGCGCTCTCGCTAACAGAAGATGTATACATATTAAATAACAATGGTGTGAAAAAGGTAGAAATTGAGCAAGAAGAAGTGAAAGAAGTTGACGAAGAAAAGGTCATTCAAATGATTCCGCAAATGAAACTTGAAAGAATTCCAGCGAAAGTGAACGATAAAATCATTTTACTGGATCCGATGGAGATCCATTTCATTGAAACACAAAATGGAGTGACACATATTCATGTGCGCGAAGGTGACTTCGTATGCGCATTAACATTAAGTGAACTAGAAACGAGATTAACAGGATTCGGATTCTTTAGATGTCATCGCTCGTACCTCGTTAATTTACAAAGAGTACGAGAAGTCATTACGTGGACACGTAATAGCTTTAGTTTAATTTTGGATGACGAAAGAAAAAGTTCAATCCCGCTTTCAAAAGGACGAATGGATGAGTTAAAAGGTGTAATTGGGCTATAAAAATGCTCCAATAAGCTCAAAATACGATTCATTCACCGGTAAAAATACTCCTTTTACCGGTATTTTACTGCGCCTACCCTTTGTTTTTCATATGATTGAGTCAAGAAAAGCGAAACAAACAAACGAAAAGCGCTAAAGCGACTTTCATCTATAAAAAGAAAAACAAAGGGGATGACGAAATGACATTGGCAATTGAAATGAAAGATGTAATGAAAAGTTTCGATGGAAAAACGGCCCTTCGAAATGTAAATATTGAGGTGAAGCAAGGAGAAATCTTTGGATTCCTCGGACCGAGTGGATCTGGGAAAACAACAACAGTAAAGATTTTAACTTCTCAATTGCTTCATAGCGTTGGAACTGTAAGAGTGTTAGGTAAAGACATTACAGGTCCAAGTAGTATCGATTACAAGCGAATTGGTATTTTAACAGACAACAGCGGCCTATACGAAAGACTTAGCATCTATGATAACTTACTACTATTTTGTGACTTATACGATTGTAAAAAAGAACGAATCGATGAAGTGCTAGCACAAGTGAACTTATTGGATGATAAAAAAACACAAGTGAAAAAATTATCAAAAGGAATGAAGCAGCGCGTCACATTAGCGAGAGCAATCCTTCATAAACCAGATATCCTCTTCTTAGACGAACCAACATCTGCACTTGATCCAGTAAACGTACAAAACATTCATAAAATCTTAAAAGACTTAAATAAAGAGGGAACGACGATTTTCTTAACGACTCACAATATGGACGAAGCAGAAACACTTTGTAACCGCATCGCCTTTCTATGCGGCGGAGAAATTGTAGCGCTTGATACACCAGAAAACTTGCGATTAAAATACGCGAAAGATCAAATACAAGTTGTATTAAAAGATAAGCAAAAAGAAGTAGTGCAAAAAGACGAATTAGGTGCAAAACGTATCTCAGAATGGATGAAAAAAGGTGAATTACTATCCATTCATTCACACGAACCAACGCTAGGCGATATCTTTATTGAAGTTACTGGGAGGGGATTATAATGACATTTTCAATGAGACGATTTTCAGCTATTTTTCGGAAAGAGGTACAGGATTTTAAAACGAATTCACAAACTTTAATTATGTTGGTAATGCCACTTGTCTTTTCGGTATTATTTAGTCGCTCAGACAATATGAGAGAAGTTGGAGCAAGTACGTTAACTGCGATGGCGTTAGTTATGGTCGGAGGCTTTGTACAGGCAATGCTCATCGCTGAAGAAAAGGAAAAAAATACGCTTCGTGTTCTTATGCTATCACCAGCATCATCAATTGAAGTATTAATTGGTAAAAGTTCATTAACAGGTATGATTACAGTTGCAATCTGTTTTATTAATCTACTTATTTTAGGTAAATTAGAAGGTAATTTTGCATTATTATTACTCATCTTTGTTCTTGGAATGCTAATATTTAATCTCATTGGTACTTGTATTGGATTATTAGCTCAAAATGTACCGCAAACATCAACAATTGGATTACCAATATTAATGACATTCCTTTTCGGTGATTTAATTGGAATGTTTGTGAAGAATGAAGTCGTTACAAAAATAGTCGATTATTTGCCAACTCGTCATATCGGTCTTGCAGTTAGTAGTGTTATAAAAGGTGAAGGTTTTAGTGCAATTACTAGTAACTTATTGAACATAACGATTTGGTTAGTCGCAGTACTTGTTATTACACTCTTCATTTATAGAAAGAAACAAATGGACTAAAAACTGAGCTGAAACGCTCAGTTTTTTCCTTTTTCTATCATTTCCTCGGAAATTTTGCAATTCCTATACATATTTTTACAGATTTTGTCGAAAAGTAATTAGTTATAGGTTGTATAGGATGAGTGAATATTGTTCAAAATGATTGCTGAGGTGATGATGGAATGCGAGGAAGAAATAGTAAAAAGTCGCAAAAAGTAGTACATTTATTTCAAAAAAGATGGGTGTTTCCGGCACTATACATTGCTTGTGCAGCGGTAATCTTAATGGTTGCGCTATGGTTCCAGGGAGCTAATCCAAAGAAAGCTCCGAACCAAGATCAAGCAACACCGTATACACAAACGGAAGATCCGGCAGTACCAGTAACAAAATCTTCAGAAGTAGTGAAAATGCCAACTGCAGCAAATGCAGAAGTAGTAGTACAGAAGAAATTCTATGAAGATGCAGCATCAGAGGCGGAACAAGAAAAAGCACTTGTCTTTTATAACAACACATATTCCCCGAATAAAGGAATTGACATTGCTGCGAAAAACGGAAAAGAATTTGATGTTACAGCTGCTTTAAGTGGTACAGTAACGAAAGCTGAAAAAGATTCACTTCTTGGTTATGTTGTAACAGTAGATAGTGGAAATGGTGTAGCAGCATCTTATCAAAGCTTAGGCAGTGTGAAAGTAGAAAAAGGTGCAAGAGTCGCGCAAGGTGAAGTGTTAGGAAAATCAGGTCTAAATGCAATGAATAAAGATGCAGGTTCTTACGTTCACTTTGAAGTACGTAAAGACAATGTGGCTGTGAACCCTGAGCGTTATTTAAATAAATCAGTAGCAGAAATTAAAGCTGATGCAGGTGCTGCAAAGGCGACAAATGCTTCTGGTAAAAAAGCTGATGACAAATCTCAAAAAGAAGAAAAGTCGACAAGCACGAAACCAGAAGATAAGTCTCAAAAAGAAGAGAAATCAACAAGCGGCTCGACTAGTGATAAAGAGACGAACGGCAAACAAGATGAGAAATCTCAAAAAGAAGAGAAATCAACAAGTGGTTCGACTAGTGATAAAGAGACGAACGGCAAACAAGATGACAAATCTCAAAAAGAAGAAAAATCAACGAATGGTTCTACAGAATCATCTAACGGTTCTTCTTCACAAGAATAATAAAGTGAAAAAATCAGTTCTCATTAGGAGAGCTGATTTTTTTATTTTCATATAAAAATAATCAATTTCGAGAAAAAAGTTGCAATAACAAGGAAAAATGACGAGATTCTCGAATATATATTACAAAAGGGAGGGGATACTGTGTCATTTTTATCTGTTCTGTCGATTGCTATCATTTTATTGTTTGTTTTATTCGCTTTATATTATTATATTGCCGGTAAGAAAGAAGTCCCCCACCATCAGTTGTTAGAAGAAGAATATGAAAGAGAAGAGTGACACCTTTTATAAAGAGGTGTCACTTTTTTTCGCCATAATTGTCATCGTTAACGTATTTCTCACAAAAAAACGTAATTTTTCTTAACTTAGTCCGCAAAAATAGTGAACATGTAGCATATATCAGTAGTGCGGGCAATACAATGGTATAAACCAATGCAAAGAGAGTGTTTGAGGTGAGAAATCGTGAATCATTTCATTATAAATCCAAGAATGTTTAACGCTTACAAACAGCACTCACATTTACTTCATAGTCGTATGCAGCGAGTCTCATTTCACACTTCTCACATCCAATTTAGGGAGGCGAGTGGTGTGCACGATTACATCAAAGAGAGAACTATCAAGATTGGCAAGTATATCGTGGAGACAAGAAAGACAGTGCGTGTAATCGCAAAGGAATTTGGGGTATCAAAGAGTACAGTCCATAAAGATTTAACAGAACGTTTGCCAGAAATTAATCCAGAGCTCGCAAATGAAGTGAAAGAAATTCTTGATTATCATAAGTCTATTCGTCATCTAAGAGGTGGAGAAGCAACAAAGCAAAAGTACCGAAAAGAAGATACAGAAAACCCTGTGCGCCAATAAATCTAAAATAGCAAACATTCCTTGTGAATTCGGTAATATTTTTCAGAAGAATTCTTTTTGCGAATATTACGTTTCTGTTAAATTTATGATAAAATCAGAAATTAGGTGTAAAAGAATTCGGGTGTAACCTGATTTTGAATATCGAGGAGGAAATGACGGGAATGTTTGCGCGAGATATCGGAATTGACCTAGGTACGGCTAACGTATTAATTCATGTTAAAGGTAAGGGTATTGTATTAAATGAGCCATCTGTTGTGGCAATTGATCGTAATAGTGGAAAAGTATTAGCAGTAGGTGAAGAAGCAAGAAGTATGGTGGGACGTACACCTGGTAATATTGTAGCAATTCGTCCGCTTAAAGATGGTGTAATCGCAGATTTCGAAATTACAGAAGCAATGTTAAAGTATTTCATTAACAAATTGGACGTGAAGAGCTTCTTTTCAAAACCTCGCATTTTAATTTGCTGTCCAACAAATATCACATCTGTAGAACAAAAAGCAATTCGTGAGGCTGCTGAACGTTCAGGTGGTAAAACAGTATTTTTAGAAGAAGAACCAAAAGTAGCCGCAGTTGGTGCTGGTATGGAAATCTTCCAGCCAAGCGGAAACATGGTTGTTGATATTGGTGGAGGTACAACAGATATTGCCGTACTTTCTATGGGTGATATTGTTACCTCTTCCTCTATCAAAATGGCTGGCGATAAGTTTGATATGGAAATCTTAAACTACGTTAAACGTAAGTATAAGCTATTAATTGGAGAACGTACTTCAGAAAATATTAAAATTAAAGTTGGTACAGTATTCCCAGGTGCACGTAGTGAAGAGCTTGAAATTCGCGGACGTGACATGGTAACAGGTTTACCACGTACAATTACAGTATGCTCTGAAGAGATTACAGAAGCACTAAAAGAAGACGCAGCTATCATTGTACAAGCTGCAAAAGGCGTACTAGAGCGCACACCACCAGAACTATCTGCGGACATTATCGACCGCGGTGTTATTCTAACAGGCGGTGGAGCTTTATTACACGGTATCGACATGCTTCTAGCAGAAGAATTAAAGGTACCAGTATTAATCGCTGAAAACCCAATGCAATGTGTTGCTATTGGTACAGGTATTATGTTAGAGAATATTGATAAATTACCACGTCGTGCATTGAAATAAAGTGAGAAAGAGCTAAGGGAAAACCTTAGTTCTTTTTTTTTATTTTTTTAATTCTAATTTTTTACGAAAACGGAAGAATAATAGAGGAAAATAAAGAAATGAGGTGATATATCCGTATATACAGTTAAATTTAATGTTTTCTTATTTGAAAACGTATGTAATATAATGATTCGGAATACGACATTAAGGCAAAAAATGTTCAAATACATATTGCCTTTCCCTAATTTGGGCATACACTCTTTTCTACCTCCGTGTCAGTTGCTGGGAAGTGCAACTATTTTAATGGAATAGAGTGTGTGCATTTTTTTATAATAGAGAGTAAAGTGTTACTTTATAATGACAAATAATAAACAAAATGGGATAATAACAATATGTCCAAGTGGTAAGACCAATATTACAAAAGGGGCGATTGTTACATGCTAAATATAGAACAAATTAAAGAAATCATTCCACACCGCTATCCATTTTTACTTGTTGATAAAATATTAGAAGTGGATGAGGGGAAAAGAGCGGTTGGAATTAAAAATGTATCTGCAAACGAGGAGTTCTTTAATGGACACTTCCCAGATTATGCAGTTATGCCTGGTGTACTTATTGTAGAAGCATTAGCACAAGTTGGGGCAGTTGCTGTATTAAAGAAAGAAGAAAACCGCGGGAGACTTGCTTTCTTCGCAGGCATCGACAACTGCCGCTTCAAAAAACAAGTACGCCCAGGTGATCAACTTCGTTTAGAAGTAGAAATGACACGCGTACGTGGACCAATCGGAAAAGGAAAAGCAATCGCAACAGTAGATGGTGAAGTTGCGTGTGAAGCTGAAATTACATTTGCAATTGGTGATAAGAAAGAATAGATAGTAATTAAAAAAATCCTTCTGTAATATGCAGAAGGATTTTTTTAATTACTATATTTTTTGTTTGAAATATTAAAATGCAGAGTAATCAGAATTTTAATTGTAAATGAATGGGAGTTTGTATATAATGACGCTATAAATATCTTGGAATCAAGATGAATGATAGCGCGATAAAGATAGAGATGCCGTTGTCACATTATGGAGGTTATAAGATAGGACAAAGGTTATTATGATTCGTTATGATGAACTGTAGAGGAAAGTAATGGGGAAATTTAACGGTAGAAGTAAATGAAAAATAGGCGTAGCATATCGAGCATAAAAGAGAAAAAGGGAAAAGGTCGCATTTTGAAAAAGGAGACTAGAACATGTTCGGAAGAAAGAAAAGAAAACCATTACGACAATTAATTACACATAAAGAGCCTAAATCACGTATTACAGAACAATACCGTAACATTCGTACGAACATTGAATTTACATCTGTAGATAACCATATTCGTTCTATTATTGTCACTTCAGCAGATCCAGGAGACGGGAAAACAACGACTATTTCTAATCTAGCAGTTGTTTTCGGTCAACAAGGGAAAAAAGTATTGTTAATTGGGGCAGACTTACGTAAGCCGACATTACAAAACTTATTTGCGGTTCACAATCCAAATGGTTTAACAAATTTATTATCAGGACAGGCTTCGTTTATGCAATGTATTCAAAAAACAGATATAGATAATGTATATGTCATGCCAGCAGGCCCAATCCCGCCAAACCCTGCAGAACTACTAGGATACCGTAAAATGGACGAAATGCTTTTAGAGGCATATAAGATGTTCGACGTCATTCTAATCGATACGCCTCCTGTGCTGGCGGTTACAGACGCGCAAATACTTGCAAACAAATGCGATGGAGTTGTATTAGTAGCTCGTAGTGAGAAAACAGAAAAAGATAAACTGATAAAGGCGAAACAAATATTAGATAAAGCATCTGGAAAACTACTTGGCGTCGTTTTAAATGATAAAAAAGAAGAACAAGAACAATATGGATATTATTAGAAAATAATGTGTAAAATAGTAATCCTTAAAACTGGTAAGTGTTGTTACCAGTTTTTTTGAATTATTTTAAAATTGTATATTGAGTTATATGAAAAAAAAGATATAATAGGAATTTTGTAAAATTGATGGAATGTGTTGTCATATTTAAGATTATTTTGTAAGATTATATATGTTTTCAAATAACAAAAGAACATAGATATGACTAAAATAAAAAAATGTAAGATTATATGTTATAATTTTTCTTATGTGCAAATTTTAGAAAGTTGGAGGGACTTATGGAAGAAACAATTAGTTTAAAAGAGTTATTTTATATTTTAAAAAAACGTTTAGCAATGATCCTCGTAATCGCCTTTGGTGCAGCTATTGTAAGTGCTATCATTAGCTTCTTCTTCATGACACCAATCTACCAATCTTCAACGCAAATTCTTGTGAATCAGAAGAAACAAGAAGGGGCAGCAATTCAGTATAATGAGGTACAAACGAATATTCAATTAACGAATACATATAAGGTTATTATTAAAAGTCCAGTAATCTTAGATCAAGTGAAAGAAAAGCTAGGTTTAAATATAACAGTACAAGAGCTAAACAATAAAATTGAAGTAGCTAATGAGAAAGACTCACAAGTAGTGGCGGTAACTGCGCAAGATAAAGACCCAAAACTAGCTCGTGATATTGCTAATACAACTGCAGAAGTGTTTCAAGGTGAAGTTGCTAAAATTATGAGTGTTGATAACGTAACAGTATTATCAAAAGCAGAAGTTGCAGAAAATCTATCTCCAATTAAGCCACGTCCAATGTTAAATGTAGCAATTGCTTTCATTGTTGGTTTAATGGCTTCAATTGGTCTTGCATTCTTACTAGAATACTTAGATAACACAGTGAAAAAGGAAGAAGATGTAGAGAACTTACTTGGCTTGCCGGTGTTAGGTATTGTCGCTCGTATGGATGAAGAAACATTGAACGTGAAATCACACGCTCCATCATCAAGAAAAGTGAGGGGACAAACAATTGGCTCTTAATAGTTTATTTAAAAAGAAACAAAATCATCGTCAACGTCGTCAATTAATTGCTCATCAACAACCGAAATCACCAATTTCAGAACAATATCGTAATATTCGAACGAATATCGAATTTGCATCTGTTGATACAAATTTACATTCGTTAATGGTAACGTCTGCTAACCCAAGTGAAGGGAAAACGACGACAACAGCGAATATGGCAGTTGTTTTTGCTCAACAAGGAAAGAAAGTATTATTAATTGATGCAGATATGCGTAAACCAGCGATGCATCAAATGTTCCAAGTTGATAATATTTTCGGATTAACGAATGTATTATCACTTAGTGAACGGTTAGAGAAGTGTGTACAAACGACATTAGTTGATAATTTACACTTTTTAGCGTGTGGTCCAATCCCACCAAATCCGGCGGAATTGTTAGGTTCGAAATCGATGAAAGAACTTCTTGGGCAAGCATATAGCATGTACGATTTAGTCATCTTTGATTTACCGCCGATTCTAGCTGTAACAGACGCGCAAATTATGGCGAATGTATGTGATGCATCTATTCTTGTCGTTCGTAGTGAATCGACAGAAAAGGAAACTGCGGTAAAAGCAAAAGGATTGTTAGAATCAGCAAAAGGTAAATTGTTAGGCGTTGTTCTAAACGATCGTGAACGTGAACAAGGCTTATATTATTACTACGGTGCAAACTAATTAAAAAGTGAGATATGGCAAGAACATATCTCCTTTTTTCCCTTGAATATGAGACATGTCTCATATTCAAGGGAAAAAAGATTTTTATATGAGATAGGGAGGATGAAGCAAATGATTGATTTACATTGTCACATTTTACCTGGCATCGATGACGGTGCACAAACAGTAACAGATAGTTTAGCAATGGCGCAAAAAGCAGTTGAAGAGGGTATTCATACAATTGTTGCAACACCACACCATCAAAACGGGAAATATACAAATGAACGTACTTCAATTATTCATCAAGTAAAACAACTAAATGATGAACTACAACAAAATGAAATTCCACTGAAAATTTTACCAGGGCAAGAGGTCAGATTATATGGTGACTTACTTGAAGACTATGGGGCTGGTAAAATCGTTACTTTAAACGAAACGAATAAATACATATTAATTGAGTTTCCATCTAATCATGTACCTCGTTATGCAGAACAACTATTATATGAACTACGTGTAAAAGGAATGATCCCAATTATCGTTCATCCGGAACGTAACGCTGAGTTAATCGAGCGACCAGATAAGTTATATAACCTTGTAAGTAAGGGTGCATTAACACAAGTGACGGCAGGAAGTTTGCTGGGAAAATTCGGCAAAAAGATAAAAAAATTCTCACTACAACTCGTTGAACATAATTTAACGCATATGATCGCATCAGATGCACATAACACAACATCAAGAGGATTTCATCTAGCGGAAAGCTACGAATTAATCGGAAAAGAATTCGGAATGAATGTTATGAGCGATTTAAAAGAAAATCCGTATTTATTAATTAGCGGAAAAGCAATTTATAAAGAAGATCCAGAACTAATTCGTCGTAAAAAATTGTTCGGGATTTTCTAAATAAGGAACTGGTGATGTCTCCTAACCGTTATCAACGGGGGCACTCGGTTGTGCTGTGGGTAGAAATTATATTTCAACCTACCTTAGACGCTTGTCGTCGGGAGTATGACGTGAGGATGGGTTAGATGCCCATAAATTTATTTATAATAGAAACTCTACCTATGGAGTTATAACTATGACTCTATAGGTAGGGTTTTTGTTATTGTTACATATAGATAAAACAATGTTTTTTTGGGGGGACTAGATTTGAAAAAAGTAAGAAAAGCAATTATACCCGCTGCTGGTCTTGGGACAAGGTTTTTACCAGCAACGAAAGCAATGCCGAAAGAAATGTTACCTATCGTCGATAAACCAACAATTCAATACATAGTAGAAGAAGCGATAGAATCAGGAATTGAAGATATTATTATAGTAACTGGAAAAGGAAAACGTGCGATTGAAGACCATTTCGATCACTCTTTCGAACTAGAGCAAAACTTACTCGAAAAGGGAAAGCATGAAGTACTTGAAAAGGTACAAGCTTCTTCAAAAATTAACATTCATTACATAAGACAGAAAGAGCCACAGGGACTTGGACATGCGGTATGGTGTGCACGTAAATTTATTGGAAATGAACCATTTGCGGTATTACTTGGTGATGATATTGTACAAGCAGAAACACCGTGTTTACGTCAATTAATGGATCAATATGAAGGAACGCAATCATCTGTAATTGGTGTTCAAACAGTACCAGAAAATGAAACACATCGTTATGGGATTATTGATCCAGTTGAACAAAATGATCGTCGCTATCAAGTGCGTCAATTTGTTGAAAAACCAGCAGAAGGTACAGCACCATCTAATTTAGCGATTATGGGACGTTACGTATTAACACCAGAAATTTTTATGTTCCTTGAGAACCAACAAACAGGTGCTGGTGGAGAGATTCAGTTAACAGATGCGATCCAACGATTAAATGAAATTCAACGAGTGTTTGCTTATGATTTTGAAGGAGTTCGTTATGATGTTGGAGAGAAGTTTGGGTTTATTAAGACTACGATTGAGATGGCTCTTCAAAATGAAGAACTGAAAGAAGAGTTGATGAGTTATATGAATGAACTTGTACAAAAAGAAAATGTACATGTATAAAAAGTGAGGTGGGATAGCAGTGGCCTTAATGAAAGTATCAGAGGAAACTGTAAAGAAACAAGAATTACTTGCTGCTGAAGAGGTAAATCAAAAATGGTTGTATTTATTTATGAAACGCTTAATGGATGTAGTAGGGGCATTATGTGGTCTTATTTTCCTTTCACCTGTTTTTCTTATCGTTGCACTACTCATTAAGTTAGAAGATCCAAAAGGTCCAATCTTATTCAAGCAAACCCGAGTGGGGAAAAATGAACAAGAATTTGGTATGTATAAATTCCGTTCTATGGTCACTGATGCGGAAGAGAAGTTGAAGGATTTATTACAACATAATGAAGTATCTGGTGCAATGTTTAAAATGAAAGATGATCCTCGTGTTACAAAAATCGGTAAATTCATTCGTAAAACAAGTATTGATGAGTTACCACAGTTATTGAATGTGTTAAAAGGTGAAATGAGTTTAGTGGGGCCGCGTCCACCACTTCCAAGGGAAGTAAAGGAATATACAGCGTATGATAAGCAGCGTTTACTTGTTATCCCAGGATGTGCGGGGCTTTGGCAAGTAACGGAGAGAAATAGTGTTGGATTCAAAGAAATGGTTGAACTAGATTTAGAATATATAAACAAACGAAGCGTACTCTATGATTTGAAAATCATCTTTAAAACGATTCGAATTATGGTTAAGTCTAATGGAGCATCTTAGTAGCTAATTCATAGAAAAGAGGTTGAAAAAATGGATAAGAAGATTTGTGTAATGGGTCTGGGATATATTGGGTTACCAACTGCTAGTTTACTAGCAACTAAAGGATTTCAAGTACATGGTGTCGATGTAAATGAAAATGCAGTTGAAATGATTAATAGTGGAAAAGTACATATTTATGAACCGGATTTGGATATTTTAGTAAAAGCAGCGGTGCAAAGTGGGAAATTAAAGGCATCATTGCAGCCTGAAGAAGCAGATATTTTCATTTTGGCAGTGCCAACGCCATTTAAAGATGGACATAAACCAGATTTAGCATATGTAGAGGCTGCTGCGAAAACAATTGCTCCTGTTATAAAAAATGGGGATATTATTATTCTTGAATCTACAAGTCCAATTGGTACAACTGAAAAGGTTGCGGAATGGATTTTAGAAGAACGATCAGATTTAACAACTTCTGAGGAAATGCATAGTGAAAAGGGTAGAATTTATGTGTCGCATTGTCCAGAACGTGTATTACCAGGGCATATCTTAAAGGAACTAGTAGAAAATGATCGTATTATCGGTGGATTGGATAAAGAATCTACCAAGCGTACAGTGGAATTTTATAAACAATTTGTAAAAGGAAAAATTCTTGATACGAATGCAAGAACAGCTGAGATGGCAAAATTGACTGAGAATTCCTTCCGTGATGTAAATATTGCCTTTGCAAACGAACTATCGTTAATATGTGATAAGTTAAATATTAATGTTTGGGAATTAATCCGTCTTGCAAACCGCCATCCGCGTGTGAATATCTTACAACCAGGGCCAGGTGTTGGTGGTCATTGTATCGCTGTAGATCCTTGGTTTATTGTAGATGCTGCTCCAGAAGAAGCAAAATTAATTCACACTGCAAGAAATGTTAATGACTATAAACCGATGTATGTTGTTGAGAAGGTAAAAGAGAAGGCAGATCGTTTTAAAAATCCAGTAATTGCTTGTTTAGGATTAGCATTTAAAGCAAATATTGATGATCTACGTGAAAGTCCTGCCTTAGAAATTGTTAAACATTTAGCGGTATCTAGTGTAGGAGAAGTTATTGCAGTAGAGCCACATGTAAATGAATTACCAGTGTCTCTTCAAGAAAAAGGAATTTCACTTCTTTCGATTGAAGAGGCTGTAGCTAAATCAGATATTATTTTAGTATTAGTTGATCACGAAGTTTTTAGTTCCATTGACTTTGATCAATTAAAAGAGAAAGTTGTTATTGATACAAAAGGATTTATTAAATAATTTATAAACTGTTTTGGAGGGCAAGAATGTCAAGCTTCTTACAGAAGATATACAAATTAAAGGGAAAACCAGTTCATATAATTGCTCGCAAGGTAGCTCAAAAATCATATGATGCAATATATTATAAGGGACGTAAAATAATTGTTTCGAGGAATTTAATTGATTTAGAGGAAGAAGTCTTTAAAGACTTTCAACCACTATGTAACTTTTTATTTAAAACGAAAGAGAAATTAGATTATGTAAATAAATTAAAAAAATTAGATGTGGAAGCAGAAACTATTAGGGATGCAGATAAAATATATAATCATGTTTTTAATTTATTAGGTTCTGGAGATGTCCAATTAGGTAAAAAAATACCATGGAACAAGGATTTTAAAACAGGATTTGTTTGGGAAAATCAATTTTATAAAGATATAAAAATAGTTGATTTAAGTAATAATGCTGATGTGAAAATTCCGTGGGAATTATCTAGATTCCAACATATTCCTACCATAGGCAAGGCATACTGGATAACTAAAGATGAGAAATATGCAAGAGAATTTAAAGAACAATTATTAGATTGGATAGAGAAGAATCCTATTGAAATGTCTGTAAACTGGGCATGTACGATGGATGTAGCAATACGGGCGGTAAATTGGATTATAGGTTATTATTTCTTTAAGGACTCTATAGAAATAAACGAAGAGTTTTGGATGAAATTCCATAAAAATCTTTATCTCCATGGAAAGTTTATTTATAAAAATTTGGAGAATAAAGGTGATTATACTGGGAATCATTATTTGTCTGATATTATAGGATTAATTTGGATAGGCATATACTTTGGGGATTTTAAAGTTTCAGGTATATGGAATGAAAACAATCCTAAACGTTGGCTAGAGTATGGTTTTAAAGAGTTGGAGAAAGAAATGTATGTTCAAGTAAATGAAGATGGAACAAATTATGAAGCCTCCACATCGTATCATAGACTAGTCACAGAACTATTTTTAATGACAACTATTTTATGTACCAAAAATAATATTAATTTTTCTACCGGATATTTAAAACGTTTAGAAAAGATGTGTGAATTCATTATGCATCTTACACAACCTAATGGTAGAAGTCCGCTAATTGGCGATGCGGATGATGGAAGGTTAATTATTTTTTCTAAGTATGGCTCATGGATTAAAAATGATTTTAGACATTTATTAGCTATTAGCGGAGAATATTTTAATCGGGAAGACTTTAGATACTATGGATCTTCTTATAAAGAGGAGGCCTTGTGGTTAATTGGGGAATGGAATAATAATGAGGTTATGCCAATATTAAGTTCCAATTCTTTTGAAAATGGAGGGTATTATATTCTTCGAAATGAAAGAGCATATTGCTGTATTCGTTGCGGGGAAAATTCCTTTAGGGGTGAAGGAGTACACAGTCATAATGATCAATTAAGTTTTACTCTAAATATAGACGGGGAAGATATTTTTATTGATCCAGGTGCTTTTATTTATACTGGGGATTATAAAATGCGTAACCTATTTAGAAGTACAGCTATGCATAATACATTGGAAATCCCTAATTATGAACAGAATGATTTTGACGTTAAAAATTTATTTTATATGAAAGAGCAAACATTTTCAGAGTGTATAGAAACTCATACTAATAAATTTGTTGGTCAACATCAAGGGTATTTAAAGAAGTGTGGTGTCATACATAAAAGAAGCTTTTTATTAGAGAGAAATAATATGTATATTAAAGATGAATTACTTGGGAAGAGGAACCAGCTTTCTTATAAAATAAATTTAATATTGGATCCTGTATCCTCATTAAGATATACAGCAAATGAAATATATATTAGTAAAAATAATCTCAATATAAATATTAATTTTAATGAGGATGTAGCTATAAAAATAGAAGATATATATGTTTCCAGTAGCTATGGTATAAAGAGAAAAAGTAAAAAAATTATTGTGGAACACTGTGGAAATTTTTTAGAAACGTCTATAACGTTTGCTAATTAAAAGGATGATCAGTTTGAAACGTATATTAAAAAAATTACCAAAAGAGGTACTTCAACCTATTAAGTATTTTCGGGATTTAATTCCTGACTATTATAGATATGGAAAAGTATTTAGAAGTATTTATGAAGAATTGGAAATTTGTGAGAAAATGAAAGAAGAAAAACAACGAGAGTACCAACTTGAACAATTACAAAAACTATTAAAATACGCATATGAAAATGTTGAATATTATAAGAATGTATTTGATGAAAGAGGATTAAAACCAGAAGAAATTAAGACTCATCAAGATTTAAAAAAATTACCCTATTTAACAAAGGATATTATAAAGGAAAACTTTAATGATTTAATTTCTAAAAAAATTAGTCAAAAAGATCTTTTATATTTAACTACAGGAGGTTCCTCAGGAACACCATTAGGCTTTTATGAAAATAAGCAGATTGCAGGTCCAGGAGAATGGGCGTTCGTTACTCATCTATGGAAACGGGTGGGGTATGATGTAAGAAAAAGAAATCGTTTTGTTATATTAAGGGGCAATAGTGTAAAAAGGGATATTGCTGAATATGATGGTGGAAATCTTATCTTATCATCATATGATTTAACTGAGGAAAATATAGAGCGTTACATTAGATTAATAGAAAAGTTTAATCCTGATTTTATTCAGGCATATCCTTCTTCAATTGATATTTTATCGAAATTTCTGTTAGAAAAGGGTAAAAGAGTAAAAGTTAATAATTTAAAAGCTATATTATGTTCTTCTGAGAAATTATATGATTTTCAGAGAACAAATATAGAAGCAGCTTTTAAAGTAAGAGTATTTAGCTTTTATGGACATACGGAGCATTGTTGTATAGCCGGAGAGTGTGAAAAAAGTGATTATTATCATATTCAAAGTGAATATGGTGTAGTTGAATTAATTAATGAACAAGGTAAATACGCTACGGAAGAAAATGAAAGAGGCGAAATTATAGCTACTAACTTAAATAACTATGTGATGCCCTTTATACGATATAAAACAGGAGATATTGCAATTAATACTAAGACTAATTGTAGTTGTGGAAGAAGTTATAAATTAATAAAGGGTCTTGAGGGAAGGGAACTGGAACAAATCATCACTTATAGCGGTGCGAAGGTATCCTTAACGGCCCTTATTTTTGCACAGCATTTTTATGCTTTTAGCAAGATAAAATCTATGCAGCTGGAGCAATTTGAAAAAGGAAAAGTTATTGTGAAGATAGTTGAGCAGCAAAGATTAAATGAAGAGGATAAGTTAGAAATAATAAATAAAATGCGTAAAGCAACCAGTGACACATTGGATGTGGAGATAGAGATTACTGATAATATCGAAAGAACTAAAAGAGGTAAGCATAAGTTTCTTATACAGCATCTTGATTTACAAAAATAGAATTTAAAAAATGATGTAGATTTAAGGGTGAAAGTGTAATAGAGAGAGGGAGTATACTTGAAAAAAATTAATATTATAGGTCCATATCCTCCACCTATGGGGGGTATTTCTGTTCATATTAAAAGAATGAAAGCATATTTGGAAAGTAAGGATATACAGTGTATCGTTTATGATGAGTTCAAACAAGAAGATTTGAATAGGAATATATATGCTATCAAGAAATATAAAATGTTCCTTTTTAAAATTCCCTTTCTAAAAGGAAATATTATTCACTTTCATTCTTTGGATAAACGTTTAAGAATGTTACTAGGATTATATAAGATTTTGGGTAAAAATATTATTCTTACTGTACATGGTCAAAGCTTAGTTGACCAAATTAATAGCTCTGGAACTATAGTGAGGCATTTATTAATTAATAGCCTGAAAAAAATTGATAAGATAATATGTGTAAACGAAATAAATACAAAGGAATTAATTGATTTAGGATTTGATAAAGAAAAAATAATTACTCTTTCTGCGTATATCAATCCTATAGAATTAAAAGAAGACTATGAGAAAATACCATCAAATATTCAGGAGTTTATTGGAAGTAAAGACTTTATAATTTGCGCTAATGGATGCGTTAGGTTTTATAATGGACAAGATTTATATGGTATTGATTTATTGATAGATTTGGTTAAAGAGCTAGCTTTAAATGGAAGGCATGTTAAATTACTATTTGCTGTGCTAGACGTTCAAGGGCAAAATCAAGATGAGAAAAATTATTATGAAGAATTGAAGAGAAGAATTAACGAATATGGTCTAGATAATCAAATTCTGTTATTTGAAGTGAAAGATACAGAGTTTTATCCAATAGTTAAAAGGAGTAAGCTGTTTATAAGGCCAACCAATGTGGATGGGTTTGGAGTTTCCATTGCTGAAGCAATCTATTACGGAATTCCTGCAATTGCAAGTAATGTTTGCAAGAGACCAGATGGAACAATAATTTTTAAATCAAGAGACCATCAAGATTTATATAAAACGGCAAGTGATGTTATGGAAAATTATGAGAAATATAGAAAAAGTATTGAAAATATAAGTGTGGATAATAATGGTGAGAATTTATTAAGAATATATAAGCAAATAAATATAACTTAATATATAAAGTGCATATTCCAAACATCAAAATAAATGTGTTTTTTCTAGTTTAAGAATTCTAATGATAAGTTATGTCAACTTCTTTAAGTGTTGGTTTGTTTGCCATCAAGCTTTTAAAAAAAGTTTTTTTGATTGTATGGTTGTTTTTAATCATAGCTAAATTTGAAATCGAATTATGTTCTTGTGTGGGATTTATATAAAGGAACCAATAAATATGATGCGCGTGGAGGTTTAAATGTATCAGATCTATGTTTGTAATACGCTAGAAGCTATACGTAGTAAAAAAAGTGAGTGGATTAAATTTGAAAATGAAGCAAAGCATAGAAATATAACGTCTTCTTTTGTTTGGATTGAAAATTTTATCGATGTTTTTTACAAGAGAGAGGATAATCAATTTGGTTATGATAAGAAAATAATGGTTATTTTCTTATATAAAAATTCAAAATTAGTAGCAATAGCACCATTTATGAAAGTAACACGTAAAAAGTATGGTGTTAAATTAAGTTTGATAGAATTTATAGGACAACAGTGGGCTGGAACTTTTATTGATATTATAGGTAGAGATATAAAAGAACAAGATTTAGAGCAAATTTTTAATTATTTATATGAAAATGAAAAATTTGATTTGCTACAATTGAGCTATATACCACAATCTACAAAGAATTTTAATTTAAATAGTGAAAATATATCTGTTTTATCAGGTTGCCCGTATTTATCTATTAACAAATATGATAATTTTGAAGAATATCGAGATAAAGTTTATTCGAAGAAATTAAAGCAAAATATTAGAACAGCTTTTAATAAGATGGGCAAGCAACAGTTAGAGTATAATTCTGTTATAAAAAAGCTAAGTGAGGAAGATTTTAATGATATTATTAGAATCTCAAAGACAAAGTTAGAAGATGAAAAGGGTTGTATTTATCTGGATAAGGATAAACGAGATTTTGTAAAAACTATTAGTAACTGTCTGAATAGCGAAGTTGTATTTTGTAGTATAAATGAGAAAAATGTAGCTTATAGATTAAACTTTTTCTTTAATAATATAAAATTCTGCTTTGACGCATCTTATGATCGAGAATTTAGAGGATTAGAATTGGGTACTATTTCAGTAGAACAAAGTATTAGGGACAGTTTTAATAAAGGAATTAAATTACATTCTGAAGGTACTGGTACTGATTTTTATAAGTTGAAATTTATGAAAGATATTGAAGAAATATATACTTATACCCAAAAAGGAAATACGTTGTTTAGTTTTATTTATTATAAAAGACATTTAATAAGACAAAAAAGTAAAATGAATTAAATATGGTATACGAAGTATGAAAGAACCCTAATAAGGAAAAGAGTGAAAGTAATAGGTGATGGAATTATTTAGTAAGATCAAAAATAAGGGTGTACGAGGTACATTTAGAAGCATAAAAGAAAAAATTCTTACCATCTCTCATGGTTATCAATTAGATTTAACCAAGTATAATTCTACTAGTGGTAAGGAAGTTTATCCATATCGACTATTGCGTATGAATATAGCACATCTTACTAGTGTCAAAAATCTATATAGCGATGAATTAAGTGATAATAAATATAAAATTTTGGAAGAACGCATTCGCCATAGTCAGGTGCATTTACCGTATGTTGTGGAAGATGAAGAGGGAAATATATGTGGTTATTTTCATATTGCCCATGGTGAAACAAGAGATGGAACTATAAATAGTAATATTAAAGTTAATGAAGGCTCAATTTATTTATTTGATGACTATACTTTTATCGACAAACGAGGTAAGGGAGTTCATAAATTTTCAGTCTTATCTCGGTTAGAGTTGGCAAAGGAACTAAAGTGTTCAATTGCTATAGTAAATATATTAAGTAATAACATGTACTCGAAGCGGACGTATATATCAATAGGATTTAATAAATGTATTTCTTACTATTATATCCATTTTTCTAAGTTTAGAAAAACTATTTCGAAAAATTCACATGTAGCTAACGTATAGATAATTCGGCATTGTAATTTTAATAGGTTGTACAATTAAAAAGTATATTTTAAAAAATTAAATAATAAGGACTCGATTTAATCAGGCAATAGATATGAATGGTTTTTTATAATTAAACAGATAACTGGGGATTAGTGAATAAATATGAATATGGACAATAAAAAGGTAGCATCCAATGGATTAATCTATGTGGTTTTTGCAATTTTAACCCAAGTAATAAATATGCTACTTATTCCTTTATATACCAAAAACTTAGCCCAAGCAGAATATGGGAAATATGAATTGTTAAATACAATCCAACAACTATTGTCATTAGCAATTACACTTGAAGTATACTCTGGGATGAAAAGATTTTTTAATGATGTTAAAAATAAGTATCACTTAAAAAATACGGCTTTAAATTTTTCGCTTCTATGGGGAGGCATTTTTTTTATAATTGTATACTTTGTAAGCCCATTTATTTCAAAATATGTCTTTAATGGAGATCCTCAGGTAGCTTTATATCTAAGGATGATGGTGATTAGTTCCGTTTTAACATGCTTAATTTCTATATACTCTAGTTTTTATGCAATGGAATTTAAAGCTTTTAAATCAGCAATTATACAGTTAGTTATTCTAGTATTAACTTTGTTATTTGCTTCTTATTTTGTTGGAGTAATAAGAGAAGGGATTATTGGTATATTAAAAGCTGTTTTACTTTCGAATTTAATAGTGTTTATTGTTTTGTTTATTTTAAATTTAAAACATTACAGGCCTAAAATCCAGAAGCATTATTTAAAAAAAATGCTTCATTATGGAGGAGGGATGCTACTCGGACAAGTATCAGCATGGATATTAAATTTAGTTGACCGTTTTTTTATAAAAGGTATGGTTGGCTATTCAGCAGTGGCGATGTATTCAATAGCTTATAAAATAGGAATGTTAATAAATCCTGTTTTTATTACACCATTTGCACAAATTTTTACATCTTTTAAGTTCAAAGTTTATAAGGAAACTAACGGTAAAGAAAAAATACAAAAAATGTTTCATTGGTATAATATTATAGGGTGTTTTTGTATCTTCGGATTAGCCATTTTCGGTAAGATAGCTATAAGTATTTTAGCTACTGATGAATATCTAAGTGCCTATAAGATTATCCCACTAATCACGATTTCATATTTTGTGTGGGGAGTGGGGCAGTTTTATTCTTTAGGGTTACATATTGCTAATAAAATGCTATTAAATTCAGTTATCGTTGTAATTACCGCCATTATAAATATAGTATTAAATATTTTGCTCGTCCCTAAATTAGGTATTAATGGTGCTGCACTTGCAACAATTATTGCCTATTTAATAGCAAACATTCTTTATTATTATTTTAGTGAAAAATATTATAGTTTAGGTCTAGGGCTATGGTACCCATATAGATATTTTATTATATTTCTTTTGCTATATGGAGTTTATATAACTTTAATATCTCCTATAGGAAATTTATATGCCGAATTTTGTTTAGACATACTATTATGTTTAGTATATGTAGTGTTATTAATTTTATTTAGATTCATTACTGTAAAAGAAATAAAAAGATTATTTGCCTCAATTGCCAATAGAAGGAAAAAGTGAGTTCACTAAAAAATATCCATAACTAAAATTCTAGAATTAAATGTATGTAAATGTAGGTATTAAAAAATGGTACTAACAAGTATTGCGGTTTTGGGAGTAGAATCAAACCTTTATTGAGGAGAAAATGTTATGAATATCAGTATATGTAAGTGGTTTAATGATGCAGATTCCCCAGTTTTATTTATGATAGATGATCTAGCAAATGTATGGGTAGATACTACTAATAATGGAAAACTGGAATTAGGGGAAGATTGGGGTTATTGGAAGAATGAAGATAATTCTTCTTTTCGATTTTTAAATGAAGACATACTCTCTTTTTTTCCAAACGTGAAGGTTACCTTTTTTGTTCCTGTGGGTATTAGAGTAGGAATGATTGAAAACCCTAAAATACCTTCTGTTTCAAATTTTATAAATTGCGATGAAGAGACTAAAAAATTTTTTAGAGAAATTCATCAAAATCCTAAGTTTGAGCTTACATATCATGGGACGACCCATGGTAAAGTGGGAATAACCAATAATGACTTTAAACAAGAATGGGAATTATTTGAAAGTGTGGAAGAAGCAGTTGCAACAATTGAATATGGTAACGAGATTTTTAAGGATACCACAGGAGAGTATGCTAAGGGTGGAAAGTATTGTGGATATGCAAGTAATCAATATTCAGATGACAGTATAGACAAAGCAGGTTTTTCTTGGTGGTGCAGGTTTTGGAACAAGGGGCTTGAGGAAGAATCAAACTGTGCCATAGGTGGAAAAGACTTTAATCGGTTAACAAATTATGATATTAAATACTTTGGAAAAAATAAAGTAGTAGACATTCCTTCGACTGTAAATGGGGCATTAATGAATGATTTGTTAAAGAAAGAGATTAAATCGTTTAAAGATCTAATAAAAAAAGTTCTTAAAGGAAGTCTAATAAAAAAAAGAATGAAAACAGTAGATTACTTATTAGATAATAAATTGGTAATCAGTATTCAAGAACATATGGCTCCCTCTCGAGATGACGGTAGAAGACAAGCGCCAAATATCATTGATGATAAATATAGCCTGTTGCATCTGTTTAATTATTTGAAAACCAAGAATGTATGGTATTGTACGGGTAGTGAATTGGCTGATTATGTTTACCTTCGAGATCATATAGAGATTCAAGTAAATGAGAAAAAGAATAGCTTTATTATAAATTGTCCCTTTAAAAGAGACATTAAAATGAATAATTTAACATTAAGAATAAATAGTATTAACTTGGAAGCTATATTATTGCCTAATGGCGAAAAAATTGAAGTTAGAAATAATAAAGTGAATATCCCTATTATTCAGGGGGAATATAGTTTGTCTTTTTCAACTAAAAGAATTGGTGATTATTAAAATGAGTAAAATTTTATTTATTATGTTTGTGTTTTTAGCCTATATATTCATGTTGTTTATGTTTAAAAATAGAGTTTCAAATAGGATTGGAATTGTGTTGATATTAATAACTATTTCTGTGAATTTAGATTATAAATTTTTTATCAATAGCATAGAATATGTATATATACATTTATTTTCTAGTGTTATGTTAATGATAGTATTAGCATTAATTGGTTACTCCATGTTATTAAGAACCAAAAGAGGTTATTTACCAGGAGCTAATAATAGAAATAGAAGCTACTTCTATACAATGGGGTTTGTGTATACATTCATTATTGCGTTAATAATCCTACAATATAATACTTTAGAAATATATGATATAGACTTATTTGTACATCATTTGCTGATTTTTTTAACAACTCTATTTTTACTTGTATGGTTTTACTTAACTTCTAAAAATAGTAATAACAAGCAAGGTAATGAAATTATTTTCAAATCAATATTAGTATTTTCGATTGTGAATTCATTGCTTTCAGTAATGCAATATATGTTTAATAAAAGCTTTTTACTTTCTAATCCAAATGCAAGTATAGATTACACAGAAGGTGTAAAAGTTGTTAAAAGGGTATGGGGAGTTGTTGGTGCAAGTAATGGTGCTGGTAATTTAGGCACAATTCTATTTGCGGTACTATTATACTATCTTTATAAGAATAGAAATTTAATTACCTTAACGGCTTTTATATTAAATTTTATTTTTATATTGTTAACTTTGACGAGAATTGCATATTTAGCTGTTGGTGTAGAGTTTTTAATATTTATCTTTTTCACATATTTTAAGGATTTAAATTATAAAAAATTATTTACTAGGATTATGCTTATAATTTCATGTATGATTTTCTTCTGTATATTTATATATGTATTATACGATAGCGTATATGAAATATTAATATTAGATAGGGGAGCAACGCAATCAAACAGATTTGTTCAATTTGATAAGGTTATAGAAATTGCTATGGCTCATCTTTCTTTAGGTGTTGGTGCAGGACAGTATATTTATAATGCGTATATGTATTATGGTTTTCAAGATATAGTTGTACATTCACAATTCCTAAATGTTCTTGTAGAACAAGGAATATTTAGCCTTATTGCATATTTATTTGTCTATATTTATATGTTTATAATTCTTATTAAAAAATTTAAAGAGGATGTTTGGTTTCCTATAATTTTATTTACAGGGAATTTTATTACTTCAAACTTTAACCCTAACCAATATTATAATGTGTGTATATTTATATTTATGTTCCTTACATTTGGGTTGATTTTTTATGAAAATAACTTTAATAGTAAAAAGAAAGTAGGTATATAAATGTTAAATGATACAAAAGGAGTTATGATACAATGAAAATTTTATTTATTGCGACGCAACTCCCTCCTTTTATTGGTTCGGGGAATGTACGAGCATTGAATTATATAAACTATTTGAGTCGTTTAGGAAATGAAATAGATGTAATTGCTGTAGATTATCCGAAAGATTCTATTGCCTATGATGAAAATTTAGAAGAGGTATTTGACGAAGAAGTACGCGTTCATAGAGTAAATCCTGGCTTACTTTATAACGTTTCTTATACAAAGAAACCACTCCATAATTTTGGGGGCTCTATTAATAATAAAACGACTTCTAGTTTAAAAAAGAAAATCGCTGGTTTTGTAAAAAGAAATATTCTAATTCCAGATCCTTTTTTACAATGGATTACTCCAGCTTATAGAAAAGCAGTAGACTTGCTAGAAGAAAAAAGAGGATATGATTGTATATTTTCTATGCATGAAACACCTTCTAGTCATGTTGTTGCATATAAACTAAAAAAAGATTATCCCGATTTGCCATGGGTGGGGTATTGGAGCGATCCTTGGAACGGAGATAGCCTAAGAAAAGAAAGGTCTAGCTTTAAAACGTTTATAGAGGAAAAGATTGAGAGAAATATTATTGGGAAAGTAGATAAATTACTTTTCACTACTAATAGTACAAAGGAGATGTATATTAGTAAGTATAATTTAAAGCCGGAGATTACCGATGTTGTATACCGTGGTTATGATGAAAACTTATATCGCGATATAGAGGAAAAAGAAGAAAAGCCGATAGAATTGCAAGAGCATAAGATTAATATTGTTCATACCGGGACTATATATAAATCGTTACGTGATATTACCCCATTATGTGATGCGTTAGATAAATTGAAAATTGAAAATAAGAATTTGTTTGATAAATTACACTTTATTTTTATTGGTCAATTTGATAGGCAACAAGATGAGTTGAAATTAAAAGAATTTGACAATGTAACAATAAAACCATTAATTCCTTATAAGGAAGCGTTAAAGTATGTAGTATATGCTGATGTATTATTATTATATGGAAATAAAAATAGTACTCAAGTTCCTGGTAAAGTATATGAATATCTAGGGAGTAAAGCTCCTATCTGGACAATACTAGGGGATGA
The DNA here is from genome assembly GCF_038008145.1 of Bacillus sp. FSL R9-9530. Lineage (NCBI taxonomy): Bacteria > Bacillati > Bacillota > Bacilli > Caryophanales > Bacillaceae > Bacillus > Bacillus sp. FSL R9-9530. The sequence goes on from NZ_JBBOYO010000001.1 coordinate 4,188,953, forward strand.
AAGTGATGAATTAAGTCATCTTGTACACCAAGTTGATAAAGGGCCTACAGTTTTGAACAAAGAAGATAGTATTTTAAATGCAATTAAATCTCTATATGCTACTGCAGTAGGAGAAGTTTCAAATGAGAATTGGAATAAACCAGCAGTTGATTATAAATGGATTAATGTTGGTAAAGATTTAGGAAAGAAGCTATCTATTAAAAGATAGTTATAGGCAACATGTTTTATGTTGTTGAAGGTATTTTCGAAATAGAGGTGGGAGTAAAATGAAGATTCTGCATATCTCATTAGGTTTACCCCCATTTCGTACAGGTGGGTTAACAAAATATTCGGTAGACTTGATGCTTGAACAATTAATTGAGCATGATGTATTTCTTCTATATCCTGGAAAGTTTACGGCTTCAAGCAAACTAGCTATTAAAAAGAATAAATCATATAGAAACATAGGGGTTTACGAGATTGTAAACCCTTTACCTATTTCCTTGTTAAATGGTATTAATCAACCACAACTATTTATGAAAAAAGTGGATAAGAAAATTTATGAAGAGTATTTAAAGCAAATAAGTCCAGATGTAATTCATGTTCATACTTTGATGGGAATACATAAAGAGTTTTTTGAAGTAGCAAAGGACCTATCTATAAAGCTAGTATTCACTACGCATGATTATTTTGGTCTTTGTCCCAAGGTTAATTTTATGGATACGGAAGGAAATATTTGCGAAGATTTCAATTCTGGTCGTAATTGTCTATCGTGTAATATTAATGCTCTTAGTTCTCCGATGATTTATGTTATGCAATCATATCCATATAGATATTTAAAGGATAGTAGTATTGTGAAATCACTAAGGAAATTTAAAAAAAAGCAAGTTAAAAAGAGTGTAGAAGTATCTAGTATACCGGAAAAGGTAACAAAATTAGATAATAATCTAGCTATTCAATATGTAGAATTACGCAAGTATTATTTAGAAGTGTTTGCATTAATAGACTATTTCCATTTTAATAGTTCTGTTGCAAAAGAGCAGTTCGAAAGCTTTTTAGATGTAAAAGGAAAAGTGATTTCCATTAGTCATAAAGATATTTATGATCACCGTCAAGAGCGTTTATATAGAACGGAGAAGAGCTCGATTTTAAGATTTGGCTATCTGGGCCCTGTAGACGTATATAAAGGTTTTTATGCTTTAAAAGATACATTGGATTGCTTGAAGGAAAATGGATATGAAAATTGGCATTTAAATGTATATGGTGATTTTTTAAATGATCCAGAAACCTATAATCCAAAGAATTATACTTTTCATGGGCGATATGAGTACAGTCAATTAAAAGAAATGTTTAATGGAATTGATTTGTTAATTGTTCCGAGCATTTGGAAAGAAACATTTGGATTTATTGGCCTAGAAGCCCAATCTTATGGTGTTCCTATCATGGTTTCTGAACATGTCGGATTTAAGGATTTAATAGAAGATGGAGAAACTGGGTTTATTTATAAGGCGGATGGAAATGACTTTGCGAATAAATTGTCTTTAATATTGGACAATCCTTCGGTATTAGAGAAAATAAATGAAAATATATTAAAAGTGAAATTCCCTTACATTATGGAACAACATACGAATGAAATAATAAGCCTATATCAAGAGGTAAGAGCAGGAGTAGAAGAATAAATGAAGCATGTATTTATTATCGGATCGAAAGGAATTCCAGCAAAGTATGGTGGATTCGAAACATTTGTAGAATACTTAACAGCTCGAAAACAAAGTGAAGAGATTCAATATCACGTATCTTGTCTAGCTAATAATAATGATGAGTTCAAGCATAATGATGCAAGATGTTTTAATGTGAAAACACCTGAAATCGGTAGTGCTAAAGCAGTAGCGTACGATATTTTAAGTTTAAAAGAGTGCATCCGTTATATTAAAAGAAATAGCCTTACAAATTGCATTGTTTACGTGCTTGCTTGTCGTATTGGTCCATTCTTTTCTTTTTATAAAAATAAGCTAGAAAAAATGGGTGTAAAAGTATTTGTAAATCCAGATGGTCATGAGTGGAAGAGAAGTAAATGGAGTCCTGCTATCAGAACATATTGGAAAGTATCTGAGAAGCTAATGGTCAAACATGCAGATTTATTAGTATGTGATTCTAAAGGTATCGAGTCTTATATTAAAACTGATTATAAAAAATATGAACCAAAGACAACGTTTATTGCTTATGGTGCGGATGTTGCATTATCATCCTTAAAAGACGATGATATGAAGTTAAATGAATGGTATAGGAAACACAATGTAAATGCTAATGAATATTACTTAGTGGTTGGTCGTTTTGTTCCAGAGAACAATTATGAACTAATGGTTCGTGAATTTATGAAATCAGATTCTAAGAAAGATTTTGTAATTATTTCAAACGTTGAACAAAATCAATTTTATCAAGATTTATTAGCAAAGACGAATTTTGATAAGGATCCTCGTGTTAAGTTTGTTGGAACTGTATATGATCAAGAACTATTGAAGAAAGTTCGTGAAAATGCATTTGCATATTTCCATGGGCATGAAGTAGGTGGAACGAATCCATCATTATTAGAAGCGTTGGCTTCTACAAAATTAAATATGCTTTTAGATGTAGTGTTTAATAGAGAGGTTGGGGAAGAAGGAGCTGTTTACTTCTCTAAAGAAAGTGGCTCTTTAGCTAACTTAATTCATGATGTTGAGCGATATTCACAAGAGAAAATTGATGAATTGGGTAGTAAGGCGAAAGATAGAATTATCCATGAATACTCATGGGAGAAAATTGTAAGTGACTATGAATCTTTATTTTTAAAGTCATAACAGAAATTAGAAGGGGATGAATCTAGGCAGATTTATTCCCTATTTCTATGATATAAAAAGGAGTGCGAGTAATTTATGAAAGGTATTATTCTAGCTGGAGGTAGTGGAACGAGATTATATCCACTGACACAAGCTGTATCAAAGCAATTGTTACCCGTGTACGATAAGCCAATGATTTATTATCCATTATCAGTATTAATGCTTGCTGGTATTCAAGAAATTTTAATTATATCTACACCACAGGATACGCCTCGTTTTAAAGAGCTATTGGGAGATGGTTCACAGTTTGGAATAAAGCTTGAATATGCTGTACAACCTTCTCCAGATGGCTTAGCTCAGGCATTTATTATTGGAGAAGAGTTTATTGGCGATGACTCTGTAGCTCTTGTTCTTGGTGATAATTTATTCTATGGACATGGTTTAACAAAATTATTACAAAACGCTGTAGAACGTCAAGAAGGGGCAACTGTTTTTGGATATTATGTAAATGATCCAGAACGTTTTGGGGTAGTGGAATTTGATGAAGATGGAAAGGCTATTTCTATTGAAGAGAAACCTCAAGAGCCAAAATCACATTATGCTGTAACAGGTTTATATTTCTATGATAATCGTGTTATAGAGATTGCAAAGAATATTAAACCATCATCTCGTGGTGAATTGGAAATTACTGATATAAATAAAGTCTATTTACAATTACAAGAGTTGCATGTTGAAATTCTTGGACGTGGCTTCTCTTGGTTGGACTCTGGTACGCACGAGTCATTATTAGAAGCATCTCAATTTATTGAAACAATTGAAAAACGTCAAAGTTTAAAAGTAGCTTGTTTAGAGGAGATAGCGTTTAGAAAAGGATATATTACCCGTGAGCAACTACTTTCATTAGCGGAGCCAATGAAAAAAAATCAATACGGTCAATACTTAATTCGATTGGCAGAACAAAGTAGACAAAAGCAACCAATTTATCAATAAAGGAGTAAGTATAATGAAGATTGTTGAAACTAAGATTCCTGATGTAGTTATTTTAGAACCTAAAGTATTTGGTGATCATCGTGGATATTTTATGGAAAGTTATAATAAAGATATTTTTGATAAACTTGGTTTGGAGTATGAATTCATTCAGGATAATCAATCTCTATCAGTACCAGCTGGAACATTACGTGGATTACATTTCCAGTTAAATCCTAAAGCACAGACAAAGATAGTACGCTGTATTACAGGTGCTATTTATGATGTAGCTGTTGATATTCGTAAAGGTTCACCTACATATGGTCAATGGGTTGGTGTTATTTTAAGTGAACATAATAAGCGTCAATTAGTCGTGCCAAAAGGATTTGCACATGGATTTTGTACGTTAGTACCAAATTCAACAGTGGCGTACAAAGTAGATGAATACTATTCTCCTAACCATGATGCAGGTATTCTATGGAATGATCCAGCATTAGGAATAGATTGGCCGGTAAGTGAACCAATTCTTTCAGAAAAAGATACTAAGCATCCACTATTAGAAGAAGCAGATATTAATTTTGTATACGAGAAATAAGGAGGAATAACATGAAAGTATTAGTAACAGGTGGCGCAGGGTTTATTGGAAGTAACTTTGTTCGATATATGGTGAAGAAGTATCCAGAATATAATATTGTAAATTTAGATGCGCTAACATATGCAGGGAATTTAGAGAATCTAAAAGATGTTGAAGAATTATCTAATTATAAGTTTGTCAAAGGTGATATAGCAGATCGTCAGTTTATTAATCAATTATTTAAAGAAGAAAAGTTTGATTATGTATTAAATTTTGCAGCAGAGTCGCATGTTGATAGAAGTATTACAAATCCCGATATCTTTATTCAAACGAATATTCAAGGTACACAAGTATTACTGGATGCTGCTAAAAATGCAGAAGTAAAAAAATACTTACAAGTTTCAACAGATGAGGTATACGGAACTTTAGGTGAAACGGGTTACTTTACGGAAGAAACACCTTTGGCATCAAATAGTCCGTATAGTTCAAGTAAAGCTGGTGCAGACCTATTAGTTCGTGCCTATCATGAAACGTTTGGATTGCCTGTAAATATTACGCGTTGTTCAAATAATTACGGACCTTTCCATTTCCCAGAGAAGTTGATTCCTCTAATGATTATTAATGCGTTGAATGATAAGCAATTACCTGTATACGGAGATGGTTTAAATGTACGTGATTGGCTACATGTGGAAGACCATTGTCAGGCAATTGATTTAGTACTTCATAAAGGTAAAAATGGTGAAGTATACAATGTTGGCGGAAACAATGAACGTACAAATATTGAAATTGTAAAAACAATCTTAAAAGCATTGGATAAACCAGAATCTCTAATTAAGTATGTTACAGATCGCCCAGGTCATGATCGTCGTTACGCAATTGATGCGACAAAACTTCGTGAAGAATTAGGTTGGTCACCAAAGTATAACTTTGATACAGGTATTGAACAAACTATTAAATGGTATTTAGAAAATCAAGATTGGTGGGAAAATATCATTTCTGGAGAATACCAAGAATACTTCAAGAATCAATATGCGAATAGATTAGAGGTATAAAACATGAAAGTATTAGTAACAGGGGCTAAAGGTCAGTTAGGACAAGATGTGTTATGTTTACTAGAAAATCAACCATGGGAAGTTTTTGGATTTGGTAGAGAAGAGCTAGATATTACAAATGAAGAACAAGTACGTGAAAAAGTACTATCTATAAAACCTGATATTATTATTCATACGGCAGCATATACACAAGTGGATCAAGCTGAAAGTGATGAAGAAACTGCTTTTAAAGTCAATGCTGAAGGAACGAAGTACTTAGCGCAAGCTGCTGAAGCAGTGGGAGCAAAGTTTTGTTATGTAAGTACCGACTACGTTTTTGATGGAACGAAAAATGAACCATATAAAGCAGATGATCAAACTAATCCTCAGACTGTATATGGTAAATCGAAATTAGTTGGAGAACAGTATACACAAGAGTATTGTTCAAAAAATTATATTGTTAGAACCTCTTGGGTATTTGGTTTATATGGTAATAATTTTGTGAAGACGATGTTACGCTTAGCAGAAGATAGAAAAGAATTAGGGATTGTTCATGATCAAGTGGGTTCACCAACTTATACAGCGGATTTAGCTAGATTTATTATTAATCTTGTAAAGACTGATAAGTATGGCATATATCATGGTTCTAACTCAGGAGTTTGTTCTTGGTATGAGTTTGCAAAAGAGATATTCAAGCAATCTAATATTGAAATAGTGGTCAATCCACTAACGACAGAAGACTTTCCAAGGCCTGCTGCACGCCCTAAATACTCAGTGCTGGACAAAGGGATGATTGAAGAAAATGGATTTGAATCGTTCCAAGATTGGAAGGAAGCTTTAAAAGATTTTCTCAAGAAGCTATAAGATAGTGGAAGCATCAGTGGTTTACAAATGATTTGTAAATCTGTATAGTTTTATGTGGAATAATAGTAAGTATAAGATTACTGAATTTGTTATTTGAAAGAAGGAAAAACGATGAAGAAAAAGATTCTATTTTGGATCCTAGGTATCATTGGCGTTCTTGTTATTGCTGGTGGTGTATATGCATATACTGTTTACTCTAATGTATCTAATACGTTAAATACAGTTCATAAGCCTTTGGATCGTGATAAGTCTGACAAACGAGATAAGAAAGTAGATATTTCGGATAATAAACCTATATCTATTTTACTGATGGGTGTGGATCAAGAAGATAATGGAACAGGTAGATCGGATTCACTTATGTTATTTACCTTAAATCCAAAAACAAAATCCATGAAAATTACGAGTATCCCACGAGATTCTTATACGGAGATTGTAGGGAAAGGCAAAAAGGATAAAATCAACCATGCTTATGCTTTCGGTGGCATTGATATGACTGTAAAAACAGTAGAGAATTTTCTGAATGTACCAGTTGATCATTATATTGAAGTAAACATGGCTGGATTCAAAGATATTGTAGATGCCGTTGGCGGTGTTGATGTAAATAATGATTTGGAATTTACATCAAGGGAATCGCATTTTGCTAAAGGGAATATTCATTTAAATGGTGAAACGGCATTAAAGTATACTCGTATGCGTTACGAAGATCCACGCGGTGACTTCGGTCGCCAAATGCGTCAACGTCAAGTCATCCAAGCTGTAATTAAAAAGGGTGCGAGTGTTTCTTCTCTAGCGAGCTATGGTGACGTATTAAAAGCAATTGAGAAAAACGTTAAAACAAGTTTAACACAAGATCAAATGTTTGATATTCAAAAGAACTATAAAGATTGTATGGAGAACAGTGAAGAAATTCAAATCCCAGGTGACGGCCACAAAGCCGCTGACGGTATTTGGTACTACTATGTTCCAGATGCAGCAAAACAAGATATAACGAATAAGTTAAGAGCACATCTTGAATTGACTAAGTAATATGTAATAACCCAACTCCTTTGGAAGGAGTTGGGTTTATTTATGCGTAGATTTATATTAGTATTATATATTGTGAGATTAATAGATGAGGTGAATCGATGAATAAGAAAGCAGTACTTGTCCTATTTATTTTTGTATTGTTTATTGCTTCGGTTGTGAGCGGTAAACTATATTGGAATAAGAAGGTTGCGAATGCAACAGGGCAAACGAGTGAAGTAACGAAAACAAAGGCTGAAGTGAAAGATAGCGGAGCGAAGAAGGAAGAGAAAAAAGAAGAGAAAAAACAAGATGCAAAGTCATCTTTTAATGAAGCATACGCGAAGAACTTACCTGATGCAGTGAAAGAGAAGTTAAAGAAAGCTGCTCAGGATAAGAAGGCAGTAAATCTTGTTATTGTTGGTGATGAAGCTTCTTCATCTGAAAAAGATGCTTGGATAGCTAAGTTCACTGCTAATTTAGAGGCTTCTTACGGTAAAGGTTTATGGAATGTGACGGTAAAGGAATATAAGGGTGAAAGTACAGAGGAATTAATTGCGAATAAACGCGATAAAGAGATTGCGAAAGACAATCCGGATGTAATTTTATTTGAACCACCATTTATTACCGACAACGGAAAAACTGGTAATGGAAATTCTGTAGCGAGTACACAGAAGTTTGTGCAAGCACTTTCTACTAGTGCAAAAGGTGCTACAATTATGATTCAACCATCAAACCCAGTGTATGGTGCGAAGAATTATCCGAAAGCGATTGAAGCTTTAAAACAATTTGCGACGCAAAATGGTTATACATATGTTGATCATTGGGGAGCTTGGCCTGATGCAACAACGAAAGCAATTTTACCGTACTTACAAACAGAGTTCGGTTTCCCAAGTGCTAAGGGACATGAAGTTTGGGCACAATATGTAACGGATTATTTTGTGGCTAAATAATAAATGAGAGAGGGTATCGTCGACAAAATATGTTCGACAATACCCTCTCTTTTTTTGTCTTATTTTTGCTATACTAAACTGTACTATAATACAGGGTGGAAGGAGGAGAATGATGAAAATACTTGTAGTAGATGATGAATCGAGTATTCGTAATTTGATTCGGATGCAGTTAGAGATGGAAGGGTATGAAGTATTGACGGCGGCTGATGGGAGAGAAGCTTTAGAGAGATGGAATGAGCAGCCGGATGTACTTATTTTAGATGTGATGCTTCCTGATACGGATGGGTATGAGTTGTTACGCTTATTCAGAGAGAAGGAGCGTGATATTCCGGTGCTTATGTTGACAGCGAAGAGTCAGATGAATGATAAGTTACTTGGTCTTCAGCTTGGAGCTGATGATTATGTGACGAAGCCTTTTAATTATGCGGAGCTTATTCTTCGGGTGAAGAATATGGCGCGGCGCGTGAAGAAGAAGGAGGTTCCTTTAAATCATGAGGTGATTGGGGCTGGTGATTTACTTATTTGTCCAAAGGAACGAAAGCTTCATGTGAGTGGGCAGGAGATTCAGTTAACGTACCGAGAGTTTAATTTATGTCAGTTGTTTGTTTCGAATCCGCAGCGTGTGTTCATGAGGGATGAGCTATTAGAGAAGGTATGGGGGTTTGAGTATATCGGAAATACGAGAGCGGTTGATATTATGGTGCAAAGGCTTCGAAAGAAACTCGGCGCGAGCGGGGAGTATATTAAGACAATTTATGGTGTGGGGTATAAGCTTGATTGCTAAAAGGTGATGATATGTCTTTAAAACGAAATATGGTGTTTGGAATAGTTGGGTTGTTGATTCCAATTCTTGTTCTTTTGTATGCGGTTGTTTATATTGCACTGGAGAAGAATGTGTATCATAATGCGGCAGATTCCTTAGAAAAGTTAAGTGTGGAAGCGCAAATTTATACGATGAATTATTTAGAGAAGGAAGCAGAAGTGGAGACGTTAGGTCCTAATTCGCTTTTAATTGCTTCGTATTTAGCGAAGCGAATGGATGTCCGGGTGCAGATGATTGGGAAGAATGGAGATGTTGTTGCAGATACACAAAAAGGAGCGTTACTTCATCGGAATATTGACATTGAGAGTTCTTTGAAGGGAAAGAAATCTTATGTTTTCGAGGAGGGAGACCCAGCTCCAATTCTTTTGTTTTCAAGTCCGGTTTATTATGGAAACGATGTCATTGGGAGTATTCGTTTTATAAATGAGTTAACGGATGAGAAGGAAGTTTTAACAAATGTAAGTTGGACGTTTTTAATGACGTCGCTTTGTTTAGTAGCTGCTGGTATTTTCTTTGCGATTCGTTTGGCGAAGTCTCTTCATAAACCAATTGATCAGTTAAGGCAAATGGCATATCGGCTTGCGAATGGAGATTATGAAAGTAAGATTGAGCTGAATGAGTATGTGGAAATTGCGCAGCTTTCAGCGTCCTTTAATGCGATGGCTGATGGGATTGAGCTGCATATTAAGCAGCTGAAGGAAGAGAAAGAAAAACAGAAAGATTTCTTGGACCGCATTACGCATGAGCTGAAAACACCGCTTACGGCAATTATCGGGTATGTAGATTTAATTCCGAAGTTACAGTCGAAGGAAGATGTGCAGGAGAGCCTCCGTTATGTGTCTGTAGAAAGTGAGCGTCTATTATCACTTGTAGAGGAATTACTTAAGTCGTCAAAGTACGGGAAGAGTACGTTTGAAGTGTCACCTACAGTCGTGAATATTAAAGAATTGGCAGAAGAAGCGGTTTCGATTGTGAAACTTAGGTTGCAGCAGTTTGAAATTGAAGTTATGAATGAGTTAACAGAAGTGCACGTCGTTGCGGATTTTGATAAGACGAAGCAAATTTTCTTGAATGTGCTTGATAATGCGATTAAATATAGTGATGCTACGCAAGTTCGTATGAATGTAATTATAAATGAGCAGGAAGCGAAAGTTTTTGTTCATGATGATGGTATTGGTATGGATGAAGGTGTGCTTGCAGAATGGAATGAGTCTCCGGAAGGTAAGGTGCTTCCTTCAAGTTACGGGAATGGCTATGGCTTATACATTTGTCAGGAGATTATGAAGAAGCAAGGCGGAAGTATGCGAATTGAGAGTAGTGAAGAAATGGGAACTACAATATGCATTACATTTTTACTTCCGAGACGGATGGAAGACATAAAAAACTTGAAAGCGGTTAAATGATACATTTATGAAACAATTATGCGGTATTTTCGAAACAACGTTTTTTTATCTTGGAGGTAGGCAGAAATGAAAAGGCTATCATTTCAAATTCTTATGTTTGTCTTTTGTATGATCGTTTCTCTTATTTTGTTTTATGTTATTGAGAAGCAAATATATAATCGAATCACAATTGTGGATGACAAACAAGCCGTTTTACAAAGAGTGAATGAATCCCTTCCTACTGAAGTGAAAGTAAGGCATGAGAAGTGGGGAGAAATTGTTGTAACAGATGAAGTTCGTTTGCATACGATTGTTTCATTCTTTGACCGAATTCGAATAGAGCCGAGAGAAGCGAGGAATCAAGAACAAGTATTTACTGGAGAAGTAACGTACTTGAATGGACATAAACGTACCTTTGCAGTAGGTGACTTGTTCCAGTACGAGGCTAATGTATACGGAAAGAATGGCACGGATCCGATGATCTCAGCATTTCAAACGTATTTGTTAAGTCTGTATTATACACCAGAGCGCATTAGTAATTTCTTTGCGGAGGCAAAGGAAGTTGTAGTGAGGCAAGGGGATGTAATACGTACTATAGATCTTACGCAAATATTTGATTCTATTCGATACGCAAAGCAAATTACAGATTACGGAGAAATTCAGAAATTATTACAATCACAGAATGAGCCGATTGCTTATATTACTGCCTATAAAACAGGCAAACGTGTAAAGAATGAGCGGGAGGATATTCTAACTATTTCTGTGTATCCATCGTACTTTGTTGTGCAATATCTCGGTGATAATAACGGGAATGTCATGTATATGAAGGGCTCCCTAGCAGAATTTCTTGTAAAGGAGAGTGTGTCATGAGAAAGATAGCCTTTTTCTTCTTTTTGCTAGTAATCGGAGGAGCGATGTCTAGTTGCTCTCGAGATACAACCTCTATTAAATATAATAAAAGTGGTCTCCCTATTTTGGATGATCGTCATCTCGTTGCGTATGTAGCGGCCCGCGAGGAAGTTGGTGAAGCTTTGCTTTCGTCATTTTGTAAACAACGCGGGTGTACATATGAATTTATTCGTCTATCGACAGAAGAACTTCTTCGGAGAGTAGAAGAGGAAGCTGGAAATCCGAAGGCGGATATTATTATTGGCGGTACAGTAGATGCGCATCAAATGATGAAGCAAAAGAACCTTTCTATTCCTGTTACGACCCAGCATGCGAATCGTATTTCAAAGACTGTTAAAGATAAAGATGGTTATTGGTACGGTTATGAAGTGGAGAAACTGGCAATCGCGATTAATAAAGAGCGGTGGAATGAAGAAATAGCGCCGCTCGGTCTTTCCTATCCATCAAGGTGGCAAGATTTATTAGATCCGGTATATACGGGTAAGATTGCAATGCCTGATCCAAATGTTTCCGGCACAGCATATACTTTGTTTCAATCACTTATTGATACTTTAGGTGAAAGAGAAGCGAAAGAGTATGTTAAGAATCTTGCAAGGCAAGTTGGTGAAGTAACGGTGAATGGTTATATGCCTGCAGAACTGGTTGCGAGCGGTGAATATATGATAGGCATCAATTTTGCGGGAGATCAGAGAATGCTTCAAAAACAAGGCTTTCCTATTGTAAGTAACGAACCTGAGCAAACAGGATTATCTGTTAATGCGATTTCGAAACTGAAGCGTGCACCGAGTGGTTTTATTGCGGACTTATTTATTGATTATTGTTTATCAGAAGAAGCGGGGCACATTTTAGAAAAAGTTTCGTTTGGCGTACCAACGATGTTTGCGAAGAATCAGAAAGAGATAGAAGGTCAGCCGGTTAGAAGGACGAACAAAAATATATCAAATAGTGGAATAATCGAGATATGGAATAGACAGCGTCTCTCTCAGCAGTGAGAAAAGGAGACGAAAGAATATGTTTAAATGGCTTAAGCCAGCACCTGCAATTGAGAGGTTACCAGCGGATATGATCGCTAAAGTATATACATTACTGCGTATTCGTGTGCTAATGGGAATTTCAGTTGGGTATGCTGCTTATTATTTAGTTCGTAGTAACTTTACGTTATCAAGCACGTATTTAGTGCAAGAATATGGTTTTAGTACAGCTCAAATTGGACTACTAGGTTCAGTAATGGCGATTGTTTATGGATTTAGTAAGTTCTTTATGGGGAATTTATCAGATAAAGCTTTCGCCCAGCGTTTTATCGCAGTCGGATTGTTCTTATCAGGGCTTGTAAATATTTGCTTCGGCTTTGCATCTTCATTTGGGATGATTGTTACATTACTTGTCCTAAATGGTATTGTACAAGGAATGGGAGCACCACCTTGTAGTATCGTTATGACGAAATGGTTCTCGAAGAAAGAACGTGGTACGAAAACAGGTATTTGGAATATTTCACATAACGTTGGTGGAATGCTAGTGCCGCCCCTTGTCGGAATTGGTGTAGGTATTTTTGGTGAAAATCATTGGCAAGGCGGCGTGTTTATTTTCCCAGCGATTATCGCAATGGTAATTTCAGTTCTTGTTTGGATTAATGCGAAGGATACACCAGAATCTGAAGGTCTTCCTCCAATTGATGAGTATCGTAATGACTATGAAAATCTTGAAAAAGCAGATAATGCTAATAAGATGTCACCAAAAGAAATTTTAATGAAATATGTAGTGAAGAATAAGTTCGTTTGGTATTTATGTATTGCGAATGCATTTGTTTATTTAATTCGTTTCGGTGTTATTAACTGGGTTCCGCTGTATTTAACAACAGTTAAAGGTTTTTCAAAAAATGAAGCACATGCTGCATACGCGATTTTTGAAGGTATGGCAATTCCAAGTTCATTAATCGTTGGTCTTTTAAGTGATAAATTATTTAAAGGAAAACGTATGCCATTATGTATTATGAGTATGGCTGGTGTTGTTGTTGGTACGGTTGTATATTGGCAAGCATCTAGCGTACTTGTTGTAAGTATTGCCGTTTCTATTATCGGTTGTTTAATTTACGTACCACAGTTTTTAATCGGTTTAAGTGCGATGGAATTAGTACCGAAATTTGCAGTAGGTACAACAGTTGGTATGTGTGGTCTGTTCGGTTATGTAGGCGGAAGTCTTGTAGCAAACGCAGCAATTGGTGTTATTGTTGATCGTTCTGGCTGGGATGGCTGCTTCATCTTACTATTAGCAGGCGGTATTTTATCAACAGTATTCTTATTTATCGTTCAACGTGGACATGAGAGAAAAGGTCCTAAAGTGGCGTAATAGTTTATTCAGAAAAGCGATCCAATCATTATTTTGGATCGCTTTTTTTATATAAGGAAACCTTTCCTTAAAACTATCTTAAAAGATAGAATGTCATATTTCTAATCATTGGTATTTTTGTTACAATATAAATGATTGTGTAAAACTTTGTAAAATGAGTGTAACAATGTAAGTGGGGATGAAATTTTCCGAAAGTTTTATACAATTAAATAGCTATTAAACTATTAAGATATAAAAGGAGAGAGAATATGTTACCAAATACGGTTCGTACTCCAAACAAGAAGAAGAAATGGATTATCATCGGAGTTATTGCACTAATTGTTATTGTAGCAGCAGTTAATATTTTTGTTATGCAAGGTAAGAAGAAAGGTACGGCTAATACAGATGCTGTAAGTTTTGAGAAAGTGACAGAGCGTAAGCTTAATAATACGAAGTTAATTTCTGGTCAGGTGAAGCCAGGGAATATTGAAAGTTTTTATGCGGATCCGACTAAAGGAAAAGTGAAAGATATTGCGGTGAAAGAAGGACAAGAGGTAGAAAAGGGAACGAAATTATTCTCTTATGATAATGAAGAAATTAATCTTCAAATGAAGCAAGCTGATCTTGATCAGAAGATGGCTGATATGCGTTACGATCAAGGGAAAAAGAAGATTGATTCATTGAAGAAAGAAATTAAGAAGGTAAAAGATAGTGGGGCTGGGAAAGAAGTAACAGACCCGATGGAAGAGCAAGTAAGTGAGTTAGAAATGGCACAAAAGACAACTGACCTTGAGAAAGAAAAAGGGAAGTTACAAAAAGAAGAGTTAAGTAAAAAACAGAAGGAACTTACGATTTATAGTAATTTCACTGGTGTTGTACAGAAGTTAGATAAGGATGCAGCGCAAAGTTCATCTCAGGCATTAGGTGGTCAAGGGAAAGCATTTTTACAAGTTGCTTCTAAAGACCCGTTCCAAGTTCAAGGGACTTTAACAGAGCTTCAAAAGTCACAAATTCAAAAAGATCAAACGTTCACTGTAACTGCGAAAGCAAATAATAAGAAGAAGTGGACAGGTAAGATTACGGAAGTAAGTGAATTCCCAACGAGTGCAGAGATGGCTCAAGCTGCTGGTGAGGGAACTCAAAATATGTCTCAATATACATATAAAGCAAGTCTTGATAGCCAAGATGGTTTATCTCCAGGTTATCACGTTTCTCTGCAAGTAAATTTAGAGAATAAGACGATGATTGCTGTTCCAAGTAAGAGCATTGTAGAAAAAGGCGAAGATGCATTTGTTTATATTGAAGAGAAAGGAAAGCTTCGTAAACAAAATGTGAAAAAAGGTTCTACTGATGGAGACTGGACAGAGATTGTTGAAGGCGCAACAGTGGGGCAAAAGGTGGTTAAAAATCCTTCCGACGACGTGTATGACGGAATGGAAGTGAAAGAGAAATGATTACGTTAAATAATATTGCTAAAACATATTATCAAGGAAAATTGGCAGTGCCGATTTTACATGGTATTAGTTTAACAATTCAAAGCGGTGAGTTCGTTTCTATTATGGGACCGTCTGGTTCTGGTAAATCAACGCTTATGAATATTATCGGTTGTTTAGATCGTCCAACAGAAGGTGAATATATGTTGAATGATGTGAATATCTTAACAGCAGACGAGTCAAAACTAGCTTTAATTCGTAATGAATATATCGGCTTTGTGTTCCAGCACTTTAATTTGCTGCCGCGTCTTTCCGCAGTGGAAAACGTTGAACTTCCGCTCATCTATGGTGGGGTGAAGAAAGCAGAGCGTCGTCAGAGAGCCCTTGAAGCGCTTGGAAAAGTTGGATTATCAGATAGAGTCCATCATTTACCTAGTGAGTTATCAGGTGGACAGAAGCAACGTGTAGCGATTGCGAGATCGATTGCAAATAATCCAACGTTTATTATGGCCGATGAGCCGACAGGTGCACTTGATACGAAGTCTGGTGCACAAGTTATGGATATTTTCACGAAGCTAAATGCAGAAGGTACGACGATTGTTATGGTTACGCATGAAGAAGAGGTAGCAGCGTATTCTTCCCGCCGCATTGTACTGCGAGATGGGAAAGTTACAGAAGATAGAAGGTGTGCAGTATGAGTTTACTAGATAGTATGAAAATTGCCTTATCGTCTATTTTAGCTCATAAACTACGCTCAGCTTTGACGATGCTAGGGATTATTATCGGTGTAGGTTCTATTATTACCGTCGTTGCGATTGGGCAAGGCGGGGAAGCTGCACTGAAATCCCAATTTGTTGGATCAGGTAATCAAACGGTACCGATTCATTATAGTGCCGATATGAATGATCCTTTTGGTATGGCGATGGTAGAAGCACCGAAGATAACTGAAGAAGATATTTTTGAAATTAAAAAAATTCCAGATATCGCACATGTTGTAACAACAAATTCAAGTATGGAACCAATTGATATTGAAGATAAAATAGAAATGGTGAATATTACTGGATTAGACAGTGAGTACTTTGCAGTAAATAAAGTAAAGTTGTTAAAGGGACGTTCTTTACAAGAATCAGATGTGGATCAAGGTAATAATGTTGTCATGATTAGTAAACAAATGGAAGAAAAGGTGTTTAAGGATGCCAATCCAGTCGGTAAAATTATTGAAATGAAAGGTCAACCGATGCAAATTATTGGTGTCTACAAATCAGATAACGAGTTTATGGGAATGGGACCGTCAGAAGCACTAGTTCCAATTTCATTATGGCCGACACTGTATGGAAAAGATGAAATTCAAAATATTTCTGTTCAAGCGAAAAATGTAGATAATTTAGAAAAAGCAGGTAAAAAAGCTGCAGATGTCTTAAATAGTCGTAAACCGAGTGATGCAACTGGTAAATACGAGGTTATGAATTTAAAAGAACTTCAAGAAGGTATTTCAAAAATGACTAATATTATGACGATGATCATCGGCGGTATCGCTGGTATTTCATTAGTCGTTGGTGGTATTGGTGTAATGAACATCATGCTCGTATCTGTAACAGAGCGTACACGTGAAATTGGGGTGCGTAAGGCACTTGGAGCAACACGTAGTAAAATTTTATTACAATTTTTAATTGAAGCAGTTATGTTAACGCTTCTAGGTGGTTTAATCGGAATTGGTCTTGGGTATGGCGGGGCATATATCGTTTCCACATTTGCGAAGTGGCCACCGCTCGTTTCATGGGAAGTTGTCGTTGGGGGCGTATTGTTCTCTATGACACTAGGTATTATCTTCGGATTAATTCCAGCGAACAAAGCTGCGAAATTAGATCCAATTGAAGCACTTCGTTATGAGTAATTTACTAGTGTAGTAGAGAAGTTTCTCTACTACACATTACCGTTCTAGTGGGCGGTTCGTATCCTCTTGCATGAGGATGTGAACCGCCCGTTAGAACGGGTTATATAAATAGAAGGAGGCGTTATGATGGAAGCGAATTTGAATACGCAAAAAGTTGGTGGAGAGAAGCCGTCATTATTTGGAATGATTACATCTCCTGGTGTACAGTTTGAGAGAATGAAGACTAGTAATGCGGTTTGGGGTGCATTTTGGTTACTTGTTTTATTAGCGGGGATTGTAGGAGGACTTGCTTCTTATGTGTACTCCCTAACCCCTGAGGCGATTAAGATGAATAAGGATTTGGGTATTAGCGTTACACCTATAATGTCGTTTGGTACGGGTGCAGTATTTGGTGCTATTGGTATGGCGATAGGTTTCTTTATTAGTGCAGCGGTGTATAAAGTATTAATGATGTTAATGAGCAATGATACTTCTTATAAGAAATTATTAACGATTAGTGTGTACTCAAGCATTATTTCATTACTTGGTTTATTAATAAATACAGTTTTAGCACTTGTTTTAGGTGGATCAGGGCAAGAAATGTACACTGGTTTAGGTCCGATTTTCGCTTCAAGTGGTGGTGTTGCAAAAGGTATTGCAAATAATATTGAAGTGTTCACAATTTGGGGATTTGTTATTACATGGTTAGGTCTTCAAATTACAGCTGGTTTAAGTAAAAAGAAAGCAACAATTCTTATGGTTGTCTTCTTTATCTTAACTATTGGATTTGGCGCAGTAAAAGGAATGTTCCAATAATATTGATGTTTTACGTCACTAGAAAGAAATGCAGCAATTATTTTTATAATTGCTGCATTATTTTTGTAAGGAGAGATAAATATGCTTAAGAAGTTTTTAGCAAATGTTTTGTTTATGTTAGTCGTAACGTTGTTAGCTGTAGAATATATACCGAATAAAAATCCTTATGTATTTGTTGGGGTTACAAGCTGTATTTTAGCTACTGGTTTATATGCGATCGATAGATTTTTCAAAAACATAGCTAAAGAGTAATATAGTTTGCCAATATATAAACAAAAGGTTCCTTCTAATGTATAGGAGGAACCTTTTTTATTTTTACCCCTATTTCAAATACCCCTATTAGAATTTCAAATACTGCCTAGTGTAATTTCAAATTACGGCAGCAGTATTTGAAATTACCCACAATGAAATTTCCTTTCTCATTTTATATTGTAGAGGTACCGCGGAATACTGAAGAGGTATACCTTTTAGAAACGGGCACTGTGTGAAGCCAGCGACTTTTGCAGATACGGTTGTTTTGTATGAAGGTATGATTATAAATCAAATAAAGAGGTTAAATATTTATCAAGATCATGAAGAGTATTACCAATGTGGCTTAATTGGTCTTTGGTATGCGTATGAAAGGTATGAGGAGGAGAAAGGGAGTTTTCCTGCTTATGCGGTGGTAACGGTACGTGGTTATATATTGGAGAGGTTGAAGAAAGAATGCGTAGTGCAAGAGAGGTATGTGTGTACCGGAGAGTATGGTGAACGATTTGGGTATGAAGATATGGGAACGAGGGCGAAGGACTTTATGAGCGTGTTAGATGAGAGGGAGAGGCACATTATTTCAGAGCGATTTTTCTCAGGGAAAAATATGGGGGAGATAGCGTCTGAAATGGGGATGACGTACTATCAAGTGAGATGGGTATATCGACAAGCACTTGAGAAAATGAGAGATAGTGTAAGGGGATAAGAATAATAAGTAGAATGGAAGGCAAAGGAAATATTGCGTTCCATTCTATTTACATTAAGGCAGTAAATGTGGCAAGAGGTTTTTTAAGGTAATGAATCTTTCATGTTCATTTGGGATAATACATGTCCAGATTTGAAAAATTGTTGCTGTAACTTATGAGAACCTATTTGTAGTGTTATGGTAGTTCCGTTAAAAAAATGAATGTTAGCTTTGTTAGTTTTTTTGGAAAACTCTATCTCATCTATATGGTTATAGAACAACCAAATGCAGCTTGGAGAAGAAGGAGATTCTGTTGGGAAAACGCAAATATATTCTTTGTGATTAATCGGAATTGGAACATTTTGTTTGAGCTTAAAGTTTATTTGGACTGCATGACGTCTACCTTGATAAGTAGAATGAACATGTGTTAGACAAGATTTCTTTATGAGTTGGATAGCTGTTTGGCAAGAGTACAGAGGGTTTCCGCTACTGTCGATAATTTTTGTCCGGTAATAAGGGTGTTTGCAAGGTTCGAGCATCATTGTAGAACTAGAAATAAAAATATTATTTTCATTATCCATGATTCTAAAATCCTCCCTTATGAAATTGTTATTCTGAATATAATTATATACGAATTATGTAAAATTATTATTAATCTTTTGTTTCGTATTGTAAATTTTTACGGTTCGTTTACAATCAATAGATGATAGTCTTTCTAATTTGCATCGCTTGTACATATATATGAAAATAGAAAAGAGTAGGCGGTGATATAGCATGAAGAAAAAGTATATTATTATGGCTCTAGCTGTTGTTCTCTTAGTTTATTTAGCAAACAGTAATCCGGGTAAGGAAGAATATACGGATTGGGCAGCAAAACAATTTATGAAGCGTAATGATGTGAGTAAGAAGCTAGAAGAGGTTGAGAAAGAAAACAAAGAGGGTATACTTGGCGACTTAGCATCGGCGGGAAAAAAATTGGCAAATAAGTATGTTGAACCACAAGTTGGATTATTAATTGAGCATTATACAAAGCGAAATGATTATATTTTCTTCTCAACATATACGACAGAGTTTGATTTAGGCGGAGAGAATTATAAGTATGTTTGTGTTGGTTTTTCAAACATCTTTATTCCAATTGAAATGCCGAAGAAAAAAGACGAATCTGCAAAATAATGCAGATTCGTCTTTTTGATTTACGGAGTAATCTGAACTTCAGATACGTTTTTTTCTATGAGGCGAGCCCCTTTTTTACGAGTATTTTCACTAATTGATGAAAATACAGATGAAGAAAGAATGGTATCCATTACTTGATTTACGACTAGTTCATTTACTGGTGTGATGGGATTTTCGATTGAAAAGGCAACTGTTTTTCCATCTTCTTTCACGAAAATTAACTCTAGTACTTGCATGCTTTATTCCCTCCTTTTTAATTATAGATTAGAAAGATCTGACGTGCTTACAAGTTGTACAGCGTGAAGTGATGATTGTTGTAGTGAAGCAAGAGCACGTGCTACTTCATGTACTTTTCCTAAATCTGCATTTGTTTTCACACGTTTGAATTGTTTGTTCTTAAAAACTGTTTTACCGTTTTTGTCTAATCCTCCGTTTAATACAAGGCGTAAAGTTAAATCCATTACGATTGTTTCAACTGCCATGTTTATCACCCCCATTCACTTTATAAATAGGGTGTAAATGTCATGTTTTGGCGTGAAATTTTTTCTTTTTTTTGGTACTCTTAAAAGACTAAGAGAGGGGTTTTCGGGAGAATGAATCGTAAATGGTTATTTTGGATTCCTGTATTACTATGGATGGGGATTATTTTCTATTCTTCAGCACAGCCATATAAAAAACAGGATATGCGCTCGGATATTGAGCAATATATAAATGTTGAGTTTGTGAAAGAGCATTTTTCATGGGTATCTATCGATTATGGGGGAGGTACACCTGTTAGTATCGCAAATAAAGGTGTAGGTGGATTTGTTGAGTTTTTCCTTCGTAAAGGTGCTCATTTTATGGTGTTCTTTATGCTCGGTTCATTGACGTATTATGCTTTTCATCGATCGGGTTATTCGAGAAAAAGGTGCTTTGCATACGCCCTCCTTTTCGTTGCGGGGTATGCAACATTTGATGAAATTCATCAATGGTTTACGGGAGACCGTACACCGATGTGGCAAGATTCATTGCTTGATACGTGCGGCGGGTTAACAGGAATTATAATAAGCAATTGGTTTTGGAATAGAAAAAGGAGCTAATCTCAGTTAGAGATTTGCTCCTTTTTCATTTATCCCGCTATTTGTGGGAATAGAAACATCCATCTTATCCCGCATTAACTGCCCGTAAAAGCTCGATTGGTGAAGGCTAATAATCAGTGGGGGATGAACAAAACCCCACTGATTAAAGTTTCACTTTATACGCCAAGTAATTCTTTTAGTTCGTCGGTTGATAGTTCGGTCATCCAACTATCGCTTGTAATGACGGCGTTGTTTAATGATTGTTTTCGTTCTAACATTTCATCAATCTTCTCTTCAAGTGTTCCCGTTGTAATAAGCTTATGAACGTGAACGAAGCGTTTTTGACCGATGCGATAAGCACGGTCTGTTGCTTGGTTTTCTACAGCTGGATTCCACCAACGGTCATAGTGAATAACATGGTTGGCGGCAGTTAAGTTTAATCCTGTTCCGCCGGCCTTTAACGATAAGATGAAGATGTCATACGTTCCGTTTTGGAACTGCTCAATCATCTTGTCACGCTCTTTCTTCGGTACGCTCCCGTTTAAGAAGAGGACGCGCTGACCGAATGTTTCTTCTAACATACTTTTTAGCATGTTCCCCATGCCAATGTATTGAGTGAAGATTAAGCAACTTTCATTTTGATCTTTTATATTTTCGATGAGCTCCATTACCGTTTTTGTTTTCATAGAGCGCTCGACGATATTTTGTGGTTCTTCTTCTTTCAAATAAAGGGCTGGGTGATTACAAATTTGTTTTAGCTTGTTCAGCATAAGTAATATAAACCCGCGTCTTTCAATTCCGCTTAATCCTTCTACATTTTGTAATGTATCTTGAACAAGTTGTTCATATAAGGAAGCTTGTTCGCCAGTTAGTGGACAATAAGCTTTCTGTTCTTGTTTATCTGGTAAGTTTAATGCGACCGTTTGATCTTTCTTCGTACGACGCAGTAAAAACGGCGAGATAAACCGCTGAACTTGCTGGATTTTTCCTTCATCGCGGTCCTTTTCAATCGGTGTGACGAAGCGGCGCTGGAATTGTCCTAAGCTTCCGAGATACCCATGATTGATAAAGTCGAAAATAGACCAAAGCTCAGCAAGTCGGTTTTCCATCGGTGTACCGGTTAAAGCAATTTTGTGATTTGCTTGTAGGTTTCTTACTGCTTTCGACTGTTTCGTATGTGGGTTTTTTATATTTTGCGCTTCGTCTAAAATAACAGCGTCCCAGCATAACGTACTAAGTTCTTCTTCATCAAGCTGAGCTAATGCATAAGAAGTTAATATAACATCTGTTGATTGAAGAAAATCTTTAAATGACTCATCCTTAGATCGGTTACTTCCATAGTGTAACTGAACACGTAAGCTTGGTGCGAAACGCTCAAATTCTTTTTGCCAATTTCCAAGGACTGATGTTGGTGCCACAATTAATGCAGGACCTGTTTGGAGATTGTTTTCTTTAGCGTATAGTAAGTAAGTTATCGTTTGAATACTTTTTCCGAGTCCCATATCATCGGCTAATAACGCTCCAAATCCAAGCTTTCGTAAGTATAGTAACCACTCAACACCGTGTTGTTGATACGGGCGGAGTGTTGCTTGTAGCGAAGATGGTACATCTACTTTTGGAATATCTCCAATGTGTAGAAGTTTTTGGAAAAGCTCTTCGTAATATCCATCTAGCTCGATTTCAATATCGGTAAACGGACTATCGTCTTCTACAATTTCTGTTTCTGCCGTATTAGATAAATGTTGCTGCAACACATCTTTCATTTCAAGTCCATATTTATCGGCACGGTGCATTAGTTTTTTTACTTCTTCAATAAAGGCAGGATCAAGTCTCATCCATTGACCATTTAAATTGAAAAGACGTTTGTTTTGTTCAACGAGTTCGAAAAATTCGCTTTCTGATAAATCAATTCCGTCCGTTGAAATGCGCCAGTCGAAATTAACGAGCGTATTCATGCCGAAGAAAGACTGTGTTTGTGCTGTACTTTGCTTCAGCTGTACACGCAACCTCGGTTTTGTTGCTTTTAAATTTTGCCACCATGATGGTAGTAAAATTGTAATACCTGCTGCAAGTAATTCATTACTTGCTTCGGTTAAGAAGTTCCAAGCTTCCGTTTCAAAGAGTTCTTCTCGGAACTTGTCGTCCTCTTTTAGCCACGGTACGAGCTTACTGAATCCTTCTTGTGTTTCAAGGATACGTTCTTCGTAATCGTGCCATCGTTTAGGTAAGGAATCGATACTTTCATATACATATATGCGATGTGCACCACGTTTTGGTGTAACGATTGTTTCAAGCTTCCACATTTCAAGTTCTTCTTGCGGTTCTTGTAGTCTTAAGCCGACTGTAAATGGAAGATCATCTTCAATGTAACCAATTTTTCGAAGCCAATCCTCTTCATGTAGTGCTGCTTCCAATTGCCTTTTCGTAAAGTCGTAATGTTCGTATAGTCTCTTTGCATCTTCCCATCCGTCAGTTGAGCGAGCATCTTGCAAAATACTTTCGTTCACAGCGGCAGAGAAAAGAGATGCTAACATGTCATCTTCAATTGAGGTATTCTGAACTTTCCAAGATGGCTGCTGAGACCAATGCTTCATGTCAGGTGCGAAGCTGCCGCTGACGAAAGCGTCCCATAATTCACTTGCGTCCTTTGTAAGTGCCGTAATAGGACCGTTCATTTGCATATTTGCAAATGAATTCATCGGTTTATTTGCGATGT
Source organism: Bacillus sp. FSL R9-9530 (assembly GCF_038008145.1). Lineage (NCBI taxonomy): Bacteria > Bacillati > Bacillota > Bacilli > Caryophanales > Bacillaceae > Bacillus > Bacillus sp. FSL R9-9530. The sequence continues at coordinate 4,212,580 of NZ_JBBOYO010000001.1, forward strand.
ATTCAAATGCCTGTGCATTCGTTAACATAACGCCTTGTTTTCCCTCATACGTTGCTTCTTTTAAAAACGTTCCGTAGAAAGAAGTAGAGTGCCATGCGAATGCATTTTTTTTCCAAGTTGCTACGGATAAGAGCGTACCGCTATCATCTTCTCCCCAAAGGAACCAACCTTGACTAACGTGCTGGAGCCTAATTGTTACTTCAGTTTGTATGATCATCGATTAATTTTCCTCTCCGTAATTCCTCTTGTAGTGCACGCAGACGTGAATGTAAGTTAGCGATATGAATAATGAAAGCATCCCATTCATCAGTTCGCTTCAATCGTTTATAAAGCATACGTAATTTCTTTAAGTAACGAACGGCACGTTTATATGATTTGCGATTTCGCTCTTCAATTGCTTCCATTGCGGCATGGTGATAAAGAGGAAGTGCTGCTTCGGGCGCTTCTTTTTCAATATCTTTCAATGGTTCTTTCAAAAGTTCGATTACTTCGAATCCATATAAGAGCTGAAGTTCCGTCCATGCATGGTATTGTTTCTTCGCAAGTACATATTGTTCATAATTTGTGAAACTATACGGTAATAGTTCTTGTAAAATCATTTCTAATCCCGCTTGTTCATTCGTATGCGTTGCATATGTCTCATACATCATCACAAATAATCGAACGATATCTTGTATGAAGACGGTATTTTCTTGTTCCGTTATCGTTTCTTTTACTTGTTTATAAGTAAAGGAAAGCCAGTTTTTCCCGCGGTCCCACTCCATCGCACTTAATAACTCTTCTAACCAATAGAAGTAAAGGCTCACAACAGAAGAAGGCTGTTTTTCCAGTAATTCCATTGCCGATACATCTTCACCGTTTAAAAAGAGCAGGTGAGAAGATGCTAATGCTTTGGAAAGTGGATTGATTTTAGTATCGATTCGATTTTTTTCTTCTTGTAGCTGCTCCTCTGTTCTTAACAGTTCACCCCATACGTGACGATAAATGAAGAATCGCTCTTGTGTATAGGCATCGGTAGAGAAGAATGATTCATGTATGAGCCGCGCTGTTTCTTCTAAAATTGGTTTGGATTCTTCTGGAATCGCCTCTGTTTTTAGGTCCCTAACGGTAGATTCAACTTTATCAACGAATAGGCGAACGACGTTAACTGGTTGGTGATAAGAATATAGTTTGTTTGCTTCAAATTCTTGAATTTCTTCTAATAATTTTTGAAAGCAATAAAGTGCCGCGTGCAACTTAAATAATTCATGAATAGCAACGATGCGCGGAGCTTTCCGTTCTAATTTTGTATAGAAGTCTGTAAAAAGACTCATAAGAAAATACATTTGTTTATAAGTGAGCCGCGCTTGTTCTTTTTTAAATGATTCATATTCATTTTCAAAGTATGTTTGCCAACTTTTATAATCCATTTCTTCAAAAGCTGATGATTGCAATACTTGTCGTGCAGTTCGAATAGGAGGAAGAGAAGGTTTTGTATTATTTTTGAATAAAGTTAATACATCTCCTACTTGCCCAAAACTAGAAGCTGCAGATAGTAACACAGCAAGCATATGCTGACATTGCGTTGGCGCGAAGCAATCGCAATAGCTTTCAGTGACATTACGAATCGGAATGTGAACACTATATACACTGCCTTCAGCATTTACAGTTCCGGATAGCGTATAGCCATCAAAGTCAACGTTATAGACAACACCACTACGATATAGTTGCCGAGCTGTAGCGACATGCTCTTGATCAGCAACTTGCTGTGGATCAAGCCCTTGAACGAACTCATTCGCAATCATCATAATTTCATCTTTCGTAATTGAGTCTTGCAGCATAATATTCCTCCGTACACAGATTTCTTTCCTTTACCATTATAAACAAAAAATGCTCAAAACAGAAAAAATGAAATTCTAATTACACAATTAGAAAATCATGGTAATATATATAATGTTAATTTTGTATATTACTATGTAATTAAAAGGAGAGAATTTGTTTGTCAGATTTACAATCGAAGTTTGGTAATGGCATGAATAAGTTGCAAGAGGGAATTGAGCAAGGCAAGATGAAGTTGCAAGTAGCACAGGAAATGGCACAATTAAAGAAGATTACACAAGAGAAGTTACAAGAAAAAACTGAAATTTTACTTGAACTTGGTCAAACGGTATATATGCAACTTCGGGATGATGAAGTTCGAATAGATTTGTTGAAAGCTATTGTAGCACCAGTGCAAGAGCTTGATGTTGCTATTTATAACACGCGCAGACAAATTTCTAATTTACAGAGACAAGAACAAAAAGGACAGTGTAGTTGCGGTGGTCCATTATCATTAAATGATAAATTTTGCGGGCAGTGCGGTAAAGAAAATGAGTTACTCCTTCAATCAAAAAATATTGAAAAAGAAGCATGTTCTTCATGTGGTGAACAAATTGCAACGGAAGCTACATTCTGTCCAGCATGTGGTATGAAGCAAAGTAAGGAGTGAGGAACATGTATTGTAAAATTTGCGGTTTAGAACAGCCTGAGGCAGTAAACTATTGTACACATGACGGCTCAAGTACGGATAGTATAGATAGCCATGTTATGTTAGTCCCGCAATCTTCGAAGTATTGCCGAACATGTGGACAGGAAAGTAAAGAATATGCTACATATTGTGAGAAATGCGGTGATTCTTTATTAGGAGTCGCCCAAAAAGAATCGAACATGAAATTACCAAATGCAGGAGCGCAATTACATGTAAATGCATCAGGAAGTATGCTGAAAAAAGGATTATTCGGTGGTGCTTTTGCAATTGTATGTATGTTCATTGCAGGCTTCATTGGCAGTTTAATAATAGATTCTGCTATAAATGATGTAGTGGAGACAGCGGTTAGAAATACGGATGGTATGCTGAATATGAATACCATTAATCAATCATTTATTGGTATAGCACCATTAATTTTAATGTGTCATTTAATAGGTATTGAAATTAGCGGGAGCGGGGCATACACGATGTCATTCCTTCTTCATATGCCATTATTCATCTTGGTAACTATTCCGGCACTTATATTAGGTGGAAGTGGATTTTTTGTTGAAAGAAACAAACCTTCAATTAGTTGGCGAGAGAAGTTCATGACATCATGTGTAATTGGCATGATATACGGTATTTTCTTATGTATTGTAAGCTTTATGGCAAGTTCTTCTACATCTATTTCTTATTTCTATCAAACGATGACTATTGATGTTGTATATTCTCATGTTGTTAGTTTATTGTTTGGTATTATATTTGGCCTATTATTCAGCTTTATTGGTATGAGTATTGAAGCAGGACCACATCGTATGCTTTCTTCTACTAGTCAGTTTGTCCCGTATGTAACGTCTATTTATTATAGTATAGTGACTGTTTTGAAAGGACTACTTATTACATTTGGTATTATACTTATTACGATTTTATTTAGTAGTTCAAAATCAATGGGTCCAATTGATTTTCCAGAGAAGGCGTATAAAGTATTACTTTCTTTAGAAGCAACACCTTTCATGTGGAATATGGCCCACCTTTCTCCAACTGAAATTGAGTGGGGAAATATGGAGAGAGAAATGCATAGATATTCAGTCGAAAAAGGGCCACTGCATGTATCGTATATGTCAGGCATATCAATACAGGGTACGTCTTTAAAAGACCTGGAAATCGCTAATGGTGCTAGTGCTGATCGTATAAAAGATATTGATGATTTTAATTCGTATTTACATTGGTGGGGATTATTAATTCTTCTACCATGTATTCTACTAGTTAGGGCTGGAATGAAATTGGCTCAATATCGTATGCGAAATATGTACGTAACTATAGCAGTGTTTAGTGCTGTTTATACAGTGATGATGCTTTGTATAAATGGATTAGCAAAAATTCATATTACAGCTTCAGGAAGTAAGGAAATTATGAAGGAGTTCGCTGGAATTTCTGGACCGATATTATCTATTCAAAGTAACACGCTATATTTAATAGTAGGTAGTTTTCTTATTTCTTACGTATTAACATTCGCGGGTATGAAATTAGTGAAAAAATAAGGGGGAGAAATACTTGAAGTTTTGTGGAACATGCAATAAACAAGTTGCGGATCATTTGAACTTTTGTCCTGATTGCGGAAGTAAAGTAGAAGAAATTGCTGATCAAACAGCTTCTTCTCACTCAGAAATGCGTAGAGAAACAAAGTCAGTGAAAAGTAAGAAGAACATGTTTTTACTTATAGGTTTTGTCATTGTTTTTGCTATTTTGTTTGGCACATATAAATTCGGTGCGAGCAAGTTTTCGAAGGAAAAGCAAGTAAATGCAATGATTGAAGCATTCCAAAATAAAGATGTGAATGCAATCGATGAGATTTTGAAAGTAGACGATCCAACCTTGAAGGTTAAGACAGAAGATATTAAGGCGTATATCCATTATTTAAAAGAGAATCCTTCTTATAATAAAGAACTGTTATCATATTTGCAAAGAGAGACAGTAGATCAAAAGTTAGCAAGTGATAAAGCATCTTTTAAAGATGGGAAAATTATAGAAGACGGGAAAGAATGGTTCTTGTATCCGAAGTATAAGTTCAGCATGAAATCGTATTACATGAATGTTAGCACAACTGCGAAGAATGCTGAAATATATGTGAATGATAAAAAAGAAACAGAGCTTTCTAGTGATAAAACTTCGAAAGAATTAGGTCCATACTTCCCAGGTGCTTATGTTGTAAAGGCAAAGGCGAAGACGGAACTTGCTGAATTAGAGACAGAAAAAGAAGTGGATTTAGCAGATGAAAAGAATGGGACAGTAGAAGTGAATTTATCACTTGAAGGAAATTATGTAACCATTTCATCTGATGAAAATGATGCAACTGTATTTGTTAATGGCAAGAAACGCGGAAAGTTAAATTACGGAAGTTATAAACTTGGTCCTGTACCAACGGATGAAACGGTAGAAGTACATTTAGAGAAAAACGCTGAATTTGGTGTGATGAAATCTGAAAGTATTAAAGTTGGAGATCAAAGTACATATTACTTAAAGTTCCCAAAAGAAGCTTCTAGTTCAGCAGTTGGAGATTTTGTACAAAATCATATTTATAATAACGTGCGTGCAATTGCATTAAACGATTTTAGTTTAATTGAAAATGATTATGATAAGAGCGGGAAATCGTATAAGGAAGACCGTGATTACTTACAATATCTACACAAAAAAGGAATTACAGAAGATTTATTGACAATGAATATTCGCAATGTAGAACGTCAAAGTGCAACGAAATATAAAGTAACGACATATGAAGAATATCATATTCGTTACGGTGACGGCTCTGTAAAATTCAAGAGCTTTAATAATGACCATATCGTTACTGTTAATGGAAATGGAAAGATATTGTACCATTCTCTTGGAGCGAATAATACGCTGAAATCAGAGGAAGTATCTGGTCCGAATCGTTAATATAAGAAAGAGGCTGTTCAATTTTGAACAGCCTCTTTCTTTAGGTAGCTTGCCGTTATTGTCAATCTTTGTCGGTAAATCGATATTCCATGTTGAACCGTTGATATAATTTTCTCTACTCGTGTTCATGAAGGGAAAGTAAAAAGGATATCACCTATTTGGGAAATTCTACTAGGTGATATCCTTTTTTGCAATTAGAAGCGGGCTTCCTTTAATATCGCTTGTACATATGGATCATTTAATATTTGCTTTATGAGCGGTAGCATTTCTTGCTCGAATGGAATATCAATAGGGAATGGCTTTTGAGAGCCTGGTTTTATTCCGTATTGTACGAGTTTGTAATGTGTATTTTCTTCAGACTTGAGCACAATTAATTTATAGCGATTGTCATCGTTTGTTAGTGAGAAGTCAATTGCGATTGCATCATATGTTACATCATCTTTATATATGTACGGTTTTGGTGTACCGACCCAGTCTACTTTTTCTTGTACATTCATGGACATAACCTCCTTATAGCTATTATAAAAAAATAAAAGCCAGCTCTCAATAAAGAGAACCGGCTGTAATTTAGCAGTCATTGGTTATTTTAAAATTTTCACTTTAACAGTTTTGCGTCCCCATTTGTTAGCAGCGCTATCTGATCCAAGTAGAATGTCGATACGGTTACCTTTAATTGCACCGCCAGTATCACCAGCGATTGCTTCTCCATAACCTTCTACCCATACTTTAGATCCTAATGGGATTACTTTCGGGTCAACAGCGATCATTTTCATGTTTGGGTTCGCTGTTAAGTCATGACCCATTGCAGTTAATACACGGCCGCCGTATGTGCCACCGTTTTCACTTGGGTGAGCTGTATATGCCGTAGCTACAACTGTTAACTCACGACCACCAGAAGGTGTGCTAGTCTCAGCAGCTTTCACAGCAGGCTTAGCAGCTGGTTTTGCTTGTGCTGCAGGTGCTTGAGCTTTAGCTGGTGCTACAGTTTTAGCAGGAGCAGGTTGTTCTTGTTTCTCGATAACAGGTGCTGTACCTGTTAAGAAAGGAACGTGAACATAAGCTGTTTTCCCGTTATATTCAAATTGTAACCACTCATTTTGTACTTGGTTCGTTGTTTCGATCATATCGTCTTTCTTAAGCGTTCCAAGAATTTCTGAGGTTGTGTTCGCTTCAGCACGTACATTTAATACGTTAGCTGTTACATAGTAAGAGTTCTTTGTAAACTCTGCACTTACGAATGCGTCTTTACCATCTAATTTGATTTGTGACCATCCGTTTTCTGTATTTAGAACATCTAATTTATGACCATTCTGTAATTTACCGACAACTTTTGATTCAGTAGTAGGGTTTTCTCGTACGTTTAGTACGTCTGTTGTTACAACAGTTTCTGCATTAGCAGATGCGGTGAAAATCCCAAGACCAAAAACTGCTGCTGTTGCTATTCCAATTAATTTTTTCATGATAGCCTCCATTGCGTTTGTTTTCGTGTCCTCATTATAGCAACAGATTTTTTCGGATTTTGGGAAAACACACAATTACAAACCATTCGTAATAAGTCGTTAACACTTTGTAATATAGCTAGAATGAGAGGAAAGCGTTTTTCATTCCATATAATTAGTAGGTTTCTAGTTATATTCAAAATATTTAATACAACATATTTTTTTCGGTGTAAATAAAAATGTTACAGGGGTGTTACATAATGATTACTATACAGTTACATTCCTTGAGTATTTTCCCGTTTTATGGGTAATATAGTTATATAAACATAAACATCTCGTTTGTGAAGTTATAAACACGCGCTATATACTAGCAAAAAACCGCATAATTGTTACAAGAAGAAAGGGTTGTAAAGAATAAATCTGCCCTTTTTTAAAACTGTAACACATCCTTTTTTGGGAAAATCTCTTCCCATCCGCATTTTTCTCACACAATTTGACAGTAGTATTCCAATCTTGTAGCTCTTGCAGAGTGGAAAGGTTGTACGGAAGGTAAGGCTGTCCATAAGAACTCTAATTGGTGAAGGCAAACTTGAGAGAGCCGAAAGAAAATCACCACAAAAAACTATGGTTTTCTATCCGATTTAACATATCGGAATTTATGATTTTTACAAGAAATGAAACATACGAAGGGGGATTTGATGAGGAAACTGACGAAAACATTTATTGTCTCATTAACATTATGTATTGCATTTACACTTTGGGGGATTATTCCCGAATCTATTATTGGAAAAGGTAGCTTAGGAAATGTAACGACTGTAATTCAAGCTGCGTTAGTTAGTAAGTTTGGATGGTTCTATATTATTTCCGTTTCTATTTTCTTAGGAATTGCTATTTTCTTAATTGTTTCTAAGTACGGTTCGATTCGTTTAGGTAAAGATGATGATGAACCTGATTATAGTTATATGACATGGTTTGCTATGTTATTTAGTGCCGGTATGGGAATCGGTTTGGTTTTCTGGGGCGTCGCAGAACCGATGAACCATTTATACACACCTCCGTTTGGAGAGAGTGCGACTGAAGAGAGTGCACGCCTTGCACTTCGTTTCTCATTTTTCCATTGGGGATTACATCCGTGGGGATTATATGCACTTGTAGCATTATGTATTGCGTATTTTACATTTAGAAAAGGAAGAGCAAGTACAATTAGTGCGGCGGTCGGTCCGCTATTTAAAGGCGGTGAACATGGCCGTATTGCCCATATGTTTGATGTTCTAGCTGTATTTGCGACAGTATTTGGTGTGGCGACATCATTAGGACTTGGGGCAAAGCAAATTGCGGGTGGTGTTAGTTATTTAACATCCATTCCAAACTCATTATCGACACAGCTAGTAATCATCGGAATTGTAACTGTTCTTTATATGCTATCTGCGCAAACGGGACTCGATAAAGGAATTAAATATTTAAGTAATGCGAATATTATTTTAGCGTTTGCACTTATGATAATTGTATTATTTGCAGGTCCAACAAACTTTATTATGAATTATTTCACTTCAACAATCGGTTCATACATTCAAGAATTGCCGAGTATGAGTTTCCGTTTAAGTCCATTAAATGAAGGCGGAAATCAATGGATTCAGTCATGGACAATTTTCTACTGGGCATGGTGGATTGCATGGTCACCATTCGTAGGTACGTTTATTGCTCGTGTGTCACGCGGGCGTACAATTCGTGAATTTGTTGTTGGTGTGTTACTCGTACCAACAGTAATTGGTGCGCTTTGGTTCTCTGTTTTCGGAGGAACAGGTATTCACATGGAGCTATTTGATGGTGCAAATATATATGGACAAATTAAAGAAATGGGCACAGAAGTAGGATTGTTTGCTATGTTAGACCAAATGGGTAGTATGGGACCGGCTTTATGTGTGTTAGCCATTTTACTTATTTCAACATTCTTTATTACATCGGCAGACTCTGCTACGTTTGTTCTAGCGATGTTAACGACACATGGTAGCTTAAACCCACCAAATCGTATTAAAATGGTTTGGGGTATTGTTCTAGCGGCGTTAGCTTCGATCTTATTGTATGTCGGAGGATTAGAGGCGCTGCAAACTGCGTCGATTATTGCGGCCTTCCCGTTCGTATTTGTTATTTTCTTTATGATTGCAGCACTATTTAAAGAGTTGCAAAAAGAAGGACGTATGAAACAACATTAATAATAGAAGAAAAAAATTCTGTATATATAAATAGTATTAGGACTGCCGACATTCGGCAGTCCTTTTTCACTGTTTTATACTATTGTAGGAAAAGCATTACTTTGTTGCGGAATACTATAGATATCGGTAATTTAAAAAGAAAAATCGATATAGTTCGACATTATCCGATATTTTACACATTATATTCATATTTTTGACAAAAATATGTCGGAAATGTGTTGTTACTTTTATGTATATGTGCTATATTATTTCCTGTAAGCGATTTCAAATAGTTTTAAAGCGCATTCAAGGGGGACAACTAGAATAATGAAACGTTACGAAAGAAAGTGGAAGCATATTTGTTTGAAACGTGTGGCACATCGAAATGCCCAAGAAAGCACGGAACCAAAGACTGAAACTCGTAAAGAGCATCAAGAGAAGCAATTGGTTCTACAAAAATAGCAATCACTTTTTCGTATATAAATGAAGGTCGATCGTTCGTTGGGGGATGGACGTGAAATAACTTTCAGCTAAGGGGTATTGTCTGATATATATAGTATTACGGTAAAAAATAAGCACAGAGCATACGGCGCTCTGTGCTTATTTTTTAATGAAATCTATTTTTCTTTTTTAAATCGTACTGTTTTATCCCAACCAATTACTTGTTTCTTGCTCTTTGCACGTAAGTAAAGAATGAGACTGCGAATAAACAAATACGTAAAGAGCTGTGCGTACGTAAAGTACATAATGACGCTTATGAAAATATTGGTCGGTGTAAAGGTTCGTTCGACGCTCTGAGCACTAAATAATTGAGAAACATATGTAATATATGCGACATACCACATAAATAGTAATGGAATGCTATATTGAATTTGGAATATGCCGAGCAGTCCAATTATAAACCAAACGTTTGAAATGATTAGGAATAGCCAAAATACGACATACACTAAAACTTGTTGTAAGGAATGGACGAGAAGTTTCCCTTTAAAAAAGCTTAATGAAGAAAACATTTTTTCTAAAATGTATAAGTTTCCTTGAAGCCAACGTGTCCGCTGTTTTATAAGAATTTTTAAATGTTCAGGTTCTTGTTCCCATGTAATCGATTCCGGGACGATTGGTAAGAGATAGCCCTTTTGGGTAATTCTTAATGTTAATTCAGCATCCTCTGCAATTGCATAAGGATCATAGCCGCCAAGTTCTTCTAATGCGGAACGACGAAGAAGCATGTTTGTTCCGGTTAGTGAACCTGTTTGGAATAATAGCCAGCGTCCAGATTGCATAAGGAGCTGGAAAATCTGAAATTCTAATGAAATCATTCGTGTAAGCCAGTTTCTTTTCTCATTTACTGTACGAACGTGTCCAACTGCTCCAACGGCATCCTTTGTTGTTTCAGCATGTTCTACGAGCATTCGCAGTGCATGTGGTTCAGGTTGATTATCTGCATCGTAAACACAGAAATATTCACCATCCGAAATGCTAAGGCCGTAGTTTAATACACGCGATTTTCCTTTCGGTTCGCCAGGTGGTACACGAATGTGATGAATATGAGCATAAGCTTTGTCGAAATCATCGCCAATTTCAGGTGTTTCATCTTGAGAGTTATCGTTTAATAAATAAACGTTTAGTTTGCCTGGGTATTCAATCTTTGCCATTGCTTCTAATGTATCTTTAATAACAACCCCTTCATTATGGGCAGGTATTAAAATATCTACACTTGGATAATGTTCTAGCGTACGATCTTTTCGTTTACTATTTCGATGAATTAAGCCTGCGAGTGTTAAGAGAGAGTAGTAAACGAGTAGGCCTGAGAATAGAAAGGCCGTAAAAATAAGTACATATTTGATTGAAAATGTGATGCTAATCCAAAATACGAGTACGCAGAACAGAAGGAATAAAAGGAGTATAACGAGTGTCATCATAATAATGTCTGTCCTTTTGTCGTGATTTGTTCTCGTTTTATTTTAATGTCTTGAATTGCTTCAGCAGCAAGCCATTGCTCCATTTTTGGATGTAGACGGTTCATTACAATGTCAGCACCGGCTTCATTTGTATTTTGTAATAAAATGACTAATGTGTTGCTGTCATATTCAGCAGCAAGGTCAAAGTCAGCTCTGACTGTATCAACTAACAATGAAGCTACACGATCCATGACACTTTCCTTCGTATATTTACTAAAGGAAGTGAAATCAAAGAAAATGATAATGCCTGTTTCATTACGACGATTCATCGCAGTTGTTAATAAAGCTTGTCGTCTTTCGAATTCTTGTCTTGTTAATAATTTTGATTCTCCAATGTATTGCTCAAGCACTCTCACTCGTTCAGTTAACTCTTTATTTTTAAGGATAACCTTTTTTAATAGATGGGTTGAAATATAAACAATGAAGAAGTTAGCTGCCATCAGGAAGTGGGTAATAATATATTCCCATTGATCTGATGTACTCCATAAGTGAAGCCACGCTTGATAAAATAAATAGAATACTGAAATGATTGTTCCCAGTATGAAGAAAATAAATGCTGTTTTATCAGGTAAAAATAGGAATAGTACATTTATGATGACGTATATAATTGTAAAAATGAGCGCGTGCTCATATTTCGTCACATGTACAGTAGTAAAATAAAATAAAATTTGTAAAATCCACATAGAGAGGACTTTATAGGACTTATCTTTCACGAAACGTTCCTCCTTAAAGCTAATTCGTGCTGGATATTTGTAGTATGCACAATTATTAAGAAATGGACCATGTAGCTGGAAGTCTTTTTTTAGCGAGCGACATCAGGTAGTATCCCTCTTGTACAAGAAAAAATAAACAGACATACTAATTATTGTAACATAGCGTCTATACATCTATACATAAAGTATTTAATATATATGAAAATTATATTTATGTTATATAAAAAAGCCTCCTCTTTAAAAGAGGAGACTTTACATGAGTTTATAGGAACATCATACCTGCGACTGCTGCGTTTAAGAAGTTCGCTAGTGTACCAGCGATAACTGCTTTAATCCCTAATTGTGCAATTTGTTTACGGCGAGTAGGAGCTAACGTTCCTGTTACACCTAATTGAATTGCGATAGAAGAGAAGTTTGCAAAACCACAGATTGCAAATGTTAAAATCATATTTGTTTTTGCAGAGAACTCTGCCATGTGTGGTCCTAAGTTTGCATATGCAACGAATTCGTTGATTGCAAGTTTTTGACCGATGAAACTTGCTGCTTGTATAGCTTCACCTGGAGAAACCCCGATTAAGATTGCAAATGGTGATAATAAGTAACCGAAGATTAAATCAAGGCTAAGTTTAATATCGAACCAAGAACCAACCCATCCTAATAGGCCATTTAATAAAGCGATTAATGCGATGAAAGCCATTAGCATTGCAGCTACGTTAATAACAAGTTGTATACCTTCAGATGCACCGCGTGCAGCTGCATCGATAACGTTTGCGTCTTCACGCTCTGTTGAAAGTTGAACATTATTATCTACTTTTTCTGTTTCTGGCATAATTAGTTTTGCAATTAATAAACTTGATGGAGCTGCCATAATTGCAGCTGCTAATAAATGTTCTAACGGAATACCCATTGCTGCATAGCCGACAAGAACTGATCCGGCAACAGCGGTCATACCACTTACCATAATAGTGAAGAATTCACTGTTAGTTAAACGTGCTAAGTATGGTTTAATTAAAATTGGTGCTTCTGTTTGTCCTAAAAATACAGTTGTTACTGCATTTAAGCTTTCTGCCTTAGAAGTTCCAAGAAGTTTACTTAATGCACCACCAACGATACTAACAAATTTCTGCATAATACCTAAGTAATATAAGATTGCAACTAATGAACTAATAAATACAATTGGAAGTAGTGCTTGAATAACGAAAACAAATCCCCAAGGGCCTTTTGCGTTGACTAAATCCCCAGCAACGAACCTAATTCCCTCGTAAGAAAAATTAATTAATCCTTGAACGCCGTCAGCAGCAACTTTTAAGCCTGCTTTTCCAGCATCCCATCGCAATACGATAAATGAAAATGTCATTTGTAATGCTAGCGCGATTAAAATTGTGCGCCAATTAATAGCTTTGCGGTTAGAAGATAGTAAGAAAGCAATTGCTAATACTCCAATCACGCCGCCAATTCCCCATAAAACATTCATGCAGTGTATGCTCCTTCCTCATAGCAAAAAAGTGTATAAACCAGTTGTCTATACTTTTGCGAATATAACATCTTAAGTAACTTATCATAATGGACATCGGAGGTCAAACGTCTAACGAAAAGTTTAAATAAAAAGAAAATTCTTTGAAAAAACACATATAAAATGAATAGACATGAAATAGGTTATGTTTTTTGTGGGAATATATTCATTATGATAACATTTTGGGAAATTTTAATAGAATATAGTGTATGAAATAGGAAAATGAACGCATAATTTTTTCGTAGAGAGAATGAAAGGGAAGTACTATATCGAGTCCTTTAAAAAAAGCCTTCTAGTAAACTAGAAGGCTCTGAAACTATAAATTAAGGTGCTTTCGTATACCCTAAGAAATGGCTTTTCCAATAAGAATTGTTTAATGAAGCGATTGCTACACCTTTATCTCCAGATTGGATGAATGATCCCCCGCCAAGGTAGATACCCATGTGAGAAGGACCTGCTTTATAAGTATTTTGGAAATAAATTAAGTCACCTGGTTGTGGAGTTGAAGTTTTTGATAAGCTGCTCCAATATCCAGCAACACTTTGGCGGCTAATGTTATGACCAAATTTCTTAAATACGTGGTAGATGTAACCACTGCAGTCAACACCATTAGCAGAAGTACCGCCCCAAACGTATGGTACGCCTTGCATAGATTTCGCGTATGCAAGTAGAGAAGAACTGTCACCGCTATTATTATTGTTATTGTTGTTATTATTTTGATTGTTATTTTGGTTGTCGTTAGGCTTATTATCTACTGCGCCACCAACTGGTGTTTTAGATAGGAAACGTGTTCCGATGTAACCAGTTTGACCGTTGTAGTTAATTTTGCTCCATCCAGAGTTTTCAGAGATTACTTGAACCTTCTGTCCTTGTGGAAGTGCGCCTATGATTCTATAATTTGTACCTTCGCCGCTACGTACATTTAGTGCAGAAGCATTAATGTAGTAGTCACCAATTGCACCTTGTTCAGGTTGTTTTGGCTGTTCTGGTTGTTTCGGTTGCTCAGGAGTAGCAGTGCCACCTTTGACGAATTTTACAAATTCGCTACTAACATAGCCTGTTTTTCCTTGGTAGTTTACTTTAAACCAGCCGTTTTCAGATCCGACTACGTTTAATGTTGTGCCATTTAACACGCCGCCAATTACACTATGGTAAGCAGCAGGGCCTGTACGAACACGTAGAGATGTTGCGTTAACAACGTAAGTACCACCAGTTTGAATAGTTCCATTATTATTTTGCTCTTGGTTGTTACCTTGAGTGACGTTTTCGTTAGAACCGCCTTTTTTTACGTAGTCCTTGCTTAAGTAAGCTGTTTGTCCTGCGTAATTGATTTTGAACCAATCTTGAACTTCGCCTACAACTTGTACTACTTGTCCTTGTTTAACAGAACCTACAGTTGGATGAGAAGTGCTAGGACCTGTACGAACGCGAAGGGAAGATACATTTACTGTATAGTTTCCACTTGCTGGTTGAACAGTTGCTTCATTGTTACTATTGTTGTTATTGCTTGTAGAGCCAGTATTTGAAGAAGCGCCTGATACAAATTGGCTACTAACATAACCAGTTTGTCCGTTATGGTTGATTTTCACCCAACCATTTTCTTCTCCAATTACGTTTAAAGTTTGTCCTTCATATACACGTCCTGAAACAGAACTAGAAGTGTTAGGAGCTGTACGTACACGTAATACATCAGCAGTAACTTTATTGTTTCCACCTGTGCTTACATTGTTATTCGTTGCTCCGTTTTTTGATACAAACTCGCCACTAACAAAACCAGTTTGTCCATTAACGTTAATTTTGAACCAACCATTTTCTTCTCCAATTACGTTTAATGATTGACCATTATAAACGCGAGAGATGACGTCGTGAGAAGTACTTGATCCTGCACGAACGTGTAGTACGCTAGCATTCACCGTATATGGTGAATTGTTTGATGCGGAAGCTTGGACAGTTTGTGTAGCAGCTTTTTGTGTATTTTGTTCAGGGGCAGCTTGAACACTATCAAGTGTAGGGGCTGCTCCTCCTGCTACAGACACTGCCGCAAGACCGGCAAGGTATTTTTTCATAATTTGTCGATTCCTTTCTGTCTGTAATGTAGTGAAGAAATATTTACCAACTGTTAAAAATTCTAAAGAGCATGTCGATTACTGTCAAGACTTATGTGGTAATCTGAATATGACAAAAAGGTTACAAAAAAAAAATCAAGGTATAAATCTGCACCTTGATTTCCATTTAAATACATATATTTGATGTGGAAAATGAGAAGATTATTCGTATTTAGGAAGATGTGCTGTTGGATTTTAAAAGGCTTTGAGAAAATGACCTTTGCAGTAATTTGGTGATAGGGCCGACTTGACCATCTTGAATCGCAGTTCCATCGAGATGGGTCATCGGTAAAATTTCAATAGTCGTTCCCGTAAAGAAGCATTCATCTGCTTGATAAACATCGCGAACGCTGAAAAGCTCTTCCTTTACAGGAAGTTGAAGAGTGTTAGCTAAAGAAAGGACGTACTGACGAATAATGCCGTTTAAAATAAGGTGATTGGCTGGATGCGTATACAGTGTTCCGTTTTTTATAAGAAAGAAGTTAGAGTGGCTACCTTCAGTTACAATACCATTTCGTACGAGAAGTGCTTCTTTACAACCTTTGCGTTCAGCTTTCGTATAAGCTAATACATTTGGTAATAAATTTAACGATTTAATATCACAGCGGAGCCAGCGTGTATCAGGTTCTGATATAGCACGTACACCGTATTCAATCCATAAAGATGGTCTTTCTTTTTTTGAAATATAAGCATAGATTGTCGGAGATATGTCATATGAAAATGCATGTGCTCGAGCTTGTACACCACGAGATACTTGTAAGTAAATTGTTCCGTCTTCGTGGAAATTATTGTTTTCAATTAATTTGTAGAGTAAGATGATGAGTTCGGCTTTTGAGAAAGGAAGTGATAATTCTATTTCTTCAAGGGATCGATATAATCTTGTTAAATGTGGGTCTAATAAGTGAAAGTTTCCGTTATAAAGGCGAATAACTTCATAGACGCCATCACCAAATTGTAAACCTCTTTCTTCAAGTTCTATGTACGCGCGATGTTTTGTTGTATCAATAACTGCATCATTCCATAGTACAAATCTTTCGTATGCCAATTTTCGTCCCATCCTTTCGTTAGTACATGAATAAAAATCACTATAGTAATTTTTATGTAAGCAATTCTCTACATATGACGTATATGTATTTGTAAATCACAGAGAAGTAGTGGTGATTTATACTGCATTAACTGCCCGTAAACGCCCGATTGGTGAGGGCTAATAATCAGTGGAAGATGAACAAAACACCCACTGATTAAAGTTTCACTTTATAGCATTTTGTATATACAAATTCGGAAATGAGAAATAAGAATCCTGCTTTTTGAAAAAAAAAAGCAACATTCGTATGGAATGCTGCACAAGGAGGGTAGCTATCATTCATAGGGACATCGTCTTTACAGGTTTCATTTATGCAAACAAAACACTTGGAAAGACAATTATAAGAAAGTTGAAAACAAATGATGCACACATTTCTCTAAGGGATCTTATTGAAGATGAGAGATAAGAAATATGTGGAACCTTGTTTACATATTTTATTATAAAGATGTTTCGTTAATGTGGTGTAAATATTAGGTGAAGGTTATGTAATTTTAAAGTTAATGAATAGGAGAGGAAGGATAGCAGAAAATAAAAAAAGAGGCTGAGATTACTCAGCGCTCTTCTTTTCTTCTTTAATAGCTGTCTTTACTTCACCAGTTTTGATCTTGTTACTTTCAGAGAAGCGAAGTAAGTCACCTTCAATGATTTTGTCAGACATGTTCAATTCATTTTGAGCACGATCAATTAGTGGTTGAGATTCTTCTTTCGGTAATTGCACAACTTCGCCAGTAGTACGGTCGTAGAATGTACTGTTCGTGTACATGTACTTATCTGTAACGAAGCTACCGTCACGAAGAACAACGAATCCTTTATTTTCTGGTGAGAATACATCATGACCGAATTGAATTTGATTCGTAGAATCTACACCAAGTAAGTTTAGAATTGTTGGCTTAATGTCAATTTCACCAGTTGGTTTTGAAATTGTTTTACCTTCTTTTTGACCTGGAACGTGAATAAACATCGGTGTTTTTTGTAAGTTCATATGGTCAAATGTAGTGATTTCTTCTTTTCCTAAGAACTGTGCCATTGCACGGTTATGGTTTTCAGAAATACCATAGTGATCACCGTAGAATACGATAACTGAGTTGTCGTAAATACCTTCTGCTTTTAGACGCTCAATAAAGTGTTTCATTGCTTCGTCTAAATAGCGAGCAGTTACCATGTAACGGTCAAATACGCCATCACCAGAATTGTATTCATCGATTAATTTCGTACTGTCATCATAAGTGAATGGGTAATGGTTTGTTAAAGTAAGGAAGCGAGTATAGAACGGTTGCTTCACTTCTTTTAACATATCGATAGATTGATCGAAGTATTCGATATCTTTTAATCCCCAATTTAATTTTGTTTCTGGCGTAATTTTGTAGTCAAGTTCGTTGTAGTAACGATCATAACCAAGTGCCGGATACATAATGTTACGGTTCCAGAACGTTGCGTTATTCGCGTGGAATACTGATGTGTGATATCCTTGCTGACGCAAAATTTCTGGAGTTGCTGTATATTCGTTATTACCGTGTGTGAAGAATACAGCACCACGGTCTAGTGGATACATTGAAGTATCTACTAAGAATTCAGCATCAGACGTTTTACCTTGCCCAGTTTGATGGAAGAAGTTATCGAAGTAATAACTTTCTTTCGCAAATTGGTTTAGGAATGGTGTAACTTCTTGTCCGTTAACTTGCGCACCAATTAAGAATGTTTGTAATGATTCAAGAGAGACAACAATTACGTTTTTCCCTTTTGCAGTACCAAACATATTTGGATCTGGTTTACTTTGTGTTGTTTTCACATAGTTTTCTGCTTCTTGCAATTTACTACTATCAGCAAACGCTTTTTGTGAACTTGATTTTGCTTGTAAGCCAAGATCGTATGCTTGGTGTACATATAATCCTAGGTTTTTAACAAGCATAACGCGGTCGAATGAACGTGTTAATAGTTCTGGACGCTCAGCTTCTGCAAATCCTAGGTTTACGCAGAAAATAGCAACCGTTGACACGAAGTATAGAGAACGCATCGGACGTGCTACACGTTCTGTCGGTGCAAAATCTTTCTTCTTCTTCAATAGAACGAAGAATACGATAATATCCGCAAATGCAAGGATGATTTTGTAGTTAAATAATTCTTTCACACTAGAACCTAAACTTCCGAAATTAGACGTTTGTCCTAGTACTGGTAAAGTAACGAAGTCATTGTAGAATCCGTAGAACATTACGTTACCAACAAGAATGAACGTTAAGATAAAGTTAATTCCTAGTGCTATATAGTTACGTTTTTTCCCTTTTGCAAATAATGCAAGACCCACAAACAGTAATGATGCTGCTAATGGACTAATGAATAAAATGAATTCTTGCATGAAAGATTCAAGTTTTAAATCGAAGCTAGTGCGTGTAATGATGTAGGTTTTTAGCCATACGGCCAAAGCTACGAATAAAGTGAAACGCACATTTTGAAATTGTGATTTCATGGTTTCTTTCATTCATTTCCACCCTTTCTCTATCAGGCTTGGTCGATTTTGGAGCGAAAAATGTTAAAATAAAAAATACATAGTTTTCTTGGTCATAATTAGAGTTTCTATATTCACCCATATACGACTTTAACTATGCATACCCTTTTTGGTTTCTTGTGCTGCTCATAAGCATAACGTCATTTCTGTATTATACAACAAAATTCATTTCTGAGAAACACTATAACATTTTACATTTTTTGTATGTGATTTGTCACTACCAGAGAAAACTTTAACATTCGTTTATAGGCTCGTCAACTAGAAAATATAACAAAAAATGAAATTTCATTGATAGATTATGTGTAATTTTGATGAACTTTTATAGAAAAGAATGTTAAGCGGAATTGAAAGTTTTTTGGTTGAGAAATATGGAATAGAAATCTTTAAGTGGTTGTCTAGAAAACTATTATATGAAGGAAAATACGAAAAAATTAACGAACACTTGTTCTTTTTGGTTTTGTTTGTTACAATGAAATTTCATTGATAGATTATGTGTAATTTTGATGAACTTTTACTGATAACATAACATATTGTAGCTTATTTCTTTTGAAAATAGGGAGGCTTTTGAATGAAACAAAAATTTTCAGTTGAAGCGTTTTGGAAGAAAATAAAACATGTTGCGAAGCAGGCAGGGCAGTCGGTAATCTATGCGAGTTTATTGTTGTTTTACGTGTTGCAAAGACCGGATGTTCCAAAACGAGTGAAAATTATTGTAATCGGAGCACTTGCTTATTTCATTGCACCGATTGATGCCATTCCAGATTTCATTGCTGGAGTCGGTTATACGGATGATTTAGGTGCGTTAATGGCCGCACTATTACAAGCATCGATATACGTAAATGAAGATGTGAAAGATAAGGCACGAGTGAAGTTGGCAGAATGGTTTGGTTCGGATATAGACACATCATTTATCGATCAAAAATTAGATCAATAGGTGAGAACTGTCATAGGATGACAGGGCGAACGTAAGCGAGGAAGTGCATTATGCCATCAGGAAGAACGCATACGAAAATAAACTTAATATCCCTTCCGGTTGTTTTGTTTATGCTCTTTTCGTATGGATTAACAAGTTTTGATTTTTTATTAACTTTTGCAATTGGCTTTTTAGTAGGTACTTCATTTCTAACACCGGATTTAGATACGTACAGTAATGCGTATAACAAATGGGGATTCCTCCGCATTTTTTGGTATCCATATAGGAGCGTAATGCCCCATCGTTCCTTCTTCACACATACGATTATAATTGGTGATATTATTCGTATTGCATACATGTTAATCGTGTTTTCTCCGTTTTTATTCCTATTAAATATAATCGCATTCGGTGGAAATTTAATAGAAATTGCGAAGGAACACGAGGTTGAAATTGTAACGTTTGTAATGGGGATTGTTGTGGCGAGTACGCTTCACATTATAGCGGATAAAGCGAATACGCGCCGAAAGAAAATGATGAGAAAAAAGAAGAAACGCAGAAGATAAAGAAACCGTCCCAAAAGGTATTTTGGGACGGTTTTTTTCTTATTAATAGGTAGGTTACTCTTGTTGAACCGCCGATAAAATTTCATTTACGATCATGCGACATTAATTTTTGGGCAGTTCCTTTTTAATTAAACGTTTGTTTAAAACTAAGCTTTCAGTACTTTAATACCTTTCACGATATTCCAAATGAAGTAGTATAAGCTAATGATTCCGCAAATGCATAAGACGATGATTGCTCCAATTCCAAGTGTTACGTCTGGTTGATCAGATCCGATGCCCATAATTCCTAAAATAACTAATCCAATAAATGAAGCGATGCTTGGAACGATATGTGTCCATAGAGCACGTTTCGCATGTGGTTTCGTTTCAGAATCGCCCACAATCCACACGATAATAGGGAATAAGATAGGTGCAAATAATACACTAAAGTATGATAAAGCTGCTAATATTTTGTTTCCGTTCATATATATCACCTCATAAGTAATGTCCGTTGTTATACTTTTAGTATGCGATAAATTTGGCAACCTTCCTATCGATTAACATTACAAAAACGTGACGCTTTTGTAAGATTTCCTTTTTAAATGATGAAATTTTCAAAAAAATCTTTTTAAATGAAAATTGTTGTGATAAAATTATTGAAAACGTTTTCTTAAACGTTTTGTATTTTTTAGACTTAAAGGTATGATGACCTGGTAGTCTATTGATAAGGTTATATCTTATTTAAAAGGGGATTCTTTAGGGGGAGAGAACAATGAACACATGGACACAAGTTTACGATCCGTTCGGTAACATTTGGATTTCGGCAGCAGTCGCACTTATTCCAATCATCTTTTTTTTCTTAGCTTTAGCGGTTTTCCGCATGAAGGGGTATGTGGCAGGATTTATTACAGTTGTATTAACGATTTTGGTGGCGTTATTTGCGTATAAAATGCCATTCACAATGGCAATGGCAGCGACCGGATACGGTTTCTTATACGGATTATGGCCAATTGCGTGGATTATCATTATGTCAGTATTTTTATATAAAATTTCTGTGAAAACAGGTCA
Organism: Bacillus sp. FSL R9-9530; assembly: GCF_038008145.1. Taxonomy (NCBI): domain Bacteria; kingdom Bacillati; phylum Bacillota; class Bacilli; order Caryophanales; family Bacillaceae; genus Bacillus; species Bacillus sp. FSL R9-9530. The sequence goes on from NZ_JBBOYO010000001.1 coordinate 4,234,029, forward strand.
ATTTGATGTCATTCGTGCATCTGTATTATCCATTACGAATGACCATCGTTTACTCGTTATTTTAATTGGGTTTTCATTTGGAGCATTTTTGGAAGGGGCAGCAGGATTTGGTGCACCAGTAGCGATTACGGCAGCGCTTCTGGCAGGCCTTGGGCTAAATCCTTTATATGCAGCAGGTCTTTGTTTAATCGCAAATACTGCACCAGTAGCTTTCGGAGCGATGGGGATTCCGATTACAGTTGCTGGACAAGTGACAGGCATTGATCCACATAAAATTGGACAAATGGCTGGGCATCAATTACCGTTCTTATCTTTATTTGTTCCGTTCTTTATCGTATTTTTAATGGATGGCTTTAAAGGAGTAAAACAAACGTGGCCTGCTTTATTTGTAGCGGGTAGTTCATTTGCAATTACACAGTTTATTACAGCGACGTTTTTAGGACCAGAACTTCCTGATATTACGTCAGCACTTGTAAGTTTAGTAAGTTTATCGCTATTCTTAAAAGTTTGGCAGCCGAAAGAAATTTATCAAACTAAGCAAGCGAATAGTGAAGTAGCCGCGGCGACGACGGCGACATCTATGCCGAAACTAACGGTAGGAAAAGTAGTAAAAGCGTGGTCTCCGTTCATTATTTTAACTGTGATGGTAGTCATCTGGAGCCAGAGTTTCTTTAAAGCGTTATTCGCTCCGGGCGGCGCTTTAGAAAGTCTCGTATTTAAATTTGAAGTTCCAAGCTTGCACAATTTAGTAATGAAAGCAGAGCCAATTGTAAATAAACCAACACCTTATGAAGCAATCTTGAAATTAGATATTTTATCAGCGACTGGAACAGCAATTTTAATTGCTTGTATCATTTCTATCTTTATTTTGAAAATGAGTGCAAAAGATGCAGTAGCAACATTTAAAGAAACGTTAAACGAACTAAAAATGCCAATTTTATCTATTGGATTCGTATTAGGATTCGCATTTATCGCAAATTATTCTGGTCTATCTTCTACATTAGCGTTAGCACTTGCAGGAACTGGCGGATTATTCCCGTTCTTCTCACCATTCTTAGGATGGATTGGCGTATTCTTAACAGGATCAGATACGTCAGCGAACGCACTGTTCTCGAATTTACAAGCAATTACAGCGCAGCAAGTCGGTGTATCTGAAGTGCTTCTTGTTGCAGCAAATACAACGGGCGGTGTAACAGGTAAAATGATTTCTCCGCAATCAATTGCGATTGCTTGTGCGGCAGTTGGACTTGCTGGGAAAGAGTCAGATTTGTTCCGCTTTACATTGAAGCATAGTTTATTCTTCGTTACTATTGTTGGGATTATGACGTATGTGCAGGCTTATTATTTAACTTGGATGATTCCGTAAACAACAAAAGAAATAAACTTTGCATTTTTCAGATTATAGTGTATGATGGGAAAGTATTGAAAATTAAATCAGTGATAAACTAGGGGTGCCTAACGTATGCGTAGGCTGAGAGAGAAGCGTGTGAACTTCTTAACCCTTTGGACCTGATCTGGCTCGTACCAGCGTAGGGAAGTTAACGGCTTTACATAATTATGCCTTTATGAGCCAGGTCCTTATTCTTTTATGGACCTGGCTCTTTTTATTTTGGCATGCGCTGGCCATATCTCGTCCTTGTCACGAACAGGGGGGCAACAAAGGTTATGAAACAGTCTGTTTCAGCTGAGCAAATTGAATTGAAATCGAGTTTACCAGGAAGTAAGAAAGTGTATGTGGATGGAACACGTGAAGGTATGAAAGTACCAATGCGTGAGATTGAACAAAGCGATACGAACGGTGTTCAAAATCCGCCAATCCGTGTGTATGATACGAGTGGACCTTATACAGATCCAGAGTATAAAGTGGAGCTGGAAAAAGGGTTGCAGGCGCCGCGCCACTCTTGGACCTTGGGGCGTGGTGATGTGGAAGCTTATGAAGGACGCGAAATTAAACCTGAGGATGACGGTGTGAAAGTGGCTTCAAAACATACACCTGTTTTCCCGCAAATGGATCGTAAGCCGCTTAGGGCGAAGCAAGGTGCAAATGTTTCGCAAATGCATTATGCGCGTAATGGCATTATTACGTCTGAGATGGAATATGTTGCGATTCGTGAAGGGGTAGAGCCTGAATTTGTTCGTAAGGAGATTGCAGAAGGTCGTGCGATTTTGCCGGCGAACATTAACCATCCTGAAGCGGAACCGATGATAATTGGACGTAATTTTCACGTGAAGGTAAATGCAAATATCGGAAACTCTGCTGTATCGTCTTCTATTGCAGAAGAAGTAGAGAAGATGACGTGGGCGACTCGTTGGGGTGCAGATACGATTATGGATTTATCTACAGGTAAAAACATTCATACAACACGTGAGTGGATTATTCGTAATGCTCCGGTACCAGTTGGAACTGTGCCAATTTATCAAGCGCTTGAAAAAGTAAACGGAATTGCAGAGGATTTAACGTGGGAAGTGTATCGTGATACGTTAATTGAGCAGGCGGAGCAAGGCGTTGATTACTTCACGATTCACGCTGGTGTATTACTTCGTTACATTCCAATTACTGCAAAGCGTATGACAGGTATTGTTTCGCGCGGTGGTTCGATTATGGCGCAGTGGTGTTTATTCCATCATAAAGAAAACTTCCTATATACTCACTTTGAAGAGATTTGTGAAATTATGAAGCAGTACGATGTTTCGTTTTCTCTTGGAGATGGATTACGTCCAGGTTCTATTGCAGATGCAAATGACGAAGCGCAGTTTTCTGAGCTTGAGACACTTGGTGAATTAACAAAAATCGCTTGGAAACATGATGTGCAAGTTATGATTGAAGGACCTGGGCATGTACCGATGCATTTAATTAAAGAAAATATGGAGAAAGAACTTGATATTTGTCAGGGTGCGCCGTTCTATACACTTGGGCCGTTAACGACAGATATTGCACCAGGTTATGATCATATTACTTCAGCGATTGGTGCTGCGATGATCGGTTGGTTTGGAACGGCGATGCTTTGTTATGTAACCCCGAAAGAACATTTAGGTTTACCGAACAAAGATGATGTTCGCACGGGGGTTATTACGTACAAAATCGCTGCACATGCAGCTGATCTTGCGAAAGGGCACAAAACGGCTCATCAGCGTGATGATGCACTTTCAAAAGCTCGCTTTGAATTCCGTTGGCGCGATCAATTTAATTTATCTTTAGATCCTGAACGTGCGATGGAATATCACGATGAAACACTGCCAGCAGAAGGTGCGAAAACGGCTCATTTCTGTTCAATGTGTGGACCGAAGTTTTGTAGTATGAGAATTTCACATGATATTCGTGAATATGCGAAAGACAATGATTTAGAAACGACAGAAGCAATTGAAAAAGGGATGAAAGCGAAAGCGAAAGAATTTAAAGACACTGGTAGTCATTTATACCAATAATACGTTACACCTCTTTACTTGATTGATCACACTGTAGTACCTAACTTAAATATAGAAGAAGCCCCCTTTGCTAAGACGGTAGCAAAGGGGGCTTCTGTTGTCTATAAGGTGAAGAATAATTGTACCCAGTAGTATAAGAGGAATAATGTGACGACTGTTGTGAGTGGGATTACGATGAGAGATACGCTTAAATAATCTTTCCATTTCACTTTAATTTTGTTTTGTCTTAAGATATACATCCAAATGAGGGAAGCTAGTGTACCGATTGGTAATAATAGTGAACCGATGTCACTACCGATGATATTTGCGAGATAGATAGTTTTTAATGTGACTGGATCTAGTCCCATTTCTGTTAATGTGATTGTACCAATCATAAGTGCAGGGTGGTTATTGAAGATGTTAGAGAGGAGGGAAACGAGTCCGCCCATTGCAAAGCTGGCATAGAGTAGATGCTGACTTACAACTGGTTCGAGCCAACTTACAAGTGCCGCTGTTAACCCTGCGTTATGAAGCCCGTAAATAATTACATACATAGAGAAAGCGAAAATTAAAATGTGCCACGGTGTCTTTTTCAAAATATCGACTGGGTTTGTTCGTAAGTAGTACCATCTCCAGATGAGAAGAACGAGTGAACCGAGTACGGCAACGATTTCGATTGGAATCGATAAGAAGGATGCAACGAATAGAAGACAGCGCATAAGGAAAACGAAGCCTAATACTTTTAACATGAATTTCGTACGTTTTTGTTTCGTATTAACAGAATTTTGTCCTTTTAACGGATGGAAGTTTTTCGTGAAGAAAATTTCTTCAATATCATATGAAGAAACAGGTAATCTTTCTGGAAGTTTTTTCTTTAAAACTGTATACATGAGCCATGACATAAACAGTAGTCCTAGTGTTGCAGGTACAAACATCATAGCTGTATGCATATAAAGAGTCATATTAACAATATTTAATGCGATTAAGTTTACGATATTACTTACACCGATTGGTGCACTAGATGCAGTGGCAATTAAAGCACCGCTTAATAAATAAGGGATTTGTTGATGAGGTTTTAATTGAAGGTTTTTCAGAAGTAAAATCAAAATCGGTGTTGTAATTAAAATACTACCGTCATTATTAAATAAAAGAGTCATAAGAAAACATAGTAATTGAATGTACCAGTATAGGCGTCGTCCGGAACCTTTAGCTAAATTTGCGAGCTTCGCTGCAGACCAGTGGAAGAAGCCGAAGCTTTCTAATATAACCGCCATAACGATGGTCGCTAATATAGTTATAGAGGCACCGCCGATTTTACTTATAATGTCCATGACGTCTGGTTTTGATACAAGTCCAGTAATGAGGATAATGCTAGCGCCGACTGCTGCCGGCCACGCCTCATTTAAACCGCGAGGTCGCCAAAAGATAACAATCATCGTTAAGAAGAATACAATAATAGTAATCCATATTTCAATGCTCATATTTAACCTACCTTTCTATTTTCCCTTGAACAAATGTAGCTTGTCTCAAGTTTATATAGCATTATATTCAAAAGAAAATAAGAAGAACTAGGCATCTACCTTAATCTAGTGAATATGTGTATTTTGAGCAACAAGGCAAGTATAAGGGGTAGTGTAATAACTATTAGGAGAGGAGTCTAATAAATTAGGGGCATTCTATGTGTGAATGCCCCTAATTTACTATTTTTCCTTTAAAAATGTTCGATCTTTTAAGAATAAATTCCAGAAGAAAATAAATCCTGGTAGTAAAATTGCAATCCCGATTGCGTAAAGAATAAGAAGTGCATAGAATGTTTCGACCGTCGTAAAGCTTGTAAATACAGTTACGTCCGGGTAAATGATATAAGGTAAATGGGCGACGCCGTAAGCGTAGCTTGCAAATGCATATTGAGCGACGACAGCTAAAACTGCAATGCGAGGAAAGCCTAGTGTGCCATATTTCTTATTTGTCCACCAAAGAGAAGAGTATCCGATAACAAATAAAATGATAGAGACTGTAAACCATGGGAATTGCTTTATTAGTCCTTGCATAAGCCAGTGTGTTTCAGGGTCCATTACAACGAGAGCGATAATAGCAGTCACGAGCGTTGCAGGACCAAGTATGATGGCATTTCTTCTATAAATTCGGTACGTATCTTCAGAACCTTGTTCCCTAGCAAAATCAGCAAGAAAGAGAGATGATAGAAATAGTTCCGAAGTTAGTCCGAAGAGCATATAACAATAAATAACGGGACTAGAAAGAAGTTTTCCGTAAAGGAGCACTTCTTTTCCTTCAGACATCGTAATATAGGCACCTTCTGTAACTGGTAGAACGGTAATTAATAGAGCTGGGATTAAGAGCCCGGTAATACCTGAAATAATCCGAAGAAGGTGTTGGTATTTTGGCAGGGAGTAAGCAAATACCATAAATGTACTACGAATCGCAACGAGTACTAAAATTAACATAACTGGTACAAACATAACGGTTGCAAGGGTAAAGGCCGCTTTTGGGAAGAAACCGAGAAAAGCAACGACGACAAAGACAAGAAACGTATTCGTTACTTCCCAAGTTGGTGATAAGTACCGATTAGCAAGCTTGGCAGCAAGCGTCGGGTGTTTAGCGTATACCATGCCCCAAAAACCAGCTCCAAAATCAATAGACCCTAGTATGCTATATACGAAAATAAGAGCCCATAAGATGATGATTGCAATGCTTTCCTCATGCACGAGAATCGCCTCCTTCGTGATGTAAATCATTCTTTAACGGATGTTTCTTAAAGAATGTCCGTAGTACAAAGACTGTTAAAATACCAAGTCCGATATATAAAATGATGAATAAAACAAATAAAGGACCGACGAAATCAGCGCGCGTAGAAGCATCTACCGTGCGTTGCATGCCATAAATTGTCCATGGCTGACGACCACTACAACTAAAAATCCATCCGAATTCAATACCGAGCAACATAACGGGTCCACAGGCGGCAGCTCCCCAAAGAAGCCACTTCGGTAACTCTACTCCTTTTTTTCGGTAAACAAAGTACCAATATAAGAGGGCAATAGCTGCAACTGCAAAGGTAAAGGCAGCGGTGCCGACCATTAAATTGAACAGTGTATGTGTGTAAAATGGTGGCCATGTTTCTTGCGGGAATTCCTTTAGACCTTTTACAACGGTGTTAGGGTCTAGTCCCACTAATAAGCTAAGCATGTTCGGAATTTCAAGGGCATAGTTTAGTTCAAGTGTGTTAGGGTCCACAACCCCACCAATCGATAAAGGCGCGTGTGATGTCGTTTCAAACAAAGCTTCAGCAGATGCTAGTTTCTCAGGTGAATGTTTATGTAAGGCAATAGCAGATTCGTGTCCTGAAAGCCACATCGTAGCACCTGTGATAAATGTAACGACAAGCCCTAACAGTAATCCTTTTTTATGGTAAGCAATTTCACGAGCACTTAAATTTTTCTTTAATAATTTAAATCCAGCGATAGAAGCAATAACAGCTGCTCCAGTTGTATAGGCCGTAATAACGACGTGGAATGCACTTGTGCCAAAGCTCGGATTAAAGAAAGCTTTCCACGGATCAACGTTAAAAACTGAGCCATCTGGATTCATTGAAAAGCCTGCAGGTGTATTCATCCATGTGTTTGCCGATGTAATAAGCACGGCAGATGCAGTGGCGCCAATCATAACGAAAAATAGCGAGATTAATCTCATAACTGGAGGTAGTTTATCAGCCGCATATACGTAAATAGACATGAATAAAGCCTCTAAAAAGAAGGCGAAAATCTCAATTTGAAACGGAACGGAAATAACTTGCCCAACAATTTTGGCGAAACCAGGCCAAAGAAGTGAAATTTGTACACCAACAATTGTTCCAGTTGGAATTGCTACACCGAGAAGGATAGCAAAAGCCTTTGTCCATCTTTTTGCCATAATGGCATAGTCGGAATCTTTCTTCCAGTGATAGAGTATTTCACTTATAAAAATCATTAAAGAAAGCCCGACTCCAAGCGTTGCAAAGATAATGTGGAATGCTAATGAAGAACCAAAAAATGCCCTTGCTAATGTTACGGTATCCATATGTATACTCCCCTTCTTTTTGCCATTATTTTCTGATTAAATTGGAAAATTTATTCAAAAAACTACCAAAAATATATATGTATTTAAAAAATGAGTACGGTAATGTAATATTTAAATATTCTAAAAAGAAAGAAATTGATATTTGGTAATATTTTATTTGTTTTTTAGGGCTGAATCTTTTATAATCTTTTATGCGAACGTAAGTTCTATTTCCGGGATGAAGAAGTTTATGTGAAATGGAGAGGGTGTTTTATGTATCCTGAAGTCATTAAAAAGATGGCATTTTCAAGAGAGCATAGAGATTTATTATTAAAGTTGTATAATAAAGAAATTACGCGTCGTGAATATGATCGACTTGTGGAATCGCTATATAGACCTTCTAAAGAGGCTTGCGAAGGATAAGGTGAGAGAGACAATCTAAAGGATTGTCTTTTTTATATTTACGTATGCTCTGGTAAAATTAAGGTTAGCCTTAAAAGGAGGTGAAAAGCTTGCGAAAACGTTTATATATAGGGATTGGGGTTATTCTCTTAATCGCTTTAGGTGGAGTTGTATTTTGGTCAGCTTTACAAGGGAATCGTACCGAGCATTTTATTTTACGACATATGGTGAATGAAAATGGAACACTTGCAACGTATCGCTTAGAGGATACAAAGGCAGGTAAGGGTGAAGCGAAGGGCCGTGAAGCTTTATCAGAATCTGCAGGGTTATGGCTACAATATACACTTGATAAAGATGATCAAGCTTTATTTGATGAACAAGTGAAGGTTATTCAAAATAACTTTGTACACAAGGATCGCATCGTTATATGGAAAATCTCTGAAAAGGGAGAAATGCAGTCAGCTACTAATGCACTTATCGATGATCTTCGTATTATAGAACAATTATATCGTGCTTATGAAATGTACAAGGAAGATCGCTATAAAAACCTTGCAGATCAATTGAGTGATTCTGTACTTCGTTATAATAAAAAAGGTAATTATTACGTTGATTATTATGATGCAGATACAGGAAAACAAAATAACTTTGCAACAACATCTTACATAAATCCGCATGCATTCTCTTATATGAAAAAGTATGGAAAAATTTCTGCACAGCAGTATCAGGAAGTTGTTCAGTTTTTAGCGGATTATCCAAGGCAGGGCTGGGCATTCCCGAAAGAGTATAAAGATGATGGGACATTTACGTACGATAAAGAAGTGAATCTTATTGATCAATCATACGTTGCTTATCATCGTAGTTTAGGCGGTCTTTCATCAGACGCTTATTTGGAATTTATAAAGAAGAAATTTCGCGAAGACGAAAAGTTATATGGTCGTTATAACTTAGAAACGGGAAAACAAGCTGTGAACTATGAATCACCGGCATCTTACGGATTAACAATTTTGTACGTACTACAAACAGGTGATACAAAGTTTGCGAAGGAATTGTATGAGCGGATGAATACATTCCGAAATGATAATGTATTTAGTAGATATTATGGTGGATATGTAACAGGTGAGAATAATAATACACATATTTTCGATAACGTATTGCCGCTTTTAGCGGAAATGGAATTGGATAAGAGTAAAAAATAAAAGGTGCCACCCTATGGGGATGGTACCTTTTATTTGTGTCGTTATTTGTTTGTAAAGCGATATAATTTTACGCCCTAATATTGGAGAAGTAATCAATCACGAATTCACGAAATTGCTGGGCGGTTTTTGATAAATAGCGCTTCTTCGACCAACTTAAGCCGATAGTTCGTTCGCAATTAGGTTCAATAATACGTAACTTATTTGATGCTAAAGTAGAGTTTTTTAATAAAGTTAAACTTGGGACAAAGGCGATGCCAAGACCTTGCTTAATGAGATCGCTAATCACGGTTGGTTCATCTACTTCAAAAGCGATATGTGGAGTGAAACCAGCTTTTTTACAAAATTCATCTGTTAAGTGCCGAAATCCGTAACCAGTGTTCATACTAATAAACGATTCGTCTTTTACTTCATGCAAATAGATACTTTCGCGGTTTGATAACCGATGTCCTGAAGGAACAGCTAAGAAGATTTCTTCTGTGATAAGTGGTTCCCAAACCATTTCCTCGCCTTCAATTGGTACAGAGGAGATACAAAAATCAATTTCCATATTATCTAGTTGCCGTTTCATAGAAGGAGTAGATGCGAGAAATTGTTGGAATCGAACGTTAGGGTGTTCTAGTAAAAAAGAACCGAGTAGCTCGGGTAATATTCTTGGAATAGAAACTGCAAGTGTAATAGAGCCTTGTTGTAATTCAGCTAAATCTTTAATTTCTCGTTCCCCTTCACTTAATTCATGAAAAATGCGTTCTACTCGTTTTAAAAATACTTTGCCGAAAGAGTTTAATGTAATCTGTCGACCTTGGCGATCAAATAAGGGGACGCCTAAGTCCTTTTCTAGTCTAGCGATTGTTTTACTGAGTGAAGGCTGCGCGATATGCAATTCTTCAGCTGCTTTTGTCATATGTTCTAGTCGTGCGACTGTCTGAAAGTATTTTAATTGAAGAAGTTCCACTTCGAATCTCCTTTCTATAGACCAAAAGGAATGAATTGATAATTAAAGATGTATTATACAGTATGGAAAGTGACGTGTATAGTAAATCTGTTAAACCATTCGAAGGGTGTTAAATTAGGAGAAGGAGTATGTTTCATGAAGGGAATTCAACTTATATTTAAAGATTGGAAGGCGATGTGGAACCATAAACATGGACGTATCGCTTTAATTTTTTTATTAATCGTTCCTTTAATTTATTCAGGATTCTTCTTAGCTGGATATTGGGATCCGTACGGAAAATTAGATAAATTACCTGTTGCAGTTGTTAATTTAGATAAGGGTGCTGTGATGGATGAAAAAACAATCCAGGCTGGAGACGATTTTGTTAAAAATTTAAAAGAGAATAAGGAATTGGCGTTTCATTTCGTATCAGAAAAAGATGCTGATGAAGGGCTAAAAGAAGATAAGTATTATATGGTGGTTACGATTCCGGAGGAGTTCTCTAAAAAGGTAAGTACACTAATGGATGAGAAACCAGAGCCGGCGAGGCTGCAGTACAAAGTAAATCCAGGGAAAAACTTTGTAGCAGCTCAAATTGGAACGACAGCTGTTGAAAATATGAAAACAAAAATTTCAAATAGTATTACGAAATCTTATACAGAAGGTGTCTTTTCAAAGTTTCAAGATTTGGCACAAGGGTTGAGTGATGCAAGAAATGGCGCTGAGAAGTTGCACGAAGGAACGACGGATGCAAAAAATGGGGCGAATCAGCTTACAGATGGTATTCATCGTTTAAATGATGGAACAGTGAAGTTAAAAGAAGGAAGTGATAAGCTTGCCTCTAGTCAATCGGCCTTAACTGGGGGAGCAAATGAGCTTAGTCAGGGAGCGACATCACTTCATAATGGTATGGAGCTGCTAGCACAGGGTGAGAAGTCTTTACAATCAGGAGTTAGTGAATTAAGTGCTGGTACAAATGAATGGGTGAACGGAAGTGAGAAACTTGCTGAAGGGCAAGTGAAAGCGGACAATGCAGCAAATAATGTAAAACAACAATTAGAAGAGTACGTGAAAAGTCATCCAGAAGTGCAGCAAGATCCTGCTTTTCAAAAGATCATTGCTACTTCTAACGGATTAGCTAAAGCAACAAACACTTTAAATAATAGCCAACAACAATTGACACAAGGTGCGCGGAAGCTTACTGATGGTCAGCATAAGATTGAGGAAGGCATGAATACATTCGGAGTTAAGTTAAACGAAGCTACCGCTGGAACGAAAAAGATAGCAGATGGTACTTCGAATTTAGCTGATGGATTTACGAAGTGGGGAAATGGATTTACATCATTACAAGAAGGTGTAAATCACCTTGCGAGTGGCGGAACAGAGCTGAATCATGGTGCTGATAAGTTAACGAACGGACTTGTTAAACTTGACGATGGTGCGAAAGAACTTTCTACGAAATTGGGAGAGGGCGCAGAGAAGATAGCGGATGTTCGCAATGATGATGCACGCAATACGATGTTCTCAGAGCCGGTTCAATTAGTGAAGTCGACAGTTTCTGATGTGCCTAACTACGGTTCAGGTATTGCACCATACTTTTTATCACTGGCATTTTATGTTGGCGGAATTATGGCATCGAATATTTTACCTCTTGGCCGTAGACAAAATATGAAGGTAAGCGGAACAGTACATTTTATTAATAAACTAGGATTAGTATATTTAATTGGACTCATTCAAGCACTACTTGTAGATATGGTAGTGTTAGGAGTTATGAAATTAGAAGTTGCAAGTGTATCACTCTTTGTTTTATCAAGTATTGTTATTTCCTTTACGTTCATGACATTTATTCTTATGTTAGTAACGGTATTCGGCATTGTTGGGAAGTTCGCAGCGGTAACGCTTCTCGTTCTTCAATTAGCGACGAGCGGAGGTACTTTCCCAGGAGAGTTAAATATAGCTGTTCTTAGCAAAATTGGACAGTTTCTCCCAATGTCTCATTCTCTTAGAGGATTACAAGATGTTATCTCTTTAGGAGATTGGTCGCAATTACGAATGCAAATTTTAATTTTATTATGCTATCTCGTTGTTGCTGGCGGAATTACATGGGTTACGAGTCATATACAGCATAAGGAAACGAATGCAGAGCAAGTTTCTTAATAAAAGAAGCTATCCGAAAAGATTTTATTATGACCTTTCCGGATAGCTTTTTCTTATTTCTTTTCCATAACTGCAAAGTAGTTATTTTCATTATCAGCAAAGTTGAATGCTCTACCAGTAGGTAAATCTACAACTTGTCCAACTGTAACACTTTTCTCAGAAAGATCTTTATACAGTTGATCTAAGTTATTAGAGAAGAACATAAGTGAAGGGGTATTTAAGTTTAATTCAGGTTGCATCTTCGCAATTAACGCTTTATCGTGAAGGACGATGCTTGTTCCAGCTTCTTTTGCCGGCGCAATTTCAATCCAGCGAAATCCTTGACCGTTATTTTCTTCCGCAACGATTTGGAATCCTACTGTTTTTGTCCAAAATTGTACTGATTCATCTTGGTTATTTACATATAACATAATTTGTCCAATTTGATTAATCATAGGTGTGTCCTACTTTCTTTTCTTATATGAAATACTATTATATCAAATATATGGTTTAAATACTTTTTCATGATTTTTCCGAATGGCAATCTTCGCCCATCTCATATTTGTCGTAGGGGAAGGCCCTGTAATCCACGTATGAAATGGTAGTATGCTGCCAATGACCATTGCTGAAATAGAGATTGTGGTCGTTAATATAAATAGTAATAGGCTATATAATATTGTGTTTTCTTGCAGTGCGAATAAGGAAAGAAATTTTGTACATAGTTGCAAGAAGAAAAAATGAGCTAAATAAGCGCCATACGTGTAATTCCCGATAAAACGTAAAGCTTTATATAAGAAACCACGTCGCTGTACAATTGTAATAGATAACACGTACAGTATCATAATTTCACAAACAATATATAAAAACATGGACGGTTTTAAATAAGTAGAAACCGTTAAATGAATAGAATTGGCGCCGTAAAAACTAAATAACTCATAATTGATGAATAAAAATAAGATGAAAAATAAGATTGTGATAAGCGGAATATGTTTCATGACAAATATACGCCAAGTTTTTAATGATACAGCAGCTATTCCTCCCATGACGAAATAGAATGAGTAGAAGAAGAAGGAACGATCTGTATAATGTAAAATGGTTGAACTAGTCAGTTTCTCTCCATTAAAAATGTAGTGAGAAGAGTACCACATTAAGAAAAAATATAGACAAGCGAAAATGGTCATATATTTATATATGTCTTTTTTATTTTCTGTTCGTTTTTGAAACCAATAAAATAGTGTGCATAGTAAAGGGAACAATAAGTGAATTTGGAACATCATAATAACGTACCAAAGATGAGGTGCAGCTGTTCCGAGTAATAAACTTTTTATTCCGCCTTGTAGTGTAATGACATCGTTTGTTGTTAATAGGTAAAGAATAGACCAGAAGAAATAAGGAATGAGTAAATGTGCGGCTTTTTCATAAATATATTCTCTGTAAACGAGTTGCTTCGTATATAGCCGAATTAAATGGAAGCCGACGATAAATATGAATGCAGGCGCTGAAAATTTTGCAAGATTAAATAGCATGCCCATAATGAGGGATTGCTCGAGTAAGACATTTCCTTGATTCATTGTATATAATAAGGAACTTTGCAAAACGACAGCAAGAAATGCAATGCTTTGCAAAACTTTAAATTCTGGTGCGCTTTGTGTCATCGTGTCCATCTCCTTTTCCATACATGATTATAGTACGGAGAAAGGATGAAAGGTGTGGAATATTTGTGAAGATTATAACAAATTTGTGGCGGGATGGGATTATATTAACGCTTTTGCTAATATATCTATCACAACTTCAAATATATCGATTCACTGACAAATGACAACAAAAAGAGGATGCTCAAAACGAGCATCCTCTTTCTATATATTAAGCAAATTTATTTTTGATCCAGTTTTTACCTTCTACAAGGCGAGCTGTCATTACGGCACAAGCGTTATCTCCTGTTACGTTTAACACTGTTGCAGGAGGATCGATGATTGTACTAATTGCTGCGATAATTGGCAATGCTTCTGGTGGGAATCCGTATAGAGAAACGATTAACATTTCACCAATCATACCCCCGCCTGGAATAGCACCCATTACTGTTCCTACTAATAGAGAAACGACAAGTGCAATTGCTAATGTTTTCGGTCCTTCGAATTCCATGTTGAAAATACCGAATAAGAAAGCAATTTTCAATACCCCGCCTAAAACAGATCCGTCTTTATGAAGTGTAGATCCAAGAAGGACAACTGTTTCACGAACGTCAGAAGAAATACCCATTTTCTTCGTTGCTTCTAAGTTCGATGGAATACTTGCGGCACTACTACAAGTTGCAAGTGATGTAACTGTAGGAGAGACCATGTTCTTCCAAAATATTTGTACACCTTGTTTGCGACCTGCAAGGTACGCATAGAATGTAAAGAATACAAAGAAGTAAATAAGAGAAGCTGGATAGTATACCATTGCTGCTCGGAAGTAAGTTCCAAGAAGTTGTGGTCCGAATTCACCAACTAATGCTGCGAAGTAGGCAGCTAGTCCGATTGGAGCGTAGTACATAATGAAAGATACGACTTTCATTGAAATTTCTGCACCAGCTTGTAGGAATGTAGCGAATGGTTTCCCTTTTTCACCAACTGCTGAAGTTGCAACCCCCATTAAGATAGAGAAGAAAATAAGAGCTAGCATGTTCTCGCGAGATAGTAACTTTGAAAAGTCTGATACTGTTATGATACCAACAATTTGATCAGCAACACTAACTGCTTTTTCAGCTTTATCAGGCTGCGTTAGTTCTAATACAACACCTTGTGCTGGCGGGAATACTTTCACGATAATAATCATAAAAATAGCAGCTAAAATACTTGTAAATAAGAAAGTTCCAGCCATACTAGACATAATTTTACCGAAACGTTTTAATCCATCCATATTAGCAATAGATGACGCGATGCTAAAGAACACTAACGGTACAACAATCGTAAACATTAAGTTTAAGAAAATGTCACCAAGCGGCTTTAAAGCAACTGCATCGGCACCCATGAAATAACCAATGAAACCACCAATTAGGATAGAAGATAATAAAATAAGCGGAAAGCGATATGCCTTCATAAATATATCCTCCTATCGATTATAAAAAATCATACTGAATCATTATAGCGAGTTAGAGACTTCTTTACTAGGAAAATACGGATAGATGGAATAGCGTGAAAACCGAGAAATTTTTGTTTTTAAGCTCGGCATACAGTTAGAAATCTAGACATATATATTTGTAACCTAGTGGTGGCAAGGGCTACACCATAACTTAGGTTTGGAAAAAGGGGGAGGGGAGCGAGATGAATATTTTACTTTGCTGTGCAGCGGGAATGTCTTCCAGTTTGATTGTTACAAAAATGGAGAAAGCAGCAGAGGCAAAAGGGATAGAGGTAAAGATTTGGGCGGTATCAGGTTCAGAAGTGCGAAATCATATTGATACTGCGGATGTGCTTTTGCTTGGACCGCAAGTACGTTATTTATTACCGAAAATGAAAGAATTATGTAAGGAGAAGGGAATACCTGTTGATGTCATTCAATCCGTCCATTACGGACTTTGTAATGGAGAAGCTATCTTGCAAGCAGCTTTGTTAATGAAACCATGAGGAGTGTGGGATAGATGATAGGGTTTTTAGAGAAATATGTGATGCCAGTGGCAGGAAAGGTTGCAGAACAGAGACATTTGCAAGCGATTCGTGATGGAATTGTTTTAACGATGCCTTTCTTAATTATTGGATCATTTTTCCTTATTATTAGTGCATTACCAATACCAGGATATAATGATTTTATGGCAGGAATCTTCGGAAAGAATTGGAATGTAGCATTAGGGTACCCAGTGGGGGCTACTTTTAATATAATGTCTTTAATAGCTGTTTTTGGAATCGCTTACAGATTAGGAGAACAATATAAAGTAGATGCTTTAGCGGCAGGTGCATTGTCACTTGTAGCATTTTTGCTTGCAACACCATTCCAAGTTATGTATATGATACCAAATACGAAAGAAAGTATACTTGTAGATGGAGTTATACCAGCTGCGTTAATGGGAAGCCAAGGGTTGTTTGTAGCGATGATTATTGCAATTATATCTACTGAAATTTATCGATTTGTTGTACAGAAAAAGATGATTATAAAGATGCCAGAGACAGTTCCGCCAGCAGTAACGCGTTCATTTGCTGCGCTTATTCCAGGCTTTATTGTTGTGACGGTTATTTGGATCATTAGATTAATTTTTGAACATACGACTTTCGGTAGCATCCATAATGTTATAGGAAAGCTTTTACAGGAGCCTCTTAGTGTACTTGGGGCTAGCATTTGGGGTGCGATAATCGCAGTTATCATTGTCCATGTACTTTGGGCGTGCGGAATTCATGGAGCTGCAATTGTTGGTGGTGTAATGAGTCCGATTTGGTTGTCATTAATGGATCAAAATCGAATTGCATTTCAGGCAGGGCAAGATGTACCGAATACGATTACTGCACAGTTCTTTGATTTATGGATTTATATGGGCGGTTCTGGTGCAACACTTGCTTTAGTTGTAGGAATGTTATTATTTGCGCGAAGTCAGCAATTGAAAAGTTTAGGGCGATTATCGATTGCACCAGGTATTTTTAATATTA
Organism: Bacillus sp. FSL R9-9530; assembly: GCF_038008145.1. Classification (NCBI taxonomy): domain Bacteria; kingdom Bacillati; phylum Bacillota; class Bacilli; order Caryophanales; family Bacillaceae; genus Bacillus; species Bacillus sp. FSL R9-9530. The sequence goes on from NZ_JBBOYO010000001.1 coordinate 4,250,771, forward strand.
ATGAAATGGTGACTTTCGGTATGCCGATAGTAATGAACCCGCTTTTACTTATTCCATTTATACTTGTACCAGTTGTTTTAACGATTGTTTCTTATTTTGCAATGGAATGGGGATGGGTTGCACGTCCGAGCGGAGCTGCTGTACCTTGGACTACACCTATTCTTTTTAGTGGATATTTAGGATCAGGCGGGAAAATTTCAGGGGTTATTTTACAGCTCATTAACTTTGCACTTGCATTTCTTATTTATTTTCCATTCTTAAAAATATGGGATAAACAAAAAGTAGCGGAAGAAAAGGGGGAGTAAAGAACTAAAATGGATACGATAGAGACGAAAGCTTTTCACTTAATTTTGCATGGTGGTAATGCGAGAAGCTGCTCAATGGAAGCAATTGATTGCGCAAAGCGCGGTGAATTTCAGGAAGCAGAAGCGAAACTACAAGAAGCTTTAAATGAATTGCAAGAGGCGCATCGCTTACAAACAGAGCTCATACAGAAAGAGGCTGCCGGGGAAAAAACCGAAGTTACCCTTTTGATGGTGCATGCACAAGATCATTTAATGAACGCAATTACAGTGAAGGAATTGGCGAGTGAGTTTGTAGAATTATATAGGAAGATGTCGGTGGATGAATGAACCTTGCTTATGCGAGGTTTTTTTATGTATGTGTCCGTACCATCAGTGGAGTGTTTGTTCCACTGATGGTATTTACAATCCTCCTTTTTACGGATGGGTAAGAGTGATAATTAATCGGCAGTAATAATCTCTCCTGTACCACGAATTAGTTTTTTTATATGCATCTCATTTGGTCTTAATATACTTACGATATAATTAATCGCTATTTGCGGTTCAACGGTCGTACCGCACGTATAACAGTCGATGGCTGCAAAGTTTTTTTCTGGATAAGTGTGAATTGAAAGGTGGCTTTCGGATAGTAAAACTAAAACAGTAACGCCATGCGGATCGAATTCTTTTGTACTTACGTTTAAAATATGGGCACCAGAGCAATCTGCAGCGTTAACTAAATGATATTCTAAAAAGTGAACATCATCTAATAGGGAAAAGTCCACTCCCCATAAATCTACTATTATATGCTTACCAAAAGTAGAATATTCCATAGGGTAGCACTCCTTACTATAATATTGTCAAAACTCCATTTCCTTTTTGTAACATTGATGTAGGATAAGATTCGATTCTGAGTTTAAAAGAGCGAGATTACGTTGTTCTAAATGTTCTTCTTTAAATTGAAACAAAGGAGAAAGAAGAGAAGGTAATGTTCGAGGAGTTGGTATTACATATAATTGCTCAATTTGATCGAGTACATAGGCAGAATTAGCAGCAATATGAAATCCCCAGTCAGTTCCGAAAGAAGGAACGATTGTATGATAACTTTTCACAGTTAATCCAGCATGTTCAATAGTGTTACCGATGCTCCAATATACTAGAGGTGCATCAGCAGGTGAATTAGATTGGCAGACGAACGCACCATCTTCTGTTAAAAACGTAGCTATACGAGCAAAAAGTTCGCTTGTATATAAAGTACTTAATAACTCTGTCGCTGGATCAGGAAAATCAATAATGATTACATCGTATAAAGATGAAGGTGAATTTAGAAATTCTTTTGCATCGCATACGTGCACGTTCACGCGATTATCAAAAAAAGCGTTTTTGTTTAAAGATACTATTTCTGGAACATTACGTGCCATATTAATCATTGCCTCGTCTAAATCAACAAGGTCTACGTGTAGCACAGTTTCATATTTCAAAACTTCTCGTAAGGCAAGACCATCGCCACCACCTAATATGAGAACACGCTTTGGATCACTTACTTTTGCCATAATCGGATGTACAAGCGCTTCATGATAAATTTGCTCATCAACGGAGCTGAATTGTAGTTGCTTGTCCAAGTATAAGCGAACATCGTTTACTTGGACTAAATTAATATTTTGATAATTACTCTTTTCTTCAAATAAATTCGTATGTTCACCAGCTTGTATTTCCTTTAGAGAAATTTCATCCCACACATCTAAGCTGTGTGAATCTGTGGGTACTATAATTACATTTTCCGATTGTACTTGCTTATCGTCTTCATCCTCGTCGTGTTTATCTGGTTCGTCGTGTTTGTCAGGTCTGTCTTGTTTGTCAGGTCTGTCTTGTTTATCTTCAGTGTCCTGTCGATCTAGTGTATCCGTGTTGGAATTTAATTCAGAATCCTCTTCTTGTTTATACCATTTATTTTGAACCTGTATTCTATAAATCTTCATTCTCTTCTTTTTTCTATGCTTTGGCATTGGAATCCCCTTTCAAAATACTTTATTTTATTCTATTCTATGTAATTTAATAGAGTTTGACTGGACAATAACTAGACGAGTGTTTTGAATAGGTATTTGTTTTGATTTGAGTTGAAATATTATATTTTTTGGTACTATATTTTCGAACTTTTAAAAAAATTAGTGTTTTTTTGTTTTAAATACAACTAGACAACTAAACACTAATCTATTTTCATACAGTTATGTGTTAAAAGTGAGGTGTTTTATAACACACTGTGTGTTTTTTTGGGGACACACTAATTGAAAGCGGTAACACACAAAGAAATCACTCGAAAAAACGCTGATTTTAGGCGTTTTGAAAAGTTGGCACGGTAATTGCATTAATAAATAGCGTAAAGAAAAATAAAAAACATAAATTTTTTATACCACACAAGGGGGATTTATAAATGAATATTTTATTATGTTGTTCAGCAGGGATGTCTACAAGTTTACTAGTTACAAAAATGGAAGCGGCTGCAAAAGCTCGTGGTCTAGAAGGTAAGATTTGGGCTGTATCTGGGGATGCAGTAAAAAACAATATCGATCAAGCAGACGTACTATTATTAGGACCGCAAGTTCGTTACATGCTTTCTACAATGAAAACGCTTGCCGATGAGAAAAACGTTGGAGTCGATGTTATTAACTCAATGCACTACGGCATGATGAATGGAGAAGCAGTTTTAGATCACGCATTAACACTAAAAAAATAATTAGGGGGGAAGCGAAATGCAAAAGTTTATTGCATTTATGGAGAAGTATTTAGTTCCAGTCGCAGGAAGAATCGGATCGCAGCGTCATTTAGTTGCAATCCGTGATGGTTTTATCGCAGTTATGCCTCTTATTTTAGTTGGATCGTTTGCAATACTTATAAATAACTTGCCAATTGATGCATTCCAAAAATTTATGAAGGGTGCATTCGGGGACGTTTGGAAAGATATCGGCGGTGGTATGTGGGCAGGTTCCTTCGCTATACTCGCCCTCATAGTCGCGGTAGGGATAAGTTATAATTTAGCGAAATCTTACGGTGTAGACGCGTTGTCAGCAGCAATCATTACATTCGGTGCATTAATTATTATTTCTCCGACAACGCCAAAAGAAGGCGGTATTGATTTAGCTTGGACAGGATCACAAGGTTTATTCGTTTCCATAATTGTCGCCCTTCTTGTAACGGAAGTATTTCGATTCTTTGTTCAAAGAGATATTACAATTAAAATGCCAGATGGTGTTCCACCAGCAGTAATGAAGTCATTTGCAGCGTTAGTACCAGCATTCGTTATTTTAATTGTAACAGCAAGTATTCAATTAGCGGTGAAATTAGCAGGTACAAGTATTCATAAAATGGTATTTGAAACAATTCAAGTACCATTACAAGGTTTAGCAGGTACATTACCAAGTGCAATTATTGTTGCTTTACTTATTCATGTATTATGGTTCTTCGGATTACATGGTCCTAATATCGTTGGTGGTATTATTGACCCAATTTATTTACCAGCATTAGAAAAGAATATTAAGTTATTTAACGATGGTATGTCTGCATATGACGTACCGCATATTTTCACAAAACCATTCTTTGATGTATATGTATACATCGGTGGATCAGGTGCGACATTAGCATTCCTAGTAGCAGTAATGCTTGTTGCGAAAAGTGCACAGCTTCGTGGTGTAGGCCGTGTATCTATCGGTCCTGGTTTCTTCAATATTAACGAGCCAGTTATTTTCGGTACACCAATTGTATTAAACCCAGCGTTAATCATTCCATTCGTACTTACACCAGTTGTATTAGTTATTACTTCTTATACAGCAATTTCCTTAGGATGGGTACCAAAAACAGTTGCTTTAGTTCCGTGGACAATGCCACCAATCTTTAGTGGTTATCTTGTAGCGGGCGGAAGCATTGCTGGTGCTGCATTGCAGCTAGTAAACTTTGCAATCGCGGTAGTAATTTACTATCCATTCGTATTAATGTGTGACCGTACGTACGTACAAGCTTCAAAAGATGCTGCAAAAGGAAACGACAATTCAGTATCACTTTAAAAAGTATTGTTCTGACGAGTTTTTATAGCTCGTCAGAACAACTAACTTTTATATCATGTTCAAAAAGATGAAACCCATCTACAAGAACACCAAACTATCATTCATAAAATAATAATTTAATAGAAATGTTCAAACTGAAAGGGTATTTAAATCGGTTGAACCATAATAGAGAGGGCGGTAATTATGATGACTACAGCAGAACAAATTCCATTCCAATTAATTTTAAATAGTGGTAATGCACGAAGCTTTGCAATGGAGGCACTGCAATTCGCCAAACAGGGGAAAATGGCAGAAGCTGATGAAGCGATGGTAAAGGCGAAAGAAGCGATTAATGAAGCGCATCATTTCCAAACAGAGCTCATACAATCAGAAGCAAGAGGAGAAAAAACAGAGATTAGTGTTCTTTTAATTCATGCGCAAGATCATTTAATGAATTCTATTACGGTAAAAGAATTAGCGGCAGAATTTATTGACCTTTATAAAAAGCTAGAAGCGAAAGGGGAATAAAGCATGACTGGAATTAAAATTGCTACAATCGGCGGTGGCTCTAGTTATACACCAGAGTTAATTGAAGGGTTTATTAAACGTTATGACGAGCTTCCTGTTCGTGAAATTTGGTTAGTAGATATTGAGGCAGGAAAAGAGAAGTTAGAAATCGTTGGTGACTTAGCGAAACGTATGGTGAAAAAATCAGGTTTACCAATTGATATTCATTTAACACTTGATCGCCGTGAGGCATTAAAAGATGCTGACTTCGTAACAACGCAGCTTCGCGTTGGTTTGTTAGAAGCACGTGCAAAAGATGAAGCAATTCCATTAAAATATGATGTAATTGGTCAGGAAACGAATGGTCCTGGTGGTTTGTTCAAAGCGCTGAGAACGATTCCTGTTATTTTAGATATTTGTAAGGACATGGAGGAATTATGTCCAAATGCATGGCTTATTAACTTCGCAAACCCAGCTGGTATGGTAACAGAAGCTGTCCTTCGTTATACAAACATTCAAAGAGTAGTTGGTCTGTGTAACGTTCCAATTGGAATTCGTATGGGTCTTGCAAGATTACTTGAAGTAGATGCAAGCCGGGTACACGTTGATTTCGCTGGTTTAAATCATATGGTATACGGATTAGATGTATACTTGGATGGCGTAAGCGTAATGGATCGTGTGTTAGAGCTTGTAACAGATCCAGAAAAGCAAATTACGATGGAAAACATTGCTGCGCTTAACTGGGAGCCAGACTTTATTCGCGGTCTTCGTGCAATTCCGTGTCCATATCATCGTTACTACTATAAAACACGTGAAATGTTGGAAGAAGAGAAAGCAGCTTCGATTGAAAAAGGTACACGTGCAGAAGTAGTAAAACAATTAGAAGATGATTTATTCGAGCTATATAAAGACCCAAATTTAGATATTAAGCCACCACAATTAGAAAAGCGCGGTGGAGCTTATTATAGTGACGCAGCATGTAGCTTAATTACGTCTATTTACAATAATAAAGGTGATATCCAGCCTGTTAATACACGAAACAACGGAACAATTGCAAGCTTGCCACATGATTCGGCTGTTGAAGTGAACTGTATTATTACGAAAGAAGGTCCAAAACCAATTGCGGTCGGAGATCTTCCAGTACCAGTTCGCGGTTTAGTACAGCAAATTAAATCATTTGAGCGCACAACAATTGAAGCTGCTGTTACAGGGGATTATCATAAAGCGCTGCTTGCTATGACAATTAACCCACTTGTACCATCAGATAAAGTTGCAAAACAAATTTTAGATGAAATGTTGGAAGCACATAAAGAACATCTTCCACAATTCTTTAAGAAGATAGAGAAATAAGAAGCGGCGCTGTTTAGCCCGCTTTTTTTAATTCTAGTAGGAGGTATTGCGATGATTAAACTAATTGTAAATGCAGATGATTTCGGTCTTACGGAAGGTACAAATTACGGAATTATTGATGGACATAAAAACGGGATTGTAAATTCAACGACGATGATGATGAATATGCCAGGGACAGAGCATGCCGTACGCTTAGCGAAAGAGTATAAAACGTTAGGGATAGGAGTTCATCTCGTATTAACGGCAGGAGAACCGCTTCTTAAAGACGTTCCATCACTTGTAAGTAGCGATGGATTGTTTCATAAACAAAGTGTTGTATGGGAAGGAAATATAAATCCAGAAGAGGTAGAAAAAGAATGGGCTGCTCAAATTGAGAAGTTTTTATCTTACGGATTAACACCAACTCATTTAGATAGTCATCATCACGTGCATGGATTACCGCTTTTACACGACGTTCTTGAGAGATTAGCAAGTAAATATAATGTTCCAATTCGTCGTTGTGAAGAAGAGCGAGCGGTGCGCCCATTTTCAGATGTGTTTTACAGTGACTTTTACGCTGACGGTGTGACGGAAGATTACTTTGTGAAGTTAAAGGAAAGAGTGCAGGACGAGCAAACGGTAGAAATTATGGTGCATCCAGCTTATATTGACCCAGAGCTTGTGAAGCGTTCTTCTTACGTAATGGATCGCGTGAAAGAGTTGCGTATTTTAACGGAGAGCGAGTTGCCTGAGGGAATGGAGCTTGTGAAGTTTTAATAGAAAAAACGACGGCTAAATGGGGCCGTCGTTTTTTGTGCTTACAAAATGGATAGAACATATCCACCGAAGGCCCCGATTATAACGATAACCCAAGGTGGTGTTTTCCAAAAAGCGAGTAAGCAAAATAGAAGAGAAGCAAAAACGAAATCTACAGAATTCATAATTGTACTCGTCCAAATTGGATCATAAAAAGCTGCAAGTAAAATGCCGACAACGGCTGCGTTTACTCCAAGTAGTGCACCTTGTATGTAAGATACTCTCCTTACACTGTCCCAAAATGGTAAAACGCCAACAACGAGCAGGAAGGCAGGAAGAAAGATAGCGATCGTTGCAACAACTGCTCCGGTGGTTCCATTTAGCACTGCTCCTATATAAGAAGCGAATGTAAATAGTGGCCCTGGCACTGCTTGTGTTAATCCGTATCCAGCAAGAAATTGTTCTTTTGTCATCATCCCGTTTTGTACAAACTCACTTTCAAGAAGAGGAAGTACGACATGTCCTCCGCCAAATACAAGTGCACCAGAGCGATAGAAGCTGTCAAATAAAGAGATGAAATAAGAGTATGGTCGTAACATCGGTAACAGTATTAATAGTCCGAAGAATAAGACGAGACAAGATATGGCTACCATTTTTGAAATAGGTACATTTATTTTATGAGCTTGGCTAACTGGCTGGCCACGATATAAAAACCAACCGATGAAACCAGATACTATAATGAGAATTACTTGTGTCCAGCTACTTGGCCATAATAGGGCGATTGCGGCAGTTGCAATTGCGATTGTTGCACGGTTTCGGTCTGGTGTTAACTTTTGAGCCATTCCCCATATTGCATGAGCGACAATTGCGACCGCTACAAGTTTCAGTCCGTGAATCCAGCCAGTACTTCCAAGCTCGAATTGGTTAAGAAATGAAGCGAAGAAAACTAAAACGAGCACAGATGGGAGAGTGAATCCGATCCATGAAATAATGGCTCCTAATAATCCGCCGCGTAATAAGCCAACTCCCATACCGACTTGGCTGCTAGCAGGGCCAGGAAGGAATTGACATAGCGCTACTAAGTCTCCGTAACTTCGTTCATCCATCCATTTTCTTTTTTGCACGTATTCATGATGAAAATAACCAAGATGGGCGACGGGACCACCAAATGAAGTAAGTCCTAATTTAAATGATACGAGAAAAATCTCTATTAATGATTGGAAAGAGTATTTATTATTTTTCAAAATTTCCTCCTAGACTGTTTTTCTAAGTGCATTATACAAGAGGGAGTAAAGCAAAAGAAACGATTTTAATGTAAAGATTGTGTGAATCTTTTCTTCGTAATTAAAATTTGAAAAAGTCATAAATGATTATGTCTAAACCATAAAGTAGTAGAAGTAGTGCTGGGAAATTTATATGAGGAGAATGCCCGTATGACAACACATTTCTTTGCTAGGTTAACAGGGAAGAGGGAAGTACCTCCTGTAAATACAGAAGCTTACGGTGTAACAGAGCTCATTTTTAGTGAAGATTTAAAGAAGTTGCAATATCGGGTCATATTAAAAAATATAAAAAAAATCACGTCATGCCAAATTCATTTAGGAAAAGCGAATCAAATTGGTCCAGTTATTTTAAGTTTGTTTGGTCCGTTAGAGCAAGGGATTAGTGTGAATGAAGGAGTCGTTACTGGTGTAGCTAGAGTAGAGGATTTTGAAGGGCCTTTACAGGGGAGAGCATTTGACAGCTTGTTTCAAGAGATAATGCAAGCAAATGTATATGTAAATGTTAATACGAAATCTAATAAAAAGGGAGAAATAAGGGGGAGAATAAGGGAAGTAAAGAAGTAAGCGAAAAGGCTGTCCAAAAAACATTTTGGAACAGCCTTTTCTAATTATATAGAGTGCTACAATATCGCCTAGTTTAATTTTTTACAGGCTGATTTTTAATGAAGAAGTCCATTATATAAAATACTTCGTCATCTGGGATTTGTATTTCAAATGTATTTTCAATAGGTTGCAATGCTTTTTTCACTTTCATATACATCCAGTACTCATCTTGTCTTCGTTTCTCTTTATCAGGATGAGGGAGGAGACTTTCACCTTTTTGAAGACGGTCAACCATGCAGCTCATATGCAAAATCACACCCATTAAACTGTCGGGAGTTAGCTGTAAAGAAATCAATTCTTGAATTGTATTTAATGCATAACGAATTGTTTTAATAAGTAATGCTCCATCGTTACGCTGCATTTGTTGTTCAAGAATATCAGCCATTTTTGCATATGTTTCTTCATACGTAATCAATTCTTGAATTGGTTGAATAGCTGTGTAGTTCACAATGTCTTGGAAATGATATGTTAAGCAAGGTATTTGCATATCGAAATTCGTGACGATACAAATGATATTACGCTCTTTTTTTATGTTCTCGATCATTTTCGTTAAATCTTTTTCATGAACGATGCTAATCGGAATAATTTCAATTAAGTCTTTATCAAAGCGTAAATAGTTTTCTAACATTTTTTGAATTGCTAAAGCACTTCCTTCGCCGGTTAAACAAGCTGTTAAAATCACGGATTTCATTGGCGATAGTGGCTTTTTCTTTTCTTCCTGTACGTTTAAATAGAACGGCGTTAAGTTCTTCACTGTTTCGTATAGTGCATCTAATGAATAGCCAAGCTGAGCTTTTCGAGCTGCTTCTAGTGCGTGTGGTGTACTCGTCATGGAAAGAACACGTACAGGGATTTTGAATTCAGTTTCTAATATATCACCAATATAAGCGAGAGATCCCATATCAACAAGTAAAAGAAGCCCGTTTACATTTTGAAGTGTTTTCATATACACTTTAACACGCTCTAAGAAGTCTTTTGGTGATTCATGCAAGGGCATATCGATACCAGTTACTTCATCAATACCGAGAAGTTCGTTTGCAACGTTTGCCATTTCTGTTGCGATGCCATTACCGTGTGCTAATATTAATACTTTTACTTCTGTTTGTGAGGCAGGAATTGGATCAACAACGAAGAACATTGTTAAAAAGCCAGCTTCATCAATAGGTATTGTTATTTGTAATTCTTCTTCTAATAGCTGAATACATTGCATAGCTACGGAAAAAGCTTCTTTATATTTCGTACGAATTTGATTTAATTGTGGGTGGTGAATTTGTTTCCCGCCCTGTAAACGTTGTAGAGTTGTCTGTACATGTAAACTTAAAGCGAGAAATACTTTTTCATCGAAAGTTTTAGATAAATATTTTTCAGCTAGTTCCGCAATTTTTTCACATACGGAAACGATATTACGATCCACAATTTTAAAAACATTTTCATGACTTGTTTTTTTAGATATTTGGTTAAAGTATTGGACGAAAAAGCTTTGAATATCATTTTCTATTAGTAATTCTAATTCTTCCTCTTCAATGCCGCGTGCTTGAAGTTCTTCATATTTATAATCAATATAATCGTAAATAGAAGAGCGACTTCCTTCGGGTTTTATTGTATGTTTACTCCAACCTTCATCACCTGTAAATACAAATGTTTCATTTGGTATTTGATATAGATGACGGCTCTTTCTTTCAATAAATAATCCTTCTTTCATATACCAAGGTAAATCTGTACTTGAAACACAGACAGAATCACGTTTTTTTGTTACGAAATCAGAATAAGCTTTCGCACAGGCAATTTGTACGTCCGTTTTCAATTGACCGATGTTATTTGGACAATTGTAAAAGACGAAAGCACGCATTGTATTTGGACTAACATGAATCTCTTTCCTTAGACGAATTGCTTCGTTTGTGAAAAATAGTTGCAGTAAAGCAAACCGTTCTTTATGTGTTCGCTCACGAAGTGGTGGAAGCGTAACGGTCATCGGAATACGTCTTGTAAATGTTTTTAATAAAAATGAATTTGGTTCTTCGGTTGTTGCAGTAATAATCAACACTCGTGCCTTACGTTCATTTTCCGTTTCTCCAAGGCGGCGGTATACTCCGCGATCAATAAATGTGAAGAGCATCTCTTGTCCTTCTGGAGGAAGGCGATGTACTTCATCTAAGAAGAGGATTCCTTCATGTGCTTTTTCAATTAACCCTTTTTGATCACTGGCACCTGTGTAAGCTCCTTTTTTTATCCCAAATAACTGTCCAAGTAGTAGTTGTGGATTGTTTGCATAATCAGCACAGTTAAAGACGATAAAAGGTGCATCTTTTGGAAGTTGTTCCACTTCAATTGCGTATTCGTGCATTAAAGAAGCGAACATCGATTTTCCGACACCTGTTTCTCCAAGTAGTAAAGTATGCATACCGTTTGGAGGATAGAGAATAGAAGCTTTTGCTTTTTCAATTGCAATTTTTAGGCTTGTATTTTCAATAGCAAATGTATCTAATGAAGTGCCCTTTGTTGAATGCGTTTCCAATGAAGTGTTCGTTTCTATATAAAAACGGACAGGGCGTGTAATCGTTTTTAATAAACGATTATCTTTCACAAGCTTGTTTAAATCGCTACTAACATTTGCACGGTCTAGCTGTAGAAGTGTAGCGAGTTCTGATGCTGTTATACCTTCTGTATAATTCCCTTTTTGTATTGCGTTAAAAATGAGATCTATTCGTTTCATTTCTATTCACCTCGAAACTTCATCACTATTTAAAATTCTACACAAAAATGAGAAGTGTGGGAAGAGAAAAATAAAGTGAAACTTTAATCAGTGGGGTTTTTGTTCATTCCCACTGATTATTAGCCTTCACCAATCGGGCGTTTACGGGCAGTTGATCTCCCACCAAACTTCTTTGTTCCAGCTGAATTTTGAGGTGGGAGTCTTACTGCCCGTTAACGCGGGGTAAAACAGCTTTAGTACATAGGCACTAAAGCTGTTACAATCTTGTGTCTTTCCAAAAATTCACTTCGAGATGGGAAGATGGATTGTAGGGAAGTAGTTTATATCCTTGTGAGTGTAAATAATCAATTACTTTTGGGAGTATTTGCACTGTGACACTAGAATCATGCATTAAAATAACCTCTACTTGTTCATCGCTTTGATTTCGTACCCTTTCTAGTATTGCGGAAGGATTATCATAGCTTTTCCAGTCATATGTATCAATTGTCCAATCCCACATTTTATACTGGGCAGATACGAGTGCGTCACGGTAATTCTTTTTTAAGTAAGGCATGCTACCGTATGGGACCCGAACGAGATGTGTATTTAAATGTGTAACTTGCTGGACAATGTTTTGGGTTTGCTCCATTTCTGCAATTAAAACAGATGGATCGCCAGTATAAAGACGTTTTACATCATGCGACATACTATGGAGACCGATATAATGTCCATCTTTAATCAATCGTTCCATCGTTTTTTTATAATGTGGCACCTTTCCGCCAATAACGAAGAAAGTTGCTTTTCCGTTCTTCTCTTTTAAAATATTTAAAATTTGTGGTGTGTACTTATTTGGTCCGTCATCAAATGTTAAGTACGCAATTTTTGTTGTAGGAGAGGTAGTTTGAGTACTTTGGTAATCTTTTACTTGAATGTCTGTAGTTGCTTTTGTATTCGATGATGCGTACATAGTAATAGTTAAAAATAAAATTATACATTGAAGTAATCGCTTGATCATAACATTCACCCTCAGTTTGACAATCAAGATGTAAAAATGAAAATTTGATACTTTTTTCGTTATACGTATATCTTTCTCCAATAGAGGCACTCTCAAACAATCTATATTTTGGAAATGGGGAATAAGGATTAAAAAATAAAAAATAGCATCCTCTTATGAAAAGAGGATGCTATTTGAATATTTCATAATAGTAAAGGCTATACTACAATTAGTCTTCGCGTTTTTTCACTTTTTTATAGAAGGAAATAATTGGTTTGTAACGTTCGTGTACAAGACCGATTACTTCAGCAATGATTTCTGTAAAGAAGATTAAAATGAAAAGAAGAATAATGGATAACCATAATGTTGCACTACTGAAAATAATTGCATTTACACTAAAGAAAATACCCAATGCGTAAATAATTAGTACCGTTTTACGATGAGAGAATCCCATTGCAAGCAAACGGTGATGTAAATGCGATTTATCAGGTGCTGAAATAGGCTTTTTATTTACGATACGGCGGATAATTGCAAATGTCGTATCAAATATAGGTACACCTAAAATAATGATTGGAACGATAAAACTGAATAACGTTACGCTTTTGTATAATCCAAGTAACGATATAACAGAAATACAGTATCCTAAAAATAGTGCTCCTGTATCTCCCATGAAAATTTTTGCTGGATGGAAGTTGTAGAATAAAAATCCAATTGTACTTGCTAATGTAATCAGTGCTAGAGGTAATATAATAGCTGCTCCAGTACCCCATGGGCTAGTGAAGGCCATATATGCTAGCGTTGCAAGTACGATAGATGAAATCCCTGCGGATAATCCATCTAATCCATCAATTAAGTTGATGGCATTTGTAATACCTACAATCCAAAATACAGTAATTGGATAAGCAAGCCATCCGAGTTCAGTATCTCCGAAAATTGGAATATATAATACTTGCACTAATAATCCACTTTTGACAATCATGATGGCAACTAATAGTTGTCCACCGAATTTTACCCTCGCAGATAGTTCGTACATATCATCTAAAATCCCGATGATAACAATGATGATAGCACCTAAAGTTATCGATAACATTCTTTGTTCGTACAATCCACCGACAACAAATCCTACGGCTACACCGATGAAAATTGCTAACCCGCCAAGACGAGGCATAATTTTTTGGTGTACTTTACGCGCATTTGGCTTGTCTGTTGCTCCTATTTTGAAAGCTAATTTAATAACTAAAGGAGTAACGACGAGTACAGTGATGAAAGATGCCAAAATGGCATAAATCACTTGTGAGTCCATTAATACCCCACCCTTTATAGTTTAACGTAATTTTTTCAATCTTATTTATCTGAAAATTATGATGTTTATTTACAGGCTCATAACATATGGTATCACAAAAAGATTAGAATTCAATCTTTTTTTCTTTTGGCTGTAAAGGGCAGTGAATAGAATATATGACAATTGGATATGGAATGTTGTGTCCTTAGAGAAGGTTGATCTCATATTGTGTCTTGTAATATGACATTGTACTCCCCTCTCATATAGCGATGACTTTTGTTTCAGTATTATAAGTGTTGCACGTAAAATGAGTAAGTTCCGTGTTAAATTGTGGGAATTTACATTTTGTATATATTGCATCATTTAACTTTACAAAATCTTAAAAAATAATAAAAAAACGATTCATATAATAAAGAAGTGAAAGAGTTTTCTCATTTTTAGTGTGAGAGGGGGAAGCGCAGGGGGAGTTCTATGTATTCGTATATTTTCTTATGTATATTCCTGTGCAAAAAGAAAATGAAAATTACGATAATAGGTACCGGATATGTTGGATTGATTACAGGAGTAGGATTGGCGAGATTGGGACATTCAGTCACATGTTTCGATATAAATAGTGGGAAAATTGAACGGATTAAACAAGGCGAGTTACCTATTTATGAATGTGGATTAAATGAATTAATAAATGAAGCATACGAGAATAATCATTTAACTTTTACAGCAAGTAAATCAGCGGCATTTAATGATGTAGAGTTTATATTTATTGCAGTTGGAACGCCATCTTTATTAGATGGAACAGCAGATTTAACGTATATTCGTAGTGCTTGTGATGATATTGGAACATATGTGAATAACGATATTATTGTTGTTACGAAAAGTACGGTTCCTGTAGGGACAAATGATGTAATGAGAGAATGGATTGAGGATAAACTACAAGGTAGACATGAATTATGTATTGTATCGAATCCAGAGTTTTTAAGAGAAGGTTCTGGTATTTATGATTTTTTTCAGGGTGATCGTATCGTAATTGGAGCATGTAGTGAAGAAGCTGCAAGGAAAGTAGAGAATTTGTACAGTAAATTAAGCTTACAAACGTATATTACAGATATTCGAAGTGCTGAGATGATTAAATATGCATCTAATGCTTTTTTAGCTACGAAGATTAGTTTTATTAATGAAATTTCTAATATATGTGAGCAAGTGGGTGCAGATATAGTAGATGTAGCTACAGGGATGGGGATGGATAAGAGAATTGGTGCATCTTTTTTAAATGCAGGCATCGGATATGGAGGATCTTGTTTTCCAAAAGATACGAAAGCGCTTGTGCAAATTGCAGGGAATGTTTCTCATGATTTTCGCTTGTTGAAAGCAGTCATTGAAGTGAATAATAAACAACAGTTGTTGTTAGTTAAAAAAGCGAAGAAAATTATAGATATGAAGAAGAAGCAAATTGCGGTTCTTGGTGCAGCATTCAAACCGAATACTGACGATATTAGGGAAGCGCCATCTCTTATTATAATAGAAGAATTAATTAATATGGGTGCGGATGTGGTTTTATATGACCCGCAAGCTATTCAAAATGTAAGAAGTTTATTTGGAAATACGATACGATACGCTGAGTGTATAGATGAATCGATTAGAGAGGCGCATGCAGTTTTTATCTTAACAGAATGGGAATCAATTCGAAATTATCCGCTAGAAAAGTATGCACAGCTTATGAGGGAACCTATTCTATTTGATGGGAGAAATTGTTATACTAATGAGGATGCCGAGAAGCATGGATTAGATTATTACTCAGTTGGGCGAAAAGACGTCTGTAATAGTAATGTTTCTCAGGCTCGTTAAAAAATGTATTTTCACATGCATATTTTTATATGCGATAATAGAAGTTTTAACTAGTGAAAGAAAAGAGGCAATGAAATGACTGAACGTTTAAAAGTAATGACAATTTTCGGGACACGACCAGAAGCAATTAAAATGGCCCCTCTTGTATTAGAGTTGCAAAAGCACCCAGAAAAGATTGAATCAATTGTGACTGTAACAGCACAACACCGTCAAATGTTAGATCAAGTATTAAATATCTTTGGAATTACGCCAGATTTCGATTTGAATATCATGAAAGATCGTCAAACGTTAATCGATATTACAACACGTGGTTTAGAAGGTTTAGATAAAGTAATGAAAGAAGCGAAGCCTGATATCGTACTTGTGCATGGTGATACAACGACGACATTTATTGCAAGCTTAGCTGCTTTCTATAATCAAATTCCAGTAGGACATGTTGAAGCAGGACTTCGTACATGGGATAAGTATTCTCCATATCCAGAAGAGATGAATCGCCAACTAACAGGTGTAATGGCGGATCTTCATTTCTCACCTACAACAAAATCAGCAACGAACTTACAAAAAGAAAATAAAGATGAGTCACGCATTTTCGTAACAGGAAATACAGCGATCGATGCACTGAAGACAACTGTAAAAGAAACTTATAGCCATTCGGTGTTAGAGAAACTTGGAAATGATCGTCTTGTACTTATGACAGCACACCGTCGTGAAAATTTAGGAGAACCAATGCGCAATATGTTCCGTGCAATTAAGCGTCTTGTTGATAAGCACGAAGATGTACAAGTTGTATACCCTGTTCATATGAATCCTGTTGTTCGCGAAATAGCGAATGATATTTTAGGCGAGCATAGCCGTATTCATTTAATTGAGCCGTTAGATGTAATTGATTTCCATAACGTTGCAGCTCGTTCATACTTAATGTTAACTGATTCTGGTGGTGTACAAGAGGAAGCACCATCACTAGGTGTGCCAGTCCTTGTCCTTCGTGATACGACGGAACGCCCAGAAGGTATCGAAGCAGGTACGCTGAAATTAGCAGGAACAGATGAAGAGACAATCTTTGGTCTTGCTGATGAGTTGTTATCTGATAAAGAAGCTCATGATAAGATGACGAAAGCATCTAACCCTTACGGCGATGGTCGTGCATCTGAGCGTATTGTAGAAGCGATTTTACAACACTTTAAGAAGTAACAACAATTGCGTGAAATAAAAAGAGCCAAATCGTATACGATTTGGCTCTTTTTTTATTCATGATTCCTCATAATCCACTCTGCATGAGCATTTGTAGAAGGGGGAGGAGGCGGTGGTGTTTTGTTCTCACTCGGCTCCTTCTTTGCTTTTGCGCTGGAGTTAGAATTTGAATCGGAATTTGTATTCTCATTTTTCGTAGTCTCTGTTGGAACTTTTGCTTTTTCTCCTATTTCCTTTTCAATTTCGTTACGTACAGTCTCTACACTGATTGGATCTGGAAGGAAGTAATAAATACCGCCAATTTTTCTGTCTTCTCCTTCAAGTTTTAACGTTTGTATTGTAGAAGGGTCGAATCCAGAGATTTTATTGTAAAGAGCAAGTCCGTCTGAAATAGGAATATCGGTTTTTATATATTTTCCAACTACCTTTGTTAAATCTTTAATTTTAAATACGGTAGAAGCAGAGTTTAGCTTTTGGGCAACAGCAGCCAGTACTTGTCTTTGTCTAGCAGCTCGACCATAATCACCGTTAGGATCTTGCTTTCGCATACGGACGTATGCGAGTGCTTCTTCACCATTTAAGTTCTGTTGACCTTGTTTAAATTGGATTTTTTTATAGTAATCCACGTCAGAGCGTTCCCAGAAATCGAAGGGGACATCAACGGTAATACCGTCAACAGCATCAACGATACCTTTAAATCCTTGGAAATCAATTTTAATATAATGATCAACAGGAACTTTTAAAAACTCTTCGACGGTGTCGATTGCCATTTTTTCTCCACCGTAAGCATGGGCAGCGTTAATTTTGTCTTCTTTATTTTTGCCAACAATCTTAACACGAGAATCGCGTGGGATACTCATAAGTGAAACCTTTTTTGAGTTGGGATTAACTGTCGCGAACATGAGTGAATCTGTTCGGCCGTTTTGACCATCTGTTGCGTAATCCTCAATACCCATAATTAGTATTGTGAAAGGTTTTTTTGTGATTTCCACATCTTCTGCTCGTAATTTAGATTTTTCACGGCTAAATCCACTGTACATCCCCATGAGAGAAGTGTAGGAATTTAACATATAAAGTCCTACGCTACCAAATAAAAATGCGAAAATAAGAAAGAAGAAAAACTTTCTTCTACGTTTCTTTTTTATTCTGCTATTTTGGAGATGATAATAACGTTCTTCCATATATAATCTCCTTAGTTCATTTGTAGGGAATTAATTCACTACATTAATCTTTAAAGGCGATACGTTAGCTATTCTTAGATAACACCTTGTTCTAAGTACAACATATCTCCTTCTTTAATTGTACACTTCCCGTTTGTTAATTCAATCATCCAATCTGTAAATGTTTGTTTTCGATTTTCTTCTACATACGTATCGAATGTGACGTTTTCTAGATAATGTATATCTTTAATGTTATATTCTGAATTACGTAATTCATTTTCAACTTTGCCAAGCAATGTGTAATCAATTTCTGTTTCCATAACGCGCATTAGTTTTCGCTCAACAACGCCTACGTGATTAAGTCCTTCACTTGTACATTTTCCATATGCGCGAATTAATCCACCAGCACCAAGTTTAATGCCACCAAAATAGCGCGTGACGACAACGACAGTATCCTTTAGACCTCGCTTTTTTAATACTTCTAACATAGGTACACCAGCTGTGCCGCTCGGTTCGCCGTCATCGTTTGCCTTTTGAATTTGATCTTGTTCACCGATTAAATATGCGGAACAATTATGTGTTGCATTCCAATGCTGTTTTTTTATTTTTTGTATAAATGCTTGAGCTTCCTCTTCCGTTGTGGCGCGATTCACATAGCAAATGAATCTTGATTTTTGAATCACAATTTCGTGCTCTCCATAGCCTTTTATTGTTAAATATTGTAATAACAATGGTATACGCCCCTATCTTTCAAAATAACTAGTACTTTACATTTTAAAAGCGAGCGTTTTTATATTCAAACATTTTTTACAAATATGTTGAAATTTTTGGTGAGTATTTTATCTTTTTGTTGTAATTTGTCGAGCGAGTGATTGTAGTTTCTAGCCGGCATTTTTATGTATGGATGCACCTTTTCTAGTTTTCGTGTAAAATTAGGGGATAAAAATTTTTTATAAGGCAGGTACGAAAATGAAAACAGCTATTGTTACCGATAGTACAGCATATATACCGAAGCATATTCGTGACGAACTCAATATATATATGATTCCATTAAACGTTGTGTTTGGAACGGAATCTTATCAAGAAGAGGCTGAAGTTTCAGCAAATGATTTTTATATAAAGGTACGTGAACAAGAGGAACTTCCGAAAACTTCGCAACCAGCAATTGGAAAGTTTTTAGAGTTATATGAAGAGTTATCTAAAGAATATGATGCAGTTATTAGCATTCACCTTTCCAGTGGAATTAGTGGTACATATCAAACAGCAACGGCAGCTGGACAGATGGTAGATGGTATTGATGTATATACGTACGACTCTGAAATTAGTTGTGAAGTACAAGGGTTTTACGTGCGTGAAGGGGCAAAATTAGTAAGTGAAGGGAAAGCCCCAGAAGAGATTATCGCTCGCTTTGATGAAATGAAGCAAACGATGGATGCTTATTTTGTAGTGGATGATTTGCATCATTTACAACGTGGTGGAAGATTAAATAGTGCACAAGCTTTTATTGGTAGTTTGTTACAAGTAAAACCAGTATTATACTTTAGAGATAAAGTAATTATTCCATTCGAAAAAATTCGTACGCGTAAAAAAGCGTTAAAGCGTATCGTTGAAATCTTTGATGAGCAGGCAAATAAAGGTGTGCCTATGGAAGCTGTTATTATTCATGCGAATCGTGAAGAGGAAGCTAATGAATGGAAACAAGAATTAGAAGAGATATACCCTCATGTTACAATTCGTACGAGTTATTTCGGAGCTGTAATTGGGACGCATTTAGGTGAAGGTGCGCTTGGTTTAGGTTGGTATACGAAGTGATAAAGATATAAAAGCTCTCTTACTTGAAGAGGGTTTTTTTACGGGGATTTGACAAGTTAATATTTGGAAATGGTAAAATGTATGTAAAATTAAATAATGAGGAAAGTTTTATTACTTACTTTTTACAAGAAACTATATTATAATAGAAGAGAGGTGAAACATATGGAGCATAATTCTTGTTTATGTCCAAAGTTTGAGTCAGCTTTTACAATGCTTAGTAAGAAATGGACTGGCTTAATTATTAAATCTTTGCTCGAAGAGCCGAAACGTTTCAGAGAAATCGCAGATATTATACCGAATATGAGCGATCGTATGTTGTCAGAACGTTTAAAGGAATTAGAAGGCGAAGGTATTGTAGTTCGTAATGTTTATCCAGAAGTACCAGTTAGAATCGAGTACGGTGTAACTGATAAAGGGAAAGCGTTGGAAAGTGTTATGGATGAGGTCCAAAATTGGGCTGAGAAATGGATGAAGTAACGTTTCTATTTCATTCATATTGGAGTATTTTCAAAACGTAAGGGGTTCCCTTACGTTTTTTTTCAATCCTATAAAAAACGGTGTAAGGCTCTTAAAATTCTACATATATATACAAATTTAGATATACTTTGCTATAGAGATAAATGTAATATTACATTTATTTTACAAAACCGTAACATTAGCAAAAAAACTCCCGAATTATGGTATAAATTTTAATAGGTTATATACGGAAAATGAAAAAAAGAAAGCGGTGTAAAAAATAAAATGAAAAAGCTAAAAATGGCATCTTGCGCATTAGTTGCAGGGTTAATGTTTTCTGGGCTAACACCAAATGTATTTGCAGAAGATAAAATTTCTGACGTGAAATCACAAATTAACACACAAAATGATACTTTACATAAACAACAACAAGAACGTGATGAATTACAAAAACAAATGAATGACTTAAACAAAACAATCCAAGGTTTGGATAAGTCTGTTCAAGAGAACGCTTCAAAACTTGATGAAACAACAAAAAAAGTTTCTGATACTGAGCAATTAATCGAAAATAAAAATAAAGATATTGCAGAACTACAAACAAAGATTGCAAAACGTGAAGAGTTATTAAGAAAACGTTTAGTTGCACTACAAGAACAGCCAAATACGAACATTGTAACAGAAGTTCTTGTAAACTCTAAAAACGTTGCAGATTTAGTTGATCGTTTAGCTTCTGTGTCTAAAATTATGGAATCTGACGAAGATATCATGAAAACACAACAAGAAGATCAAACGAGCGTGAAAAAAGATGTTGAGACAGTAAAAGAAAAACAAAAAGAATTAAAAGAAGCACAAGCTCAAATTGAAACTGCTAAGAAAGAACTTGACGTTGAAAAAGAGAAAAAAGCAACAGCAGTAAACGATTTAAGCGGTAAAATGGATACAGTTGTAACTACAATGACAAGTACGGAAGGTCAATTGAAAGAGCTTGAACAACAGGCATTAAAATTACAACAAATCGCTGAAAAAGAAGCGCAAGAAAAAGCTGCACAAGAAGCTGCTGCTCAAAAACAAGCAGAGCAAGCTGCTAAAGAAGCACAAGTTCAACAAGCACCTGCTGCAGTGCCAGCAGAGCAAGCTGCTCCAGCAAACAATGGTGGACAAGCTCAAAAAGAAGAGCCTAAAAAAGAAGAGCCTAAAAAAGAAGAGCCTAAAAAAGAAGAGCCTAAAAAAGAGACACCTAAACAAGAAGATAAAAAACCAGAGCCAGGTCCGGATACTGGCGTGATTGGTAAAGCACGACAATACTTAGGTATGCCATATGTTTGGGGAAGTGCATCTCCATCAAACGGTGGTTTTGACTGTAGTGGATTTATTTCTTACATTTATGGTGTAGGTCGTCAAGACGTTGCAGGTTACTGGAACTCAGTTTCGAAAGTAAGTAGCCCACAACCTGGAGATTTAGTATTCTTCCAAGGTACTTATAAAGCAGGTCCATCTCACATCGGTATTTACGTTGGTAACGACCAGATGATTCATGCTGGTGATAAAGGGATTGCTTACGCTAGCTTAAGCAGTAGCTACAACCAAAAGCATTTCTTAGGTTACGGTAGATTATAGGATTTATAATTGAATAAAAAACGTGTATAAAGTCGATAGCCTACTATTTTATAAGTAGGTTATCGGCTTTTTTGAGTTTTTACGAGATAAAGAGAAGGATTTATAGTAGTGCTGGAGGTGGCTATTGATGATGTTAGCTGGTAGACAGTTACTGTTAGAAGAACTCTCTTCAGATTTGCAGAATAAATTGGATCATCTGAAAAGGAATCAAGACGTCGTTTGTGTGCAAGGGGTAATTAAGAAGTCTTCAAAATATATGTGTCAGCGCTGCGGAAATATAGAGCAGCGACTATTTGTATCATTGCTATGTAAAAGGTGCAATGAAGTATGTACGTATTGCCGGAAATGTATAACGATGGGCAGGGTAAGTGAATGTACTGTACTTGTTCGCGGGATTGCTGAAATAAGCGGAGAAAGTTATTTGAATCCGTTACAGTGGGAAGGCGTTTTGTCTGACGGTCAGGAGTTAGCTGCGCAAAGTGTCGTTGACGCTGTTAAGCAGAAAGAATCATTTTTTATTTGGGCGGTGTGCGGGGCTGGAAAAACAGAAATGTTGTTTCGCGGAATTGCAGAGGCACTACAAAAGGGAGAAAGAGTTTGTATTGCAACGCCGAGAACGGACGTTGTACTTGAATTAGCACCAAGATTACAAGAAGTGTTTCCAAATATAAATGTAGCTGCTTTATACGGAGGGAGTTTAGACCGAGAAAAAGATGCGGCGTTAATCGTTGCAACTACACATCAATTGTTACGTTATTATAGGGCGTTCCATGTCATGATTGTAGATGAGATAGATGCTTTTCCGTATCATGCAGATAAGATGTTGCAGTATGCAGTAAACGAAGCGATGAAAGAGAGGGCGGCACGTATTTATTTAACTGCAACTCCAGATGAAAAGTGGAAGCGTAAGTTGCGAAGTGGTAAGCAAAAAGGGGTTATTATTTCAGGACGATACCATCGTCATCCATTGCCAGTTCCGATATTTCGGTGGTGCGGAAATTGGAAAAAGGGTCTTATACGTAAAAAAATTCCTCGTGCTTTATTACAATGGTTAAATCTGTACTTATCGAAACGATACCCCATTTTTCTATTTGTTCCTCATGTGCGATATGTAGAAGAAATTAGCCAGTTATTAAAATCATTAAACAATCAAATTGACGGTGTGCATGCAGAAGATCCGGCGAGAAAAGAGAAGGTAGCAGCTTTCAGAAAAGGAGAAATTCCTTTATTAGTTACAACGACGATTTTGGAACGAGGAGTAACTGTGAAAAATTTACAAGTCGCAGTTTTAGGGGCTGAGGAAGAAATATTTTCAGAAAGTGCTCTCGTTCAAATTGCAGGGCGTGCTGGCAGAAGCTCTGATGAACCGCATGGAGATGTTATTTATTTTCATTATGGAAAGACAGAGGCGATGGTGCGTGCGAAAAAACATATTCAAAGTATGAATAAGAATGCTAAAGAACAAGGATTGATAGATTGATGCATTGTCTACTTTGTGATGAGTATATTTCATATGCGATTAGTTGGTACACTTTTTTTGTTAAGCTTCATAAAAAGTATATATGTGATAGATGTGAACAAAAACTTTCCTATATTATAGGAGATATTTGCAAGGAGTGTGGTCGGCCTTTAGAACTTGTACCAGCTGAGTATAAAAACGGGGATATTTGTATGGACTGCATAAGGTGGACGAACGAGCAGGGGTTTCCGTCTCTCATAAATCGTTCGTTGCATGTGTATGATGAAGGGATGAAAGAAATATTAGCACAGTTTAAATTTCGAGGAGATGCTGAATTAGTGCATATTTTTCATCAGCCTTTTCGAAGTCTTTTTCAAAAATATTTTGCGAATGTTTCAGTTGCCATTCCGGTTCCTCTTAGTGAAGAGCGAGAATACGAGCGTGGTTTTAATCAAGCGGAGTTACTAGCTTCTTGTTTGCCTATCAAAATGTTTTGTACATCATTAAGAAGAATAGAAACAGAAAAACAAAGTAAGAAGAAGCGTAAAGAAAGGATATCGGGAGTTAATCCTTTTTATTTTCAGGGAGAAGAGATGTTTCATGAGCAACACGTTTTAATCGTGGATGATGTGTATACGACAGGAATTACTGTTAGGCAAATTGGAAGCCTTTTGTATGATCGAGGAGCGAGAGAGGTTTCTTGTTTGACGCTTTGTAGAGGTTAATATGTGAATGTCGAAAGGAGTAATAAAAAGACGACAGGTCTTCTTTGACTTACAGTCTTGTCATTCGCTATAGTCAGAATATGGGGCGAATGCCCTGATTTTAAGAGTGAAGGGAATGGAATGAACATGCAAGGACGAGTAAAATGGTTCAATGCAGAAAAGGGATTTGGGTTTATTGAGCGTGAAGATGGTGACGATGTGTTTGTTCATTTTTCTGCTATTCAACAAGATGGGTATAAGTCGTTAGAAGAAGGTCAACAAGTGGAGTTTGATATTGTTGATGGAGCACGTGGGCCACAAGCGGCTAATGTTGTGAAACTGTAAAAATTAAGTTTTTGGAAAAGATAGAGCTGTATTTTTAGCAGCATTATATAGATGGCGAAAGCTCTTGCTCGTAACAAGGGCTTTTTTGTTTTAGATGAGTTGTCAAAAAGTTGTTTCTTTTCTGTAACTAATTGTCCACAGTTACATTCGTTATTCACGATGTTAATAGGATAAAATAAAGATAGAAACGATGCATCTTTTCATTTCAACAAAAAACGATAAAAAAATCGCAATTCCACTAATTTTTTAAAAAATTAGAAGGAGTTTTTAAGCCAATGTCGAAATTATAGTACATAGGCTTGAAAGGAGGAATTCATCTATGAAATTCAACATTCGTGGTGAAAATATTGAAGTAACTCCAGCATTAAAGGAATATGTAGAGAAAAAACTAAGTAAATTAGAGCGTTATTTTGATACATTCCCAGAGATTAAGGTTAATTTAAAAGTATACTCTGACAAGCAACGTATCGAGGTAACAATTCCATTTACAGATTTATTACTTCGTGCAGAAGAAACAAATAGCGATATGTACGCTGCGATTGATTTAGTAGTTGATAAAATTGAGCGACAAATTCGTAAACATAAAACAAAGGTAAACCGTAAATTACGTGAGAAAGGTTCTATGAAAACTAACTTTATCCTTCCGGAAGCAGTAGCTGTTCTGGATGCGGTAGAAGAGGATGAATTAGAACTTGTACGTACAAAACGATTCGATTTAAAACCGATGGACGTTGAAGAAGCGATCTTGCAAATGGATATGCTAGGACATAGTTTCTTCGTCTTCACAAATGCTGATACAAATGAAACTAATGTTGTATATGGCCGTAAAGATGGGAAATATGGTTTAATCGAAACAAAATAATCATTCAAAAGCGCAGCCGAAATGGCTGCGCTTTTTTTATATGTTTTTGCCTTCCTATCTTGTAATATTGATATGAATTTAAATGGCTTATTCGTAATGAAATTTAGAAGTGATGTTTTGTAACGGTCAATTGTATTACTATTCCAAAAGGATCTCGCACAATGGCGTAACCCGGGCTGAAGGAGTTTTTTGCAAAAGGTGTTAAAATATAAACCTCATCATGTTGAATTAGATTGTGATAAAGTGCTTCAATGGTTTGGAAATCTTTAGATTGAATGCATAATGATGAACTATTACTTAATTGCCAAGGACGTGTGGAATCCCACTGCCTATTCTGCAATCATAATTTTATTAGTGCCAATTTGTAAAACGAAATGGGTAATATAATGTTCTTGGCTTTCTTTATACGTGAAATTCGGATCTATTTCTTTCATTTCTTTATAATTCTTTTTAAATAAAACTTTTGCGTCTAAATACTGTTCGTAAAATGCAATTGCTTTAGCACCTTGCCCATTTAATGATAAAAAAGGGATTACTTCAAAGTTCATTGTATTGCCTCCTTCATATATGTTTACACTTATTACTATACAAATATAAGGTGCCACGCATTGGCACCTATAGGGAGAGTTTATGAAAAAAGTTGAGCGTTTAAATCAGATGCTACGTTTTATTAATCAAAAATAAATATTCACATTGAAAGATTTAATGGATGAATTTCAAATTTCAAAAAGGACAGCTTTACGTGATATTGCATCATTAGAGGAAATGGGTGTACCTCTTTTTGCAGAGTATGGTCGGTATGGAGGGTATCGTTTAATAAAGACGATGACATTACCACCGATTTCATTTACAAATCATGAAGTTTTTGCACTTTATTTTGCAATGCAAGCACTAAGTAGTTTTGTAAGTATTCCTTTTCAAATCTCGTTTCGTTCGATTAATAAGAAATTTTTAGATAGTGTTTCGTCAAAACAGCGTGAGCAAATTGAAAACTTGCAAAAAAGAGTGTCCTTTTTTCATTTGGAACAAGCACATGAATGTGGTTATCTAGAAGAGATTTTGTTAGCTGCTGTTCAAAATAGGGCTTTAACTATAAACTATGTAACGCCGAAACAAACGACAATGCGCCGTATTCAGCCGATTTCGATTTATGCAATGAAAGGTTATTGGTATTGTCAGGCTTACGATTTAGATAAAGCGACTTATCGAGTGTTTCGCTGTGATCGTATTAGGTCGTTAGAAATGGTAGATGCTCAGGATAGTCTGGATTTGGAAAATATAAATATACATAACGCACATGGTCTTTGGAAGGCAACTGAACAAGCTATTCAATTTAAATGCTCAATTACTGCGAGGGGGATAGAGATATTCAAGCAACAACAATATCCTTCGATGAAATTATGGGAAGAATGTGAAGATACATATTTAATAGAAACTTATGAGCCTGCTGAAATCAACTTTATCATTTCATATCTAGCTAGTTTTGGTAAAACTATAAAAATAATTGAGCCATCTTCTTTAAAAGAGAACTTGAAAGAATACTACTTAGATTTAATACAAAATTTGTAACGAAGAGATAGTAGTTTGTTGGAAGAAATAAAATAAAATAAAAACTTTTTCTGAATCTACGGCTCGACATTTGGACGATTGTTGTCATAGTTATAAGACAAGTGTTACAATTATCATTAGGTTTATACATTTTAGTTTTTTAATTAGGAGAAAAATTGGCATAACATAAATTTGATTTTTATAACGACTGATTGTAAAGAGAAAAAGAAAGCAATCGGAAGTTTTATTTTAATAAAAGAGGAGCGTATTTCCTATGATCGGTATTTTAAAAAAGGTATTTGATGTCAACCAACGCCAAATTAAACGTATGCAGAAGACAGTGGAGCAAATTGATGCATTAGAATCATCTATTAAGCCGCTAACTGATGAACAATTAAAAGGAAAGACGATTGAATTTAAAGAACGTCTAACAAAAGGTGAGACAGTAGATGATCTACTTCCTGAAGCTTTTGCGGTTGTTCGTGAAGCAGCGAATCGTGTTCTTGGAATGCGTCCATATGGCGTACAGCTAATGGGTGGTATCGCCTTACATGAAGGAAATATCTCTGAGATGAAAACAGGTGAAGGTAAAACGTTAACATCTACTTTACCTGTATATTTAAACGCATTAACAGGAAAAGGTGTTCACGTTGTTACAGTCAATGAATACTTAGCGCAACGTGATGCGAGCGAAATGGGACAACTTCATGAGTTCCTTGGCCTAACTGTAGGGATTAACTTAAATAGTATGTCACGTGAAGAGAAACAAGCTGCTTATGCTGCTGATATTACGTATAGCACAAATAACGAGCTTGGGTTCGATTACTTACGTGACAACATGGTGTTATATAGAGAGCAGTGCGTTCAGCGTCCACTTAATTTTGCTATCATCGATGAAGTCGATTCTATTTTAGTCGATGAAGCACGTACGCCGCTTATTATTTCGGGACAAGCTCAAAAATCAGCAGAGCTATACATGTTTGCAAATGCATTCGTTCGTACATTAGAAAATGAAAAAGAATATTCATTTGATGTGAAAACGAAAAATGTAATGTTAACAGAAGATGGTATTACGAAAGCTGAGAAAGCTTTCCATATCGATAACTTATTCGATTTAAAACATGTAGCACTTCTTCACCATATTAATCAGGCGCTTCGTGCACACGTTGTTATGCACCTTGATACAGATTATGTTGTACAAGAAGGCGAAATCGTAATCGTAGACCAATTCACTGGTCGTCTTATGAAAGGTCGTCGTTATAGCGAAGGTTTACATCAAGCTATTGAAGCAAAAGAAGGCGTAGAAATTCAAAATGAAAGTATGACGCTTGCAACAATTACGTTCCAAAACTACTTCCGTATGTACGAAAAATTATCTGGTATGACTGGTACAGCAAAAACGGAAGAAGAAGAATTCCGTAGTATTTACAATATGAATGTTATCGTAATTCCAACGAATAAAGATATTATTCGTGATGATCGTGCTGATTTAATCTTCAAATCAATGGAAGGTAAATTCAATGCAGTTGTTGAGGATATTGTAAATCGTCATAAGCAAGGGCAACCTATTCTTGTTGGTACAGTTGCAATTGAAACGTCAGAGCTTATTTCAAAAATGTTAACACGTAAAGGTGTACGTCATAATATCTTAAATGCAAAAAACCATGCGCGTGAAGCAGATATCATTGCAGAAGCTGGTATGAAAGGCGCTGTAACAATTGCGACGAATATGGCTGGTCGTGGTACGGATATTAAGTTAGGCGACGATATTAGAAACGTCGGTCTAGCAGTTATCGGTACAGAGCGTCACGAAAGTCGTCGTATTGATAATCAGTTACGTGGTCGTTCTGGTCGTCAAGGGGACCCTGGTGTAACACAGTTCTACTTATCAATGGAAGATGAACTAATGCGCCGCTTCGGTTCTGACAATATGAAAGCGATGATGGATCGCCTTGGTATGGATGATTCACAGCCAATCGAAAGTAAAATGGTTTCTCGTGCGGTAGAATCTGCGCAAAAACGTGTGGAAGGAAATAACTATGATGCACGTAAGCAGCTATTGCAATACGACGATGTACTTCGTCAACAACGTGAAGTAATTTATAAACAGCGTCAAGAAGTAATGGATTCAGAGAACTTACGCAGTATTATTGAAGGTATGATGAAATCTACGATAGAACGTGCTGTTGCACTTCATACGCAAGAAGAAATCGAAGAAGATTGGAGCATTAAAGGTCTTGTCGATTACTTAAATACGAACCTTCTTGAAGAAGGAGATGTAAAAGAAGAAGAGTTACGCCGCCTTGCTCCAGAAGAAATGAGCGAATCAATTATCGCGAAATTGTTAGAGCGTTATAACGAAAGAGAGAAGCTTCTACCTGAAGAGCAGACGCGTGAATTCGAAAAGGTTGTTGTATTCCGTGTTGTAGATACGAAATGGACAGATCATATCGATGCAATGGATCACCTTCGTGAAGGTATTCATTTACGTGCTTACGGACAAATCGATCCACTTCGTGAATACCAAATGGAAGGATTCGCAATGTTCGAGTCGATGATCGCTTCTATTGAAGAGGAAATCTCTCGTTACATTATGAAAGCTGAAATTGAGCAAAACTTAGAGCGTCAAGAAGTTGTTCAAGGTGAAGCTGTTCATCCATCAAGCGATGGCGAAGACGCGAAGAAAAAACCGGTTGTAAAAGGTGACCAAATGGGACGCAACGATTTATGTAAATGCGGTAGTGGCAAGAAATATAAAAACTGTTGTGGCATTGGGCAGTAATAGGGAACTGTAGTTCAGGCTGCTTTGCAAACTTTTACATCAAAAATGTATAATGAAAAGGTTTAAACTCTCTCCGTAATAAGTGGAGAGAGTTTCCCTTGTTTTCATATGAAAGTAACAGCAATTACATAGAGGTGAAGGAAATGGAATTAGTAGAAATTAGGCAAGAACTAGAAAAAATGGCTAAGAGATTAGCGGCTTTTAGGGGGTCTCTTTGACCTTCCTACTAAGGAAAAACAAATTGCAGAATTAGAAGAAACGATGATGGGCGCAGGATTTTGGGATGACCAACAAGGCGCACAAGCTGTAATTAATGAAGCGAATGCGCTGAAAGATATGGTTGGAAGGTTCCGTCAGTTAGATGAGACGTTCGAAAACTTAGAGATGACGCATGACTTACTTAAAGAAGAGTATGATGAAGATTTACATGAGGAACTAGAATCAGAAGTGAAAACTTTAATTCAAGAAATGAATGAGTACGAGCTGCAGTTACTATTAAGCGATCCTTATGATAAAAATAACGCTATTTTAGAATTACACCCAGGTGCAGGTGGAACAGAGTCACAAGACTGGGGTTCTATGTTATTACGTATGTACACACGCTGGGCTGAAAAACGTAGGTTTAAAGTAGAAACGGTTGACTACTTACCGGGCGATGAAGCTGGTATTAAGAGTGTTACATTATTAATTAAAGGTCATAACGCTTACGGTTACTTGAAAGCGGAGAAAGGTGTACATCGTCTTGTACGTATTTCACCGTTCGATTCTTCAGGTCGTCGTCATACATCGTTCGTATCTTGTGAAGTTGTACCTGAATTCAATGATGAAGTTGAAATTGAAGTGCGTACAGAAGATTTGAAAATAGATACGTATCGTGCAAGTGGTGCAGGTGGACAGCACGTTAATACGACAGATTCAGCAGTTCGTATAACTCATCTACCGACAAACACGGTTGTAACATGTCAGTCAGAGCGTTCTCAAATTAAAAACCGTGAGCATGCGATGAAAATGCTAAAAGCGAAATTATATCAAAAGAAATTAGAAGAACAACAAGCACAATTAGATGAGATTCGCGGAGAGCAAAAAGAAATTGGATGGGGAAGCCAAATCCGTTCTTACGTATTCCACCCGTATTCTCTTGTGAAAGACCATCGTACAAATACAGAAGTTGGTAACGTACAAGCAGTTATGGATGGAGAAATTAATCCGTTTATTGATGCGTATTTACGTTCTCGTATTTAATAAGAGAAAAAGCCAACAGAATTGTTGGCACATGCTGAGGTCCAAGAGGATATAAAGAGGCTTATCTTATTTATATTGATGAAATAAAGAGGAAGAGAAGTTGGAAACGACAACTTCTCTTTTTGATGAGATTATATGTAGAATACGATGCCGTATATTGTTTTGTAAAAGGTAGAGAATAGTAAAACAAAGTGGTAATAGAGTAGGACTTTATATAGAATTTCTCAGTTTTGATTGGAGAAAAAGGCTCTTTATAGAATTTTTTAAGGTGTTCACAGAATTGAAACAATTTATGAAAGCTTATTTTATTAGGCTTCTCACTATATTTGTGAAAAATATGAAGTACACCTTAGTTTTTCTATATAAAGATAATGCTTATAATGAATATTGAATGTGTTATGAAAACTATTGCCTAGTTATGAATGAAAAGAATATCAACAATGGGGAGCGATAGAAGTGAAAAAGAAATTGTTGGCTATTACGCTGGGGACGTCAGTCGTTTTTGCTTTAGGAGCATGTGGAAATAAAGAAGAGAGTAAACCATCAAAACAATCTGCAAGCACAGATAGCACAGATAGCGCAGAGCAAATTTACCAAAAAAGTTGTATAGGTTGTCACGCTAAAGATTTATCAGGAGCAACTGGACCAGATTTACGAAAAGTAGGACAGAAATATGACGCAGCAGAGATTGAAAAGATTATTGAAAAAGGCCGGGGTTCAATGTCACCAGGAATTATTCAAGGTGAAGATGCGAAAAAAGTAGCTGAATGGTTAGCGGAGCATAAATAAGAAACGTAATTAATAAACGAGCTGATTGTATAACTTGACCGAAAAGTACTTCGAGTTAAGTAATTACATGAGCTCGTTTACCTTTTATTAGGATGTAACATAACTGTAACAAAAATGTATCCGAATTGGAAACCGATTGATGTTACAATGGGGTTTGTAGAATTTTGATGAAATATATTACATAGAGTAGCGTTGCTAATAAAAAGCATGTATGGAAGCTACCTTCAACAAGAATGGTCGAACGAAAATAAAGGTTTTTCTTTTATTTTCAAATGTACAGAAAAGTATTTCTAAAAAAATCATTAAGTATTGGGTGATAAATAATGATAAAAATGACGAATGTTTATAAGGAGTACCCAAATGGTATGAAAGCCATTGCTGGTCTCACAGTTAACATTAAACAAGGTGAATTCGTATACGTAGTTGGACCGAGTGGAGCCGGAAAATCTACATTTATTAAAATGATGTATCGTGAAGAGAAGCCATCTACAGGATCAATTAATGTAAATGGACTTGTAATTGAAACATTAGCAGAAAGAGATGTTCCATATTTCCGTCGTCAATTAGGCGTGATTTTCCAAGATTTTAAATTGCTACCTAAATTAACGGTATATGAGAATGTTGCGTTTGCTTTAGAAGTAATTGAAGAAGAGAAGGAAGCGATTCGTGAGCGCGTTACAGAAGTGTTAGGTCTTGTTGGTCTTGAAGAGCGTGCCGATGCACTTCCAAATGAGCTTTCGGGCGGAGAGCAACAACGTGTGGCGATTGCAAGAGCGATTGTAAATAAGCCAAAGGTTGTAATTGCCGATGAGCCAACAGGTAACTTAGATATTGAAACAGCTCTTGATATTATGAAGATTTTTAAACGTATTAATGAGCGTGGTACAACGATTGTTATGGCGACACATAACGCAGATATCGTAAATACAATTCGTCATCGTGTAATTGCAATTGAAGGCGGAAGAATTGTTCGAGACGAGATTGAGGGAGGATACGGATATGAAGGCTAAAACCCTTAGTCGACATTTGCGAGAAGGTGTGAAAAATCTATCCCGTAACGGATGGATGACATTTGCTTCTGTAAGTGCAGTAACAGTTACATTATTACTTGTAGGTGTCTTTTTGACAGCGATTATGAATATGAACCATTTTGCGACGAAAGTAGAGCAAGATGTAGAAATTCGTGTGCATGTTGATCCAGCAGCAAAAGAAGCTGATCAAAAGAAATTAGAAGAAGATATGAGTAAAATTGCGAAAGTAGATTCTATTAAATATTCTTCTAAAGAAGAAGAGTTGAAACGTTTAATTAAAAGCTTAGGCGATAGTGGAAAAACGTTCGAGTTATTTGAGCAAGATAACCCACTGAAAAACGTATTTGTTGTAAAGGCGAAAGAACCAACAGATACGGCAACAATTGCGAAAAAGATTGAGAAAATGCAGTTTGTAAGTAATGTTCAATACGGTAAAGGTCAAGTTGAAAAATTATTTGATACTGTAAAAACTGGTCGTAACATCGGGATTGCATTAATTGCGGGTCTTCTATTCACAGCGATGTTCTTAATCTCTAACACAATTAAAATTACAATTTATGCTCGTAGTACTGAGATTGAAATTATGAAACTTGTTGGTGCAACAAACTGGTTTATTCGTTGGCCGTTCTTGTTAGAGGGATTATTCCTAGGAGTATTAGGATCAATTATTCCAATTGGCCTAATTTTAGTTATGTATAATTCGTTGCAAGGTGTGTTTAATGAAAAACTTGGCGGAACAATTTTCGAGCTTCTACCATACAACCCATTCGTATTCCAATTAGCTGGTTTATTAATGTTAATCGGTGCATTAATCGGTATGTGGGGAAGTGTAATGTCAATTCGTCGCTTCTTAAAAGTATAAAAAGTTGCAAACATAATTCGTACAAGCTTATCATATAGTAGAAATAGGTAAAGGCATCACACATCGTGTGATGCCTTTTGCTACACCACCTGTGTGTTCTGGAAAGGGGAATTCCGCATTGAAACGTAGAGTTGCAATTATTGGAATGGTTGTTGCATTTTTAATTGGTGCTGGCGGGATGTTTGGTGGTATGTACTGGTTTGGGATAAACCCAGCGTATGTAACGCAAACAGTATCGAATGGTAATGCTGGCACAGCGCAAGGGAATTTGGTAAAGATTAATGAGGCGTATGCACTAATTGATTCACGTTATGTGGAAGACGTGAAAGACGACAAATTAGTCGAAGGTGCGATACAGGGAATGTTGTCTACGCTGAAGGACCCTTATTCCACGTATATGGATAAAGAAACGGCAAAACAGTTTAGTCAGTCATTAGATCCTGAACTTGAAGGGATTGGAGCTGAAGTGAACAAGACGGACGGTAAGCTTATTATCGTATCGCCAATTAAAGGTTCACCAGCAGAAAAGATAGGAATTAAACCGAATGACCAAATTTTATCTGTAGATGGAAATAGTGTGAAAGATTTATCACGTGAAGAAGCAGTATTAAAAATTCGTGGTAAAAAAGGAACGACTGTTGCAATTGAAATTAAGCGCGCAGGAGTGGCTGATCCGATAGAATTTAAAATTAAGCGTGAAAAGATTCCGATTTTCACTGTATTTAGTTCCGTAAAGCAAGATAGCGGAAAAGATATCGGTTATATGCAAATTACTTCTTTCGCTGAAAATACTGCGAAAGAATTTAAGGATCAGTTAAAAGAGCTAGAGAAGAAAAACATAAAAGGCTTAGTTATTGACGTGCGTGGTAATCCTGGCGGTTATTTAAATAGTGTAGAAGATATACTAGGAGACATCATGACAGATAAAAAGCCAATGCTACAAGTAGAACAGCGAAATGGTGAGAAGAAGAAATTCTCTACGGAACTGAAAGAGAGAAAGTCATATCCAATTTCAGTATTAATTGATAATGGAAGTGCTTCTGCTTCAGAGATTTTAGCTGGTGCGCTAAAAGAAGGAGAAGGATACGATTTAATTGGTGAAAAAACGTTTGGTAAAGGTACTGTTCAACAGGCTGTTCCATTTAAAGATGGCAGCAACATTAAATTAACAATGTTTAAATGGTTAACACCAGATGGCAATTGGATTCATAAAAAAGGAATCGCGCCAACTGTAGAAGTGAAGCAACCAGATTATTATCATGCGACACCAATTCAAATTGAAAAGACACTTTCATACAATTCAAATGATGTACAAGTAAAACACGCGCAAGAAATGCTTAAGAGCTTAGGATATGTACCAGGACGTGAAGATGGATACTTTAGCAAAGAGACAGAATCAGCACTAAAAGCATTCCAAAATGCGAATGAGATGGAAGCGACAGGGCAACTTGATAAAAAGACAGCTGAAGCGATTCAAACTAAAATCATTGAAAAAATCCGTTCTGGAGAAAATGATTTACAATTACAGACGGCATTGAAATTAATAGCGAAATAAGAAAGAATACAGGCACTTTGATGCCTGTATTTTTTTATGTGTTAAATATGATAAGATAAAAAGAAAGAATGATATAAATGGTGGTGAATGAATTCGTGGAGGCATGGCTTTTTGAAATACTACGAGCGGTTGGACGTTTTTTCTTACACCCTGCTGTCTATGTATTTTTAATTAGTAGTATCTTCGTTGGATACTTACGTATATTACGAGAACGAAAAGATTTTTCTTTTAAAGTATATGATATTTGGTTTGAACTACGAACAACTCTATTTGCAGGTATTGGGTACGGATTAATCGTATCTATTATTACGATTGGGCTTGGGCTTGTTGTTTCAAAAGCGAGTTTATGGGCAATTTTACTTTGGACGTTATTATTCGGATTAACTGCTATGTATCGATATTTATCTGTAGCTTATACTTTCGGAATAGCGATTGCACTCGTGTTGTTATCGTCTAAGATGCCAGTTTCCTTCTTACAGCTTGGAGAAGGTGAAGAGGGTACGATTGTATCCCTTGCTATTTTACTAGGCGTTATGCTCGTTGTAGAGGGTTTATTAATCTCTAAAAATGCAGTTCGTTATTCTACGCCAAAAATTAACAAAGGTAAGCGTGGGCTACGAATTGGACTACATGAATCCAATCGTTTATGGCTTGTACCAGTATTTATTCTTATACCAGGAGACGCGGTGACAGGATTTATTTCTTGGTGGCCTGTCGTTTCAATAGGTTCGACTACATACTCTTTATTCCTCGTTCCATTTTTAATTGGATTTATGAGAAAGGTTAGAAGTTATGAGCCGACGGAAGCTTTATTATTTACAGGAAGACGCGTCTATGGTTTAGCGGGGCTCGTACTCGTTTTAGGTATCGCAAGTTACTGGTGGCACGTACTCGCAATTATCGCGATGGGAGTCGCAATGCTTGGACGCTTTACAATCTCGATGCAAGAGAAAATTGCAGACGAGAAAAGACCAGCATACTTTGCCGCACGTAATGATGGACTTGTTGTGTTAGATACAATTCCGAATACAATTGGGGCAGAGATGAATTTAAAGCCTGGAGAAGTTATTACGAAAGTAAATGGAATCATTCCAAGAAGTACCGAAGAGTTTTATGACGCGCTTCAAACGAAGACGACAGGAGCGTTTTGTAAATTAGAAGTAGTAGATACAAATGGTGAGCTTCGTCTTGCTCAAACGGCATTATACGCCGGGGGACATCATGAATTAGGTGTTGTATTTGTTCAGCAAGAGCACGAGTGGGATTCGGAAGCTATATAAAATAAAATGGAAACCTTCATCAAATATAGATGAAGGTTTTTTTAGTTTCATAGACGGATAACTTGAATAATTATTTGATAATGGTTATCATTTAGAGAGTCTTTTAATTTGGAAAAGGGAGGAAAGATATGCTACGTAAATTTTTTTCTTACTATAAACCGTACAAAGGTTTATTCGTACTCGATTTTTCCTGTGCAGTTATTGCAGGTTTACTCGAACTTGGTTTCCCGCTTATCGTAAATCAATTTATTGATAAGTTATTACCAGGACAAAATTGGACGCTTATTTTATGGGCTTGTTTCGGCTTGTTCGTAGTTTATGTGTTAAATGCAGGTTTGCAATATGTCGTTACATATTGGGGACATATGCTTGGGGTTAACATTGAAACAGATATGAGGCAGAAATTATTTGATCACATTCAAAAGCTATCATTCAGATTTTTTGATAATAATAAAACAGGTCATTTAATTTCACGTCTTACAAACGATTTAATGGAAATTGGGGAAATTGCTCACCATGGACCAGAAGATTTATTCATTGCCATTATGACTTTAGTTGGAGCATTTTCATTTATGATGATGATTAACTGGAAGTTAGCACTTCTAACATTCTTCGTAATCCCGTTCTTATTATGGTTGGCACTTTACTTCAATAAAAAAATGACAGGTACGTTTAGACGTTTATTCTCAGACGTTGCTGATTTCAATGCATGTATCGAGAACAATGTAGGTGGTATCCGCGTTGTACAAGCATTCGGAAATGAAAAGTTTGAGAAAGAGCAATTTGCTGTAAATAATGCTCGTTTCCGTACAACAAAATTAATGGCGTATAAAATTATGGCGTTAAATTCATCGATTAGTTATATGCTGATGCGTCTTGTAACACTCTTTGTATTAATATGTGGTACATGGTTTGTTCTGCAAGGTGAATTAACGTACGGTGGATTTATTGGATTCGTTTTATTAACGAATATTTTCTTCCGCCCAATTGAAAAAATTAATGCGGTTATTGAAAGTTATCCGAAAGGAATCGCTGGTTTTAAAAGATATGTAGAACTTCTGGAAACAGAGCCGGATATTGTAGATTCTAAAGGTGCAATAGAAGTTAAACATGTACACGGCGATATTCAATACAATAACATCACGTTCGGATATGAAAATAAAGAGCCGATTTTAAACGATATTAGTTTGAAAATACATGCAGGTGAAACAGTTGCTTTCGTTGGACCATCAGGGGCAGGGAAAACAACACTATGTAGTTTATTACCTCGTTTTTATGAACAATCATCTGGATCAATTCAAATTGATGGCATTGACACCAAAGAGATGACGTTATCGTCACTTCGTAAGCAAATCGGAATTGTACAGCAAGATGTTTTCTTATTCTCAGGAACAATTCGTGAAAATATCGCTTACGGAAACTTAAAAGCTTCAGAAACTGAAATTTGGCAGGCGGTAAAACGTGCTCAGCTAGAGGACTTAATTTACTCGCAATCAGACGGTTTAGATACAGTTATTGGTGAGCGTGGTGTGAAACTTTCAGGAGGACAAAAGCAGCGCTTAGCAATTGCCCGTATGTTCTTGAAGAACCCGCCAATTTTAATTTTAGATGAAGCAACTTCTGCGCTAGATACAGAGACAGAACTTGCTATCCAAAAATCACTTGCAGAACTATCTGTTGGCCGTACAACATTAGTTATCGCTCACAGGCTTGCAACGATTAAAAATGCAGATCGCATCGTCGTTGTAAATAAAGACGGTATCGCAGAACAAGGTTCACATGAGGAACTAATCAAACGAGGCGAGGGTTACAGCCGATTGTATGAGGCGCAGTTTAGTTCGTAAATATAATTTCTGCTGAATTAGTGCACCATAAGTAAGTGAAAATCTTATATGGGAGGCTATAAAGCATGATTGTAACAACAACTTCTACAATTCAAGGGAAAGAAATTATTGAGTATATCGATATCGTTAATGGCGAAGCGATCATGGGTGCGAATATCGTGCGTGACCTTTTCGCTTCTGTCCGTGACGTTGTCGGTGGTCGCGCAGGCGCCTACGAAAGTAAATTAAAAGAAGCGCGCGACATTGCAATGGAAGAGATGAAAACTCTCGCAAGACAAAAAAATGCGAACGCCATTGTTGGTATCGATGTGGACTACGAAGTAGTTCGCGAAGGAATGCTAATGGTTGCGGTGAGTGGGACTGCTGTCCGTATATAAAGTGAAACTTTAATCAGTGGGGGGTTCATCCCCCACTGATTATTAGCCCTCACCAATCGGGCGTTTACGGGTAGCCCGACGCCCGCCTAACTTCTTTGCTCAAGCCGAATTTTGAGGTGGGAGTCTTACTGTCCACAAATAGCGGGATAAAGTGAAAAGCCGTGCTGGTGCACGGCTTTTTGTTGTTATTGTGTCTAACATGATAGGTAGGGTGATATTCTATGTCGAAGCCTCGATATTTCTTGGAAAATGTGGAAGGTCCCGTCGATATATGGGGAAGACATTAGAGCGCTTCTTTACACTGCCGAATTCGAACTAATAATTTTTCGTATTCTTGTTCGAGAAATGTGATGTCATCATGCTGATTTGGGATAGAAATCCGGCTGATGATTTCTGTTAATTTTGTTTGTAATCGCAATAATTCTTGTTCAGTAACGTTTACAGAAGCTTGGGTGGTTCTTTTTGTGTATTGCTCGTAATTGCCGTGGAATATTCTTGGTTCGCTCTCATCTACTTGTAGAATATGGTTTGCAACAGAACGAATAAAGGCACGGTCATGGCTAATGAAAAGTATTGTACCAGGATACTCCTGTAACATGCTTTCTAATTCTTCTTGCGTTGCCAAGTCTAAATAATTTGTCGGTTCGTCGAGCAGAAGCATATTATAGTTTCCTAAAAATACTTTTGCGAGTGCAACCTTCATGCGTTCTCCACCACTTAAGATGTGCACAGGTTTATGAACATCTTCACGGCGGAATAGGAGCCGTGCAAGTATTGTTCGAACGAACGATTCTGTATAGTTTGTTTCTTCTAGAACGTTTTCTAAAATTGTTTTATCTGTTTTTAAAATAGATAATGTTTGTTCAAAGTATCCAATTTTACAACTTTTCG
The DNA here is from genome assembly GCF_038008145.1 of Bacillus sp. FSL R9-9530. Taxonomy (NCBI): domain Bacteria; kingdom Bacillati; phylum Bacillota; class Bacilli; order Caryophanales; family Bacillaceae; genus Bacillus; species Bacillus sp. FSL R9-9530. The sequence continues at coordinate 4,290,184 of NZ_JBBOYO010000001.1, forward strand.
AAAGCTGAATGCCACGCTCGTTCGCGAGAAGCATTTTGAACAAAGTTGTTTTTCCGCTTCCGTTTTCCCCTAAAATAGCAAGTTTTGCCCCAGGGACAATTGTTCCATTCATATTTTTAAATAGTGTGCGATCCCCTATTTTCTTCGTTGTTTTATTAAATTGAACAACTGCTTTACTATGAATTGGTGTGTGGTATTGTACGTCAAACTGAGCTTGAGAAAAGTCCTTCGGTTTTTCTTTCTGTTCCAACTTTTCAAGGCGTGTTTCTAGTGCTTTCGCTACTTTGCTAACATTTTCTTGCCCATGAGCCCCGCTGCACTTATAAAGTTTAGATTCAGATGAACTGAACCGTGTTGGGATTTTTGTCATGCTAGAAGCACGTTGCTTTCTTTGTGAAATTGACTGTTCTAACCGATTTTTTTCTTGTATATATTGATCATATTCTGCTTCCTTTTGTATTCGCTCACGTTCTTTTTGCTTTCGATAGTTTGAATAATTACCTTTATATTCTTGAATAGTACCGTCTTCAACTTCGATGATTTTTGTACATATGGCATCTAAAAGATCACGATCATGCGATATTAAAACAAGTGCACCTTTATAAGATAAAAGTGCCTTTTCTAATTGCTCTGTACCGAACATATCTAAGTGACTTGTTGGCTCATCAGCAAATAGAATGCCTGCATCTTGTTCGAGGGCATGGGCGATCTTTAGGCGCATTCGTTCACCGCCGCTCATTGAATTTGCGACGTTTGAAATATTCCATTTGCCCTTAGCGAGGGAAGAAGCGGTTTCCGGTATCCCCTCGCTAAGCTGTGGGATAATGGCGATAGAACTATGATGAGTTACTGTGCCTTTGTCAGCTTCTATTTCTTTACTTAATATTTGTAATAACGTAGATTTTCCAGCTCCGTTGACTCCGACAATTCCTATACGATCGTTTGCTTGGATTTCTAGTGATGGTAACGTAAATATGGTGCGATCACCAAAGCTCTTTTCGATATTACGTGCGATTAAAATAGTCATAAAAAAACCTCCCTAGTTTCACTAGAGAGGATAAATGTCGTCCTTCAATGTAAAAATCGTACATAAATAAACGATTTTTTACATGATCGTATCGAAAGAAAGTATCGACAAATGGACAGACTAATCCTCTGCTAGTTTTCATCATTTTTGTTCACTATTTGTGATGGATGAAATAAATAAGAGAATTAGAACTTCATTGGTCAAAGTACCTTCCTTTCATAATATTATTTTTATTGTATGCGCATACAAATGGATTTGTCAAACTTATTTCTGTGTGCTATTTTTGAATTTATTATTATACAATTGTGCTTTTGCCAGCGCTTCAGCATCGTTCTTGATTTCATCTAGTCCATTCGCATCCCCAATAATATACCCTTCAAATGATGAACCAACAAAATCAAAGATATATTGAAACTGGGCGATAAGCGGCAATGCTTTCAGTTTTGGACTGTCTCCGCCAACGATGACAACGTACATTTTTTTGCCTTTCATTTTTTCTTTGAAATGAAGAGATTTATTACGCAAGCTTTGTGACCAGCGATCAACGAAGTTCTTCATGTGGCCGCTCATTCCGTACCAGTATAGCGGTGTAGCGAAGATAATCGTGTCGTGCTCTAGCATGCGTTTGGTTAACTGCTCGTAGTCATCATTTACAGGTTGAAATCCTTCTACATCATGGCGCTGATCTATGATTGGGTGGACGATATGATCACGCAAGTAAATTTGTTCTGTTTCAATCCCATCAATCACCATATGTGTTAAAGCTTCCGTATTTCCGTTTTGTCTTGAACTGCCATGTATAACAAACATGTAATCATCCCTTTTCTTTTGCTTGTTTTAGGAGTGAAACGTGTTTTTGTAAATTCGTTTGAATGTTGGAAAGTAATGTGATTTGCTTCGTTACCTCATCAAGTTTGTCTTCGTAAAGTGCAAGGATACTACTACACGGATTTTCGTAAAGATGGGGCTCGATTTCAAGGCAACGTAGCATTCGTTCTGTTTCTTCTAAATTTAAGCCGATTTGCAAGTACATTTGAATCAGCTCTACTTTTTCGATTGCACTTTCATCAAAATCACGGTAGCCATTTGCTAGGCGTTTCGAAGGGAGTAATCCCTTTTCTTCATAATGTCTTAGTGCCCTTTCGCTAACCCCAGTTTCTTTTGATAACTCTCCAATTCGCAATGCGTTTCACTCCTTTTACATGTATTGTAAACCTTCACACTAATGTGAAGGTCAACTCTGTTTTTTCGCAAAAGAATCTACGTGTTTTAAAAAGACTTGAATAGCTTTAAACGGGATAAAATATTTGCCGCGCACGATGGAGAATGGACGGATTAGCTCTTCGTTCGGAACAGGGATGTGGAATAGTTCTTTTGCTAATAGTTCTTTTCGAACAGTCCAATCTGAAAGGATGGCGATGCCAAGACCGGCTGCAACGGCTTCCTTCACGCTTTGAATACTGCTAAATGTAAAGAAGCGTTTCATTTTTAAATGATGTTGGTGTATAAATCGATCGCTATAGGCACGTGTGCCAGAGCCGCTCTCCCTTAATACCCAGACTTGGTCTTGCAATGCATTTTCGTTAATCCCCTTGATATGGAGCAATGGGTGGTTTGGCGGGACGACGAGTTTCATTTCATCTTGCATAAAAGTTTCAACATCTACGTCAGCGTATACGACTTGGCCTTCCACTAAGCCGATATCAATTTGATTAGAGCGGAGGCTTTGCAAAACTTCTTCCGTATTGGAGATAAATGTATGAACTTCGACGTGTGCATTTTCATTGGCAAAGCGCGCAAGTATTTTTGGAAGTAAGTATTCGCCAATTGTAAAGCTAGCGCCGATGCGAAGTGTCCCTGTTACGACGTTATGCAGCGCATTAATTTCCTGTTTTGCATCTTCATAAAGTGAGAGCATCTGCTTTGCGTGTATGTATAATATGTTTCCAGCTTCCGTAACTTGGACGTGCTTTGGGGAGCGCTGAATAAGTGTAGTCCCAAATTCATTTTCCAGGTTGCGAATGTGCATACTAACGCCAGGTTGTGAAAGGTTTAATAGTTCCGCAGCACGCGAAAAATGTTTTTGTTCAACGACAGTAACAAAGATCTTTAAAATGTCGACGTTCATTTGTTAGGCCCCTTTATTTTTGCTTTTATTTTATCATAAGTATTTCTGATGATAGGGATTCAATATTGATATTAAACTTATTATTAAAACTCTCTTATAATGTAACTAGAAAGAACATGCATGTTCCAATACGATTATTGGGGTGGTACAAAGTGGAACAAACACTTGTTATACAAAAGAAGAAGGGCTTTGGATTTTCGCAAGGTATTGGGATTACGTTATTAATCGCAATCGCCGCGAAATATTTAGCAGAGCTTCCATTTTTAAATATTATGGGACAATTAGTAATCGCTATTCTAATCGGGATGGTTTGGCGCGCGGCAATCGGGATTCCTCAAGAAGCGATAGCGGGAACGAACTTTGCGAGTAAGAAGTTGCTACGCTTTGGGATCATCTTACTCGGAATGAGGTTAAATCTTGTAGATATTGCGAAGGCGGGGCCGAAAGTATTGGTCATCGCAGCGGTTGTTATTACATTTACCATTTTCGTTGTATATGGATTAACGAAAGTATTTAAAGTAGAAAAGAAACTTGGGATTTTAACAGCATGCGGAACGGCAATTTGCGGAGCTGCAGCGGTCGTGGCAATTGCACCGCAAGTGAAAGCGAAAGACGAAGAAACAGCAGTCGGGGCAGCAATTATTGCAATTTTAGGTACAATATTTACACTTATTTATACGCTATTATACCCAGTGCTTGGCTTCTCACCCTACGGTTACGGGGTGTTCTCAGGGGCGACGCTGCACGAAATTGCTCACGTTATCGCGGCTGCAGCGCCAGGAGGTAGCACGGCTGTAGACATCGCGGTTATTGTGAAGTTAACGCGCGTAGCGATGCTTGTGCCAGTAGCGATTTTAATTGGATTATGGTTTGGTAAGAGCGAGGAAAGCAAGGAAAAAAGATCGTGGCGCGACCTTCCGATTCCTTGGTTCATCTTCGGATTTTTAGCAATGAGTGCGGTGCATTCGATTGGGATTATCCCAGAAGTTGTTGCCGGATACATTGTAGTAATTGCGTACATGCTTATTGCGATGGCAATGGCAGGACTCGGTTTAAATGTAGAGTTTAAAACGTTCCGCAAATTAGGAAGTAGGGCATTCGTGGCAGGATTGATTGGCTCGGTTTGCTTATCTGTTCTTGGGTACGTTCTTGTATATGCATTAGGATTTATGTAGCAAAAAAAGAGGCATCTTATAGATGTCTCTTTTTTTACCTTTTTTTGTAAAGATATCTTTACTTGAATTTGGAAAATATTTATAATTAAAGTAAAGATATCTTTACTTTCGAAGGTGGAGCCTATGGGTGTGAAAAATAAAATTAAAGAATTACGAAAACAACATCATATAACGCAAGTGGAAATGGCAAAGGCGATGCAGGTGACGCGGCAGACGATTGTGGCGATTGAAAACCATCATTATAATCCGAGTCTAGAGCTATCCCTAAAAATCGCCAAATATTTTGGGATGAAGGTAGAGGAAATATTTACGCTGGAGTAAGGGGAGAGAAAATGAACGACACTAAAAAGTTGTATATCGCTACTGTCTTAGGATTATGTGGAGGGGGACGTTTTAGTTCGTATTATGGACCCATCCATACCGATGTTATCGCTTATAGTTAGTAATATTTTAGCAATTGTATTTCTGATATTGTATACGAATTACAAAAAGCGGAAGTACAAAAAAAGAACTTCCAGATATAGATGAGCGGGTAAATGAAAATATAAAAAAGTATGTAAATGTCTCATTTATATTCGCATTTCTTTTGCTTATTGTTTATATTGTTGCAAGCAAAGCGATAGGGCGAATTACTATACCGATTCCAGAAATATTCATTGTATGTAGTTTCTTATTTGCTGGTAGTCTCATCATAGGAGTAATGGCGGGAAAACGAGCATAACTATAGGAGGAATGAAAATGCAAGATGAATTTGAGAGATTTCAATCGGATAAAGCGTTTAAATATTTAGGGTTGTTTTTAACAATGAGTTTAGCGGTATGGAGTTTGTATAATTTAATTGTTTATGGAAATGCGGGCATGCCGTTTGTTTTATTTGTATTAGGACAGTTTGTTTATTTCTTTGTGAACTATTGGCCGAAATGGAAATATAGAAATCAAAAAGAGGCTGATCATGTATGAGTAAGTAAGATATTATACGGTTCATAGGAAGTTTGTTTTTAGCGGGTCTTGTTTTAAATGTGAGTTTAATGATTTTAAGTATTACGTGGGGAACGATCTTCATATCGAATGTAGCACTAGTCATTTTATATGGCATTTCGGAATATAGAGAACAGAAGCGTTTGAAAGAAGAGAGAGTACCGTCAATTGATGAGCGAGTTGTGAACAATATGAAGTCATATTTTACGATTTGTATTACAAGCTGCGTTTTTTTGTTCATTATGTATCTTTGTGTAAATAAGTATTTAGATAGGCAAGTAGTACATGTAAATGAGTTATTATATATTGCTATTTTTGGTTTATTAATAAGTATGGCATCGACGAGTGTGTTAGCAACAAGGAATAGATAGAAAAAGGGGAACTGGGATGGGATTACCGGTATTATGTGTCGCTACGGCTATTTTTGCTTTGTTTTGGGGAATACAAAACTTCTCTCGTAATCCAGTGCCAAGTGTATGTATTATGATTGGTGCTGTAGGTTTATCATACTATTTATTAATTTTAGCGCATTATCATAAAACAGCAACAAGTGTTGTTGTAGGGGCAATTATTTTATTTTGTGGGCGTGCTATACAAAAGGGGTTATTTCCATAAAAGCTGTTTATACAAAAGGTATAAATAGCTTTTTGTATTTTTTTTACAAACTACTTGAAAGTTACGTTACGTCACCTTTTATAATGAAGGAGAAGAGGTGATGGAGTTGATTTCAATTCAAGAACTAACGAGGGAAACAGGGGTTACAGTAAGGACGTTACGTTATTATGATCAAATTGATTTATTAAAGCCGAGTGGGAAAACTGATGGAGGACATCGGTTATATAGCGAGAGAGATGTTGTTCGTTTGCAGCAAATTTTATTTTTAAAAGAAATGGGTTTTTCATTAAAAGAGGCTGCGAATATGTTAGTAAAAGGTGAGCTTAACTTAAAGGATTCTCTTGAAAAACAACTTCGGTTTGTACAGGAAGAACAAAAGAAATTCAATCGGATGGAGCGTGTTTTACAAGCTGTTGTTTATTCGGTAGATGTGGAAGGAGAACTTGATTGGAAAGTTATGTTTGAACTTATTCAGCTTTCGAAACAGTCGTCTCGTATACGTGAAATATTTCAAAATGAAGTATTTTCAAAGGGAAAACAAAAGTTGCTTCATAATTTGCCGAACATGAGTGAAGAAGACCCGAATGTTTTAGAATGGGTAAATTTATTAAAGCAACTACGTAACTTTATGAAAGACGGTAAGGAAGCATCATGTGATGAGGTACAAGGCGCAACAAAGAAATTAATGCAGAAGTGTTTAGAGATGGCAAATGGTGATGAAGCATTTTTAGATAAATTGTGGGAAGTAAGAAAGTCAAAAGAAGATTCACAGAAAATGAGTATGTATCCAATTGAAGAAGAGCTTCTATTATATATGGATGAGGCTTTTCGTATATATGACGAAAGGGAGAGGGATAAATGAGTATACTTGCAGAATATCGTTGGTATTTTTTAATTGGGGCAGAGATTGTATTTTGGTTATCGGCTATCGGATTCTTTTTACTAAGGTATGGATTTCGCTTGAAAAAGGCAAGTTTTATTATGGGGATTGTGCTACTTGTAAATGAAGTGTTTATTTTAACTTTAGGAGTAGTGGACTACTATCAAACAGGGAAGTTCTCTAATTTTCAAATCATTACGGTAATCATTTTATTATATGCAGTTTTTTATGGGAAAAAGGATTTGAAGAAATTAGATATATATGTACAAAAATTAGTTGCGAAGTGGCGGAATGAACCGGCACCTATTATCGAAGAACCAATTGAAGTAGCAGGGATGGCGCATGCGAAGCAGGAAATAAAAAATTGGATTTCACATCTTATTTTGTTTATTGCTGTTCATATATTCTTTTTCTTCATGTATGGGCTTATTCCAGTAGAACAGTGGGGGAATTGGTTAGAGTCAGGAATCGTTTTAAATAAAACAGCAAGCCGTGTAAGCCAAGTATGGGCTATTATTCTTTTAGTGGATACTGCGATTTCATTTTCATATGTTATTTTTCCGAAGAAGGAGAAAGGAAACAAGAAGCTACTTTCATAGAGGAAAGTAGCTTTTTTCTAGTATACCAATAGTTTGTATAGGAGAGGATAACGATAGGAAAAAGAACAGGCTTTATATGCTTATTTCTCTTTAGTTTAGTAGCATGTTCACAACCTAACAGTGCAATTGATAAGAAGAATGATGTCGTTGCAGAGGGGGCGGAAATTTCTAATCTAGATAAATTCGAGAAGTTCGTTTGGAATGTGGAACAAGGGGAAGTTGATAAAATAAGAATTGTACAGTATACACATGAAGGTGACCCGATTTTTCAAATGTTAGAGCATAGTGAGAAAGATATACTTTATGTGTTAGATAATAGACAAGATCAATTTGCTGGTGACCATAAAGGGTTACATAAAGATAGTTGTAAAAGGATTGTTAAAGAGCAACGTGAATCAGAAACTTCATATAGGTTAATAGATTGTACGAATGAAAATGGGCGCAATGGATATGACTTATTATATGTACTTAAAAAATAGAGTTAGTAGAGGAAGGAAGTATTTATTCCTTCCTTTTTCTATATATAACTTGTCGAAAACTTTACCGAATATCTGTTCGTTTTTTTAGGTTTTTTATGGGCATTCGTGGTAAAATAATAATACAGATTTTTATGAGGAGGTCGGTTTTTAGTTGGAACATCCATTTGAAATTATCTCAGAGTATTCCCCGCAAGGTGATCAGCCGGGAGCGATAGAGAAGCTTGTAGAGGGAATTAATAGTGGAAAGAAAAAGCAAGTGTTGCTTGGAGCGACAGGAACGGGTAAGACATTTACGATTTCAAATGTCATTAAAGAAGTGCAGAAGCCAACACTTGTAATGGCTCATAATAAAACGTTAGCAGGACAGTTATATAGTGAGCTGAAAGATTTCTTTCCTAACAATTCTGTGGAGTATTTTGTTAGTTATTACGATTATTATCAGCCAGAAGCGTACGTACCACATACGGATACGTTTATTGAAAAAGATGCGCAAATTAACGATGAAATTGATAAATTACGCCACTCGGCAACGTCTTCTTTATTTGAACGAGATGATGTTATTATCGTTGCGAGTGTTTCGTGCATATACGGTTTAGGTTCTCCGGAAGAATACCGCGAGTTAGTTGTTTCGCTTCGAGTTGGTATGGAAAAGGACCGCAATCAATTGCTTCGTGAACTTGTTGATGTACAGTATGGACGTAATGATATTGATTTTAAGCGTGGTACATTCCGTGTGCGCGGAGATGTAGTTGAAATCTTCCCTGCATCACTTGATGAGCATTGTATTCGAATTGAATTTTTTGGGGATGAAATAGATCGCATTCGAGAAGTAAATGCATTAACGGGTGAAGTATTAGCAGAACGTGATCATGTAGCAATCTTCCCGGCATCTCACTTCGTTACACGTGAAGAAAAGCTGAAGGTCGCTATTGAAAATATCGAAAAAGAATTAGAAGAGCGTTTAAAAGAATTAAATGATAACGGTAAGTTGTTAGAGGCGCAGCGCATAGAACAGCGAACGCGTTATGATTTAGAAATGATGCGCGAGATGGGCTTTTGTTCAGGGATTGAAAACTATTCCCGTCATTTAACACTTCGTCCAGCAGGTTCAACGCCGTATACGCTTTTAGATTATTTTCCAGAGGATTTCTTAATCGTTATGGATGAGTCGCACGTATCGGTTCCGCAAGTAAGAGCGATGTATAACGGGGATCAAGCACGTAAGCAAGTGCTTGTTGATCATGGATTCCGTCTGCCATCAGCTTTAGATAATAGACCGCTCACGTTTGATGAGTTTGAAGAGAAAACGAATCAAGTTATTTACGTTTCGGCAACGCCAGGACCGTACGAGTTAGAGCAGTCACCGAAAGCAATAGAACAAATTATTCGTCCAACAGGGCTTTTAGATCCACCAATTGATATACGACCAATTGAAGGACAAATAGATGATTTATTAGGAGAAATCCATGACCGGATTGCGAAAAATGAACGTGTATTAATTACGACTTTAACGAAGAAAATGTCAGAGGATTTAACGGACTATTTAAAAGATGTAGGAATTAAAGTGAATTATCTTCACTCTGAAATTAAAACATTAGAGCGTATTGAAATTATCCGTGATCTTCGCCTTGGTAAGTTTGATGTACTTGTCGGTATTAACTTATTACGAGAAGGATTAGATATTCCAGAAGTATCACTTGTAGCTATTTTAGATGCTGATAAGGAAGGTTTCTTACGTTCAGAGCGTTCATTAATTCAAACAATTGGTCGTGCGGCGCGTAATGCAAACGGCCGCGTTATTATGTACGCAGATCGCATAACGAGATCAATGGGAATTGCAATTGAAGAAACACAGCGTCGTCGTAGTATACAAGAAGCTTACAATGAAAAGCATGGTATTACGCCGAAAACGATTCAAAAAGGAGTACGTGACGTTATTCGTGCGACAACAGCAGCTGAGGATACAGAAATATATGAAGCAACACCAGCTAAGAAGATGACGAAAAAAGAACGTGAAAATACAATTGCGAAGATGGAAGCAGAGATGAAAGAAGCAGCAAAGGCATTAGATTTCGAGCGTGCAGCTGAATTAAGAGATTTACTATTAGAATTAAAAGCGGAAGGGTGAAAAGAGTGAGTAAAGATTTTATTGTTGTAAAAGGTGCTAGAGCGCATAATTTAAAAAATATTGACGTAACCATTCCGAGAAATCAGCTTGTTGTTGTGACGGGATTGTCTGGTTCGGGGAAATCATCGTTAGCATTCGATACGATTTATGCAGAAGGGCAGCGTAGATACGTGGAATCTTTATCTGCGTATGCGCGCCAGTTTTTAGGGCAAATGGATAAGCCGGATGTTGATATGATTGAAGGTTTATCTCCAGCGATTTCAATTGATCAAAAAACGACGAGTCGTAATCCTCGTTCAACGGTTGGAACGGTAACGGAGATTTATGATTATTTACGTTTATTATTTGCACGAATTGGTACGCCGATTTGTCCGAATCATGGAATTGAAATTACATCACAAACAGTGGAACAGATGGTAGACCGTGTTCTTGAATATCCTGAACGTACGAAGTTACAAGTGCTAGCGCCTATCGTGTCAGGGCGTAAAGGTGCGCATGCGAAAGTATTAGAAGATATTAAGAAGCAAGGTTATGTTCGTGTGCGCGTTGATGGAGAGATGCTGGATGTATCGGAAGAGATTACTTTAGAAAAAAATAAGAAGCATTCAATTGAAGTTGTTATTGACCGTATTGTTGTGAAAGAAGGAATTGCAAGCCGACTTGCAGATTCACTAGAGAGTGCTTTAAAGCTTGGCGGGGGCCGAGTTTTAATCGATGTAATGGGAGAGGAAGAACTTCTATTTAGTGAACATCATGCTTGTCCACATTGTGGTTTTTCAATCGGAGAATTAGAGCCACGCATGTTCTCGTTTAATAGTCCGTTCGGCGCGTGTCCTTCTTGTGATGGACTTGGATCGAAGTTAGAGGTAGATTTAGAACTTGTTATTCCGAACTGGGATGTATCATTAAATGAACATGCGATTGCTCCTTGGGAACCGACAAGTTCACAATATTACCCGCAATTATTAAAATCTGTGTGTAATCATTACGGCATCGATATGGATATGCCGGTGAAAGATATACCGAAGGATTTATTTGATAAAGTGCTGTACGGAAGCGGGGAAGAGAAGCTTTATTTCCGCTATGTGAATGAATTTGGTCAAGTAAAGGAAAATGAGATTTTATTTGAAGGTGTTATTCCGAATATTGAGCGTCGTTATCGTGAGACGAGTTCTGATTATGTTCGTGAGCAAATGGAGAAATATATGGCAGAGCAAGCTTGTCCGAAGTGTAAAGGTGGACGCTTAAAGCCTGAGAGTTTAGCTGTTTTCGTTGGTGATAAAACGATTGCCGATGTAACGAAATATTCTGTTCAAGAAGTACAGGAGTTCTTCTCAACTGTTGAGTTAACGGAGAAACAACAAAAAATTGCTCATTTAATTTTAAGAGAAATTCAGGAACGTGTTGGGTTCTTAGTGAACGTCGGTTTAGATTATTTAACGTTAAGTCGTGCCGCAGGAACTTTATCAGGTGGTGAGGCGCAGCGTATTCGTTTAGCGACACAAATTGGTTCTCGCCTTACTGGCGTACTTTACATTCTTGATGAGCCTTCTATTGGTTTGCATCAGCGTGATAATGATCGTCTTATTCGTACATTGCAGGAAATGCGTGATTTAGGAAATACGTTAATTGTTGTTGAGCATGATGAAGATACGATGATGGCTGCTGATTATTTACTTGATATCGGACCTGGTGCAGGTATTCATGGTGGTCAAGTTGTATCAGCAGGTACACCAGCTGAAGTTATGCAAGACGAGAATTCATTAACTGGGAAATATTTAAGCGGTAAAGAGTTTATTCCGGTACCACTTGAAAGACGTAAAGGTGACGGACGTAAAGTGGAGATTGTCGGTGCGAAAGAAAATAACTTAAAGAATGCGAAAATGTCATTCCCTCTAGGAACATTTGTAGCAGTAACAGGCGTATCTGGCTCTGGAAAAAGTACGATAATTAATGAAGTACTATACAAATCATTAGCTCAAAAGCTATATAAGGCGAAAGCGAAGCCAGGGGCTCATAAAGAAATTAAAGGTCTTGAGCAGTTAGATAAAGTGATTGATATTGATCAATCACCAATCGGGCGTACACCACGTTCAAATCCGGCGACATACACTGGCGTATTTGATGATATTCGTGATGTATTTGCGCACACGAATGAAGCGAAAGTACGTGGGTATCAAAAAGGACGTTTCAGCTTTAACGTAAAAGGCGGCCGTTGTGAAGCGTGCCGTGGTGATGGAATTATTAAAATCGAAATGCATTTCTTACCAGACGTGTATGTTCCGTGTGAAGTTTGTCACGGTAAACGTTACAACCGTGAAACGTTAGAAGTGAAATATAAAGATAAGAATATTTCTGAAGTGTTAGGGATGACAATTGAAGATGGGGTAGAGTTCTTTGCTAATATCCCGAAAATTAAGCGTAAACTTCAAACGCTTGTAGATGTAGGGCTTGGTTATATGAAATTAGGACAACCAGCTACGACGTTATCAGGTGGTGAGGCGCAGCGTGTGAAATTAGCTTCTGAATTACATCGTCGTTCTACAGGGCGTACGTTATACATTTTAGATGAGCCAACGACTGGCTTACATGCACATGATATTGCACGCCTTCTAGAAGTGTTGCAACGTCTTGTTGAGAGTGGTGAGACGGTACTTGTAATTGAGCATAATTTAGATGTTATTAAAACAGCTGATTATATTATTGACCTTGGACCAGAAGGCGGAGACAAAGGCGGACAAATCGTTGCTTCCGGAACGCCAGAGCAAGTAGTGAAAGAAGGGCGCTCTTATACAGGTAAGTATTTAAAAGAGATTTTAGATCGTGATAAAGCAAGAATGAAAGAGAAAATAAAAGAAGTAGAGTTATCACAATAAGTTGTTAATAAAAACCGAGTGGGAATTGCACTTGGTTTTTATTTTATAGGGGGAGAAAATGGAGTTTTTAGATGTTTTGAGAAAGAAAAATATGAAGGTAAGAGAATTTCAAAAGTGGGGCGTATACTTTAGAAAACGCTGGGAGGATAACTTTGCGAATCATTTGAGTTATGAAGAGAAAGAAGAGATTCATTTATATGGGGATAAATATAGCTGTGGTTACTTGTGGCACATATTTAGTTATGAAAAGAAAAAGTGTTTAGAAGGTAAAGAAGCGGAGAATATGTTTCATAATGAAATGAAAAAGGAGTGTTACATCTTCTTTCAACATTGTGATGAAGTACTGCTAATAAAGGATGCGAGTTTATTACGTATGGATGATATATTACGTGAGACAGACGATGCCTATAAAGGCGATATCTATATTGTAGATAAAGATTTCACTTGGACCTTTGTGAAAACTCATGAACATAGATGGTGTGGCCCGTATTTCACAAGGAAATGTTAATAGGTATACAAGTATAAAGAATAGAATAAATTGGTATAAGTGTTTGCATGTTACTTGCGTTTATTAGCTATTAGCGTATGATGGAATATATATGTTAAAAGGATGTGTAAGGAAATGAGATGGATTGTATCACTTCTTGTAAATAGCGTTGTGTTAATCGCTGTATCCGGACTTTTAAAAGGGGTTGCACCAGACGCATTTTACATAGCAAATATACAAACTGCAATTATTGCGAGTATTATATTGGCGATTTTAAATGTATTTGTAAAGCCGCTTTTAATTTTAATTACGCTACCGATTACTCTTGTAACTTTCGGTTTCTTCTTAATTGTTATTAATGCGATTACGTTAAAGATGACGGATTCGTTATTAGGGGACGCCTTTAATATATCTGGATTTGGTGTAGCGATTGTTGCGGCAATTTGTATTTCTATTTTTAATATGATAATTGAAAAAGTAATTGTTGAACCATTACATGAAAAAAAGAGAAAATGACAAAAAGAAAAACATTTCATGATTCATATGAAATGTTTTTTTCTATTTATTAGAAACCGAGTTTCTTGTTTCCAGAAAAAAATGGTACAATATCCGATAGAATGGAATTTTACATCAAATGAGACTGAACCCGCAGCGGAGTGGAGGTTTATACATATGCCGAAAGTAAGGACAAAAGATTTAATTGAACAATTTCAATTGGAGTTAGTAAGTGGTGAAGAAGGGATTCATCGTCCGATTGATACGAGTGATTTATCGCGACCTGGAATTGAAATGGCAGGATTTTTTACATATTATCCAGCTGATCGCGTGCAGCTTCTTGGGAAAACGGAGCTTACATTCTTTGATACGTTAACGACAGAGCAAAAGCAAGAGAGAATGAAAGCGCTTTGTACTGAGGAGACGCCTTGTATTATTGTAACTCGTAATCAAGATGTACCGGATGAGTTATTACAAGCATCACGTGAATCAGGCGTGCCTTTATTACGTTCTGCTCAAACGACGACGAGATTATCAAGTCGTTTAACAAACTATTTAGAAGGTAAGTTAGCGCCAACAACAGCTGTACATGGTGTGTTAGTAGATATTTACGGTGTTGGTGTTTTAATTACAGGTCAAAGTGGTGTCGGGAAAAGTGAGACAGCGCTTGAACTTGTAAAGCGTGGTCACCGCCTTGTTGCGGATGATAGCGTAGAAATTCGTCAAGAAGATGAAGATACATTAGTAGGGAGCTCACCTGATTTAATTGAGCACTTATTAGAAATTCGTGGTCTAGGTATCATTAACGTAATGACGTTATTCGGTGCAGGGGCAGTACGAAATTATAAACGTATTACACTTGTTATTAATCTTGAAATTTGGGATCAAAAGAAAAATTATGATCGCTTAGGTCTTGATGAAGAGAAGATGAAGATTATTGATACAGAACTTACGAAGATTACACTTCCAGTTCGTCCTGGTCGAAACTTGGCTGTTATTATTGAAGTAGCAGCGATGAACTTCAGATTAAAACGTATGGGAGTCAATGCGGCACAACAGTTCTCTGAACGATTAATGAGTGCGATTGAGTTAGGAAATCAAGAGTAGACTCTGGAGAGGGAGGTCATATATATGCTGTTAGGTTCTGTACCACAGCTTGACCGTATAGCAGTCCAACTTGGGCCGTTCCCTGTTTATTGGTATGGGGTTATTATCGGTACAGGTGTGCTATTAGGTCTTTGGCTAGCAACTCGCGAGGGAGAAAGGCTTGGTATTCACAAAGATACATTTATCGACCTTGTATTAATCGCAGTACCAATTGCCATTCTTTTTGCGAGAATGTATTATGTCATTTTTGAATGGGAATATTATTCGCAAAATCCGAGTCAAATTATTAATATTCGTCAAGGTGGTTTGGCGATTCATGGTGGTTTAATCGGGGCTGTTATTACAGGAATCCTTTTTGCGAAACGACGCGGGCTTTCATTCTGGAAGTTAGCGGATATTGCTGCGCCGAGTATTTTACTAGGACAAGCAATTGGCCGATGGGGAAACTTTATGAACCAAGAGGCGCATGGTGATGAAGTAACGAGACAGTTTTTGGAAGGTCTTCATTTACCAGATTTCATTATTAATCAAATGTACATTGATGGTGTGTATTATCACCCAACGTTTTTATATGAATCATTATGGAACTTTGCAGGTGTTATTTTACTACTCGCGTTACGAAAAGTGAATTTACGCCGTGGTGAATTATTCTTCACATATTTAATTTGGTATTCAGTGGGACGCTTCTTCGTAGAAGGTTTGCGTACAGATAGTTTAATGTTAGGACCACTTCGTATTGCACAAGTAATGTCTATTGGAATTGTTGTTATTTCTATCATTTTCATTATTGTGAGACGAAAAATGGGGCAAGCTGATAAAAGATATTTAGAAAATTAGAGAAAAGTAGCATCTTATATAAGATGCTGCTTCTTTCATATTCAGGTAATGAAAGGATTAAGGACGATGAAAATAAATACAGTGTTATTTGATTTAGATGGAACGTTAATTAATACAAATGAACTTATTATCTCTTCTTTTTTACATACGTTAAATCACTATTATTCTAATCAGTATAAGCGTGAAGATGTATTGCCATTTATCGGTCCATCTTTGCATGATACTTTTAGTAAGATTGATGCAAGTAAGGTTGAAGAGATGATTACATGTTATCGTCAATTTAATCATGAGCATCATGATGAATTAGTGGAAGAGTATGAAACTGTATATGAAACGGTTCAAGAATTGAAGAAGCAAGGTTATAAGATCGGCATCGTTACAACGAAAGCGAGACAGACGGTTGAAATGGGATTAAAGCTTTCGAAACTTGATCAGTTTTTTGATGTTGTCGTGACGATTGATGATGTGGAACATGTGAAACCACATCCAGAACCACTTCAAAAAGCATTGAAATTATTAGATGCAAAGCCAGAAGAAACATTGATGGTTGGTGATAATCATCATGATATCGTCGGTGGACAAAATGCAGGTACGAAAACAGTAGCGGTTTCATGGACATTGAAAGGTAGAGCGTATTTAGAAGCGTATAAACCAGATTATGTGCTAGATAAAATGAGTGATTTACTACCGATTTTGTCCCGCATTAACGGGTAGTAAGATTCCTGCCGGTTAAAGTGTCACTTTATATAAGTAGAGGAGAGAGTTCAGTGCGACGGACAACGCGCTATCCTGTTTCAGGAGAAAGTTCATTGTGGAATGTGTATAAAACAGTTTCTTTTTGGAAGGTAATGAAAAATTTTATTATCATCCAAATCGCACGTTACACGCCATTTTTATCCGTAAAGAATTGGTTATATCGCACGTTTTTACGGATGGAAGTAGGAAAGAAAACGTCGTTTGCACTTATGGTAATGCCAGATATTATGTTTCCAGAAAAGATTACTGTGGGAGACAATTCAATTATCGGCTATAATACAACGCTTTTAGCGCATGAATATTTAATTCGTGAGTATCGGCTCGGAGAAATCGTCATAGGGAATGAAGTTATGATTGGAGCGAATACGACAATTTTACCAGGTGTGACAATTGGAGATGGAGCTATCGTTTCTGCAGGCACACTTGTCCATAAAGATGTACCAGGCGGCGCTTTCGTAGGCGGGAATCCGATGCGTATTATTTATACGAAAGAGGAAATGGCCACTAGAGAAGGTTGATGTTAAAAATGTAACATTTCCCTTCTCTTTTTATGAATAAAAAGGAAATAATTGATTATAATATACTGTTTTGTTTTTTACGGAATCGTTTATACTTATAGATAGAAGAATGTGTGAACGAAGAAAACAAAAAACTGGAGGATATATGGGGAAAAATCAAAGAATATATAAGGAGAACGGACAAGTTATCTCTTTTAATCAGTTAGCGGACTTCTTTTATAAAAAAGGGATGAGGGCTTATAAAGGGCAAAAATTGCAAGATGCAATTAAATATTTTCGAAGAGCAGCACAAAGCGAGAAGGAGCCGTTTATTTTATGCCAACTAGCAATAGCATTATCTGAATCTGGTGAATATCAAGAGTCGAATCAGATATTTCTAAAGCTTGTTAGATCCAATCCTGAACTTGAGCAATGCTATTATTTTATTTCAAATAATTATGCATACATGGGCTTGTTTCAACAGGCGAAGAAGTATGCAGAGCGATATTTAGAAGTTGCGGAAGAGAAGGAATTTGTAGAAGATACATTAGAATTGCTTGAGATTATGGAAGAAGATGCAATGGGTGCGGAAGAGATTGAGGATGAAGATGAGCTAATTGTTATGCAAGAAGAAGCGAACAGCTACATTCGTAACGGACAATTAGAAGAGGCGATTGCTACACTAGAAGTTGTTACGAAAGAATATCCAGAATTTTGGTCAGGACATAATAATTTAGCGATTGCACATTTTCAATCAGGTAATGTAGATCAAGCGCTTAAGTTAACAGAAATGATTTTAGAGAAAAATCCTGGTAATATGCATGCGCTTTGTAATACGCTTATTTTTCTATATTCAATTGGAGAGCATAAGCAAGTAGAGTCATTAGCGGGGCAGTTAGTTTCGGTATATCCGATTTCATTTGAGCATCGTTTGAAACTTGGAACAACGCTTGCAACAATTGGTCATTTTGAACCTGCATATAAATGGTTCAAAGTATTAAAGCGTCAAGGGTACGAAGGAGACGTCAGTTTTTATTACTGGTTTGCATACTCAGCGTATATGGTGAAGGAACAGCAAGTAGCTGAAAAAATGTGGCAACATGTTGTAGAATTGCATCCTGATAAAAAAGGAAAAGAACCGTGGAATGCACTGAATTTAGCAGATGAAGGACAAAATCTTTTATTTGAAGAGTTACGAAAATCATTCCAGCAAAGTACGACGCTAGAAGAGAAAATGCTAGCTTTATATTTAATGAATGAATTGTCAACACCAGAGAAGGTTGGATTCTTCTTTGATGTAACGCAAGCGAAAAATGGTGTTCCAATCGTATCGCAACTTGCAAAATATTTCTTTTTACTTAATAGTCATAAAAGCATCCCAGCTGATTTACAGCAATTTGAAAAGTGCGTACGAATCGCGGATGCATTATACAATTATACGAAAAAAGACGATGAATTAATCGAAGAGTGTTTGAATTTTTGGTTTTGCACGTTCATACGTTTATATACATCTGGAGCGACTTTTACAAATGTGTACGGTTGGTCAGCGGCAATTGAATACATTGTGCGCGGCGAACAAAGAAATAAGATGACACAGGCAGAGCTTGGTGATGTATATAATGTATCTGTAGCGACTGTACGAAAGTATGTGCAGGCTGTTAAGCGCACGCACACGTAGGGTAGGCAAATCATTGGGAAAAAAATGATGCTAACAGTATAATGAGGGTAACTTAATGTGTATGAATGAATGGGAGTGAATAGTGTGTCAGAGGAAAAAATTTATGATGTCATTATTATTGGTGCAGGACCAGCTGGTATGACAGCTGCGGTATATACATCTCGTGCGAATTTAAGCACACTGATGCTTGAGCGTGGTATTCCAGGTGGACAAATGGCAAATACAGAAGATGTAGAGAACTATCCAGGTTATGAGTCTATTTTAGGACCAGACTTATCAAATAAAATGTTTGAGCATGCGAAGAAATTTGGTGCTGAATATGCATACGGTGATGTGAAAGCAATCATCGATGGTAAAGAGTACAAAACAATTATTGCTGGTAAAAAAGAATATAAAGCACGTGCGATTATCGTTGCAAGCGGTGCAGAGTATAAAAAAATTGGTGTACCAGGTGAAACAGAACTTGGCGGCCGCGGTGTATCATATTGTGCAGTATGTGATGGTGCATTCTTTAAAGGGAAAGAACTTGTTGTTATTGGCGGCGGAGATTCTGCTGTTGAAGAGGGTGTGTTCTTAACACGCTTCGCATCAAAAGTAACGATCGTTCACCGTCGTGACACTCTTCGTGCACAGAAAATTTTACAAGATCGTGCTTTCCAAAATGAGAAAGTAGATTTCATTTGGAATCACACTATAAAAGAAATTAACGATGCAAATGGTAAAGTAGGAAGCGTAACACTTGTAGATGTAAACAGCGGAGAAGAACAAGAAGTTAAAACTGACGGCGTGTTCATATACATCGGTATGTTACCATTATCAAAACCGTTTGTTGAGCTAGGTATTACAAATGAAAATGGTTATGTTGAAACGAACGAGCGTATGGAAACGAAAGTTCCTGGTATTTTCGCAGCTGGTGATGTTCGTGAAAAAATGCTTCGTCAAATTGTAACGGCAACAGGCGATGGTAGTATTGCAGCACAGAGTGCACAGCATTATATAGAAGAGTTAGTAGAGGAACTAAAGACTGTAACAGAAAAATAAGGTTATTTTTCCTTTTGAGAAGAAAGCTACCGATAGGTGGCTTTCTTTTTTTGTCCAAATGTCAAACTATTGTCAAAAACAATTAAGAATATAATGATTCTTATTGTTATACTAGAATTTACGGGAAAAATCATTATAAGAAATGAGGAATTTATTCAGTATGGAATGGCGTAATATATATCGTGGATTTTGTATGGGCGTTAGTGATTTAATTCCTGGTGTGAGTGGCGGAACAATCGCTGTTGTGTTGGGGATTTATGAACAATTGCTTGCAGCAATTAGCGGATTCTTTAGTCGTGAATGGAAAAAACATTTAGCGTTTTTAATCCCACTTGCAGCTGGTGTAGCGGCAGCTTTTCTAACGTTAAGTCACGTTATTAAATATTTATTAGCAAATCATTATGAACCGACTCAATTTTTCTTTCTCGGTTTAATTATTAGTATATTACCGATGTTAATGAGAGAAGCTGATGCAAAGGCAACGTTTAAAGGTAGTCATATTGTCTTATTAATAATTGCAGCAATTCTTGTTGCAATAACAGCATTCTTTAAACCAGATAAGGCAGCTGATCCGATTACGACGTTAACAATTTTAAATGCAATTGGTTTATTTTTCGCAGGATGGATGGCTAGTATGGCTATGCTTCTTCCTGGAATTAGTGGATCGTTTATTTTATTAATTATTGGTGTGTATCCAACAGCAATTAACGCTTTAACTACACTCAATTTACCGTTAATCGTGGTTATCGGTGCCGGCGTGATGGCCGGATTTGTTGTAAGTAGTAAAGGAATTAGTTATTTGTTAGATCGTTATAAAAGTATGACATTTGCGGCAATTATTGGGCTCGTTATCGGGTCGATTGTCATTGTGTTCCCTGGCATTCCGACTGGTGGAATTTCAATTGTAAGTTCAATTATTACTTTTATTTTAGGATTTGCGGTTGTTACTTATTTCGGTAAGAAATAAGTGTTTTAATCCCCTTAACGATAAAAATCGTTAAGGGGATTTTTATGTGCTATTCATGGGAAGTAAGGTATTTTGATTGCTTGTTATAGAAAGAATTTTTACAATTGCTTAGCGAAAGGGGACTGGCACCTTCGTTGTAGCAAACTGTTTTTGATAGTATAATGAAATGAGTATGCAGTGAGAAATTTTGCTGCAAGTAGCTGAGGTGAAGAAACATGCAAAGAGTGACAAACTGTGTGTTAATTAGAGATAATGAAGTACTCTTACTCCAAAAACCTCGCCGGAATTGGTGGGTTGCACCGGGCGGGAAAATGGAGCGTGGTGAGACAGTAAGAGATACCGTTGTTCGCGAGTATCGTGAAGAAACAGGTATTTATTTAAAGAATCCAGCATTAAAAGGGGTCTTCACTTTTGTTATCCAAGAAGGTGATAAAGTTGTTTCTGAATGGATGATGTTCTCCTTTTTAGCAACAGATTTTGCAGGAGAAAACAAATTAGAGAGCGAAGAAGGCATCATTGGTTGGCATACATTTGATAAAATTGATGATTTAGCAATGGCACCAGGAGATTATCACATTATTGATTATTTAATTAAAGGGAATGGTATAATCTACGGTACATTTGTATATACCCCAGATTTTGAGTTGCTTTCATATCGATTAGATCCGAGTTAAACCTGCAAGGAGAGGATACGATGACAGAGAATAATGATATAAAAATGGTAATTATTACAGGGATGTCTGGAGCTGGAAAGACGGTAGCGTTACAAAGTTTCGAAGATTTAGGATATTTTTGTGTAGATAATTTACCACCGATGTTATTGCCGAAGTTTATTGAACTTATGGCAGATTCAAAAGGTAAAATGAATAAAGTGGCACTCGGTATTGATTTACGTGGCCGAGAGTTTTTTGAATATTTATGGGGAGCGCTTGATGATTTATCAGAACGTACATGGATTATTCCTCATATTTTATTTTTAGATGCGAAAGATAGCACACTTGTAACTCGTTATAAAGAAACGAGACGTTCGCATCCACTTGCGCCAACTGGCTTGCCGTTAAAGGGAATTGAAGCTGAGCGTGGTCTCTTAACTGATATGAAGGCACGAGCGAATATTGTGCTTGATACATCTGATTTGAAACCGAAAGAATTACGAGAAAAAATTGTTCACTTATTCTCAACAGAAACTGAGCAAGCATTTCGTGTAAATGTTATGTCATTTGGATTTAAGTACGGAATTCCAATTGATGCTGATTTAGTATTTGATGTTCGTTTTTTACCAAATCCATATTATATTCCACATATGAAGCCATTAACAGGACTGGATGAAGAAGTTTCGTCGTATGTGTTGAAATTTAATGAAACGCATAAGTTTTTAGAGAAATTGACGGATCTTATCACTTTCATGCTGCCTCATTATAAAAGAGAAGGTAAGAGTCAACTTGTAATTGCGATTGGATGTACAGGTGGGCAACATCGTTCTGTTACGCTTACAGAGTACCTTGGGAAACATTTGAAACCAGAGTATAGCGTTCATGTATCTCATCGTGATGTGGAGAAGAGAAAGGGCCATTAAGGGATGAAAAAAGAGAGAAAACCTAAAATTGTTATCATGGGAGGTGGAACTGGACTTTCTGTTTTATTAAGGGGATTAAAACAATATCCTGTTGATATTACAGCAGTTGTAACAGTAGCCGACGATGGAGGCAGTTCAGGTAGACTACGTGATGAGCTAGAAATTCCACCTCCAGGTGATATTCGTAACGTACTTGTTGCGTTATCGGATGTAGAACCATTAGTGGAGGCTTTATTTCAGCACCGTTTTACAACTGGAGACGGACTGAAAGGGCATGCGTTAGGAAATTTACTATTGGCAGGTATGACTTCGATTACAGGAGACTTTTACCACGCGATTACGGAAACGAGTAAAGTATTAAATGTCAGAGGACGTGTATTACCAGCAGCGAATCAAAGTGCGGTACTTCATGCAGAATTAGAAGATGGAGAAATTGTAACAGGTGAATCAAAGATTCCTCATTTCGGGAAGAAGATTAATCGTGTCTTTTTAACTCCAGAAGATGTAGAACCGTTATGTGAAACGTTGACGGAAATTAAACGAGCTGATTTGCTTGTTTTCGGTCCAGGAAGTCTGTACACAAGTATATTACCGAATTTAGTTGTTAACAAAATTGGAGACGCTGTTCTTGCTGCAAAAGCGAAGAAGGTATATGTATGTAATGTTATGACGCAAGCGGGCGAAACGAAGGGTTATACTGCATTTGATCATGTGCAGGCGTTACATGATCATTTAGGTAAACCATTTATCGACACTGCGATTGTAAATAATCGTGATATTCCTCGTGAATTACGTAAGTTATATGAGGAAGAGATGTCGGAACCAGTTGCACTGGATACAAATCGTTTTGCTGAACATAATATCGAAATCATTCAAGATCGATTAGCGAAATATGATGATCGTGTTGTAAGACATGATACATTAAAGTTAGCTTCTATTTTATATTCATTGTTATAAATGTGCGTTGCCTCATTTGAGGTAACGCTCCTCATTCATATAGGACAAGATTTTTGTTCCAAAGTAATAGTATAAGGAGGTGTTGACTGTGTCATTTGCATCAGAAACAAAGAAAGAGTTGACCAACCTTGAAATGAAGGAATGCTGCGAGAAATCAGAATTATCGGCGTTGCTTCGAATGAACGGATCGCTTTCTTTTTCAAACCGTCGCCTATCTATCGATATTCAAACGGAAAATGCAGCAATTGCAAGAAGGATTTATACGCTTTTGAAAAAAGGATATGATGTGACGGTAGAATTACTTGTTCGTAAAAAAATGCGATTGAAGAAAAATAATGTATATATCGTGCGGCTTGTTGAGAAGTCTCGTGAAATATTAGCAGATCTTCACATTGTTCGAGATGACTTTTCGTTTATTCGAAATATATCGCAGGAATTAATCGAGAAGAAATGTTGTAAACGATCGTATTTACGCGGTGCATTTTTAGCAGGTGGTTCAGTAAATAACCCAGAAACATCATCTTATCATTTAGAGATCTTTTCGTTATATAAGGAACATAATGATTCTATATGTGAACTGATGAACGGATTTGATTTAAATAGTAAGACGTTGGAAAGAAGAAAAGGGTACATTACGTATTTGAAAGAAGCGGAAAAAATTACAGAGTTTTTAAATATTATAGGTGCTCATAATGCACTTTTAAGATTTGAAGATATTCGAATTGTTCGCGATATGCGTAATTCAGTAAATCGTTTAGTTAACTGCGAAACAGCTAATTTAAATAAAACAATTGGTGCAGCGCTAAGGCAAATTGAGAACATCCGCTATATTGATGAGACGGTTGGGCTTGATATTTTGCCAGATAAATTAAGAGAAATTGCACAGTTACGAAGAGATTATCAAGATGTAACATTGAAAGAGTTAGGTGAGATGGTATCCGGGGGGAAAATTAGTAAATCGGGTATTAATCATCGTTTGCGTAAAATCGATGAAATTGCAGAGAAATTACGCGCGGGGGAAACAGTAGCAAAAAAATAAAAGGTTAAAGGGGAAATGGAGCTGTGGTTCAAAAACTGGTTAAAGTGGCACTAAAAAACGGCTTACAAGCACGTCCGGCTGCGTTGTTTGTACAAGAGGCAAATCGCTTTCATGCGGATATCTTCATCGAGAAAGATGGAAAGACAGTGAATGCAAAGAGCATAATGGGGATTATGAGCTTAGCAATCGGAACTGGTAGCATGATTACAATCACAACAGAAGGTTCAGATGCAGAAGAGGCTTTGGAAGCATTAACTGCATATGTACAATAAAGGGTTATCGCGAATGTGCGATAGCTTTTTTTGTTTTTCTGTTTGTGGGGTGCGTGGTACCCTTGTACATAATAAAAAAGCGCCCTGTAATAGGGCGCTTCCGCTTTTAGATGTATCCAGCTCCAGCGGCTAGAATGGTCGGTGGCTTCGCTTCTTCCGTCGAGGTAAAAAGCACCTCTTTGTCAGAAGCTCCATCCCCCTCTCATTCTGAACGAGCCGCCTCCGCTTTTAATTCTATCCAGCTCCAGTGGCTAGAATCTCCGGTCGTTTCGCTTTTACATTCGAGGCAAAAAGCGCCTCGGATGTAAAAGCTCCAACGCCCTGCGATTCTGAACGAGCCACTTCCGCTTTTAAGTGTCTTAACGATTTGTAAAGATCTTATCGATTAAGCCGTATTCTAGAGCTCTTTCTGCTGTCATGAAGTTGTCGCGGTCTGTGTCGCGTTGTAGAACTTCAAGTGGTTGACCTGTGCGGTCAGCAAGAATTTGGTTTAATTTTTCACGTAAGAATAGGATACGTTTTGCAGCGATTTCGATTTCAGTCGCTTGACCTTGTGCTCCGCCAAGTGGTTGGTGAATCATAACTTCACTGTTTGGAAGTGCGTAACGTTTTCCTTTTTCACCTGCTGCAAGTAAGAATGCACCCATAGATGCAGCCATACCGATACAGATTGTTGATACTTGTGGTTTAATAAACTGCATTGTATCGTAAATTGCCATACCAGCTGTGATAGAACCACCAGGGCTGTTGATGTAAATGTGAATATCTTTTTCTGGATCTTGAGATTCCAAGAATAAAAGCTGGGAAACGATTGAGTTTGCTACGTTGTCATCAATTGCACTACCAAGCATAATGATGCGATCTTTTAATAGTCGAGAGTAAATATCGTAAGCGCGTTCTCCACGATTTGTTTGTTCAATTACTGTAGGAATTAAATTCATCTGTTATTTCCTCCTTTAAAAGCTTTCTTAGTCTTATAATACAATTATGGTCAATGAAGGTCAAACGAAACCACTTTAAATCAAAAAATATGTAGTTGTATCATGATTTATTCGCTATGTTTTTAAAATTCCCTGCTTATGTATCTTCAACATCATAACCGAATTACATAAATTTAAACGTGATTAATGGTGTGGGAAAGGCAAAAGAACGCCTTTTGTATAGAAGCGTTCTTTCATTTTTTATTCTTTTAACAGATAGGTTACTTTATTTAAGATTTTCTCGATTTGTTTTGCGTTTTTACTATACATATCACTCGCTGATTTTGATTTCGTTTCTAAAGAGAATAATTCAAGATCAGCATTGCATTTCTTTAAGGAAGCCAATAGTAAAGGCTTGTTTTGAGGAGAAGGCATTTGGAGTTTATCATTATAGATGTCGATAGTAAGTTGTCCGTATGAATCAACTTGACCAAGAAAGACATTTTCAATGACAACACCGAGTTTTTCTAGCTCAGAATGTAACCAAGCGCGATTATGTCCGCTAGCAGAAAGAGGTTCATCTAGTACATTTCCATCCATAATAACAGTTTGCGGTTCTTTTTCGTTTGGCACTTTTAAGCTGATATCTTTTGCTGTAAGTGGTTGGCGATCTTTCTTTAATAATACATTTAATTCACCGCTCGGTTCTAGTACAGCAAATTCAACATCAGCTACGCTGAATGCATTTTTTCCTCTGAGAAGCTCAAGTAATTCATCACTTGTATATTTTTCTTTCTTTAAATTATCTTCAAGTATTTTGCCATCTTTTATTAATACGGTAGATTTTCCTTCAAAAAAATCTCGAGCTGTTTTGTTCTTTAAAGAGAGGATTCCAGTGAAAAAAGGTACCACAGCGAAAATGAGTATCGCAAAGACGCCGTGGAAAAATTTTGAATCAAGCCCTGTAGATACTTGGGCAGCGATGTCACCGATTGTCATTCCGGCTATGTATTCAAAAAAGGAGAGCTGAGAGATTTGTCTTTTTCCTAACCATTTCGTAATAGCGAATAAAATAATTAATATGAATACAGAGCGAAGAATGACAAGTGTCCATTCCGGCAGGTGAGACATAGTCATTTCCTCCAGTCTACTTAAAACCCTTTATATTGAGGTTCTTCACGTTCTAATACTGAAACTCTATTCTGTAAATCGGTGATGATGCTGTCCATTTCTAACATACATTCATGAAATACACGTTTTGATTCCGCGTCCTGTGAATTTAGTGAAAGGGAGCTTAAACTTGCTTGAGCGCCCCTTACACTGGCAAGGCAGGTTTTAACGCTAGCGATAACTGTCATACGAACACCTTATCCTTTCGGTTTGAATAGCAATGCTCCAATGAAGCCGAAAATAATGGCAGCTGATACACCAGCACTCGTTACTTTAAACATGCCGGTAATAACGCCGACGATGCCATGTTTGGCTGCTTCCTCCATCGCGCCATGAACGAGGGCATTACCGAAACTTGTAATAGGTACAGTTGCCCCAGCGCCTGCAAAGTCGATTAATGGTTCATACAGATTGAATCCATCTAATATAGCTCCAGCAACAACGAGTGTTGCCATCGTATGAGCGGGGGTTAGTTTGCCGACATCAAACATAAGCTGTCCGATTACGCATATGAGTCCACCAATGACGAAAGCCCAGAAAAAAATCATTGCGTTGCACCTCCAAATTCAATCGAAACAGCGTGAGCGATACACGGAATCGTTTCTTCTTGTTGGAATGTAAGTGGAGATAGTAAAGCGCCTGTCGCAACGACAAGTATTTTCTTGAATTCTCCTCTTTTCATTCGGTTTAATAAATGTCCGTATACGACTGTTGCTGAACAGCCCGGACCACTTCCACCAGCTATGACAGGTTGACCTTCTCTATAAATGATGATTCCGCAATCTTGAAATTGCTCGCTCTTTACCTTTGTTCCATGTTTATGTAGTAGGTCGTAAGCGATTTCGCGACCGACATGTCCAAGGTCACCTGTTACGATTAAGTCGTAATAAGAGGCGTCAATTTGTCGTTCGCGTAAATGAGCTTCAATCGTATCGACAGCGGCTGGGGCCATCGCACCACCCATATTAAAAGGATCTGTTAGTCCCATATCAATAACCCGTCCAATGGTGGCCGATGTTACTTGTGGACCATATCCAGTGTCGCTTAAAATAGCCGCGCCTGCACCGGTCACTGTCCACTGAGCCGTAGGAGGTTTTTGACCACCATATTCAGTTGGATAGCGGAATTGTTTTTCTACCGCAGCGTTATGACTTGATGCCCCAGTTAATAAATACTTTGCACCTTTTGCATTTACGATACTTGCGCCGAGTGCTAAGCCTTCCATAGAGGTAGAACAGGCGCCGAATAAACCGAGATAAGGTGTTCCGAGTGTGCGGCATGCAAAGCTCGTTGGAGTTATTTGGTTAATTAAATCCCCTGCGAGTACGAATTGAATATCGTCTTTACGGAGCTTTGCCTTTTCGGTAGCGCGGCTACAAGCTTCTTCAAATAAAATTTTATGCGCCTTTTCGTAAGAATCTTGTCCGAGCCATAAATCTTCATGCAGGGTATCGAAGTCTTCAGGGATTTTTCCATTTGCCTCAAATGGGCCACCGACTACACCTGTTGAGATGATAACTGGTTTGTTTTCGAATACCCATGTTCGGTGTCCTTGTAACATTTACAGCCCTCCCCATTGAAAGAGAATCGTTTTAATAAGAGCGATGACAAAAGCTGAAAATACGCCAAATAAGATGACCGATCCTGCTAGTTTAAACATGTTACCACCAACGCCGAGAACGAATCCTTCTGTACGGTGTTCAATACACGCGGCAATAACAGAGTTACCAAATCCAGTAACGGGAACTGCGGTACCAGCACCAGCAAATTGTCCGAGGCGATCGTAGACGCCAAATCCCGTCAGTAGCATGGAGATAAAAATAAGAGTTGCAACGGTAGGGTTCCCGGCAGATCTTTCAGTGAAATCAAAGTACGTAATATAAAAGGTGGAAATCAGTTGGCCTATTAGACAAATTAATCCCCCGACGAAAAAAGCCTTTATACAATTTTTTAAAACGGGGCGCTTCGGTTCGCGCTGTTGTTCGAATTTTTTATATTCTTGTTGTACAGGTGTTAAATTTTTATCTTTACTAGACATTTGAATCCTTCCTTCTCTTTTAGAAAGCTTAAATATTAGATCCCATTTCTGATTGAATGAGTTTTAACTGTTCTTTAATGCCATCCTTACTCACTTTCTTTTTCTTAATTTTGTTTTCAAGTTCTTCTATGAGCATAAAGATCTTTTTGTCTGTACTTACACGAATATCGAAAGTAGGGTTTTCATCACTTAGCTTCTTTTTTAATTTACTTCTTAAAGGCTTTAAACCAAATCTTTCGTGATGTTCAGGTTTAATGGCTATGTAAAGATCTAAATTTGTATTAACTGCGGTGGCTTCTGTAATTCCCTCTATAGTGAGAGCTTTTTTCTTAGCTTCTTGCGATATAGATTGATTAAAGGATTCTGTACTCATTTTTGTTAATTTAGGGCCCTTGTCTTCTTTCGTTCGTTTAGCTTCTTCTTTCTTTACTTTTTTATCTAACGGGCTATTATCACATCCGGTAAGTGAACCGAATAGGAGCATAAATAACGCGGTTATGATTCCGAGTTTTCGCATTATAATCATTCCATTTCTATTGCATTATGTAATTTGAGAAAAAAGGATGATTGCATATCACCCTTTTTCTCAAATTGTGCACCATTAGATACAATGGCACCTTTGGTTATTGCTGTGTGTATTGTGGTTCTTCTTGCTGGACTTCTTCAACACGTGGGTTTAAAGAATCAATAATTGTTTGTGTTTGCTGCGCAGCTGTTTGGAAAAGTTGCTTTGCTTGTTGGTTATCCGTATCAAGAGCGAATCCCTCTAAGCTAGCTTGTGCACTTTTTAATCCAGAAACAGTTTGCTTTAGTTTTGTAATTACAGTCATTGAATGAAGCCCCCTTTGGAATATCAATTCAAAGATTATAATTTGTGGGTTTGGGTGAATTTATGATTGGAAAATTTAGGCTTTGAAGTTGAAGCTTTGATTCAAGCGCCAATGAATTCTTTGTTATAGTGGCGCTTTATAAGATGGAAGAGGATGATATGTAATTCATGATGTAGGTATGTTACCTGTTGAAGATTAAAAAGTAACTGAAAATTACATGAGGTTAAATTTCTGGTTATTCACAAAAAACACATCAATAAAATATATATATTTCTATTCTTGTAGTTATTTTCAATTTAAAATAAAATTTTCTTGTATAGTAAAAAAAGGATGTGTTCAGTTTTAAAAAAATAATATCTTCATTATCTTATTCGTTCAATCGAAGTCATTCACGAAAGAAGAACGTTATTAAATCAACGTTTCTTTTAATACATAAAACATTTACGAATTGTTTTGTTCATCGAAAGTCTTGCGAATTCTTTTAAATCAACGTTTAGAAGAGAAAGTCGAAAGTAAAAAAAGTCATTTATGTTGTATTCGTCATTCATCAAAATGAATACGCTATTCACCACAAGCCAACCCAAACGAAAATTTTCCGAACGCTCCAAGCCACCCCGCTGAGCCGTCGCAGGAGTCCCTTAGAGATAGTATTTGTGATTTTTGAATCAGGGGGTTGATCTCTCGCGAAGTCCTGACGCAGCCCAGCGAATTGTCTTTTACCCAATCCTCGCCGAGTTTCTACTATCAAAGAAAATAACGTTTCTAATGCGATTGGGCAGCCGTTATCGGAACTTACCCCCGACAGTGTGTTAAAATTAATCGAAGCGGAAAACGAGGATCTCCAATTGACTGGACGTGTGATCGGTTGGACAGTTTAAGAGGGTTGTATAAAAAGGGAGATGGCGCAAAGATGGTGAGATCAAAAGAGAATGATTTAACGGAGAAATTGGCAGAAGGTCACCGAGAATATGGTGACGGCAACTTTACAGTACAGAACATAGGTGATGAAACTAACCCGAATTGGACTGTCGTAAAAAATGTGAGGAAGGGATCGGCAGGCATTCGTGAAGGGGAAGATATATTTAGCCTGCGATCAAAATATATAAAATAGTGCGGAGATGGGCGGGCATCACTTCGCCTGTCTTTTTTTTATAGACTATATGCGAAAAGTGCGATGCCGAGAGATGTAATTCTAGACGATTAGATTTAATATGATGAAGTTATGAGCCTATATGCGTTCTATTTCGATTTAAGTAGATTAAGGGGGAACGAAAGAAGGAAAACTGCGCGCTAAAGCTAGTGTAGAAGAGGTTTTTATGCTTGCGTATTAGGTTAGCGTCAGGATATAATATCCATATGTAAAGAAGCGAACGTCTACGTGTTGGTGTTCGTATCCTACGTTTAACTTTCGGTAAGAACAAATCGGAAGAAGACGGAAGCAAACCGTTGATATTATCATAATCTCATGCGCCCATAGCTCAGTCGGATAGAGCGGTGGTTTCCGGTACCACGTCTGCCGGGGGTTCGAATCCCTCTGGGCGCGTCAAAAGGTCCTAACTTACATTTGTAAGTTAGGACCTTTTTTTATTTCTCTCTTGTTATATCTGGTTATAAGATTTACTATTAGTATGTGGTAATAATTTTTATTGCGCTATTATTTTCTTTCAATATTATTCAAATTTCGGTTGTAAGATCTAAATCTCATTAATACATATAAATTAATAATATTTTGGAATGGGTGTCTGCGTGAGGATTCTCCTTTTACCAAACTTATTGTACAATAGAAACAAGGGGGAGATTAGTTTGAAGGCAAGTCTTTTACAAGAACAAAGCTTACGTTTGGCAATGACACAAGAGTTAAGGCAAGCGATTACAATGCTCCAGTATAATGTACAAGAATTATCGGAGTTTTTGTATGAGCAATCGTTAGAGAATCCCCTTATTGAGTTAGGTGGTTTTGAGAGGGAGAAGAAAAAGAGCTCTAACACAAGTAAAAGTACCCGCAAACAAGTCGAGAATCAAATGGAAATCTACAGTGTGGATTCTACAACGATTCAGCAACATTTATTAAATCAACTACAGTATTATAAAATAGATGAAGAAGAGCGAAAAGCAGCTTCTTTCATTATTATGAACATGGATGGAAATGGCTATTTACAAGAAACAAATGAAGAGTTATCAGAGCTTCTTTCTGCGCCAATTGATGTAGTGGACTGTTCCGTGGAGCTTGTTCAATCGTTAGAGCCAGCAGGGGTAGGTGCGCGTAATATTCAGGAATGTCTATCAATCCAATTGAAGCGCTTACAAAGAAGAAATGGGTTAGCGGAAGAAATTATAGATGATCATTTTAATTATTTCGTTAAGAAAGATTGGCGAAAGCTCGTTCAAGTGTTGAAGTGTACCAACGAGGAATTACAGGATGCGGTGAACTGTATTACATCATTGCAGCCGAAACCAGGTCTTGCATTTTCTTCTGATAAACCACTTTATATTGTGCCTGATATGGCGGTAAAAAAAGATGGCGATCATCTCGTTTTACAGATGAATGAGAGAAATATGCCAAGAATTGAAATTCACTCTGAGTATAGTGCGTTACTAAATAATAGTGAAAGTGAAGTGGCTTCTTACGTATCGGAGAAGTATCAGCATGTGCAATGGATTATGCGCAGTTTGAAACAGAGAAAACAAACACTCTTACAAGTGATGAATATTATTATGGAAAAACAGCATGATTTCTTCTGGGGAGGTCCAGAGTATTTAAAACCACTTGCTTTAAAAGAGGTGGCGGAAGAGTTAGGTGTGCATGAGTCTACAATTAGTCGTGCAACGCGTAATAAATATGTGCAAACGCCGCACGGTTTATTTGAGATGAAATCGTTCTTTAGTAATTCTATTTCTACGACGGAAGATGAGGCGGTTTCTACAAAGCGTGTGAAACAATTCATTCAAACGCTTGTTGGAGCAGAAAATAAGAAAAAGCCACTTTCGGATCAAAAGATTTCAAAATTATTAGAAGAAGAGCATGAAATAGTTATTTCTCGAAGAACGGTTGCGAAGTATAGAGAACAAATGCATATTCCTGCTTCGTCTCTAAGAAAAACAATTGGATAGGTGAAGAAGATGAAGGTTGTACTATATACAAAAAAAGATTGTGGTCTTTGCGTGAAGGCGAAACAAGTTTTAAAAGAAGTACAATATGAATATTCTTTTCAAATTGAGGAAATAGATATATATGAAGATAATGACCTTTTAGAGAAATACCATCTAATGATTCCTGTTGTAGAAATAGGCGGAAGACAAGTGGAATATGGTAACATTCACAAAGGTGTCATAATAAACTATATAAAGAATGCAGTTAAGAGTTGAATAAGTTTCTGTCTCCTGTTACAATAATACACGTAGCAGGGATTATTTTTTTAACCTAAGTGGGACGCAAAATGTCACTACGGGACATAAAGTGACCACGAAGGGAAATGAACCGATGCAGTGAGGAGAAAAGATATGCGCTCATGGATTCAGAACACAAAAAAATTATTACCTGATCTGCTACCTGTTATGCAAACGAGAATGCAAGTGCTTCAGTACATTAGGCTTATGCAGCCGATTGGAAGAAGAAACTTATCTGCAAGTCTCGGTATGACAGAACGAGTATTGCGAAGTGAAGTTCAAGTTTTGAAAGAACAAAACTTAGTTCACGTCGCTTCTTCTGGAATGACTTTGACAGAAGAAGGAACAGCTTTAGTTCTTGCTTTGGAAGACTTTATGAAAGAAATTTCCGGGTTAAAGGTTTTAGAAAAACAACTTAAGGAAACATTAGACTTGGATGAAGTTTTCGTTGTCCCTGGTGATAGTGATGAATCACCTTGGGTCAAACTGGAGATGGGCCGTGCTTGTGTGACTTGTATAAAAGACCGTCTGACAGTGAATAATATCGTTGCTGTGGCTGGAGGAAGTACGCTAGCTGCTGCTGCGGACATGATGCAACTTGATTGCAAAGATTTACATATGCTATTTGTCCCAGCACGTGGTGGAATTGGAGAAGGTGTCGAGTTAGAAGCCAATACCATTTGCGCCAAAATGGCACAAAATACGATGAGTAATTATCGCTTATTGTATGTTCCAGATCACGTTAGTAGCGAAGCATATGCGTCTATTGTAACAGAGCCCTCCGTGAAAGAAGTTCTTGAGTTGATTCGATCTTCCAATATCGTCATTCATGGAATTGGTGATGCGTTAACAATGGCACGTCGCAGAAATACTTCAGAAGCAGATTGGTTAAAGATTCAGGCAAGCGAAGCAGTTGGCGAAGCTTTCGGTTACTACTTTAATGAACAAGGAAATGTTGTTCATAAAGTAAGAACAGTTGGTATGCAACTTGAAGATTTACAACATGTATCTCACGTTGTCGCAGTCGCTGGAGGTTCTTCAAAAGCAAAAGCAATACAGGCTGTAATAAAGCAAGGGCACACTTCAATTCTAATTACAGATGAAGGTGCAGCAAAACAATTAACAAAGGGTATTACCCTTTAATATAATCCCCCAAGGAGGAAATTTAAATGACTAAAATTGGTATTAATGGATTTGGACGTATCGGACGTAACGTATTCCGCGCAGCTCTTAACAACTCTGAGGTAGAAGTAGTAGCAATCAACGACTTAACAGATGCTAAAACATTAGCTCACCTTTTAAAATATGATACAGTTCACGGAACTTTAAATGCAGAAGTATCTGCTAACGAAAACAGCATCGTTGTTAACGGTAAAGAAATTAAAGTTATCGCTGAGCGTGACCCAGCTCAATTACCATGGAGCGACTACGGAGTAGAAGTAGTAGTAGAATCTACTGGCCGTTTCACTAAAAAATCAGACGCTGAGAAACACTTAGGTGGATCAGTTAAGAAAGTTATCATCTCAGCTCCAGCTTCTGACGAAGATATCACTGTAGTTATGGGTGTTAACCACGAACAATACGATGCAGCTAACCACAACGTAGTATCTAATGCTTCTTGTACTACAAACTGTCTAGCTCCATTCGCTAAAGTATTAAACGAAAAATTCGGCGTAAAACGCGGAATGATGACAACAATTCACTCTTACACTAACGACCAACAAATCTTAGACTTACCACATAAAGATTTACGTCGTGCTCGTGCAGCAGCTGAAAACATGATCCCAACATCTACTGGTGCTGCTAAAGCTGTAGCATTAGTATTACCAGAACTTAAAGGTAAATTAAACGGCGGCGCTGTACGTGTTCCAACTGCTAACGTTTCTCTTGTTGACTTAGTTGTTGAACTTGACAAAGAAGTAACAGTTGAAGATGTAAACGCAGCATTCAAAGCAGCTTCTGAAGGCGAATTAAAAGGTATCCTTGGATACAGCGAAGAGCCATTAGTATCTATCGACTATAACGGATGTACAGCTTCTTCTACAATCGATGCATTATCTACAATGGTAATGGAAGGTAACATGGTTAAAGTACTTTCTTGGTACGATAACGAAACTGGTTACTCTAACCGCGTAGTAGACCTAGCTGCATACATGACTTCTAAAGGTCTTTAATTCTTAAGTATATAAGCAATCAATGACAAAACGAGGGAGAGGGTTTGTTCCCTCTCTCTCTTCTTTCGTTTTAGAAGCAAATGTGTTAAGCTTTTGAATGGGTTTTGTCAATCCTAACTAGTAGTCGGAGGGAAATCCAATGAACAAAAAATCAATTCGTGACGTAGATTTAAAAGGTAAGCGTGTATTTTGCCGCGTTGATTTCAACGTACCTATGAAAGAAGGCAAAATTACAGATGAAACTCGTATCCGTGCAGCTCTTCCTACAATTCAATATTTAATAGAGCAAGGTGCGAAAGTAATTTTAGCAAGTCATTTAGGCCGTCCAAAAGGTCAAGCAGTAGAAGAATTACGTCTTACTCCAGTAGCAGCACGTTTAGGCGAGCTTCTTGGTAAAGATGTTAAAAAAGCGGACGAAGCATTCGGACCAGTTGCACAAGAAATGGTTGCAGCAATGAACGAAGGCGACGTATTAGTTCTTGAAAACGTACGTTTCTATGCGGGCGAAGAAAAGAACGATGCAGAACTTGCGAAAGAATTTGCAGCTCTTGCTGATATCTTCGTAAACGATGCATTCGGTGCAGCTCACCGTGCTCACGCTTCTACAGCAGGAATCGCAGACTACCTACCAGCAGTATCTGGTTTATTAATGGAAAAAGAGTTAGATGTATTAGGTAAAGCACTTTCTAACCCAGAACGTCCATTCACAGCTATCATCGGTGGTGCGAAAGTAAAAGATAAAATCGGTGTAATTCGTCATCTATTAGACAAAGTAGATAACTTAATCATCGGTGGCGGACTTGCTTACACATTTGTTAAAGCTTTAGGTCATGAAATTGGTCTATCTCTATGTGAAAACGACAAGATCGAACTAGCTAAAGAATTTATGCAACTTGCAAAAGAAAAAGGCGTAAACTTCTACATGCCAGTTGATGTTGTAATCACAGAGGAATTCTCTGAAACTGCAACAACTCAAATCGTAGGTATCGACTCTATCCCTTCTACTTGGGAAGGCGTGGACATCGGTCCTAAAACACGTGAAATTTATGCAGATGTAATTAAAAATTCTAAGCTTGTTGTATGGAATGGACCAATGGGTGTATTCGAAATGACTCCATTCGCAGAAGGTACAAAAGCAGTAGGACAAGCATTAGCAGATGCAGAAGATACATACTCTGTTATCGGCGGTGGTGACTCTGCAGCAGCTGTTGAAAAATTCGGTATGGCTGATAAAATGAGCCACATTTCTACTGGCGGCGGTGCGTCATTAGAATTCATGGAAGGTAAAGAGCTTCCAGGTGTAGTTTGTCTTAACGACAAATAAGTAGCAGCCAAAGAAAAAGGACGGTGCAAAGCATGCGTAAACCAATTATCGCAGGTAACTGGAAAATGAATAAAACTCTATCTGAAGCAGTTAGCTTCGTAGAGGAAGTTAAAGGTCAAATCCCAGCAGCTTCAGCTGTTGATGCAGTAGTTTGTTCGCCAGCTCTATTCTTAGAGCGCTTAGTAGCAAAGGCTGAAGGAACTGACTTACAAGTAGGTGCACAAAACATGCACTTCGAAAAAAATGGTGCATTCACTGGCGAAATTAGCCCAGTAGCACTTAGCGACTTAAAAGTAGGCTATGTAGTACTTGGCCACTCTGAGCGTCGTGAAATGTTTGCTGAAACAGACGAGTCAGTAAATAAAAAGACTCTTGCAGCATTTGAACATGGTTTAACACCAATCGTATGTTGTGGTGAGACTTTAGAAGAGCGCGAAAGCGGAAAAACATTTGATCTAGTAGCAGGTCAAGTAACAAAAGCACTTGCAGGTTTAACAGAAGAGCAAGTTAAAGTAACTGTTATCGCTTATGAGCCAATCTGGGCTATCGGTACAGGTAAATCTTCTTCTTCTGCAGATGCAAATGAAGTATGTGCGCACATCCGTAAAGTTGTTGCAGAAGCTGTTTCTCCAGAAGCTGCAGAAGCTGTTCGTATTCAATACGGCGGTAGCGTAAAACCAGAAAACATTAAAGAGTATATGGCACAATCTGACATCGACGGCGCTTTAGTTGGCGGTGCTAGCTTAGAGCCTGCTTCGTTCTTAGGTCTTCTGGGGGCGGTAAAATGAGAAAGCCAACAGCTTTAATCATTCTTGATGGTTTCGGACTACGTGAAGAAACTTACGGGAATGCTGTAGCACAAGCTAAGAAACCTAATTTTGATGGTTACTGGAACAAATTCCCTCACACAACGCTTACAGCTTCTGGTGAGGAAGTAGGTCTTCCAGCAGGTCAAATGGGTAACTCAGAGGTTGGTCACTTAAATATCGGTGCTGGCCGCATCGTATATCAAAGCTTAACACGCGTAAACGTTGCAATTCGTGAAGGTGAGTTCGATCAGAACGAAACTTTCCAAAATGCAATTAAAAGCGTGAAAGAAAAAGGTACTGCTCTTCATTTATTCGGTTTACTTTCTGATGGTGGTGTGCACAGTCACATGAACCATATGTTTGCTCTTCTTCGCTTAGCAGCAAAAGAAGGCGTGGAGAAAGTATATATCCATGCATTCTTAGATGGCCGCGATGTTGGACCACAAACAGCAAAAGGTTATATCGATGCAACAAATGAAGTAATTAAAGAAACAGGAGTAGGACAATTCGCGACTATCTCTGGTCGTTATTACTCCATGGACCGTGACAAGCGCTGGGATCGCGTAGAAAAATGTTACCGTGCTATGGTGAATGGTGAAGGCCCTACTTATAAATCAGCAGAAGAGTGTGTAGAAGACTCTTATGCAAATGGTATTCATGATGAATTCGTATTGCCGTCTGTAATTGTTAACGAAGATGACACGCCAGTTGCAACAATCAATAATGATGATGCAGTTATCTTCTATAACTTCCGTCCAGACCGTGCAATTCAAATTGCTCGTGTATTTACAAACGAAGACTTCCGTGAGTTCGATCGTGGTGAAAAAGTACCTCACATTCCTGAATTCGTTTGTATGACACATTTCAGTGAAACTGTAGATGGTTACGTGGCATTCAAGCCAATGAACCTTGATAACACATTAGGTGAAGTTGTTGCGCAAGCGGGATTAAAGCAACTTCGCATCGCGGAAACTGAAAAGTATCCGCACGTTACATTCTTCTTTAGCGGTGGTCGTGAGGCTGAATTCCCAGGAGAAGAGCGTATTTTAATTAACTCACCGAAGGTTGCAACGTATGACTTGAAACCTGAAATGAGCATTTATGAAGTAACGGACGCTTTAGTAAATGACATCGAAAATGATAAACATGATGTTATCATTCTTAACTTTGCAAACTGTGATATGGTTGGCCATTCTGGGATGATGGAACCAACAATTAAAGCAGTAGAAGCAACTGACGAATGTTTAGGAAAAGTTGTAGAAGCGATTCTTGCAAAAGATGGTGTAGCACTTATTACTGCTGACCATGGTAATGCCGATCAGGAGTTAACTGCTGAAGGTGGACCAATGACAGCTCATACAACTAACCCGGTTCCTTTCATCGTTACAAAAAATGATGTAGAGCTTCGTGAAGGTGGTATTTTAGGAGATATCGCCCCAACAATGCTTACACTTTTAAATGTGGAACAACCGAAAGAAATGACAGGTAAAACAATTATTAAATAATTTGCTTATATAAAAAGGAGAGAATTTATTATGTCAACAATTATTGATGTTTATGCTCGCGAAGTCCTTGACTCTCGTGGTAACCCAACTGTAGAAGTAGAAGTTTACACAGAAAGCGGCGCATTCGGACGCGCTATCGTACCAAGTGGTGCATCTACTGGTGAGCACGAAGCAGTAGAATTACGTGACGGTGACAAATCTCGTTACCTTGGTAAAGGTGTTCTTAACGCAGTAAACAACGTTAACGAAGCAATCGCTCCAGAAATCGTTGGTTTCGACGTAACTGACCAAGCTGGTATCGACCGTGCTATGATCGAATTAGATGGCACTCCAAACAAAGGTAAACTAGGCGCTAACGCTATCCTTGGTGTATCTATGGCAGTAGCTCACGCAGCAGCTGACTTCGTAGGTCTTCCATTATACCGTTACCTTGGTGGATTCAATGCAAAACAATTACCAACTCCAATGATGAACATCATCAACGGTGGTTCTCACGCTGATAACAACGTTGACTTCCAAGAGTTCATGATCTTACCAGTTGGTGCTCCAACATTCAAAGAATCAATCCGTATGGGTGCTGAAGTATTCCATGCACTTAAAGCTGTATTACATGACAAAGGTCTTAACACTGCAGTAGGTGACGAAGGTGGATTCGCTCCAAACCTTGGTTCTAACCGTGAAGCATTAGAAGTAATCATCGAAGCTATCGAAAAAGCTGGTTACAAAGCTGGCGAGAACGTATTCTTAGGAATGGACGTTGCTTCTTCTGAGTTCTACAACAAAGAAACTGGTAAATATGACCTTGCAGGCGAAGGCCGTACTGGCTTAACTTCTGCAGAAATGGTTGATTTCTACGAAGAGCTTTGCAAAGACTTCCCAATCATCTCTATTGAAGATGGTTTAGACGAAAACGACTGGGATGGTCACAAATTATTAACTGAGCGTATCGGTGATAAAGTACAATTAGTTGGTGACGACTTATTCGTAACTAACACGCAAAAACTTGCTGAAGGTATCGAAAAAGGTATCTCTAACTCAATCTTAATTAAAGTTAACCAAATCGGTACTTTAACTGAGACTTTCGAAGCTATCGAAATGGCTAAACGTGCTGGTTACACAGCAGTTGTATCTCACCGTTCTGGTGAAACTGAAGATGCTACAATCGCTGACATCGCAGTTGCAACTAACGCTGGCCAAATCAAAACTGGTTCTATGAGCCGTACTGACCGTATTGCTAAGTACAACCAATTACTACGCATCGAAGACGAACTAGGCGAAATCGCTGTTTACGATGGTATCAAATCTTTCTACAACATCAAACGATAATTGTAGAAAATAACGACAGACCGTGAGAAATCACGGTCTGTTTTTTTTTGCTAAAATTGTTCGTCTGTCATAAGTGACATGAAGTATTTAAAGAAGAGATTATAATCAAAATCGATAGCAATTTGCTGCGAGGGCCGATTGGTGAATGGGCTTGATCCTACTAAAGAGCGGAAATCACCGATGCTTGCTCCTTGAGCGTAAGATTCGGTCATGACGGTAATTGGTGATTTGTAGTAGGTAAACATAGAATTATCAAGTAAAGCTAATATCGGTATCGTGTCATGAAAAGGGCAGCCTTTTAATTGTGGTAAAATTTTTTCGTAATATCCATAGTAGTAATGATCGAATAGAGGTTTGACGAGAGAAGCCTTTCCTTTCGCCTCAATATATTCAGCCATATCAGGTGTAACGATGGAATACTGAGTTACATTTAACGGGTATATGTACATGTTGGATGCAGATTGTAATACAATGTTAGCCGCGATTGGATCGCCATAAAAATTCGCTTCTGATACGGGAGTTACATTACCTGGGTGCAGAAAGGAACCACCCATTACATAATAAGATTTAATTTGCTGCATTAAGTTTTTACATAAAATAAATAAAGCAGCTAGGGAAGTGAGTCGCCCTAAACTTACAATGATTAGTTCGTCTTTATACTGCTCGATAAGAGGGATAACTTCAAAAAAATTCTCCATTTCCCCGTTTTGTAACTTTTCATTTGGGATGATTGGCCCTAACCCTTCTTTACCGTGAATATTAGTAAAAAAAGCGGGTGGACCTCCATTGAGAGGACGGTCTGAACCACCAAATATTTTCATATCTCTATTTCTTGATTTTTGTTTAAGAAAATGAGCATTTTGTACGGCCATTTCTTTTGGAACATTGCCGTAATCAGCGACAATCCCAACAATTTCAATTTCATCGATAAAGAATGCGAGGAGGAGGGCTATCGCATCGTCGATTCCAGGATCACAAAAAATGAGAATTTTTTTAGACATGCGTTCACCACCTATCTTTATATATATATGTGTGCTAGAGAGAAGGCAGAATAAAAATGGAGTGAAGGATTTTGTTTTATTAAAATAATAACCATCAAAAATCAGAAAATATAAACTTTATATATTAGGTCAAGGTTTTTGACGTAAATTACATTAGGAAACGCAGTCATATCAAGGGTGTAAGCGTATAATATAGTGGGTTTTCGTTGTTGATTTGATAAATTGCAGGTTTTTACAATTTATACTATGATAAGGATATTAACAGAAGATCGTATAAACATGAGGGATGATGAACATGAAACTTACAAAGATTCTTGTCCAAATTGCTGCTCTTTATGTATTTTATATGGTTGGAAATTGGGTGCAAGAAATGTTGAATCTTCCGATTCCAGGAAGTTTGATTGGGATGTTCCTCCTACTTGTTTTGCTTAGCCTAAAAGTACTTCCAGTGAAATGGTTTGATTTAGGAGCAGAAACACTCGTTGCTATTATGCCGTTTTTATTAATTCCGCCAACGCTTGGCTTAATGAATTACGGTGCTTTTTTTATGAGTAAAGGAATTTCCCTTTTCATTACAGTTGTAGCGAGTACGTTTTTAATTATTATTGTCGCAGGACATACAGGACAATATCTTGCGAATAGAAAGGAAAAAGAGACACAATGAGCCAAATATTAATCGGAATCGGTTGGGTTCTTTTTACGGTGCTATTATATCAATTATCTAAAAAAATCTACAAATTATTTCCAACACCATTTACCATTCCAATGCTTGTTGCAACAGGATTAATGGCTTTCTTATTTATAATGCTTGATATACCATATCAAAATTATATGGAAAGTGGTGGTGGCTGGATTGCGAAGCTACTAGGACCAGGTGTTGTAGCATTTGCAATCCCGCTTTATAAACAACGTCATGTTCTGCAAAAATATGTTGTACCAATTGCTGGTGGTGTATTAGTAGGTACAACAGTTGCTATTGCAAGTGATTTTGCTATCGCCACACTTATGGGAACAGATAAAAGCTTAATTTTATCTTCTTTACCAAAATCAGTGACAATGCCAGTTGCGATGAGTGTATCTGAACAAGTTGGTGGTGTCCCGTCCTTAACAGCAGCATTCGTCGTTATCGCAGGGATTACTGGAACGATTTCAGGACCAATTTTATTAAAATGGAGCCGTGTTACAAACTCAGTTGGTAAAGGGATTGGCTTTGGATGTGCGTCTCATATTATGGGTGTTATGAGAGCGATGAAAAATAATGAGCATGAAGGTGTTATTGGATCGGTAACAATGACATTAACAGCAATTTTGACATGTTTGCTTGGACCGTTATTCGCAATGATGTTCATGTAATAGAAGAAAAGCGAGAGCGATTCTATAGCTCTCGCTTTTCTATAGGATTTATGCTACATTTAAAATAACTGAATCTTTGTAGGAGGTACGCCAAGTGCATACGTTATTATCAGTTTTACTTATTATTGTATCGATTTTAATGATTGTTATGGTACTTATGCAGTCTAGTAATAGCTCAGGCCTTTCAGGCGCTATTTCAGGTGGTGCAGAGCAATTGTTTGGTAAGCAAAAAGCACGTGGAATTGAAGCGGTATTAAACCGTGTTACAGTTGTCTTAGCTGTACTATTCTTCGTACTAACAATTGGTGTTACGTACTTAAATTTATAAAATTAAAAGAAGAAGCGTTAGCGGATTATGCTAATGGTTCTTCTTTTTTTGATTTGTTATTCAAAAAAAGTTTCTAATTAGATTATAGAATTATAAATATGGTACACTAAGAATAGAAAGAATACGACTAGATTACAGAAGAGAAAGAGGAGAAGTACATGATGAAATTAGCATCTCCAAAACCATTTACATTTGAAGGTGGAGACCGCGCTGTTTTATTATTACATGGATTCACAGGGAACTCAGCTGACGTACGCATGCTAGGGCGTTTCTTAGAGAAGAAAGGCTATACTTGTCATGCGCCAATTTATAAAGGACACGGTGTACCACCAGAAGAGCTTGTTCATACAGGCCCTGAAGACTGGTGGAAAGATGTAATGAATGCCTACCAGCATTTAAAAGATCAAGGTTACGAGAAAATAGCTGCGGTTGGATTATCATTAGGCGGAGTATTCTCATTAAAACTTGCTTATACATTACCGATTTTAGGTGTTGTACCAATGTGTGCACCGATGTACATTAAAAGTGAAGAAATTATGTACCAAGGTATATTGGCATATGCCCGCGAATATAAAAAGCGTGAGCAAAAATCACCAGAACGAATTGAGCAGGAAATGTTTGAATTTAAACAGACACCAATGAATACATTAAAAGCATTACAGGAGTTGATTCGTGACGTACGCAATAATGTTGATATGATTTATGCTCCAACA
Source organism: Bacillus sp. FSL R9-9530 (assembly GCF_038008145.1). Taxonomy (NCBI): domain Bacteria; kingdom Bacillati; phylum Bacillota; class Bacilli; order Caryophanales; family Bacillaceae; genus Bacillus; species Bacillus sp. FSL R9-9530. The sequence continues at coordinate 4,333,656 of NZ_JBBOYO010000001.1, forward strand.
TTCGTTGTACAAGCACGTCATGATGAGATGATTAATACAGATAGTGCTAACATTATTTATAACGGTGTAGAATCTACGTTAAAAGACATTAAATGGTATGAAGACTCTACGCATGTCATTACACTTGATAAAGAACGTGATGTGCTACATGAGGATGTATATAACTTCTTGGAGCAACTAGATTGGTAAGGTCTAGTTGCCTCTTTTTTTCATAAGGGAATTTTTATCCCGCTATTTGTGGGCTAATAATCAGTGGGGACGGACAAAAAACCATTGGTTAAAGTTACACTTTATGAAAGCTGTAAAAAATCATTGGGAGATGATTAAAGTTTCACTTTATACATCCCCCATCTTTCGGATACACTAAATAATATAAGGGTTTAAAGGAGGTATTTCTGCTTGGAAGAAATCATGCAAGAACATATTGATAAGTTGTTATTATTTATGAGGGAAGAAGCGTATAAACCGTTAACGATACAAGAATTAGAATCGGCATTTGGAATCGAAGGCTCTGAGGGCTTTAAAGATTTCGTAAAGGCACTTGTAATGATGGAAGAGAAGGGGCTTGTTATCCGCACACGTAGTAACCGCTACGGTCTTCCAGAAAAAATGAATTTAGTACGCGGTAAATTAATTGGGCACGCACGTGGTTTTGCGTTCGTCGTTCCAGAAGAGAAGAAAACAGGAGATGATGATCTTTTCATCCCGCCGACAGAATTAAATGGTGCACTTCATGGTGATACAGTATTAGCACGTGTTAGCGCACAATCAAGTGGATCACGCCAAGAAGGCGCGATTGTTCGTATTTTAGAGCGTGGAACGAAGGAATTAGTTGGTACATATACAGAGTCAAAGAACTTTGGATTTGTTATACCTGATAATAAACGCTGGACAAGTGACATTTTTATCTTGAAAAGTGCATCTATGGGCGCTGTAGAAGGCCATAAAGTAGTTGTGAAAATTACGGGTTACCCAGAGAACCGTTTAAGTGCAGAAGGTGAAGTTATTCAAATTCTAGGTCATAAAAATGACCCAGGAGTAGATATTTTATCTGTCATTCATAAACATCATTTACCTTTAGCATTCCCTGAAGAAGTGATGGAGCATGCAAACAGTGTACCAGAAACGATTTCAGAAGAAGATATAAAAGATCGTCGTGATTTACGTGATCAAATGATTGTTACAATTGATGGTGCGGATGCGAAAGACTTAGATGACGCTGTTACAGTAACGAAGCTTGAGAACGGTAACTATAAGCTTGGCGTTCATATTGCAGATGTAAGTCATTACGTTCAAGAAGGTTCTCCAATTGATGTTGAAGCAGCAGAGAGAGCGACGAGTGTATATCTTGTAGACCGTGTAATTCCGATGATTCCGCATCGTTTATCAAACGGTATTTGTTCATTAAATCCGAAAGTAGACCGTCTGACACTATCTTGTGAAATGGAAATCAACAATCTAGGTGATGTTGTAAAACACGAGATTTTCCAAAGTGTAATTAAAACGACAGAGCGTATGACGTATGCTGACGTAAGAAGCATTTTAGAAGATGAAGACGAAGCACTAATTGAACGTTACGAGCCGCTAGTACCAATGTTTAAAGAAATGGGGCAGTTAGCACAAATTTTACGTGAAAAACGTATGCGCCGTGGTGCGATTGACTTTGACTTTAAAGAAGCGAAAGTACTAGTAGATGAAGAAGGAAAACCGACTGATGTTGTAATGCGTGATCGTTCTGTATCAGAGAAGTTAATTGAAGAGTTTATGCTTGTTGCGAACGAAACAGTAGCGGAGCATTTCCACTGGATGAACGTACCGTTTATGTACCGTGTCCATGAAGATCCGAAAGAAGATAAGCTTGAGCGTTTCTTCGAGTTTGTAACAAACTTCGGATATGCAGTAAAGGGACGTGCGAATGAAATACACCCTCGTGCATTGCAGCAAATTCTTGAAATGGTTCAAGGTCAGCCGGAAGAAATAGTCATTTCAACAGTTATGCTTCGTTCTATGAAGCAAGCACGTTATGACTCGAACAGCTTAGGACATTTTGGTTTATCAACTGAGTTCTACACGCATTTCACATCGCCAATTCGTCGTTACCCAGATACGATTGTTCATAGATTGATTCGTGAATACATCATTAATGGTAAAGTAGACAACGAAACGCAAGCGAAATGGCGTGAAAACTTACCTGAGATTGCAGAGCACTCTTCTAATATGGAACGCCGTGCTGTTGAAGCAGAGCGTGAAACAGACGAAATGAAAAAAGCAGAGTATATGGTCGATAAGATCGGTGAAGAGTATGACGGTATGATTAGCTCTGTAACAAACTTCGGTTTATTCGTAGAGCTTCCAAATACAATTGAAGGTCTTGTACACGTTAGCTATTTAACAGATGATTACTACCGTTATGACGAAAAACATTTTGCGATGATCGGAGAACGTACAGGTAACGTATTCCGCATCGGTGACGAAATTACAATTCGTGTTATTAACGTAAATAAAGACGAGCGTGCAATCGACTTTGAAATCGTTGGCATGAAAGGCACACCTCGTCGTAAGTTCAAAGATCGTCCAGTTGTGATTGAACAGCCAAGAACAGGCAGAAAGAAACGCGGTGGACGTAGCGAACGTAGTAATGAGCGCGGTGGTGAACGCGGCACAGGAAGAAAGTTTGATCGTGGTGGACAAGGAAAAGGACAAGGAAAAGCATCTGCATCCACATCCGCTAGTCAGCCAGGGAAAAAAGATGGTAATAGTAATAGTAATAGTAATGGTAAGAAGAAAAAAGGATTCTTTGAAAATGTACCAGGATTCAAGAAGAAAAAGAAAAAGCGCAAGTAAGAAAAGAGTGGCTTCGCCTTACATTCTGAGCGAGCCACTTTCGCTTTTTGTGGAATCCAGCTACAGTGGCTAGGATGTTTGGTGGCTTCGCTTCTTCCCAGGAGGCAAAGAGCACCTCAAGGTCAGAAGCTCCATCCACCTCACATTCTAAGCGAGCCACTTTCGCTTTTTGTGGAATCCAGCTACAGTGGCTAGAATGTTTGGTGGTTTCGCTTCTTCCCAGGAGGCAAAGAACGCCTCAAGGTCAGAAGCTCCATCCACCTTACATTCTGAGCGAGCCACTTTCGCTTTTTGTTGGAATCCAGCTACAGTGGCTAGAATCTATTGGCCATTTCGCGCCCTCGGACGAAGCAAAAAGCGCTTCTCTGTCGGGAGCTCCAATGTCCAAAGATTCTAAGCGAGCCACTTTCGCTTTTTGTTTACATTTGTTACAATGGTAAAAATAGAGGAGGGACGTTATATGCCAAAAGGTACAGGTAAGGTTATTGCGCAAAATAAAAAAGCATTTCATGATTATTTCATCGAAGAAACATACGAAGCAGGGCTTGTCCTTCAAGGAACGGAAATTAAGTCGATTCGCGCTGGACGCGTGAACTTGAAAGACGCGTTTGCACGTATACATAACGGTGAAGTATGGGTTCATAATATGCATATTAACACATATGAACAAGGGAATCGTTTCAATCACGATCCGCTACGTACAAGGAAGTTACTTCTTCATAAAAAAGAAATTGATAAGCTAGCAGGTTACGCAAAAGAAACAGGATATGCATTAGTTCCAGTTAGAATCTATTTGAAAAATGGATTTGCGAAAATGGCACTTGGTTTAGCAAAAGGTAAGAAGCAATATGATAAGCGTCACGATTTAAAAGAGAAAGAAGCTAAACGTGAAATTGCACGCGTGTTCCGTGATCGTCAAAAGATGTAATACAGATATTTACATTTGTAAAACGGCGCGCGTATGATATAATAACTTATGTAAGGTTGTTGCACATTGAAAAACAGCTCTTAGTAGCTATCACGATATTTCTTCGTATGCTCCATTTTTATCATGGGGACGTTACGGATTCGACAGGGATAGTTCGAGCTTAGGTTGCGAGTCGAGGGGATCGGCCTCGTTAAAACGTCAAAGCCTATAATTGGCAAACAAAACAATCTTTCTTTAGCTGCTTAATTGCACTAAAGGTTCCTCCCTCCATCGTCCATGTGGTAGGGTAAGGGACTCAAACTAAGTGGACTACGCCGGAGTTCGCCGTCTGAGGGCGAAGGAAGAGAACAATCAGACTAGCAACTTGGAAGCCTGTCGATAGGCCGAAGAGTTCGCGAAATGCTAATATATCGACTACACTCGTAGAAGCTTAAGTGCCGATATTTTTGGACGTGGGTTCGACTCCCACCGTCTCCACCAATACATATTTGGTGGTTTTTTTATTTTGTATATAACAAGAAGCATAAGATGGCCGTTTTGGTCAACTTATGCTTCTTTTAGTATACGGCCAACTTGTGCTTCCAGGATTTCAAGAATATTTTTAATGTCGCCTTTAAATAAAGTCGCGACTTTTAGGGATAGCATCACATCGCCATCAACTTAAGAAATTCATTGTTCCTCAAAATGAAAAAACGAGCTGAATTCCCATAAATAAATGCAGAAAGAACAAATTTCGTTTTGGATATATTTCAAAGTCTCAAGTCGATAGGCATATGGCTACTTTTCAACTAGTACGATATCATCAAGATAGGCATTAATATTGTCAATATTGTCATCAAGAGAGACATCAATTCTTGGTAATACGGCAGGAAGATCAATTATCAATTCAATTGGAGAACTATCATTTAGAGTAGTAAATTCGAGCGATTTTTGTTCATACTGTGAGGACCTAAGTTCCAAAAACCGTTGGCCTATTACTTTACTCCCTAAAAATACGTGTATACTTTCATCAGGATAAGTTACTTTTCCAGATACAGAAAGTATGTATGTAGTATTAGGCTTCAAAGCTACGTTTCCCCTAAGCCCACCGTATAATCCTTTTAAATGAAGTCCTTTAGAGTTATTTACTCCTACATGCTCTTCAATAGTGGATTTTGCATCGCCAAATGGTTTAAGAGGTTCTAAACTTGAATTGTGGTCAAAATCAACATTTAAAATATAAGATTTCTCCTTTTCCTTTAAGTGTACATTATCAAACTTAGCCCTCCCATTTGCTGTAGAAGCAAGTTTGACAGCAAAGTTTGACACATCCTCCCCTGTTTTAAACTTTATCTCATGATGTTCCGGCTTAAATCCTGTATACTGCTTCTTTGTTAATGGAACGATTTCTTGATTGGCATTCAGATTACCTACTGTTACTTCTGATGGGGAAACTATACTTCCCGCTATATCAAATGTTAATGTATATTCTGTATTCGGTTTTACAGTAACAAGTTGATAGGCTGTGTCTGCATGTATTAATTTGAGATAATGATTGCCGGGTTCAGAAGTGCCGATATTCTCGGTAGAAGAATTAGGGTTAGATAAAATCCAGTTATTTAGCCCATCCTCAAATTCTCCATTCCTAACTTGTTCATTTGCAGATGGACTATCTGCGGATACAATACCTGAAAAACCTATACTGGCACTTAATACAATTGCTGTAGAAAATACTCCTATACCGACTTTTTTAAACAATTTCTTCATCTCCTTTGGTCAGATTAAACTTTATTTTTTTCATACTTTCTATATATATTTGGATAAACCTTCCAAAGAACAACTTTATTTATAAATGATTTATAGGTTATTTTCAATTGAAAGATCTTCAACATATACAAGGCCACTTTGCTCAAATTGAACGGGTAAAGAAATCATATCAAGAGAGCATAGTGACCTATTAACTAACGAAAGCGTCAGTTCCACTTGCTCGTATATTAAGGTTATTAGTATCAATTTAACCAAATATTATTCCAAAGCTACATTAATAAAACACACGGCCAGCTTATGGGTAAAGTGACATTTATTTTATACTCTTATCATTACAATAAGAATCTCTTTCCACAATGCTAGGAACATTTGATTGAACTTCGTTTTTTCTGCATGAGCAAAAATGCTTACCCTACTTAACGATGAATTAGCCAAAATAGAAGTAGTGACTAACTTTTGTTATACCCAAAATATCTATCCCATAATTTTTATTCGAGAGATAAATAATAGAATGTTCTAGTATTTCGAAGTGCACGATAAACAGCAAAAATATAAATATACTATTCTTTTTTTGTTTATCAGAATTAATAGCCCTATAAAGAGAAGTTTGTGAAACTCCTGTTTTTTGAATAATTCCTTTTATTGAATACTTATTGCTATAATACAATTGAAATCTTCTCCTTTTCTAATGGTAGTCTCCCTAATTTCGTCCCTTTTTTTCACTTTGTTTCAGACTCTTTTTTATCCTCTTCCCAACCAATTTATTTTCTAGATTTAAAACAATAGAAAGAATACAGTTTTTTTGTTTTGTGGTTTTATAAAATGCTTAAGTTGAGGATGGTACCCTTGAAACAGAAACTGAATGAATAGTTATTGATAATAAGCAACTAGATAATATAGTTGCTCTTAATGATTAAATAATATGTATTTAAATCTTCATATATTTTGTGTTTTCATCCATATCTATTGTAAGATTATATAGAGTTCTCCTAATAAGCTGTTATAACGGCTTTTTTAGGGATTTAATATTTATAGATCTTAAATTATTTTTTTGGGATAACTTTTTATCCAACTAAGTTATATTGAAGTAGAGGTGAACCATCGGTGAAGCAGGTGTTAGTAATTAAGAATGAACGGTCTTTTGCAAAGAAAATCGTAAGCGGTCTAACGCAAGAGGGCTATTTCATTTTAAAACTTCACAATGAAAACCAAGGTTTAAATATAGTATATGAACAAGATTGGGATATTATCATATTGGATTGGGATTCGTTAAGTATATCGGGGCCAGAAATTTGTAGACAAATACGACTTGTTAAAACGACACCGATAATTATTGTGACCGACAATATTTCTAGCAAGGATTGCATAGCAGGGCTACAAGCAGGAGCAGATGATTATATTAGAAAACCGTTTGTGAAAGAAGAATTAGTAGCGAGGGTTCAAGCTATTTTAAGGAGAAGTGACTGTATCCAGCAAAATGAGACAAACTTTTTTCAGTTTAAAGATCTCTTTGTTGATGCATCTAGCAATATTGTAAAAAAAGGTGGTAAAAATCTCACGCTTACTAAGCGCGAGTACGATTTACTTGTATTTTTAATCAAGAATAAAAATACAATATTGAGCCGTGAAATGCTTTTGAACCAGGTTTGGGGATATAACGTAGTAGTCAATCCCAATGTAGTGGATTTATATATTGGGTATGTAAGAAAAAAGTTAAAGTGCGAGAAGAGAGATAGATATATTCAAACGATACATGGCAGGGGCTATTCAATGATTGAATGATAAAATAAGATAATAGGTAAAGTACAGTTTGTCATAATAGAAAAAACGAGTAAAACTATTTCATACAGTTTTACTCGTTTTTTCTATTAAACCTGATAATCAAATAGTTTCTGTGAAATATTAAAAGACGGAAACTATAAAAAGAAGATTGCTACCAGGCAATGGATTATGAAAAATTAGCTATTCATGGGCATTTTTTTTGCAGTAGAAATCATGGTTTATAAGGTGCCCAATCTATTGATTAGTACGTGTGGGGGATGACTCTAGTGCGCATTAGATGAGACTGTATCTAATGTATGTTTAATTGTATTAACTCACACCATTCACAAGATTTTCACATAATTAATGACTATACTTATTAACAGGATGTTCAAATGAAAATGATTATCAATAGCAATTTAGATACATAAAAGTTACTATCTAATTTAATCTATGGACGTTATCATTTTCGAACTAAATTACATTATAAGGAGTATACGTATGAAAAAAACTATGCTTTTAAAATTAGTAAGTATTTTAGCAATTTTCACTTTAATGTTAGTGGCTTGCTCAGATTCAAGTAAGGAAACTTCGAAAGCTAATAAAGGTGATAGTAGTGATAAGCCAAAAACAGTTGAAATCACTGATGCACATGGAACTGTTAAAGTCCCTGTAAATCCAAAAAATGTAGTTGCTTTAGATAATAGAACTTTTGAAACTTTAGCTGATTGGGGAATTAAATTAGCGGCTGCTCCAAAGGATGTAATGCCTGCAGATTCAGCATATGTAAAAGATGATTCAGTTAAAAATATTGGGAATCACCGCGAACCAAATCTTGAAATTATTGCAGCGGCAAACCCTGAACTTGTAATCGTTGGTCAAAGATTTGCTGGTCATTACGAAGAAATCAAAAAATTAGTGCCAAATGCAGCTGTTATTGATCTTAATGTTGATGTTTCTGAAAAAGCTACTAAGCCTGGCGAAAACTTAGTAAAAGGACTTAAAGATTCTACAATTACTTTAGGGAAAATCTTTGATAAAGATAAAGAAGCTAAACAAGTAGTAGCTGATTTTGATAAATCTATTGAAAAAGTAAAATCTGCTTATAATGGAAAAGATAAAGTTATGAGTGTTATTGTTACTGGTGGAAATATTGGTTTTGCTGCTCCACATTCTGGTCGCGTTTGGGGACCGATGTATGAAATTTTCGGTTGGACTCCAGCACTAGAAGTTGCTAATTCTACTGCAGGTCATAAAGGTGATGACGTTTCTGTTGAAGCTATTGCACAAACAAATCCTGATTGGCTTTTCGTATTAGATCGTGATGCTGCAACATCTGATGCTGCTAAGTCAGCTCCTGCTCAAGATGTTATTTCTAAATCACCAGCTCTTCAAAACACAACTGCTGTTTCTAAAAAACAAGTTGTTTATGCACCAGCAGATACTTACACAAATGAATCAATTCAGACTTATATAGAGTTATTTGGAAATATCGCAAAAACTTTAGCTAAGTAGTGTAAAGGAGTACGAAACAGTGTCAAAAAATATGATTTCTAGGGTTGAGAATATTTCTCAACCCCAGTTTTATAATCACAATAAAATATGGACAAAACCTTTTATAATAGCGATTATAGTTGTTACAATTTTAGGGATTATATCACTGTTTACTGGAGTTTATGATATACGTGGACAAGAGGACGGAATGGAGATGTTTTTCATAACTCGTGTTCCGAGAACAGTTGCATTAATGCTTACTGGAGCTGCAATGGCGATGGCAGGGCTTGTAATGCAATTAATTACACAGAATCGTTTTGTTGAACCTACTACAACGGGGACTATTGAATGGTCAGGCTTAGGCCTGCTTTTTGTATATTTATTATTTCCTGCCCCGACGTTAGTTCAAAGAATGACTGGTGCAATCATTTTTTCTTTTATAGGAACTATGATTTTCTTTCTATTTTTAAGAAGAGTTAAACTTCGTTCGTCTTTAATTGTTCCGATTATTGGATTGATGCTTGGAGCAGTTATTTCTGCAGTGTCTACTTTTTTGGGACTCCTTTTTCAAATGACGCAAAGTATTGAAACTTGGTTCGTAGGTTCATTTGCTACCGTTCAGGTGGGAAGATATGAATATTTATGGCTGATTGTTATCGTTACTGTGCTTATTTTTATGTATGCTAATAGATTGACTCTAGCTGGACTAGGAGAAGATGTCGCAACAAGCCTTGGAGTTAATTACAATAGAATTGTTCTTTTTGGGACTGGCCTTATCTCTGTTGCAGTTGGAATTGTTGCAGCTGTTATTGGAAACTTACCTTTCTTGGGATTAATTGTTCCAAACATTGTTTCAATGTTTAGGGGAGATGATCTTAGGAGTAATTTACCTTGGGTATGTGTGATCGGAATGGGGACAATAACTGCCTGTGACATCATTTCTCGAACAATTATAAAGCCTTTTGAAGTACCTGTTTCTTTAATACTTGCAACAGTGGGAGCAGTCGTATTTATTACTATTTTATTGAGAAAAAGAAAACCAAGGAGGCTGCGATGATCACATTAGACTATAGAAATAAAGAAAATGTCGAAATCGATTCTAGCCTTCATAATGAAAGTAGATCAGCTAGCGCTTTTCGTTCTAAGAAGGAAGCAAGACGTTATTGGATTGTACTGATAACATTGATCGCTTTAGGTCTCCTTTCTTCATATGGACTTTTAGTTTATAACAATCCAGTTCCGATAGATTCACCTTCTTTTATCCCAGTTGTTAAGAGAAGGATAATAGCCATTGTTGCGATGATTATTGCTGCAGCTTGTCATAGCTTGTCGACAGTTGCTTTCCAATCTATTACGAACAATAAGATTATTACTCCTTCGCTTTTAGGTTTCGAATCACTTTATTCAGCAATTCATACGAGTACAATATTCTTCTTTGGTGCTAGTGCATTAATAAACTTTAATGGAATTGGATCGTTTGTATTCCAAGTTGTTGTTATGGTCTTCATGAGTTTGATACTTTATGGATGGTTACTTTCCGGTAAATACGGGAATTTACAACTTATGCTTTTAGTTGGAATTATTATTGGTACCGGACTAAATTCTGTGTCAACTTTTATGAGAAAGCTACTTGCGCCTTCAGAGTTTGATATTTTACAAGCGAAATTATTTGGTTCTGTTAATCACGCAGATCCTGCATATTTTCCTATTGTAATTCCTATGATCATAATTGTAGCAGTATTAATTTTTGCTCATTCTAAGAATTTGAATGTTTTGTCACTAGGAAAGGATGTTGCTACTTCTTTTGGAGTTAAATATCAACCTAGTGTAATTTATACGCTTGTATTAGTTGCTATTTTGATGTCCATTTCAACAGCTCTAATTGGGCCACTTACTTTCTACGGCTTTTTAGTAGCAACTTTGAGTTATCAGGCGGCATCAACTTATGATCATAGATATATTTTTCCAATGGCTTTTGCAATAGGATTTTTGATAATGACGAGTGCATACTTTTTAATGTATCATGTATTCCATGCTCAAGGTGTAGTTTCAGTTATTATTGAATTATTTGGTGGAATCATATTCTTAACTATAGTTTTAAGGAAGAGGGCTTTATGATAAAAATTGATAATGTTAAAAAGTTCTATACTGATAAGGTGAAAATAGGACCTTTGGATATTGAAATACCAAAAGCGGGCTTTACTTCTTTAATTGGACCAAATGGCGCTGGAAAGTCAACGACACTATTGATGATTGGAAGACTTTTAGATATGGATGAAGGCCAAATTCAGGTAGCAAATATGGATGTTTCTGAATCCAAATCAAAAGACTTAGCAAAAGTTTTGACCATATTGCGACAAGAGAATCATTTTGTAACTAGGCTTACTGTTAGACAATTAGTTGGATTTGGGCGCTTTCCTTATTCAAAGGGAAGATTAACTAAAGAGGATGAAGCTATTATTTCTAAATATATCGATTTCCTAGATTTAACTAATTTAGAGAATAGATATTTAGATGAGCTTTCTGGTGGTCAAAGACAAAGGGCATATGTAGCGATGGTATTGTGCCAAGAGACTGAATATGTACTTTTGGACGAGCCTCTGAACAACCTTGATGTTGCTCGTTCTGTTCAAATGATGGAGCATTTGAGACGTGCAGCTAATGAATTTGGAAGAACAATTTTGACTGTTATGCATGACATAAATTTTGCAGCCAAATATTCGGATAAAATTTGTGCTATGAAGGATGGACAAATTGCTGCTTTTGGAACAGTAGAAGAGGTTATGGACCCAACAATTTTAACAGATATTTTTGAAACGAAAATTGAAATTATCAAAGGTCCTTATGGGCCAATCGCTGTTTATTAGTTACAAAGTGTAAAAATGAGTATGTCAAAAAAATACTGTAGCTTGCGTAAATCATGCCAGCTACTCTAGTTGAAGTTGCTGTCTGTATTTTATAGGCAGCAGCTTTTTTTATGCGGTTGCCCATGATAACTCTTAATATTTCTGGCTGCTCGTAACAGTCCTGCATGTATTTCATTACTTCCGGTCCTGCGATGCTTCCAACAATAAACTTGTAAATTACTCATGAAATGCAAAGGAACGCTTTGGGTTTTCAAGTATTTACCAAACGAAAAATTTATCTCTGTATAACTTTTTATAAGAATTCAGCTTGTTTTTTTTGTATGTAATATTGCATATAAGAGTGTATTGATAAAAGTGTAAGGGGTCACTATAATGAGGGCATAAAGATAAATCACATTTTCGCAGCAATAAAAAAGGAGGAAATAATATGGAAATCGCAATGGCAGTTTTGAAATTTGTAGGTGGCGTAATCCCGTTAATTCAAGAACTTTTAAAAGCATTTATGTAGGTTTATTAGTTAGCTATCATTTATCAATCATTATCATATCTTACTAAAAAAAGAACGGGGTGATTTTTCTGAATATTAAGAAAAACACTAAAAGAAGAAAGTTCCTTGCGTGTTTATTAGTTAGTCTATGCACTATTAATTATTCATCTATTTCCTTCGCAGAAACACAAGTAGGTAATGCAACTGATGTAACCAAAAATGCTAGTGGCATTGATACTGGTATAGCAAGCCTTAAATATAATAATCAAGAGGTTTTAGCTGTAAATGGTGATAAGGTAGAGAGTTTTGTTCCGAAAGAAAGTATCAATTCAAATGGTAAATTTGTAGTAGTGGAACGCGAGAAAAAATCACTTACAACTTCACCAGTCGATATTTCGATTATTGATTCTGTGGTGAATCGTACGTATCCAGGAGCGGTACAACTTGCAAATAAAGCTTTTGCAGACAATCAACCGAGTTTATTAGTGGCTAAGAGAAAGCCTTTAAATATTAGTATAGACTTACCTGGCATGAGAAAAGAAAATACAATTACTGTCCAAAATCCGACATATGGTAATGTGGCTGGAGCAGTAGATGATTTAGTATCTACTTGGAATGAAAAGTATTCTAAAACACATACGTTACCTGCAAGAATGCAGTATACAGAATCTATGGTTTATAGTAAATCACAAATCGCAAGTGCCCTTAACGTTAACGCTAAATATCTCGATAACAGTCTAAACATCGATTTTAATGCGGTTGCAAATGGAGAGAAGAAAGTGATGGTAGCGGCATATAAGCAAATATTTTATACCGTAAGTGCTGAACTACCTAACAATCCATCCGATCTTTTTGATAATAGTGTTACTTTTGGTGAGTTAACTCGTAAAGGTGTAAGTAATTCGGCTCCACCTGTTATGGTTTCAAATGTAGCTTATGGTAGAACTGTTTATGTAAAATTAGAAACAACATCTAAGAGTAAAGATGTACAAGCTGCTTTTAAAGCCTTACTTAAGAATAACAGCGTCGAAACGAGTGGACAGTACAAAGATATTTTTGAAGAAAGTACTTTTACTGCTGTAGTATTAGGCGGAGATGCGAAAGAGCATAACAAGGTTGTTACTAAAGATTTCAATGAAATCCGAAATATCATTAAAGATAATGCTGAATTAAGTCTTAAAAATCCAGCATACCCAATTTCATATACAAGTACTTTTTTAAAAGATAATGCAACTGCTGCTGTTCATAACAATACAGATTATATTGAGACGACAACTACAGAATATTCAAGTGCTAAAATGACACTTGATCATTACGGTGCTTATGTTGCTCAATTTGATGTATCTTGGGATGAATTCACATTTGATCAAAATGGGAAAGAAGTACTAACACATAAAACATGGGATGGTAGCGGCAGAGACAAAACAGCTCATTACTCTACAGTTATCCCTCTTCCACCAAATTCAAAAAATATAAAAATCGTAGCTAGAGAATGTACTGGTCTTGCATGGGAATGGTGGAGAACAATTATTAATGAACAAAATGTTCCATTAACAAATGAAATAAAAGTTTCAATTGGAGGAACAACATTATACCCAACTGCTAGTATTAGTCATTAGGTATAAAAAGGCGCCCTGTAAGCAGGGCGCTTTTTTACTTAGTCACAAATTTTACTCTTTCCAAAACTGTTCCAATAGAATGACAAGCATGGTACCCACAAGTAATCCATTACTTAAAACATATTGTAAGGAAGAAGGAATTCCGCTAAATGCACTTTCTGGAAGAAACATTATTCCCAAACTGATTAATAATGAAATTCCTAATATAGTTAATCGGCGTTGATTTAATTCTTCACGTAAAATGGATTGAAATGAAATGCCTATTACTTGGACAAATGTTGCTAAAAGTGCGGCATTAGCAATAGGACCTGGTAGCAAGGATATAAAGTTTACAATTGAAGGAATAAAAGAAATTCCTGCTAATATAAGACTTGCTATAAGGAACGACTTCACTTTTCTTTGTCCTGTTAGTTGAATAAATCCTGCTGATGCAGGTAATGGTACAATTCCAATTGTAGAAAACACCGACGAGATAATATGCGATATACCTCCGGCCCACACGCCGCGGTTCAGTATTTGCTTTTCATTTTCTTTAGATAACGGAGCCACTTGTTTTACAGCCGAAATAGCAGCGATTGTATTTGCAACTAAAAGAAATGTAAATAAAGTTGCAGTTAGAGCCATTCCGATATCTAATCTAGGTGTGCCCCAAGAAAATAGCTCTGGTAACTTAACTAACGGTGTGTGTGAAGGTATATGAGATGATTTTCCTAATACAGCATACAAAAGCCAACCACATGAAATTCCAAGTAACACAGCGTAACTTTTCATCCATCCGTTCCCTTTAATTGATAAGAAAGTAATAAGGGCAAAAACAAAGAGCGCAATAGCAGCCGTTGTATAATCAGGATGAGTTACAGCTCCTTGTAATCCCATCATTCCTTTTAGTAACACACCACTAAGCTGAAGAGATAATATTAAAAGAAAAGTTCCTGTAACCAAGGGTGTAAATAAACGTAGAATTCGATGAACAAGCCCTGTTATACCAAGGACGAAGAGTAATATACCTGCAATAATTAATCCACCTTCTAAAAGTTGTAATACATCCTTTGCACTTTGTCCCTGATGCATAGCGACTTGTCCCAATATGACAAATATACTTACCCATGAACCGGCTGGCCCATCCGCTATGGGATAGCGATGCCCAAACCATGCTTGTATAAATGAACTTACTCCTACAACTAAAAAAGTTCGTTGCATTAATGTTGAGATATCTTCTATTGATAAATGGAATATGCCACCAATAATGATAGGCAATGCAATTGCATTTGCTAATAAAAACACAAACCACTGTAGAATACTAAAGCTCGTATCGACGTATTTTTTATTCATATTATTCTCCCTCGTATAAAAAGAATCTCATAGTAAAAATCCATCCTTTCTACACAGCTAGATTAAAAAGGATGGATTTTGTAAATCTATAAAATTACTTCAATTATATAAATGGATTTTTAATTAATTACCATGTACGGAACGGTAAGAATTTCCCGTTAAGTGTAATCACGATACGAGGGTCGCCACCTTTTGGATCTTCTTGTGTGTCCACACCTAGATTGAAGTTAATTGCACTCATTACACCTTCGCCAGCTTTTTCTAGGATTAATTCTCTAAGAGTTGGTGCGTATTGTAACATCATTTCATATAATCGATATAAGATTGGGTCAGTAGGAGGCATTTGCATTACTTGACCTCTAAGTGGAACTACTGTTAATGCTTGAACTACTTCTTCATCTAATTCTAATAGTTTACCGATTTTTTCTGCTTCTGGACGTGTCATTGTAGCTTGTCCTAATAACGCTGTTACAACCCAAGTCTCAGAGTTTTCACTTACTTTTGAAATTTCTTCCCATGTTAAACCTTTTGCAATTTTTGCTTCCATAATTTTTTGCGTAGCTTCTTGTCTATTCATATCTAATAACTTCCCTTCATTTAAGTAATAATTAGTTTTTCATACCATTTAATGCTTTATATCCATCAACTATTAAATCTAATTTACCTGTGTGAGGATCAATAACTAAACCATGTACAGGAACATCTTTTGGAATAAGTGGATGATTTCTTACTAAATCAACATTAGCTTGAGTTGAACCGTTGACATCATCGAATCCAAATAACCATTTTTCAAGGTCAACACCAGCATATTCAATCGCTGATAAAATTTCTGGTGAAGCTACTCCACGATCTAATATTTTTTGAAGTGTTCCTTTTGGATTAGTTTGGCTCGCACCACATCTTTGGTGTCCGATAAGGAAGATTTCATCTGCATTTAGATCATATACTGATGCGACAACACTTTGCATAACACTATCGAAAGCAGAAGCAATTTTACCACCTGCATTTCTGATAACTTTTGCATCACCATCGTGTATATCTAAAGCTTTTGGAAGTAGCTCAATTAAACGAGCGTCCATGCAAGAAACAACAACCATACGTTTTTTAGGCATTTTTGTCGCTTCATGAGGAGCGTATTCTTTATTTTCTACAAATTGTTCATTGAACGATAAAATCTCTTGTAATAACATATTTGTAACCTCCTTTAAATCTAGATGTATTTTTTTGTTGCGTCCTCTGTGTTATAAGTAAATATAACTGATAAACAATGTGATGTAAGAGGATAAACTAAGTATAGTGAATTGTATCGACAAGCAGAATAAGTTGGCGAAACACTTTCTGGCTTTCTACTTTCACGATGAAAGGATTGGTTTATATCATTGATCAAACAGATTTTGAGATACTGAAATTATTAGGAGAAAACTCAAGAATACAATGGAAAGAACTTGGTCAAAAAATACATATGACGGGGCAGGCTGTAGGAAATCGAATTCGAAGATTAGAGGATTTAGGGATTATTGAACAATATACAATCGCAATAAACCGAATCAAATTAGGACAAGTAGTGACTGCATTTGTTACTTTATTCGTAACAACAGCTAATCATCAAGAGTTTATGAATTTCTTTCAAAAAGAAGAAGGGATTTCTGAAGTAGACCGTATAAGTGGTGAGGGATGTTATTTATTAAAAACACATTTTGCTTCTAATGAAGAATTGGATAACTTTCTGGGGCGACTATTAAAGTATGGGAATTATCGTGTTAACTTATCAATAGGAAAGTTAAAATAAGATTTCTTTTCTTTGAGGGTTATAGTAACCTTATTTGCTGTTTTGTGGAATTCACTGCAAACTTATAGGTAGAGTGATATTGTAGGATAAAAACCATAACTTTGCCGGAGGGGCGGGGGTATGGTTTTTTGTTTGTAGATTTTCAAGTTAGAACTAGAAGTTTGAAGGATACGTCGATGAGGTATGTAATGTTAACTTAATGATCCATCTAATCATATGTTTACTTAGATGAATCATTAAGTAACAAAAAGTCTCGGTATTTTCATACATTGTTATCTGTGTTTAGTGATAGCTTTTGTTGTTCTTTTAATTTTTCAGGTGTCACGTCATTTCCTAAAGGATCTAATATTTTTAATCCTGTGACAGTGGTACTGATTTGACCGCGAATAATTTGAAGGTACTCCTCGCGTAATGCTTTACGCTCATGTAATTCTGTTTTTGTTAAACCGTCTTCTTTTTGTTTTTTAGCTAGTTCATTGATTCGATTTAAAACTTCAAGCATTGTTTTCCCGCCTTTCTTTTTATAGAAGCTCTTTTGCAAGTAGTCGATAAGATTGTAGTTTTGCGTCATGATTATGACTGATTGTCCCAATCATAGCTTCGTTAACTCCGAATTTTTCTTCATGTTCGCGAAATGTATTTGCAACTTCTTTAGCACTTCCAACAAGGAATTTTTTACGATTGTTCTGTATATGCATTTTGTCCATTTCAGTGTAATTGTAATTTAGTGCTTCTTCAGGAGAAGGTACGTGGAAGTACTTACCTTTATCTAAAAATAATAGAGATAAATCTAAAGAAGCTGCATGATATTCTGCTTCTTCAGCAGTTTCCGCTGCTAGTGCAAAATACCCAATGTTTATTTTAGGCTTAACCATAAACTCAGAAGGGACGAAATTTTTACGATAAGATTCTAACATTTCACTAGATAACTCCCCACTAATAAACTGAGCATAGGAATAACCAATACCGAATCTTCCTGCCTGTGCACCGCTACTACCACTAGAACCTAATAGCCAAATTTCAGGTAATGGGGCACCTAATGGAGAAGCAAGTGTACGATTGTATAAATGATCTGCAGGCATTGTTTCTGTCATAAACATCATCGTATCCATTAATTTATCGTACAGATTCAGCATGTTCGGATGTTTTCCTTCATGTAATGCAAGTGTAGAAAATTGATTGCCACCTGGCGCTCGACCTACACCGAAATCAATTCTATCTGGATATAAAGATGTTAATGTTTTAAATACTTCTGCCATCTTTAATGGTGAATGGTGCATTAACATCATTCCACCAGAACCAACGCGAATTTGCTCTGTTACAGATGCGATATGAGAGATCATAATTTCTGGTGAAGCACTAGCAAAATTGGCTGAACCATGATGCTCAGAATACCATAGTCTTTGATAGCCTAGTTTATCTACTAACTGTGCTAATTCAATCGTATTTTTAAAAGTTTCTTGAGTAGTTACCCCGTTTGAAACTGGAGTTTGATCTAAAACACTTAATTTCATAAGAAAACCTCTTTTCTTGTTAGTAGTGTTTATCGTACTTTTATTTCTAAAGTACGATAAACACGGTGATTAAAACTCGCCATTCCAAGACGTTACTTCATCTACAGTTAATCGAACTGTTGGGAATCCTGGCTCTTTTGCTTTGCCTAATGCAATCATTAAGATGTCAGTTAAGTTTTCTGGAACGTTAAATGCTTTGCGGAATTCTTCAACGTTATAGCCAAGCATTGGGACTGTATCGTATCCTCTCGCTTTTGCAGCAAGCATAAATTGCATAGCTAGCAAACCACCGTCAAGCATTTGCCATTCTCTTTTTCCTTGTTCGCTTACAGATGCATAAAACTCACGAATACTGTTGTTCAGTCTGTTTTTAATTTCTTCTGTCATGAATCCAGCAGCTACTGCACGTTCATTCACTTTATTGATATGTTCGAATTCATGGGCATTATTTTCGCTTAAAATTACGATCATAGCGGATGCTTCTAGCACTTGTGGTTGATTTAAAGCAATTGGATGAAGTTTCTCTTTTAAGTCTTGATCTGTAATTACCATGAAACGCCATGGGTTTAAGTTGGAACTACTTGGTGCTAGCATTGCTTCTTCTAAAAGTTCTTTAATTTCTTCATCAGAGATTGTAACTGAAGGATCATAAGAGCGAACGGAACGGCGCTCACGAATCACATCATAAAAATTTGCAGTACGATTTTCTTTTTTCATTTTAAAATACCTCCACTAATTTAATGCTCTGTTATAAGTTGCTTACATGCATCATTATGGTATAGTACAGATATTATGAAAAGTACGCACTTTTCCGTGATATAGACACCATCTCGTGACATAGGCACGAGAAAGTGCCTATCAAAATACAGAAGGAGTTCAATATGAAAAAAGAGTATAACAATAGAATTGAAGTCGTTTTGGATGTGATCGGAGGTAAGTGGAAATCCCACATTTTATATCATTTAACAAGCGGACCGACAAGAACGGGTGAGTTAAAACGATTGGTAACTGGTATTACACAAAAAATGCTTACTGAGCAATTGAAAGAGCTTGAAAAAGATGGGCTTGTGTCTAGAAAAGTATATAATCAAGTACCACCGAAAGTTGAGTATTCTCTTACAGAACAGGGAGAATCATTAAAAAAGGGTTTGAAGGTGCTTTGCGATTGGGGAAGCGATTATATTAAGCATAAATATCCGAATGGTGAAGTAATCGTGAAAGAGGACGATCATATATGATTTAACATTTCTGTAAGTATAATTTTGCTATAATGAATAAGTACTTACACGAAGGGGAGCTAAAAGAGGAAATGAAGTCATTTAATATCGATCATTATATAGCTAGCGTTTTACAGTGGATATTAAATATAGCGTTAATCATATTATCCATTGTTTTATCAATCTTTTTAATTAACGAGACGATTACTTTTGTTCAATACATATTTTCAGCGAAGAAATACACACCGTATAAGTTAGTTGAAAGCATCATTGTCTACTTCTTATACTTCGAGTTTATCGCATTAATTATTAAGTATTTTAAATCTAATTATCATTTTCCGTTACGGTATTTTATTTATATCGGGATTACGGCTTTAATTCGATTAATTATCGTGTCTCACGATGAACCGATGGAGACGTTGTTATATGCAGGGTCTATTCTTGTTTTAGTCATTTCTTTATACATATCAAATATGAGGGATTTGAGAAAAGAGTAGTGCAGACATAAGTTTGCACTACTTTTTGTACCTTGACCTTCAAGTTACTTGAAGGTTTACAATGTAATTAGGACGTTTGAAATCGAAAAAAATTGAGAAATTAAGTGAAGAGGTTATTTTACTTGGAGGTTATAGAAATGAGTCAGGAATTAAAGTTACGTCCTTTAGAACGGGAAGATTTAAAGTTCGTGCACGAACTTAATAATAACGCACATATTATGTCTTATTGGTTTGAAGAGCCGTATGAGGCTTTTGTAGAACTACAGGATTTATATGATAAACATATCCACGATCAAAGTGAACGCCGTTTTATCCTGGAGAAAGATAATGAGATGGTTGGATTAGTTGAGTTAGTGGAAATTGATTATATTCATCGAAGAACTGAATTCCAGATTATTATTGATCCGAATTATCAAGGACATGGTTATGCAGCGGAAGCGACGCGTTTAGCGATGGATTACGCTTTTTCTGTATTAAATATGCATAAACTCTATTTAGTTGTTGATAAAGAGAATGAAAAGGCTGTACATGTTTATAAAAAGGTTGGATTTATGGTAGAAGGAGAACTTCTCGACGAGTTTTTCGTTGATGGAAACTACCATAATGCGATAAGAATGTGCATGTTCCAGAAGGAATATTTTAGAACGAAATAATGGAGTGAAAAGGCTATAGACGATCATTGTCTATAGCCTTTTTTTATTATGTTTAACAACAACTTTTTATTGTAAAACAATAAAAAGTTGTTGACTTAAAATGTTAGTGGGCTTATTATGATGGTATTGAGAATAGTAAAAAGGAATGCAGATAAATTAATTGTGAAATCAAAGGAGAATATATTATGAAAAAATATTTATTAGCTTCTAGTCCAATATTTTTAGGAGTGTTATGCATCATTATGTTTAATGTAATTGGTTCGGAAGTAAAACCAGACGGAACTTTAGTGGAGCCATTTTACTTAATTCCGTTAGCATATTTATTTACCTTCACTGGAATTGTTGCAATTTTGTTTGTGGCCCTTTTCTCGGTGCTTCGAAAAAAGACAGCGTAATAAAACACTTGCCATGAAATAGAAACATACGATAGGGAAGAAAAATAAAAAGTGAGCTGAATCATGGTGAATCATTATTGTTATCCTGAAAGACAAGTAGGATCGGCTATTACTTTGGCAGGAGCAAAGAAGTTAGGTGGGAGTCGGGCTGCCTGTAAACGCCCGATTGGTGAAGGCTAATAATCAGTGGGTAAGAACAAAACCCCCACTGATTAAAGTTTCACTTTATTTTCCATTCCATATGGCGGGACATACTTCTTATGAAAGAAAGCGACTCAATAGAGTCGCTTTTTTATATTCCACCGAGCTTCATTCCAAGGAATGCGAATAGGATACCAATTATGTAAGTAGTACTTAAATATAAAAGGAATGTGTAAATTTTTTTGCGATTGAGAAGCTGAATGGACTCTAATTTAAGTGTCGAAAATGTGGTGAATGCGCCCATAAATCCAGTTCCTAATAATAATTTCCATTCTGTAGAGACTCCGTTGCCAATTATATACCCGAGTAAAAATGCTCCTGTTATATTAATAAGGAATGTAGCAATTGGAAAGGGTGTTTTATTTCTTTTTTTAAACCAATTGCTAATTGCAAATCGTGTAATCGCACCGAAAAATCCTCCAGTTGCTACTAATAAAGCTTCCATCATAAGTGATCACCTTCCGTAAGTGATTTCTTAATTAAGAAATCACCTAGTGTATAGCCAAGTCCAGACATAATGAGACCGCCAAGTATGCTACATGATACATATAAGAAAGCCGTGCTCCATTCAGAATGATTGATTAATTGCACAGTTTCTACACTAAATGTTGAAAACGTCGTAAAGGAACCGATGAATCCAGTCCCGATGCCTGTGATAACCTCTGAAGGTAAGATGTTTAGCCGGGCGATATACGTAGTTAGCCATGCTAATAAGAAGCAGCCGGCTAAGTTAATGAGTAATGTAGCTAATGGAAAAGAATGATGCCAAAATGTATGAATAGTAAGACCTAAATAATAGCGGGAAAGGGCTCCTAATATGCCGGCGATGCCAACGATAATATAAATCAATTTTCTCACCTCTTTAAATAGCTTGCTCAAAAAAATAGACTCCTACCAGTAGTTATACTGGTAGGAGTCATTAGCTAAGCAGCGGTTATGGCGAACTCCATCGCCTATGATTATTACATATAGTGTACTAAACATTGCGTTTAATTTCCAGTGGAGAAGTTAGTGCATTTTGTATTTATATAATAGTTTAAGATAAGGAATCCTTACTTATAAACTAAATATAGTGATATAAGGTTTTCAGTGTGATAAAATATTTCGTATGTCTGTCATTTTTTTATTTAACTGAAAATAAAGAAAAGTAAAATCATATGTTTTAGAAAAGGAGTCGTTTGTTTGAAAAAGTTATTAAAAATAGTACTTATATGTATTTTAGTAGGTGTGGGAGTTGTAGGTGGGTTTTTAGCTTATATGGCACTTACAAAAGAACAGCCGGCTGATGTTATAAGCTTGAAGGTGGAAAACAATAAGGAGCGCGTAATTGCGCATGAAAATGAATTTAAAGTTACAACATTTAATATTGGATATGCTGGACTAGATAAGGATCAAGACTTCTTTATGGATGGGGGAAAAGGGTCTGGTTCAAGTAGTAAAGAACAAACGGAAACTAACTTAAAGAATATGCTTTCGTTTTTACAAAATGAGAATAGTGATTTTGCGCTATTACAAGAAATAGATATAAAATCAATGCGATCATTTGATGTAAATGGACATGAATTTTTGAAAAAAGGACTACCTGATTATGCTTCTTCGTTCGGAAAGAACTATGATACAAAATGGGTTCCTGTACCAATCACAAGTCCAATGGGATATGCTGAAGCTGGATTAAGTACATTTTCTAAATATACGGTTCAAACAGCGAAGAGATTTCAGCTTCCTGGAATGGAGCCGTGGCCAAAGCGTTTATTTGATTTAGACCGAGCGATTGTTGAACATAAAATTCCTGTTAATAATGGGAAATTTGTTAGACTCGTAAATTTACATTTGTCTGCTTATGATGAAGGCGGAAAAATTAGAAAGCAGCAAGTGGAGTATTTAAAAGAATATATGAACAAGCATTATAAAAATGGTGATTATGTAATAATGGGCGGAGACTGGAATCAATTAATTTCTAACGCTCAGTTAAGTGATCCGAAGTTCGTGAAAGAGCGTCCTGAGTGGTTAGTAGAGTTACCAAAGGACTTTACTGATGGTGGCTTTAAGTGGGCTGTAGATCCGTCTGTTATGACTGTGAGAGATGATGTGAAGAAATATGTGGAAGGTGAAAATTTCGTCACGATTATTGATGGCTTTATCGTTTCACCGAATGTTGAAATTGTAAATGTACAAGGGAAAGATTTGAAGTTTGAAAATAGCGATCATAACCCAGTGAGTGCGGTATTCAAGCTGAAGTAATCGATACGTATGAGTAGAAGGTGGGGCTTCATATATGGAGTGGTTAAAGAGAACTTGTTTTTCTAACCTTGAGAAAGAATCACAGAAAAATCATTTATTGCTATTTATCACGATGTGTAGTTTCTTCCTTGGGATAATAGCGATTGGGTATTACGGATATATTTTTACAGAGAGAGCAATAGCATTTTGGATGTGTGGTATTTCTATCGTAGTATTTGGAACGCTGCTTACTTTTATAGAAAGTATGGAAGCAATGTATAAATACATCATGACATGTATGCTACTTATTATGTCTTTCATTATGGTACAAGCATTTAATGAAAGCCCAGCTGTATTTCAAATGGTCTATTTTACATTAGCGGTTTCACTTATTTATTTGAGTGAACGTCTTATTTTAATTCTTGGCGGGGTAGCAGTTGTTGTTACATTTATACTTTGTAGTTATTGGCCAAATCAATTTTTTGCGTATACAGCGTCATCTGAAGCTGCAAATTTCGCAAGCTTGTTAGCGATTGTAACGATCGCTATGTGGGGTGTCACAAAGATTGGTTCTAATCTTTTGGCTCGTTTAAGGGATGAGAAGCAAGCGGTGATGAAGAAAGCTCAGGAGTTAGAAGAAACGCAAAGGCTTATTGAGGAAACTGTTGTGAAGTTAGATAGTAATTTCAATCATTTAAGACAAAATATGAATACATCGATGGAGTCAATGAGTGAAATTAACTTTGCTTTTGAAGAAGTAGCAGTGGGAACTCAATCGCAATCAGAGATGATGTCACGTTCAGTAGAAGTATTGAATGATATGGAGGGAAATATTGACCAAATCATCTCTCAAGTAAGAAATGCGTCGATGCGTGTTGATAAAAGTTTGGAAATCTCAAAGGGTAGTGTAAATACTTTAAGAAATTTTGAAGCTAACATGAGAAGTTTAAATGATGTTGTTTCACAATCAGGAACGATATTTAGAGAATTGATGACACAATCGAAACAAATTAATGAAATTGTAGATGTAATCACGAATATTTCAAGTCAGACGAGTTTGCTAGCTTTAAATGCAAATATTGAAGCTGCAAGGGCAGGCGAGCATGGAAAAGGTTTTGCTATTGTAGCGAATGAAGTATTAAAGCTTGCTGAAGAATCGAATCGTTCTGCGGGGAGAATTCAAGGGATTTTGAAGGAGTTTAGTAATCAAGCAAGTAAAGTAGAAGTGCAGGTAGAGAAGTCAGAAAGAGTACAAGAAGAATGTAACGAAATGTTAGCAAGTGTTTTGACGAATGTAACGGATTTAGGGAAGTTTATTGATGCGATTAATGATGTAATGAGGGAGATTGTTGGTCATCAAGAAAGTTTCCAAGCTAAAACGACGAATATCGTAAAGGACGTTACACATGCTTCTAACGTAATTCAACAAACTTCTGCAGCTACGGAAGAAGTGTTAGCGAGTGTTGAAGAAGAAAAGCATCGAAATGATACATCGGTGAAGACGTTACATACTGTTAGCGAGCAAGTGAAGTTGCTAGAAGATATTTTAGAAAAGTAATATCTCTTAAAAGGGTACACCATGTGTGCTCTTTTTTCATTTAAATGAATACTTGATAGTAATTTAATTGCTTTTCTGCGCGTTTTCTGCCAAGCTTAAGGAGATAAACTGAGACTTTAATTAGTGGGGCTATACGCTACTGATTATTAGTTGAACCCCGCAAATAGCGGAATAAAATACTTCAAAGAAAGAATTATATAGGTGACGCATATGATCGAAGTTAAGACTTCTGAACTTAGTGATGGAGAATTTAATAGAGGGGTATTTGCAACTCGTGATATTAAAAAGGGTGAGTTGATACACTCAGCACCAGTTATCTCTTATCCGAATGAACAGCATGAACACATTGAGAAAACGTTACTTGCTGACTACGCATTTGAGTATGGGGTAAATCATACGGCATTCCTGTTAGGATACGGCATGTTATTTAATCATGCATATAATCCGAATGCAACGTATGATATTGTCTTCGAGAATCATACGTTTAACTTCTTTGCTTACAAAGATATAAAAGCGGGAGAAGAGATTCTAATCAATTATAATGGTGAAGTTGATGACGATGAGCTATTATGGTTTGATAAGGAAAAAGAAGAGAACGAAAAATAAGTTAAAAAGTATAGAAAGGGCACATTCTGTGGGATGTGCTCTTTTTTATTGATGAAAATAAAGTAAAGATTACAAAAAAATACCACTTTTCTTTCGTATGGTATAGTAAGATATTGAAGGGTATTACTTTGAAAAGCCTATATATTTTACAAATTGTTGTCTATATGGTTACATGTCAAGTTTAGTAGCCCATTTGGGTTGCTTTATTATGCGATATATATTTTAATATGAGTGGAACCTCTTATAATTTAAGAGGTTTATAGGTGTGCTTTATGTACACTGTATTCACCACGTTAGCTGTTGTTTTGTAATGCATTTTTATGTGGGGATATTATGGACCCGTATATAGCGGGATAAAAAGATTATAGAAATAGAGGAATCGTAAAATGAATATGCACGAGGTTTATAAATATTTAAGTACAGTATTGCCTGAAGGTCATGTGAAGCAAGATGAAATGTTAAAGAATCATACGCATATTAAAGTGGGCGGGAAAGCGGATGTGTTCGTTTCTCCTACGAATTATGATGAAATTCAAGAAGTTATAAAGTATGCGAATCAATACAATATTCCAGTTACGTTTTTAGGAAACGGCTCTAATGTTATTATTAAAGACGGTGGTCTGCGCGGGATTACAGTAAGTTTAATTCATATTACAAATGTTACTGTAACAGGGACAGCGATTGTTGCGGGGTGTGGTGCAGCAATTATTGATGTGTCACGAATTGCATTAGATCACTGTTTAACAGGACTTGAGTTTGCTTGTGGTATACCAGGTTCAGTTGGCGGAGCGTTATATATGAATGCTGGTGCATATGGCGGTGAGGTTGCATATGTGCTAACAGAAGCTGTCGTAATGACAGGTGATGGAGAGCTACGTACTTTAACGAAAGATGCATTTGAATTTGGATATCGTAAGAGTGTATTTGCGAACAATCATTACATTATTCTTGAAGCGAGGTTTGAACTTGAAGAAGGTGTGCGTGAAGAGATTAAGGAAAAGATGGATGATTTAACGTATAAGCGTGAATCAAAACAACCTTTAGAGTATCCTTCATGTGGCAGTGTATTTAAGCGTCCACCAAATAATTTTGCGGGTAAGCTTATTCAAGAATCAGGACTGCAAGGTAAGCGAATTGGCGGAGTTGAAGTTTCTTTAAAACACGCTGGATTTATGGTGAATGTTGATAACGGAACTGCACAAGATTATATCGATTTAATTCATTTCGTACAAACAACTGTTGAAGAAAAATTCGGTGTGAAATTAGAGAGAGAAGTAAGGATTATTGGAGAAGATCTACAGTAATCTTTGAATAAAAAACGTATAAAAGTATGAATTATTTCGAAATAACATTTGGGTATTGTTGACAATTTGATTTGGATTCAATATAATGGCTAATAATTTAACAAATAAAATATACGTTGAAAGAGCCCAGTAGCAGTTTGTCACTGTTATTAAAGAGAGCTAGGGGTTGCTGGAACCTAGCACAAACAAACTTGTGAATTACACTCTGGAGTATCTTAGGTAACGCTAAGCGGACTAGCAATCGATATTATTGCTAAGAGTGGTATGAATAGCTATGCTATTTATGCAAACTGGGTGGTAACACGGTGAATAATCGTCCCTATGTCTATTGTAGACATAGGGGCTTTTTTGTTTTCAAAAAAATAAAGGGGATGACAAAAGATGAATATTATTGATGAATTAGAATGGCGCGGTGCTGTGAATCAGCAGACTGATGAAGAAGGTTTACGTGAGTTAGTAGAAGAGAAAAAGATTTCACTATACTGCGGAGTTGATCCGACTGGTGATAGTATGCATATCGGACATTTGATTCCGTTCATGATGATGAAAAGATTTCAATTAGCTGGCCATCATCCGGTTATTTTAATTGGCGGGGCAACAGGAACAATTGGTGATCCAAGTGGACGTCAATCAGAGCGTCAACTGCAAACTTTAGAAGTGGTGCAGCATAATGTAGATGCGTTAACAGCGCAAATGAAAAAGCTATTTGACTTTGGCGGGAATAGCGAAGTGAAGATGGTAAATAACTATGACTGGACACATAAAATAAACATTATCGAGTTTTTACGTGATTACGGAAAAAACTTTAGCATAAATAGCATGTTAGCGAAAGATATTGTCGCAAGTCGTTTAGATACAGGGATTTCTTTCACAGAATTCACGTACCAAATCTTGCAAGCGATGGATTTTCATCATTTATACACAAAAGAAGATGTTCAATTGCAAATTGGTGGTAGTGATCAATGGGGAAATATTACGAGTGGTTTAGATTTAATTCGTAAGTTAGAAGGTCATGAAGCGAAAGTATTCGGATTAACGATTCCATTATTATTAAAATCAGATGGTACGAAGTTTGGTAAATCAGCAGGTGGTGCTATTTGGCTTGATCCGGAAAAGACAACACCGTTTGAATTTTACCAGTTCTGGGTGAATACAGATGACCGTGATGTAATTAAATACTTGAAATACTTTACGTTCTTAACGAAAGAGCGAATTGATGAATTAGCAGCGAAGGTAGAAACAGAGCCTCATAAACGTGAAGCACAAAAAGTATTAGCGGAAGAAATGACGAAATTCGTTCATGGAGAAGAAGCATTTTTACAGGCAGTGAAAATTACAGCAGCGTTATTTAGCGGAGATATTAAGTCGTTAACAGCTGATGAAATTGAACAAGGCTTTAAAGAGATGCCGACATTCCAATCTTCAAAAGAGACGAAAAATATCGTAGAGTGGCTAGTTGATTTAGGAATTGAACCTTCTAGACGTCAAGCGCGTGAAGATATTAATAATGGGGCTATATCTATGAATGGTGAAAAAGTAACGGATGTCAGTAGGGATGTTACTGTAGAAAATTCATTTGATGGACGATTCATCATTATTCGTAAAGGGAAGAAGAACTACAGCTTAGTGGAATTAGGAGAATAGTTCTTGTGAAAGAGCGGAAGTAGGGAAGATATCTACTTCCGCTCTTTTCATATACACAATTTCGACATAAAAAAGTCAGTATATTTTGATAATTAAAGAGGTTATATTATTCTTTTGTCGAATAAATAAGTTAGAGAAAATTACGGATAAAGTGAAACTTTAATCAGTGGGGGATTTTGTTCATCCCCACTGATTATCAGCCCGCAAATAGCGGGATAAAAATAGCCCGAACCATGCAGGGCATGATTCGGGCTTATATTCAGATTAGTATGCTAAGCTGAATAGACCTTTAATGTGTGATAAGTAACGAACGTTACTTGCTTCTTTCATTAATGATGCTGGTAAACCTTTAAGCGGAGTATTGCTTGCTCCGATTGTAGCAACAGCATCTTTACGTCCTAGACTAGCAAGTGTTCCAGAGTTGATAGGTGCGAACTCTTCGAATGCTTTGCCTTCTAGTGCTGCGTATAAGTTGTATCCAATTAACTCACCCATTTGCCAAGCGATTTGTGCAGTTGGTGGGTATGGACGACCGTCTGGAGAGAAGACAACAGCGCTGTCTCCAGCAACGAATACGTCTTTGTGAGAAGTAGATTGTAGATGTGCATCAACAGTTGCACGACCGCGGTTTACTTCAAGACCTGATTCACCAATTAATGGGTTACCTTGTACGCCGCCTGTCCAAACGAATGTGTTAGCAACGATTTTTTGACCGTCTTTTAAGTCGATTTCATTACCAGCAACGTTTGTTACAGGAAGACCTGTTAAGAATGTAACACCGCGTGCTTCTAAGCTAGCAGTTGCACGTTCGATTAAGTGGTCTGGTAATACTGGAAGGATTTTTGGACCTGCTTCAACAAGAAGAAGTTTAACTTCTTTTGGATTTACGCCGTGGCTTTTTGCAAGTTTAGGCATAATGTCAGCAAGCTCACCAACTAGCTCAACGCCAGTTAATCCGCCACCACCGATTACGATTGTAGCATCAGCTTCGTTTTTCGTTTTAGCGTATTCACGAATACGGTCTTCAACGTGTTTGTAGATTTTGTTTGCATCAGCAGCAGATTTTAATACCATGCTGTTTTCTTCTAGTCCTGGAATACCGAAGTAAGCAGTTTTACTTCCTAAAGCAACTACAAGTGCATCGTAAGATAAAGTAGTGCCACCAGCTAGTTTGATTTCTTTGCTATCAACTGAGAATGACTCAACTGTTGCAATTTTAAGATCGATGTCTTTACCTTTGAAAAGCTTTGTAAGTGGCATTGCAATTGCTTGCTCAGCAACGTTACCAGCTGCAAGGCGGTGTAGTTCAGTGATGATTTGGTGCGTTGGGTATTGGTTAATCACTGTAACTTGTGCTTCTGATTTGCTGTAGTATTTACGTACGTTTAAAGCGGCAAGAAGACCGCCATAACCAGCGCCTAAGATGACAATTTGTTTTGACATAGTATGTTATCCCCCGTCTTTACTAATTGTTGTTATAAGTTAAATTATTTATTGTTACGTTCTGCACTAATTTGAAGGTATGCGTTCACAAAGCGGAACATTTTTTGTGCTTGTGGGTCTTTTAGTAATTTTAATAGACCGAACAGGCCGATAACTTCGTTGCTTTCATCAGCACGATCTTTCGCTTCGATAGCAGTTGCAGCCATGCTTTTCACTGTATCTTTTACAGGTTCTACAAGCTCTGTGATTGCACTAACAGTGTCGCTTTTTAATACTTCATCAGTAGCAACAGTTTGAGCGAAGTCATAAGACTTAGTTAAAATGTTAACAAGCTCAGTTAATTTTGGAAGCTGTTCTACTAGTGTTGTTAATGATTCTTGTACCTCAGGTTTTAACAACTGATCAAGTACATCAAGTTGTCCTTGGCTAGCAGAAATTTGTACAGTTTCTTGTTCTGGCTTTGTTTGAGTCATAGTTTCTGGCATCTCCAATTCTCCTTTACGATAGCAATACTCTTATTTTTTATAGGTAAGATAGTAAACACTTGCGAAACTTTATACAAAGTTTCACAAAGCACAATAAAATGCCTTTAAATTTATGACAGCAAGTAAGCTGAAATCATAAATCCAAAACCATAATGTCCTACCTATTATTTATGAACTGTCCGATACATGGCTTGTCCGCATAATGGAAAGTTCCCTTATCGGAAAGTGTATATAATATATATCCTATATTATATACTATATACACGTATGTTAACATAAAAATGATTCCTAATTATTTGATATTGATTCTGTAACCTAGTACTGACAAGGCATGAAAGCGCATAAATTATTTTATCTATCTTAAAAATGTACATATATATAAAGAAAAAAAGGAGGAAATGGACAAATTTATGTTCATTTTTTCCTTTTTTTATTGTTCACCTTCTGTAATTAGCATTGATGTGTTACCGCTTTTTTCAAGGTGGCATTCGCCCCAAGTACAAAGAGAATCAAGAATGGATTCTAAAGACCAACCGTAGTCTGTAAGAGAATATTCTACTTTCGGTGGTACTTGATTGTATACCTTTCTTTGAATAACTCCGTCTTCTTCTAATTCGCGTAATTGCTGTGTTAACATCTTTTGTGTAATACCAGGCATGAGACGTTTTAATTCACTCGTTCTCTTTGTACCTTTCGTTAAGTGGCAAAGAATAACGACTTTCCATTTTCCGCCGATAACCTCTAAAGTCGCTTCAACGGGAATATTATATTTCTTCATATAAAAATCTCCTTTGATGAATGTAGATTTCAGTTCTCCAACAAAAGAAGCCAAATAATTTAAATGTTACTAAAAAGTACCTATAGCACTTTAAAGTACGTACTTTTTATCATGTTGAATATGTTCCATAATAGCATACGTAAGAGGGAAATGAGTAGTACGGTACTAAAAAGTACCTATGTTACTTTTTGGTACCTATCGTACTTTAAAGTGCGTTCTTCAAAAAAAGAGTGAAGCCATTCATAATAGCATATATCAGCAGTAACATTATTTTTGTAGAAGATAAAAAGGCCTTTTTATCATACTATTATGATTGGATTTCTCGCATTAAGGAGGAGTTCAATTGAATTCATATGCAGTATCATCTTCGGCTGTTCAGACGAATCGAAGAAGTATGTTTGCTTTATTAGCGCTAGCAATTAGTGCATTTGGAATTGGTACAACCGAGTTTATTAGTGTCGGTTTATTACCATCTATTTCGGAAGATTTACATGTTTCTGTTACAACAGCGGGTTTAACCGTTTCTTTATATGCATTAGGGGTAGCGTTTGGTGCCCCAGTATTAACGTCATTAACAGCTAGTATGTCGCGAAAGACGTTATTAATGTGGATTATGATTATTTTCATTATTGGTAATGGAATTGCGGCAGTGGCAACAAGTTTTACTGTGTTGCTTATGGCGAGGGTTGTATCTGCGTTTGCACACGGCGTTTTTATGTCGATAGGATCCACAATTGCGGCTGCACTTGTACCAGAGAATAAACGTGCTAGTGCAATAGCATTTATGTTTACTGGTTTAACCGTTGCGACGATTACAGGTGTACCAATTGGAACGTTTATTGGTCAACAATTTGGCTGGAGAGCATCTTTTATGGTGATTGTGGTCATTGGAATTATTGCCTTAGTCGCAAACAGCATGTTAATTCCGTCTAACTTAAAAAAGGGTACACGAGTATCATTTCGTGATCAATTCAAACTTATCACGAACGGAAGACTCTTACTTGTTTTCGTCATTACTGCATTAGGATACGGAGGAACATTCGTAACATTTACGTATTTATCTCCGCTATTACAAGAAGTAACAGGATTTAAATCGAGTACCGTTACAATCATTTTGTTAGTGTACGGGATTGCAATTGCGATTGGGAATATGGTCGGCGGAAAATTATCGAATCATAATCCAATTCGTGCACTATTTTACATGTTCTTTATTCAAGCAATTGTATTATTCGTACTAACATTTACAGCGCCGTTTCAAGTAGCGGGGCT
This sequence comes from Bacillus sp. FSL R9-9530, assembly GCF_038008145.1. Lineage (NCBI taxonomy): Bacteria > Bacillati > Bacillota > Bacilli > Caryophanales > Bacillaceae > Bacillus > Bacillus sp. FSL R9-9530. Next base: position 4,366,307 of record NZ_JBBOYO010000001.1, read on the forward strand.
TATCACAATTATTTTTATGGGGCTATTCGCGTTTATGAATGTTCCAGGACTACAAGTGTATGTCGTTATATTGGCTGAGCGTTTCGTGCCGAGTGCCGTTGATATCGCATCAGCAATGAATATTGCAGCATTTAACGCAGGAATTGCTCTTGGGGCTTATTTGGGCGGTATTGTAACGAACTCGTTAGGATTAATTCATACAGCTTGGGTAGGCGGCATTATGGTAGTAGGCGCTGTTATTTTAACAGCTTGGAGTATGAACTTAGAAAAAAGAGATCAAGCAAAATAAAGGAGAGAAAAATATAATGAAAAATTTACAAAGTAAAACAACATTGCATAACGGTGTGGAAATGCCTTGGTTCGGTTTAGGTGTATTTAAAGTAGAAGATGGACCGGAACTTGTAGAGGCTGTGAAAGTAGCCATTAAAGAAGGATACCGTAGCATTGATACAGCTGCGATTTATGGAAATGAAAAAGCAGTTGGAGAAGGCATTCGCGCTGGTATAAAAGAAGCAGGAATTTCTCGAGAAGATTTATTCATTACTTCAAAAGTGTGGAACGCAGATCAAGGATATGAAACGACACTTGCTGCATACGAAGAGAGCTTAAAAAAATTAGAACTAGATTATTTAGATTTATATCTTGTCCATTGGCCTGTTGAAGGGAAATATAAAGATTCGTGGAGAGCGTTAGAAACACTTTATAAAGAAGAACGCGTGCGTGCAATTGGCGTAAGTAACTTCCAAATCCATCATCTGAAAGACGTATTGGAAGGTGCGGAAATTAAGCCGATGATTAACCAAGTAGAGTATCACCCGCGTTTAACGCAGAAAGAACTACAAGCTTTCTGTAAAGAACAAGGAATCCAAATGGAAGCATGGTCACCACTTATGCAAGGGCAATTATTAGATAATGAAACTTTACAAGAAGTTGCTGATAAGTACGGTAAAACAACAGCGCAAATCATTTTACGTTGGGATCTTCAAAATGAAGTTGTAACGATTCCGAAATCAACGAAAGAACAGCGTATTATTGCGAATGCTAATATATTCGACTTCGAATTAACAAAAGAAGATATGGAAAAGATTGATGCTTTAAATCAGAACCACCGCGTTGGTCCAGATCCTGATAACTTTGATTTCTAATAGAGGTAAGTTCAAAGGGTGCAAAAAAGTTTGCACTCTTTTTTGTTTTGTCTATGCATAAAAAACTTTTCTAACTAAATAATACATAGTAGTAAATTTGTTATTTTATAAGGGGTTGTAGACATGAATATAAAACGATCGTTCAAGCTAATGGCCGCTTTTTTGAGTGTTTTATTTGTATTTGCGAACTTATTATTCCCACTTCAAAAGGCATCCGCAGAGGTTATGGATCACACGAAGTATCAAATGGATTGGAGTTATAGTAAGTCAAAGAAAAAACCAATTCGAACAGAGCTTATTAAAACAGCAGATGGCAAAATTGCTTTTTGCTTAAATGTGGATTTGAAATCTCCGAGCGGCCAAGATTTACCTGAAATGGGTAAAGTAGATATTAACGTATACCGTGTACTATTAAACGGGTATCCGCAGAAGAGCCCACAAGAATTAGGTGTTTCCGATTGGAGAGAGGCACATTACGCAACGCAGCTTGCGGTGTGGAATGCGTTAAAACAAATTGATATTAACGATTTAGATTTCCGTAATAAAAATGTAGAAAAAGTAACGAAAGATATCGTTGCGAAAGCAAACGCTAGTGAAGAACTACAAGAAATTACGATGAGTGTAGTACCATCAGAAGAACAACAAGCAGTATTGAAAAATGATTTCTTTGAAACAGGGTTATATACAGTAGAAACAAATGCGAAAAGTGGAACGTATAAGGTGCAAGCAACAGGTGCTCCAGAAGGCGCGAAATTTGCAAATGAAAAAGGCGAAGCGAAAACTGAATTTAATGTAGGAGAGAAATTCCGCATTTTAATTCCGAAACAAACACCAGCGGGTGGATTTAGCTTTAAAGTATCAGGAAATTTAACGAAATTACAAGGGATTGCTCATAAAGGAACACCAACGATTCAAAATGCAGTTGTATTACTTGAGCGTAGTGAAGAAAAAACAAGTCCAGAGTTGGCGGTAAGTTGGAAAAAAGCAAATGGTCATGATAATAAACCAAATAAACCGTATACTCCAAACGAACCACATAAACCAAATCAAGATAAAAGATAAAAGATTAAAGAAAAGCACTGGTATGTTCCAGTGCTTTTTTTGTATGCTTACATTTTTGTAAGGTTGCTGTAATGTATCTAGATTATAGTTTTTACAACATGCTGTTAAAATTAAGAAATAATTTACGATATATAAGGGGAGATACACCGTGAATGAACGTTCAAAGGCGCGAATTAGTTTTTTTATTTACCTGTCTATTTTAATTATTTTTGATATAAAATACTCGTTTATGATTTTGAATATGTTCCTTGCCTTTGCTGCACTAGAACTTTCTTTTTTATTGCCATTATTTAAAGTGAAACAGAAAAGTGAAATACCGGTGAGTAGCCTATTTTATATTATTTTCATACTACTATCACCGAATGTGTTTTACGTAGTAACAGATTTAATTCATCTAAATATATATGAGTTTAATTATAAAAAAGGACTAGTACTTGAAGAGTGGAAAAACTTTTTTGTATTAACAAGTGGAGTCATAATCGCAATTTATTATTACATTCTTATGCTGAAACAAGTGAACAATCTTTTACAGACGAAATGGAGAAAAGGTATGCTCTTTGTTTTTATATTACTTTCTAGTATCGGGATATTTATTGGAAGGTTTTTGCGTTTCCATTCGATTCATTTATTTACAGAGCCATTATCTTTAGTAAGACAGTTTGTATATGCAATGAATGGATCTTCGGTACTTTTCATTATATGGCTGACGCTTTTACAATGTACGGTTTGGTGGTTATTTGTAGATGTAAAAAGGAGGGGATTATAATCGATAAAGATATTGTAATGTTAACGATAGTACTTATAGCGATTGCTCTATTTCTTTTTATCTCACAAGTCTATATAGCGATCCTTCTGTATAAGTATGAAAAGTCTTGGTGGTGGGGAGGGCTTAGTTTCCTTTTACCGTTTGGACTTAATGTGTACATATATCAAATTATTATATTAGAAAAACGAGTGGGGATATTTTTTGAAAGGTTAAATTCAAGTGAAAGAAAATTATGGAGGAAAATATATTTTCTTGTATTGCTACAATATATGTTCTTGTTTGCATGCTTCGGATTTCTTACATCGCCAGCATTAATGTTTTGATCAGTACGGTATAATGAAACAAGAAATTAGAGAGAGAGATGAAAAATGAAACTTCGTATTTGTGAAATAACGACAGAAAATCGGCATGAAATTGCTAACTTAAAAGTAACAGAACAGCAGCATAAATTTATTGAAAGTACAGTTGAAAATTGTTTAGTTGATGCTGAAAAAAATATAAAGAAGATGCGGTTTCCGTAGGTCTGTATGATGGTGATATACCTATTGGATATGCAATGTATGGCTGGTTTGAGGAAGAAGAAAAGGCTGTATATTTAAATCAATTTGTCATCGATAGTGCATGCCAAGGAAAAGGGTATGCAAAACCATTATTGCGTTTGTTAATGGAGCATTTTACAACAGAATATAATTGCAAAGTTATGTATTTAAGCATACATCCAGAAAACAAACTTGCGCAAAAATTATATGAATCAATTGGGTTCCATTTAACCGGTGAAATTGAGGATGAGTGGTTACACGGAAAAGGATTTATAATGAAACGTATGCTTGATTAATAAAAACCTGTCCGAAAGAATAGTATCTTTCGGACAGGTTTTTATTTTGAGATAGTATTAAATGTTTAAAATATAAACATTAAGATTTTTGGATTTTATTCATAAAATTGTAATATTAATCTAATTGAAATGTCTATCTAACGAGAAAGAAATCATGTACAATTCATTTTGGAAAAACCGTCCATAGATGGATGCCTATGAATGAATTGTAAAAAATAATATTTTTATACACATTTTTCATGTATAGACAACAATACCTATTAAAATTATTTCTTATCATTATCCCATCATGTAAAAAGGAGAACTCATCATAAAACATAGAGAGATGAGAAGGAATTTTATACTTAAAAATTTTGTTGTATAAGAAAGCGAATACATATAGGTAATAAATGTGAGCGGTATTGGTAAGTGAAGTTTTGCTGTGTATTTTAAATGGTTGTATAAAGATAATTTGATTTTGCAGTAAATGAATATATCTATGATGGTTTGCATGACAAAAAGAATAGGGGACACAGATTATGTCGAAGAAAAAGACGAGTAGGGTATTAGTAGCTGGTATATGTATATCTACATTGTTATCACCAGTAGCTTTCGAAGCATCAAAAGGATATGCGGCGCCTTTGGAAGAGAACAAGGGTGGGAATTTAGAAGAGGTGTTTGAGCAGAGAACGTTTCAGTTGCCGGGAAAAGGTAGTGTGGAAGAAGAGAGAGAACGCTTAAAGCAAAAATGGAATTTATCTGCGAATGAGCCAACTGGAATTTATGCGAAGCCTAATGAGGACATTACTATTGAAATAAAAGGGAACGAGTCAATTAAAGCTTTTATTGGAACGAGATCTTATGATGTAGAAGGCTTTAAAGAGTTTGATTTAAAGCCTGGTAAAAATGTAATTAAGTCCCCTAATGGCGGGATTTTGTATTTTTATAACTTAAATGATAGTGGAGAGGTAACTGCAAAAGTTGAAAATGGTGGTAGTCACTTCCCGTTATTTATATTAGGAAAACATACGAAAAAAGATTGGAATGAAATGCTGAAAAAGTATAAAAACCCTTACGCAGTAGAATTGAAGGGAGAGAGAAGCTTAGTTACTGCAAGTTATGATGCTGTGAAAAATCATATGGGAGATACAGACCCGGTAGAGTTAATGCAACTGCATGATAAGATTATAAAAATGGAAAATTCAGTGGCAGGTTTATCTGAAGATGGTATTGGGGTTGCGAAGTCTCCAAGCCATTATGTGCAGTTTGTTGAAAAAAGAATACCAGAAGATGGAGACTTTATGTTTGCAACGCACTACCATACTGCATATGTTCCAGATGTTATGGATAAGGTGTTGAATACAGAAGAACTTACGAAGGATGGGTGGGGACCGTGGCATGAAGTAGGACACTTGCATCAACAAGCACCTTGGCAGTGGACGGGAATGGGAGAAACTACTGTTAATATTTATAGTTTAGCTGTGCAAGTAGCCTTTGGAAATCAGTCTCGCATGGAGAGAGATGGCAGGTATGAAAAAGCGTTTGCGTATTTGAACCAACCAGATGATCAAAAAAACTTTGATACATCTGATCCGGTTATTATGTTCTGGCAGTTACATTTAGTGTATGGCGATCAATTCTATCCGAAGTTACATCAAATGTATAGAGCGTTATCTGATATAGAATACCCTATGCTAGATACTGACGAAGTTATTGGAGATAGAGAGAAAAAGCAAATGTTTATATACATGGCTTCAAAAGCATCGGGACAAAATTTAATTTCTTACTTTGCAAAGTGGGGATTACATGCAGAGGCGGATACGGTAGAAAAAGTAAATAAACTACAATTACCTGAACCGAAAAATGAAATATGGTTATCGAGAGATAGTAATCCGATTCGTGAAAAACAAGTTGAAGTATACAAAATTCCTTATGGTGAAGCGGTTAATACAGTACCAGATATTTTAATAGGTACAGAATTTGATGGGAAAAAGGCGAGTGAACTTGTAAAGAACTTAGGAGCAAATGTAAAAGTAACAGGTAAAATAGTATGGCTTAAACAAGAAAACGGAAACCAAATTGTAAATGTAGAAATTGTGGATGCAGAAGGTAATGTAAATGCAATTCCTGTACCAGTGAACGTTGTGTATGGTGATAGTATGGTGTTTAAAACATATTGGAATACAAACTCTGTGGTAACTTTAGATCATAAAGATAAGAAATTTAATACGACATTAGTAAGGAATATATTAGATCATAGTTATCGAAACCAAAAGTATGCAGGTATTACAATATATGATGCAAACGGAAATGAAAAGAAAAGTGTTTCAGCGGAAGGGCAAGAAGGATTAAAGAATTTTGTAAAAGAGTTAGATGGAATGTCGTTTGAGTATGGGGACATTATGAAAGTGTACCATATCGAACCGTATTATTTAACTTGGTATGATGATAATAAACTTGTAGATAAAGGTGCTTCTAAAGATAAAAAGGAAAAGTTCTTTAAAATTACAGAGCGAGGATATGAGTTAATAGACGGCTTACAAGAAGTGACACCAGTACCGCAAAAAGTAGTAGTGGGAACAGATGTTGAAAAGTTAGATGCCAAAAACTTTGTTGAAGTAAAAGGCGGAGAAATAATCGGCTTTGTAGAAAAACCGAATACATCAAAAATCGGTGAACAAAAAGTAAAAGTAGAAACAAAAGATCATTTTGGAAATAAGCAAGTGACGGAAGTACCGTTAGAAATAATTTACGAAGATAGCATTATGTTCTTTGGTACAAGTTACGGAGGAACAAACATTAAATCGGTTATAACGTTAAATCATAAAGAGAAGAAATTCGGTACAACAGATTCAGAAGGTAAAATGCATACGTCATTTGCGGATGAGAAGTATATGGGAATGACTATATATGATAAAGATGGAAAAGAGAAGAAAGCAGTATCTGTAAAAGCGTCTGAAAATACGAAAGCATTTGCAGAACAATTCAATGGAATGGCTTTTGAATATGGCGACATAGTAAAAGTATATCAAAGAGAATTTGATAGATTTAAAGTTTACAAAAAGAATGAATTCGTGGATGCACAGTATGGCGTTCATGAAATATTCTTTAAAGTTACGGAGCAAGGTTTCGAAAGAATGGCAGCTCAGCAGGAAGTAACACCAGTACCGCAACAAGTAGAAATTGGAACGGAAGTTGAAAAGTTAGACGCGAAAAATTTTGTTCAAGTAAAAGATGGAGAGGTAGTAGGCTTTGTTGAAAAGCCAAATACAACGAAATTGGGAGAACAAAAAGTAAAAGTAGAAACGAAAGATCGTTTTGGAAATAAGAAAGTGACGGAAGTGTCATTAGAAGTCATTTACGGTGATAGCATTATGTTCTTTGGTACATGGTATGGTGGAACGAATGTTAAATCGATTATCACAATCAATCATGAGAATAAAAAGTTAAGTACAGTAGGTTCAGAAGGTCCAGTTCATACTCAGTTTAAAGGTGAACAATATATGGGACTAGCTGTATTTGATAAGGATGGAAAAGAGAAAAAGCAAATGGTATTAGAAGGAACGGAAAATACGAAAGTATTTGCAGAACAATTTAATGGTATTTCGTTTGAATATGGTGATGTAGTAAAAGTATATCAAGCGGAATTTGATCGATTTAAAGTGTACAAAAAGAATGTAGAAGTGAATACACAGTATGGTGTGCATGATGTATTCTTTAAAATTACAGAAAAAGGTTTTGAAAGAGTAGAAGGTATACAAGAGATAAAGGCTTAACAGAAATAAAAAAGCTCGTAAACATAATGTTTACGAGCTTTTTCTATTACTCAGCTTCAGAAACTACTGTGAAGCGTTCGTTTACGTGTTTTGGATTTTCGATTTCATCAAGTGCTGCAACTGCGAAGTCTTCGTAACTTACGTAGCTATCACCTTTTGAGTTAACAAGAAGGTTGTCTTTTCCAGCTGTATAAGAGCCTGTGCGTTTTCCTAATGCAAATAGTGCAGAAGGGCTGATGAATGTCCAGGTAATATCGTTTGTTTGTTGCAGAATTTCTAAGTTTTTACCTTGGTTTTGAGCTGTTGCAAGGTATTCATTTGGGAAACCTGGCGTATCAAATACACGCGTTGTTTTCTCTTCGTCTACAAATAAGCTTCCAGCGCCGCCAACTACAAGTAATTTTGTGTTAGGTGCACCTTTCATAGCTTCAATTAGTACGTTTCCTGCATCTACGTGAAGATGTTCTTCTCCTGCTGGAGCGCCGAATGCATTTACAACTACATCAAATGCTTGTAGTTCATTAGATGTCAGAGCGAATACATCTTTCTCTAAAACTTTTATATTTTCTTCTGTAATTTTTGCAGCGTTTCTTACGATTGCAGTTACTTCATGTCCGCGATCTAATGCTTCTTTTAAAATACGACTTCCTGCTTTACCAGTTGCTCCGATGATTCCGATTTTCATAATAAATCCCTCCAAAGTGTTTTGTTAAAATGTATATCTGAAAGTAAATGAATGTATTGTAATTAGGTTTGTTACAACCTGATGTAACTATTATAGTTACAGGTTGGTATTTTTGTCAATGGTGTTGTTTGTAGATTTATTTTTTGTTTTAGTATGTACATTTAAAGGGAGGAGAGTCATAAAAAGATTGTTACGTTATAAATCACTAACATTTGGAAAAGAGTAAATTGTCGAAAAATGTTGATTTTTAAATGTTTTTTAAATATAATTCGTTTTATGGAGAAAAGGAGGGGTTAATTGTATGGATATTTTAGAGCAATTTGTTTCGTCAACGAATACAATTCTTTGGTCATATATTCTTATTGCAATGTTAATTGGTTTAGGTCTTTATTTTTCTATTAAATTGAAATTCGTACAAATTACTCATTTAGGGGAAATGGTTCGATTAATGAGTGATGGATTAACTGGAAAGACACGTAAAAAGGGAAGTGTATCGTCATTCCAAGCATTTTGTATGAGTTCAGCAGCTCGTATTGGTATCGGGAACTTAGCTGGTGTAGCGCTAGCTATTTCTATGGGAGGACCTGGAGCTGTATTTTGGATGTGGGTTATTGCGATTATTGGGGCGTCTTCAAGTTTCGTAGAAAGTACGCTTGCGCAAATTTATAAAATAAAAGATGGCAGTGGCTTCCGTGGTGGTCCTGCTTATTATATGGAAAAAGGTTTAAATAAACGTTGGATGGGAATTTGGTTCTCTATTCTAATTACAATTACTTACGGATTAATTTTCAACTCCGTACAAGCAAATACAGTTACATTAGCATTTAAAAATGCTTTTGGTATTGAGCGTTACGTTGTTGGGATTGTGTTAGCGGTATTAGTTGCGGTGATTATTTTTGGTGGTGTAAAAAGTATTGCGCGTATGTCTGAAATGATCGTTCCGCCAATGGCGCTTATTTATATTGCAGTAGCAATTTTCGTCGTTATTAAAAATTATTATTTAATACCGGATATGTTTACAGAAATCTTTAAAGGGGCATTTGGTTTAGATTCAGCTGTAGGTGGCGGTATCGGTGCTGCAATGAAGTTTGGTATTCAACGCGGATTATTTGCGAACGAAGCAGGTATGGGTAGTGCGCCAAACGCGGCTGCAACAGCGGATGTAACACATCCAGCTAAACAAGGATTTATTCAAACAATCGGTGTTTTAGTAGATACGTTCTTAGTATGTACATCAACAGCGTTTATCGTACTATGTTCTGGTGCATATAAGGCAACAAATTTAGAAGGTATTGAATTAACGCAAAATGCATTAAGTTCACAAATTGGCCCATGGGCAAGTAGCTTCTTAGCGATTATCATTTTCTTATTTGCATTTAGTTCACTTCTAGGAAACTACTATTATGGTGAAACGAATATTGAGTTTATTAAGAAAAGTAAAACTTGGTTAACGATTTACCGTATTGCGGTAGTGGGAATGGTATTATTCGGTTCTATTGCGACGCTTCAAGTTGTATGGAATATGGCAGACTTATTTATGGGTCTAATGGTAATCACAAACTTAATTGCGATTACACTTCTTGGCCGATTTGCGTATGCTGCGTTGGCGGACTATGTGAAACAAAAGAAACAAGGAAAAGATCCGGTATTCAGTGCAGATTCTATTCCTGGTTTAACGAACACAGAGTGTTGGGATAAGCCGGCGGTAACAGATAAAGAAAAAGCAGTATAATAAAAAGGCGAGCATCGAGATGAATTCGATGCTCGTTTTTTTGTTGTAATTAATGATATTAAGGCTAAAAGATGATTAATATAATTTCTATAAAAAACACGGATGTTATAATTGTTAACATTTTCATGTCACAAAACCTTACATTCTTTGTCGAAAATTCTTGATTGTTAAAAGTTTTTAGAATATAATCTTCTTAGTGTTATGAAGAGGGGGAACGCAATGATGGATTTTTTAACTAGTGTTATTGGGGATATAAATAATGTTCTTTGGTCATATATTATTATTGCAATGCTAATTGGACTTGGGCTTTATTTTTCTTTCCGAGTAAAGTTTGTTCAAATACGTTACTTTGGAGAAATGATTCGTTTACTTGGGGATGGAGCGAGTTCAAAAACAAGAAAAGCGCAAAAAGAAAAAAGTGGTGTATCGTCATTCCAAGCATTTTGTATGAGTACAGCATCTCGTGTAGGTACTGGTAACTTAGCTGGTGTAGCTATCGCAATCTCAGCAGGTGGACCAGGAGCGGTATTTTGGATGTGGTTAATCGCGGTAATTGGGGGTGCTTCTGCATTTGTAGAGAGCACATTAGCGCAAATTTATAAAGTAAAAGATGGGAATGCGTTCCGTGGTGGTCCAGCGTATTATATGGAAAAGGGTTTAAAGAAACGCTGGCTAGGAGTTGTCTTCTCTGTTCTAATAACAGTTAGTTTCGGATTAATTTTCAACGCCGTGCAGTCAAACACAGTAGCGGCGGCTTTTGATGGAGCATTTAACACAGATGGTAAGTTTGTAGGTCTGTTTATGGCTGGTTTACTTGCAATCATTATCTTCGGCGGAGTAAAACGTATTGCACGTGCGGTTGAAATGATTGTTCCAGTAATGGCAATTATATATGTAGCAGTGGCATTATTCGTTGTTGTAACAAACATTACGGCAATTCCATATGTATTTAAAGAAATTTTCTTACATGCTTTCGGAATTAAAGAAGTAGTGGGCGGGGGATTAGGAGCTGCGATTTTACTAGGGGTAAAACGTGGATTATTCTCAAATGAAGCAGGTATGGGTAGTGCGCCAAACGCAGCTGCGACTGCAAACGTAACGCACCCAGTTAAACAAGGTTTCATTCAAACTTTAGGGGTATTTACAGATACATTATTAATTTGTAGTTGTACAGCATTTATCATTTTATTATCAGATGTGCCTGGAGCGGCTGATTTAAACGGAATTCAATTAACGCAACAAGCATTAAGTCAACATATCGGACCGTGGGCTTCTATATTTGTAGCAGTTGCAATCTTCTTGTTTGCATTTAGTTCATTAGTAGGTAACTACTACTATGGTGAAACAAATATTGAGTTTTTAAATGGAAGTAAAGTTTTACTAAATGTTTATCGAATCGCGGTACTTGGTATGGTTATGTTAGGTTCTGTAGCAACAATTCAAATTGTTTGGGACTTAGCAGATTTATTCATGGGTATCATGGCTATTATTAACTTAGTGGCGATTGTATTCCTTTCTAAGTATGCTTTCGCGGCATTATCAGATTACGTAAAACAAAAGAAACAAGGAAAAGATCCAGTCTTTTATGCGGAGTCTATTCCTGGTTTAAACAATACAGAGTGCTGGGACAAGCCAGCAGTAGCAGATAAAGAAAAAGCTGTATAATAAAAAGGAACGAGCATCAGAGAAATTTGATGCTCGTTTTTTTTTATGGTGATAAACTAAAGGAAGAGGGAAAATACGAACATTAATGAGTATTTTATAATAAAATGTATTTTTTTAAGAAAAGTGCGGATGTGAGTTATAATTTGTGTTAGAATGGAAAATGGCTTTGAGACAAGAGATTTTATGGTTTTTCATATCCGATTGAAGGTTTTGGAGGAGAAATGGAAAGTTCGGATTATTCCTTGTTTTGAGTAGTCAGACGTTCAACGTTAATGAAGAGTTAAATGGAGGATTTTATTAATGAAGTTTGTTATGTTTCTTGTAGGACTACTAGTTGTATTCGTACTCGGCTTTCTTATAAGTTCTGATCGTAAGAAGATCAAGTATAAACCAATCGCAATTATGCTTGTTATTCAGCTAGCGTTAACGTATTTCTTATTAAATACGCCAATTGGTTATATTTTAGTAAAAGGAATTTCAGATGGATTTGGAGCGCTTCTTGGATACGCGGAATCTGGAATCGTTTTCGTATTTGGTGGCCTTGTTAATAAAAGAGAGGTTTCATTCTTCTTAACAGCTTTATTACCAATCGTATTCTTTGCAGTGTTAATCGGAATTCTGCAACACTTTAAAATTTTACCGATATTTATTCGTGCTATTGGTACTATGCTAAGTAAAGTAAATGGTTTAGGAAAATTAGAATCATATAATGCAGTAGCGGCCGCAATTGTTGGGCAAGCAGAAGTATTTATTACAGTAAAAGATCAATTAAGTAAAATCCCAAAACATCGTTTATATACACTATGTGCATCTTCCATGTCGACAGTATCGATGTCGATCGTTGGTTCTTATATGAAAATGATTGAACCAAAATATGTAGTAACAGCACTTGTATTAAATTTATTTAGTGGTTTCATTATCATTCATATTATTAACCCGTACGATATTACAGAAGAAGAAGATACACTGAAGTTAGAAAATAAGAAAAAACAGTCATTCTTTGAAATGTTAAGCGAATATATTATGCTTGGTTTCACGATTGCGATTACGGTAGCAGCAATGTTACTTGGTTTCGTAGCATTAATTACAGCAATCAATAGCTTGTTTGATTCAGTGTTCGGTATTACATTCCAAGCTATTTTAGGATATATTTTCTCTCCATTAGCATTCGTAATGGGTATCCCGCAAGCAGAAATGGTAACAGCGGGACAAATTATGGCAACAAAATTAGTATCAAATGAGTTTGTTGCGATGCTTGATCTAGGAAAAGTAGCTGGTGATTTATCAGCTCGTACAGTTGGTATTCTTTCTGTATTCCTTGTATCATTCGCGAACTTCTCATCTATCGGAATTATTGCAGGTGCAACGAAAGGGATCGATGAAAACCAATCAAACGTTGTTTCATCATTCGGATTACGACTTGTATACGGTGCGACATTAGTAAGTCTTTTATCCGCGATTATCGTTGGTGTTATGTTATAAACAAAGATGGCCCTAGCTTATAGCTAGGGCTATTTTTTATGGTAAATTTGCATGAAAAAACCAATTAGTTAGGAATATATTAACATATAAAAATCTTTTAAAATTTATATTGCATTTCGATTAGATAACGCTTACAATTTGATTTGTAGGTGGTATCAATTTCAGACTTTCAAGTATGGTAGGAGAGAAGAAGCTACCTTTTATAAATTGCAATTTATGTAAACGCTTACTGATTTTAGAAAACAGTTGAATAATATTTAGGGATTTTAAATTTTTTTAACATCAATGGTCAGACGTCATTCGTTATACGACCGATAACTCGTGGGAGAAGTGGAGGATTCACATATGAAAATCGTAATGTTTCTAGTCGGTTTACTTGTAGTATTTGTACTAGGGTTCCTTATCAGTTCAGATCGTAAGAAAATTAAATATAAACCAATTGCACTTATGCTTGTCATTCAATTGGTACTTGCGTATTTCTTACTAAATACAAAGGTCGGATTTGTATTAGTAAAAGGGATTGCAGATGGATTTGGCGCTATTTTAAAATTTGCGGAAGCAGGGGTTAATTTCGTATTTGGTGGTCTAGCAAATGATGGACAAGCACCATTCTTCTTAACGGTATTATTACCAATTATTTTCTTAGCAGTACTAATTGGAATCTTACAACATATTAAAGTTTTACCGATTATCATTCGTGCAGTCGGTTTCGTATTAAGTAAAATTAACGGTTTAGGAAAACTTGAATCATATAATGCAGTAGCAGCGGCAATTGTCGGCCAAGGTGAAGTATTTATTACAGTAAAAGATCAATTAAGCAAATTACCGAAAAATCGTTTATACACACTTTGTGCATCATCAATGTCAACAGTTTCGATGTCAATCGTTGGTTCTTATATGAAGATGATTGATCCAAAATATGTAGTAACAGCACTTGTACTAAACTTATTTAGTGGATTTATTATCATTCATATTATTAATCCGTATGACGTAAAAGAAGAAGACGACATTTTAGAATTACAAGAAGATAAAAAACAAACATTCTTTGAAATGTTAGGCGAATATATTATGCTTGGTTTCTCTATCGCTGTAACAGTAGCGGCAATGTTAATCGGTTTCGTAGCATTAATTACAGCAATTAACGGTGTATTCGATTCAATTTTCGGAATCACATTCCAAAGCATTTTAGGATATGTTTTCTCACCATTAGCATTCGTAATGGGTATTCCAACATCAGAGATGCTAACGGCAGGACAAATTATGGCAACGAAATTAGTAACGAACGAATTCGTTGCAATGCTTGACCTTGGAAAAGTAGCTGGTGATTTATCAGCTCGTACAGTAGGTATTTTATCTATCTTCCTTGTATCATTTGCGAATTTCTCATCAATCGGAATTATCGCAGGTGCAACGAAGAGTATCGATGGCAAACAAGCAAACGTTGTATCTTCATTCGGATTAAAACTTGTATACGGTGCAACGTTAGTAAGTATATTATCAGCGATTATCGTTGGGGTTATGCTTTAATAAATTAAGAAAAGCAATGAGCGTAGGCTCATTGCTTTTTTATTTAACTTGCTCTATCTAAGTCTCTTTTAAATTGTGGTTTCTCCAAATAAGTTCCAAGCCTCCATATATACTCAACAGGACCCATTCGATATTTTCGCAGCCAACATGTGCTAACAAATAATTGAATTGTATAGATTCCAATCGTTAAAAGAATACCGAAGAAATATCCTATTTTACCGAATAAGCCAAAGCCGTATGCGTAAAAAATTGTTGTTGTGATAATAGACTGGGCTAAGTAATTACTAACCGACATTTTTCCCATATTGGCCATATATGTTAGTAGACGGGTTGCTTTTTTGTAATGGAATAATAAAATAATTGTGCTTCCGTAAAAGAAGGTCATGGTTACTGGTGTAAGGCCGTCTTGTAACATAAGTAAAATAGGATGTTTAACGAACATAGCTGAAGTTTTGATTGTAAAAGAGAAAATACCAGTAAGAATCCAGACCTTTTTGACAGCAGAGATATGCTTATCAATCTCAAATAACCATCCTTTTTTTCCTACGTACATACCGATTAAGAAGAGTGGAGATAGGAAAATGAGTGTGAAAAGTGTTATAAAGGTTAATCCGAAGAAACCGTCAATGCCTATATATTCGAAAGGATTTTCAGTTAACCTAAAGTTGACATGATCCATATAGCTTCCAGTCTCATGAACTTTATGTTCTTTTTCAATATAAGGAGCAAAATCAGTAACATTTGTATTTGGGTCAGTTGAATAAGTCATAAGTGTAAGGAGTGCGAGTAGAATAGTTGCCCAAATTAATAATGTTTTTGGCTTTCTGTTTATAAACATCAGTAAGAAAATCCCGATGAGGCCATATGAGAATAAAATATCCCCTGACCAAATGAGCACGCCGTGAATAAAACCTAGTAGTAAAAGAATAAGAATACGACGTAAATATGTAGGGGAAAACTTTTTTCCTTTTGCGACAATGCTTTTTTGTAACAAAATAATGCTAAGACCAAATAAAAAAGAGAATAAAGAAATGAAATTTTGTGTGCCAAAAAATTGAATAAACCAATTAGCACCTTTATCGAGTCCGCCAAATATATAGGATGGTTTTTCATTAGCGAAGAACCCGAATTGAATTAATGTTATATTAACAAGTAAAATACCAAATAAAGCAAAACCACGCATTGCATCAACAACTTCTACACGTTGATTCATTTTTTCTCTCCTTTTATATCATTTTATATTGAAAATAATACCATTTTATAGTTGGCACTATGTCAAATATGAGGAAATTTAAGGTGATTTTAAGCTAAAGAGAAAATAAAAAATCACCTTAATACATTCATTAAGGTGATTGGAATACTACTCAGCTGGAGGCGTAAATGTACGTTTCTCTAATTCAGCATCTAGCATAAATAATGCGTTTGAATCGCTTGTAATACGTTTTAATTTTTGGATGATGCTATCAAATGAAGCTTCTTCTTCTACTTGCTCGTCAACGAACCATTTTAAGAAGGTAATTGTTGCGTGTTCACGCTCATCCCAAGCGATATCAGATAAGTGATAAATGCGCTTCGTTACTTCACGCTCGTGCTCAAGTGCTACTTCAAAAGCATTCAATACAGAATCATATTCGTTATTAGGATGATCAAATCCAGTAATAATAGCGCGCTCGCCGCGGTCATTAATGTAGTTGTAAAGCTTCATTGCGTGGAAACGCTCTTCTTCAGCTTGTACAAGGAAAAAGTTAGCGAATCCATCGTAGCTTTCCGCTGTACAGTAAGCAGCCATTGCCATATAAGCGTGGGCAGAGTAAAATTCAAAATTCATTTGTTCATTTAGT
This sequence comes from Bacillus sp. FSL R9-9530, assembly GCF_038008145.1. Lineage (NCBI taxonomy): Bacteria > Bacillati > Bacillota > Bacilli > Caryophanales > Bacillaceae > Bacillus > Bacillus sp. FSL R9-9530. The sequence continues at coordinate 4,382,802 of NZ_JBBOYO010000001.1, forward strand.
GCGTCGTGCAATTTTTTAGATAACATAAAATCCCCCTTATTATTTTGACAAGAACATTATATCACAATTGATAATGTTCTCATTTAGATGTTTCGAATCTTTTTGAAAGCTTTGTGACGTGTGTTTCCATAATGTCTTGTAAATCCAAATCATATTTTTGTGAAAGAACAATAAGATTAGATAGTACATCACCAAGTTCTTCTTTTAGTTCTTGTTTTAGCTCTTCTTGTGTTTTCGTTTGTTCATCAGGGCGATCACGACCGATTTCAATTGCGCGAACAACGCGTGAAACTTCCCCAACTTCCTCAGTTAAGAAATTTAAGCGAATAAAGGAGTTGTACTGTGACCAGCTTCGTTTTTCGTAAAATTCCTCCACCCATCTTTGAAATGCGACGATATCCATTTCTTCCTCATCCCTTCAATATGTTGTACAATACTCATTGTATCATAACAATATATAGCTTCGGGGTGTAGGAATGAGAAAGATTTGTGTGTTTGCAGGTTCAAATTTAGGGGGAAGACCAGAATTTAAAGAGCAGGCAATAGAGTTAGGGAAAATGTTTGTTGAGAACGATTATGAGCTTGTATACGGCGGTTCATGCGTTGGATTAATGGGAGAAGTAGCAAACGAAGTTCTTCGTTTAGGTGGACGTGTAACAGGTGTTATGCCGCGTGGTTTATTCCGTGGTGAAATCGTTCATACAGGATTAACAGAATTAATTGAAGTAGAAACGATGCACGAACGTAAAGCAAAAATGGCAGAGCTTGCGGATGCTTTCATTGCATTACCAGGCGGATACGGAACATTTGAAGAGCTATTTGAAGTTGTATGTTGGTCACAAATTGGTATACATGATAAGCCAGTTGGTTTATTAAATATTAAAGACTTCTACGGACCAATTCTGCAAATGGTTGATCGCGCAGCGGAAGAAGGCTTTATGAACCCATCGAATAAAGAGTTGATCGTTTCAGCTGAGACGGCAGATAAATTAATTCATGAAATACAAAATTATGAGCGTCCTGTTTTGGGGACAAAGTGGAAGCAGTTATCATAGTACATTTTTATAGTGGATTTTGGAAACACATGTCTTTTTATCGCAAAAAGACATGTGTTTTTAATTTGGTTAAATATATTGATAGCGAGATGTGAAATCGTTGGAAGAGGGGAAGTAGATGGAGGTATGTTTTGCTGACTTAAAAAAGAACATCTGAATAAACGGTGAGTAAGGATTTATTGAGTGACATAGAATTGTTCCGTTAAAGGGTCAGATTGTGGAAGATGGCGAATGTTTTTTATGAAGTTAATAGAGGTTTTTTTAATCGTAATCAGAATAAATTTTATAGATGTAATCCTTTGGGAATTTTTAAGCAGCTATGTATCATAATCTAATCATTAAAATGAAATTTGGAGGAGAAATGAGCATGGGTCGTTCTGTATTAAAAATGTATAACTACCACTTATGGGCAAATGAAGTTATTTTAAATCGCTTAAAAGAACTACCGCAAGACATTTTCCATAAGGAAGTTAAGAGTGGTTTTTCTTCGGTGGCAAAAGTAATGTCTCACATATACCTCACAGATTTAGCCTGGCTTGAGATTATTTCTGGTAAAAGTATGAGTGATGCAATGGTACACACAGACCAATTGAAAGAACAGCTAGAAACAAAAAATATTGAGGAAATGGAAACTAGTTTTTATGAATTATCTAAACGATATAAAGAATATTTAAGTAGTCAACAAGATTATGAAAAAGTGTTTGAGGTTGATAATCCGTATGCTGGGCTCCTGGATACGACGGTTTCTGAAACAATACTACACGTCGTCACCCACGGAGCATATCACCGTGGGAATATAGCCACAATGTTGCGGCAAATGGGGCATACCTCTGTTATGCAAGATTTTGGACTATTTCTATATTCAAAATGAATTCTTTTTATTTACGATAGAATATGGGTTGTATGATGTTTTTGGGGACTGATTTTATTAGTGGTTTAAGCTTAATTATGTATTAGAGAAAAAAGGCATTCCATATTATTTTGGAATGCCTTTATCATTTTGATTACTTTGTTTTTTATACAGGTACCAGCCACCCCAACCGCCACCAATAGCTACAACAACGAGGAAAGCATAGTCTTTAACCTCGACACGTATGTTGAAAATATTAGCTATGAGTAAGAGAATCCCAACTGTTATTAACGCAAAAAATGCTCTAATTAAGTAGTCTTTCAACTGAACCACTCCCGCCATTTAAGTAGTAAATGATGAATATGGAAAAGCTTTTTTGGATCTATTTTACTAAAGGGTGTTACCTATATTTTAACATAAAAGAGATTGTAATATATTGATAAAAGTAGAGGAGGGGAGTGCTATTATTGTCGTGATTTGTTGGTAAAGCGATATTCTTTGTCGAAACGTTGATATATCGTGAGTTGCGATCGATATAATTTTATGTATTATCAAGTGCGACCAATCAATAGAAAAAAGCGACTCTGAACGAGCCGCTTCTGCTTTAAGTGGTATCTAGCTCCAGCGGCTAGAATCTCCGGTCATTTCGCTCTCTCGCTCGAAGCAAAAAGCGCTTCAAGGTCGAGAGCTCCAATGTCCTGCGATTCTGAGCGAGCCGCTTCTGCTTTAAGTGGTATCTAGCTCCGGTGGCTAGCTCTTCGTGTCTAAGAACCTTCCACATAAGAAGGCAAAAAGCGCCTTCTATGTGAAAGAACCTTAGCCAGTCAGAGCTGAACGAGCCACCTCCGCTTTAAATCTATCCAGCTCCGGTGACTAGAACAGTCGGTCATTTCGCGCCTTCCTGTGAGGCAAAAAGCGCCTCTTCGTCAGGAGCTCCAATGCCCTCTTGTTCTGAGCAAGTCACCTCCGCTTTAAAATCTATTATTGATTCAAGAATGCACGTAGCATCCAAGCGTGTTTTTCTAGTTCTGTGTAGATGCCTAGTAGTAGGTCAGATGTCATTTCGTCGTCAGATTCTTGAGCGATTACCATGCCTTTTTTTAGTTCGACTAGCATCATTTCGTAGTCTTTCATGATTGCTTCGACCATCCCTTCTGCAGTTTCTCCGTAAGCTGCTTCTTGAATAGAAGATAGTTCTAAGTATTCTTTCATTGTTGCTACTGGTTTGCCGCCAATTGCTAAAATGCGTTCTGCGATTTCATCGATGTGAGTAGCTGATTCTGTGTAAAGCTCTTCAAATTTTTCATGTAGTGTGAAGAATTGAGGTCCTTTTACGTACCAATGGAAGTTGTGTAGTTTTGTAAATAAAACGCTCCAGTTTGCTACTTGTTTGTTTAATGCTTCGATTACTTGTGTATTCATTATGATCAATCTCCTCTTGAGTTATTATTTTATATGAATTACTAATTTATAATCATTATAATCTAGTAATTTGTATAAATCAACCCTTTTGCTGGAATTAATTTGAACAAATTATGAACTGTTGTAAATAAAAAATCCCTATTACTGTGAAGTAATAGGGATTTTTATTGTTAAATAGCTTGTTTCTTCTCTTCTAAATCTTGCCCATCCCAACACTCTGTATTTTTTAAGCCAGGGATAGAACTTGCAACGAAGACAGGATCTTTTCCTTGTTTCTTTTGTTTAATATAGTCTACTAATGCTGCGTAGGCGAACTTGCTAAGGAATGAGATGGCAATTAAGTTTGTGAATACCATTAGTCCCATAAAGAAATCAGCTAAACTCCAAACTGTTTGAAGGGCAGCGATAGATCCGAAGAACACCATTCCGACAACTGCAACACGATAAATCAGTAACCATGTTTTGCTTTCTTTAATGAATGCGATATTTGTTTCACCATAATAGTAGTTTCCTAGTAAAGAACTGAAAGCGAATAGGAAAATAATAATCGCTAAGAAAGTGCTTGCCCATGGTCCAATTTGTGAACTTAATGCTTGTTGTGTTAATTCAATACCTTCTAAATTCGATCCTTTGTAAAGTCCAGAACATAATACGATAAACGCTGTTGATGTACATACTAAGAATGTATCTACGAAAACACCTAATGCTTGAACAAGTCCTTGTTTTACAGGGTGAGATACATCTGATGTTGCTGCTGCATTAGGAGAGCTACCCATACCTGCTTCTGTCGCGAATAAACCGCGCTGAATTCCGAATTTGATTGCTGCTCCAATACCACCAGCGATAGCTTGGTCTAAACCAAATGCGCTGTTAAATATTTCTGTAAAAATGCTTGGTAACATAGTGAAGTTGTTAATTACGACAAAAACAGCTACGCCGATATAAATGATTGCCATTGGAGGAACAATCATTTCTGTAATACGTGAAATGCTCTTGATACCACCAAAAATAATAACTGCAACTAATAAAGCTAATAGAGCTCCTACGATCGTTCGCTCTAGTCCAAAAGCATTTTCAAATGCTATTGTTACCGTGTTTGCTTGTACAGAATTGAAAATTAATCCGTACGCAACTGTAATAAGAAGTGAAAACCAAACACCCATCCAGCGTTTGTTTAACCCTTTTTCCATGTAATACGCTGGTCCACCACGGAATCTGCTTCCATCTTTTACTTTATAAATTTGCGCGAGCGTACATTCTACAAAACTAGTAGCTGCTCCAAGGATAGCGATAAACCACATCCAAAATATTGCGCCAGGTCCACCCATTGAAATGGCTAATGCTACACCAGCTAAGTTCCCGATACCAATACGTGCTGCTGCACTTAAGCAAAATGCTTGGAATGGAGAGATGCTATCTTTCTTTTTTTCTTTTCGATTAAATCCTTTACTAATTAAACTGACCATCTCACGGAAATGAGTAATTTGGACAAATTTTAATTTGAAAGAGAAATAAAGACCGAAGCCGATTAACATTGCAATAAGAATATATGACCATAAAATATTATTCGTTACCTCAAGGAATCTGCTAAAGATATCAACCATATAATACACTTCCTTTTTTTCGTAATAAGAAAATTATATGCAAAAAATATACTAGAATCAATTTTTCTAAAAAATCATGTTACTTAAATGTATTTCATGTTATGATTATGTTACATCGTAATATTTTTAGAATTATTTACATTTTAAAAAACTAAATTTAAAGCGAAAAAGAGGGGATAATTTGAAAGAAGAATCTTTATTGAAAGTAAGTCTTAAGAGTTTGAAAATAAGAAGTAATTTATTTTTTATCATTACATCTTTAAGTATCTTTTTAGGAGCCACTTATTATTACAATAAAAGATTTCCAAGTCATAGGTATCCTGAATGGTTAGAATTTCTAAAATTGATTGGATGAACAAAAGACAGAAAAACAGAAAATTAAAATAAAGAAGTTATGGAGGAGCTAAATATGAATATTAGAGAAAGTGAACTTCCGGGTATTGGTTATAAATTTCAAATCGTTACGAAAGGTAACGAAAAGATGGTGATCGTCATTCATGATGATGGGCGTAGAGAAATGTATCATTTTGATTCAGATCATGAAGAAAGCATCTCAAGTATTTCATTGCGTGACTCAGAGGCGAGACAAATTGCAGCAATATTAGGTGGAATGGTATATAAGCCTAGAGCATTAGAAAATGTTGAGATGGTCTTTGAAGGTTTAGCAATTGAGTGGTTTAAAGTGGAGAATGCAGCTCCGGCAATCGGAAAAACAATTGGCGACCTTGAAATAAGAAAAACATATAGCGTAACGATAATTGCAGTTATGAAAAAGAATATGAAAAAGCTATTTAATCCAGGTCCAGACACGGCGATTGAAGAAGGAGATATGCTTGTAGTTTCTGGTGAGAGAGAAGAAATTAAAAAGATTATTAATGAATTACTTTCGAATAGGGGGACTGACTAGATGGATACTTTAATTTTTGAAGTTGGTACAGCTTTAGTTTTAGTAGCAATTGCGGCGGTAATCGCTGGAAAGTTTAAATTCTCAGTAATTCCTTTTCTAATTGTTCTTGGCATGTTAGTAGGTCCGCACGCGCCGACAATAGGTGTTATCGATCTCAAATTTATTGAAAGTGCAAGTGTGATATCCTTCCTTGGAAGGATTGGTGTTCTGTTCCTTCTTTTCTATCTGGGATTAGAGTTTTCGATGAAAAAACTAATTAAATCTGGACGTTCTATCGCGATTGGCGGAACAATCTATATTTTGATTAACTTTTCACTAGGATTATTATACGGATTTATAATGGGATTCCCGTTACTCGAAATCTTAATTATTGCGGGTATTATTACGATTTCTTCTAGTGCTATCGTTGCAAAGGTATTAGTTGATTTAAGAAGAACTGGTAATAATGAAACCGAATTAATTTTAGGAATTATTATGTTTGAAGATATATTCCTTGCTGTATATTTATCAGTAGTTTCTGGCTTAGTTCTTGGGGATCACGCTTCCTTCTTAGGTGCCCTTACTTCAATTGGAATTGCTTTAGGATATATGCTTCTATTCTTTATTGTGGCTAGAAAAGCAACGCCGTTATTAAATAGATTGCTCAATATTAGTTCAGATGAAATTTTCATTATTGTAGTATTTGCTTCGTTGTTCTTTATTGCAGGTTTTTCAGAAACAATTCACGTTGCAGAAGCAATCGGGGCACTTCTTTTAGGGTTAGTTTTCTCTGAGACAGAGCATAGTGATCGAATTGAACATCTTGTTGTTCCATTTAGAGACTTCTTCGGAGCTATTTTCTTCTTCAGTTTCGGATTAAGTATCGATCCGTTTTCATTAGGCGGGGCGATATGGTTAACGTTAGGTGCTGTCCTTCTTACAATCGTCGGAAACTTTGTTGCAGGGATGATTGCAGGAAGACAAGCTGGATTATCTCATAAAGCATCAACAAATATTGGATTAACAATCGTTTCAAGAGGAGAATTCTCCATCATTATGGCTAATATCGGCATCGCCGGTGGTTTAATGTCAGTACTGAAACCATTCTCAGCACTATACGTGCTTATACTATCGATCTTAGGTCCACTTCTGACGAAAGAGTCAAAGAATGTATATAAATTTTTAAATAAAATCTTTAAGTGGGATACGAAGACTAGATAAATTTTGAAAAAATAAAAGTACAAGATATTTACTGCTTGTACTTTTATTTTTTGCAATGAAAACAGTAAAGAGAGGTAAATGATGTTAGGAGAGTTGATTCATTCAGTTTTAGTTTTTCTAGAAGGACTTGGTTATTGGGGAATTATGCTGGGATTAATGATAGAGGTTATCCCAAGTGAAATCGTATTATCTTATGCAGGTTATTTAGTATCAACAGGAAGCATTACATTTTGGGGGCTGTCGCGTTCGGTACAATTGGTGGTGTAATCGCACAACTATTCATTTATTGGATCGGTCGATACGGAGGAAGACCTGTTCTTGAGCGATATGGAAAATATATTTTGATTCAGAAGAAACATATTGATTATGCTGAAGCGTGGTTTAATCGTTACGGAACTGGTGTTATTTTTACAGCGCGTTTTATTCCTGTTGTGCGTCATGCTATTTCCATACCAGCGGGTATTGCGAAAATGTCACATGCTAAGTTTATTACGCTAACTACACTAGCTGTTATTCCATGGTCAATTGTATTTGTATATTTAGGTTTTAAATTAGGAACAGAGTGGGAAAGTATTAATAAAGTAGCTGGGCCATATGTGAAATACTTTGCACTTGCTGCTATTGTTTGTGCAATTGGTTATTTTATATTAAAAAAAATGATGAAAAAAAAGTGATTACGGAAAAAGAATCTATGCTGACATAGATTCTTTTTTATCGTCATTTTTTAAAGGATGAAAGTGTATGTTTAATATTTTACATATTGTGGCATACATATAGGAAAAGGGAGTTTAGGAAGGGGATTATTGAGAAATGGAACTCCAGTTTCAAAATGTATATCAACAAGTTGAGAATTGGTATGTGTTGGATTCGGAGCTTCCTTGGGATGTCAAAAAGTTAAGAAATGATTTGTTTTCTCTTATTGAAGTAAGTGCAACGCCAGTTATTTTTTGTGATACGTGTGATGCGAATCATGTACTTTTATCATTAGGAGAAGAAGAAGAGGAGTTTTTATTCCCAGTAGGTGGTTTTTATCATAAAGAAAAACAATTAATTTTCGTTTGTATGTGGGAAGAGTATGAGCAAGTGCTCAAAACGCTATTGCATGAATTCAGGCATGCGATGCAGCATAAGGACGATGTACTATATGTTGGAAATGAACTATACGAAGAAAGATGGATCGAGAAAGATGCGAGGCATTTCGCGGAGAGGAAGCTAGATGAATATAAAAATAGAAATTTAATCTGAAGCATAGTGGAGAAAAATCACTGTGCTTTTATTTATTGCTAATTAAAAATAAGTAGTTGACCTTTAATAAGTTTAGTTCTAAACTAATAGTATCAAATGAGCGAGGTGATGGAATGAAAGCAGGGGAAAGACTTGGAGTACTATTATGGTTTCGTTTATCACGCTTTTATAATAGAAGTATTCGTGAGACGAATCAGCATTTGAAAAAGTGGAATGTATCTGCCGCTCAGTTTGATGTATTAGTTCAAATTGGAGGAAACGATCGTTTAACGCAGCAAGAACTTGGAAATAAGTTGTTTGTTACGAAAGGAAATGTTACTCAACTTTTAAATAAGATGGAGCAACTAGATTGGATTCAGCGTGAACAAGAAGGTACTACGAAATATATTTCATTAACAGAAAAGGGAAAGGTTCTATATGAAGAAATAGTCCCGCCGCAAGAAACATTTCAAGCAGAGCAATTTGATAAGTTAAATAGAGAAGAACAAAAACAATTATTAGAATTACTGAAGAAGTTGCAGTGATAAAATTAAAAATAATTATCTCGATTTCGAGATAATATGAGGTGAAGGATATGTTTAGAAAAGTTGATCATAAAAATATGGGAAGAGCAAATCACGGTTGGTTAAATACACATTTTCATTTTTCCTTTGCAAATTATTATAATCCAAACAACATGAATTTTGGAGCAGTACGTGTTATGAATGATGATTTAATAGCGCCACAAACTGGTTTTGATATGCATCCGCACCGTGATATGGAGATTATCTCTTACGTTATAGATGGTGAATTAACACATGAAGATAGTATGGGGAACCGCGGGACAATTGAGCGTGGGCATGTTCAATATATGAGTGCAGGTACTGGTGTATTTCACAGTGAGCATAACTTAGGAAGTGAAACATTACGTTTATTGCAAATTTGGATTTTACCAGACCGCGACGGTCATAAACCAAACTATGGTGAGTTTAAATTTGATTGGAGTAAACGTGAAAATGAGTGGTTCCATATGGTATCTCCTTCTGATGGAGATGCACCAATTCATATTCACCAAGATGCAAATTTATATTCTTTATCATTAGAAGCTGGTAAAGAAATTCATTTTCCTGTTAAAGAAGGACGTCAATTGTACCTTGTACAAATTGAAGGTAGCAGCGTTGTAAACGGTGAAACACTCGTAATGCGTGATGCAGCGGAGGCTGTAGAAGAAGATATTCACATTCAAGCGAAAGAAAACTCTCACTACTTAGCGATTGAAATGAAAATGGAATAAAGTGAAACTTTAACCCATGGCGGTTTTAAGTATGTGAATAGCGAGATGAAAAGTTATAGGGAAGAGGATATCGAAAACGATATCCTTTTTTGTGTGAGTTAAATTAACAGAAAAAACTTTCTCAATTTTTGAGAGCAGGTATTGGAAAGATTATTCAGAATATTTATAAAGGTGTTAAAAACTTTTAGGGAAATGGGGAGTGTTAGATTGAAAAAGCAAGTAATTTCATCAGCATTAGCATTAACTGTTATCGCAAGTGGGTTTGGGGCATTTGGAGCAACTACGACGAAAGCAGAAGAGCAAAAAATCCAGTATCACCAAGAGTTTAAAACACCAGCTTACATAGGTGAAGAATGGAAAGCGCCGGAAGGATTAGATAAAAAAGAGACGGTCTTTCAATATTTAGAGAGTAAAAAGGATATGTTTAAACTAGCGGGAAATATTGACAAACATTTCAATATCGTTGGTGAAGAAAAAGATGCTGAGTCTGGTACAACACATGTGAAGTTAGTTGAGAAGCATAATAACATTCCTGTGTATGGTTCAGATCAAACGGTTACGCTTGATAAAGAGAACAATGTAAAAGCATTTTTCGGACAAGTTATTCCGAGTTTAGATGATAAAAATATTCCTGCATCTGCAAGTATTAGTGCGGAACAAGCAGAAACGATTGCAAAAGCTAATATTGAGAAAGAAATTGGTAAAGTAAAGAATTATGATGGTGTGAAAAAAGATTTATATGTGTATGAAAAAGATGGTCAATACTATCTTGCATATCTTGTAAAAGCGTCGGTTTCGAAACCAGCTCCAGGATATTGGCATTACTTTGTTGATGCAACAAATGGAAATGTTATTGAGAAATATAATGCTGTAGATAACATTACTGGATTTGGTTACGGAGTATTAGGTGCTAGACAATCATTTGAAATTGCTCAAGATACGAAAACAGGAGCGTTCAACTTATTTGATGGTACACGAGGACAAGGTGTCCATACATTTGATGCAGAGAATATGAACGAAGACTGGTTTAATTTATTCTCACAAATTCTTGGATATACAGGAGAAGAAATTGGAAGTAAATCTAAGTTCTTCGAAGATAAAGCGGCAGTTGATGCGCATGTGAATGCAGGAAAAGTATATGATTATTATAAAAAGACATTTAACCGTAACTCTTTCGATGATAAAGGTGCAAAACTTATTTCTGCTGTTCACGTAGGTGAATCTTGGAATAACGCAGCGTGGAACGGTGTGCAAATGATGTATGGTGATGGAGATGGTAAGACATTTATTCCATTATCAGCAGGGCTAGATGTTATTGGCCACGAATTAACGCATGCTGTAACTGAACATACAGCAAACCTTGTATATAAAAATGAATCAGGAGCGTTAAATGAATCGTTATCTGATATTATGGGCGTCATGGTTGAGAAGAAGAGCTGGGATTTAGGTGCTGATATTTATACACCTGGTAAACCTGGTGATGCACTTCGTTCTCTAAAGGATCCAGCATCTATTCCAAACCCATTAAAACCAGGTGAAGGTTACCCAGATCACTACAATAAACGTTATACTGGAACAGCTGATAATGGCGGCGTTCATATTAACAGTAGTATTAACAATAAGGCGGCGTATTTAGTTTCTGAGGGCGGCACGCATTACAATGTGAAAGTAACTGGAGTGGGCCGTGAAGCAACAGAAAAAATTTACTATCGTGCTCTTACAAAATATTTAACTGCAAACTCTGATTTCAAAATGATGCGCCAAGCTGCACTTCAATCAGCAGAAGATTTATTCGGTAAAAACTCTAAAGAGGTACAAGCTGTAACGAAAGCTTATGACGCTGTAGGAGTAAAATAATAAGAGAAAAAAGACCTGACTGGATTGTCAGGTCTTTTCCTTATTTAATCACGAATACCTAGTGCGATTTTCGCCATACGCGACATACGTTCTTTCGTCCATGGCGGATTCCATACAACGTTTACTTCTATTTCATTTACTTCAGGTACGTTCGTTGATAATACTTTTTTAACGTCTGATACGATTTGGCCAGCCATTGGACAACCGATAGAAGTCATTGTCATTGTAATGACAGCATTATTATTTTCATCTGCTGTAACGTCATAAACTAATCCAAGATTGATAATATCAACACCTAGCTCAGGGTCAATAACAGCTTCTAAGTTGGCATATAACTTTTCTTCAAATGCTTGTTGTGACATGTGTAGCACCCCCTAAATATTAATGATATCGGTTCTCATTATAACGGATATGCGGGATAAGTGCAGGAAATGAGCTCAAAAAAATATTCCTCCCTGAGAGGAATATTTTTTTGAAAAGCTATTCAGTTTTAAAATGAGATACAAGCTGATCTAATTCTTCAACTGTTTGTTTCATTTGTTTTGCAGTGAGAGTCATTTCATTCATCACGATGACTTTCTGTTCAGCAGATTGTGCCGTTGCGGCTGTTTCACTAGATACTTCATTTGAAATAGAAGCGATGTTATTAAGTGAAGCGTTCATTTCTTCAGCGCTTGCAGCCATTTCTTCAGCAGTTGCTGATATGTCTTGCATTTGAGTTGATACTTTATTTATTTGTTCAACAATTGTTGTGAAAGAAGTACCAGCCTCACGAACGACAGTAATGCCTTCAAATGCTTCAGAGCGGCCTTGGGACATCATAGAGCTAGCGGTCTCAGTATCATTTTGAATTTGGTGCAGCAATTGGTTAATATCTGTTGCAGCTGTTTTTGATTGTTCAGCAAGTTTACGAACTTCATCAGCTACGACAGCAAATCCTTTTCCTTGTTCACCGGCACGAGCAGCTTCAATAGAAGCATTTAAAGCAAGTAGATTTGTTTGTTCAGCGATATTAGAAATAGATTGTACAGCTGTATCAATATATTTTGTATGAGTGATTAGACGTTCGACTACTTCTGATGTAGCATTTACAGCTTCATGTATCGTTGTCATTTGTGAAACAGATTTTTGGATAACAGTACTTCCGTCGTTAGCGTGTTCAGATGTAGCTACAGCAAGTTCGGCTACAGATGAAGCAGATTCAGCGATACGCTGAACACTTATTGCCATATCATCCATCGCAGTCGAGCTTTCTTCCATACTAGAAGTTTGCGATTGAATACTTGAATTTAAGTTGGACATCGAGCTTTGAACTCTTATTGTTGCCTCGCGTGATGTATTAGTCTTTTCTAGCATATTTTCAGAAGCTGTTTGTACTTCTACAGATGTTTTTTGAACACGATTAATGATATGTTGCAGGTTTTCTAACATTTTATTAAACGATGATGCAATTGCACCGATTTCATCATTGCTATTTACTTGTAGACGGGCTGTTAAGTCGCCTTCTTGAGAGGCTAATTCTTTTAGTTTAGTATCAATTTGTTGAATTGGTTTTACAAGCTTACCAGAGAACCACCATGCAAGAATAATTGCAGTTACAATACAAATAACAAGTGATAAGAAGACAACATATTCAATTCGTAGTGAAGATTGATCAATTTTTTCAATAGATTGTTCACGTAATTTAGCTTGTTCATTACTGTAATTTGTGAAATCACCGATTACTTTATAAACAGTGCCATTCTCTGTAGAAGCTACTTGTAAAGCTTCTTCCCATTTTTGTTCTTTTGCAAGAGTGAATACTTTCTCTTCAATGAACTTTCTCCAAGTGGATCCTAATTCCATTGTGCTTTTCACGGACTGAGAAGTGTTAGGGTTAGAAAGAAGTTGCCCTTTTGTATCTTCAAGACGTTTACTCATCTCATTAAACTTGTCTAATTCGACTTGATCATGTTGTAGTAAATAACCTCTTAAAGCAGAAAGTTGTACTTGATAAGCGTCTCCGCGCTCTTTCAATTCTGTTGCAAGAGGAGAAATTTCTTTTTGTAATGTTTCAGCTTTATGAGACTGATCCATGGTAAAGAATAAAATAAAAGCTAAGGCGATGCCGAATAAAGCGCAAATCATTCCCATCATGAACATTAGTTTTTTTCGAATGCTAATAAAATTCATATGATAAAAATCCTCCTTGTAAAATCTTAGTATTAGAATTAATTAATTAATGTAAAAAATTGAAAGAAAGCTTTACTCCATCTGGAATAAAGCTTTCTTCTTTCCTTTAGGAATTATAGCAGACAGAATGGGAGATAGAAAGAGATATTTTAGCGTGAAAAAAGAGAGACTCTAAATCGCTCTTTCTAACAATTTAGAGTTCGTAGAAGTATAAATGAAATTTTCATTTTAACTATTTGTTTTGAAATGAGAAACGAGCACTTCAAGTTCTTGCACAATTGTTTTCATTTCTGATGATTTTTTAGCAACGACACTCATTTTGTTTACTTGGTCACCAGCTGAAGTTGCTGTTTTCGATGTTTCGGCAGCAACTTCATTTGAAATAGAAGCGATATTATTTAAAGCTGCATTCATTTCTTCAGAACTTGCGGCCATTTCTTCAGCAGTTGCAGACATTTCTTGTATTTGTGTAGAGAAATTGTTAATGTGATTAACAATTTCTGAGAATGAAGATCCAGCGGTACGAATGACTGTAATTCCTTCAGAAGCTTCTGACTGACCTTGTGTCATCATGTCATTTGCTATTTTTGTGTCCGCTTGAATTTGATGAAGTAAATGGTTAATGTCATTTGCTGCTAGCTGAGATTGTTCAGCAAGTTTTCGTACTTCATCGGCAACAACAGCGAATCCTTTTCCGTGTTCACCAGCACGGGCCGCTTCAATAGAAGCATTTAAAGCGAGCAAATTCGTCTGCTCGGCAATATTAGAAATAGATTGAAGTGCAGTATCAATATGATTCGTATGTGTAATGAGTCGCTCTACCACTTGTGATGTAGCGTTAACAGCTTCGTTAATTGTATGCATTTGTGTAATAGATTTTTCAATGACTTTATTTCCATCATCTGCTTTTTCAGAAGTTGTAACAGCTAGGCTAGCGGCAGAAGAGGCAGCTTGTGCAATGCGCTGAACACTCGTTGCCATATCATCCATTGCGGTTGAACTTTCTTCAATGCTAGAAACTTGTGAACGAATATTGTGCTCAAGAGCATTCATAGTCTCTTTAGTTTTTGCGGTATTTTCCATAGAAGCAGTTGTTTCGATAAACACATTTTCAGAAGCTTCTTTTACACTTGTTGATGTTTGTTGAACTTGCTTTATTATACGCTGTAAGTTAGCAAGCATTTGATTAAAGGAATTTGCGATGTCACCAATTTCATCTTTACTCGTTACGTGTAATCTAGCGGTTAAATCGCCATCTTGAGAAGCTAATTCTTTTAACTTCGCATCAATTTGTCGAATCGGTTTAACGAGTTTACCAGAGAACCACCATGCCAATAGAATAGACGTTAATGTACATGTAATGAGTGAGAAGAAAATAATATATTGAATAAGGGATGAAGAAGACTCTACGTCAGCAATTAATACGTCCCGTTTGTCATTTTCTTCATTTGCATATTTAGTAAAACGACTTAAAAGATCATTTACATAATCTGTTTGAGCAAGAGCAATTTTGGATGCTTCATCCCATTTTCCTTCCCGTGCAAGAGGGAGGACTTCATTATCTACGACGCTGCGCCATTTTGCTCCCATTAAAATGGCCTCTTTCATTCCTTCTGGGAGTTTTTTATCACTTGTTACTTTCTCCCTAGTATCAGCTAGTTTTTTTCCTTCCCGGTTGAATTTATCCAATCCTTTTTGGTCATGTGATAGTAAATATTCTTGTAAACCAGCGACCTGCGCTTGGAACCAATCGCCACGTTCTTTTAAAATCGTTGCTCTTTTCGATACATCATTCTTTAATGTTTCGATTTCACTTGCTTGATTCATCGCGAATGAAAGAATAACAATAAGAGCAATGCTAAATAAGGAAGAAATGCTTAAGAGTGTGAACAGTAGTTTTTTTCGAATGCTAACATATTTCATTGTTACCCCTACCTTTTTTTGAAAAAACTATTTATTGCAATTTATAAATATTGAGAACGAAACTAATAAAAACATAATTAAGAAGTTATTAATCTGTTCAATGAAAATTATAGCAGATAATGGAATATGGCAGATTAATGTGAGTAAATGTTCTTAAAATGTATACATTTGTATATCAAAAAATTCATAAATAAAAATCAGAAATGGTATTGTAATTTGAAATAACATCCTGTATACTTCTAATTAGTTGATAACGATTATCACTATCAACTAAACATTACTCTTCGTTATGTTGGTCATACCCCTTTTTGACGACGTAAGTCAGAGACGAATGTTAAAATATCTTGTGTCCTATTCTACAGAATTATGGTAATCTCCAACCTCAACTTATATGCGTAAGCATGCAAAAAAAGGATCCTATCCGTGAAGGGATCCTTTTTTGCATGTTGTCGCAATTAATGTATATAGACCGGGTATACGCTCTTCAATTCCCTCTGGTGCAGTAGAAGGGAAAACCCACTTTTGATGAGATCCGTGTTCTTCAATCAATTTTTCAACCTTGAAATTTGTTTCTGCCATTGATGTAATTATTTCTCCTAGTGTCCAGCGCCTAATTTTTGTTCTCGGTAAAGCGTATTTCTGTGATCCCGTAAGGAGAGTACTATAAGCTACGTCATCTTCAATAAGTTCCTCGTCGAAATAATTTCCATTTGCTCGAAATGATGGATGATCTACTCCTAATAATTTTGTATAAACGGGATGATAGTCACGTAGTATAAAGGTCCCATCTTGTTTTAGTAAGTGAGAGATTATATGAAAGAGTGGCTTTAAGTCTAAAAAGTAATGGAGCACGCCAAGTTCCAGTAACACGATATCAAATGATTGGGATAGATTTAAATCTAGTACATCGGAAATGATATATTGAATAGAGACACCAGCAGCTTCGGCTAGTTCGGTTGCGTATTTTTCATTACTTGCTGAAATGTCTACAACTGTTACATCGGCTCCTAAAAGAGCAAGAGCAACTGCTTTATTTCCTTTTGATCCGAGTAAATTAATAATACGCTTTCCTTTTGGAGATTGTATGTAAGGTAAATAATGATTTACCTCGCGCACGGGATCTTCCATGAGCTTTTTCGCATAATCCTCTGGCGCCCCGTGGCGATTTGTCCAAGCTTCATAAGCAGCTGCGTTCCAACTTTTTTCATTAATAGTACTTAGTTGTTTTTGATTCAATTTTATCACTCCTTTTGTGAACGTATAGTTATTCGTTGAATGAGTAGAATTTCCTGTTTTTTTGAATAAAAGTTTGATTTTTCTGTTGTTAAGTCGTAAAATACGTTTTATACATAAAAGCGTTGAAAAGGAAAAGTAGAATGAAATCATTCTGTCCAGAGAGCTTCGGTAGCTGAGAAGAAGCAAGAATATTCATTTGAACAATGGCCTTTGAGCTTCGTCCTGAACTTATCAAATGATAATAGTAGGCGGCGACGAGAGTTGGTACTCGTTATCAAAACCACAGTATACGAGCATGAATTGCTCCGTACTTGTTAAGGTTAGTTATGCGAATGACTGACGAAATAAGGTGGTACCGCGACTGTTTATACAGCCCCGCCCTTATCTTTTTTAAGATAAGGGCGGGGCTTTTTATATTTTAAAGGAGGAATATAAGATGAGTATTTTTATTGGAGGCGCTTGGCCGTATGCAAATGGTTCGTTACACCTTGGACACATTGCTAGTTTGTTACCAGGAGATATTTTAGCACGTTATTACAGGGCAAAAGGTGAGCATGTGTTGTATGTTTCAGGAAGTGATTGTAATGGAACACCGATTACAATTAGAGCAAAGGAAGAAGGTGTGACGGTGAAAGAAATTGCTGATAAGTATCACGAAGAGTTTGAGCGATGTTTTCGTAGCCTTGGTTTTACTTATGATTGCTATACACGTACAGATAGCGAGCATCATCATGAAACTGTTCAAAAAGTCTTTTTGCGACTATTAGAAGAAGGTTATATTTATAAAAAAGTAGTTGAACAAGCTTATTGCGAAACGTGTACGCAATTTTTACCGGATCGATATGTAGAAGGTATTTGTCCGCATTGTCATGAAGCAGCAAGGGGCGATCAATGCGATGCTTGTTCCGCTATTTTAGATCCACTCGATTTGTTAGAAAAGAAATGTAAATTATGTGGTAGTACGCCATCAGTACAGGAAACAGAGCATTTCTATTTTGCATTGCATAAATTTCAGCAGCAAATTAAAGAGGCCGTAGAAATTGCAAAGCAGAAAGGAACATGGCGCGACAATGCAATTCAATTAACAGAGAGATATTTAAAGGAAGGATTACAAGATAGGGCAGTGTCACGTGATTTACCAATTGGGGTACCAATTCCAGTGGCAGGATATGAAGATAAGAAAATTTACGTATGGATTGAAGCAGTGACAGGATATTATTCGGCGAGTAAACACTGGGTTGAAGAAACAGGGAAAGATGATCAAGAGTTTTGGGATAAAGAAGCGAAAACATATTATGTACATGGTAAGGATAATATTCCGTTTCATTCAATCATTTGGCCAGCGGTATTACTTGGAATAGGAGAAGAAGCAATCCCGCATCATATCGTTTCGAATGAATATTTAACAGTTGAAAAAAGAAAATTATCGACAAGTAAAAACTGGGCAGTATGGGTGCCTGACATATTAGAACGCTATAATCCAGATTCTATTCGTTACTTTTTAACAGTTAACGCACCAGAAAATCGTGATACTGATTTTTCATGGCGTGAATTCATTTACAGTCATAATAGTGAATTGTTAGGTGCATATGGGAACTTTGTGAACCGGACATTAAAGTTTATTGAAAAATATTATGGTGGTACTGTACCGAAGGGAAGTATTGATGTAGAGCTGAAAGATAAAGTAGAAGGATTATATAAAAGTGTAGGAGAGGCGATTGAACAAACTAAATTTAAGGTGGCACTAGAAACAATATTTGATGCAGTGCGCTTTGCAAATAAATACTTTGATGAAAAGCAGCCTTGGAAACAAAGAGAAGACGACCCAGTTTCATGTGAGGAAACAATTTATAATTGTGTTTACCTAATAGCAAACTTTGCACAACTGCTGGAACCATTTTTACCGTTTTCAAGTGAAAGAGTTAGAAATACATTATCGAGTGTTAAAGTAAATTGGGAACCTCAAAATACGTTGCCAAACCGAATTGATAATGTGCAGCCATTATTTGAGCGAATCGATGTAAAACAAATTGAACATGAGGTAGAGAAGTTATATGGAGCGGTAAAGTGAAATATAAGGAAAAGACCTTTCAAATAAATGAAAGGTCTTTTGTTATGCTGTATAACCCTCTTTCTTATCTTTCAAAAAGAAAAGCACAGCAAGGATTACGAGAATAATAGCCGCAATATCATATGTTATTTTGAAGGTAGTAATAAAGTTTAACATATAGTAACTTTATTCACATTTATATACAAGTTGATGTTGTCACGCACTATGAACACGATTATGTTTTTTTTCTTTCCTAGCAGTAAGTAGTTGTGGTGTGAAAATACCGAGTAATATAACCACAATACCAATCCACTGCATTGGCGATACAACTTCATGAACAAGTGTAATAGAAGCGATAATTGCTGTTGGTAATTCAGCTGCACCTAATATTGTACCAAGTCCCGTTCCGACTTTTGGTACCCCAATTGAAAAACAAATGACAGGTATAATAACCCCGAACAGTCCAAGGAAGAAAGCATATTTCCATAGGCCTGCTTGTAAAGCACCGTCCGTTAAAAAGGTAGGCGGGAAAAATAAGCATACAATAAGAGTAGCACTCGTTGTCATAAGAAAGCTTTTCGTATAAGGCGGAACATCTGTAGCAACGCGCCCGCTTACAAATACATAGAATGAGAAAGAGACGGCAGCTAATAGTCCGAAAATAATACCTTTCGTAGAAAAGTTTTGTCCAAGACCTTCAAATACTCCACCAGCAAACAATGTACCAGTAAATAAAATAATAATAGATATAACTTTCTCACGGCTTGGGAATGTCCGGTTGGCAATCGCTTCGATGACTACACCAATCCAAGTGAACTGAAAGAGTAAAACGACAGCGATAGAGGCTGGCAATTCTTCTACGGAAATAGCATAGAAAATACCTGTCATACTCATTGTTGTGCCGACTGTTAGTAACGAAAAGAATTGTTTTTTTGATACTTTATGACGTGAAAAGAACAGAACGAGTAAAAGGAGCCCAATCCATCCGAAGACATATTGCCCTCCTAGTAGTTGGTGTGCGGAAAATCCGTCAATGAATCCGAGTTTAAAAATAGTTGAAAGTACGCCGTAGCTACAAGCGCCGAATAAAACTAGTAATGAATACTTAAATTTCTCCATAAAAATCCTCCTTTTAAATAATAAAAAACGCCCGCTATCCAAATAAGGATAACGGGCGAACGAAACAGAGTAAGATACTCTACAAAATTCCGCCATTCATACGAAGTATGAATTTGGGGTATGAAATTAGAGTAGGTTTTACATTGCTTTTGGGAATACAATGGAGCATTTTACACCTTGAGGTGTGTTCTGTATTCCATAAGGAAACTGATGTTTATCTAATATTTGTTTTACAATATATAACCCAAGACCACTACCTTGTACTAAGCCATGTTTGTCAGGATTTGCGCGATAGAATGGTTCAAATAAATGGGCAAGTTTATCTTCATCAATTTGAGAACCTGTATTTAATACTTCTAATGCGTAACCGTTTGGCTTTTCATAAAGTTTTATATATACATGCTGATGGTCAATTGTATAATGAATTGCATTTGAAATAATGTTAAAAATAGCAGTTTGCATAAATTTAGGATCAGCTAAAATTTGTGCATCTTGTTTAATGTTAGATTGAACATTTAATTGTTTTACAGATACAAAATAATCTACTTTCTTTATAACGTCCTCAATAATATTAGTTAATGAGATAACTTTTAAATTTGGTTTAAATTGAGGGTTTTGTATTTTGGATAATTCTGACACTTTTTCCGTTAATATGTTAATATCTTGCATCATCTCATATGAACGTTTTAAATATTTATCTCTATCTTTATAAGCGCCAATTCCGTGAATCATGCCATCGAGTTGTCCCATAACGGCTGCGATTGGTGTTTTTAATTCATGGGATATCATAGACATAAATTCTTTACGAGATTGTTCTAACTGTTGTTCCTTCTTGAGTTCATTTCTTAAATCTTGATTGCTTTCATGTAAATTTTTCACAATAGTAGGTACTTGTGAGGCAGCTACTTGCAAATTAAAATCTGTTTGATCTGTATTTTTGTTAAGTAGCTTTTTATCTGAGAAATCAAGATTCATAATATCTTTTAAAGCATCGCTCATATATCGGAAAGGTTTGGCGATTATTTTTGCGTAGATTAAAGATCCAAGCAGAGATAATGCAAGCATTGTCGCCCCAATATGTGGAGCTAACTGCTGCAACACATCTGTTAACTTTGGATTATCATGTGTATCATTTGCTTTACTTGCTGCACTTTGTGTATGTAAGGCATCATTGTTAGTAACTTGCTTTTCCGCTTCTGTAAGTGAAGACGTTGTGTTACTTTTCCCCGGAATATTTTGTGCATGTTCTTTTGCTTTTGCAGTTTGGCTAGGCTGCAAAAGATGATTGATGGCTGTAGAGAGTGCTTTCATGTCTATTTGAGAAGATTGAAAATTAGAGATGCTACTCTCTGACACAGCTTTATTTTGCTTTGTTTTACTTTGGTCGTTTTGTTTGTCTGATTCCGCTTGTTCCGCAGTTTGCGTTCCAGAAGCTTTCAAACGATCTTTATCGTAATTTGAGGCTAGAAAATAAATAATTTGATAAAGACAAAGTGATAACAGAATACAAAATAATAAGGTTTTGATGAATATATTTTTGGTGATGTTGTCTTTTCTACGATTCGATTTTGTAGCCAATGCCTTTCACCGTTTTAATATAAGGAATTTCTAATTTTTTTCGTAAGTTTTTAATATGTGTATCTATAACCCTCACATCACCATAATGTTCATAGCCCCATACCTTATTCAACAAATCACTTCTTGATAGTACTTTTCCCCGATTTTGCAGTAAAGTATATATAATTTCAAATTCTTTTGTAGTCAATTCAATTTGATTACCATGAACATAAGCGGCATATGCTGTAGAATTTAACATCAATTCATGGAATTGTAGTATAGTTGCAGCTTCTGCTTCCTTTGTTGCTGCCCTTCTTAATACAGCTTCTACACGTTTTATAAATACGGTGTAATGGAACGGTTTTGTAATATAGTCATCAATACCTAACTCAAATCCTTTAATTTCACTTTCTTCATTATGTAAGCCTGTTAACATAATGATTGGTACATCAGATTGTCCTCGCATAATTTTGCAAATACTATAGCCATCTATATCTGGTAACATTACATCGAGGAGGACAAGATCGTATGAATTTTTTTGGAAAAGAAGAATGCCTTCTGTTCCAGCACCAACTACATCAACAGTAAAGTTTTGTGCCATTAGAAATTCACGAATAAGTTCTTGTATATCTGGGTTGTCTTCAATCACCAGTATATGCGTCATAGTAACACCTCCTAAATAACGCTTTTTACTGCAATATTCGAATTCATCACTTTTCGGATGACTCAGATTGTTTATACATATAATAAGCCCCCGCTATAAAATAGTAATGAAAGTAGCAAGGGGGATTGTTTAGTGTCACTGAATAGTTCAGTATTACAGTAGTTCTATTATAGTATGTATTGTAAAATTTATAAAATATTATAACTGTATAATTTTAATATCCATGTTTATCAATGTTAAGATGATGTTGAATGCAATCTATTTTTATTATATATGTAAATACAGTTGTTTTGCTACTGTAAATGAATAAATAAAATAAGCCAAGACATAAAATTCTTGGCTACACATAAATCTTGTTCTTAGGCTAATTTACAGTGACAGTAGCTTGCTGCTGAACGCGCTCAAATAACCAGTGAATATCATTGTTAAACATACGAATACAACCAAGTGTTGTTGCTTTCCCGATTGCTTGATTATTGTTAGTTCCATGAATCGCATACGTTGTTCCGTAAGTTCCTGCCATATTTAATCCGAGCCAGCGGTCCCCAAGTGGATTACGTGGATCGCCGCCTTTAATTTTTCCTGTATAGTAAGGACGGTTTTTAATTTTATTTACGATTTGAAAAGTACCCTTAGGTGTTGGTGTTGCTGCTTTTCCAGTAGCGACAGTGAAACTTTTTATGAATTTTCCATCTTGATAATAATCCATTTTATTTATTTTTGTGTTTACGATAAGCTGATCTTTCGTCGTAGCTGCTTCTGCAGTAGTGAATGGAAGAGTTAAAAATCCTAATGATAATAGCGCACTTAATAATAGTTTTTTCATTATATTCTCCTTTTACTTATTGTAGTAGTCTTACATACAATGAATTTGTAATCCTCGTAATGCTTGATTGACATTTTCATCTAATGTTTCAAAGAAGGTAGTAATCTTTGTATTACATTTGTTGTTTTTATCGATAAGTAATCTTTCATTTAATAAAAGCTCACCATGTAGTCCAAAACTTTGAACTCGAATATTTAGTTCATCTTCAGTTTCAGAAATAATCGGTAAGAAATAGTGAAAAGCTTTCGTTGGAATGATGTAGCTTTTGCCAATCATGCTTTCTTGATTTGAATTAACCCATTTTCTCGTGACGATCTTAATGTTCTTTTTTGAAACGATAAAAGACAGCGTTGTAGATTTTGTTAAACTTACGTCAAATTCATTTGTTTCACATATTTGTAAATTAAAAACGGTTTCATTTTGATGAGATTCAACATTCGTATTAATAAAATCGTGCATTTTATAAGCTTCCATTTCTTATTCACCCTTTTTTCAATTTCGAAAAGCGATTTATATTTATTCAGTTTAATGTTTAGTCATATATTAGCTAAATTTTTCAACAAATTCCGATATAATCTTACAATACGTATATGAAGCTAATATGAAGTTCATATGAGTTTGTGGTGGTTTTTTATAGAGAACAAAATAAGGTGGTTTTCGAGAGTTGAAAACTGGATGGAAAATGTATATTAATGGATTTCCTTCGCGTGATATATAGTTGTTAGCTTGTTTTTTAATGCTAATAGATATAAGTAAATAGAGAACAAAAAACTTTAGAATGAGCCTTACAAAAATGTAATAAAAATGTAAGCTATTGTGATAGTTTTTTCGACAATTTTTTTATACAATAATAGTAACAAGTTGTACGTGAATGAAAGGGGAGATGACATGGAATGGGTTCATGAATTATTTCAGCAATATGGGTATTATGTAGTACTTGTAGGCCTGCTGTTAGAATATATTGCACTTCCGTTTCCGGGAGAGCCAACATTAGCATATGCGGGGTTTTTAGCACAGAAGGGTGATCTAAGTTTACCTATTTTAATTATCCTATCCTTTATTGGGACAAGTGTAGGAATGACGATTCAATACTTTTTAGGTAATAAGCTTGGTATGCCTTTTGTTCAAAAATACGGGAAGTACGTATTTTTAACACAAAGAAAAATTGATTTAACGAGAATGTGGTTCGATAAATATGGATATTTCCTTATCTTTATTGGCTTCTTCATTCCTGGTGTACGTCATTTTACAGGATACTTTGCAGGTATCATTAACTTACCGTTTCGCCGCTTTGCAATTACAATTTATTCAGGTGCTTTATTCTGGGTATCGTTCTTCTTAATTGGCGGCTACTGGTTAGGTGGTAACTTACATGATATTTTCGGATTACTGGGAGATCATATCGGCAAAATCATTTTCGGAGCGATTGTCATTGTAGCAATTACGTTAAGCGTTCGTTTCCGCAAGCAACTAAAACGAGTATTTTTACAAAACGCAAGTTAATATGGAATCCATTCTATGTCAGATTTTAGGGAGGCAGTGCAAAAGCACTGCCTTTTTTATTGTATTTTCCAGTTTGCTTTTATTTTTCCATCGATACCGTAACCGGTGGCTGGTATATAATACGTTTCTATTTTTTTTCCGTATGTGATTATTAAAATCTATTATCTAAGTTATATATTTAGGAGAATATAGATTTATTTTTGACATGTATATAAGTCAAAATGACAATTATAATTGACAAAGATAAGGATATTATTTACAATTTTAATTAAATAAATGAAAAAGAGGGAAGACATGAAGCTTCAAAATCGAGTGAGGGAATTTCGAGCAAAGCACCGTTTATCACAAGGGGATTTAGGGAAAGCGATTGGCTCATCACGGCAAACCATTAGTTTAATTGAGCGTGGAGATTATGCACCATCTATTGTGTTATCGCTAAAAATCGCACAAATTTTTGGAGCGCCGGTGGAGGAGATATTTATGTTGGTGGAGGGGGAAGAGGACGATGAAGATGAAGAGTAAACGAAAAAAACAATTTGATTTTGTGGGGAAAATAGCATTAAGTATGATGGGTGGCTTTTTAACATCTTATATAGCTTTAAATTTACTCTCGAATGAACCAAGAGAATTATCATCTAATACATTTATAGGTGTATGTACTATTTTTGGAATCTTAATGATGTACTACACTTGGAAGAATACACGTATGTTAGCGGAGGCACGCGATGAAGAAGAGAGCGTACAAGGCAGAAAATTAGGCATTATAAGTATATATTTACGTGTAGGTGATATAGTTACGCAGGCATGGTTTGTATATGCAGTTATTACATGTAGACGTGCACTGTTACAGGATACAAATGTGTCATTTGCAGTGTGGAATTTAGTAGCTTCTATTGTCTGTTTAACTATTGTAGTGGTTATCGGGCTCATAACAAAAAATCGTTATAATAAGCTATATCCTGAACAAGGTGTAACATATATGGAATCTATGAAAATGTGGACGAAAAACGCAGATGAAGGATTAAAGCACATTGTGCATGAGGCTGGATATAAAGCATATGAATTTACGAATACAATATTGGCATATGTATGGTGGGCTGCCGTTATATATACAGCGGCTAGTGATATCGATTTTGTATTAATTGGCTTAATCTCATTTATTTGGATATTGCATCTCGGAAAATTCATGTACGAAATGCAGAGAAAAATGATTTATTAAGGGGAGAAAAAGGTGGATATTTTAAGAAGGCCAGCTGGTTCCATGACGGCGGCGCTAGTTCTGTCCATTTTATACGGAGTAATTCGAACTGGGAAATTAGAAGTAATGTTGAATATATCGGCAGTATTTGGAATTGTATTATTAGTGTTAGCCATTCATGAGCTAGGGCACGTAGTATTTGGTTTGATAGGTGGTTTGAATTTTAAATTTATGACAGTAGGACCTATCACTGTTCAAAAAGAAAAGGGGAAATTACGCATTCGAGAAAATAAATTATGGGCGTACTTTGGTGGTGTGGTGATGTTAGCACCGTCTTCTATAGAGACACCGAACCTTTCAAAGAAATGGGCGTGGATGACTTTAGGCGGACCAATTATGAGTTTATTATTCGGTATTACTTCAGGTTACATATACATGGTGAGCTATTATCAATATCTTTTATATTTTTCCGTTTTCCACTTTGTGATTTTTGCAGTTACAATCGTGCCGATAAAAGGAACGCTTCTGAGTGATGGCATGCAATTTCTCATTTTAATTAAAGATGATGAAAAAGCTAAGCAGCATTTATATACGATTCAAATATCGAGTGAGTTATTTAGTTATAAAAGACCGAAAGATTGGGATGAGAGATTAGTAGAACTTAGTGAGGAAAAATTAAAAGAGGATAAAAGTATAAGAGAGATAATGAGCGGACTTATGCTCGTCTTTTATGCCCGAGCTGATCAAAAGGGAATGGAAAGAGCGATACCGTATATAGAACAAATTGTTCAGCTATCTGTAACGAAGGAAAATAAATTTTTCGTTGGTAGTTTTCATAGTTGGTATCTTTTATATAAAGCTCTTTATCAGATGGATAGCCTTTCTCTGCAAGAAGCAAAGGAACATGCAAAGGCCATTACCAAAATGGATTTAAACGGATATTACCGTACACAAGGAATTATTAAATATTTGGAGGACGATATGGAAGCTTCCCGCATTTATATGAAAAAAGCTGATAAAGAATTGGAGAGTGCTGAGAAGAGTGGAATGGGATATTTACAAGTAGAGAGAGAATGGTTTGAGCAGCTACAGGCGAGGGTATCTTACGATGGGTGAGGTATCCTCTTTTTTATATGTCATCTTATTCGATTTCATAAAAAACGAAGTACAGGTAGAATAAAAGAGATAGGAGGAGATACATATGGAAATTTTATCGATTATTTTGATAGTCTTGCTCATTTATGCTGTTTTTAAAGTGGCGTATGTAGCATTAAAGGTACTCGCGATCCTATTAATTATCTTTTTAATCGTTGAGTTCGGCAGTAAGTTACTTGGGGGATAGGCATGTTGTGCGTTTTGAGTGTCGAACCGTCGGTATAATGAAAAAATCGCTGATATAAGTGGAGAAACGATCGATATATTTTAAAAATCGTTGATATATTTAATTGAATACTAAGTGGGGTATATGGGAAAGAAGTTGCCGTGGAGGTAACTTCTTTTTATTTTGGTGATGGGGTATGAACACATCGCTATCAAGCTAATATTTTTAATTACCCCCATAACGAAAATTTTATGCATCGTTGACTATTGATAATGAGACGTTATGTTAACCGAGCATGTATACTATATACAACCAAAATCAAACAACATATCACTTCCTTTAAGTGGTAAAATAGGGAAAATAAGTTTCTAAAGAATGCCTTTAGAAACCAGTATTTATTACATAGAAGTTGCTATTATTTTAGTAATCATCGGTGCACTGTTTGGCGGGATTATACGTATAATTCGGCATACCAGCAATCGCAAAAAGCAAGATCCAATTGAGCAAAAGTTAGATAGGGTTATTCAACTGTTAGAAAAACAAAACAAAGATTGACCCTCCCTACAAACAGGAGGGGTTTGCAATAACTTCCAATAACGATAATTATGTAAATGAGCTGTCCATATGGTCAGCTTATTTTATATTTTGCTTAGCGTGGTTTTTTTCCGAAATGCTGGCGATACTCCTCAATGAATAAAATAACTTAACATGATAAAATAATATTTGGATGGGAGTCCAATACATATTATTAAAAGTAAAGTGGTTCAAGTCGGAGGAAGGCACCTTAGGTGTCTTTTTTACTGTAATTATATTAATGTTTTCTTTGTCATTTGTAATGCATTCAAAGAGTTTATAAGAAGCTTGATGGACGTCAACAAGGGCGATTCGCTAAACAATTAGCTTTATATGTCAAAATGTTACGTGATAACAAAGACATACTGTGATTTGACTTTAGAAGAAATTTTCCCCAATGAAAAACGGTAAAATTTCACACTATTTTACCATTCCTACCAGTGAGAGCTACGGCTCTCTTTTTTTTATTTTCATTCGACAAAATACGACAAACTAGTTGTAACCGTTTCTGTTATGATAGTTTCGGAAATCTTACATTCTACATAACTGGAGGAAACATAATGTATAAAAAAATGGGTACAATTGCATTAACTGGAGCACTTGCTTTTAGTTTGGCTGCATGTGGTGAAACAGAAGTAAAGGAAGTAAGTAAAACTGACGCTCCTAAACAAGAGGAAAAAAAGGACAAAAAAGCATCTACTGAAAACAAAGTTTATAAAACTGGCGAAACAGTAGAAGTTAATGGATTACAAATCACTTTCAATTCAGCTCAATTCGTTGAACCTAATGAGTATTCAAAAGCCGAAAAAGGAAAAGTACTAGAAATTGCTTTCTCTGCAAAAAACAACGGTAAGAAAGATGCTTATATTGGAACAGAAGAATTGAAGATCGCTGATGCTAGTGGTAACCAATTCAAAGAATATTTCGGCGCAGATAATGCATTTATGAATGAAAATGTTGGTTCAGGTAATCAAATTACAGGGAAAATGTACTTTGATGTATCTGAATCAGATAAATATACAGGTACATATAAACCAAACTTTACGTTGGACGATAAATCTGTGAAGTTCGAATTCACACCTGGTAAATAAAAGGAGAAATTATAAATATGAAAAGAACAACTGAATTTGTATTAGGACTTATTGGTGGTATTTTCGGTATTATTTGTGCATTTATCGCTTTAATGATCGGCGGTATGGGAGCTGCGTTTGAAGCTGAAGGTGCAGATAGCATTATCGGTTTAGGATGGGGAGCTGTTGCTCTATCAATCTTAGGGATTGTTGGCTGCGTAGTAGTTAAAAAGAATGCTAAAGTTGGCGGTATCATGATGACAATTGCTTCTATTGGTGGATTCATCTGTATCTCTATCGTTTACTTATTACCAGGAGTATTATTATTAATCGGTGGATTAATGGGCATCTTCCGTAAAGATAAAGCTGCTGTATCTGCATAAAACAGGCACTCGAAAGAGTGCTTTTACTATTTCTCAATACTCGAAATTACTTAATGTGGTAAAATAATAATTGGATTGGCATCCAATACCATATTACGATGGTTCAAATCGCAGGAAGGCACCTTAGGGTGTCTTTTTTTTATTTTTAAAAAGGTATCGACAGCGTTTCAGAAAAATAACACGCTAAGAGCATGCAAGATTTTATACAGTTTTTCGGCTAATCCAGTAACAAACGAGAACTCTAAAACCGCGACAGAATAGGAATATATATAAAATACATAGATCGATAGAACAAAAAAGGAGGTTCCCCTGTGAAAATGGGATTCCCCCTTATCCTTGCTACCGATAATGATACGTTATTTTAACCGATCATGTATGGAATATACAGGGATTTATAACTTGATATAGAATATAAAAGGAGGAGTTTATACTGTAAATAAGGAGACATACATGATGTGGTGAATCTTTACACCCTTATTATAGTAAGCGTTTATATATATATATAATAATAATGCATTTTAATATGAAATATTGCATTTTTATACATTTAGACCTCTATTAGTCATCTCTTAATGGTATCATAGCGAGGTGAGAGTCTTCAAGGGTTCTCCTTAATAGGAGGAAACGATATATGGAAAGAGTGCAATCGATTGACAGTAATATGAAACTCAAGAGCTGGGGTAAACAGGTATTAGCTGTAGGCGGAATGTTAGGGTTCTGCTATTTGGTGTTATATGTTTTCAGTTTCTTAGTTGTTATATAAATACTATACAACTACACTAGTGGGGTCTTGCCTACAGAGGTAAGGCTCTTTTGTTGTACCTGAGGTAAACATACTATACACAATACCTCTCAAGATTTTCGGATTAACCTGTATGGTGCCTTGTTCCTCAGATGGTACAAATATAGGTTGATGGGCATGTGGCGGTACCCCATCGCTATCAAGCTAAGCTCATACAACGTCAATTATAGTAGAGAGTGTTTCTTTTTTCTAAAGGTTATGTGTAAGGAATTTAAAGATTTGCATACGAAATAAACCCTAGCGGGTTTCATTTTTTTGAATTAAGCCGCTTGACTATCAGACATGGTACAATTGTAAACGACACCTAATATATCAAAGACTGTTTTCTTCTCATATCGATGAGATTTTCTCCCGTTTTGCTGTAGGAGATTGAACAGGCGAAGTAACACCTTTGATAGCTCTTGGGTGTTTTTTTGTATAGTTTGGAATAGAAGAAGGAAATAGTCTTTAATCATATATATGGCTTTATACTCACTAAGCTCTCGTTTTTTCTTCATGAGGAGCAATTGGCGCATTTGAAACATGATAGAAGAACAGAGTAGAATGGCAATCAATTGATCATATAAATGGCACTCCAATCGTTCTTGTTTTATCTTTTTACAATGATGGATTTGAAAGAATGACTTCCACGTTTTAAATAAAATTTCGATTTGCCAACGCAAAGAATACCAGTCATGTACATGTCCCATCGGGACAATATCTGTAGGGGTGTTTGTCATATATACATTGATACCACTGAGTCGTTTACTACGAGGAGAATACTTCATTCCTTTCTTTTTTTCTCTTACAGCTTGATCTTGTAATCGTTTTTGTTGCTGTTGTTTTGTTAATCGATGAACAATTACACGAGCTGGCACTTTATCAATCATTCCTACATAAGTATCAGCTATTTCACATGTTTTTCCTGGTTGAAGGGAGTTCATTAACGTCTCCATATCTATCTGTATATACTCTGTACCTTTCTTAATTCTTCCATCTTGAAAATAATCAGGGTTAGGATTTTTTTGATAAATACGCGTATTCGACTTGATACGAGAGATATAGTAGGCCTCTTTATCTTATATATATTGAAGGTCTTTTAAATGAAAATAACCTAAATCTCGGATACATCAATCATTCGCTGTCACAGTTGGGGCACACAGAGAGCCGTAAGTGCGATCATGTTGTTTACCTGGTCCTGTATGAAGATGGAGGAATTGTCCACTTAAAAGGTCATATTCAAGTTGAATTTTTACACCAGCCTTATGGCTACAACCTCCTGCACCAGGATAAACCGATGAAAATACATCTGGAAGTTGAAATGCAGTGGAATCTAAGATACGAATACACTTAAAAATAGAAGTAAATGAAGAAGAAAACAACCTAGCTGATGATAAATTTACGACTTCTAATACAAAGTACAGCCTGCAGACCGTTGAACTAACCGTTATAGACCTTGGCTTTCCTGATGGAGCTACTACGGCTCCGCTCTTTAAAAGAGCGAGCGAACTTGGTTTGGAATTGTGTCCGCTTGAGCTGGGACCTCAACTAAGATTGGGGTATCTGGAACAGCTTGAAGGTTATTTGGGGAATGCCTCACAACAACATCAAGCTAAGAAAAGCAAATACCTCAAAACAAAAAAGCTGGAAGAATATCTTCCAGCTTACGAGTTACTTTCAATTTGACGACCATTTTCTTCTTCGTGGTCTTGTAGTAGGTTGAATACGTCTGCTAGGCAGAATGCGATAAACCAAGTCCATAGACCGTGGAAGAAAGCTGAGCTTAATTGAAGTGGTAATGTATAGTTTGTCATTGAGTAGGAAATACATCCACCAACGATTCCGATCATTGTTAATAACATTGTTTTTTGAGCATTTTCTTCTGGATTGAAGAGGAAGAAAATGTATCCACCTAAAATTGAAGCGCTTACAAGGGTTTCGATTCCATTAAAAATGATATTCTCTCCAAGCTCTGTGTTTGTCCAGAAACAGATCACGCCGCCGACGATGGCAAATAGGACAGCTAGTGTGTATCGTATATATTGATTCATATGTTCATCTCCTTATGTAATAAGATGATTTGGAAGTCAAAAAGGTAGGTATAGTATATTGAAGTGAATTTTAGTTGTACGTATCTTTTATAAAAAGATCAGTGAAGAATAACTAAGATGATCGGTTTTTTTAAACCGTTACGTGTATGGTGTCTGAAATATACCCGACTGCTCGTTTCTTTTTGCTTATAAAAATAAGAGAAACTTCCAAGTCTATATACTCTTTTTTGTAAGTCTAGTTTTATTATAACATATTTAGTGATACAATAATAGAATTATCTGATTTTGTAATAAGTGTAAAAAATAAAAAACGCAAGGAATTGTAGTTCCTTGCGCCTTTTTATATACGTTTGAAACGGCCGACAATTTCAACTGTTTCAGTAATGTTCATAAATGCTTTATTATCCACTTGGCGGATAATACGTTTCATTTCGCCCAACTCGTAGCGAGTTACGACAGTGTAAATCATTTTTTTCTTATGGTTTGTATAGCCGCCGACAGCATCTACCATTGTTACGCCACGTATGCCGTGATGTAATAGTGAGCTTTTTATTTCCTCACCTTTTTCTGTAATTGTCATTATCGTTAATTTAATATGTTTTGTATGCACGGCATCAATTACTTTGCTGACTACAAACCGACTAATTAACGTATAAAGCGTAATATCCCATCCGAAAATAAATCCTGCTGCAACAAGTAAGATTAAGTTGAATCCAAAGATGATTGCTCCAATTGAAACATCGCGATGTTTCGCCACAATCAATCCAACAACATCAAAACCACCTGTTGAAGAAGCAAATCGGAATATGATTCCTGAGGCAGCACCGCAGATGACACCACCGAATACAGAAGACAGTAAAATATCGTCTGAAACTTGGTGTACTGGGATAATGTTCATCGCTAAAGATGATACAGCCACAAAGTATGCCGTTAAAAAGGTTGTCTTCTTTCCTAAGTAAAAGTGACTTAAAATAAGAAGCGGAATGTTTAGTAAAAAGATAAGTGCTCCGATATTGTAGTGCATTAAATAACCGATAATCATCCCTACACCAGCGAATCCACCGCTAATCATATTATGCGGGATAAAAAACATATTCATAGAAATTGCATACAAAATAGAAGCTATAAAAATAACAACTAACTGTATGATAAATTCTAAATGAAATGTTTTAGCTGCTGGGAAGGATAAAAAGGCGG
Source organism: Bacillus sp. FSL R9-9530 (assembly GCF_038008145.1). Classification (NCBI taxonomy): domain Bacteria; kingdom Bacillati; phylum Bacillota; class Bacilli; order Caryophanales; family Bacillaceae; genus Bacillus; species Bacillus sp. FSL R9-9530. The sequence goes on from NZ_JBBOYO010000001.1 coordinate 4,415,839, forward strand.
TGTCGGGAACGTAATCGGCGTCTCCTAGTTGACCCATAGTATGTTTCATCTCCATATTCATTTTTGATTACAAGAAGAGAATAAAGCTTTTTTCAAAAACTGGCAATAGTTTTATTATAATGCAAAAATTTTATAAATTTCTAACAAATTAAACCTATTCAAAGATACGTGTGAATATACTAAAGAAAGCGAATACATTGGTTTTCTAGCATAATTTTTTGAGAAAATATGCAAAAAAACTTTTGAGAACAAAAGGAAATAGAGAATGTTTGCTGAATATGCTAAAATGACTTTATTAAGGATGTGAAGCGATGGAATTTTTATTGCAGGATGCAATTCTATATATATCGTTTGTAACGACAGCGCTTTGTGTATTAGAAGTCTTTTTTCTTGCTAACGTTTCTCGCTTTGTGCGTCAGCAAGCATCGAGCGGTAGACAGAGAGCTTTTAAACTAGTAGATACGTGTGAAGAGGGTACAAGAAATGTACCGCTATTTTCTATTTTTTATAAATATGGAATGATTCGTTCTGTCCGCAGACAAGAATCGAGTGGAGAGAGTGACGAGGTAGGTCCGTATACACCAATGTTTCGATAATTAATTACGAAACATTGGAGGAATGAACATGTTAAAATCATACCGAGCTAGGCTCATTAGTTTATCATTATTACTTGTTTTTGTTTTATCTGGCTGCAGCAATGCAGGTACAATTGATTCACATAGTACGGGAATTTGGAACCATTATTTCGTATATCCAATCTCATTTATGATTCAATTTGTTGCTCATCATATACCTGGAGCTAGCTTCGGGATTGCCATCATTATCATGACGCTCGTTATTCGTTCAGCAATGATTCCATTAGCTGTTTCGCAATATCGTAGCCAAGCGAAAATGAAAAAAATGCAACCTGAATTACAGAAGCTGAAACAGAAATACGGTGATGTGGGTAAAGATCTTGAAAAACAAAAGCAGTATCAAAAAGAAATGTCAGAACTAATGAAATCAGGCGGTTGGAATCCGTTAGCTGGGTGCTGGCCAATCTTTATACAAATGCCGATTTTCTCTGCTTTGTATTATGCGATTAGCCGAACTGAAGAGATTCGTACATCTTCATTTTTATGGGTGAACCTAGGACATGCAGATCCATATCATATATTACCGATTATCGCAGCGTTAACAACATTTATTCAAATGAAGGTGTTCCAATCAAATGTAACGCCTGGAGAACAAGTTCAAATGCTGAAAATACAGCAAATTATGATGCCTGCAATGATTCTATTTATGGGATTTGCGGCGCCATCAGGACTGGTGCTGTATTGGATTACAGGTAACTTATTTACAATGACACAAACAATTGTATTAAGAAAAGTAATGGAACGTGAAGAATTACAATTACAAAAAGCTTAGAAAAACGCCGCTCGTGATGAGCGGTGTTTTTTATTTAAATCGTTAAGGAAATTTTAAGAAACCAACATTACTATTGGCATTGTATACGAAAGTGTACATGCTTTAGAAATATGAAGGAGGAAATTTCCTATGAAGAAGAAAACAGTTGGGTATGTAGCAATTGCAGGTGCTTTATCATTTGGAATTATAGGAGGAGCTGGCATACCAGCGTTTGCGGCAACTAATACTCCAGCAGCTGAGCAAGTTACAAAAGGAACTGCGAAGAAGAATTTAGATGAAGCGACAAAACAAAAAGTAAAAACGATTATGGATGATACAAAGAAACAGTTAGAGGGATTAGGTGCGAAATTCCCAGAGAAGGGTAAGCACAAGGAAATGTTTGCAGGACTAGATGATCAGGCGAAAGAAAAAGCGAAGTCGATTTTAGAACAAGAGAAATCTGGAAAATTAACACGTGAGCAAGCAAAAGAGGAATTAACAAAACTAGGTGTGAAATTGCCGGAGAAGGGTAAACACAAGGAAATGTTTGCAGGATTAGATGATCAGGCGAAAGAAAAAGCGAAGTCAATTTTAAAGCAAGAGAAATCCGGTAAATTAACAGGTGAACAAGCGCAAGAGGAATTAACAAAGCTAGGCGTGAAATTGCCGGAGAAAGGTAAGCATAAAGACATGCTTGCAAACTTAGATGAAGCAACAAAAGAAAAAGTGAAGTCAATTTTTGATCAAGAAAAGTCCGGGAAGTTAACGCATAAGCAAGCAAAAGAAGAATTAACAAAACTAGGCGTGAAACTTCCAGAGAAAGAGAAGCATGAAGATATATTCACGAATCTAGATGAAGCGACAAAAGAAAAAGCGAAAGCGATTCTAGAAAATGAAAAGAAACAATTAGCGGAATTGAATGTTGATCTTCCGCATCATAAATTTTTTATGAAAAATGAAGATAAATAATTGAACTATGCCGTATCTTTCGTGTGGGCAACCGAAAGGTACGTGTGCGAGGAGGCTTTCTTTGGAAAAGCCTCCTTTTATTATTTAGATTGCTATCGTTGTCGTTTTTTGCTGGGAAGTCTATATAATTTTATTTATCATCTTACGTTGTTTACGAGAGAGCAAATTAGAGAAAAATGGTAACTTCTGTTATAATATAAGAAGAGAAATGTTTCTTATGTTATATAAAAAATATATTGATTTTTTCTAACAATTCAATATAATGGGAAACAACTACAAAATTCGACATCAAGAAGTGATGATGAGGATATGATCAGTTTTTTACGATTATCAGAGAGGGAGGCCTTTGGCTGTGAGCTTCCTAATACGGGAAAATCGATTACCACCTCTGAACTGCAGCAGTGAACGTATATCTAGTAATTGCATGCCGGCAAAAACCGTTATTTAGACTTGAGAAATTGGTGAAGTGTGTCACTTTACTAATTGAAACAAGGGTGGAACCACGAATACAACACTCGTCCCTTTTTTAGGGAGGAGTGTTTTTTTATTTCATTTTTGCATCACACTAGAATTGGAAGGAGGATACGCAGCATGCATCATGATGAGAAAAACAAAATTGGTTTAACAGTAGCACTTTCTATCGTAGTAGGAACTATTATTGGGTCTGGTGTGTTTATGAAACCAGGGAGCGTATTAGATTACTCAGGGAGTTCTAATATGGCTATTCTTGCTTGGGTAATTGGTGGTCTGTTGACGTTAGCAAGTGGTTTAACAGTAGCCGAAATTGGAGCGCAAATTCCGAAAAATGGTGGGTTGTATACGTATTTAGAGGAGATTTACGGAAGTTTTTGGGGGTATTTATCTGGCTGGATGCAAACAATTGTTTATGGACCAGCTATTATTGGAACGTTAGGTTTGTATTTTAGTTCTTTAATGATCAATTTTTTCTATTTAGATAAAGTCTGGAATTTACCAATCGCAATTGGAACAGTTGTGTTCCTAGGCGTTATAAATAGTTTGGGAACAAAATATGGGGGCATCGTCCAAACGGTTACGACAGTTGGGAAGATGATTCCAATTATATTAATTGTTGTGCTAGGGTTTTGGAAAGGGAATAGTGATATCTTCAACGTAGTTGTACCGATATCAGAAAATCAAAGTATCGGGATGGCAATTTTAGCAACTTTATTTGCCTATGATGGCTGGATTTTGCTTGCTTCTATTGGCGGAGAAATGAAGAATCCAACAAAGTTATTACCGAAGGCAATGACAGTTGGGATTTTAATTGTAACAGCTGCTTACGTGTTAATTAACTTAGCGTTATTAAATGTATTACCAGCAGCGAAAATTGTAGACCTTGGAGAAAATGCAACAGCGACAGCTGCGGGTATGTTACTTGGAGAATATGGCGGGAAAATTATTAGTATCGGTATTATCATTTCTATTTTCGGTTGTTTAAATGGAAAAATTTTAACGTTCCCACGTATTCCGATGTCGATGGCAGAGCGTGGACACCTTCCGTTTTCTAAGTTTATTGCAAAAGAAAATTCGAGATTTAAAACACCAGCAAATGCGATTACTGTTGAAATCATTTTAGGAATTATTTTAATGCTTATTAGTGATCCGAATAAGCTATCTGAAATTTCCGTATTCATTATTTATATTTTCTACGTAATGACGTTTATTGGTGTCTTCATTTTACGAAGACGTAACAAGGATAAAGAGCGTGCATATAGTGTACCGTTATTCCCGATTGTACCAATCGTTGCGATTTTAGGGTCATTGTTTGTACTTGGAAGTGCGATTATTAACGATCCGGTAAGTTGTTTCTTATCAATTGGAATGGTATTTACTGGACTTCCGGTGTATTGGTACTTAAATAAGAAGAAAGAAACTGGAGTTTGATGATTGAAGGGCAGGCGTATAATACGCCTGCTTTTTTCGCTGTAAAAAAATTGTACTTGCGTCCACTTTCTCTTTTGGTTACTATAATAGTAGTAACCAAAAGGGAAAGTGTGGGGGAAGACTTGAATTTTCGTGTATATATTTTAGCTATTGCGGCTTTCGTAGTCGGAACGGTTGAGCTAATTATAGGAGGAACGCTTGATTTAGTTGCCAATGATTTAGGTGTGTCGATTAGTGCAGCTGGTCAGCTTATTACAATATTTTCAGTAGTATTCGCTCTATCAGGGCCAGTTTTATTAGCATTAACAGGCAAGTTTGAAAGAAAGAAATTGTATGTTGTGGCATTATCAATTTTCTTAATTGGAAATATCATTTCGGCATTTAGTGTGAATTACGGGATGTTAATGTTCTCGAGAGTAATTTGTGCAGCGAGTGGATCGCTTATTATTGCACTATCGGTTACACTTGCTTCTAGTGTAGTAGAGCCACATTTTCGTGCGCGTGCAATTGGAATCATTTTTATGGGTATTAGTGGATCACTCGTACTTGGAGTACCGCTCGGTCTTGTGCTCGGAAATGCATATGGATGGCGTGCACCATTTGTATTAATTTCAATATTAACGGTTATAGCGATTGCTTGTATTTCATTATTCTTAACGAAAGTACCAGCGACATCGGTATTATCAATAAGAGAACAAATTGCTACGTTAAAGGATAAAAAAATTGTAAGCGCACAGTTAACATCATTTTTATTTTTAACAGGTCATTTAACGCTATACGCATATTTAACACCATTTTTAAAAGATGTGATGCATGTTGAAGCAAATTGGATTAGTGTGTTTTACTTCATTTTCGGAATTGCAGCGGTACTTGGAGGTGGCCTTGGTGGCTGGCTTGCTGATAAATGGGGATCGAAGAAAAGTATTATTTCCATCATTATCGTATTTGCATGTGCAATCTTTATGTTGCCGATGATGACATTCTCATTCCCGCTTTTCATTATTATGATGGGGCTTTGGAGTATGCTGAGCTGGGCAATTTCGCCAGCACAGCAAAACTATTTAATTGAAATTGCGCCAGAATCAGCTGGTATTCAGCAAGGTTTAAATAACTCTGCACTTCATTTAGGAATTGCACTTGGCTCAACAGTGGGCGGAGTTGTTATTGAGAAATCATCTGTTATATATAACGCTTGGGTAGGCGGCGTTTTCATTATATTGGCACTGCTTTGTGCGGTTTTCTCTATTACGAGAGGACGCTCGAATCAGCTTGCGAAAGAAGAATCTATCATTTGATAGGTTCTTTTTTGTGTGAAAAATTGCAGGGGTTAGTAGAGAAATGGAGAAGGGAGTATATAGCGAGGTGATAGTATATGGAGTCTAATTTTTCAATTATTGGTTTTCTAATTTCTTTAGTCCCATTATTTCTTATTATTTTTGTATTTAGATGGATTCGTTTCATCTATCAAAATTCTGAGAAACAAGTAGAGCAAAATGAGAAGATTATTGAGCTTTTGATGGAGATAAAGGAGCAAAAAAAATCGTAAAATGAACGCTCTGTATTTACAAATCAAAACCATCCGAAAAACCAACTACATAAAATTAAATTAGCGAAAGCGTAAAAAAAGAGCTGTACCAAATGAGTATGTAAAACTCCGTTTGGTACAGCTTTTTTTGTATAAAAAATTATATTATCTATTCAAATGGTAGAATCGATTTTGGGATTTGTTAATACCTCAACTTCATCAACAATTCCTTAATTTCCTCATCCTGCATAAAGAGATCATGGTGCTTCTCTGTAATCTTCGCAAGTGCAACGTCATGATAGAAGAACTCCGTAAAGAACTTCACGAAAGGTTGTGACATTGTTTTCATCGCTTGCCATGATTCTTGCTCTACACCAGCAAATAAAATTTCACTATCGTCAACGATGAGTAGTAAATAACGCTCTAATGCGTTAGGTTCTTGAGCTGGGATTAAAAAATGCATGTTTTCTAAGTCAGTTTCCACTTTTCCAACTATGAGGGACTCGACTTGGACGCCTTGTTTTGCTTTTTGTTCTAGTAAAGGAAGATATTCTAAAAGGGTATCGTTCCATGCGGAGATGCGTATGGATTCTTTCGCATCTTCTACAAGTTGCCTACTTTGTACTTTAATAGAAGACTGCATTTTTAAACTCCAAACGCGGTCATCTGTAAATGATTTTTTAGAAATATTATTTTCAAGTTCTTTAATATTAGATTGGAATTCTGTCGTTAACTTTTCAATTGCTAGCTTGAGTGGTAATGCTGTATACAATTTTTTCTTTTCAGAAACAGAATCCATTACCATCCCTTTGTCAATGAGTCGTGCTAACACTTCGTATATTTTTGCTTTTGGAACACCTGAATGTTTAACGATAGTTGTTGCATCTAATGGGTCATTGCTTGATACGACAACTTCATAAGCTTGGCTTTCATATTGTGAGAAACCGAATTTTTGTAGCATAGTTCCCTCCGAACGAATGAGATTATATGTTAAGGATAATGAACTATTTGTTTTTACACAAGTGTTGAGATAACAAGTAAGTTGATTGAAATGAGAATAAATTTCAAGTTTTTAAACTATATAGATTGAGCTTTCTGATTTATCCATTATACTTAATATAGCGATTAGTATGATTGAATTTTACCGAGAAGGGGATGCTTGAGGGAATATGTTGAGAAGTTTACGTTTAAAAATTGCAGTAGTATTTTCGGTACTTATTTCTATGATGTTCGTAATATTAGGTACAGCTATGTATCAATTACAGAAAGAAAAGGAAGTGCGTTCCTTAGACCAGTATTCTCAAAATACGATGGACCTTGTGACAGAGCAACTTACGACATTTGTTCAAAGAACTGATGAAGATATGGGGTATTACGCGAACAGTGAGATGATTCGTAATATGATTCAAGATGGGGTTACTCCAGAAGAGGAAGCGTTTTTAACGAAAGAGTTTGCAGAGTATAAAAAGAATCATCCCGGTATTTTAGATTTATATATTGGTACGAAAGATAAAAAAACATTAAGTGCCAATCTTGCTGAAGGTGGGCAAGTGCCAGAAGGATATGATCCAACGACAAGAACGTGGTATAAAGATTCAGAGGCTGATGTGAAAAGGGTTCATTGGGGACAACCTTCTTATGAAATTGCGACAGGAAAGTTAAGTGTAGGGGTTTCTAAAGCAATTACAGCTCAAGATGGATCTGTATTAGGCGTTGTTGCGATGGATGTATCGCTCGGAACAATTCAGAAATTGCTTCACAATATTCAATACAATAATGACGGAGAAATGTTTATTATAAATGATAAAAATATGGCTCTTGTTTATCCAGAAAAAGTAGGGAAAGATGTTTCTAAAGAGCCACTTATGAAGAGTTTAAATAAAGAGGTAACAAAATATGCTGTCACTACATTAAAAGGTGAAGATGTAGTTGTTTATAGTCAGTCATTTGATGCGATGAAATGGAAGATAGGAATCTTTTATCCGAAACAAACGATTGATGGATTGTTAAGTAGTACGAGAAATACAGTTATTATAATGGCGTGTATTAGTTTATTAGTTGGAATAGTAGCATCATATTTATTCTCAAGAAGATTAGCAAGACCATTACAACTATTAACAAATCACGTTCAAAAAGTAGCGGAAGGTGATTTAACACTACAAATGAAGGTGACAAGTAAAGATGAGGTTGGTATGCTTACGACTCACTTTAATGATATGGTTGAGCAAATGAATGAAATGGTAAGTAAAATTAAAAATAGTGTATCGACAGTACAGAAATCGACTCACAATCTGCATTATTTAACGAATGAAACTGTAGCAGCTAGTAGAGAAGTTTCAGGTGCAATGGATGATGTGAGCGGAGGCGCGTCTACTCTTGCTAATAGTGTAGATGAAGTTTCAGAACAGCTCGAGAATATGGCGCAGTCAGTGGAACAAATGAATAACTCCGTTGGTGAAATAAAAGGAGTGGCTGGCAAAGCTGAAGAGGCATCTAAGCAAGGATTAAATACGATGCGAAATTTAGTTCGTACAAGAGAACAATCATCTTCTATCGTTGTTCATACGGAAGAAGCGTCCGGTAAGTTAGAGCAAAGGGTTGGATCGATTCAAAATGTGGTAGAACTTATAAAAGGTCTTTCGGATCAAACGAATTTACTGGCTTTAAACGCTTCAATTGAAGCAGCACGTGCAGGTGAGCAAGGTAAGGGCTTTGCTGTTGTTGCGGAAGAGGTTCGGAAATTAGCTGAACAATCAAAAGAGGCAACGGGTGAGATTACAATAATGATTAGCGATGTGCAGTTAGAAGTAAAGCGAGTTGTAGAAGTTGTAAGTAAATTGAAAGACATTGCGGATATACAAAATAGAGTTACGACAGAGGCGGAGACAGAATTCCGCACAATTATGTCAGTTGTAAATACTATTAGTGCCTCAGTTGAAAAAATTGTAGAAGAGGTAAATAACATAGGTCACGAGCAAGAAGAAATTACAGAAGTTATGCAAACAATTGGTAGCACGAGTCAAGAGAGTGCGGCTGTTTCTGAAGAGGTAAATGCAGCAACTGAGTCACAAGTGAATCATTTAGAAAAAGTAGCTCATACGATGGAAAGTTTGACAGAGAATATGCAGGACTTAGAAAGATTGGTTGAGCAGTTTAAAGTAGAAGAGTAACGTATTAGTAAAATGATGAGAATTTCGGTAAAATAGACAATGGATATATAAGAAGCAGTAATAGGAGGAAGATTATTATGGCAATTGTTGATGTATCGATTATTCCAGTAGGAACAGGTAATCCAAGTGTTAGTGAATATGTAGCAGAAGTACAAAAGGTACTAGAGAAAAATGCTGATCGCGTGAAGTATCAATTAACACCGATGAATACAGTAATTGAAGGAGATCTTCCTGTCATTTTAGAAGTCATTCAACAAATGCATGAAGTTCCATACACGAAAGGTGCACAGCGCGTTGCGACAACAATTCGTATCGATGATCGCCGTGATAAAGTAAGTACGATGGAGAAGAAATTAAACTCTGTTCGATCAAAATTATAAGAAAAAGCAGCGATCTTCGCTGCTTTTTTCATATAGGAGGAAAATAAGATGAGTGAAAAGTTTAATGAGCAGTTTGATGGCTTGCTAGAGAAATACACGGAACTATTACTTGGAGAGAGCAACGAAGAGCGAAAAGAGCAGGTACAGAAATGGGCACTTTATTCTTATATGGCTAAGACGATGCCAGCTTTAGTGAAACATTGGAATGAGACGTATCCAGATGCAAAAGAAGAGATGGTACAGTTAATTACGAATATTAAAAAGCTGAATGATGAGAAGCGAAATGAGAAGTAAGAAGGCTTGAGATAATGTTACCTCAAGTTTTTGTTATTAATATCCTTATATAATTTACAGGAAATATAAATGGTTTTGTGAGCATGTCGAATATTTTCGGCATGCTCATTTTTTCCCTAGTAAACCCGTTTTTTCTGAATGTCGAAAAATAGTTTCTTCATATTTACAAACGAGAATATAGAGTTTTAAATGTTTTGATAGTATTTTATAAATTATCTAAATAATTATTTGTATCAAATAATTTTAAACAGTGATATAATTTCGAAGAGGGGTAAAAAACAGATAAATTATAGTCGTAGGGGTGAATTACATGGAACAATTAATGCGAAATTCGTTTCTTTTCTTATCTAAAAATAAAGCGCTAACAAAACTGGCTAAAAAGTACGGTTTACGCTTTGGTGCAGGTCGCTTCGTCGCAGGGGAAACGATTGAATTAGCGACAGCTGCAATTAAAGCATTAAATAAGCAAGGTCTTTGTGTAACGATCGATTATTTAGGTGAATTCGTTGATAACGAAGCGGAAGCAAATGAAATGGCTAGCGAATCGATTGAAGCGATTCGTGCAATTGGAAGAGAAGGTCTTAATTCGCAGCTTTCTTTAAAGATGACTTCTATGGGATTAGATATCTCTGATGAAATCGTAATGAACAATATGCGCCGTATTTTAGAAGCTGGAAAAGAAAACGGTGTGTTTATTACAATTGATATGGAAGACTATACGCGCTGCGGAAAAACAATTGATATCTTTAAACAATTAAAATCTGAATACGATAATATTGGTACAGTTATTCAAGCTTACTTATATCGTACAGAAAAAGATATGGAAGAATTAAATGCTTATAGTCCTAATTTACGTCTTGTAAAAGGAGCTTATAAAGAACCTGAAGAGGTAGCGTTCCCGGATAAGAAAGATGTAGATGACAATTATAAAAAAATTATTAAAATGCACTTATTAAATGGAAATTACACTGCAATTGCTTCACATGACGAAGCGATTATTGAATATACGAAAAAACTTGCGGAAGAACACAACATTCCAAGGGATCAATTTGAATTCCAAATGTTATTTGGTATTCGTACAGAGCGTCAACTTGAGCTAGTAAAAGAAGGTTACAAAATGCGCGTTTACGTGCCTTATGGAAACGACTGGTATGGCTATTTCATGCGCCGTCTAGCAGAACGTCCAGCAAACGTTGCGTTCGTATTAAAAGGTATGATCAAAAAATAACCAAGGAGAAAATACTCCTTGGTTATTTTAATTGCTGAAATGCGTAGTGCGCCATTTTCTTCGTATCAGGATATAGCTGCGTACGAGTAGAAGATAACACGACGTTAATGACGCGTTTACCGTCTTTTTCATCAACTGTTACGACTGTGTATTTTCCGAGTGCTGATAAACCGCTTTTACTTCCAATCGCATATGGATCGTCATATAGTTCTTCTCGTCCATAGTTTGCGATTTTTGGAGATCGCTCTGAAGTATGTAGTGTTGTATGTATTGAATTCATATATTCTAAAACGATCGGATACTTCAAGGCTTTTTTCGTAATAATAGCAATGTCATATGGTGATACTTTATTTCCAAGTGCATCAGCACCGCTTGCGTTTTTGAAAGTCGCATGTTTTGTCCCAAGTTCCTTCGCCCTAGTGTTCATCATTTTCACAAACTCATTTTTTGATCCTGCGATATGTTCTGCGATTGACTCAGCGATTGGGTCTGCACTAATAATAAGCATAAGTTTTAATGCCTCATCACGTTTTAATTTTTCACCCGCGCGAAGCTTAATCTTCTTACTTTGACTTTCCGTTTTAATCGCATTCTCTGTAACCGTAATTTCTTCATCTTCTTTCACATTTTCTAGTAAGAGTAAGGTAGTCATCATTTTCCCTATACTAGCCGGATAAGAGCGTTCATCTTCCCGTTTTCCATACAAAATTTCACCTGTGTCTGCATCGATTGTAATCCCGTATTGCCCAGTAATGTTAGGCTGATCTGCTCTTACAACTTGTTGCCTTTGTGCATAAGAGAAGAAAATCATCCCTGTAAATAGTGTGGCAATCATTACAATCATAATTATTGTTCGTTTCATCGTCGTTCCCTCTTTTGTTTTCCATATGTACAAATAAATTGGGCAGAAAAAGCAGCCATTAATCATTATGCCACGTTCTCTGCCCAAAAATATACCGTTATTTTTCGCCCATATTATGCTTCTTATATTGTTGGTTATTACTTTGACGCCCTTTTTCAACACCGTGATTATGCGGACCTGCATTTCCAGTTACACTTGCTGCGCTAATTCCAGCTTTTGAAGGGTTCTTCTTAAGTTTTGCCATATATATTCCTCCAGTTTCGTCAGATTATAAAAAGGAAAAGTGCATTTTGATGAAGAAAATACACATGTATAGCATAGCCAAATGAAAGAAATATATTTATTTCAGAAAATTTTATCAATAAATATATTGCGAAAATTCAAACTGTATCATATATTTATTAGTAGAGGCTCACTCATTGATTGCGACTTATGTCGAAAAATTGAATGAGCATTCATTCAAGAATAGGGGGAGAAATGGATGTTCCAAATTAAAAAGGCTGCTGTTCTAGGTTCAGGCGTAATGGGTTCAGGGATTGCGGCACACTTAGCTAATATTGGTATTCCGACATTATTGCTTGATATTGTACCACCTGCGCTTACGAAAGAAGAAGAGGCGAAGGGACTTACATTAGAACATAAAAGTGTGAGAAATCGTTTTAGTAATACGGCTGTGCAAAAACTATTAAAGCAAAAACCAGCTCCTCTGACAGTGAAAGGAAATTTAGCACTGATTGAAGCAGGTAACTTAGAAGATGATCTTGAGCGTCTAGGTGATGTAGATTGGATTATTGAAGTAGTAGTTGAAAACTTAGATATAAAGAAGAAACTATTTGAAAAAGTAGATGCTGTTCGTAAACCAGGCTCAATTGTGAGCTCAAATACATCAGGCATTTCCGTTGAAAAAATGGCAGAGGGTCGTTCAGATGACTTCCAGAAACACTTCTTAGGAACACACTTTTTTAACCCACCACGATATTTAAAACTTCTAGAGGTAATACCGACGAAAGAAACTGATCCACAAGTATTAAGCTTCATGAAACTATTTGGCGAAGACGTTCTTGGAAAAGGCGTTGTTATCGCAAAAGACACACCAAACTTTATTGGAAACCGCATCGGTACGTATGGCTTGCTTGTAACGCTTCAAGAAATGATTAAGCGTGGCTATAGCATTGGAGAAGTTGACTCTGTAACAGGTCCATTAATTGGTCGTCCGAAGAGCGCAACGTTCCGTACATTAGATGTTGTTGGTTTAGATACATTTGTACACGTTGCAAATAACGTATATGAAAATGTACAAGAAGAAGAGCGTGATGTATTTAAAGTACCTGCTTTCATGCATGACATGCTTGATAAAAAATGGCTTGGAAGCAAAACAGGTCAAGGCTTCTTCTTAAAACAAGGAAAAGAAATTTTAGAACTAAATCCTGAAACGATGGAATACGAAGCTCGCAAGAAATTAAAAGCTGCATCTATCGAGTTAAGTAAACAAGAAAAAGGTTTATCGAATAAATTGAAAGCGCTTGTATACGCGAAAGACCGCGCAGGAGAGTTGTTATGGAACATCATCACACCAACTCTTTTATACTCTGCAAAACTTCATAAAGAAATTGCTGACGATATCGTTGCAATTGACCAAGCGATGAAGTGGGGCTTCGGCTGGGAGCAAGGGCCATTTGAAGTTTGGGATGCAATCGGCGTTGAAAAGTCCGTTCAAAAGATGGAAGAAAACGGCGTAGTTGTTCCGACTTGGGTGAAAGAAATGGTAGAGAAAGGTTTCACTACTTTCTACAAACACGATAACGGAGATAGCTACTATTACGATAATGGCGAATATAAGCTAATCGAACGTAATAAAAAGGCAATTTCTCTTAAACAATTAAAAGCGAAAAATGGCGTATTAAAGAAAAATAGCGGAGCGAGCTTAATCGATTTAGGCGATGGTATCCTTTGCTTAGAATTCCATTCGAAGAGCAATGCAATCGGTATGGATATTACGCAAATGATTAACTACGCTGTTGATGAAGTAGAGAAAAATTATAAAGGTCTTGTTATCGGAAACCAATCGAAGAACTTCTGCGTTGGTGCGAACCTTGCAATGATCTTAATGGAAGCACAAGACGACAACTACTTTGAAATTGAGTGGGTTGTGAAAAACTTCCAAGATGCAATGACGAAAATTAAGTACTCTTCTAAGCCAGTTGTAGCGGCGCCATATGGTATGACGCTTGGCGGCGGTACAGAAGTTTGTTTACCAGCAGCGAGCATTCAAGCTTCTAGTGAGACTTATATGGGCTTAGTAGAAGTAGGTGTTGGCTTAATCCCTGGCGGAGGCGGTAACAAAGAGTTATACATTAAACACTTAAACAAAATGGCAAACGGTGTAGAATTCGACTTACAAAAAGTTGCGAATAAAGTATTCGAATCTGTAGCGATGGCGAAAGTTTCTACATCAGCACAAGAAGCTGTATCGAACAACTTCTTAGGCGATAAAGACGGTATTAGTGTGAATGGTGATCACTTACTATATGATGCGAAACAAAAAGCACTTTCTTTATATGAAGCAGGTTATAAAGCACCTATCCGCAAAAAGATACCAGTTGTTGGTGAGACAGGATATGCAGCGCTTGTACTTGGTGCAGAGGCAATGCATTTATCAGGTTACATTTCTGAACATGATCTGCACATTGCGAAGAAACTGGCATATGTCATTGCGGGCGGAAAAGTGCCGTACGGAACAGAAGTTGATGAGCAGTATTTATTAGATGTAGAACGTGAAGCATTTATTAGCTTAGTAAGTGAGATGAAATCACAAGCAAGAATGCAGCACATGCTTGTAAAAGGAAAACCATTACGTAACTAATAACGAGGGGAGATATCGTTCATGAGAGAAGCTGTCATTGTTGCGGGAGCAAGAACACCAATTGGAAAAGCAAAGAGGGGTTCATTAAAAACAGTTCGTCCTGACGATCTAGGGGCGTTAGTAGTAAAAGAAACGTTAAAGCGTGCGAATTATGAAGGACCAATTGATGATTTAATTTTCGGTTGTGCGATGCCAGAAGCAGAGCAAGGTTTAAATATGGCTCGTAATATCGGTGGATTAGCAGGACTTTCTTACGATGTTCCAGCTATTACAATTAACCGTTACTGTTCTTCAGGTTTACAAAGTATCGCTTACGGAGCAGAGCGCATTATGCTTGGTCACTCTGAAGCTGTATTATCAGGAGGAGCGGAATCAATGAGTTTAGTTCCAATGATGGGACACGTTGTTCGTCCGAATAGTCGCCTTGTAGAAGCAGCACCAGAATATTATATGGGTATGGGGCATACAGCAGAGCAAGTTGCTGTGAAATATGGAATTTCTCGTGAAGAACAAGATGCATTTGCAGTAAGAAGTCATCAACGTGCTGCGAAAGCATTAGCTGCAGGGAACTTTGCGGATGAAACAGTATCTGTAGATGTGACGTTACGCTCGGTTGGATCAAACAACAAACTGCAAGAAGAAACAATCATTTTCGCACAAGACGAAGGTGTAAGAGCAGAGACGACGCTAGACATTTTAGGTAAATTACGTCCAGCATTTAACGTTCGCGGTTCTGTAACGGCTGGTAACTCTTCACAAATGAGTGACGGTGCAGCATCTGTACTATTAATGGATCGTGAAAAAGCAGTGAGCGATGGCATGAAGCCACTTGCAAAATTCCGTTCATTCGCAGTAGCTGGAGTACCACCAGAAGTAATGGGAATCGGCCCAATTGCTGCAATTCCGAAAGCGTTAAAATTAGCTGGTTTAGAGCTATCTGATATCGGTCTATTTGAACTAAATGAAGCATTCGCTTCTCAATCTATCCAAGTTATTCGTGAACTTGGTCTAGATGAAGAAAAAGTAAACGTAAACGGCGGTGCAATCGCACTTGGACATCCACTTGGCTGTACAGGAGCAAAACTAACACTATCTCTTATTCACGAAATGAAACGTCGCAACCAACAATTCGGTATCGTAACAATGTGTATCGGCGGCGGAATGGGAGCAGCGGGAGTGTTTGAATTACTATAAAAAAGTGGAAGCGGCTCGCTCAGAATGTGAGGGCGCTAAAGAAAAGAATGGAAGCAACAAAGGTTTATAAAAAATAAAATTGAGAGCCAGCTTCTTTCAAAATGAGAGAAGCGGCTTATGAAAATATGAAGGAGGAAATTTTCATGGAAAAAACAGTAGGAAATGCGGTTAAGGGCGGTAGCTTTTTAGTAGAGGAAATTACAATTGATCAAGTGTTTACGCCAGAAGATTTTTCATCTGAGCATAAAATGATTGCAAAAACGACAGAGGACTTTATCGTAAATGAAGTTCTTCCAGAGCTTGAATATTTAGAGCAACACGAATTTGATCGTTCTGTGCGTCTTTTAAAAGAAGCTGGTGAACTTGGTTTACTAGGCGCTGACGTACCAGAAGAGTACGGCGGAATTGGTCTTGATAAAGTAAGCTCAGCGTTAATCGCAGAGAAATTCTCGCGCGCTGGTGGTTTTGCAATCACTCACGGTGCTCACGTTGGTATCGGATCTTTACCAATCGTATTATTCGGTAACGAAGAGCAAAAGAAAAAATATTTACCACTACTTGCAACTGGTGAAAAATTAGCGGCATACGCATTAACTGAGCCAGGTTCAGGATCTGACGCATTAGGTGCAAAAACAACTGCACGTTTAAATGCAGAAGGTACGCATTACGTATTAAATGGTGAAAAACAATGGATTACAAACTCTGCATTTGCTGACGTATTTATCGTATACGCAAAAATAGATGGAGAGCACTTCTCAGCATTTATCGTAGAGAAAGACTACGCTGGTGTATCTACAAGCCCTGAAGAGAAGAAAATGGGTATTAAATGTTCTTCAACTCGTACGTTAATTTTAGAAGATGCGTTAGTACCGAAAGAAAACCTACTTGGTGAAATCGGTAAAGGCCATATTATTGCGTTCAACATTTTAAATATCGGTCGTTATAAATTAGGTGTTGGTACAGTTGGATCTGCGAAACGTGCAGTAGAAATTTCAGCACAATATGCAAATCAACGTCAACAATTCAAACAACCAATCGCTCGCTTCCCATTAATTCAAGAGAAACTTGCGAATATGGCAGCGAAAACATATGCAGCTGAAAGCTCTGTATATCGTACAGTAGGTTTATTCGAAAGCCGCATGAGCACATTATCTGAAGAAGAAGTAAAAGACGGTAAAGCAGTAGCAGCTTCTATCGCTGAATATGCAATCGAGTGCTCTTTAAATAAAGTATTCGGTTCTGAAGTGTTAGATTATACAGTAGATGAAGGTGTTCAAATTCACGGTGGTTACGGATTTATGGCAGAGTACGAGATTGAAAGAATGTACCGCGATTCTCGTATTAACCGTATTTTCGAAGGCACGAACGAAATTAACCGCCTAATCGTACCAGGTACGTTCTTACGTAAAGCGATGAAAGGTGAATTACCATTACTACAAAAAGCACAAAAATTACAAGAAGAGTTAATGATGATGATGCCAGAAGAAGTAGGCGATGAGCCATTAGCACTTCAAAAATATTTAGTAAAGAACGCGAAGAAAATCGGCTTAATGGTAGCTGGATTAGCTGCTCAAAAATACGGTAAAGCATTAGATAAGGAGCAAGAAATTCTTGTGAATATCGCTGACATCGTAAGCAATCTTTACGCAATGGAATCAGCTCTTCTTCGTACAGAAAAAGCAATTAAAACAACTGGTCTTGAAAAGAATAAACAAAAAGTGTTATACACTGAAGTATTCTGCCAAGAAGCATTCAACGAAATCGAAGCAGATGCGAAAGAAACACTTATCGCAGTTGAAAATGGCGACATGCTGCGCATGATGTTATCATCATTACGTAAATTAACTCGCCACACACCACTTAACGTAATTCCGAAGAAGCGTGAAATTGCTGCGAAAATTTTAGAAGATGAGCGTTACACAGTTTAATAGCTGTAAAGAAAAGTAGTCGTATAAACGGCTACTTTTCTTTTTTTTTTGTAAAAATGAAATTTTTAGTGACACAAAACTAATGCCATTAGTATAATGAAACTAATGATATTAGTTTTCGTGAAAAGGGAGATGGAAATATGAGAATGATGCATGAAAAAACGGTATATCAATTGTCATTTTTGCCAAGAGTGTTTCCTGTGAATTGTTACTTTGTGGAGGAAGAAGATGGTTTAACTTTAATTGATGCGGCTTTGCCATATAGCGCAAAAGGTATTTTACAGGCGGCTGAGAAAATAGGGAAGCCAATTACTAAGATTGTATTAACACATGCGCATGATGATCACATCGGTGCATTAGACGCGTTAAAGGAAGTACTTCCTAATGTTCCAGTCTATATTTCTAAGCGGGACGCAAAGCTGTTAGAAGGAGATACGACGTTACAAAAGGATGAACCGAATATACCGATAAAAGGCGGTGTACCTAAAAAAGTAAAAACGGTACCTGATGTTTTATTGGAAGATGGCGACCGAGTTGGATCCCTTCTTGCGATTATGACACCGGGACATACGCCAGGCTCCATGTCATTTCTTGATGTACGAAATAAAGCTCTTATTGTCGGGGATGCCTTCCAAACAAGAGGGGGTATGGCTGTTTCGGGGCAAATGAAATTTTGGTTTCCGTTTCCTGCAATGGCAACGTGGAGCAAAGAAATATCATTACAAAGTGCAGAGAAGCTAAGCGAATATGAGCCTTCCTTACTTGCGGCAGGACATGGGAAAATGATAAAGGATCCAGGCACTGTCATAAAACTTGCTATTAAGGAAGCTAAGCGGAATATAGAAAGTAGGAAAGAAGGTTAATTTATGTCACCGAGAATCGGACTTACATTACAGAAAATTGTAGAAACAGCGGCAGAGATTGCAGATACAAATGGAATACAAGAAGTAACGTTAGCTTCATTAGCGCAAACATTAGGGGTACGTTCACCCTCGCTATATAATCATGTGAAAGGTTTACAAGATGTACGGAAAAATCTTGGTATGTACGGAATAAAACAGCTGCATAACAGACTGGAAGAAGCTGCTGAGGGTAAATGTATGGACGAAGCAATTCATGCTTTAGGAGAAGCGTATGTCGCATTCGTACGCAAACATCCTGGATTATATGAAGCAACTTTTTTACGAGAGGAAGAAGTAAGAAAAGCAGGTGACGGAATTGTAAAGCTTTGTCTTCATGTTTTACAACAATACGGCTTAGAAGGAGAGAATGTACTTCATGCGACACGTGGATTCAGAAGTATTTGTCATGGATTTGCGTCGATTGAACAGCAAGGTGGATTTGGTTTGCCGCTAGATTTAGATACAAGTTTACATGTATTATTGGAAACGTTTATTAAAGGATTACATGTAATGAGAGATTGAATAGGAAGCAAAAAAATGTGAATTTGTTACTGATCATGCTTTTTGTATAGTAGGCTGCGGTTTGCTGGAGACAAGATTACAAAAGGATGTGAAGTGAACTGTTTGCAGGACATTTTGGCTTAGCGGCAGTAGTGAAAACAAAGTCACCTAAACTACCACTTTGGGCTCTCATGTTAAGCACACAATTATTGGATGTCATTTTTTTACCGCTTTATGTTTTAGGAGTAGAGACAATTGAACCTATTAATAGTAATGGTTATGGTGAAGCGATCATTCACGCGGATTATTCACACTCTTTAATAGGAGCACTGTTTATTGCTTTTGTTGCAGGAATGGTGGGTATGATGTTTTGGGGCAAGCGGAGTGGCTTTGTTGTTGGGGCTGTAGTTTTTAGTCATTGGATTCTTGATTTACTTGTGCACCGTGCTGATTTGCCGCTACTTCCAGGGAATTTCGGAGACTTACCTATGCTAGGTTTTGGGTTGTGGCGATTTCCGGCTATTAGTATCATATTGGAATGTATTCTTATTGCGGTGGGTGGCATATTATACTTCAGATTTACCGTTTCCAGTGCGGGCGAACAAAAGAAATTTATAGCAAGAGTAACCGGCGGATTGGTAGTTATATTATTAATTCTTTCGTTACTTATAAGTATGGCGTTTTGAGTATGAATAGTCAGAAACCTTAGAAGCGATTCTAAGGTTTTTTAGTGCATATGATTCCAAAAGAACGGTAGGCTTTTTCTCATTAAATGATATTATCTTGCAGGTTTGAAAAATGTGTATATGGCTAAGGAAAAGCAAACGAAAATAAATGCGATAGGGTCTTGATAGGGATTAGGTTCAGAGCCCTTCTGGATTTCTGTAAGGAAGTCATGTGTTTTCATGTTCATTTCTCCTTTAATTAATAAGTTTTATATGATGCGAGGGTTATGGTGGATAGATAAGAAATTTTTGGAATTCCATCTAATAATTATTCTATAGTAATATAGTTCCAAAAACTATATAATACAAAGCTTTCATAATATGTAAAATTGCATATTCTTCTTTTTGAAAATCTTGTTATATTATCTATATATTTGTATTAATAGTTTTTTGTTAAGGGAATGAAAACAAATGGAGGAATAGTATGAGAAAAACAGTGTTAGACGCGTATAATGCAGAAAGAGAAGTAGATAACATAACATATAAAAATCTAGTTGTAACGATTGCAAGCATTCTAGGGTTCTCACTCTTAGGGGGATTATTCCTTGCTTTAGCCCTTGGAATTTTTGGAGAAGAGGTATTACGTGCTAATTTAGAGGGATATTATTTACTTCTATTTGATGCAGCTGTTGTTACTATTGTTTTATTTGCTTATAAACCAGTGCTTCATTTTATTAAGAACATTTGGGATGTATCTGTTTTAAAAAATGGGAAAACCTACTTGTATTTATTAATAGGTTTTATCATCATTGCATTAACTCAGTATGTAATGTTAGAGTTGTTTAACTTTGAAAGTGCAGAGCAGCAACGAGATCAATTAGGGAGCTTAGGGCTTCAAAATAGTCTACAAAGTATTATATATGTGTTAAGTGTTGCTATAATTACACCAATTAAAGAAGAAATTTTATATAGAGGTATTTTGTATCGATTTTTTGAAAAGAAATATAGTTTTCTAGTTGGTACCATTATTTCTTCCTTCATCTTTGGGATTCTTCATGGTGGTTTTCCGATTACGGCAATGATTATGGGGATTGTATTTGCTATGTTATATAAGAAAACACAATCTATTGTACCTAGCATCATTTTACATATTGTATGGAACCTACTTGTGAGTATAAGTATGATTGTTTCTTTATAAAATTGAATGAATATTTAGTAGAAAAGATGAATGGCCTAGCTATTCATCTTTTATTTTGTTTATATGTGGGAAAAGTTAATGAATACAATCCAAAAAGAACCAAATACTAATGATGAATGAACAAAGAAAGGCGGGTATGTTATATGCAAAATTTAACAGAGCTTGAAGTTGAAAACTTACGTCATTTAATTGGTGGACATGCGACGATTATTAACAAATTGGACCAGTATGCACAGGCTTGTACAGATCCAGAGTTGAAACAAATGCTACAAAAGGATGCGCAAGATGCACGAAATACGAAACAGCAATTAATGACTTTTTTAGGATAGGGGGAAAAGAGAAATGAATGAAAAAGATATGGTAAATGATTATTTAGCAGGGTTAAATTCAAGTTTAACAAGTTATGCAAATTATATTTCTCAGTCTGATAATGAACAGTTACATCAAACGTTAATTCAAATTCGTAATCAAGATGAATCCCGTCAACGTAATATGTATGAATATGCAAAGCAAAAAAGTTATTATAAGCCGGCAGCACCTGCTAATCCAATGATTGTGCAGCAATTGAAAAGTCAATTAAGTGCGGAATAGTGTGATGAAAAAAACGAGCGAATGGATTCGCTCGTTTTTTTGTTTGGTATATGTCAATAAATACATAATAAATATTTTTTCAGTTGTAACAAATATGACGAAAATTAAATATAACAATTCACAAAAAGGACAAAAACTTTGCTCAATATTTCACAAAGTATCCATGGTTTCTATCGTGAGAACCTCTATAATTAGGGGTGTAAAGAAAGAAATAGACTACATGATCAATTAGGAGAGATTGCTATGAATAGAAACACAAGAAAAATTGCAATTATCGGTACTGGATTAGTTGGATCAAGCTGTGCGTATTCCATTGTAAACCAAGGGATTTGCGAAGAGCTATTGTTAATTGATATAAATCATGAACGTGCAGTTGGAGAAGCGATGGACTTATCACATTGCATTAACTTTACAAATACAAGAACAAAAGTATATGCAGGAAGTTATGAAGACTGCAAAGATATGGACATTGTCATTATTACAGCAGGACCAGCGCCGAAGCCTGGACAAAGTCGTTTAGACACTTTAGGAGCAAGCGCTAAGATTATGGAGGGTGTTGTTGGCGGCGTAATGGAAAGTGGATTTGATGGCATTTTCTTACTCGCATCGAACCCAGTTGACATTATTACATATCAAGTGTGGAAGTTATCTGGATTACCTAGAAATCGTGTGATTGGTACAGGTACATCACTAGATTCTTCTCGCTTAAGAACAATTTTATCTGAAATGTTACATGTAGACCCTCGTAGTATTCATGGGTATTCATTAGGAGAACATGGTGATTCTCAAATGGTTGCCTGGTCTCACGTAACTGTTGGTGGAAAGCCGATTTTACAAATTTTAGAAGAGAAAAAAGACCAATTTGGTGAAATAGATTTAGATGAAATTGTTGAGAAGACTGCAAAAGCTGGATGGGAAATTTATAAGCGCAAAGGAACTACTTATTACGGAATCGGAAATTCTTTAGCTTATATTGCTCGCTCAATTTTCAATGATGATCACCGTGTTATCGCTGTTTCAGCTATTTTAGATGGTGAATATGGCGAATACGATATTTGTACAGGAGTACCAGCAATTATTACTAGAGATGGTATAAGAGAAGTGGTAGAACTAAACTTATCAGAAGATGAAGAAAGTCGCTTTGCAAAATCAAACGATGTTTTACGCGATTATATGAAAACAATTGGTTACTAAATTATAGGAGAAGGTGAAACAAATGAAGGAATATATAATGTCTCGTGTGTTTAAAGCTTCTGCCGGAATCGCACAGGGTATTTTCGTATCCCTTGGAATTGGTTTACTGATCGAAAATATAGGAAGAATTATTGATATACCATTACTTATTACAATCGGAGTTGTTGCAAAATCACTTATGGCACCAGCAATTGGAGCCGGGATTGCCTTTATGCTCGGTGCAAACGGACTCGTAATTTTCTCAGCGATGGTAGCTGGAGCAATTGGAGCTGGTTCAATTTCAATTACTGAAGCTGGTCTCATCATTAAAACAGGTGAACCAATCGGTGCATTATTAACAGCGACTTTAGCAGTTTATATTGGTAAACGATTAAGTGGAAAAACTGCTTTAGATATGATGCTCGTTCCATTTGCAGCAATATTAGGTTCTGGTTTAGTCGGTATTTGGTTAGCTCAAAATATTAGCCCAGTTTTAAATACAGTTGGAGCATTCATTAAAGATAGTTCAGCTGGTAGCCCGTTTATCGCTTCTATCGTGATTGCTGTAGTTTGGGGATTGTTACTTATCTCTCCAGCTTCATCAGCTGCGTTAGCGATAGCGCTTAGCTTAGACGGTGTTGCAGGTGGTGCAGCACTTGCAGGATGTGTTGCTCAATTTATCGGATTCTCTGTTATTTCAGCGAAAGAAAATAACTTAGGCGGCATATTAGCTCAGGCACTCTGTACTCCAAAAGTGCAGTTACCGAACATTACTAAAAATCCAATGATTCTCGTCCCAACTGTCGTCGCCAGTGCAATAGTTGGCCCAGTATCGGCACTAATTTTCCAACTGGAAGCAGGAAAAGAAATTGCAGGTCTTGGATTAAGCTCTCTTATCGCACCAATTAATTTAATTTCCAGCCAAGGGTGGGAAGTTGTCCCAGCGATGGTAATCACTTATATCATCATTCCAGTAGCTGTTTCTTATATACTGTACATTGCTCTTAAAAAAGCAGGTCGTATTCATTCTGGTGACATGACTGTACCACAATCTTAATTTGAAAATCTCCTTTTATATAGAGAAAAGCAGACTGGAAGCCACAGTCTGCTTTTTACATTTTTTGATTTTGTTTTACTGGAACACGTACGGTTTCTTTTGCTAATAACAACTGAACGCCGAAGTAAAGTACGCTTGCAAGCGTCATTCCAGAAATGGCGTCTACAAATGCATGCTGCTTCGTAAATAATGTTGATAAAATAATAAGCGTACCGAAGAAAGTAAGGATGTAATATTCCAAAGTATGCTGTTCCTTACGCTTAAAGGCAGCTAACATAATTACAAATGTCGTAAGGACATGAATGCTTGGGAAACAGTTTACTGGTTGATCAATACTATAAATATAGCGGACTAGTTCGGAAAATACGTCTGTTCCAACGACGGTTGGGCGTGGTACAGTTGTCTGCCAAAAAAAATAAATCGAAAAACAAGCAAGCTTTCCAAGAATTACACTACTTAAAGTGACATAATATTGCTTTCGATCAGCAAAACAGTAATAAATAAGTGCACCGTATAAGTATGGAAACCAAAGTAAGTAAGGAATAATAAATGCTTTCACAAATGGAATCCAATCATCTACTACAGTTGTGACATCTACTGCGTGAACAGTAGATTTATTTAATACATCGTAAAGGGGACTTACGAGTACGAGTAGAAATATATAACTTAACGGAAGAAGAGATGAAAGTTTAAATTTCTTCATGATAATCTCCTATGTTTTAGTAATGTAAATAAATTCAATTGATTATAATATAGAAAATCCAATTGGGCTATCGATTTTACTTACATTTTCTTGAATTCACCTTACATTTTTGTCACTTGACTAAAAAGAGGGGGAGGGTGCTATATGAAGCGTTCACTTTATTTCTTAGTTTTTATATTGTTATGCCTAGTGAGTACGGGGTGTGCAAAGGATAAAGAAGGAGAGAAATTAGAATACAACGGGAGAGCACTCGTAATTGGAGTTGTTGGTGAAAAGCCGAAAGATACGTTTAGAAATATAAAGTTTGAAAATGTGAAGTTAGAGGAATTGGAAAAGAAATCTAAGGAAGTGGATGGTTTTCTAATAATGAAAGATCACTTTCAAGAAGCCTCAACAGAGCAGTATAAAGATGTATTTTCATCGCTAAAGAAACCAGTATTTTTTATTGGTTTACAAGATAAATCATATTCAACTTTTATTACAAAAGGGATAGAGTATAACAGTGCACGAAAAGATGTAAATGCTATGTATACGCAAGGTTTTGCAAATATCGGAAGTGGTGAAGGACAACAATGGGCAGTTGGTTTATCGAATGGTGGAAATACAGAAGAAAGTATTCATAATATGTATATCGTAGTATTTCAAACAATTGCAGATTATTTGAATAGATGATGAAGGAGCCTGTAAACGAGGCTTCTTATTTTTTTATGTAGAAGCATATAACAATGTGATTGAGAAGCTCACGCAAGCTTTACAACGTATGCCAGATGCATTCGAGGCTGTAATGATACCGATTTATAATTTTATATCAGCTATTGCAGATTTAATTATAAAATTTAATAAAGCGCATCGAGTATTAGCTCGTTTTATCAAGGGATGATAATGTTAGTTCCACATCTCCCCCCTTGCGATTGGTATTGGTTTGTGGGCAAGTATGCAAGCAGCTTTAGCTTTATTATGGTAGGTAGAGCCAGGAACGAGGATTCTCCTTTATTTTGCATGCAGGAATCGGTTATATAGTGGTTCAAATGATTCCATTGTTTATAAAATTGCTAAAGATATATAGATTACTTTTTTATTTGGAGGAATTCCCTAACTATCATGGAATACAATCATCAAAAATTCTAAATAATATAATTTTTACCTCGATTTTTTTGGGAAAAACAGTAATTATATGAATGTGTAATTCTAATGTTAAATTAGGAACCATAGAAATAAGGGGGAATGATGTTGAAAACTATTAAAAATACATTATTATTTATTCTATGTTTGGTAGTTCTTAGTGGTTGTTTTACAAGAGAGGGAACGATTGTTGGTGGTAAGGTTCATGGAGGTTCAAATAGTATAGATGGAAAGTATAAAAGTTTCACAGGTTTTGCCACTCAAGATATGGATGTAAAAAAAGGTGAAAGCTGGATATTTTCCTTTGATGATAAAACTAAGCAAGGAACCATAAAGGCTTATGTTTTAGATTCAAATGATAATACAATACTGGAAGTTAATAGTGGAAACAGTAAAAATAATATTAAAGTGTCTAAAGATGATACATATAAAGTTAAAATTATAACAGAAGAACATGGTGGAGAATTTGAAATATCATGGAAAAAAGAAAAGTAGTTAAGTTAATGAGTATCGGGCTATTATTATGTTCTTAGGATTCGGATATCTTCCAAAGAGATGGGGAAAAAGGAAAGTTTCAGAAAAGTTTCTGCAAGCAAAATTTGCTGATGAAGGAAAAGGGATTTTGATTATTACTTATGCTATAGATTTATATGTAATATCTATTCCTTTAAAAGTAAAGAAATATAATTCACTTTAATTTCTATTGAATATAGAAGTGATTATGCTATGAAAGTCATGTTTATGCATGGCTTTTTCTTTGCAGTAATTTCTTACCTGTCGGTTCTATCGCATCCGTTGTAGCGTTATGTGGCGGGATATTCATTATGGGTGGTAGCCAGGAAAAGGGATTTCCCCTTATTTCAAGGACTGGGATTGGCTATATAGTGGTTCAAATGATTCCGTTATTTATGCGATTAATTGTCGGGATTGCTAAAGCTATTTTGTCCTACACTTGTAGGGCTTTTTTATTAACAGTAATTCCTCAATATTCACGAAATATGCAAATGTGCATATTGTATTTATTTGGATTTTATTCATGTTAAAATTACATATAAAGATCTTTATATGTAATGAACTGAAAGCAGAAATATCCAATGAATTTTGAGAGGTGTTACATGTTTAAAAATAAGAAATTGATTCAATTTGGTCTAACATTACTTGTATGTTTATGTGTAATTGATTTTACAATCAGTTATTTTCAAGCGTATCTTGAATCAGCCGCAGGTATTAAATGGGTAATATCAGAAACTTGGAGAACTATTTTGTTAGATGCCCCTGAAAGTATATTGGTTATTTTAGGCGCAGTTGCTTTATATGATTTCACAAAAGAAACATTGCCAAAAGACGCATCACTTTAAATGCGTCTTTTTTTATTTCATTCAATTAGCAATTTCATGGATAGTAGTCTTGCTGTAAAAGCGGAATAAGAAGCCCTAATTAGGGCTTTTTTCATTGCAGTAATTTCTTCAACATCATGGAATACTCTCACTATTACGGCCAAAATCGTTAGTTCCTTTTATCTGTACGCCTTTGTCATTTAAAGTGTTTCCGGGTTCTGTGATTATAGGCTGAAATGGTTAAATAAACGTTTGTTTAAGATGTATGTTCGGTAGGAAGAAACCGATGCAACTCAAAGGTTAACAAAGAAAAGTAGGAAATTAATCAAACGTTTGTTTAAGATGTATGTTCGGTAAGAAGAAACCGATACAGCTCAAGGGCTAACAAAGAAAAATAGGTAGTTAATCAAACGTTTGTTTAAGATATATGTTCGGCGTGGGATGAGAAAAAAATTTAAAAAAATTATATATTTATTTTTTCTTAATAAATGGCGGAAAAATAAGAAAAATTAGCAGGATTATTAAAAATTATCACGAAATAAGTAAAAGTTTAGCGAATAATCGTTTGAAATAATAAAATGTTTTCTATATGATAAAGGTAAAGGTTAGTAAAAAAGTAGGTGAATTTATGACAGTAACATTTTATTCATATCCAAAATGTGGCACATGTCAAAAAGCAAAGAAATGGTTTGAGGCAAACGATGTAGCATATGAGATGATTCATATTGTTGAAAATCCACCGTCAAAAGAAGATTTACGTAATTTACATGAGAAAAGTGAATTACCATTAAAAAAATTCTTTAATACAAGTGGAATGCGTTACCGCGAACTTGGTTTAAAAGATAAGTTAAAGGATGCAAGCGAAGACGAAATGTATGAGCTTTTAGCATCTGATGGCATGTTAATTAAACGTCCAATTGTAACAGATGGAACGAGTGTAACACTTGGTTTTAACGAAGAGCAGTTTGAAAGTGTGTGGAAAAAGTACCAATAAGGTATTTTTACATAATTAATACATTCACTGGAGGTACAGTCATGAGCATTCCAAATAATTTACGTTACTCTGAAGAACACGAATGGGTAAAAACAGAAGGTAATGCGGTTGTTATCGGTATTACTCATTTTGCGCAAGGTGAGTTAGGCGATATCGTATTCGTTGAACTTCCTGAAGTAGGTGCAACAATCCAAGCTGACGAGCCATTCGGAAGCGTAGAATCTGTTAAAACAGTTTCTGAACTATACGCACCTGTAAGTGGTAAAGTTGTAGCAGTAAACGAAGAATTAAGTGACCAACCAGAACTAGTTAACGAATCTCCATACGAGGGTGCATGGATGGTTAAAGTTGAACTTTCTGATGCAAGCCAAGTTGAGAAGTTATTAACTGCAGAAAAATATGCAGAAATGACAAACCAAGACTAATTATAGTCGAAGAAAAAGGACAGCCTTTGTGCTGTCCTTTTTTATGTTGTGTACATAATGAATTTAAAAACATATATATTAATTATTATGTAGGAGAACGTTTTTGAAAAACTTTTTTCATGGAGGCTTCATGCTGAGCGAGCGGCTTGCGCTTTTCATTGTCTAGCTCCAGCGGGCTAGATTGTTCGGTGGCTTCGCGTCTTCCTGTGAGGCAAAAGGCGCCTCTACCTCAGAAGCTCCATCCCCCTCGCAATCTGAACGAGCCGCTTGCGCTTTTCTTTGTGATCCAGCTCCAGCGGCTAGATTGTTCGGTGGCTTCGCTTCTTCCTACAAGGCAAAAAGCGCCTTTACGTCAGAAGCTCCATCCCCCTCACAATCTGAGCGAGCCGCTTCCGCTTTTCTTTTGCAAAAATAAACAGGAAACAACATGAAAATAACGAATATACTATATACTAAGTTAAAGGTTGTATAGTATATGGTGATCGGGTGATGACATATGATTTATGTGGAAAAAGTCATTATTGTAGAAGGTAAATCGGATAGAAGAAAGATTGAATCTATTATTCGTGAACCAGTGGAAATTGTTTGTACAAATGGTACAATTGGTTTGTCGAAAATGGATGAGCTCATTGATCAATTTTTTGATAAGGACGTATATGTGCTAGTGGATGCTGATGATGCAGGAGAAAAGTTAAGGAAACAATTCCGAAAAGAATTTCCGCAAGCAGAGCATATTTATATTGATCGCTCGTATCGCGAGGTGGCGACTGCACCTTCTTCACATTTAGCAAATGTATTATGGGGAGCAGACATTGACGTTTATACAGAATATTTACGGTAAGGAATGATAGAAGTGATTGATTGGACAGGTGCCGAAGCTACAGCCCTAATAGGAAATGAAGAAAAAACAGTGTTATATGTGTATACACCAATGTGTGGAACATGCCAATTGGCAAAGAAGATGTTAACGGTCGTTGAGATGACGATTGAAGATTTGAAAATTGGAATGTTAGATTTAAATTATGCCCCGCATTTAGCGAAAGAGTATGGGATAGAAAGTGTACCGTGTTTACTTATTTTTGAAAATGGGACACTGATGAAGAAAATATATGCATTTCATTCGGTGGAATATTTATATACGGAATTAAAGTAGGCGGCAAAGTTTTTGCCGCCTCGACATATTTCTTGGGAAATATGTCGACATGCGTGATAGATACAGTATTTGTCGAGCGAAAATAACAGGATTGCCCTTTAATAAGAGGGAATGGTATGTAATAGAAAGTGATATGAGGGATGTGGTTTAGGATGAAATTATATTCTTTGCTTCAATCATTTGTAAATTACGCTAATGGTCAATATCATTTAGAACCGCTTTTAAGGCAAGGAGAAAGAACTGTTAATTTTCGTTTTGGAGATGAATGCTGTTCGTTACAAATTTCAAGAGATTATATAGAACTTTTGAAAGAGGCGAGAGGAACGGAACAAATCGTTTGTTTAGAGGAAGAGGATGTACAAAAATTAGTGACTGGAAATATGAGGTTGCAAAAGTTAATGAGTGATGGACGGGTACAATATTCTGGAACGTATCGAACGATGTTATTAGTTGAATCGATGTTTCATATATGTAAACCGATGTCAGTCGGAGCTTAAAATTCTGAAGTTTCTTTTTTTACGAAAATTTCTGTTGACAGAGCGTGTGGATATTGATACAATTCAATTCATAAAATATAGACAATTTCATAAATTTTAAATCAGACGAAAATTTAATCTGATTTCTCTTATTAAGAGAGGTGGAGGGACTGTGCCCTGTGAAGCCCGGCAACCGTCAACTTATGTTGAAATGGTGCCAATTCCTGCAAAGCAAATGCTTTGAGAGATGAGAGAGAGGGATAATGTTGTTATATACGCATATAAACCTTTCTGCTTCTCTAGAAGCGGAAAGGTTTTTTGTTGTTTGAATGCGGAGGACATTCAAATAATAAGAGGAGCTATAACGATGGACTACACGCATGAAAAATAAAAAAATGCGGAGTCTATCCAAAGTTTTATGAAATCCAGCTCCAGCGGCTAGAACAGTCGGTCGTTTCATCCCTTCCTATGAGGCAAAAAGCGCCTCTACGTCTGGGATTCCAACGCCCTCTTGTTCTAAACGAGCCGCTTACGCTTTTTAAACAAAAAAGGGGTGAACATCATGATTTTATTAGAAAATGTAAAGAAAATATATAAGGCAAAAAGCGGTGATGTCACTGCTGTAGATAACGCCAACTTAAAAGTAGATAAGGGTGAAATATTTGGTGTTATTGGATATAGTGGCGCTGGGAAAAGTTCGTTAATTAGATTGTTTAATCAGTTAGAGAAACCAACTTCTGGCCAAATTACAATTGCGAATCGTGTGATTTCAGCGATTACTGGAAATGAACTTCGTAAGGCAAGACAAGAAATCGGAATGATTTTTCAGCATTTCAACTTACTTTGGTCACGAACTGTGCGTGAAAATATCGCATTCCCACTTGAAATTGCAGGTGTCGATAAGGCGGAGAGAAGAAAACGTGTCGATGAGTTAATTCATCTTGTTGGATTAGAAGGAAGAGGAGACGCGTACCCATCTCAGCTAAGTGGTGGACAAAAGCAGCGCGTCGGGATTGCAAGAGCGTTAGCAAATAATCCACAAGTACTTTTATGTGATGAAGCAACGTCAGCTCTTGATCCGGAAACGACAGATCAAATTTTAGATTTATTGTTAGATATTAATAAGCGTCTCGGCTTAACAATTGTATTGATTACGCATGAGATGCACGTTATTCGCAAAATTTGTAATCGAGTTGCTGTAATGGAGAAAGGGAAAATCGTAGAAACGGGTCCAGTACTTGACGTATTCCGTAATCCACAGCAAGACATTACAAAACGATTTGTACAGCAGTTAACTGATTCTGAAGATACGAATGAAACGATTGAAAGTTTAATAGAAAAGTATCCAGATGGAAAAGTAATTCGTTTGCAGTTTGTCGGTGAAGCGGTAGAAAGACCGGTACTTCAAAGGTTAATGCAGCGCGGTGATATAGAAGTTAGCATTTTGCAAGGAAATATCGCGCAAACGAATAACGGCTCTTACGGAAGTTTAGTCGTTCATTTAAATGGTGAAGAAACAGCGATCCAGCAAGCAATAGAAGGGATTCATCAAGATCAAGTAGAGCTGGAGGTGATTGCACATGGATAAGTTAATCGCAAATATTGATTGGAATCAAATGTTAGAAGCAACTGGTGAAACGTTATATATGACGGCAATCGCAGCGCTTGCCACATTTGTTTTAGGACTTATTTTAGGATTATTACTCTTTATGACAGCGAAAGATAATTTATGGGAAAATAAAGCGATTAATACGGTGATTGGAGCGTTCGTAAACATTTTCCGTTCTATACCGTTCATCATTTTAATTATTTTATTAATCCCGTTCACAAAGATTCTTCTTGGAACAATACTCGGAGCGAGTGCAGCGCTGCCAGCTTTAATTATTGGTGCAGCACCGTTTTATGCGAGAATGGTTGAAATCGCGCTTCGCGAGATTGATAAAGGTGTAATTGAAGCTTCAAAAGCAATGGGAGCAAAAACAAGCACAATTATTTTGAAGGTGTTAATTCCAGAATCGTTACCAGCGTTAGTATCTGGTATTACGGTTACGACTATTGCTTTAGTAGGCTATACAGCAATGGCAGGTGTTGTTGGTGCTGGTGGTCTTGGAACACTTGCTTACTTAGAGGGATTCCAGCGTGGAAATAACGATGTAACAATCGTTGCGACAATTTGTGTATTACTCGTTGTATTTTTAATTCAGTGGATTGGTGATAGTTTAACGACTCGAATAGATAAAAGATAATGAAAACAGGGGGATATTTCAAATGAAAAAATTATTACTTACAGCACTTATTTCAACTTCAATTTTTGGGTTAGCTGCTTGTGGCGGGAAAGATAAAGATGAAAAGAAACTTGTTGTTGGTGCTTCTAACGTACCGCACGCTGAAATTTTAGAAAAGGCAAAGCCATTACTTGAGAAAAAAGGAATTGAGTTAGAAATTAAAAAATTCCAAGACTACGTGTTACCGAATAAATCGTTAGCAGATAAAGAATTAGATGCGAACTACTTCCAGCACATTCCGTATTTAGAAAAGGAAATTAAAGATAAAAAATATGATTTTGAAATAGCAGGAAAAATCCATTTAGAACCGATTGGTGTGTATTCTCAAAAATATAAGAGCTTAAAAGAACTTCCAAACGGGGCGACAATTATTATGAGTAATTCTGTTACTGATCATGGTCGTGGTTTAGCAATTTTACAAAAAGAAGGCATTTTAAAAATTAAAGACGGAGTAGAGCCAGTTAAAGCAACTCCAAAAGATATTGCGGATAATCCGAAAAACTTAAAGTTCAAAACAGATATCGAGCCTGGTTTATTGCCACAAGTGTATAACAATAAAGAAGGCGATGCGGTTCTAATTAATTCTAACTATGCAATTGATGCGAAATTAAACCCAGAAAAAGACGCGATTGCAATTGAAGGAAATGATTCTCCATACGCAAACGTAGTAGCTGTTCGTAAAGGCGATAAAGATAAAAAAGAGATTAAAGCTCTTATAGAAGTACTGCATTCTAAAGAAATTGAAGACTTTATTACTAAAGAATATAAAGGGGCAGTTGTTCCTGTAAAAGAATAATTGCGGAAAAAGGGCTGGTGTATGCCGGTCCTTTTTTTACTACATAAATATAGGGGAGAAGGGGACATCATATGAAAAAGATTATATTGTCAGTTGTTACAGCACTGTCTGTATTTACATTAGCTGCTTGCGGGGGGAAAGATGAGAATAAGCTTGTCGTTGGCGCTTCTAATATACCGCACGCTGTTATTTTAGAAAAGGCACAGCCAATATTAGAGAAAAAGGGCATTAAGTTAGAGATAAAAAAATTCCAGGATTATGTTTTACCAAATAAGGCATTAGCTGATAAAGAAATCGATGCAAATTATTTTCAACATATCCCTTATTTAGATAAAGAGATTCAAGAAAAAGGATACAAAATTGTAAATGCAGGAAAAATTCATTTAGAGCCAATGGGCATTTATTCTAAGAAATATAAAAGCTTAAAAGAACTTCCAGATGGCGGAACAGTTATTATGAGTAATAACGTAGCGGAGCGTGGCCGTATGCTCGCATTGTTACAAAAAGGCGGCGTTATTAAATTAAAAGACGGTGTAGATGTTGTTAAAGCAACAGTAAAAGATGTTGTAGAAAATCCGAAAAATTTAAAGTTTAAAACAGATGTAGAACCTGGACTTTCACCGAAGCTGTACGAAAACAATGAAGGTGATGCTTTATTTATTAATTCAAATTACGCAATTGATGCGAAATTAAATCCAACAAAGGATGCAATTGCAATTGAAGGATCAGACTCTCCTTACGCAAATATTATCGCAGTTCGTAAAGGTGACGAGAAGAAAAAAGAAATTAAAGAGCTAGTAGAAGTGCTACATTCAAAAGAAATTCAAGATTTTATTAACAAAGAATATAAAGGTGCTGTACTTCCTGTGAACGAATAGGTGCTGGAAAGGGCTGGGAATAACCCAGTCCTTTTTTCTTTATATATATAAGAAGAAAGGTGTATCATAAGAGGATGTAAAGGAAATACTTATATACATTTGTGAAAAAATTGTTACATTTTTTTAGTGTTTGCGATATCATTTTATTTGCTATAAGATTAGAATGAGAATAAAATGAGAATATGAACGTTTTAGTAATTTTTAAAATGTATATAGAGGATTAATGGAGGTATTGAGATGGCTGGTTCTACATTAACGGTTAAAGACTTACACGTATCAATCGATGGCAAAGAAATTTTAAAAGGTGTAAACCTTGAAGTAAAAGGTGGAGAAATCCACGCAATTATGGGACCTAACGGAACAGGTAAATCAACTTTATCTTCTGCGATTATGGGTCACCCAAAGTATGAAGTAACAGAAGGTAGCATAATCATCGACGGTGAAGATGTATTAGAAATGGAAGTAGATGAGCGTGCGCTAGCAGGTCTATTCTTAGCAATGCAATATCCAAGTGAAATTAGCGGAGTAACAAACGCGGACTTCTTACGTTCTGCAATTAATGCACGTCGTGAAGAAGGCGATGAAATTTCTCTTATGAAATTTATCCGTACTTTAGATAAAAACATGGAATTCCTAGAAATGGATCCAGAAATGGCACAACGTTACTTAAACGAAGGTTTCTCTGGTGGAGAGAAAAAACGTAACGAAATTCTTCAATTAATGATGATTGAGCCAAAAATCGCAATCTTAGATGAAATCGACTCAGGTCTTGATATCGATGCATTAAAAGTTGTATCTAAAGGTATTAACCAAATGCGCGGCGAAGAGTTCGGTTGCCTAATGATTACGCATTACCAACGTTTATTAAACTACATCACTCCAGACTTCGTTCACGTTATGATGAACGGTCGTATCGTTAAATCTGGTGGCCCTGAGCTTGCACAACGTCTAGAAGCTGAAGGTTACGACTGGATTAAAAAAGAATTAGGTATTGAAGACGAAACAGCAGAGCAAGAAGCGTAAGAGAGGAGCATAAACATGACAATCGGTACATTACCTTTCGATCAAGAAACAATCCGTCAGCGCGCAAGCGAAGTAAACGAAGCTGCTTGGTTGACTGAGTTCCGCTTACAAGCTCTTGCACAAGCAACTGAACTTCCAATGCCAACGCCTGATAAAACGAAAATTGAAAAATGGGACTTTATCGGAAAAGGCGACGCTGCTAAGCAAGAGCCTGTAAGTTCTTTAACAGAGCTTCCAGAAGCAGTGAAAAACTTAATCGATGAAAATAACAGCGTATTAGTACAACGTACTGGTACAACTGCTTTCGTTTCTTTAGCAGACGAAGCAAAAGAAAAAGGTGTTATTTTTACAGACATCGTAACAGCTGCAACAGAGCATGCTGAATTAGTACAAAAGTACTTAATGAAAGACGGCGTGAAAGTAGACGAACATCGTCTAACTGCACTTCATGCTGCATTAATCAACGGCGGTGCATTCGTATATGTTCCGAAAAACGTTGTTCTTGAAACTCCACTTCAAGCTGTATTCTTAGTAGACGGCGAAGAAGCTAACGTATATAACCACGTATTATTCGTAGCTGATGCGAACAGTACTGCAACATATGTAGAAAACTATGTTGCAAATGAAAATGCTAAAGGTATTGCAAATATCGTAGCAGAAGTAATCGTGGAACAAGGCGCACAAGTGAAATTCGGTGCGGTTGATCTATTAGCAAAAGACGTAACAACTTACGTTAACCGCCGCGGAATTGTTGGACGCGACGGCCGCATTGATTGGGCTCTAGGCCTTATGAATGACGGAAACACAATTTCAGAGAACGTTACGAACTTAATGGGCGACGGATCATATGCTGATACAAAAACAGTAACAATTGGTCGTGGTAACCAAACACAAAACTTTACAACTAAAGTTGTTCACTTCGGTAAACACTCTGAAGGTTGGATTTTAAAACACGGTGTACAAAAAGATAGTGCAACATCTATCTTTAACGGAATTGGTAAGATTGAACACGGTGCATCTAAATCAAATGCACAACAATCTTCTCGCGTTCTTATGTTAGATGAGAAAGCTCGCGGTGATGCAAATCCAATTCTTTTAATCGATGAAGATGATGTAATGGCAGGTCACGCAGCTTCAGTAGGCCGCGTAGATCCATACCAATTATACTACTTGATGAGCCGTGGTATTCCAAAACGCGAAGCAGAACGTTTAGTCATCCATGGATTCTTAGCACCTGTAGTAAATGAGCTTCCAATTGAAGGAGTAAAGGCACAGCTTGTTGAGGTAATTGAAAGGAAAGTTCGCTAATGAATATTCATGAAATACGCAAACAGTTTCCAATTCTTGATCAAAAAGTGAACGGCAAACAACTTGTATATTTCGATAGTGCAGCAACTTCTCAAAAACCAATTCAAGTCATTGAAACGTTAGAACGTTATTATAAAGAATATAATTCTAACGTGCATCGCGGTGTTCATACGCTCGGTACGAAAGCTACCGACGCGTATGAAGGTGCACGTGAGAAAGTTCGCAAGTTTATTAATGCGAAATCAATGGAAGAGATTATTTTCACGCGCGGAACGACAACTGCATTAAATACAGTAGCAGCTAGCTATGGCCTTGATAATGTAAAAGAAGGCGATGAAATCGTCATCTCTTACATGGAGCACCATAGTAACATCATTCCGTGGCAACAAGTTGCGAAGAAAACTGGTGCAACTTTAAAATACCTTCCGCTTCAACTAGACGGTACAATTTCTTTAGAAGATGTTCGTCAAACAGTTACACCGAATACAAAAATCGTTTCTATCATGCACGTTTCTAACGTACTTGGAACGATTAACCCTGTAAAAGAAATCGGAGCAATCGCACATGAAAACGGTGCAATCATGATCGTTGATGGAGCACAAAGTGCACCTCATATGAAAGTGGATGTACAAGATTTAAACTGTGATTTCTACGCATTATCTGCTCATAAGATGTGCGGACCAACAGGTGTCGGCGTATTATATGGTAAGAAAGAATTGCTAAACAATATGGAACCAATTGAATTTGGTGGTGAAATGATTGATTTCGTAGACTTACAAGAGTCTACTTGGAAAGAGCTTCCGTGGAAGTTCGAAGCAGGTACACCGATTATCGGTAATGCAATCGGACTTGGTGCGGCAATTGATTTCCTAGAAGAAATCGGTCTTCATAATATTGAAAAGCATGAACATGAATTAGCGCAATACGCTTTAGAGAGACTATCAGAAGTAGATGGCGTTACAATTTATGGTCCAAAGCATCGCGCTGGTCTAGTTACATTTAATATTGAAGACGTACATCCTCACGATGTAGCAACTGTATTAGATGTAGAAGGCATTGCGGTTCGCGCAGGACATCACTGTGCACAACCGCTTATGAAGTGGCTAAAAGCTTCTTCTACAGCACGTGCGAGCTTCTATTTATATAATACAAAAGAAGAAATTGATACATTTGTTGAATCACTAATCAAGACAAAGGAGTATTTCACAAATGTCATTTAATAATTTAGATACGTTATATCGTCAAGTTATTATGGATCATTATAAAAATCCTCGTAACCATGGCGTGTTAGAAGATAGTGT
Organism: Bacillus sp. FSL R9-9530; assembly: GCF_038008145.1. Lineage (NCBI taxonomy): Bacteria > Bacillati > Bacillota > Bacilli > Caryophanales > Bacillaceae > Bacillus > Bacillus sp. FSL R9-9530. The sequence continues at coordinate 4,453,431 of NZ_JBBOYO010000001.1, forward strand.
TACCGTTAACTTGAACAATCCAACTTGCGGCGATCGTATTCAACTTACGATGAAAGTAGAAGAGGGTATTGTACAAGAAGCGAAGTTTGAAGGCGAAGGATGTTCAATTTCAATGTCTTCAGCTTCAATGATGACACAAGCAGTAAAAGGAAAGAAAATTGAAGAGGCCCTTAAGCTTTCTAAAATTTTCTCTGACATGATGCTAGGAAAAGAGTATGATGACAGCATTGATTTAGGAGATATTGAAGCATTACAAGGCGTATGCAAGTTCCCGGCACGTATTAAATGTGCAACATTAGCGTGGAAAGCGTTAGAAAAGGGCTTAAACGAAGATAAGTAATGTTAAAGGTTCCTAAAAACGAGGTTATATAAGGAGGGACACACCAACATGGCGAAGCAACTGCCAGATATCGGCGATTATAAATATGGTTTCAAGGATAAAGACGTTTCGATTTTCCGTGCTGGACGCGGTTTAACAAAAGAAATCGTTGAAGAGATTTCACGTATGAAAGAAGAACCACAGTGGATGTTAGACTTCCGTTTAAAATCACTGGATAAGTTCTATGAAATGCCAATGCCACAATGGGGCGGCGACTTAAACGACTTAGATTTCGATGAAATTACGTACTACGTAAAACCATCTGAGAAATCTGAGAAGTCTTGGGATGAAGTACCTGAGGAAATTAAAGCGACATTTGATAAATTAGGTATTCCTGAAGCTGAGCAAAAATATTTAGCTGGTGTATCTGCACAGTACGAATCTGAAGTTGTATACCACAACATGAAAGAAGACCTAGAAGATCTAGGAGTCGTATTCAAAGATACAGATAGCGCATTAAAAGAGAACGAAGATATTTTCCGTGAGCATTTCGGAAAAGTAATCCCACCAACAGACAACAAATTCTCTGCATTAAACTCTGCAGTTTGGTCTGGTGGATCATTCATCTACGTTCCAAAAGGTATTAAAGTTGATACACCACTTCAAGCGTATTTCCGTATTAACTCTGAAAATATGGGACAATTCGAGCGTACGCTTATCATCGTAGACGAAGGCGCACACGTACACTACGTAGAAGGTTGTACAGCACCTGTTTACACGACTAACTCACTTCATAGTGCGGTAGTAGAAATCATCATTAAAAAAGATGCATATTGCCGTTATACAACAATCCAAAACTGGGCGAACAACGTATACAACCTAGTTACAAAACGTGCGGTTTGTGAAGAAAACGCAACGATGGAATGGATTGACGGTAACATCGGATCTAAATTAACGATGAAATACCCAGCAGTTATCTTAAAAGGCGAAGGCGCTCGTGGTTTAACATTATCTATCGCGATTGCTGGTAAAGGCCAACACCAAGATGCTGGTGCGAAAATGATTCACTTAGCACCAAACACGTCTTCAACAATCGTTTCTAAATCGATTGCGAAGCATGGTGGTAAAGTAACTTACCGTGGTATCGTACAATTCGGACCAAAAGCGAAAAACTCTCGCTCTAACATCGAGTGTGACACGTTAATCATGGATAACCAATCTACATCTGATACAATTCCTTACAACGAAATCAAAAACGATTACGTTTCACTTGAGCACGAAGCGAAAGTATCTAAAGTATCAGAAGAACAATTATTCTACCTAATGAGCCGCGGTATTTCTGAGCAAGAAGCTACAGAAATGATCGTAATGGGCTTCATCGAGCCATTCACTCGCGAACTTCCAATGGAATACGCAGTTGAAATGAACCGCCTAATCAAGTTTGAGATGGAAGGTTCTATCGGTTAATTCTAGTAAAAACCCCGTCATATAAATGTTTGTGGCGGGGTTTTTTTATGCGAAAATTAAGTGGAAGCGTTGTTTCTTTTTACTATGAAGGTTATATTTACCTGATTTTGATAGGATTTTATGATGTTTTTATTGTTAATTAAATTACTTTGGAGAAAATGGTGATTTAGTAATGGAACGACAAAAAGAGGCTTTCTTAAAAGAGTTAAACAGACTTGAACAGTATGTTAAAGGTTTGACGACAGAATATAAAAAGGATAACGTAATTTCTTTGATTACTAAGATATCTGATCTACTAGCAGATTTAAATATATCTACAATTTATTCTCAAGAAGGGCCTTTCCAAGAGATAGTACGAAACCTGCTGGACAATGCATTGAAAAAGACAAGTTACTTTTTTGATGCTGAAATTAATGATGAGGAATTTTTACGCCGAAAATCAGGTGATCTGAGTAATATTTTACAAGAATTTTTACGGGTTAAATATTTATCTGAATTCAAAGGGATAAATAGAAAGAATTTCATAATTGTAGGTGGTAATGGTGCAGGAAAGTCAACATTTGTTAGTTTTTTAAGGGAAAGTAAAATGAATGGATTGACAGTTGTTCCGGCTCAAAAGCATTTGTTTTTTAATCGAGATACTCCTAACATCCATTTGAAAACTATTACAGAAGTGCGGGACTTTCAACAAACAAATTGGACTAGATTTTACCAAGAAGATGTAGATAGTTATAGATTTGGAGAACTTATAAACTCATTTACAATAGTTGTTAGTGCTTTTATCAATAAATATATTGAGGAGTTACATTCTGTTACTAAGCAAGATAAAAGCACTCTATCTGAAGGAATGAGTGTAAACTTATTAAGCCGTTTAAATAATATATGGGGAAAAGTGATAGACAATATTAGCCTAGATGTTGATACAACCAGAAGAGTTATTGAACCGTTTAAAAATGGAAATAAATATTCTATCAATGCTATGAGTGATGGAGAGAAGGCCATTTTATATTATATTTGTCATGTGTTGTTGGCAAGTGATAAGAGTTTTATTGTGATTGATGAACCAGAAACGTATCTAAATCCCGCTGTTGCGAATACTTTATGGAATATTTTAGAATCCGAACGACAAGATTGCACATTTATGTATGTATCTCATGATGTTGACTTTGTTCAGTCTCGTAAACAGGCACAAATGATGTGGTGTAAAAATTTTATCTATCCTGATGTATGGAATTTTGAGTTGATAACAACAGATAGTTTTCCACGAGCAATGTTAACTGAGCTATTAGGATCAAAAAAGAAAGTTTTATTTTGTGAAGGTGATAAGAAAACAAGTCTAGATTATCAAGTGTATACCAGTATATTTGGGGAAGAATATTTAATCCAGCCAGTTGGGGGACATCGAGAGGTAATCTCCTATACTCGACAATACAATGAGAGTCCCATAATTATGGGGAATGGGGCAATTGGTATCATTGATCATGATTATTTAATTGCAGAGCGTATTAGTGAGTATCGAAAAGATGGAATTTATGTCTTACCGTATAATGAAGTTGAGATGTTATTACTTGATGAAGATATTATGAAGAAGGTTATAAGCAGCAGTTATCCAAATCAATATCAAACTAAAATTGATACATTCAAGGAACTTTTCTTCAATGAAGTTAAAAAAAATATGGATAAGATGATAATCGAACAGATTAAAGGGGGACTAAATGATCAATTAAATAATTATCGAGTTATTGCAAATACAGCTGAAGAAATGCAAGTAGAGCTAGAAGAGAAATTGAGGGCATTAAAATTAGAAGAGAATATTGAAATATTGAAATGCAAATACAATGATGTGATGGAAAGCAAAGATTATCAAAATCTATTGAAGATATGTTCATTAAAAGGCCAGATTAGCCGAGGGCTTGCTAATAAAAATCTAGATGGTGATTATATAAATAAGGCGTTGGAACATTTGAATGTTGATAAAAAAATTGCTGAGGAGCTAAAAAGAAAAATAGAGTCTTAGTTTCTAAAGTATCTTTTGAGTATGCGTGGATAATTTTTTGTTCTATTATTATAAATTAGTGGTAATGGAGTATCTAGAGAATAAAAGGTGGTCATTATCAAGTAATTTGTTATCCAATTGATTTTATGGTCCCATGAAATGTATTACAGGTATTTGGAATCGCAAAAAAATAATATAGTGGAAAAGATTTATTCAGCAGTGCTGAGAACGCTAATCAACAGTTTTAATAATGGTGGTTGGATAATAAATGGAAAAAACGTCCTGCTATGCAGGGCGCCTTTTTATGTTGTGTGAGTTGGTCTCGGCTTAGCACAGGTGATGGATTTTCGGTTAAATATATCGAACACAACTCGGAATATATCAACTGTTCGACAAAATAAGACAAGGGAAATCCCCTCATATCCCCCTCAACATTCAAATAGGAGAGGAGCACTAATACATAAAGTGGACGACTAGAAGCAATTGATGCAAAGATACTGATAAATCCGCTGAAGAATCCGCCGAATTGCCTGCTAAACTTCTTGAAGAATTGTCCGACAAACTTTCTGACAAATATCCTCCTCGAACTAGAATCATTTCACAAAAATTCCCCCTCAAACTAATCAACAAACTAGAAAAAGTAATATAAAGTTTTCCATATGAAAAGGGCAATCTTTGGCTTTTTCTTATAATGCGAGTACAATGTAGAATAGCAAGAAAAGACGAAAAGTATTTACAGGATTATTGCGTACGTATAGCGTAAATGGCAGTAAGGAACTGAGAGGAGGTTTTTTCTCTGAATATAAATAAAGAAACAATCATCCACCTTTATCATACAAACGATATACATAGTCATTTTGAAAATTGGCCGCAAATTTCTCGGTTTGTACAAGGGGAGAAAAGGCGAAGACAGGAAGCGGGAGAGACTGTTTTAACTGTGGATATCGGCGATCATGTGGATCGTTTTCATAGTATTTCGGAAGCGACAAATGGACTTGGGAATACAAAATTATTAAATGAGGCGTTATATGATTATGTAACGATCGGAAATAATGAAGGAATTACATTGGCGAAAGAGCATTTGAATCGTCTATATGATGATGCTGGTTTTGAGGTGCTTGTAGCGAACTTATTTGAAAAAGAGGGTGTACGTCCAGCGTGGGCGAAGCCTTATAAATTACATACAACGACAGATGGGATTACGATTGCCTTTATTGGATTAACGGTAGCTTATCCAGAGTTTTATCATATGCTTGATTGGCATATTGAAGATCCAATCATCCATTTAGAGTCTATTTTAGAAGAAGTTAAGGATACAGCTCATATTACTGTTGTGCTTTCTCATCTTGGAAAAAGTATGGATGAGTATATGGCGGAGCATTATGATATAGATGTTATTTTAGGGGCACATACGCATCATTTATTTGAGCGTGGCGTTCTTGTGGATAATACCTTGCTTTGCTGTTGTGAAAAGTGGGGACATTACGTTGGTCACGTTCAGCTTACTGTGGATAAAGAGACGAAGAGACTGTTGAAAAAAGACGGTAGAGCGATTAAGACAGAACGGTTAGGTGCTTATAGCGAGCCGTTATCCACAATTGAAATGCTAAAGGAAGAAAGTAAACAGATAATGGCTGAGCCTGTCGTTCATTTAAAAGAATCATTGCCGGTTGATTGGTTTAAGGAGACGACGTTTTCTCATATGTTGGCAAGTGCACTTAAAGAGTGGTGTAATGCGGATGTTGGGATGGTGAATGCTGGTGTACTTCTTGAGGGATTAAATGAAGGTGTTGTGACGCGCGGAGATATTCATCGGATTTGTCCACATCCAATTAATCCATGTATGTTAAAAGTACCAGGGAAAACGTTAAGAGAAGTTATTTTGAAAGCGCGCCGCCCGAATATGGAGAATCTTGAGGTGAAAGGATTCGGATTTCGTGGAAAAGTAATGGGGAAAATGATTTACGATGGTTTGGAAGTGATTCCAGATACGATTCCAGGGAATAAAATTTTACTAGAAGATGTATTGATTAACGGCGAATCGCTGGAATTAGACCGGATATATACGGTAGGAACGATTGATATGTTTACATTCGGATACTTATACCCAGAGCTATCCACACTTTCTGACAAACAATATTATATGCCGGAATTGCTTAGAGATGTACTAACAGACATGTTGATAACTTATACATCTTCAGTCAAACTATAGGCTAGTTAACTTGTAACACTCATTTTTCTCTTGTCATAAAGATAAGAAAGAGAGGAGTGTGAACTATGGTTAATGTAGAGCCAATTATAATTGATAACTATACGTTCATTGCTGTTAGCGTAAAACTTCCAAAGACAAATTTGCTAGCTGTAATGAGCGATAAAGGATATATTATGTGCGGTGCTTTAGATGTAGGTCTTCTAAATGAGAAGTTAGGTGATCGAGGAATTATTGCTGGCCGTGCGGTTGGTGTAAGAACGATTGAACAACTTCTTGAAGCACCGCTGGAATCAGTAACGACTGGAGCCGAAGCTTTAGGTATTCCGGTAGGCACAATCGGAAAAGATGCACTATTAAAAATGAGATAAGCATATATCGTCCCTCTTTCTTGCATAGAAATAATATAAGAAGGAGGGTTTTCTTATGGGCATATTTCGTTCGAAAAATTCGCGGTTTCGAAGGGGACCGATTTCCTTTCGGTATATACTGCTTATTTCATTTATTCTTTTTATCGTAATGGTAGTTCAAGGTTTATGGATTGTAAATAAAAGTATTCAGCCAACGTTAATTAAATATGGGGAAACAGAGACTCATAAAATGGCAACAGCAGTTATGACGAAAGCGGTAAAAGACCGAATTAATGAAGGGTTTGATGTAGATTCATTAATGAAAGTACAAACGGATAGGAACGGGAAAGTATCTACAATTGATTTAAATACAAAACAAGTAAATGAAATATTAACATCGACTACTGCATACATAGAAAAATATTTACAACAAGTAGAAAAAGGGGATACGAAAGCACTTGGTATTTTTGAAGAGAATGGGGTATCTATGTCAGTTCCTTTTGGGCGTATAACTGATAATGCGCTTCTTGGTAATATAGGACCGGATATTCCGATTAATTTTACGCCAATTGGTCATGTGAATACGGATATTAAACAATTAGTTGAGCCGCAAGGAATTAATAATACAGCGATCAAAATTATTATGGAAGTGGAAGTGACGTTACAAGTTATGATTCCGTTACGCACGAAAGAAATTAAAGTGAAGCAAAACATTCCGATTGCGACGCGCATCGTTCAAGGTGAAGTGCCTACTTATTACGGAAGTGGCGGAGTTGTTGTACCAGATAAAAAGAAAACGGATAATTAGTCAGTAGTGTTTTATTGATTTATATTTATAAAAAATAACCGTAGCAATTTGCTACGGTTATCGTTTTGTATTTGCTCGTTCTTTTCGTTCCCAAAGGCTTAAATGCATGTATGGATCGAAAGCCCATTCTGTATAGCCATTGTCTTTATACATGCCGAAATGTAAGTGGGGCGGGAATTTTCCAGCTGTACCAGGAGGACCGTAGCCGGTACTACCGACAAATCCGATTACTTTTCCTGGTTCGACAATTTGTCCGAGCTGTATTTCTTTAGAGAACCCGCCTAAATGAGCGTAATAGTGGTAATTATTATGAAGGTCACGAATACCAATGCGCCATCCACCAAGACGATTCCATCCTTTTGTTTCAATAACGCCATAGCAGGTTGATCGTACTGGTACGCCATATCCAGCAAAAATATCGGTTCCTTCATGAATCCTCCTGCCGCCAAAGCTTCTACCAGCACCGAAAGTACTACGATAGCTATGGTCACTGCGAATCGGGAGAGGGAAAGCATTACCTTCTAAATTAATGCGTCCATAATGTTTATAAATTCGGGCGTATTCTGTAATTAATTCAACTGTTTTTGCACGTCTATAATATTCCCAAAGCATAATGTTAATACGGTCTTCCGACGTTCCTTGTTTCTTTAAAATGGTTGCTGCTGTATGCAGAAGATCACGGTCGTTATTTGCATTTGCAAATCCATCTTTGTCACCATCTAAACCCATTCCGCCAAATAGAGAAATTGTATGGGGGAGAGTATCATTACTATTAACAGGTCCAGCCCATATTTCAGGTTTGAAATAAAGGGAAATGATGGCATCTGGTTTTTTCGGAATATTTTTTCTTACGCTCCGTATGTTTCTTTCGTATTGATCCATTGCGGCTAAGTAATACCACGGAATACCGGAAGATTGCTCAGTTTCTTTATATAGTGCCATGCGCTTTTCATATATGCTTTGCTGATTATCTTCACCGTAAGCGATGTTTTGGTGGAGAAGAAAGCAAATCGAAAGCAAAAGAGAAATTTTTCGAAGCATGAAATAGACTCCTTTCACAACATCACTCTTTTTAGTGTGGGATATACGGAGTATTTCATTATAGGGAACGATTGGAAAAAATCTTAGAATCTTCATTTGAGCAAATCGCTTTCATACGTTAGAATAGATATGTTACATTGAAAGAAGCGAACACGGTAAACTATTTCATATTGTGCGGAGTTGATAACCATGACAAAACAAACAGAGTATAAGCGCAAGCCCGAATGGTTGAAAATTAAGTTAAACACGAATGAAAACTATACAGGCTTAAAGAAAATGATGCGTTCTAAGAATCTTCATACAGTTTGTGAAGAGGCGAAATGTCCGAATATTCATGAATGCTGGGCTGTAAGGAAAACAGCAACATTTATGATCTTAGGTGCGGTTTGTACACGTGCTTGTCGTTTTTGTGCGGTTAAAACAGGCTTACCAACTGAGCTTGATTTACAAGAGCCAGAACGCGTAGCAGATTCTGTAGTACAAATGGGCTTAAAGCACGTTGTTATAACAGCGGTTGCACGTGATGATTTAAAGGACGGCGGAGCAGCTGTTTTTGCTGAAACAGTACGCGCTGTACGTCGTGAAAATCCATTCACGTCTATCGAAGTATTACCATCTGATATGGGTGGGGTAGAAGAAAACTTAAAAATGTTAATGGATGCAAAACCAGATATTTTGAACCATAACATTGAAACAGTACGTCGATTATCTAACCGAGTTCGCGCTAGAGCAAAATATGACCGTTCATTAGAGTTTTTACGTCGAGCAAAAGAAATGCAGCCTGATATTCCAACTAAATCGAGCATTATGCTGGGCTTAGGTGAAACGAGAGAAGATTTAATTGAAGCAATGGATGACTTACGTGCAAACAATGTGGATATTTTAACTCTTGGACAATACCTACAACCATCTAAGAAGCATTTACCAGTTATTAAATATTATCCACCAGCAGAATTTGCAGAGCTAAAAGAAATTGCACTTAGCAAAGGATTTAGCCACTGTGAAGCTGGTCCACTTGTACGTTCTTCTTATCATGCGGACGAGCAAGTACGTTCTGCAAAAGAAAAAACAGCAGAAGCGAAATAATGAAAAAAGAGAGCTAATCATTAGCTCTCTTTTTTCTTATACTCTAAAACTTTATTTTGACATGTGGATAAAATCTTTTTTAATTCTTCTGTGGATAATTCAATTGTAAATTCAGGTACACCAGGTGTAATTAAAATTTTATCGTAAGTATAAATTGAACTGTCCACAATAATCGTTACATCTTGTGAATAACCGAAAGGAGCTACACATCCAGGAGTGCAACCAGTCTCTTCTCTTAGCTCATTAGGAGAACAGAGAGATAAGCTCTCTCCTGTTATTTCCTTCATCTCTCCTCGGTTGAGGCGAGTGCCTTCTAACGTAAAGAATACGTAATGCTCCCCGGATTTTGATTTTAAAAATAAGCTTTTACTTGGAGTGCCTTGCAAACCAAGTCTTTCACGAACGATACGATCTGTTTCATAGTCAAGTACTGGTTCGTGTTCAAATTTTTCATAAGAAGCATTTGTTTTATGTAGTAAAGAAAGTACGTCTTCGTACATATTGAATGATACCCCTCTCTATGTTTACTGCAGTTCTACCATATCTCCTCGCGGTGTCAACTGAATGTATTGGAAAGGGATATTACTTGGATGGCGCTTCCCATAATCGTTTTATGATAGATTGTTCATCAAGTGTAATTTCATAAATATCAGGATTCGTTAAAGTTTTCCATGTGTCAAAGCCAATAGTATGATCAAAGTGCTTTAAAATTAATGTGAGTAAGTTGCCGTGTGTAACGAGTAATGTTGTGTCATGCTCTAGTTTTAAAACTTCCTGAATAAGTGAGATGGCGCGATCCATCGCTTGTTTTGTTGACTCTCCGCCCGAAAAGGCAATATCTATATTGGTAAAAGTGTATTCTAGTTTTTGAAGCCAATCATCCATTGAAACAGTGCTTAATATGCGTTCTGCTAACCGTTCATCTTCTTGAATAGATAAATTAGCTTGGAGGGCATATGGCCGAATAGAATCGATAGCTCGGACAAATGGGCTTGAAATAATATGATCTATTTGTAGATGATTTTCCATGAGGAATGTAGCAACGGTGTTTGATTGGTCTCTTCCCATGTTTGTTAATTCGGCATTACGCTCTTGTCCAGTTGCGGAACAATGTCGTATTACAATAATTTTCTTCATAATTCATCCCCATCTTTCAAGTTGACCATATATACTTCGACAAATGTGGGAAAAATTCCTTTTTATTGGAAACGGAATAGTGATCTAAGTATGTGGAAAAGTAATGTGGATAATGAAAATTTGAGGTGCAATTATGAAAAAAATGATATGCATTGTATTCAGTATTTGTTTTCTCGCGCAATTGTCCACAACATATGCACAATCAAATCAAAAATTAGACTATCCAAGCAATCGAAATAAGCCATTTGTGAGTGAGGATGTGTTTTATGAACAGTTAGATAAGAAAATTTATAAAGAATATGAAAATGCAGCGTATAGCGTTCGTAAAAAAGTTTCATTTAAAGAAGTGGCTGATGAGGAATTTATTTTTAGGCAAAAAACAAATGCCGACTGTCACAGTAAAATGACGATGGACGATTCTTTCGTTCACCCTGATCGCCAAGTGTACTTTTTTGCTTCTTTTACTCAAAATGAGGTAGAAGAGTTTCATAAGTACATCGTCATAGATGCGGAAACAAAGAGGGAACTACAAGGGGGAAAAAGCTATCATCATTATGACAATCCATATAAAAAATAACCCACCAATTGGTGGGTTATTTTTTACTCTGGCACACTTACTAATTTCTCTTTCATTTTACGAATAAGAATGAAACCACCGATCGCGAAGAGAAGAGTAATTCCTTCTGCGACAAAGATGTTAATCATTTTTGTTTGGTAAAGTGCTGCGAAAAAGTCTACAAGTGCGTGGAATAGTATAGCGTATGCGAGGAAAATGTATTTCTTTTGTTTTACCGCGTATACGACAAGCATTGTGAAGGCAATTTGCAGTACTAATGCCATAATTCTTTCTAGGCTACCAAGTAAGTATAAATAGGCAGGTTGCTCTATTAACAAGTCCTTGATATGGCTCAACTGTGGGTATTGTTCAACCATTTGAGCGAAGCTACCATTGTTAATAGATGTTGCAAAGGTAAGAGTTTGAAGCCCAGCGAATCCGCCGACTAAAATCGATTCAATACCGCCGTGCCCAATTCCGTACGCAAGACCGTCTTTATAATCTCGATATTTTTTCAGTAAGTAGTAAAAGGCAACGAAACGACCTAGTTCTTCAAAAATACCAGCAGTTAGTCCGCCATAAATTGCAAAGACATACGGATTTTCTAAAAATGGAGCGATTGCTGGATTACCACGCATAAATAGGTGGAACGGTGTTTCGAGAATTTGGGTAAATCCAATAAAGATAAGAACACCAACGCCGACCACTTTCCAATTAATATTATATTTTTTACGGAAATAAACGAGTACAATAATTGGGACCAGAACCGAAACAACGAGTTGAAATATGATGCTGGCAATTACAGTATTTGAAACCATACTTTCACCGCTTTCTAATATATGTACATATCTATTATGCATGAAATATGGGAGAGATGAAACTTTTAGAGATAAATGAATTTACTTATTGACTCTAACGTTGCGTCATACTTTATCGTATGTATTAAGGGGGAGATACGCATGACAATGAGGGTAAAAGAAGTAGCTAATTTAGTTGGGATTAGTGTGCGCACACTGCATCATTACGATGAAATTGGGTTGTTAACCCCAGATGAGACGACAGAGTCTGGATATCGTCTGTATTCCAATGAAAATTTAGAGACACTGCAGCAAATTTTATTTTTTAAAGAGCTAGGCTTCCCTTTGAAGAAGATTAAAGAAATTATCATGAGTCCATCATTTGATCATGAAGAAGCGCTACAGCTTCATAAGAAAATGCTTCTTGAAAAGCGTGCCAGGTTAGATAAGGTGATAGCGACGATTAATAAAACAATTCAGCATACAAAAGGAGAGATTGATATGACGAATAAAGAGAAATTTGAAGGATTTGATTTTAGTCATAATCCGTACGAAGAAGAAGCACGTGAACGATGGGGAGATGAGGCTGTAGATAAAGCGAATAAAACAGCGAAGGGGATGTCTAAAGAGAAACAGGAGGAGTTTAATAATATTTACAGAAATCTAGCAACACTTCGAAATGGAGCACCTGATTCTAAAGAGGCGCAATCCGCAATCGGGGTATGGTACGATTACTTGCAAAACTTTGGTGAATATTCATTAGAAGCCTTTAAGGGGCTCGGTCAAATGTATGTTGCTGATGAGCGTTTTACGAAAAATATTGATAAGTTTGGTGAAGGTTTAGCGCAGTTTATGTGTGATGCGATGGAGGTTTATGCGGATCGTAAGAAATAGTAAAAAGGTGGAGGTTTTCTCCACCTTTTTATTTTTTAATCATGTCATTTAAAGTTTGATCCCCCGTATTGTTCAAATGAGGATTATCGCTCATTTCACGTTTTAACATATCAAGACTTTGTTCATATTCTTTATCGTTTAGGCTACCAGATTGAAGACCTTGAATTTGAGAAATCAACTTTTGGTTTGTTGATACATATGCTTTATAATAGCGAGGAACGATGGACAAAGCAGTTTTATATACTTGATCTGTTACGAGTTTCGGATCCGTTGTGTTTGCACGGTATACAACGAACACTTCGTCGTCGGTAACGAGTGTAGCGGCATTGGTGACGTCAGGAAGTTTGACTGTCATGCTTGTAATCATTTCAGCGACTTTCTCACGGTTAATGGCGCCTACTTGTTTGTTAGATACTTCATGTTTTTGTTTAGATGAATAGCCCACCCTTGTGAGCCGTGTATTTGTATTTTCCGTATGATACATGTCGTTTTTGTTGGAAACAAGAACACGACTTCCTTCTTCACGCTCCATTTCAGCTTTATTAGTTGATTGGCAGCCTGCAAATAAGGAAAGAGTGAGAAGAGAGAGTATAATTTGTTTTTTCACGATGTAGCACCTCCTTCTCCATAGCATGCACTAATTTTCAATTTTTTGTATTTGAAATTGTTGGTTGTTATGCTTTGTGATACGATAAAAAGAAGAATGCTTAGAGAGGAAGTTCATAATGGAGCAAAAGCAAGAGATTCATACTACGGTGAGCGTTAATAATGTTCAGTACGAAGTAATTAAAAACTTTCGTGACGGTTTTAGTGAAGAAGCACTTAAAGAGCGCTATGCAGAAATTTTAAATAAATATGATTATATCGTTGGAGACTGGGGTTATGAGCAACTTAGATTGCGCGGATTCTTTGATGATAGTAATCAACGTTCGACATATGATACGAAAATTAGTACTTTATCAGAGTATTTATACGAGTACTGTAACTTCGGTTGTGCACACTTTGTATTACGAAAAGTGAAGAAATGAAAAAATCCTCTTACGATTGTAAGAGGATTTTTTTTATACTTGCTCACAAACAAATTGAAATAGAATCGCCTTCAGAAAGTAGTGTGTTTGGTTTCATTTGTTGTCGGTTCAATTGGATATGCCCATTTTTAATTTTATCCACAATGATAGTGCGGCTCCAATCTGAAATATATGTGGATAACACTTTATCAATCCGGTGGGAACCGAAAACTATGTCTAATACGATCGTTATTTCGGCTATACCACTTTCTTTGTATTGTGTAATGGAAATGGTAGTACTTGTTTCCGTTTGTTCTTGCTGAGTCATATCGACAGTTTCGACGTGATCAGTAAATGATTTATAAATATGAAGTTTTTGATTCCACGTATGATCTTTCGGACATTTATAAATTGCAAATCGGTATATATTCTTTCCGTTTGCATTATGTCTGCGAATGTTCGTGTTAGTAAATAGGGTAGTGCGTCTGCAATTTTTACAATACTTTTCGATTGTTGCTAGTTCGTTTTCATATAAACTCCAAGAAAGTTGTACTTTCTGCATTTTCCTTCACCTCTTATATTAGTGGCAAAGGAACGTAATACAGCTATTTGGATGTCTTGTAGTATGAAGACATAAGAAGTAGACAAAAATAAAAAGAGATTCCCCCAAGAGGAACCTCCGTAAACATCATACTACAGATGCGTTACGTTCCTTCGTAATGGGAATGGGCAGACTACTCCCTTGAAAAAGCACGGTGCTTTTTTGAGAGTAATGCTATCCAATTGCTGGTCCATTACAAAGTAAATGTTGGCATACGCAGATAACGTCCTTTCTATCCAAATAGATTTGTTCATAAGTATAACACATAAGATTGAAAATTCAAAATATAAATTGTAAAAAAACACCAGCTAACATAGCTGGTGCACCAGATAAATTATATAAGTTCAAATAAAAATGAGCGTAATTCTTCTGCATTTTCTTCAGACATCGAAAATGCATGCTCTAAGTAGCCTTGTTCGTTTAAATCGTCAGGACCAATGATAGCAAATTTGTTGCTTTGCATATCAAGGACTATCGTTTTACCGTAATGACGATCGGAGTATAAAAGCGCTAAATCATGACGCTCATTTTCCCCCAAAAAGCTAACGAAACGAGTTCTTGTAGCGACTGTATCGTCGTACAGAAAGAAACGTTCTTCCATACACATGGCTCCTTTATTAAATATCTAAGTTTAAGTGTGGTTTATGATCTAAATGGTGATGCGTTTTAATGAAACGTACTGTTCTTGTTTTGTAACGCATTACGATAGAATATGTTTCAGCTAAATCTCCGCCAAGGAATTTCACGCCGTCTAATAATTCACCAGCAGATACACCTGTTGCTGAGAAGATTGCATCATCACCAGATACTAAGTCATCTAACATAAGAAGTTGACGAGGATCTTCTAATCCCATTTCACGACAACGAGCTTCTTCTTCTTCGTTCATTGGAACTAAGCGAGCTTGCATTTCACCTTCAAGGCATTTTAATGCTGCTGCAGAAATAACGCCTTCTGGAGCTCCGCCTACACCTACGAATAAGTCGATACCTGTTCCAGGTAAAGCTGTAGCGATTGATGCACCAACATCTCCATCACCAAATAGTTTTACGCGTGCACCTTTTGCACGAACACGGTCAATAATATCTTGATGACGTTCACGTTCTTGGATGATAACCGTTAGGTCACGAATTTTTTTATTGTTTGCTTCTGCTACAATATCAATTGTTTTTTCAATTGGATCATCTAAGCTAATTTTACCAGCTGCTTTTGGACCAACCGCGATTTTTTCCATGTACATATCCGGAGCATGAAGAAGGTTTCCTTTATCCGCGATTGCAATAACTGCCATTGCATTTGCAAGACCTTTTGCAACGATGTTTGTGCCTTCTAATGGGTCAACGGCGATATCTACTTCTGGACCGTTACCTGTTCCTAGTTCTTCACCAATATATAACATCGGTGCTTCATCAAGTTCTCCTTCACCAATTACAACTGTACCTGCCATGTTTACTGAATCGAACATATCACGCATAGCTGTAGTTGCTGCATCATCTGCTTCGTTTTTCTTTCCGCGGCCCATCCACTGTGCGGATGCTAAGGCTGCTGCTTCTGTTACACGGACAATTTCTAGTGCGAGTTCACGTTCCAAGGTTGCATTCCTCCAATTTCAAAAATCATACAAATATAACTATAACAAATAACGAGGAAAAGGTGAATTCGAAAAATTGTCGATTTTTTCAGAAGAAAGCGTTACAATTAAAATGTAAATGCTTTAATTTCCAGGTAGGTGACATTCATGTACTTCGTAGACAGAAAGAAAATAGAACAAATGCTAGTATGTTTAGAACGAGCAACAAATACATTTCAAGAGAAAAAGACATATGAAACCGAGTTTGAATTTTACGCATTAGAGCGCATGGCGCATCTTATTATCGATTGTATATTAGATGTAGGGAATGCGATGATTGATGGATTTATTATGCGCGATCCAGGAAGTTACGAAGATATTATTGATATTTTAATGGACGAGAGAGTTATAAGTGGAGAAGAGGGAGCGCATATTAAAGAAATTATTCTTCTTCGAAAAATGCTTACGCAAGACTATATTCAAATGAATCATGATGAATTATATAAGACAATTCAAAAACATATCGCCGTGGTAGAGAAATACCCAGCGAATATTCACAGTTATTTAGAAAAGGAATTAGGACCTGTATCTGCATTTGTACCAGAATAATTGTGCTTATAAGATCCCCGGGAATTCCTTTGGGGATCTTATATTGTATAGGAGAAAGAAAAGGGAGAAGGGTGAGCTATGGGGGAAGCACGTACTACGAGAGAAGAGATTGTA
Source organism: Bacillus sp. FSL R9-9530 (assembly GCF_038008145.1). Taxonomy (NCBI): domain Bacteria; kingdom Bacillati; phylum Bacillota; class Bacilli; order Caryophanales; family Bacillaceae; genus Bacillus; species Bacillus sp. FSL R9-9530. Next base: position 4,469,990 of record NZ_JBBOYO010000001.1, read on the forward strand.
CAATTACTGAAGATAAAAGGAGAGCATACTGTAGCAGAATTAGCCGAAGCTTTAGAAATTACAGAGATGGCGATTCGTCGACATTTAAGTAAACTAGAAAATGAAGAGCTAATTTATTCAAAGATGGTAAGGCAGCATGTTGGACGACCAACATATTTGTATGGATTAAGTCAAAAGGGAGAAGATACATTCCCGAAAGAATATAAGCAGTTTGCTATTGAAATATTAGATGATTTAGCTCGAATGGGCGATGAAAAAATACTTCGTTACGTTTTACAAGCGAGAACGAAACGAATGGAAGAACAGTTAAAAAAGAAGATAAGTAACCAAAGTAATTTAGCGTATAAAGTACAAGAAATAGCTGCTATGCAAGAGAAAAATGGTTATATGGTTCAAATAAAGAGAGATGGGGAACGCTCTTTCATACTTGAAAAGCAAAACTGTCCGTTAAAGGAAATAGCGGAGAAATACCCGCAAGTGTGTGAAGATGAAAAAGATATGTACAAGCGGTTATTTACAGGTGCAAATGTGAAAGCGCTAACGAACATGTGCGTGGGCGATTGTAATTGTTCGTACCAAATAAAAGAGAAAAAATGAACGTTATGGGACGCTTTAGGGTAAAGCGTTTTTTTCTTTTGAAAAAGGGGTTAATATAAGAGTGGTATGATAGGTGAGAACGTTAGCATAGAAGGAGAGACAAACAGATGTATAAAGGCTATTTAATTGACTTAGACGGTACAATGTATCGTGGTGAAGAACAAATTGAAGAAGCAAGCGATTTCGTAAAAGCGTTAGGAGAGCGCGGTATTCCATATTTATTCGTTACAAATAACTCAACTCGTAAACCAGAACAAGTTGCAGAAAAGCTTGTTCGTTTCGATATTCCAGCGAAAGCGGAGCAAGTATTCACAACGAGTATGGCTACAGCGAACTTTATTTATGAGCGTAAACAAGATGCGACTGTATATATGATTGGTGAAGAGGGCTTACACGCTGCTCTTGTGGAAAAGGGATTTGAAATTGTGGATGAAAATCCTGATTTCGTCATTGTTGGTTTAGATCGCGATATCACATATGAAAAATTAGCAAAAGCGTGCCTTGCTGTGCGTAACGGTGCAACGTTTATTTCAACAAATGGGGATATCGCAATTCCGACTGAACGCGGATTATTACCAGGTAACGGTTCATTAACATCAGTTGTTGCAGTATCAACAGGTGTGGACCCAATCTTTATTGGTAAACCAGAATCAATCATTATGGAACAAGCGTTAAAAGTGCTTGGCATAGGAAAAGAAGAAGCTTTAATGGTTGGGGATAACTACGATACAGACATTTTAGCGGGGATAAATGCTAGTATGCATACCCTTCTTGTCCACACTGGAGTAACAACTGTGGACAAGTTAACAGAATATGAAGTACAACCGACGCAAGTTGTGCACAACTTGACGGAGTGGATTGAGAAGATGTAATGAAATGCAGGTAACCGGAGGAGGTTGCCTGTTTTTTTATGCATAATTGCATATGTACTGTAGTTATATAAAATGTAGAATTTATATGTATTGATATAAAAAGGGAGGGAATAAGAGTGTACTGGATGTCATGCATTATGTTTGTTTTTGCATTATGTGTTTTGTTCTTTGTTCTATGGAAGATATATAAAATAAATGCAATGAAAAAAAGAGCGGGAAAACTTATTGCAACATATCCTCGGGTGAAACGGCGTTGGATTGCATCACTTGGACCGGCGTATTTCATCGGACAATGTATGTATACATATGCTCAGTACGTAAGTGGTGATATTGGTACAATTGAACAATTTCTCGTTCAGTCAGGTAGTTATGCTGTAGTAAGTTGTTTTATGACTTTAATAGCTATCCATCTGATTAAAAGTGTACAAATATATGAAAAAGGTGTAATAGACGGATTGAACTTTTATTCATACGAAGAATTAAAAGGCTATAAAACATCAACATGGGAAAATCCAAAAGAAAATATATTTTTATATCGCGGGCGAGAAAAAATGAATGATAATGTGAATTTACTTATTAGACAGGAAGATATGAATGAATTAGAAAGCATTCTTCAAAGGTATATTCCGAAATTGATGATGAAATAAAAACTCCGGTTGTTATAACCGGAGTTTTTTTATTAAAACGCACGATTCACTACGTCTTTAACTTCTTCAAGATATTGTTTACGCACACTGTCATCCACAGAAGGAACACTTGTATAGAATGTATGCTCCAGTGTTTCAATGCCTGTAAATTCAAAAATACCAGCATCAGTTGTTTTTTTCATTGCATCAAACATACCGCCTGCTGTGTATACTTCTTTCGAATTTCCCATCGTAGATAATAACAATCCTTTTTTACTGCTTAATAACTTTTCAATACCATTCTCACCGTAAGCATAAGCGAAGCCGTGGCTAAATACACGGTCAACGTATCCTTTTAAAATAGCAGGAAGACCCGCCCACCAAACTGGGTAAATGAATGTAATACTATCAGCCCAAGAGATATGCTTTTGTTCTTCTTTAATATCTTCTGGTGTGTTTCCTTGGGAAAATGAGATGAAATCGGAAGCGCCTAATACTGGATTGAAGTTTAATTCGTATAAATCACGAACGCGTACTTCATGACCTTTTTCTTCTAATTCACTTTTTACAGTTTCTAAAATTGCATGGTTGAAGCTTGCTGTATTCGGGTGTGCATAAACGATTACATGTTTCATTGTTCTTCCTCCTAATTGTGGATATGTGAATAGTTTTTATGTATTCGTGTAACTATTATGATTACTTTCGTTGCGAGAGTAAACTTTTCTGACGTGAGAAATAAAGTGAAACTTTAATCGGTGGGAGTCTTACGGCCCATTAATATAAATGTTAGTATGTGACAAAAAAATACAAAATAGTAGGGATTTTGCATTTCTGAATAGAATATATAGATTGGTAAATAGAGAGAAGGGGATATTGGGATGAATATTATTGAAATTGAAGGGTTAGAAAAATCGTTTGATATTGGGGATAGTAAAGTAAAGATCTTAAAAGATATTAATGTTCAAATTCAAAAAGGTGACTTTGTTTGTATTATGGGGGCAAGTGGATCGGGTAAAACGACTTTACTTCAGCTGTTAGGTGGATTAGATATTCCATCGGTAGGTAGTATTCGAGTTGATGGTACGGAGATTTCAACATTAAAAGAAAAAGAGCTCGCTTTATTTAGAAGGCATAAAATCGGTTTTATTTTTCAGCAGTTTAATTTAATTCCAGTGTTTAATGCGGAGGAAAATGTAGGGTTGCCTTTACTATTAGATAATGTTTCGCAAAAGAAGGCAACTGTGACAGCAAATCGTTTATTAGAGCTCGTTGGATTGAAAGGAAAAGAAAAGCATTTACCAGCACAGTTATCAGGTGGGCAACAGCAAAGGGTTGCGATAGCAAGAGCTTTTGCAAATGAGCCGGCTATTATATTAGCAGATGAGCCAACAGGGGCGTTAGATTCAGAAAACAGCAAAAATATTATCGCGGCACTTCGCAATGCATGTGATGAATTAGGGCAAACAGCTGTCATTGTAACGCACGATCCGTTCGTAGCGGCCCATGCTGATAAAGTCGTTTTCTTATTAGATGGTGAGGTGATTCATGAGCATACTGAAAGTAAAGGGTGGAAATTTCGAAATATCCCGCAACAAGTTACTCACATTCAAGAGATTATGAATCGTCACTTTAAAGTAGGAGGTAAAGGTGATGCGATGGGTAATTAAGTATGCGGTAAAATCGATGAAACAAAATTGGTTGCGAAATATGTTGATTGCCCTCGGTGCAGCTTTAGGTGTTATGTTAGCGACGATGTTATTACTAGGTAATCAATCAGTAGAGCAAAGTGTGAAGGAACAAGTAGTAAGTCGGTATGGAGATTATAATTTACAATTTGGCTATATAAAAAATGACATGTATTTAAATAATGAAAGTTTAAAAGGAATAGATGGCTTAGAAAATGCTGAAAAAATATCAAAAGCACTTATACCGTATCCTTTTCCACATTATAAAGAACTATCGGGAAAGCCATCTTATTGGGGTGTTGAGCAAGATTCTCCAGAAATGCATTCTTATAAAATATTAGAAGGACGATATCCGAAAGAAGGTGCTGAAGTAGCACTGACAAAAGGGTATACAGATCGTGAAAATATACGGGTAGGAGATACGATTAAACTGCCATTCCCGCAGCATGGAGAAAAGAATGTGAAAGTCGTCGGGATTTTAAATCCACCGCTAATGGCAGCAATGGGGCATAGTGCTTATTTTCCAATACATTGGCTTCAAAAAGAATTAAATCTATCAAATCAATTCAACCTCGTTCAAGTGAAAACCGCCGATGTAAATGTGAAAAGGGCAATTGCTCTTGATGTAAATAAGAAGATAGAAAATATAAAGGTGGATCAACGTACTTATGTTGATAAGGCGTTTGAACGACTAAATGTAATGAAGCCGTTAATTTTTAGTTTAGGTGGTATTGCTTTATTTGTTGTAGCTCTTTTAATAATGGGAAGTTTCTTCTTATCTGTTAGAAGTCGATTTAAGCAATGGGCATTATTACGTGCACTCGGTAGTAACCCAAATCAAATTATATTAGTCGTTTTATTAGAGGCTTTATGCATCGGAGCAATCGGATCGCTAGCAGGGGTTATTCTTGGGGCAGGTACGCAAACAATTGCAGCATCATTCATCAACAAATGGGTGAATATTGAGGGGGCAGGTAAAGCATCATTCTCGATTTCAGGTGAGATTTTACTCATTACGTTTTTACTAGGCGTTGTTATGTCTATCGTAGGGGCCATTATACCAGCTTTCATGGTTAGAAAGATTCCACCAGTTCAAGCACTTCGCCCAGGTCTTCCTAGTAATGAGAAAAAAGAAAAGAGATGGAGTGCTTTTAGCCTTAGCATTTTAATCATTGGTACTGTTATTGGACTAGCAGGTAACGTATTAGAGCAGTATATCGGTTTTAATCCAAGTGCGATAGGAGCGCTGTTATTTGCAGTTGGTTTGTTATTTGCAATTCCGTTCTTTATTCGTATGATAGCACCAGTGATTGCAAAACCGTTTCAAATGATATTACGAATTGAAACGACGATTAGTAGCCGAAATGTAATTCGTTATCGAAATAAGGCAGCTGTATCGGTTGCTATATTAGCATTTGGTTTTATGTTAGCCCTTGTTGGAACGATGTATGTAAATTCTATGTATGAAGGTACGAAGAAAGGATTACAAAAACATTTACCAGCGGACTTAGTAATAAGAATTCCGGTAGAGTCGCAAGGAATAGAAACATTACCGTTTAGTTGGATGGAGAAGGTTAGAAAAATTGATGGTGTGGAATCATGTGTTGGGAATGCTACTGACTTTACAGCAAAGCTTGTGAATTATGACTTTAAACAAGCGAATCAAGAATGGTATGAATTTGCGAAAAAAAACAATTTGAACTACGATTCAATGGAAGTTGTCGGTAACGATATTGTAGCGTACCAGAAAGTAACAAAGGCGAAAGTGATTGCAGGGCAAACTTTAAGTAAGCCGTTACAAGATGGTGAGGGAGTCATTACGAAGGAAGTGGCTGAAAATTTAGGACTTCAGTTGCATGATACGATTGAAGTACAAGGAAAAGGGAAAGAAAAACAAACGATTAAAGTCGTTTCGATTATTGAGCAAGGATTAAGGTTAAGAGGGTTAGATATTTTTGTAAATGAACAATGGGCTCGCGATAAGTTTCACGTACAAGGATATGAAGCGATTCAAATTATGACAAATTCTAAACAATCATTTGAAGCGATTAAGAAGCAAGTAAAAGAAATTACAAATAATAAAGAGAATGTAGAAGTTATAAACAGTTATGATTTATTGAAAGAACAAGAACAGTTATTATCGCAAATGATGATGTTAATTCGCTTGTTAGTTGTAATTGTTTTCATTATTTCTGGTATAGGGTTAATGAATGCGATTGTCTCAAGTTTACATGAAAGACGTGCTGAAATTAGTATGATTCGTGCGGTAGGAGCTATTCCGAAGCAAATGAGACGGATTGTTTTATTAGAGGGCACTTTACTTGGAGCGATAGCTGGTTGTATTGGGGTTTTAGGTGGTATTGTATTTAGTTATATTGTGTTATCAAGCTTAGAGTTAACGGTTATTATCATTCCGTATAATCAAGTTTTAATATTGGCACTAGCTAGCATTATACTCGGAGCAGGAGCAGCAATGATTGCTTCATTACAATTAAGAAAGTTTAAATTGAGTGATACTTTAAAGGAGTTATCAGCATAAAAGATTACTATATCCCGCTCATACAAAGTACAAAGAAGACGAATAAAATGATAACAATACCAATGCCAAAGTTAAATACAAGAGTACTATCCATATATGTAACCTCCTTGTTTGAAAGTAAAAAGCACTCTGGCTGGAGTGCTTTTTATTATCCGAATCTGTCGCAACGAACGCTGCAACGTATAGAAAGGGAATAATGGGTTTAAGAGTTATATTAATTTATGCATTAATTTTGTAAATGAGCAGGTCCTGCTCAGGTATAGAAAAAAGACACTCTTTCGAGTGTCTTTCATGATGACAAAACGTGCCAATTGCTTGGGTTTGATAAGACGTTAATTTTCCGGTTAACAGTCTTTCTTAATCAAGAAGTGTAACAACAGCGATTCAAATAAATTTTAGCATTTTTTAAAGGGGTGTGCGTATGTAACTATGCATATTACGATTAGAGGAGAATCAAGTTTGGAAAATGAATGAGTAAATACATATAGATTAGTAGAGTATTTGATAAGGAGCGAGATGAATGGATATACATAAGTTAACAGAAGAAGAAGCGAAAGAAATAAATACGTGGAAGTATGAAAATCCCTATACGTTATATAGCTTTTCGGGAGATGCTGAAGTAATAGAAGAGTTGCTAGATGGGACGTATTACGGTTGTTGCGGAGAGAATGGAGAATTCATCGGCTATTTTTGTTTTGGAGAAAATGCACAAGTGCCAGGGGGAAGAGATGCTAATTTATATAGGGGAGAAGATGTAGTAGATATTGGGCTTGGGATGAAGCCGGAGTTAACAGGAAAAGGGATGGGGGAAATATTTTTTCAAGCGGGAATAGCATTTGCTACTGAGGAATTGAATTCGAAAATGTTTCGACTGAGTGTAGCGACATTCAATAAGAGAGCGATTAGGCTGTATAAAAACATTGGATTTCAAGTAGGACCTCTTTTTTTGAGCCGTGGAAGAGAGTTCATGCTTATGGAATATGAAAGGCCGTCAGTGTGAAACTGACGGCCTAGATACGTTATTCCGAATGCTCAGCACGGTGCGCTAAACGACTTGAAGCAGCGGCAGCGATTCCGCCAACGATATCATCAAGGAATGTGTGAACTTTTCCAGTTGATTTATCATTTAAGTATTCTAAAATACCTGGCTTTAATTTATCGATATATCCAAAGTTCGTGAAACCGATAGAGCCGTACACGTTAACGATTGAAAGTGCGATGACTTCATCGATTCCATATAGTCCTTCATCGCGTTTTACGATATCTTGTAACGGTTGACTTAATAGTCCTTTTTCAGCGAGGACATCAAGTTCAATGCCTGTAATAAGTGCGTTTTGTACTTCTCGTTTGGATAGTACACGCTCAACGTTATAGCGACATTCTGACATCTCTAAATTTGCATGGTATTTCTTTTGAAGAAAATGAACAAGATCAGCAATATCGTCAATTGTTACACCGCGTTCTTGTAATAGTTGTAATGCTCTTTCTTGTAGTTGATTTGAGTCTTTCATGTTTATCACCTTTTTTTCTTTTTAGTATTTGTATACGTTTCGTTGCTTTATCATGTGCATAGGAATGAAAGGCGAGCACAAGCTCATATATATAAAGAAAAACCATAGGTGGCGACTGCGATGATTCAGCATATTTATGAGCATTATCACATGCATGTTAAAGAATTAATCCCCCTTGGCCCCTATAAAAGCTTTTGGATTCGCAACAAAATTTATGTACTTGTTCCAATTGGAGAAATGGAGGAAGAAGTACTTGTAGAGATGAAAAAGCTCAGTGATTATATGAACCAGCAAGGGGATATAACTGTTTCGACTTTCGTTCCGACTATACACGGCTACTATGTAAGTGAGATAGAAGAAAAAAATTACTGCTTATTAAAAGGTATGCGTATGTTAGAGCGACATGCTACATCATTAGGAAGTGAGCTTTCTATATTCCATAAACGTGGCGCATTCTTTCCAGAAGAAGTTGAGCAATTAAGCCGCATTGGTGAATGGAAAGCATTATGGGAAAAAAGGCTCGACCAATTAGAAAGGTTTTGGCAATCGCAAGTGATGAACCATCCTTCAGACGTATTCGATCAATTGTTTATTGAATCCTTCCCGTATTACTTAGGAGTTGCAGAAAATGCAATTCAATATGTTGTCGATACAGAAATGGACGATACACCACAAATAACTGACGCAGCAACAATTTGCCAAGAACGATTTACACCTTTATTATGGCAGCAAACGAAGCGTTTAAAACTTCCTTTTGATTGGGTATATGATCACCCAAGTAGAGATATAGCAGAATGTATTCGCTATATGATGATAGAAAAAAAGAAAGATTGGGAGCAAACGGTAGTTCAATTCATTACAGATTATGAACGTAATTATTCGCTCTCTTCATTTGGTTGGCGCTTATTATTCGCAAGGCTTCTGTTCCCGCTTCACTACTTTGAAACGATTGAACGATATTATCAAACAGGAAACGAAGAACAAAAAGGCATATATAGAGCCCGTTTAGAAATCATTTTACATGATGTGAAGCGCACTGAGCAATTTATGAATCATTTTTACGAGTCATTTCGTTTACCTGTTGATAAGTTAGGCATTAGGAAATTAGATTGGCTGTCTTAAAATGAAAAAAGAGACCGGGTGAGGTCTCTTTTTTATATATCACAATTGTATGTAATACATTATGCCCCTACCTGTTGATCTGCACATATATTTAAAATGAATTGATGTCTTTCGATTTTTTCATTTACTTTACTCAATAATTCTTGCTGGATTTCTTTAAATAAAAATTGATAACTTGCATTCCATGTTGGTATAACGGATGAAAGGTCTAATAAATACTCTTTTTTCTTTTCTAGTTCTTGAATTGTTAAGAAAGTGTTCCCCATTCTTGGCATGTGTCGTCCCCCTATGTTTTTTTCTGTATATGTGTGAACGATTCTATAGTATTAATTATCGCACTTTTTGAGAAGGATTTCCAATTTTGTTTTATGATGTTAAAGGGGAAGTGTTATTTGAATAAAAAAAGAGACCCATTTGGGTCTCTTTCTAGGAAGCGATTCTGAACGAGCCGCTTCTGCTTTTAGATATTGTCTAGCTCCAGCGGCTAGAACAGTCGGCCATTTCGCGCCTTCCTGTGAGGCAAAAAGCGCCTCTTCGTCAGGAGCTCCAATGACCTTCTGTTCTGAACGAGCCGCTTCCGCTTTTAGATAATGTCTAGCTCCAGCGGCTAAAATGTTCGGTGGCTTCGCTTCTTCCGCCGAGGCAAAAAGCGCCTCTATGTCAGAAGCTCCATCCTCCTCACATTTTGGACGAGCCGCTTCCGCTTTTAGATGTTATCTAGCTCTGGTGGCTAGCTCTTCGTGTCTAAGAACCTTCCGCATAAGAAGGCAAAAAGCGCCTTCTATGCGAAAGAACCTTAGCCAGTCAGAGCTGAACGAGCCACCGCCGCTTTTAAATTAAAATACTTGTTCTACTTCAATAACGCCTGGTACTTCTTCAAGTAGTGCGCGTTCGATACCAGCTTTTAGTGTGATTGTAGAACTTGGGCAGCTTCCGCATGCACCCATAAGGCGTAATTTTACGATACCTTCTTCAATGTCTACTAATTCAACGTCTCCGCCATCGCGAAGTAAGAATGGACGTAATTTATCTAATACCTCTAGTACTTGTTCTTGCATATGTGGGTTTTCCATTTTTATCGACTCCTTTCATCAGTTTTATTATAATCAAGATAGAGGGGAAAATCTATTTTTTCTCTTCTTGTTTTATTGTCAAAATATTATATCGTGTGTACAACGTGTTTTTTCAGTATAGGGGTATGGAATAAGTTTGTAAAATGATGTGCTTATGTACTAAGACATCTGAATATACTGTTAGGGCAAGAAGTGGGGGAGAAGAAATGGTTAATGTGCAAGTGTATGGGACGAAAGTAATTTGTGCGAGCTGCGTTGGAATGCCATCTTCAACAGAAACGTTTGAGTGGTTACAAGCGGCGATTGGTCGTAAATATGAAGGACAAGAAAATAAATTTAATTTCGAGTATATTGATTTTCAACAAGAACAAGAAGATGAAGATAAAAAAGCATTCGCAGAGCGCGTAGTGGAAGAAGATCTATTTTATCCGGTCGTTCTTGTAAATGGAGAAATTGTTGGAGAAGGAAATCCTCGTTTGAAGGATGTTTACGAAGAAATCGAGAAATATTTATAAAGCAGGAAGCCTTTGCGAATTCGCAAAGGCTTTTTTTAATGGAGGGATAGATGTGGAGAATGGAATAAAACAAGTTTTACCAGAAGAAGTAAAGCAATTAATGGAGCAGTACATAGTAGAATTAAAAGAAATTTTTTCGGACGAAAAAATAGTCGGGGTATATATTTACGGATCAATCGCGCTAGGAGCATTTCATATAGAAACGAGCGATGTTGACTTTGTTACGGTAATAAGTGATTCCGTGAATGAAGCTGAAAAACAACAAATTATAGAACTGCATAAAAAAATTAGTAAAAGTACGTTAGGTAAAAGAATGGACGGTATGTATATTCCGCTTGCTGACTTGGGGAAATACAATGATGAAATGAATGAGTACGTGTATTGTGCAGATGGTAAGGCTGATATTGGTCATTGGGATATTAACGCGGTCACATGGTGGACATTGAAAAATCAAGGTATTACAGTTAGCGGGAAAGAAGTAGAAGACCTTTCCTTTCAAATAAAGTGGGACGATGTAGTAAATACAATGAAATACAACGTAGAACATTACTGGCTTGAAAAAGCGAAGCATCCTTATTTATTTTTCATAGAAGAATGGGTAGAATCAGCTGTCGTTACGATGGGACGTATTTTATATACGTTAGAACATAAAACAATTGTTTCAAAAGATAGAGGATTACAATACATGTTGGAACTTTACTCTCATAAGTGGGATCCTTTATTAAGGGAAGTAGAGCGAATGCGGCATAATCCAAAAGAAAAGCGAATAATCTCAAGGTGGAGAAGGGCTGATATGACGAAGAGGTATTTGCTGCATCTAATTGAAGCATGTAGAGAGAAATGGTAGGGAAAAACAGACGATACAGTAAATTGTATCGTCTGTTTTTGTGTTAAAATTGGTATATAATGGTTTGAAAGGTTTAATTATACTGGAGGGGATAGGATGAACACAGAATTAGCTACATATGAAGAGAAGAATATACAAATGAGTATGCTCGAAGTAATTAGCATTATAATAATTACTTTTGGGGTAATGCATGGAATGGGTTTTTTGAACTTTTTATATGACTCCTCATTATATCCATGGTATGTAGACCATCTTATCCCACCCTTTACGTTTTGTACGATTATTGTAATGTATGCACCAGCAAGAAAGTATTGTTCACAGCTAGTAAAATCACTACAGTTCAATAATTTTAAACATTATGTAACAATAGTAATGACGATGATCATACTGCTTATATATCTTGCGGTATTAAATTTAGTTTTACCACAGGGGCTTAGTGTGGATGAGTCAAATATAGTAATAGAGCCTACTATAAGTGAAATCATTTTATACGTAGTTGTACTCACCATTTTTGCACCGATTTGGGAAGAACTTTTATTTCGGGGGATATTTTTCACGAAATTATCTCAGCGCTTCTCTACACTTACTAGTATTGTTATAAGTGCTTTTATATTTACTTTAGGTCATCCCCTTACTTTAGGTAGTATGTTATATATTTTTGGTATAGGTGTATGTTTAGCCTACACATATAAGAAAACAAATAATTTACTCGTTCCATGGGGAATTCATTTATTAAATAATTCATTTTTTATATTAGTAAATTTTCAAATGTAAAAAGACGCCTTTTTGAAAAGGGCGTCTTTCCTATTTTGCAGTAGGTAGAAAAGGCTTTACAAGTATTATGTAGAGGAAAGATAATAGAAAAAACATGTGTATGGGGGAAGACGATGAGTAAATATAAATTACATATAGACAAAGAACAATTATGGAGAGGTTGCATCTTAAAGTCGATTGCAGATGCAATTTTTGTAGCACATGCTCCTGATTTCTCACATGAAAGTTCATGGGATGGATTTAACTATAGTATGCAAGATAGTCAAGGCGGAAGAGGGACAATTACTTTTGATTCGAAGTACACAATCGTATGTCTTCAAGATGTGAATAGTGAGAGAATTGATGAGTGGATTGATGCGGAAAATTATTTTGAAGGGGCACCTTCGGAAGTGATAGAAATTGCTAAAGAGGAAGCACTCCAATACGTATTAGAGGAGGTAGAGGGGGAAACAGTTCCTTTCATTACGACGGCATTTTGGATTGAGGATAGCGGTGCATATTCAATTGATTCATTTGAAGAGATGGAAGAGCACGGTGGATTCTTATTAGAAATCCCATTACTTGATACGGAATCTGCAATAGAAAGATTGGAAGAAGAGTATGAACTGACAGAGGAGCAAATGGATCTGTTACAACTCGTGTATGAGAGAAAAATCAAAAATCCAAACGAGAAAATTATGTTGTCTAAAGAAGAAGTAGCGATGATTGGAACTGATGATGGCGAAGGGTTGGAAGTGAGTAAGAAGTCGTTTGAAGAAATGAATATTACTTGGGCGTTGTAGGAGAGGATAAAATGTTTCCAATTGGTGAGCAACCGAGGATTATAAAGGACTTGGAAAATGTTACTGCTAGTTTAGAAGAATTAGCGATTGAGGGGAAAACAAAAAATATAGAACGATTAGCATCTTTACAAGTTAAGAAGTTATGGGTTTTCGCAGTAAATCAAAAGCAATTTGAGCATATTCTTACGTACGCTCGTCCAAATATATTGTACGTTTACGAAATGAGGGTCGAGGATTTAAGTAGCCTTCAAAAATTATCTGATTTACAACAGTTGTATATGTGCTGGAATACAAAAGCGAAGACGTTATGGGATATTGCGTATAATAAAAAACTCAAATCCTTACTAATTGATGATTTTTCTAAGCTAGAAGATTTAACTGCTTTAAGTAAGTGTCCGCAACTCAATACCTTTTACATGGGTGGTGGAATAAATACAACGATGAAAGTACAAACTTTACAACCACTCGCTGCATTACAACATTTGAAAAAGCTTACCCTTATGAACTTAAAGGTTAAAGATGATTCGTTAGAACCTTTAATACAATTAAAAAATTTGCGAGAGTTAAGTTTATCTAATCAATTTAAAGTGGAAGAGTATGCAAAATTATCTGTAGCATTGCCATATACGGAATGTAAGTTTTTTAAACCTTACGTATATATGAACGATGCAATAGAAGGGAAAAATATAATGGTGATTGGGAGAAGAAGGACATTCCTTAATTCGAAAACGGATACGGTAAAGATGCAAAAGTATGAAGAACAATTTAAAAAGTTACAAGAGGAATATAAAGCACTAGTAGAAAGCACAATGTGAAGTTACATTGCACTTTCTACTAGTTTTTTCATATACATATCAACTTCATGAAAGAAGACTGGCTCTTTCTCCTCGGTATTAAGATGAACAGCACAATGCAAATATTGCTGTAAGTAGCGATTAGCTTGTTCGTACTGTTTTAATTTGTAGAAAGAGAAACAGGTAAGAAGCAGAAACGCTTTTTCTTGTAATATTGGAACGACAGCTAGTACAGGAGTTATGGAATGTATAGTTGTTTTTATTAAAGTTTTATATGAAGCCCACGTTTGAAACCAGTCGAAAATAGTAGAAAGGTAATTCGGAATGTCGATAGTTTCATGTGAAACATTATGTAATAACTGGTTCTGTTTCATATGTATAGGCTCTATCCTTGTTCGTAGAATGCAATCGAATATTGAGATGTTTTCTTTTACTTGTAATTGGTCCGTAATAAGTTGCGGGAGACCAATTGGATGAACACCTATATTTATATAGAAATCATCTCCAAACTGGCTTTTTTGTATATGAATGATCTTATAAAATCCGTTATCAGCTTTGGAAAATGTATGTCTTTTCTTCTTAAATCCAAGTGGTTTTAAAGCAGCGTGTAAATTTATCCCGCATTAACGGGCAGTAAGACTCTCACTTCAAAATTCGGCGAATGCGAGGGAGTTAGATGGGAGATCAACTGCCCGTAAAAGCCCGATTGGTGAAGGCTAATAATCAGTGGGGGATGAACAAAACCCCCACTGATTAAAGTTTCACTTTATGAGGGAGAAAATCTTATGATTAACCACAATAAAATTAAACAACTTTTAGCACATGTAGATCGCGCTGAGGATAATGAAATTGAGTTAGAGTGTGAATTTGAACCAATGACAATAGAATTATTTAATAGTGAAGAAATAGAAGAAGGGCAACTTGGTTATAGCTTTGATGATGAAGGGCAAAGCTTAATCGGGAATGAAGACGGAGAGTGGAAAGACGGTTGGATTGTAATTGGGATAGATTCCTATCTCGGAGACCCGATCTTTGTAGATAGTAATGATGAGAATTGTCCGGTTTATACAGCTATGCATGGTGAGGGAGATTGGGAGCCAGAATGTATAGCTAAGCGTATAGAAGATGTTATTGAGAAAGTGAAGGGTAATGTGGGATAGTTGTGTAAGTGGAAATATGTTTGAAATAGTAGAGAGCTAATTTGTGAAGTCTCTTAAGTCGAGATTTTAGGCTAGGTCATATTACAATAGTAGTTTAATAGGAGAAGGGTGTGTCAAAATGATTTTGATACATCCTTTTTTGCGAATATACAAGATGTTTAACATAGTGTATTAAATGTCTTATATATGAGTATTCTAATATATTTAATAGAAAAATGGAATATAGAATGGATAATTGTCGGAATGTATTCGATTTTTGTTCATTTTTATGAAATATAACTATTTTTTGTTAGATTCCTTCTTTTTATAGATATACAATAAAGTTATATAGAAATAAGAGAAGGATGATGTACGTGAAGGACACTGTTTTACAGGAAGCGATAGCTCCTAAAGAGTTACATAAAGTTGTGAGAAATAATACTGCATATTACGACTTTAAGTGGGGGAAAGCAAAAGATCCCGAGAAGGGAAATAGTTGGAACTGGATAGCCTTTTTCTTCCCATTATTGTGGTTAGCTTATCGCAAAATGTATAAATTATTTATTATTATTGCATTAGTAGGAGTTCCTACTTTAATTACCTCTGTTTTTATAGATATCCCGATGTGGATCGATTTTATTGTTTATTTCGGAACTATGCTATTTACTGGATGGCAAGGGAATCGTTTATATTACAAGCATACAGTTCGCGTTTTACATAAGGCAAAAGAGTTATCTGATGCACAACACAATTATTACTTCCAAACAAAGGGTGGCACTCATGTTGGGATTATGCTTGGATTAAATGCGTTATTATTTGTAGTATTTGGTGCAGCTGGTTATGGGTTATCGTATTTACCGACGGAACCGAATATAAAAGATGTAGTTCGTTTAAGTGATGAAGGGATTACATTGGAAGTTTTTACTGATGATCCAAAATGGACGTATGTAAAAAAAGAAGGACGTTTTGATATAGTAGAATTTACTGGTTATGATTATGAGGAAAAAAAGGATGTAAAGATTAAGTTCGCTGTGTATTTAGATAAACAGAGATTTGAATGGAAAGAAATTTATTTAAACGATAAAAAGTTAAATGAAGAAGAAGCAGAAGAGTATCAATTTTATATTGAAGAAAATGCCTGGTATTAATATAAATAGATAATGATGTATCGCAAAAAGAAGAGTCTAATGAAGATTCTTCTTTTTATTTATGAGAAAGGATATGTAACAAGAAGAGAAAAACATTAGTAAACAAACACCATACGAATTGAAATTTTGTAAAATACAATAAAAAATGAGAATTCCAGGTAGGCTTGTCAATAACGTAAGACTATGGCACTATAAAGAAATGCTGTACAAATTTTATTTATCGAGATGTAAACATCAATTTTGATTTTTACGTATAAATAATGAACGGAGGAAATGAATTTATGGCTACTTTACCAAATTGTCCAAAATGTAATTCAGAATATACGTATGAGGATGGCGCTCTTTTCGTATGTCCAGAATGTGCCCATGAGTGGGGTCAAGAAGCGGAAGCTGAAAGTAATGATGGTGCAAAAGTTGTAAAAGATGCGAACGGAAACGTTCTTCAAGATGGCGATGCTGTTACTGTCATTAAAGATTTAAAAGTAAAAGGAACTTCTTCAGTTGTAAAGATTGGTACGAAAGTAAAGAGTATCCGTCTAGTTGAGGGAGATCACGATATTGATTGTAAAATCGATGGTTTCGGAGCTATGAAGTTAAAATCACAGTTCGTTAAGAAAGCGTAAGATTAGCAAAGAAAAAAGACGCTCTGTAAGTAACTTGCAGAGCGTCTTTTTTATGATTGTACTTCAACTTCTTTCAACTGGCACCGCTTATTAAAGAACGTTTTATAACCAAGCTGTAAGAAGATAATAACAGAGAAAGCTGTACTTCCAGAAATGCCAAGTATAATCGCAATTTGATATTGGATAGCTGTAAATGGTGATACACCGGATAAAATTTGTCCTGTCATCATGCCTGGAAGACTTATAATTCCCATTCCGACCATGGAATTAATTGTTGGTAAAATAGCAGAATCGAAAGCGTCCCGTATGAGCGGAGCAGCTGCTTGTTTTGGAGTTGCGCCAAGCATAAGTGCACCTTCAATATGGTCTCTTTGTGATTTCATACTGTTTAAAAAGGTGTTTGCCCCGAGGCAAATACCTGTCATAGCGTTACCGATTAGCATGCCGGCAATAGGAACGATATATTGCGGAGCATACCAAGGATCGTGTCCGATAATGACAAAGATAAATAGTAGAAGAGGGCCAATTGATCCAGCGATCATGGAGAGGGCGGCTACTCGTTTTAATTCTTTTGACATAGGAAGGTTTATTCGTTTATAAATGTTGAAAATCGCAAATGTAGTAATAGAAGTAATGAGAGCTATTGTATAAAACGGATTACTATTTTCAAATATGTATGTAAGAACATATGCGACTAGTACGAGCTGAATTGTCATACGTAATGTAGCAATTGTAATTTGTTTCTCACGCGGTATTCCTTTTAATTTCACAAGCCCGATTAAAATAAGGATGAAAATATATGCAGCTGCAAGTTGCCAAATTTGTAGTTCAATAACGCCCTTCAATTGATAGCACTTCCTTTCTAGTTGCACCGTTTGTTTTACTAATTTCAATAATATCGTCTGCGATTTCTTCTGGAAGTTGTTGCGAGTGCGTGATGAAGATAACTGTTTTTTTCTTTTCTCTTGCCAGTAGAGTGAATTGTTTCATAACGCGGCGTTCTGTGTCACCATCTAGTGCCGAAGTTGGTTCATCTAATAAATAGACGGGCGGATCCATTAGTATAATACGAGCGAAAGCAAGTCTTTGTTTTTCGCCACCTGATAAAGAAGAGGCGTTATCTTCTAATTTTTTATCTAGGCTAACAGTCGTTAATGCGCCTTGCAGGGCGTCGTCATTTGGAAATGGCTTTTCAGAAAATCGAAGTCCCATTAATAAATTATCTTTAATTGTTCCATCAAAAATAGGCGGAGTTTGTCCGAGCATGACAACTTCACGGCGTAATTGAATGGGAGGATAATCTAAAATAGATTTTCCGTTATATTCAATTGTGCCAGATGTTGGTGATTGTAAATCGTTTAACATGCGAAGTAATGTGCTTTTACCACTACCACTTTCACCGATAATACAAGTTGTTTTTTCTTTTTGAATCTGTAAATAAGGAATGTGTAGAATATCTTTATATATGATGTCTTTTAATATAAACATAAATTGCTCCTTTCTGATTCTAGTTATATCGTATCAAAAAGGGAGAAAAATAGAAAAATAAAGTCTCTTTAGAAGGAACATCTTTTTTCTTTGTTTTAAAACTTTGCGCGTGGCAGGAAAAGGCACTGACCGATCCTATACATAGCCAGTCCCTCTCGACCATTTAAAAAAATGCTTTTCTGTCGGTTTTTTCATAGAATGACTGAGTAGTTACAAAAAATGAATAGAAAAAGGCTGTCTACTATGTAGGCAGCCTTTAAAGTATTAACCGTTATGATATTTATACATCCAAAGAAGACCGGATTTTAATAATCTCGGTACACGTCCCATTAATGGTTGGTTTGCTAGTAAACCAAATCCGTGTTTTTTGCCGAGAGAACCGAGAACACCTTTTAATTTAATAACAGGCAGTTCATCAGGAAGGGGTTCATTATTCCAACGTTTTAATAATATTTGGACAATTTGTTCTCCTTGACCTTCAGCAAGTTGAGCAGATGGTGCGTGTGGAAGTGCTGCACAATCTCCTACGACATAAACGTGCTCGTTATTTGGAATATTGTGATATTTCGTTAAAACAACCCGTCCGCTACCATCTTGTTCTACTGGAAGGTTTCGAACAACTTCATTTGCTTGAATACCAGCTGTCCAGACGATTGCATCACATTCAAGTGGTTCATCATGGTTGTATACAATGTTTGGTTCCACTTTTGTAATGTTAGAGTTTCGTATAATGGTAACTTTATGTTTTACAAACCATTCTTCTACGTATCTACTTAATTTCTCTGGATATGGGAATAAAATTCTATCTTTTCGATCAAATAAATAGATTTTTAAATCTGAACGGCTTTCGCGAAGTTCACTTGCCACTTCAACGCCGCTTAAACCAGCCCCAACGACAGCTACTGTTGCATTTGGTTCTAAGCTATTTAATTGTTCATATGTCTTACGTGTTTGTTCAATTGATTGTAGGCTATGTGTATATTCCTTTGCCCCAGGAACGTTATGATATTTATCTTCACAGCCAAGCCCGATAATTAAATCATCATATTGAATCGTTTCACCGCCATCGAGATGAACGGCCTTCGTTTCGAGGTCAATATTTGTTACTGTTCCGTATTGAATATTGAGACGTGGGTGCTCAGGAAACGGTATGCGAATATGCGTTTCTGAAATTGTACCCGCAACTAATGCATAATATTCAGTTTTAAAGCAATGATATGGTACTTTGTCGATTAATGTCACTTGTACATCATCTGGAAGTTGGTTGCTTGGAAGTAGCCGCTGCAGAATTCTCATTCCACCGTAGCCACCACCTAGTAGTACGAGGTGTTTCATGATGGATTACCCCTTTTCTGTTGAAATATCCCCTAATCATACAATTTTATATTAATAAAATATTTTGACTTTACACAATCAAATTATATCGAATTTGTGAACAAATAACAATGCATGAATGAATACTCTGTTGTACAATAAGAAGAAAAGTAAAGTAAGTGGTTTTCATTTTCTAGTTACTATTTACTATTTCATTATGAGTAGTATGTTATATAAAGAAGACCATCTATTATGAAGTGAAATAGTGAAGTAACTAAATAGTTTAGAATATATAACGAAAACAACAAGAAACAGCTTAGTTTTCTTCTTATAAATAAAGTGGAATGGTAACAAGTAGAGAGGGTTACTTATCCGTTTCGCAAATTAGGTATGCACATACCATATAAAGTAAATGGTAATTTGTTTAGAGATACAGGGGGGAGAGAGTTTTGATTAAACCATTAATCGAATTTTGTGTAGGTAACCTTGCAAGCGGTTCGCAAGCAGCTTTAGAAAAATTAGAAAAAGATCCTAATTTAGACGTAATGGAATATGGTTGTTTAGGATATTGTGGCATCTGTTTTGAAGGTCCATTTGCACTTGTAAATGGTGAAGTTGTACAAGGTGCAACAGTAGAAGAACTTGTAAATAATGTATATGATTATATGGATGAAAATCCAATGTTTTAAAGCGTTGCAAACAGGCAACGTTTTTCTTTTTTCATTTATCCCGCTATTTGCGGGTAGTAAGACTCCCACCTCAAAATTCAGCTGAAGCAAAGAAGTTAGGTTGAAGCCCTGTTGCCCGTCCCCAGACTGATTAAAGTTTCACTTTATTAGGAGTGTTTATTTCGAAAAAAAAAGCCCTTTTAGAAGGGCTTTTTTCTTACACGATTTGTGTAAGAACGGCCTATTGCCAAAACACTGTCAAATATGAGAAACGGGGGACATTCATATTGTGTTCTAAAAGCATGCATTTTATACTTGAAATAATAAATTATTTTTGGAGTGAATAAAAATGAGCCAATTTTCTTTTACAAAAATGCATGGTCTTGGAAATAGTTATATATATGTAAATATGTTTGAAGAACAAATTAGAGAAGAAGATTTAGCAATTGTAGCGGAAAAGGTTTCAAATATTAATACTGGTATTGGTGCAGATGGAATGATTTTAATTTGTCCTTCTGACGTGGCACCAGTAAAAATGCGCATGTTTAATAACGATGGCTCAGAAGGAAAGAGCTGTGGAAATGGTTTACGCTGCGTAGCGAAATATGCGTATGAGCATAAACTAGTAGAAGGTAAAGTTTTCACAATTGAAACGTTAGCTGGTATTGTTACGGCAGAAGTAACGGTAGAAGATGACAAAGTTACATTAGCGAAAATCGATATGGGAGCACCTCGTTTAACACGTGAAGAGATACCGATGCTTGGTGAAGGAGAAACACCATTTATTCGTGAAAACTTCTTATACAATAATCACCGTTATGCATTTACAGCTGTTTCAATGGGGAATCCACATGCGGTTATTTTTGTTGATGATGTAGAAAAAGCGCCTCTTACAACGTTAGGACCGGTTCTTGAGACGCATGAAATGTTCCCAGAGCGAGTGAATGTTGAATTCATCGAGATTTTGAATGATGAAGAGATGAATTTCCGCGTTTGGGAACGAGGATCTGGTGTAACACAAGCTTGCGGGACAGGAGCATGCGCAGCTGTCGTTGCGGCAATTTTAAATGGGAAAATGGAACACGGTAAAGAAATTACGGTTCACTTAGCAGGCGGCGACTTAATGATCGCATGGACAGAAGAAGGAAATGTATTAATGAAAGGACCTGCGGAAATAATTTGCCGCGGAGTGTATGAGTACAAGATAGAAGCGTAAAGATGTATAATAGAATGAGAACAGAAAGGATGGTGTATTTCATGATTGAAGTAACAGAACAAGCAGCTTTTCAAATTAAAGATATGTTAAAAGATGCTGAAGATGGAGAGAAGTACGTGCGCCTTGCTGTACATGGCGGCGGATGTAGTGGTCTTTCTTACGGCTTAGGATTTGAAGTAGAACCAAAAGAAGACGACACAGTTCTTGAGTTTTTCGGTGTTGAATTTGTTATCGATAAAGAAAGTGCTCCGATTGTAAAGGGAGTGAAAGTTGACTATAAGCAATCTATGCTTGGCGGCGGATTCACAATCGACAATCCAAACGCGATCGCATCATGTGGATGCGGATCATCTTTCCGTACAGCGTCGAATGCTGGTAAGCCAGAAGATTGCTAAGTTTTTTCATCCCTTTATTCTAAGTGGAAATTGAATGGGTAGGTTGCATATAAAGACCTTCTTAGCGATGAAACCAAATCGTTAGGAAGGTCTTTTCTTTTGCGCTAAAAAGAAAAAGAGCATGACAAAGATAACGAATATATGCAAGAAGAAGGATAAAGAGGATGCATGAAGGTGCAGGCCATATCAAATTGTATAGAACTGACTCGTTCCATATTAATTAAAATACGCTGATTACTAGAAATTAAAAACTACCGGAGGAATTACAATGAAGTCATTTAAGAAAGTACTGGTATTAGGGATGACGTTGGTTACAGCATCAATATTTGGAGCATGTTCTAACGATACAGACGTGTTAACAAAAGCGGGAGCAAAGCAACAGGTGAAATCGGAAGCGGAAGTACTAAAAGAACAGAAGGAAACCCCTATGACTACGAGCGAACGTGACAGCATTAAATATGAGGACGCTCCGTCATCACAGAAGCGTTATATTTCTCGCGACGAAGCCGAAAAGATTGAGGAAGGCATGACATATACGGATATTCTTAATACGATTGACTACGGCGGTGAGAACATAAAAAATTATAATAACAAGGAAAAACGCGTGTTTTATACTGAAAAGGATACGGATGGTACATATGAAATTATGGTTGAATTAAATACATATGGTTACGTTGTTAATATTGAACGCACTGCTATAAAGGATGCGGATAAAGAGAGTCAGGTATCTACGAAAAGCAGTGAAGAGCCTGTAAAGGAATATGAAGAAAAAAACGACCGCGTACCGTGGTATAAAGATGTAAATAACGATTCGGCGGAAGTAGACTATAATCACTATTTGAAAATCAAAAAAGGTATGCCTGCGAATCAAGTAAAAGCTGCGATTGGACAGCCACGTATGATTGAGAAATATAAATCGTATTCAGTATACGGCTATACCGGTTATGGCGGCGAAGGAACATTACGTGTAATATTCGAACCGAATGGAACTGTTACGCAGGTAGTAGAAGATGGATTACAACGATAATAAATTAATTACGGGAACAATTGCAGTAAAGTTGTCGGTGGCTTTATAAAGTCTTGGAGAGAGAACCGTGAGTAATCGGAGAGGACAATGATGAACGAAGATAAGATAACGATAATTATGCTAGCAGTATTAACGATAGCGTTAGTATTTGTTGGGGTTTCATCCAAATTCAATAGCCTCATTGTGGACGCTATCGCCGTACTATTTTTGTTGATAGCTACTGCAGTAGGCGCAGCGGTTGTAACAGAACGTAGATTGCGCAAAATGAATCGGAAGTAGCAGTTCTTTGTACGAGCGGGAGGGGACGCAAGATTGACGATATTTTTGAATTCGTAAGGAGATATGTAATTAAACCTATAATTAGATTCGTAAGTTACCTTATAATTGATATCATAATAGAGTGCGTAATAGAAGGTGTAATAAGCGGTATAAGGAAATTACGTGATAAGATTCGTGACAAGTGGAAAAATTGGCGTTAATAGATTGTCATGACTAGGCTAGATGAGTGTCAATAACGTTTTCAATGAAAAAAACTGATTAAAGTTTTAATTTACTATCTTACAAAAGTGTAATGTTCATGTCATGTTTTTGAATTTCTTCTTTAAAGCTTAGGCTTTAAGATAACAATATAAGAAAAACATATGAGGTGAAGGAAATGAAAAGATATATTGCACTTTTTAGTATTTTAGTTGTATTCGCAAGTTTGTTAGTTGGCTGTGATTTAAACCGTATGGGTAAAGATGAGTATTACGTTCAAATTACAGTAGATGGAAAAGAATATAATGGTAAAGCTGATAATGGTCAGCCGTATAAAGATTACGAATATAAACTAACTGGTTTTGATAAAGATGGTAAAGAGAAAGAATTAGAATTCATAGCGCAAAAAAATCTTCGTAAAGAAGCATTCCTACGCGTATACCACTCAGATAAAAAAGGTGTAACAGCTTGGGAAGAAGTGAAAAAGGACGAGCTTCCAGCGAAAGTGAAAGAAAAACTAGGTGCGAAATAAGACAGAAAAAAGGAATTGACGAACAGGGGCAATTCCTTTTTTTACTTTCAAAATCCTCTTCTGAAATGACTTTAAATCCGTGTCTTTTAAATAAAGCAGTTGTCACTCCGTAACCAGTTTGTTTATTGCCGTTAAATTCCCCTGTGTAAATAGTAGAACTACCACAAGATGGACTGCGTTCTTTTAAAATTATATATTCTGGGTTTAAATCTTTTATTTGTTCTAATGCTTTATAAGCACCACGCACGAAAGCTTCCGTGACATCTTGTTCTTCTTTCGTCATTACTTTTGCTTTTCCATCTAAAACATCATCGCCATTACCGCCGATAATTTCAGCAGAAGGGCGTGGTGTTGGTAAACCGCCTAATACTTCGGGACAAACAAGGATGGTATCTTCCCTCTGTAATAACTCTTCTATTTGTGAAACGAGATTATCGTTACCGTCATACCGACAAGCAATACCACCTAAACAAGCACTAATTACAATCATATTTTCATCTCCAATAAAGTGAAATTTTAATCAGTGGGGGTTTTGTCCATCCCCCACTGATTATTAGCCCGCACCAATCGGGCTTTTACGGGCAGTTGATCTCCCACCTAACCTCATCGCATTCGCCGAATCTGGAGGTGGGAGTCTTACTGCCCGTTAATGCGGGATAAAAAATATTAAATATCACGCCAATTTCTCTTCCTATTTCTTACCTATAAGTGAGGTGATAAAAATGGGAAGCTTATATAATTTAATGAAACCATATAGTCAATTTCGAAGTAAAGAAGAGTTTAATACATATCAAAAACAAGTTTTGAAGTGCTATCGATTTCAATTGAATAAAACGGATTCTATCATTATTCATTTTTTAGGAAAGTATGCAGTGAATGAGAAACAGAAAACAGTGGGAGTTGCTTGTCCGTTAATGGAGACGATTGCTACAAATGTTGGAAAGAGTATTCGTACGGTACGCCGCTCGATTGCAAAGTTAGAAGAACTAGGGATTATAAAACGTATTGCAACAAAAGAAAGATATAAGCGCGGGGGATATAGTGCAAACTTATATGTATTTCTTAAATCTGCAATTGACCGCATGGATGACCGTATGAAAATGTCCGCATGTGAAAGTGATGATCGTACAGATGGCTGTAGTGGAAACGAGCAAAAAAATGAGGGGGAAACAATTCTTTCTAAAAACATTCCACAAATAAAAGATAAAAGAAAAGTAACGTACGAGCTTGATGAAACGTATTGTCGTCACGATATACCGAAGCCTTTTATATATGCACTGGTGCCGATGACGAGTAATCCGAAGAAGATTAATATATTTTGGAGTAAGGTAGAACTTGCTTATAAAAAGAGCGGATTACTAGAGCAAGGTGCTTTATTAGAGGGAATATTAGCTGATGAAGAAGCGTATGGAAATTTAATTTGGCGGGTGAAAAGTGTTGTGAGAGCGTATAAGTACGGAGAAATTCGTAAAGATGTTGGCGCATTATTGTATAGTACGATGCGAGATTTATTTTTAGAAATTGGATTAGAGTGGGGAGCGGCATTAAGGAGAAGTAAGGGAATACCGTTATTCGATCCATTTAAAAAAGAGCCATGCGTATAATACATGACTCCAAGTAGCTAATCGAACTTTCTTACAACTGGAACACGAATTGCTACAAATAGTACAAAGACGATAACAGCGATTGCACCGCTTTTCATAACCGTTACAATTGGAATGCCTATCCCAAGTGCAAGCGATGTAAATGCGTAAGAGAGCGGAATGAATCCCATCGATGAAAGCATGAGTAAACTCATAACGCGTCCCATCATCTCTTCTTTTACTGTTGATTGAATCATTGCCATAAGTGGAACGATAGCCATCGCAATTGTAATACCGTAAAACATTCCAGCTAATAACGCTTGCCAAAGTACGGTGCTAAAGTTGATGGCTAGGAAGAATATACCAGACAGTAGCATCATGATAATACAAAATAGACCACGTCTGCGGTTAATGTTTTTTAATCCGACAATGACAGCTCCTATCGCCATCCCGCCGCCAACAGACGCTTCTAAGTAACTAAACTGAAGTGAATCACCGTGCAGAACGTTTTTGACGAAGAGCGGGAAGCCTACTTGCATTGGGCCGATTAAAAATAAATTTAAAAAGGCGCTACATATAAGGAAAGTTGAAAGAAATGGTGATTCTTTTACATATAAAATTCCCTCTTTAATAGAAGTAAACATGCCTTTATCTGTTTCATTTTTTTCGGGTACTGTAAATTGTATTTTTTGAACGAGTATCGCAGCGATAATGAGTAGCAGGATTGTAATTGAAAAGATTGTTTCATAGTTCGTAAATTTAATGAGAATACCGCCAAGTACAGGGCCCAAGATGACCGATCCTTGGTTTGTCATTTGAGTAAGTGAATTTGCTTGTGTTAAACGGCTTTTTTCTACAAGTTCAGGCAGAATAGATCCATCTGCTGACCAGAAGAAAGCGTCAGCAAGTCCGAAGAACAAAGCGAACAAAGCAAATGTATATAGTGTTACATCACCGACGATGAACCAGGTGAGAATGGTTGCGACAAGAATAGCGCGAATAATATTAGAGTAAAACATAATATTTTTTTTCGGGAATTTATCAGCTAATGCACCGCCGATAATCATAAAGATGAGTCTTGGAACACTAAGAGCCACGAAAACAATACCGAGTGAAGCCTCAAGGTTTAATGTTTTTGCTATGTACCATGTTTGTGAAAAAGTAAAAAAGGCTAAAGCAAAACTTGAAAAGAGAGTAGCTGCCCAAAGAAAAAGGAAGTTCGTATTTTTTAATAACGGTTTTCCGCTTCCTTCTAAAGCAGATTTATTTTGTTGTAGTTCCTCCATATTGCTTCCTTTCTATGTACCAAATTTAGACTGAAAAACCTATTAACAATCGTTTTATACAGTTTCTAATATTTCTATACTGCACTTTCTCATTGTAGACAATAATAATGAATTTGCACAGTGGCTATTTAACGACAAAAAAGAAGATACCAAAGGGTATCTTCTTTTTTGTCATTCACGCTAAAGCAATATAAATATCCACTTGTACGTTATTTGGATCTACTGCATTTTCGTCATAAAGCTCAAAGTCTGTTGTAAAAGCACGTTTGTTTTCTTTCGACCATTGCCAAATATATTCCCAAGTTTCACAAATGACTTCAGACACAGGACCTTTTCTCGTTGTAAATACCGCATACGTTGCAGTAGGTATTCTTAAGGCTGTCATATTTTCAGGAACGTCTTCTAATGAAGAAACAGGCATGCCAATAGTAAATTGATATGTACCAGTTTCATCTGATTCATAGTTTGAGTAGAAAGCGAATGTTTCTTTTGTTTGTTGATTTGGGATGTGATGCATGATTTGTTCTTGGAAGTATTGGTTCCAAAGCCCTGGGATTTTTCCTTCAGTAGATGCCTCTTTTTCATTTGTCGTCGTAATAGAAACGCCGATTGCTTGGAAAGCTTCTTTCTTAATGATAATAGGTTCTTTCATTATAAAATTCCCCTCCATTGAATGAAACGTACGTTCTGTTTCATTGTAACATATTTTAGGAATATGTGGTATTTTTTTCTAAAGTACATAGCTGTGAAGAAAGAGAGGTAATTTGGATTAGGGATCTTTATAACAAAAGAACTCCTTTCATGTAAAAGGAGTTCTTTTCATTTCTATATTAAAACATGCTTGAGCTATGCATTGGTTGAAGTTTTGCGTTTGGATCGAAGTAAGCTTTTGCATTGTTTACTGCTGTCGGTGCTTCACCAAAGCCGCAAGCAATGAGTTTTACTTTTCCTTCATATGTACAAATGTCACCAGCAGCGTAAATGCCAGGAATATTTGTTTCCATTTTTGAGTTCACGAGGATGCTGTTTTTTTGAATATCTAAGCCCCAATTTTTAATTGGACCAAGTGAAGAAACGAAGCCGTAGTTTACGATTACGTCATCAACATCGATGATAATTTTTTCTTCTGTTTTTACGTGCTGAAGAACAACTTGTTCAATAGTATCATCACCGATAAGTTCAACTGGAACGTAAGGTGTGCTTACTTCTGCACGGGAATTCATTAAGCTTTCTACGCTATGTTCATGTGCACGGAATTTATCGCGGCGATGAGCAATTGTAACTTTGTCCGCAATCGGTTCTAACATCATTGTCCAATCTACTGCTGAGTCACCACCGCCGAATACAACGACGCGTCTTCCAGCAAATTTATTCATATCATCAACGAAATAATGTAAGTTTTTCTTTTCATATTTTGCTGTGCCTTCTAATTCTAAGCGGCGTGGCTGGAACGCACCATTACCAGCAGTAATAATGACAGATTTAGAGTAGTGAGTTTGTTTATTTGTAACAAGCTTAAATATACCGTCAGCTTGTTTTTCAAGAGTATCAACAGCTTCTTCTAAGCAAACGGTTGGATCGAACTTTTTCATTTGTTCTTTTAAGTTATCAACTAACTCTTGTGCGCGCACTTTTGGGAATCCAGCTACATCATAAATATATTTTTCGGGATATAGCGCGGATAATTGCCCTCCAAGTTGAGGTAAGCTTTCGATAATTTTTACACTTGCTTGTCTCATTCCGCCATAAAATGCGGTGAATAGTCCTGTTGGGCCACCACCAATAATCGTTATGTCGTAAACTTTTTGATTTTCTGTCATTTTCATTCCCCCTATAGATGATGGAATTTTAATATTGATTTCATATATTGTTCATATGTACATGAAAATCCTGCAAATGATGACACTTTCAAATAAATGATAGCATATTTCAGTTAATAATACTTCTGAAAACGACTGAATAATAAGTAAGTTTGCGCATAGATGTTTTAGAATTGTATAAAATATAGCGAAAGGAAAATACATGAAAAAAAGGCTGAAAAACCCTTGAAAACGCTATGTTATTTTAAAATATTGATAATTCTCTAGGTGCTTGAATTATGGAATGAAACCGACTAATATAGGGAAGTATTATGTTAAATTTCTATGACAAATTTCGTACGATTTTTTGACTGCGTTTTGTTATGATATAGAATGTGATAAATTCCACATTCTTGACAAATAGAGTTTTTAGTACTTGGTATTATTTTTTATTACTATTATATAAAGAAAAGGGTTGTGATTTAGTGAAGACTCCAAAAATCGTAGTTTTAGGTGCAGGTTATGGCGGGATGATTACGACTGTTCGTCTGCAAAAAACATTATCTGTAAGTGAAGCTGAAATTACGTTAGTAAACAACAACAGCTATCACTACCAAGCAACTTGGTTACATGAGAGTGCAGCTGGTACATTACAAGATGATAAAATCTGTCTAGATATTCAAGACGTTATCGATACAAATAAAGTGAACTTTGTACAAGATACAGTAGTAGAGATTAAAGCTGCTGAAAAACGTATTATCTTAAAAGATGGTGAATTAGAGTATGATTACTTAGTAATCGGTCTTGGTTTCGAATCAGAAACGTTTGGAATTAAAGGATTAAAAGAGCATGCATTCTCAATCACTAACATTAATGCAACTCGTCAAATTCGTGAGCATATGGAAGAAAAATTCGCTCAATATGCGACTGAAAAACGTGATGAGTTAGTAACAATCGTTGTTGGTGGCGCTGGATTTACGGGTATCGAGTACGTAGGTGAGCTTGCAAACCGTATTCCTGAACTTTGCAAAGAGTACGATGTTCCACGTGAAAAAGCACGTATCATCTGTGTAGAAGCTGCTCCAACAGCACTTCCTGGTTTCGATCCAGCATTAGTAGAGTACGCTGTAAAACAACTTGAGAAAAAAGGTGTAGAATTCCGCATCGGTACAGCAATTAAGGAAGCAACTGAAGAAGGTATTATCGTTGCCAACGGTGATGATGCTGAACTTCTTAAATCTGAAACTGTAGTTTGGGCTGCAGGTGTTCGTGGTAATGGTATTGTGGAAGAGTCTGGATTTGAAGCAATGCGCGGACGTATTAAAGTGGATGAGTACATGCACGCTCCAGGTCATGAAGATGTATTCATGGTTGGTGATGCAGCGTTAATCATCAACGAAGAGATTAACCGTCCATACCCACCAACAGCACAGATTGCAATTCAAGAAGGTTATAATATTGCACACAATTTAACTGTGTTAGTTCGCGGCAAAGGTGAAATGAAAAAGTTCGCATTTGATAATAAAGGATCTGTATGTTCATTAGGTCATGACGATGCAATGGGCGTTGTTATGGGTAAAAAGTTAACAGGTTGGAAAGCTTCATTCATGAAGAAAGTAATCGACAACCGTTACTTATTCTTACTAGGCGGACCTTTATTAGTTCTTAAAAAAGGTAAATTGAAGTTCTTTTAATATATAGTAGAAAAAGCAGAAACGGCTATGAGCTGTTTCTGCTTTTTTCGTATTGAAAATATAGTATAATATATAAAAAAGAAAGAATATTCTGTTCGTTTTGATGGAGGAGGTTATATCATGGGGAAGCGAGGGAAAGTGTGGTTAGCTGTCAGTGGCTTAGTAGCTACAGAAGATGGAAGATGGCTATTCGTTAAGAAAAAATACGGTGGATTGAAAGGGCAATGGTCTTTACCTGCTGGTTTTGTTAATGAAGGCGAGACTGTTGATGAAGCTGTGAAACGTGAAATTTTGGAAGAGACAGGCATTGTTGCTCATGTAAAGGGGATTATTGGTATTCGCTCAGGTGTTATTCATAATGAAATTAGTGATAATATGATTATTTTTCTTCTAGAGCCAGAGGGAGAAGACGTTATCGTACAGGAGAAAGAATTGTCGGAAGTAGCTTTTTTACATCCAGAAAATATTGCAGATGATCAAAATACTTCTGTACTCATCAAATATTTATTAGAAGGAAGAGCAGAGTCGCATTTTGAAATGGACAAAACATTAAATCCAGGAGAGCAATTTGGTTATACGGCTTATCATGTGTTTACGGCGTATGCGAAGGAGAGGGAGAAGAAGTGAGTATACCGGTACTACTTATTTCAATGATGTTGTTCTTTATTTTATTTTTTGGAATTGGATTTTTACTCAACATGATTTTGCGAGCTACGTGGGTAATGGTTATTGTATATCCGATTATTTGTATGCTTATTATTAATAAAGCGAGTGTATGGGACTATTTTTCAAAGCCAAAAGAAACATTTTCTTCATTTGGGACAAGTGTATCGCATTTAGGACACGCAGATGTGTTTATTCTATCTACTGGATTAGTAGGTGCTGCTTTAGCAGGAATTATAATTAAAAAACTTCGGAAAAGTGGATATCAAATGTTTTAATCTCCAATCAATTTGGAGATTATTTTTTTGCATATTCCTTCATCGTATAGGGAATGATTAACGATGAAGGAGTGTGGAATATAAAAATGTTAAAACGATATTGTATTCGCATTATGATGACTTGTTTACTTGCATTCGCATTATGCGTAACATGGCAGGCTTTCACAGGAGTTTCTTTAGTAGAGATTATAAAATCATATGAAGGAACAAGTGTAAAAGAAGTACATGCAGCAGAAATTGAGAAAAAAATTGCTCCGAGTAAAGAAGTGATAAATGCTTTAGAGCAGGCAAATGACTGGTCTAAATATCGTGTTATAGAAATGACTGCAACTGGTTATACATCAGGTATAGAGTCAACTGGAAAGAGGCCGGGGCATCCAGAGTATGGCATTACATATTCAGGTGTTAAAGCAAAAAGGGATTTATATTCCACAATCGCTGCCGATTTACGCGTATTCCCGCTTGGGACAATTCTATTCGTGCCAGGTTACGGATATGGTGTTGTAGCTGATAAGGGCGGTGCTATAAAAGGAAATCGTCTCGATTTATATTATGATACGGTGAAAGATGTTTATAGCCAATGGGGTAAGAAAAAAGTAAATGTGTATATAGTGAAAATAGGAAATGGCAAGTTTTCGGAAGAAGAGTTAACGATGTTAAATCAAGACGAAACGATGCAAGTGTTTCGTGGACAATATTTAAAACAAAGATAGTCTAGTGGTAATAACGCTAGACTTTTTTCTTGTCTTATTTCACCATAGAAGATATTGGAGATAGTATCTTTATCCTGCTATTTGCGGCCGGTAAAACCCCCACTGATTAAAGTTTCACTTTATATGAAATAACAGAATTTAGAATTGTCGCATTTTATCGAAAATAAAGTTATAATGGACGTAGAGAAATTTAGGGGGTCTGAACATGTTTCGAGTACAAAAAGAATTAGTAAGTCATGAAGCGGTAATTGTTGCCTTATTTGAAGAAGATAAAAAGAGTAGCTTTGTACAAGAACTGGATAAAGTGTTTGAAGGACAATTACAAGTTTTATTAGAAGAAAAAGAACTTTCAACTAAGAAGAAAGCCATTTCAAAAGTACATAGCTTAGGAAAAACAAATGTTAAACGTTATTATTTTGTTGGTTTAGGTAAGAAAGAGTCATATACAACGGAAACGTTACGTGCTGCTCTTGGTAAGGCGTTTAAAGCGTTACAAGCAGCAAAAGTACAAGATGCAGCAATCTTACTTGATTCTTTCGTGACAGATAAATTAGATGCGATTGATGTAGCTCATATTGCGGCAGAAGTACAAGGTCTTGGTACATATGAATTACAAACGTATAAATCAGATAAAAAGGATCGTGTAGAATTAGAGAAGTTTACGGCTATTACAGCAGAAGATGCACAAGAAATTGAAGCAGCATTAACGGTAGGATACGTACATGGACGTGCAACGAATTCAGCTCGTACGCTTGTAAATATGCCGCCAAACGTATTAACAGCGACAAAGCTTGCTGAGTATGCAGTTGAATTAGCAGAAAAATACGATATGGATTATAAGGTTCTTGAGAAAGAAGAGATGGAAGAGCTTGGTATGGGTGCATTACTTGCAGTAAACCAAGGATCTACTGAACCGCCAAAAATGATCGCTCTTATTTATAAAGGAAAAGAAGAGTGGAAAGATGTAATTGGATTTGTTGGAAAAGGGATTACATATGATACAGGCGGTTATTCTTTAAAACCACGTGAAGGCATGGTTGGTATGAAAGGTGATATGGGCGGAGCTGCAGCTGTTCTTGGCGCGATGGAGATCATCGGTGAACTTCGCCCAGAGCAAAATGTAATTGCTGTTATTCCATCAACTGACAACGTTGTAAGTGGTACAGCATTTAAGCCAGATGATGTTATTACATCTATGAGCGGAAAAACAATTGAAGTATTAAATACAGATGCAGAAGGTCGCCTAGCGTTAGCTGACGGTATTACGTATGCGAAGAAACTTGGCGCAAATTACTTAGTTGATGTTGCAACATTAACAGGCGGTGTAATTGTTGCACTTGGAAATCATACAACAGGCGCGATGACAAATAATGAAGAATTGTTTGAACAAGTGTTAGAGGCTTCTATGGAAACGGATGAGCCAATTTGGCAATTGCCGATTTTTGAACGTGATAAAGAACGTGTCAAAAACAGTAAATTTGCTGATTTAAATAACTCACCAGGCCGTGAAGGACATGCGGTTATGGCTGGGGCATTCCTTGGTGAATTTGCAGAAGAAACACCATGGGTACACTTAGACATCGCTGGAACATCTGAAACATCAGGAGCACATGATTTAGGACCATCTGGAGCAACAGGTGCAATGGTGCGTACACTTGCAACACTTGTTGAGCGTTTCGGAGAAGAATAATTTTTGAAGAAAAGGCTGTCTCAAATTTTTGGGATAGCCTTTTCTTATTGATATGGTATGACTATTGTCAGTTTTTGTCGGTAAGTCGATATATTTGGAGTTACGGTTAATATAATTTCATTTACTATTTTACCGTTCCAAAAAGTGCTACATAGCTAAAGATTCGTCCTATAAAGAAATCGTATATAACGTCCCACCTAAAGCGAATGAAGTACGCCCTGTTTCCTCAGAGACAACTAATATAAGTGCATCAATTTTCTCGGATAAGCCAATTGCAGCCCTATGACGTGTTCCTAGCTCAGGATTGATTTCCATGCTTTTTGTTAATGGGAGAATATTAGCTGCTGAGACAATATGATTATTTTTAATGAGAACGGCTCCGTCATGAAGAGGGTTCCCTGGATAAAAAATCGATTCAAGTAGTGGCGCGGTTAAGTGTGCGTTTAATGTCGTTCCAGTTTGAATGAAAGACTCAAGAGCGTCACTTCGTTCCACAATAATAAGAGCACCGTGTTTTCGAGCGCTTAAATGTTGGACAGCTGTAGTGATGAAATGTGAACTTTCCGTATAAGGTGATAAATATGCTTGAATATAATATGTAGCTGCTAACGTTTGTACATTTGTTAGCATATGATGAATATCTTCCATTTTACATAAAATACATTCATCTTCTTTATCGATTGCATGCTTCATGTTTGATAATTCTTTTTCAGCAATTTCAATCATCTGCTTTGTTTTTATTTTGAGCTCTTCTGACAAGCCCCATTCTTGCATAATCCTCATTCCCTTTGGTGGAGTATTTAACCATAGTGTATACAAATATTTATAGTAAAATCCTGCTAGATTTTAAAAAATATTGAGATTCAGGTTGTTTTTTTCATATAATGAAGGTACGACAGGCGAGAGGAGATGGAAGTATGAATTGGAAACAAGAATTTAGTCGCTGGCTTTCATATGCAGAATTAGACGCAGAATTAAAAGAACAGCTAGAAAACATGAAGCAAGATGAGAAGAAAATCGAGGATAGCTTTTATAAAAATCTAGAGTTCGGAACAGGTGGTATGCGTGGTGAACTTGGTGCTGGTACGAACCGTTTAAATGTATATACAGTTCGTAAAGCAACAAAAGGATTAGCTATGTTTATTGAAAAATTAGGTGAAGAAGCGAAAAAACGCGGTGTTGTTGTCGCGTATGATTCTCGTCATAAATCACCTGAATTCGCAATGGAAGTAGCTGCTACTCTTGGTGCACACGGTATTACAACATATGTATTTGAAAGCTTACGTCCAACACCAGTGCTTTCTTTCGCAGTTCGTCATTTACATACAGCAAGTGGAATCGTTCTTACGGCAAGCCATAATCCGCCCGAATATAACGGTTATAAAGTATATGGTGAAGATGGTGGCCAGTTGCCTCCAAAGGAAGCTGATGAGTTAATTAGCTACGTAAATGCAGTAGAGAATGAATTAACAGTTGAAGTTGCTGATGTTGAGCAATTAAAAGCTGACGGTTTATTACATATAATTGGACAAGAAGTAGATGATGCGTATGCAGCAGAATTGAACAATGTCATTATTAATAAAGAGATGGTGAAAGAAGTAGGAAAAGATTTGAAAATCGTCTTTACACCATTGCATGGAACATCAAATATTTCGGTACGCCGTGGTTTAGAAGAAGTTGGATTTACAGATGTAACAGTTGTAAAAGAGCAAGAGTTACCAGATCCAAATTTCTCTACAGTAAAATCACCAAACCCAGAAGAGCATGCAGCGTTTGAGTATGCAATTCGCGACGGTGAAAAAGTAGGCGCAGATGTGTTAATCGCAACAGATCCTGATGCAGACCGTCTAGGTGTAGCAGTTCGCAATCATGATGGTGAGTTCCAAGTATTAACTGGTAACCAAACAGGTGCGTTAATGCTTGATTACTTATTATCACAAAAGAAGGAAAACGGAACGCTTCCAGAAAACGGTGTTGTTTTAAAAACAATCGTAACGTCTGAAATTGGCCGTACAATCGCAAAAGCATACGGTTTAGATACAGTTGATACGTTAACTGGATTTAAATTTATCGGTGAAAAAATTAAACAGTATGAAGAAAGCGGACAATATGAATTCCAATTCGGTTATGAGGAAAGCTACGGTTATTTAATCCGTCCATTCTGCCGTGATAAAGACGCGGTGCAATCCGTCCTATTTGCATGTGAAGTAGCTGCATACTACAAATCACAAGGTAAAACGTTATACGATGGTCTGCTAGAAGTATTTAAGAAGTATGGGTTCTTCCGTGAGGACCTTGTATCGTTAACGTTAAAAGGAAAAGATGGTGCCGAACAGATTCAAAAGATGATGGCAACATTCCGTGAGAATCCTCCGAAAGAAGTAGCTGGTTTAACAGTCGTTGCAGTTGAGGATTATAAAGAAAGCATCATTACAACGTTACAAGATGGAAATAAGGAAGAGATTCACTTACCGAAATCAAATGTGTTAAAATATCAATTAGAAGATGGTTCTTGGTTCTGCTTACGTCCATCTGGAACAGAGCCGAAAATTAAATTCTACTTTGGTGTACAAGATGATTCCTTACAAAATAGTGAACAAAAGTTACTTACTATTAAAGAAGATATTATGAATCGTTTATAATAGAATAGAATGCTACTGATAGGAAAAGAGGAGAACGGAGAACGGCCTCCTCTTTTCTTGTAGTTTTGTTTGATGTAGAGGATTATTACGAGCGAGTGTTATAAATTTGCACTTTACTAAGAGAATTAGAATGAAAAGCGAGGGTATTTGTCATGAAAAAAGTGAGAAAAGCAATTATCCCGGCAGCGGGATTAGGAACACGCTTTTTACCAGCAACGAAAGCAATGCCAAAAGAAATGCTTCCAATTGTAGATAAACCAACAATTCAATACATCGTAGAAGAAGCAGTAAAATCAGGCATCGAAGATATTATTATCGTTACTGGTAAAGGAAAGCGCTCTATCGAAGATCATTTTGATAACGCATTTGAATTAGAGCAAAACTTATTAGAGAAGAAAAAGTATGAGTTACTTGAAAAAGTACAAGCTTCTTCTAAAATGGTAGATATCCATTACATTCGACAAAAAGAACCAAAAGGATTAGGACATGCTGTTTGGTGCGCACGTAAATTCATTGGTGATGAGCCGTTTGCAGTATTATTAGGCGATGATATCGTTCAAGCTGAAAAACCATGTTTACGTCAATTAATGGACGAGTATGACAAAACACTTTCTTCTGTTATTGGTGTACAAACTGTTCCTGAAGCAGAAACACATCGCTACGGAATTATTGATCCGTTAGAGCAAGAGGGACGTCGTTATCAAGTTCGTAAATTCGTTGAAAAACCAGCGCAAGGTACTGCGCCTTCAAACTTAGCGATTATGGGACGTTACATTTTAACTCCTGAAATCTTTATGTTCTTGGAACAGCAACAAGTTGGAGCGGGTGGCGAAATTCAGTTAACGGATGCAATTCAAAGCTTAAATGAAATTCAACGTGTATTTGCATATGATTTTGAAGGAAAGCGTTATGACGTTGGTGAAAAATTAGGATTCGTTCAAACGACAATTGAAATGGCATTGCAGCACCCAGAATTACGTGATGATATGCTAGTAATGATGAAGAAAGTTTTAGACGAGCAAATGAAGCAAGAGTCTTAATATAATAAACAAGGAGCTGTTCCTATAGGAACAGCTCCTTGTTTATTATGAAATCGTCGAATGAGAATGCTGATAAGCAGAACGACGTACAGCATAGTATATGCGAGGTGCGATAATGGCGCCGATAATTGTAAACGCAATATCCTTTACTGCGAACCACATCATAATCATCCAGGCAGCTTTATAACTCATATTACCACCCATGAAAATATTGACTGCCCCGTACATATAAGTAGTACCGATAATATACGTTAAAATGATTCCGACGAAAGAAGAAATTGCAAAGGTGCTGAATGTTGGTCGTTCTTTTTGTTCTACTAGTTTTCCTGATACGTAAGCAACGATAATAAATGCGATAATAAAACCACCAGTAGGATCTAAAAGTGCTCCAAATCCAGCTTTGAAGTTAGCGAAGATTGGCGCACCTGCTACTCCAACAAGCATGTAAACAGTCATTGATAATGCCCCAAGTCTACTCCCGAGAAGAAGACCTGCTAAAATTGCGAAAAATGGTTGCATAGATAATGGAATGCCCGCTATTTGTAAGAATGGTGCCCACGATACAATATTTGCACCAATAGCCATAAGAGCGACGAACATGGCAGCTAATGCTAAATCTAAAACATGAAGCTTCTTCATAATGTTAACCTCCAGTTGTGTTTAGGTTAACATTATCGTAGCGAAAATATTTACTTGTTGTCAATCAAAATATTTTGATAAGAAGGCTTTAAATAGTCTCTAAGCAATGTGTATGGAATACGAAACTGCGGAATTCCGCTTGAATAAGGAGCAATTTCATATAAAGGGAAATAAATCACAAGATTATCGGGTTCTAAAAAGTAGTGAAACTTTTTAGTGCTCGTTACTTTTTCGACTGCATCAGGAAAATAAATGCTTTCATTTTGTTTAATTTGTCTTACAATCTCTGTGCGAATTATTTCTTTATATTTATCCTCTTGTTGAAATAAATCGTCTAAGTGTAATAATTTTTTTTCGTTTAAATCAAATGTATTTGCCTTCCACGTATACAGTCCGTGCGCTCCGCCTGTATATTGATAGTAATTCACATATAGACTTAGGAAAGGTGGTTTGTTTAAAGCTACTTTATAGTCAACATTTGCAACGTATGGATGAAAAGGTGTGCTAGATCCTTCTGTTTCTTCATAATATTTCTTCGCTTCTTTTTCTAATTTACTTTTAAATTTAGTAGTAGAGTTTTTGTAATAGGAATTCAGCTTATTTTGAAATTTCGAATCAGAAAAGTTGTGAAAGGAAGGCCTATTAATTTGATATTCTATATAAGGTTTCTTACCTTTTTGCGTTACAGTCTTAACATTGATTGTCAGGTTGGATGCTTTGGCTGCTATTGCACAATTTGGTACAATAGTCAGCAAGGAGAACATAAGCAATAGTATACAAAATTTCTGTTTCATTTAGGTGAAACCTCCTTATATAAGTGTTATAGGTAGTTTGAAATTAAACAGGTAAAATTATACATTTGATCTAAAGGGAGAGAGGTTGAAAACGATATGTCAAAAACTTTAATGGATTCGCTTGGAATTGAGTTGTTAGAAATGACAGAGGATAAAGTAGTTGCTACAATGCCTGTTGATGAACGCACGCATCAGCCGTTTGGATTTTTACACGGTGGTGCATCTGTTGCATTAGCAGAAACTGTGGCAAGTGTTGGCTCATACAATTTAATTGATCAAGAAAAATGTATTTGTTTCGGATTAGAAATTAATGCAAATCATATTCGCTCAAAGCAAGATGGAATTGTAACAGCAATTGGAACACCGATACATAGAGGACAATCGACAATGGTTTGGGATATTCGCATCATTGATGAAAATGATGAGTTACTATGCATATCAAGATGTACAGTAGCAATTAAAGAAAAACGTGAAAAATAGAAAAGAGGCAGCTCTGATGAGCAGCCTCTTTTTTTATAATTAGAACTGGATTTTCTTCTCTAAGAAACCTTTTAGTTCGCTAATTGGCATACGAACTTGTTCCATTGTGTCACGGTCACGTACTGTAACAGCTTTGTCTTCAACAGAGTCGAAGTCGTATGTGATACAGAATGGAGTACCGATTTCGTCTTGACGACGGTAACGTTTACCGATAGAACCAGTTTCATCAAAGTCTACCATGAAGTCTTTAGCTAGTTCTGCGAATACTTCAGTAGCACCTTCAGATAGCTTTTTAGATAATGGTAAGATAGCTGCTTTATATGGTGCTAAAGCAGGGTGGAAACGAAGAACTGTACGAGAATCGTTTTCTAATTGCTCTTCTTCATATGCATCACATAAGAATGCTAATGTTACACGGTCTGCACCTAGAGATGGCTCGATGCAGTAAGGCACGTAACGCTCATTCGTTTGTGGATCGATATAGTTAAAGTCTTCGTTAGAGTGTTCCATATGACGTTTTAAATCGAAGTCTGTACGAGATGCAACGCCCCATAGTTCGCCCCAACCGAATGGGAATCTGAATTCAATATCAGTTGTTGCGTTACTGTAATGAGATAATTCGTCTTCACCGTGGTCACGAAGACGCATGCTTTCTTCAGTCATACCAAGTGAAAGTAACCAGTTTTTACAAGTTTCACGCCAGAATGCGAACCACTCTAAATCTTCACCAGGCTTACAGAAGAATTCAAGTTCCATTTGTTCGAATTCACGTGTACGGAATGTGAAGTTACCAGGTGTGATTTCGTTACGGAAACTTTTACCGATTTGGCCGATACCAAATGGAAGTTTTTTACGCATAGAGCGTTGTACGTTTTTAAAGTTTACGAAAATACCTTGTGCTGTTTCAGGACGAAGGAAGATTTCGTTTGTGCTAGACTCTGTAACACCTTGGAATGTTTTGAACATTAAGTTGAACTGACGGATTTCCGTGAATTCTTGGCTACCGCAATCTGGGCATTTTACTTCATGTTCTTTCATTAAGTCAGCCATTTGGTCGAAAGTAAGACCGTCAACGACCATTTCGATACCTTTTGCGTCTAATGCATCTTCAATTAATTTGTCAGCACGGTGACGAGCTTTACATTTTTTACAGTCGATCATTGGATCATTAAAGTTACCAACGTGACCAGAAGCGATCCAAGTTTTTGGGTTCATTAAAATAGCAGCATCTAAACCAACGTTGTGTGGAGATTCTTGAATGAATTTTTTCCACCAAGCTTTTTTGACGTTATTTTTTAATTCGATTCCAAGTGGACCGTAATCCCATGTGTTTGCAAGACCACCGTAAATTTCAGAACCAGGGAAAACGAAACCGCGATGTTTCGCTAAGTTTACAACTTGTTCCATTGAATACATAATAAAATCCTCCTTTTGAAAGTTAACGTATTTGCGATGACGTGATGGGTACTTTGGAAACGAGCAATATATGCTTTAAAAAACATAAAAAAACGCTCATCCCAAGGCTTAATCGCCTAGGGACGAGCGTTTGCCCGCGGTTCCACCCTAGTTGATACACAAAATGTGCATCCACTTTATCACGTATTGCTCGAGACTGCCGTTTCCTCGCAGCTTCAGGCTTTCACTATCCCTGAATCGCTTTTTATGCAAGTACTTATAAGTCCGTCATCGCTACTTATATTAATAATAATGAACATATTTTAACACGTTCTTTTTTAAATCTCAATAGAGGAACGTGCCCACCTAGGATAGAGTTTCGCCTATTTTTTCGTTATTTATTCCGTAATTTTGCTTAATGTGCTTAATTGCTTCGCGTTTACTAAGCGAGGCAAGTTCGTTGTTTTGAACGTATTCCCATACTACATCTGGTTTTGTTTTTGCATATTCGCGAAGGACCCAGCCGATTGCTTTTTGAATGAAAAATTCTTTTGAGGAATGTAGTTGTCCGATAATCCAGAAAAGGAGTTCTTCATCCATTTTTTGTTTATATTTTAGCTGGAATAAAATAGCGGCACGTTGTAACCATATGTTTTCTGATGCAATCCACTTTGGAATATATGCAGAAATTAATTCTGGATGTTTTAAAAAGATAGCACCTAAAAATGTAGGGACGATGCTATCAACAGAATCCCACCAAGATTTTGTGACAATAAGCTCTTCTAAAAATGGGATGTGAGTTTCATTTATGTGTTTTTTATATTTTTGCATGATATCGAGTGCGGCAGCTTGAAATTCACGTTCTGGTAGGTCCCAAAGTTCACGCACGATAATTTGGAAGTCCTTTTTATCTGGGAGAGTATGTATTTGAATTACGTCTTTCAATAACTGTCTTCTCTCAGGAGTTTGAATACCAAGAAACGGGAAGTGATTTTTCATATAACGTGCCATCGGTTCTGCTTTTTCGGGATTTTGATGAGCTGTAAAATGCTCTTGTAATGCCTTTACAAATGGATGCATAGGTATGTACTCCTCTCTCATTATCTTTCTTTTCTTATTATACAAAGAGTTTGGTTAAATTTTAAAACATAACTTGCACTGTAATGAAATATGTTGAGAAGAGAGAGGAGAGGATAAGATGGAAGATCAAGGCGTACTAGCAGGTTTCTTTGCTCTTAGTTTTGCGTTTATGCTTGTTATAATAATTTGGGCAATTATTTCGTATTTGTTAACGGCTTTTGCACTTTATACGATGGCAAAAAATGATGGTGCAACTGATGGTGTTCTTGCTTTTATTCCGTTTATAAATAGTAAGATATGGGGTGATTTAGCGAAAGATAAATTACCAGATTTCTTGAAAGAAGAAGCAGGGTGGAAAGTATTTGGCATATATGTTGGATGCTTCATCTTTAATTTCGTACCAATTCTATATATATTAGCAACAGCTGTATCACTTGTACTGTCTATTTATCTTATCTATGCTATTTTGGATAGATACGGAACGAATTCCATACTATTTACGATCATTCATACAATCACATTTTCGGTTTTCTTGCCGATTCATTTGTTCATTATTCGGAATGAGCCGGTGAGGTATAACGAGTAGGCGTATCAAAGTTGCCCTGCGGTCGATATATTTGGTTCTATAATAATTCGGATATGCTGAAAAAAGAACGAAAGCGCCCTGCTGAGCAGGGCGCTTTTTTCTACTACATAAGATAGCGTAAGTAAATGTAAATATGAGAAATGATTAATGAAACGATCATAATTGGGAAGCCGACTTTAAGGAATTCCATGTAGCTGAATTTATGTCCTTCACGACTTGCGATACCAGCTACGATTACGTTAGCAGAAGCCCCGATTAATGTTCCGTTTCCACCTAAGCAAGCACCTAATGCTAATGCCCACCATAGTACGTCGACTTGTGCGTCAGAAGGTGATAAACCTAGCCCAACTGCCATATCGTTAATAAGTGGAATCATTGTTGCGACGAATGGAATGTTATCGATTGTTGCAGAGGCGATACCAGATACCCATAGAATAAGGATAGATGCCTGAGAAATATCTCCGCCTGTTATTCCAATTACTTTTTGAGCTAACATTTTGATAAGCCCGATATCAATAAGTCCTCCAACGAGTACGAATAGTCCCGCGAAGAAGAAGATTGTTACCCACTCTACACTTGCGAATACCTCTTCAATTTCATGCTCTTTCACACCGATTAGCATAAGTACAGTAGCGCCAGTTAAGGCGATGATAGCTGCATCAATATGGAAAATGGAATGAGTCATGAAACCTAAAATAGTAAGGCCAAGTACTGTTAAAGATTTCTTCATTAATACTGGGTCTTTAATGTATTGTTTTTCATCTAAGCTCATTAATTTTTTAATTTGTACAGGATCAGCAATTAATTGCTTACGGTACATGAAGTAAAGAATTGTTGCCGTAACAGCAATAATGATGATCACGATAGGTGCTAAGTTGAATAAGAAAGCATTGAAATCTAAATGCTTATTTGCAGAACCAATCATAATGTTTGGCGGATCACCAATTAATGTTGCTGTTCCTCCGATATTTGAAAAAATAATTTCAGAAAGTAAATATGGAACAGGATTTACTTGCAAGATGCGCGTAATAGATAAAGTAACTGGAACAACAAGAAGTACTGTTGTAACGTTATCTAAAAATGCGGAGCCGAGCGCGGTAAGTAAGGAAAGTGAAATTAAAATTTTAATTGGATTTCCTTGTGCTCCTTTTGCGGCTTTAATGGCAACGTATTGGAAGACACCTGACTTACTTGTAATGTTTACGAGTATCATCATACCGATGAGTAATGTAATTGTTCCCCATTCAATATGTTTCGTAAAGGCATTGTGTAAGTCAACGACCCCTGCAATTACCATGAATGCTGCACCAAGAAGTGCGATGACAGCACGGTTAATTTTTTCAGAAATAATAATGGCATATGTAATTAAAAAGACTGCGATAGCGAAATAATACTGCCAGTTTGCGAGTTCTTGCGTTGTTTCGTGCAAAACTCTCATCTCCTTTCATTCACTTTTCTTAGTGTGTCAAAAAATTAACTAGATGAAACACACATAACGTCATTATAAAGTAGAAAAATGGCGGATGTAAATGGAAGGGTTTATTTTGTCATATTTTCTGCATAGGTCATTTTTTCTTATTTTTAAAAATATTTGTGGGCATCTGACATATATATAAGATACATCCAATCTGAATATTTAAAATCGAATCAGCATTCGAGCTTGTTCGTGTAGGAGTGTCAAATAGAAAGGAATGACAAATATGATAAGGAAGGGATCGTATGGA
This sequence comes from Bacillus sp. FSL R9-9530, assembly GCF_038008145.1. Taxonomy (NCBI): domain Bacteria; kingdom Bacillati; phylum Bacillota; class Bacilli; order Caryophanales; family Bacillaceae; genus Bacillus; species Bacillus sp. FSL R9-9530. The sequence goes on from NZ_JBBOYO010000001.1 coordinate 4,513,840, forward strand.
TGAACAACGATTTTTGTTTTTAGACTTTGAGTTTACGATGCCCCAGCATAGAAAAAAGCCAAAAGGTTTTTTCCCAGAAATTATTGAGGTCGGACTCGTTTCAGTTGTTGGTTGTAAGGTGGAAGATACGTATTCATCGCATATTAGACCGAAAACATTTCCGTCTTTAACGGATCGATGTAAAAAATTTTTAGGAATTAAACAGGAAGTAGTGGACAAAGGAATTTCTTTTCATGAACTTGTTGAGAAACTTGCAGAATATGAGAAGAGTGGTAAACCGACAATTGTAACGTGGGGAAATATGGATATGAAAGTCTTAAAGCATAACTGTGAAATGGCGGGAGTAGAATTTCCATTCTTTGGACAGTGTCGTGATTTATCGCTTGAGTATAAGAAGTTTTTTGGAGAGAGAAATCAAACAGGGCTGTGGAAAGCAATTGAGGCGTATGGAAAAGCAGGAACAGGAAAGCATCATTGTGCGCTTGATGATGCGATGACGACATATAATATTTTTAAGTTAGTAGAAAAAGATAAAGAGTATTTAGTCAAACCAGCACCTCCGACATTAGGGGAACTTGTTGATTTTTCGAAAGTGTTAAAGAAAGTGAGTACACAGTAACGACCAAATTGCAAAATATGTAATTTGGTCGTTTTGTTTTTTAAAGTTTGTAATCTTGCTTCAATTGCTGAAGTGTTTCTAGACTACGCCCCGCAAAAGGTGAATCATCTTCAGAAAATGAATTCATTTGAGTTTCTAATGCTAATTTTAGTGACTCTGTATAATCCGGAATTTCTCCTTCATATTTCTTCACCATTTGCTCTGGAATGTTCGTCTGTTCACGAAAAGCTAAAGCACGTCTTTCATGGAAAAATGGTACGTCAGCTTGTTTTACGTTATGTAAGTCACCTTGCACTGGATGTTTTAAAACAGCTAGTACTTTTACGACGTAACTGCCAGGACGGCTATTTGTAATTTCGCCGATGTATTTTCCAGTTTTATAAATACCAGTAACGATTTCACCAATTTCAAATGTTTCTCTCATATTTTTCACCTCAAGTTTATAGTAAGGAAAGTGCGCGAAGGAGTCAAAGAAATCATTCGCTTTCGGAACGCCCCCCTTGAGAATATGACAGGCTTCAATTATAATTTAAGATGATAAAACAGAAAATTCTGATGTTTATTCTTACTATAAATTCCCCGATAAGGAGTGTTTCATATGATGCCTTTATATTTTCCTGAAGATAAAACGGAGTATATTATTCCAGGTATTGTTTGCGTTCTATTTATCATCGGTGCGGTCGCTACGTGGCGTATGTTTATTCGTGTATCAAAACGAGAAGCAGAGCGATTACAGAAAGTAGAAGAAAAGCTTTTAGCTGAAAAGAAACGGTAATTCATTTTGTATGTTTCCCTCTATGCTCGGACAATCTAAGGGCAGAAAGCATTTTGGAGGGAATTGAATGAAAAGACGGCTTTTTTTCAGTTGTTGTTTATTATTTCTAATGGCGGGTTGTGACCAAGGGAAGCCGAAAGAAATTGATGTGAAATTACATAATGCTTCAGGTGATGAAGTTGGGACTGCAAAAGTAGTTCAGCAAACAAGTGGAGTGAAAATTACGATTAAAGCGGAAGGCTTTACACCAGGACCACACGGGATACATGTGCATGAAATCGGAGAATGTAAAGCGCCACGTTTCGAATCATCTGGGAATCATTTTAATCCGGATAATAAAAAACATGGGCTCTTGAATCCGAAAGGTGCGGAAAATGGTGATTTACCGAACGTAGTTGCAGACGGTTCGGGAAAGATTAAAGCAGAAATCGATGCTCCGCATATAACGCTTGAAGAAGGAAAAACGACGATTCATAGAAAAGATGGAGCGTCTATTATTATTACAGAAAACGCTGATGATGGTATGACGCAACCAACGGGTAAATCTGGTGGCCGAATTGCTTGCGGTGTTATCGTAAAAAAAGTGTCGGATATGAAGAAAAAATAGAAGCTACCGTGAATGGTAGATTTTGTTGTAAAACCGCATGATAGTAAGTGGAATTATATCGATTTATCGAAAAAAGGAGGCTATCCCAAAATCATTTTGGGATAGCCTCCTTTTTTGTTATGAGAATGTATGGTGTAGTCTGTTTAAAATTTCTTCTAAAACAGATCTAGGACAGCCAATGTTAATTCGGATATAGGCTTCCCCGCCCATTCCGTATTTCTCACCAGGCTCAACGATGATTTTACCTTTCTCTTCAAGCAATGCTGTTCGTTCATCTTGAGAAAGATCCAAGTGGGAACAATCAATCCACAGTAAAAAACTACCTTCTGGTTTAATTACAGAAAGAGCTGGTATGTGATTTTGAATATACTCACAAGCAAATTGAGCGTTATCTTCAACGTACAATCGAATTTCATTTAGCCAATCATTACATTCTGTATAGGCACTTTGCATTGCTGTATAAGCAAATGTATTTAATCCGTGGAATCCTTGTCTATATTGGATAGACATAAAGGCATTACGGAGATTTTCATTCGGAATAATAATGATCGATGCTTGTAATCCAGCGATATTAAATGTTTTGCTCGGAGCCATACAAGTAATAGTGCGTGCTGCTAATTCTTCAGATAAAGAAGCAAACGGTGTATGAGTATGGCCTCTATAAATAATATCGGCGTGAATTTCATCCGCGACAACGGTTACATTATATTGCGTACATAACGTACCGAGTTTTGTTAGCTCCTCTTTCGTCCAAACGCGCCCGATAGGATTGTGAGGGCTGCAAAGAAGCATTAGTTTTACACCTTGTTTAAATTGAGTTTCTAGATGCTCGAAGTCTATCTTATATATGCCATTTTGTTTAAATAAGGGACTCTCACATAATTGTCTATTATTTGTTTTGACCATTTCAAAAAATGGTGGATAAATAGGAGGTTGTACGAGTACGGCTTCTCCTTCTTTCGTTATAGCTTGTATGCTCGTACTAAGAGCTGGAACGATACCTGCGCTAAATACAATCCATTCTTTTTGTATTTCCCAATTGTATTGGCTTTTCGTCCAATTACAAATGATATCCCCAATATTTTCAGGAGGAAGTGTATAGCCGAAAATAGGATGTTCTGTGCGTTTTTGTAATGCAGTTTGAATTGGTTTTGGTACTTCAAAATCCATATCGGCAATCCAAGCGTGGATGAGCTCTTCATTTTTATATGTATCCCATTTTGTACTATGCGTTCCGCGACGATTTACCGTTTTATGAAATAGTTGCATATGTTTGCTCCTTTCTTCTGTCAAACTGTTAAGTTATGAAAATTCTCACTCTTCTTATAGAATAGCTGATGTGATACGATAAAGAAAAGCATTAAAAAGTGAAAAGGCGGGAAGCAGATGGGTGCATATGACAAAATGATTGAGGTTGTGAAAAATTGGGATCCGTTTCAAATGGGACCGGAGTTTTATGAAACAGAAGCGAGCGATGTTGTAAACGTCGTAAGTGTGTTTGATGATCCGAAATACATCGCAAAGAAGATTCAACATATATACTTTATGTCTTTTGAAGAAGTACCTGCACTTGAAAAATGCGAAAAATTAGCAGTAGAGTTACTCGTACTAAAAGAAGGCGGAAGTTGTTCGTTATAGGCTGTCGGAATTTACGACAGCCTTTTTGTTTATTTTCATTTGTGCTGATTGATTAAAGCTTCACCTTATCCCGCTATTTGCGGGCAGTAAGACTCCCGCCTCAAAATTCGGTTGAAGCAAAGAGGTTAGGCGAGAAATCAAACTGCCCGTAAAAACCCGATTGGTGAAGGCTAATAATCCGTGGGGATAGAACCGCTCGCGGATAAAGCTTCACTTTATTGCGTCGCAAACGTAATAATTTCTTCATAAACATGATCGGGCTTTTCTTCAGGTAGTAAGTGCCCTGTATTTTCGTAAGAAATGAAAGTTGAATTAGGTAGGTCCTTATGGAGACGGTGTCCTACATGTACAGGGACGACGCGATCTTTTTCACCCCAAATGAGTAATACTGGGGTTTCGATTTTTTGTAATTCAGTTGAAGATAAGTCACCTTCCCGGTCTCTTATCATTCGAGTTAAGGCAGGGAATATACGATCATCATAAAAAGGAGCAGCATAGCCTTCCATCATTTCATTGTCAATTAATGAATGGTCATGAACGACATTCATTAAGTTATGGACGATGCCCCTTCGAATAATCCAGTTCTTCACGTATAAGTGGAAGAACGGTAAATAAGAGGAGTACAGTAAAGGTAAGTTTGCGCGTGCTAAATAACTAGAGCTACATAGTAAAATCGTCTTTGAAATTAATTCAGGGCGTAGTCGGTTTACAAAGAGTGAAATTTGTCCGCCCATAGAATGGCCAACTAATACAATATTCGAGAGAGATAAATGTTCGATTAAATCGATAATAATAGCTGCTAAATTGTGATAAGAATATTTAAAGAGATGAGATTTATCACTTTTTCCGAATGGTGGTAAATCAAGGGCAATTACTGTACCTTCCTTTGTTAGTAAAGGAATGAGTCGTCGATAGCTAAATGAGGAAGAGAGGAAGCCGTGAACGAGTACGAAAGTAGGTCGTTCTTTTTTAGTATTATGTTCATACAATTCGTAATGAATAGTAGTCCCGCGAGTGGAAAAAGTGAAGTAAGGGCATTTGCATTCATGGTTCATTTTTTGTCACTCCATTGATTTTTGTTCATATCATCTCCCGGCAAGAAACAAAATATGTTAACAAAAAAAGGGAAGATGACATCGTCATCTTCCCTTTCGCTTATTTATCCCGCTATTTGCCGGCCCGTAAAAGCCCGATTGGTGAAGGCTAATAATCAGTGGGGATGGACAAAACCCCCACTGATTAAAGTTTCACTTTATAATTACCCACGCACAATATTAGGTGGTGTTTTTCCTTGTAATCCTGCTACTAAATTTTCAGCAGCTGTCATTGCCATTTGCTGCCGAGTTTTTAATGTTGCAGATCCGATGTGCGGTAAAGTTACAACGTTTTGTAATGATAAGAGTGGATTCTCTTTTTGAATCGGCTCTTGTGTAAATGTGTCGATGCCGGCTGCAAATATTTTCTTTTCTGTTAACGCATGAATTAATGCAGTTTCATCTACTGTTTTCCCGCGAGAAGCATTAATGAAAATTGCTGTTTCTTTCATTAGTGAAAATTCCTTTTCACCGATAAGATGATACGTTTCATCTGTTAATGGAGTAAGAAGAATAATAAAATCAGATTGTTTGATTAAAGTTTGTAAATCACAATATGTAGCATCAAATTTTTGCTCAGCTTCTTCTTTACGGCGACGGTTATAGTAAAGGACATTCATATCAAAGCCGAATTTCGCTCGTTTTGCGACAGCTTCTCCAATTCGTCCCATTCCGATAATACCAATCGTACTATGATGTACATCTAGTCCGAAGTGTTCTTTTCCAATTTCAGCGTTCCATTCACCATTTTTTACATAGGAATTGAGTTCGCAAACACGGCGACCAGCAGATAACATAAGAGCGAAAACGAGATCGGCTACTGTATCATCTAACACATATGGAGTATTCGTTCCGATAACATTTTGTTTCTCCATCGCTTTTAAATCAAAGTTATCATGGCCAACAGAAATGTTACTTACTACTTTTAAATTAGGAGCAACCTGCAATAATTCTTCATTTATAGTAGATCCGAAATTTAATAACCCATCTTTATCTTTTATTTTTTCTAATAGAACATCACGAGGTACTTTCTCGTTTTGATCCCATTTTTCAAAATCACAGTGTTCTGATAAATAGTTTTCTACAAATGTTGGAACTGGTTCAGCAATATATACTTTTGGTTTCACGGTTCCATCCCCTTTCACTTTATCCTGCGTTTTTTCACTTTACCCCGATTTAACGGACAGTAAGCCTCCCGCCTCAAAAAGCAGCTTAAGCAAAGAGATTAGGTGGGAAAGCAACGGTCCGTAAAAGCTCGATTGGTTCAAATAATAATCAGCGGGGTGAGTCTTTCCACTGATTAAAGTTTCACTTTATTTTGACATAATTCACTAAAAAAATCTTCTTTTCAAATTGGAAAGAGTATTTGTATAATTTAGACAGAAACTAAAAGGAAGGATGATTTATATGGTGAAAGAGAAAGAATTGGAATTATTAGCTTGTCTTGAAAAGAATAGTCGTTTATCTGTAGATACATTAGCGAAGTTGTTAAATATAGAAGTAGAAGAAGCGAAAAAAATGGTTACGAAATTAGAAAGTGAAAAGATTATCGTGGACTATGTAACACATATCGATTGGACAAAAGTGAAAGAACATACTGGTTTAACGGCGATGATTGATGTGAAAGTTACACCGAAGCGTGGTGTCGGTTTTGATGCAGTAGCTGAACAAATTTATCGCTATTCAGAAGTGAAATCCGTTTATTTAATGTCTGGGACATATGACCTTTCTATTACATTAGAAGGAAAGACGATGGGAGAAGTAGCGATGTTTGTTTCTGAGAAATTAGCAACAATTGAATCTGTCGTTTCAACGACAACTCATTTTATTTTGAAGAAGTATAAACATGAGGGGATTATTTATGAAAAGACAGATGATGATAAGAGAATTGTGGTGACACCGTGAAGCAATTTGACCTATCTAGAGTAGCAGAATCTTTACAACCGTCCGGTATACGAAAGTTTTTTGATTTAGCGGCAAGTATGAAAGGTGTTATTTCACTTGGAGTGGGAGAGCCGGACTTTGTTACACCTTGGAATGTAAGGCAAGCATGTATTCGTTCTTTAGAACAAGGATATACGTCATATACAGCAAATGCAGGATTATTGGAGCTCCGTCAAGAAATAGCAAAGTATCTAAAAAAACAATTTGCAGTATCTTATGATCCGAATGATGAAATCATTGTTACAGTTGGAGCGAGTCAAGCGCTAGATGTAGCGATGCGTGCTATTGTAAACCCTGATGATGAAATACTTATTATTGAACCAAGTTTCGTTTCGTATGCACCGCTTGTTACGTTAGCGGGCGGGGTCCCAGTTCCAGTGGCGACTTCATTAGAAGATGAATTTAAAGTACAGCCAGATCAAATTGAAGCAGCTATTACAACGAAAACAAAGGCAATATTACTTTGTTCTCCCAATAACCCAACAGGCGCAATGTTAAATAAATCCGAATTAGAAAAGCTAGCAGTTATTGTTGAGAAGTATAATTTAATCGTGTTATCGGATGAAATTTATGCAGAGCTCGTATACGACGAAGCATATACGAGTTTCGCGAGTATTAAAAATATGCGTGACCATACGATTTTAATTTCAGGGTTTTCAAAAGGGTTTGCCATGACGGGATGGCGTCTTGGGATGATTGCAGCCCCTGTTCAATTTTCAGAATTAATGCTCAAAATCCACCAGTATTCAATGATGTGTGCACCAACGATGTCTCAATTTGCAGCGCTTGAAGCATTACGCGGGGGAAATGATGAAGTAATTCGAATGAGAGATAGCTATAAAAAGCGTCGTAACTTTATGACGACATCTTTCAATGAAATGGGCTTAACATGTCATGTGCCAGGCGGGGCATTTTATGTCTTCCCTTCTATAGCTTCAACCGGACTATCTTCAGCAGAATTTGCAGAGCAGTTATTATTAGAAGAAAAAGTGGCTGTTGTTCCTGGAAATGTGTTTGGCGGGAGTGGTGAAGGATTTATTCGTTGTTCATATGCAACATCGCTTGAGCAACTTATGGAAGCAATGAAGAGAATGGAACGGTTCATAGAGAATAAAAAAAGGACAAAACACAATACGTTTTGTCCATAAAAGGGGGGGAATACTAGAAAGCCATGTGTTAGTATTCTATCCTAATATTGGAGAATTATACGTATTACAGGAAATTTTTTCGTGAATTTTGAATGAGTTCTATCGAAGTGGTATAATTTACTAATATAAGGTGGAGTATCCTCGGTGTTTTACTTAGGATACTTACTCACTAATCGGATATTTAACAATAAATACATCTGCTTTGCTATTTACAATTGTAGAGAAAATGGTAAACGTATGGGAGTGTTTCACATGTCAGAACAATATACAACGGGAGTGGTTGTAACAGGGAAAGTAACTGGAATTCAAGATTACGGTGCATTTGTAGCTTTGGATGCAGAAACACAAGGACTTGTGCATATATCTGAAATCACAAATGGGTATGTAAAAGACATTCATGACTTTTTAAAGGTCGGAGATACAGTAGAAGTAAAAGTACTTTCAATTGATGAAGAACACAGAAAAATGAGTTTATCGTTAAAAGCGGCGAAAAGAAAGCAAGGACGAATTCTTATACCGAATCCATCAGAGAACGGATTTAATACACTGCGAGAAAAGCTAGCAGAATGGATTGAAGAGTCGGAGGTAATAAAGTAAAAGAGGAACGCATATGAGCGTTCCTCTTTTACTGTGACTTATGATATATATATTTGCAAATATGATTGCATGCAATCATATTCGTATGTCGGAGGCGAAAAAGACATACTGACTATTGAATTTCATGTGTTTCTGGGTGAGTACCAAGATTCTCGGATGGTTTAAATAGTAAGCCGAGATTGATAAGCCCAGAAATACCAACGATGCCGTAAATAATACGTGCAAGAGCTGAGTTCTGTCCCCCGAAAATAGCCGCTACTAAGTCAAACTGGAAGAACCCGATCAGTCCCCAGTTAACAGCGCCGATTACAGTGAAGACTAATGCGATACGTTGCAAGGTACTCATGAAAAGCCCCCCCTTAATGTGAAGCGTGAGCAAGCAAGGAGTTAATAAGAAAATTTAACTCCTTTATAGAATGGTATAGTTTTGTTGTTTTTATACATGAAAAATGTACGAAAAACGATGTATATACATCTATACCGAAAAATTCGAATTTTTATGCAAAAAATGAACTTTTTCTAAAAAATAAATAATGGTTACGTTTACAATTGTTGAATCGCTTGATTTACAACTTTAGTTTCGCTAAAGTGAATACAGAAATACATATACATAATTGGAGGGAAAAAGATGAGTACACATGTAACGTTCGACTATTCTAAAGCGTTATCCTTCATCGGTGAAAATGAACTAACTTATTTACGTGATGCAGTAAAAGTAACACATCATGCAATCCACGAAAAAACTGGAGCTGGGAACGATTTCCTTGGGTGGGTAGAGCTTCCGCTTCAATATGACAAAGAAGAATTCGCTCGCATTCAAAAATGCGCAGAAAAAATTAAAAATGACTCTGACATTTTACTTGTTGTAGGTATTGGTGGTTCTTACCTAGGAGCACGCGCAGCAATTGAAATGTTAAACCATTCTTTCTATAACACGCTTTCTAAAGAACAACGTAAAACTCCACAAGTGCTATTTGTTGGACAAAACATTAGCTCCACTTACATGAAAGATTTAATGGACGTACTAGAAGGTAAAGACTTTTCTATTAACGTTATTTCCAAATCAGGTACAACAACAGAGCCTGCAATCGCATTCCGTATTTTCCGTAAATTATTAGAAGAAAAGTATGGAAAAGAAGAAGCACGCAAACGTATTTATGCGACTACAGATAAAGCGCGCGGTGCTTTAAAAACATTATCTGATAATGAAGGCTACGAAACGTTCGTTATTCCAGATGATGTTGGCGGTCGTTTCTCTGTATTAACACCAGTAGGTTTATTGCCAATCGCTGTAAGTGGCCTAAACATTGAAGAGATGATGAAAGGTGCAGCTGCTGGTCATAATGATTTCGCGAAATCAGAACTTGAAGAAAACCCAGCTTACCAATACGCAGTAGTTCGTAATGCTCTATATAATAAAGGGAAAACAATTGAAATGCTTGTTAACTATGAGCCAGCACTTCACTACTTCTCTGAGTGGTGGAAACAGTTATTTGGTGAAAGTGAAGGAAAAGATCAAAAAGGTATTTTCCCATCTTCAGCAAACTTCTCAACTGACTTACACTCATTAGGTCAATACATTCAAGAAGGTCGTCGTGACCTATTCGAAACAGTTCTTAAAGTAGGTAAATCTACACACGAACTAAAAATCGAATTAGACGACAACGATTTAGATGGATTAAACTACCTTGCTGGTGAAACGATAGACTTCGTAAACACAAAAGCATACGAAGGTACATTACTTGCACATAGCGATGGCGGAGTACCAAACTTAATCGTAAACATCCCTGAATTAAATGAGTACACATTCGGTTACCTTGTATACTTCTTCGAAAAAGCATGTGCGATGAGCGGCTACCTATTAGGCGTAAATCCATTTGACCAACCAGGAGTAGAAGCATACAAGAAAAACATGTTTGCTTTACTTGGTAAACCAGGATTTGAAGAATTAAAAGCAGAATTAGAAGAGCGTTTAAAATAATAAAAAGCGATCGGGTCTCCGGTCGCTTTTTATTATTTTATTGAAAGGTACATCGGTATATTCAAACTAGAATGGGTATGCTAAAGGAAAAGTCTAGGAGGGATGGGCTTGATTCCGATTCAATCAAAATTAGAAGGATGTACATATGCGTTATATAAGTTAGAAGAGGTTATGAAACCACTTGGATATAGTATTGGCGGCAATTGGGATTATGATAAAGGATGCTTTGATTATAAAATCGACGAAGAAGAAGGGTATCAATTTTTACGCGTACCATTTACAGCGGTGGATGGGGAACTAGATGTGCCTGGTGTAATAGTCCGTCTTGAAACACCGTATATTCTTTCGCACGTATATCAAGACGAACTAGATGATAATGTTAATGCTTTAACAGCTGGAACGAGTGGATTGGATCAATTTGCGGAGCCGCAAGATCCAGATGGAGATGTGAAAAGAAAGTATGTCAATATTGGTAAAGTATTGGTACAAGAACTAGAAAATCATTTTTTTAATGGTGAATAACGATGAGTATGTCGCTTTCGATGAGAATGAAAGAATGAACTGGATTGATCATATATTGTTCGTCGCGCTTTACACCTAGTAAGAGAATGTTTTGCTTTAAAAGAGTATAGCTACAATTTGCAAAGGATTGTCCGGTACAGGACGGGGGAATCTCCATCAGTTGTAATTTGTTATCAGAGATTTCATCGTAAAGTGAGAATAGTACACCTGAAATGGAAGGGAATAAAAGAGAAGCGGTAAATACATAGCTCGTTAATTTATTTCCTTCTATAATTTCTGATACGCCAGCTCTCGTTGCATTTTGGATTTGTTCAGAAGTAAGAAGTTCAGCGATGCAGTGAATGTTTGGATTAAGTCCTTTTGCAGTTAAAATATTTAAAATGGACTGTGTATCTGCTAAGCTTTCGTTCTTCTCTTTATCCGCTGTTATTAATATAGTGTGAGCTGTTGTAATGTTAGCTTTTAATAAAGTTTGATCGTGATGCGGACAACCTTTTATAAATTCTAAATGATGAAATGGCTTTGGAAGTAAAGAAAGTGTTTCATCAATTAAAACGATATCAAGGTTCGGTTGTAATATGTGCATTTGTTTTACAACATGTTTTGCACGCTCATTCCAGCCAACGATAATCATATGACCATTAGAGGTAGCAGCTGTTTCACCTTTAATTCTCATATATTGTTTATTAATCATGTCGGTAGCGAATAGAACCATATAATAAGAACAAAATCCCGTTCCTAATAAAATAATACATATACCAATAAGTTTTCCTATCGTTGTATGGGGGGCGAAATCGCCGTATCCAACGGTGAAAATGGTAACGATTGACCACCAAACCCCGTCGAACCATGTGGTGAAGTGAGATGGCTCTAATATATGTATAAGAAAGCCGGAGAGGGCAGTAAGTACAATAATAAAGCAAATTAAACGGAAAATAATGGAATCACGAAATGTATCTACTAAATTCGGACGGGATTTCAAGTTCCTATTCCTCCTTACTTTTCAGGACTACATTCATTGTTACCATTATAGAAAAAAGAAAAACTCTCTAATTAAAAAGAGAGTTCATTTCATAATTAATACATACTTTCAACTTCAGTTTGTTGAACACTTTCAAGATGCTGAAGAGCATAATAAACATCAGCAGTATGTCTTTTTTGATCGATAGACAATTTTAAATGTAAATAGTGCGAACCATTTTCCAATGTTTTGAGCTTCATGTTCTTAACTTTTATATCCATTTCTTTTATTTCTTCAATTACGGTCGGGATATTGTCCATATTTCGTACAACGAGTCTCACTGCGATATCACGTTGGCGAAATGATCTAGGACCGACGTATTTCATCGCTAATGGTATAAGTTCTACACTAATCATAAGGAAACACATTCCGAAAATAGCCTCGATATAGAAACCAGCTCCAACGGCAATGCCGATGCCAGAAGCACCCCAAATCATAGCGGCGGTCGTTAACCCCGCAATACTATCGTTTCCTCTGCGTAAAATTACACCGGCACCTAAAAAACCAATTCCTGATACAATTTGAGCGGCAAGTCGAAGTGGATCCATATTCATATGATCGGTATGTGGTAAGTTGTAAGCTGCTTTAATAGAAACAATAGTTAGGAGGCAACTAATAATAGAAATAACTAAACACGTTTTTAAGCCGAGTGGTTTACGTTTTAATTCGCGCTCTAAACCGATAGCGAATCCTAAAATAGCCGAGAGACCTAGTTTTATTAATAAGTCGGTGTAGTCCATGTATATTCCTCCTTGTATGATATGGTATATGAATAAAACGTTTATCCCACTATTTGCGGGCAGTCAGCCCCGCCTCAAAATTCGCCGAATGCGAGAAAGTTAGGTGGGAGACGACTGCCCGTAAATGCCCGATTGGTGAAGGCTAATAATCAGTGGGGGATGAACACCCCACTGATTAAAGTTTCACTTTATATAGAAAGAAACGTTTTTTGACAGAGTGACTTTCTATAGAATATATGTAGGAATTACTTAGAAATGAAAGAGATGTTTCGTTTAAGTATATGATATTAAAAAAGAAATGTAGTTGGTTTCAAAAAAGTTTTCAAAAGGTGTTGCATTTCATTTTTTCACATGATATATTAATAAACGTCGCTGATGCAGAAACGCAGAAAACGACAAAAAAGAAATTGAAAAACATAGTTGACATCGAAAAATGAAGATGTTAATATGATGAAGTCGCTTCTGAAGCGGCAGATAAGTTCTTTGAAAACTGAACGAAACAAACAACGTGAACGTCAATTTTTATTTTTAGATGCTAGACAAACTAACTTTATTGGAGAGTTTGATCCTGGCTCAGGATGAACGCTGGCGGCGTGCCTAATACATGCAAGTCGAGCGAATGGATTAAGAGCTTGCTCTTATGAAGTTAGCGGCGGACGGGTGAGTAACACGTGGGTAACCTACCCATAAGACTGGGATAACTCCGGGAAACCGGGGCTAATACCGGATAATATTTTGAACTGCATAGTTCGAAATTGAAAGGCGGCTTCGGCTGTCACTTATGGATGGACCCGCGTCGCATTAGCTAGTTGGTGAGGTAACGGCTCACCAAGGCGACGATGCGTAGCCGACCTGAGAGGGTGATCGGCCACACTGGGACTGAGACACGGCCCAGACTCCTACGGGAGGCAGCAGTAGGGAATCTTCCGCAATGGACGAAAGTCTGACGGAGCAACGCCGCGTGAGTGATGAAGGCTTTCGGGTCGTAAAACTCTGTTGTTAGGGAAGAACAAGTGCTAGTTGAATAAGCTGGCACCTTGACGGTACCTAACCAGAAAGCCACGGCTAACTACGTGCCAGCAGCCGCGGTAATACGTAGGTGGCAAGCGTTATCCGGAATTATTGGGCGTAAAGCGCGCGCAGGTGGTTTCTTAAGTCTGATGTGAAAGCCCACGGCTCAACCGTGGAGGGTCATTGGAAACTGGGAGACTTGAGTGCAGAAGAGGAAAGTGGAATTCCATGTGTAGCGGTGAAATGCGTAGAGATATGGAGGAACACCAGTGGCGAAGGCGACTTTCTGGTCTGTAACTGACACTGAGGCGCGAAAGCGTGGGGAGCAAACAGGATTAGATACCCTGGTAGTCCACGCCGTAAACGATGAGTGCTAAGTGTTAGAGGGTTTCCGCCCTTTAGTGCTGAAGTTAACGCATTAAGCACTCCGCCTGGGGAGTACGGCCGCAAGGCTGAAACTCAAAGGAATTGACGGGGGCCCGCACAAGCGGTGGAGCATGTGGTTTAATTCGAAGCAACGCGAAGAACCTTACCAGGTCTTGACATCCTCTGAAAACTCTAGAGATAGAGCTTCTCCTTCGGGAGCAGAGTGACAGGTGGTGCATGGTTGTCGTCAGCTCGTGTCGTGAGATGTTGGGTTAAGTCCCGCAACGAGCGCAACCCTTGATCTTAGTTGCCATCATTAAGTTGGGCACTCTAAGGTGACTGCCGGTGACAAACCGGAGGAAGGTGGGGATGACGTCAAATCATCATGCCCCTTATGACCTGGGCTACACACGTGCTACAATGGACGGTACAAAGAGCTGCAAGACCGCGAGGTGGAGCTAATCTCATAAAACCGTTCTCAGTTCGGATTGTAGGCTGCAACTCGCCTACATGAAGCTGGAATCGCTAGTAATCGCGGATCAGCATGCCGCGGTGAATACGTTCCCGGGCCTTGTACACACCGCCCGTCACACCACGAGAGTTTGTAACACCCGAAGTCGGTGGGGTAACCTTTATGGAGCCAGCCGCCTAAGGTGGGACAGATGATTGGGGTGAAGTCGTAACAAGGTAGCCGTATCGGAAGGTGCGGCTGGATCACCTCCTTTCTATGGAGAATTGATGAACGCAGTTCATCAATAAACGTTGACTTGTTTTGTTTCGTTCAGTTTTGAGAGAACTATCTCTCAAGTTTAAATGTATGTTCTTTGAAAACTAGATAACAGTGTAGCTCATATTTTTTTAATTTTAGTTTGGTTAAGTTAGAAAGGGCGCACGGTGGATGCCTTGACACTAGGAGTCGATGAAGGACGGGACTAACGCCGATATGCTTCGGGGAGCTGTAAGTAAGCTTTGATCCGAAGATTTCCGAATGGGGAAACCCACTATACGTAATGGTATGGTATCCTTACCTGAATACATAGGGTATGGAAGACAGACCCAGGGAACTGAAACATCTAAGTACCTGGAGGAAGAGAAAGCAAATGCGATTTCCTGAGTAGCGGCGAGCGAAACGGAATCTAGCCCAAACCAAGAGGCTTGCCTCTTGGGGTTGTAGGACATTCTATACGGAGTTACAAAGGAACGAGGTAGACGAAGCGACCTGGAAAGGTCCGTCACAGAGGGTAATAACCCCGTAGTCGAAACTTCGTTCTCTCTTGAATGTATCCTGAGTACGGCGGAACACGTGAAATTCCGTCGGAATCTGGGAGGACCATCTCCCAAGGCTAAATACTCCCTAGTGATCGATAGTGAACCAGTACCGTGAGGGAAAGGTGAAAAGCACCCCGGAAGGGGAGTGAAAGAGATCCTGAAACCGTGTGCCTACAAATAGTCAGAGCCCGTTAATGGGTGATGGCGTGCCTTTTGTAGAATGAACCGGCGAGTTACGATCCCGTGCGAGGTTAAGCTGAAGAGGCGGAGCCGCAGCGAAAGCGAGTCTGAATAGGGCGTTTAGTACGTGGTCGTAGACCCGAAACCAGGTGATCTACCCATGTCCAGGGTGAAGTTCAGGTAACACTGAATGGAGGCCCGAACCCACGCACGTTGAAAAGTGCGGGGATGAGGTGTGGGTAGCGGAGAAATTCCAATCGAACCTGGAGATAGCTGGTTCTCCCCGAAATAGCTTTAGGGCTAGCCTTAAGTGTAAGAGTCTTGGAGGTAGAGCACTGATTGAACTAGGGGTCCTCATCGGATTACCGAATTCAGTCAAACTCCGAATGCCAATGACTTATCCTTAGGAGTCAGACTGCGAGTGATAAGATCCGTAGTCAAGAGGGAAACAGCCCAGATCGCCAGCTAAGGTCCCAAAGTGTGTATTAAGTGGAAAAGGATGTGGAGTTGCTTAGACAACTAGGATGTTGGCTCAGAAGCAGCCACCATTTAAAGAGTGCGTAATAGCTCACTAGTCGAGTGACTCTGCGCCGAAAATGTACCGGGGCTAAATACACCACCGAAGCTGCGAATTGATACCAATGGTATCAGTGGTAGGGGAGCGTTCTAAGTGCAGTGAAGTCAGACCGGAAGGACTGGTGGAGCGCTTAGAAGTGAGAATGCCGGTATGAGTAGCGAAAGACGGGTGAGAATCCCGTCCACCGAATGCCTAAGGTTTCCTGAGGAAGGCTCGTCCGCTCAGGGTTAGTCAGGACCTAAGCCGAGGCCGACAGGCGTAGGCGATGGACAACAGGTTGATATTCCTGTACCACCTCTTTATCGTTTGAGCAATGGAGGGACGCAGAAGGATAGAAGAAGCGTGCGATTGGTTGTGCACGTCCAAGCAGTTAGGCTGATAAGTAGGCAAATCCGCTTATCGTGAAGGCTGAGCTGTGATGGGGAAGCTCCTTATGGAGCGAAGTCTTTGATTCCCCGCTGCCAAGAAAAGCTTCTAGCGAGATAAAAGGTGCCTGTACCGCAAACCGACACAGGTAGGCGAGGAGAGAATCCTAAGGTGTGCGAGAGAACTCTGGTTAAGGAACTCGGCAAAATGACCCCGTAACTTCGGGAGAAGGGGTGCTTTCTTAACGGAAAGCCGCAGTGAATAGGCCCAAGCGACTGTTTAGCAAAAACACAGGTCTCTGCGAAGCCGTAAGGCGAAGTATAGGGGCTGACACCTGCCCGGTGCTGGAAGGTTAAGGAGAGGGGTTAGCGTAAGCGAAGCTCTGAACTGAAGCCCCAGTAAACGGCGGCCGTAACTATAACGGTCCTAAGGTAGCGAAATTCCTTGTCGGGTAAGTTCCGACCCGCACGAAAGGTGTAACGATTTGGGCACTGTCTCAACCAGAGACTCGGTGAAATTATAGTACCTGTGAAGATGCAGGTTACCCGCGACAGGACGGAAAGACCCCGTGGAGCTTTACTGTAGCCTGATATTGAATTTTGGTACAGTTTGTACAGGATAGGCGGGAGCCATTGAAACCGGAGCGCTAGCTTCGGTGGAGGCGCTGGTGGGATACCGCCCTGACTGTATTGAAATTCTAACCTACGGGTCTCATCGACCCGGGAGACAGTGTCAGGTGGGCAGTTTGACTGGGGCGGTCGCCTCCTAAAGTGTAACGGAGGCGCCCAAAGGTTCCCTCAGAATGGTTGGAAATCATTCGTAGAGTGCAAAGGCATAAGGGAGCTTGACTGCGAGACCTACAAGTCGAGCAGGGACGAAAGTCGGGCTTAGTGATCCGGTGGTTCCGCATGGAAGGGCCATCGCTCAACGGATAAAAGCTACCCCGGGGATAACAGGCTTATCTCCCCCAAGAGTCCACATCGACGGGGAGGTTTGGCACCTCGATGTCGGCTCATCGCATCCTGGGGCTGTAGTCGGTCCCAAGGGTTGGGCTGTTCGCCCATTAAAGCGGTACGCGAGCTGGGTTCAGAACGTCGTGAGACAGTTCGGTCCCTATCCGTCGTGGGCGCAGGAAATTTGAGAGGAGCTGTCCTTAGTACGAGAGGACCGGGATGGACGCACCGCTGGTGTACCAGTTGTTCTGCCAAGGGCATAGCTGGGTAGCTATGTGCGGAAGGGATAAGTGCTGAAAGCATCTAAGCATGAAGCCCCCCTCAAGATGAGATTTCCCATAGCGTAAGCTAGTAAGATCCCTGAAAGATGATCAGGTTGATAGGTTCGAGGTGGAAGCATGGTGACATGTGGAGCTGACGAATACTAATAGATCGAGGACTTAACCATATAATATGAAGCACTGTTATCTAGTTTTGAAAGAATATAAAAAACTTGTTGACTTTAAATGTCGAATAAGTTATGATAATTCTTGTCTTAAATGAATACAGTCTGGTAATGATGGCAGAGAGGTCACACCCGTTCCCATACCGAACACGGAAGTTAAGCTCTCTAGCGCCGATGGTAGTTGGGACCTTGTCCCTGTGAGAGTAGGACGTTGCCAGGCAATTCGGAGGATTAGCTCAGCTGGGAGAGCACCTGCCTTACAAGCAGGGGGTCGGCGGTTCGATCCCGTCATCCTCCACCATTTAGCCGACTTAGCTCAATTGGTAGAGCAACTGACTTGTAATCAGTAGGTTGGGGGTTCAAGTCCTCTAGTCGGCACCAGAAAATCATGGCGGTTGTGGCGAAGTGGTTAACGCACCGGATTGTGGCTCCGGCATTCGTGGGTTCAATTCCCATCAGTCGCCCCATTTTTTCTTTTTAAATTATAATATGCGGGTGTGGCGGAATTGGCAGACGCACTAGACTTAGGATCTAGCGCCTTTGGCGTGGGGGTTCGACTCCCTTCACCCGCACTTTTAATAAAATAACTCAAACATGTCTTGCGGAAGTAGTTCAGTGGTAGAATACAACCTTGCCAAGGTTGGGGTCGCGGGTTCGAATCCCGTCTTCCGCTCCAATTTTCAGTATGACATGCCGGGGTGGCGGAACAGGCAGACGCACAGGACTTAAAATCCTGCGGTGGGTGACCACCGTGCGGGTTCGACCCCCGCCCTCGGCACCATATGCGCCCGTAGCTCAATTGGATAGAGCGTTTGACTACGGATCAAGAGGTTAGGGGTTCGACT
The DNA here is from genome assembly GCF_038008145.1 of Bacillus sp. FSL R9-9530. Taxonomy (NCBI): domain Bacteria; kingdom Bacillati; phylum Bacillota; class Bacilli; order Caryophanales; family Bacillaceae; genus Bacillus; species Bacillus sp. FSL R9-9530. The sequence goes on from NZ_JBBOYO010000001.1 coordinate 4,532,538, forward strand.
CCTCTCGGGCGCGTTTTTTATTAACGGGAAGTGGCTCAGCTTGGTAGAGCACCTGGTTTGGGACCAGGGGGTCGCAGGTTCAAATCCTGTCTTCCCGATATTTTCAAAATATGGGGCCTTAGCTCAGCTGGGAGAGCGCCTGCCTTGCACGCAGGAGGTCAGCGGTTCGATCCCGCTAGGCTCCACTTATTTGAATATAACTTATGGCGGTGTAGCTCAGCTGGCTAGAGCGTACGGTTCATACCCGTGAGGTCGGGGGTTCGATCCCCTCCGCCGCTACCATAAAGGACCTTTAGCTCAGCTGGTTAGAGCAGACGGCTCATAACCGTCCGGTCGTAGGTTCGAGTCCTACAAGGTCCACCACTCAAAGTTCATATCTCGGAGGTATACCCAAGTTCGGCTGAAGGGATCGGTCTTGAAAACCGACAGGCGGCGAGAGTCGCGCGGGGGTTCGAATCCCTCTACCTCCTCCATTTTTTCTAAATTAAATATTATATCATCGCGGGGTGGAGCAGTACGGTAGCTCGTCGGGCTCATAACCCGAAGGTCGCAGGTTCAAATCCTGTCCCCGCAACCAAATGGTCCCGTGGTGTAGTGGTTAACATGCCTGCCTGTCACGCAGGAGATCGCCGGTTCGACCCCGGTCGGGACCGCCATTTTTTTACATAAAGGCTCGGTAGCTCAGTCGGTAGAGCAGAGGACTGAAAATCCTCGTGTCGGCGGTTCGATTCCGTCCCGAGCCACCATTTTGAAATCGCAAGCCGGCTTAGCTCAATTGGTAGAGCAACTGACTTGTAATCAGTAGGTTGGGGGTTCAAGTCCTCTAGCCGGCACCACTTTCAAAATGAGCCATTAGCTCAGTTGGTAGAGCATCTGACTTTTAATCAGAGGGTCGAAGGTTCGAATCCTTCATGGCTCACCATTTTTAATTTAATGCGGGTGTAGTTTAGTGGTAAAACAAGAGCCTTCCAAGCTCTGGTCGAGAGTTCGATTCTCTTCACCCGCTTTTTATGGGCCTATAGCTCAGCTGGTTAGAGCGCACGCCTGATAAGCGTGAGGTCGATGGTTCGAGTCCATTTAGGCCCACCATAATTATTCCGCAGTAGCTCAGTGGTAGAGCTATCGGCTGTTAACCGATCGGTCGTAGGTTCGAGTCCTACCTGCGGAGCCATATTATAGAGAAGTACCCAAGTGGCTCAAGGGGCTCCCCTGCTAAGGGAGTAGATCGCGAACGCGGTGCGAGGGTTCGAATCCCTTCTTCTCTGCCAGATTTTGGCCCGTTGGTCAAGTGGTTAAGACACCGCCCTTTCACGGCGGTAACACGGGTTCGAATCCCGTACGGGTCATACTAAAAGAGATAGCATAATCTGCTATCTCTTTTTTGTTGTATATGTTATCTAAAGCGGACTTTTAGTAGTCTGCTTTAGATAACATATATAGATAGAAGAAGCTGTCTCTAAATAGGTAATCTATTGGAGACAGCTTCTTTATGGTGTTATCCTTGTCGAAACGTCGATATAACCAAAGTTGTGTTCGATATAATTTCACTTACCAAGAAAACTTTAAGAAAAAACCTTTCACAATCTAAAGAAAACGCCTCCATTGAGATGGATTTCACCCGCATTCTAACAACTTTACACTCTATGTGAAAAAGTTCACAAATAGGTCATAATTTGTGAAGGAATTCACAATAATCCGTGCTACAATATGTATGTAAAGAAGTTAAACAACATTAAATTAGTATTTTAATTAATTACTTAAACAATAATAAAAAATAGATGTAAACAATTGAAAGGGGAAATTAACATGAAAAAAGGTATCAATCGCGTAGTATTAGTAGGAACAGGAGCTGTAGGTTGTAGTTACGCTTACTCAATGATCAACCAAGGTGTAGCTGAAGAATTCGTACTAGTAGATGTTAATGAAGCAAAAGCAGAAGGGGAAGCAATGGACTTAAGCCATGCGGTACCATTCTCTCCATCACCAACAAAAGTTTGGAGCGGTAGCTATGCAGATTGTAAAGATGCAGATTTAGTAGTTATCACTGCTGGATTACCACAAAAGCCAGGCGAAACTCGTTTAGACTTAGTTGAGAAAAATACAAAGATCTTTAAACAAATCGTTCGCGGCATTATGGATAGCGGATTCGATGGAATCTTCTTAATCGCAACTAACCCAGTTGATATTTTAACTTACGTAACTTGGAAAGAATCTGGTTTACCAAAAGAGCGCGTAATCGGTTCTGGTACTACTTTAGACTCTGCTCGTTTCCGTTACATGTTAGGTGACTACTTAGATGTAGATCCACGTAACGTTCATGCTTACATCGTTGGTGAGCACGGTGACACTGAACTTCCAGTATGGAGCCACGCTACTGTAGGTGTACAAAAACTAGAAACAATCTTAGCGAACAACGAACAGTATAACCAAGAAGATTTAGATAAAATCTTTGAAAATGTACGCGATGCAGCTTACCACATTATTGAGCGTAAAGGCGCAACTTACTACGGAATCGGTATGTCACTACTTCGTGTAACTAAAGCGATCTTAAGCAACGAGAACAGCGTATTAACTGTATCTGCATACCTTGAAGGTCAATATGGTGAGAAAGATGCTTACGTAGGTGTTCCAGCTGTTATTAACCGCGAAGGTGTACGTGAAATCGTAGAACTTGAATTAAACGAAGAAGAAAAAGTGAAGTTCGCTCATTCTGTAAAAGTATTAAAAGAAACAATGGCACCAGTACTATAATAATTGCTAAATAATTCAGAGGCGGGAAACTGCTTCCTACCTCTGAGTTTTTATATAATTTAATATAAATTCCTTTTCCGGTTTCCCTTGTATATCCCCAATATACCCCTTTTGCTGGAGAAGGGTCGTTTATAGAAAAAGCACTCTATTTTTGAATAGAGTGCTTTTGTGCGTTATCCCACTATTTGCGAGCAGAGTTTCACCTTATTCTTTAGGAGTTAACCTTGTGGCGATTTTTCCAAAACGGCATTCATCTCCCGCATACTCATTAGATATTCCTTGAGGTGGGAGTTTTCCGTCGGGAAGTGATAAAATTTGGGACAAAAAATGTTGAGAAATATTTTTAAACAATAGATTATTTCGCATGTATTTTACGTGGAAAGAGCGTGAAATACAGAGAAAAACCAATAAAATAAATATTGAGCAACAATGAAAGGCGAGAAATAGTAAGGGAAATGAAGCGCTTGTAATGAATATTCGTCAAAATTCGATAATTTACACGAAAAATGTGAATATTTTAAGTGAAATTTAAGAAAAAAACGAATATTTTTTAAAAACAACAAGGATATTTCAGTTTTTTGCAGAAATAGTTAAAGTGTTTAAAATTTCTGTCATCTTAGTGAGGTGAACATATTGGATGTAATAAATTGTGAAGAAGTGAAACGAGATGAGTTTCATACAGAAAAGTACTATGACAGTTATAACATCTTTGGGGCACATATTGTGACGGAAGATGGGATGCGAGGTGTACGATTCACAGTATGGGCTCCTCATGCGAAAGCAATGAGTGTTGTTGGGGATTTTAATGAATGGGATTATGAGCAACATAAGATGCTACAAGTGACAGAAGAGGGGATTTGGTCCTTATTTGCACCGCATATTGAAGAGAATGATATATATAAGTATGCGATTGAAACGATGGATGGTGACGTTATTTTAAAAGCGGATCCTTATGCAGTATATGCAGAAGTAAGACCAAATACGGCATCTGTAGTTTTTGATATAGAGGGATATGAATGGAATGATAAAAACTGGATTCGTAAGAGAAAGAAAAAATCGATTTATAAAGAAGCGATGACAGTTTATGAATTACATTTCGGTTCTTGGAAAAAGAAAGAGGATGGCGCTCTGTATTCTTACAGAGAAATGGCCGAGGAGCTCATTCCGTATGTGGTGGAACATCAATTTACACATATTGAAATTATGCCGCTTGTTGAGCATCCCTATGACCGTTCTTGGGGATATCAAGGAACAGGATATTATGCAGCGACAAGTAGATTCGGCACGCCACATGATTTGATGTATTTTGTCGATGAATGTCATAAATATGGAATCGGTGTCATTTTAGATTGGGTGCCGGGGCATTTTTGTAAAGATGCTCACGGTTTATATTTGTTTGATGGGACACCGACTTATGAATATAAAGATAGAGACGTACAAGAAAACCTTGTATGGGGAACTGTTAATTTTGATTTAGGGAAGAGAGAAGTACGTAATTTCTTAATTTCAAATGCGTTATTTTGGATGAGGCATTTCCATATTGATGGTTTCAGGGTAGATGCAGTTGCGAATATGCTGTACTGGAATAAAGAAGGAAAAGAGCAAAGCAATGAACATGCTGTTTCTTTCTTACGAGAGTTAAATGAAGCCGTGTTTGCAGAAGATGAAGAGTTTCTTATGACAGCGGAAGATTCAACAGCTTGGCCACTTGTAACAGCTCCAACATACGAGGGTGGACTTGGATTCAATTATAAATGGAATATGGGTTGGATGAATGACGTGCTGAAATATATGGAATGTGCGCCAGAGTACCGGAAATACATTCATGAGAAAATGACATTCTCTTTAATATATGCTCACTCTGAAAACTTCATATTGCCGCTTTCTCATGATGAAGTCGTTCATGGGAAAAAGTCGTTATTAAATAAAATGCCGGGAGATTACTGGGATAAGTTTGCTCAGCTTCGTTTATTATATGGATATTTCTTTACTCATCCAGGTAAGAAATTACTCTTTATGGGTGGAGAATTCGGGCAATTTGATGAGTGGAAAGACCTTGAAGATTTAGATTGGAATTTACATGATTTTGAAATGCATCGTAATATGCATGATTACTTTAAAGAGCTCATAGCATTGTATAAGCGCTCAAAACCACTTTGGCAGTTAGATCACTCGCCTGAAGGATTTCAGTGGATTGATGCTAATAATAATGAACAAAGTATTTTCTCGTTTATCCGCCAAGGGGATAAGCAGGAAGATGCGTTAGTTGTCGTATGTAATTTTACGAAAGCTACATATGAAAACTATAAAGTAGGTGTACCGGATTTCGAGTACTATAACGAAATTTTAAACAGTGACTCGGCGCAATATGGCGGATCGGGGCAAGTGAATAAGAAACGTCTCAAGACGATTCTAGAGCCATATCATAATCAAGCGGCACATGTAGAAATTACAATTCCACCATTTGGCGTATCCATATTACGACCAGTGAAGACGAGAAAGGGGAGCAAAAAACAAGATGGCTCAAAAACAAAAGTGCGTAGCAATGTTACTAGCAGGGGGAAAAGGTAGTCGTTTAAGTGCATTAACAAAAAATTTAGCCAAGCCAGCTGTTCCATTTGGTGGTAAATATCGCATTATTGATTTTACGTTAAGTAACTGTGCAAACTCCGGTATTGAAACGGTGGGGATTTTAACACAATATCAACCGTTAGAACTTCATAATTATATTGGAATCGGAAATGCTTGGGATCTTGATCGTGTAAACGGTGGAGTCACTGTGTTACCTCCTTATGCGGAGTCTTCAGGTGTGAAGTGGTATACAGGTACGGCAAGTGCTATTTATCAAAACTTAAACTATTTAAGTCAGTATGAACCAGAATATGTCCTTATTTTATCAGGCGATCATATTTATAAAATGGATTACAGCAAAATGCTAGATTACCATATTGAGAAAGAAGCGGATGTTTCGATTTCTGTTATTGAAGTGCCGTGGGATGAAGCAAGTCGCTTTGGCATCATGAATACAAATGAAGAGATGGAAGTTGTTGAATTTGAGGAGAAACCGCAATTTCCAAGAAGTAATCTTGCATCAATGGGAATTTATATTTTTAACTGGGCTATTTTAAAAGAATATTTAGAGATGGATGCAAGAAACCCTGAATCTAGTAATGACTTCGGAAAAGATGTACTTCCGCTCTTGTTAGATGAAGGGAAGAAGTTGATGGCGTATCCATTTGAAGGATATTGGAAAGATGTTGGAACGGTGAAAAGCTTATGGGAAGCGAATATGGATTTACTTCGCGATGAAACATCGTTGAACTTGAACGATCGTAATTGGCGCATTTATTCTGTAAATCCAAACGAGCCGCCTCAATATATTGCAGAAAAGGCAAAAGTAGAAGAGTCACTTATTAATGAAGGGTGCGTCATTGAAGGGGACGTGAAGCATTCTGTTTTATTCCAAGGAGTGACGGTGGAAGAAGGTAGTATGGTAATCGATTCTGTCGTTATGCCGGGGGCAAAGATTGGTAAAAACGTTGTGATTGAAAGAGCGATCGTTGGATCGGAAATGGTTATTGAAGATGGGACAATAATTCGTCCAGAAAAAAATGTTGATGATGTAGTACTAATTGCTGAAGGAAAATAGAAAAGGGGGATGAAATGAATGGGAGAAAAAATGTTAGGAATTATTAATGCAACGGGAAGTTTTCCTTCCTTAAAGAAAGTAACAGGGCATCGTTCATTAGCGGCGTTACCGTTTGGAGGCCGTTATCGCCTCATTGATTTCATGCTTTCAAATATGGTGAATTCTAATATTCATAGCGTGGCGGTTTTTACAAGTCATAAAAATCGTTCTTTAATGGATCATGTCGGTTCAGGAAAACAGTGGGATTTAGATAGAAAGCGTGATGGACTGTTTTTATTCCCACCGAACTGCCAATGTGATCATGACGAATTTGGATCTTTTGCACATTTTAGAAGACATATTGATTATTTTCTAAGAAGCAGAGAAGAATATGTTGTTATTACGAATAGCCATCTTGTAACAGCGTTAAACTTTCAAGCGGTGTTAGGGCGACATATACATACGTCTGCAGATATTACTGAAGTTTGTCATGAAGGGGTTTCGCTTCAAACATATGTGTTAAAGAAACAATTATTGCTAGACTTATTTGAGACATATAAAGATGTAGAGCAATACAGTTTATTTGATGTAGTGAGAGAAAAGAGCGGGAAATCACTGCATATTACTACGTACGAACATACAGGATATGTAGCTATTATTGATTCTATTGAAAGTTACTATAAACATAGCCTAGAAATTTTGCAGCCTTCTATTTGGAAGCAATTATTTAAGAAAGAAGCACCAATCTTTACGAAAGTAAAAGATGAGCCACCAACTCGTTATGTGAAGGGTGCAGTAGTGAAAAATACGATGATTGCAAACGGCAGTATTATTGAGGGTGAAGTAGAAAATAGTGTTGTCTCCCGTTCTGTTAAAATTGGAAAAGGTTCAATTGTTCGTAATAGTATTATTATGCAAAAGAGCCAAATTGGAGATAATTGCATAATAGACGGTGTTATTATTGATAAAGACGTGAAAATTGGTGACGGTGTTGTACTAAAAGGAAACGCCGATGAGCCATATGTTGTAGAAAAAGGAAGCATTCAAAACAGTACGATTAATAGTTATTCTTAAAAGAATCAGTGGGGGTTTTTCCTCCACTGATTAAAGCATTCATTCAAATGAAAACTCGAAGGGAGGAAGCTGCAAGGGAAGTTGTATAAGCTTTTCGTGCAGTGGGACAACAAGTGAATATTTTATTTGCAGTATCAGAATGTGTACCATTTGTTAAATCGGGAGGATTAGCTGATGTAGCAGGTGCGCTCCCAAAAGAGCTAAAAAAATTAGGCGTGGACGTTCGCATTATACTTCCAAATTATAGTCTTATTCCGCAAAAATTAAGGGATGGATGTACGTTACATAAAGTAATTAACGTCCCGCTTGGGTGGAGAAATCAATATTGCGGAATTTTAAAAGGTGAGCAAGACGGGATTACGTATTACTTAATAGATAATGAATATTATTTTAAGAGAGATTCTCTATATGGTCATTATGATGACGGAGAGCGTTTTTCTTATTTTTCGAAAGCAGTTTTAGAGTGTATTCCGCATCTTGATTTCGAAGTGGATGTTCTTCATAGCCACGATTGGCATACAGCTATGGTGAATTTCTTACTGCGTGAAAAGTATCAAGATAATCCATTATATGAGCATATTAAAACGGTGTATACGATTCATAACTTGCAGTTCCAAGGTGTATTTCCTCCTGAAGTGATGTACGACTTGTTAGAACTTGGTGATGAATATTTTCATAGTGAGCAGCTAGAGTTTTATGGAAATGTGAACTTTATGAAGGGCGGAATTATCGCTTCTGATCAAATTACAGCAGTTAGCCCGACATACAAAGAGGAAATTCAATATGAGTTTTTCGGTGAGAAGTTAGATGGGTTGTTACGAAAAAATAATGGTAAGCTTAGCGGCATCGTAAATGGAATTGATACGAGCGTATATAATCCAGAAACAGATTCGTATATTACTGCTCAGTATGATGCAGAGTCATTAGAGGAAAAGAATGAAAATAAACGCGCCTTGCAGCGTTATTTTGGTTTGCCAGAAAAAGAAGATACACCAATTATTTCGATGGTAACGAGATTAACGAAGCAAAAAGGTCTTGATTTAGTACGTACTGTATTCCGCGAAATAATGGAGGAAGATGTGCAATGTATTATTTTAGGATCAGGTGATTCTGAATATGAACAATTCTTTGAGTGGATGGCATACGAGTATCCTGAGAAGGTAAAAGTGTATATCGGATTTAATGAAGAACTAGCCCACCAAGTGTATGCGGGAAGTGATTTATTCTTAATGCCATCACTATTTGAACCGTGTGGACTTGGACAACTTATCGCATTAGCGTACGGTACAATTCCGATTGTAAGAGAGACAGGCGGATTAAATGATACTGTACAATCTTATGACGAAGAAACTGGAGAAGGAAATGGTTTCAGTTTCACGAACTTTAATGCGCATGACATGTTGCACACGGTTCTTCGTGCGATTGAATTTTATCATGATAAACCGGTATGGGAGCAGCTTGTAAAACAAGCGATGACTGAAGATTATAGCTGGGAGAAATCAGCTCTTGCCTATAAGAAATTGTATAAAAGTCTCATGGAATAACATGTAGGTGGTGAAGAAATGTTTACTCATGTTGAAAGTTTCAAATCAGCTTTTCTAGAAAAGTTAGAGACGATGTATGGTAAAAGTTTTAAAGACTCTACAACTCGTGATCAATACAATACGCTTGGGTACATGGTACGTGAGTATATGAATAGTCAATGGATTGCAACGAACGAAAGTTATCGGTCTGGAGAGCAAAAGCAAATGTATTACTTATCCATTGAGTTTTTACTTGGGCGTTTGCTTGGAAGTAACATATTAAATTTAGGCATCAGGGATGTATGTGAACAAGGACTTTCTGAGCTTGGGATTTCTTTGCAACAATTAGAAGAGGTGGAAGCAGATGCAGGTCTTGGAAATGGTGGACTTGGACGATTAGCAGCCTGTTTCCTTGATTCACTTGCATCTTTAAACTTACCAGGTCATGGCTGTGGAATTCGTTACAAACACGGCTTATTTGATCAAAAAATTGTTGATGGTTATCAAGTTGAATTTCCAGAACAGTGGCTTCTTCATGAAAACGTATGGGAAGTAAGAAGGCATGATCAAGCTGTAGAAGTAAGTTATTTCGGCAATGTTGAACCGCTATACATTGATGGGCGTTTAGAGTTCAGGCATACGAATGCAGAAGTGATTATGGCAGTACCATATGACGTTCCAGTAGTAGGTTATGAGACGAGTACTGTAAATACACTCAGACTTTGGAATGCTGAACCAGTTCCTTTCCCGCAAAATTGCAAAGATATTTTGAAATATAAGCGTGAAACAGAGGCTGTATCGGAGTTTTTATATCCAGATGATACGCATGATGAGGGGAAAATACTTCGTTTGAAGCAACAGTATTTCCTCGTATCAGCAAGTTTGCAAAATATCGTTCGTATGCATAGAGAAAGATATGGTGACCTTCGTCAATTACATGAGAAAATTGCGATTCACATTAATGATACACATCCAGTTTTGGCGATTCCAGAACTAATGCGTATTTTATTAGATGAAGAAAAACTAGCATGGGAAGAAGCATGGCACATAACGACACAAACGATTTCTTATACGAATCATACGACGTTATCAGAAGCGCTTGAGAAGTGGCCAATTCACATTTTTAAACCGTTATTACCGAGAATTTATATGATTATTGAGGAGATTAATGAACGTTTCTGTCATGAACTTTGGGAACGTTATCCATATGAATGGCATCGTATTGAAGAGATGGCGATTATTGCGCATGATCTTGTGAAAATGGCTCATTTAGCAATTGTCGGTAGCCATAGCGTAAATGGTGTAGCAAAAATTCATACGGAAATTTTAAAGCAACGTGAAATGCGATTGTTTTATGAGTTTTATCCAGATAAGTTTAATAATAAAACGAATGGAATCGCTCATAGACGTTGGTTAATGAAGGCGAATCCGCAGCTGACAAACCTGATTTCAGAGGCGATTGGAACAGAGTGGAAGAAAGAACCGATTAAGCTTCAAGCGCTGCAAACAGTTCAACACGATGCGAGTTTCCAAGAGAAATTTGCAGAGGTAAAACAAGAGCGTAAAGAGATTTTAGCGGAGCGTATTCATAATAAAATGGGGATTATAATTGATCCTAATTCTATTTTTGATGTGCAAGTAAAAAGACTACATGCTTACAAACGACAACTATTAAACGTTCTTCATATTTTATATTTGTATAACCGTTTGAAAGAGGATGCTAGTTTTACATTTTATCCGCGTACTTTTATCTTTGGAGCGAAAGCATCACCTGGCTATTACTATGCGAAAAAAATTATTAAATTAATCAATGAACTCGCAAGGAAAGTAAATAATGATCCGTACGTAAGCCAATATATGAAAGTTATCTTTCTAGAAAACTATCGAGTGTCTTTAGCGGAAGATATATTCCCAGCTGCGGATGTGAGTGAGCAAATTTCAACTGCGAGTAAAGAAGCATCAGGAACAGGGAATATGAAATTTATGATGAATGGTGCGATTACACTCGGAACGTTAGACGGAGCTAATGTTGAAATAAAAGACCGGGTCGGTGATGATAACTGTTTCATTTTTGGTTTAACAGCGGAAGAGGTTCTTCATTACTATCAAAATGGTGGATATCGTGCAAGTGATTATTATCACCACAATATGCATATTAAAAAAGTAGTAGATCAGTTAACGAATGGTTTCTTTGCACATTCGGGAGCTGAATTTGAAGCGATTTATGATTCTCTCGTAATTCAAAATGATGAATACTTCGTTCTGCGAGATTTTGGTCCATATGCGGAAAGGCAAGAAGCTGTTGGTAGAGCGTATGAAAACCGAACGAAGTGGCTAGAAATGTCGATTTTAAATATTGCACAGTCTGGTCATTTTGCGAGTGATCGAACGATTTTACAGTATAGTAATGAGATTTGGAGTATTGGTAATGCGGTTACACAGTATTAAGTGAAAGTCCCTTTTGAAGGGACTTTTATTCATGGAGACAAAGTGTAAAAATGAATAATACGTATAGGGACGCTAAAGTGTATTCACTTTTAAAAGAGGAATATAATCACTTAAAAAACCGAGCTTAATCTCATTAAGCTCGGTTTTCTTTTTTTGCTTAAGAAAGAAATGGGATAGCGGTATATATGATACCTGTTCCATCATATTCTCCCGTCGCAAAGTATGAAAATGTAAAGAAACCTGTAAACGTAAAAATTACAATGAGAAAAAGTGCAAAGATAAATTTTAGCATGTAAGGTCCCCTCATCCAAAAATAACTTCATATATTATTATAGTATAAGGATATAGGGTTTCCAATCATTACCTGGTTAAAAATGAGAAGTCAGACATGTTTTGTATGTTGTCATGGCATGATTATTTGTAATAGATTTTGTGTTTTTTGTAAAAGTCATGTTGTGATGAACATGTGCATATTCCCAGTCTTGTTCATTAAAATGGACATTGCGCGGAGGGAGAAGAGGAACGACATCAAATAAATTAACAAAGCGAAAGCTACTAGCTACTTGTAGTTTATAATAATTACGAAATACAATATCGCCCACTTTGGGAGAGGCAAATGTATAAAGACCGTACTGTGCGAAGGCGGTGTTGATACGCGCATCGAGTATATGTAGTGTGGCGAGCGCGCCGCCTAAGCTATGGCCTGTTGCAAGAAGTTTCTTATGGGCTGGTAATGACACGAGCATATCCATAATAGAATCCCGGCAAGATTCATAAATCGAAAGAAAGCCGTTATGAACATTTCCGCTATTTAAAGCGTATGGGTATGGTCTTTGGTTGACGAGTGAATCGATAATCCAATCTGTATCTGTTTGTGTGCCTCTAAAAGCTACAATAATCGTATCTTCAGATTCTAATATGAACCCAAACCATTCCATCGTTTGAATCGCTTTTCCTTGAAAGCCTTGTACATATTGGAATCCATCAGGTATTTCAAAAATCCCATTTTGTTTATATTGTTCATACGTTAACTCACAACAAGATGCTAACAATATGGCAGTATCTTTATCAAAGGATAAAGGAGTACGCATCAAGCAAGCCCTCCTTAAGAAAAGGTATAGTTCAATATATGCAGTGAGGGACTTGATTCATTCTTTTTTGAAAAAAGGCTTGAACCTACAGTTACGTGAGGGAGTATGATTTTTGTAAACATATTGTTAGGAGGAGTGTAGGATGAGCAAAAAGGAAGGGTATTCAATTGGTGAGTTTTCAAAGAGAACAGGTATATCAATAAGGACACTACAGTATTACGATGAACTTGGCCTGCTTAAACCTGAAAAAAATATAAGTTCAGGACACCGTGTATATAAAGATAGAGATATATTAGCGCTCCAAAAAATAGTGAGTCTTAAAGTATTAGGATATAGTTTAGAAGAAATTCGTGTCATGCTCAATGTGAAAAGTTTGAATATAAGCTTAAAAGAAACATTACAAAATCAAAGAGTAGCCTTTGAAGAAAAGAAAAAACAACTTGAAGTTTCGATAAAGGCGATTGAACGAACAATGGTATACCTTGAGGAAGATGAAGAGGTAGATAGTAACATATTAATGAGCTTAATTAATAGTATCCAAAAAGAAAATGAACAACGTTTATGGCTTGAAGAATATGTATCAAAAGAAGTGGCTGATGGATTATATAATAAGCCGGAAGAAGAGGACATAGCACTTGATAAAGAGTTTATGCGTTTAGCAAAAGAAGTGAAAAGGTTATTTGGAAGACAAATTGAAGATTCAGAAGTGCAAAAATTGGTTGATGAACATATGAAAGCGACTCTTAAGTATGTCGGTGAAGAGACAATGTATTCTCTAGGTAAATTAGAGAATGTAGAAGAACAATATAATAATACGATGCCTTTTCCTTATACAGAGGAAGAAGAGTTATGGCTTAATGAAGCGATGGAATGTTATATGGTTAAAAATGGTTTGTATAGTCCACCTAAATAAAAAAGCCGATTTCAATCTCAAGGAATCGACTTTTTTAGTTATACTTAATGAACTAACGCATGCGTTAGTTCATTAAGTAAGAGGTTTGAAAAATAGCCTGTATATATTTGAACGATGAATAACTTACCTATTTTCTTGTGTTTGTTTGCACCATATACAGAAAATTAGGGAAAATGTAACGTGTTATTTATCTGTTTGTTTTTGCTTTTTTTTCAAATACTCCGCACGCAATTTTTCAAGTTGCTGCTTTTTATCAAATTTGGCAGGCGTCTGTTTTTCATGAAACTTTGCCACAGCTACCTGACTTTTGTAATCCAATTGATATTTTCCCACTTTGTTCACCTACTTTTCTTGTCTTTAAAGAGAATCTATTCAACCAATATAATATACCTTATTTTACTGAAGTAAACCTTATTAATTTTTTACTTATATCTATCTTAATCCAAATATTACCTTATTAAACTAACCTGCCCGTTAGCTTAAGGCAGATTTTATCTAAATAATGCGAGGTGAACCAAAATGGAGAAAAAACGAGGACAGCATTATGTCTGGACATATTATCTAACCTCATGGACTGATGATTTGGAAAATTCATTTCGGAATTTTTCACCTAGTATGCGTAACTCCTCAACCAACGTGTTGTTGTTTGTAGACGTAAATTAAAACACCCTTTCATGCAGTACTATGAAAGGGTGTTTTAATTTTATTCATTCTCTTAAGTTGATGGCTAAGGCCCCAGAAGGACACTATTTATTCTTTCCCATCTAAAAGGCGACCAAGTCCGCCTAAAACGCTGCCTTCACCGCTGCTTTGAGCTGCTGGGCTTGTAAGGCGTGCTGCTAAGCGGCTAAGTGTTAAGGACTGAATCCAAACCGTTCCAGGACCTTCTAGCGTTGCGAAGAATAAACCTTCGCCGCCAAATAGAGCTGTTTTTACTTTTCCAACGAATTGAACATCGTAGTTAACATCTTTCGTCATTGCAACGAGACAACCTGTATCAATGCGAAGTTTCTCGCCAGGTTTTAATTCGCGCTTATATACAGTTCCGCCTGCATGCATGAAAGCTAGACCATCACCTTCAAGTTTCTGCATGATGAAACCTTCACCACCGAAGAAACCAGTTCCTATTTTTTTAGTAAACTCAATTCCGATAGAAACACCTTTTGCGGCACAAAGAAATGCATCTTTTTGGCAGACTACTTTTCCTTGATATTCTGTTAAATCAACAGGAATAATTTTTCCAGGATAAGGAGCGGCGAATGATACGTGTCGTTTGCCATGACCTGTATTTGTAAATACAGTCATAAACATACTTTCACCCGTAACGAGACGTTTACCTGCGCCCATTAATTTACCGAATAGACCATTAGATGGTCCAGAACCATCACCGAAAATCGTTTCCATTTCGATATGATCTTCCATCATCATCATTGCGCCAGCCTCTGCGACAACGCTTTCTTCTGGATCCAATTCAATTTCAACAAACTGCATATCATCGCCATATAATTTATACTCGATTTCATGTGCTTGCATTTTTTCACCTCATCATATGTAGTAATTATATTGTACAGAAATCAAAGGAATTAGAATACTGTAGTTTTATTAATTTTTGAATAAAAATAGAATGAAAATTTAAGGTTATACTAGAATTATAAAAAACGATGGGACGAAAGTGTTCTCATTTGACGTTTTTGATATAGCATGATATAGTGAAAACACTATTGAGCTACATAATGTGGTACGGAAATAAAGCACGTTGTATTAAAGGCTGTAAGCTTGTTATACATTCATGTCCTTTATATCCACCTTTTCATGTGGATTCATAGTTTCATTTTTATTTAGGAGGTACATGACATGCAAACAGGTAAAGTTAAATGGTTTAACGGCGAAAAAGGTTTTGGCTTCATCGAAGTTGAAGGCGGAGAAGACGTATTCGTACATTTCTCAGCTATTCAAGGCGACGGCTTCAAAACTTTAGAAGAAGGTCAAGAAGTTTCTTTCGAAATCGTTGATGGAAACCGCGGACCACAAGCAGCTAACGTTACAAAAAACTAATTAGCTAGCGAAAAAAAGCATTCCGAATTTCGGAATGCTTTTTTTATGCTTTAGAACCAGACTCATCTGAAGATAATTCACCTTTAAAGGTTCGTTCTTCAGAGTCATCAAGCAATTGTTCATATTCTTCATGTTCTTCTGTTGCGAAAACTTGTGGGTTTTTTCCATACATATCTGTTCCAATAAAGTTTTCGAAATCCTCTACATACCCAACATTTTCTTCACTATTTACGTACATGCCATTATAGTTTTTTGAATCCTGTCTTTCTAAATCGGATGGTGTTTCTGATGTTCCGTAATTTGCGACGTCTTGCCAAGCATCTTCAGCATCGTACTCTACAGAATGATCTTCGTCGTGCTTATGAAAAGAAGAATTTAGCACCTCTTCTTCAACTGGGCGCGCCTTCATATCTAATTTATTTGTAGTGTGCTGAATACACGTTGTAGCAGTTGGCATTGCTTCTAATCTTTCAAATGGAATTTCCTCACCAGACACTTCGCAAATTCCGTACGTACCAGCTTCAATTTTTTGCAGAGCATGTTTCGTATCTTCTAACTGTTTATGCCAAAATTCGATGAGTCCGAAATCTTTCTCACGTTCGTACAATTCTGTAGCCATATCACCTGGATGGTTGTCATAGCTAGACAATTCTCCTACTGAATCACGTTCAGATGCACGGTTTTCATCTTCATGAGTTTGTATCGTTTGTTCAACTTCTTGCTGTTGTTTTTCTAGAATAGATTTAAATTGATTTATTTGTTGTGGAGTTAACATAGTCGTCCACCTTCCTACAATTCAGTTTCTTTACATAGTATGAGCGTTGGGAGTAGGAATTATGAGATGAATTTCAGCCGGGAAGTCGGTATATGAAAAAAGGAGCCGCATAAGCAGCTCCTTTCTATAGGAAGTATCCAAGCAATAATCCGATTCCCATTAGGAGACCGAAAATTGTATTTGTTTTTGCTGTTGAAATCATCGCAGGTACCATTTCCATTGGAATGCTTTTGCCGATAAAGCCTTTCGTCGCTTTAAATGCTTTCGGTACACTTAAGAATACGATAAGCATCCATGGTGATACGATGTTAACGATGATTAAAGCGATTGTCCAAATGTAGGCAACGATAAACATAGAAGCAAGTACACCAACGGCTCTTTCGCGTCCAACGAGAATTGCTAACGTTTTACGACCATTTTCTTTATCACCATCTAAATCACGAATATTGTTAGATAGTAAAATTGCACCAATTAAAATGGAGCTTGGAATAGATAATAAAATCACTTCTGATGTTACTGCCCCTGTTTGGATAAAGAATGAAATACCAATAATAATGACACCCATAAATAATCCTGCTGTTAGCTCTCCAAATGGTGTGTACGCAATTGGAATGGGGCCACCAGTGTAAAGGTAAGCAACGGCCATACAAACAAGACCGATTGCAGCAAGCCACCAGCTAGAGTTCATACAAATATAAACACCTAATAGCGTTGCGATTCCTAAAAATCCGAATGCTAAGTTAAGCACGGTTTTTGGTTTAATGCCATCGCGGACGATAGCACCTCCGATTCCAACTGAACCTTCATGATCGAGTCCTCTTTTATAATCAAAGTATTCATTAAACATGTTCGTTGCTGCTTGAATGAGAAGGCAAGCAAGAAGCATCATAAAGAAAAGAGGAAGATGTATTTGATTTATACCTCCGACCTGCATTGCAAAAGCTGTTCCGATGAAAACAGGAACGAAAGCTGCTGTTAATGTATGGGGACGTAATAAACTCCACCAAATTCGCCAGCCTGTTTGTTTACTTGGCTTTGGCGCCGTAGGAGAGGAATTCGTTTCGACGTTCATTTCCATGTTGAATCCTCCTTGGTCACATATTGTACACAATTAAGTGTAGAAAAAGCATCATTTAGTGTCAACGTTTATTTTCTAGGAAGAGAAGGTGAATTTCTCAGAAATGCTAAACGTTGACAGGCCTTTCCTTTGAGGTGTATCTTAAAATCAAGCGTAATTATGACTATTTTTCGCCCATAGGGGGGAGACAATTGTGATTCAAACGAAACGAAAAGGCTTACAAGAAGTTCTTGTTACAGCTATTAAGCGTACGACTGATGAAAAAACATTAGTTAGTTTTGTAAAACAAATAGATTGGGTGGATCCACTTCTGTTTTATGCAGCAGGAAAAAGGATCGCATTCGAAAATAGATGTTATTTTGCAGACCCAGCTCAGCATGTAATATTTGCTGGAATTGGCTCTGTTTTCACTATAGCAAATTCTTCTCACAAACGCTTTCAAACTGCTCGTGACGAGTGGGATAAAGTAAAAGAGAAAGCATTCGTACAAAGAGAAGGATACGAATTTGGAACAGGTCCTCTTTTATTTGGTGGATTTTCATTTGACCAAGAAAAAGAAAAAACGAATCTTTGGAAAGAATTTGATGATACCACATTTTCACTACCAGCATTTTTATTAACTGTAAAAAATGAAAAGGCGTGGTTAACGATTAATCAGTTCGTTTCAGCTGAAGATTGTGCAGAAACTCTTTATAACGAAATTATTTCTGTAGAAGAGAGAATTTTACAAGAGAGTAAATGTGCACTAGTAGGATCAAAATTAACAGTTACTTCTAAAGTAGAAGTTGATCCGAGTAGCTGGATGAACGCGATTGGAAAAGTGCAAGATGAAATGAAGCAAGGGAACGTGCAGAAGGTTGTATTAGCAAGGGAGCTAAAATTAACGATGGATCAGCATATTGATTCCGTTCTTGTTTTAGAAGCGCTTCGCATTGGGCAACCGGATTGTTACGTATTTTCTTTTGATTATAAAGGAGCATGCTTCTTAGGGGCGACACCTGAGCGATTGATTCGAAAAGAAGGCGAGAAGTTCACATCGATGTGCCTTGCTGGTTCAATTGGTCATGGCAATTCTATAGAAGAAAGTAAACAAAATGGTGAGACGCTTCTTCATGATGAAAAGAATTTGGCTGAACACGGTTATGTAGTTAACATGATTCGAGGTGTGCTAAGTGAGCATTGCGAATCTGTTAATATTCCGGAGAGCCCAGGCTTATTAACGACGAAAAATTTAATCCATTTATATACGCCAGTAGAAGCAAATGGTGATGCAAGTCTTTTAACGATGGTAGAAGAATTACATCCAACACCAGCTCTTGGTGGTACACCTCGTCATGAGGCGTTGAAATTAATTCGTGATGTAGAGCTTTTAGATAGAGGATTATATGGTGCACCAATTGGCTTTATAGATGATGAAGGAAATGGTGAATTTGCGGTTGCACTTCGCTGCGGATTATTAAATGGCGAGAAGGCATCCTTGTTTGCCGGCTGTGGTATCGTAATTGATTCAGTAGCGCAGCTTGAATATGAAGAAACAAGTTTGAAGTTTAGACCGATGCTTGGTGCTTTGGAGGAATTAATGAAATGAACAATCATATAGAAGCATTATCATATTATTTAGGCGCGTTCGTGGACGAACTGACGCGTCTAAATGTATGTGATGTTGTCATTAGTCCTGGCTCACGGTCAACGCCGATTGCCTTACTAATGGAACAACATGAAGGAATGAAAACATATTTACATGTAGACGAAAGATCAGCAGGATTTTTTGCGCTCGGTATTGCGAAAGCAAAAAAACGTCCTGTTGCGCTATTATGTACGTCAGGGACGGCAGCAGCGAACTATTATCCAGCTGTATGTGAAGCGTTTCATTCACGAGTGCCGCTTATCGTATTAACAGCGGATAGACCGCATGAATTAAGAGATGTGGGTGCACCACAGGCGATGAATCAATTTAATTTATACGGTACTTTTGTGAAGCAATTTACAGAGATGGCACTTCCTGAAGCGAGTGAAGCAATGTATCATTACGCTCGAATGACAACGCAGCGTACGATAGCAAGCGCACTTCTAGCGCCGCAAGGACCTGTTCATCTTAATTTTCCAGTTCGCGAGCCGCTTATACCGGATTTCTCATTAGAAAGTTTATGGGATAAAGGGCGTGGTGAATATACAGGAGTAGTTCAGCAAGGGAACGTGACGATGCCGAGTGAATATGTAGATTCTCTTGTAGGGCGCCTTTCACATATGGAAAAGGGGCTTATTATTTGTGGAGACGGCAGTCATCCAGAAATAACAGAAGTTGTTATGAAAGTAGCTGAGAAAACAGGGTATCCAATTTTAGCAGATCCACTTTCTAACCTCCGTAGTGGTAATCATGATAAAACGATGGTTATAGATTGTTACGATACATTTTTACGAAATGAATTGTTAAAAGAAATGTGGAAGCCGAATGTTTTAATTCGTTTCGGAGGAATGCCTGTCTCTAAAGCATTAACGCAGTTCATCAAAAAACAAACGAAAGCTGTTCATATCGTTGTCGATGAATCTGGACAATGGAGAGATCCAGCTTTAGTTGCGACAGAAGTTGTACAAGCTAGTGACAGTGAATTTTGCAGAGCATTATTAGAGAAAATGCCAGTTATGAAAAAGAATGATTGGTTCGGAATGTGGAAACATATAAACGAGAAAACGAGAGAAACGCTTCGTGAGATGGAAACATATGAAACGGCATTTGAAGGAAAAGTAATTACGGATATTGTACGTGTATTACCAGAAGGGGCAACGTTATTTGCGAGTAATAGTATGCCAATTCGCGATACCGATTCATTTTTCTTCACATCGGATAAAAACATTCAAGTAATGGCGAACCGCGGTGTAAATGGTATTGATGGAATCATTTCAACAGCTTTAGGAGCGAGTATTATTTGTGATCCGCTCGTATTAGTAATCGGTGATTTATCATTTTATCACGATTTAAACGGACTATTAGCCGCGAAACTACATGAGTTAAATATAACGATTGTTGTTGTAAATAATGATGGTGGAGGTATTTTCTCATTCTTACCACAATACGAGAAAAAGGAACATTTCGAATCATTATTTGGAACACCAATTGGGCTTGATTATGAACATGTTGTCAAAATGTATGGTGGTTCATTTAGCCGTGTAAATGGTTGGGAAAACTTCCGAGAAGAAGTACAAACTGGAACGAAAACGAATGGATTAAACGTTGTGGAAATTTGTACGAATCGCGAAGAAAACTTGAAATTACATCGTGAACTATGGGCAAAAACAATGGACGTTATTACTACATCTTTGCAAGGTGAATCAAAATGAAAGTAACATTGCAAGGTGTATCGTATGAATATGAAGTAGCCGGAAGCGGGGAACCACTTCTACTTCTTCATGGTTTTACGGGAAGCATGGAAACGTGGGGTTCCTTTATTCCTTCTTGGAGCGAGCAGTTTCAAGTCATTCTAGTAGACATTGTTGGACACGGGAAAACGGAAAGTCCTGAAGATGTGACGCATTATGATATTCAAAATGTGGCACTGCAAATGAAAGAACTACTGGATCATCTTCATATTGAAAATGCGCACATACTTGGCTATTCAATGGGTGGTAGACTTGCGATTACGATGGCATGCTTATATCCAGAATATGTGCGTTCGCTTCTTTTAGAAAACTGTACAGCTGGACTTGAGAGTGCAAAGGAGCGAAAAGAACGCAAGGAAAAAGATGAACGACTTGCCGATAAAATTGAGCAAGAAGGCATCCGAAGTTTTGTATCGATGTGGGAAAATATTCCGCTATTTGAAACGCAAAAACGTTTAGTGCAAAGCGTAAAAGAAGCGGTGCGAAAAGAACGACTTGCTAATAATCCAAAAGGACTTGCAAATAGTCTTCGCGGCATGGGAACAGGGGCTCAGCCTTCATGGTGGAACGAATTGCAAAACCTAAAAATGCCTGTCCTTTTACTGAATGGAGAAAGCGATGAAAAGTTCTTTCGCATATTAAAAAACATCGAAAAATGCATCCCTCATGCGAAATTTGTCAAAATTGATGGGGCTGGCCATGCAATTCATGTGGAACAACCGGAAAAGTTTGATACAATAGTAAAGGGATTTCTAAAAACTATGCAGTGATACTTTTTTCAGCAAGAAGGAAGTTGCACTTATAGCGGAGATCAGAAATATAAGAGGAGGTAATAGTAATGACTATTGAATGGGTAAAAGAAGGCAATTACGAAGATATTATTTATTCAACATACAATGGCATCGCAAAGATTTCGATTAACCGCCCTGAAGTACATAATGCATTCCGTCCTAAAACGGTAATGGAGTTAATCAATGCTTTTGCACACGCTCGTGATGATGCAAATGTTGGCGTTATCATTTTAACAGGTGAAGGTGGACGTGCATTCTGTTCTGGCGGCGACCAAAAAGTTCGCGGTCATGGTGGCTATGTAGGTGACGACCAAATCCCACGTTTAAACGTATTAGACTTACAACGTCTAATTCGCGCAATCCCTAAACCGGTTATCGCAATGGTAGCAGGTTATGCAATCGGTGGTGGACACGTACTTCATATCGTATGTGACTTAACAATTGCTGCAGACAACGCTGTATTCGGACAAACAGGTCCTAAAGTAGGAAGCTTTGACGGTGGATACGGAGCTGGTTATTTAGCTCGTATGGTAGGCCATAAGAAAGCTCGTGAAATTTGGTACCTATGCCGTCAATATAGTGCACAAGAAGCGGTTGATATGGGCTTAGTAAACACAGTAGTACCATTAGAAGAACTTGAAGCAGAGACAGTACAATGGGCACAAGAAATTTTAGCAAACAGCCCAATGGCACTTCGTTTCCTAAAAGCTGCATTCAACGCAGACACAGACGGTTTAGCTGGTATTCAACAACTAGCTGGAGATGCAACGTTATTGTATTACACAACTGACGAAGCAAAAGAAGGCCGCGACGCGTTCAAAGAAAAACGCAGTCCCGACTTCGGTCAATTCCCTCGTTTCCCGTGATCAAACCAAAAGCGGAAGCGGCTGGCTTAGAATGTGAGGGGGATGGAGCTTCTGACAGAGAGGCGCTTTTTGCCTCGTAGGAAGAAGTGAAGCCACCGAACATTCTAGCCGCTGTAGCTGGATGTTTTAAAAGCGGAAGCGGCTCGCTTAGAACAAGAGGGCGTTGGAACTCCTGACGTAGAGGCGCTTTTTGCCTCGTAGGAAGGCGTGAAACGACCGACTGTTCTAGCCGCTGTAGCTGGATGTTTTAAAAGCGGAGCCGACTGTTTAGCCCCGTAGGCTAAGGTTCTTTCGTACAGAAAGTGTTTTTTACTTTCTCGTGCGGAAGGTTCTTAGACGGAAGCGGCTCGCACACAATGTGAGACGCTCCCAAAAGATCACACCGGAAACAAAACAACTAAGAGACTTGATGTCATATCAGGTCTCTTTCTTTCATGAAAGGAGAATGAGTGATGGAGACGATGCCGAATTGGTTAATGCAACGTGCATTTTTAACACCTGATCGCACTGCAATTGAAATTGAAGAGGAGAAGGTTACTTTCGTGCAGCTGCATGAAAAAGTAGTATCTGTTTGTGAATACCTCACGCATGTAGGAGTGAAGCGGGCGCAAAAGGTGGCTGTTCTGATGAAAAATGGTATGGAGATGATTACAGTTATTCACGCCCTATCTTACATAGGTGCAGTAGCTGTGCTTTTAAATACGCGTCTTTCAAGAGAAGAGCTACTTTGGCAAATGGGTGATGCGGAAGTTGTTTGTTTAGTGACGGATCAAGAGTTTGAGACGGAAAATGTTCCAGTACGTTCATTTGCTGAAGTGATGCAAGGACCGAAGGCGGAAGCATTTATACAAGAAGAATTCTCTTTAGAAGAAGCGATGACAATTATTTATACGTCAGGGACGACAGGGAAACCGAAAGGCGTTATTTTAACGTACGGTAACCACTGGGCAAGTGCAGTCGGTTCTTCGTTTAATTTAGGGCTTCGTGATGATGATTGTTGGTTAGCTTGTATGCCAATGTTCCACGTTGGCGGGTTATCTCTTTTAATGAAAAATATTATGTACGGTATGCGCATTTTACTCGTTCCAAAATATGATGCTAATTTTATTCATAAAGCACTTCAAACGAGAGGCGTTACGATTATTTCTGTCGTTTCTAAAATGCTAACAGATTTATTAGAACGACTTGGCGAAGGTATATATCCATCTTCTTTACGATGCATGTTACTTGGGGGAGGACCAGCACCGAAGCCGTTATTAGAAACATGTGTGGAAAAAGGAATTCCTGTGTATCAAACGTACGGTATGACAGAAACATCATCGCAAATTTGTACGTTAACAGCAGATTACATGTTAACGAAAGTAGGATCAGCCGGAAAACCACTATTTCAGTGTCAGCTTCGTATTGAAAAAGACGGCGTAGTTGTGCCGCCCCGTGCTGAAGGAGAAATTGTAGTAAAAGGACCGAACGTAACAGGTGGCTACTTTAACCGTGAAGATGCGACGCATGAGGCGATCAGAAATGGATGGCTTCATACTGGTGACCTCGGTTATTTAGATGAAGAAGGATTTTTATACGTATTAGATCGCCGCAGTGATTTAATTATTTCTGGCGGAGAAAATATATATCCAGCTCAAATTGAAGAAGTATTGCTCTCTCATCCGGCGGTAGCAGAAGCGGGTGTTGTCGGTATGGCTGACGAAAGTTGGGGACAAGTACCAGCTGCTTTTGTTGTAAAAAGTGGAGACGTAACAGAAGAAGAAATTCTTCGTTTTTGCGAAGAGAAATTAGCGAAATATAAAGTGCCGAAGAAAGCATGTTTCTTAGAGGAATTACCACGAAATGCTTCGAAGAAATTGTTAAGACGAGAGTTAAGACAATTAGTGGAGGAGATGTAGGTGGAAATAAAAAAAGCGACACTTTATATAACGGAAATGCCGCTCATTATCCCGTTTGCGGCAAGTTACGGGACTTATGAAAAGCGTGAAAGTATCGTCATTGAATTAGAAGATACAGATGGATACATTGGTTTTGGTGAAGTCGTTGCATTTTCTGAACCGTGGTATACGGAAGAAACGGTGAAGACAGCGCTGCATGTACTTCAGGATTTTTTATTACCAGATTTATTGAAAGCTGAAATCTCTCATCCGAATGAAGTACCGTCTTTGTTCCAACATATAAAGAGAAACCGAATGGCAAAGGCCGGAATTGAAGGTGCTGTTTGGGATTTATATGCGAAGCGTCAAAAGCAGTCGTTAGCGATATTGCTTGGCGGAAATAGGTCTGAAATTGAAGTCGGCGTTGTGATTGGGATCAATACAATTCCCGTTATGTTAAAACAAATCGAGAAGTACGCGGAAGAAGGATACGAGCGCTTT
The DNA here is from genome assembly GCF_038008145.1 of Bacillus sp. FSL R9-9530. NCBI lineage: Bacteria > Bacillati > Bacillota > Bacilli > Caryophanales > Bacillaceae > Bacillus > Bacillus sp. FSL R9-9530. The sequence continues at coordinate 4,557,287 of NZ_JBBOYO010000001.1, forward strand.
AAAGTGAAAATAAAGCCAGAACATGATTACGAATTGCTGAAAGAAATTCGCAAAGAGTTTCCGAACATCCCGTTAATGGCTGATGCAAATTCAGCTTATACATTAGCGGATACGGAGAAGTTGAAACGACTAGATGAATTTAGGCTTATGATGATTGAACAACCGTTAGCGGATTACGATTTTCTGGATCATGCACAGTTGCAAAAGAAAATTGAAACACCGATTTGTTTAGATGAAAGCATCCATAGTTTAGAAGACGCACGTGTTGCGATTACGCTTGGCAGTTGCCGCGTCGTTAATATTAAACCAGGGCGAGTGGGCGGATTAACAGAGTCCGTTCAAATCCATAATTATTGTATGGAGCATAACATACCAGTTTGGTGCGGTGGCATGGTAGAAATGGGGATTTCACGAGCTCAAAATGTTGCACTCGCTTCATTGCCAAACTTTACGATTCCTGGAGATATATCTGCTTCTAGTAGACATTGGGAGAAGGATATCATTTCACCGGAAGTGATGCTTGAAGGCGGAAAAGTAAGGGTACCGCAAAGTATTGAACGTGAGTATGAAGTAGATCGAGGCAGGTTGGAAGAAATAACAAAGCAGCGGATTATTTTTGAGCGATGAATGGGAGCTTTTATTAGTACTGACTACCTGCAAATAGCGGGATGATTTTCTCGTTAATTTTCGGTAAGTCGATATATTTAAAAAATCGCCGATATAATTTCATTTATCAAGGTTACTCTTACGGGTAGCCTTTTCTTAGTGTACAAATTGGATAGACTAGTTTAAAATCGAGCGTATGAAAACAGAATAAAGTAGGGGGACTAAAATGAAGCGCATTTCAATTTTAATAGCTGATGATGAAGCGGAAATTGCTGATTTAATTGAGATACATTTAGAAAAAGAGGGTTACCACGTCGTTAAAGCAGCTGATGGAGAAGAAGCCATGCATATTATTCAAACGCAGCCAATTGACTTAGTGGTTTTAGATATTATGATGCCGAAAATGGATGGATATGAAGTGACGAGGCAGATTCGCGGCAAGCACCACATGCCAATCATTTTCTTAAGTGCGAAAACATCTGATTTTGATAAAGTGACAGGTCTTGTATTAGGCGCAGATGATTATATGACGAAACCTTTTACACCGATTGAATTAGTTGCACGTGTAAATGCACAACTGCGTAGATTTCTTACGTTAAATCAGCCGAAAGTAGCGGAGAATAAATCTGCTTTAGAAATAGGCGGAGTCGCTATTGATCCTGAGCGAAGAACAGTAAATGTGTACGGAGAGCCAATTGAATTAACACCAAAAGAATTTGATATTTTATATGTATTAGCAAGTCATCCGAAGAAAGTGTACAGTGTGGAAAATATTTTTCAGCAAGTATGGGCTGAAGGGTATTACGAAAGTGGAAATACAGTTATGGTACATATCCGTACTTTGCGAAAAAAGCTTGGGGAAGATAAAAGAAAGGATAAGTTAATAAAAACAGTGTGGGGGGTAGGTTATACTTTCAATGGCTAAAACGATGAGAAGCTTTCGCTCGAAGATGATTATGCTATTTGCGTTAAGTATGATATTAGCTGGTGGCGTAACGTATTTAATTTATGAGGGGCTACGTCTCTATTATAAATTAGCAGTTCGTTATGAGGATCCTTTAGCCCAATTTCGTTCAATGGTAAGACAAATTGGGGACATTAATTTCTTTTTAATTGTATTTATTCCTCTGTCCATTATGTTTTTCTTCTTCCTTACTAGACCGTATTTAAAATATTTTGATGAGATTTCGAACGGGATTCATCATCTTGCGAACGGAGATTTTTCAAATCAAGTTCGTGTTTCATCAAATGATGAGTTTGGATATATCGCACGCGAAATTAATGTAGCGAGTGAAAAATTAAAAGAAGCGGTTGAACGAGGAGACTTTGCGGAAAGTAGTAAAGATCAGCTCATTGTCAACTTAGCTCATGATTTAAGAACGCCGCTAACATCTGTTTTAGGGTATTTAGATTTAATTCTTAAAGATGAGAATTTGACGAAGGAACAAATTAAACATTTTTCTACAATTGCTTTTACGAAATCCGAAAGGCTTGAAATCTTAATTGATGAATTATTTGAAATAACGAGAATGAATTATGGCATGTTGCAAATTGAAAAAAGATCAATTGATATAAGTGAATTACTTATACAGTTAGATGAAGAATTATATCCGTTATTAGAAAAAAAAGGTTTAGAAGCGAGATTGAATATGGATTCGCATTTACCTATTAACGGTGACGGAAAATTGTTAGCTCGAGTATTTGAAAATCTTTTAACGAATGCGATTCGCTATGGATACGATGGAAAGTTTGTTGATGTGAACGGATATATTGAGAGTGAAGAGATAGTAGTACAAATTATAAATTACGGAGATAGTATCCCAGAAGAAGATTTACCGTATCTTTTTGATATGTTTTATACAGGTGATAAGGCAAGATCAGAGCAGCAAGGCGGAACAGGCCTTGGGCTATTTATCGCAAAAAATATTATCGAACAGCATGAGGGGACAATCTCTGCTGAAAGTAACGTAATTAGAACGATATTTGAAGTGAGATTACCAAAAGAAGAGAGCAAAGCAATTTAATAAAAATTTAAACTTTACCCCACTTTTTATTTTAATAGTTTTTTCTATTCTATACGTAAGTTACGTTAAGGAGGAACTAGAAATGAAAAAGTGGGTATTTATTTCTCTTTTTATAATATGTACAGCATGTGTAGGCTTTTATATATCACCAGTATTTCAAAAGGAGATCGATGTTAAAATTGCAGAAAAAGATAATAAAGTAAAAGCCGCGAACACTGAAAAGATAGAGGTTACAGAGGAACAAATTTATAAAGGTGATCTATTATTAGTTAATAGAGATTATCCGGTTAAAAAAGATAGTGTTAGGTCCGATATTGTCAATGTAAATCACAATAGTGAATTAGTAAGAGGCTATGTAATATTTGATAGAAATCTTCGCTTATCAGAGGGTGTTGTAAAAAAGTTTTTGAACGTTGTCGATGCAGCTGGGAAAGATGGAGTACAGCATTTCTTAATGAGTAGCGGTTACCGAGATTTTCAAGAACAAAGTAAATTATATAAAGAAATGGGATCGGATTATGTACTTCCAGCAGGATATAGTGAACATAATTTAGGGTTATCACTCGACGTTGGGTCTACTCAAAAGAAAATGGAGAAAGCTCCTGAAGGAAAATGGATTGAAGAGAACGTATGGAAGCACGGATTTGTTTTACGTTATCCGAAAAATAAAAGTGATATTACGGGCATTCAATATGAGCCGTGGCACATACGTTATGTCGGCTTACCACATAGCGCAATTATGCAAAAAAAGAAGATTACGTTAGAGGAATATTTGGACTTCTTAAAAGAGGAAAAAGAAGTTTCAACGGAGGTTGAAGGTAAGAAATATACGGTTTCTTATTATAAAGTTTCAGATCGTATGAACGTGAATGTTCCAGTAAATAAGCAGTATGAAATTTCCGGGAACAATATGGATGGGGTTATTGTGACTGTTCAGGAATAGAGAAAAAGGCTGGTCCGTTTTGGGTCAGTCTTTTGGCATATAAGAAATAGATTGCCGTTTTTTGTCGGTAAATCGATATTCCTTGTCGAATCATTGATATAATTTCCTGTACTATCAACATTTTGTGGATTGTTTTTTTATTTACCATTAAACATTATAACGTTATATTTACTTTTCTTTTTTTTCATGATACTCTAAATATGTGAAAGAGATATAAAATGAAACTTTAATGTAAGCGTATTCTTATGGCTTCTTATAGAAAAGGGTGGAAATACAATGACAGAACGATTCGTGCTACGTAATGTGAAGCGTGTGAACGGGGAAGAGATTGACATTGTAGTTGAAAATAATAAAATCGCACAGGTGACGAAAGCTGGTGCTGGCGAGGGTGAAAAGGTTCTTGATTACTCAGGTACTTACGTATCGAGTGGCTGGATTGATTTGCACGTTCATGCTTTTCCAGAGTTTGATCCGTATGGCGATGAGGTAGATGAAATTGGCGTTAAGCAAGGGGTAACGACAATTGTTGATGCGGGAAGCTGCGGAGCTGATCGTATCGCAGATTTAGTACAAAGTAGAGAACAGGCAAAAACGAATTTATTTGCCTTTTTAAATATTTCTCGCATCGGTTTGAAACGAATTGATGAATTATCCAATATGGAATGGATAGATAAAGAGAAAGTAATAGATGCAGTAGAAAAGTATAAAGATGTAATCGTTGGATTAAAAGCGAGAATGAGTAAAAGTGTCGTTTGTGATAGCGGAATTGAACCGCTGCACGTAGCGCGCTCTTTATCTCGTGAAACATCATTGCCGATTATGGTACATATCGGTTCAGCTCCTCCGCGTATAGAGGAAGTTGTACCTCTTTTAGAAAAAGATGATGTCATTACACATTACTTAAACGGGAAAGAAAATAATTTATTTGATGAAGAAGGAAAACCGATATCTGTGTTATTAGATGCAGTGAAACGCGGTGTGCATTTAGATGTTGGTCACGGTAATGCTAGTTTTTCTTTTAAAGTAGCAGAGGCGGCGAAGCGTCACGATATTGCTTTTAATACAATTAGTACAGATATTTACCGGAAGAACCGTATACACGGTCCAGTGTATAGTATGGCTCACGTTCTTTCGAAATTCCTTTACTTAGGTTATCCGCTAGAAGAAGTAATTGATGCGGTGACGAAAAATGCGGCAGAGTGGCTGAAGAAACCAGAACTTGGCCGTATTCAAGAAGGCGATATTGCAAACTTAACTTTGTTTACGGTTAAAGATGAGCCGATTACGTTAATTGATTCAGAAGGGGATCAGCGCATTGCTGAAAGAAGAATTGATACGAAAGGGGTTGTAATCAATGGGTCATTCATTGAATGCTAAGTACGGATTAAAAAGAGTTATTAATGCGAGCGGTAGAATGAGTATTTTAGGTGTATCCGCTCCGACAAATACAGTGATGGATGCGATGAAGCATGGTGGACAAAATTATGTGGAAATTGCCGATTTAGTAGATAAAGCAGGAGACTATATTGCAAGAATTTTAGATTCAGAGGCAGCGGTCGTTGTGAACTCAGCATCGAGTGGAATTGCACTTTCTATTGCGGGTATCGTTACAGAGGGAAATCGCCGTAAAAGTGAACGACTTCATCAAGAGGTAATCCTGAAAAACGAAGTGATTATGTTAAAAGGTCATAACGTTCAATACGGTGCTCCTGTTGAAACGATGATTTATTTAGGCGGCGGTAAGCTCGTTGAAGTAGGTTACGCAAATGAAGGGAAAGCGGAGCATATTGAAGATGCAATTGGCGAAAATACAGCAGCTATTCTTTATGTGAAATCGCATCATGCAGTGCAAAAAAATATGATTTCTGTTGAAGAAGCGTGGGAAGTAGCGCAGCGAAATAATGTACCACTTATCGTTGATGCAGCAGCAGAAGAAGATATTCAAAAATATGTGAAGTATTCAGACCTAGCCATTTATAGCGGTTCAAAGGCAATTGAAGGACCTACTTCCGGTATTGTCGGCGGTAAACGAAAATATATTGAATGGCTAAAAGTGCAATTACATTGCAGCGGAAGAAGTATGAAAGTTGGGAAAGAGACGACTTTCGGTTTACTTCAAGCGCTTGATGAGTATGGAGTAAAAGAAGATAAGAGTGAACAAGAAAAAGAGTTATTACAAGTACTTATGCCGCTGAAAGAATTAAACGGTGTAAATGTAACGGTCGTTCAAGATGAGGCAGGAAGAGCAATTTTTAGAGCGCGTATTCATATTAACGAGAACGAATTAAATAAAACTGCAAAAGATGTTGTGACGGCATTACGCGAAGGGGAAATCGCAATTTATACACGTGATTACGGAGTAAGACAAGGATTCTTTGATATTGATCCACGCCCACTTCAAGGTGATGACATACATGTAATTGAAGAAAAAATGAGAGAAATTGTAGGGGGAAACTAAAATGACAAACATTCAAAAACGTTTTTATAAAGGCCGCGTAGCATTAAATGTATTAGCGAACAATATCGAAAATGCGAAAGATATCTTTGAGGCAGCAGAAGGTTATGTAGTCGTTGGAGTGTTATCAAAAGATTATCCAACAGTAGAAGAAGCAGTAACTGCGATGAAAGCATACGGAAAAGAAATTGATGACGCTGTATCAATCGGACTTGGAGCAGGAGATAATCGCCAAGCAGCAGTTGTAGCTGAAATTGCGAAGCATTATCCTGGTAGTCATATTAACCAAGTGTTCCCTTCAGTAGGAGCGACACGTGCAAATCTTGGCGGAAAAGATAGCTGGATTAATAGTTTAGTATCACCAACGGGAAAAGTAGGGTACGTAAATATTTCTACTGGCCCAATTAGTGCAGCTGGGGAAGAAAAAGCAATCGTTCCAATTAAAACAGCAATCGCACTTGTACGTGATATGGGCGGGAATTCATTGAAATACTTCCCAATGAAAGGCTTGGCTCATGAAGAAGAATATCGCGCAGTTGCAAAAGCTTGTGCGGAAGAAGGATTTGCATTAGAGCCAACGGGCGGAATTGATAAAGAAAACTTTGAAACAATTGTACGTATTGCATTAGAAGCAAACGTAGAGCAAGTTATCCCGCACGTGTACTCTTCTATTATTGATAAAGAAACTGGCAATACGAAAACAGAAGATGTTCGTGAATTACTAGCGGTCGTGAAGAAGTTAGTTGATCAATATGCGTAAGAAAATTGCAGCATTCGGTGAAGTAATGATGCGCCTGCAAGTGCCAGGATATGAATTGCTATCGCAAGCAAATACATTAAATTACTCATTTTCTGGTACAGGTGTGAACGTTGCAGCAGCACTTTCTCATCTAGGTCATGAAGGTTATCTTATTTCAACTTTACCGGAAAATTCGGTTGGAGATGCGGCGGTATCGCACATTCAAAAACTAGGGATTCAAGCACCGTTTATTTCAAGAGGCGGTAAATATGTGGGCATGTACTTTTTGGAAAATGGATTTGGCGCACGTGCAAGCCGCGTTACGTATTCTAACCGATTAGAAAGTAGTTTCAATACGGCATGTGAAGAGATGTACCAATTTGAAGAAATCGCAAAAGAAATTGATATCGTTCATTTTTGCGGGATTACCCTTGCGATGAATGATACTGTGCGCCATCATATGAAATCTTTGGCGAAGGCAGTTAAAGAAAATGGAGGCACTGTCGTTTTCGATTGCAACTATCGTCCGTCGCTTTGGGGAGAAGATGGGTATGAACAGGCGAAACCTCATTATGAAGAAATGCTAGGCTTTGCCGATATTGTAATGATGAATGAAAAAGATGCGATGTTTGTTCTCGGAATGAAAACGGAAGAGACGGAGCGAGAAGCACAGCTTGTTGATCTTATTCCAAAAGTCGCTGAAATATATAATATCGCTACAATCGCGGGAACGCATCGTTCTATTAATAGCGATAATACACACTCACTTCGCGGATTCATATGTAAAGATGGGACGTTCACTTTTGCCAAAACACTTACGTTTTCTGTATATGATAGAATAGGTGCTGGAGATGCTTATACGAGCGGGATTATTCATGGCGAGATAGAAGAGTTTGCACCAGAGAAAGCTGTTTCATTTGCGTCAGCAGCTGGAATGCTTGCACATACAATCGTCGGTGATACGCCAATGTCATCAGAGAAAGATATACTTCGGGCAATGACGGCATCAGTAGGTGATGTAGAAAGGTAGTGGGTGTAACGGTGAACGTAACGAGAAAAAGAGGTCCATTATATTTACAAATTAAAAATATTATTCGTGATCGAATATTACATGGTGTTTATGCCATTCATACAAATATTCCTTCTGAACCACAATTAGAAGAAGAGTTCAAAGTGAGTAAAATTACAGTGCGAAACGCAATTAAAGAACTCGTTCAAGAAGGATATTTAGAAAAGAAAAGTGGTAAAGGAACGAAAGTCATTCGAAATACTTCTGCGACAAAGCTTTCAAAGGGAAAGAAATTTACAGAAGTGTTAGTGGAAGAAGGCTATAAAGTACAAAAGAAATTGCTAAAGGCAGAAGTGGTTCATAATGAAGAAGGAACAGTACCATTTCGTTTGTTTGGTAAAGAGAGTTTTCGTATTGAGCGTCTATATGCTTTAAATGATACTCCGTACATTCATTATACGCACTATTTCTCAGCACAAATGGCAAGTACAGACTTAGCGGACTTTGACTTACAATCGCTTTATGATCTAGTCGAGGACCGTGGTATACATTTAGAAAACTTCAGAGATGAATTCGCTGTTGGATTTGCGCCTAATTTCGTTGCAGAAGCGTTAGGAGAAAAAGAGGGAACAGCGTTATTAAAACGTATGCGCTATTCTTACGATGAAGTTGGCGAAGTAATTGAATATAGTGAAGGCTACTACAATACGGAAATGCAGCATTACGTTGTAAATTATGATGTGTAAAAAATGAAGAGGGACTAATTCCCTCTTTTTCTGTAAAAAATTTTCATATCGAAGGGGAATGGGATATGGATATATACTTATTAATCGTCACGTTAATTGCGATCGCAATTGTTATTTTAGGGGTATCGTGGTGGAAGTGGCATGCATTTATTAGTTTAACAGTTGCTAGTCTATTTTTAGCTATTATGTCTGGGTTGAACTTGACCAAAATTGTTACTGCCTATGAAACTGGTGTTGGTAGTGTACTAGGACATTTAGTTGGTATTTTGGCTCTCGGAACAATTTTAGGGAAAATGATGTCCGATTCAGGGGCTGGCATGCAAGTAGCAGATTTCTTCATTCGATTCTTCGGGGTGAAAAAATTACCTTGGGCAATGTTATTCGCCGGATTTGTTATAGGTATTCCAGTGTTTTTTGAAGTGGGAATCGTCATTTTATTACCACTCGTTATTTCAATTCGAAAAACAACGAAACAAAATATATTGTTAATTGCGTTACCTGTTATTGCTGGATTATCGATTGTACATGGGCTAGTGCCGCCGCATCCAGGTGCGATGACAGCAATCGGTATTTATAATGCGAATTTAGGAAAGGTACTATTGTATTCATTAATTATCGCGTTACCAACAGCAATTATCGCAGGACCGGTATTTGCAAAGTGGGTACATAAGAGGGTTATACCTGAAAATGAACCGGAGCTTGTTCGAGTTACGACAGTATCAACTGATTTACCGAGTCGTAAAGTTTCATTTTTTATTATTTTACTGCCAGTAGTTTTAATGATTTTATCAGTAGTCGCACCATATATTTCATTACCGAAAAAAATAACTGAATTTTTAGTATTTGCAGGAAGTCCGGTAATCGCTTTACTTATTTCATGTTTCGCAGCGTTTTATTTGCTTGGTATAAAACAAGGAATTAATAAAAAGATGATTAAAAAATTAACAGATGAAAGTTTACTACCTGTCGGTTCCATTATTTTAATAATTGGTGCAGGCGGTGGATTTAAACAAATATTAATTGAAAGCGGCGTTGGAACAGCCATCGCTCAAATGGCAGAACATATTTCATTATCACCAATCGTCTTAGCGTTCATGGTAGCGGGATTAATCCGAATTGCAACAGGTTCAGCTACTGTAGCATTAACGACAGCAGCTGGAATTGTTTCACCGGTTATTCAGCACATGTCTGGTGTAAATTTAGAATTACTCGTTATTGCAACCGGTGCAGGTTCATTAATGTTTTCTCACGTAAATGATGCAGGATTCTGGCTTGTAAAAGAGTATTTAGGTTTGACAGTAAAAGAAACGTTTAAAACGTGGACGGTGCTGGAGACATTGTTATCATTTATTGCATTCGGCTTTGCGCTTTTACTTAATATGTTTGTTTAGAAGAAGGGGGTGCCTATTTAAAGGTATCCTCTTTTTGTGTTGGGGCTCTTTTCATGAAACAAGCCCGTTTTTAGGAGTGCCAAGCTTCCGATTTGCCCTGAAAACATAATATAAATGGAATCCCCTCATTTAGAGCAAGTTGAACTTGTTATGAATGATACTAAAGGAGGAATAGAGTAATGAGCGAAAAGTGTGAACACAGACATGATGATTGTAACCGCAGACATGATGATTGCGACCGTAGACGTGGCTGCGGCGGCGGTTTTGCGCTTCTAATCGTATTGTTTATTTTATTAATTATCATCGGTGCTAGCTGCTTCGGCGGAGGCGGCGGTGGTTGTGGTTACGGCGGTTATGGTGGATATGGCGGCGGCTATGGTGGATACTGCTAATTATTAAAAACTATTGGAAATAGCCTTGTGCAATATGCACAAGGCTATTTTATTCATATTTTTATATGCTGTGATAATTTATTAATGTACAGAGAGCGGATTAAGAAAAAGAAAATAATCTCGATAATCCCGAAAAAGGTGAGTACAATCAGTAACTCTTTTAGTAACGAGAAAGAAAACATGCTTTGTAAAAACTTAACCGCAAATAACGTGTGAACACCAGCAACGATGTAAGGAACGAAAAATAAAATTCCTAATTGAATCGTTGCGGAGCGAAACATTTCTGATTCAGTTAAGCCCAGTTTTGTAATCGTAATGTACTTTTGTTTTTCATTCGTTAAGTCGTTATACATACGGAAGTATAAAACGCTAGCCGCACCGATAAAGAAGATAAAGCCAAGAAATGCCCAAATAAAGAATTGAGCAACTGCATTTTCTTTATTATGGAGTAACTCATCAGTAGCTGTATAAATATTAAAAGGGACGGGAGATGCATGCTTATCGTCTTTATGTGCCTCATAATATTTTTCGGTGTCATTACTAATACTTTTTAATATATTTTTCGTTGGAATAATTGCATTCTCCCAATTATCCACGAAGTAGTTATAAACTGTAATGGTTTCAATATGAGGAATCATAGTATCGATTGCATAATCTTGCATAATAACTAAATTTGCTAATGCAAATGGTGGTGCTATTCCTTTGTTAATAAATCCCTTTATATAAAACTCCTTTTTATTGGATTCAAGCGTAATTGTATTTTGTTTTACAAATGGATTTGATACAAGGTTTAATAGCTCTGGTGAATAGCCAGAAATAATGTAAACTTCTTTTGAATCAAGGGTGATTGTAGGTCTCTTTAACTGCTTAGCAATTTCGTTATAATCACTCATTTTCATAATTGCAATCTCTTCTTTTGAAGCATTATCTTTTAAAAGCGTAAATTTATATTTTTTATATTGAAAATGAGCATTGGAAAGTTCGGATTCAATAGTATTAACGTGCTTTCGTTCAAGGGAATGATCCCCTTCTAATTTGTATGTGAAGGGAATAGGATATCGCTCTAGTATCGACGCTTTTGTATTATTATTCGCAGCAAATAGTCCGATAATAATCGTAAATGCAAGCGCAGATAGCATAGAAACGATAAAGAGTACATTAATATTACTACGGGTACGAGCAACTAAGTCTGAAATCCATAACATGTTTATTTGTTTCAAATAAAACTTTCTACGCTTCTTTAAAATATAGATAAAAAGAAGAAATGTTTGTGAAAAGAAAAAATATGTTCCGACTACTACGAGTGGCAAAATAGATAATATAATAAATAAGACAGATCCGTTTTGCACATTTTTTTCGGTTACGTAGCCTTGTGGATAACCAGCAATATAATAACATAACCCTAAACAAGTTAAAGCAAATATCGAAATGAGTATAGACGGCCTTTTTTCGGCTGTCACTTTCTTGCTCCCTTTAATAAGATGGACTGTTTTACGAGTCCGAATAAACATAGGTGTAAATGTAGAAACGATTAAAAATAAAATGATAAACGTTACGGTTGTCACGATAATCGCTTCTGTTGGCCAATATAAATAGAGACCTTTCGCACTTGTTAATTTTGAAGTGACTAATAAGAAAAAATTAGAGAACACTAGGCCACCTTGTATACCGATAAAGATGGACAATATCCCAATTATCATGTTTTCAGTAAATAACAGTCTTTTTAATTGTTTCTGTGAGATACCGAGAATCGTGAGTATCCCGAATTGCTGCTTCCGTACATTTAAAAATGTTCCAATTGAATATAAGAGAAAGAAGAACGAGAACATAACAATCACAAGCTGTGCTGTACTAGCTAAGTTCATTAGAGGATCCCGTTCTTGAAAGCTTTGTACATTTTGTAAGCGTGGATGATACGCGTATACAGTAAATGAAAAGAAAACCATAATAGAAAAAGCACTACTTACAAAATAAGCAAAATATGCTTTAGAATTACGCGAGACATTTTTAAATGCAAATTGCCAAAACGTCATCCACGCCTTCCTCCTAATAATGCTAAAACATCTAATATTTCTTGATAAAATTTCTCGCGATATAGTCCGCGATGTAATTCATTGTAAAGCCCACCATCTTTAATGAAAATAACGCGGTTACAATAACTTGCTGCAAACGGATCATGAGTAACCATTAAAATTGTGGCATCCTCTTCTTTATTTAATTTCGTAAATAGCTCCATTACATCAATTGCTGCTTTAGAATCTAAGTTTCCTGTCGGTTCATCCGCAAGTAGAAGTGACGGATGATGAATAACAGCGCGTGCTACCGCGGTACGCTGCGCTTGTCCTCCAGAAACTTCAAAAATACGCTTGTCCAAAATATGATCAATTCCAAGTTTCTTTGAAATGTTATCGAGTTTTTCGTCCATCTCTTTTAAAGGAACATTATCTAAAGTTAAAGGCAGTACGATATTTTCACCGATTGTTAGTGTATCTAATAGGTTAAAGTTTTGGAAAACAAACCCTAACTCTTGGCGGCGGAAAATAGCTAGTTTCTCTCTACGAAATGTGTGCGGTTTTTTTCCATTAATCACGACATCACCAGAAGTAGGGGAGTCAATTGTAGAGATAACGTTTAAAAATGTAGATTTACCGCTACCAGATGGTCCCATGATAGCAACAAATTCTCCTTTATCTACATGTAAATTTATATTTTTTAAAGCAGTATGAGGGACCTTTCCTTCATACACTTTTGAGACGTTTTTTATGTGTAATACTTCTTCCATAATAATCACCTTTCTATTTTTAAAACTTAATATGTTGTGATAATTTTTGCATATAAAAGGAACGAATTAAAAGGAAAAAGATAATTTCAACCGTTCCAAAGATTACAAGTACAACTGTAATCTCAGCGAATAATGATAGATGTAATATCTCTTGTAACATCTTTGTCGCAAACATCGTATGGATCGATGCCATAATGTAAGGAACAAAGAAAAGAATCGCAAGTTGAATTGTAGCGGATTGCTTCATTTCGACTTCTGTTAAACCGATTTTTGTAATCGTTATATACTTTTCTTGCTCATTTGTTAAATCTGTATACATACGGAAGTAAAGAACGCTGCCAGCTCCGATAAAGAAAATAACACCTAGGAAAGTACCAATTAAGAAAAACGAAGCAACATTTAATTTTGTTTTGTATAGAGAATTGCTTGCTTCACTTGCATGAAACGGTGGATGTTCTGCCTGAATAGCTGCATTGTCAGTATCAATTTTTGTTATAAATGCTGAACCGATATTATGTGCCTTTTCCCAATCTGGAACTTTGAAGCTATATACACTCATCTGTTTTGAAGCGGTTGATAAGGCTTCTACATTTTCATCAGATAGTACGAGTAATTGGTATATTAAGCTGTTTGGGAAGGGGTTATAACTTTTATATTCTTTCACTTGTAGTTGTAAATTGTTTTGAGTAAGTGGAAGAATATTTTTCTTTTCTTTAGTATGAATTGTTCCAATAACTTGATCGTCTAAGTCTTTCATAAGAATATAAGATTCATTCTTATTCACCGTGAGAGTTTCCCAGCTTAATGCTTTAGCAAGTACATTATAGTCACTTTGTTTAATGGCATAATAGAGCTGTGAGTTATCCTCAGCTGAAGATACTTCATATATGTCTGTTTTAAATTTTGTATAAGTAAAGTGCTCTTCGTTAAATTTTTGTTCTAACCAATTTAAATGTTCATCGGCAAGCGTATTTTCAGTATGTGATAAATAAGTAAACGGGAAAGGATTTTGCCTTATTTCATCAAACTTTGTGAATTTCCCAAACCCATATAAGAATGTAATCATTGTGAAAGCGAGTGTCGATAACATCGTCACGATAAAGAGCATGTTAATATTTGTCCGAATCCGAGTTGCTAAATCAGAAACCCAAAGCATATTAATACGTTTCATATAAAATTTTCTTCTCGTCTTTAATATGCGAATGAGTAAGAAGCTAATTTGTGAGAAGAAAAAATATGTCCCAGCTGCAGCAAGTGATGGGATGACAAATATACAGGAGGCAGCGTACAAAAGCCCAGCGATATCTCCTAGTGACATAAAATATAGTGGGTTTGCTGCTAAAACATATCCAGATATTAAACATATCGCACCAAAGAGAGAGATGAGTACAGATGCTTTTCTTTCTTTTTGTTTTGTTCCTTCTTTTAAAAGACGTACAGCTTTTCTCGTACGGATTAGCATCGGTGTAAAAGATGATACGAGAATGAAGAGTCCAAGAAAGATAATTATAGTTAAAACGATAGCAGCTGTAGGCCACCAATATAAATATAAACCAGGCACATGCGTAATTTTGGCGGTAACTAATAAAAAGAACTGTGAAAAGACAAGGCCAAATTGAATGCCGAAAAATATGGATAGGCCACCAATTAGCATGTTTTCTAGAAATACGAGCCTCTTTAATTGCTTTGGAGATATGCCAAGTACTGTTAAAATCCCGAACTGTTTTTTTCGTACTTTTAAGAAAGTACCGATTGAATATAGTAAAAAGAAAAATGAAAAGAATACAATGACAACTTCTGAGATTGTCATTAATATGTTCAGAGCAGCATTCACGCCTGTCATATGCAATTTAGGATGAAATAAATAAACTGCAAACGAGAAGAAAATTGCAATGGAAAACGCACTACTTACAAAATAGGCGAAATAAGCTCTGGCGTTCCGCGTCACGTTTTTAAATGCAAACTGCCAAAATGTCATGCGCCTAAACCTCCTAATAGAGTTAATGTGAAAGGAGTATGAGGGGGTCCGCATACTCTTTTCATAAAGCTCACCTTTTGCTTATTTAAAACTTAATATGTTGCGATAATTTTTGCATATAAAGTGAACGAATTAATAGGAAAAAGATAATCTCAACTGTTCCAAAAATCACAAGTACAACCGTAATTTCAGCGAACAATGATAAGTTAATAATATCTTGCAACATCTTTGTCGCAAACATCGTATGAATAGAAGCCATAATGTATGGAACGAAAAATAAGATTCCAAGTTGAATGGTCGCTGAACGCTTCATTTCTGATTCTGTTAAGCCAATCTTCGTAATCGTTACATATTTTTCTTGCTCGTTTGTTAAATCTGT
The DNA here is from genome assembly GCF_038008145.1 of Bacillus sp. FSL R9-9530. Taxonomy (NCBI): domain Bacteria; kingdom Bacillati; phylum Bacillota; class Bacilli; order Caryophanales; family Bacillaceae; genus Bacillus; species Bacillus sp. FSL R9-9530. Next base: position 4,572,731 of record NZ_JBBOYO010000001.1, read on the forward strand.
ATACATACGGAAGTACAGTACACTACCAGCTCCAATAAAGAAAATGATCCCAAGGAATGTACCAATAAGGAAGTAGGAAGCACTTCCGGATTTGATTCTGTATAAAGAGTTACCTGATTCAAAAATACGAACGAGAGATCCTTCGTGCTTGATACTCGCGCGGTCTTTATCTGCTCGTTTTACAAACTCATCAGCAATAGCATATGTATTCTCCCAGTTTTCTACGTTGTAATTATAGACTGTCACATGTTTAGTGTTAGTTGGTAAATTGTTAACGGCAGAATCAGATAATACTAATGTTTCATAAGCAAAAGTAGACGGGAGGGTATTATCTATTTTGATCCCTTTTATTTGTAGCTTATAATTTGTATTAGCGAGTGTAATATGTGTTCTATTGTAATTTGGATCGAATGCACTAAACAATGGGACATATGCCGCTCCAGATAATACATATGTTTCATTCTCATTTATAAATAGTTTTTGTAATTGTAATGACGTAGCGAGTTTATTATAGTCACTTTGCTTTATGGCATATGTGTCATAATAAATTTCTGTATTATTTTTCGCTTCTACAGGCGTAGCGTATAAATCTACTTTAATTTTGTCGTAAGAGAATTGCCCATCTTCTAATTGTTTTTCTAGCCAATTTAAGTGCTGGGAAGTAAATGGATTCTCATCAAATGAGAAATATGAAAATGCGAATGGTGAATTTCGTTCAACATCAAGCTTCATAAATTTCCCGAACCCATATAAAAATGTAATCATCGTAAAAGCAATTGTAGATAGCATTGCCACAACGAAAAGCATATTAATATTTGAGCGAATGCGGCTAGCTAAATCAGAAATCCAGAGCATATTAATACGCTTCATATAAAAATTCCGTCTCTTTTTCAACAGGTGAATGAGCAAGAAACTAATTTGCGAAAAGAAGAAATATGTTCCGATTGAAACGAGTGCCGGAATGACGAAAATACTTGAAAGCATATAAACCATTCCTATTTGTGGGCTTATTGATACGAAATATATTGGTTTGCTCGCTAAAGCGTAGCCACCTATTAAACAGATAGCGCCAAATAGAGAGATAAATATGGATGGTTTTCTTTCCTTTTGTTTCCCAGCATTAGTTTTTAAAAGGTTTACCGTCTTTTTCGTACGAATTAGCAGGGGTGTAAATGAAGATACAGCGATAAAGAGACCAAGAAACACAATCGTCGTTAAAATGAAAGCATTCGTAGGGATATATAAATATATCCCTGGTAGATGTGTAATTTTCGCTGTTACTAATAAGAAAAACTGCGAAAAGACAAGTCCAAACTGCATACCGAAAAAGATAGATAAAATACCAATTAACATATTTTCAGTGAAAACGAGACGGTGTAATTGTTTTCTTGATATTCCTAAAACGGTCAAAACGCCGAATTGTTTTTTACGTACTTTTAAAAACGATCCGATTGAATATAGTAAAAAGAAAAAAGAGAACAAGACAATGACAACTTCTGAAAAAATCATTAATCCTGAAACTTCAGAGATCATACTGGAATTTTGTAATTTCGGATGAAATAAATAAACAGCAAACGAAAAGAAAACAGCAATGGAAAAGGAACTGCTTAAAAAATAGGCAAAATAAGCTCTTGAGTTGCGCGTTACATTTTTAAATGCAAACTGCCAAAATGTCATAATATATGCCTCCCGTTAGCAGGCCGATATGTAGTCTTATTGCAAAAAATGTATGAGAGTAAATTCTCATACATTTTGCTAGCATATGTTATGGTCATGCTTCGGTCACCTTCTCTGTATTTTCTGCTTGATTATTTGCAGCGTTGTGGAAGATGATTTTAATCGTCGTTCCTTTACCAACTTCAGAGTCTAGTTTCACAGAGTGACCTAAATAATCACAAATTTTACTTACAATATAAAGCCCCATACCAGTAGATTCTCCGAATGCACGACCGTTTTTTCCAGTGTAAAAAGGTTCAAATACTCTTCGAATATCTTCTTGTGGAATACCAACGCCTTCGTCACGAACTTCCAAAATAATATCTTTACCATTGCGATAAGCTGATAAGAAAACTTTCTTTCCGCGCTCACCAGAGTAGCGAACTGCATTTGTCATTAACTGATAAATGATGAACTTTAGCCACTTCGCATCAGAAGCAACTTTTAAATCTGAATGAACTTCTAAAACGGGGAAGACTCCGTTTCGAATGAATAATTCTTTCAATCCGTTAATATTTTTTGTCACAGCATCTTTTAATGAAATCGTCTCAACATGGAAGTCTTCATGGAAGTTATTTAGCCTTGCCATATATAAAGCCATATCGAGTCCTTGATTTAATCGTTCTAATTCTTTTTTGAATTTCGGGATTAAATGTTCATCTTCCATTTCAAGCACCATAAGCTGCATAACAGAAACAGGCGTTTTCATTTGATGCACCCAATGGTTAATAAATAATTGGTGTTCTTGCTGTTTTACTTCGAATGTTTGTAGGTCTTTTTGGAATAGACGATATTGCGTACGAACGAGCTCGTTTACACCGTGTGGCATAGGAGCAGTCGCTCTTTCAATAAACGCATCTTCCAGTTTCTCTGGTGGTTCACTTAATCTGTGATACATTCTACGGTTACGAACGTAACGATAAGCGAGGAAACAGATGAATAAGTATAAACTTAAAACGATGAAGTAAAACTTATTATTTTGAAATCCGTCTACTGCATCATAAAGAACGAAAATGATTCCGAAGTTTAATACATATAGTAGGAAAAATGCAAAATGATCACGTAAAAATAGTTTCATGCTTATTCACTCCAAGTTGCGTTAAAACGATACCCAAGTCCACGTACTGTTTCAATAGCATTTTCAATACCAAGCTCATTGAACTTTTTACGAAGACGCGTGATGTTTACGTTTAATGTATTTTCCTCAACGAAGCTTTCGTCGTCCCAAAGAGCGGCTAGTAAATCTTCACGACTCGCTGTACGAGGAAATTTAGATAATAACATTTCTGCTAAAATTGCTTCTTTCTTCGTTAAAAGAACTTGCTCAGCGCCAAAATGAATTTCTGGACGCTCAGGGAATAGTTTTAGTCCTTCAACTTCAACGATACGCTCAGAAATATTTGGTGCATAATCACCGTAAATACGGCGTAATTGCCCTTTAATTTTTGCCATTACAACGTCGTAGTGGAACGGTTTTGTAATGTAATCATCCGCACCGCTTTCAATCGCCATAATTTGCTCCATTTCACCTGCGCGTGCCGAAATGAAAATAATTGGACAAGTAGATTCATGGCGAATTTGACGGCACCAGTAGAATCCATCGAATTTCGGTAAGTTTACATCAAGTAAAACAAGATGTGGTTTCACAGCGTTAAACGATTCCATAATATCATCGAAGTTCTCCGCAACAACAGCATCATAGCCATATTTTTGAATGTGAGATTGTAGTAATGATGAAATATTTGGATCGTCTTCAACGATTAAAATTTTATACATATGTATATTCCTCCTAAAAAAACAATTGTAGCTATAGTGTATCATGTGTTTCTCGTCTTTTCATTATGTTGAAATATAAGCTAGTAAACAATATAGGTCAAAAGTGGAAAAAGTAAAAAGGGCTAGGGATACAATTGACAATTAACTGAAAATATTTTAACATTTAGATAAATATCTAAATGTCTAATTATCGAAAGGAAGAAAGACATTGAATCAAGCATTTAAAGCATTAGCAGACCCGACAAGGCGAAAAATTTTAGACTTATTAAAAGAAGGCGATTTAACAGCTGGCGAAATTGCTGAACAGTTCAATATGACAAAGCCAAGTATTTCTCATCACCTAAATGCGCTTAAAAATGCTGAACTTATCCAAGATGAAAAAAGAGGACAATTCGTTATGTACTCTTTAAACACAACTGTATTCCAAGATTTATTGACTTGGGTGTTTACGTTTACGAATAAGGGGGAAGAGGGGAAATGAAGAAGCATATATTTCCGTTATTATTAATTGCTTTAACGATTATTGCATGGTGCATCGCGTGGCCTTATTTACCGGGAGAAGTTCCAAGTCATTGGAATATTAATGGTGAGGTAGATGGACATATGTCAAAAATGGGAATGTTGATTTTTGATGTAGCAATTATGGTTTTCATATATGCACTAGTTACTGTATTGCCTAAGATAGATCCGAAGTACGACAACTACAAAAGATTTCCTAAAGCACTTGGAATGATAAATGGAGCAATTTTATTTTTCTTATTTACTATTAATATGATGACACTAGCAAATGCTTTAGGGTATAACATTCCAATTGGAATCGTTGTGAACATAATGGTCGGTATCCTTTTCATCGTACTCGGCAATTATATGCAGCAATGTAAACCAAATTTCTTCATAGGTATTAAGACGCCATGGACGTTAAGTAGTGAAAATGTATGGAGAAAAACGCATAGGATAGGATCAAAGATCATGATGATTGGCGGTATTGTAATCATATTTTCCTCGTTTCTACCAGGAATGTGGAAGATGATTTGTTTGTTAAGTGTTGTTGTTGTACTGGTTGTTGGTACGATGGTGTATTCCTATGTTGCTTATAAGAAAGAGATAGGAGCTTAATAGAAATTTTATGGGGGAGAGAGGATGAAAAGACACGTATTACCATGGAGTTTAATTATTGCAATTGCAATGGGATGGTACATTGTATGGCCATATTTACCGGAACAAATTCCGCGTCATTATAATGCTGCGGGAATAGTAGATGGATATTTTTCTAAAGTAGAGGCAAGTTCATTTTCAATAGGTAGTATGGTGTTGCTGTATTTGATATGGCTAGCTATGGGGTATATTGATGTAACAAAAGATAAGTATAAACAGCATGCTAAAGTCCTTTCTGCAATTAACTATGCCATTCTTTTTATAGGATTCGGCTGTAACATATTTGCGTTATTAGCAGCGTCTAATTATATTGCTTCAGGCTCAATCGCCTTTAATTTCGGAATTGGAACGTTGTTTCTTGTACTAGGTAATCACATGCAACAAACGAAGCCAAATGGTTTAGTAGGCATTCGAATGGACTGGACCTTAGAAAATCCTGTAGTTTGGAGAAAAACACACAGATTTGCTTCGAAGGTATTTGTAATAGGTGCACTTTGTATATATGCGGGAGCGTTACTTCCAGATCCATTCAATATCTTTGTGGGGATTGGAATAATATTAGTATGCATCTTCATATCAACGATAAAGTCATATGTTATTTATAAAAAAGAAATGCAATTGTAAGCAATAAGGGATTGAACTGTACTAGTCAAATTTTATATTTATAGTTTCTATGTGTTAAGAAATTTTAATACTCAGTGGGGATAACGAAAAAGCTCGCTGAGTAAATTTTTTGTTTTTAGGTCTGAAAATTCAGTCAAAAAGGTAGTTTGGGGGAAATCACATGTTAGAAATTATAAATTTTAGCAAGACATACAAAGGTGGCAAAAAAGCAGTAGATCAGCTAAATATTACTGTTCAAGCAGGAGATATCTTTGGATTTATTGGGCATAACGGTGCGGGGAAAAGTACAACAATTAAGTCGTTAGTTGGAGTTATAGATTTTGAAGAGGGTGAAATTTTTGTTGATGGATATTCAGTCAAAAAGGATCCGATTGCATGTAAGAGAGTAATGGCGTATATTCCCGATAATCCAGATTTATATGAGCAATTAACAGGAATTCAATATTTAAACTTTGTTGCGGATGTGTTTAAAGTGTCTGCAAAAGATCGGGAAAAGGAGATACAAAAGTATGGAGATGCTTTTGAGATTACACCGTACCTAGGTGATTTAATATCTTCTTATTCACATGGTATGAAACAAAAAGTGGCGATTATGTCAGCGGTTTTGCATAAACCGAAATTATTAGTTTTAGATGAACCCTTCGTCGGTCTTGATCCAAAGGCTGCTGTAGTGTTGAAAGGTATTATGAAGGAGCTTTGTGAAAAGGGAAGTGCGATTTTCTTTTCTACGCATGTTTTAGATGTGGCGGAGAAGTTATGTAATAAAATAGCGATGATTAATAGAGGGAAATTAGCACTTTCAGGGGAAGTGAATTCTTTAATAAAGGAAGGGTCATTGGAAGAGCTCTTTATGAAGGAGCTTGCTAATGAATATTAGTAGTCTAGGTCTTTTAAAAATCCGCTTGATAACGCAGCTTGGTTTAAATACTTTTAAATACGAAAAAGATAAAAAGAAGAAGCAGAATAAGATTTTACTGTCAGCATCTATTGCCTTAGTTGGTGTCATGTTAATGCTATATTGTGGGGCCTCGGCATATGGGTTGGTGAAGCTAGGAATAAGTGAAATTATCCCAGTTTATGCATTAGTTATTAGCAGTGTATTGACGTTGTTTTTCACTATATTTAAGGCAAATGGAGAGATTTTTGCTTTTAAGGATTACGATCTTTTAATGTCATTACCGATTCGTGTAAGTACAGTTATTACAAGTAGGTTTTTGTATTTATATTTGCTGAATACGATCTTTTCAATCATAATCATGCTACCAATGGGAGTTGTTTATGGCATACATGAGAGGCCATCAGTTTCTTTTTACTTTATGTGGTTCATCAGTATGTTTATAGCATCTTTAATTCCAACAACAATAGCAGCGATTTTTGGAGCTGCTATTACGGCAATCGCTTCTAAATTTAAAAATACGAATAAAATAACTACGACTTTAAGTTTTATAGTAATTATTACATTCGGTTTCTTTATGCTAAAAAGCGGAAATGCTCAATATAGTCTTAATGATATGAACGGAATAGGTGCAATTATTTCAGAGCAACTAACTAAAGTGTATCCATTAGCTAACATGTTTCAAAAAGCAATTGTTCATGCTGATATTGTAGCTTTCATCCTGTTTGTTGGGATATCGGTTATTTGGTATTATCTTTTTGTAAAAATCCTTTCGTTAAAATATAAGCAAATAAATACAGAGATTACCACTTATCATATGCTTTCAAATTATGAAATTCATAGCATGAGAAAAGAAAGTGTATTGGCCGCATTGTATAAAAAAGAACTGAAGCGTTTCTTTTCTTCTACAGTGTATGTGGTAAATAGCGGAATGGGAGTTGTGATGGCGCTAGCTTTCGCACTAGCTATAGTTGTAGTAGGGCCAAGTCAATTAATAGCGTATCCTGGAATTGAGCCTCTGTTGCAAAAGATTGCTCCATTTGCTATTTCAGCAGCGATTTCGATGACGTGTACAACATGTGTGTCATTGTCTTTAGAAGGAAAAAATGTATGGATTATTAAGTCGTTACCTATAGCGCCAAAGATGATTTATGACAGTAAAATTCTTATGAATCTTTCATTAAGTATACCTGCATCACTTATTAGTGCTGTATTACTGATAATAGGGTTAAAACTAGATGTTTGGAGTTCTCTTTTCATCGTAATAACACCGATAACATATTCATTCTTTTCGGCAGTATGGGGGATTTTTATTAATAATCGATTTGGTTATTATGATTGGGTATCAGAAACTCAAGTAGTAAAACAAAGTATAGGATCGTTTGTCGGTATGTTCGGTGGCTTAATTATGGCTGTTATACCTGCCTTGTTAATCGGTACTGCTACGATCTCGAACTACAGAGTGTTTACTTTTGGAGTTGTTATAGTACTTACGATTGTTACTATTTTCTTGTATAAGAACGAGTCGAGAAGAAGTATAAAGTGAAACTTTAATCAGTGGGGGTTTTACTGCCCACAAATAGCGGGATAAAATAAAAAGCTGCTTTTCCTTTAAAGAGGAAGAGCAGCTTCTTTATTTTGAAAAAGTTTAGACCTTTATATTACTTTTTTAAAACAGGTACCCATATCTCGCTTCTGAAATTCGGTGAGGATACGTCTTTACTTTCATTCCACAATATTTCCGGTCCTTCCGCTAGTTCGTAGTTCGAAGAAGGGAACCATTCGGAATAAATACGTCCCCACACATTTTGTAATGCATCAGGAAATGGACCGACAGCTTCAAATATAGCCCATGCTGAAGCTGCGACTTCAAGTTGCGCAAATTGCTCTGGGCAATCTTTCGTTGTGGCTACTCCAATATAGTGATCGAGTTCGCCTTTTTCTTCCATTCTTCCTTCAGAAAAGTTAGTAGAGGCACTAATGATTCCATTTGGGTTCACATTTGAAAGCATCTTTAATGTTTGAATGGACTGTGGGGTTAAACTTTTCCACATAGAAGCAATTTCTTCGTTTACACCGTTAAAAACGATTGGTACTCGTTTTTGTATGCCAATGATTTGAAATGGCTCTTTTTCTTCAATTCGATAGTTCATTTCATTTCCTCCTTGAATGGATAGTTGGAAGGTCATTGGTGAATAAGCCTTCAAAGAACGAATTGTACTTCGAGCTTCTGAAGGCGTTATTCCGTGCAAATTTTGAAATGCACGTGTAAATGAATCTGGTGAGTTGTATCCATATTTTATAGCGACATCAATGACTTTTGCATTGCAATCTTTTAGTTCAAAGGCAGCAAGGGTAAGACGTCTACAGCGAATATATTCTGATAGTGATATGCCAGCTAAAAAAGAAAACATTCTTTTGAAATGATATTCGGAGCAGAAAGCTATTTTTGCGACTTCTTTAAAATCAATTTCGTGTGTAAGGTTGTCTTCAATATACTGCATTGCCGCATTCATATTTTTAAGTGAATCCATACTATGACCTCCTTTGTATATAGAATAGCAAGAATGAAATAGCTCCATCCGACATTTCATGCACAACTTTGTAGGGGGCATTTTTAACCTTACAAAATTGTAATGTTCCTGTAAGGAGAATGAATGGATGGCATGATATCCCAATGTTATAGTAACAAAGTACTTTAGTACATTAGGTTAAATTCTGATGTCTTTACTTATGTGCCTTACATAACTGTCATGTTTGTGTAAGAAACATCGATAGTGGCAAGAGTAGAGAGTGTATATAGTTGAAAATAGAGAATAGAAGAAATGAGGGATGTCGAGATGAAAACAGTGTTAGAAGCAAAAAATATTGAAAAAGTATATGACACAGGTGGGAATAAATTTGCAGCTTTAAAAGGTATTAACTTACAAGTAAAAGAAGGTGAGTTCGTTGGAATTATGGGACCTTCTGGTTCGGGTAAGACGACTCTTTTAAATGTTCTTTCTACAATTGATAATGCGACGAACGGTGAGATTTTAATTGATGGAAAAGACATCGTGAAGATGAACGATGATAAGCTGGCGTTATTCCGCCGTGATCATTTAGGGTTCATTTTCCAAGATTATAACTTATTAGATACGTTAACGGTGAAAGAGAATATTGCGTTACCTCTTGCGTTATCGAAGGTGAAAGCGAGTGAGATCGATCGCCGCGTTCTTGAAATCTCAAAGAAATTCGGTATTGATCATATTTTAAGTCAGTTCCCATATCAAGTATCCGGTGGACAGAAGCAGCGCTGCGCAGCATCGCGCGCGATTGTTACAAGTCCTAGTATGATATTTGGGGACGAACCGACTGGAGCACTTGATTCTAAATCAGCGACAGATTTATTAGAAAGTATGAAGTCGTTAAATGAATATGATAATTCTACAATTTTGATGGTAACGCATGATGCATTTGCGGCGAGTTATTGTAAACGAGTTATTTTCATTAAAGATGGTGAGTTATATAAAGAATTACACCGTGGTGAATCAACACGTAAACAGTTCTTCCAAAAAGTCGTTGACGTAATGTCTTCTATTTCTGGAGGTATGGCTGATGACCTTATCTAGCATTGCCCTCCGCAACATACAGCGGAACTTTAAAGACTACTTTGTATATTTTGCATCTATGATATTTAGCATCGTCATCTATTTTACATTTAAGGCGTTGCAGTATAATTCACAAATGGAAAAAGCTGCGGAAGGTTCTAAAAAAATTAGCGGTGCATTTCAAGTTTCAAGTGTCATGCTAATTATATTCGTAGCGGTGTTCATTATATATTCGAACGGTTTCTTTACACGAAAACGTAAAAAAGAAGTTGGGCTATATTCGTTACTCGGTATTCGTAAAAAACAAATCGGTAAAATGCTCTTTTATGAAAATATGTTAATGGGATTAATGTCTTTAATTATAGGGATTGCGATTGGTAGCGTCCTTTCGAAACTATTCCTTGAATTATTAGTAAGCATGATGGGATTAAACTTAAATGTTCATTTTGAAGTACCGATGGCTGCAATTGTGGATACAGCAATTATTTTCTTTGTGATTATATTGTATACATCACTTCAAGGGTATCGTTTAATTTATCGATTTAAGCTAATTGAACTTTTCCGCGCAGAACGTGAAGGAGAAGAAATGCCAAAAGGATCAGTTATTATGGCATTAATTTCAGTTTTCTTAATCGGTTCAGGTTATTTCTTAGCGTTAATGTATGTGAAAGCACTTAAGTATGCCGACTTTATGGTAGTCGCACTTTACATTTTACTGGCGACAGTAGTAGGTACTTACTTACTATTTATGTTCTTTACAGTATTCGTATTGAAACGTGCAAGAAATAATAAATCATCGTTTTATAACGGTATGAATATGGTAACGACGTCACAGTTACTATATCGTATTAAAGGAAATGCAAAGTCACTTGCGACAATTTCTATTTTAAGTGCAGTGACATTAACAGCGGTTGGTACGTCAGTTACGATGTATTACAACACATTTACGCAATCAAAAGTAGCTGCGCCGTACAGTTATTCTTATGAGAAAAAAGATGAAGAGCTTGATAAGAAAGTAAATGCGATTTTTGCTGAAGAGAAGGCGAATCACCCTGTCAAAGATCAATTTGAAATTGAGACGGTTCCTGTAAAAGGGAAGTTTGAAGGGGATAAAGTGGACTTCATTCTTAATCTAAACTACACGATTTCAGAGAAATATCAGTTTATGTCTCAGTCCGAATTTAATAAACTTGCAAAAAAAATCGATGCAGAAACAGTGAATGTAGCTACTGGTGAAGCATTTATATATGATAGCTCTTATATTGAAGGGTATGAGTTTAGCCCTGGGTATAAAGGAAGTGAAGCAGTATTCCAAATTGGCAATGAAACGAAGACATTAACGATTCAAGGTGCAAATAATACAGCAATTACGAACTTAGGTGAATTAGTGATTGTCGTTTCAGATGAAATGTATGAACAGGTGAAGCAAGCATTTGGAACACGTACTGTAAAAAATATTGATGTAAAAGATGAAAGAAACAGTAAAGTATTAACAGAAAAGTTAGCAAAAGTGATGCCAGCTGGTGAATCAGAAATGGTACCACTATTTAGAGATTTCTATACTGGTTTCCAGACGGGGCTTGAAGGAACGGGACTCATGATGTTCATCGGAATGTTCTTAGGACTTGTATTCTTACTAGCAACAGGCTCTATTATTTACTTTAAGCAATTAACTGAAGCAAATGCAGATCGTGAGCGTTACGTTGTACTTCGTAAAGTTGGTGTAACGAAACAAGAAATGAAAAAAGCTATCGCAAAACAAGTAAGCTTTATCTTTGCGATTCCGTTAGTAATCGGAATTCTGCATAGCTTATTTGCACTAAAAGGTTTAGCAAACTTATTACCATTCGAAATTATGATTCCGCTCCTAATTAGTATCGGAGTATATGGCGTCATTTACATCGGATATTACTTCTTAACAGTTCGATCTTATTATAAGATTGTGAGCGCGAAGTAATAGACGGTAGCTGTAAGGAAATAAGAACTATAAAATAGTGATTCACCTGATTTTTTAGTCAGGTGAATCACTATTTTTTGTTTTGATAAGTGCTAGTGAGAGATAAAACAAATAACATTTGAGGAGGGAGTAGGCATACAGAATTTGTGTACTGTAAGTCTGTCATTCTTATTATATTAATAAAATGATGTGAATGGAGTGTTACATATTACTTGATGGGAATAGCATGAATTTTATAGACATAATTAATGCGCATCAATTATGTCTATAAAACTAAAGGTATGTTTATAGTCAAAGGTATCTATGCATATTACATAACGCTTCAAAGGGTTTATTTCAATTACAGCCATACATATTGTGGGAAAATAACCATCTTCATAATAAGTGATTAATATTTCTTTTTCGGAAATGAATGACTGTAATAGAAGGTCTTCAATCCTCTCTCTATCATTTTGTGGTGATACCCTTACCTTGCGTGTGCCAGCGGCTTGTTCAGGTATAATAGTCATTTGATTCAATTTCGAAGTGTCGCTATCTTTTGATATATTTGCGCTACTCATGCCTTATATTCTCCTAACAATATATTTTCTGTATCTTTCTAACTTAGGAAGAACAATTACTATTTGATCACTATTAATTCAAGCGCTAAGTTTCTTATTTTCTTGAACGGAATACATTGTATAAGCAGCCTATTTTTGGAAGTATTCTAGCTTTTAAATTTATCTAATGAAGAAATTATGGCGAATTAGCTTAGCATTAAAAAATTAACAAATTTATCAACTTATTTATAGTAATTTATTTGTCATTATTGTACTTTTTTGAATGGGCTAGAACTTTATTAGTATTAAGGAGAATAAAGGCGTGTAAAGATGATAGAAAGAATATAAAAAAGACGAAACAAATTGATTAATTTTGAGGTGGGGGTATTAGCGCTCACAAATAGCGGGATAAATTGAAGTGGTGAATTTTGTAGATAGGTGAGATGGTATTACACGTATCTCACCTAGTGTTAAGAAAATGCTGCTATATTACGGTATGATTTTCACGATATTGTCTAGGAGTCATACTAGTGATTTTTTTGAAGACTCTTGTGAAATAACTTTGGTCATTAAAATTAAGCCAGGTACAAATATCTGATAATGGATATGTCGTTAATGTTAATAATTTTTTTGCTTCCTCTACTCGTTCCCTTTGAACATACTCACTTAAAGGAATCCCTAATTCTTTTTTAAACAATTTAGATAAATAGGTAGGAGAAATATCTAAAAGGTTAGCAAGATCATTAAGAGATATATCGTCGTAAATATGTTTGTGAATATGATTTAGGCATGTAGTTATTGAATTAGAATATGCTTGATTACTATATTCTTTAACACGTTCTGCGAAAGTACATAAGGCATCTTCAATTAATCTATTTACGGAGTACATGTTATCTAGTTTTTCAATGGTTTGGATATATAAAGTACCAAGTGAAAAAGCAATATCTGATGGAAGATTACCAGCTATCGCATATCGAATAGCTAGAGTAATTGCGATAATACCATTATTTTTTTGGTTTCTGAGTTGATCTCCTTTTGATGAAATTGCCGCGTCTTCTTGCGGGAATGAATATGCATATTGGATTACTTTTTCTTTATTTCCTTCTTTAATTGCTGAAAAAAACTTACGTTCTAATGACATGTTGTAATTTTTAGGGTCATTCCGCCGGCGTTTTGAAATATATAAATCGGGATTTACAATTTTATAAGAAACGTCCTCTAGAATTTTGTTTTTTTCCCACACAATATCTATATCTAATTTTTCATTGAAAATTGCGTAATGTAACCAAATGCTTATATCAATGAGAGTACTTTTTTTAATCTCAGGTAGAAACTGATAGTAGGCTATTCCTTGTTGCATTTTATTATTAATGTTGGAATACTCCATAAGCTTGATAGCCATTTCATCTGATACTTTTGGATAGGTAGTGGGCCCGATTATCATAGTTCCTTTTACATGTTCATGATTTGTTATATGAATGATAACGAAATTCTCAAGATACTTATTCCCTTTAAGAATTGGAAAGTTAAAGGGAGCGTTTTCCTGATAAATCTCACTAAGATGTTCTTCTTTAGAAGAATAAAAAGGACTACAAATAGTATTAGAAGTAGATTCATATAAGATTTTTCTGCTAGTAGATAAGAACTGAACAGGTACATGAAAAGTTCTATGCACAAGATCACATAAGTATTGTAGGTCGATGGGGTTATTCATTATTTTCTATCTTCTCCTTTTAAGTAGGTCGTAAAACACCACATATTAATACCTAGATCTATCTTTTCCTCTGCAAGATGTAAATTTCCTAGTATCTAATTGTTCAAGCACATTTAGCCATTCTTATTTAGTTGAACAAAAAGGATTACGTATATTTCTGTTTGTAGATAAAAAACGAATAGGAACTGAAAATGATTTATGTATTAATTCAAATTAGACGTAGCCATGGTGTTTCTTCTTTTAAAAATTAAATTCATTAATGTACTATTAGTTAAAAGTTTACCCAGCAAAAAACGATTGGTAAGGGCTAATTAAAGTTTTAAACTATTTAATATCCATTATATCAAATAAATAAATTTATTAAGGGTAGATATTTATAAAATTAGGAATATAAAATATTTCATGTATAAGAACACACATTGAAAGCATTGTAGCAGTGGCGATAAAGTATGGCGTGTATTTGTATAGGCGAAAAAAGAGTACAGTGATGAGTAAATATCCAGAATAAAGGCTTAAGTTTATTGAGGGCAGTGTAAAAGATTAGAATAAAAAGAAGGAGAGAGTAAATGCCAATTATAAGAGATATCCGATTAAGTTTTCTAAAAAGAAAAGAGCATATAAGTAGTTTAGAGACATTAAAATTAACATCCTCAAGCAACTATGATGAGGAGCTATCTTTTTTTAAAGAAACGAGCTGTATTACTTCTTTATACGAGCGACATATGTCAAAGTTAAGAACAGACTATGAAAAAGTTATTTTGATTTACTGTGTGGATGATATTTCATTATTAAATCAGTGGGAGAAGAAATATCGAATTTTTCCTGGATATATGAATGTGTTTGTAGAGTATGGGAGTGTAAATGATTTTCCATATTTATCAGATAGAGAGAAAAAAGAATTAGCCCTTCAAATCGTTCATACTGAAATGAAGAGTTTAGCTGTGGAATGTGATTGGGATATAGAGATGTTAGAAAAAGCAAACAATAAGGTACTGGATTTGGATTATAAAAATGAACTTGTATATATAAAGAAGAGTAGTCCGAATAAAAAATATGTATGTAGTATAATTTGGCAGTATGAAGTGGCTTATGCTGATATGTACTTAGAAATAAGGGAGTATAGAACGAGACGATTAATCAAAAAGGAAAAGCTTATGAGAGAAGAAGATATGTATAAAATGTCTAATTATGTTAGTGACGTGGCTTGGAAGTTAAACCATAAAGTGATGTTGATGAACGACAAAGGGAAAACCATGTGGATGTTAACCTTTTTAGAGAAAAACGAGCCAGATAATTTAGTTTGGAAGATTGAAAGAATTGAGGAAAGTTAATAAAAAAGAGCTTGAAACCATTCAAGCTCTTTTTTATTACTATTTATGTCCTAAAATATGCTCAACCTCATGCACACTTAATTTACTTGCCTTAGCAATCGTTTCAAGTGGTATACCAAGATCATACATATTTTTAATCATTTGAATTTTTACCTGCTGAACCCCTTCTTTTCGACCCTTTTCAATCCCTTGTTCAATGCCTTGTTCAATCCCTTTTTTTATTCCTTGTTCCATTCCTCTTTTTATTCCTTCTGTCTCTGCGTGGGCGAATTTTGCTGCTTCATCCATTAAAACTTTCTCCCTTGCGTCATAGGCTTGTCGGAAAGAAGAATCTTGACTCATACGTTCCCATTTATTTATCGCTTTTTGTAAAATAGGATCTTGGTTCATAGCAATATCCTCCAATGTTTTAGTTAAGTGCTCATCCTCATTTGCTGAAAGTAATAAAAGCCAACGAACAAATGGATCTTTCCACGGATTTACTTTTTCTTCACGCCATTGTTCTGTTAACTTTGGGATTTCTACAATGTGAATTTCTATGTCGTGACTTAGGAGTTTCTGTTGTTGTGTATTCCATAATATACTCGTTGAATGGAAGGCGTTTTGTTCTGAAAACATTATGAAGTTTAATAAATTTATGGTGATGGTTTTATGCAGTGAGCTATATGGCATGCCCTTTTGTAATTGGGATGTGTATAATTTTCCCCAATAATATAAACTACGTTTTATCATATCGTGATTATTATTGAGCTGTATTTCTACATTTACTTTTGTTCCTGTGTTTAATGTCGCTGAAATGTCTAAAATAGATAACTTATCCTCTTCATATTCCCGATATAAATGTGGATCTTCTAGTTGTAGAGAAGCAATGGGCGACTCTAAAGACTCTTGTAACATAGCGTTTAAAAATGCAATTAGAATATCTTCACTACCATTCGTACCAAACAATTGTTTAAATGCAAAATCAATGCGTAAATTAACTAACTGTTGGTTGAACACAGCTTTTCCTCTCCCTTGCATCAGGTCCATTGTACCTAAAAAGAACTAGGCCATGCAAACAGGCCCTTCTGCTATTTTGTTAGTATTATTATTAGAAAATGAAAGGCAAGTATGTCTATGTTATACTCTAGTGAAATTGAATTTTTTCAATCAGTAGCTGCTACAATAGAGAAGCAAGATCCAAGTGTTATTGTGAATAAGGATTCTAATACACATTGGAAAAATTGGATGGATTTTGAGTGTGAATGAAATTTAAAGGATAGGAGAACTCATAATAGATGAAAAGAAGAAGAAAGTCCGGAGAAAAGATACAAATGAACCGATTTACATTCCCTTTATGTTACGGAAGTGAAGCACCATCTTATTACTACGAGGTAGCGGCTCATGAAAGAGAGGGACGCTTCCATTTAACATCAGATCTTTGTGTAATGGACGATGAACATTATTTTATTAGAGGCTGTTTAGAGATTCCTATAATTGATTACCACGAAAATTTCATCTGGACTGTGTGGGTATCACTTAGTAAAGAAAGTTATGATAAAGTACTAGAAGAGTGGGATGAGAGAGGACGAGAGAATAGTGATCCTCATTTTGGCTGGTTATCTGTAGAAATACCAGTTTATCCAGAAACACTAAATTTAAAGACAAATGTACATATAAGAGAAGTTGGAATGGCACCGTATGTTGAATTAGAGCCAACCGATCACCCTTTAGCGATAGAACAAAGAAATGGAATTACTTTAGAGAGAGTTAAAAAAATACAAGAAATTATACAACGACATAATTAGATTAGAAGAAAAAAACGAGTGATATCACTCGTTTTTTTCTTTACACAACATTAGGATTATAAATCATCGTAATGTGCGCTTGTAACAACTCAATATGACACGGTGTATGTAGAGAGCTTTCACCATCTGTATCTACTTCTTTTTCTTCTTCTGTTTCAATATGAATGGATTTAGCTTTGACGTGGAAGATGTCATTTTCATTTGAGTCTTCAAATAGTTTCTTTCCGATGTAATCTTTAAACGCTTGAATGCCTGTTGATTTGACTACGAAAATATCAAGTGTTCCGTCATCACATTTTACGTTCGGAATAAAGGATGGGATACCCCCGAGATATTCACCGTTTCCAACCATAACAAGGACAGCTTCATCTTCATACACTTGTCCGTCGTAAGTAATTTTTACTGGGAATGGTTCAGCATTTTTTACAGTTCGAATGGTGCTTAAATAGTAACCAATTTTACCAAGCTTTGCTTTCTCTTCTGCATCAATATTGTTTGATACTTCAGATACGAGTCCAATGCCCCAGAAGTTTAAGAAGTGTTGTCCGTTTGCTTTTGCGACATCAATTGGTTTTACATGTCCTTTTGTAATGAGTTTCGCTGCTTCTGCAATATTTTGCGGAACACCAAGTGTGCGAGAGAAGTCGTTGCAAGTTCCACCTGGAATGATTGCAAGTGTAGGTCTAGTTTCAAGAGGGGCTAAGCCGTTTGTGCATTCAAATACAGTTCCATCACCACCAAAGACGATAATTAAATCTACTTTACTAGCAAACTCTTGGCAATATTTTGTTGCATCACCTTGTTTTTTCGTATGAAGGATATGTAGGTCAGGAAAAGCTGTGGCAAGTGGTGGTACGATTTTTGTTAAGTTCGTATGTAAATCGCCTTGTCCTGCTTTCGGATTTACGATGAGGAGTACTTTTTCAAATTTTGTTTTTGTCATTCTTCATCTCTCCCTTTGTTTTTATAAATTACGATAGAAATAAAACTTCCACCAATAATGCATGGAAGCTTATTTGATCCCGCTATTTGCGGGCCAATAATCATTGGGGATGGACAAAAATCCCACTGATTAAGGTTTCACTTTATTATATTATTCCGTTACAACTGAAGCGATAAATGGTAAGTTACGATATTTTTCTGCGCAGTCGATACCGTAGCCAACGATAAATTCGTCTGGAATTTGGAAGCCAACATATTCAGCTTTTAAGTCCACTTTACGGCGTTCAGGTTTATCAAGTAACGTACAGAATTTCAATGCTTTTGGTTTATGCATGAAGAAGTGATCTTTTAAGAAGTGAAGTGTTAAACCAGAATCGATAATGTCTTCTACGACAATTACGTTTTTTCCAGTAATGTTTACATCGATATCTTTTAATAGTTTTACTTTTCCAGTTGTTTCTGTTTGATTTCCGTAGCTAGATGCAGAGATAAAGTCGATAGTTAATTCATTTTTAATATGACGAATTAAATCAGCAGCGAATACGAAAGATCCTTTTAATACAGCGATTACAACGATTTCTTCTCCTTCAAAATCACGCTCGATTTGAAGCGCTAGTTCTTTTACTTTTTCTTGTAATTGTTCTTCAGAAATTAAAGTGTCTTTTATTTCAATTTTCATTTGAATCCTCCTACAGTGTAAAACTTGTGAACATTTCGACTGTAAAGGATAGAAAGAAAAAAGTCAAAGAAGATATAAGTTTTTTACAGAAATGCCCACAAAATAGTCAGATGATATGATATACTGATCATATTAAGAAAACGCTTCCACGAAGGGTGATTATGATGAAAAAGAAACAGTATACAAGTGTAACATTTATAAAAGCATTGCTTTTAACAATTGTTCTTGGTATGTTGGCTTACATAATTGATGTACCTGCAATTCGGATTTCATTAATTGGAATGACTTTAGTATTAGGCGCAATTTCCCACGGTATGATGTCGCAGCTGCAAGAAGTCGGACTTGATGATATGAAAGATCATATAGATAAGAAATGAGAAACCTTCACGTATATAGAGTGAAGGTTTTTTCGTTTCTTACAAAAATGTAAGGTGATTTGTAAGACAAATCGATAGTTGCATAGTAGTGTTTTGGATAAACTATAAGTGTAAGGTAAAAGGCAAGCATATTTTAGGTAAATTAAGTTTTAGGCACTCTATATGTGAAAAAGGAGTAGGAGGGCATGGAGAAACATTGGACGACCTTTTCTTTTTTAGCAACTAGTAACACCGTAATGCTAGCTGGAGAAATGGATTTTTTGCATACGTTTGATCGAGAAGACGATCATTCTTCTTCTAAATTTACAATGAAATGGAGTAAGTGGAGCGATAGTTGTAAATTGGAAGAAGAGGCCCCTAACGAAAGGCAAAAAATTATTTTAACAAATCCTATTAAAGCATGGGTCGTTCAATGTCGTAAGTGTAACGTCAAAAATCACTTCAAGAAAACTGAGCCGAGACAATTAGTTATCACTCCGGCCCTTTCTACTTCTCAATCACGCGAAAGTAACAAATAAATATCGAGACACACACCCGAAAAAACATCGTATATATTACGGTGTTTTTTTATTTTTCTAAAATGAAATCTTTAACAAAATTCCATTTCATCTGCATCTTATATTTACATCTCTTGTTTATTCTAATGATACATCCGGTGCGACGTGATGTGTTACTAGAATAAAGTATAAAAGGAGAGAAATAAAATGAAAAAAAAACTATTACCAATTTGTGCAATGGCACTTTTAACAGTAGGATATTCTTCAGTAGCGAGTGCGGATACTGGAACATTAACAAAAGAAGAATCAGCGCAAATGCAGCAAGATAAAGCTAAAAAAGAAGAAGCAATTAAGGAACAGCAAAAGAGCGAAGTAGAGAAAAAAGAAGCAGCACAAGTACAAGAAAAAAGTGATATGGCTAAAAAAGAGGAAGCAATAAAAGCAGGGCAAAAGAATGATACAGCGAAAAAAGAAGTAACACCACAAGTGCAAGAAAAGGAAGCTCTTGCAAAAAAAGAAGCAGCAATTAAGGCAGGGCAAAAGAATGATGCAGCGAAACAGGAAGTAGCAAAGCCAGCTGTACAAGGTGAAAAATTACCAAACACAGCATCAAATAATGTAGCAATGATGGCACTAAGCGCATGTCTTGTAGGGATAGGGACATTATTTGGTTTGAAGCGTCGTAATAAAGTTAAGGCGTAAATAAAATATTTTTCTATAAAGAATGGGATAATTTCATATATTAAAAATGGTAGGTTATTCCTACCATTTTTTGCATGGAGGGATGGAACATGAAGTTACTCAATTATATCGGTATCATATTGATGGCCATAGGGCTATTCATGGGATCGTATTACGCTGTGGAATGGTATAAAGGAAAAAGCTCTGCTCAAGAATTAACGAAAGAAGAAATAAAGAGCCTTAAAAATATACAAGATAATCAACTTTCACATGAAACACCTGTAACTTCTCAAGTACCTTCTTCTCAAACTGAGCATAAAGAAGGAGAAAAGGTAGCAATGTTAAATATACCGAAAATAAAGAAGAAGTTTTCTATATATTGGGGAGCAAATGATGCAACATTGAAAAAAGGAGTTGGTATGTTTGTTAGTGATTTAACGACAACACCATCTGGAGGGGGACATACTGTACTGAGTGGGCATCGAGATACTGTATTTACAGATTTAGGAGAGTTAAAAGAAAAGGATAACCTTATTTTGGAGTATGATAATAAAATTTACACATACGAAATTCAAAAGACATGGATTACACATGCGGATGATCGCACTGTTATTGTAAAAAAAGAAGAACCGACATTAACACTGACGACTTGTTATCCATTTGATTATATAGGGGATGCACCGGATCGATATATTATCGAGGCAAAGTTAATTACGAGTAATTCAAAATAAATTATAGAGCTTTGAATAATAATTTCTTAAAGCGAGAGGGGGAGACATAGATTATGTCAAAAAACATTTTAATTGTTGAAGATGAAGATATTTTACGCGAAATATTAAAGGATTACTTTTTGAGTGAACAATATAAAGTGCTTGAAGCGAGAGACGGAAAAGAAGCTTTAGTCTTATTTGAAGAAGAAGAGGTCGATTTAGTTATACTTGATATTATGTTGCCGGAACTTGATGGATGGTCTGTTTGCCGAAGGATTCGTAAGACGTCGGGGGTTCCAATTATTATGCTGACGGCACGTGTAGATGAAGATGATACGTTACTTGGGTTTGAGCTTGGGGCAGATGATTATGTTACGAAACCATATAGTCCGCCTATTTTATTAGCGAGAGCGAAACGATTATTAGAAAGTAGACAAGCATCAAAGAAACCTTTGGAAAATGAAGATGATACATTATCAATTCATGGCATTCACGTCCATTTTCCGTCACGTACTGTTACTGTTGATGAGGCAGACATTACTTTAACACATACAGAATTTGAAATATTAGCTTATTTCATGAAAAATCAAGGGATTGTTTTAACGAGAGAACAGTTAATTTCAAGAATTTGGGGGTACGAATTTGCTGGCGATGATCGAACGGTTAATAGTCATATTCGTAATTTGCGAAATAAATTAGGAGAGAAAGCAAAGTACATTACAACTGTAGTGCGAACCGGTTATAAATTCGAGGGGAACATATGAGAAAAGGGATTGTACTTAAATTATTTACCCTTACAACAGCTCTATGTATGTTGATTTTAGCGACGATATTTATTGGTCAAACGATATTTTTTAAACAATATTATGCGAACCGAAAAGTAGAAGATATTAAAGTGAATTTAAATTCCTTTGAGAAGAATTATTTGAATTATGTAGGAAATGCAGAAGGAATTCAGAAGCTGGAGCAAGATTTTTTAAGAGAAAATAATACGTGGATTACGATATTAGATCAGAATGGGAATTTAAAACATGTGGATGATTTTTATTTTGAAGTAACGATAGACCGTAGGCAACAGAAGAGCTTTGGACAACAAATATTCAAGATTCCCTTAGGTAATCTCGTCAATATAGAGGAGATTGATAATAAATTATCAGAGCAGTTTTTAGGACAAGAAATTTATTTTTCTGGAGTGAGAAAAGAAGATAGTTTTATTCCGTTCTCTTTTTCTTTAGCTAAGCAGAATTTAAGTGGATCTAATAAACCGTTAGAAAAAGCGTTTCAGGAGAAAATGATTAAATCAGATGAGGAAAAAAAGAAAGCTGATCAAGAGTCAATTGTTAAGGAAAAGAAGCCAGTCGTTCAGGAACAAGCTACTCAGGAATTAGGTGCTTACATAGGAGGACGTGTTACGAAAGTACAGTTCCCCGATGTAAAAGGTCCTGTGAATCCAATTTATAAAAATAGTTTATTCTTAGATAGAATAAAGGAATTTCAAACTGATTTATTATTAAAAGAGAGTAATCATATACAGTATTCAACACAAATAACGGACTATGAAAAGAATGATATAAAATATAAATTATTAATTAAACCAAAAAAAGAAAAAGACGGATCGGTAACATATATATACGCGATGGCTTCTTTGCAACCTGTCGATGAGGCTGTACAAATGGTGCAAGATTATTACATCTATATTGTTGCATTTGTAGTCGTTCTAATTTTTCTAGCTTCGTTTTATTACTCAAAACAAATTGCAAAACCATTACTAAAAATAAATGATACAACGAAAAAAATAGCGCATTTAGATTTTACAGAAAAAATTCCGATAACTTCAAAAGATGAAATCGGTGATTTATCGCAAAATATTAATACATTATCTAATAAACTACATTCACATATTGGACAGTTAGAACAAGATATTGAAAAAGAAAGAAAGTTAGAAAACACAAGGAAAGAATTTATTGCAGGTGTATCGCATGAACTAAAAACGCCACTGAGTATTATGAAAAGCTGTATTTCCATTTTAAAAGATGGGGTAGCTGAACATAAGAAAGACTACTATTTTCAGGCGATGGAAAAAGAAGTAGACAAGATGGATATACTAATTTTGGATATGCTTGAATTAGCTAAATTTGAGTCTGGCACATACAACATGAAGATGGATTCTTTCTATATCGATGGAGTGATTGAAGAAATATGTGAACAGCTTTCAGCGGAGATAGAGAAAAAAGAACTGAGTGTGCACAAACATATATGTCCAGCAGAAGTGATTGGGAATCAAAATAGAATTGAACAAGTAATTGTGAATTTTATTACGAATGCAATACGTTATACACCAGAAAAAGAAGATATTATTATTTCCACAATAGACGGGAAGGATCATATAAAAGTATGTATTGAAAATAAAGGTGCTCACATTGAAGAAGAACAATTAGATAAAATTTGGGACCGTTTTTATCGCGTGGATGCGGCAAGGAAACGTTCACAAGGTGGAACAGGGCTTGGTCTTGCAATTTCAAAAAATATTTTAGAATTGCACGATGCTGAATATGGGGTGAAGAATACCGAAGATGGTGTGTTATTTTACTTCTATTTACCGAAAAAAGCGTAGACAATACAATCTACGCTTTTTTAATTTATTTTCATATTATCTTTACCTAATCTTTATTTCTAAACAGTATACTTTGAATAGAAAATGAGGTTATGTAAGGAGTCGATGAACCGTGCATAGCAATTGGCTAAGTATAATGGTATTTATTTTCTTTTGTGCATTTATTGTATTTTTAATTGATATTACGATGTGAAAAAAGAGCGCTAAGTTAAGCGCCCTTTTTTTGTGTATTCATTTGATAAGCACTCATGCTTTTGAATAATCTTGGTGAAGTGATAAATAAAAATATAAGTAAAACGGTACATAGAATATAGGAACCAATCATTGTGCTACCGTTAAATATTAAAGAATATAGAATAGCTGATTGACCTTTCGGTGCATATTGTCCCCAGAAAATAATACCGGCAATAAAGTGACAGAAGTAACGAGCTAGACTACCGATAAAAGTAGCAATGATAATGTATCCAATTACTTTCTTTCCTTGGTTTTGTTTTGATGAAGGCTTATCTTTACGGCTACTTAAGTTTGATTGTTCGTTTCCATTCTTATTAGATGCTAGAAGTGCTTTTTGAATTGGACGATAGAATAAACCAGCAAATCCAATGAATGCGAAAGCAACGAAGTATTCAATGATTACTTGAATTGGTGTGACGATAATGGCATCGCCTACGACAATTTGTAATAATCCCCAAATTAAGCCTCCTAAGAAAGCCATTTTGAAGCCCCAGCGGTATGCGATAATAAAAATAGGAATCATAGCGAATGAGATGGAACCGCCTGTTGCTGATATTTTGATTGAAAGTGGTAGAATATCGATGACCAAGGCGAAGGCTGCAAGAATAGCAGATTCGATCATCGCTTGTAAATTGGTGTTACGCATGTTGTCTCCCCCTAAATCCAAGTTGCAAAAAAAGAATAGATATCATAGGAGGATACGAAATACGTAAATGAAAAAGAGGTATGTATTTCGGACGTTTGCACAATTCCTGCGTTAGCATTAACTAACAGGTTCAAAGGGTCGGAACGAATTGTTCCCTCTCAGCGGTAAGGCTCCCCCTGTGATAACGAGATTCTTTATTTGCTATTGTTCATTGTAAGCGAAATGGATGAGAATGGCAAATGAATACCGTATGACAATTATTGAAATAGAATTGTAGCGAAATGTTAATAAATATGAAGCAAAAGGGTATAGTCCAATTGAAATAGAGTATGATATAATTTTTTTGAAAATAATTATCATTCTCTTCTGAGGGGGAAGGTTATGAGCTTAGTAGATATTAAAATTGGCGAGAAAGTGTTAGTAAAAAGTATTCAGTCTTTAGATCAGTTATTAAAGCGTAGACTAGCTGCTTTCGGTCTTGCGGAAGGAAGCGAACTTCGCTTGAAACAGAAAGCGATGTTTAAAGGTCCTTGTACATTGGAGTGTCGTGGACAGTTAATTAGTATTCGTCATTGTGACGCGAAAATGATAAAGGTGGAATTAGCGTGAATAAGGTTGCTTTGCTAGGGAATCCGAATACAGGGAAAACATCATTATTTAATGCACTTACTGGTTCTTATGAATATGTAGGAAACTGGAGCGGTGTAACAGTAGAAAAGAAGGTTGGTAAATTAAAAGATAAGCAAGGAACATTAATTGATTTACCAGGCGTTTATGATTTGAATCCAGTTTCACGTGATGAAGGTGTCGTTACGAATTTTCTACTAACAGATGAATTTCATCATATGTTAAATATAGTGGATTCTTCTCAATTTGAGCGAAATATGCATTTAACATTGCAATTACTTGAATTTGGTAAGCCCGTTTCAATTGGTTTAAATATGATTGATGTGGCAAAGCAAAGAGGAATTGTGATTAATGTAAAACGGCTATCAGAAATATTAGGTGTAACAGTCGTTCCTGTCATCGCAAGAACCGGAAAAGGCTGTGAAGAATTACTTACTACTCTTCATGAAGAGAAACAAAAAGAGAAAAAGCCATTCATTATTTCATATGGTGTACAAATGGATGAAGGAATTGGAGAGGTAATCGCTCTTTTAGAGACAGCGAATTATGAGCATCCGAGATGGTTAGCCCTTCAATTTTTAAGCAATAACGAAGTAGTAGAAAAAGAAATGAAAGCATTACCAATTTATAAGGAACTTATAGCCATTCGATCTCGTTTAGATGGAAAACTTGATTGTACGTTGGAAGAGCACATTTACAAGACTCGTGAAGCGTATATTGAAAAGTTAAAAACAAATGTTATGCAACATGAGAAAGAAGGAAAAATTCCTTTTTCAGAAAAAATTGATAGGTTAATTACACATAAAATTTTAGGACTTCCAATCTTTTTAGCAGTTATGTTTTTTATTTTTCAGGTTACGTTTACGTGGATTGGTACACCTTTATCTGATATGCTTGATGGATTTTTTGGCGGACAACTTACTGATTGGGTTACAGCTGGGCTCACAAGTGTTGGGGCTTCTGACTTTATTCAAGCACTCGTTACAGAAGGTATTATTGCTGGGGTTGGTGCGGTATTAGTATTCGTTCCACAAATCTTTGCACTATTTTTCTTCATTTCATTATTAGAAGACTCAGGATATATGGCACGAATTGCAGTTGTTATGGATAGAATTATGGAGTTTTTTGGTTTAAACGGAAAAGCATTTATTCCGATGATTATCGGCTTTGGATGTAACGTTCCAGGTATTATGGCAGCGAGAACGATTGAACAAGAAAAAGAAAGGTTACTTACAGTTCTTGTAACACCGTTTATGTCTTGTTCGGCACGTTTACCTGTATATGCACTATTTGCGGGAGTTTTCTTCCCTCATAGTCAGGCGACTGTTGTGTTCTCTTTATATATCGCAGGGATTGTTCTTGCATTACTCGTTACAAAAATTATGTCTCTTACTATTTTAAAAGCAGAAAAATCTATTTTTGTAATTGAACTACCACCTTACCGTGTGCCACAAGCGAAAACGTTATGGCTGAGCACGTGGGAGAAAGGTAAAGGATTTGTTCGTAAAGCGGGTACATTCATCTTCGGTGGTTCTGTTGTCATTTGGTTATTAAACTATGCAGGTCCATCAGGATTTGGTGTTGATATGGGAGACAGTTTCTTAGCGATGATTGGTGGATTTATCGCACCACTATTTGCACCGCTCGGTTTTGGAACGTGGCAAGCTGGGGCATCCCTTTTAACAGGATTTTTAGCGAAAGAAGTTGTCGTTTCTACAATGGCAATTATTTATGCGGTTAAAGAAGATGTGCTAGGAAATGTAATGGGAGCACATTATACTGCGCTATCAGCATATGCATTTATGTTCTTTGTTTTATTATATGTTCCGTGCTTAGCGACAGTAGCTGTTATTAAACGTGAAACAGGATCGATGAAATGGACAGTTTTCTCTGTCGTTTATCCGCTCGTTGTTGCTTATGTATTAACGCTCATTATATACCAAGTTGGGTCCTTACTCGGATTCTAGAAGGAGATGTATCGCGGTGATGGTCAATATTATAATTGGAGCTATCATTTTTGGTTATGCAGCATATACGTTAGTTAATTTTGTAAAGAGAAGTAAAAAGGGAAAATGCGCAGCATGCTCTTTAAGTAAGTCATGTCAATCGCAAACTTGTAGTCCAGATATGGAGCAAATTGCTCAGAAATAGAAAAAAGCTTTGCGAATTTCGCAAAGCTTTTTTGTTTACTTTTTAATTTTTACAAGTTGTGATGCTTCTACTCCATTTGCTCCAGGTAATTCTTTGCTAGGGTCTTTATCAAATTTTAGAATACCTACAGATTTTTCTTCACCTTTTACATTTCCATATGCTGCGTCATCAACGATGGCAAACATATCTCCATAAGAACGGCCGTCACCGATAATTGTGTTATCTTCATATTTTAATTTCGCTCCATCAAGTGTAGCATTTTCAACTTTTTCTTTTGCAAATAATACACCTTGCTCTGTTGTTACAGCTGGTAACTTATCAATTGCTTTTGTGTCATCATTTTTATCGACTTTTTTAAGTAGTTCTTTCTTAACGAGTTCTTCACCAGTTTTCTTATCCATTACAAGTACTTTTTTACCTTCAAGTGTTGCAACTTTCATTTTATATACATCTTTTTCTTTTACATCTTTTTTGTTTTTATCTGCGATTTGCTGAACTTGATCTTCCGTTCCGTATAATACTAAGCCGTTCGCCTTTTCTCCTAATAAAGAACAACCTGATAATGCTCCGAATGAAATTGCTGCTGCTAACCCGATTCCTACTAATTTTTTCATGATGATTTCTCCTTTTTATATGCTTTATAGTAAATACAGTTTTTGTATTAGTCCTTACAGTATGAGAAGCTTTTTTGCTATTCCGTTGCTTCTGGTATTAGTGTATAAGAAATATTGAAACGTAACTATCGAGTTAGCTTACAGTAACATTACAATTATGTAATTTAGTGAAATCGCGCAAAAATAAGTTAATTTTGGAGGCAGAAATAATAAGGATATAGTAGGAATACAATATTATATTTGGAATGTCATATTATATTAGTTGTATTTTGGAAATAACATGTAAGGACATCTTAGTTTTGTTATAATAAACACATAGGTTGTAAAAATGAATATTCTTACTGAAAAGGGAGATTTTTAATTTTCCAAGTAGTGAATTTGAAATATGAGGTATATCATAGGAGGAATTTGGATGTCTGTATTTAAACGATTAAGAGATTTAACAATGTCGAATGTGTATTCATTAATTGAAAAAGCTGAAGATCCAGTTAAGATGACGGATCAATATTTACGCGATATGCAAGCGGATGTACAAGAAGCTGAGAAAAGTGTAGCAGCTCAAATCGCACTTGAGAAGAA
This sequence comes from Bacillus sp. FSL R9-9530, assembly GCF_038008145.1. NCBI lineage: Bacteria > Bacillati > Bacillota > Bacilli > Caryophanales > Bacillaceae > Bacillus > Bacillus sp. FSL R9-9530. Next base: position 4,601,166 of record NZ_JBBOYO010000001.1, read on the forward strand.
ATTCAAAATATTATTTGAAGAGCAAGAAGCACTTGTGAAAAAACGTGAAGAGCAAGCTCATATGGCTGTTCAAGCTAGCAACTTAGATCTTGCGCGCCGTGCTTTAGAAGAAAAACAAAATGCAGAGCAAAAGATGAATGAGTATAAAGCGAGCTATGAGCAAAACAAAGCAGCTGCTGATAACCTTCGTCTTAAGCTAGAAGAAATGCGTAAGCAATTAACAGAGCTGAAAAATAAACGTGAAACACTTGTTGCACGTGTAAATGCAGCGAAAGCACAAAAGAATATTAATCAGGCGATGTCTGGATTTGATTCAAATTCAGCAAAAGCTGGTTTAAGCCGTATGGAAGAGAAAGCACTTCAATTAGAGGCTGAAGCAGAAGCAAGCGGTGAAATTTACAAGAAAGAAAAGTCGTTAGATGATGAATTCGCAAGCTTAAACAAAAATTCTGTTGTTGACGATGAATTAGCTCGTATTATGAAGCAGTACGAGAAATAATATAGAATAGACAAAGAAACCGACATGTCTGAAGAGAATTCATGTCGGTTTTCTATTACCCCGCTATTTGCGGGCAAAGACTCCCACCTCAACATTTTGTGAAAGCAGAGAGGTTGGTGGGAGTCGGGCTGCCCGTAAATGCCCGATTGGTGAAGGCTAATAATCAGTAGGGGATGGAAAACTCCCCACTGATTAAAGTTTCACTTTACTTTTTTAGAGGAGGTTTTGTAATGACGTGGATGAATGTTTTAGCTATGCTTGTATGGACTGGAGCGAGTGCGGTACTTTTATTTGCAATTATGTGGGTTGATTCGATTTTTACAAAATACAATGATTTAAAAGAAATGAAAAATGGAAATACAGCAGTGACAACGCGTTTCGTTATGAAATTATTTGCGCAAGGGTACATTTTATCTCAATCTATAACGAAAGCGAATGACTTATGGCAAGCGCTTCTTGCCTCAGCAGTTTCATTCGTTATTTTATTAATTGTAGAAATGTTCATTGAGTTTGTGTTAAAGAAAATGTCTGGTTTAGATTTAGAAGAAGGAACGAAAGAAGGCAGCATAGCACATGCGTTGTTAGCTGGTTCATTACATATCGTTGGTGCACTTATTTTAGGTGCTTGTTTATAAAGAGAAAAGGAGGGGTAGATTGTGAGTTTATTTAAACGTATTAAAAATATAATGAAGAGTCCGGAGCCGCCGAAGCCAGAAAAGAGTCTTTTAACGTTGGCTCCTGGCGATATGATTGAAGTCTCGTTAGTCATGTACGAATTAACTGGGAAAACGAGCATGCATTCTCGCAAGGAGATTATTTTAACTTTGCAGGATGGGAAAGATATTCGTTATTTGAAAATTGAAGACCGTGAAAATACGTATTACAAATTGTATACACCGATTGATGGTCGTTTAGATTCAATCGATGAAATTCCGACGACGATTGAAATGGATGATATAGAGTATCATATGGAAGAACAATATAATGGACGTGTTGTTGTTATGGGGAAAACACCATTCGCTGCTTCAGAAGAACAGTACGTATGGGAATTCCAATCTGATAACCGCAAATTATTACGTGTTGAATGGCAAAATGGTCGCACAATGATGTATGAGGGAGAAGCAATTATTCCTGCTGATGTACAAATCATAAGAGCAACATAAGGGGGGCGTAATCATGTCAAACCGATTGTTTACCATGATTAAATCGTTCGTGATCCCTATACTTGCTATCGTTACATTACTTGTTATTGCCGGTTATGCTTTATCGGGCTGTCAAAGTGGTCAGGCGAAGTCAATTCAGGACCGTTACCCACTAGAGTCTGTCGCAAAGGATGGTAAACAAGAATCTTACGTGTATAGGGCCGCCAATCGGTCAGTTCCTGAAGTTGCAAAGGAACTTATAGCCGAAAGGAAACCGAAGCAAGCATCTAAAGAAGACGAAAATCAAATGTTCCTCGTTTATTCTGATAAAATGTATAATTTACAAAAGGATAAAGAGAAACCATCTGATACGTTAATTGAAATAAGCAATGAAGAATTTGTCCGTCAAAATTACCAACCATCCTTCTTACAAGGATATATTATGGGGAGTATATTAAACGATATATTCGGTTCACGAAAATCATCATACGGTGATTATCGCGGATATAATGACAGACAAAATCATAAACCGGTGATCCCGGAAAGACCACCTACGAAAGAGGAAAAGAAAACCCCGCCTCCAATTACGAAGGAAGGGAAAGGATCTATTATTAAGCGAGGCGATAATGTAGATCCGAAATCATCTGTAGGTGATAAAGGAAGTATTACGGAAAAAGGAAGTAAAACGACGCCACCGCCTTCTACCGGAAGCAAAGGGAAAATTACGAAAAATCCGGGTGGCTCGAGTGGATCTGATGTGAAGCCGAAATCATCCATTAAAACCCCACCAAAGAATACGTCGCCCCCGAAAACAAGGGTTGGCGGTTCAGGGAAAATTATGAAGAGAAGATAGTATAGAGACCGAAAAGTGGAATTTGCTTTTCGGTCTTTTTATTATGGGAATTAATTCCTTATAGCTGGTACAATTAAGTTATAAGGAGGAGATTATTATGAGTATATATAAAAGGTTTAGTTTGATTATGTTCCTCGTCTTATTCCTCAGTTTGTTTATTAGCACAACGATGAAATTTCACTTTATCCCGCATTAACGGGCAGTAAAACTCCCACCTCAAAATTCGGCTGGAGCAAAGAAGTTAGGTGGGAGATCAACTGCCCGTAAACGCCCGATTGGTTCAACTAATAATCAGTGGGGGATGAACAAAACCCCCACTGATTATAGTTTCACTTTATAGTAGGTATTCTATGGATACTGTGTACATGTACTCTCTTTCTATATGTTCCGCTTCGCTTTCAGCATGAAGTGCCCGCCTTTCAAAAGTACGTCGATTGGATTAAAAGCGGGGGAAGATGGGGGGAGTAAAATATATCAACGGTTTTTCGATTATATCTATCGTAGCTCAAAATATATCAACGATTCGAAAAGGAATATCGATTTACCAACTTCATAATAAAAAGAGGGTGTACCAATATTTTGGCACACCCTCTTTTTTCATAATGATTAATGAATATCACGTTTCTTAAAGTTACCGCCCTTTACTTCAGCTACGTCATAAACTGTAATAAAGGCATTAGGATCGATTTCATTAATCAGGTCCTTCATTTTACTTTCTTCTAAACGGTTAATTACACAAGAAATTTCTTTGAATTTCTCTCTTGAATAACCACCGTATACTTCGTTATACGTTGCGCTTCGGCCTAAACGATCGCGAATTGTTTCTACCATTAATTCAGGCTCTTTCGTGATGATTTTAAATGTTTTCGAACCACTTAAACCAACTTCAACGATATGAATCACTTTCGAAGCGATAAAGTAAGCAATTGCCGAAAGGATAGCCCCTTGAAGACCAAATACTGTTGAAACAAAAATAAAGACAAACATATTTAAGAATAAAATAAGGTCACTTGTTCCAAAAGGTAACTTACGAGAAAGTAATACAGCTAGCATATCGATTCCATCTAATGCGCCGCCGTTACGTAATGCTAGTCCCATACCGAAACCGATAATAATACCACCAACAACTGTAACGAGTAATGTATCACCTTCAATAATAATTGGTATTCCGTGCATGACAACGGTACCTATTGCTAATGAAGCAATCCCGATGATGGAATAAATTGCAAAACTTTTACCAATTTGTTTATATCCTAACCAAACGAAAGGAATGTTAATAACTGCGATTAGAGCTCCTAATGGCAATCCAAATAATCTTGAACTAACGATACTTAAACCAGTCACACCACCGTCTGATACGTTATTTGGAATTAATACCGATTCTAATCCGTACGCTGTGATAAATGCCCCAATAATAATCATCAAAGCTTTTGAAGCGATTTTCAGCTTATTGGGCTTACTCTTGACAATTTTCTTCATGTAATTTCCTCGTTTCAAACTAGTTTCTTATTTGTTACGTAATTCACACCTAAATTCCATTTTAACATTTAATTTGAAAAAATTCTCCTTTAATGGATGTATGCAGGGGATATTATCACCATATTACCATTAAAATATTTTTGAAATTCGTATAAGAAATCCCATCCTTTTAAAGGATGGGATTTTGTTAAGAAAGTATAAAACTAACGACTGTTAGGAATAAAGCGAAACCTAAAATAGTTCCACATATTTTCATATGGCGCTTACGCCCCATAACGACAATTGCGACATATTCGCGAATCATTGCATTAGGCCAGTAATAAAAGGCTGTTTTTGATCCTATTCCTTGGCTATTAAGGCCAGCTTGTCTTGCATATATGCCAGCACGGAAAAGATGGAAATTATTCGTTGTAAAAATACTTTTATACTTACCTTCTGGTTTTAAAGAATCCATAATTTCTTTAGAGAACGACATGTTTTGATATGTGTTTACAGAACGATTTTCTTGTACCGTATGTTCAAGCGGAATTCCTTTTTCAACAGCATAATTTTGCATCGCTTCTGCTTCCGGAAGACCTTCATCAGGCCCTTGCCCACCAGAGAAAATGATTGTTGGTGGTGTATTCACAGCGGCTTGTTTCCAATAAAAGTCGATTGCTTTATTAATGCGACTTGCAAGTAAGGGTGGCACTTTGTCATTAATTAAGCCGCTACCAAGAACGATGATGAAATCTTGATTACGTCTCGGTCTATTGAATTGGTATAGAAAATAAGCGCTTAAGAAGTTAGATAAATGTATAAAGAAATACATAGTTACAAGAGAAATAGCAGCAAAAATAAATTGAAAATGCTCTGAGAATAAACTTGCTGGATTTATGATAGGGATTAGTACACAGAATAAAATCCCTAAAGCAGCAATTAAAGTTAAAGAGTTTGTAAAGCGTCTTCCTTCACGCCTCATCAAGATTCTCGCATTAAGAAATAGTCCAAACATTAGAGCAACGATGCCAAAAGGTATCATGAAAAGTAGAGCTAACATGGGTAGAATAACGATGAAATGTAAAGTGTTACTACCAGATGCAAACGAGGCGATTGCACAAAATAATAGAAATGAACAGAAAAAGGCATTAAATAAAAAGCCATTTATTATTTTTCGTGGATCTTTTAAGTAAGAGATAAGAAAAATAATAAACAATATAAGAGGAATGATTCCGAAAAACATAAATATAGTACACCTCAATTTGTATAATGTTTTATTGCATCCTTAATATTACATGATTTTGAAGATGTTGATAAAAAAATAACGATTTCGAATTTTCTCAATAACCGATATAGTTAAATATGGTAAAATGTATTCAAAGTGATATATTAAAAGTAAAATGGTTGAAGAGGCACTCTGTGGAGTGTCTTTTTCTTTTTGGTATGTAATTATGCATATTATGTTTATTTTCAAGGGAAGAGGATTAAAATATAAGTTGTGGATACACGCTATAAAGCAGAATTTTATATTAATATTTACCTCTACTCTTTTGTACCTAACAATCTTGTAACAATTCATGATTCTGTTTTCTAGTGTGTGTTTACAAAAAGCGGGATGGGGTATATATAAACAGGGGAAAGGACGTCTTCTTGAAAGGCGTCTTTTTGTTTCTTAGTATAGATAATTTCCACTATTAACGTAGTGCAAACTATCTATACTAAACATTAGCAATCTTCCGTATAAATATTATCAATTTACTATATATTCCAGTGGTGTTAAGTTAAATATGAAAGGCTTTCTTTTTCAAAATATTACCCCTAATAAATTTTTGGAAAAGTCAACTGTCTCCAAACTTGCCATTAATGCTTAGAGAAAAAGCACTCAATTTGAGTGCTTTTTCTTATTGAAACATGCTATTTTTGTAGGCGATGTTCATAAAATAAAAGTAACGAAATGAAAGTAGGTGATAAAATGCCAGCTATTGTGGAAGGGGTTATTATTGAGAATTGTAACGGGACAATTAACTTAGGTGATAAATATAACGTACATCCAATTGAAAAAACGAAAGCTTATAATGGATCTGGATCTTCAAATACGGGACTAAATGTGAGGACATTCAGTGGTATTAGTACGGCAGATGTAACGGATAACGATGTGAATGACCAAGTAATTCAATCTACGTTATAATTTTTATATGTAAAATTGCATAAAATGATGTGCTTGCCCTGTGATACAATTTAGTTGTGAGCTGTTAGTGATTCTTCTTTATCATAGTTGTTAGATTAGAAATGTAACATCTTATCGAAAATCATACGTAAAAAAAGACACTTCAAGCGAAGTGTCTTTTTCATTTTAGTGATATCCTTTAGCAGAGTCTTTATGAATTTTATTTTTAAATATGCTGTAGCTCCAAAGCTGATATCCAATAACGATTGGTACCATGACAATTGCAACGAAGAACATAATTTTTAAGTTTAATTGACTACCAGCTGCGTTGTATAACGTTGTACTATAAGCGTCGTTAATACGAGATGGTAACATTCTTGGGAACATACCTGCAAAACCAGTTGTCATAAACATTGCGATTGTTAAGCAAACGAATGTGAATGCAAGGCCGATTTTATGTTTGTACACCATAATAAGTGTGAGTACACTCATTAACATTGCAAGTACTGGAAGAATGAATAGTACAGGATATTCCGTGAAGTTTTGGAATAAATTTGTACGATTTGCAGTTGCGACATAGAAGATAGCTAAAATGATAGCAGCTGCCATTGAAAATGGTCTTGCAATTTTATAAGCACGATCAGATACTTCGCCAGTTGTTTTAATCATAATCCAAAGGGCACCAGATACGACGAATATAGCAGTGAAGAAAAGACCACCTAAGATACCATAATGGTTTAGTAAGCTAAGTAAAGTTCCTTCATAACCATCTTTTCCGATTTGCAGCCCGTAATACAGGTTAGCGAATGTAACACCGAATAAGAAGGCGATTAGGAAACTACCAATTGTAAACGCCCATTTACAAGTTTTTTGCCAAATTGGTGAATCGTCTTTATGCATAAATTCAAGTCCAGCGGCACGAGCAAATAGTGCAAGTAATACTAAAAATAGTGGTGTATATAGGTAGCTAAACATATTTGCATATGTGACTGGAAAGGCAGCAAATGTTGCGCCACCAGCTGTAATTAACCATACTTCATTACCACCCCAGAACGGGCCGATAGCTTCTTGTAATTGATTTCGTTCTTGTCGGTCTTTCGCAACGAATGGGAAAATCATTCCGTTACCGAGTGCGTAGCCATCAAGAATGAAGTAAACTGTCCAAATTACGCCCCATAAACCGAACCAGATAATTGCAAGCATATCATGAGACATGAGCTGTACCTCCTTCAGTAGCAGGTTCTTCTAATGCAGCGGGTCCTTTTTTCGCGAACTTCAGCATTAAGTATACGTCTGCAATTAAGAGTAAAGTGTAGAACAATATTAAACTAATTAATGAGAACCAAATTTGTGGAACTGATATAGGTGACACGGATTCTGCTGTACGCATTAGTTTATAAACTGTCCACGGTTGACGACCTACTTCAGCGACAATCCAGCCAGCGTTAATTGCGATATATGGAAGTAAAACAGACCACATTGTAATTTTTAAATAACGTTTTGAGTTTTCTAGTTTTCCTTTTCGGTTTAAATAGAAACCGTACCAAGTTAATGCCATAAAGAACATGCCAAGTGCAACCATTAAGCGGAAGCTATAGTACACGAGGTTAACATTTGGACGTTCATCTTTCGGGATATCTTTTAAACCAACAATTTCGCCATCAAATGAGTTTGTATAGAAGAAGCTTCCGAGCTTTGGAATAGTAAGGAATTCAAAGTTCTTTTCATTTTTTACATCAGGAATTTGAATGATTGAGAAACCTTGTCCTTTTCCAGTGTCCCAAACAGCTTCCATTGCAGCTCCTTTTGCTGGTTGATATTTAGCAGCTGATACACCAGATTGATGGCCCATAAATGGTGTAATTGTTGCAGCGAATAAACCTAACATTAAACCAAACTTAAATGATTTTTTGAAGAATTCAACTTCGTTTTTACGTAATAAATGATATGCACTAATTGCCATAACGAAGAAAGCACCGACAATATAACAACCAATTACAGTATGGAAGAACATATTCCATGCATATGGATTTGTAACAAGAGCCCAGAAATCATTTAATTCAGCGCGGCCGTTACGTACGACGTAGCCAACTGGGTTTTGCATAAAGCCGTTTGCTGTAATAATCCAAAGGGCAGAAATATTTGTTCCAAGTGCAACCATCCACATACAGAAAGCACGGAACTTTGGTGAGATTTTGTCTTTACCGAATAACCATATTCCCATGAAAGTAGATTCTAAGAAGAAGGCAACGAGTGCTTCGATTGCGAGAGGTGATCCAAAAATATCTCCCATATATTTGGAGTACTCAGACCAGTTTGTTCCAAATTGGAATTCCATCGTAATCCCAGTTATAATCCCCATTACGAAGTTAATTGTAAAAAGTTTTCCCCAGAAATTTGCCATTTTGCGGTATGTTGGATTCAATGTGCGGGCGTATTGAGTTTCCATACATGCTACTAAAATAACAAGTCCGATTGTCAAAGGTACAAATAAAAAGTGATAAAAAATAGTAATTGCAAATTGAAAACGACTTAGTAACAGAACGTCGGACATAATAAATATTCACTCCTTTTTTACATTATCTACAATCAGTTTATAGTGAAAAAACGTTTAAAGTATGTGAGACTTGTTACAAAGGTGTGTGTATATTTTGAAAGAATTATGTCGATTATCTAAAAAAATCCTATTTTTACTATAAAGCAATATCCTTTTTGAGTTTTTCAAATTTTGGTACACTATATATGTAGTGTAAATGAGAGAAAAGAGGGTTCTTTACTATGAAGTCATTAGAAGAGATTTTACAATACAATGAAAAATTTGTTGAAGAGAAAAAATACGAAGAGTATGAAACAGGGAAATTTCCAAACAAAAAGATGGTAATTATCTCTTGTATGGATACTCGTCTTGTTGAATTATTACCGAAAGCAATGAATATGCGTAACGGTGATGTGAAAATTATTAAAGTAGCAGGCGCTGTTATTTCACATCCATTCGGAAGTATTATGCGTAGTATTTTAGTCGCTGTATATGAGCTTGGAGCTGACGAAGTATGTGTTGTCGGTCATCATGATTGTGGTATGGCAAAAATTCAAGCAAGCAGTACAATTGAAAAAATGAAAGAGCGCGGCGTAACAGAAGAGAAATTAGATACACTTCGTTATTCTGGAATCGATTTAGAAAGATTCTTACAAGGGTTCTCTAGTGTAGAAGAAAGTGTAGAACATAGTGTGTCAATACTTCGCAACCATCCGTTACTTCCGGAAGAAGTACCTGTTCACGGTCTTGTTATAGATCCTGACACAGGAAAATTAGATTTAGTTGTAAATGGTTACGAAAATTAAGAATTTACTTTGTCATCCTTTTTATCTGGGACAGGATCAAATCCTCCTGGATGGAAAGGGTGACATTTTAATATACGCTTACATGTAAGCCAAAATCCTTTGAAGGCACCGTGTTTTTGAAACGCTTCTAATCCATAATGAGAGCAAGTCGGATGAAAGCGGCACGTTGGCGGTGTCATCGGAGAAATGAACTTTTGATAAAAGCGTATAATACCGATAAAAATCTGTTTCATAATGGTCCCCTTTTCAGCATAGTCTTAAAGTATTATAGCACGACAGTACATAATTCTTTACTAATGTCGATTTCCGTTATATCATATTGGATATAACGGAATTAAATTAAAAGCGGGAGAGATGTTGTATGCCATCAGTAGAAAGCTTTGAATTAGACCATACGATTGTAAAGGCGCCTTATGTAAGACATTGCGGAGTCCACAATGTAGGTAGTGACGGTATTGTAAATAAATTTGATATTCGTTTCTGCCAACCGAATAAACAAGCAATGAAACCAGATGTTATTCATACGTTAGAACATTTATTAGCATTTAATTTACGTAAATATATTGATCGTTATCCGCATTTTGATATTATCGATATTTCACCAATGGGCTGCCAAACAGGATATTATCTTGTAGTAAGCGGAACACCAACGGTTCGAGAAATTATTGATTTATTAGAACTAACATTAAAAGATGCGGTTCAAATTACAGAAATTCCAGCTGCAAATGAAACACAATGTGGCCAAGCGAAGCTTCACGACTTAGAAGGAGCACAACGCTTAATGAACTTCTGGCTAAGCCAAGATAAAGATGAACTTGAGAAAGTGTTTGGATAAAGTGATACTTTAATCAGTGGGTGAGAGTCTTATTGCCTACAAATAAAAAAACTGCCTGTGAAAGGGCAGTTTTTTTATTTGTAGAAATGTATGTTATGAAGAGTATTGACTTTAACGTATACGTCAAAGTTTATAGTAGGGATAAATAAAGTAAGTAAAGGGAGGAAATGATGGATAAGTATAGCATTGGCGAAATTTCAAAAGAAACGAATGTAACGACGAGAACACTTAGATATTATGAGGAAATTGGATTGATAAGACCGTCTTATGTTGCTGATTCAGGATATCGTTACTATTCAAAAGATGATGTAATTACATTGCAGCAAATCACAACTTTTAAAAAGCTTGGTTTTAAGCTTTCAGAAATAAAAGAAGTATTAAAAGAAGAAAAGGGGATTTCAGAAGAAGGAAGATGGAAAAATGCGATTCAAAATGAAATTCAAACAATACAAGGGGAAGTAAAAAGATTACAGGATTTAGAAAAGCTACTATATACAACATTTCATTCCATTGAATTAACAGGAGAGCTTAGAACAGAAGATTTAATGTTATTTATAAAATCAGTACAGGGAATTGATCAGAGGGAGAAATTTTGGAAAAGATATTTTAATGAGGAAGAGCAGCAGATTATTCAGGGCTTACCAACATTTGAAGAAAACGATAAAAGAACGAAAGAGTGGCTGCAAGTATTAAGAGAAATTCGCGAGCGTATAAATGAACCAGTAGATTCACCAGAAGTTCAACAATTGGCGGAGAAAGTAGTGGCTTTTTCCATGCATATATTTCAAGAAGATGAACAATTAATAAATAAGTATTGGGAATTAATTAGACCTGAAGAGGGGGAGATTGCAAAAGTATATGGACTTGATTCGGAAACAATGAAGTATATAGATGAAATGGTAGATTATTATTTGAAAAAGGAGGAAGATAAATGACAGCTATGCAAAAAGAGAAGCTATATGGAAAGGAGCACGCGCGATTAGAGCGGCAATACTTTTATAAACATGTGGGCATTTTCATTCTTGCGCAGCTTTTATTTATTTTTCTAATAGGGCTTGTACCAGCTCAAGAGTTACCAAGTGGATCTTATATTCTTCATATGAAAGAATGGATTTTGAATAAACAAATAGGCTTTTATAAAAATGCAACTGTTAATACCATTATCAGTGTTTGGACATCGGTGCTCATTATTCATTTTATTTGGGCGATGTCGTATATCTTTTTTCCGAAAAAGAAACGTAGTTCGCTAAAGCAAGAAACACGACAAGAGGTAAAAGAAGAAGTGAAAAAGAAAAAGGAGATTAGTACAAATAGGGCGTGGCTGTATTTAGTATTTGGAGGCTTAATTGAAATATATTGGGCAACAGGATTAAAAACAAATTCGATGAGCATTTTGACACTTATTGCAATTTTAGTTAGTTTTCATCTATTAATTGAAGCAACTAAAAGAATCCCAATTGGAACGGCATATGCAGTATTTACTGGAATTGGGACAGTGGGAACGATAGTAGTAGATATTTTATATTTTAAAGAGCCATTTTCGTTTGTTAAAATTTTCCTTGTTTGTTTATTAGCACTATTTATTATCGGATTGAAATTTAGTGGCGACAAGGAAGAGGTGAAATAAAATGGCGTGGATGTATTTAATTATAGCTGGGCTTTTTGAAATTGTCGGTGTAATTGGGATAAAGAAAGTAACAAAAGATAATAATTGGACGAATAATATTATTTTAATAGGTGGATTTATTATTAGTTTTCAATTTTTAACGATGGCGCTCCAAGAAATTCAGTTATCAATTGCATATGCAGTTTGGACTGGAATTGGGACGCTCGGTGCAGCGGTTGTCGGTATTTTATTTTTTAAAGAGCCGAAAAATGCTTTTCGGATTATTTGTATCGTTGGAATTATGGGGACGATTATTGGATTGAAAGTAGTGAGTTAAAGAAGAGCAAAATCTGCTCTTCTTTTTTATGAAAGTAGACTAGACACCCCAACATATAAAATAAAGGCAGAACCGAGAAAATAAACAAATGCTTTTGCTTTTTGCCGCTCTTTTATTTCATCAATTCCAAAAAGGATAAACATAATACTTAAAAGGATAAATACGAATGGTAAAAGCATAGAGAAGTTTGAAAAGAGGCTAAATAGGGCGAGAATAAGAGCGATAGTCGCTATTATAATTCGAATGTTTTTTAACATGAAATCCTCCTTTAGAAGAACAGTATAAATGGAATGACAAAAATAATGGTAAACATACTTAAACCGATGCTAATAGCTCCAATTTGCTTTTACTGCTTTTGAATCATCTCAATGCCTACTAAAATGCCATACAAATGGTAGGTGAAAAGATTTGAAAGTTCATTGTAAATGTACTGTATAAACATAGAATCAAAGTAATAAAAACGATGATTAGTTGTATTTGTTTTATGTGCATTTTAGCCCCTTTTAAGTAGAAAGAGTTAGTTACCTGGAGATAATAATTATAATAGCGACGATTAAAGTAAATACGCCAGAAAAGAAGGAGAGTGTACTATGTACTTTCTTTCCTTTCTGTTTTTCTTCTGCGCTCATGATGAAAGTCATAATAGATAAGGCAATAAGCATATAGGGCATCGTAACAAGCGGGTTTGTAGATATTCCATATAGAGCGAGAGAGATGACAATAAGAGCGGATATGATGCGAAATGTTTTTAGCATACTACCACCTATCTTCTTGTAGTTTTAAATTAGCCTTCAATGTAATAACAGTTCGTAGTTGGTATTTAAAGTTTCATTCTACATGTAACGAAGGTAGTTCGATATTACAATGAAGAGCATAAGAATAGAAACGAAAAAATGCGAGATACCCATTGATTTTCTTCCGGATTTCAGTTCATTAATTCCTAGAAGAATAAAGAAACAACTGAGAGCAAATTGCATGTATGGGAGAAGTGTGAAATTATCGGTAGCAAGAGAATAAGTGCAAAGAGAGATTGTGAGAAGCATGAAAAAATAGCGTATTCCAGTTAGCATCGAATTCCTCCTTTAAAGAGACCATTTATCGAAATATTTCTGAGAAGCCAAGAAATAAAGCAACAGCCCCTGCTAACAGAGCAAGTATGCTACCACCTTTTTGCTGTTTTAAGATTTCCTCTATACTAATAATGAAAGCCATCCCCCCTAAAAAGATGAACATATAAGGCATGATTTCCCTATTACCAGTAAAAAAGCTATAGATTGCTATAGATAAAGCAATAAGTGATAAAGTAATCCGTAATCCTTTCAGCATAAAAGACCCTCCTCTATTTTATGTATGTAATGATGAGAACAATCCAAGAGAATGCTCCAGCAACAATGCAAATAAATCCGGTTCCTGAATCCTTCTTTTTTATTTGCTCAATTGCGATGAGAAACATTAAAGCTCCTAATAGAAATTGTGAAAGTGGTAGAAAGTTATTTTGACCTGTATAGAGCCCAATTGCCGACATAATTATCACAGTGAGTGCGAGTGCGATGCGAAGTATACGAAGCATACTATGATTCCTCCTTATTATTTTTCGAGTAAGGGTTATCTTCGGGCTTATCAACAGAATGTTTATATGCGTAGCCTTTATTAATCGTCATAACGGAGAGTACTAATATGATCAGTACGATTATAATGCCGATAATTAATATTTTGAGCATGAAATCCCTCCTTTTCTTTATTTTACATAATTTTGTAATTGATGAAAACAATAGAAATTAAAAGGATGAAAGAAGGGTGTTACATGGAGAATAAAAAAACATATTATATATCAGTTGGAAATGGTCAAATTTCGCAAGTGAAGACGGCGGATACGTATAATTTTGAAATTTATGCAAATGACGAAGAGATTACGGAGTTAAGAGAGTATTTTGATCAAGCGTATGAAGAGGACTTAGGTTCGTATGTACGCTCTCACGTTCCATTCGTTGAGTATCATCACGATTCGAATAATGATCGATATGATGAACAACTACAAAAGGCATATAAAATGATTTATGATCTAGGGAATCATGAAACGAAAGAATTAGTCGCACAAATGGGAATAATCAATGGATTGTAATTGGATAATATTATGCAGAAAAGCGAGAATATGCTACAATTTGTGGTAGGAAAAACTTGTAATCATCAATAGGGGAGTAATGGCATGTACAAATTTAAAGATTATTACCACAACACTGTACAATTATCGTTTGAACGTTACCCATTTTCTCCTGAGCCAAAGCATGTTTGGGTTGTATGCCGGTACGGGGATCAATGGTTATTAACGCATCATTTACGCCGTGGTCTTGAATTTCCAGGTGGTAAAGTAGAACTCGGGGAAACACCGGAAGAAGCGGCAGTTCGAGAAGTTCATGAGGAAACCGGCGGCATAGTTTCTGATTTAACTTACTTAGGGCAATACAAAGTATCCGGAAAAGACAAAATAATCATTAAAAACATTTATTTTGCAACAATTAGTGCGGTAGAGCAACATACGCATTACGAAGAAACGAAAGGGTCTGTTTTATTAAAAGACATTCCTGATAATATTAAAACTGATAGAAAATTTAGCTTTATTATGCGCGATGATGTATTAGCGCGTACGATGAAACATATAGAAGAAATCGGCTGTTTTACGAAGTAAAGTGGCCGGTTTCTTTTTTTGATTAAATACCCAAAAAAGGTGTGAATATATCTTTACTTTTAGGGAGGCATTTTGGAATGAAAGTATCCACTTACTATTGTCACTTTTTGTCGGTAAATCGATATATTTCAAAAATCGCTGATATATTTGGAGTTGCGGTCGATATATTCGAAAAATCGCTGATATAATTTATTTACTATTGTATTGTTTTTACCTCCACCTCTAAAAATGAAAGAACCTCCAACAAATCATCCACCACACGTGAATGTTCAAAGTCACCCCAAAATGAATCTCTCTTCCAAACGCCAAGAATCCCTACTTGTTCAGAACCAAGCACATCATTTTCTGGATGGTCTCCAACGTAAAGGCATTCTTCTGCTTTTACGTTTAGCTTTTGCAAAGCTCGTTCGAAAATCTCAGGATGTGGTTTTTTAATTCCTTCTGCTTCTGAAATAAAAATTGTGTTTGTATACGTATGTATGTTTAGTGCTCGGAGGTTGTTCATTTGAAAATCAGTAAAGCCGTTTGTAATAATACCAATTTTAATGTTTCGCTGTTTTAATTGTTGAAGTAATTCATGCATATTTTGGAAAGGAATACAATGATGTTGGAAGTTTGTAATGTAGTCGTGTAGCAGTTGCTCTTGCGTTAAAGTGGTAATGTTGTATTCGCAAAGGAGAGTGGAATATACCTTATCTTTCCACGTGTAACCATTATTGTCGAGTTCGAGAAAACGAGAGCAATACTCGAATTTTTCTATGTTTATCAAATGAAAGGCGAAGCGATTATATTGATCGCGAATAAATTGCTCTAGAGATTGGCGACGATCTAATAGTGTTCCATCTAAGTCAAATAAGATTGCTCGAATCATGGGAAACCTCCATACAGCTTTTATAATTAATTATCGCATATTCATTAAAAAATGATTATGATATTTTTGTAGAATGGAATAATGGAGGTGCGTATGAAGAAACTGTATGGCAAGTTAATGTGTTTTATGATTTCAACGGGCTTAGTAGCTGGATGTGATATGTCGGAGCAAACTTCGAAAAGAGAGAAAAAAGATGTGTGCGAAACGACAGAAGAATGCACAAAAATAGGTGATAAAACACTTCAAAAAGTATATAAAAAGATAGATGGACTTTCAGAACTTGAAGTACTAGAGGATTATGATTTAGAAGGACATTCAAGTAACGATATGAAAGAAGCAGAAATGAAAAAAAAGGATGATGAAAATTATTTCTTTTTAGCTTCTTATTATATCGATGGTGATGAAATTGTAGATCCTTATTTCGATAAACTAGATCGCAAACGATTGAATAAGGCTTTTGCGGAGGATAAGGACGCGAAAGAAGAAGTATTAAAGCAACGTCAAGATAGGGATTATCATGAATCGTTATGGGAGATGTATAGCACGCTTATTCCTGCTAAGTATCGCACTGACATAAAAGAGTTTGATATGGTAACAGATGGATACGATGGAATTGTGGCTCATGTTATGCCGAGTATGGAGTATCCGAAAGAGTGGACCATTAGTTTAGATACGCTTGATTCTGCAGTAAATATCGATCAAGTGATGAAAACATTAATACATGAGACGGCTCACGTATTAACGCTGGGACATAAACAAATACCAGTAAATGAAAAGTACTTAAAGGCTTTTGAAGAAGATAAAGATATTTCATCATACCAAAATAAATGTAAATCTCTTTTCTTACAAGAAGGATGTGCGAAGGAGAGCTCTTATATAAATCAATTTTATAATTCTTTCTGGAAACCAATTGACCAGGAGTGGACAGAAAAGAAAGTGGAAGAAAGCGAAGAAGCTCAAATTGAATTTTTTAAGGAAAAGCATGGTGAGTTTGTTTCACTGTATGGGACGACAAATGTGGCAGAGGATATTGCGGATACATTTACAGCGTTTATTTTACAAGATTCAAAAAAGGTGAAAGAAGGAACAGAATTAAAATATAAAAAAATTATCTTCTTCTATCAATTCCCCGAGCTTGTAAAAATGAGAGCGGAAGTGTTAGCGGGATTATATGATGTTTCGAAAACGATAGAACAACCAAGTGGACACTAATGCGAATTATGTGTTCGATATATTTTAGCCAAGGGAAAACGTGAAGAATTATAGTTCTTTGCGTTTCTTTATGTTGATAAAATTGAAAATTCTGTCTTTTTTTAAAAAAGAAGAAGGAACTGAATCATTAAAATAGAATTAGTATAAAAACGTCACAAATTAGACACAATTATAATGCGCATAGTATAGGGGCTATAAGTTTACTCTCGAGGAGGTAATGAAACGTATGAAAACGATTCTTGCTGTTGCTGGTCTCATTTGGGTAATGTCTCACGGTTTTCCGATTTTTGAAGGAGAGCAAATTCGTAGTGCATTAAATAAAGAGTTTAATGATTATCATATTATTGATCGAAAAGATAATGTCGTTACGGTGCGTGTGAAAGATTGTTTCCATACAGTTACGGTTGCTAATGGGAATATTGCAGACGATTCGAAAATGTGTGATAAAAGGTAAGAGAAAGAAGCTGACTCTAGCATATCGCTCTAAGTCAGCTTTTTTTTCGTTTTCCAATAAGGAGTTTTTCAAATGCCTCGACAAATACATACATAAGAGTTGCGAGGACGCAAGTGAGCATTACACTGAGCAAGACGAGTGTGAAGTTAAAGACTTGGAATCCATAGCTAATTAAATAGCCAAGTCCTTGTTTAGAAACGAGGAGTTCCCCGAAAATAACACCGACCCATGATAAGCCAACATTTACTTTTAACGTTGAAATAATTGCAGGGAAAGATGAAGGGAGAATAACGTGCTTATAGCATTGCCATTTATTTGCGCCGAATGTGTCCATGACCTTAATATAGTTGGAATCGACTTCTTGAAATGCGCTGTAAATAACGAGAATGGTAATGATGATAGAGATGATTACCCCCATTGCGATAGAGGATGAAATATTTGGACCGAAAATAACAATGATGATTGGACCGAGTGCGACTTTTGGCATTGCATTTAGGACGACGAGATAAGGATCAAGTACGCGGGCCAAAAGTGGCATCCACCAAAGGAGAGTAGCAATAATAGCTCCAAGTACAGTTCCGAGAATAAAACCCACTCCTGTTTCAAGTAATGTCGTCCATATGTGGACCCAAAGTGAACCGTCAATCCATTTCGTTAAAAAGAGATCCCAAATACTTGAAGGAGAACTAAAGAGTAAAGGATCAATCCATTCTTTTTTACTAGCTATTTCCCATAGTGCAAAGAAAAGAACAAGAAGTACAAGCTGTAAAGAGCGAGCTAACCATGCATGTTGTCTTTCTTTTTTTCGAAACTGTTCATGTAGTTGTTTTATATTATCCAAGTCGTTCCAGCTCCTTCCATATTTCTTGGAAGAGGGATGGGAAGTCATGGTGGTGGCGTGCTTCTAACGGCGATAAGGAACGGATACTTTCTGGGACGATGAATGTTTTTGCGATTTTTCCAGGGTTTGCCTGCAGTAAATAAATACGATCACTCATCGCAATTGCTTCTTCAATATCATGTGTCACAAGTAGGGATGTTTTCTTATAGTTACGTAGTAATGTGAAGACGAGATCTTCTAGTTTTAATTTTGTTTGATAATCAAGAGCGGAAAATGGTTCATCTAACAATAAAATTTTTGGGTCGGTCGCTAATGTTCGAACGAGTGCAGCACGTTGGCGCATACCACCGGATAGTTCACGAGGGTATTGCTGTTCTATATCATATAGGCCGACTTGTTTTAAAAGCTTTAATGTATGTTCTTTCGTATTTTCATCATAAACCTTCCGAATATGAAGTCCGAGCATAATATTTTCTTCAATTGTTTTCCAAGGAAACAAGTAATCTTGCTGGAGCATATAGCCCATAGAGGGGGTCTTAGTTGTAATCGGTTCACCATCTAAAAATACGATACCTTCAATTGGATCAAGTAGCCCTGCGATGATGGAGAGGAGCGTTGTTTTTCCGCAACCACTTGGACCAAGGATTGAAATAAATTCGCCTTCGTCTACTTGCAAACTCATATCTTCAAGAATAAGTTTGGCATTTTCTTTTGCAAAAAAGCAGTGAGAAACGTTACGTATTTGTAAAAAGCTCATACACTTCGCCTCTATTTCTTAATAACGCTTTCGGCAATTTTTGTATTGACGAGCGCTTCATGTGGAACTTCTTTTTGTAATTCACCAGATTCTTTCATAATCGTTTGGAGTTGTTTCCATTCTGCATCATCTAATAATGGATTTGTCGCATATGAATGTTGTTTTTTGTAGCGTTCAATTACTTTTACTGAAATGTCTTTTGAAGTGTCTTTAAATAGTGGTGAAACGGCATCGGCAATCTCTTCTGGACTATGTGTATCAACCCATTGCTGCGCTTTATATAGTGCGCGCGTGAATTTTTCTGCAGCAGCTTTATCTTTCTTTAAGAAACTTTCTTTTGCCATAAACGTTGTATAAGGGACAGTACCAGATTCAGCTCCGAAAGACGCGACGATATAACCTTTTCCTTCTTTTTCAAGTATACTTGCAGTCGGTTCAAAGAGCTGTACAAATTCTCCTGTACCAGATGCAAAGGCATTTGCAATATTAGCAAACTCGATATTTTGAATTAAGTTCGTATCTTTGCGAGGGTCAATGCCATTTTTCTTTAAAACGTATTCACCAACCATTTGCGGCATGCCGCCTTTACGCTGTCCTAAAAACGTAACGCCTTTTACGTCGTTCCAATTAAAAGAGTCTAATTTTTTACGGGAAACTAAAAATGTGCCATCTGTTTGTGTAAGCTGCGCAAAATTAATGACAGGATCTTTTGCTCCTTGTTGATGAACATAAATAGACGTTTCTGAACCAACGAGAGCAATATCAATTCCGCCAGATAAAAGGGCGGTCATCGTTTTATCTCCGCCAGCTGTTGTTTGTAAGTCAATATTTAAGCCTTCATCTTTAAAAAATCCTTTTTCAATCCCAACATATAATGGTGCGTAGAAAAGAGAGTGTGTAACTTCGCCAACGCGAATTTTTTGAGCTTGTTCTTTCGTACTTTCCTTTGTACTACTACAAGCAGCGAATGTGAAAACAGCTAATAACATGATGCAAAAAACGGTTATTAATTTTTTCACTATATGACACCTCCTAGAAGTCAATCTACAAGCATAATATGTAGGTAAGTGCCCATATGTGAGTATAGATAGCAGGAATTTTTCGGGTAATAAAGAAGTACAAATATAAGGGGTGATAAAATGGATTACGAATACGATGATAGCGTACATTTACATCTTGATTATTTCGGAACTGAATGTGATATGGAATCGATTGCTTATAAGAGGAAGCATGAAGACGTGTGGGATGTGTATTTTAATTTTGGAGTATACGGTCTTCAGAAAGAGGAGATAGAGACAGGTCGGTTTATGGACGAATATGCTGGTTATTACGTTTTTTCTGTACATGCTCGTGATTTGAGCTGGGAGTTTGGAAGTGCTCAGTTTGAGGAATGGGTTTTGAAGAACCATATAGTAGAAAGAACGCTTCAAAAATAGGGAGGAATTTTGTGTTTGAATTTCTCATCTTATTGCTTATTTGTGTAATTGGAATTTACATCATGCAAGTGCTCACTTACCGATTCGCAAAGAAAAATATTCATAAATATAAGGAAATGAAATGGATTCATATGTGGCTAGACATGACTATGAAAAAGGGTCCGAGATTAGATTTGTTTGATTTTGTACTTATAGTAATCGTAAGTATCATATGGAAAATATGGATGCTTCCTCTTGTATAGTAAACATGCTAATCATCGTATCCTAATAAATAACGAAAAGAACCTGTCATATGACAGGTTCTTTTCTATTTGTAGCATGTAGTGTTACATGGAAAATCCAATGTATACGACAAATTACGACAAAGGGGTTTATACATATTTGTTATTCTATTAAAGGTCATTATTTGTAATGTATATATAGGAGGATTTTTTAATGTTAAAGAAATTATTATTATTTTTGCTTATGAGCTTATGTGTAGTGGTTTTAACAGCTTGTAAAGATGAAGAGGAAAAGCTGAAAGCATCGGAAGAACAGAAAATAGATGAGAAGAAAGTTGAAGAAGATAAGAAGGGAGAAGAGCAGCAAAAAGCAGAGGAAGAAAAACGTAAGCAAGAAGAGCAGCAAAAAGCAGAGGAAGAAAAACGTAAGCAAGAAGAGCAGCAAAGAGTAGAAGAAGAAAAACGTAAGCAAGAAGAGCAGCAAAGAGTAGAAGAAGAAAAACGTAAGCAAGAAGAGCAACAGAAGATTCAGCAACAGCAGTCGGCGCAACAAGAGAGAACACAGAAACAAGAAAAAACAACAGAAGCAACAGGTGGTAAACCGACAAGATCACAAATTTCGGTTGGTTCACATGTAGTTATTCAATTGGATAAAGATTATAGTAAAACAGTGAGTGGTGTTGTGAAAGATATTTTAACAAATACAGAAACACATACGTACGGAATTAAAGTTCGATTACAAGATGGACAAATTGGCCGTGTTCAAAGTGTTGGATAAATAAAAAAGAGGTCGTCCATCTTTGGACGACCTCTTTTTTATTATGCTTGGTTAGTGCGGAAAAATGGAAGCTTCTGCACAGCGTAAACTAACCCATATGCAAGAATTAAGCACATAAGAGGGTTAATGAAAAATCCGTAGCGATTAATCGCTAAGAATAAGTTTGAGAAGATGATGTAAATAACAGAACTTGCTACTAGCATCATAACGCGCTTATGCTTAAATGAATTTAGCATGAAACAGAAACTGCTCAAGAATGTGCCTATGATGAAGACTCTATGACACATTTGCATAAATTTATGAATATGGTATTGGTCTACAGCAGGAGCTGTTTTGAATAATTCAATTGTTTTACCAACAGTGAACCACGAGAACCAATATGTGAAGTCCGTTTTAAATCCATTTTTGATTAAATCTTTTGCGTATGCATTTTTATCCTCTAAGCCCTGGGCTTTCATTTGGTTAACTACATTTTCATAGCCAATTTTGTTAAATGGATCTGCACCGGCAATTAATGGGTCCGCACCTTGGGTTGAGAATAAAATAAATTGATTGAACGCTAAATAGTTACGAACAACCCAGGCACCGATAATCAAGAACGGGCCAATGAGCCATAATAATCCAATTCGAATTGAGTCTTTAAATCCATATGTGAACAAGACGACAAGAACAGGAATGAGCATCATTGGAGCTGGATTTGGACGGAACATAAGTAAAATGGAAACGACAATTCCGAACCATATATGGAATTTTGCTTTATTGTATTTCCATGCGAGAACAAATACATACACGCTTAACGATAATAAGAATATTGAAGGAACTTCTGTTAGTAATGTACGGAAGTATGTATAGTTACTTGGATACATAGCATATAAAATACTTGCGACAATTCCATAAATATTCTTTTCAAATAACTCTTTCCCTATTAAGAATACTAATAACACTGTGCCGAGGTTCAGTATCATATTAATAACAGTTGCCACGTAATAGTAAGGAAGTGATGTAACATCAGAAATAATCATAGCGCCAGCTAATAATAGCGGCTGACCTGGTGTGATGTATGCATTTTTTCCAGGAACTTCACTAGGCTCCAAATAAACATATCCGAAGACACCGTGTTTTAGTAACTGTTCAGCTGTTAACGAATAGTTGAACGCATCATTTGCACCATATGTTACTTTGACTACCTCTCCATTTAATCCTGGTTGTTTTACTAGACAAAAAACGTGCAACAGGAAAGAAAGCGCCAAAATTACATATACCGCTTTAGGCAAATTTTTAAACTTATTTAACAAAAATGAGCAGCTCCTTTTTTATTAATTCTTTCTTATTTTCATGATAAAACCATATTAGTATTAAGGTTTTCCAAAACATAGTTATTATATCATAAAGTGGAATGAAGGAATTTAGTTTTTTAAGAATGGATAGTTGGTATTCCAAAATTAAACTGTTGATTAAGGGAGAATTAAGAAACTACAGTTATAGTAGAATCCAGTGTGGAGACGAAATGCATGAAGTATGTTATCTTAATAGAAACTGTTTTTACGGTGCGGGGTGAAATTAATAAACAGAAAAGAGGGAGTGAATTGAGGGATAATTATTCATTTCATCAGCCAAGAAGAAGTATATTAATTTCGGCGGTTTTAAGTGGTTTAGTAACCTTATATGTTGTACCCACACTTTTCTTGATTTTAAAATATTTTAGTTTAGATGCGATGAAAGATATGTTAAATCAAAAAATTGTTTTAAGTATAATGACAATTTTGATGTGGGTTGCACTACTATATGTTGTGTATTTAAATAAAGGTATAGTTAATAAATTTAAACCGATTATTCGGATTTATATTAGAATGTTTTTAGTAGCGCATGTGGTTACTTTGCTTTTTATTTTCACGCAAAATAATATGAATCTCGTAAATACACTGAATTGGATTTACAATTGTAACGCACAGTTTATATTTAGTTTAATTGTAATTTATGCGATATATGTTTTGGTGTATAACGTGCTTGGGAAAGTTTTTTTGAGTACTATTTTGGCAAGCATTTTGCTAATCATTTTGGTTATTGTAAATCACTTCAAAATTGTTTTTAGGGGAGACCCACTATATCCTTCTGATTTTACACAGATTGGACATATGCAATCTGTTATACCAATGGTGATGGATTATTTTAGTTGGGGTTATATTCTTCTCGTTATTGTAAGTGTTGTTGTCTGTATTTTGGCGGGTATGTATGTGAGGAAGTATATTCAAAATGTAAAAGTTCATGCAGGCGTACGAGTTCTATTTATAATAGGATCCATTTTTATTTTATATGTGTATGGTAATTTTACGAATACGTTTATGAATAAATGGTTTCAAAAGTCAGGTATAGAGTTCATTTTGTGGAATCAAAATGAAAATTATGCTTCAAATGGTTTTGTGCTAGGATTTATAAGTAATTTAGATACGACAGTCATTGAAAAGCCGAAAGATTATTCAAAAGAAAATATGCTTCAAATAGCAAACGATATAAAGAAACAATATAGTAGCAATATAGGGGCGCAGAAGCAAAAAGAGAAACCGAATATTATTTTTGTAATGAGTGAATCGTTTTGGGATCCAACGAAGTTAACGAACCTGTCCTTTAGTGAAGATCCTTTACCTAATTTGCATCATTATATAGAAAGTTTTCCTGGTGGACAAACTATTTCTCCTGCATTTGGAGGAAATACTGCGAACGTTGAATTTGAGGTATTAACGAGTTATTCAATGAGTTTGTTAAAACCAGGATCTATACCGTATCAGCAAGTTGTTACAAATAAGAAAGAAATTCCATCAATTCCTCGAGCTTTGAAAAAAGAAGGGTATTATACAAGTGCAATTCATTCGTTCGGTCGCTCATTCTTTAAACGGGATGATGTATATAAAGTGTTAGGGTTTGATAAGTTTAATGCACAAGATACGATGGAAAATGTAGAAGTTGATGGAGATTATATTAGCGATTTATCTATGAGTAAAGAGATAATAGCTGAATTAGAGAAGCAAAAGAAACCTACGTTTGTTCATGCAGTTACGATGCAAAATCATTTTCCATTTACAGAAGGAAGATTTGGTGAAAATCAAATAGAGATTAGTGGATTAGAAAATGAAGAGTCGAAGGCTGAATTAGAGACTTATACAGAAGGGTTAAGACGTTCAGATGAAGCTCTTCAATATTTAATAGAGGAGCTAGATAATTTAGATAGACCTACATTATTAGTATTCTTTGGGGACCATCTCCCATCACTAGGAACAAATAAATCTCTTTATAAAGAGACTGGTTATATAACAAATGAAAAAACGCCAAGTGAACGATTAGCGATGGCGCAAACGCCGTTATTAATGTATGCAAATTTTGATATGCCAAATGACAATTTAGGTTTAGTAAGTCCAATCTATTTTTCAAATCTTGTCTTTGATTATGCTGGATTAAATAAGGTACCATTCTATCAATTTTTATCGAAGTTATATGGAGAAATTCCCGTACTTCGTGATGAATTGAAGATAGGAAAAGACGGAGAAGCAATAAAAAGTTTAACAGAAAAACAAAAAGAAATGTTAAAGCAATATGAGTTTATTCAATATGACTTACTCATCGGAAAGCAATATAGTAAGGATATATTATTTAAATAGGCGACAAAAAAGAACTTGTATACGATACAAGTTCTTTTTTCATAGTATTTAACGGGATAATCAGACAAGCTAGGTTTAGGGAGTATTACTTGTACATTTAGTATAAATTAAAATAGGGTCGTTTTAATAATTGATTTGTGAGAAGTGTGTGAATTTTTCATCTAGTATATAATTGGACAATTTGTTTAATTTTAATAGAATCAGTTCCAGATCTATTATTAGTTTTAGTTTACAATTATTTGTTGTGTGGATTTATAAACAAACAGGATTTCGAGTGGTTAGTATTTATGCGTTTAACGATGAGCGTGTTTATTTTTTATCTATTCTTTGTATGACAATTGTTCCAACTCTTCATTTTTTCCGCATTATCGTTTTATTTTTAATGGAAGAGAAGAATAAGTCATATGTGGAATTTGCTCGTGCAAAAGGTAGTTAAGAAAAAAGAATTTGCCGTAAGGGCAAATTCTTTTTTTACTGTAAAGGAACTATGAATTTAAAAATTTTATCAGTTCCTTATTTAATTCATCCGCTTGATCGATTGGAGAGCCGTGGCCACTATTTGTAAGAGGATATAGTTCAGAGTTTTTAATTCGCTCTTTTGTTAGCTCAGCACTTTTATAAGGGATGAGTTGGTCGTGAACACCGTGGAATATTTTTGTTGGGACGTTAATTTTACTTAAGTCCTTCGTTACGTCTTCGTTTGCAGCGGCTTGCAAAATTTTGATGAGAGCATAAGAAGCGGACTGCATACCGAGATAAGAAAACCATTCTAACGTGGCAGCTCCTAAGTTTCTATTAAAAAATGATAAAGATACATCACTTAGAAACTTAGGTAAATTTACATACATTTGAGCAATCAGAGCATCTGCTTGTTCTTTCGGTACGCCGTAAGGGGATTCTTGGTTTTTCACGAAAGAAGGAGAGACAGCATCCACTAATGCAAGTTTGGAAATACGACGCCCATTATATCGTGACATATACCGAATAGAGAGAGCGCCACCGACTGAGAAGCCGACTAACGTAGCATTTTCTATTTGAAGTGCTTCTAATACAATTGCGATATCATCAGCTAAACGATCATAAGTGTAACCAGTCCATGGTTTATCAGACTGTCCGTTTCCTCGTATATCCATGGCGATGCAGCGGAAACCATGTTGTGGTAAGATATTAAATTGATATTGGTACATTTGATGATTTAAAGGCCAGCCATGAACGAAGAAGACAGGTTTACTTCCAGGGCCTGGGTTAATATCCTCAACAAAAATGTGTACATCTTTTTCCACTGTAACGAACATGACGTATCCTCCTCATGTATTTTAATAGGCTCTTTCCCAAAATCGCTGTTTTGTCATTGCCTGAATAAATTCATTCGCAAGTAAGGTAGGATTTTGTTCTGTTATAACGCCAGGTTTTCCTTCGATGTTTAAAGATTGAACAATAGTAGTTCCATTTTGGAAAGCGCCAATTGGCTTAAAGTGATTATACGATTCTACGACGAATGAACTTGCCTTGTTAAGAAAATGATCATTAATATTTCCGCCAATAAGAAGTAGCCCATCATAAAGAAGTGGTGATCCTGTTAAGAAAGTATCATTCACTTCCCACTGTCCATTTTGAGAGCCTTGCACAAAACCTAATCGTTCGGAAATAATAACGGGCTGAAGACCGGCTTGTTTGAATTGATTTATAATATATTGTGCGTTTTGACCGTCATATCCGTTTGCGACAATGACGCCTACTCGTAATGTATTTGGGCTGAATGTTGTATGTTCCATACTTAGTGCTGGTGAGGATTTTGTAACATTTGATTCTTGAACATTTGGCACTGTTGCCCCGACTGCTTCAGCTACTAAAGTAGCTAATTCTGTACTTATATGACCAATCATACCTACGACTTGTTGGCGAACTGATTTACTTTTTACTTTTCCTAATTCAAAGGAAAAGGCCTGCATAATATGGATTTTTTCGACGTGGCTCATACTATTCCAAAATAAACGGGCTTGTGAGAAATGGTCTTTAAAACTAGCAGCTGTTTCTCTTGTTTTATGTCCAGAAACAGTAGAAGGATATGTAACGAAACCGCCTTTCGTACCAGGTACAGTAAAGGGAGAGTTATTAGCTAAAGAGTTATTATGGTAAGCGACTTTTCCTTTATCAATTATATATTTAGACGCACCATCTCTTTGATTGTTATGAAAAGGACATACCGGACGATTAATCGGTAACTCTTGATAGTTTGTACCGACGCGTGCTAATTGTGTATCTGTATAAGAAAATAGTCTACCTTGTAAGAGAGGATCATTTGTAAAATCGATACCGCGGACGATGCTTCCAGGGTGCAGTGCGACTTGTTCTGTTTCCGCAAATACGTTATCAACGTTTCGGTTTAACGTCATTTTTCCGATGATCTTAACAGGGAAGTCTTCTTCCGGCCAAATTTTTGTTGCATCTAATATATCGAAATCGTATTTAAATTCATCCTCTTCTTCTAAAATTTGAACGCCAAGTTCGTACTCAGGGTAGTTTCCGGCATTAATATTTTCCCATAAATCACGGCGATGATAATCTGGATCAGCGCCGCCTAGTTTTTGAGCTTCATCCCAAATTAACGAGTGAACGCCAAGCTTTGGCTTCCAGTGGAATTTTACGAATCGTGACTTTCCGTGCGTATTAACTAAACGAAATGTATGAACGCCGAACCCTTGCATCATTCGAAAACTTCTCGGAATTGCGCGATCCGACATAATCCACATCATCATCGCAGCTGATTCTTGATTATTGGCGATAAAGTCCCAAAAAGTATCGTGTGCTGTTTGTCCTTGGGGAATCTCATTATGTGGCTCTGGTTTAAGAGCATGAATAAGATCCGGAAATTTAATACCATCTTGAATGAAGAAAATCGGAATGTTATTGCCAACTAAATCGAAATTTCCTTCCTCTGTATAAAACTTAACAGCGAATCCTCGTACATCTCGGTTCGTTTCATTTGCACCTTTTGATCCAGCAACTTCAGAAAAACGAATAAAAATAGGTGTCTTTTTAGATGGGTCTTGTAAAAAATGAGCCATTGTTAAGTCTTCTAAAGAATCATATAGCTCAAAAACACCATGTGCTCCGTAACCGCGGGCATGAACGACTCTTTCAGGAATTCGTTCACGGTCAAAATGAGCGAGTTTTTCTCGCATCAGGAAATCTTCTAAAAGTGTAGGACCACGATCCCCGGCGGTTAAAGAGTTTTCATCATTTGAAATTTTGACACCCGTATTCGTTGTCATCTCTTTTCCTTCATTGTTTTTCGTAAAGGATTGTAACTGTTCTATCTTCTTATTTTCACGACCGTCCATATAAAGCACCTCCCATATTATACGTATTATTGTTCATGGTTTTTATGCTTACATATGGTGTGGGGAAGTATATTATCTATGGATTGATTTTCCTCATTTGTTCAATTTATCTTTGTTTGTCTATGAAAATCATTTATTATAATAAATGGTATTCTTTTGAAGGGGTGTTGAAGTGGAAGAGAGTTTTCTATCAGCTAAAGAAGAAAAGAAAAACGCTAAGATTTTCTTATGGGTAATACATGTTATTTTAATTGTATACGAGGTTGCATACGCGATTATATTAGAAGATACAATGCCTTTAGGAAATTGGCATAAAGGGATATGGAAGCTTGCATATATTATGGCTATATTAGGTATTAGTGTTTACTTATTTGAGAGAGAAAAAGCATATTTAGTTAAATATACATATTTATTTGCATACATGATCGCAGAGACTTTTAATATTGGATGGTATGCTTTTCATAATAGAATAGCATTTGATGAAGGGAATGTAATTGAATATATTTTTATTTTCTTCGTACCGATCTTTTTGAGTAAAAGATATTTATTTGTCTTAGCGCCATTCCTTATAGGGAAATATATGATATACCTATTTGTATTTGGAGAACTTAACCTGTTTATGTCTCTTGTTATAAATATGGTGTTACTTTTCGTGTCATTTATTATTTTAAATCGATTTTTACAATATCTTTCAGCAGTAAAGGGACGTATTGCAGAGGCAAGTCAGTCACAAAAATTGGCGGTTATTGGAAAAATGGCAGCGACAGTCGGACATGAAATTAAAAACCCACTTGCTTCATTAAAAGGGTTTACGCAATTACAAAAAGAGAAACACGAAAAAGATGCAACATATGAACAAATGATTCTCGAAATCGAAAATATGAATAATATGATTAGTGAATTAATGGAGGTTGCTACATGTAAACCTTCTGTTTATGAAAAACACATTGTAAGTGATGTTTTAGTACAAGCGGTAGAAAACATGCGCGGAAAAATGAACGAGTTAAATATAAATTGCACCTTTAATGAAGAGCAAAATAGAAGTGAAATTGAATGTGATAAACGCAAATTAAAAGGAGTATTTTTGTATGTTATTAAAAATGCTTTAGAGGCAATGGAACATGGCGGAACATTAAAAATACAAGTTGAAAATAAAAAAAGAGATTATGTAATAGTAAGTATAGTAGATAGTGGTTTTGGGATAAAAAAGGATAATTTAGGACGAGTTAAGGATGCTTTTTATACAACGAAGCAAGATAGAATTGGATTAGGTCTTACGGTAGCAGAGCGAATTGTGACAGAGCATCTTGGAGAATTACACATTTCTAGTGAAGTAAAGAAAGGAACGAGAGTAGAAATACTGCTCCCGAAAAAATGTGAGCGCAATGTGACACAAGATTAAGAGGTGTTGTTAAAGGAGTTATCATATGGAAAAAGGCGATATATTTGAAAAAGAAGAGATAAAGGCATTAATAATATTTTTAAGCTTATTCTTCGTTATATTTTTTGCGTATGATTTTGCTGAAAAAGTTATTGTCCTTTTATCAGATAAAAATCAAAAACTAGCAGATGCTTTTGGAGAAGGATTAGGTTTATGGCTATATAGTTTGATGGTTGGATTATTCTTTATAGGACTTTATTTTATGAAATGGAAAAAGCCGTATATTGTGAAGTATATTATTTTAATTGGCTATAATATATTGGATTTTATTAATAACTTCATTATTTATTACGGAAGTGATGCGGAATTTGATAGCGGGAATATAGTAGAA
This sequence comes from Bacillus sp. FSL R9-9530, assembly GCF_038008145.1. Classification (NCBI taxonomy): domain Bacteria; kingdom Bacillati; phylum Bacillota; class Bacilli; order Caryophanales; family Bacillaceae; genus Bacillus; species Bacillus sp. FSL R9-9530. The sequence continues at coordinate 4,631,430 of NZ_JBBOYO010000001.1, forward strand.
GGATTCTTTATTTTATTTGCACCGATATTTGTGAATAAGAGGTACTTTTGGTTAGTTGCCGGAACTATTGTTGGAAAATATGCACTTATGGGATTCGTTGTTCAATCCTTTATCGTTCTTATCCCAATAGCATTATATAGCGTGTTTGTTATTATATGTTGGATTATATTTTTAAGATTCCAATCTTACGTTCGTACACTTGAAATGATGGATAAAGAAATAAGAAATGTAGAGAAATTAGCAATGGTTGGGAAAATGGCGACAGTAATTGGCGATAAGATTAGAAGACCGTTAGAAAAATTGAAAAAACTTGTGAATAAGCAAGCGAAAAAATATCCAGAAGATAAAATTTATAGTGAAATTATGAGACAGGAAGTAGAGCGAATTCATACAATTGCTACAGAACTAAATGGGTTTGAGAAATCTAAATCGGTAGAATCCGAAACGCATAATATTAAAGAAATCATCTCTTATGTTATCAGGGTTATGGAAAAGCCAGCTTTAGAACAAGGGATAAAAATGCATGCTATTTATAGTAAAGATATACCATCAATTACATGTGAGGAAAAACGATTGAAACAAGTATTTTTTAATTTAATAAAAAATGCGATTGAAGCAATGTCAGTTGGCGGAACTATTACTGTAAAAGTTATAGTGGAAGATGTGATCATTGTTCAAATTATAGATGAGGGATGCGGCATTCCGAAAGATAAAATTCCGAAGCTAAATGAAGCTTTTTACACAACGAAAGAAACTGGAACAGGCTTAGGATTAGTAGTTACGGAAAAAATTATTAAAGATCACCACGGTAAATTGAACTTTGAAAGTGAAGTTGGAGTTGGAACGACTGTTGAGATTATGTTACCGATTTAATTATAGTGGGAAATTTTAAAAAGGGGAAATCACTTTCTTGAGAGTGATTCCCCTTTTCATTGTAGAGGGGATGTTTACAACATTGACAAACTGTACAAATTCACAATCCAAAATAGGGGTGTTTTAAAGCGAGAGTATATAATGAATTTGTCTGTTATTTGTTTTCATTTATTTGTAATTTTTTTGCCTCGGTAGCGAGGTTTTTGTGAAATCAACGATTTGTAAGTGTGGGCTATATATCAGTGATTAGAAAAATAGAATATACAGCACTTGCCGTAATCCCGGGGGTAATATAAAGAGATATCGCATCCCCCCTCGAAAACAGGTTTCCGGTTGTGATACTAGTCCAAGTTACAGTGGCAGGTCCAGGTGCTGGAGTAGGGTTATACACTTGAGGTTGTCTAGAGCCAATATCCGTAGGTTTAATTGAAAATGTCATAGTTCCCGTAATTTTATCTGTAGTAGTTAAAGTAATAGTAGATAGGATGTAACTAGAGGTAGGGGCAGAGAGGTTTGTTGGGACATTCCTGCAAATATCAATCGTATAAACAGCAGCGGGTAAGTTATTAATATTTATAGATGTAGCAAAACCAACTATATTTCCAGCTCCAGCAGTTACATACGGAATAACGTTAGAATCAATTCCTGGAGAACCTGCTATACGTTGAAACCCAGCATTCGTCCCTTGAAAAACAATACTTTTCGCTGTTGAACTACCAGCAGGTCCAGTAGCTCCGGTAGAACCAGTGACTCCAGTAGTTCCGGTAGCTCCGGTAGAACCAGTGACTCCAGTAGTTCCGGTAGAACCAGTAGAACCAGTAGAACCAGAAGTTCCGGTAGCTCCGGTAGAACCAGTAGATCCAGTAGGACCACCTTCTACCAATACGATATAATCTTGAGACACATTCGGAAATCCTTGAGGTGCATCTTTTTTTACAACATAGCCGCTACTCGTGTAAGTGACAACTTGTCCCTTTTTATAGTTAGGAGCGGCTGCTAGACTAAAAGCGGTAGTACTTTGCAAACCGGCCCCGGCATTGCCAGTAGGTCCAGTAGCACCAGTGGGTCCAGTAGCGCCAGTACTGCCGATAGAACCGCTGTTGCGTCTACCGTCACAACTAAAGCAATTGCGTTGGTACATATATTATCTCCTTTCTATATTTTTGAAAATCTAGTTTTAAAAGTAGAACTACTTTATATATATTGTAGATTCTATATTTTTGTGTGGTCGATCGTATTGTGTATATAGATTTTAAAAATAGGGGAGGTGTTATTAGTTTTATAATCACCGGGTCTCCTGCGGAATCAAAGTAACATTTACATCAATGTCTCTTTCACTAAATATTCAGAGGCAGAGTGTGACACACCGATGAGTGACATATTTGTTTCTTTCGCATAATCCATAATGAGTGAGTATTTATGCCTACCATAATCATTGTCGATTTGGCAATGGATTTCTCCTGTAATAAATGATTAAGTTATTGTTCTATTTCTTTTAAGGCTGGCATGTTTGGTAATCCTCCTTAAGATAGTTCTTACTTTGTTAGTTGTTTTTGTTTTTTTATGGAAAAATAAGAAGCGGATAGGAAACAAATAAAACCTAGAATCCAGCCAATAGAAGGAGAATAGGGAAGTATATGTTGTAATACCATTCCGCTAGAAATAAAAAAGCTACCTAATAGACCTAAGAAAATGAGATATCGCTGTAGTTTGAACATCAGTGATACAACCTCCTTTATCTCGCATTAACTGCTCGTAAAAGCCTGATTGGCGAGGGCTAATAATCAGAGGGGGATGGATACCTCCCTGATTAAAGTTTCACTTTATCACATATATTTTATAGTAGTCTTAATTTTCTGTATATAAGATTCAAGAAAAATGGTGGTACAATATATAAATGATACGAGAAGAGAGGATGTAGGTTAACACATGTACGTTACTGTAACAGAGGCAGCATATAAAAAGATTATGAATACGATTCCAAGTGAAACGAAATATATAAAGTTATTTTATGATAATGAAGGTTGCGGTTGTGTTATGAGCGGGATTATTGATTTAGTAGCCGTTTCAGAGAAAGATGAGCGCGATGTAGATATCGAATCAAGCGTACTAAACTTTATTGCAGATCGCACAAAGCTTGTATTTATGGATGATAAATTAACAGTTGATTGGCATGAAGTTGGAGGGACTTTCCAGTTGAAGAGCCCAAGCCAGTTTTATAATCCGAATATGAAGTTACATGTTCGATTATAATGAAGAGAGAAGGAGTATATAATATGCTCCTTTTTCTTATGGATTTTTTCACATAATGAAATGTACATATAGTTGAATTTTCTGTATAATTCTCTTTGCGGAGGGGGTTGCGCATGAAAAGATGGGGAATTGAGTTATTAATTTTAAGTGTCGTTATTATTTGGGGGATTAACTATACGATTGCGAAATATGGACTTTTAGAATTTACAGCAATAGAGTTTACTGCAGTTCGAATGATGACAGCAGCACCACTACTGTTATTACTTACGTTCTTTATCGAAAAGTCACTTTATATGGAGCGAAAAGATATACCAAGATTAATCATCGTTAGCGTTGTAGGTATTGTACTGTATCAAACGTTATTTATGGAAACTGTAAAATACACATCCGCTACAAATGCTTCTTTACTCATATCTATTTCACCTATTTTTACAACTGTATTTGCGATTTTCTTGAAACAAGAAAAATTTTCTTCTCGAAAGTTAGTTGGTTCCATGATTGCCTTTATTGGTGCTACATTAGTTTTAGTAGCGGGGCATTCACTCGCTAGTTCTTTCTACGGAAATGGGATTGGACTTATTACATCAATATGTTGGGGACTTTATCCCGTTTTAGCAGGGCCGCTTATTAAAAAATACTCAGCATTACGTGTTACTGCATGGTCGACATTAGTTGGAGCGATTCCGCTCTTATTGTTAAGTGGTCCACATGTATTTGTCATGCCATTTCACATTACACACGGAATGACATTGTTTGCTTTACTATATTCTATTTTCTTTGTAACAGTATTCGGTTTAGTCATGTGGTATGTTGGTGTTCAAAAAATTGGTGCGTCACATACGATGGTATATATGTATATTACGCCGCTTGTAGCTGTTTTATTTGCAGCTGTATGGGCAAATGAATATGTATCGTTTCAACAAATAATCGGTGGAATCATCATTTTCTTCGGTCTATGGTTTGTGAAATCAGAGAAAGTAGAAGCTAATTCTATCGTGCAAGAACCTATATCAAAATAGGAAAACAGATCACCTATGATCTGCTTTCCTATTTTTTTATTTTTGGTAAAAATACGAGGAATAAAATGGCAGTAATAAGTGGGATTAAATTAAGAAAAGGAATGCGGAAGAGTGTAATAAGAATAATACCTGGAAGAAGAACACCGAGGACAGCATAGAAAATACTATGTTTTTTCGTGTACCAATACAAGGAAAGTCCAATAAGTGCAGGAACAATGAGATGAATGAGAGCCATTAAAAAATAAATCATTAGACGCCCCCTTTATTTATGTGCTTATTACATCATATCCGTATGTTCATAGATTGATATCAATTTTTTCATAATTGGACGAAAATGTTTTGAAAAACGTCACATTTATGAGGGATTCTATATTAGAAATCTTGTATAATATTATTTCCTAAAAGCATTTAAAAAACATAAACATACTGTTTATGTTTTTTAAATTTGAGTGAAATGAATTTTAAGTACCATAGACTCGAAAGAAATGAGTTATATAGCTTTGGTTGGATAGATAAAAACTATTGAAGGGGAGTACAATATGATTAGTATGTCATTAAGGTCGTTTAAAATTCAATCGTATTATCTACTAGGTATTCTGTTATTAGGCTGGATGTTAACACCGTTTTCAGCACATTTTCTAGGTGCAGGAATTGGACTTATTGTAAGCATGTATTGTGTTTGGATTTTAGGAAGGCGTATCGAAAAGCTTGGAGATAGTATAGTAAAGAAGACGAAAGCGCCGACGCTTGGTATGTTTAATCGCTTTGCAGCTGCAATTTTGGGTGCTATTATTATGTACGAAATTGAGCATCATATGGTAATGTGGGCATTTGCAGTAGGTATTCTGGGTGGTTATTTCTTAATCGTTATTAATTTAGGGTATTATAGTATGAAGGATGAGGAAGAATTAACGAAGGGCTGAAAAAGATGAAAAGCCTCTTTTTAGATGGAATAGAGGATCCAGCGATGGATAGAAGCGGTTAGGGCCTTTTTTAGCCCCATGCGGTGTGAAACCAGAAGGAGCAAGTGAGCGAGAGATCTCTTTATATTTTCAAAGCCTTGATTTGTATGTGTGAAAATCCGAGTATATCAATTGAAAATTAGGTTTGGAACTTTTTTAGATGGAATAGAGGATCCGGCGGGGGATAGAAGCGGTTCAGAGCCTTTTTTAGCCCCATGCGGTGTGAAACTAGAGCGAGGTAGTGAGCAGGAATATAATTTATATGTTCGAAGCCGTAATTTGCATATATGAAAATCTGGTTATTTAAATTGAAAATTGGCTTACTCTGGAATAAGGGATCCGGCGATGGATAGTACAACAGGAAGCGTAACTTTGTATAAAATATAGGTTTCCGCTTCCAATAAGTTAATATGAAATCACTTAGTAGTATGACTCTTAGGTTCTTTAAAAAAGTTGGATACAATACAACAAACTATTCCGGTAATTAGAATAATGTATTTTATCGTTTCACTTGTATGCTCAAATAAATTAACGTTAAGCATTACAAGTCCCCAAAACATTTGAATCGCTCCATAACTGAATAAAATTTTTCCTGTACGAGAAAAATTTTTCATGGGCCTCACCCTTTCCTTTATATGTAAATTATATCATAGGAAACTACAAATGAATGATTATAAAATGAATTTTCTGTAAATTTATAGGTATTGGTATGCAATAGATGAAGAGATTAAAGTTTCACTTTATATAAGATATAGAAAGAAGCTTACGTTTTTAACGTAAGCTTCTTTTTTATGTAAGTGTGTGTAACCGTTAAGCCGCATTGGGTTTTGTCGGTGAGTACGCGGAACTTTACGGTTATACGACACTTATTCATATGAGTAAAAGGGTTATTCCAACAGAAAATTTGTAATTAAGCGATTGGACCGCCTAAGTTAATAATAGCTTCAGAAACGCTATCGAATTTTTTGAAGTTTTCTTTAAATTCGTTTGCAAGCTCAATTGCTTTCACTTTGTAAGCATCTTTATCAGCCCAAGTTTGTTCAGGCATTAATACTTCATCAGGTACACCTGGAACATGACGAGGTACTTCAAGGCCAAAGATGTCGTGTTTTGCAGTTTCAGCTTTAGCAAGTTCACCGCTTAGTGCTGCTTGAATCATTGCACGAGTGTAACCTAAGTTCATACGTTTACCAACGCCGTATTCGCCACCAGTCCAGCCAGTGTTTACTAAGAATACTTTCGCATCATGTTTCTCGATTTTTTCACCAAGCATTTCAGCATAACGAGATGCATCAAGCGGTAAGAACGGTGAACCGAAGCAAGTAGAGAATGTAGCTTGTGGAGATGTAACACCGCGCTCTGTTCCTGCTAGCTTACTAGTGTAACCGCTTAAGAAATGGTACATAGCTTGTTCTTTTGATAACTTACTGATTGGAGGCAATACGCCAGATGCATCAGCAGTTAAGAAAATAATTGTATTTGGATGTCCTGCAACACTTGGCAGTACGATATTGTCAATCGCATGCATAGGGTATGCAGCACGTGTATTTTCTGTTAAAGTAGTATCGTTATAGTCAGCGATGCGTGTTTGACCATCAATGACAACGTTTTCTAAAACTGAACCAAATTTGATTGCATCGAAGATTTGTGGTTCTTTCTCATGAGAAAGGTTTACACATTTTGCATAGCAACCGCCTTCAATATTGAATACGCCGTTATCAGACCAACCGTGCTCATCGTCACCGATTAATTTACGGTTTGGATCAGCAGATAATGTTGTTTTGCCTGTTCCAGATAAACCGAAGAATAGTGCTACGTCGCCTTCTTCGCCTACGTTTGAAGAGCAGTGCATAGAAAGAATGTCTTGTTCAGGTAGTAAGAAGTTCATAATAGAGAAGATTGATTTTTTCATCTCTCCAGCGTATTCTGTACCACCGATTAGTACGATACGTTTTTCGAATGAAACCATAATGAATGCTTCAGAATTTGTACCGTCAATTGCTGGATCTGCTTTGAAGTTTGGTGCAGAAACAATTGTGAACTCTGATTCGTGAGTTGCTAATTCTTCTTCATTTGGACGAATAAATAATTGATGTACGAACAAATTATGCCATGCATATTCGTTAACAACTTGAATTGGTAGGCGATAGTTGCGATCAGCGCCAGCAAATCCTTTGAAGATGAATAACTCTTCTTTTTCTTTTAAGTATTCTAAAACTTTTATATATAATTTATTAAAATGTTCTTCAGAGATCGGTTGGTTCACGGCTCCCCAAGCAATTTTGTCAGCAACCGATGCTTCCTTCACAATAAATTTATCCTTAGGAGAACGTCCTGTGTATTTTCCTGTTGAAGCAGAAACGGCACCAGTAGAAGTTAATTTCCCTTCGTTTCGCATTAATACTTTTTCCACTAATTGCGGAACACTTAATTGAATCTGTGCATTGCTTCCGTTCAATAATTCATGTAAACCAATTTGGACATTCACAGTACTCATATTTATATACCATCCTTTTCATTTAATGAAATATTTCTCGTAATCCCCATCAATAGTATAACACAATTATATAAATAATGTATACTATTTATTTATTTTTGTTTGTGTGAATGTATCATTTCCCTATTAATATTTCATTCTATGGGTATTGAGAAAAACTTTCAGGAAAATGTGAATATTAATTGACAAATGAATATCATTTCTTTAGTATAGGTTGGGACGGATACTCTCTTATCCCGAGCTGGCGGAGGGACAGGCCCGATGAAGCCCAGCAACCTCATTTGTAGTGGTAAATACAGGTGAATAGGTGCTAAAACCTGTGCGAGGCTAACGGTCTCGAACGATAAGAGCAAAGGGCAAAAAGCAGTATGCAAGTAGCAAATTAAACCTTTCCTCTATGTTAAGTAGGAAAGGTTTTTCTGTATGCTTGTGTGGGAGAATAAATGTATGTCGCAGTTTGTGGCAAATTAAGGATGAGTTCCGTACAATATATACAATTACTGTAGGGAGGTTTACCACATGACAAAAAAACGTCATCTGTTCACATCTGAGTCTGTAACTGAAGGACATCCAGATAAAATTTGTGACCAAATTTCTGATTCAATTTTAGATGCGATCTTAGCAAAGGACGCAAATGCACGTGTAGCTTGTGAAACAACTGTAACAACTGGTTTAGTATTGGTAGCGGGGGAAATTACGACTTCTACTTACGTAGATATTCCAAAAATCGTTCGTGAAACAATTCAAGGCATTGGTTACACACGCGCAAAATACGGATTCGATGCAGAAACTTGTGCAGTTTTAACATCTATCGATGAGCAATCTGCTGACATCGCTATGGGTGTTGACCAAGCACTAGAAGCACGCGAAGGTCAAATGACTGACGCTGAGATTGAGGCAATTGGTGCGGGAGACCAAGGTTTAATGTTTGGCTTCGCATGTAATGAAACACAAGAATTAATGCCACTTCCAATCTCGCTTGCTCACAAATTAGCTCGTCGTTTAACTGAAGTACGTAAAGATGACACATTATCATACTTACGTCCGGATGGAAAAACGCAAGTTACAGTTGAGTATGATGAAAATGGTAAACCTGTACGTGTGGATACAATTGTAATTTCTACACAACATCATCCAGATGTTACGTGGGAAGAAATCGATCGCGATTTAAAAGAGCACGTAATTAAAGCTGTAGTTCCAGCAGAATTAATGGATGGAGAAACGAAATTCTTCATTAACCCAACTGGCCGCTTCGTAATTGGTGGACCACAAGGTGATGCTGGTTTAACAGGACGTAAAATCATCGTTGATACTTACGGTGGATACGCTCGCCATGGCGGTGGTGCATTCTCTGGTAAAGATGCAACGAAAGTTGACCGTTCTGCAGCATATGCAGCTCGTTATGTTGCGAAAAACATCGTAGCAGCTGGTCTTGCTGACAAAGCAGAAGTACAACTTGCATACGCAATTGGCGTAGCACAACCAGTATCAATTTCAGTTGATACATTAGGCACTGGTAAAGTATCTGAAGACGTATTAGTAGAACTAGTTCGTAACAACTTCGATCTTCGCCCAGCTGGTATTATTAAAATGCTAGACTTACGTCGCCCAATTTACAAACAAACAGCAGCTTACGGCCACTTCGGACGTACTGATGTAGATCTTACATGGGAACGTACAGACAAAGCAGCTACTTTAAAAGAGCAAGCTGGTCTATAATATATGAAAAAAAGCTTTGCGCTGTGTGCGCAAAGCTTTTTTTATTTGGTTTTATCCCGTAAAAGCCCGATTGGTTTAACTAATAATCAGTGGGGAAGAACAAAATCCCCACTGATTAAAGTTTCACTTTATTTACTACTTGAATACAAGAACTACAATAAACTTCCCCGTCTAGCTCAATATACTTCTTCATATTTGTCATACCACTTGCCGGAAATGGCATATGAATCCACGCTTTTTCATACGTTTGTATTTCCTTTTCACATGATTTACAAAGGATTGGTTTCTTACGGAACATAGACGGTCACCCTTTCAGTTGGCGTGCTTTTCCTGCGCAAAAAGCACTGCTCAGTAAAAATAGCGTTGCGAATATAATACTCACTAATGTAGCGTATGGAATTGCTCCTTTTAGAGAAAAACCGACAGTGATGGAAACAACAAATAAGAGGATGAATGTTGTTGTTAATTTTTTGTATAGTTCCATAGTGAGTGAACCTCCAAATTATTTTGTAATTTAAAATGAAATCTACTATGTAGAAAATATAAGGGGATTTAAAGAGTAGCTAATGGTGTGTAGTCCAGGCGTATAAGAAAGTATATTTTCCTTTTTGTGGTCGTATATACTTATATTGTATCACGGTGCATCATTGGCTTCATACATAATTGTGTAAAGATATGTATGATAAAATGAAGAAAAGTCTTTAGGAAAGGAAAGATGAAAAATGAGTGTAACTGAACATAAAAAACAAGCTCCAAAAGAAGTGCGCTGCAAAATCGTGACGATTTCCGATACACGTACGGAAGAGACGGATAAGAGCGGACAACTATTACATGAATTATTAAAAGAAGCAGGACATAAAGTGACCTCCTATGAAATTGTGAAAGATGATAAAGAAAGTATCCAGCAAGCAGTGTTAGCAGGTTATCATAGGGAAGACGTTGATGTCGTGTTAACGAATGGCGGAACTGGTATTACGAAACGTGATGTAACGATTGAGGCAGTGTCAGTGTTATTAGATAAAGAAATTGTTGGATTTGGTGAGTTGTTCCGTATGATAAGTTACTTAGAAGATATCGGAAGTAGTGCGATGTTAAGTAGAGCAATCGGTGGTACAATCGGGCGTAAAGTTGTCTTTTCGATGCCAGGGTCTAGCGGAGCGGTTCGTCTTGCGATGAACAAGTTAATTTTACCGGAATTAGGTCATATTACATTTGAGTTGCATCGTCAATGAAAATTGCAGGAATTGTATTAGCTGGCGGACAGTCTAGTCGTTTCGGAGAACCGAAAGCATTGGCGATTTGGAAGGGAACTACTTTTGTTGAGCATATTGTGCAAGTAATGGAAAGTATTTTGCAAGATGTTGTTGTTATTAGTCATACTGATATAAAAGAGAGAGTAGAGCAATTAGTACAAGTTCCAGTTATAGAAGATATGTCGCACTATAAAGGAAATGGGCCACTTGCTGGAATAGTGTCAGGAATGGAATACATAGATTCAGATTGGTATATTATCATGCCTTGTGATGCACCGAACGTTTCAAATGAATGGATTACCATTTTATTAGAGCAAACGAGCGATGAATATGATGCTGTTGTCCCTATTATTAATGGAAGAAAACAACCGTTACTTGCAGCGTATAATAACCGCGTGAAAGAAAAGATTTATGCTTTGCTTCAAGAAGAAAAAAGAAGTATGGGCCAGCTTTTATCACAATGTAATGTGAAATATATTGCTGGTGAAGATGTACAAGCGAATGTAGATTGGTTTATAAATGTGAATACGAAAGAAGAATATGTGCAGGCTCAAAAAGACCTTTCAAATGAATGAAAGGTTTTTTGATATACAGAAATTGGGGAACAATTGCTGTATAAAGGTATGTGAGTAAGTTGATTTTAACGGGATTTTTTAAAATCACCATACAGTAAAAAATACTGTATAACCATATATTAATTTTTATGGGTTTTTATTACAAGTCTGTTTAAGCGAGTAATTCTGATGCAGTGTTCTGAAGGACTTCTGCATATTGGTCAAGTAAGCCACGAAGGATCTCATCCCAGCTTTTTGATTTAGCATAAGACGAAGCTGCTATGCCCATTTGCATAAGTTGATCTTCATTTTGCAATAAAGAATTGATGGAGGATAGAAAGGAATCTATATCTTTTGGTGGACAAAGAATTCCCGTTTTTCCATCTGTAATAATATTTTTAACCCCGCCACTATTCGCACCAATAACAGGTGTACCACATGCGAGTGACTCCAGCACGACGTTCCCAAATGTTTCAGTAGTAGATGGAAATACCATTAGATGGGAGGAAGCATAGACTTCAGCTAAATCTTTACCTTGTAAATATCCAGTAAAGGTTACATTTGTTTTTGGAACATTTTCATGCAGGCCCTTGGCAAGAGGTCCATCTCCAGCGATGAGCCAATGAATATCGTCACGTTCTTTGTTTGTCGTTTGAATAAGTGTTTGAAGAGTATCGATATCTTTTTCAGGAGCAAGGCGCCCGACGTAGGAAAGAATATATTTCACTGTAATATTATATTTTTTTCGGAATAGGTCTTTATTGTAAGTTGGATGAAAGAGAGTACAATCTACACCACGTCCCCAAATATAGAGCTGTTGAAATCCTTTTTTCTTTAATTGATGTAATGTTTCAGGAGAAGGAACAAAGTTTTTTTGCATATGACTATGAAACCACCTTAAATAGTTCCATAGCATATTGGAGAGAAATTCGATTTTGTAATAGCGTAAATAGGCGTCAAAATCAGTATGATAAGAACCGACAACTGGGATATTCAACTTTTTGGCATAATATAACCCACAAAGTCCCAGATTGAAAGGCGTAGCGATGTGAATGATATCAGGTTTAAAGGCAAGAAGTTCCCGCTTAATGCGCGGAGTAGGAAAGGCAAAGCGACATTCTGGATATAATATTGTTAACGGGATACTTCTCATTTTGTTCACATTCGCTACGAAATTATCTTCCGCCGTATGCTGGGGGGCGAAAACAGAATAGGCGATATTTTCTTTTTGAAAATATTTAGTTAAACGTTCCAAAGTTTTCGCCACACCGTTGACTTGTGGTGTAAATGTATCGGTAAATATGGCGACTCTCATCATATCGCTCCTTTACATGAGTGGAATGAGTTGATAAAAAGAGATGATGCCAGAGCAAGTGCCAAGGCACATGCCTACAAATACATCTGACGGATAATGAAGCCCTAAATAAATACGGGAAATACCGACGCATAATGCTAACGGTAATAGAAAAGCAAGCAAGTTTGGATTATAGCAAATAAATGGAATGAGGACAGAGAAAACAGCCGTTGTATGTCCGGATGGAAAAGAATGATCTTTTAAAGGCTGTACTGGATATTTCGCATCTTGAATTGTTAAATAAGGACGTTTTCGTGGATACCATCTTTTTAATATTTGCACAGGAATATGGCTAATTGTTAAAGAAATAGCAGTTGCAATTGCGGCTTGATGCAAATTCCCTGTTGCGAAAATTAAAAAGAATAGGGTAAGTGCAATGGAAAAACTTGCACCACCGATATGGGTAATATTGCTGAAAAAGATGTTTAATGTTTTTTGATCAAAGTAGCGATTAATTCCTTTGAAGATGTAACATTCTATTTTATATAGTCCACTGACCTTCATGAGATTTTTCCTCCCTCATTTACATATATATGGAGTTATTAACTTCTATTTTAATAAGATTTTATTGAGGGAATAATAATGTTTTGTAAAGAAAAAGTTAGATTTTTTCATAAAAAAAGCTGCCAGTCTTATGGCAGCGATAAAATCACTTTTGTAACGATTTATAATATTGTCCTTTTTCAACGTATTGTGTGCGGATACGTTCCATATCTTTACGGTCTTCTTCTGTTAATTCGCGAATGACCTTCGCAGGGCGACCGAAAGCTAACGTATTAGGAGGGATTTTCTTTCCTTGTGAAACGAGACTACCAGCACCGATGAAAGCTCCTTCACCAATTTCAGCGCCATCTAATATGATAGATCCCATTCCGATTAAAGCATCTTTTTCAATTTTGCAGCTATGTAAAATAACTTGATGCCCAACGGTAACGTCATCTTCTAAAATAAGAGGATACTGGGGGCTTTGGTGAAGTGTACATTGATCTTGTACATTTACTCTATTTCCAATTATCGTTGGTGATACATCACCGCGGATGACTGTATTAAACCAAATGCTAGATTCTTCGCCAATTGTCACATCGCCTGTAATGGTAACATAGTCAGCGATAAAAGCACTACTCGCAATTTTTGGATTTTTTTCTTTGTAAGGATATATCATGTAAAGCCTTCCTTTCCTAGAGACTAGTTTTAGTGTATCAAATTATGAGAAAGAGTGAAATGGAGGAGGTCCGTATGTGGAATTATGAAGCAGAGGAAGCGAAAGCTGTAGTCGTTATCGTGCACGGCGCAATGGAATATCACGGACGTTACGAAGCTATAGCGGAAATGTGGAATCATATCGGCTACCACGTTGTGATGGGAGACCTTCCATCACATGGAACGACTTCGAGAAATAGAGGACATATTGATTCATTTGATGAATACATAGAGGAAGTTAAATTATGGGTGAAAGAGGCAAGGAAGTATCGATTACCTATTTTTATATTTGGTCATAGTATGGGTGGTCTTATTGTCATTCGTATGATGCAAGAAACGAAGAGAGAAGATATAGATGGTATTATTTTAAGTTCACCATGTTTAGGTGTATTAACTGGACCTTCTGCTCCGCTTCGAGCTGCCTCAAAAATATTAAATGTTGTTGCTCCAAAATTGCAATTTGCAACGAATCTTACAGTGGAAATGTCAACTCGTAATCATGAAGTGAGAGATGCGATGGAGAATGATTCATTGTTCTTGCGCAAAGTATCAGTACGTTGGTATAGTGAATTGATTAAGTCTATCGAAATTGCGCATAAAAAAATAGGCGATTTTCCAGACGTTCCACTCTTGCTAATGCAGGCTTGTGAGGATAAACTTGTAGATAAAACACGTGTCCGTACTTGGTTTGATAATGTTAAAATAAGTGATAAGGCTTTTAAAGAATGGCCGAATTGTTATCATGAGTTATTAAATGAGTATGAGCGTGATGAAATTTTGAATTATATTCAGTCATTTACTGAAATACGCATCAATAACATAATAGAAACAAATAAGTAAATTATTTGTACATTGAATAGAGGAGATGAAGGAAGAAGTGAACGTACCGAGTAATCCCATAACGCTCATGGCGAAAGTATACCGTGATGTGTTTCCGGTAGTACACCATGAGCTAGCGATGTGGAAAGAGCGTGCCTACCATATTCCGAATGACGAGCTTCATAGTCAGGCAATCGCAAGTATTGAGAATAAAACGTTTCATTGCGAGGGCGGTGGCATTTTAGCGCTACTAGCAAATGAACACCGAGAGGAATGTATTCGTTTTATCGTAGCTTATCAAACGATTAGCGACTATTTAGATAATTTATGTGATCGTAGTACATCACTTGACCCGAAAGACTTTGCGGCTCTTCATGAGTCGATGGTAATGGCATTAAGCCCTGAAGTTGAAGGGGGCGGTAACTATTATCGTTATCGTGATGATCAAGATGATGGTGGTTATTTAGATGAGCTTGTTGAAACATGTCAGGATGTTTTAAAGAAAACGAAGCATTATGATAAAATTGCTCCAATTCTTCATGAACTTGCTTGTTATTATTGTGATTTGCAAATTCATAAACACGTGAAGTTAGAAGAAAGAGAACCACGCTTAAAAACATGGTTTGAAGCACATAAAGAAAACTTACCAGAGATGAGTTGGTTTGAATTTTCAGCATGTGCCGGTTCTACACTTGGAATCTTCTGTCTTGTCGCATATGCATTTCATGATGAATTACATGATGAAGATATTGCGAAAATTAGACAAGGATACTTCCCTTACGTACAAGGACTTCACATTTTACTTGATTATTTCATCGATCAAGAAGAAGACCGTATAGGCGGGGATTTGAATTTCTGTAGTTATTATGAAAACGAGCAAGCGATATTAGATCGTATGAAACATTTTGTAGAAGAAGCAGAGAAGAGCATTGGTGATTTGCCTCATGCGAAGTTTCATCGTCTCATAAGCCGAGGATTACTTGGTATTTATTTATCAGATCAAAAAGTATCAGCGCAAAAGAATATGCATAAAATGGCACGGCGCATTGTAAAATACGGAGGGCTCACTTCACGATTCTTCTACTGGAACGGGAAGATGTACCGAAAGAAAATGGCGCAGTGATGAAAAAAACCACTCATGTTGAGTGGTTTTTTTATTATGATCGTATTTGTGAAAATATGTATATGAGAAGTTCAATCGCGAAAATAACTAAAACAGATAGTCCGAATAAAGGCATGACAGCGCCTAGTATAACCATCATGATAAAGAAAACGAATGTGCTTTTCTTATCTCTTTGCTTAGGAGGTGCTGCTAATTTTCCTTTCGGTTTTCTCGCTAACCACATTTTTACTCCGTAATAAATAAGAAGTAATAAAGATAACGTCGTTAGTAAGCATAATATTTTATTTGGCCATCCGAATAAATGTCCTTCGTGAAGCGGGATACCGTAAGTGAACCATTGTGCAAATAATCCATAATCACGATAGTCCGTTTTCGAAATGAGTTCTCCGCTATATTGATCAAAGTAAGCTGTTATTTCTTCATTTGGTGCCACATCCATACCCGTAATACCAGAACCACTTGATTTCGAAACAGTGAATACACCTTTCGGATCAGTCGGTAGTGAGATAACGTATGGCCTCTTTATTTCAATCCCTTTTTGTAACTCATCAATTGAAATTATTTTTGGCTCACTTGATTTAGATTCCGGAGGAGCTTCTTTTCTTGTTGCCCACGGTAATTCTTTTACCTTTGATTCAGGTGGTGCCATATACAATTTCGGATATCCGATTGATTCATTCGACGCTGCGATTTTATAAATTTGGTTACCCATAAATCCTGACCAAGGTAAACCTGATGTAACTAAAAGAGCGAGAGGAATTGTAAATATAATACCGATAATAGAATGACGTCGTTTTGCCTTTTCTCGCTTATTGGATGCTGGTGTGTTTTTGAATTGGCGTATACTCATATACAACCCGGTTACAATTAAAAAGATTGTCCAGCACGCTGCAAGTTCTACAATATAATTGACGACAGTGCCACCGACTAAAAGGGAACTATGTAATTCACGCATTATATTGGTAAACGTTTCAGCTGCATTTTGATCCCCAACAATTTGATTATTGCTATCTAAATACACAAATTTTTGCTTTCCTGTATATTCATTAGCAATGGTAAGTCTCGTATTATAATCCCCATTAAACTCACTAATTTTCGTCACGCTATAATGCGGATATTTTTTCTCTGTTAAGAAAAGCGAATCAGACATCGAAATAGATTCTGTTTGGGCGCTCTTCCCGAAATATAAATCTTTATAGATGAAATCTTCAACTTCTTCCCGAAATAAATACCCAATTCCGCTCAGTGACAAAGTAATAAGAAGCGGCGTAATAAAAAGCCCGGCATAAAAATGCCAACGCCAAAAAATATAATGAAGCGAACGATTTTGTTTCATACGACAGTTCCCCTAACCTTCCCTATATGAATAAACTACTTATTTAATATAGCGAGATTAAGTGTGATTACTTTGAAAGAATTGTGAAAAAAGTTAAAAGTTTTGGGGATTTTTATCAAATACAAAGCACATTTCAAAAGGGATGTGTTCTATGTTTATGAAGACCTTTTTATATTTGATGCATAGATCCTAACAACTGCTTTCGCAAGACATTGAGCGGAATCAACAAAGTCCTCACTCACCACCACATTCAAATCGGTACATGCGATAATAGCGGTATCTACTTCGTCTTTTAACTGTAAAACGAGCAGACTCCATAATTTGCGAGCTTCCTCAATTTCTCCGCCTTTAATACAAGTAATAATTTGATTAATCATTTCTTGCCATTGTTCATTATGAATGTACTCTATATTACGTTTTGTAATCCCGTCTTGGTAAATACTTGCTTGAACAGTCGGTTCTGTTGCAAGAAGAGCGACTCTTTTTGTATTTTCAGGAATTGCTTTTAACGTCTCAACGACTATATTCAAAATAGGAATGGTAATAGAACGCTGTAATTCCTCGAAATAAAGATGCGCTGTATTACATGGCATTGCGATGAAATCTACACCAGTACTTTCAAGTCTTTGCGCTCCTTCAATAATCGCTTTTTTCATCGCCGCATGATCAATAGGGCGATCCATATAAAACGGTGTTGGGCACGAATAAATCATCATATGAGGAAAGTCTATATCATGCTTTGCTCCATATATTGTTTGGCACCCTGCTACAACTGTATCGACGAATGGTCCGGTTGATTTTGGACCCATTCCTGCTAGTATTCCAATCATTGTTTAGTCCCCTTTAATAGTGTATGCATCCATTATATAGGAGAATAAGAAAAAGACGTGCAGTGAGTGCACGTCTTTTTTTGTTATGTTTTGTCGAATCATTGATATTTTATCGTTTCTCAATCGCCACAATAAATGGCGGGTTATTTTGCTGGTTAATGAAGCCGTATCGCAAAACGTGAGCTTGTTTTTGGTCGAGTTCTTCTGCAAATTTGAGAACAGCGTCGCGTTCTACTTGTCCTTCTGGGTGTCCGTGGTAAATGACAAGGACGATGATTCCTTCAGGTGCCATTACTTCTAGTAATTGTTCAATTGCCGAGAGTGTTGAGTTCGGTTTTGTAACGATATGCTTGTCACCACCAGGAAGGTAACCTAAGTTGAAGATAGCGCCTGTTACTTTTTCTTTTGCATCTTCTGGTAGTACGGATAAGAGTGTGTCGTGACTGTCGTGAACTAAAACAGTACGTTCGAAAAGTTCCTTTTCTTTTAGGTGGATAGTAGAGCTTTCAATTGCCTCTTTTTGAATATCAAATCCAAATACTTTTCCACTATCTCCAACGATTTCAGCTAGGAAGCAAGTATCATGTCCATTGCCGAGCGTTGCATCTACAGCGTAATCGCCTTCTTTTACTGCCGTTTGCAGCAGCGAGCGAGCAAACGGTAATACACGTTCTAATTTCATTTTTGTTTCTCCTCATTTGCATATTTTCCTTGCCAGCTTCCGCGGCGTACAAATTCTGCATCGATGGAATTTAATACTTCCCATTTATTTAAGCTCCACATTGGACCGATCATTAAATCAGGTGGACCGTCACCTGTGATGCGGTGCACAATTACGTCTTCAGGAATAATTTCAAGTTGGTCAACAACGAGACTTACGTAATCTTCAAGAGAAAGGAATTCTAATTGACCTTTTTCATATTGCTTCACCATTGGCGTACCTTTTAATAAATGAAGTAAATGAATTTTAATTCCTTGTACGTCAAGTTTTGCTACTTCACGAGTTGTTTCCATCATCATGTCGTAATCTTCAAGGGGAAGACCGTTAATAATATGAGAGCAAACTCTAATGCCATGTTTGCGTAATTTATTTACGCCTTCCACATAAGATGGATAATCGTGAGCACGGTTAATAAGATTTGCAGTGCGTTCATGAACAGTTTGTAGTCCGAGTTCAACCCAAAGGTACGTACGTTTATTTAAGTCCGCTAAATATTCAACGACATCGTCTGGTAAACAATCTGGACGAGTTGCGATAGAAAGACCGACAACGTCTTTTTCTGCTAGAAGCGGTTCGAATTTTTCTTTTAACACTTCAAGTGGTGCATGTGTATTTGTGTAAGCCTGAAAATAAGCGATACATTTTCCGTCTTTCCACTTTGAGCGCATTTTTTCTTTCATTTCATGATATTGCGTTATAACATCATCGCGGCGATCGCCAGCGAAGTCACCAGATCCAGCAGCACTACAAAACGTGCAGCCGCCGTAAGCGACTGTACCGTCACGGTTCGGGCAATCGAAGCCAGCATCTAATGAAACCTTAAAGATTTTTTCACCAAATTCATTTCGTAAGTGGTAATTCCATGTATGATAACGTTTATTGTCATTTGTATATGGAAAAGGGTTTTGAACCTTCATTATTTTCCCTCCTAAGACGAGTCAAAATAAAGTGAAACTTTAATCAGTGGGGGATGTTCCCCCACTGATTATTAGTTGAACGAATCGGGCGTTTACGGGCAGTTGAGCTCCCACCTACCTTTTTTTGTTTCATCCAAATTTTGAGGTAGAGGTCTTACTGCCCGTTAATGCGGGATGAAACAAAATCCATTATAACATACTCATAAGGTTCATATGGAAGGGACACACTAAAGGGGAATTGAAGCAAGGAGGGACAATTATGGCAGAGCGTCAATCACTTGAAGAGTATATTACACAGGCAGAACAAGCGGTGGAATATGCGAAAGAACAATTAGACCAAGGCATGAGACAGGAGCATTACAATACGATGGAGTATTCGGATGCTCAGTTGCAATTAGAACAAGCATATAATGATTTACAAACGATGCAACAACATGCGAATGATGAGCAACGTGAGCAATTAAATAGAGCACGTATGGCAATTCGCCAATTGCAACATCAAATGATTATTACACCGCACTAATAAGGAGTGAATGTAATGGCGAAACGTTCAGATCAAAATAATCCAGAGCAAAAAACGCAAAATGGACATAACGCTGAGTTTTCAAATGAACTTGATCCAGTTGTTCAAGTGAAACAGCGTAATAGTAAAAAGGGACAACCTCAAAAATCAAAGCAATCAGAGTAAACCAGGTCGCAATATGACCTGGTTTTATTTTGCTATATGACAATAATGTAAGATCTCTGTAAGGTTTGTCGATAGTTGTAAGCTTACTTTTCCAGTAGAGTGAGGGAGGATTTAATTTTGGACAAGGAGTTGTATTATGGGGAACAATATTACAAACAAACGAATTGAAGAGTTAGATTACATTCGTGGCTTCGCATTACTGGGGATTATTTTAGTAAATATTCTTGCACTACTGAATATTAAAGTTCCAGATCCTAGTACAGTGGATGCAAGTTATCAAAGGTTTCTATACTTATTTGTAGAAGGTCGTTTCTTCTCAATCTTTTCATTCTTATTTGGAGTAGGATTCTATATCTTCATTACAAGAGCAATTGCGAAAGGGAAGAATGGATATGTTCTATTTCTACGCCGCTTAGTTGCACTATTTATTTTTGGTTTGATTCATCAAATGTTTCAGCCTGGGGAAGCACTAGCGTTATACGCAATTTGTGGATTAGTCACTTTACCATTTTATAAAGTGAAGAAGCAAATAAATTTAGTAATTGGTCTTATTCTTACGATAGTTTTTAGTATTATGGCAGCTAAGGAATTATTACCATTAGGTTTAATTTTATTAGGTCTTGCTGCAGGACAGTACAAAGTATTTGAAAATCTTTCAGCGAAAATAAAGCAAGTCGCTATTTTTACAGGAGTTATGTTTGTTTTAAGTGTGATAGCTTTATGGTATCAATATGGGCACGTTCCTGCTAATCCATTTGTAAATATGATACTTATGACTGAGGATGGAACAATGGATGCTGCAGGTCAGTTTTTAAAAATTGGTGTTACAGTTGGACCAATTATTTCAGCTTTCTATGTCGGAGCATTAATTTTGCTACTTCAATTAAAACCAGTTCAAACTTTGTTAGCGCCACTGAAATATTATGGTCGTATGGCTTTAACAAATTATATTGGACAAACTGCAATGATTTTAATTGCAGGCAGTGTATTTAATTTTGCAGGAAACTTAACGTACATGCAGACGCTATATGTGTGTATCGCAATTTATGCAATTCAAATTATTTTCAGTGTGATTTGGATGAAAATCTTTAAAATGGGTCCATTAGAATGGATTTGGCGTGTTATTACGTATTGGACGGTAACGCCTTTAAAGAAATAAGAGTAGGAAATAGGCTGTTCCACATGCGAAACAGTCTATTTTTATTGTCATCTTTTGTCGGTAAGTCGATATATTTGAAAAATCGCTGATAAAATTGCATTTACTAATGAAAAAACTAAGCTTACATGCTCAGTTTTTTTTCTTACAAAAGTGTAAGGTAATTGTAATGTTAATAAATAGCAGTTCACCTCCAAAAGGCGCAAAATAGGTAATGGAAAAACAAGCGTAGGAGGATATATATGACGAAACCAGTTGTAGACGTGAAAAATGTTCAAAAAGTGTACGGTAAAAAAGGTGAGAACCAATCACATGCGTTAAAAGGTGTTTCATTCTCAATTCAAGAGGGTGAATTTGTTGGTATTATGGGACCATCTGGTTCTGGTAAAACGACATTATTAAATGTAATTTCAACGCTTGATAAAGCAACGGGTGGCGTTGTTGAAATTGCGGGTACGGACATTACGAAAATGAAGCAAGGTGAGCTTTCTGATTTCCGTTCGCAAAAGTTAGGATTCATTTTCCAAGACTTCAACTTATTAGAGAACTTATCTATTTATGAGAACATTGCACTTCCACTTTCACTTCAAGGTGTTTCATCACGTAATATTGGACCGAAAGTAGAGAAAGTAGCGAATATGTTAGGGATTACAGAAATTCTTCAAAAGTATCCAACTGAAGTATCCGGTGGACAGAAACAACGTTCAGCAGCAGCGCGTGCACTAGTGCATGAGCCGGCAATTATTTTAGGAGACGAGCCAACAGGAGCTCTTGATTCGAAAAATGCAGCAAGTTTACTTGATGCGATGACAAACTTAAATGAA
Source organism: Bacillus sp. FSL R9-9530 (assembly GCF_038008145.1). Lineage (NCBI taxonomy): Bacteria > Bacillati > Bacillota > Bacilli > Caryophanales > Bacillaceae > Bacillus > Bacillus sp. FSL R9-9530. Next base: position 4,653,528 of record NZ_JBBOYO010000001.1, read on the forward strand.
GAACAAGGCGTATCTATTATGATGGTTACGCATGATCCATATAGTGCAAGTTACTGTCAGCGTATTTTATTCATTCAAGATGGTGAGCTATATAAAGAAATTCACCGCGGTGGTACGCGTGAAGAATTTTATAAAGAAATTTTAGATGTGCTTGCGGACTTAGGCACACAAAAAGCGTAAGAAGGGAGGTCTAGGGCATGTTATTTAAACTTTCCATGTCAGGGCTAAAGAGTAAGCTGAAAGATTATATCGTCTTACTTGTTGGTCTTGTCATGTCGATTTCAATTTTTTATATGTTCCAAACGTTAGCGCTGAATAAAGCGTTTATCGAATCCAATTCTGTTATTAAGTCTATTGGTTTCGTATTCCAAGCAGGTTCATTTTTATTAGCAATTATAACGTTCTTCTACATTTTATATGCAAACTCTTTCTTATTATCTCTTCGTCAAAAAGAGTTTGGTATGTACATGATGTTAGGTGCAAAAAAGCATAAAGTTACATTACTTATGTTTATTGAAACGATTGTATTAGGTGCTGCGTCTCTTGCGATTGGACTTACAGTTGGTGTAGGACTTGCAGAAGGTATCGGACAGTTATTAATGAAACAATTAGAATTTGCTGGTGAAGGCTATAAGGCATTTTATCTACCATCTATGACTGTTACTTGTATTTTCTTCTTTGCATTATTTGTATTATCAGCAATTATGAACAGTATTAAGTTATCACGTATTTCAGTACTGCAACTTGTACATGCAGATGCACAAACAGAGCGTGTTGCAGTAAAAGGTAAAATGACAGGTGTCGTTGCAATCCTTGCTGTTATTTTATTAGGAATTGGCTATGCATCAATGATTTACATGGAAAAACTAAGAGAAATGGGAATCCTTATTGCATTAATTACAACAACAACTGGTACTTACATGCTATTTGGATCACTTCTCCCAGTTATTATTAAAAGGTTAAAGAGCAATAAAAAACGTAGTGAAAAAGGACTTAATGCTTTTACGTTTGCACAATTAAATTTCCGTATTAATAGCTTAACGAAAGTACTTGCAACGGTAGCGATGTTAGTTGCTCTTGGAGCGGGTGCAATTTCAGGTGGTATGGCGTTTAAAAATAACGTTATAAAAATGGTTGATGGTTTAGTAATATATGATTCAGTTATTCATAACCCAACAGCTGAAGAAAAGAAAATTTTAGATGGTATTACATTTAAAGAGAAAAATGAATATCGTTACAAAGTTGATAATAAATACGTTTATTATGTAAAAGAAGATTTAGAGAAAAATCCTCCTTTCGTACAAGATACAAAACAGATGGAAAGTATGAAGGATTTAGGAAAAATAAAGAAAGTTTCAGAGGAACTGCCAGTAGGTGCAGTTTCTAGAGAAATGAATGAAAAAGATGCGAGTGCTAAAGAACTTCCAGAAGAATGGAACGAGGCTTTCAGAACAATTCAGCCATTTTATCTATATGAAGATCATGCAATTAAAATTGTAGATCAGAAAATGTACGATACTGTAAATGGTAAAGAAGGAATCGTAGTTACTGGAAAAACAGACGATTTTGTAGCATACACAAAAGAATGGAAAAAACTTGACGAGTTGCAGCTAGTTAAATATAAAAATGTAAAAGCTGAAAGATTAGATAGTAAATATCAATCTTACAATGGATTCTACGGCATTGCGAGTGGAACAGTATTTATGGGATTCTTCCTTGGAATTGCGTTCTTAGCAATGATGGCAAGTTGTTTAATGTTTAAAATTCTTTCTGGTGCATCAAAAGATATTACGCGTTATCAAATGCTTCGCAAAATCGGTGTGCGTCGTGAGTTATTAACGAAATCGATTTATAAAGAATTATTCTTAGTATTCTTATTCCCAGCAATTGTGGGGATCGCTCACGTATTAGTTGGTATGAATATTTTCGGATTTATTTTAATGGATCCTTACTTCCGTATTTGGGTACCAATCGTAATTTTCGTAGTTATTTATGCGATTTATTACTTCATTACAGTTCAATTGTATAAAGGAATTGTTCTTCCAAAAGAAGATTAATAGGTAAAAAGCCGAGTGAAAGTGCTCGGCTTTTTATATTTTCAGAAAAAACACTTTAATGTTACTGAAATATATAATATAATGTAAATAAGTAACATAATATGAAAGTATCAGCAACCGAAAAATGAAAGGAGGAATCCGATCTGTAGAAAGAAGCTGAACTTGTACTCCCCCTATTTTTTCTACCCACACCGTATTTGTACAATCATAAATTTCCAAATGAAAAATTGTCGTAAGAGTATATTGTGAAAATAATGGATAATACATGGAAATCTCATAGCATGATAAGGTAAAATGGACAGGATAATGAGAAAATTACCGTTCATAAGATGAGGAGATACATGTATGGAAGTTGTAGAGGCATTAAAAGATATAAACCAAATTGAGGCTATGAAAAAGTACTTAAAAGAGCACTCGCAGCGAGATTATCTTTTATTTGTTATTGGAATTAACACTGGATTAAAGATTACTGAGCTACTTAGTATGAAATTTGAAGAGGTATTGAATGAAGATGGAACTGTTAAAGAGTTCTATTCTCTTCCTGTGAAAGATGAAAAATTTAAACAAGATATTTATTTAAATACAAAAGTAAAAGAGGTGCTTTTAGCGTACGTACAATCTTTTGATATTCAAAGAGAAAACTACGTATTTCAATCTAATAAAACGACAAATTCAATCTCACGCCAACAAGCATATCGTGTTATCCATAGCGCAGCTGAAGCGGTTGGGATTGTTGGAAAGATTGGAACGAATTCAATGCGAAAAACATTTGGATTTCATGCGTACAAAAGAGGAATAGCGATTGCGCTATTGCAAAAGCATTTTCATCACGCAACTCCATCAGAGACGCTCAAGTATTTAGGAATCTCAAAAGATGAGAAGTTTAAAACAGAGATTGATGTAGATTTGTAAAAGCCGTAACTAAAAACTTTAGGAGGCGGAAAATATGAATATTAGAGAGAGTGAACTACCGGGCATTGGTTGTAAGTTTGAAGTAATCACAAAAGGTAATGAAAAAATGGTTATCGTTATTCATGATGATGGCCGAAGAGAAATGTATCATTTTGATGCGGATCACGATGAGAGTATTTCAAGCATTTCTCTTCGTGATTCTGAAGCGAGACAAATTGCGGCTATATTAGGCGGAATGGTATATAGGCCGCAAGCGCTAGACACAATTGAGATGGCTTTTGAAGGATTATCAATTGAATGGTTTAAGGTGGAGAATAATGCACCAGTAGTACAACAAACAATTGGTAGCTTACATGTCAGAAAAACGTATAACGTAACGATTATTGCTATTTTGAAAAAGAATATGAAGAAATTCTTTAATCCAGGTCCAGACTCTATTATTGAAGCTGGCGATATGCTCGTATTGTCGGGTGAAAGACATGAAGTGAAAAGAATTATTAATGAATTGCTTTCAGCAGGAGGTGATTCCTAATCGATGGATACTTTAATCTTTGAAGTTGGAACTGCGTTAGTATTAGTAGCTTTTGCAGCTATCCTCGCTGCGAAGTTAAAGTTCTCGATTATTCCGTTTCTCATTATACTCGGTATGTTAGTGGGGCCTCATGCCCCAGATTTAGGACTTATCGATTTAAGGTTTATTGAAAGCGGAGAAGTTATTTCCTTCCTCGGCCGTGTTGGCGTCATATTCCTCTTATTCTATTTAGGTTTAGAATTCTCAATAAAAAAATTAATTAAATCAGGAAAGTCGATTGCTTTTGGGGGTAGTGTTCATATATCGCTTAATTTCATATTAGGTTTACTTTATGGATATATAATGGGCTTCCCCTTACTAGAAACATTAATTATTGCTGGAATCATTACAATCTCATCGAGTGCAATTGTTGCAAAAGTAATTGTTGATTTAAGAAGATCTGGTAATAAAGAGACAGAACTCATTTTAGGGATCATTATGTTTGATGATATCTTTTTAGCTGTATATTTATCAGTCGTTTCAGGATTAGTACTCGGAGGTGCAACATCATTTGTAGGTGCTCTTACATCGGTGTTAATCGCAGTAGGGTATATGCTCCTATTCTTTGTAATCGCTAGAAAAGCTACGCCGTTCCTAAATAAAGTATTAGATATTTCGTCAAACGAAATTTTTATTATCGTAATATTCGCTATTTTATTCTTTGTAGCAGGATTTTCAGAAACAATTCATGTTGCGGAAGCGATTGGGGCTTTATTGTTAGGACTCGTCTTTTCAGAAACAGAGCATAGTGACCGGATCGAGCATCTCGTCGTCCCGTTTCGTGATTTCTTTGGAGCTATATTTTTCTTCAGCTTCGGTTTAAGTATAGATCCGTTTTCACTTGGAGGAGCAGTATGGTTGGCATTAGGAGCAGTTTTCATTACTCTCATCGGTAATTTTACAGCTGGAATGATTGCAGGTCGTAAAGCCGGGTTATCGCATAAGGCTTCTACGAATATCGGTTTAACACTTATATCACGTGGGGAATTCTCCATTATTGTCGCGAATCTCGGAATAGCGGGTGGCTTAATGGCAACGATTAAACCATTCTCAGCTTTATATGTTTTAATATTGGCGTCGTTAGGGCCATTATTAACGAAGGAGTCTGGGAGAATATACTCTCTACTAGACAAAATATTTAAATGGAGTGCGAAAGAAAGTGCAAAACGTAAAAAGGAAGTTGGATAACCTTTCGCGAGGGAACGATTCCATTATTTATAGATTAATATTTTACAAAGACGATTAGAATACATTCTAATCGTCTTTGTGCTATTATCTGAATTTCATCAACTATTAATCAGTTGCCTTCCTATTTAAAAACGACTACAATTTTACTGTTATATATATGAACGAAAAAAAGAGAATAGGAGGGGAGACTATGCCAAGGAAAGTATGGCTATTAGTAGCTGGGATGATTATTAATGTCACGGGTGCTTCTTTTTTATGGCCTTTTAATACAATTTACTTACATGATAGTTTAGGGAAATCTTTATCAGTAGCCGGAATGGTATTAATGATCAACTCGCTTACTGGTGTAATCGGAAACTTGCTCGGCGGTGTTTTATTTGATAAATGGGGCGGTTATAAATCAATTTTAGTAGGGATTGTCATTACACTTGTATCGATTTTAGGTCTTGTATTTTTCCATGGTTGGCCATTATATGTTGTGTGGCTAGCATTAATCGGATTCGGTTCTGGAATGGTGTTTCCATCGATGTATGCGATGGTCGGTACGGTTTGGCCAGAAGGCGGGAGACGAGCGTTCAATGCAATGTATGTTGGACAAAACGTTGGGATTGCGATTGGAACAGCGTGCGGTGGATTAGTTGCGTCTTATCGTTTTGATTATATTTTCTTAGCGAACTTTATTTTATATTTTATTTTCTTCTTAATTGCGTTTATTGGATTTCGTGGTATGGAAGCAAAAAAAGAGCAAGAGGTACAAAAAGAAGCCGAAACGAAAAAAGGTTGGTCACTTACACCTGGCTTCAAAGCGCTTCTAATCGTATGTGTAGCATATGCTTTATGCTGGGTTACATACGTACAGTGGCAAGGGGCAATTGCGACTCATATGCGAGAATTAGATATTAGCCTCCGCCATTATAGTTTATTATGGACGATAAACGGAGCGATGATTGTTTGTGCGCAGCCACTTGTTAGTATGTTAATTCGCTGGATGAAGCGTTCTTTAAAACAACAAATTATGATTGGAATCGTCATTTTTGCGGCGTCGTTTATTGTTTTAAGCCAAGCGCAGCAATTTACGATGTTTCTCGTTGCGATGGTGACATTAACAATTGGTGAATTATTCGTATGGCCGGCAGTTCCGACCATCGCAAATATACTTGCACCGAAAGATAAGCTAGGGTTTTATCAAGGTGTTGTAAATAGCGCAGCGACTGTAGGGAAAATGTTCGGACCGGTCGTTGGCGGAGCGATTGTTGACTTATACAATATGGAAGTATTGTTTATTGCGATCATGGTAATGCTTGTAGTAGCGCTTATAGCAACGAGTATTTATGATAGACGAGTAAAAGTAGAAGAAACAGTTGAAGAAAAAATTGCAGTTTAGTTTGACGGAACATGCAACATGTTTTAGAATATATTTAAATAAATAGTAATAAAATATCCTTTGGAACAAGGGAGTTAGCTCGGCTGTCCTAAGACAAATTCGTTAGTTAGCAAGAGTAACGATTAACCGAGAAGCCCTCGCTTCAAGTAGGCTCTTAAGAGATACTAAGTGGTGGGTAGTTCACATTAACTCATATTTGTAATAACAGTGAGAAGGAGTAGTAGTAATAGAAGCTGGTTTAGAGAGTTGACGGTCGGTGCAAGTCAATCCACGTTTCGTTATGAACTCGCCTTTGAGTTGCAGTTGTGAAATCATTAGTAGCAATTGCCGTTAATCCACGTTACGGATCTAAGCGAATGTATTTATTACATTAATTTAGGGTGGTACCGCGGGAATCTATAACCTCTCGTCCCTTTCTAGGGATGAGAGGTTTTTTGTATTTTGGGCGGTGAAAATAAATAGAATTTCAAGGAGGGTATCTCATGAGCTTTAATCATCAAGAAATTGAGAAGAAGTGGCAAGGGCATTGGGAAGAGAATAAAACATTCCGTACGCCAGATGAAACAGAAAAACCAAAATTTTATGCACTAGATATGTTCCCATATCCATCAGGTGCAGGCTTACACGTAGGTCATCCAGAAGGTTATACAGCGACAGATATTTTATCTCGTATGAAGCGTATGCAAGGATATAACGTTCTTCATCCAATGGGATGGGATGCATTCGGTCTTCCAGCAGAGCAATATGCACTTGATACTGGGAACAGCCCGGCTGAATTTACAGAGCTTAATATTAATACGTTCCGTAATCAAATTAAAGCATTAGGCTTCTCTTACGATTGGGATCGTGAAGTAAATACAACAGATCCAACCTACTACAAGTGGACACAATGGATCTTCCTAAAACTATTTGAAAAAGGTTTAGCTTACGTTGATGAAGTACCTGTAAACTGGTGCCCAGCACTTGGTACAGTACTTGCAAACGAAGAAATCATTGACGGTAAGAGTGAGCGCGGTGGACATCCAGTTGAGCGTCGTCCGATGAGACAGTGGATGTTAAAAATTACAGCTTACGGAGATCGTCTATTAGAAGATCTAGATGAGCTTAATTGGCCAGAAAGCTTAAAAGACATGCAACGTAACTGGATCGGCCGTTCTGAAGGTGCAGAAGTACACTTCAACATCGACGGTACAGATGAGAAGTTCACAGTTTTCACAACGCGTCCTGATACACTATTTGGAGCAAGCTACTGTGTACTGGCTCCAGAGCACGCACTTGTTGCTAACATTACAACACCAGAACAAAAAGAAGCTGTAGAAGCTTACATTAACTCTGTTAAAATGAAGAGCGATTTAGAGCGTACAGAACTTGCGAAAGAAAAAACTGGTGTATTCACTGGTGCTTACGCAGTTAACCCAGTAAACGGTGAGAAATTACCAATCTGGATCGCTGATTATGTTCTTGCAACTTACGGAACAGGTGCTGTAATGGCAGTTCCAGCTCACGATGAGCGTGACTATGAATTCGCATCAACGTTCAATCTTCCAATGAAGGAAGTTGTAAAAGGCGGAGACATTTCGAAAGAGGCATATACAGGTGATGGTGCGCACGTAAACTCAGCATTCCTTGATGGTTTAAATAAAGAAGAAGCAATTGTAAAAATGATTGAGTGGCTTGAAGTAACAAGCGCAGGAAATCAAAAAGTAACGTACCGTCTACGTGACTGGTTATTTAGTCGCCAACGTTACTGGGGTGAGCCAATTCCAGTAATCCATTGGGAAGATGGTACAATGACAGCTGTGAAAGAAGAAGAATTACCATTAGTTCTTCCGAAAACAGAGAATATTCGTCCTTCAGGTACAGGTGAATCACCACTTGCAAACATTGAAGAGTGGGTAAATGTTGTTGATCCTGAAACTGGTAAAAAAGGTCGTCGTGAAACAAATACAATGCCACAATGGGCTGGTAGCTGCTGGTACTACCTACGCTACATCGATCCAAACAACAGCGAAGCACTTGTAGACCCTGAAAAAGTAAAACAATGGCTTCCAGTTGATATTTATATCGGTGGAGCAGAGCACGCTGTACTTCACTTACTATATGCTCGTTTCTGGCATAAAGTATTATATGATATCGGTGTAGTTCCAACGAAAGAACCGTTCCAACAATTATTCAACCAAGGTATGATCTTAGGTGAAAACAACGAGAAAATGAGTAAATCAAAAGGTAACGTTGTAAATCCTGATGATATCGTAGCAAGCCACGGTGCAGATACACTTCGTCTATACGAAATGTTCATGGGACCATTAGATGCTTCAATCGCTTGGTCTGAAAATGGTCTTGACGGAGCTCGTCGCTTCCTAGACCGCGTATGGCGCCTATTCATTCAAGAGAACGGTGAATTGAGTGAGAAAATTACTGATGCACCAAACAAAGATCTTGAAAAAGCTTACCACCAAACAGTGAAGAAAGTAACAGAAGACTATGCAGAGCTTCGCTTCAACACAGCGATTTCTCAAATGATGGTATTCATCAACGATGCATACAAAGCTGAAACACTTCCGAAAGAATATGTAGAAGGTTTCGTAAAAATGATTGCACCAGTTGCACCTCACATCGGGGAAGAACTATGGAGCAAACTTGGATACAGTGAAACAATCACATATGCAAGCTGGCCAACATTTGATGAGTCTAAACTTGTAGAAGATGAAGTTGAAATCGTTGTTCAAATTATGGGCAAAGTTCGCACAAAACTAACAATGAGTAAAGACGCATCAAAAGAAGAAATGGAACAACTTGCACTTGAGGCAATCAAAGAACAAATTGAAGGAAAAACAGTTCGTAAAGTAATTGTTGTTCCTGGAAAACTTGTTAACGTTGTTGCAAACTAATTAATTATTAATAAAAGCTCAGAGCGTTCATGCTCTGAGCTTTTTTGCGTGAAAAATAAGCTCAGGATCACCTTCATCTAAGTTTTCGATCATTCCACTACGCATAAATCCATTTGCTTTAAAAACTTTTTGCATATTTGTATTCGATTTGTTCGTTGAAGAAAATATTTTTTGAGTAGGAGAATGTCTTAACATATATGAGATTAATGAGCTTGCATGACCTTGTCTTCTTTTCGTTGGCGAAACAATGATTAATGAGAGGAAAGTATAACCAAAGAAATTTGTATCGTATGTTAGAAAACCAGAAATGGAATTGTCCTCTTTTGCAATGATGCAGGTTCCTTCATCAATAGCGTGTTTAATATAATCTCGTCTACTATCGTCTCCGATTAGATCAACATCTATATGTAAGATTGAATCTAAATCGTCGATGGAAGCTTTTGCTATGTTCTCCAATGGAAATGCCCCCTTTGAAAAAATAATCAGTTAATTTAGTTTATCATGAATGAAGAACGAAGAAAAAGGCGCGGAATTCCCATATAGACAAACACCTATTCTTCTATAGAAAATATGATAAAAAAGGTAGGTTAAATTGAACAGAAGAGGTGAAAGGAATGAAAGGGATGGACAATAATGCACCACATGGCTTCTTCGGAGGTGGATCGGATAGTTATGGACAAATGATGTTCATGGGAGGAGATGGTCAACACGGATATGGCGGAATTCCAAGTTGGATGGGAGGAGCAGCTGGAGGATTTCCGACGTCAGTGGCGGGTGTACAAACAGGATTTCCAACGTCAGTAGCTGGAGCGCAAACAGGATTTCCGGCACTAGTAGGAGGTGCACAAGGAGGAGTTCCTGTAGGTATGCCAACTACATTCCCATCTTTCGTTGGCGGTGTACAAACAGGATTTCCTGTACCTGGCGTTGGTGTTGTAGCAGGTGGGATCGGCGGCTTTCCTCAAGGTGTTCACGGTCATCATGTGCATCATGAGCATCACGGTCATCACGGTCATCACGGTCATCATGTACATCATGAGCATCACGGCCATCACGGTCATCATCAACAACACGGCCATCATCAGCATCATGGCCATCATCAACAACAAGTACATCATCATGGTCATCATCAAATTCATCCGCAGGCTGTCCTTTATCAAACACATCATCATGGTCACCAAGGCCAGCATCAACACCACGGTCATCATGGTCATCATCAACACCACGGCCACCATCAGCAACAAGTACATCACCAAGGTCATCATCAAATTCACCCGCAGGCTGTCCTTTATCAAACTCATCAAGGTCAACATCATCACCAAGGCCAACAGCATCACCAAGGCCAACATCATCACCAAGGTCAACACCATCACCAAGGTCAACACCATCATCAAGGCCAACACCATCACCAAGGCCAACAGCATCATCAAGGTCAACAGCATCATCAAGGCCAACAGCATCATCAAGGTCAACAACAACATCAAGGTCAACAACAATACCAGCAGTATCAGCAGCAACAACAGCCTTGGGCAGGTGGAATTGGAGCAGGGACGGCAGCAGGAGCAGCAGCTGGTACTGCAGGAGCAGCAGGACACGCGGGACACGTGGGTCATTAATAGACCAAAGGAAAAAAGACATAATAAAAAACTGCTAGGAGATCCTAGCAGTTTTTTTCTGCCTCTTGACGTTGGCGTTCGATTTCCGCACGAAGTTGTGGTTCCGGTGCTTGCCATCCTTCTGGTTTCATAATTTTGCCGTCGCCCTCGCGGAATCGAGGCTTTCCATCAGGGAATAGTTTTGCCATGTTAGCATTGTTTACAATTTCGAATCCTTTATCTGGACGTACGCCCATTTCTGCAAACGTTCCGAATGCAAAGTAAATAAGGTCAATAAGTGCATCATATTGATCTTCAACAGTTGTTGCTTCTAGAAATTCTTCTAGCTCTTCTTGCATAAAGCTAGCACGAATTTTTGCACGCTCTTCTGTTAGTTTTGTTGGAGTACTTGTCACAGGATGTCCGAATTCTTCATGCATTTTTGCAACAAGTTCGTATCCTTTATCTAAACCTTTTTCGTTTGTCATGTTGTTTCATCCTTTCTTACGTTATGCCGAATTTTATTGTAACATAAGGTAGTTATTAAATAAAAAGAACATCTTATGAGAAATAAGATGTTCGCTCGTTATTCTTCTTTCTTAATTAAAACGGATAAAATAAGATCGATGCCAAACATTCCGATGAGTAGCATTGGTATAACTACAAGTAAATAACGTGTGAAAGAAACATTTTTTAAGTATGTATGAGCAAATAAAAAGACGCCGAGAAATAAAATACCATTTAAAATAGGCTTTACTAATTTTTTAGACATAAGCTCCCCCGTAAATATCCCTTTTCTCTATTTAAAAATAAAAACTCCCCTCTCCGTTGTACCATGCCAGAGAGGGGAGTTCAATCGTTAACTTATTCAATCACACCAGAATTTGTAATATTTATGGTGTATTTTATGTTAACAGGGACATCTTTGTACATTTTTTTCCACTCTTCTAATTTAAATGGACGATAATGTTGCTTATATTTAGCTCCTAGCCCGAGAGGATCGACGCCTAAAGATTTGAATTGCTTAATTAATTTGTTACCTTCTATATCCAATTGTTTTTGGACGGCCTTCTCAATCTTTTTTGTGTTCTTTGCATTTTCTAAGTTAATTTGTTTCGATACTTCTTGAATACGAGCATCAAGCTTAACATGAATGGAAAAAGAAGGCTTTCCATTTTTTATTTTTATATCGTATGTTGGAACAGAACGAATATTATTAATCATTACGTACCCAGGAGTTGCTTTAAATTCATGTGAATCCAACTTATGTTTCTCTAAAAGTCCTTTGAATATAAACATATCTTTTTCCGCAATTTTACCAACATATTTATCCTTTTTAAAAAGGCCAATTCCAATGACTTTTATTTTATCACCATGCTTTTTTAAAATTGGAATATAGTAGTCTTGTCCTTCTCGATAATAACGGAATGCTCCTAAATGCAGGTTATCTTTTGGTAGAGGACCAGTTTCCATATTATGTTCTAGCATTTTTTTTATATAAATGGCAACGTTGGATGAAGTCGTGTACTTTCCTTTTAAAAGTTCAGTGCCATTACCTTCAAGTAAAGCAACATATAAGGCATTCCCAATGTTTACATCGCGAATTAATGTATCGAAGGAAGCAACCATTCCTTTCTTGGCAATTCTGGTGGTGAATAGAGCAACACGCATTTGTCCGCTAGCGAATGGTTGAGAAGATTCTAAAGATGTATCTGCTTTTACTTGTTTTACAGCATTTGCCGTACCTTCAAAAACTTGAACTTTGTTACCTTTTTGCTGAATAGGACAAACAAATGTCACTTTTACTTTATTATCTTTTGCTACATCAAAGACAGTTCCTTGGATAAGGTGTACGTCATCGATAATATTCTTTTGTAAACACCCAGTTAGACTAAAGAGTGTTATGCAAGAAATGAGTATTAATTTGCTTTTGATTTTTTCCATTTTCTTTTCACCCACACAATAATAAATAGGATTGGGATGTATACATAAATGAGCCAAAAACTAACTTTTGATGCGTTACTAATAAAATTATTAATATCGTGCCTGTTTGTTAAAAGTTGTGAAACAATGAGAGTGATAAAGATGAAAGCGATTAGAACACCTCTTTGTTTTACACGGAATATTTCGTGAGTTGCTCTCGTTGCCGACCATAAAGGAAGGATAAAGCTTGTAATAATAACGAGTGCATAAGCTGAAATTGCAATATATTCTAGCCTTTCTATGAATGGTAATTGAATGACTTGGGTCATAGAAAGTTGGGACCATATTGTTTTTAATAATTGTTTTTCACTAAAAAACGCAAAGGCTAAAAGGGTACTAAATAAATATAGTAGGTTTGAAAATAGTGCCCCATATTGAGCGAATTTATGAGATTGTTTAGGGTTTTTCACAAATGGATAAACCATGAGGTAAACCTCAAAACCGGTCATACTGTAGATTGACAGTTGAGCGGCTTTTAAAATATCTGAAAAAGAATGTGTGAATATAGGGAGTAAATTAGGCCAATGAGAGTATTTCAAAACGAATAGGCTAAGAAATAAATATCCTAATGTACCACCAACTGAGATGACACAAATGCCGGTAATTACACGAAATCCAGAAGAGATAATGTAATAGCTAACTAAGCATAAAAATAGTGTTAACATCCAAGTGGAAGCGGTAGGAAACATCCACACTTGAATAATTTCAACGTATGTTCGAATGACGGAAATACTGACGATTAAAAAATAAGCAGCAAAGATGATATTAATGCCGTTTCCTAGCCACTTTCCAAATGTTTGCCGATGTAAGTCGATTAAATTCCCGTTTGTTTCTTTTAATAAGAAATACATCATCCATATAAGAATATGGATACAGATTCCTGTGATTAGAACACCCATCCAGCCGTCGTATCCAGCGGCTTTTGCAATGATTCGAGCGAATCCGAGAACACCAGCACCAAATTGTGCACCGTGAATTAAAAAGAAAACGAAGACGGGTGATATTTGGTGTTCTGCTTTAATTTTACTCATCGATGCACCTCATTTCTTAATCATCAAAATCTGACGTATGTTTTGTAGAAATTCCATTAGTTGCTTTCTTTACGTGTTGCGGTCTTGCTTGAACATCTCGAGTATCAATCATTGTTAATGGAAAACGAATCCAAGAATCTTTAAAGGATTGTTGTCTCGTTGGATAAAAGAGAGCGTACGGCTTACGTAAAGAAGTAAGTCTAAACAAATGGGTAAATAAAAAGATAAATCCAAGAGATATACCGAAGAGCCCACCTATTTCTGCAAATGCGAGAAATGGGAAACGTAGTAAACGAACGGCGTTACCCATTTTATAAATGGGCGTAATAAAGGAAGCTAACGCTGATAAAGCAACGATAATTAATAAAATATTACTCGTTAAACCAGCTTGTACAGATGCTTGCCCAATTACAATACCGCCTACAATACCTAGTGTTTGTCCAACTTTCATTGGTAATCGCGCGCCAGCTTCTCTTAATAAATCAATGGCTAATTCTAAAAAGAGCGCCTCGATTAAAGGTGGGAAGGGTACTTGTGCCCTTGATAAAATCAATGTTTCAAGCAAATCACTTGGAATGAGCTCGTAATGATAATTTAAAATAGCGACATATAGCGGTGTGGCACAAATTGAGAATAGAACTGCGATAAGGCGTAATATTCTTGAAAATGTCGCGTATAGCCAAGATACGTTATAGTCTTCTGGTGAAATGAAAAAATCGAAATATGATACAGGCGTTAATAGGACACTTGGAGAACCATCAACAAAAATAGCGATTTTTCCATCAATAAGTGCTTTTGTGACTCTATCAGTGCGTTCTGTATTTATATAGAGAGGAAAAATTGACTTTTCACCCATTAATTCCTGTATATAAGCACTATCGTTAATTTGATCATATTCAAGAGCTCGAAGTGATTCTTCTAGAAAGTCTACATTATCTTTTTCGGCAAGGTTGTCTAAATACATCATGACAACCTTTGTTTTTGAAAACTCTCCAATAATCATCTCTTTTGTGTGTAAATCTAAAACAGGAAGGCGTTTTCGTACTAAATTAATATTCGTATCAATATCCTCTACGAAGCCTTCTTGAGGTCCGATAACAGTTGATTCATTTAATGGAGGAGTTGGTGCACGATAATTATCAATTGCAATATTTGCAAGCATACACTTTTGATCTTGCTGATTTAATTGAATAATTGCATGTCCTTTTAAAACCATGTCCTCAATTTTTTGTAAGTCATTCGTAATTGTAATACCACTCATCGGAATATGTTCTTTTAATTCTTCTAATGGAGCGCAAGGACGTTCCATTAGAGTAGGCATTAAATACTTTTGCAATTTCTCACCATCAAGTGAAGGACGATAGTAAGAAATCCAATAAGGCATCGTGTCATCGTCAGATGTATGGTAATTAACAAAGTCACTAGACTGTTTCATCTTCTCTATTAAATCTTGTAGAGAATGAATATGGTCACTTTCTGGTTTGCTAAAGTCATAAATGCTGTTACTTCCTGAGCTTTGCTGTTTGTTTTGAGAAGTATCATCTTGCTTAGAATTTTGCTGCTTGTTTTGAGAAGTATCATCTTGCTTAGAATTTTGCTGTTTGTCTTGAGAAGAATCACCTTGTTTAGAACTTTGCTGTTTGTCTTGAGAAGAATCATCTTGTTTAGAACTTTGCTGTTTGTCTTGAGAAGAGTCCTCTTGTTTAGAACCTTGCTGTTTGTTTTGAGAAGAATCCTCTTGCTTAGAACTTTGTTGTTTGTTTTGAGAATTATCATCTTGTTTAGAGTTTTGCTGTTTGTCTTGAGAAGAATCCTCTTGTTTAGAACTTTGCTGTTTGTCTTGAGAAGAGTCCTCTTGTTTAGAACCTTGCTGTTTGTTTTGAGAATTATCCTCTTGTTTAGAACTTTGTTGCTTGTTTTGAGAAGAATGCTCTTGTTTAGAATTTTGTTGTTTGTCTTGAGAATTATCATCTTGCTTAGAATTTTGCTGCTTACCTTGAGAATTATCCTCTTGTTTAGAACTTTGCTGCTTACCTTGAGAATTATCCTCTTGTTTAGAACTTTGCTGCTTATTTTGAGAATTATCCTCAGTTTGTTCCGTACTTTTTGGCTCGCCATTCTTATCTTTGTTATGTTCCTTTTGATCATCCGGCTGTTGTTTCGAATCATCTGTCTCTTTTGTATTTGAGTTTTTTTTCTTACGTAACCAATTCCAAATCATATGTATGCCCTCTTTGATCTTGTAATATAGTGCTATTTTGTGGCTAATTTTGTATATTATTCATTTATTTATGAAAAGAAGAAGGAGATTGGTTTGTATAGAAAAAATCCTTTAGTAAGCAGTTCATAATATGACGGGAAGAAGGCGAGTCTGTGCAAATTGTAAAAAAGGAGAAGTTTGTTTTAAAAGAATTTGTGTTTGAAAATGGCAGGGGAATTCCTGTTCAAATGGGGTATGAGACGTATGGCACTTTAAATAGAGAAAGATCAAATGCGATTTTGGTTTGTCACTATTTTAGTGCAACAAGTCATGCGGCAGGAAAATATACAGAGCATGATGAGGAAGCTGGTTGGTGGGATGGATTAATTGGGCCTGGAAAAGCAATTGATACAAATAAATATTTCGTTATATGCACTGATAACCTTTGTAATGTACAGGTGAAGAATCCCTACGTAATTACAACGGGACCAAAATCGATAAATCCGATGACTGGTTTTGAGTATGCGATGGATTTTCCAGTTTTCACATTTTTAGATGTAGCACGTATGCAATATGAGTTAATAAAAGATATGGGGATTGCTAGGCTACATGCTGTAATGGGACCGTCGGCAGGTGGGATGATTGCGCAGCAATGGGCTGTTCACTATCCTCATATGGTAGAGCGAGTGATTGGAGTTATTACGAATCCACAAAATCCAATTATAACGTCGGGAAATGTAGCGCAAAATGCGATTGAAGCAATTCAGCTTGATCCAAACTGGAAAGGTGGAAAGTATGGAGAAGAGCAGCCAACGAAGGGTCTTCATTTAGCAAATCGAATGATGTTTATGAATGCGTTTGATGAACATTTTTATGAAATGGCATTCCCACGGAACAGTATAGAAATGGCACCTTATCAGGAATTTTCTGCATTAACATCATTTGAGAAAGAGATTAATAAAGTGACATGCAAAAGTATAGATTTAGTAGATGCAAATTCGTGGATGTACACTGCGAAAGCAGTCTTATTACATGATATTGCGCATGGATTTTCTTCTTTAGAAGAGGCTCTTTCTAATATAGAAGCGAATGTACTCATGATTCCATGCAAACAAGATTTACTTCAGCCACCTCGTTATAATTATAAAATGGTAGACATTTTGCAAAAACAGGGGAAATATGCAGAAGTATATGAGATAGAAAGTATAAATGGGCATATGGCTGGGGCATTAGATGTTCATTTGTTTGAAAAGAAAGTTTACGAGTTTTTAAATCGGAAAGTATCTAGTTTTGTGTAGGAAATAATTAATGTGGAAAGGTGCATGATTTATAGTAGGCACCTTTTTTTACATGATTTGCAGACGGAAAATATATGAAGCGACTGATAAACCGAAGAAAGCTATACTAAGTAATAGAAATAAGAATGACATTTCTTGAGGGGATTTTATCTTTTTATTATTTTTCATACTAAGAGCAATAACTGCAAAAACTAAGAAAATGATGCCCATAATGAAAAGAAAAAGTGTCATTTTAACTGGCTCCTTTCATCAAACAAGTATATTGAGGATACAATGGGCCAGTTATGTTTGTAAAGAATAAGTTTTGCGGGGAAATTGAGAAATAAATGTTCCATTCTTTGCGTTCCTTCCTTCGCATGCTAAAATTGATGAGAAATGATTGTTTAAAGAAGAAACTGAAGGTTTTATTGTATATAAGGAGGAACTACATATGACAGAAGTAAAAACAATTACTACAGAAGAAGTGCAAGAGCGTTTAGAAAATGGAGAAACATTATTTTTAGTAGATGTAAGGGAAGATGAAGAAGTAGCGGCAGGGAAAATTCCGGAAGCTGTACATATTAAAATGGGCGATATTCCAAATAAAGTAGATTTCTTTGAGAAAGAGAATGAATATATCTTTATTTGCCGTTCGGGAATGCGTAGTGAAAATGTATGCCATTATTTAAATGAGCAAGGATTTAAAACAGTGAATATGGTTGGCGGTATGCTTCAATATGAAGGCGAAACTAAATAAGTAGCTGCAAAAACTTGAAACGAGTCTGTTTCAAGTTTTTTTCTTTTGCATACAGTATACAAAAGGGGGAGGGGAAATGGGAATTAACATGCGTAAAGTAAAAATTATTAATAATACAGGAGCTGTTAATGTCGGCGACTGTTATGATATCTCACCTTTAGCTGTGGCAAAAATATATGCTGGTGCTGGAGGATCGAGTGCGGCTGTGTTTTTAAATGGGAAACGACAGCCAGAAGCTGTGATTAGAACATCAGTGTTTCTTCCGCCATTAGCGACGAGTACACGTACATTAGGTGCATAAAGGAAAGGTAGAGTGTAAGTATGCCTGCACGTATTAAAGAATTTATTATCGTTAATAATACTGGGAATATATTTACAGGTGACAATTTGAGTGATACTTCATTTACTGCTACGAAATCGTATAGTGGTTCAACGGGTTGCACTTGGATTGATGTTGTTACAGTAATAGGGACGGAGACGAAGCTGTGTTTACAACCGGGAGATTCGGTGACGACAACCTATACACGAGGTACCCCTGCTGGTACTTTAACAGGAACAAATATGGGGCAAAGTGTAAATGCATCGGGTATAGCGCAAGCTGTCCCGAATACAGATAATATGGATTCAATTGCGGGACTCCCTTAAGGAATTAAGGGAGTTTTTATTATTTAAAATAAAAATAGTCTTTGAGATTGTTTTTGTAAATACATATTAAGAAGAAGAGGTTTGTTTAAAGTAAAAAAGATGGTGTGTAGGTGGTGAAAGTGTGAAAGAGCGTGATAGACAAAATTCATTAAACTCTAATTTCAGAATTTCACCGAATCTTATTGGACCTACCTTTCCTCCCGTTCCAACGGGATTTACTGGCATTGGGATTACTGGTCCAACCGGTCCACAAGGCCCGACTGGCCCACAAGGACCAAGGGGATTTCAAGGTCCGATGGGGGAGATGGGCCCGACAGGACCTCAAGGAGTGCAAGGGATTCAAGGACCAGTTGGACAAATGGGTGCAACAGGACCAGAAGGACAGCAGGGACCACAAGGATTAAGGGGACCACAGGGAGAAACTGGAGCGACAGGACCTCAAGGAGTGCAAGGGTTACAAGGTCCGATTGGTCCGACCGGAGCGACTGGGGCACAAGGTATACAGGGGATACAGGGATTACAGGGGCCGATTGGAGCTACCGGGCCAGAGGGACCTCAAGGAATTCAAGGAGTGCAAGGGGTACCGGGTGCAACAGGTTCACAAGGAATACAAGGAGCTCAAGGGGTACAAGGCCCACAAGGACCGAGTGGAAATACGGGAGCAACAGGAGTGACTGGTCAGGGGATTAGTGGTCCGACTGGAATAACAGGTCCAACAGGGATAACCGGCCCATCTGGAGGACCTCCAGGTCCGACTGGAGCAACTGGTGCGACAGGGCCAGGAGGTGGACCGAGTGGAAGTACAGGTGCGACGGGAGCGACTGGAAATACTGGGGTAACTGGAAGTGCGGGAGTGACTGGAAATACAGGTCAGACTGGAAGTGCAGGAGAAACAGGAGTACAGGGCCTGCAAGGAATACAAGGGGTTCAAGGGCCAATTGGACCAACGGGTCCAGAAGGTCCGCAAGGTATTCAAGGCATTCCTGGTCCGACAGGAGTAACTGGTGAACAAGGAATCCAAGGGGTTCAGGGAATTCAAGGGATAACGGGGGCAACTGGAGATCAAGGTCCGCAAGGTATACAAGGGGCCATAGGACCTCAAGGTATAACAGGAGCAACAGGAGATCAAGGCCCACAAGGAATACAAGGGGTACCTGGTCCAACCGGAGACACAGGCTCACAAGGAGTCCAAGGGATTCAAGGGCCAATGGGTGATATAGGACCAACAGGCCCAGAAGGCCCAGAAGGACTTCAGGGTCCGCAAGGAATACAAGGAGTGCCAGGACCAGCTGGAGCAACAGGTCCAGAGGGCCCACAAGGAATCCAAGGAATTCAAGGACCAATAGGAGTAACAGGTCCAGAAGGTCCACAAGGAATTCAGGGAATGCAAGGGATTCAAGGTATAACAGGAGCAACCGGAGCACAAGGAGCAACTGGAGTTCAAGGTGTTCAAGGGAATATAGGAGCAACAGGTCCAGAGGGCCCGCAAGGAGTGCAAGGTACTCAAGGGGATATAGGTCCAACAGGTCCAATGGGTCCGCAGGGAGTTCAAGGTATCCAAGGAATTCAAGGACCGACGGGTGCGCAAGGAGTGCAAGGCCCACAAGGAATTCAAGGAATCCAAGGTCCGACAGGAGTAACTGGAGATACGGGTACAACAGGGGTGACAGGGGAAGGGCCAACAGGAGCAACTGGAGTAACTGGTGCAACCGGAGCAACGGGGCTGCAGGGTCCACAAGGAATACAAGGAGTACAAGGAGACATAGGCCCAACCGGTCCGCAAGGTGTTCAAGGTCCACAAGGGATCCAAGGTATAACGGGAGCAACGGGAGATCAAGGGCCGCAAGGAATTCAAGGCCCGCAAGGAATCCAAGGTCCAACAGGTCCTCAAGGAATCCAAGGAGGTCAAGGCCCACAAGGGATACAAGGGGCAACAGGTGCAACCGGAGCACAAGGCCCACAGGGAATTCAAGGGATACAAGGAGTGCAAGGTCCGACTGGTCCACAAGGCCCAACCGGAATACAAGGTGTGCAAGGAGAAATAGGTCCAACTGGTCCGCAAGGTGTGCAAGGTTTACAAGGTCCACAAGGCCCAACCGGGGACACGGGTCCAACAGGAGCGCAAGGCCCACAAGGAATTCAAGGTCCAACGGGGGCAACAGGAGCGACAGGTTCACAAGGAATTCAAGGTCCAACGGGGGCAACAGGAGCGACAGGTTCACAAGGAATCCAAGGTCCAACGGGAGCAACAGGAGCCACTGGAGCGACCGGGGTGACTGGAGTTAGTACAACTGCAACGTATTCCTTTGCAAATAATACTTCAGGAAGTGCTATTTCCGTGTTGTTAGGGGGTACGAATATACCATTACCGAACAATCAAAATATTGGACCGGGAATAACAGTTAGTGGTGGAAATACTGTGTTTACCGTTACAAATGCAGGTAATTATTATATAGCCTACACAATTAATATAACGGCAGCTTTACTTGTAAGTTCGCGTATAACTGTAAATGGAAGTCCGCTAGCAGGAACAATAAATTCACCGGCAGTGGCTACAGGTTCATTTAATGCGACAATTATTAGTAATTTAGCTGCGGGCTCTGCTATTAGTTTACAGTTATTTGGATTACTTGCAGTGGCTACATTATCTACGACAACGCCAGGAGCTACTCTAACTATTATTAGATTAAGTTAATAAGCAAAAAAACCTTGGAACTTTTATGTTTCAAGGTTTTTTATCCCTCTATTTGTGGGCTAATAATCAGTGGGGATGGACAAAACCCCCACTGATTAAAGTTTCACTTTATTCACTTGAGCAAAAACATCGCGGTTCAAAAATATATTATAATAGAATGAAGAGAGGTATAAATTTGGCAGAAAGGGAGAGTGGCGATGCAGGAGAAGGTTAAAGATTTTTTCGGACGCCCACTTCAAGATTTACGCATCTCTGTCATTGATCGTTGTAATTTACGGTGTACGTATTGTATGCCAGCCGAAGTGTTTGGTCCTGATTATGCTTTTTTGAAAGATGAGTTTTTACTGACATTTGATGAAATAGAGCGATTAGCAAAAGTATTTGTTAGCATCGGTGTACGGAAAATTAGACTTACTGGTGGCGAACCCTTGCTCCGTAAGGACTTAACAAAACTTATCGAACGTCTCGTGAAAATTGACGGTTTAGTAGATATAGGATTAACGACAAATGCGATTCATTTAACGAAGCAAGCGAAGGCGTTAAAAGAAGCTGGGTTACACCGAGTAAATGTTAGTTTGGATGCGATAGATGATAATGTGTTCCGCGCAATTAATGGCCGGAATATGAATACGAAGCCAGTGTTAAAAGGAATTATGGCAGCGAAAGAAGCAGGCCTTGAAGTGAAAGTAAATATGGTTGTGAAAAAAGGAATGAATGATCATCAAGTACTTCCGGTTGCTACGTATTTTAAAGAACAAGGAATCACGCTTAGATTTATTGAGTTTATGGATGTTGGCAGTACGAATGGATGGAATTTTGATCAAGTTATTACGAAACGAGAATTAATTGATATGATTCATGGGGTGTATCCAATTGAGCCAGCTGAAGCTCATTATTTTGGTGAGGTTGCGAAGCGGTATCGATACGTTGGAACGAATGTAGAGGTTGGTTTTATTACCTCTGTTTCTGAGTCATTTTGTTCTTCTTGTACGAGAGCAAGAATTTCGGCAGATGGAAAGTTTTATACTTGCTTGTTTGCAACAGAAGGAATGGATTTAAGGAAACTTCTGAGGGAGAACCTTTCGGATAATGAGTTATTAAAAGCTATACAATATGTATGGGAGAATAGAAAAGATCGATATTCAGATGAACGGACAGAAGAAAGTGCGAAAAATCGTCCGAAAATTGAAATGTCTTATATAGGAGGATAAGAAAGGGGGATGTCGTATGCAAGAGCGATATTCAAGACAAATGTTATTTTCTGGTGTTGGGGAAGCAGGGCAACGGAAAATAAGAGGGAAGCATGTGCTCGTTATCGGTGCTGGTGCACTCGGAGCAGCGAATGCAGAAGCAATTGTTAGAGCAGGTGTTGGAAAAATAACAATTGCGGATCGTGATTATGTAGAATGGAGTAATTTACAAAGGCAACAATTATATACAGAAGAAGATGCAAAGCATTATAAACCGAAAGCAATAGCGGCAGCAGAACATTTAAAGGCAATTAATTCCGAAGTAGAAATTGTACCGGTTGTGACTGATGTAACGGTGCAAGAAATGGAAGAGTTAATTAAAGGTGTAGATTTAATATTAGATGCGACAGATAATTTTGAAACGCGCCTTCTTATTAATGATATATCGCAGATGTATAACGTTCCGTGGATATACGGAGGATGCGTTGGAAGTTACGGAGTAACTTATACAATCTTGCCAGGAAAAACGCCGTGTTTTCGATGTTTAATGGAACATCCGGCGAGCGGAGCGACATGTGATACGGCCGGTATTATACAGCCAGCAGTGCAATTAGTAGTTGCACATCAAATAACGGAAGCCTTGAAAATATTAGTAGAAGATTTTGAGGCACTTCGTGAAACGATGCTATCATTTGATCTTTGGAATAATCAACAGATGGCATTTAAAGTGAATAGGCAGAAAAAGGATACATGTTTATCCTGTGGAAAGTTACGTACATATCCGAGTTTAACATTTGAAGCACAAACGAAAACAGAAGTATTATGTGGGCGAAATACAGTTCAAATCCGTCCAGGTGTGCGTCAGGGTTTTAATTTAGAAGAAATTAAAAAGCGCTTACAAAAAAGTGTGGATGTAAAAGCAACGCCGTACTTATTATCATTTCCAGTGGAAGAATATCGTTTTGTTTTATTTACAGATGGCAGGGCGTTTATTCATGGTACGAATGATATGAATGTTGCGAAACGACTATATGCAAGATATATAGGTTGAACCTAAAGGGGAATCCTTTAGGTTCAAATGGAAAAGGTAGGATTAAGAATTTCTAATATAATCTCCATTTTTTCCGCCCGTTTTTTCAAGTAAGTACGTTTCGCCAATAATCATACCCTTATCAACGGCTTTACACATGTCATATACAGTAAGAGCGGTAGCGGAAGCAGCTGTTAAAGCTTCCATCTCAACGCCGGTACTACCTTCTGTTTTAACTTTTACTTCAATAAGTAGCCGATATTGTTCTTCTGACTGTTTCCAATCGAAAGAGACATCAACACCTTTTAATAATAAAGGATGGCACATTGGGATAATATCAGAAGTACGTTTTGCAGCCATAATACCTGCGATTTGTGCGACGGCTAATACGTCACCTTTACCAATTTCGTTGCGTGAGATTTTATCAAAAATTTCTTTTGTAACGAGAATGCTAGAGCATGCTATTGCTGTTCGAACGGTTATTTTTTTGTCACTTATATCAACCATTTTAGCGCGCCCTTGGTCGTTGAAATGTGTGAATGAAGACATGGAATTCCTCCTTGAAGTAATTGCGATTTAATATATAAAGTGTAATCGAGATTAGATATTTTGCAAATATGAGGTGAGAAACAATGGTAGAAAAACGAATCCCGATTCAAGTTGCTGAGGCTGTAGAGCGGGTTATGAAATATGCTAAGCATGGTGAAGTAGAAGAAGTTTCTATTACAGAAAGTTATGGGAGGATTCTTGGAGAGGATGTTGTCTCAGATCACGACGTTCCTCACTTTGATCGTTCTCCTTACGATGGTTTCGCAATTCGAGCAGAAGACACGAAGGAAGCGAGTCAAGAGCAGCCGATTGAATTTGAAGTAATAGGAGAGATCGGAGCAGGATCTGTTTTTGCAGAAGAAGTAGGGGCTTTTCAGGCGGTTCGTATTATGACAGGAGCAGCTATTCCAGAAGATTGCAATGCAGTCGTAATGCTAGAACTGACGGAAGGATTCGAGAGGAACGAAAGTACATATATGAAGTTAAAACGTCCTTTCCAAAACGGTGACAATGTGTCATTTAAAGGAGAAGATATAAAACAAAATCAAGTCCTCGTTAAGAAAGGTGTTGTAATCAATCCAGGTGTTGCCGCATTATTAGCGACGTTTGGATATAGCACTGTGAAAGTTGTAAAACAGCCTGTTGTCGGTATTGTAACGACGGGCAGCGAATTACTAGAAGTGCATGAGGCGTTAGAGCCAGGAAAAATTAGAAATAGTAACTCTTACATGATTGCCGCTCAAATTATGAAAGCTGGCGGAAAAGTGCGTTACTATGGACAACTTGCTGATGAGTTAGATGCATGTTTTACAGCCGTTAAATCAGCGATGGGCGAGGTTGATATTTTAATTACAACGGGCGGTGTTTCAGTAGGAGATTACGACTACTTACCGGCTATTTATGCAAGGTTACAGGCGAATGTACTCTTTAATAAAATAGCGATGAGACCAGGAAGTGTAACGACAGTAGCTGAAGTTGATGGAAAGTTACTTTTCGGTTTATCAGGTAATCCGTCAGCTTGTTATGTAGGTTTCGAATTATTTGTACATCCAATTATGAAAACGTATTTACATGCGAAGGAGCCTCACGTATATAGAACTGATGCTATTTTACAAAAAGATTTTCCGAAACCAAATCCGTTTACTCGTTTTGTAAGAGCGAAAGCGAGTATTGTTAATGGGGCACTACAAGCGATGCCAGTCGGTTTAGATAAATCGAGTGCGGTCTCTTCACTTGCGGATGCAAATGCTTTTATCGTGCTGCCTGGAGGAACGAGAGGATTTGAAGCAGGAATGAAAGTGTCTGTATTATTGTTAGAATGCTCTGAGGGAAGTGATTGGCCGTGGGCAAAGCCTCTTCAATCTTACAAATAGTAGGGTATCAAAATAGCGGGAAAACAACACTTGTAGAGAAGATGGTACACGCATTAGCTGAAAGAGAAATGAAGGTTGCTACAATTAAACATCATGGTCACGGGGGCTTTCCTGAAGTAGCGCAAAAAGATAGTGAAAGACACCGAAAAGCTGGTGCTGTAGTAAGTAGTGTAGAAGGTGCTGGATTACTATCTTTGTCCTCTTTGCGAGATGAATGGTCCTTGCAAGAAATTATCCGCTTGTACGAATTTTTTGAAGTAGATACGATTTTAATAGAGGGCTATAAAGCTGAGAACTATCCGAAAGTAGTGTTACTTCGTTCTGCGGAAGACGCTGAACTTTTACATAAAGTAGAAAATATAGCGGCAGTTATTACGTGGTATGATGCTTCGTCAAATGTAGGAGAAGAATATAAAGTATTTCATATAACAGAAGAAAAATTGTATATAGACTGGTTTTTACAAACAGCTAGGGGTGCAAAATGATAAATACGTATTATGAAGTAATTGATACAGAAATCTCGATTGAAGAGGTGACAAAGAAAGTAGTTCGCCGTGAATGTGGTGCTGTTACAACATTTATCGGGACAGTTAGGGAGTTTACGAAAGGGCGTCGTACACTATACTTAGAGTATGTAGCTTATAAGACGATGGCAGAAAAGATGCTACAGAAAATTGGATCAGAAGTGAAGGAGAAGTGGCCCGGTACACATGTTGCGATTACGCATCGCATCGGCACGCTGCAAATTTCTGATATAGCGGTTGTTGTTGCTGTATCAACGCCTCATCGCAAAGAGGCTTATGAAGCGAATGAATATATTATGGAGCGTATTAAGCAAATTGTTCCAATTTGGAAAAAGGAGTTTTGGGAAGATGGTGACTCATGGATTGGTGACCAATTAGAAAAAACACCATATCCAGCAGGAGAGCCTGGGAAGGAGTTATAAATATGATTCGAGTATTGTTATTTGCGAACTTGCAAGAAGAAGCAGGAACGAGTGAATTACAAATAGAGAAAGAAAATATTACTGTTGCAGAGTTAAAAGATATTGTTGCGAAAGAATATAATGTACCAGTTTCAGCGCCAATTATGGTTGCGATTAATGAAGAGTACGCAAATGAAGATGACACGATACACACTGGTGATGTAGTTGCACTAATACCACCAGTGAGTGGTGGTTAATATTGGATTTATGCTATGAAAAACGACTTTCCTAAATAGGGAAAGTCGTTTTTTTATGGCATTTTGGAGAACACTATCTTATAGGAAAAGGAGGAAGTTATGAAAAAGATATGTGTAATGCTTGCAATGATATGTTCTGTTTTTTTCTTTTCTCCAAGCAATTCTTTGGCAAAAGAATCGACGGAACAGCTTTTAGAAAGTGCGTTACTGAATCGATATTACTCGGTTATAAGGCAAGTGACAGAAGATCAATATGAATGTGACTCAGTTACAAATATAAAGCGTCTAGGCAAGAAAGATGAGTTTGTTCCTAGGTTTGAAGTTACGATACAATTTCTTACATTTCAAGGGGCACATAATCCGCCGAATGATAAAGTTACACTTACTTTGGAAGACAATTTAGATCACATAAGGATAAAGAAAGTGGAGCGAGAAAAGAATGTTTCTGGTGCTATTGTAGAAAAGATTTGTGCACGAAAAAACGAAAAAATAAAAGCTCACTCTAATGATTTAGAGCGATAACCTATGACATTTTGTAGAGAAAGGTAATGAGCGATGGATATACTTTTAGCGATTTTACCAGCTGTATTTTGGGGGAGTATTGTGCTATTTAACGTGAAACTGGGCGGGGGACCGTATAGTCAAACGCTCGGTACAACGTTCGGTGCACTTATCTTCTCAATTGTTGTTTATATTTTTATGAAGCCGGTATTAACTCCGACCGTTATTGGAGTTGGAATTGTATCTGGCTTATTTTGGGCACTTGGTCAAGCGAATCAATTAAAAAGTATTGATTTAATGGGTGTTTCTAGGACGATGCCGATTTCAACAGGGCTTCAATTAGTCGCGACAACATTATTTGGGGTTATCGTGTTTCATGAATGGTCAACGACGATATCGGTCGTTCTTGGAGTTTTGGCGCTCGTTTGTATTATTATCGGGGTTATTTTAACATCGCTGCAAAGTAAAGAAGAGAAGAATGCAGAGCAAGCAGGAAATTTTAAAAAAGGAATTATTATTTTATTAATTTCAACAGTCGGTTATTTAGTTTACGTAGTAGTTATCCGGTTATTTAACGTGAACGGTTGGTCGGCTTTATTACCACAAGCGGTCGGTATGGTATTAGGCGGGATTTTACTCACATTTAAACATCATCCATTCAATAAATATGCGATTCGAAATATTCTTCCAGGATTGATTTGGGCAGCTGGAAATATGTTTTTATTCATTTCGCAGCCAAGAGTTGGGGTCGCAACAAGCTTTTCCCTTTCACAAATGGGAATTATTATTTCGACGCTTGGCGGGATTTTTATATTAGGTGAAAGGAAAACGAAGCGTCAATTAATTGGGATTGTTATTGGTATCGTTTTTATCATTGCAGCTGGAATTATGCTGGGAATTGCGAAAAGTTAAGGAGGTATTAAAATGTATAGCGATTTAGAAGGGAAAGTCGTCGTTATTACAGGATCAGCAACTGGTCTTGGAAGAGCCATGGGAGTAAGATTTGCTAAAGAGAAGGCGAAAGTTGTTATTAACTATCGCTCAAGAGAGTCAGAAGCGAACGATGTATTAGAAGAAATAAAAAAGGTAGGTGGAGAAGCGATTGCTGTAAAAGGTGATGTGACGGTCGAGGCAGATGTTGTGAATCTCATTCAATCTGCTGTGAAAGAGTTTGGTACGCTCGACGTTATGATTAATAATGCAGGGATAGAAAACGCGGTACCGTCGCATGAAATGCCGTTAGAGGATTGGAATAAAGTAATTCATACAAATTTAACAGGTGCTTTTTTAGGAAGTCGTGAAGCGATTAAATATTTTGTGGAACACGATATTAAAGGTTCGGTTATTAATATGTCTAGTGTTCATGAGAAAATCCCGTGGCCATTATTTGTGCATTATGCGGCTAGTAAGGGAGGCATTAAGCTTATGACAGAAACGTTAGCGTTAGAATATGCACCAAAAGGTATTCGGGTAAATAATATTGGTCCTGGTGCAATTAATACGCCAATTAATGCTGAAAAATTTGCTGACCCGAAAAAACGTGACGACGTAGAAAGTATGATTCCAATGGGTTACATTGGAAAACCTGAAGAAATCGCAGCAGTAGCAACGTGGCTTGCTTCAGCAGAGGCAAGTTACGTAACTGGAATTACGTTATTTGCAGATGGTGGAATGACTTTATATCCATCGTTTCAAGCGGGGCGTGGGTAATATGAAAGGCCAAAGAGATTTAACTCTTTGGCCTTTTTTACGCAAAAAAAAATAGCGGTCGGCTATTTTTAAAATTAATGATTGATTGTATCTTGAAGAAATTCTGTTGCTTGATGTTCTGAAACATTCTGTACGAGCGCAACTTCACTAATAACCATTTTACGCGCATTATCTAGCATTTGTTTTTCGCTCGCATTTAATGCTCTTTCTTTATTGCGACGAAGTAAATCACGAACAACTTCTGCACTATCTTGAAGATTGCCGTTCTTCATTTTTTCCATATTCATTGTATATCTTTGTTTCCAAGAGAGTGAGGGGTCTGATTCCCCATGATGAAATTCAAGAAGTATACCATCTAACGTACCTTTATCGACGATATAACGTATACCTGATTTTTGTAATTGATTTATCGGAAGCATTACTTGCATATCTTTACTAATGATGCGTATAACACAATATTGACGCGTAGTGCCTAATATTTCTTTCTCTTCAATTGCTTCGATGATTCCTGCACCGTGCATTGGATAAACGATTTTATCACCAATTTGAAACAAATCATCCACCTCCGTATGTGGTAACTACTTTTAATGATAACATACTAGGATAAAAATGTCAAATTTTATATAATATCATATCTGATATACTGTAGTCAATATATAAAAGTCGTTTTTTTTGCTCTTATAAGTTGAATAAATAGGGGGAATTTTTTTAGAAAAATAGTACAGGCGCAGAAAGAGGACATATCCACTTATTTTTAAGCATAAAATATAAAATCGCTAATACAATATACCTAAATCCGTTCTTTGCAAGGGAGGGAGAGAAGGTGGGGCGCACAATTAGAATTGATATTACAAATAAAGTTGTAGCCAAATTTAGGCAAGATTATTTGGAATTATATACGAGTAAGTTTATGATAGGTAAGTTTTATGTCTATACTGAAGATAAACAATATGTGTTAGAAGACGGATATATATATGAAGATGGAAAGTTTTATCGCATCATAGATACGCACCGTGGCAATAAACAAGCGGCGGAGGGCTGCGATCTAGGATGGTGTTAACATGATTCGTGTGAAAGTGTTTGATGAAAGTCATGAAAAAGACTTAGAAGACGCTGTAAATGTATTTTTGAAAAAAATTGATGATGGAAATTTTGTAGATATAAAGTATCAAGTTGGTGTTTCAATTAACGATGATGAAAATCAAATTTATTGTTTTTCAGCAATGATCGTTTATAAAGCATAAAAAAGAGCTGGGTGAGCCAGCTCTTTTTTATGCTTTATGTTGGGACAACATGTGTCGGTAATACGTTCATAATAGATTGAGTTGTGCCTAATTTCTTTGTCGCTAAAAGAGGCGCCCCTGTTTCATGGTTTTGGGCATCTGTACACATACCAAGGTGATAACGATCACCTAAAAATGGATCAATATAAAAACCGTTTTTAAAAACTTTATCATTCGGGTGTTTTTCATGGTGAATTTCAGAACAGTTAATGCAATAGAACATAGCTTTCATCTCCTTTTTATTTTGTTTAAAAAAGTGGGGAGGTAGTCATTTCGCTCCTAAGGAAATGTTGAGGAGAAGAGAAATAACTACCTACCCAAATGGCGGGCATACTCCTTCTGATTTTTACATATCTCGTGTATTGTCCCCGAGGGAAGGAGGAGAGACGAAGTACAGATGAGATAAGTTAGGCGCTTCTCTCAATAGGAGTGATAGAGTTTCGTATTGAGGGAATTTTCTATTTTTCATTGCCTTTGTGAGTATATTATGAAGGAATGGTGAGAGGGTGTTTGTCCTGTTGAAAAAATGTTGAGAATTTCTCAACAGTGAAAAAGAGTCTTTCTTGACATGAAACCAAAAGGTGTTATATTGTTAATATGAAACTAAAAGGTGTTATATTTTAATGCCGAATAAAGGAGATATAAAATGGAACAACAAAATACATTAAATGATATTAAACAAACAATCGTTTTTAACGCGCCTATTCAAAAAGTATGGAATGTAGTATCGACTGCAGAAGGAATTGCGTCATGGTTTATGCCAAATGATTTCGAATTGGCGGTAGGACATGAGTTTCATGTGCAATCACCTTTCGGACCATCACCATGTAAAGTGTTAGAGATTGATGAGCCGAATTATTTATCTTTCTCATGGGACACAGATGGCTGGGTTGTTTCATTTAATTTGAAAGACCTAGGAGATAATAAAACAGAATTTACGTTAATTCACGGTGGCTGGAAACATCCTGATGAAATCCTTCCGAAAGCGAATGCGAAGAGCTCTATTATTCGCGATAGAATGAATGGTGGCTGGGTAGCGATTGTAAATGAAAAACTGAAAAAGGTTGTCGAAGGTTAAGTGTCCTCGTCAGCAGCGAAATATGATGTATTTCAAGCAATTGCTGATCCAACCCGCCGAGAAGTGTTACGGTTATTAAGTGATAAAGAGTTACCAATTTCAAAAATAACGGATCATTTTCCGATGAGCCGTACTGCAGTTGTAAAGCACCTTCATATTCTTTCAGAAGCGAATTTAGTGAGTGGAAGAAAGAGTGGAAGAGAGAAGATATATCGTTTGCACCCAGAACCATTAGAGGAATTACAGCAGTGGCTCTCGTACTATGAACGATTTTGGGATAATAAATTGTCCGTGCTTAAACATATTGTGGAGAATGAAGAGTAGATTTTATGCAAAAAGGATGACCAAAATGGTCATCCTTTTTTTATTGTTCACTTGTTTGTTTAGCTGGCTTTAATAGGATCCAAGCGATAATTAATGTGAATACCGCTAATACGAAAGTGCTCATATAAATGACGTGTACACTTGATGCTAATGCGGATTGTGACTCGGTTGCTACGTTTGCTGTAGCCCCTCCATGTCCGCCAGAAGAAACAAGATCAAGGTTTTTAATGCCACGTGCATGAATCATCGTATTGAAGATCGTTCCGAAGATTGCAGCTCCTAGTGTTTGACTAAATGTATTAATAAATGTATTTAAACCAACTGCCGTTCCGCGCGTATGGGCCGGTACAGCTGCTTGAATTGTTACCATGTAAATTGGTGTAACAAGCCCCATTCCTAAGCCGAATAATCCGACTGCAACATAAATAAGGAATGATGGTGAATCTGTGGATAATGTAAATAATAAGAAAGTAGCAACTGATAAAATGCTAGCTCCAAGTAAAATAATTTGTTTCGTTTGTAACTTGCCAACTAAGTTGCCGGAGAACATAGCACCGAATGTCCACATAACAGGAATCGGCATTAAAATGAGTCCAGCCTCTGTCGCATTTTTTCCTAAAACACCTTGGCTCCAAATTGGAAGATACACTGTAATACTAATAATCATTGCGCCAGCAATAAGTGTTAGTATGTTTATTGTAGATAATGTACGGTTAGAGAAAAGTGCTAGCGGAATTAATGGTTCCGGAGACTTTTTCTCGATGTATAAGAAAATAATGAATGAAACAGCGGCAAAGATTAATAGGCCGATAATTGAAATGTCTCCCCAGTTTTGCTTACTGCTACCTGTTAATAATGCGTATAGTAAAGCAATTGTACTTAATGAGAAAACTGTCGCACCAAGATAGTCGATATGTTGCTTAGCGGCGGACTTAACAGATTCCTTATAAGAAGTGGCAAACATTAAGCAAGCGATAATTCCAAAAGGAACGTTTAAGAAGAAAATATAGCGCCAAGAAAGAGAATCAACTAAAAATCCACCTACTAGCGGCCCAATAACACCAGATACACCCCAAACTGCACTCATCCAGCCTTGTGCTTTCGCGCGGTCTTTCGCTTCGCTATATAGGTCTCCAATAATCGTCATTGTGATCGGCATAACAGCACCAGCCCCTATACCTTGAAGAGCACGGAAGAAGATTAATTGTTCCATTGATGTAACGACTCCGCAAAGTGCAGAACCGATTAAGAAGATTGTTGCTCCGATGAGCAGAACTTTTTTACGGCCGAATAAATCAGCTAGCTTTCCGTATATTGGAGTCGAAACAGCTGTTGCAAGCATATAGATTGCATATACCCAACTAACAAGTTCGACACCTGACAAATCACTCGTTATACGAGGGATCGCTGTACTAACAATCGTTCCTTCTACAGCAGAAAGAAACGTCATTAGCATTAAAGACATCATGACTTTTTTTCTCATTTGTTTTCCCCTTACCCTTTTTCGAATATTCAACAATATAAAATATAAAGGTACTAAGGTATATAAAGCAACAAAAAAGCAATGGGAAGTTAGGAGGAAGGGATATTTTTGAAGAAACGGTCGATATATTTAAAGTATCGCCAATATAATTTCGTGTACTGCTTTGCTATTTCAACATACTAAAAAAAGAAACAGGAGTCCCTGTTTCTTTTTTTAGTATTGCATTTTCGCATTTTGTCCTGCTGTTGTTCCGGCAATTCGGCCAGTAACAAGGGCAGATGTAATGTTATAGCCGCCAGTATAACCGTGAATATCAAGAACTTCTCCGCAGAAGTATAAACCATTCGTGAATTTCGAAGCCATTTCTTTCGGGTTAATTTCTTTAACGGATACCCCTCCGCCAGTAACGAATGCTTTTTCAATTGACTGCGTACCATTTACATGGACGGTAAATTCTTTAAAGTCTTTCACAAGTGCGCGAATCTTCTCATGAGAAACTTGTCCAGCTTGTTCGCTACCGTCAATTTCATTTTTTTCTAATAAGAATAGGAAGTAACGTTCAGGAACATAGCCTTTTAAAACGTTTTTAATTCCTTTTTTCGGATCTTCTTTCATTTGTTTCAGCATGCGCTGGAACAGTTGCTCACTATTTTCTTCTGGCAATGCATCGATACTCATGTGCACTGTGTTCGTTTTAAACTTTTTCATCGCTTTCACAACGAATTGGCTACAGCGAAGAGCAGCAGGACCAGATAGGCCGAAGTGAGTGAAAAGCATGTCCATTTTATGAGAAATGATAACTTTTCCTTTTGGGTTTAATACACTTAAGTTTACATCTCGTAAAGCAAGACCTTGTAATGTGCGGTCACGAATAAACGGTTCGTTTGAAAGAATTGGTACTTCTGTTGGGAAAAGTTCTGTAATTGTATGCCCAGCTTTTTCAGCCCAAGCGTATCCGTC
Organism: Bacillus sp. FSL R9-9530; assembly: GCF_038008145.1. NCBI lineage: Bacteria > Bacillati > Bacillota > Bacilli > Caryophanales > Bacillaceae > Bacillus > Bacillus sp. FSL R9-9530. The sequence continues at coordinate 4,687,377 of NZ_JBBOYO010000001.1, forward strand.
TCCAGTAGAACCCGTTTGAGGAACAGATTTTCCGCCAACAGCGATAACGACGTGATTCGTTTCTAACACTTCACCTGTTTGCAGAATAACAGCCTTCGTTTGACCGTTTTCATACTCAATCGTTTCGACAGGCGTATTCGTACGTATTTTCACACCTAAGTCTTTTAATCGTGTTAACAGTGCATCTACAACAGATTGCGCTTTATTTGATACTGGGAACATGCGGCCATGGTCCTCTTCTTTCAGTTGTACACCGAGATTTTCGAAGAATGTAATAATATCTTCATTACTGAAAATAGAAAAAGCACTGTATAAGAAGCGACCATTTCCAGGTATATGTTTAACGATTTCATCAAGTGGTAGACGGTTCGTTACGTTACAACGACCACCACCAGAAATCGCAAGTTTACGTCCTAGTTTATTTCCTTTATCAAGAAGTAAGACGCTTGCGCCTTCTTCAGCAGCACCGATTGCAGCCATTAGCCCTGAAGGACCGCCGCCGATGACAATAACATCATAATGCATAATATATCGACCTCATTTTCTACATTTCCTGCCTAAAAGAATAGCATGTTTTCCCTTAAAAGAAAAATAGAGTGAAGTACTGCTTAAGAGGAGAATTGTGGTACAATACAAAAGTTAGAGTTCAGCATTATCGTGCTATTTATGGGCAATAAGACTACTACCTTAAGATTTTGGAGAAGTAAAGAGGGAGTTAAAAAGGTCCGTAAATGCTCGAATGATTAGTAGGAGGGGAGTCTCCCACTAATTATAGTTTCACTTTATCCCGCATTAACGGGCAGTAAAACTCCCACCTCAAAATTCGGCTAGAGCAAAGAAGTTAGGTGGGAGATAAACTGCCCGTAAAAGCCCGATTAGTTCAACTAATAATCAGTGGGGGATGAACAAAACCCCCACTAATTATAGTTTCACTTTATGTAGATGTAGGAGGATTTTTGTATGTCCGATTCAAAATTTCTGCGCGGAACGCTTATTGTGACGTTAGGGACATTTTTAGTAAAGTTCTTAGGCATGATTTACGTTTTTCCGTTTCATGCATTAGTAGGCACAGAAGGCGGAACGCTCTATACATATGGATACATTCCATATACGATATTTTTAAGTATCGCAACGGCAGGAGTGCCGCTTGCTGTTTCTAAGTTTGTTTCCAAATATAATGCACTTGGAGATTATAAAACGAGCCGGAGAATGTTCCGCTCGGGAATGGTTATGATGATAGTAACAGGAGTTCTTTCCTTCTTAGTACTGTACATGACCGCACCATTATTTGCAGAAGCAATGCTTGGTAAACAAAGTTTACAAAATAAGGTAGAAGAAGTTACGACGATTATTCGCCTCGTAAGTTTTGCGCTTATTGTTGTGCCGGCAGCAAGTTTGATTCGTGGTTATTTCCAAGGCCACCAATCGATGGGACCGACTACGGTTTCACAAATTATTGAGCAAATTATTCGTATCGTCTTTTTATTAGCGGGTAGTTTCATCGTTATTAAAGTACTTGGCGGTACAGTAGCAACGGCAGTTGGGGTTGCGACATTCGCTGCGTTCGTTTCAGCAGTTGGAGCACTTGGCGTATTAATTTGGTACTGGTTAAAACGTAAAAAATATTTGGATCAATATTTAATTGAGCAAACTGTACCAGAATCGACGGTAAGTACCGCTCAATTGTTTAAAGAGTTGTTTGCATATGCAATCCCTTACGTTGTAATTGGATTAACAATTCCTTTATATCAACAAATTGATACATTGACATTTAACTCTATTATGCAGGCGATTGGTCAAGGAGATATCGCAGAGCGAGCACTCGGTATTTTCACGATGTGGACGCATAAATTAATTATGATTCCAGTATCACTTGCAACAGCGTTTAGTTTAACGCTCGTGCCAGCGATTACAAAGTCGTTTACTGAAAAGCAATACCGTTATTTGAAATTACAAATTACACAAACATTCCAGGCGAATATGTTTTTAACATTGCCAGCAGTTGTAGGTATTTCTACACTTGCATATCCGATTTACACTGCTTTCTACGATTCAGACCCACTAGGTGGACAAGTATTAATGTGGTATGCGCCAGTTGCATTGTTATTCGCTTTATTCACAGTAACAGCAGCAATTCTGCAAGGGATTAACCAGCAGAAACATGCGATTGTTGCGCTTGTGATGGGTGTTATTTTGAAATTTGCATGTAACGTAATCTTTATTCGTTATTTCGGTACAGTTGGGGCGATTTTGGCTACTGCAGTCGGCTTCTTAGCTTCCGTATGGTATACGAATAGACAAATTAAAAAACACGCACACTATTCATTTGGTGTTGTATATAAGAGAACATTCCAAATTGCAGTCTTAACACTTGTAATGGTTATTGCTGTAAAACTATCACAATGGCTTCTATCCTTCATGATTTCGCCTGATGGCCGTATTGGTGCTCTTATTACAGTTGCGATTTGTGCAGGTATTGGTGGTCTTGTTTACGGATTGTTAGCGATTCGCACAGGAGTACTAGAAAGAGTATTTGGCGGAGAAGCTTTAGAGAAAATCCAGCGTAAACTTGGTAGTAGATTCAAAATAAAGTTGAAATCAAAAGGGGCGTAAATACGTCCCCTTTTCTATGATAAATAAAGAAGGTGAAGAACATGAGATTAGATAAATTATTAGCGAATATGGGACACGGAAGTAGAAAAGAAGTAAAGAAATTACTGAAAGACGGCGTTGTGAAGATTGATGGAACGCCAGTGAAAGATGCGAAGTTTCATGTGAATGTAGAAGAGCAAGAGGTTATGATTCACGGTGAAGTTGTGGAATATAAAGAGTTTGTTTATTTAATGATGCATAAACCACAAGGTGTTATTTCAGCGACAGAAGATGATAACCACGAAACAGTAATAGATTTATTAGAATTAGAAGATGCGATTTTCGATCCATTCCCTGTTGGAAGGCTCGATATTGATACAGAAGGTTTCTTATTAATCACAAATGATGGGAAGTTAACGCATCAACTATTATCTCCGAAAAAGCATGTGCCGAAAAAATATTATGCACACATTTCAGGTGTTGTAACGGAAGAGGATGTAATAGAATTCGCTAAAGGTGTAATTTTAGAAGATGGCTATGAAACGAAGCCAGGCGAACTTACAATTTTAAAAAGTGATGATATTTCTGAGATTGAACTCGTTATTACAGAAGGAAAATTCCATCAAGTGAAGCGTATGTTTGAAGCGGTAGGGAAAAAAGTAGTTTATTTAAAGAGAACAGAGATGGGACCTTTAATGTTAGATGAAGAGTTAGAACTTGGGCAATATCGTGAATTAACAGATGAAGAAGTAGAAATGTTAAAGACGTATCAAGTAGATAACGAAAAGTAACGCCAATTTCAGAGGATAGAAAAGACCCCTTTCTAATGAGTTAGAAAGGGGTATGTATTTATTTACATACAATTATTTTTTATTATGAGGTCATTCTCACTTTCTTTCCTGTCGTTGTCCACTTGCCGCGGCAAGGGCTATACACGAGTTCATTAAACTGCAACACATTTAGATCACGTTGTATTGTTCGCGGTGTGATCCCGAACTCATCTACAAGGTCTTTCGTTGTTACCGTACCGTTTTCATTGATGTACATATAAATCGATTTAATGCGTGTTAGCATACGAGTAGTTGTAGGTTTCAAGAGAAAACCGCTCCTCTACTAGTTTTTTTGACCCCATTCAGGAAAGAAGGTCGTTACTACCATTGTACTCTACATGATAAAATTCATGCTTTAACTTACTTAAATTTTACAAAAGTTTAACAAATATTCATATAGAAAAATATTGGTAGTTGACATTGTATGTCTGGTCAGTCAACTAACTCATAAATTTCTACGTAAAACGCCAAATTCCTGCAAATTTTTTTTAAAAAATAAAAGAAAAACTAATAAGAAATATCTGAAATATTACAATTGTCCGTTATTAGGTTTTCATGTATGGCATAAGAGATTTTCGTTTGCTATGATGAAAGAGACAATATAGTGAAGGATGGATGCGTGATGTCGACGATTAATTGGACAGAAGAAGTTACAAAACGAAAAGATGATTTAATTCGTGATACACAAAAATTTTTACAAATTAAAAGTGTATGGGAAGAAGAATCTGCGAAAGAGGGCGCACCATTTGGTGAAGGTGTAGAAAAAGCCTTATCTTTCATGTTACATAAAGGAGAAGCAGAAGGTTTCTGTTCTAAAAATTTAGAAGGATATGCAGGTCATCTTGAAATGGGACAAGGAGAAGAATTAGTAGGTATTCTTTGTCACGTTGATGTTGTACCAGAAGGAGATGGCTGGACAACTCCTGCGTATAGTGCGGATATTCGCGACGGGAAGATTTTTGCACGCGGTGCAATTGATGATAAAGGGCCGACGATGGCAGCTTATTATGCGATGAAAATCGTTAAAGAATTAGGCTTACCTCTTTCAAAACGTGTTCGTATGATTTTAGGAACAGATGAGGAAAGTAATTGGAAGTGTGTAGATCATTATTTTAAAAATGAAGAAATGCCAACAATCGGTTTTGCGCCGGATGCAGATTTTCCGATTATTAATGCGGAAAAAGGAATTTCTGACATACAAGTTGTGCAAAGTGGTGGCGAAGAGAAAGAAGGCACATTTAAGCTGATTTCATTTGAGTCAGGTCGTCGTTTAAATATGGTTCCTGATTTTGCAGAAGCAGTTATTACAGGAGAAGATGTAAATACACTTACAGTAGCATATGAAGAGTATTTACAAACTGCTAAAAAAATAGGTAAAGCAATTGTAGAAGGAAAGACGGTGACGTTGCAAATCAAAGGGATTTCAGCTCACGGATCTACTCCGGAAAAGGGAGAAAATGCAGGTTTATTATTGGTAAACTTCTTAACGAAAGTTTCTCTTGATGGAAAAGGGGCTTCATTTGCCTCGTTTGTAACAGAAACATTTACAGGTGATATTATGGGAGAAAAAGCTGGTATTTCTTATAAAGACGATATTAGCGGGCCGTTAACAGTGAATGTTGGTCGCCTGTCTTACTCGCAAGAAAACGGTGGTAATTTAGGATTAAATGTACGCTATCCAGTTACAACTAACTTTGAAGAAACGATTGCAAAGTTAAAAGAATATGTTGGTACTCATGGATTTGAAGTAGCGGATTATTCTAACTCTCGCCCGCATCACGTTGACAAAGATCATACGTTAATTCGTACTTTACAACGTGTATATGAAGAACAAACTGGTGAAAAAGCTGAATTGTTAGCAATTGGCGGTGGTACTTATGCTCGTTCATTGAAAGCTGGCGTTGCATTTGGCCCGTTATTCCCAGGAAAAGAAGAACTTGCGCATCAAAAAGATGAGTACATTGAAATTGAAGATTTATTAAAAGCGACAGCGATTTATGCTCAGGCAATTCATGAATTAGCGAAATAAAAGATATTTAAATAATGACCGCTCTCTACTTTAGAGGGCGGATTCTTTTTAGCTGAATGAGATAAGGAAGAAAAGCAACAATAACATAAAGGAGACGATGTAGATGGTGCCGCATTATTTTGTCGCAGTAACTTTACCACGTCATATAAAAGAAATTCTTTCTAATTATAAAGAGGAAATGAAGGATGAATTACCATTTCGCTCGTGGGTATATGAAGAAGACTATCATATTACCCTTTCATTTTTAGGAAGTGCGACAGAGGAACAGTTAGAAGGAATAAAGAATGGATTACAAACACTTACAGAAAAAACGGAATTATCGTTCACGTTACAAGGACTTTCTACATTCGGACAGGTGGACCAGCCACGTATATTTTGGGCGGGGATAAGTGATAATCAAGATTTGTTTAGTTTACAAAAGCAAGTGCATACAATTTGTGAAGAAAATGGCTTCTCTCTAGATACACGTCCTTATCATCCGCATATTACTGTTGCGCGTAAATGGGTAGGAGAAAAAGTGTTTGATCTGACAAATGTAAAAGAGTTACCTGTAACATCATTTCAAGCAGATACGATTACTTTGTATGAATCTCACGTTAAGGAAACGCCGAAGTATAAATCGATTACTGAAATAAAACTACAAAAATAGAATGTATGAAAACGTTTTTTATACAGGTGAATATACTATAGGGAATAATGTGTTACTGTATAGAGCTTCGCTGATAAGAAAATCCTTATCACTTGCAGCTCGTTTCATTTTAACTTTAAGAATGATGGTGATTTTTTATGTTGAAAGTAAAACGTCCATTTGATGCCTATTTAGATGAAATGAATAAAATTACAATTTTGCTCCCGCATGCGTATGGAACAAGCCGGACATTTCGTTTACAAGAAGGAAGCAATGTGAAAGAGTTACCGATTGTTCATACTATTGCTCTTCCAGATGCAACGAAGTATGAATGCTTTATAGAAGAGCCGATAGATGTGGGAAAGTATTATACAGTACGGGATGAACGGAATGAAGAAACAGATTTACAAATAGGCGCTGTGATTCGAACAGTAGTTTTCGATGAAAAATATTATTACGAAGGTACCGACTTAGGTGCTGTGTATACAAAAGAAGAAACAATATTTAAAGTATGGGCTCCGACTGCAAGGCTTGCGAAAGTACGGATTTATAAAAGTGATAAAGAATATATTGATTATGAAATGTACAGAGAAGAAAACGGAGTGTGGATTCATACATTACAAGGTGATCATGATGGAGCACGATATACATTCCTTGTTTGTATTAATTTAATATGGAACGAAGCGGTTGACCCTTATGCAAAGTCTGCGACGATAAATGGAAAATACGGCGTCGTTATCGATTTGGAAAAAACGAATGTGACAAAACGAGTAGAATTATCACCATTACAGTCAATGACAGATGCCATATTGTATGAACTGCATATTCGTGACGCTACTATTCACCCAAACAGTGGGGTGAATAAGAAAGGAACATATAAAGGGCTAATGGAAGAGGAGACAGTAGGGCGAAATGGGACATTAACAGGATTGTCTCATATAAAAGATTTAGGCGTTACACATGTTGAACTATTACCTTTACATTGTTTTGGTGGTATAGATGAAGTGAATCCTGCTTCCGCATATAATTGGGGCTACAATCCGTTATATTACAATATACCAACAGGATTTTATGTTACAAACCTTTCTGATCCATATAACAGGATAGTAGAGTGTAAACAACTAATTGAAACATTTCATGATCACGGCATTCGAGTGATTATAGATGTTGTATACAATCATGTTTATGAAAGAGAATTATCATCATTTGAGAAGCTTGTCCCGGGATATTATTTTCGTCATGGGGAAGACGGTATGCCTTCTAATGGGACGGGAGTTGGAAATGATATAGCATCTGAACGGAAAATGATGAGGAAATTTATTATAGAATCTGTTTTATATTGGCTTACTGAATACAATGTTGATGGATTCCGATTTGATTTAATGGGAATTTTAGATGTTGAAACGATGAATGAATTAGAAAAAGAAGTACGGAAAATAAAGCAGGATGCGCTGTTATTAGGTGAAGGATGGGATTTGCAAACACCGCTTCCTCTTGAAGAGAAAGCGACGTTAAATAATGCGAATAAAATGCCATGTATCGCACAGTTTAATGATCAATTTCGTGATGGAATAAAAGGAAGTACTTTTAATATAAATAAACGTGGCTTTGCATTTGGTGGGCATGTAGACTGTAATCATTTGCAGTATATAGTAGCTGGTAGCCTTTTAAGTATGAAAGAAACAGGATTGTTCCTAGAGCCAGTACAAAGCATCAACTATGTAGAATGTCATGACAATATGACGATGTGGGATAAACTAGTGCAAAGTAATCCAGAATCAGAAGAAATTTTGAAAAGGCGTCATCGTTTAGCAACTGCAATGGTTATTCTTTCACAAGGGATTCCTTTCTTACATGCGGGGCAAGAGTTTTATCGTACGAAGCAAGGGAACGAAAATAGCTATAATGCAAATGATGAAATTAATCAATTAGATTGGGATCAAAAAGAGAAAGAGATGGAGACCGTTAACTATATAAAAGGGTTAATTGCGATTCGCAAAGGGCATGGGGCATTCCGATTACAAAATGTAGACCTTATAAAAAAGCATATGACTTTTTTGCAAACATCTACAGAAGTACTGGCATACTACTTAGAGCATGTAGAATTATTTGGACCGTGGAAAGAGATTGTAGTTTTATTTAATAGCGGTTTGGAAGCTAAAACGGTGCAGCTTCCAAAAGAAGAAACGTGGCATGTGTTAGTAAACGAAAAGCAAGCGAAAATAGAGCCAATTTCTTCATTTAGAGGAAAGGAACTTCAATTGGCTCCAATTAGCACGTATATATTGACGATAATGTGACAAATCGCTACTTGACGATGAGAATGTAATAAATGTAGAATTGACAAAGGTGACGATTTTCATAAGTTGTCATTCTATGATTGATTTTGTAAAATAAACTAGAAGAACAGGTGATTTATCCTGTTTTCGGCTTATGCCAAGTTTTTTCATTCAAATACAGTAAAATATATGAATCCACAACATGTGTAGAAATGTTGCGGTTTTTCTTTTCATAACTATAAAAGATAAGGATTTGTTAACGGGTAATGAATATGGAATGGTTGGAACAATTATTAGGAAAAGAGTGGAGTCTTATACCGGCTGGTGGAGTAACGGGCGATGCATATATTGCGCAAAACGGACAACAAAAGTTATTTTTAAAGCGGAATACATCGCCCTTTTTAGCGGTATTGTCAGCAGAAGGAATTGTTCCAAAATTACTTTGGACAAGAAGGGTAACGAACGGTGATGTAATTTCTGCTCAAAAATGGCTTCCGGGACAGAAGTTAGAGCCAGAGGATATGAAACTAGAACGTGTTGCGAAACTTTTGAAGAAAATACACTCCTCTAAAGCGCTTGTGCAGATGATTCAAAGGCTAGGAAAGCAGCCGCTTCATGCGCAAGAGTTATTACAACAATTACAGCTCGTTTTAAGAGGAGATATAAGAGTTGATGAAACAATTCAGCAAGGTCTTCAATATTTAACGGAGTCATTAAAAGATATTGAGTACAATGAATTCGTTGTATGCCATTGTGATGTAAACCATAACAATTGGATATTGTCGGACGAAGATGAATTGTTTTTAATTGATTGGGATGGGGCTGTTATTGCTGACCCAGCTTTAGATCTTGGTATGTTATTATATTGGTATGTTCCGCGCCATGAATGGAGTGAGTGGCTCGGATATTATGAGATTGAACTAGATGAATCATTGCTTAGGCGTATGAGATGGTATGTGATAGCACAAACGATTTTATCTATGCAATGGCACACAACAAAAAAGCAGCAAGCAGAAGCTAAATATTGGCATCAATATTTACAGCAACTACTTGCTTCAGAATAATACTTAAGAAAAATTGTCCATTCCAGCAATCCACTGAGTAAGTTGTTCTTGATTATTGGAAATATGGTTGTCCAAATTAGAGGAAGATTTACCCGATTGACTATAAGAATATACATCGTTTAGCATTACTTTAGTGTCACTACTTATACTATCGTTTGCGAGTAACGATTGAATGAGTCGCTCTAATTGCTCGCATTCAGAAACTGTCCCGCAGCAATCACTTTGATGGTTGATTAAAATATCTTTTAACACTTCTAATTGATGCTGTTGATTAATTGGCATGAACGGATCATCCTTTCGAGTGTTTTTCTCTCCCTAGAAATGTAAGAGAAAAAGCTGTTTCGTCATGGAATGTTTAATGCTTTATGTAGTTTTTATCAAAATGGTACATCTTATACTTGAAAGAAACGGACCGAGTGCTCGTACGTACTTGGTTTTTTGTTTGATAGATTGATTAAAACAGAAAGAAGGAATTTTTCCTTTAAAATAGTTTTGTAAAGAGAGGGAGACATCTATGCGTTTAAGACATAAGCCTTATGCAATGGATCGAATTAATGAGTATTCACATATCGTAATTGGAAACCCAGAGGAGAGCGCTGGTAACTGGAAAGAAATATTTGGAAATGAACAGCCAATTCATATTGAAGTAGGTACAGGACGTGGCCGCTTCATGTATGATATGGCAAAAGCAAATCCGCATATTAACTATATTGGAATTGAAAAATTCACAAGTGTTGTTGTAGATGCACTTGATAAATTAATTGAAGAAGAAGTACCGAACTTAAAGTTAATTAATAAAGATGCTGAAGATTTAACAGTTTTCTTTGCGAAAGGTGAAATTGACCGCGTTTATTTAAACTTCTCAGATCCATGGCCGAAGAATCGTCATACGAAGCGTCGTTTAACGTATAAAACATTTTTACGCAATTATGAAGAAGTGTTAGTAGATGGCGGAGAAATTCATTTCAAAACTGATAACCAAGGTTTATTTGAATATTCTATTATGAGTATGGCTGAGTATGGTATGTTATTAACTTACCTTAGCCTAGATCTTCATAATAGTGATTATGAAGGAAACATTATGACAGAATACGAAGAGAAATTTTCTAGTAAAGGTCATCGTATTTATCGAGTTGAAGCAAAATATCGTACGGAGCCTATGCAGTAATGCATAGGTTTTTTATATGAAAAATAATCGGAATATTATGTTAAAATTAAATAGAAAAGGGGGATGGGATATGGAACAGTTACAAATTGGAAATATAAAAGTGACGTGGCTAAAAGGTGGGAATACACATTTAGATGGAGGCGCGATGTTTGGAGTTGTGCCAAAAGTACTTTGGTCACGAAAATATAAACATAATGATACAAATCATATTTATTTACGAACAGATCCGTTACTCTTACAAACGAAAGAAGGAAACATGCTTATTGATTCAGGGATAGGGAATGGTAAATTGAATGAGAAAATGAAGCGGAATCAAGGTGTAACAGAAGAATCATCAGTTAAGGAATCTTTAGAAAAATTGGGACTGAATAATGAAGATATTCATTACGTCTTAATGACGCATCTTCATTTTGACCATGCATCTGGTTTAACAAAATGGGAGGGAAATCGCCTTGTTCCGGCGTTTCCGAACGCAACGATTTATGTAAGTGAGACTGAATGGAATGAAATGAAAAATCCGAATGTTAGATCGCGTAATACATATTGGAAGGAAAATTGGGAGCCAATCGTTGATAAGATTGTTACGTTCAGGCAAGAAGTAGAAATTACGGATGAAATAAAGATGGTGCATACGGGTGGTCATAGCGATGGACATGCTGTTGTCGTCCTTGAAAGTCAGGGTGAAACGATGCTTCATTTAGCGGACATTTTACCGACGCATGCACATCAAAATGTATTATGGGTAATGGCATACGATGACTATCCAATGACATCGATTGAACATAAACAAAAGTGGATGAAGTATGGTGCTGAAAAAGAGGCGTGGTTTACTTTTTATCATGATGCATATTACCGTGCAGTAAAGTGGAATGAGGAAGGGCATATAGTGGAGAAGATAGAGAGAAAAACAAATATAGAAGCTTAATATTAATAAGAGGAAGGTGTCCAAAAATATTTATTGGAACAATCTCCACTTATTATGTATTGCTGTTATTATCAGCTTTTGTTGGTAATTCTAAAAAAAAAGAGGTTCACCTAATGGGAAACCTCTTTTTATGCTGCTATAACCTCTAAAACAGTACCTGTTTTAGCATCAACTAAAAATTCAAATCGTTCTTGTATTTCATCTAACATCGTTGTAAGACCGCCGCGATAAACTTCGTACGCGACATCATATTTTTCAAATGCCTCCGGAACCATATGTACCCAAGAGCCAGTAATTTCACCTTTATGACTTAATGCTTGTTTCACCATTTTCAATGCTTTTTCTGAAGAAATATGGGATTGTTCTTGTACTTTGTTTGCAACGAAATAACCAGCTGCGAACCCAACGCCAAGACCTGTGACTAAACCTTTCCAGCTCATATATTCACCTCAATTCTGTAAAATAAAAATAGTGTACCAATAATAATTATAATGCAAATGCAACTAAAAAAGAAGAAACTAGAAACATTTCGAAAATTTCGTTACAATAAAAGAGGTATTCTACTAAGGTTTGAAAGAAGGGGACTTCGTGAATAAAGAGACATTACAATTATTTCGTACGTTAACAGAATTACAAGGTGCATCAGGTTTTGAACATGATGTGCGCAGTTTTATGAAGCAAGAATTAAGCAAATATGCTGATGAGATTGTGCAAGACGGTTTAGGTAGCGTATTTGGTCTGAAAAAAGGGGACGAAACTGGCCCGCGCGTTCTTGTAGCAGGTCATATGGATGAAGTAGGTTTCATGGTTACGCAAATTACGAAAAATGGGATGCTTCGTTTTCAAACGTTAGGTGGCTGGTGGAGCCAAGTACTATTAGCTCAGCGTGTACAAGTTATGACGAAGAATGGTCCTGTTATTGGGGTTGTTGGTTCCATTCCTCCTCATTTATTAAGTGATGCGCAACGTGCAAAACCGATGGATATAAAAAATATGTTAATTGATATAGGTGCAGATAGTTATGAAGATGCGATTGAAATTGGCATAAAGCCAGGGCAACAAATCGTTCCAATCTGCCCATTCACGCCAATGGCAAATGAAAAGAAAATTATGGCGAAAGCTTGGGACAACCGCTATGGATGTGGCCTTGCTATCGAATTGCTAAAGGAATTAAAAGATGAAACATTACCAAACACATTATACTCTGGTGCGACTGTACAAGAAGAAGTAGGTCTTCGCGGAGCACAAACTGCTGCAAATATGATTCAACCAGATATTTTCTATGCGCTTGATGCAAGTCCAGCAAATGATGCATCTGGTGATAAGACGCAGTTCGGTCAATTAGGAAAAGGCGCTCTTCTTCGTATTTATGACCGTACAATGGTAACACATAGAGGAATGCGTGAATTCATTTTAGATACAGCAGAAACACATAGCATTCCGTACCAATACTTTATTTCACAAGGTGGTACAGATGCGGGCCGTGTGCATACAAGTAACTCTGGTATCCCATCAGCAGTAATTGGTGTTTGTGCACGCTACATTCATACACATGCTTCTATTTTACATGTTGATGATTATGCGGCAGCGAAGGAATTAATTACGAAGCTTGTGAGAGCGACGGACAAAACGACGTTAGAGACAATTAAGAATAACGCGTAAAGAGGAAGGGTGAAAAGCCCTTCTTTTTTTAGGTTGAATAGATGACCCAGCGATGAATGGGAGCGGTCAGTGCCTAGTTGGTGTTCGAGGCTAGTATTAGGATAGAATGATGAATTTATATAGAGGTGAATGAAATGAAGGTAGTAGTAGGATCGAAGAATAAGACGAAGGTTGGGGCTGTGGAGAAGGTTTGGGAAGATGCTGAAATTACATCTCTTTCTGTTCCATCAGGAGTAGCAAATCAGCCTTTTTCAGATGAAGAGACGATGCAAGGAGCAGTAAATAGAGCGAAGAGAGCATTGCAGGAAGGTGCAGCTCATATCGGCATTGGGCTAGAAGGCGGCGTTATGAGAACGGAGCATGGGTTATTTATGTGTAACTGGGGTGCTTTAGCGACGATTGAAGGTAAAACATTTGTTGCGGGCGGGGCACGTATTAAGTTACCAGACGATTTTTTAGCACCGCTTGAAGAAGGAAAAGAGCTAAGTGAAGTGATGGAAGAGTTTGTAGAGCGAAAAGATATTCGTAGTCACGAAGGTGCTATCGGTATTTTTACAGATGATTATGTCGACCGAACGGAATTATTTGTACACGTTGTTAAGTTACTTGTTGGGCAATATAAGTATGATGAAAAGCAAGCATAAACCTTGCACCATGCGCGATGTATGGTAGTATAAAGAAAAGATTATAGTGTGAAAAAGTGCACTCGTTAGAGGAGGAAATATAGATGAAATCATTAGAAAGCATGGAACAATTCCAAGAATTAAAAAATGAAGAGAATGTAGTCTTCATGTTCTCAGCAGAATGGTGCCCAGATTGCCGTTTCGTTGATCCATTTATGCCAGAAGTAGAAGAGAAGTATAGTGATTTCTCATTTTACTATGTAGATCGTGATGAATTTATTGATTTATGCGTGAAAGTAGACGTATTTGGCATTCCAAGCTTTGTAGCGTACAATAAAGGTGAAGAAACTGGACGCTATGTAAATAAAGATCGTAAAACACAAGAGCAAATCGAAGAGTTTATTGAAGGTTTAAAATAAGACAATTAGCCAATTGAATTGTAAAAACAACCTCTACCTTCGCGGGGGAGGTTATTTTTTTGGAAGGGAGGAAAAAGAGATGAAAATGACAAGTAAAAAGATGAAAGACGAGTTAATGAAGAAATTATCTCGACCAGAATGGGACTGTCATTATGATAGCGAGAAAGAAGTTCTTCGTATTGAACAAACAGACTCGAAAAAAGGTATTAACGTATCACTTCCAGGAGTAGTTGCAAAATGGGAAGTGAACAAAGAAAAAGCAATTGAAGAGGTCGCTTATTACGTACAAGAAGCGCTAATTGCAATGCATAAAGAAGAAAATAGCACGGCGAAAATTTTACCTGTTATTCGCTCTACTTCTTTCCCGAAACAATCAGAAGAAGGAAATCCGTTTATTATGACGGACCATACGGCGGAAACACGTATTTACTATGCGCTAGATTCTAATAAAACGTATCGATTAATTGATGAGCGCTTATTGCAAAAATTAGAGCTTACAGAGGAACAAGTACGTGAAATGGCATTATTTAATGCTCGCTCATTAGGCTATGAATTTAAGCAGGAGACAGTAGCAGGTAATACATTCTACTTTTTAAACACAAATGATGGATACGATGCGAGTCGTATTTTAAACGAATCGTTACTACACTCGATGCGTGAAAAGATCTCTGGTGATATGGTTGTTGCAGTTCCTCACCAAGATGTATTAATTATTGCTGATATCGTCAACGAAATCGGTTATGATATTATTGCACAAATGACAATGAAATTTTTTGCCGAAGGGCATGTTCCGATTACATCACTTTCATTCGTATATGAAGATGGGGACTTCGAACCAATCTTTATTTTAGCGAAGAATCGGAAGAAGACAGATGGAAAAGAGAAAGGATGAACGAAGTGAACGTTTTTTACAACCTTGAAGGAATTGGTGACACTTTAATTGTTACCTTACAAGATATTACTTTAGAAAACCGTACATTTGACCGTAAAGGAGATGTTGCTCGCGTATACGATCGTGAAAGCAACGTAACAGCAGGATTCAACATCTTTAATGCGTCTTCTTATGTAGAAGTAACAGACAACGGAAACGTTACATTAACGAAAGAGTTTGTTGAAAAAATTAACGGAATTTTAGCGAAGAATGGCTTTGAAGAAAAAGTAGAAGCTGATTTCACGCCGAAATTTGTTGTAGGCTATGTAGCTGAAAAAGAGAAGCATCCAAATGCTGATAAATTAAACATTTGTACAGTAGAAATCGGTACAGAAACATTACAAATCGTATGTGGTGCACCAAACGTTGATGCAGGACAAAAAGTTGTTGTTGCAAAAATCGGTGCTGTAATGCCAAGTGGTATGTTAATTAAACCAGCTGAACTTCGCGGTGTTCCTTCTTCTGGAATGATTTGCTCTGCACGTGAGTTAGAGCTTCCAGATGCTCCAGAAGAAAAAGGTATTCTTGTATTAGAAGATAGCTTTGAAGTTGGACAAGAATTTAAATTTTAATTGATGTTAGAAAAAGTAGTCTCGCATATGTGAGGCTATTTTTTTGTGCGAAATTCCTAGCATTGTAACGTTTCCTCTCAAAATCTATATTGTATTTCAAAAATGGATTAGGTAAAATTTAGAAAAAAGAAGGGGGTAGACGTATGAAACAACAACCAAAAATTGCAGAACTTCTGAAACGAATTGAAACTTCAAAACAGCAAGATATCGAACTAGGTTCCTATGAAATATATGTGTTTAGCGAAAATGAATTAGAAAAAGGACAAATCGGTTATCGATATGATAAACATAAAAATTCATTAATAAGTGAAGAAAGTGGAAAATGGAAAGAGGAATGGATTGTTATCGGATATGAAACGGATATGGGGGATCCTGTTTTCGTAAATGTAGCTGATGATGCGTATCTAGTCTATACCGCAGAGCGTGGTACAGAAACGTGGCAACCCGTTCATATTGGAAATATGGATGAAATTATAAAACAATTATAAGAAAAACTTTGAGACCGGTGCAAAGTGATAGGAGAGAAAAATGAAGTATATAAAAATAATGAGCGCTATTGCAGTCATTGGAATATATATGGGAGGTTGTTCGCAAGAAGAGCCGAAAAAAGAAACAACATCTTCTATACAAGAAAAAAACAAAGATAATAAGGAAGACGCACCGGTAGAAAAGCAGCAAGAAGAACAAGAAAAGAAAGAACAGCCGCAAGCAATTCAAACGAATGAGCAAGTGGAACATAAGCAGGAGGAAGTGCCGGCCGAGGAAAAGAAAGAGGAAACTACGCCGCTGCAGCCAACTGAGCAACCGCTGCAAAATAATGAACAAAAAGTAGAGAGTAATGAAAAACAAGAAAAGTTTCTCGTCGTTATTGATCCAGGGCATCAACAAAAAGCGAATTTAAATTTAGAGGCAATTGGTCCAGGGGCAACTACGCAAAAATATAAAGTAACAGACGGAACAGCGGGAGTTGTAACGAAAAAGAGGGAATCAGTTCTTGTATTAGAGATGGCTTTTATATTGAAAGAAAAACTGGAAGCAAAAGGTATACAAGTATTGATGACGAGAACGTCACATGAGGTTGATATAAGTAATAAGGAACGAGCAACATTCGCGAATGATCATAAAGCGAATTTATTTTTGCGCCTTCACGCAGATGGTTCTGAAAATCCAAATCAAAGTGGATTTGCTGTATTGACACCGGCAGAAGGAAGTCCGTATACGAAAGAGATTTATGCTGAAAGTCTTCAAATCTCTCAAACGATAGTAAATAAAATGAGAGAGAATCATCAAGTGAAAGTAAATGGAATTAAATTTCGGGATGATCTTTCTGGATTTAATTGGTCAAAAGTTCCAGGAGTACTATTAGAACTTGGATTTATGTCAAACCCTGAAGAAGACAAAAAATTATCTGACCCACAGTATGTAAATTCTTTATTGCAAAGTGTAACGGATAGTGTGGATGAATATCGGAAGGGTAAAGATTAAACGAGGTCTTACATGTAAGACCTCGTTTTTCTATATGAAAAACAATCGTGAATTAGAATATTATGGATAAAACTAATATGCTTAATTTTACCTGCACTTTTTGCCGAATGCTGATACAATAAAGGATGTTACTATTTAGTAGAAAGAGTGGTAAACATGTTAGATTGGATGAAAAAGCTGTTTAACAAAGAGGAAGAAAAAACAGTGATGAATAAAGAAGTACCGGCACAAATTGAAAGTCAGCCGAAAATTCCTCGTGTAAACCACTACACTGAAGCAAGAGAAGCACAAATGGCAAGTCGGAATGCAGGGAAATGTCGTTTTCCATTAATACCAGATAATGGCTTCGATGAGGAGGATGTAAGAGAACTGCCTAACTTTGAAGAACAACCTATTCAAAGAGGAGCATATGAAGAACAGCCTACTCAAAGAGGAATAAAAGTGGAAAGAAGCAGACGACCGTATGTGGAAACAGAAGCACCTACATATGAGGAACCGGAATTGCAATATGAACCGGAACCAGAGCCTGTCGTAAAAAAAGCATTCGTACCGTCGCAAGAAAGTAACCGTAGACCATTTCGTCCAACAGAAATGATTTCTCCGATTTATGGATATAACCGTCCTTCAGTAGAAACGAAGGTTGTGCAGGAGGAAGAAAAGGTAAGAGAAGATCTTGAAATATCTGTTGAAGGAAAAGCTGTTGTTGACGCATGGTTAGAGAAAAAGGGATATACATTATCTGACTTTTCGGGAGTTCTACAAGGAAGTTCATCTGTTAAGAACGGAGTGAACGAACGAAGTAATAAAGTAGAAGAAAAATCGGTTGTGGATACATGGTTAGAGAAAAACGGTTACGAAGTTGAACGTCAAGCCCCTTCATTAGAAGAAAGCCTAAGTGATGATTTGCTTCATAAAACAGTAGGACAGCATGTGGAAGAAGAGGCTACAATTGTACAAGCCTTGAAGCAGGAGCAAGATGTAGTAGCGTTATCATCTACAGAAGATAACGAAGAAATTTTACAAGAAGAGTCAATAGATTCTAAAGTAGAGCATGTGTATTCGATATTAACAGAAGAAAATGAATGTAATACAGAAATAGAAGAAACTGTTGCTGAAGTTGCAGCAAATCAAGTCGAAGAAGAAACATTAGAAGATGTAGTGATTGTAAAAGCAGATGAAAAGCTTGAAGAAACAATTACTATAGAAATACCAGATGCTTTTGAAGAAGCTAAGGAAGCAGAAGAAGTTGTGGAATTAGAAGAAACTAAGGAAGCGACAGAAGAAGTTGTGGAATTAGAGAAATCTGAGGAAGTGACAGAAGAAGTTGTGGAATTAGAAGAAACTAAGGAAGCGACAGAAGAAGTTGCAGAATTAGAGGAAGCTGAGGAAGCAGCAGAAGAAGTTGTAGAATTAGAGAAATCTGAGGAAGCGACAGAAGAAGTTGTAGAATTAGAGGAAGCTGAGGAAGCTGA
Source organism: Bacillus sp. FSL R9-9530 (assembly GCF_038008145.1). Lineage (NCBI taxonomy): Bacteria > Bacillati > Bacillota > Bacilli > Caryophanales > Bacillaceae > Bacillus > Bacillus sp. FSL R9-9530. Next base: position 4,706,056 of record NZ_JBBOYO010000001.1, read on the forward strand.
GGAAGCGACAGAAGAAGTTGTGGAATTAGAGGAAGCTGAGGAAGCGACAGAAGAAGTTGCGGAGTTAGAGGGTACTAAGGAAGAAGAACCAACTTCTCAAGAAACAGTAATTGAAGAAACGATGAATACAGATTTAGTGGAAAATACACCAGTTGCAGAGCAACCAGTGATTTCTCAACAAGAAACAATTACGTTCAAGGAAGAAAGTGAAGTATTCGTACCAGTTTCAGAAACGGATGAGCAAACAAAGAAAGATGTTCAAAACTTTGCGAACGTTTTAGTTGAAGAAGCGGAAGAAAAGAAGCAAGTTGCTGAAGAACAGCCTGCTTTACAAATAGAAGAACCGAAACGTGAGAAAAAACGTCATGTCCCATTTAATGTTGTCATGTTAAAGCAGGATAGAAAGAAATTAATGGAAAGACATGCGGCAAGAACGAACGTAATGCAATCAACTGTCAGTGAACGAGTGGAAGAAAAGCCAATGCAGCAAGTGGTAGTAGAACCACAAGCAGAAGAAAAGCCAATGCAGCAAATGGTAGTAGACCCGCAAGTGGAAGAAAAACCAGTGCAGCAAGTGGTAGTAGACCCGCAAGTGGAAGAAAGTCCAGTGCAGCAAGTGGTAGTAGAAGCCCAAGTGGAAGAAAAACCGATGCCGCAAGTGGTAGTGGAACCGCAAGTGGAAGAAAAACCGATGCAACAAGTAGTGGTGGCTGGACAAGTACAAGAGTCAATTTCAAGTACGGAAGTACAAGAGAAAGCATATGTTGTAAATCAAAAAGAGAATGATATGCGCAACGTACTACAAGCGCCACCGAAGTATGAACTTCCGCCATTAACGTTGTTGTCAATTCCACAGCAGGCAGCATTAGATAATACGGAGTGGCTAGAAGAACAGGAAGAATTATTAAATACGACATTTAATAATTTCCATGTTGGAGCACATGTTATTAATGTGTCACAAGGGCCGGCGGTAACTCGTTTTGAAGTACAACCAGACCCAGGTGTGAAAGTAAATAAAATTACAAATTTAAGTGATGATATTAAGTTAAGTTTAGCTGCGAAAGATATTCGAATTGAAGCGCCAATTCCAGGGAAGAGTGCAATTGGAATTGAAGTTCCGAACAAGGAAAGTAAGCCAGTATTCCTGCGTGAAATTTTAAGAAGTCCTGTATTTACAAAGAGTGAATCACCGCTTACAGTTGCGCTGGGGCTTGATATTTCAGGTGATCCAATTGTAACGGATATTCGAAAAATGCCACATGGACTTATTGCGGGTGCAACTGGTTCAGGGAAAAGTGTGTGCATTAACGCGATTTTAACGAGTATTTTATATAAAGCGAAGCCGCATGAAGTGAAGTTGATACTAATTGATCCGAAGATGGTTGAGCTTGCACCATACAATTCTGTTCCACATCTTGTAGCACCTGTTATTACTGACGTAAAAGCAGCTACAGCTGCGTTAAAGTGGGCGGTTGAAGAGATGGAACGTCGTTATGAATTGTTTGCTCATGCTGGTGCTCGTGATTTAACTCGTTACAATACGATTGTAAGTGGTAGAGAAATCCCAGGTGAGACATTACCTTATATTGTAATTGTCATTGACGAGTTAGCGGACTTAATGATGGTTGCTCCTGGTGATGTGGAGGAAGCGATTTGTCGTATTGCACAAAAAGCTCGTGCTTGTGGTATTCACTTATTAGTTGCGACGCAGCGTCCATCTGTAGACGTTATTACAGGTTTAATTAAATCAAACATTCCAACGCGTATTGCGTTTACAGTATCATCTCAAGTTGATTCGCGTACGATTATCGATATTGGGGGCGCGGAGAAGTTACTTGGTCGTGGTGATATGCTATTTTTAGGAAACGGCACATCTAAACCAGTTCGTGTACAAGGTGTATACGTATCAGATGATGAGATTGAAAGAACAGTTGATCATGTGAAAAAGCAAATGAAGCCAAACTACTTATTTAAGCAAGAGGATTTATTAGCAAAATCAGAGCAGAGTGAGTCTGAAGATGAACTATTTTTTGATGCATGTCAATTTGTTGTAGAGCAAGGGGGAGCGTCCACATCTTCTGTACAGAGAAAATTCCGCATAGGTTATAATCGCGCGGCACGTCTAATTGAAGAGATGGAGTCGCAAGGGATTATTTCTGAAGGAAGAGGAACGAAACCGAGAGATGTCCTTATTTCTGAGGATGAATTCGCTGCTATGCAGGAAACAAATGTATAGGAAACGGTTTTGCTGTATACTAATAGAAAATGTTGGATAGTAAAGTAGGGAGTAAAGCGACATGAAAGAAATTGAATTAAAATTAAAAGGTGAAATAAATCGACTAACAAATAAAACATTTAAATTTGATGAACGTGTTGGAGAAGGCTGGTTCTCTGCCGTTTACTTTTTAAAAACTAGAGAAATCATTGAAGAATTTCGCCCGAAAAGTGTTGTAACAATGCAGTTTTTTCAAAAAGAACATGCAGTTCTTTGCGGAGCAGATGAGGTAATCGCATTGCTACAAACATTTGCCAAAAATCCTGAGGAATTAGAAATTCATTCTTTAAAGGATGGCGATAATATTAGTCCGTTTGAAACAGTTTTAACAATTCATGGTCCTTATGAATACTTCGGCTTTTTAGAAGGTGTAATTGATGGGATTTTAGCTCGTCGTACATCAGTTGCGACAAACGTATATAACGTTGTCCAAGCTGCACGTAGTGTAGATAAAGAAAAACCGGTTATTTTCATGGGAGATCGTGACGATCATTATACGCAACAAGCTGGTGACGGCTATGCGGCATACATCGGAGGTATGAGCGCGCAAGCGACGCATGCAATGAATGAATGGTGGGGCAGAAGTGGTATGGGGACGATGCCTCACGCTTTAATTCAAATGTTTAATGGTGATGTTGTTGAAGCTGCAAAGGCATATCATAAAAAATTCCCAGAAGATGAATTAGTCGTACTAATTGATTATAACAATGATGTCATTACAGATGCACTTCGCGTAGCGCGTGAATTTGGATCAACATTAAAAGGTGTACGTGTCGATACGTCTCGCACAATGATTGATCAATACTTCATTCGTCACCCAGAAGTACTTGGAACATTCGATCCACGTGGTGTAAATCCATCACTTGTATTTGCACTTCGTAAGGCTCTTGATGAGGAAGGGTTCCAACATGTAGATATCGTTGTAACTGGTGGGTTTGATGAGAAGCGTATTCGTGAATTTGAAGCTCAAAATGTTCCTGTCGATATATACGGAGTAGGAAGTAGCTTATTAAAAATGAATATTGGTTTTACTGGTGATAACGTAGAATTAAATGGAAAACCAGAAGCAAAAGCTGGTCGTAAATACCGTCCAAATTCACGTCTAGAGCGTGTTCAATTAGAAACAAAAGAAGATATGTAAAAGCGAGAAAAACTGATAGGTGATTGACCCTATCAGTTTTTCTGTTATCATAGTATAGCGGCTTGTTTTTTGCTATAATAAATGTGTTATGGACATAAAAGAAGTACGTACGAGTTTATCACTGATAAGTGAATATAAAAAGAAATTCACTGCATCAGAAATGTATGATGATTACCAAAATAAGAAAAGATTCATATACTGTCTTATAGATAGGCCGTTGTATTAGTTCGAAATGTTGGAGGTTCTTTAAGATGACAGTTTACCATTTTGTAGGAATTAAAGGAACAGGAATGAGTTCATTAGCACAAATTCTTCATGACATGAAGCATACTGTTCAAGGGTCTGATTATGAAAAGCGTTTCTTTACACAAACAGCATTGGAAAAGCGTGGTATTTCCATCCTTCCTTTTGATAAGAATAATATTAAAGAAGGACAAGTGATTATCGCAGGAAATGCATTTCCTGATACGCATGAAGAAATCGTAGCAGCAAAAGAATTAAATATCCCAGTACATCGTTACCATCACTTCTTAGGTGATCTTATGAATCAGTACACAAGTGTTGCTGTAACTGGTGCACATGGAAAAACATCAACAACTGGTTTGTTAGCCCATGTAATGCAAGGTGCACACCCAACATCATACCTTATTGGAGATGGAACGGGGCATGGGGTAGAAAATAGTAAGTATTTTGTATTTGAAGCTTGTGAGTATCGTCGTCATTTCTTGTCTTACTATCCAGACTATGCAATCATGACAAATATCGATTTCGATCACCCAGATTATTTTGCAGACATCAATGATGTATTTAATGCATTCCAAGAGATGGCATTGCAAGTGAAAAAAGGTATTATTGCATGTGGTGATGATGAAGAACTTCAAAAAGTTCAAGCGAAAGTACCTGTTATTTTCTATGGATTTGGAGAAGATAACGATTTCCAAGCACGTAACATTCAAAAGAGAACTGATGGTACTATATTCGATGTATTCGTTCGTAATACGTATTATGACACGTTCAAAATTACAGGATACGGCGATCACAGCGTATTAAATGCATTAGCAGTAATCGCGCTTTGCCATTATGAAAACGTTGATGTAGAAGCAGTTAAGCATCAGCTAACAACTTTTGAAGGCGTAAAACGTCGCTTTAATGAAAAGCCAATGGGAGAACAAGTTATCATTGATGACTATGCACACCATCCGACAGAAATTAATGCAACGATTGAAGCAGCACGTCAAAAACATCCAGAGCGTGAAGTTGTCGCTGTATTCCAACCACATACATTCTCACGTACAGAGAAATTTTTAGATGAGTTCGCGGAAAGCCTAAGTAAAGCTGACCAAGTATACTTATGTGATATTTTCGGATCAGCACGTGAAAACAAAGGTGAATTAACAATTGAAGATCTGCAAAAACGTATTGATGGCGCAGAACTAATTACAGATACAACAACGGATGTGTTAAAGAAACATAAAAACGGCGTTCTTATTTTCATGGGCGCAGGTGACATCCAAAAATTCGAAGCAGCTTACGTAAAAGAAGTTCAAGTTGCAGAGAAGTAATAGAAAAGACGCATAGCTTGGCTGTGCGTCTTTTTTTGTTGTGTCCGATTTTTATTTATGTATTGACCTAGAGCTAACTCTAGGTTGTAAGATGAAAATGTAAAAACAAGGGGGAGAGAACATGTATAAAATCGGTGAAGTAGCAGAGTTAACTGGGATGGGTATTCATACTTTGCGTTATTATGAAAAATTAGGATTATTACCACCACCAACGCGAAATAGTGGTATTCGTCAATATACAGAAGGTGATGTGCGCCTATTAAAATTTTTATATTCATTAAAACAAACTGGAATGTCATTAGAAGAGATGGCCGAGTTTGCAAGTGATGGATGCATTATAGAGGAAATTAGGCAGAGGAAAGAAGAAGTACCAGCGAAAATAAAAAAGAGGATTTCAATTTTAACAACACACTTACATCGTTTAAGGGAACAGCAGGAGCAATTGCAAAAAGTAGTTTTGTTAACAGAGGAGAAGTTAGAAATTTATTATGGTTTTCTAGAAGAGAAAAACTCGGAGGCCAACAATGAAGAATAAAGTATACGCTCAGTTACTAGGGTTTGCGATTTTCACTGGTGGAACATTTAATGCTTCGAAATATGCGGTGCAATATTTCGAAGCGATTCATATAGCGGCATGGCGTTTTGGGATTGCTGCATTTGTGATGTTATGTCTGTTAAAAATACGAAAAGATTTTGAGGTGGAGGTATGGAGGCAGAATAGGGCTTATTACCTTTTGCTAGGTATTGTTGGTGTATTTGGTTTTAACTTCTTTTTCTTTTTAGGTATGAAGCATACAGAAGCTATTAATGGTGCACTTATTATGGCGACGAATCCGCTCGTTACGACGCTGTTAGCAAGTGTTATTTTACGAGAAAAAATTATAAAGCGCCAAGGTATTGGAATGTTACTTGCATTACTTGGTGTTGTTTTTGTACTTACACAAGGTTCGTTTACAATACTACAAAGCCTATCATTTTCAAAAGGGGATTTTTATATTTTATTAGGGAATATTTGCTGGGCGTTATACGGTGTACTAGGCAGAAGGTTTATTAAAACTGGTAGCCCAATACAAACTACGACATATACGATGACGATTGGTGCTCTTGCCTTTATTGTGATATCTGTCACTCAAAAAAGTATAGTACCAGTTTTAGAAATTCCTTTGTTAGCTTGGGGAGCGATTCTCTTTATGGCAATTGGAATGAGTGTGCTCGGTTACTTATGGTGGAATAATGGAATTGCTCAAATTGGGGCAGCAAGGACATCTTTATTTTTTAATTTAGTGCCTGTTGTTACAATGATTATTTCTTTTATTGAAGGAGTAAATGTAACACCCGCACAATCTGTAGGAATGATATTAGTTGTTACGGGAGTATTATATTCTTCTGGTTTTATACAAATAAAACCGAAAAAAGTGTGAATATTTAACATTTTGTATCTGTAAGTGTTAGAATAATAAGAAAAATAAAAAGGGGCTAAAAAACATGTTCACACTCCGAGTAGATGACGAAATCGAATTACAACTATTAGAAAAACATCATAAAGAGGGACTATATGAATTAATAGATCAAAATCGTAATCATTTAAGAAGATGGCTTCCGTGGGTAGATGGGACGAAATCAGCTGATGCGTATAATGAGATTTTTCCGATGTGGTTAAAGAAATTTGCAGAGGGAGATGGGTTTGAGGCTGGTATACGCTATAAAGGAAAGCTTGTTGGGATGGTAGGTATTCATCCGGTGAGCTGGGGTAAGAAAGCTACGAGTCTTGGTTATTATCTTGCAGAAGATGCTGGCGCGAAAGGTATTATGACGCGAAGTGTGAAGACTGTGCTTCATTATGCATTTGATAATTTAAAGCTGAATAAAATTGAAATTCGTTGTGGTGTTGAAAATGCGAAAAGCCGTGCGATTCCAGAACGTTTAGGTTTTAAATTAGATGGTATTTTAAGAGATGAAGAATGGATATATGATCATTTCCAAGATATCGCTGTGTATAGTTTACTAGCTTCAGAATGGAAGAAGATTCGATGAACGAGAAGATTTGTATTATTCCGTATGAAAGTATGTTTCAAGAGGAAGTAGTAGATCTTATCGTTCATATTCAGCGAAAAGAGTACAAGGTCCCTATTACGAAAGAAGAGCAGCCTGACTTACTTGAAATAGAAACGTTCTATCAAAGGGACAACGGAAATTTTTGGGTAGCAACTTATGATGGGAAAGTAGTTGGAACGGTAGCTTTATTAGATATTGGGAAGCATCAAGTAGCGCTAAGAAAAATGTTCGTGAAGAAAGAGTTCCGCGGAAAAGAATGGGGCGCATCATATACGCTACTTCAAACGGCAATTTCTTGGGCGAAAGAAAAGAACTTGAAAGACATTTATTTAGGAACAACAGTTAAATTTTTAGCAGCGCATCGCTTTTATGAAAAGAATAATTTCCAAAGTGTGAGTATAGACGAGTTGCCAAAAAGTTTTCCAGTGTTACAGGTGGATAAGAAATTCTATAGATATATTGTTTAAGAAGGTCATGTAGAAATGGCCTTTTTTTATGAACTAAAATGGAAAAAGTGGTATAATTTGGGGTAGGGGGTGCGTGTATGAACATTCCGATTCAAAGAAGTAAATCGGTAGTAATTTTCGTTTGTCTCACGTTAGCTTTTATGTTTGTATATCCACTTGTCATGATTCTCACAAATAAAGAGCAGTGGATGTCAGCGTTAATTGGAATGGGTTTATGTTTCCTTGTAAATGTACCACTCGTTTGGGAAGTATTTATTAAAAAGCATAAAGTAGAAAATGGTGTATTAAAGTACGGTATTTTAAATGACGATATCGTATTGAAAGAGATAAGAATCATTCGTCAAGTGGGAAAATCTCTTGAAATTACGACGAATACATACAAAGTACATATGGTTGCGATGCCGCAAGATATGAATGAATTTTTCGCGCTTATCGAGAAAGAGAACCCAAATGTGAAAATAGCAATGGTAGGTAAGAAATGAAATATGTAAAACCTTTATTCTGTTTAGAAATTTTGTTTGTGCTTGTTGGTTGCACTAGAGTATATATGAAATGGGATCTGCCCTTATATGTACCAATATTAATAGGTACCATCGCAGTTGCGCTTTTATTTTATTTTCATTTCCAGCAAACAAAAAGCGAGGAAAGTAGTTCGATATAGAGTGGAAATAATAACAAAACGCTCGGATACAATTCCGAGCGTTTTTATTATTATTTTAAGTTCTCTGGGTTTAAAGCTTCTAGTTCAGTTACAACGAAGCGTCCGTCTTTACGGATTAGTACGTCGTCGAAGTAAATTTCGCCGCCGCCGTATTCAGGGCGCTGGATGCATACTAAATCCCAGTGAATGTTAGAGTTGTTGCCGTTCCATGCATCATCATAAGCTTGTCCAGGTGTGAAGTGGAAGCTGCCATCGATTTTTTCATCGAATAGAATGTCACCCATTGGATGTAAGATGTATGGGTTTACGCCGATTGCGAACTCACCAACGTAGCGTGCGCCTTCGTCCGTATCGAAGATTTTGTTAATGCGCTCTGAATCGTTTGCAGTTGCGTCAACGATTTGGCCATTCTCAAATTTAAGTTGTACATTTTCAAATGTATAACCGTTGTAAGGAGATGGTGTGTTGTAAGAAACTGTACCGTTAACAGAATCGCGAACTGGTGCAGAGTATACTTCACCATCTGGAATGTTTAAATGACCCGAGCATTTAATAGCTGGAATGTCTTTAATAGAGAATGTTAAATCAGTTCCAGGGCCAGTTAAGCGAACCTTATCTGTTTTATTCATTAATGTAACAAGGCTATCCATCGCCTTATCCATTTTACCGTAGTCTAAGTTACAAACTTCGAAGTAGAAGTCTTCGAAAGCTTCTGTGCTCATTTTAGCAAGCTGCGCCATAGAAGCATTTGGGTAGCGAAGAACAACCCAGCGTGTTTTCGGAACACGGATGTCTCTATGAACTTTTTTGCCAACTGTTTGGCCGTGAACTTTCATACGTTCACTTGGAACGTCAGCTTGTTCGTTAATGTTATCGCCAGAGCGAAGGCCAATGTAAGCATCCATATCTTTCATTACACTAGCTTCATATGCAGCGATTTGTTCGAAATGTTCTTCAGTAGCACCCATTAATAAAGAGCGATCTACTTGATGATCTTTTAAAGAAACGAATGGGAAACCACCAGCTGCATATGCTTCTTTTACAAGTGCAGTTACAAGTTCTTTTTGTAAGCCAAAGTTTTCAATTAATACTTTTTCGCCTTTTTGTAAACGAATAGAGTAGTTAATTAAATTGTATGCTAACTTTTCAATGCGTGGATCTTTCATATGTAAAGCCTCCCTACTAATTATGTATCCTCTCCTATTGTAACCTACTTAGTGGAATTTGTTGAATCATTTATGTTAAAGTTAACGAATAAGTATGAAAATTCTAATGAAAAGATAGGGATTAGAATGAAACGGAAAATGATTGTATAATGGGAGAAAGTATGAAAAAGATAAAGGAAGTGATGAAATGCAAGTTCTTCTATATGTAAGTGCGGCTATTATCGCGGTTGCTTTCGCAGTATTAGTAGTGTATGTATGCAGAACGTTGTTATCGGTTCAGAAGACGTTAGAAAACGTTGCGAGCACGTTAGAAGGTTTAGAAAAGCAAATGCAAGGAATAAGCGTAGAGACGGAGCAATTATTACATAAGACAAATGCGTTAGCTGATGATATTCAACAGAAGTCACAGTCGCTAAATAAAGTAGTAGAAGGTGTGGATGGAATCGGAACGACGATCCACTCTTTAAATACGAAGCTTCGCAACGTTTCAGAGTCTGTTACGGACGAAATTGAAAATAATGCAGATAAAGTGGCACAAGTTGTACAGTGGAGCAGCGCAGCAATTGAAGTGTATAATCATTACCGTACTACGAGACAAGAGAAAAAGATTGAAAAAGAAGAGCGTAAACTTGAGAAAGCTGAGCAGAAGGCTGAAAAGAGAGAGAAGCGCTCTAGACTTCGCATGAGAGGTGAGTAATGATGAGTATGATGAAGATTGAAACGATTGAAGAACTTGAAGCGTTAGTAGAAAAGAACGAGCCTTACGTTCTTTTTAAACATAGTACGACATGTCCAATTAGTCACGGGGCATATACAGAGTTTCAAGCGTATTGCGGTGAAGAAAGAGAAGTGCCAGCATATTACTTATACGTACAAGAGGCGAGAGATGTTTCGAACCATGTTGCAGAGCAGTACAGCATTAAGCATGAATCTCCGCAAGTGTTATACATAAAAGATGGAATGGTAGTATGGCATACATCGCACTGGAATATTAAAAAAGAAGCTTTAGAAGAGAATGTAAAATAGGGAGAGGCAAGCGAAGGGCTTGCTTCTTTTTTATTTTGTTGCAATATATTTAATGGTACACTAGAGATACTTTAAAACTAAGTAAATTGACTTTTGAAAGTGGGTTTTAAGCAATGAAGAAAATGGCATTATGCATCGCAAGCTTAAGTTTATTACTGGGGGCTTGCAGCAATAATACTATTGAGAAGAAGGATGAAGTTGTACAGAAAGATACGAAAGAAAAAAGTATGATTCCAAGAACTGCTGTTTCTAAGGATTACTATAGAACTGTTATTCCTTTAAAAGAACAAAAGGTAATTAATACAGTTAATGTTAAAACTAATTCTAAACTAGATTTAGCAGAATATGAAAATGGTTTAATGGATATTGCTTCAAAACAATTCGATACAGAAAATTACGTATTACAATTAAATCAATATATTCCAGAGAAAACAATTGATGAATTAGTTACGAAACAAGAAGTACCAGTTTTGACTAATATTATAGAACAGGACTACTTCGGCAAACAAAATTCAAATGAACTAAGCTTATCTGGTGTTGTTATTGGTTTATCTATGTCTTCAAGTGTATCTAATGAGGAAGCTATTTCTAAAGGTACTGAAGTCGCTAAGGGGCTTATAGAAGCTATTAATAAAAATGATAAATATAACAAATCTCCAATTACATTTGCTATATTCAAGCAAGAAAGTACAAGTTCTTTAAAGAATGGTACTTATATTTCAAGCGCTACTGTTCAAAAGAACGAGACTAATCTTGGAAATTGGGATACTATTGATGAAAAGTCGTATTCGTATCCTTCTCAAGAATTTGAGGGGGCACATGGAGAAGATAATGATAAGCTAAAGAATTTTTCTAAAGCAATGAAGGCATTTTCTCCAGGAGATTATATCCCTGTTAATGCTAAGATTTCTTATAAGCAAAATAAGATGGATAAATTAAAGATGGATATTGTCGTAAAATATAACGGTAAGTCAGAATTAATGGCACTCTCTCAAACGGCTGCTCAAAGTATGTTAGAACAATTTCCTAAAGATGCTAAAGTTCAATTACAAATAAAGTCCGAGAATAAAATCGAGGCTGTTATTATAAAAGAGAAGAACAGCGATAAACCGTTTGTTTCTTTCCTATAATAAAAAAAGACAGTTTTAAGCTGAGGCTACTGAAAAAGTGAATACTTCGAGAAAAACATTTCGAATTTCCTAAAGATGTTGAAAGAAGAAAGGAGGTCATTACCTGTACATAGTAGGGAATGACCTCTTTTTTCTTATGAAATAAACTCTTTCAGTGCCTTCTTTAAAGTGTCAGATTATGTTGATGTTATTCAAATTGGCGCTCGCAATATGCAAAACTTTGAACTGTTAAAGGCAGCTAGTGCTGTAAATAAACCAATATTATTAAAGCGTGGTTTATCAGTAACAATTGAAGAATTTATTAATGCAGCAGAATATAGTATGGCAGAGGGGAATGGTACTATCATTTTATGTGAGCGTGGTATTCGCACATATGAAACAGCAACGCGTAATACGCTTGATATTTCATATGTGCCAATTTAAAAGAAAGAAACACATTTACCTGTTGTTGTCGATGTAACGCATTCTACAGGGCGATGTGGCCTTCTATTACCGTTTGCAAAAGTGGCTATGGCAATTGGTGCTTTTGCTATTATGGCTGAAGTACATCCAGACCCAGCAGTTGCATTATCAGATGCAGCGCAGCAAATGGACATTCCAGAATTCAATGAGTTTATGAAAGAATTAAAAGCATTCGGAAGTAAATTATAAAAAGATTTCTTAGTCTATGTAGCCCTTGTTACATAGCTTTTTTACAAAAATTGACCTTTTTTGCATAAAAAATACGAAAATACGAGAAAAGAAGCGAATTTTTTCGAAACTTTTGCGGGAAAATATTGTATGACCCTGTGTTTTTAGCGTATCATTAGTAAAAGGAAGAACTCGGGACGATTGTTGGCATCTGCAAATAGAGTTGATGTCTTTTTTTCATTCAAGTGAACCGATACATAAAAATAGATAACATAAATAGAAGGAGTGTGCGAAGAGATGAACGTAACAATCTATGATGTAGCGCGTGAAGCAAATGTTTCAATGGCTACCGTATCACGCGTTGTGAATGGTAACCCAAATGTAAAGCCTACAACAAGAAAGAAAGTATTAGAAGCAATTGATCGTTTAGGATACCGCCCGAATGCAGTAGCACGTGGACTAGCAAGTAAGAAGACAACTACAGTGGGTGTTATTATTCCGGATATCTCAAATACGTTTTATGCAGAACTTGCTCGTGGAATTGAAGATATCGCAACAATGTACAAATATAACATCATTTTAAGTAACTCTGACCAGAACAAAGAGAAAGAGTTCCACTTATTAAATACGATGCTTGGGAAACAAGTGGACGGGATTGTTTTCATGGGTGAAGATATTACAGATATTCACGTTGAAGAGTTCAAAAAATCTCCAGTACCAATTGTATTAGCAGCGTCATTTGATGAACAAAATGAAACGTCATCAGTAAATATTGATTATACACAAGCAGCTTACGATGCAATGAAGCATTTTATTGAGCAAGGACATAAACGTATCGGTTTCGTCTCTGGTCCTTTCATTAATAAAGCAGGAAGCGCGAAGAAGTTACAAGGTTATAAAAAAGCTTTAGAAGAAGCAGGTATTTCATATGATGAAAATCTTATAATTGATGGAGATTACACATATGATTCAGGTATAGAAGCGTTTGAAAGACTTTGGGGCATGGATGAAAAACCAACAGCAATCTTCGTATCTTCTGATGAAATGGCACTAGGTGTAATCCACGCAGCACAAGACGCGGGATTAAACGTACCAACGGATATCGAAGTGCTTGGTTTTGACAACACACGTCTTGCATTAATGGTTCGTCCGCAACTTTCGACAGTTGTACAACCAATGTATGATATCGGTGCAGTAGCAATGCGTCTACTAACGAAATATATGAACAAAGAAAAAGTAGAAGATCACTCAGTTATCTTACCTCACCGTATCCAATTTAGAGATTCAACGAAGTAAGAATAAGAGAGCTCACAGCGATAGCTGTGAGCTTTTATTCATATTCAGGATAATGGTGTTTAACTACTGTATCTACACTTTCAGTTTTTTTAACATGTAAAAAGCGTGCATATAATTCTTTTCCTGTCTCAAATGGTGTGTCATCTAATTCGAAAACATGCAACACTTTTCTAAACGTCCATGTTACTTGCTCACCGTACATATTATCGTACGTATCTTCAGACTGTAGAGCTATCTTTTCACCTAGCTCATGAGCTTCCTCTAAACTGTTCGCCTTAACGAGAATGATACTTTCTTCAAAAAGTGTATCGTGATTCTCTTCATAATGTTCATCAATTTTACTAGGATTAGGTTTACCTGAATGGACAGATTCAAATAATAATTTTACAGCATACACATGAGATCAGTCTCCTTATGCTGAATGTTTTATTTTATAAACAATACTCGCGATAAGTGAAGCTGGTATTGTAAATACGTTACTTTGATAATGATAATGTATTTTGGATTCTTCATAAGATATTCGCTACAGTTTGGATTATTCCTTGTTATATGTCACACAAGTGCAAATTTAACTATTATAGGGCAATGTCATGTATAATAGAAAGAAAAGGCTTGTGAGGGGGGAGAAGAGATGATCGTTCTTTGGATAATTACGCTTTGCATGACTGCTATTTTTGCATATATGACGTTAAAACAAAATGGCTTAAAGCGATTTGTTCCAGGAAGTATTCTTGCAGGAATCGCCCTTATCACGTATGTAATTTCTATTTTTATTGAAAGTGTATCAGTGGACATGAGCACAAGTTTAATGTTCATGGGTATTACACTATTTGCAGGTAGTATTATGGTACTTATGGTCGCTGGTATTATTTTATTTATTCATATGAATTCAGAAACGTTATAGCATATAGAAAAGGCATGTCCCGAGGGGGCATGCCTTTTTATCCGTTCAATTATGCTCTATCTTTAGAAGAGTTTTGTTGTTTTAGTAAGTCGCGAATTTCGCCAAGAATTTCTTCTTCTTTTGTTGGTTCTGGAAGTTCTTCTTTCTTTTCTTCTTCTTCTCTTTTAGATGTTAGTTTGTTGAAAACTTTAACAAACATAAAGATAGCAGCTGCAATAATTAAGAAATCAAAAATAGTTTGGATGAAGTTACCATACATAATAGATGATTTACCGAATGTAAGTTTTAAATCTGTAAAGTTAACGCCGCCCAGTACCATACCAAGTAATGGTGTGATGATATCTTTTACTAAAGAACTAACGATTTTACCGAATGCAGCACCGATTACAACCCCGACAGCTAAATCGATTACATTCCCTTTGAATGCGAATTTTTTAAACTCGTTCCACATGTGTTAATCCCATCCTTTCCACGATTCATTATGAAATTTATAATTCCTATCAACATATTCTATAGAAATTTGCGACAGAAATAAAGGGAAAATGGGAATGAAAGTAAATTCTGAAAAATGTATCCGTTTTAATTTTTAGTTGCATTCTCCAGTAGAGATTGCAACAGTTGCTGCGTTTTTAATCCTTCTAATCCATCTACAACAGGTTTTGTATCTCCGTGAACACATTCGATAAAATGATGAACAGCATCTTCAAAACCGCGCTGTTTTAACGTCGTATCCCATGATGGTGAACCGCTTTGCGAAACGGAGTTTTCTTGTTCAATTTCAAATGTGTTCATATTTTTTACGCGAATGATTTTCCCTGTTGTTACAAGTTCAATTTGTTCTAAGTTTGTACCGGCATGGCGATGCATCGCTGTTGAAAGTAACAGTCCATTTGCAGTTGTATATGTATGATGTCCGTAAAGAAGTTCATTCTTTTCATTAATTTGCATCATATTATGAACGACGTTAAGATCATCATTAGCTAACCAGCGAGCAGTATCTACAATATGTAAGTAATCATCTAACATAGTAAAGTCGTACGTATATGGCCCGACTTTATTTGTGCGGTGTTTTTCAATTCGAACCCATGAAATATCATGAGCTTGCTCTTTTGCAGCAACATACATAGGAACGAATCGGCGATTAAATCCGACCATTAACTTTCGGTTATGCTTTTCGCTCAACTCGACTAGTCGCTCAGCTTGTTCCACTGTAGCTGCTAGCGGTTTATCAACATAAACGTCGATTCCTTTTTTCAGAAGTTCAGAAACGATTTCATAATGTGTAGCAGTTGAACTGTGAACGAAGATTGCATCACATTCCGAAGCTAACGTTTCAATAGAATGGAAGTCTTGAATGCGGTATTGTTGGCAAACTTGTTTCCTTTTCTCTGCGTTAGGTGTAAACGCCCCTACAAAATTCCAATCTGTTTCTTTTGTAAGTGTTGGAAGATAGGCCTTTTGCGCAATACTTCCAAGTCCAATCATCCCAATTTTAGGTTTGTTCATGTTTATTCCCACCCTATTAATATTAATGTAACGGGTTAAATGTAGCATAGGGTGGGGGAGGAAGGCAAAAATTAGTTTTTTACTTACGCCCTTCTAACAAAATCTTCTCTATCTCTTCAAAGTTATGAGCGCGAGCATGCTCTAACGGGGTAACACCATCGTTGTCTGGAATATTTACATCTGCACCGTGCTCAATAAGAAGCTGAATGACTTGTTGCTGTGTTTCGTTTCCATTACTTAGTACGATGGCTTCCATTAAAGCGGTCCACCCGAGATTATTTACATGGTTAACATCAATAGTTGTTCGCGTAAGGAGTTCTTTAATAACATCAATATAGCCATGTTCTGAGGCGGGGATAAGAGCTGTTCCGCCGTAACGATTTGTAAGCGATGGATCTGCACCGGCATCAATCGTTAGTTTTAAAATATCAAAGTAACCTTCTGCACCGGCGTATAGAAAGGGATTGTTTTTCATATCGTCTTGGATATTTACGTCAGCACCAGCGTCGATAAGAGCTTTGGCGGTTTTTACATCATTTTTGTATGTAGAAATCATAAGAGGGGTACGTCCTTTACTGTCCGTTATATTTATGTCAGCCCCTTTTTTGAGTAACGATATAACAGTATTCGTTTCTTGTTTCTCAGTAGCTGCTAGTAGCGCTGTCTCCATGTTTGTCATCTCCTTTTTTACTTCTTGTTCTTGCGAGCATCCTTGCAAAAAAATTACGCAACAGATCATGCTTAATGTTTTTTTGAACATGGAATTCCAACCTCCTCATTTCAACTGTAAAATAAGAACATTAAATTTTTATAAACTGACGCTAAAATTACTATAAAATCGCTTGAGTATTTGAACATATATTTTTATGCTTATGAGTAATAAGGTTTGATAAAGTGAAACTTTAATCAGTGGGGGGTACCCCCCACTGATTATTAGTTGAACCAATCGGGCTTTTATGGGCAGTTGATCCCTACCTAACTTCGTTGCTTTCTCTGAATTTTGAGGTGGAGGGTCTTACTGCCCGTTAATGCGGGATAAAGTGAGGATGTAACATATGTCTATTAAAACAAGGTTTTTATTCTCTTATATCGCTGTTATTCTCGTTTCCATTACGCTCATATTAGTCGCGGGATTTTTAATTGTTTTTTCCATAACAGGAGACTTGGAATCAGTGAAAAATTTCTATAAAAGTTCCTATATTCAAAAGCCGCTTACACCAGAAGAAGAGAATACGTATATTGAATTGAAATTAGCGGCAAAGAAAAATCAATCACAACTATTAGATGAATCGTTCGTTTCATCACTTGAAAAAGAAGGTGTGAAAATAGTTGTAAGAAAGGGAGAAACGATTTCTTATGCTACAAAAATATTTGAAGGTGTATCTTTAAAAGAAGCCATTCCGAAATTTGAATCAGCAAATATTAATAGTCGTGGTACAACGGAACTAGGCGATACATTTTATCGATATGTAAAATTTGATTTTTATTTTCCCGGAGATGAAGAAGGGAGTATATTTGTACTAAAAAGGCAAAGTTCATTTGTCGATCTCACACAAAAATTATTTCCAATTTTGTTCGGAGGGCTTTTACTGTTAGCCATTTTACTCATAGGGTTATTAAGTTATTTCGTCTCAAGAAGTGTGATAAAACCAATTTTTGTATTGAAAGATGCGACTGGGAGAATTAAAGAAGGGGATTTAGATTTTCAAATTCCAGTTACATCCCATGATGAGATTGGGCAATTAAATCAAGGATTTGAGGAAATGAGGAAGAAGTTAAAAGGGTCGATTGAGATGCAAACACAATATGAAGAAAATCGAAAAGAGCTCATTTCAAACATCTCTCATGATTTAAAAACACCGATTACATCTATTATTGGATATGTAGAAGGCATAAAAGATGGAGTCGCAAATACGCCAGAAAAAATGGATAAGTATTTAACGACCATTCATACGAAGGCAAAGCATATGGATACACTCATTGATGAGCTCTTTTTGTTTTCGAAGCTGGATTTGAACCGAGTTCCATTTCAGTTTGAAACGATAGAGTTAAACGTGTTTATGCAAGAATTATTAGAAGAGATGCAGATGGATTTAAGTGAGGGAGGTATAGAAGTTTATTTACAATTACATTCATCACCACTATATGTAACGGCCGATTGTGAAAAGATAAATAGAGTGATATCAAATTTAATTCATAATAGTGTGAAATACATGGATAAAGAAGCGAAGAAAATTACTGTAACAGTATTAAGTGATAACAATAAAGTTATTGTAAAAGTGATGGACAATGGATCAGGTATAGAAGCTGATACGCTGCCGTATATATTTGAGCGGTTTTATCGTGCAGAGCAATCGCGAAATTCTAGCACAGGTGGAAGTGGACTTGGCTTAGCGATAGCGAAGCAAATTGTTGAAGAACATGGCGGGGAAATTTGGGCGGAAAGTAAGCTTGGGGAAGGTACAAGTATTTTCTTCTCATTGAAAAAAGTACAGGAATGTGGTGAGTAGAATGAAGAGAATTTTACTAGTAGAAGATGAAAT
This sequence comes from Bacillus sp. FSL R9-9530, assembly GCF_038008145.1. Taxonomy (NCBI): domain Bacteria; kingdom Bacillati; phylum Bacillota; class Bacilli; order Caryophanales; family Bacillaceae; genus Bacillus; species Bacillus sp. FSL R9-9530. Next base: position 4,724,418 of record NZ_JBBOYO010000001.1, read on the forward strand.
AAGTATTGCAGAATTACAGCGAGATTATTTAGAAATTAGTGATTTTCAAGTCGATGTAGAGCATTCAGGTGAAATAGGTCTACAAATGGCTCTTCAGGAAGACTATGACTTAATTATTTTAGATATTATGCTTCCGAAAATGAATGGTTTTGAAATTTGTAAACAAATACGTGCTATAAAAGACATTCCTATTTTACTTGTTTCAGCAAAGAAGGAGGATATAGATAAAATTCGCGGACTCGGTTTAGGGGCGGATGATTATATAACGAAACCATTTAGCCCGAGTGAATTAGTAGCAAGAGTAAAGGCGCATATTTCTCGTTATGAAAGATTATCAGGAAATGTGAGTAAGCAACGCGATACGTTATACATTCATGGAATTTCTATTGACCAGCGAGCGAGAAAAGTTTTTATAAACAATGAAGAAATCGCGTTCACAACGAAGGAATTTGATTTATTAACATTCTTTGTAACGCATCCAAACCAAGTATTAAATAAAGAACAGTTATTTGAACGTATTTGGGGACTAGAATCAGCTGGCGATTTAGCCACTGTCGTTGTTCACATTAGAAAGCTACGTGAAAAAATTGAAAGAGATCCTGCTCACCCGCAATATATTGAAACAGTATGGGGAGCTGGTTATCGCTTTAACGTGTAATGTACCTGCCAAGTAATTGGTAGGTTTTTTATGTTATTCGAACAAAAAGGGAATAATAGGTAATTTATGTTAAAATATAAAGAGAGATAAAACATAGGAGAGCATGAGAGGGCGTGATACATTTTGGGAGATACATTAAAAGATAATAAATCAAACAAGGCTTTAAAGATTGGAACCAATATCATACTTATCTTATTAATTATCGGTGCAATACAAATGTTTTATGATGAAGATTCTACGAATGATCATTTCGGTTGGTTATTTATGATGGTCTTTTTTGGAAGTAAAATAATTTCTAATTTTATGATGAGTATAAAAGCAGGAGATAAAAAGTCGATATTCATTGATGTAGGCTTAATGATTTTTTTGTTCTTCTTGTTGTTTCTAGTGTGAAATATTTCTTTTGAAAAAAGTTCATATTCTTATAGAGGCTGTGAGCTTTCCTTAGTAATAACGGTACTAGTGTAACGATTTATAAAATGTTTGAGTAGTAGAAGTAAACTGAGCAGCTTCTTCTAAAAAAGGATAATGGTTACTCTCCTCAAATATCACAAAGATAGAATTATGTATACCCTCATGCATCTCGATAGAATATTGGATCGGGCACTGTACATCATGTCTTCCGCATATAATAAGGGTCTTTGTTTGGATGGAAGGTAAATTCTCTCTTAAATCAAATGACGGATATTCATTGGCGAAAGTGTTCATCCGGCTAGGGGACATTGTTTTTTGGATTGGTTTACAAAAATAAGAGTTGTAGTTTTCTGGTTTATACAATGATAATTTTGTTCTCTTAGTAGATAATTCTTTTCGTTCTGCATTTGTAAGATGAGGGCTTTTCAAGTTTTCGATGAGTTGTTGCATATAATGAAACTGAGGATGTGCTGGGTGATAAATGCAAAATAGTGTTTCGGTATAGTTACTTGCTGCGGCTCCGGCCATGACTAATGATTGTAAGGAATTTGGATATGTAATGGTATATAAAAGTCCAAGCATACCGCCTGTTGAGTGGCCAGCGAAATGCCATGTTGGGAGTTGTAAAGCTTCTCGTATTGCTTCTAAGTCGTGAACGGTTTCAATCATACTTAATTCTTTTTCTGAATGGGCTTTTGCTGAGTTACCAGCGTTTCGTAAATTAATGAGCAATACACGATGCGTAGCAGTGAAAACATCCGCAAAGTAATCGCCAGTTTCATTAAATTGTGAATAGTGATGTGTAATGCAAAGCGGTTCGCCATTTCCTTTTGTAAAGATTTCAAATGTGCCACGTTTCGTGTTGATTATTTGTTGTGTCCACATAATATCACGACCTTTTCTCATAAAAGTTGGACCGGCTAATTCTTAAATAAAATATATCAGCGAATCTCAAAATATATCGACTTACCGACAGAAAACGACAATAATAGCTAGCTATAAATAAAAGGAGGCTGTTCAAAAGCGAGCCTCCTCTCTGTTTAATATAAAGATTTTGTCATATTATTCCGAATAATTTCAAGAGATTTCGCTACAGTTAATGCATTTTTTTCTTCGATTTCTGGTTTTCTAGGGATAGGTTGATACATGTTGTTTGGATCTTCCCATGTAAGGGGAAGGTCGGTTTCTGCTTGTCCTTTCCAAGCGTCAATCCATTCTGGAGGGAGATAACCTGAGATGTTTTGGATGTTGTTCATTTCGAGCCAAATGAGTGCCCAAGCTCTTGGTACGACGCGCCAGTGATCATAGCCACCACCGCCGACAGCAATCCAGCGACCGTCGCAATATTCATTAGCGATTTCACGAGCGAGCTTCGGTATTTCACGGTAAATATTCATCGTTGCGCAAAGGTGTGTAAGTGGATCGTAATAATGTGCATCAGCACCATTTTGCGTTAAAATAATATCCGGTTTAAAGTATGCTGCCACTTCTTTTACAACTGTTCGATATGAATCTAAAAACGATTCGTCTTCTGTAAAAGCGTCGAGTGGAACGTTAAAAGAATAATTATATCCATTTCCTTGTCCACGTTCATTTACTGCGCCAGTTCCAGGGAATAAATAACGCCCAGTTTCGTGTAATGAAATGGTGCATACGTTAGGATCGTCGTAAAAAGACCATTGTACCCCGTCACCGTGATGAGCATCTGTATCAATATATAAAACGCGTAAACCGTATTTCTTCTGAATATATTTCATTGCGATAGAGCTATCGTTATAAATACAAAAGCCAGATGCTTTACCACGAAAGCCATGATGTAAGCCGCCGCCTAAATTGAGGGCGTGCTTTACTTTCCCAGAAATAACAGCATCGACAGCTGTTAATGTTCCGCCAACGAGTAATGCACTTGCTTCGTGCATATTTGGAAACATCGGTGTATCTTCTGTTCCAAGTCCGTATGTCATCGCAATTGATTTTTCTAACTTACCTTCTCCAGCAAGTTTTACCGCATTTATGTACTCCGCTGTATGAACGTAGGCAATCTCTTCATCTGTAGCCATCCGTGGCGCGATGACTTGAGAGGGAGAGATAAAACCGCTCTTTTGTAATAAATCATACGTGAGTGTGACACGCAGTTGGTTAAAAGGATGATCAGGGCTAAATGAATAGCCCCGAAAGTCATCCGAATAAATGAAGGCGCTACTCATGCTTGCATCCCCATTATGTTCGGCCATAAAACACGATAGCCTTCTGTTTCAAGTGCTTCAATCACCCTTAAAGGATTCATCGTTTGAATGCGGAAAACGAGTACTTTATCATTCTCATCTTTTGCTGGGTAGACGAGAACGCTCACAATATTTATTTGTAAATCACTAAAAATAGCAACGACTTTTCCGAGAATACCAGGTTCATTTTTCACTTGAATTTCAATTTGTGAACTCGGTTGATGAGCTCCTGTTAATTTTACTAACGTGTGCAGCACTGTAGATTCAGAAATGATACCTACGAGTTTTCCAGCTTTCGTAACAGGAAGACAGCCTATTTTATTTTCAAAAAATAAAGTCGCAATTTCCTCAACGAAATCGAGAGGGTGACAAGTCATAACAGGGTGTTTCATTATGAGTTCAAGCGGTTGCTTCAGCATATCGAGTGAAACTTGTTCATCTAAAATAGACGGACTTGCATCTCTTACATCCCGATCAGAAATAATACCTACGACATGATTATTTTGATCGACAATTGGAATGTGCCGAATGCCTTTCGTACGTATCGTTCGGATTGCTGTTTCAATTGTATCGTTTGGATGCAGTGTCACTACATCTTGATTCATAATTTCTTCTACAATCATTCCAGTTGCCCCCTTTATTAATACATAAAACGATTGTGAAAACGTAGACGATCGAATGCTTGAATGGAATCCGTATCAACACGTTTACCGATGCGGACCATTAAACAGTTGGCAGGATGTGAACAAATTTCAGGATCATCTGTAGCCATCCATTGTAAACCACCAGCATTCATCATTTTTTCCATTACTTTTCGGTATTCCCAAACATTTAAGCCTGTTTGTTTTAAATCCCAGTGCCAATAATATTCAGTCGTTAATATAATGTAATCTTCCATATGATCGTCCATCATTGAAACTTCTAATAAATTTTTTCCGACAGAGCAACCACGAAAGGCTGGGACAACTTCAATCGCCCCGAGTTCAATTAAGTTTTCAATCTTTCCTTCTGACCATCGCTCGAGCGGATCAGGATATAAGTATGTAACATACCCAACGATCGTTTGGTCATGTCTAGCAATAATGAGACGAGCTTCTGGTAATTTAGAAATTTCGACAATTGCTTTATATTGCTGCTCGGCAGGACGAAACGCAATTAAGTCTGGATGAAATTCATACATTTCAAGATTATGTGTAGAGACAGGACCTTCAATAATTAAAGTGCCTTTCGCTGTTTTTAAGTTTCTGGCATTATATATTTTTTTATGAATCAATTTATTGCTCACCACCTTGAGGGTTTGTGAATCTATTAATATCGTACTTTATAATATATGCGATGTGAATCGAATTTTGTCATTAAAAATTTGTCTAAAAATCAACAAAAATACTGAAAATTTTAAATAATGTCATTATAATAGATAATAGAATACATAGGAGGGGGATGTAAAGTATGAAAGTGGAAACGCTTCCTGTCATTAAAGGAGAAAATAATTTGCCGAATTATGAAGAGGCATACGCGAATTTTAACTGGGAAGAGGTTAATAAAAATTTTACTTGGAATGAAACAGGACGAGTAAATATGGCGTATGAGGCAATTGATAAGCATGCGAAATCAGATCGAAAGAATAAAGTAGCACTTTATTATCAAGATGGATCGCGAAAAGAGAAATATACGTTTAAGGAAATGAAGGATTTTTCTAATAAAGCAGGAAATGTCCTGAAAAACTATGGCGATGTTGAGAAAGGCGATCGCGTTTTTATTTTTATGCCGCGTTCCCCAGAATTATATTTCGCACTTTTAGGTGCAGTGAAATTAGGGGCAATTGTTGGACCATTATTTGAAGCATTTATGGAAGGCGCAGTTCGCGATCGTTTAGAAGATAGCGAAGCGAAGGTGTTAATTACAACTCCTGAATTGTTAGAGCGCATACCATTAAATGATTTACCTGCTTTAAAAACAGTCTTCCTTGTTGGAGAAAATGCAGAAGAAGGCGGTAAAACTGTAGCGTTCAATCCTTTATTTGAACAAGCTTCAAAAGAATTACATATCGAGTGGTTAGGCCGTGAAGACGGTTTAATTCTACATTACACATCTGGTTCTACTGGTAAGCCAAAAGGCGTCCTTCATGCTCAAAACGCAATGGTTCAGCACTATCAAACAGCGAAATGGGTATTAGATTTAAAAGAAGATGATGTATATTGGTGTACAGCTGACCCAGGCTGGGTAACTGGAACAGCTTACGGTATTTTTGCACCGTGGTTAGTGGGAGCATCAAATGTTATTTTAGGCGGGAGATTTAGTCCAGAGGCATGGTATGAAGCACTGCAAGATTACGGTGTAACAGTTTGGTATAGTGCACCGACAGCGTTCCGTATGTTAATGGGAGCTGGACAAGACGCAATTAAAAAATATGATTTATCACAAGTGCGTCACGTATTAAGTGTTGGTGAGCCATTAAATCCAGAAGTAATTCGCTGGGGTATGAGCGCATTTGGACTTCGTATTCATGATACGTGGTGGATGACAGAAACAGGCGGACAAGTTATTTGTAACTATCCTTGTATGGAAATCCGTCCAGGTTCAATGGGGAAACCAATTCCGGGTGTGAAAGCAGCGATTGTTGATAATGAAGGAAATGAAGTGCCTCCATACACAATGGGGAACTTAGCGATTGGTAAAGGTTGGCCATCTATGATGCGTGCGGTTTGGAATAACCCACAAAAATATGATTCTTACTTTATGCCGGGAGATTGGTACGTATCAGGTGACTCTGCTTATATGGATGAAGATGGATACTTCTGGTTCCAAGGACGTATTGACGATGTAATTATGACGTCAGGTGAGCGTGTTGGTCCATTTGAAGTAGAAAGCAAATTAATCGAGCATGCTGCTGTTGCAGAGGCTGGTGTAATTGGTATTCCTGATCCAGTGCGCGGAGAAATCATTAAAGCATTTATCGCGCTTCGAGCAGGATACGAACCATCTGATGAATTAAAAGAAGAGATTCGTCAATTTGTAAAGAAAGGCCTAGCAGCTCATGCAGCGCCAAGACAAATTGAATTTAGAGATAAATTACCGAAAACGAGAAGTGGTAAAATTATGCGCCGCGTATTAAAAGCGTGGGAGCTAAACTTACCAACAGGTGACTTATCAACGATGGAAGATTAAAAGAGGAAGGGTCTGAACAAGTAATATGTTCAGACCTTTCTTTTTTTATGTTATGATGTAGTTGTTCAACTTATATATATGAGTTAAAGGGGATAGTATGATGAAAACAGAAAAGGAAAAGATGATACAAGGGGAAATGTACATACCGGCTGATCCCGTTTTAGTAAAGGACAGGGAGCAAGCTCGTATATTAACGAGAAAATTAAATGAAACACCAGAAGTAAAACTAGAAGAACGTAGTGCAATCGTAAAAGAATTATTCGGAACGACTGGAGATAACATTCATCTTGAATCTTCTTTTAGATGTGATTACGGTTATAACATTCACGTTGGTGAAAACTTTTACGCAAACTTTGACTGTACGATTTTAGACGTATGCCCGGTGACAATCGGAGTGAACTGTATGTTAGCTCCAGGTGTTCACATTTATACAGCAACACACCCGCTTGACCCAGTAGAGCGTATAAGCGGATCAGAATACGGAAAACCAGTTACAATTGGTGATAACGTATGGATTGGCGGAAGAGCGATTATTAATCCTGGTGTCACAATTGGAGATAATGCTGTCATCGCATCTGGTGCTGTTGTAACGAAAGATGTGCCGGACAATGTAGTAGTTGGCGGGAATCCTGCGAGAATCATAAAAAAAATAAAATAATATTTGAACGAAGCGCCTTCCTCGTCTGTATACATTTATGAAAGAATAGATGAGGGAGGCTTTTTTATGTCTAATAAATTACTTCTTGCTTTTGCCGTAATTGGAATTATCGTCGTATTTTCTTGTGGTTTGCTATTACCGATGCCAATCGGATTTAAAGTATCAATGATTACAGCCGGTGTCATGATGATTGTTATGTTTTCAATCATTATTCCGTTTGATAGAAAACATATAGTACGGAAAAAAGGATATAAAATTGATTTTACAAAAACAAAAGTGTATTTTCGCTGGAATGTATTTGATACGATTTCGGCTTGTTTGGCAGTGTATGCGTGCGTATGTGTGCAAGCATTAAATATTTTAGTTTCAACCGGACAGACAATTCAAAACCCGTATGTTCAATTTTTTACGAATCAATCGCAAGTATGGATTATTGTCGCAAGTTGCTATTTAATTTCCCGCATTTCATTAACGTTAAAAGGAATAAAGGAGATCAAAAATCATGGCGCAGATTGGGATTGAGGAAGAGCTCATGCTTGCGTATCAAAGTGGAGATAAGCAGGCAGGAGAAAAACTATATGTTTTGATCAAACCAGCGCTATACACATTTTTATATCGATTTAACCGAGATGAACAATTAAGTATCGATCTCGTGCAAGATACATTTTTGACATTAGAACGAAAGAAACATATGTATGAACCTGAAAAAGGTAAAATAAAAACGTATTTATTTCAAATTGGTTATCGTCTTATGATTAATAAATTAAATAGAAGAAAAAAGTGGCGTACGCTTTTGCCATTTTTAGTGCCGATTCAGGAAAAAGAATTTTCTCACGAAGATCGGCTCACAGTAAGAGCGGCAATTTTGAAAGTTCCTGAAGAACAGCGAGCTGTCCTTATTCTTTCTTATTATCATGATATGCAGCAAAAAGAGATTGCGGAGATATTAAACATTCCGGTTGGAACAGTGAAGTCGAGACTCCATAACGGGATAAAGAAATTGAAACAATTGCTGGAGGTGGATGAAATTGAGCGAAAATCCCTTTAAGAGTGAATATAAATTAAAGCATCATTTAGATAGTGATCATGTAGAAATACCAAATTTTCCAAAAACGGTAAGTCGCTTCGATCGATTAATCGGATTTCTTGGTTCTCCAGCGAAAGATCCTGTGGAGGCGACGATTGGCAATGATTTATCGGTTATATTTCATGTGTCGTTATTAGTTGGGGTTCCAATTCTTTCTCTTATTACGATACTCTTTGCGACGTTGTAAAGGATTGGAAAGAAGAGAAACTCGACCTCTATTTGACACGCCTATATAAATGATGGTATAAAGAAAAGTATATGAATAATTGAGCGTGGAAAGGGAGAAGTAGTGATCATTTCCCTGTTATAGAGAGCTGATGGTCGGTGAAAATCAGCACATAGATGATCGCGAATTACGCCCCTAGAGCATCTTTTTTCGATTGAGTTATATTCAAAAGGGAAAAGACGGTGCTAAGCCGTTATGTAAATAAGGTGGTAGGCTTTTTTGTCTGCAACTAGGGTGGTAACGCGATGATCAAAATCGTCCCTTATTTAAAGGGGCGATTTTTTTATGTTTTCAACCTTCACGCCAGTAATGAACTTAAAGGAGAGTATGTAGGATATGGGTATTTTACAAGATCTTGAATTTCGCGGTCTAATTAACCAGCAAACAGATGCTGAGGGCCTTGAGCAATTATTAGAAAAAGAAAGCGTTAAATTATACTGTGGTTTCGATCCGACAGCGGATAGCTTACACATCGGTCATATGTTACCAGTATTAATGTTACGTCGTTTCCAATTAGCTGGTCACCAACCAATCGCACTTGTTGGCGGTGGTACTGGTATGATCGGTGACCCAAGTGGTAAAAAAGCAGAGCGTACATTAAATACGAAAGATACAGTTGCTTACTACACGGAAAGCATTAAAAACCAACTTTCAAACTTCTTAGAGTTTGAAAACGTGAACAACCCAGCAACGATGGCTAACAACTATGACTGGCTTGGTAACTTAGATGTAATTTCATTCTTACGCGATATCGGTAAAAACTTCGGTTTAAACTATATGTTAGCAAAAGATACAGTAGCATCTCGTTTAGAAACTGGTATTTCATTTACTGAGTTTAGTTACATGATTTTACAATCATACGACTTCTTAAACTTATACCAACAACACAATTGCCGTCTTCAAATCGGTGGTAGTGACCAATGGGGTAACATTACAGCTGGTCTTGAATTAATCCGTAAATCAGAAGAAGACGCGAAAGCATTCGGTTTAACAATTCCGCTAGTTACAAAATCTGACGGTACGAAGTTTGGTAAAACAGAGGGCGGCGCAATTTGGTTAGACCCAGAGAAAACAACTCCTTACGAGTTCTACCAATTCTGGATCAATACAGATGACCGCGATGTAGTTAAATACTTAAAATACTTCACATTCTTATCTCATGAAGAAATTCTTGAGCTTGAGAAGCAAGTAACTGAAGCACCAGAAAAACGTGCAGCACAAAAATCATTAGGATCTGAAATGACAAAACTTGTTCACGGCGAAGAAGCGTTAGAGCAAGCAATTAAAATTTCAGCTGCACTATTCAGTGGCTCTGTAGCAGAACTTACTGCAAGCGAAATCGAGCAAGGATTCAAAGACGTACCATCTGTAGAACGTACTGCAGAAGATACAGTATTAATCGACTTACTTGTAGAAAGCAAAATTTCACCATCTAAACGTCAAGCACGTGAAGATGTAACTAACGGTGCAATCTACGTAAACGGTGAGCGTACACAAGCGTTAGACTACGTTGTAACAGAAAACGACCGCATCGAAGGTAAATTCACAATCATTCGCCGCGGTAAGAAGAAATATTTCTTAATTCGTTACTAATCAGAAACGAATGTAAAACAAATAGTACCCCGAATGGTAGGCTGAAAAGTCTATCGTTCGGGGTTTTTATGTATGCATTTAAATTGCCTCATGATTTCTTTTAAATAGAATATGAAGAATTAATACGAGCATGTAAAGTAAGCTAATTAGCATAACGACAAATGCCCCGGGATAAAATTTTGCCGCATATATAAAGAAATCGATTTGATAAATATCGTCATAATGTGAAACGTACCCTTTAAAATAATTCGTAAACTTAGCGCTATATTTCCATTCATCAGGATAATCTATTAAATTACTCCCTTGATACCAACTAATCAAAGCTGAAGTAATAAACAGCATAAATGAACTACCTAATTGAACCATTTGGTTTATTGTCAAAATGAATCAACCTCCTATATTATGGATATTGTAGCGTGCATTCACATTCCTGGAACCTTTTTGTTGTAATCTCCTTTTCGAGTTCATACGGAAATCACATGTAAGCGGTATGATAAATGTATAACAAATAGAAAGGAGTGGTAAAACAAAATGTCACTAGAAGCGCTCATTATTTTTTCTTTGCTAAACGCTGGTCAGCTTGCAGAGCATTCGAAGGTTGATGTACATAAAGAGCAGAAAGATGCTTATGTATATGTTCAAAAAGAGGAAAATAAATAATTTTAATATATAAATAAAAGCTACCAGAGAGAACGTTTTAGTTTCTTTGGTAGCTTTTTCTATTGAGATATAATTTGGAAGTAATGAAAAAAGGAGTAGTCTGAAAATGAAATGATTATATGTTTAAGGGAATAAGTATAACAGCATGTAATGAAGATGGATTATAAAATTTTGCACAATAAACGGAGATAGTATTAAAGAGAATCCAATCGTTGGAATGAATAAAAGAGAAGTAAGGATGATTATCCATAACTCATGAAAAAACTTCCTTGAAGTATCTTACTATACATACGACATTTATATAAATAAAAAAAGCCCAGGCCCCTTGATAAACAAGGTTCCTAAGGCTTTTAATAATACTCTTTGCAGAGTACCGAGATTAACGAGAGTAGAACTCTACGATTAATGCTTCGTTGATTTCAGCTGCTAACTCAGAACGCTCAGCGTGACGAGTGTAAGTAGCTTCTAACTTATCAGCATCGAAAGTTAAGTATTCTGGTACGAAGTTGTTAACTTCGATCGCTTCTTTAACAACAACAAGGCTGTTAGATTTTTCGCGAACGCTGATAGTTTGGTTAGGTTTAACGCGGTAAGATGGGATATCTACGCGAGCGCCATCAACCGTGATGTGACCGTGGTTTACTAATTGGCGAGCTGCACGACGAGTGCGAGCTAAGCCCATGCGGTAAACTAGGTTGTCAAGACGAGCTTCAAGAAGGATCATGAAGTTTTCGCCGTGCTTACCAGGCATTTTACCTGCTTGGTCAAATGTGCGACGGAATTGACGTTCAGTCATGCCGTACATGTGACGAAGTTTTTGTTTCTCTTGTAATTGTAAACCGTATTCTGAAAGTTTCTTACGTTGGTTAGGACCGTGAGGACCTGGTGCGTAAGGGCGTTTTTCTAATTCTTTTCCTGTGCCGCTTAGAGAGATTCCAAGACGACGAGACAGTTTCCATGCTGGACCTGTATAACGAGCCATAGTTGACTCCTCCTTTAAAAATGTTTTTATTTTCGTAAAATAAAAACAGACGTAATCGATATTTACGGGTATTTTGTTTTCATGTACCTTCGCTCCAGCAGCAGGGAGTTACGAGATACACCTCCGCAGAGGAACAAAATACAAACGATAAACTCACATTACAAGGCTGCCTTTTTATTTTACACAAACGCTATTATATCTTTTACTTACAGTTTCGTCAAGAGACTCCCTTTTTGTTTTATGCAGATAAATTTTGGAAATTAACAAGAAGGAATTTAAAACAATATAAAAGAAATGATAGAAACACAAATAAAACGCTTACATAAAATGTAGTAAAGACGTTCATCAGATTTTTCCTGGTGGATATGTGGAAATAAAGACATGAGGGGGATGTTTTTATGAAAAAGAAACATATAGAGACAGCATTAATTCATCACGGATATGAATCAAATGAAAATAAAGGGAGTTTAACACCACCTTTATTTCAAACTTCTACATTTACGTTTGAGACAGCACAGCAAGGAGAAGCGAGTTTTGCGGGAGAAGATCCATCTTATATTTATTCAAGGCTTGGGAATCCAACTGTGAAATTATTTGAAGAACGTATGGCTGTTTTAGAAGATGGAGAGGAGGCGCTGGCGTTCGGTTCAGGTATGGCAGCCATTTCAGCAACTTTAATCGGTTTTCTAAAGGCTGGAGATCATATTATTTGTTCAAATGGATTATATGGATGTACGTACGGTTTTTTAGAAGTATTAGAAGAGAAATTTATGATTACGCATTCGTTTTGTGATATGGAGACAGAGACTGATATTGAAAATAAAATTCGTCCAAATACAAAGCTCATTTTCGTTGAAACACCGATAAATCCAACGATGAAATTAATTGATTTAGAAAAGGTGATCGGGGTAGCGAAGCGCAATGATTTGCTTGTTATTGTCGATAATACGTTTTGTTCACCTTATTTACAAAGACCTCTTGAACTTGGTTGTGACGCCGTCGTTCACAGTGCGACAAAATATATTGGTGGTCACGGGGATGTTGTAGCGGGTGTAACAATTTGTAGAACGAAAACGTTAGCTGATAAAATTCGTCCGATGCGAAAAGATATCGGCGGTATTATGGCGCCGTTTGACGCGTGGTTATTGTTACGCGGATTAAAAACATTAGCAGTAAGAATGGATCGGCATTGTGATAATGCGGAAAAAATTGTATCGTTTTTGAAAAATCATGAAGCAGTAGAAGGTGTTTGGTATCCGGAGGGAGAATTAGCATCCCGCCAAATGAAACGAGGCGGGGGCGTTATTTCTTTTTCAATTAAAGGCGGGAAAGAGGAAACACAGTCGTTTATCAATGACCTCCATTTTATTACAATTGCCGTAAGTTTAGGTGATACAGAAACGTTAATTCAGCATCCAGCGACGATGACGCATGCAGCTATTCCAGCTGAACTAAGAAAAGAAATGGGTATTTTCGATAATTTAATACGCCTATCTGTCGGCTTAGAATCATGGGAAGATATCGTTTCTGATTTAGAACAGGCGCTAAAGAAGATATCTACTGTTAGTAATCAATAAAGTGAAACTGTAATCAATGGGGGTTTTGTCCATCCCCTGCTGATTATTAGCCCTCACAAATCGGGCTTTTACGGGCAGTTATCTCCCACCTAACTTCCTTGTATTCGCCGAATTTACTGCCCGTTAATGCGGGATAAAAAAGAGTGAGCTATCGGTTTCGTACGTTACGTACGTAATCGATAGCTCACTCTTTTCTTTATTAAATATGTTTTAGGAGTGTTTCCACAAACTTTTCTAAATAGTGCTGATCTACTTCATCGAAACGATTTTTTTCAGGACTATCAATATCAAGCACACCAATGATATTTCCTTCTTTCATAATCGGTACAACGATTTCAGAATTAGAGGCACTATCGCAAGCGATATGTCCTGGGAATTGGTGAACATCTGCTACAAGTTGCGTTGTTTTTGTTTCAGCTGCAACGCCGCAAACACCACGTCCGAACGGAATACGCACGCAAGCTGGCATCCCTTGGAATGGTCCAAGAACAAGTTGATTTCCTTCTGTTACATAAAAGCCAACCCAATTAACGCGATCTAAAAATTGATTTAATAGTGCGGACGCATTTGATAAGTTTGCGACTACGTTCGGTTCGCCAGTTAATAATGCATCCAGTTGTTTAATTACTGTCTCATATTGCTCTTCACGAGATCCTGCATAACTTTCTTTTGTAAACATGGAAACAACTCCCTTTTTAGCGAGATATGTAAAACGATAGCAAAATACGATGTATTTCACATGACTTTGTCGATAGAAAATTAAAGGAATTTGTCTTAAAAGTCAAGAAATTTAAACTATAGCTGTTCAGTGAGAGGAAGTGAGCGCATGAAACAGACGAAACAAAAAGTAATTGATGCGGCAATATCGTTGTTTAACACGAAAGGTTATGATGGAACGTCGGTGCGAGAAATTGCAAAGCGAGCGGATGTGAATGTAGCGAATATTTCATATTATTTTGCTGGAAAGCAAGGGTTATTAGAACAGCTTATTACTGATTTTTTAGAAGGATATATTCACGTAATTGAAACGTCATTTGAACAGAGAGAATATTTACCGGCTAAAGATGTGATGGTGCAAATGGTGCGCGGGATTTTACGATATCAATTTGATAATAGAGAACTGACACGTTTTTTTTATAGAGAGCTTTCGCTTGATACGACATTAATTCGTGAAGTGATGACCGTTTATTTTTCTAGAGAAAGATATTATATAGAGCAAATCATTAAACAAGGACAAATGAAGCAAGAATTTAAAAAGGTATCTTTTACAATGTTTATGACGCAATTAAAAGGCATGATGAATATGCCGTTTTTATATCCACAATATATATCAGAGGTGCTACACTCATTTCCGTCTGAGACGTTTTTCTTAGAAATGTATACGAAGGAAATTGAGCAATGGATGGAACGAACATTATATAAAGCGAGTATGTATTATGAACTACCAAGAGCTGTTCATATGTGAAAAATCCCCACCTAACGAACTGAGGTGGGGATTTTTATATGTTGTTTTCTTTGCCATAAATTGTTGCATACTAGCGCAATAATTATTAATGAACAGCTAATTGTATACCTAGAAATATGTGATGTAAGGAAAATGATTATGAATGTGTTTCAATGTATGGGCGCGAAACCAATAATTGCGGTTGAAACATCTTATGCAGAACCGATGATTGCGATGGTAGGAGCTGGACTTGGTATAACATTGCTTCCGGAAACCGCGTTACAGTAAGCCGTAATGCAAGGTAACGTACGTGCGATTTCTGTAGAACCACCACTAATGCGAAAGATTTATTTCGTCTCTCATATAAAAGAGAGCTCGTTATCTTGCATTAACTGCCCGTAAAAGTCTTACCTTTATTGCATTCATTTGAGGACGGATAATGGAATAAGTGGAATATTAAGAAATATTACAATCACATGTAAAGAAACATGAAATTTTAAAAAAAACTAGGTCAAAAACACGTCATTACATGGTATGATTAGAACATTGTTAGTTGTTAAATATAGGGGAATTCCCTTTTTATACATAATGCCTTCCATTTCATAAACGGAACGGACAAAAAAAGAGATATAACTAGGAGGCTTTTTTGCATGGATTCTATCCTGACGATCGTTATCATTGTAGTAAGCTCTATTCTAGTGCTGCTCATGATAGAGCTTGTGATAAGAAATCGTTCATATAAAGATATTGAAGCACTGGAGCAGTGGAAACAAGAGATAAAAGATAAACCTGTGGCAGATGAACTAAAGCGGGTAAAAGATTTAAATATGACAGGTCAAACAGAAGAGCTGTTTGGTAAATGGCGTGAAGAGTGGGATGAAATTGTATCAACAACTCTTCCGAAAGCTGAAAAAGATTTAGGGCAAGCGCGAAAATTCGCCTCGCAATTCTCCTTCCGCAAAGCAAAGCATGCGATGAAAGAATCCATAAGTGGTTTAGATGACGCTGATAATCGTATTACAGACATTTTAAATGAATTACAGCAACTGTTAGAAAGCCATGAGAAAAATAGCGCGGAAATTGAAGGGTTACGTGATACATATCGTAGTATGAAAAAGAGCGTTCTTGCTCATCGACACATGTATGGAGCAGCTGAGCAAAAAATTGAAGAGATGTTAGATGTTGAATCCGAGAAGTTCAAAACTTTTGAAGAGGCAACAGATAATGGTGATTATTTAAAAGCGAGAGAAATTGTTATTAGTTTAGAAGAAGGCTTAGCAAGTTTAGAAATCGTTATTCATCAAATTCCGGATTTATTGGTAGAGTGTCAAGCGACATTACCAGTTCAGCTGGAAGATTTATTACAAGGCCATGATGATATGATAAGACAAGGCTATGTATTAGAGTATTTGGAAATCCCTAAAGAAGTCCGCGATATGACGACACAACTACACACATGTTTAATGGATATACAGGAACTTCATATAACAGAAGCAGCAGAAAAAGTAGAGAACTTAAAAACTCGTTTAGACAGTTTTTATGATCAACTTGAACAAGAAGTGCATGCGAAACATTATGTGGAGCAAAAAACACTGTCTGTTTATGAAGATTTAGAAGAAATTCGTACAGAAACAATTGAAACGAAAATAGAAACACAACTTGTGAAACAAAGTTATCAATTACAAGACAAAGATATTGAGTCACAAAAAGTAATTGAAAAGCAAATGCATATTTTAATGAAACGTTTTGAAGTGTTACAAATACGCGTTGCTGAACAAGATATTGCATTCTCTATCATTCGTGAGGAACTAGAAGAGGTTTATGAGCAATGTGAAACTTTAAAAGTACTTCATGCAGAATATAAAGAAATGCTGCAAACGATGCGCAAAGAAGAATTTGAAGCACGTGAGAAGTTACAAGAAATGCGAAATACAATTTTTGAGACGAAACGTTTTATGCAAAAGTCGAATTTACCAGGTCTTCCAGAGAGTATTATGGAAGATTTACAAAAAGGGCAAATGGCGATGCAAGCTGTATATGAGCAATTAGAAGTAAAGCCGTTAAATATGAATACTGTAAATAGCAGTTTAGAAGAAGCATACACAGTTGTGAATGGTGTATCTGAAATGACAGAAGAAGTAATTGGACAAGCTTATTTAGTTGAAAAACTAATTCAATACGGTAACCGATACCGCAGTCATGATGAGAATCTTGCAGAAAGCTTAAATTATGCGGAGAAATTATTCCGTGAATATCAATACGATGCAGCTTTAGAACAAGCGGCTTCTATATTAGAGCAACTTGAACCTGGTGTTGTTCAAAAAATAGCTGAATATGTAGACAATGAGCAAACCCTTTAATAAAGGGTTTGTTTTTTTGTGTAATTTTGAAGTCGATGTTGCTATAATGAATAGCGGAATACAGTAAGGTTGTTCGTTTCAAAATAAAGTGAAACCATAAGTGATGGGGTTTCATCCACCACTGATTATTAATCTTCACCACTCAGTATGCCTGCAAATGGCCGGGGGAAATGTACACTTTTATATAAAAACGGAACCTTTGAGTAGTCTTAGCGTAATTACACGTATTTGTGATATGATTATATGATGTGATAGCGCTGAAAGGGGAAGAACGATGATCTATTTTGATAATAGTGCGACGACGAAGCCATATCCAGAAGCGCTTCAATCGTACGTAACGGTTGCAGGGAAATATTTTGGTAATCCTTCTTCTATTCACTCGCTTGGAGGAGAGGCAGAGCGTCTATTAACACAATCGAGAACGATTGCGGCACAGCTCCTTCACGTTAAACCTTCTGAAATTATTTTCACATCAGGTGGAACGGAAGGGAATAACCTTGCGATTAAAGGGATAGCGATGAGGAATCGTTC
Source organism: Bacillus sp. FSL R9-9530 (assembly GCF_038008145.1). Taxonomy (NCBI): domain Bacteria; kingdom Bacillati; phylum Bacillota; class Bacilli; order Caryophanales; family Bacillaceae; genus Bacillus; species Bacillus sp. FSL R9-9530. Next base: position 4,742,001 of record NZ_JBBOYO010000001.1, read on the forward strand.
GCGCGGCAAACATATCATTACAACAAATATTGAACACGCGTCTGTGTTTGAAGCATATAAACAATTAGAAGATCTCGGTTTTGATGTAACGTATTTACCGGTTAACGAGCACGGTGTTGTATCGGTAGAAGATGTAAAACGAGCACTTCGTGAAGATACGATTCTTGTGTCAATTATTCACGTGAACAACGAGACTGGAGCGATTCAGCCCGTTGCTGAAATTGGAACATTATTAACGAACTATCCGAAAATAAGATTCCACGTGGACCATGTACAAGGGATAGGAAAAGTACCACTTGATTTATACGCTTCTCATATTGACCTTTGTTCAATATCTGGACATAAATTTCATAGCGTAAAGGGGACAGGTCTTCTTTACGTACGTGATGGTGTAAGATTAGATCCAATCTTATCAGGTGGTCAACAAGAGCTCAAGTATCGTTCAGGTACAGAAAATTTACCTGGTATTGTAGCGATGGTGAAAGCACTTCGTATGACGATGGAACAAGTGAAAGAAAAGATAGTTCATTTGCAAAATTTACAAACAGAGCTGGTCCGTTTCTTTAAAGAGATGGAAACTGTAACGATTAATACATCACTTGAATATGCGGCACCGCACATTTTAAATGTATCATTTGTCGGTTTAAAACCAGAAGTAGTCGTTCATGCTTTAGAAGAGCATGGTGTATATGTATCGACGAAGTCTGCTTGTTCTTCAAAAGCAAATGAAGTGAGCAGAGTACTAGTGGCAATGGGAGTACCGCACGCCGCAGCTACAAGTGCGATTCGCATTAGTCTAGCACCAGACAACACGATGGAAGAAGTAAAACAATTTGAAGGTATTGTTAAAGAGACGATGCCAAAATTATATGAAGTGATGAGGTAAAGAAATATGATGACATATGAATATATTTTAGTTCGTTATGGAGAAATGACGACAAAAGGAAAGAACCGTTCTAAGTTTGTAAGTACGTTAAAAGATAATGTGAAATTCAAATTAAAAAAATTCCCAAACATTAAAATTGATGCAACACATGATCGTATGTACATTCAGTTAAATGGTGAAGACCATGAAGCAATTTCTGAAAGATTGAAAGATGTATTTGGTATTCATAAGTTTAACTTAGCAATGAAAGTACCATCAGAATTAGAAGATATTAAAAAAGGTGCATTAGCAGCTTTCTTACAAGTAAAAGGTGATGTGAAAACATTTAAAATTACAGTGCACCGCTCTGATAAGCGCTTCCCAATGAAGACGATGGAGTTACTTCCAGAAATCGGTGGGCACATTTTAGAAAATACAGAGGATATCACAGTAGATGTTCATAATCCAGATGTGAATGTACGTATAGAAATTCGCAGTGGTTACAGCTATATTATGTGTGGTGAGCACATGGGAGCTGGCGGTTTACCAGTTGGCGTTGGCGGAAAAGTAATGGTACTTCTTTCTGGTGGTATCGATAGCCCGGTAGCAACTTACTTAACGATGAAACGCGGCGTATCTGTGGAAGCAGTTCACTTCCATAGTCCACCTTTCACAAGCGAGCGCGCGAAACAAAAAGTAATCGATTTAGCACAAGAGTTAACGCAATACTGTAAACGTGTAACACTTCATCTTGTTCCATTTACTGAAGTGCAAAAAACGATTAATAAAGAAATTCCATCTAGCTATTCTATGACAGTTATGCGTCGTATGATGATGCGTATTACAGAGCGTATTGCAGAGGAGCGTAATGCACTTGCAATTACGACTGGTGAAAGTCTTGGACAAGTAGCGAGCCAAACGTTAGATAGTATGCATACGATTAACGAAGTGACAAACTATCCTGTTATTCGTCCGCTTATTACGATGGATAAATTAGAAATTATTAAAATTGCAAAAGAAATTGGAACGTATGATATTTCAATTCGTCCATATGAAGACTGCTGTACAGTGTTTACACCAGCAAGTCCATCGACGAAACCGAAGCGTGAGAAAGCAAATCGTTTTGAAGCGAAGTACGATTTCGCGCCGTTAATTGAAGAGGCTGTAGCGAACAAAGAAACAATGGTATTACAAACAGTAGAAGTAGTGGCTGAAGAAGAAAAATTCGAAGAACTTTTCTAAACCCATAAATTACCACATTCAAATGTGCATGAAGTCATGTTGTTTATCACACTCTATACTCACAAGGAGGTGATACAACATGGCAAGCACAAATAAATTAGCAGTATCTGGTGCTCAAGCAGCATTAGATCAAATGAAATACGAAATCGCTCAAGAGTTTGGTGTTCAACTTGGAGCTGATGCAACATCTCGCGCTAACGGATCTGTTGGTGGCGAAATTACTAAACGTCTAGTTTCACTAGCTGAGCAACAATTAGGCGGTTACCAAAAATAATCCCATATACGATGGCTTAGAAAGAGCGGGTTCTCCCGCTCTTTCTTTTTGTCGTTTTCGTCGTTATTTGCCGATGAATCGTTATGTTAAAAACATCGTCGCTATACATTCATACATCAATTCGACATAAATATAAAAAAATTGTCAAAAGAAGAGGGTTCAAAATTTACTGAAAATTCTTTATTATATAAGGGAGGCATAGAAATAAAGGAGGATGTTATATGAAGAGAGAGGAATTGTTAGCGCCGCCGTCTTATAATTTAGTTTCGGAAATAGAGAAATATACGAGTGATAAAGAGAAGCTTGCTTTAATTTGGCAAGATGATAAAGGGAATAGACGAGAGATTACATATTTTGAATTAATGCAAGGTGCGAATAGAATTGGAAACGCTTTTATAAAAAGTGGCTTACAAAAAGGGGACAAGCTCCTTATTATGATGCCGCGCTTAATTGAAGCTTACATGACGTATATTGCTGCGATTAAAGCAGGATTTGTCGTTATTCCAAGCTCAGAAATGTTGCGTAAAAAAGATATTGAGTACCGTATTGGGCACGGAGAAGTGAAAGCAATTGTAAGTTACGAACCGTATATTGGACAATTCGACGGCGTAGAAGCGGTGGAATCTCTTCAAAAATTCGTTTTGAGCGAGCGTTCAGTAGATGGTTGGAAAAATTTAAAAACAGCATTAGAAACAGAAAGTGACATGTTAGAAATGGCGAAGACAGATAAAGAAGATATGGTCTTTTTATCTTATACGTCAGGGACGACAGGAAATCCAAAAGGAGTTGTTCATACGCATGCATGGGCATACGCTCATTTACGTACAAGCGCTCCGAACTGGCTCGGAATTGAAGGAAATGATGTTGTATGGGCAACGGCTAGTCCAGGTTGGCAAAAGTGGATTTGGAGCCCGTTTGTAGCGACTCTCGGTTCAGGTGCAACAGGATTTGTATACAATGGTAAGTTTGAACCAAAAACGTATTTAAATTTATTAGGCGATAATAAGGTGAATGTGCTTTGTTGTACGCCGACTGAGTATAGATTAATGGCAAAGGTAGAAAATTTAAGTGAGTACAATTTAGAAGCGTTACATAGCGCTGTATCAGCTGGTGAGCCGTTAAACAGGGAAGTTATTGAAACGTTCCAAAGGCATTTTGATATTACGGTAAGAGACGGCTATGGGCAAACGGAAAACACATTACTCGTTGGGATAATGAAAGGGATGGACATTAGACCAGGATCAATGGGAAAACCGACGCCGGGAAACCATGTTGATATCGTAAATGAAGAAGGAACTCCTGTACAGGTAGGAGAAGTTGGCGATATTGCAGTTCACATTGAAACACCAGCCCTCTTTAAGCAATATTATAAAGATGATGAGCGCACAGCGATGCAATTCCGTGGTGATTATTATATTACGGGTGATAAAGCGAAAAAAGATGAAGAAGGCTATTTCTGGTTTGAAGGGCGCGGTGATGATATTATTATTAGCTCTGGCTATACAATCGGCCCGTTTGAAGTAGAAGATGCGCTTGTAAAACATCCTTACGTAAGAGAATGTGCGGTTGTTGCAAGCCCTGATGAAATTCGCGGAAGTGTCGTGAAGGCATTTATCGTATTAAGAGAGAATATAGACAAGAACGAAGAAACATTAATTCCAGTGCTCCAACAACACGTCAAAGAATTGACTGCACCATATAAATACCCTCGCAAAATTGAATTTGTAGATGAACTACCAAAAACGATTTCCGGAAAAATTCGCCGTATTGAACTTAGAAAACAAGAAATGGAGCTTCCTTCAAAATAATTTTGAAAATAGGGGAGTAAATAGTTGAATGAAATGTAAAACGATGATATTATAAAAACGAACACAAGTTCGATTTTATAAACTAAAAAAAGAGGTGTCCGTATGATTTTAGGTATTAATCCGTACTTAGTTTTAGATGGTAGTGGGCAAGAAGCTGTACAGTTTTACAAAGAGGCGTTAGACGCAAAAGTAGAAGTAATGCAAACTTTTGGTGACATGCCTGAAAATCCAGAATACCCAATGCCAGCTGAAGCGAAAGAGCGCGTTTTACATGCTACTTTAAAAGTTGGTAATACGGACCTTATGATTTCTGATACATTCCCAGGTCAAGGGCATGCAATCGGATCTCAAGTAACAATCGCAATTCAAATTAATAATGCAGAAAAAGCGAAAGAAGTATTTGATAAGTTACAAGAAGGTGGAGAAGTTATTATGCCACTTCAAGAAACTTTCTGGAGCCCAGCATACGGACAACTAAAAGATAAATTTAACATTGAATGGCAAGTTACAACGAACCCTACTGAACAAAATTAATTTTTGGAAAAGCACCATTTTTAATCGAAATGGTGCTTTTTTTATACGCTCTAATTTCGTAGACTAAAGGAAAAGGGGGACGAGTATATGGGAGGAATTTGGTATGGCGGCACCATTTACACTATGCGAGAAGAGAATGAAAAAGTAGAAGCTATTTACGTTGAAAATGGCGTCATTGTTCATATAGGGAATAAAGAAGAGTTAGAAAACCGATATTCAGAAGTGAAGTTATATGACTTAAAAGGGAAAACGATGATTCCAGGTCTTGTTGATAGCCATATGCATCTTATTGGGCATGGGGAGAGGTTGCTTCGTCTAGATCTATCAAATTGCAAATCTTATAGCGAAGTACTTACTCTTGTTCAGAAGCGCGTAGAAGAAGCGCCAAAAGGATCTTGGATTATCGGAGAAGGATGGAATGAAAATAATTTCACAGATACAAAACAAGTTCATGTACGTGATTTAGATGAAATCTCTAAAGAACATCCGATTTTATTAAAGCGTGTTTGTCGTCACGTGACATGGGTGAATTCATACATATTGCAAGAAGCGAACATAACAGAAGCGACGCAAGATCCAAAGGGCGGAAAAATTGGTCGTGACTCATTAAATAAATTAACAGGACTTTTATATGAGCAAGGACAAGAGTTAATTAAACATGTTCAGCCCGAAATAGATGGAGTGTATTTGCAAAGTGCTCTGCAAACAGCGATTTCAGACTGCTGGCAATATGGACTCGTTGGCGGACATACGGAAGACTTAAATTATTATGGCGGCTTTCAAAAAACGTACAATGCGTTTTCACACGTTATAAAAGAAATGCGGTTTAAAGCGCATTTACTCGTTCACCATGAAGTAGCGAATGAGCGAAACGAATATGAAAATGAGCACTATATTGAATTTGGAGCGATGAAAATTTTTTCTGACGGATCTTTTGGCGGAAGAACGGCTTTATTAAGTGAACCGTATGAAGATGCGAAGGAAACAAATGGAGTTGCCATTTTCTCACGTGAAGAGCTTGCAGGTTTAGTGAAAAAAGCACGGGATTTACATATGCCAGTTGCGATTCATACAATTGGTGATTTATCGCTTGAATATATCATTGATGCGCTTGAATTACATCCACCAGCAGAAGGATTACGTGACCGTATTATTCATTGTCAGCTAGCTCGTGAAGAGTTGATTGAAAGAATGAAACACTTGCCAGCTATTATTGATATTCAACCAGTCTTTGTTTCATCGGATTTTCCATCAGTGATTGAAAAACTAGGAGAACGCCGTCTTCGTTATGCGTATGCTTGGAGGACGTTACTGGATGCAGGATTACACTGTAATGGAGGCTCTGATGCTCCAATTGAACAAGTGAATCCGTTTTTAGGTATATATAGTGCTGTTACACGTAGAAGTTTTATTGACGGCGTATGCTATATGCCAGAAGAAAGATTAACGGTATATGAAGCTGTCTCTTTATTTACAACAGGAAGTGCGTATGCAATCGGAAAAGAAGCGAAGCGAGGACAAATCGCAAAAGGATATGAGGCAGACTTTACGATATTAGACCGCAATGTTTTTGAAATTGAGGCGGAAGAAATAAAAGAAGTACAGGCAGAAATGACCGTCATTGATGGGAAGATTGTTTATAGAAAAGACGTCTAAAAATTTGAGGGAGCGGCTCCGAAAATACATTTTGGTGCTGCTTCCTCTTTTTAGATAGGTTGATGATGTCGGTAAATTGATATTTTGGGTAAAATCGTTGATATAATTTCATATACTGTTGTCCTATTCCAAAATGTTTTGTGAAACAGCGTCAAGTTGCATTTGATAAATAAAAAACCCTCGAATTATGGAAATCCCATAATTCGAGGGTTTTTTGATTACTATAAAAACGTTCTCTGTACTTTTTCCCAGAAAGAGTTGTTTTTTAATTTAACAGTTTTAATTTGTTTATCGCTTAAACGAACAACGGCTTTTTCCACTTGTTTAATGCTAAGTGCTTCGTTATCCATTCCGATAACAGGATAATCATTTCCATCTGGTTTAAGTGTTAAAGTTAACGTACGCTCGTGATTTAAAAGGAACGGTGACCCGAGTGTACGGTATGTGTTGTTATTTAAAGATGCTAGTTCGCTTACTTGGAAACATGGGATAAGTGGATCGACAACTGCACCATGTAATGATTTATTGTAAGCGGTACTGCCTGTTGGTGTGGAGATAACTAATCCATCACCTCTAAATGTTTCAAAATGTAAATTATCGACGTGTACATCTACGACAAATGTTTTAATGATGCTAGAGCGTAATGAAAATTCATTTAAACAATGGAAAGATGTACCATGATCTACATCTACTTTAATTGTTGGATATTTTCGCACTTCAATTTCGTTTTTTGTAATTTCTTGAAGGGCTGTATCAACGTGATCGATGTGGAAATCGCAGTAGAAAGAAATTTCATCTTTCGTAGAAATACCTGCGTATAAGCAATCTTCTCTAAAGCCGGTTTTACGAACGGCTTGTAAAAAGGTTCCATCATCTCCAACGCTGACGATAGCGTTTGCATTTTTTGGATGATCTAATATGGTAAATCCATTCTCCTCTAAAATACGATATACTGGTTTCATTTTTTCAACGAGCGTTACTTTGTCATCACCATAAAAGAAAAATAAATTGCGACGATTTGCCATTATGTATCCCTCCACTGCAGTTAAATTTTCTAGTCTTAGTGCTGCATATCATCAAAATTTATTCTGAATAATATGCTCAAATAGTATATTTCGATATAAAATGTCAAAATCCCTTTTTATTTTTAGAAAAATTTTTATATTCAATTTTATCAAAGGTTGTTTAATGATGAATAAACTTGTCGATAATGGGTATGGAGTGAAAGGATGGTAAGAATGAAATGGCTTGTAATTGGAATGATAATTCTTCTACTTTTTATTTTGCTTATACTATTATCGAAAATATCGCTTAAGGTGACGTTTTTATATTCAGAAATGGAAAAACAATGTTTATTTCAAGTGAAAATATGGATGATTCGATATACGTTTGATGTATTGGAAAGAATTGAAAAACAACAGAAAAAAACGGGGCAGAAAATCGAAAAAGCTGAGAAAGATGGCGGAATAGATAATAAAATTATGGCACAACTTGATAGCATTGGAGAACTGATAAAAAAGCTTCAAGAAGTTCATACTATTGTTAAAGATTTTCTCAAACGAGTGAAAATCAATAGTTGGAAGTGGCATTCACAAATTGGAGCAGGCGATGCGGCTAGTACTGGAATTGTCACTGGGTATGCATGGGGGACAAAAGGAATGGCTGCTGGAGTTGTAGGACAATATATGCATATTGTCGACGTACCAGAATTTGAAATTACCCCTGTTTTTCAAGGGAAAGGATTTGCATCAAGGTGTGAGTTAACAGCATCTTTTCGTATATTTCGTGCTATAAAAACGGGTATCAAATTACTCACGTTTATGAGAAGACAAAGATCTGGTACGAACGAAAAATCAGTTCAATCATAGGGGGGATATAAAATGGACCATCCAATTCAAGGTTTAATGACAACCGCAATGCAGCATTTAAAACAAATGACTGATGTAAATACAATTGTTGGTGACCCAATTAAAGCGGCAGATGGAAGTGTAATTCTTACAGTTTCGAAAGTCAGTTTTGGATTTGCTGCTGGTGGAAGTGAATTTGGTAAAGTAGAACATTCAGGCCGTCATCCATTTGGCGGGGGAAGTGGTGGAGGAGTTTCTATTAATCCTGTTGCCTTTCTTGTTATAAATGGAGAAGGTGTGAAAGTATTACACTTAGATAAGCAAACACACGTCATCGATAAAATAATTGAATTAGCGCCACAAGCTGTTGATAAAGTGAAAGAAATGATGGATAAACGAAAAGAAGATGATCCTGAATTTCAAATTTAACGAATAAAGAAGCTGATCAATGGATTAGCTTCTTTATTTTTTTGTAAATAAAGCGATTTTATTTGCATTATTGATAGGGACAAACTATCATTTACATTGTACATATTTTGTTTAAAATAAGGGAGGATTTTTAAGTGGCAAATGTAACTTTTAAAGGTAACCCAATGACTTTAGTTGGAACAGAAGTTAAAGTTGGCGATCAAGCGCCTAACTTCCAAGTATTAGCAAATGACTTATCTCCAGTAAGTTTAGAGACATACAAAGGTGAAGTGAAATTAATTAGTGTTGTACCTTCAATTGACACAGGTGTGTGTGATGCACAAACTCGTCGTTTTAACCAAGATGCAGCAGGTATTGAAAACGCGAAAGTATTAACAATTAGCGCTGATTTACCATTCGCTCAAAAACGCTGGTGTGCAGCAAACGGTTTAGAAAATGTTGTAACACTTTCTGATCACCGTGACCTTTCATTCGGTGAAGCTTATGGCTTAGTAATGAAAGAACTTCGTTTACTTGCTCGTGCAGTATTCGTAGTAGATAGCAATGACAAAGTAGTTTACGCAGAATACGTAGGCGAAGGTACAAGCCATCCAAACTATGAAGCAGCATTAGAAGCAGCTAAATCTGCGAAGTAATGTAAATGAAGACGACCTCTCATTAAAGTTTTACTTTAGAAGAGGTCGTCTTTTTTCATATATTGTTAACTGAACCAATATATGAGAAAAGACGTTACATCATAAACAACTTGAAGGGGAGCTCTTTGCAAGAGGTCGCTTTTTCTTTTGGGAAAAATTTAGATTATGGTATGATATAAGTTATGTGTAAAAGAGAGAAGGAGGAATGTACGTGAGTCAGGCAGTAGAAACATTATTTTCTATTTTTGATTCTTCTACGGTAGTTTTACGTAAAGAATTAGATGTAACATATTTAGAGGCGCTTGTAGAAACAGGTGATAACTTGTTTGAAGGAGCGATTTTACAAGAGGAATTATCCGAATCAACAATTGAACGGTTGAATCGTGAATATAGTACGTTTAATGAAGAAACATATAAAGGGGAAGAAATTCGTAAAGCATTTCAGCTAGCCATTTTAAAAGGAATGAAAGAGGGCGTACAAGCGAATCACGAAATGACGCCAGATGCAGTTGGAATGTTCATGAGCTACTTATTCCATAAGTTTATGCAAGGTCAAAAAGAAATTACTGTTTTAGACCCTGCAATTGGAACTGGTAACTTAATGACTACATTGTTTAATAGCGCCAAAGAAGAACTAACAATGAGTGGATTTGGTGTAGAAGTGGATGAGGTGTTAATTAAACTTGCTTTAGTAAATGCAAATTTACAAAAGCATGCAATCGAATTCTTCCACCAAGATGGACTAGCACCACTTTATATTGATCCAGTTGATGCAGTCGTTTCAGATTTACCAATTGGTTATTATCCAAATGAAATTGTTGCAAGTGAATATACATTAAAAGCAAATGAAGGAATGTCATATGCACATCACTTATTTATTGAACAAAGTGTGAAACATACGAAAGAAGGCGGGTATTTATTCTTCTTAGTACCAAACTTCATTTTTGAAAGTGATCAAGCGCCAAAGCTACATGCATTCATTAAAGAGACATGTTTTATTCAAGGATTATTACAGCTTCCTGTTTCCATGTTTAAAAACGAGAAAAATGCAAAAAGTATATTTGTTCTCCAAAAGAAAGGCCAAGGTGTAACAATGCCGAAACAGGCACTACTAGTGGAATTACCTAAATTCTCTAACATGAAGGCTATGGAGAACATTATGGATCAATTGAATACTTGGTTTGCAACACATAAATAATACGATATATATGTAACAGGGTTAGTAATTAATGTAGTACAGTTTTATAGGATATGTAATGTTTTTTAATATATACAAGATTTAACTGAATTTTTTTGAAATCTGTAATATATTTTTTTTCTTGGTGTTACAATTTTTTCACTTGAAATATATGTCGGACGATGTTTAAATTAAAATCGTGAGTATAAAATTTACTAATGATGAAACGTTTTCATCATTAGCGAATTTAATTAGATAAAATCGAGCGGTTTGTGGAATGATCCACACAACTACCAAGAGAAAAAGGGGCGAAAGACTAGATGTCAAAAATCATCGCGATTAACGCAGGAAGCTCTTCGTTAAAGTTCCAATTATTTGAAATGCCAAGTGAAACAGTATTAACAAAAGGTTTAGTAGAACGTATCGGTTTAGAAGATAGTATCTTCACAATTACTGTAAATGGCGAAAAACAAAAAGAAATTACAAACATCCCAGATCATGCAGTAGCAGTTAACATGCTTCTTAAGAAATTAACTGAAAACGGAATCGTAAAATCTCTTGATGAGATTGGCGGTATCGGTCACCGTGTTGTACACGGCGGCGAAAAATTTGCTGATTCTGTTTTAATTGATGCTGAAGTATTAGCTGATATCGAAGAATTAAGCGATTTAGCACCACTTCACAACCCAGCAAACCTTGTTGGTATTAAAGCATTCCAAGAAGTACTACCAAACGTACCAGCAGTAGCAGTATTCGATACAGCATTCCACCAAACAATGCCGGAATCTGCATTCCTATACAGCTTACCATATGAGTACTATGAGAAATTTGGCATCCGTAAATACGGTTTCCACGGAACTTCTCATAAATATGTAACTGAGCGTGCGGCTGAATTATTAGGTCGTCCAATTGAAAGCTTAAGCCTACTTTCTTGTCACTTAGGTAACGGTGCAAGTATCGCAGCAGTAGAAGGCGGTAAGTCTATCGATACTTCTATGGGCTTCACTCCACTTGCTGGTGTAACAATGGGTACACGTTCTGGTAACATTGACCCTGCGTTAATTCCATACATCATGGAAAAAACAGGCCAAACTGTAGAAGAAGTAGTTAGCGTATTAAACAAGAAGAGTGGTATGTTAGGTCTTACTGGTTACTCTAGTGACCTACGTGACATCATTGCGAAAGAAGAAGAAGGCGACCACCGTGCGAAAGTAGCACTTGATGTATTCGTGAGCCGTATCCATAAATACATCGGTTCTTACACTGCTCGTATGAAAGGTGTAGACGCAATCATCTTCACAGCTGGTGTAGGTGAAAACAGTGCAATTATTCGTGAGCGCGTATTAGAAGGCCTTGAGTACATGGGCGTATACTTCGACGTAAAACGCAATAACGTATTCGGTGAAGAAGCATTCATCAGCTTCCCACACTCTCCAGTAAAAATTATCGTAATTCCAACTGACGAAGAAGTTATGATTGCTCGTGACGTATTACGTCTTGGAGATATTGGTTAATATACTATATAAAAAAGACGAGATCCTATAGGATTTCGTCTTTTTTCTTTTGGATATATTTCGAAATTCCATCCGGATATAGTAATTTTTCCTTCTGAATGAAAGCTGTAATGGGAATCCATTTCGCATACGATACGGTTTGCTCATCTTGTATATTCATTTTTTCCATTTCATATAGTGACATGTCTAATAAGCGTAAAGAATATAGCTGAATGATTTCATGACCAATTTCTCCATCTAGATGAAAGATGTTTTCTAAGCAGCCTAAATAATTGGTGATTTCCACTTCTGTGTGAAGCTCTTCTTGAAATTCGCGAATAACAGTATGTGCTGATTTTTCACCAAGTTCAATTGATCCGCCAAGAGGTCGGTAATATGTTTCATCGCCTGTATGATATTCTTGTACAAGAAGGCGACCGTGATGTATAGCAATGCCAAAAGCTTTTGCACGTGGATACATATATAATCACTCCTTATTTATTTTGTATAAGGATGATTATAAGGCAGGGTGTGATAAAAGGTGACGTGTATTTAAGCGTTTGGCCGAATTGTGATGCCATTAAATAAGTCATTCCAAAATGCTTCATTGTACTGGTATATATCCATCACTGGGCATTTTATAACACAAATATTTTGTAATCCCCAATCTTCTTGGGCGATAGTTGGTACATCTTCAGGAATGAGTAATAGGACAGAGAATGTATGTTTAACTATTTGAGATAAAATTTGTTCCAAGGAACGTGCTTCTTCGTATGTTCCTCCCGTTCGAATAAACAATGTGGATTCTGCCGTTTCGATTGTAGTTAGAAAACGATTAATTCGATGCTCATAGTTTAACTTAATTTCTGTATAAGAAGGCCAGGATGTTGGTGTGTTTACATCTGTTTTAAAGTCGTGACAGGAGTCGATTTCATATAGGTTGTCACGGAGTCTTAATTTCGCATCATCATCCCAAAATGAGATGAAGGATAAGTTTTCGAACTGTAAAAAACGGTCAAATCGATTTTGTAATAATAAATTCACTTTTTCTAATGAAGGGCTTAGCATAAAATCGATAACACCAAAAAATGGTGATAATTCGAATTGATATAAAGCCCAAGCAGGCCAGCAGTTTTGTCCTAAGCTGAATACTGCATTATATTCTTTTTTTATATTGGATAGATTCATGTGATTCATCTCATCCTTTTTGCTAATATTTTATGTCACTAAAAAATGGTATGTGAATAAAGATAGACAAGCATATTTGCAAAGAACAAGCGGAAATATGTTACAATAGGAAAAAATCGAACGAGGTGGTTGTTGTGATGCGATCGAAGCGAGAACAAGCCATTTTAGACAATATAAAAGAGTGGGAAGGGCAATTAGTAGAGCAGGAAGCGACCGATTTTCAAAAGATGTTTGATAAGTGGTTGCATACTACAGTTGCAAAACTACCTGAGAAAAAACGAAAAGACTTTTTTACGAAAGCAGATGGATGGCTCTTTCATTTGCATGCACTTATTCAAAGTTCACAATCACAGTTAGATGCACGTAATCGTATTTTAGGAACATCGAGATTATTTGATGAATCAATTGAGCAACTTGAAGATTTGAAGGCGTTATCTATTGATCAATTAACATACATAGCAGAGCAGCAAACAGCACGTCATCGTCTATATTCATTCGTACAAGGCGGAGCAACAGGTGTTGGCGGTCTATTATTATTAACGGCTGATTTTCCGGTTATGATTGCGTTAAATGTGAAGGCTGTCCAACTTGTTGCGACATCATTTGGGCATGATGTGAACAAGCCGTATGAAATGATGCTTGCGTTAAAGGTATTCCATGCAGCATTATTGCCGGCGAGACTTCAGCAATACGCATGGTACAATTTACTGAGAGAACTTGAGCAAGAAGATTCATTCTTTTATGAAGGAGACGAAGAGGTGTTAAAGCCAGCTTCTACTGAGGTTGTGTTAAAACAAATTTTGAAGACATTTTCGATTTATGCTCTCCGTCGTAAATTATTCCAAGGCATTCCTGTACTTGGAATGGCAATTGGCTCTACAGTGAACTACCGCTTAACGAGGAATGTTACTGAATTTGCAAATAAGTTTTATCAAGTACGCTACATATTAGAAAAAGAAAAGAGAGCATGAAAAAAGCGAGAGGCCGAAGCCTTTCGCTTTTTAGTTTGTCGCATGTTTTTTGGATATTGGAATAGAAACGGGTTGCTTTGCTGCTTTCTTTTCTGTTTTTGGATAGTAAATTAAATCCAATGTTTTTGCCTGTACGGCAATCGAAAGAATAGTAAAAGCAATTTCTGTCCAATTTAAATAATATAATGAAAGCGCAAGAACAATCGCGTCAAAGACGAAGAAAATTTGCCCAATTGTAAACCGAGTTCGTTTACTTAATATAATTGTTAAAATATCGTCTCCACCGGTTGCACCGCCAAATCGCAATATAAAACCGAGTCCAATACCAGCTAACGCACCGCCAACTACTGCAGCTACAAATAAATTATTTGATAAATCTACCGTAAAAGGAGAATAATTTTCCATAAGGGAATAAAATACTCCGAATGAAAGTGAGCCTAAGAATGAATAGCCAACCATTTTTCTACCTAAAAATGAAGCACATAGTAAAATAATAGGGATATCCATTACTACAGTTGAAATAGATGGTGAAATATCATAAAAATTTTGGATGAATAGTGCAATACCTACAAAGCCACCTTCTGTTAAGTGGTTTTGGAAGTGAATGTGATATAGCGCTGCTGCTAATATAAATGAACCGATTAAAACCATAAAAACTTCTTTAATAATTTGTCGACTTTGGATGTTCCTCATCGTTATTCCTTCTTTCCGTAGTTAGTAGTCCTTTTGGTGTTGTAAACTAACTACGAGCTCACATGTAGCTTTCAGTTAGTTTACGAAAAAAACTAACTACGCTATATGTCGCTGAAGAAATAACGAATAATCCTCTCGTCCATCAATTCTCCCTACCTTCGTTTTAGTTTAAGTCTTAAAGCGACTAAACAAAACGGGGAGTAGGATTCTTCATTTAGCAATCCTGCTCTTCTTTGTTTTGTTTAGCTAGTAACAATTAAGTCCTAAACAAAACGCTATGTGTAAGAAGAGTCTTTTTTTTGCCAAATTATCCTTCGGGCAATCATAATTTCCCCACTCTCGTATTTTTTTCGCTAGACTAAAGTATCTGAGCTGAAAAATACGCTACGTGTATGATTCGTCAATACGATGCCACATGCTCCTTCGAGCGATCATGATATCAAAATCCCTTCCTTCAAGATTTATATTATTATATCATACTTTCAAAAAATACATGCGGATGGAAACCGACAATAACCGAAGAGAATCTACAAAAAATGTTATGTTTAAATATTTTTGTAGAAAAGCCTAAGTTATTTCGTAGAACTGGACAACTTTTAGAAGTTTGTCCAATAAGTAAGAAAAGAAGGGTTTTTATTCAATTGTATTGTTCTCATCACTTTTATCTTTAAAAAATGCATCCCAGCTAATGATACTTAAAAAAGTTAAAGCGATAATAATGAAAGCTCGCATAAGTTTGAGACCTCCTTTTGTACATAGTATATGAATAATTTGTTTCGGAATGTGTCATTTTTTTACAAGCTCTAACTATTATGAGAGTATATTAATATAGATAGATGAGGGGGAGAATGGAGATATGCTAAAAGACATGTTTAAAAGAAAAGAATTAAAATGTGTTTCATGTCAGAAAAAGATTCAATATGAAGAAGAGCTAGTTGCTTTTGTAAAGTTGCCGAAAGAAAGAAGTATATTAGTAGGCCCGTTTGATGTATGTTTAGCAAAAACAGTGCAAGAAATATATTGCAAAGCTTGTTACGACAAAAAAGCATGACCCAAATTAATTGAGGGGCATGCTTTTTTCATTGGTGTGCTTTTCCCTCAGATACATTTTGAGTGAGTCGATACCAAAGCCAAAGATCGTTAATAATTGAAGCAAGATCGGCAATTTCTGAATTTAGCTTGCAAGAAATTTCGAAGTCTTCTTCGTTATTTAAGTGGTGTTGTTTAGCGTTAATATGTTGCTCAAGTTCCTTTATGCGATCAGGTATTTTTCCGCGAACTTGCTCCCATTTTAATAAAATAGAATGCTGCGCTTGTTCAGAGATGTCTTCCCATTTTTTTTGTATGTTCGGTACTTCAATTCCTAGATGTTCATTGTATATAAAATACTTTTTCATAGACACCCCTCCATTTTCCTTCCTCTATTTTACATAAAAAAAGAAAGAAGTTCGACGAAATTGTTTGAAAAAAATTTATAAATTCCCCTTGATTCATTTTATGAAAGGTGATAAAGTTTGGATTATTATAAGAAAAGATGAATATTTATTCTTTAGGGGGATGCAAAATGGAGAAGAAAAAAGTTGTATTAGCATATTCCGGAGGTCTTGATACTTCCGTTGCAATTAAATGGTTACAAGAGAAGAATTATGATATTATCGCGCTTTGCTTAGATCTAGGGGAAGGTAAAGACTTAGCGTTTGTAAAAGAAAAAGCACTTTCAGTAGGTGCAATTAAATCATATATGATTGATGTTCAAGAAGAATATGCGAATGAATATGCATTGATAGCGATGCAAGCTCACACGTTATACGAAGGGAAATATCCTCTTGTCTCTGCATTATCTCGTCCGCTTATTGCAAAAAAATTAGTAGAAATTGCAGAGCAGGAAGGCGCAAGTGCAGTTGCACATGGATGTACAGGGAAAGGGAATGACCAAGTTCGTTTTGAAGTTTCTATTCAAGCGTTGAATCCATATTTAGAAGTTATTGCGCCTGTACGTGAATGGAAATGGTCACGTGAAGAAGAAATTGCATATGCAAAAGAAAATGATATACCGATTCCAATTAATTTAGATAGCCCGTTTTCAATCGATCAAAACTTATGGGGACGCAGCAACGAATGTGGAATTTTAGAAGATCCATGGGCAGCGCCGCCAGAAGAAGCATACGAGATGACATTAGCATTAGAAGATACACCGAATAAACCAGAGTTTGTAGAAATCGGATTTGAAGCAGGAGTACCGACGACTTTAAACGGCACTGCATATTCACTTTCAGAACTAATTAAAACGTTAAATGCACTTGCTGGCAAACATGGCGTGGGACGTATCGACCATGTAGAAAATCGCCTTGTCGGTATTAAATCTCGTGAAGTATATGAATGCCCAGCAGCAATGACATTAATAACAGCGCATAAAGAACTTGAAGATTTAACACTTGTGAAAGAGGTTGCTCATTTCAAACCGATGATTGAGCAAAAACTAACAGAATTAATTTATAACGGTTTATGGTTCTCACCTTTAAAACAAGCACTCAATGCTTTCTTACAAGAAACGCAAAAAAATGTAACAGGTACAGTGCGTGTGAAATTATTTAAAGGTCATGCGATTGTAGAAGGGCGTAAATCTGAGTACTCTTTATACGATGAAAAATTAGCAACGTATACTGCCCAGGATGAATTTAATCATGATGCAGCAGTTGGATTCATTTCATTATTCGGTTTACCTACGAAAGTATACAGCCAAGTGAATCAAAAGAAGGTGGAAGCGTGAGCAAACTTTGGGGC
This sequence comes from Bacillus sp. FSL R9-9530, assembly GCF_038008145.1. Classification (NCBI taxonomy): domain Bacteria; kingdom Bacillati; phylum Bacillota; class Bacilli; order Caryophanales; family Bacillaceae; genus Bacillus; species Bacillus sp. FSL R9-9530. The sequence continues at coordinate 4,759,597 of NZ_JBBOYO010000001.1, forward strand.
GGACGTTTTACAGAAGAAGCGGAAGCGTGGGTTGAAGAGTTTGGAGCATCCATCTCCTTTGATCAACAATTAGTAAATCAAGATATAAAAGGGAGTATCGCACACGTAACGATGTTAGCAAAGCAAGGCATTGTTACGAAAGAAGAAGCAGAGAAAATAAAGATTGGGCTTCAATATTTACTAGAGGAAGCGAAACAAAATAAATTGAATTTCTCAGTCGAGGCTGAGGACATTCATTTAAATATTGAAAAGATGTTAATTGAAAGAATCGGTGAAGTAGGAGGGAAACTTCATACAGGCCGAAGCCGTAACGATCAAGTAGCGACAGATATGCATTTGTATTTAAAAGAAAAAGTAGAAGATATTATAAAAGCTACAAAACAATTGCAAACTGTTCTTGTTCATCAAGCGGAAAATAACATCGAAACAATTATGCCCGGCTATACGCACTTGCAACGTGCACAGCCGATTTCATTTGCGCATCATATTCTTGCTTATTTTTGGATGTTAGAGCGCGATGTGAATCGTTATGAAGATTCGTTAAAGCGTATTAACATTTCACCATTAGGAGCAGGAGCACTAGCTGGTACAACATTCCCGATTGACCGAGAATATAGTGCGGAGCTTCTTGGATTTAATGGAATCTATGAAAATAGTTTAGATGCGGTAAGTGATCGTGATTTCATACTGGAGTTTTTAAGTAACTCATCTATGCTTATGATGCACTTATCACGCTTTTGCGAAGAACTTATTTTATGGAGTAGTCAAGAATTTCAATTTATTGAAATGAGCGATCAATACGCAACAGGAAGCAGTATTATGCCGCAGAAGAAAAATCCGGATATGGCGGAACTTATTCGTGGTAAAACTGGCAGAGTATACGGTAATTTATTCAGTTTACTTACAGTAATGAAAGGATTGCCGCTCGCTTACAATAAAGACTTACAAGAAGATAAAGAAGGAATGTTTGATACAGTGAAAACAGTAGAAGGATGCCTTCATATTATGGCAGGCATGCTTGAAACGATGACTGTAAACAAAGAAAAAATGGGGCAAGCTGTGACGCAAGACTTCTCTAACGCAACAGAAATTGCCGACTATTTAGCAAGCAAGGGACTGCCGTTCCGTCAAGCTCATGAAATTGTCGGGAAACTAGTTCTTCATTGTACGCAAAAAGGAATCTATTTATTAGATGTACCACTTGAAACGTATAAAGAAATGAGTCCGTTATTTGAAGAAGATTTATATGAAGTTCTTTCACCTTATGCAGCTGTAAAGCGTCGTAACAGTGCTGGCGGGACAGGATTTGAGCAGATTGAAAAGGCTTTGGAGAAGGCGAAGGGGTTAGCAATAGAGTTTGTTGGAAGTTAAATGATATATGATATAGAAGGTAAGGTGCTTTTTTAGAAAGTACCTTACCTTTTTGTATGGATTTAATTAAGCCTAGAACAATATGTTCTAGGCCTAAAGCTTCATTGATTAATCATACTTGTGTCGATCTTCCGTAATCCGAATGTATTCAATATCCATTAAATCTCGAAGCAATGCACCGTGACTTAGTTCAACACCATGTTTTTCTTTAAAATGCTCGCGAATCGTATTTAACATTTCGAGTTCTGTACCGTTCACATCTAAAATAATACGTTCATAATCATCCATGTAGCATCCTCCTTTTCTAAACACATATATTTTGTCCGTCTATTTCTAAAAAATGTATGTTAATGTAATGTTAGGAAATGAGAAAGGAATGGAAAATGAGACGTATTTATTTTGTAGGGTTAATTTTGTATACGCTAATTGTATTACACGCTGCATTCCCAAAAATATTTTCATTTGAGAATGTGGAAACAATACATATAGCAATATTTATCTTTACTTTATTTGTAGTAGATTGCTGTATTTCTGTATGGCTTTCTAGAAAAAAGAAAGTACAAGAAGTAAAAGATAAAAAAGAAATAGAACGGAAAAAGAGAAAACGTTCATTTTGGATGACAACGTATTGTTTTTCTTTAGTGATTGCTGCTGCATTTTTTAGTGAGCATATTCCACTAGAAAGATTGGATATTGAATTTTGGGCAATTGTATTTGCATGTTATTTTTTTATGCATTTTCTTCCTTATATGAAAGAAAGGCGAGGAGTAGAGGAAGATCCGATTGAAGAAGAAGTGAGAGAACAAGAGAGTAAGAGAATAGAAGAAGACATAAAGAAACTTGGCGAACAAAAGTGGTATTTAAAATCAAAAATTATATATGTTCTTTGCTTCATTACGCCGCCAATCGGTTATGTGTATGTTTTCTTACTTCGTAAAAAAATGACAGAAGATGCAAAGCAAACGTACTTAACTGTTGCGACGATAATGATGGCGCTATGGTCTTTGAAATTCCTTCCGCCGTATGTGTTGGCAGTTGCAGTTGTTGTTGTGGCTTGTCTCGTATTTATAGTGAAGTATGTGAAATGAAAAACACCAAGCCTATGTGGACTTGGTGTTTTATTTATAAATTAAAGATCACCTTGCTCCTCATCACCACGAACAACAAGGACATCGCATTTCGCATAGCGAATAATATGTTCAGAGACGCTACCAATTAGGAAACGTTCTACAGCATTTAAACCAGTTGCACCACACATAATTAAATCCACTTTATGGTTTGGAGCGATTTCTTTTGAAATTTTAGATTTAGGATTACCAAATTCTAATACAGTTTCCACTTTTTCAAGACCAGCTTCAAGCGCAGTTTTTTTGTAGTCTTCTAATAAGTCTTCTGCAAATAGATTTGCACGTTCAGCAATTGCGCGGCTATAAGCCTCTACTGCTGAGTATGCTTTTACATCAACGATATGAGCAATTGTTAATGTTGCGTTGTTTCGTTTTGCAACTTGAATTGCTTTTTTAAAGGCTTTTTCTGCTTCTTTAGAACCGTCCACCGCAATTAAAATATTTGTATATGTATTATTCATAGTAAATTCCTCCCAATCATTTTTATTACCGTTTACAACTTTATTATAAAACAAATTTTGGTAATGTGCTTGTCGGAAACGTTACAGAATTTTGAAAACTTTGCCTTAATTCATTTTAGTTGTAATTGAAGCTAGAACTTGTTACATATGGAGTATAGCAATTTAAAAGGAGGCATGTTTGTGAGACACGCGCTCATTACAGCCGGTACGAAAGGTTTAGGAAAGCAAGTAACAGAAAAGTTATTGGATAAAGGATATTCCGTAACAGTAACATATCATAGCGATACAAGTGCTATGGAAACAATGAAAGAAACATATAAAAATATGGAAGAACGTCTACAGTTCGTGCAAGCTGATGTCACGAAAAAGGAAGATTTACATAAAATAGTAGAAGAAGCGATGAGCCGTTTTGGCAAAATTGACTTCTTAATTAATAATGCTGGTCCTTACGTATTTGAAAGGAAAAAATTAGTCGATTACGAAGAAGACGAATGGAATGAAATGATCCAGGGTAATTTAACAGCGGTGTTTCATTTATTAAAACTTGTCGTACCGATTATGAGAAACCAGCAATTTGGTCGTATTATTAACTATGGATTTCAAGGGGCAGATAGCGCGCCTGGATGGATTTATCGTTCAGCCTTTGCAGCTGCGAAAGTCGGACTTGTTTCTTTAACGAAAACAGTCGCATACGAAGAAGCTGAATACGGTATTACTGCGAATATGGTATGTCCTGGTGATATAATTGGTGAAATGAAAGAGGCAACGATTGAAGAAGCACGAAATCTGAAAGGTAGTAACACACCAATTGGTAGATCTGGAACAGGGGAAGATATCGCAAGAACCATTTCGTTTTTATGTGAGGACGATTCTGATATGATTACTGGCACGATTATTGAAGTAACAGGCGCTGTTGATGTTATTCATAGACATCGATAGAATTAAATAAAGTGAAGTTTCGAATAATTGGACAGTTTATCCTTTATACTGAGAGGTACGGATAATACTGTCCCTTCATGTAAGATTAAATCTATCGGAAAACTTGTATTAATTTTTTGTCAAATATTGAGATATTATGTTAGAATATAAGAGTATAGAAAGCGCTTTAAAAAATGATTCAGGGGTCATTTCATAACTCAAGGGGGAACTAATAATGCGTATCGGTATTCCAACAGAAATTAAAAACAATGAAAACCGCGTGGCAATGACGCCAGCGGGAGCTGTACATTTAGTACAAAATGGTCATGAAGTTTTTGTTCAAAAAGGATCAGGTGTAGGATCAGGCTTTACAGATGAAGAATACGTACAAGCTGGTGCGAAACTTGTTGAAACTGCTGAAGAAGCATGGAATCAAGATATGGTTATGAAGGTAAAAGAGCCAGTTGAAAGTGAATACGGTTATTTCCGCGAAGGTTTAATTTTATTCACATACTTACACTTAGCTCCAGAGCCAGAATTAACGAAAGCATTAATTGATAACAAAGTGGTATCAATTGCATACGAAACAGTACAATTAGACAATCGTTCTTTACCATTACTTGCACCTATGAGTGAAGTAGCTGGTCGTATGTCTGCGCAAATCGGTGCACAGTTCCTTGAGAAAAACAAAGGTGGTAAAGGTATTTTACTTGCAGGTGTTCCAGGGGTGAAACGCGGTAAAGTAACAATTATTGGCGGTGGTCAAGCTGGTACAAACGCAGCGAAAATTGCAGTAGGTTTAGGTGCAGATGTAACAATCATCGACTTAAGTGCAGAACGTCTTCGTCAATTAGATGACATTTTCGGAAACCAAGTGAAAACGTTAATGTCTAACCCGTATAACATTGCAGAAGCTGTAAGAGAATCTGACCTTGTAATCGGTGCAGTATTAATCCCAGGTGCAAAAGCGCCAAAACTTGTAACAGAAGAAATGATTCAATCAATGGAACCAGGTTCTGTTGTTGTAGATATCGCGATTGACCAAGGTGGTATTTTCGAAACAACTGACCGTATTACAACTCACGACAACCCAACTTACGAAAAATATGGTGTTGTTCATTATGCAGTTGCAAATATGCCAGGTGCGGTTCCACGTACATCAACGCTTGCATTAACAAACGTAACAGTACCATATGCAGTACAAATTGCTAACAAAGGCTATAAAGACGCTTGCTTAGGCAACTCTGCATTATTAAAAGGTATTAACACATTAGATGGCTATGTAACATTCGAAGCAGTTGCGGAAGCTCACGGCTTACAATACGCTGATGCGAAAGAGCTTCTTGAAAAAGCTCCTGCTTTATCATAATAGAAATAAAATAAAGACCTTTCCTTTGTAGGAAGGGTCTTTTTGTTTAAATTAATTATCTAATTTCTTCACAATTTTCAAGCCGAACATCATTGTAAAGAAAAGAATGCCGAACAAGTAATACAAGGCATACTCAACTCGTATCATCGAATTTTTGTCAGTGATATATAAAATAAATAGTATTGCAGAACCGATTAAATGAGATAGGCCGAAAATTTGTGCCATAAGTTTTAAACTCATCTTCTCGATTCTTTCATCCATTTCAGGTAATGGATATTTCTCGGAATCGTTCTTTTTTTTCTTAAAGAATATTCGTTTCACTACGAATAGTATTAAGGCTAAGAGTATGTATACGCCAGCGAATAGAAGGACAGAACTAATCTTTTCTTCATCATTATTATCGAAATAAAGAAAAGTTGAACCTAACAATAAAATGGTAAGATGCGAAATGAACTCTTGATTAAAAGTATTTTTCATTCTTTTTCCTCCCCAGTTTTATCTAATTGAAATAAATCTTCTACTTTACAGTTGAAAAACTCACATAATTTCAATGCTAATTCTAAACTTGGGTTGTATTTATTCTTCTCGATAGCGATGAGGGATTGTCTAGTGATTTGAACAGAGGAAGCTAATTGCTCTTGGGTGATGTCTCTAACGACGCGGAATTGTTTTACTTTATTTTGTATCAAATATACAAAGTCTCCTTTTTGTAAATTTGTTACAGTTATTATATCCATTTTTAGGTAATAAGTAAATAAAACTTTACAAAAAGTAAACAAAACTTTACGTGAAATATTGCTTGTTATGATGTTGTTTTTTGTGATAATTTGGAATTAAATGAAAAATGAAAGTCGATAGAGGAGATTCAATGGGGAGCAAAAAGAGTAAGAAAAAGCAAGCTAAAAGACAAAAGTATATAAAGAAAAAACAGGAACAGAACATACCTCTTTCAAAAAAAGTAGTCATTATGATAGAAAAAACATTTCGGTATATTTGTATGTTCTTGTATGTGATTTTTTGCGTGTTTTTATGTGGGATGGTTAAAAATTTTGGGATAACCCCTAATGTTATTGAAGGTATTTTTGGCGTTACACTTGTTATGGTAGAAGGATTCTTATTCTTTATATTATTTGATAAAGTGTGGCCTAGTCATGAAAGTAAAAAAGATAGAAAAAGAAGAAAAAAATCTTCATCCGATTCAAGCTCATCAAGCGGATTTGGTGATTACAGTAGCAACGATTGTAGCAGCTCAAGTGATGGTGGAGGAGATTGCGGAGGTGGTGGAGACTAAGTTAGTTTTTCAGAAGAACGACTAATGAAAGGGTGGGACGAAAGATGGAAACTGTAAATTTATTAGAATTAACAAAGGACATTCAAGAACAACATAAAAACTTCGTCGTTTCAAATGTAAATAATCATTGCTTACGAATCGCCGTATTTACTGGTGAATATGATTGGCACTATCACTCTAATTCGGATGAATTATTTATTGTGCTAGAGGGAGAACTACTTATCGATTTTGAAGATGGAGAGACGGCGGTTTTAAAGCCAAATGATTCTATCTTAATTCCAGCATGCACGATCCATAGAACGAGAGCATTCAAGAGAACGGTAAATCTTTGTTTTGAAAATATAGAGGCTGATACGATTAAAGTGGAGCAATTATGAAAAAAATATCTGTAGCCCAGTATAGAAAAATCCTTCCGATTTTAGAAGGTCATACAAGGACAACAACCTTTGCTCATGCGGTATGTGATCAAATGATAGATGGTGAAGTTTTTACAAACGAGAAGTTAACAGCAGGACTAATTCGTACAGCTAATGGTATCTATTATTTATTTGGTGATACGGATGATCAAAATTATAACGAATATTTATTTGCGTATTTAAAAATGGCTATTGAAAAAACAGAGAAACGATTTACACTGTTCACTTCGAGTGAAGAGTGGGAAATGATGATTGAAGAGTACTTTAGTAATGCATTTCGGAACATCCCACGAATGACATTTCAATTTCAAAGAGAAGTTTTTGAAGATAGAAGAATAGAATTAAACAAAAATACATATGAAATTAAACGTATTGATAAAAGTGATATAGAACGAAGTAATGAATTTACAGAGGATTATTACAAAGAATATTGGGGATCAAAAGAAGTGTTTTTAAATAACGGCTTTGGTTTTTGTATAGAACAAGATGGGATGATTGTAGCCGAATGCGTCTCAATATTTAGAGGGAATGGTTTTGCTGAAATTGATATTGCAACACATGAAGCACATCAAGGGAAAGGGTTAGCTCAAGCTGTCGCAACACGTTTCATTGAACAGTGTATACAAAATCATATTACACCATGCTGGGATTGTAATGTAGATAATATTCCCTCGCAAAAATTAGCTAGTAAATTAAGCTTCCATAATCCAGTAGAATATGTTTTGTTTGTCCGCAAGAAAATGGGGGAATAAAAGATGAACGTAGAATTAACAAGATTCAAAGTCAAGCCAGGTAAAAGTCATCGCGTAGATGAATGGATGCAGCTTCTTAATGGTAATATGAAAGAAGTGCTTTTGACATTAAACGACGAAAAGATGTATGTAGAGACAATTTTCCGGGAAATAAGAGATGGAGAAGAGTACTTATATTGGTATTCTGTGCAAGGAGAAGGCGGGGCTCTTGTCGAAAATTCTCATCATGAAATTGATAAAAAGCACTTAGCGTTTTGGTATGAATGTATTGATGAAGAAACACCGTCTGTTGATATGAAAACAGAAGTTGTTATGATTCAAGATGTTGTGAAAGAAGTAATGAAATAATAGAATAGTATGTTGGAGAGAAGCGCATCAAAAAAGATGTGCTTTTTATTTTGAAAAACGATTTAACAATAAACTCAAAAGAGTTTCTGTACCAAATGAAGTCTTTAGCAAAAAAATAGTGAAGGTATACCAAGTGATTATTTTGAACAATATTATAAAGAAATAAAAAACACGAAACCAAAAGACCTACCAATATACGGTGTAGTCGTAACAGGGAAAACAGAGGATTTACAAGGTTTACAAGGAGCGCCATATATTAAAGCGGCTGTTAGAGGTGTAACAGTGGAGAAATATTAATTACAGTTAATTAATGTGAATAATCAGAAAATTTATGTTATAATATGGGAAAAGGAGGTTTATATGAGGCAAATACATGGAGCAATTTATATTTACATAACAATGTTTTTCGTGGCGATATCCTATGGATTAGGGCACGTGTATTCGCATCCTATACTAACTTTCTTAAGCGGAGCATGTATGGCGTTTGCGCTTCTTGTCCACCTTTTCTCAGTTTGGATCGTGAAATTTCAAATTAATATTAGTGAAATAGAAGAAGGCACTTTTTAAAGGGCCTTCTTTAATAAAAAGGTAGCGATCACGCTACCTTTTTATTATTTCACAAATTGTAATTCTTTCGGGAATTTCGTTAAGATTTCTGATCCGTCTTTTGTGATGCAAATATCATCTTCAATACGAACGCCGCCTACGTTTGGTACGTAAATACCTGGCTCGATTGTGAAGACCATACCTTCTTTTAATAGAGACTCATTGCCTTCTTTTACATCTGGATATTCGTGTACGCTAATTCCAAGTCCGTGACCAAGTCGGTGTGGGAAGAAGTCTCCATAACCTGCATCTGCGATAACAGAGCGAGCGGCGTTGTCAATTGCACCAAATGTAACGCCTGGTTTACATGCTTCAACTGCTTGTAGTTGTCCAGCAAGTACAGTGTTGTAAATGCGAGTTTGTTCTTCAGAAATATCACCAAATGCTACTGTACGCGTAATATCAGAGCAATAACCTTCAATGATTACACCTAAATCAAATAGTACGAAATCGCCGCGTTTCATTTTGTTTGCACCTGGAATACCGTGTGGAAGAGCAGAGTTTGAGCCTGCTAATACCATCGTATCGAATGACATTTTATGGATGCCTTTTGTTTTTAATTCATGCTCAATAATTGCTAATACTTCTAGCTCACTACGATTTTCTTTAATTGCATTTACACCAACTTCAACAGCATAATCTGCCATTTTAGCCGCTTCACGCAAAATAGAAAGTTCTTTTTCGTCTTTAATTAAGCGAAGTTCGCGAACTTTCTCTTCAGCTGATTTGAAAGCTGCATTTGGGAATAACTTTGTTAATTCTTCGTAACGTTCTACGTTTAAATGTTCTTTTTCAATTGCAACTGCATTTGCATCAATACCACGATCTTTAATTGCTTTTGCAATCATATCCCATGGTCTGTCCGTATCAGTAAATCCGATAATCTCATGTGCCCAGCCAGCGTTACGTGCTTGGCCTTCTTCCATTTTAGGACAAATTAAAATAGGCTCTTTTTCTTGGAATACAAACATACCAAGTAGTCTTTCATGTGGTTCACAGTGGAAGTTTGTCATGTAGAAGACGTTCGGTGTAGAAGTTAAGAACGCAGCTTCTACGTTTTTTTCTTTTAGCCATTGCATTAAATTTTCTAATCTAGCATTCATCGATTGGCACCCCCGAGATATTTAATTACAAATATAACTTTACATCGGAGGAAAGCGTTATGACAAGTAAATCGATGTTAGAAAAGACAGGGAATTGAGAAATCATGTAGAATAAAAAGTGAGAATGTGAATAGGGGAGGAATGTAATGATGAGAGTATCGTATCACGGGCATTCAGTTGTAAAGATTGAAACGAATGGAAAAGTTATTTTAATTGACCCATTTTTAACGGGAAATCCGAAAACAGATTTAAAGGCTGAAGATGTAAAAGTTGATGCGATTATTTTATCGCACGGACACGGTGATCATGTTGGGGATACAGTAGCGTTAGCAAAGAACAATAATGCGGTCGTTGTGGCACCGTTTGAATTAGCGACATTTTTAGGATGGCAAGGTGTAAATACACATCCAATGCATATTGGTGGTTCACATGAATTTGACTTTGGAAAGGTGAAATTTACTCAAGCATTCCACGGCTCTAGTTATATTGATGAAGAAAATAAGACGATTACATATACAGGTATGCCAGCTGGTATTTTGTTTACAGCAGAGGAGAAAACGGTATATCATGCAGGAGATACTGCTTTATTCTCTGATATGAAGTTAATTGGAGAACTGAATAATATTGATGTAGCATTTTTACCAATTGGCGATAATTTCACAATGGGGCCAGAAGATGCTGTGTTAGCAGCAAAATGGATAGAGGCGAAAACAGTTGTACCGATGCATTACAATATGTTCCCAGTTATTGAACAAGATCCATATCAATTTGTAGAAAAGCTACAAAATTGTACAGGGAAAGTATTAGAAGCTGGAGAAAGTATTACACTATAAAAAAGAAACCCTTCATTTGAAATGACAAGTGAAGGGTTTTTTATGTGTGTAGTACAGTTTTTAAAGTTTGCGCTTGTTTTGGTGATTCTTTTCTTTTTGGAAGTGGCTGTTCGGGTGTTTCATTCAACTCCATTGCAACTTTTTTCCCATCTACGAAAGCTAAAAATACAGCACCTACAACCTCTAACAATTTTTTCATAATGTATTCGCTCCTTTGTTTCATTTCTTGTCTTAATTGTATATTGAAGCGTCTGGACAAACTATCGAACGAGATGACAACAGCATTACATTGTTGTAATAGAATGACTGGTGGAATGTAAGGGGTATTTTGTTATAAAAAAAATGGTACAGGCATATAAAGAGAGAGTGTAACAGTTTTGAAAATATAGTATACTGAAAATACAACACATGAAGAATTTAGGGAAAAGAAAGTATGGTGAAACCATTTGGCTACCAAACATAATCAAATTTTAGAACATATTAATAGCCTGCCGGTAGGGCATAAAATTTCTGTGAGGCAAATTGCGAAAGATTTGAGTGTAAGTGAAGGGACAGCTTACCGTGCAATTAAAGACGCAGAAAATAAAGGATATGTTAGTACAATTGAACGTGTCGGAACAATTCGAATTGAACAAAAGAAGAAAGAGAATATCGAAAAACTGACATATGCAGAAGTCGTTAACATTGTCGATGGTCAAGTACTTGGAGGCAGAGAAGGACTACATAAAACATTAAATAAATTCGTAATCGGGGCTATGAAATTAGAAGCGATGATGCGCTATACAGAAGCAGGGAATTTACTTATCATCGGTAACCGTACGAACGCACATCAATTAGCACTAGAAGCTGGGGCAGCAGTGTTAATTACGGGCGGATTTGATACGGAAGATCATGTGAAGAAATTAGCAGATGAATTAAAGCTTCCAATTATTTCAAGTAGTTATGATACATTTACGGTCGCAACGTTAATTAACCGTGCAATTTATGATCAACTTATCAAGAAGGAAATTGTACTCGTTGAAGATATTTTAACGCCAATTGAAGAAACGTTATATTTAAAGCCAAATGATACAGTACAGCAATGGCATGCGTATAATGAAGAAACGATGCATGGACGTTATCCAATTGTTGATGAAAATAAAAAGGTGTTAGGTATTGTAACTTCAAAAGATATGATTGGTGTCGTGAAAGAAACACCAATTGATAAAGTGATGACAAAGCATCCCATTACGGTGAACGGAAAAATGTCTGTCGCAGCTGCAGCACGTATGATGGTGTGGGAAGGTATTGAGTTACTTCCTGTTGTGGAAGAAGGGAATAAATTGCAAGGGATCATTAGTCGCCAAGATGTACTTCAGGCGTTGCAAATGATTCAACGTCAACCGCAAGTTGGGGAAACAATTGATGATATTGTAACGAACCAATTTATGACGCCGAAAGAAGCGAAAAATGAGCATTTGTATCAATTTTCAGTGACGCCACAAATGACGAATTCAATCGGGACGTTATCTTACGGTGTATTCACAACAATTGTGACAGAAGCAACAAACCGTGTCATTCGTGCGCAGAAGAAGAGCGATTTAATTGTTGAAAACTTAACCATTTATTTCGTTAAGCCAGTTCAAATTGATAATGTTGTATCAGTTCATCCGAAAGTATTAGAAATTGGGCGTAAATTTGGTAAGATTGATGTAGAAGTGCATCATGAAGGTAATGTTGTCGGGAAAGCATTACTTATGGTGCAATTGATCGATAAATAAAAAGATGGAACAAATCGTTTTGGTTTGTTCCATCTTTTTTGTTTTATTGGGTTTGGAAGCTGTTGCTAAAGATGTGGAAGAGTTTTAGCGGGAAATATATATAAGGAGAGATGATTGTATAATTAGAAAAAACAGAATATTTATTTGTTTAGAGTGTATACTATGATATAATTAGATTGTAAGATAATGGATGTCGGAAGGGGGATGCAATATGTCATCAGAATTACTCTTTTTTGGTGGTATCGCACTCTTTTATTTCTTTGTGATGATACCAATTCAATACTTATACTTACAAGGATTAAATGAAAAAAAGAAACGAACAGGATTATCTCAGCAAGAACTATACAAACAGATGTCTTTTGGAGAAGAACAATTACATTTTCACGTGCAAGGTAATCCCTTTAATATACCATCTGCGTTTGTTGCATATATGATTTTGAAAGTGAAGGGACGTAAAAAAGCATCACAATGTTGATGCTTTTTTACGTTGTTTTATAAGATTCGGCTTCTTTGACTGCTAATGGTAGAAAGTGTTTATATTGGCGGAATCCATTAAATGTACTCGCGCTGCCAAGTAAAATAAACAAAACACCAACGATAATGCGTGCAGTTGAAAGTTCTAAAAAGAATTGGTTTATCCCAAAGAATAGGACGAATAAGCCGAGTGCCATTGCGGATTTTCCTGAGAGCCAACCTTTCTCCATTGGACGGTTTGTACGAAAGAACTTTGTTTTGTAGAAGAGGTACAACACAAATGAGATGATAATACAAAAGACGAATATTGGCATAATACACGCTCCCATCGATTGGTATAAAAATAACAATTTAGAAAAAAGAAAAATCTAAACTTTCTAACTTTTATTATAAAGCAATTGTTCGCATGTATGAAATGTTTTCCGTTATAATGAGGGATAAAGTGAAACTTTAATTAGTGTGGGGAGATCCCACGTACTAATTATTAACCCTCACCAATCGGGCTTTTACGTGCATCCAGGCTCCAAATTAATTTTGCCCCATTGTTTTTAATACTTTTGAGGTGGGAGTCTTACTACACGTTAATGCGGGATAAAATGAAGAAGTTGAATAAAAAGGAGATTATACATATGCATGAGCAAATTTTAGGAGCAATTAAAGAGTTTGATACAATTATTATTCATCGTCATGTGCGTCCAGATCCAGATGCATTAGGTTCACAGGGCGGTCTTGGTACGATTCTACAAGAATCGTTTCCAGAGAAAAATATTTATACGGTTGGGTACAATGAACCGTCACTAGAATATTTACGAGTAATGGATGATATTGAAGATAGTGTATATGAAAATGCACTTGTTATCGTATGTGATACTGCGAACCAAGAACGTGTTGACGATCAACGCTATGCAAAAGGGAAGATGTTAATTAAAATTGATCATCATCCGAATGAAGATCCGTACGGAGATATTACGTGGGTAGATACGACATCAAGTTCTACAAGTGAAATGATTTATGAGTTTTACAGTTATGGAAAAGATAAAGGATTACAGATAACGAAAGAAGCAGCTCGTCTTATTTTAGCGGGTATTGTTGGGGATACAGGTCGTTTCTTATTCCCAAATACAACAGCGAAAACACTTCGTTACGTAAGTGAGCTCGTTGACATGGATGTAAAATTCACAGATTTATACAATGAAATGTATAAGACAAAAGAAAAAATCGCTCGTTTAAATGGTTATATTTTACAAAACTTCACAATGGTAGAAGAAGGCGCAGCGTACATTAAATTAACGAAAGAGGTACTAGAAGAGTTTGATGTACTTTCTACTGAAGCATCTGGTGTTGTCGGAGCACTTGGTAATATTGATGGATTAAAGGCATGGGTTCTATTTTTAGAGGAAGATGATGTTATTCGTGTTCGTCTTCGTTCAAAAGGACCAGTTATTAATAAGTTAGCAATGCAATATAATGGCGGAGGACATCCGATGGCTTCTGGTGCAAAAGCATCTTCTTGGGAAGAAGCAGATCGCCTGTTTGCTGATTTACGTGAGCTGTGTAGATAAAAATTGTATGTTGAACGAAAGAGAAGGAGAGGCACTGAAGCCCTCCTTTTTTTTATTTTTCTTTCTCTATATCAATACTAATTTCAAGTACGGTATCAAAAGAGACTGTGTCTACTTTAAAGCGGTATATACGATCGTAATGTTTGTACGTTTTATTTTCGATGACTTTTTTGAGCAGGTCTTTATTTTTTGCGATGCTTTGAATGTTTTTCGTTAAAAGATGCTGGAGATCATTATGGATAGAAGTGGTCATGTTTTCAAGTGTAAGATTGTCTAAATCATATTTTTTTCGATTTATAATTTTTATTTTGATTTCTTGAATTGTTAAGAGCCGTTTATTTTCTGTGTTCAATTTCTCTTGGTCTTCGAGAAGGACGTGGAGTTTTGCTTCTTGTTTTTCGATAATTTCTTTTTGTTCTGCTATTTTACTAGTTTGTTCTTCTTGAAAAACACCGTATATGTACAAAAAAACAAACCAGCTCAACACGCCTCCAACAGCAGCGCCAGCTAAAACTAAATACCACCTTTTGGCTGTATTGGCACTGGGTACTCTCATACATGTTCCTGTGTAAGCCATTTAATAATAATAAGACCAGTTTGCATACCGCCAGTTGCAAAAAAAATAAGGAGAATTTGTTTTACGATATCTTTCATATCTCCGCCAAAGAAGCTTCTTTCAAAGCTATAAAAGGTATCGAACGTTCCGCCAATTGCTGCAACGAGTGCCCAAATTCTTAAATTTTGGGCGAATTGATTAATATAAGTTAGAGCTGGTTTTCCGATGAGAAATGCACCAAATCCGCCAATTAATGAACCACCAAGTATAACTCCAAAGGCAATAAAATAACTAATAATAAGCAGAGAGAAAAAAGTATGTTCTCTTACATCCATCGTCATTCCCCTTTCTTCTTCATATATATGGACAAAGTATGAGAAGTATGTTTTGATTTCCGCTTTCCTCATCACCTATAATAAAAGTAGTCACATAGGTAAAGAGAGGGTACAACAGTGAAGTTTGTGCATTTACAATGTCAAACCGTTTTTAGTTTATTAAAAAGTGCTTGTAAAATTGATGAGCTTGTCATTCGGGCGAAAGAGCTTGGATTTTCATCGCTGGCCATTACAGATGAAAATGTTATGTATGGAGTTATTCCGTTTTATAAAGCATGCAAGAAAAATGGTATACAGCCTATTATCGGCTTAACAGCTTCTATTTTTAGTGAAGAAGAAGAAAGGTCTTATCCACTTGTCTTACTTGCTGAGAATGAAATAGGCTATCAAAATTTATTAAAGATCTCTAGCAGCATTATGACGAAGTCAAAAGAAGGTATCCCGAAGAAGTGGCTTGCTCATTATGCGAAAGGGTTAATTGCGATTTCACCAGGGAAAGACGGAGAGATTGAACAGCTATTATTAGAAGACAAAGAGAGTCAGGCTGAAGAAGTAGCTCGTACGTATCAAAATATGTTCAGCAATTTTTATATAAGTTTGCAGCATCATGCAATTCAAGATGAACTGCTTTTACAAGAAAAACTGCCTGAATTTATTAATAAGGTAAACGTTCCAGTCGTTGCAACAAATGATGTTCGCTATATTAATCAAAGTGACGCACTTGTTCATGAATGTTTATTATCTGTTGAAGGCGGAACGAAAATGACTGATCCAGATAGACCGAGAATGAAAACGGATCAGTATTATTTAAAGTCATCGGATGAAATGGGAGCACTATTTTCTCATGCTGAGGAAGCGGTTCAAAATACAATAACAATCGCGGAACGTTGCCAAGTAGAAATTCCTTTCCATGTAAATCAATTACCGAAATTTCCTGTTCCATCTAACGAGACGAATGATACGTATTTGCGCCGTGTTTGTGAAGAAGGCTTGCAGAAACGCTATGGTACGCCGAAAGAAGCGCATATAGGACGTTTGGATCATGAATTAAATGTTATTTCTCGTATGGGATTTAGCGATTATTTCCTCATCGTATGGGACTTTATGAAATATGCACATGAAAATCATATTTTAACTGGGCCAGGCCGTGGATCGGCAGCTGGTTCACTCGTTTCTTACGTATTGGAAATTACAGATATTGATCCGATTGAATATGAATTATTATTTGAAAGGTTTTTAAACCCTGAACGTGTGACACTTCCAGATATTGATATTGATTTTCCAGATATAAGACGTGATGAGATGATTCGATATGTGAAAGATAAATATGGTCAGCTTCGTGTTGCTCAAATTGTAACGTTCGGAACTCTTGCAGCGAAAGCCGCAATTAGAGACATTGCTCGTGTAATGGGACTCCTGCCAAGAGATATTGACATATTTTCAAAACTTATCCCATCAAAGCTTGGTATAACGTTAAGAGATGCATATGAGGAATCGCAATCGCTCCGTGAGTTTATACAAGGGAATCTGTTACATGAGCGTGTGTTTGAAATTGCAAAACGTGTAGAGGGATTACCGCGTCATACGTCTATTCATGCAGCTGGCGTTATTATGAGCCAAGAACCGTTAACGGGAAGTGTAGCGATTCAAGAAGGGCATAACGATGTCTATGTTACGCAATATCCAGCTGATGCATTGGAAGAACTTGGATTGCTCAAGATGGATTTTTTAGGCTTACGTAATTTAACGTTACTTGAAAATATTATAAAATTTATTGTTAAAAAAACTGGGAAACAAATTGATATAAGAAATTTACCTCTGCAAGATGAAAAGACGTTTCAATTGTTAGGAAGAGGGGATACAACAGGTGTATTCCAGCTTGAATCAGGTGGTATGCGAAATGTACTTCGTGGGTTAAAACCGAATGAATTTGAAGACATAGTCGCCGTTAACTCGTTATACAGACCAGGACCGATGGAACAAATTCCAACCTTTATTGAATCGAAGCATGGGAAAAGACAAATTGAATATTTACATCCGGATTTAAAGCCGATTTTAGAAAGAACATACGGCGTAATTGTATACCAAGAACAAATTATGCAAATCGCATCGAAGTTAGCTGGATTTTCGCTTGGAGAAGCGGATTTGCTGCGCCGTGCAGTGAGTAAAAAGAATCGTGATATTTTAGATCAAGAACGTAAGCATTTTGTTCAAGGTTGTTTGGAAAACGGATACGATGAGACATCTTCAGAACAAATTTATGATTTAATTGTAAGATTTGCGAATTACGGTTTTAACCGAAGTCACGCTGTAGCTTACAGTATGATCGGATATCAGCTTGCATATTTAAAAGCAAATTATACGCTGGAATTTATGACTGCGTTATTATCAAGTGCAATTGGAAATGAAGATAAGATTGTGCAGTATGTACGAGAAACGAAGCGGAAAGGTTTTCACGTTTTACCGCCGTCTCTTCAGAGAAGTGGTTACAACTTCCAAATAGAAGGGAATGCGATTCGATATAGTTTACTTTCGATTCGGAATATCGGAATGGCTACCGTGACGGCATTACTCGAAGAACGAGAGGAAAAAATGTTCGAAGATTTATTTGAGTTTTGTCTTCGGATGCCATCAAAATTTGTAACAGAGCGAAATTTAGAAGCGTTTGTCTGGTCTGGTTGTTTTGACGGTTTTGGTGTTTCGAGGACGACGTTATGGAGAAGTCTTAAAGGAGCGTTGGAGTATGCAAATCTTGCACGTGATTTTGATTTAGGGGATGCTGTTCCGAAATCAAAATACGTACAAGGAGAAGAGCTATCCTTTATTGAACAGTTAAATAAAGAGAAGGAAGCACTCGGTTTTTATTTATCTAGCTATCCGACAGCGCAGTATGCGGAGCTAGGAAAAGAATTAGAAATTCCATCTCTTGCTCAGGCGATGCGACATAAGAAAAAAGTACAAAGAGCGATCGTATATATAACAAGTGTGAAAGTTATTCGTACGAAAAAGTTGCAAAAGATGGCGTTTATTACATTCTGTGATCAAAATGATGAAATGGAAGCCGTTATTTTTCCAGAAACGTATATACATTTTTCGGACAGGTTACAAGAAGGTGCAATCGTTTTAGTTGATGGTACGATCGAGCAAAGAAATCATAAGTTGCAATGGATCGTGAATGGACTATATCCGCTAGAAGAAATGGATGTTTATGAAGGAATGAAAGAAGCATCTGTTTACGTGAAATTGCCGTCTCAATATGAAAAAAAGCTTGTAAATCAAGTTACAAAAATATTGTTTGATTATTCAGGTTTTACGAAAGTACTAATTTATTATGAAAAGGAACATAAAATGGTACAATTATCTCGAAGTTTATCGATTCATCCAAGTGAAGAATGTCTAGGAGCACTTCGTGAAATTGTCGGTGACGAAAATGTCGTTGTGAAAATATAATGGACAATTTCCCTACACTTCGATTATTATAGTAGTAGTGTTCGTGGTCAGACCACTTGGAGAAATTGATATCAGCAAGCATAATTTGAGGAGAGTGGATAGTTTGTCAACACTTCGTGAAGAAGCACTTCACATGCATAAAGTGCATCAAGGAAAATTAGAAACTGTATCAAAAGTAAAAGTAGAAAATGCAAAAGATTTAAGTCTTGCATATTCTCCAGGGGTTGCAGAGCCTTGTAAAGAAATTTATGACGATAAAAGTAAGGTATATGAATATACAATGAAGGGAAATATGGTAGCAGTTGTGACAGATGGAACGGCTGTACTTGGTCTTGGTAACATTGGACCTGAAGCATCTCTTCCAGTAATGGAAGGTAAAGCTGTATTATTCAAGAGCTTTGCTGGTGTAGATGCATTCCCGATTGCCTTAAATACAAACGATGTAGATAAAATTGTTGAAACTGTAAAATTAATGGAGCCAACTTTTGGCGGTGTAAACTTAGAAGATATCGCAGCGCCAAACTGCTTCGTTATTGAAGAACGTTTGAAAAAAGAGACAAACATTCCAATATTCCATGATGATCAACACGGAACAGCTATCGTAACAGTAGCAGGCCTTGTGAACGCGCTGAAGTTAGTTGGAAAGAAAATGTCTGACATTAAAGTTGTCGCAAATGGTGCAGGTGCAGCAGGTATTGCAATCATTAAACTTTTATATCGCTATGGTGTACGTGACGTTATTATGTGTGACCGTAAAGGTGCAATCTATGAAGGTCGTCCTGTCGGTATGAATCCGGTGAAAGATGAAGTTGCAAAATATACAAATAAGAGTCGTATAGAAGGTTCTTTAGCTGACGTTTTACAAGGTGCGGACGTATTCATTGGTGTATCTGCAGCAGGTGCATTAACTGAAGAGATGGTTCGTACAATGAATGACGATGCAATTATTTTTGCAATGGCGAATCCGGTTCCAGAAATTATGCCAGAATTGGCAAAAGCAGCGGGCGCAGCTGTTGTTGGAACAGGTCGTTCTGACTTCCCGAACCAAGTAAATAATGTACTAGCGTTCCCAGGGATTTTCCGCGGTGCACTTGATGTACATGCGACACAAATTAATGAAGAAATGAAGATGGCAGCTGTACAGGCCATTGCAGAGCTTGTATCAGAGGATGAGTTGAATGCAGATCATATCATTCCAGCACCATTTGACGCGCGTGTAGCGCCTCAAGTAGCGGCTTACGTTGCGAAAGCAGCAATGGAGACAGGAGTAGCTCGCCGTCAAGTAGATCCAAATGAAGTCGCTGAGAAAACAAAACAATTAGCGCTGATTGGTAAAGAATAAGCGAGGAATTTCCATTGACATCATCAAATACAAAAGTATATCTCGAAATTGTAAAAAAAATCCGTTCCATTATGGAAGAGGATTGTTTAGTAGCAGGGGATCGTTTGCCATCTGAGCGTGAGTTAAGTTCACGCTTAAATGTTGGACGTTCCTCTGTAAGAGAAGCATTACGTGCGTTAGAGCTGGTAGGATTAATTGAAACGAGACGTGGTGAGGGAACGTTTATTCGAAACTTTTACGATAACGGTCTTGTACAATTAATTGCTCCGTTCTTGCTGCAAGATGAGAAAACAATTCGTGATTTATTACAAACAAAACGATTGCTTGAGAAAGATATGATTCGACTTGTATGTAATTTACCGAAAGAAACGTTTTCTGAAGTACTAAGTAAATTACACAAAGTGCTTGAAGAAAATGAAAGCTCAATTCCGGTGCTTCATCAAACGTTCTTTAAAACACTTATTGAACAATTCGATAATTATTTACTCTATCGCATTTGGATGATCGTAAATGATTACGTTGCAACTCTTTCTTGTGAAGTTTCAGGAGATTCTATCGAAATGTATAGAAAGCTTTATGCTACTTTGGAAGTGAAACAAGAAAATGATGCATTAAAAATTTACGATGAATTAGTAGAGAATATACAGTTTCACTCGTAATGTATAAAATTTGTCGAAATGACCATGACACGTTATGACAAACATTCTACCGCATAGCGGTTAAAGTTAAACGTAAAGAGAGAGGTTATTAGACAGATTGAGAAGATAAGGCTAACATCAAACATTGGTGTTAGCCCCATTTTCTTCTTACGCTAACCTTAGCTCTCAATGAAGGGGGTCAAATTGTGCTAAGAGATTTATTCGTGAAAAAGAAAAAGTACGCTGCAATACCTTCAGAACAAGTACGAAAAGATGTACCAGATGGCGTTATGACAAAATGTCCGAAATGCAAAAAAATCATGTATACGAAAGAGCTTCTTAAAAATTTAAAAGTATGCGTGAATTGTGGATATCATCATCCGATGAATGCATGGGAACGCCTTGATAGTATATTGGACGAAGGTTCATTTCGTGAGTATGACAAAGAGATGGTTTCACTAAATCCACTTGAGTTTCCGGGATATGAAGAGAAACTAGAAAACGATCGTAAGAAGACTAAATTGAATGAAGCGGTTGTAACTGGTGAAGGAACAATTGATGACATGCTTGTTGTTGTTGCAGTAATGGATTCTCGTTTTCGAATGGGCAGCATGGGCTCTGTTGTAGGAGAGAAAATTGCCCGTGCGGTTGAAAAGGCATACGACTTACAAGTTCCATTTATTATCTTTACTGCTTCGGGTGGTGCTCGTATGCAAGAAGGGATATTAAGTTTAATGCAAATGGCAAAAACAAGCGTAGCTTTGAAAAAGCATAGTAATGCAGGAGGGTTATTTATTTCTGTTATGACTCACCCAACGACGGGCGGGGTTTCAGCGAGTTTCGCTTCACTTGGTGATTACAATCTTGCAGAGCCAGGTGCACTTATCGGATTTGCTGGTAGACGCGTAATTGAACAAACAGTGCGTGAGAAACTACCGGAAGATTTCCAAACGGCAGAATTTTTACTAGAGCACGGTCAATTAGATGCGGTGGTGCATCGTGATGATATGAGAGAATCACTCCGTAAGATTTTAGAAGTTCATCAAGGGGGGGAAATGGCTGTATGGCAGAGCTAGAATTTGAAAAACCAGTTGTTGAGCTAAGAAATAAGATTCGTGAACTGAAAGACTATACGAAAAACAGCCAGATGGACTTCAGTGAGGAGATTCGTATTTTGGAAGACAAGCTAGAAAAACTAGAGGAAGATATATACGGCAATATGAAAGTATGGGACCGTGTTCAAATTGCTCGTCATGCAGAACGACCGACAACGCTCGATTATATTGAGCACTTATTTACTAATTTTTTTGAATGTCATGGAGATCGCCTATTTGGCGACGATGCAGCGATTGTCGGCGGCATTGCGAAATATAAGGGGATGCCCGTAACTGTAATTGGGCACCAACGCGGAAAAGATACGAAAGAAAATATTCGTCGTAATTTTGGGATGCCTCATCCAGAAGGATATCGAAAAGCACTGCGTCTAATGAAACAAGCGGAAAAGTTTAATCGTCCCATTATTTGTTTCATCGATACGAAGGGAGCTTATCCTGGTAAAGCAGCTGAAGAACGTGGACAAAGTGAGGCAATTGCCCGTAATTTATTTGAAATGGCGGGTTTAACTGTACCTGTTATTTGTATCGTTATCGGTGAAGGTGGTAGCGGTGGTGCGTTAGGTCTTGGAGTAGGAGATTACATTCATATGCTGGAAAATTCCACTTATTCTGTTATTACACCAGAGGGTGCGGCGGCGATTCTTTGGAAAGATGCTGGTAAAGCAAAAGAAGCTGCAGAAGCGATGAAAATTACAGCATTAGATTTGAAAGAATTAGGTGTAATTGACGAAATTATTCCAGAGGCAAAAGGCGGAGCACATCGTAATGTTTTGAAACAATCAGAAAATATAGATTTAATGCTTAAGAAAACTTTTGAACAATTAAGCGGAATTTCGAAAGATGAATTAATCGAAAAACGTTATGAAAAATATATGAAAATTGGGCAAGTTTCGTTTTCAAACGCTTCCATTGGGATAAAATAAGAAAAGCGTGCGTTCCTCTTCGCGAATGCACGTTTTTATTATGAAAAGACACATCTTCTCCATTGTGTTTTTGTATTTTTTCGTGTTATTTTATTATAAGGCAAATAATCTTTATGAGGTGAGTACAAATGAAACGTATTGGTGTATTAACAAGTGGTGGAGATTCACCTGGTATGAATGCTGCCATTCGTGCAGTTGTTCGTAAAGCGATTTTCCATGATATTGAAGTATATGGTATTTACCATGGATACGCTGGTTTAATTTCTGGTCATATTGAAAAATTAGAACTTGGTTCTGTTGGCGATATTATCCACCGTGGTGGTACAAAATTATATACAGCAAGATGTCCTGAGTTTAAAGACCCAGAAGTACGACTAAAAGGAATCGAGCAATTAAAGAAACATGGTATTGAAGGACTTGTCGTTATTGGTGGAGATGGTTCGTACCAAGGCGCAAAAAAATTAACTGAGCAAGGATTCCCATGTGTAGGTGTACCAGGTACAATCGACAATGATATCCCTGGAACAGACTTCACAATTGGTTTTGATACAGCTTTAAACACTGTTATTGATGCAATTGATAAAATCCGTGATACAGCTACATCTCATGAACGTACATATGTTATCGAAGTAATGGGACGTCACGCTGGAGATATCGCATTATGGGCTGGTTTAGCTGATGGTGCAGAAACTATCTTAATTCCAGAAGAAAAGTATGACATGGAAGATGTTATCGCTCGTCTGAAACGCGGTAGTGAACGTGGTAAAAAGCACAGTATTATCGTTGTAGCTGAAGGTGTTGGAAGTGCAATTGACATCGGTAAGCACATTGAAGAAGCAACAAGCTTTGATACTCGTGTAACTGTATTAGGTCACGTACAACGTGGTGGATCACCAAGTGCACAAGACCGTGTATTAGCTAGTCGTCTTGGCGCAAGAGCAGTTGAATTATTAATTGCTGGTAATGGCGGACGTTGTGTTGGTATTCAAAATAATAAACTTGTTGATCATGACATTATCGAAGCGTTAGCTCAAAAGCATACAATCGATAAAGATATGTATCAATTATCTAAAGAATTATCTATCTAATCGGCTTAATGCCTTGTATTTGGGAACGGTTTCATAATTTTCGGAGGTGCAATATGCGTAAAACTAAAATTGTATGTACTATAGGTCCTGCTAGTGAAAGTATTGAGAAATTAGAACAATTAATGGAAGCGGGTATGAACGTTGCTCGTTTAAACTTCTCTCATGGTAGCCATGAAGAGCATGGAGCTCGTATTAAAAATATTCGTGAAGCTTCAAAGAAAACTGGTAAAACAGTTGGTATCTTACTTGATACAAAAGGTCCAGAAATCCGTACACATGACTTCGTAGACGGACAAGCTGAGCTTGTAACAGGTGCAGAAGTAATTCTTTCTACTGAACAAGTATTAGGAACTGCAGAGAAGTTCTCTGTATCTTATGCTGGCCTTTATGATGATGTTGATCCAGGCTCTCGTATTCTAATCGATGACGGTCTTATCGAACTAGAAGTAATCGAGAAAGCTGACGGAAACATCCGTACAAAAGTATTAAACAGCGGAACTGTAAAAAATAAAAAAGGTGTTAACGTACCAAACGTAAGCATTAAGCTTCCTGGTATCACTGAAAAAGACGTGCAAGATATCGTTTTCGGTATCGAGCAAAAAGTTGATTTCATCGCAGCATCTTTCGTACGTAAAGCATCTGACGTATTAGAAATTCGTGAATTATTAGAAGGGCATAACGCTCAATACATCCAAATCGTACCAAAAATCGAAAACCAAGAAGGTATCGACAACATCGATTCAATCTTAGAAGTTTCTGACGGTTTAATGGTTGCTCGTGGTGATATGGGTGTAGAAATTCCACCAGAAGAAGTACCATTAGTACAAAAACGTCTAATCAAAAAATGTAACGTATTAGGCAAACCAGTTATTACTGCAACACAAATGTTAGATTCTATGCAACGTAACCCACGTCCAACTCGTGCGGAAGCAAGTGACGTAGCAAACGCAATCTTCGATGGAACAGATGCAATCATGCTTTCAGGTGAAACTGCTGCGGGTCAATACCCTGTAGAAGCTGTAACAATGATGGCTAACATTGCGGTACGTGTTGAAAAATCATTACAATATGAAGATATGTTCAAAAAACGTATTAAAGAGTTCACGCCAACAATTACAGATGCAATTAGCCAATCTGTTGCGCACACAGCACTTGCTCTTGATGTAGCTGCAATCGTAGCTCCAACAGAAAGTGGACATACTGCGAAAATGATCTCTAAATACCGTCCGAAATCTCCAATCGTAGCTGTAACATCTGACGAGCAAGTAGGACGTCGTCTTGCACTTGTTTGGGGTGTTCAAGCATTTATGTCTGAGAAACGTGCAGCTTCTACTGACGAAATGTTAGATACAGCAATTCAAACAGGTATGGATGCGGGTCTAATCGGACTTGGAGATACTGTAGTAATCACTGCTGGTGTTCCAGTTGCTGAAACTGGTACAACAAACTTAATGAAAATCCACGTTGTTGGTGAAAAAGTTGCTAAAGGGCAAGGAATCGGTCGTAAATCTGCAAAAGGTAAAGTAGTTGTAGCGAAAACAGCTGCTGAAGCTGTAGCGAACGTAAATAAAGGTGATATCCTTGTTACAACAAGCACAGATAAAGATATGATTCCTGCAATTGAAAAAGCTGCTGCTCTAGTTGTAGAAGAAGGCGGTCTAACAAGCCATGCAGCTGTTGTAGGTGTATCAATCGGTATTCCTGTTATCGTTGGTGTAAACGGCGTAACAACAACTTTAAAAAATGGCCAAGAAGTAACAGTTGATGCAGCACGCGGAATTGTTTATAATGGACATGCGGAAGTGCTATAAGAAGTAATACGGAGAGAAGGATCGGAGTCCTTCTCTTTTTTTTACACAAAAAAGGATAGAGATAGCTTTAAATACCTGAAATCGCTTTGAAAAACGTTTATTATAATGTTTAGTGGGAGAGGGTTATTTGTCCTTTGTAAAGCTTGTATGAGTGTTTTAAGGGGCTTATAAGGAGTTTTGTAAGGGTGGTACTTTCAAACCTTTTAAATGAAATATGAAGGAGTGCGAGCTATGAAGTGGTTACTGTTCTTACTTATTTTAGTGCCGGCGATTGAGATTACGGTGTTAATAGGGTCGAGTCATGTAATAGGTTTATGCTCTACGTTCGCTATGATTGTATTTACGGGTATTGTGGGTGTATATTTGGCGAAACGACAAGGGTTTAAAGTACTTAGAGAGATTCAATTTAGGCTAAATAGAGGAGAAATGCCGGGTGATGCGGTTCTAGATGGTATTTTTATATTCGTAGGAGGTATTCTTTTAGTACTGCCTGGATATGTGACGGATATAATAGGTTTTATCTTTGTTGTTCCTATAACGAGGGCTTTATTGAAGCCGGCTGTTATGAAGTGGATTGATTGGAAATTTAGAAAGAGAACTATTATTATTGTTCAGAAATAACGCGTAGATTATAGCGATCTACGCGTTATTTTTTTATTTGCCACTTATAGTCAATTGTTAGCTTCCTGATCGGGTTGGATTTTTGTTAGTTATTAAACGATAGGATGCAGAGGGTTCTTGTGAATGAAAAGTGTTACGTTAGGATGATGTTTTTTGCTTGTAGTAAGATTCGACTAGTGAGCAGAAGTTAGACAGGAAAAGAAAAATTACTGATTAAAGGGTTCATCTGCCTTGTTTTGTATATTTATTCATTTACATAAAAAGTAATAGATGTAAGTAATAATTATAAAATATATAGAATAAAAATGTATTTTTGTCCTAAAATATGCGTTTTTATGCAAAAAAATAAGAGGATTATCCTTTTTTAGGAAATTCTCTTATAGATGTAGGTAGTACAAAAAAGTACAGTGAATAATCAGTGGGAATTTCCCACTGATTACAGTTAATTTTTTATTGTGTATGAATTAGGAAATATTATTTTGATGGCGAACCCTTAATGAATTTCCATAAGTCGTGGAATACATGAGCTTTGTGTAATGTATTAAGTAGTACTAATATGACTGGACCGATGATTAATCCTAAAAAACCAAAGAGCTTAAAGCCGACAAATAGAGCGATGAGTGTCGCTAATGGATCTAGTCCAATATTAGATGAAAGTACTTTTGGCTCCATGATTTGTCTTTGGACAATCACGACGATGTATAGGATGAGAAGACCGATGGCGAATGCAGTATCGCCTGTGAAAAATACGTATATAACCCAAGGAACGAAGACGGCTCCAGTTCCTAAATACGGGAGTAAATCGACAACCCCTGTAATAATCGCGATAGTAATTGCGTATGGCACGCGTAATATTAAAAGGCCGATTAGTACAATGATAGTTGTCATAGATACGAGTGTAAGTTGCGCTTTAACAAAACCAAACAAAGCTTTTCTTAAATCGACAAAAATAGTTTTTCCGTATCCATGCAAACGATTAGGTAGAAGTTTTCTTACTTTATGAGCAAGACGGTGCCAATCGTAACTAATGAAGAAGGTGGCTAATAAGACGAAGACAAGGACAGTTAAAGTTGTTGGTAATGCACTAATGAAATTTGTTAACCCACTTATAATGGCGGTTAAAAGTTCTTTCATTTGTGTCGTTGCTTCGGTGCCTAAGTTTTGAATGTTTTGTGTAATAGTGTATCGCTGTGGTTCTCCGAGATGATTAAATTTAGAGATTAAATCATCATAGAGAGGCATAATATGATTAAGTGCAAATTGTTGGGCGAATGCAACGATATCTGGAAACTTAACTGTAACAATTTGTAGTAAGTACGTTGTGGCAGATATTGCTTCAGTTACAAGGTATGTAACAAGTCCAACGATAGCTCCGAATACGAGAATTAAGCTAACGAGTACCGCTAATGCGCGAGGGAATTGTAGTTTTTGATTAAGGAAATTGACGACAGGATTAATCAAATAAGCGAATGCAAAAGCGATAATAAAAGGGTAGATAAGGCCTGACATGTACAGCAATGCATAGAACCCAACTACTGTTGCTACAATGACAAACATGAGTCGTAATATCATATATAGTAAGTTTCGGTTCAAAGATGTATACCTCCCATTCCAATTTGGATTATCCTAATTCGTTCAACTTATAACTAGTGAGATTCACTGATCAAAGTTTCACTTTATGTTATAGTGGAATGATGGATTTTTCCTGCTTTTTCAATATATGAGTGACCGGAAAAGCTTGGTGTTGATGCTTCTACTATATGGTAAAAACTTCATTTTCTCTTCTTTTTATTTTACCTGTTTCTTAATAGAAAAGAAAGGAGAGACGACCGTTTTTAAAAATGTATACATGCTTAAATTTTTGATGGTTAGAGTTTCAGTTTGTCATTTTAAAATATGAAAAAAATGAAGTGGTTATTGTTGCATATACATCGATATAGCATGTATAACGATAGGTTTAAAGGTATTTTTGTTTGGAAGCGAGTTCATTATTTTCAGAAAGGAAGTGCAAACATGATTAGTCAGTCAACGTTATTTTTATTCATACTACTTATTATAGGACTTATTGCTAAAAACCAATCGCTTACTGTAGCTATTGGAGTGTTATTCTTATTGAAATTTACGTTTTTAGGAGATAAAGTCTTTCCTTATCTACAAACGAAAGGGATTAACCTTGGTGTAACAGTCATTACAATAGCAGTGCTCGTACCGATTGCGACAGGGGAAATAGGCTTTAAACAACTCGGAGAAGCAGCGAAATCGTATTATGCATGGATTGCTTTAGCCTCAGGTGTGGCGGTCGCTTTGTTAGCGAAAGGCGGCGTACAATTATTGACGACGGACCCACATATTACAACCGCACTTGTTTTTGGGACAATTATAGCTGTAGCTTTATTTAATGGAGTCGCTGTAGGTCCATTAATTGGGGCTGGAATTGCCTACGCAGTTATGAGTATTATACAGATGTTTAAATAAGGAATTTTATAGTAATATAAAATTTTTGAATTCTTTCTGTTCACAAAAGTCAGATAATTGTTTATAATAGGATTAGAAACTTTGAAAAGTTACATAACAGCAGAGACTTTACACCAGATAAAATAAAAACAACATAAAACAATTTTATAATGATATTGTTTTATGTTGTTTTTATCATAAACTCTTCGGAATTTATTTTCCTCACTAACTTGTTGTTCTGAGCGTGAGGATTCGGGGAGACATTCACGCTCATGCTTTCCATGTAAGTAATGGACAATAAGAGGGGAACATCGCAATAAATTTGCATGAACGTGCATTTTGCTTGCCTAAAGAGTGAACGAGCGTTCATAATTTATAAGGGGAGCAAATAGATATAAGGAGCAAGGTTGGGAGAATTTTCAGGAAAAGGAGAGAATGTCATGACTGTTATTCGAGGTTTAGAAGGGGTAGTAGCAACAACATCATCTGTGAGCTCTATTATTGATGATACATTAACTTATGTTGGGTATAATATTGATGATTTAGCTGAGAATGCTACGTTCGAAGAAGTAGTGTACTTATTATGGCACCGCAAGCTTCCTAATGAAAAAGAACTAGCGGAATTTAGTGGAACAGTATCTGAATACTATAAAGTACCAGGTGAGATTTTAACATATTTGAAACAAGTAGATTTAAAAATCGCGCACCCGATGTCGGTTTTACGAACTGCGATTTCCATGCTATCATTATATGATGAGAGCGCTGAAATAATGGATGGAAAGTCTAATTATTTGAAAGCGGTTAAATTACAGGCTCAAGTCGGAACTTTAATTGCGGCTTATGCAAGAATTCGTAAAGGGTTAGATGTTGTTGAGCCAAGAAAAGATCTATCATTAGCTGCAAACTTCTTGTACATGTTAAATGATCGTGAGCCAAATGAAGTTGAAATTGAGGCTTTTGATAAGGCACTTGTACTTCATGCCGATCATGAGTTAAACGCTTCTACATTTACTGCACGTGTTTGCGTAGCTACACTTTCAGATGTGTATTCTGGTATTACAGCAGCAATCGGTGCATTAAAAGGTCCTCTTCACGGCGGGGCAAATGAAAATGTAATGAAGATGTTAACTGAAATTGGCGAAGAAGAAAATGTAGAATCATATATTCATAATGCTCTTCAAAATAAAGTGAAAATTATGGGATTTGGTCATCGCGTATATGAGCATGGTGATCCACGCGCGAAACACTTACGCGAAATGTCTAAGAGATTATGCGTGCTTTTAGGAGAAGACAAATGGTATAATATGTCTATCAAAATTGAAGACATTGTAACAAAAGAAAAAGGTCTTCCACCAAATGTTGATTTCTATTCAGCTTCTGTATACCATTGTTTAGGAATTGACCATGACTTATTTACACCTATCTTTGCAATTAGCCGTATGTCAGGCTGGTTAGCTCATATTCTAGAACAATATGAAAACAACCGTTTAATCCGTCCGCGTGCTGATTATGATGGACCGACACATCAAGTGTACGTTCCGCTAGCGCAACGATAAGCGAAAAACACTATTTTGATAGTGAAAATACGCTTTCAAAAGTCTGATTTTTTTGGGAAGATATAATGATTAGAATATTTAAATTTGAATAACGGTTTGAACTGAGGGGTTATTCCCTCAGTTTCATACATATGAAATTTCAAACATGGGGGTTATCACATTGACGACAGGTGAAAAAATTACTGTAACTAATGGTGTTATGAATGTACCAAACAATCCGATTATTCCATTTATCGAAGGAGATGGAATTGGTCCTGATATTTGGGCTGCAGCATCTCGCGTAATAGAAGCAGCAGTTGAAAAAGCTTATGATGGTGAGAAGAAAATCGTTTGGAAAGAAGTGCTTGCAGGGGAAAAAGCATTCAACCAAACAGGCGAGTGGTTACCAGAAGAGACTTTAAATTTAATTCGTGAATATTTAATCGCAATTAAAGGTCCACTTACAACTCCAGTTGGTGGTGGTATTCGTTCTCTAAACGTTGCGCTTCGTCAAGAATTAGATTTATATGTATGTCTACGTCCAGTTCGTTACTTTGAAGGTGTTCCTTCACCTGTAAAACGTCCGGAAGATACTGATATGGTTATTTTCCGTGAAAATACAGAAGACATTTACGCTGGAATTGAATATGCACAAGGTTCTCCAGAAGCAGAAAAAGTTCTTGCTTTCTTAAAAGAAGCAATGGGTGTTAATAAAATCCGCTTCCCAGAAACATCAGGGATTGGTATTAAACCAATTTCAGAGGAAGGGACAAAGCGTCTTGTTCGCGCTGCAATTCAATATGCAATTAACGAAAAACGCTCTTCTGTTACATTAGTTCATAAAGGAAACATTATGAAATTTACAGAAGGTGCTTTCAAAAACTGGGGTTACGAAGTAGCGGAACAAGAATTTGGCGACAAAGTATTTACTTGGGCTGAATATGATCGCATTGTTGAAAAAGATGGAAAAGATGCAGCGAATAAAGCGATGGCAGACGCAGAAGTGGCTGGGAAAATCATCGTAAAAGATTCTATTGCAGACATCTTCTTACAACAAATTTTAACTCGTCCACGTGAGTTTGATGTTGTTGCAACAATGAACTTAAACGGAGACTACATCTCTGATGCACTTGCTGCACAAGTAGGTGGAATTGGTATTGCACCTGGTGCAAACATTAACTATGTGACTGGACATGCTATCTTTGAAGCTACACATGGTACAGCTCCAAAATATGCAGGTTTAGATAAAGTAAACCCATCTTCAGTTCTTCTTTCAGGTGTATTATTATTAGAGCACTTAGGATGGAACGAAGCTGCGAATTTAGTAACTGATTCAGTTGAGAAAACAATTGAATCAAAAGTAGTAACTTATGATTTCGCACGCTTAATGGAAGGTGCAACAGAAGTGAAATGTTCTGAGTTCGCTAATGAACTTATTAAAAACATGGATGTAGCGATAATCAAAAACGCATAATTAAAGCGGGGGGTAAATTATGACAATCAAACGCAAGAAAGTTTCAGTCATCGGTGCAGGATTTACAGGAGCAACAACAGCATTCTTATTAGCACAAAAAGAACTTGCAGATGTTGTATTAGTGGACATTCCACAGCTGGAAAATCCAACAAAAGGGAAAGCGTTAGATATGTTAGAAGCGAGCCCAGTACAAGGTTTTGATGCTAACATTATTGGTACATCTGATTACGCAGATACTGCTGATTCTGACGTTGTCGTTATTACAGCAGGTATTGCGCGTAAGCCTGGTATGAGCCGTGATGACTTAGTAGCAACAAACTCTAAAATTATGAAAAGTATTACGCGCGACATTGCAAAACATTCACCAAATGCGATTATTCTTGTATTAACAAATCCAGTTGATGCAATGACATATTCTGTATTTAAAGAAGCAGGATTCCCGAAAGAGCGTGTTATCGGTCAATCGGGCGTATTAGATACAGCTCGTTTCCGTACATTTATTTCACAAGAGTTAAACCTTTCTGTGAAAGACATTACAGGATTTGTTCTTGGTGGACATGGTGACGATATGGTACCTCTTGTACGCTATTCCTATGCAGGTGGCATTCCGTTAGAAACATTAATTCCAAAAGAGCGTTTAGAAGCAATCGTAGAACGTACACGTAAAGGTGGCGGTGAGATTGTAGGCTTATTAGGAAACGGTAGTGCATATTACGCGCCAGCAGCTTCTTTAGTTGAAATGACAGAAGCGATCTTGAAAGATCAACGCCGTGTATTACCAGCTATTGCGTACCTTGAAGGTGAATATGGTTATAGTGACCTTTACTTAGGGGTACCAGTAATTCTAGGTGGTAACGGAATTGAAAAAATTATTGAATTAGAACTTCTTGCAGATGAGAAAGAAGCGTTAGATCGCTCTGTAGAATCTGTACGTAACGTTATGAAAGTTCTTGTTTAATAATTAAATATAAGTGGAAAAAGATTCGGGGCCCCGAATCTTTTTCTACTATATATTGAAATGTTTTTTTGAAATAATATGAAAACGCTATCATTTGGTGTATCCTATAATGAAACTATAGACTTATACTATACATTGCCCTCATCACAGTAAATTTCAGATAAGGTATCGCTTTTAGTAGGATAATAAGGTGAAAAAATCGGAGGGGGTTGTAACATGTTAAAGAAAAAAGTTCAAATTGGTCGTAGAATGGATGAAATTACAGTAGGAGAGAAATTATCTATCACTGAAAAAATTGAGGATAAAGATTTGTTATTGTACTTAGGGTTAACGAATGATGCCAATCCATTATATATTCAGCATGATTACGCATCCCAAACTCCGTATGAAAAGCCGATTGTCCCAAGCATTATGCTAACGGGACTGATTACAACGGCGGTTACGAAATATTTACCAGGTCCAGGTAGTCATATTACTAGGAAGGACCTTACGTTCGTGAAACATGTTCACCATTATGAAACGTTACAAATCCACTTTGAAGTTGTGGCTGTTTCAGAGGAGGAACATACAATTGATATGATTGTATTTGCTCATGATGAAAAAGGAGAAACTGTTGTAAAAGGTTCATTAACAGTAACACCACCTTTTAAATCTGTTTCCATTATGGAAAAAGCATTAGATAATTTTTAAAAAATGAAAGTTAGAATGATATAAAAGTAGCGTTAGTCATATTCTTATTAAGGGTATGCTAGCGCTACTTTTTGTTTGGAAAGGGTGATATAACTGTGAAATGGGAGAGGGAAGACATTATTTTTGAAAAGATAAGAGAAGCTGAAGTATGGGCCGATTCAATTGCGAATGAAATGTATGGGAAAGTATTTGATGGATATGAAACACCAGATTATAAAATAGCGTATGCTCTTTCGTTTTTCCTAGCGCAAAATCGAGAGTTTATAGTTCATACGGAAAAAGAGTTTAAAAAAGATAGATTCATCTATAAAGTTTGGATAGCGACCGGATAGAGGGAATGAAGTTACGATTGCTTTTATTTTCCGAAACTCTAGTACAAACGAGCTCCATGAATAGACAATTATATTGAGGGAGACCTTGTTTTCTAGTATGATGAGAATAACGGGGAAAATACTAGGATGAAGAAGGTTTCAAGTCTATAACTTGGAGGAAAAGAATGAACAATCGTATTTTAGTAGTTGATGATGAGGAATTTATCTTAACTTTAATTGAATTTAATTTACAACAAGCTGGGTTTGAAGTTATTACAGCAATGGATGGAGAAATGGCGCTTCAAAAAGCGACTACAGAACGCCCAGATTTAATTATATTAGATTTAATGCTTCCAAAAATGGATGGTATGGAAGTTTGTAAAGAATTACGATTGCAGCGTATTATGACGCCGATTTTAATGTTAACAGCAAAAGATGATGAATTTGATAAGGTGCTAGGTCTTGAGCTTGGGGCTGATGATTATATGACGAAGCCATTTAGTCCAAGGGAAGTTGTTGCTCGTGTGAAGGCGATTTTGCGCCGTACGAAATTACAGCAGGAAGAACAAGTTTCAGAATCGCCAGATGAAGAGAGCATCAAAATTGCAGAGCTTAAAATTTTACCGGAGTTTTATGAAGCGTACTTCCAAGGAAGGAAACTGGAATTAACACCGAAAGAATTTGAGTTACTTGTTTATCTTGCGAAAAATAAAAGTCGTGTATTAACTCGTGACCAATTATTAAGTGCTGTATGGAATTATGATTTTGCCGGTGATACAAGAATTGTTGATGTCCATATTAGCCATTTGCGCGATAAAATTGAACAAAATACGAAAAAACCGACGTACATTAAAACGATACGTGGTTTAGGTTATAAATTAGAGGAGCCAAAAGTGGATGAATAAGTTTCGTTCCAGGCTTCTTTTTACATTTGTTTCTCTTATCGTTTTTATTTTAGTTGGACTAGGTGTATTATTAGAAACTGTATTTGAAAACTACTATATAGATCATGCTAAAGAGAGAATGATAAAAGAGACACAGTACGTTGCGGTATTAGCAGAAGAGCAAGGGTTTGATGCTGTTTTAAAAAAGCCTTATGTATTTGAAAAGTTAGAAGAAAAAATACCAGCTTCTATTATATTTTTTGATGAAAAAAAGAAAGTTCAATATAGCGGAGGGCAACCATCTGCATTTAATCAAGAGATGATTAAAGAACTTTCTTCTGAAGCAGCAAAACAACGAAGTAAAGTGATTACGCAAGAAACAGATCAAAAGAATGAATTTTATCATGCGGTGTTCGTTCAAGATCTAGCAGGAAAACAAGGATATATTTTGGTGAAAAGTACAATTGAGCCATTGAAAGACGTACATCAAAAAACGTGGGGATTATTAATTATAGGATTTGTTATCGCTTGTCTCGTAGTCGTATTTTTAGGTATGAAAATTACGGGGCAATATATTAGGCCGATTGAATCGGTTACGAAAGTTGCCATTGAATTAGCGAAGGGAAATTATAAAGCACGCGCTTATGAAAGTCATTCGGATGAAACAGGGATGCTGAGTAAAGCGATTAATATTTTAGCTCGTAATTTACAAGAGATGACTCTTGAGCAGGAAATGCAACAGGATCGTCTGCATACGTTAATTGAAAACATGGGAAGTGGAATGATTTTAATTGATAGCCGCGGTTATATAAACCTTGTAAACCGTTCTTATAAGGAAACTTTCCACGTAACAGATGAAGAATATTTAGATCGCTTATATTATGAATCGTTTCATCATACAGAAATTATTGAGCTTGTGGAAGAAATCTTTATGACAGAAGTGAAAGTGCGTAAACAAATGTTATTGCCGCTTGGAATTGAGCGAAAGCATTTTGAAGTATATGGAGCGCCGATTATCGGGACGAACCATGAATGGAAAGGTATCGTTCTTGTGTTCCATGACATAACAGAGTTAAAGAAATTAGAACAAATGAGAAAAGACTTTTTAGCGAATGTTTCTCATGAACTAAAGACGCCAATTACTTCTATTAAAGGTTTTTCCGAAACGCTCTTGGATGGGGCTATGGATAATAAAAAATTCTGCGAACATTTCTTACATATTATTTTAAAAGAAAGTGAACGCATGCAAGGATTAATTGAAGATTTATTAGACTTGTCAAAGATCGAGCAACAAGGGTTTAAACTAAATATGGGGACCGTTGATATGAAGGAACTTCTTGAAGATATTCATATGGTGCTTGATAATAAAGCGGGAGAAAAAGAAATCTCTTTACAAGTGAATGCATTGAAACGAGTTTCCGTTATTGGAGATCCAGGCCGCTTGAAACAAATCTTTATTAATTTAATTAATAACGCGATTGTATATACACCGGCTGGAGGCGTTGTTTCTGTTGAATTGGCAGAAGATAAATATAATGCTTATATAAAAGTATCTGATACTGGAATTGGTATTAGTAAAGAGGAAATCCCACGTATTTTTGAACGCTTTTACCGAGTGGATAAAGCAAGAAGTAGAAATACGGGTGGAACGGGTCTTGGTTTATCAATTGTAAAACATTTAGTTGAAGCGCATCAAGGTACGATTACGGTGGATAGTGAGGTTGGGGAAGGAACAACATTTACAGTTGTTTTACCAAAATCAGCTACTGAAAAATAGGATGAAGGATATTTACAATATATTAACAATGGCTTAATTAAATATTAATAAAGCTCTGTTAATATAATATATGAAAACCCCTTCATCCAAGGAGTAATTTTGGACGAGAGTAGTTATGCTATTCTCGTCACTTCCCTTTATGCCAATGTAAGTCTGTTTATATATGATAGAAAAAAACCGTTATTTTTCTTCTCTCTATTAGTCATGTTAATATAGAGAGAGGACAGGAACGGTTTTTTTCTGTGGAAAAAATTGTTTCAAATATGTATGGGGAGGTTTGTAGTTTGGAAAAAAAAGTCGTATTAGTAGATGGTAATAATATCGCGTATCGTGCTTTCTTTGCACTACCGCTTTTAAATAACGACAAAGGTATACATACGAACGCAATTTATGGTTTTACAATGATGTTAATGAGGATACTAGAGGAAGAAAAACCGACGCATATGCTTGTGGCGTTTGATGCGGGGAAAACAACATTCCGTCATAAAACGTATAGTGATTACAAGGGAGGGCGTCAAAAGACTCCACCTGAGTTATCAGAGCAATTCCCGTTTATTCGTGAGGTGCTTGATGCATTCAATGTACCGCGTTATGAGCTGGAAAATTATGAAGCGGATGACATTATGGGAACGTTAGCGAAAGAAGCGAGTGAGCAAGGGTTTCATGTTAAAGTTATTTCAGGAGATAAAGATTTACTGCAACTTGTTTCAGATAATACACTCGTATGTATTCCTCGCAAAGGGATTACGGAAGTAGATGAATATACGAAAGAAGCTTTATTTGAGAAATATAGCTTATCACCAAAGCAAATTATCGATATGAAAGGTTTAATGGGAGACCAATCGGATAACATTCCAGGTGTACCAGGTGTTGGTGAGAAGACAGCAATTAAATTATTAACGCAATTTGAAACGGTAGAAGCAGTATATGAAAACTTAGATCAAGTGAGTGGAAAGAAATTAAAAGAAAAGTTAGAAGCGAATAAAGAACAAGCTCTTATGAGTAAAGAACTTGCGACTATTATTACAGACGCACCGATTACTGTGCATGTAGATGATATGGAATATAAAGGGTATGAAACAAGCGATTTGATTCCAATGTTCGAGAATTTAGGGTTTACATCCCTTTTAAATAAGTTAGGTGTTACGCCGGAGGAAACGGCTCCAGCTGAATTAGATGATATTACATTTGATATTGTAGAAGAAGTTGCAGAAGAAATGCTTCAGCAAGATAGTGCGCTTATTGTTGAAGTGCAAGAAGATAATTATCATAAAGCCGATATTCAAGGTTTTGGTATTCAAAATGAAAATGGTTGTTACTTCATTCCGGCCGATGTTGCTCTTAAATCGGATGCTTTTAAAGAGTGGCTTGCAAATGGAGAAATGAGAAAACATACATTTGATGCGAAGCGTGCTATCGTTGCTCTCAAGTGGAAAGGTGTAGATATTCAAGGGATTGACTTTGATTTATTAATTGCCGCTTATTTACTTGATCCAGCCGATACAGATAAAGATTTCCGTACTGTAGCGAAAATGAAAGAAACGCATGCCGTAAAATCTGACGAAGAAGTTTACGGGAAAGGTGCGAAGCGTGCTGTTCCGGAGCTAGAGGTAGTAGCGGAGCATGTAGCTCGTAAAGTGCATGTATTATATGATGTAAAGCAAACGTTCTTAGAAGAATTAAAAAAGAACGAGCAATATGAATTATTTACGGAATTAGAATTACCACTTGCACGTGTATTAGCTGATATGGAAGTGAAAGGTGTAAAAGTTGATACGGAGCGTCTTCGTAATATGGGAGAAGAACTTGCAGGTAGATTAAAGGAAATGGAACAGGAAATTTATAAGCTTGCGGGAACAGAATTTAATATTAATTCACCGAAGCAACTTGGGGTTATTCTGTTTGAGAATTTAAACTTACCAGTTATTAAAAAGACGAAAACAGGTTATTCTACGTCGGCGGATGTATTAGATAAACTTATGGATCGTCATGAAATTATTCCGAATATTTTACATTACCGTCAATTAGGAAAGCTAAATTCAACTTACATTGAAGGTTTATTGAAAGTTGTACATGAAGATTCATCTAAAATCCATACTCGTTTTAATCAAGTGTTAACGCAAACAGGTCGATTAAGTTCAACAGATCCGAACTTACAAAATATCCCGATTCGCTTAGAAGAAGGAAGAAAGATTCGTCAGGCATTCGTTCCATCAGAAGAAGGATGGATCATGTACGCGGCTGATTATTCACAAATCGAACTTCGTGTGCTTGCTCACATTGCAAAAGATCCAGGGTTAGTTGAAGCGTTCCAACATGACATGGATATTCATACGAAAACAGCTATGGATGTATTTGGTGTTGGGAAAGATGAAGTAACATCTAACATGAGACGACAAGCAAAAGCTGTTAACTTCGGAATTGTGTATGGTATTAGTGATTATGGTCTTTCGCAAAACTTAGGAATTACAAGAAAAGCAGCAGCGGAATTTATTGAAAAGTATTTAGAAAGTTTCCCTGGTGTACAAGAATACATGGATGAAATCGTAAAAGATGCGAAACAAAAAGGATATGTGGTTACATTATTAAATCGTCGCCGTTATATTCCGGAAATTACGAGTCGTAATTTCAATTTACGTAGCTTTGCTGAGCGTACAGCTATGAATACACCAATTCAAGGTAGTGCGGCTGATATTATTAAAAAAGCGATGATTATTATGGCAGATCGTCTAGAAGAAGAAGGATTACAAGCACGTCTTCTTCTGCAAGTACACGATGAATTGATATTTGAAGCACCAAAAGAAGAAATTGAAAAATTAGAGAAGCTTGTACCTGAAGTAATGGAGCATGCAATTGAACTAGCCGTTCCATTGAAAGTTGATTATTCTTACGGTCCAACTTGGTACGATGCGAAATAAGGACGTGATGAAATGCCGGAATTACCAGAGGTTGAAAACGTTAGACGGACGCTTGAAAATCTTGTAACAGGAAAAACGATTGAAGATGTCGTTATTACTTATCCCAAAATAGTAAAACGACCGGATGATGCAGAAATTTTTAAAGAAATGCTAAGAGGCGAGACAATTGAAAATATAAAGCGAAGAGGTAAGTTTTTGCTTTTGTATGTAACGAACTATGTAATTGTTTCACATTTGCGCATGGAAGGTAAGTTTTTACTTCATCAAGAGGATGAGCCGATTGATAAACATACGCACGTCCGGTTCTTATTTACAGATGGAACTGAATTACATTATAAAGATGTGAGAAAGTTTGGTACGATGCATCTCTTTAAGAAAGGTGAAGAGTTGAATCAAATGCCTCTTGCTGACTTAGGCCCGGAGCCATTTGATGCTGAATTGACACCGCAGTATTTACAAGAAAGATTGCAAAAAACAAATCGTAAAATAAAAGTCGTATTATTAGATCAGCGTCTTTTAGTAGGGCTTGGAAATATATATGTAGATGAAGTGTTATTCCGTTCGCAAATTCATCCAGAACGAGAAGCTGCATCTTTAACAGAAGAAGAAATAGAAAGAATTTACGAGGCGATTGTTACAACGCTGGGCGAAGCTGTTAAGCGAGGCGGAAGTACAATTAGAACGTATATTAATTCACAAGGACAAATTGGTTCGTTCCAAGAACTTCTAAATGTATATGGGAAAAAAGGAGAACCGTGTGTTACTTGCGGTACGATATTAGAGAAAACAGTTGTTGGCGGAAGAGGAACGCATTACTGCCCGATTTGTCAGCCGAGAATATAGAAAAGAGATAACATCGGATAGGCATTTGTCATATACATACAGCAGGGCTATGTATAAGGGAGGAGCTTACCGATGTACCTTTATTTATCTCTTATTTTATTAGCTTTTACATTAAGCTTAGATAGCTGTAGTGTAGGGCTAACATATGGTTTAAGAAGCGTAAGAATTCCACTAAGATCAATTATAATTATCGGGATCTGTTCAGCAGCTGTAATGCTCGTTTCCATGGGAATTGGACATATGATCGCGAAAATATTTTCACCTGTTATCGCAACGCGTATCGGTGGGCTTGTTCTTATTGGAATTGGTATTTGGGTATTATATCAATTTTTTCGAAGTGATAAAAAAGAAGAACCGAAGCAAGAGGAGAAGGTTTGGAAATTAGAAATTGCTTCACTCGGGCTAGTGATTCAAATTTTGCGGAAGCCGACAGTTGCGGATTTTGATAAATCAGGAACTATCTCTGCAGGAGAAGCGTTACTTCTCGGTATCGCTCTTTCTATAGATTCGTTTGGTGCTGGAATTGGTGCATCTTTATTAGGTTATGCACCCGCGATGATGGCGGTATTAGTCGCGGTTATGAGTTCTTTATTTTTATTTATTGGAATGAAGCTCGGTACGATTTTATCAAATATGAAATGGTTACAAAAATTTACATTCCTGCCTGGGGTATTACTCATTATTATTGGAATTTGGAAAATGTAAGTATGGGCGTGGAACATTAGTTTCGCGCCTTTAATATTGTGAGGAGGATTATTATGACAGTAGTAATTGGATTAACAGGAGGCATTGCAAGCGGAAAAAGTACGGTATCAGAAATGTTTCGTGAAATGAGTATACCGGTTATTGATGCAGATATTATTGCGCGAGAAGTTGTAGAACGAGGAAAACCGGCATATAACAAAATTGTAGAGGTGTTTGGAACGGAAGTGTTACAAAAAGATGGAGAGCTTGATCGACCAAAGCTTGGGAGTGTCGTTTTTTATAATGAAGAAAAACGATTGCAGTTAAACGAAATTGTTCATCCTGCAGTGCGTGAAGAAATGAATGCACAAAAGGAGATGTACATAAAAGAAGATATGCAAGCGGTTGTGTTAGATATCCCTCTTTTGTTTGAAAGTAAATTAACAAATCTCGTTGATCGTGTTTTAGTTGTAGCAGTCACACCGAATACGCAATTGGAACGTTTAATGAAACGAAATAACTTTTCAGAAGAAGAAGCAAAGGCTCGTATTCAATCTCAAATGCCATTAGAAGAAAAAGTAAAGAAGGCAGATGAAGTAATTTATAATGATGGCACAATTACTGGAACGAAAACACAATTAGCCTCTATTTTGAAAGAATGGAACATTATTGATTAAAAAATTGTGAAATTAATGAAAATGCTTAGTGACATATCTCCTTTTTGTGTTATACTATTATTGGGATTGGAGATAAATAGTATAACGCATTCAAGGGGGATAACATATTATGACTCGTGTGGCAATTAATGGATTTGGACGTATCGGGAGAATGGTATTTCGTCAAGCAATAAAAGAAAGCGTATTCAAAATTGTAGCAATAAATGCAAGCTATCCATCAGAAACGTTAGCGCATTTAATTAAATATGATACAGTTCATGGAAAGTTTGACGGAACAGTGGAAGCATTTGAAGATCACTTACTAGTTGATGGGAAAATGATTCGCCTTTTAAACAACCGCGATCCAAAGGAGTTGCCTTGGAAAGATCTAGGTGTTGAAGTTGTAATTGAAGCAACTGGTAAATTTAACTCGAAAGAAAAAGCAATTCTTCATGTTGAAGCTGGAGCGAAAAAAGTTATTTTAACAGCACCTGGTAAAAATGAAGATATAACAATCGTAGTTGGTGTGAACGAAGACCAATTAGATATTACAAAGCATACTGTTATTTCAAATGCATCTTGTACAACAAACTGTTTAGCGCCTGTTGTAAAGGTGTTAGATGAGCAGTTCGGAATTGAAAACGGTTTAATGACAACTGTTCATGCTTATACAAATGACCAAAAAAATATTGATAACCCACATAAAGATTTAAGAAGAGCGCGTGCTTGC
Organism: Bacillus sp. FSL R9-9530; assembly: GCF_038008145.1. NCBI lineage: Bacteria > Bacillati > Bacillota > Bacilli > Caryophanales > Bacillaceae > Bacillus > Bacillus sp. FSL R9-9530. The sequence goes on from NZ_JBBOYO010000001.1 coordinate 4,801,781, forward strand.
GGACAGTCTATCATTCCAACAACGACGGGTGCTGCAAAAGCGCTAGCAAAAGTTCTTCCACACTTAAACGGAAAACTTCATGGTATGGCCCTTCGTGTACCAACACCAAACGTGTCTCTTGTTGATTTAGTAGTAGACGTAAAACGTGATGTAACAGTTGAAGATATTAATGAAGCGTTCAAAACTGTTGCAAACGGTGCATTAAAAGGAATTGTAGAATTCTGCGAAGAGCCTTTAGTGTCTATCGATTTTAATACAAATACACACTCAGCTATTATTGATGGTTTGTCTACAATGGTAATGGGTGATCGTAAAGTGAAAGTACTTGCTTGGTATGATAACGAGTGGGGCTACTCTCGTCGTGTTGTAGATCTTGTAACGTTAGTTGTTGATGAATTAGCGAAACAAAAAAATGTGCAACATATTTAAGTGAACGAGAGAGGGCAAGTGAAAATTTGCCCTCTTTTTTATTTTTTTCTGAAAAGGAAAAAAATTATATAAGTATATTTTTAAATAGTGGACATACCACGAAACGTTGGGATTACTGTATTCGTGAATCATTAATTTTTTTTAGGGAAAAGTAAAGAGGAAAATATGACAGAAAATCGAAAAAACTGTTGTTGCAAAATGAAAATAAACAAAGTATACTAACACTCGTAAACTTAAGAGCTGAGGTACGTAGTCACTACTTAAAGGGTTAGGACCTCTCTGGACTAACTTTCCCCCGTGGTAGTGGAGCAAGCCAAATTGCAAATTAGTTTTCAATTCGAACAGTTAGAATAAATTTACAAGGGGGAACTGTAGAATGGATACTATGGATACGATGGGTCGTCACGTGATTGCTGAACTTTGGGATTGCGATTTCGACAAGCTTAATGACATGCCGTATATTGAACAATTATTTGTGGATGCAGCACTAAGAGCTGGTGCTGAAGTACGTGAGGTTGCTTTTCATAAATTTGCACCACAAGGTGTAAGTGGAGTAGTAATTATCTCGGAATCACATTTAACAATTCATAGCTTTCCGGAGCACGGTTACGCAAGTATTGATGTTTATACTTGTGGGGATCGTATTGATCCAAATGTTGCTGCAGAATATATTGCAGAAGGTTTAAACGCGAAAACGCGTGAGAGCATCGAGCTTCCTCGAGGCACTGGTAGCTTCGAAATTAAGCAGAGAGAAACAAAAGCTCTTTAAAAAAGAACATAATTGATTTAAAATGTAAAGAGGTGTATAATGCACCTCTTTTTTAGTTTATATAAAATAGGATCACGATATGTAATAACTTAGAGTGGTCATTATAGAAGAATGAGTTATATAATATTGTATATATATTTTCACATGTAGGTGAGTAGCGAAAGAATAAAGATTATAGTGTAAAGGAGTGAATGAATTGCGTTGTCCATCCTGTTTTCATAATGGAACAAGAGTGTTAGATTCGCGTCCGGTAGACGAGGGGCGCTCTATTCGAAGAAGAAGAGAGTGTGAAAGTTGTTTAAGTCGCTTTACGACATTTGAAAGAGTAGAAGAATCACCTCTTATCGTTGTTAAAAAAGAAGGAACACGAGAAGAGTTTAATAAAGAGAAAATTTTACGCGGTTTAATTAAAGCGTGTGAAAAAAGACCTGTATCTTTAAGGCAGTTAGAGGAAGTAACACAAAGTGTGGAGCGTGAACTTCGTAACTTAGGTATATCAGAAGTGAAAAGTGATATGATTGGTGAAATTGTTATGGAAGAACTTCGTGATATTGATGATGTTGCTTACGTACGTTTTGCTTCTGTGTATCGTCAATTTAAAGATTTAAATGTATTTATTGAAGAATTAAAAGATATACTGCAAAAAGAGAGAGAGTAGAAGGAATCTCTTTATATACTGTAAGTAAACGAGATAAGAGAGCTAGAAGCGGAAGCTAATAGCTCTTTTTCGCTAATAAATTATATAATAAAGATAGAACGAGTGAAATGTAGGCTAGATTGGATGAGAGAAAGGAAAAGCAAGAATGGAAAAACAGTCATGGATGGAGCTATTGCCGATTGATCGTTATAAAGTAAGTGCGAAAGGGTTGTTACATAATTACGACCGGAAAGTATTAACGATGTTGTATCAGCCGTTAATAGGTAGTAGAGCTTTTAGCTTGTACATGACACTATGGGGAGAGTTAGAGCAAGATCGTGTGTTTGGAAAAGAGAATACACATCACTCCCTTATGGTGACTATGCAAATGCAACTTCCTGAAATATATGGGGAACGAGTAAAGTTAGAAGCGATTGGTCTTTTAAATGTATATATTAAGAAAGAAAAAGATATTCGGATGTTTATATATGAATTGCAACCACCTTTATCTCCGAAGCAGTTTTTTGATGATATTGTTTTAAGTATCTTTTTATATAATCGCTTGAGTCGGACAAAATACAACCAAGTAAAGCAATATTTCTTAGAAGAAGAATTCGATTTTGCTTCTTATGAAAATGTTACGCGCTCCTTCAACGATATATTTGATTCGTTTAACCCAGGTCAGTTTGAATATGCGCAAGAAGAACTGCGTATCCCGAAAACGACAATTATGCCAAGTAACGAGAATGGGGATGCTCCGAAAGTTTGGAACGATTTCTTTGATTTCTCTTTATTTGTAGACGGACTATCAGCCCTTGTTCCTAAAAAGGCGATTACAGATCAAGTGAGAGAATGTGTTATTACACTCGCTTATGTGTACGGTGTGGATGTGTTATCGATGCAAAATATCGTTCTTGGCGCAGTGACAGAAGTGCAAACAATTGATATCGAAAGGCTTCGGAAGGGAGCACGCGATTGGTATCAATTCGAAAATGGTCAAGCGTTACCTGTATTAAGTGAAAGAGTGCAACCTCATGCTGCTCGTACAATGAAAGAGAAAGAGCCATCTACGCAAGAAGAGATGCTAATGAAACAGTTAGAGGAAATCTCGCCAAAACAACTATTGAAAGAGATTTCAGGCGGTGCAGAGGCGACGAAAGCGGACTTGCAAATCGTTGAGGATGTAATGATAAATCAAAAGTTAACGCCAGGGGTTGTGAATGTACTTATTTATTACGTTATGCTACGCTCAGATATGAAGCTTGCTAAAACGTATGTCGAGAAGATTGCTGGACATTGGGCGCGAAAAAAGGTTGGTACAGTAGGCGAGGCGATGGCGCTAGCGAAAGAAGAGAATCGTCAATATCAAGAGTGGGCTGAGACGAAGAAAAAAGGTCGTACAGCGAAGAAAACAGTGCGAAAAGAAATGGTACCAGATTGGCTTAAAGAAGAGTCGAAAGAAGAAGAGAAAGAACCTGTGAAAAATGACGTAAGTGCGAAAAAAGATGCAAGTACGTTAGAAGATGAACGGAAACGATTAGAAGAAGTATTGAAAAAATATAAGCGTGATTAATAAAAGAAAATGAACGCTCTTTGAGGTGAGAAAATGGAGCATATTCAAAATTCATTTACGAAATTAATGGAAAATAAAAACTTTAAAAATAGATATGAAGTCTTAAAGGCAGAAGTGATGGCGCACCCTCGTGTGAAAGAATTTATAGACGAACATAAAGGTGAAGTAACGACTTCTATGATTGAACGAAGTCTTGTGAAGTTATATGAATATATTGGACAAAGTGTAGGGTGTGCGGATTGTCCAGATTTAGGGTCATGTAAAAATATGCTACAAGGATATGAGCCGAAGCTCGTCATTCAAGGTAAGATGATTGATATTCAATACGATCGTTGTATTAGAAAAGTAGCATATGATGAGAGAAAAAAATATGAAAAACTCGTTCAAAGTGTATATATGCCAGTTGACATTTTGCAGGCAACTATGGAAAATTTAGACCCTTCAGATTTAGATGCACGTATTGATGCAATAGGTGCAACGAATGAATTTTTAAACACATATGAACCAGGTAAAAAAGCACAAGGTTTATATTTGTACGGTAAATTTGGTGTAGGGAAAACATATCTTTTAGGGGCAATTGCAAATGAGCTTGCGCGAAAGAAAATTAGTTCGATGCTCGTATACTTCCCTGAATTTTTACGTGAAATCAAAAGTTCGATTCAAGATAATTCGATTAGCGGAAAGATTGATGCTGTCAAACGTGTACAAGTATTAATGTTAGATGATATCGGGGCAGAAGCGATGTCAAGTTTTGTACGTGATGATGTACTCGGTGCAATCTTGCAATTCCGTATGTTGGAAAACTTACCGACGTTCTTTACATCTAACTTTGATTTCAAACAGTTGGAACATCATTTAACGTATACACAGCGCGGTGAAGCAGAAGAGATGAAAGCGGCCCGTATTATGGAACGAATTAAATATTTAGCGAAGCCAATCCCAATTGGCGGGAAGAATCGTCGTAATAAGTAAAGAGCGAGCTGAGAAGCTTGCTCTTTTTTATCCCGCTATTGGCGGGCAGTAAGACTCCCACCTCAAAATTCGGCTGTAAAGCAAAGAAGTTAGGTGGGAGCCCTGCTGCCCGTAAAAGCCCGATTGGTGCGGGCTAATAATCAGTGAACGATGGACAAAACCTCCACTGATTAAAGTTTCACTTTATTTTAATCATTTTTTCAGAGTAGCTTGTATCATTTTTTTCTCCCTCCCTTAATATATATAAAATTAGCAAGCCATATCGAGTGGATGTTCTAACAATGGGAGATAGGTTTCTACTAAGAGTGAACTTCCATAGATCGGACTCTTATAGGATTTGTAACGTATAGATGCAATCCTTTAGAGCGGGGATAAAAGGGGGGACAAAAGTGATTGAAATTTGCTTCGAAGAAAAAAATGATGCTGTGTACGTATACAGACAACTAACGAAAAGAACAGAATCCTTATATAAGGAAACAAGTGTATATTTAAACGAACAAAAGGTTGTTATTCATATACCATTATGTGAATCAAATTATATTGAAAAGATTTTATTGCCAGTATTACTATATTTCATTATGAATGTGAAACAAAATGAATGGATTCATACCATTTTAAAGGAAAAGTTTTTTTATGAAGAACAAGAAGAGTGTCATCAAATATTGCATATGGCACATGAGATTTTAAAGGAAAGAAGAAAAGGAGTATCTAGTGATTTAACACGTCAAAAATTTGAATCTTATATTGCGTCGTCTTTGAATGATTGGCTTTGTGATCCGCTCTCATTCTCGTTTTCATCATACGTTCGTTTTCGTCTTCGTACATATAGGGAAATGGTAACTAAGCTTGCTGAAGTTGCAATTGATGAGTATAAGATGGAGCAGGAATACCAAATATTCATTGAGACACTTCGCCAACAAGTAAGTAGCCGGAAATCACGTTTGTCCTGTGTACATCTTATTTTTGATGAAAGTTTTATTTTCTATGATGATAAAGGTAGGCGTTTAAAACAGGAGAAATTGGTTCAATATATAGATGAAGAATTATTAAAGAAACAAGATGTATATATCGATACGAAAGTAATTGCACCACTTCTTTCTATTTCGCCGAAAAAGATTTATTTATATACGAAAGAACAAGATCATAATATGATTATTACTTTGCGAAATGTATTTCAGGAACGAGTGCAACTACATGGATTACATGAGTTTGAGCGCAATGTGAAAAATTTAAAAAATAAAGGTAACGCCCTTGATTTTCTAAGTTTTTGAGCATATAATTACCTACATAAATGAAATATATTGAAATGTCATGATGAGGACATGAGTAGTTATCTACGATTTTCAGAGAGGGAAGCCTTAGGGTGCGAGCTTCCTAGTACGGGATTATTACTTACCACCTCTAAACTTTAGCAGTGAACGTTTTTCTAGTAATTGCTAACGGACAACACCGTTATGTTGAACTTGAGCAATTAACAATAAGGTTAATTGGAACAAGGGTGGAACCACGAATTCAACACTCGTCCCTTTTTATGGGATGAGTGTTTTTTATTTTGAAAAAAAAGAGGAGTGACCAGTGATGGCAGATGTAGTTAAAATTACTTTCCCTGATGGAGCTGTGAAGGAGTTTCCAAAAGGAGTAACAACTGAAGAAATCGCAGCTTCTATTAGCCCAGGCTTAAAGAAAAAAGCTGTGGCTGGAAAATTAAACGATGAGATGATCGATCTTGTTACACCAATCGAAGAAGATGGTGCAGTTTCTATTATTACATTAGATTCTGAAGATGGCTTATATATTTTACGCCACTCAACAGCTCACCTTTTAGCACAAGCGTTAAAACGTTTATATAAAGATGTTAAGCTTGAGCTTGGCATTGGTCCAGTAATCGAAAATGGCTTCTACTACGATATTGATATGGAAGAAGCAATTACAGTTGAAGACTTCAAGAAAATCGAAAAAGAAATGCAAAAAATCGTGAACGAAAACTTAGAAATCGTTCGTCATGAAGTACCACGTGCAGAAGCACTTCGTCGCTTTGAGGAAATCGGCGATGAGTTAAAATTAGATTTAATTAACGATCTTCCAGAAGATGCAGTTATTTCAATCTATGAGCAAGGCGAATTCTTCGACCTTTGCCGTGGTGTTCACCTTCCATCTACAGGGAAGATTAAAGTGTTTAAATTATTAAGTGTTGCTGGTGCTTACTGGCGCGGCGATAGCAATAATAAAATGTTACAACGTATTTACGGTACTGGATTCGTTAAGAAAGCAGAATTAGATGAGCACTTACGTATGCTTGAAGAAGCGAAAGAGCGCGATCACCGTAAATTAGGTAAAGAGTTAAAACTATTTACTAATAGCCAAAAAGTAGGACAAGGTTTACCACTTTGGTTACCAAAAGGTGCAACAATTCGCCGTATTATCGAGCGTTACATCGTTGATAAAGAAGCAAGCTTAGGCTATGATCACGTATACACTCCAGTATTAGGAAGTAGAGAGCTTTATGAAACTTCTGGTCACTGGAACCATTACCGTGATGGCATGTTCCCATCAATGGAAATGGATAATGAAGAGTTAGTTCTTCGTCCAATGAACTGCCCTCACCATATGATGGTTTATAAAAACGATATTCACAGCTACCGTGAATTACCAATCCGTATTGCGGAACTTGGAACAATGCACCGCTATGAAATGTCTGGAGCATTATCTGGATTACAACGTGTACGCGGAATGACTTTAAATGATGCGCACATTTTCGTTCGTCCAGATCAAATTAAAGAAGAATTAAAACGTGTTGTAAACTTAACGTTAGAAGTGTACAAAGATTTCGGTTTAGAAAACTATTCATTCCGTCTATCTTATCGTGACCCAGCAGATACTAAAAAGTATTATGCTGATGATGAGATGTGGGAAAAAGCACAAGGTATGTTAAAAGAAGCTATGGATGAAATGGGTCTTGATTACTATGAAGCTGAAGGTGAAGCGGCATTCTATGGTCCGAAACTTGACGTTCAAGTTCGTACTGCTCTTGGAAAAGACGAAACACTTTCAACTGTACAATTAGACTTCTTACTTCCAGAACGCTTTGAATTAACTTACGTTGGTGAAGACGGTAAACAACATCGTCCAGTTGTAATTCACCGTGGTGTTGTATCAACTATGGAACGTTTCGTAGCCTTCTTAATTGAAGAATACAAAGGCGCATTCCCAACTTGGTTAGCTCCAGTTCAGGCGCAAGTAATTCCAGTTTCTCCGCAAGTACATTTAGACTATGCGAAGAAAGTACAAGATGAATTACGACGTGCTGGTATCCGTGTTGAATTAGACACTCGTGAAGAGAAAATTGGTTACAAAATCCGTGAAGCACAAATGCAAAAGATTCCGTACATGCTTGTAGTAGGTGACAATGAAGTTACTGAAAATGGCGTTAACGTACGTAAATATGGTGAACAAAAATCAGAAACAATCGCATTAGATGCGTTTGTTGACATGATTAAGGTAGAAGGAAAACGATAAGAAAGAGCCGCGGTATACCGCGGCTTTTTTATGTATTATAAAAAAGAAAATCTAGAAAAAATAACCAAACAATACTTATCATAAAAAAGTATTGCAAGTATGCTGGTTGTTTGTTACAATATTTCTTGTTGTTAGTAAAACACATCGCGTCTTCTTGACAGACGTCATGTCCTATGATAAACTCATCAAGGATAATAGAATATGGTTTTGACAAGTAGAAGCACCCGCTTCTCACCTGATGGACGCATTCGCAGTTAGCAGGTAAATGTATTTCTTACTAAAGATATTACAAGTGTGGGTGCCGTGTGCCCGCACTTTTTTTGTTCGGGTTCTACAATTGCAAAACGTATTCTAAGAAAACCTTGGAGGTGGCTTACTATTAGCAAGGATATGATGATTAACGAGCAAATTCGTGCACGTGAAGTACGCTTAGTTGGCGCAAACGGCGATCAACTTGGAATCAAGTCTCGTAATGACGCTTTAGACTTAGCTGCAGGTCTTAATCTTGATTTAGTATTGGTTGCTCCAAATGCGAAACCACCAGTATGCCGCATTATGGACTACGGTAAATTCCGCTTTGAGCAACAGAAGAAAGAAAAAGAACAGCGCAAAAATCAAAAAGTAATTAGCATGAAAGAAGTTCGTTTAAGTCCAACAATTGATGAACATGACTTTAACACAAAACTTCGTAATGCTGTCAAGTTTTTAGAGAAAGGCGACAAGGTTAAAGCGTCAATTCGCTTTAAAGGACGTGCCATTACTCATAAAGAAATCGGTCAACGTGTTTTAGATCGCTTCTCAGAAGCTTGTGCTGAAGTTAGTACAATTGAATCTAAGCCTAAAATGGAAGGACGTAGTATGTTCTTAGTTTTAGCACCGAAAAACGATAAGTAATAGATAGAGGAGGAAATACCTATGCCTAAACAAAAAACTCATCGCGGCGCTGCAAAGCGTTTCAAAAAGACTGGATCTGGTAAACTGAAGCGTTCTCACGCTTACACAAGCCATTTATTCGCTAACAAATCTACAAAAGCTAAACGTAAACTACGTAAAGCTGGTGTAGTTAGCGCTGGTGACTTCAAACGCATTCGTCAAATGCTTGACAACTTAAAATAAGTTCGGCTGATATATAGAACAAACTAGGAGGTAATATTATGCCAAGAGTAAAAGGTGGTACAGTTACTCGTCAACGTCGTAAAAAAGTTATAAAATTAGCAAAAGGTTACTACGGTTCTAAGAGTACATTATTTAAGGTTGCTAACCAACAGGTTATGAAATCTCTAATGTATGCATTCCGTGACCGTCGTCAAAAGAAACGTGACTTCCGTAAATTATGGATTACACGTATCAACGCAGCAGCTCGTATGAATGGTCTTTCTTACAGCCGCTTAATGCACGGTTTAAAAAATGCTGGCATCGAAGTTAACCGCAAGATGCTTGCTGACTTAGCTGTTCATGACGAAAAAGCTTTCGCTGAATTAGCAACAGTTGCAAAAAACAACATTAACTAATTGTTTAAAACCTTAGAAGATTTTCTTCTAAGGTTTTTTTATTTGCATTTATTGTAAAATCCTCCACTTATTATCGTTATTTCTTGCTCAAGTATATTAAGATGTGCTTGTAAGAAATTTTGTAACGATAACGAGGAGACTTTTACATGAAAGTAGGAAAGATTAACGGATGTGTCGTTATCGATATGACAAAATCAATATAAAAGCTATAGCGATATAAAAGAATATATATATAAAGTCAGGAGAATCCTCCTGACTTTTTTTATTTGAACTCATTCGTGAGAAGTGCATCTTTCCTAGCAGAAACGACACTGCTATAATGGAAAGATGATATGGAGCTTTCATCAAGTGAACAATCTATGAGTGATGATTGAAACGTATTTGCAAATTAAGGACAAGCTATCTTTATAAAGATGTAGGTAGCTGACTTGTTAATAAGAAACGAAAAATAATAATGAACTTTGAGATGAAACAACATTGTTGCGGAAAATGCGATGTTGGAGGAGGACAATAGAATGGACTTACTACAACTATTTAAATTACAAAAAGAATTAGATGACCGTATTGTGAAAGAACATGACTTACAACCGAAAAAATTGTTAAAAGAAAAAATGTTAGCTCTTCTTGTAGAAATTGGAGAACTTGCAAATGAAACACGTTGTTTTAAATATTGGAGCAATAAACCAGCTTCAGAACGTGAAGTAATATTAGAAGAATACGTAGATGGTTTACATTTTATTTTATCAATCGGAATCGATTTAGGAATTGATAAAAACTTCTTATTCTATAAATGTGCGCAAACGAATAAAACACAAGTGGAAATTTTCTTAGACACATATGCGAAAGTAATTCGTTTTACAGATCAACCTTCTATTACGAACTATATTGAACTATTTACAAGCTATCTTCGCCTTGGACAAGCGCTTGAATTTGAACAAGATGAAATTGAAAAAGCATATTTAGATAAAAATGAAGTAAATCATCAGCGTCAAACACAAGGATACTAATTTAATTTTTGAATATTTCAATTTCCTTTTGTATAATAAAGTGACTGAAGAAAAAGGAGGGTGTTGGCAATGATAAAATTAGACGAGACATTGACAATGCTAAAAGAATTAACAGACGCACGCGGTATTGCGGGTAACGAGCGCGAACCACGTGAAGTAATGAAGAAATATATTGAGCCGTTTGCAGATGAACTTTCTACTGACAATTTAGGAAGTTTAGTTGCGAAAAAAGTTGGGGAAGAAAACGGCCCGAAAATTATGGTTGCAGGTCATTTAGATGAAGTCGGATTTATGATTACGCAAATTGATGACAAAGGCTTCCTTCGTTTCCAAACGGTGGGTGGCTGGTGGTCGCAGGTTATGCTTGCACAGCGCGTAACGATTGTAACGCGTAAAGGAGATGTAACAGGTGTAATTGGTTCAAAACCACCGCACATTTTACCTCCAGAAGCTCGTAAAAAGCCAGTTGAAATTAAAGACATGTTCATCGATATTGGTGCTTCTAGCCAAGAAGAAGCGATGGAGTGGGGCATACGACCAGGAGATCAAGTTGTACCGTACTTCGAATTCCAAGTGATGAAGAATGAAAAGATGTTACTTGCAAAAGCATGGGATAACCGAATTGGTTGTGCAATTGCAATTGACGTATTAAAACAATTAAAAGATGAAAAGCATCCAAACGTTGTATACGGCGTTGGGACTGTACAAGAAGAAGTTGGTCTTCGTGGTGCGAAAACATCTGCAAACTATATTAAGCCAGATATCGCATTCGCAGTAGATGTAGGTATTGCTGGTGATACACCAGGTGTAACGGCAAAAGAAGCACAAAGTAAAATGGGTGATGGTCCGCAGATCATTCTATATGATGCTTCGGTTATTGGTCATACAGGTTTACGTGATTTCGTTGTTGATGTTGCGGATGAATTACAAATTCCATATCAGTATGATTCTGTAGCGGGCGGGGGAACGGACGCAGGAGCAATTCACATTTCTGTAAATGGTATCCCATCTATGGCAATTACGATTGCGACACGCTACATTCATTCTCATGCAGCGATGTTACATCGTGATGATTATGAAAACGCAGTGAAGTTAATTGTAGAAGTTATTAAACGTCTTGATAAAGAGGCTGTACATAACATTACATTTAATTAATAGAAAGAAGCGAAGGATAACCTCCTTCGCTTTTTTCATTTTTAAAACGGTCTTTCTAATCCTGCTGCAGTATGAGCTCCTAAAATAATTAAGCGAGTTAATTGCATTGCCATGAAATGTGGGGTATAAATCATGCCTCTTTTTAACCATGACATAATCATTCCGATATGAGCGCCTGTAACATAACTAATAAGAATATCACGAGGGACCATAAGGTCTTCATCATCTGGCTGGGAAATAGATAGGCTTAATGTTAAATGTGTTTGAATTGTTTTCATCATTTTATAAGAATAGTTTCCAGCTGCCTTATCGCCGAGCATAACGTTATAGAAATTAGTATTGTCTGCGATATGCTCAAACAAAGCTAAAAAAGTTGGATGCGGTGAATCAAAAGTGAGCTGAAAATCTTCTTTATTTCGATTTTGTGGTTTAATTACTGCAGCTAGTTTTTCTAACATTTCTTCTATGCTTTTTTCTAATAAATCATATTTATCATGGTAATGGCTATAAAATGTAGCACGATTTACAGGAGCGCGTTCCGCGATATGTTGCACAGTTACATTTTCGAAGCCCTTTTCGCCTACTAAAGCGACAAAAGCATCCTGTATGAGTTGTCTTGTTCGTTTTACACGTGGATCATTTGTATTTTTAATAGACATTTTTACTTCACCTCGTTTAATTTTTTAACCTTAAACAACACATGTATAGTGTGATGTTGTTTAAACAACATATAGGTTTAAATTGTTGGTTGTAGATTCGGGATAATTATTTATAATTATAAACGATAGTCCTTTAGAAATCAGCACCGCTAGGATGCAGACAAAACATAGTTTGCGTCGTAAAAGGTGTGCTTTTTTTGTTTAAAGGTTAATATAATTAACAATTAAACAATATAAACACTAAGGATGTAAATAGTTTAGAAAAAAATTATATGCGATATAAGGAGAGGAATGCAATGAATCAGTTTCGAAGAATGGTAATTATCAACATTATCACATTAATTGTATTAGTTGGCGGCGGTATTGGCGGTTATTACTATTACAATCAAGCGGAAAACTATTTAAAAACAGAAAATGCAAAGATTGACGGGAAAGTAATCCCAATTGCATCACCAGTAGCAGGTAAATTAACAGACTGGAAAGCTGAAGTCGGAAAAAATTACAATGAGAACGATAAATTAGGTGCGGTTACTGTAGCAGGAGCAAATGGTGAGCAAACAGTAGATGTAACAATTCCGCAAAATGCAACAGTTGTACAATCAAATGCAACAACTAATGCGTTCGTTGGGGCAGGTAGCCCAATTGCTTATGCATTTGATATGAGCAATTTATGGGTAACAGCAAATATTGAAGAAACAAATATTGATGATGTTCAAAAAGGCCAAACAGTAGATGTGTATGTAGACGCATACCCAGATACAACGTTAACGGGAAAAGTAGAACAAGTTGGATTAACAACAGCGAATACATTCTCGATGTTACCATCAAGTAACGCAACAGCGAACTATACGAAAGTAAAGCAAGTTGTACCAGTTAAAGTTTCTTTAGATCATAGTAAATCAGTAAATATTGTTCCTGGAATGAATGTGTCAGTTCGTATTCATAAGTAAGGGGGAGATGAGATGTCCTCAATTGCAATTGTAGGATATGCACTATTTTGTATAATCGTCTTCTTCCTTGTAAATCGTCTTTTACGAAAGAAAAAAACGAATGTGGGAGAAGAACAAGTCCCAGCCGTAAGTAAGATAGAAGTAAGTCAAGCAGAAACAGTAGAGAAAGAACTTGAACAAAAACAAGAAACAGAAGCTTCTAACGTAGTGGAATTAGAAACAGGGAAGCAAGAGCAAGTAAAACAGGAAAAAGAAATGCTGAAGAGACAATTGCCGGTAGAGAATGTGAATGTAAAGGCAGTTGTAGCTGTATTAATTCTCGGTATGTTCGTTTCTATTTTAAACCAAACGATCATTAATGTTGCACTGCCTCCATTAATGAATGAATTTAACGTATCAACTTCAACAGCACAATGGTTAATTACAGGCTTCATGCTTGTAAACGGAATTTTAGTACCAATCAGTGCATTTTTAGTTTCACGATTTACGTATCGTAAATTATTCATAGCAGCAATGTTATTCTTCACTGTAGGATCTATCATTTGTGCTACATCAGGAAACTTTACAATGATGATGACAGGCCGTGTTGTTCAAGCGGTTGGCGCAGGTATTTTAATGCCAGTTGGTATGAATATCTTCATGACATTATTCCCGCCTAATAAACGCGGAGCAGCTATGGGGTTACTTGGGGTAGCGATGATTTTAGCACCAGCTATCGGACCAACTGTAACAGGTTGGGTAATTGAAAACTATAGCTGGAACTTAATGTTCTATGGGATGTTTGTTATCGGTTTAATTATTACGTTCTTATCTTTTAAATTCTTTACACTAGCTCAGCCCGTGTCCAAAACAAAGTTAGATGTATTCGGTGTTATTAGTTCAAGTATTGGACTAGGTAGCTTACTGTACGGATTTAGTGAAGCTGGAAATAATGGCTGGACTAGTGCAGAAGTTGTTATAACACTTATCATCGGTGTCATTGGTTTAGCTGTATTTATTTGGAGAGAGTTAACAACAGACAATAAAATGCTTGATTTACAAGTGTTTAAATATCCGACGTTCACTTTCACATTAGTAATTAACGCGATTGTAACGATGGCCTTATTCGGAGGTATGTTATTACTTCCAGTATACTTGCAAAACATTCGCGGTTTTACACCGATGGAATCTGGTTTATTATTACTTCCAGGATCATTAATTATGGGGATCATGGGACCAGTTGCAGGTAAACTATTTGATAAGTATGGTATTCGTCCGTTAGCAATTGTCGGATTAGCCATTACAACATTTGCGACATATAAATTTACAACGTTATCGATGGATACACCGTATAGCGTTATTATGACGGATTATATTATACGCTCAATTGGTATGTCATTCATTATGATGCCAATTATGACAGCTGGTATGAATGCACTGCCGATGAAATTAATTTCTCACGGTACAGCAACGCAAAATACGTCAAGACAAGTAGCTGGTTCAATTGGAACAGCGATATTAATCACGCTTATGACGCAACAAACTACTGCTCACGTAGCGGATTACGGCAATATGTTAACAACGTCAAACCCGATTTTAGTTGATAAAGTACACGGTATGGGCCAAAGCTTAGCGGCATTAGCCGGATCAGCTCAAGCAGGAGATGCGATGAGTACACAACTATTATTCGGACAAATTTCAAAGCTATCTGCAATTAACGGTATTAACGATGCCTTCTTAATTGCAACTATATTAGCCGGTATTGCTTGGGTGTTATCGTTCTTCTTACCATCAGGCAATAAACCAAATAGAAAAGCAGGGAATTAATTTCCCTGCTTTTTTGTCTTTTTAAAGAGTGAGATATAAAAAATGATAACCAGTTACGGAGCACAGCCCTGTTATAAACAAAATTGTCCCCATAGAACGAATACTCGATATTTGCCCTCCGCTTATAATAGCTAATAGTCCAGCTAAAGAGAAGAAACACCAATATAAAGTTCCTGAAATTGGAACCACCCCCTCTAAATCTATTCCAAAACTTATACAAATGATAGGAACAACGATAAGCGATATGCTAATCAAACCAGCTATAATAGTAAGTGATTTACGATATTTAATGCCAGCAATAATTAAAAAAATGCCAACGATGAATTGGCATAACATCAAAGTAAGAGCCAAAATCATCCAAGTTAATATTCCAAACACTTCTGTATTACCTCCGATAAAATATTATATATAGAATGAATCCCCTACAGACATAAGTACCCAGAAAATAACCCCTAATATGCCAGCGATAAAAATAATGAATCCCATATTACGTATACTTTTAATCTTTGCCTGTAATCCATTTAATCCTGCCAATAATCCAGTTAAAGAAAACAGTATCCAATATAAAGTAGTTGAAATAGGGAGGATCGTATCGCTATTCACCCCCATGCCCCAAAAAACAAAAGGTAGTGTGACAAAAGATAGGCTAAGTAGCCCCATTAAACCCACAAATAATTTAAGATGTTTAATGCTAGTAATAATTAAAAAAATACCACCGAAAAATCCGCATAAAACAAGAAGTGGCATATAAAAAATCCAAAGTAAGCTCGACATAAATAATCTCCTTCTATGGTGATGAGTTATATTTTACTACATGAGGTTTATTTTGGATATTATTAATAAATATGTATAAATTGATAGAAATGAGAAGTGATGATACGAATTAATAAAAGAGGTATCGCGATGACACCTCTTTCTAACTCAAGAATGCTAACATATTATTCATAATATGAAATAACATAGCTGGAATAATGGATTTTGTTTTTTTACATAAAATAGCCATTAATAATCCCATGAAGAAAGTAATTACCATTACTCCAAGTGAGTATGTATGAGCGATACCGAAGAAGAAGCTTGTTATGATGGCTGCAATCCAAAATGGAAAGCGTTCTGAGAAGAAGCGAAGTATAAAACCACGGAAAATAAGCTCTTCAAAAATTGGTGTGAGTATAGCGAAGCCGAGAAGTAATAATATTTGATACTGCTTAAAAACGTCTAAGTTTAGTGCGGAAGATTGCTGCTTTGTTGCGTCTTGGAACACATAATTTAACAAGATGTAATTGAGTATAATGTTTATAGCGAAGAAAAGAAGTAAGTATACGTATGTACGCCATTCTTTAAGTACTTTAAAGTTAAAAGATTTTAGTAGTAATTTTTTTGCGGGTTCGAATTTAAAAATGAAGAATAACAACACGGCTAGTTGTAATACGATACTTGCAGTATTTGCAATAGATTCATACAGGGCAATTTGTTTTTTATCTGTAAGACCGGCTGTATAAATTGTTAAGGGCATTGCGAGGAACACAGTAATAAGTCCGGTTCCGAAAAAAGCGAATAAAACGGAGCTAATAAATTGTCCCCATGACATAGAGTATTTCTGTTCATTAGAAAGTTGTGTAGCGGGTTGCATTTGTAAAATCACCTCTTTATATTTGTATATTTAATTATAAAGTATTTTGCTTTTGAGTGTAACATTTAAATATTACATACAAAGGTGTATTTTTCGCAAAATAATAAAAGAGGTATCACCCTATAGTGATGCCTCTTTCTCATTGATAACTATGTTCTGCCTTGTCATTCAATTTCTTTTGCTCTATTTGTAATTCACGCTCTACCAATCGGTCTAATTGCTGAATAGCTTTAAGTGCTTTTTCATAAGAAATCGTTCTATAATGGTGCGCTCCGCCCGGTTCTTCATCTGCTTCGTCTGCCCATTTAATAATGTTTTGAAGAGATGTTCTTTCAATTTCTTGCTGTACTAAGAAAGAATCTGTATGAAGAAGAATCGCAATAGAAATTTCTTTTGCTAGTTTAGGATGTTCTCCTAATCTAATAAGCAATTTATGAGATCTTTCTGCCCCTTTAATCGCATGTATATCATTCTTTTTATACAAGTCATAGTCCCATTCGCCGCCTGTGTACCACGTATGATGTCCGATATCATGAAGGAAGCCAGCCTTTGTCGCAGCATCGACTGAGGCGTGATGCTTTTTGGCTAAGTGAAACGCATGGTAAGCGACAGCAATCGCGTGGACCATTCCAGAACAGTTTACATATTTTTGTGTAATGTGATGTTTAAAAACTTGTTCAAGCGTAATACGTTGCATAAAACATTCACTCCTTTTATCTAATGATGTACATGAAGAAAAATCGATCGGTTTAAATGTATTTTGAACATTGTACTCCATCGGGGTAGCGTTAGTAAAGTAGAAATGTTTAGGAGAAGAAAAATTTTATAGACATAAAAGGTCACCTTAGTTTTTTTCTAAGGTGACCTTTTATTGCTTATTTTTTTAATCCTTGCTCCAGTGTTCCTAACATTTCGTGTTTTTCATTTTCATCAGCATTTTTCCAAATGACTTCGAATAAAACGCCAAGACCTGGAAGCATTTTTTCTTCACCGCTTTGAATTGCATCGACAATCGTTTCTTGTAATTGATCTTGTGAATTTCCAGATACATTCGCTAATACCGCGCCGCGTAAATTAAAACTCATTATCTTCACCTCTTCTTCAGAATTGAAACTGACGTTAGTTTTTGTTCTTTTTTATGTAAATATGTATGAAAAATAGGCTATAATGATAAGACAAGAAGAGAGGGAAATACATATTATGAAAAACATTGATTCAGTACAAAACCCGCGTGTGAAGCAGTGGAAAAAGCTGCAGACGAAAAAAGAGCGCGATAACAAAGCTTTATTTTTTGTAGAAGGATTCCATTTAGTAGAGGAAGCGTTAAAGGCAGGAGTTGTAACAGAACTTATCGTTTCAGATCAGACAGATCTTCCGAAAGATTGGACAGTTAATGATGTTGAAATGTATATTGTGCCTGAAGCAATTGTAAAAGTACTTCGCGAAACAGAAACAACGCAAGGTGTATTTGCTGTTTGTGAGAAACATGAGAAAGAAGTAGCTCTTACTGATGGGAAATTTCTTTTATTAGACGGCCTTCAAGACCCAGGTAATTTGGGAACGATTATTCGTACAGCGGATGCAGCTGGTATTCATGCCGTTGTGCTTGGAGAAGGGTGCGTTGATGTTTATAATAGTAAAGTACTACGATCTACACAAGGTTCTATTTTCCACTTACCGGTTGTAAAAGGGAACTTAGAAGAATGGGTAGACAAGTTAAAAGAAAATAACGTCCCTGTATATGGAACAGCTCTTGAAAATGGAGTTCCATTTGGTGAAGTAACCCCGGCTGGAAGTTTTGCATTAATTGTAGGGAATGAAGGAAGCGGCGTACGCCAAGAAATTCTTGCGAAAAGTGATCAAAACTTGTATATTCCGATTTACGGCGGGGCAGAATCATTAAATGTTGCGGTTGCAGCAGGGATTTTAACGTATTATTTACAAAGCCCAGTTGCGAATCGATAAAAAACTTCTTATAATAAGTTGAAGTGCATGTTCATAAAAAAGTGGTGAAATGAGTATCGAACTTTTTTGAACATATAATAAAAGTATATTAATGAAAAACGTTGATAGAGAAGAGTAGCTTACAAAATCGCCATATAGGGAGAGAGTGCCGTAGACTGAAAGCATTCTTATGGTAGATGGAAGTGAATTCACCTCTGGAGTTGGCGCCAGGACCATTTATATGTAAAGGCGTTCCGGTCAGAATTGATCGTTATAACTAATGAGTGGGCAGACTTGTTCTGTCAATTTAGGGTGGTACCGCGAATTTACCTCGTCCCTTTTTGGGAGCGGGGTTTTTTTATTTTTAAAATTAGGAGGGTTCCAAATGGAAGCACGTTTAAAAGAGCTAAAGCAAAAAGCGTTAGAGCTTATTGAAGAAGCGAAAGAGCTAAAGGGCTTAAACGACGTACGCGTAGCGTATTTAGGGAAAAAAGGTCCAATTACAGAAGTATTACGCGGCATGGGAAAATTATCAGCAGAAGAGCGTCCACGTATGGGAGCATTAGTAAATGAAGTACGTGAAGCGATTCAAACGCGTCTAGAAGACAAAATTGGTAACTTAGAAAAAGCAGTAATTGAGGCGAAATTAGCTACTGAAACAATTGATGTTACACTGCCAGGTCGTCCTGTTGAAACAGGTTGTCACCATCCGTTAACAGCAGTTGTTGAACAAATTGAAGATGTATTCATCGGTATGGGTTATGAAGTAGCTGAAGGAACAGAAGTAGAAAAAGACTACTACAACTTCGAAGCATTAAACTTACCGAAAGATCACCCAGCGCGTGATATGCAAGATACATTCTACATTACAGAAGAAACGTTACTACGTACACATACATCTTCTGTGCAAGCACGTACGATGGAAAAGAATAAAGAAAAAGGACCGATTAAAATTATTTGTCCTGGTAAAGTGTATCGCCGCGATGACGATGATGCAACGCATTCACACCAATTCATGCAAATTGAAGGTCTTGTGATTGATAAAAACATTCGCATGAGTGACTTAAAAGGTACACTGCAAGTATTCGTGAAAAAGATGTTCGGTGAAGATCGTGAAATCCGTCTTCGTCCAAGTTTCTTCCCATTCACAGAGCCGTCTGTAGAGATGGATATTTCTTGTATGATGTGTCACGGTAAAGGTTGTGGCACTTGTAAAGGGACTGGTTGGATCGAAATTTTAGGAGCAGGTATGGTTCACCCGAACGTACTTGAAATGGCTGGTTATGATTCAAAAGAATATCAAGGTTTCGCATTCGGTATGGGCGCAGAGCGTATCGCAATGTTGAAATACGGCGTAGATGACATTCGTCATTTCTATACAAATGATGTACGTTTCTTACAACAATTCAAACGAGCGTAAGGGAAGGAGAGGATAAATATGTTCGTATCATATCGTTGGTTACAAGAGTATGTAGATATTAAAGATGTAACAGCACAAGAACTAGCAGACAAAATCACGAAAAGTGGTATTGAAGTAGAAGGTGTTGAAGTATTAAATAAAGGTGTAAAGGGTGTTGTAGTTGGTCACGTATTAGAATGTGAAAAACACCCAGAAGCTGATAAATTAAGCAAATGCTTAATCGATATCGGTGAAGAAGAGCCGGTTCAAATTATTTGTGGAGCTGCTAACATTGCAAAAGGTTTAAAAGTACCAGTTGCAAAAGTTGGCGCTGTACTTCCTGGTAACTTCAAAATTAAAAAAGCAAAACTACGCGGGGAAGCTTCTCACGGTATGGTTTGTGCTCTTCAAGAGCTTGGTATTGATGGGAAATTCGTTGCGAAAGAATATGCAGACGGTATCTTCATCTTCCCAAGTGATGCTGAAGTTGGTGCAGATGCACTTGAAATTTTAAATTTACATGATGAAGTACTTGAGCTTGGTTTAACACCAAACCGTGCAGATTGCTTAAACATGTTAGGTGTTGCATATGAAGTAGCTGCTATTTACGGCCGTGAAGTAAAACTTCCAGCTATCGACTTACAAGAAACAGCAGAAAAAACTTCTGATTACATTTCTGTAAGTGTAGAAGCGAAAGAAGAAAACCCATTATATATTGCAAAAATGGTGAAGAACGTAAAGATTGGTCCATCACCAATGTGGATGCAAACTCGTCTTATGGCAGCTGGCATTCGTCCAATTAGTAATGTAGTTGATATTACAAACTACATTTTAATGGAATACGGTCAACCGTTACATGCATTCGATTACGATAAATTAGGTTCAAAAGAAATCGTTGTTCGTCTTGCAAAAGAAGGCGAAAAGATTCAAACATTAGATGCTCAAGAACGTACGTTACAAAGCCACCATCTTGTAATTACAAACGGCACAAAAGCGTTAGCTGTTGCTGGTGTAATGGGCGGAGCGGATTCTGAAGTTGATAGCGAGACAGTAAACGTTCTAATTGAGTCTGCATACTTTGCAGGTCAAACAGTGCGTCGTACATCAAAAGACTTAGGTCTTCGTAGCGAATCAAGTGCACGTTTTGAAAAAGGAATCGACCCAACACGTACATTTGAAGCAATTCAACATGCAGCTGCTTTAATGGCAAAATACGCTGGTGGAGAAGCACTGGAAGGTGTAGTAGAAGCTGATAACTTACAAGTACAAGAACGTACAGTATCTGTTACAGCTGAAAAAGTAAACCGTGTATTAGGTACAGATATTTCTGCGAGTGAAATGGGTACAATGTTCACAAACTTAAAATTCCCATTCACAGAAGTAGAAGGAACATTCCATGTAAATGTACCAGCACGTCGTCCTGACATTACAATTTCAGAAGACTTAGTAGAAGAAGTAGGTCGTCTGTATGGTTATGATCACATTCCAGTTACATTACCATCTGGAACAATGACACGTGGTAAATTAACATCAGCACAAACGAAACGTCGTAAAGTACGCCGCTTCCTAGAAGGTGCTGGTTTATATGAAGCAATCACATATTCATTAACAAGCGCTGACAAGGCGAAACAATATATGGTTGAGCCGAACGAAAAAGCTCCTGTAAATCTTGCGCTTCCAATGAGCGAAGAGCGTAGCCAACTTCGTTTAAGCTTAGTGCCACAATTGTTAGAAGCAGTTTCATACAATGTTGCACGTAAAAACGACAGCGTTGCATTATATGAAGTAGGTTCTATCTTCTTACCAACAGAAGCAGGAGAACTTCCGAAAGAAGAACAACATCTTGCAGGTGTTATGACAGGTCTTGCTCTTCACCATGCATGGCAAGGTGAGAAGAAAGTTGTAGACTTCTTCGTTGTTAAAGGTGTATTAGAAGGATTATTCGACGTACTTGGCGTGGCAAATCAAATCACTTATGCACCAGCAAAACGTGAAGGTATGCACCCAGGCCGTACAGCTGACATCGTATTAGATGGTGAAGCAATCGGATTCATCGGTCAATTGCACCCGGAAACAGAAAAACAATTAGATGTGAAAAATACATTCGTATTCGAATTATCTCTTGCAAAAGTATTCGGTGCAGACGCTGAGGAAACTTACTACTCAGCAATTCCACGTTTCCCATCTATGACACGTGATATGGCTGTTGTAGTAACAACAGAAACAAAAGCTGGTGAAATGAAGCAAGTCATTGCTGAAGCTGGCGGAGAACTTCTGAAAGACGTAGCACTATTCGACTTATACGAAGGTGAAAAAATGGAAGAAGGCAAGAAATCACTTGCATTCTCTATGAACTACTTCGATGCAGAACGTACATTAACAGACGAAGAAGTAACAGAAGCACATAACCGTGTATTAACAGTGGTAGAAGAGAAATTTGGTGCGGAGTTACGTAAGTAATAAAAAATTGCCGGATTAAGTCCGGCAATTTTTTTTATGGCACGATTGTCGGAAAATGTCGGTAAGTCGATATATTATAAAAATCGCTGATATATTTTCTGGCATCTTGCATCTTTCTCTCGAATGTAGTACATTAATTTTAGTTTAACAAAACGAAAGACGATGATAAGGAAAAGTAGTATATACTATAATCCAAAGCGAGTCAGGGACGGTGAGAGCCTGATGAGGCGGTATATGTGAAGAACACCTTGGAGTTGCTAACCGAAATTGAAACTTGTATTCAAGAGTAGACTTAGACGGGAATCCGGCCTGTTACAAACCGGGAAGTATGTATTACATACGAGTTAAAGTTGGTCTTTATGACAAATTGGGTGGTACCGCGAAGTTTAACCTTTCGTCCCTTTATGGATGAAAGGTTTTTTTGTATTTAAATATATGAGTAAAGGAGAATTTTACTATGGAAAACACATTAGTAAAAAGTCTGTATAGAGATACAGATAAATACGCAGATCAAACAGTACAAGTATCGGGTTGGATTCGTAACTTACGTGATTCAAAAGCATTTGGTTTCATCGAATTAAACGACGGTAGCTTCTTCAAAGGTGTTCAAATCGTTTTCGATACAGAATTAGAGAACTTCAAAGAAATTGCAAAGCTTCCACTAAGCTCTTCAGTTAAAGTAGAAGGTAAAGTAATTGCAACGCCTGGAGCGAAGCAACCATTTGAAATTAAAGCAGAAAAAATTGATATCGAGGGCTTATCAGATTCTGATTACCCACTTCAAAAGAAGCGTCATACGTTTGAATACTTACGTACAATCGCTCACTTACGTCCAAGAACAAATGCATTCTCTGCAACGTTCCGTGTGCGTTCTATCGCAGCATTTGCGATTCACCAGTTCTTCCAAGAGCGTGGATTCGTACATGTTCACACACCAATCATCACTGGTAGTGATACAGAAGGTGCAGGCGAAATGTTCCGCGTAACAACGCAAGATTTAAACAACGTACCTAAAGGTGAAGACGGACAAGTTGACGAATCAAAAGACTTCTTCGGTAAAGAAACAAACTTAACAGTAAGTGGACAGCTTAATGCTGAAGCTTATGCGTTAGCATTCCGTGATGTGTACACATTCGGTCCTACATTCCGTGCAGAAAACTCAAACACAACTCGCCACGCAGCTGAGTTCTGGATGGTTGAGCCTGAGATTGCATTCGCTGAGTTAGGCGATGTAATGGATCTTACAGAAGATATGCTGAAATATGCAATGAAATACGTACTAGAGCATGCACCAGAAGAAATGGACTTCTTCAACAGCTTCGTTGATAAAACAGTTCTAGAGCGTATGAACAACGTGATCAACTCTGACTTCGGTCGCATCACTTATACAGAAGCAATTAAAGTACTTCAAGAATCAGGTGCTGAATTTAAATACCCAGTAGAATGGGGTATTGACTTACAAACAGAGCACGAAAGATACTTATCAGAAGAAATCTTCAAACGCCCTGTATTCGTAACTGACTATCCGAAAGACATTAAAGCATTCTACATGCGTATGAACGAAGATGGTAAAACAGTAGCTGCTACTGACCTTCTAGTTCCTGGCATCGGCGAATTAATCGGCGGTAGCCAACGTGAAGAAAGAATGGACGTTTTAGTAGACAGAATTAAAGAATTAGGTATGAACGAAGAGGACTACTGGTGGTACTTAGAACTTAGAAAATACGGCGGTACAAAACACGCTGGATTCGGTCTAGGTTTCGAGCGCTTCCTAATGTACATTACTGGCATGGCTAACATCCGTGACGTAATTCCATTCCCAAGAACTCCAGGTTCTTCTGAGTTCTAAAATATGAAAAAAGCGAGAGGGTTTCCTCTCGCTTTTTTTATTGGAAAGGGTGTAACTACAAGCCGAATTTTATAAAGTATTTCACGATTGGAAAAGATGTTGTTCATAGTTCCCTTCCCACTTCATATATAAGTAAAACGAATGCGACATTTATAGGGAAGGGGTTTTTGTACAATGGGAGAAATTCCAAGTCATACAAAGTGGACATTGCGTGACAAGTATATAGTAATCACTGGTGCAACAAGTGGTATTGGATTAGCGGCAGCTAAGGTATTTGCAGAACGCGGTGCCAAACTAGGAATCATTGCACGTAACGAAGCAAAAGCGAATGATGTTATGACTCGAATTAAAAATGTAACGAATGGGAATGCAGTGGTAGATATATTTTTAGCTGATATGGCTTCCCAACAATCTATACGCCGGGTAGCTACTAATATTTTAGAAAGGTGTCCGAGAATAGATATATTAGTGAATAATGCTGGTGCTTTATTTCAAACAAGGCAGCTTACGAAGGACGGTTTGGAGATGA
The DNA here is from genome assembly GCF_038008145.1 of Bacillus sp. FSL R9-9530. Classification (NCBI taxonomy): domain Bacteria; kingdom Bacillati; phylum Bacillota; class Bacilli; order Caryophanales; family Bacillaceae; genus Bacillus; species Bacillus sp. FSL R9-9530. The sequence continues at coordinate 4,826,576 of NZ_JBBOYO010000001.1, forward strand.
CCTGGGCGGTAAACCATTTAGGTCCATTCTTACTCACTAATTTGTTGTTGGAGCGTTTAAAAGAAAGTGCTCCTGCTCGTGTCATTACCACTGCATCTCACGGTCACAAAATGGCTAAAAAGGGAATTGACTTCGGTGATCTAGATGCAGAACAACTTTATCGCGGTGTTAAGAAGTTCATGGGCGGTCCCACAATGCGTTATGCGCAAACAAAACTGGCTAACATTTTATTCACCTCTGAATTGGCACAGCGGTTGGAGGGAACGAGTGTTAGTGCCTATAGCTTTGATCCAGGGCTAGTGGATACGAATTTTAACCAGGACAATGGTCTGGTTGCTCGCTTAACTATGGCAGCAATGAAACCTTTCTCTCGTACACCCGAGGAAGGTGCTAAAACTCTAATATGGCTAGCAGAATCAACTGAATTTACTGATCATAGTGGTTATTACTATGCCGATAAGCAAATAGGAAAAATGTCTGAAGCTGCCTTAGATAAGGATGCCGCAAAACGTCTATGGGACATTAGTGAAAAACAGACAGGAGGATAAAAGAGTAGCCAGTATATGTTCAGATGGCTATGCTGAATAGTTTTTTACTCTTAAGTGAAAAGTAATCTTGGGGGTGATTGTAATGAGTAAGAAAGTGAAAACAGACCATTCTAGATCAAGCTTAGGTTCTCCGGAAGTGGAAGGACAAGGAACGACTACGCATGAAACGGGTTCTTATAAAGTACCTTCATCAAATAAGAAGCAGAAACGAAGTTAAACATAAAAAGGGAGTCATGGAGACTCTCTTTTTTTAGTTGAATAGTGAATATATTGTCCTAAATTTAAATATATATCGATATAACGAAGAAGTGCGACAAAAATAGGAACGTGTGAGATCCTATTTATCCATTTTTCATTCATAAAAGGCGAAAAGAATTCAATTCTTTTCGCCTTGTTTAGTTCATCCATATCCTGTCGATACTAAAAAGTAGTTATTTTTTCAATAAGCGAAACGCCTTCTCTGTATTAGCAAAATGCACTTTCACAAATTCAGGTAGTCTTTCTTTACCGACTTTTTGAATTAATTTAGCAGCGGCAATATCAACTTGTTTACCAGCACCTTTCGGAAGTTGCATACCAGCTTTTTTGCTTAGTTCGTCAAATTGTTTTACGAATGAGTAACGAGCTAAAATGGAAGCGGCGGCTACTGCTAAATGGACACTTTCACCTTTTGTAGCGAAGTAAACATTTTCACGCTGTACCTGTTTTTGTTTCGCTAAATATTTATAGTATGTATCAGGCTGTGTAAATTGGTCGATTAAGATACCCTCAGGTGTTGTAGGTGCAATTTTAGCCAATAAGTTTGTGATGGCTTTGTTATGTAGTAAAGCTTTTAGTTTACCTTGGTTGTTTCCTTTATCAAATAGCTCGTTATATTTTTCATTATGAAGAACGAGGGAGCTGTAAGGAACAACGTGAAGGAGTTGTTTTGCAATCTCAGCAATTTGAGCATCATTTAAGTTTTTGGAGTCTTTTACACCGAGTTCTTTTAAAAGTGGAATTTGCTTCGCATCCACATATACAGCAACAACTGTCATCGGTCCGAAGTAATCACCAGTACCTACTTCATCGGACCCTAAAATCGACATTGTACCAATAGAAGAAGGTGGTGCATATTGATGCGAATTGACCGATTTTTTTACAGCGGATTTTGGTGTTTGAGAGACAGTTTGCCAACGAGAAGCCTCTGCTTCAGCACGTCCACCTTGAAACATTACTTTCCCTGATTTATAGGCTGTAATTGTGCAAGATGGAACCTTTGCCATAAAGATACCGCCTTGCGGAATTTTGGGGCTAAGTGCTTGTTTGTATTGTTGTTTCATGTCTTCAATTACTGTAGAACTTGTTTGTATTACGATAGAATTTGACAAAATGGTCGCTCCTTTTTTATGTTGTTATTTTTATCATATCGGATTGTTCTTTCTGTTTCCATATTATGATGGTTCATGGTATGATAAACTTTAGGATTCTGTACGTGATTGGAGGCCGGTGAGTTGTCACAACAAAAGGGAAATAAAAGTCGAATTAATGTAGAAATATATGGCCAACAGTATTCAGTTGTTGGCGATGAAAGTACAAGTCATATCCGCATGGTAGCAGCGATTGTGGATGATAAAATGCGCGAACTCAATGCCAAGAATCCTTCGCTTGATACGAGTAGACTAGCGGTATTGACGGCGGTAAACGTCATACACGATTACATAAAATTAAAAGAAGAACATGAGAAGTTGAAAGAAAGTATGACACAAAAAGGAATGGAATAAACATGATTGATATTATTATCATTTTATTGCTTGTTATGGGATTTTTCCTCGGTTTACGCAGAGGATTTATTTTGCAACTTGTAAAGTTAACAAGCTTTATTATCGCATACCTCGTTGCATACTGGTACTGTAAAGATTTAGCGCCAACGCTTGCGAAATTTATTCCGTATCCATTCGATAAGAATGTATCTGTTCCAGAATGGATAGATGCGAATAATATTGAGGGTGTCTTCTATCAAGCAATTGCGTTTATTGTATTATTTATTATTACAAAAATCGCACTTTCACTACTTGGTAATTTACTGAATATGTTTGCAGAAATCCCAGTTTTAAAGCAAGTCAATGCGGTTGCTGGGGCACTTCTTGGCTTTTTAGAAGTGTATATCATTCTGTTTGTCTTAATTATTGTTGGAACAATTCTTCCAATTGAACAAATACAAACACCATTACAAAAATCATCAATTAGCAAAATAATTGTAGACGATACACCGATTCTTTCTGAAAAGGTGAAGGAACTATGGCAGACAGGTAGCAGAGTGTAACTTCTCTTTTTTCGGAAAGAGAAGTTTTTTTCTATGAAAGAAAGGCGGGGCAATGATGAAAGTGAATAAAAAACAAGTTATCAAATTACTAGAGACAATCGGCCTATTTATGGAACTAAAGGGCGCGAATCCATTTAAAATATCTGCATTCCGTAAAGCGGCGGCAGCATTAGAAAGTGACGATCGTAGTCTTTCTGAGATTGAAGATTTCACGAAGATTCCGGGCATTGGAAAAGGAACAGCAGCAGTTATTCAAGAATATATAGAATCGGGAACATCTGAAGTATTACAAGAGCTTGAGAAAGAAGTGCCAAGTAGCTTATTACCGTTATTAAAATTACCAGGCCTTGGTGGTAAAAAGGTAGCTAAGTTATATAAAGAACTTGGTGTTGTTGATATGGAATCGCTAAAAGCGGTTTGTGAGGAAAATAAAGTACAAGCTTTAGCAGGTTTCGGTAAGAAAACAGAAGAGAAAATATTAGAAGCAATTGATCAAGTAGGCTCTCGTCCAGAGCGTTTACCAATTGCGATGGTATTGCCTATTGCCGGGGAAATAGAGGAGAAATTGTCGAATGTTGCTGAAATAATTCGTTTCTCACGCGCTGGTAGTTTACGCCGTGTTCGTGAGACAGTGAAGGACTTAGATTTCATCATTGCAACGACAGAGCCAGCAGTAGTGCGTGAACATTTACTACAATTTGATAATATGATTGAAGTGATTGCAAGTGGAGATACGAAAGTATCTGTTCGTCTTCAATATGAATATGATATTTCAATTGACTTCCGCTTAGTAAAACCAGAAGAATTTATTACAACTCTTCACCATTTCACAGGATCAAAAGACCATAACGTAAAAATGCGCCAAATTGCGAAAGATAGAGGCGAGAAAATTAGTGAATACGGTGTGGAAATCTTAGAGACAGGTGAAGTGAAAACATTCGAAACAGAAGAAGCATTCTTCGCCCACTTTGGCCTTCCATTCATCCCACCAGAAGTGCGTGAAGATGGAAAAGAAATTGAATTAATTAAAGAGTATCCGAACTTAATTCAGTTCTCTGATATACAGGGTGATTTACATATGCATACAACGTGGAGTGACGGTGCTTTTTCAATTGAAGAAATGGTGCAAGCGTGCCGCGCTCGTGGATATAAATTTATGGCAATTACTGATCACTCGCAATACTTGAAAGTAGCAAACGGTTTAACGAAAGAGCGTCTTCGTGAACAAGCGAAAGAAATTGAACGTATGAATGAAAAGTATCCAGACATTACAATTTTGCGCGGGATTGAAATGGACATTTTACCAGATGCGACACTTGATTTTGACGATGAAGTATTAGCAGAACTAGATTATGTCATTGGAGCCATTCACTCTAGCTTCTCACAAGACCGTGAAACGATTATGAAGCGTCTTCGCACTGCACTTGAGAATAAGCATGTCACAATGATTGCTCATCCGACAGGACGTCTTCTTGGGCGCCGTGAGGGTTACGATGTAGATACAGATTTATTAATCCAGCTCGCAAAAGAAACAAATACAGTTTTAGAATTAAATGCAAATCCAAACCGTCTAGATTTAAGCGCGAAATTACTAAAACAAGCACAAGATGCTGGTGTAAAAGTAGCGATTAATACGGATGCCCATACACTTGAAATGTTAGAAGATATGGAAACAGGTGTAGCAGCAGCGCGTAAAGGTTGGATTCAAAAAGATAACGTGATTAACACATGGGATATTGAACGTTTATTAGACTATATTAAACGTAATAAGTAATACAGGGGGGACCTGCAACATGTTAGAACGAACGTTGCGTGTATTAGAATACAATAAAGTAAAAGAACAATTACTTGAACATACAGCATCTTCACTTGGTCGTGATAAAGTGAAGAATTTAGTGCCAAGCACAGATTTTGAAGAAATTGTGGAATTGCAAGAAACAACGGATGAGGCAGCGAAAGTCATCCGTTTAAAAGGACATGCACCACTTGGAGGGATTTCTGATATTCGTGCAAATATTAAGCGTGCGAAAATTGGAAGTATGTTAAGTCCTCATGAATTAATTGAAATCGCAAGTACGATGTACGGTAGTCGCCAAATGAAACGTTTCATTGACGATATGATTGACAACGGTGTTGAGCTTCCAATTTTAGAAACACATGTCGCACAAATTGTGTCTTTATATGATTTAGAAAAGAAGATTACAAATTGTATTGGTGACGGCGGTGAAGTAGTCGATAGCGCAAGTGACAAATTGCGTGGTATTCGTAATCAAATTCGTACTGCGGAAAGCCGTATTCGTGAGAAATTAGAAAACATGACGCGTTCTTCAAACGCGCAAAAAATGTTATCAGATGCAATTGTAACGATTCGTAACGAACGCTACGTAATCCCGGTAAAACAAGAATACCGCGGCGTATATGGTGGTATTGTTCACGATCAATCTGCTTCTGGACAAACATTATTTATCGAACCGCAAGTAATCGTGGAATTAAATAACGCACTTCAAGAAGCACGTGTGAAAGAAAAACAAGAAGTAGAACGCATTTTAATGATGTTAACGGAAGAAGTAGCAGTGGAAGCTGATATTGTTTTATCAAACGTAGAAGTAGTTGCAAATCTTGATTTTATTTTTGCGAAAGCTCTTTATGCGAAGCGAATTAAAGCGACGAAGCCAATCGTAAATAATGAACGCTACATGGATTTAAAACAAGCACGCCATCCGCTTATTGATCCGGAAATTATCGTGCCAAATAACATTATGCTTGGTAAAGACTTTACAACAATCGTTATTACAGGACCGAATACAGGTGGTAAAACAGTTACACTGAAAACAGTCGGTATTTGTGTCTTAATGGCGCAATCTGGTCTTCATATTCCAGTAATGGATGAATCAGAGATATGTGTATTTAAAAACATATTTGCTGATATCGGTGATGAGCAATCGATTGAACAAAATTTAAGTACATTCTCTTCTCATATGGTAAACATTGTAGATATTTTAGAAAAAGCTGATTTTGAAAGTTTAGTTCTATTTGATGAATTAGGTGCTGGGACAGATCCGCAAGAAGGGGCTGCACTAGCGATTTCTATTTTAGATGAAGTATGTAACCGTGGTGCTCGCGTTGTTGCAACGACGCATTACCCAGAATTAAAAGCATATGGATACAATCGTGAGCAAGTTATTAATGCGAGCGTTGAGTTCGATGTGAATACATTAAGCCCAACGTACAAATTATTAATCGGTGTACCAGGACGTAGTAACGCCTTTGAAATTTCGAAGCGTCTTGGTTTGTCTGATCGCGTTATTGATCGCGCTCGTAACCATATTAGTACAGATACGAACAAAATCGAAAATATGATTGCAAAGCTAGAAGAAAGCCAAAAAAATGCAGAGAGCGAACGAAAAGAAGCGGAAGAACATCGTAAGCAATCTGAAAAACTTCATCGTGAATTACAACGTCAAATTATTGAATTTAACGATGAGCGCGATGAAAAATTATTAAAAGCGCAAAAAGAAGGGGAAGAAAAAGTCGAAGCTGCAAAGCAAGAAGCAGAAGGCATTATTCAAGAACTTCGTCAATTGCGTAAAGCACAGCTTATAAACGTGAAAGACCATGAGCTTATTGAAGCGAAGAGCCGTCTAGAAGGTGCGGCGCCAGAGCTTGTGAAGAAACAAAAAGTAAACGTGAAAAACACAGCGCCAAAACAACAGTTACGATCAGGTGATGAAGTAAAAGTGTTAACGTTCGGTCAAAAAGGTCAATTGCTTGAAAAAGTAAGTGATACAGAGTGGAGCGTACAAATTGGTATTCTGAAGATGAAAGTGAAAGAATCCAATATGGAATACATTAATACACCGAAGCAAACTGAGAAAAAAGCAGTCGCAAGTGTGAAGGGTAGAGATTATCACGTGTCGTTAGAGCTAGACCTTCGCGGCGAACGTTATGAAGATGCAATGATGCGCGTTGAAAAATATTTAGACGATGCACAGCTTGCAAGCTATCCTCGTGTATCAATTATTCACGGTAAAGGAACAGGAGCGCTTCGCCAAGGTGTACAAGATTACTTGAAGAAACATCGCGGTGTGAAAACCTACCGCTACGGTGACATGGGCGAGGGAGGCCTAGGCGTAACAGTTGTCGAATTAAAATAGCAAACAACCAAACAAAAGGGGAAACCATTATATGTTTATGGACAAACTTGCAAAAGTATTGTTAGCTTGTTGCGGAATATTTTTGGTAATTGGGGTTATTTATTTAGTTGTTTTTGCGAAGTAAAGGAGCGTCAATCTTGGCATAATGATATTGCCATGGATTGACGCTTTTAATCTATAAGAAAAGGAACAAAACATGAAAATCAACCAATACATAAGCGAAGCAAAATCCTGCTCAAGACGTGAAACAGACCGTCTCATTAAAGCAGGACGTGCCTGTATTAACGGTGAAGTATGTACGCACGGTGCACTCGTTAATGAAGGTGATATTGTAACAATTGATGGGCAAGTTATTGCAAAAGAAGAGAAAGAAAAGGTGTATATTGCCTTCCATAAACCAGTCGGAATTACTTGTACAGCAGCCAAACATATTGAAGATAATATTATTGATTATATCGATTATCCAGAACGAATCTTTCCTGTTGGACGATTAGATAAAGCATCGGAAGGACTCATCTTATTAACGAATGACGGTGCGATTGCGAATCAAATTTTGCACGGTGATCATGAGCATGAGAAAGAATATGTTGTCGCTGTTGATAAGCCGTTTACAGATTGGTTTATTGATGAGATGTCCAGCGGTGTAAAGATTAAAGATGGAATGACGAAGCCATGTAAAGTGACGAGAGTTAATCAGTCTACATTCCGCATCGTTTTAACGCAAGGAATGAATAGGCAAATTCGTAGAATGAGTCGTGCTTTCGGATTTACTGTAACAAAGCTAAAGCGAGTACGCATTATGAATATAGAGCTAAATGAGCTTGAAGCTGGAAAATGGCGAGACATTACACCTAAGGAATTAGAAATATTAATAGGGCAGTTATAGGGAGGAAAGTTTTCTCCCTATATTTTTTTGTCAGAAAAAATAAAACTATTGATTTTTTAAAAAATAGCCCATATAATAAAAAACAACAAGTTTCGACAACATATTTTATAAAAGTAATGATGAGGACATGAGTTGTTTTTGACGATTCTCAGAGAGGGAAGCCTTAGGCTGTGAGCTTCCTAATACGGAAAGACAAACTTACCACCTCTAAACTTCAAGAGTGAACTGCAGATGCATTGTAATTCTTGGCGGATAAAACCGTTATCAATTTACACGAGCTATAAAATGAGCTTATTTCGTTATAAATTCATTTTATTAGAATAAGGGTGGAACCACGATTTCAACACTCGTCCCTTTGTTAGGGACGGGTGTTTTTTGCGTTCTTTTACGGGGAAGTATGCTTGAAAGAGGATATGTGACGGATTTTAATTCAGAATATTTTGTCAATAAAATAATTAGGAGGTAGTAGAAATGAAGTCATCTTTAAAGTTTTCTGAGATGTTTGCAATAAGCTTAATGTTATTTGCACTGTTTTTCGGTGCCGGTAATATGATTTTCCCACCAGCGTTAGGGCAAGGTGCTGGAACAGATGTATGGATCGCGTTATTTGGCTTTATCGTAACAGGTGTAGGACTGCCTTTATTAGGAGTTATTGTTATAGCTCTAAAGGGAGATATTAATGAATTAGCAGGACGTGTACATCCTGTATTCGCGCTAATTTTCATTACTGCAATTTATTTATGTTTAGGCGTATTTGTTAGTGTGCCACGTACAGGGACTGTTGCTTATGAAATGAGTGTTGCACCGTTTTTACCAAGTGAGATAGCTGGTCAATCGTATCCACTTGTTATCTTTACATTTATTTTCTTTGCAGTAACTTTCTATTTAGCATTAAACCCATCGAAATTAGTGGGGCGCATTGGTAAAGTGTTAACTCCAATTTTATTAGCTGTTATTGCAATTATTGTAGCGAAAGCAATTATGACTCCAATGGGGGAGTTTGGTGCCCCTACAGAAGCGTATAGTGCCCCGCTCTTTAAAGGTTTTATTGATGGATATTTAACTTTAGATGGACTTGCAGCACTTGTTTTCGGAAATGTTGTGATCAATGCTTTAAAAGCAAAAGGCATTACAAATAAGAACAGTATTGCAAAAGTAACAATCTTTGCAGGATTTATTGCAGCACTTGGCTTACTTCTTGTTTATTTAGCACTTGCTTACCTTGGAGCTTCTAGTGTTTCACTTGGAATGGGAGCAAACGGCGGAATTATTTTAACAAACGTCGTGAATCATTTATTTGGTAGCTACGGAACATTATTACTAGGGATCGCAATTACAGCAGCATGCTTAACAACTTCTGTCGGTATTGTTGCAGCTTGTGGAGAATATTTTTCTTCGTTATTACCAAAGCTTTCTTATCAAAAAGTCATTTTCATTTTCTCTTTATTAGCATTTATGGTAGCAAATCTTGGTTTAACTCAGTTAAACGCATTAGCATTACCAATCTTAATTGCAATTTACCCAATTGGTATCGTACTGATCGTATTATCACTTGTTGAAAACTATATTCGTCTTCCATTAGCTATGTATGTAGGCGGTATTGTAGGCGCATTTGCAATTAGCTTCTTTGATGGATTGCATAATGCCAATCTTCAAGTAGCGGCCCTTGCTCCTATTTTAGATAAAATTCCATTATATAGTGTAGGGATTGGTTGGTTAGTTCCGGGTATCATTGGAATTGCAATTGGATATGTAGTTTCTTTATTTCAAAAGCAAGAAATTGCTGTAGAAAAATAAGGGAAAGAGGCTTTCTTTAAAAGAAAGCCTCTTTTTTTGTAGAAAAATCATATATAGAAGAATTCAGATATTAAAAATTTTATACGTAATATAGTTGACAAAAAAATTACCAGTAGGCTAAGATTGACTTAGTTGTGGAAATATTGGAAGGGAAGAGGTTTTCTATGACTATATCATTTTTGTAAGAAGAGGTGATAAAACGATAGAATTAGGCGGTTTATTTTTTTTGAAATTCGTTGAGAATGATAATCAATAAAATGATGAAAGAGTTTTATGTTTATTCTTATAGGAAAAATTGGTGGGATTATTTTTTTGTCTATCAATGAGAATGATAATCAATACATTTCTAACTACATAGTGTTACTCATTATAAAATAGAGATAGAAAGATTATTTTTTTCTTATATATTGAGAATAATTATCATTTTCAAAAAGAAAAACAAGGAGGCAGTAAGGTAAATGAGAAAGTTTTCGGTATTACCCGCTTTTATTATGACATTCGTATGTATGCTAGCTTTTCTCGTAGTACCATTCGGACAAGCTTCGGCAAATGTAGCTGACGGTACTTACGATATTAACTATGTCATACAAAAAGCAGAAAATGATTCAGCTTCAATGGCAAATGATTATTTTGAAAAACCAGCTAAGTTAATTGTAAAAAATGGTGAGATGAGAGTACAAATTCCTATGAATCATAGTGCTTGGATTACAGAATTTAAAGCACCAGAGAACGGGAACTTTGTTGATGCAAAAGTTGTTAGTAAAGATGAATCTGCAGATAAAAGAACTGTAGAGTTTAAAATAGACGACTTATCTAAACCAGCAGCTGTAAAAATTCATGTTGTTGTACCGAACGTAAATTATGACCATAACTACACAATTCGCTTTGCGTTTGATGCAAATGTAAAAGCGGTAGGTGGAGAGAATAAGGCAACTGCTGCAACAAAAAATGAAGATCAAACTCAAAAAAATACACAAGTAAAAGAAGAAGTGAAGAAAGAAGAGAGCAAAGAAACAAACAAAGAAACAAACAAAGATGTAAATAAAGATGTAAATAAAGGAACAAATGAAAGTGGGAAAGCTGAAAAAACAGATAACCCAAAAACAAGTGATGAAGCACGTATCGGATTATTTGCAGCATTACTTCTTATTTCAGGTGTTTTCTTAATTCGTAAAGTACGTCAAAACTAAATAAAGGAGCGGTATTCTATTGAATAAATATCTTAAAATTGTTGTTGCGATGTTTTTAATGGTATTTACATTCGCATCAACATTACAACCCCTTGCAGTTCAAGCTGCTAGTCAACTAGCTGACGGTGAATATTCAATCGGTTTCAAAGTTCTTAAAGACACATCAGATGAAGAATCCATGATGAATCAATACTCTGTAAGTCCAGGAACTTTAAAAGTGAAGAATGGGAAAAAGAAAGTATCCTTTACGTTAGAACATAGTTCATGGATTACAAAGTTTGAAACGGAAAAAAGTGGTCAGTTTGTTGCGACAAATGTAATTAGTGAAGATCAAGAAAAAGATACAAGAGTCGTAGAATTCGATGTGGACGATGTAGAGAAGGTATTAAATGCGAAAGTAAAAGTAGACATTGATTTTTTAAATTATCATCATGACTATGATGTGCGTATTGCATTTGATCAAAATAGTATTACACCGATTCATGTAGAACAACCAAATGAAAAAGAGGACCCAGCTAATAAGCCAGATCCAAATGAAAATCCGGATCCGAGTCAGAAGCCCGACCAAAAGCCTGACCCAGATCAACAACCAAATTCTAACACAATTAAAGATGGAGAGTACAGCATTCCATTTAAAGTGTTAAAAGATCAAACAGATGAAGAATCTAAGATGAATACTTACATGGTAAATCCAGGGGTATTAAAAGTAGAAAACGGTAAGAAAAAAGCAATTGTAACGTTAAAAAATAGCTCATTAATTAAAAATTTCCAAACGGAAAAAGATGGCGCATTTGCTGATGCAAAAGTAGTGAGTGAAGATAAAGAAAAAGATACAAGAGTAGTAGAATTTGAAGTAGACGATTTATCTAAAAAACTAAATACAAAAGTATTTATTGAAGTGGCATCACAAGGTTACAAGCAAACACATAATGTACAACTTTTATTTGAACAAGATAAACTTGAACAAATTAAAAATGAAGAGAAACAACCGGAAGTAGAAAAACCAGATACTGAAACAATTAAAGATGGTGAGTACAGCGTTCCGTTTAAAGTGTTAAAAGATCAAACAGATGAAGAATCTAAGATGAATACTTACATGGTAAATCCAGGGGTATTAAAAGTAGAAAATGGTAAGAAAAAAGCAATTGTAACACTAAAAAGTAGCTCATTAATTAAAAATTTCCAAACGGAAAAAGATGGTGCGTTTGTTGATGCAAAAGTAGTGAGTGAAGATAAAGAAAAAGATACAAGAGTAGTAGAGTTTGAAGTAAACGATTTATCTAAAAAACTAAATACAAAAGTATTTATCGAAATGGCATCAAGAAACTATAAGCAAACACATGATGTGCAACTTTTATTTGAACAAGATAAGCTTGAACAAATTAAAAATGAAGAGAAACCAGAAGTAGAAAAACCAGAAGTAGAGAAACCAGAAGTAGAGAAACCAGAAGTAGAGAAACCAGAAGTAGAGAAACCAGAAGTAGAGAAACCAGAAGTAGAGAAACCAGAAGTAGAGAAACCAGAAGTAGAGAAACCAGAAGTAGAGAAACCAGAAGTAGAGAAACCAGAAGTAGAGAAACCAGAAGTAGAGAAACCAGAAGTAGAGAAACCAGAAGTAGAGAAACCAGAAGTAGAGAAGCCAGAAGTAGAGAAACCGGAAGTAGAAAAATCAGAAGTAGAAAAACCAGATGGAAACAAAAATCCAGATGCTGAAACAATTAAAGATGGTGAATACAGTATCAATTTCAAAGCTTTAAAAGATCAAACAGAAGAAATTTCAATGATGAACACGTATACAAAGAGTCCAGGCGTGTTAAAAGTGAAAGATGGTAAAAAATATGTATCATTCACATTAACGAATAGCGCTTGGATTACAAAGTTTGAATTTGATAAAAATGGTTCGTTTGTTGATGCGAGTGTATTGAGTGAAGATACGAAAGCTGATACGCGTGTAGTGGAAGTGGAAGTAGCAGATTTATCGAAAAAATTGAACGCAAAAGTAAAAGTCGATATCGATTCAATGAATTACCATCATTTCTATGATATTCAATTTGCATTTGATAAAGATAGCATTAAACCGTTAGATAACCAAGGCGGAAACGACAACCAAGGTGGAAACGACAACCAAGGCGGAAACGACAACCAAGGTGGAAACGACAACCAAGGCGGAAACGACAACCAAGGCGGAAATGATAACCAAGGTGGAAACAACAACCAAGGCGGAAACGACAACCAAGGCAATAATACAACAATTGATCCAAACGCTCTTAAAGACGGTGAATACAGCATTGGCTTTAAAGTATTAAAAGATCAAACAGATGAAATATCAATGATGAATACATACACAAAAAGCCCAGGTGTATTGAAAGTAAAAGATGGTAAGAAATATGTATCGTTTACATTAACAAATAGTACATGGATTACAAAGTTTGATTTTGAGAAAAATGGCTCGTTCGTTAATGCAAAAGTATTAAGTGAAAATAAAGAGCAAAATACAAGAGTAGTAGAAGTAGAAGTAAATGATTTGTCTAAAAAATTAAATGCAAAAGTAAAAGTAGATATTGATTCAATGAATTATCACCATTTCTACGATGTTCAATTTGTATTTGATCAAGATAGTATCAAAGCTTTAGGGAACCAAGGCGGAAACGACAACCAAGGCGGAAACGACAACCAAGGCGGAAATGATAACCAAGGTGGAAACGATAACCAAGGCGGAAACGACAACCAAGGCGGAAATGATAACCAAGGTGGAAACGATAACCAAGGCGGAAATAATACACCGAAAGTAATAGTTGATCCGAAAAATTTAGTAGATGGTCAATATGATATTACATTTAAAGTGTTAAAAAACAAAACAGAAGAACTTTCAAAGATGCATGACTATACTGTAAATCCAGCAAAATTAATCGTTAAAGATGGTAAAAAGTACATTGAGATGACGCTGAAAAATAGTGCGTGGATTACGAAATTCCAAACAGAAAACAATAGTCTTTTTGCTGATGCAAAAGTAGTAAGTGAAGATAAAAATGCAAATACGCGAGTAGTACAATTTGAAGTAGAAGATTTATTTAAAAAATTAAATGCAAAAGTGAAAGTAGACATTGATGAGATGAACTACCACCACTTCTACGATGTCCAAATTCAATTTGATACAAATAATATTGGTGCGTTAGGAACGATTAAAGAGGATCCAAAAAAAGATCCGAAAAATGATCCGAACAATCCAGTGATTACACCGAAAGTAGATAATGTAAAAAAAGTAGATAATCCTGATTTTAACCGAAATGCAGATGATAAGAAGAAAAAAGAAGATCAAAAAAATGATTCGAAAAAAGAGAAAAACTCAAAAACGGCAGATACAGCACAACTAGGTTTATACATGGTGCTATTGCTTGGGTCACTTGCTTTACTAGTTCGTAAATATAGAGCAGGTAGATTGTAATTTTTGGAGTCTTGATGCATGTTTGCATGCATCAAGACTTGTTTCATATTGTTTGGAAAGGAGTGGTGATTAAGAGTGAAGAAAATTGTAAGTGTACTAATGGCTATCATTTTATTAGTGAGTATAGCTGGATGCCAGGCGCCCAAAAAAGAAACAGCGAAGCAGGTAAAGAGTGAGGGTAAAGAGAGGATTGTCGCAACGACAGTTGCTGTTACTGAAATTATGGATGCGTTAGAAGTAGATTTAATTGGTGTACCAACAAGTACTAAAGATTTACCAAAGAGATATAAAGGTTTACCTGAAGTTGGGAATCCGATGAGTCCTGATATGGAAAAGGTAAAATCATTAAAGCCGTCAGAAGTATTATCAGTGACAACACTTGAATATGAATTAAAGCCAGTTTTTGATGGTGTAGGTATGAAAGCAAACTTTTTAGATCTAACAAGTTTAAAAAATATGCAAAATTCCATTAGTAATTTAGGTAAGCAATATGGACGTGAAAAGCAGGCTGAAGCAGTTGTAACTAAGTTAGATAACAAGGTTGCAGAGATTCAAAAAGCAGTAAAGGGAAAGAAAGAACCGACAGTGCTTATTTTATTAGGTGTACCGGGGAGTTATTTAGTAGCAACAGAGCATTCTTATATTGGAGATTTAGTGAAACAATTAGGTGGTAAAAACATTGTACAAGGTGAACAAGTAGAGTATTTAGCTTCTAATACAGAGTATTTAAAAAAAGCTGATCCAGACATTATTTTACGAGCGGCACATGGTATGCCTGATGAAGTTGTAAAAATGTTTGATAAAGAATTTAAAACAAATGATATTTGGAAACACTTCGCTGCAGTTAAAAATAATCGTGTTTACGATTTAGAAGAGCGTTTATTTGGAACGACAGGAAATTTAGCAGCGACTGAAGCGCTAGATGAATTGAAAAAAATGATGTATCCGTGATGCATTTTAATATAAAGGAAGATTAGCATGAATAAAAAATTTTGGAGTTTCTTTATTGTTACTGTATTACTCATCATTATGACTTTGTTGTCAGCGACGAAAGGTAGTTTAGAAGTAGGTATTATTGACCTTGTACAAGGAATATTTACAGGGGCAAATGAAGATGTTGAAGTGATTAAAGATTTACGTTTCCCACGTATTATTATTGCACTATTTACTGGAGCAGCTCTTGCTGTTTCGGGCGTGCTCTTCCAAGCTGTCATGAAAAATCCACTTGCTGATGCTGGGGTAATCGGGATATCTTCAGGAGCAAGTTTTATGACACTTGTTATTATTACGCTATTCCCGCAATTCTTTTTCTGGACGCCGGTATTCGCCTTTCTAGGTGGTGCGTTTGCATGTTATCTCGTTTATTCGTTTTCATGGAAATCAGGATTAAGTCCGCTTCGCATTATTTTAATTGGTATTGCCATTAATGCGATGTTCACTGGATTAAATGAATCGTTCATTACGATTTGTGGATACTTCATTAAGAGTATTAAGCAAACGACGACTTCTAATATAACGATGAAGACGTGGGGCGATGTAGAAATAATGGTTACTTATGGAACAATTGGTCTTATTCTTGCACTGTTTGTCGGAGCTTGGTGTAACTTACTATCTCTACAAGATAAGACTGCAAAAAACTTAGGCTTGCACGTGACGAGAGTTCGTCTTATTATTTCTGCCATTGCAGTACTCTTAGCGGCAGTATCAACAGCAATTGCAGGTGTTATCGCTTTCGTAGGATTACTCGTTCCGCACATTTCAAGACAACTAGTTGGTTCAGACCATAAAGCATTAATTCCATTTTCTGCTCTTGCAGGGGCGTTATTAATTTTGACGGCGGATACGATTGGAAGGTTAATTGTGCCACCTAACGAAATTCCAGCAGCGACGATTATGGCAGTTATTGGTGGCCCATTCTTAATATTCTTGCTTAGAAAGAGTGATAAAGTTCATGGAAATTAAAAATGTAACCTTTTCGTACGATAATGTAACGGATCGATTAAAGTCGGTTAGTAGTGAAATAGAGATTGGTAAAATTACAACAATTATTGGACCAAACGGTTGCGGGAAATCAACATTACTTGGTGTGATGTCAAGAAATCACGATCCTCGTAGTGGAGAGGTAATACTTGATGGGAAGGCAATTAGCCAATATAAACCGAAAGAGTTTGCTAGAAAGTTAGCCGTTGTCCATCAACAAAATGAAGCACCGGCAGATATGACGGTAGAGAAATTAACAAGCTTTGGCCGTATGCCTCATAAAAATATATTTTCTTCGCAAACTGATGAAGATAGAGAAGCAATAGAAAGGGCTTTAGCATGTACGAATTTGCTAAGTAAACGTGATAAGGAAATTCATGCTTTATCTGGTGGAGAAAGACAGCGTGTTTGGATTGCCATGACGTTAGCTCAGAAGACGCCAATGCTCTTTTTAGATGAACCGACAACATATTTAGATATTTATTATCAACTTGAAATATTAGAGTTAGTAAAAGAATTAAATGAAGCACAAGGATTGACAATCGTTATGGTATTACACGATATTAATCAGGCGATTCGCTATAGTGATCATATCATTGTTATGAAAGACGGCGAAATTGTTACAAAAGGCAAGCCGAATGATGTTGTGACAGAAAGTATGATAAAGACGATATACGGTGTAGATGTCGTTGTAAAGCAAGATGAAGATACAGGATTGTATATGGTCCCAATGGGTATTTAAACATGCGAACAATCCGTTTTGAGGTGATAATTTGAGTAGCAAAAAAGAAAGGAAGAAGAATTCTTTTTTTCAACGAATACTTACAGTTGTTTTTTTAGGTACCTTTTTCTATTCAGTATATGAATTAGGTGATATTTTCATGGATTACTATGAAAATCGTAAAGTAATGGCCGAAGCACAAAACATTTATGAAAAAAGTCCGATGGAAGAGCAATCACAAGACGGGGAAGTACGTAAACAGTTCAAAGTTCTGCAGCAAATTAACCAAGAAATAGTTGGATGGATTACGATGGATGATACACAAATTAATTATCCAATCGTTCAAGCAAAAGACAATGATTACTATTTATTTCGAAATTATAAAGGTGAAGATATGAGAGCAGGAAGCATTTTTATGGACTATCGTAATGATGTGAAATCTCAAAATCGAAATACTATTTTATATGGTCACCGTATGAAAGATGGTTCTATGTTTGGAAGTTTAAAGAAAATGTTGGATGAAGATTTCTTCATGTCGCATCGTAAATTATATTACGATACATTATTTGAAGGATATGATCTTGAAGTGTTTTCGGTGTATACAACAACAACTGATTTTTATTACATTGAAACGGATTTTAGTAGTGATACGGAATACACATCATTTTTGGAGAAAATTCAAGAAAAATCGCTGTACAAAACGGATACAAAAGTGACAGAAAGTGATCAAATCGTAACACTTTCGACGTGTGACTATGCACTTGATCCAGAAGCGGGAAGATTAGTAGTACATGCGAAACTAGTAAAAAGACATTAAATAAAAAAAGTATAGAATATGAGAAGTGGTAACACTCTTCATATTCTATACTTTTAAAAAAATATGCTTACTGTGCTGCAGCCATTGGCATACGTACAACTTTTACATCATAGTAAGCAATTTTATTATCAAGAATATAGTCTGGCATCCCGCCTTGATGTGAGTGAGCATCTTTAAATGCTGAGCTCTTTGTCCAACCTTGGAAATCTTCTTTTGCATTCCAGCGAGTGCTAATTGTTACTTCATCATAATCAACTGTATTTTGCGTTAAAAGAACTTCTAATCCTAAAAATCCTGACATTGTTTCGACTTTACCTACTTTATTAAAACGCTCAATTAATTTATGGCCATTTCCCTTTGTAATTTTAGTTGTATTTGTAACAATAATCATGTTTATTCCTCCTATAAATGTGTAGCCTTTATTTTCAAGAACTCATATACATTAAATGATAATGAAAATCATTATCATTGTCAATAGTGATTTTCATATAAATGTAGAATTAAGGATGAATTTACTATTATATAAATAATTTGACCATATATTTAATGAAGTTATATATTATTAAAATAAAACAAAATAAGAAATATACACAAGCAAAGTATGGTTTATACCTTGCTTTCGCAATACTATGAACAAGGAGGGTATTATGGTCGAATCACTGTTACTTAGTATCGTTATTATTATTACACTAGGCATCGCCTCACAATGGACTGCATGGCGCTTCCAGCTCCCTGCTATTGTTGTTATGGCAGTTGCCGGATTATTAATTGGTCCAGTTTTCGGTATTATTAATCCAAAAGAGGTGCTTGGAGATGTTTTTAGTCCACTCGTATCACTTTCTGTTGCCATTATATTGTTTGAGGGTAGTTTAAGTTTAGATGTACGTGAACTGAGGGGACTATCAAAACCAGTATTTCGTATTGTTACGTTTGGTGCGTTTATTGCTTGGATTGCTGGCTCACTTGCAGCCCATTACGTCGCTGGATTAGATTGGGCGGTTGCATTTATTATTGGAGGACTTTTTATTGTGACAGGTCCAACTGTAATTATTCCGTTGTTACGCCAAGCACGATTAAAGCCAAGGACAGCTGCAATTTTAAAGTGGGAAGGGATTATCGTTGATCCGTTTGGAGCATTACTTGCTGTATTCGCCTTTCAAATTGTAAATTTCTTAACGAAAGAAAATGTACACTTACATACGTTACTATATTTCTTTGCAGGTTCGTTATTTGCAATGGTACTTGGGTATGCGTTTAGTATTTTTATGAGTTATATGATTTTAAAAGGGAAAGTACCAGAATATTTAAAGGCACCGATTTTGCTCGTTACGGTATTACTATGCTTCGGCATTGCAGATGAAGTCATGCATGAAACAGGTATGCTAGCCGTAACAGTAATGGGGATTACACTTGCACGGATGAAGAAATATATTTCTTCTATCGGTGATATTCGTCATTTTAACGAAAATATTTCCGTACTATTAACATCGACTGTTTTCATCATCTTAACAGCATCACTTCCAAGAACGACGATTATGGAGATTTTTAGCTGGCCTATTATTAGCTTCGTACTTATGATGATATTTGTTGTTCGTCCTTTATCAATTTGGGTATCGACAATCGGAACAGAGTTAACAAAATCAGAAAGGGCGCTAGTTGGTTGGATTGCGCCGCGAGGTATTGTTGCATTAACGGTTTCAAGTTACTTTGCGACGGAGTTATTACAAGAAGGGTATAAAGATGCTTCTATATTAACAGCACTTACATTTGCACTCGTAATTACGACCGTTTGTGCTCATGGATTTTCAATTGGATTTTTAGCAAAAAAATTAGGATTAGCCAATACACAGCCACCAGGTATTTTAATTTCAGGAGCTAGTACATTCTCAACTGCATTCGCTATGCATTGTAAAGAGATGGGGATTCCGAGCTTAATCGTGGATGTATCGGAAGAACATTTGCAATGCGCAAAGGTGAATGGGCTTAATACATATAACGGCCAAGTACTCTCAGAGCAGTTGCAATTTGAAGTAGATATGAATCAGTATGAATACTTAATTTCAGTTACAGATACGGATTCTTACAATGTATTAGTCGCAAACACATATGTACCGCAGTTTGGACATCATAATACATTTTTACTTCCGATTCATGATGTGGAAAAGATTGAGCAAGAACGCATCTCTCTTTCGAAAAAAGCTCATTTACTGTTTGGTCAAAATGAAATTTATGAAGAGTTAGATAGAAAAATTGAAGAGGGTTATACATTTAAAACGATACAAGTTGAGGAAGAACAAAAAATTAATAAAGAAGAGAGCGATTCAGAGGATGTAATATTATTTATTCGTCACGATGATGGTAGTCTTACTTTTTCAACATTGTATAAATATATAGCGGTTATACCAGGAGATGAGCTAGTTGTACTAGCAAAGCAATAATATGGTATAGTGAAACGAGGCTTTTTTCAGCCTCGTTTTTTACATTGCTTCCTACTAATTAGAAAGCATTCAAATGGAAAGGAAGACATTACATGCGATCTGAAGTAACTATAAAAATAAAACCGAAGTTTATAAAAGAAATTAAAAGTGGATATCCACTTATTTTAAAAGATGCTATTCAAAATTTAAATGATGTACGTGAAGAAGGAACAATCATCAACGTAGTAGATGAGAAGAACCAATTCATCGGAAAAGGCTATTATGGAAAACAAAATAAAGGATATGGATGGATTTTAACGAGAAAAGAGAAAGAGCAAATTAATCAACCTTTCTTTGAAAGTAAAATCAAATCTGCTTTACATAAACGAAAAGATTTTTATAAATCAAATGATACAACAGCATTCCGTGCCCTAAATGGAGAGGGCGATGGCCTTGGTGGTTTAATCATCGATTATTATGACGGCTATTACGTAATAAGTTGGTATAGTGAAGGGGTTTATACTTTCCGCGATGAGATTATAGCAGCACTTCAAAAAGTAGCAAATTTCAAAGGGATTTATGAGAAAAAGCGTTTTGATACGAAAGGGAAATACATTGAAGGTGATGATTTTGTCGCAGGAGAGCGCGGTGAGTTCCCACTTATCGTAAAAGAGAACGGTGTAAACTTTGCTGTATATTTAAATGACGGGGCGATGGTTGGTGTGTTTTTAGATCAGCGTAACGTTCGAAAACAAATTCGTGATAAATATGCAAAAGGAAGAACGGTTCTAAATATGTTCTCTTATACTGGGGCTTTCTCTGTATTTGCAGCGCTTGGCGGAGCGAGTAAAACAACGAGTGTGGACCTTGCAAATCGTAGTTTAAGTAAAACGATTGAGCAGTTTAGTGTAAATGAAATTGATTATGAAGCACAAGATATTATTGTAGAAGATGTATTTCTGTATTTCAAATATGCAGCTAAGAAAAAGATGAAATTTGATATGGTTGTACTTGATCCCCCAAGCTTTGCACGCTCGAAAAAATATACGTTCAGTGCGGCGAAAGATTATAAAAACTTATTAAAAGAAACAATTGCCATTACAGAAAATAACGGTATTATCGTTGCTTCTACAAATTGTAGCGCATTCGATATGAAAAAGTTTAATGGCTTTATCGATACAGCATTTAAAGAAATGAACGGTAAATATAAAATATTAGAAGAACATTCTTTACCGGAAGATTTCCGTACAATTGATCAATTTAAAGAGGGAGACTATTTAAAAGTAGTTTTCATCGAAAAAATTAAAGGTTAATGAAAATAAGAAAAGGAGCTCAAGTTTAAATGAGCTCCTTTTCTTATTGAATAATATTTTGTACTCTGCCAACCTGTCCGTCTTGCAATCTTACTTTAATGCCGTGCGGATGTGAAGGTGAGTTCGTTAAAATATCTTTTACAATTCCTCTTGTTAGCTTACCTGTACGTTGATCTTGTTTTAATACAATATCAACTTCAAGACCTGATGAAATGTTAGATCGTTTTTGCCCGTTCATTTATACACCTGTACGTCTACGTTGGTTGTTTGTTTTCTTCGTTTGTTGGTTTTGTAATTTTTTCGTTTCTTGACTTTGACTTCCATTATTTGATCCGTTTCCATTTCCTTGCTTTTTCTTCGCAAGTTGTTCGCGCATTAAATCAGCTAAGCTTACTTTTTTGTTTTCTGACATGATAAGTCTCCTTTATATAAAGTTAATTATGAACAATCGTAGTGAATTTCATCATATCATTGTTAAGGAAGGAAGGGAAGTTGGTTTGAAAATTCATATAATTCTTTCCAGCATTCATTCGTTACGATACAATTAAATTGTTAATGTTTGTTAAAAAAGGGGATAGAAATATGTCACATCATATTTTATTAGTTGAAGATGACATCTCAATTCAAGAGATGGTTGAAACATATTTAGTAAGAGAAGGTTTTCAAGTTACAATCGCATCTGACGGAGAAGAAGGAGTTGGCGTATTTTCAAAAGGTTCATTTGATTTGATAATTCTCGATATTATGATGCCGAAGTTAGATGGGCTAGAGGTCGTCAGAATCATTCGAGAAAAAAGTGCAGTTCCGATTTTAATGATGTCAGCGAAAGATACAGATGTTGATAAAGCGGTTGGATTAGGCCTTGGAGCAGATGATTACATTTGTAAGCCGTTTTCTATGATTGAACTAGCTGCACGTGTAAAAGCGGGTATTCGGAGGTCTACAAAGTATTCAGCTGTGGAATCAAAAGATGAGGCGGTTCAGATTGGTGATTTAATAATTGACCCAATTAATTTTACTGTGGAGAAAAAGGGAAGACAGCTTAAACTTACTTTAAAAGAATTTGAGATTTTAAAGCTATTCGTGAAGAATCAAAATCGTGTTTTTACGAAAGCACAAATATATAAGCTTGTTTGGAATGAAGAATATTATGGTGATGATAATGTTATTAATGTTCATATGAGAAGATTACGTGAGAAAATTGAAAGTGATCCATCTAATCCAGAATATATTAAAACATTATGGGGCATCGGCTATAAGTTGGAAGTGATGTAGTATGGTTGTATTTTTAACAGTGGTGATTATTATATTGCTTATCGTTATTTACGTGCAATATAAAATTAGGAAAAATAGTAGTAGGAATTTACGCTACACGTATGAGAAGTTAAATCGAATTGTAAAAGAACAAACTGGTGAGAAGCTATTAATTATGACAGATGATCTAGAATTGCGAAATTTATTAGTGGCGATTAATCATTTATTAGATGCAAAACAGAAAACGAATGCAGATCATGCGAAAGTGGAAATTTCGATGAGAAAAATGCTTTCAAATATTTCACATGATTTGAAAACGCCACTAACAGTTATTCTTGGATATACCGAAATGTTAAATAAGGATAAAACGATAAATGAGGAAGAGAAGCAAATATTACTCGAAAAGGTGCATGTAAAAACACTAGAAGTGATGGAACTGATTCATAAGTTTTTTGATTTAGCAAAATTAGAATCCGGTGACAAAGCAATTGAGATGACAAAAGTAAATATGAATGAAGTTTGTCGCGAGAAGATTTTATCTTTTTATGATTTAGTGACGACGAAAGGGTTTCAAGTTCATATTGATATACCAGAAAGAAATATATATGCACTTGGAAATGTAGAAGTATTAGGTAGAGTATTGAATAATTTAATATCAAATGCGATTACATATGGTGACGATGGAAAGACACTTGGTATGACGTTAAGAGATGATGAAACGAGTGTGTATATAGATGTATGGGATACAGGAAAAGGAATTGATGAATCTCACATTGATAAAGTGTTTGAGCGTATGTACACACTTGAAGATTCCAGAAATAGATTGTACCAAGGAAGCGGTTTAGGGTTAACGATTACGAAAAGGCTTGTGGAAGCGATGGACGGAGAAATACATCTTTCTAGTAAGCCGTATGAAAAAACAATTTTTACAGTTGTATTAACAAAGATGCTGTTTTAGCTTGTAGAGAAGTAGATTCTACAAGCTTTTTTTTCAGCGTAAGGAATTTGTAAGGAACGGGTAAGAAAAAAGAGAATTCCGTTGTCTATTATAGAAGTATAAGGTAGTGCGAAAGGAGATAGTGACATGACATATATATTAAAAACGAATCAGTTAACGAAAGTGTTTAAAGGGAAAGAAGTAATTTCTAGCGTTAACATGCATGTGAAAAAAGGTGAGATTTACGGTTTCTTAGGACCGAATGGTGCAGGTAAAACAACGATTATGAAAATGATCACAAACTTAATAAAACCGACGAGCGGTGATATTGAAATTTTTGGTGAGAAGTTAACGGATACATCTTATGAATTGTTAAAGCGCATGGGGACGATTATCGAATATCCAATTTTTTATGATAAATTAACGGCGAAGGAAAACCTAGAATTACATTGTGAATATATGGGGTATTACGACAAAAACGCAATTGATCATGCTTTACATTTAGTGAAGCTGCACGGTATAGATGATAAAAAAGTAAAAGATTTTTCATTAGGGATGAAGCAAAGACTTGGTATTGCAAGGGCGATCATGACGAAGCCAGAATTACTCATTTTAGATGAGCCAATTAACGGTTTAGATCCAATTGGTATTAAAGAATTAAGAGACTTATTTAAAATGCTCTGCAAAGAATATGGCATTACGTTATTAGTCTCTAGTCATATTTTAGGCGAGATGGAACTAATGGCAGATACAATCGGTATGATTCAAAATGGAAAGCTAATAAAAGAAGTTTCAATGAAGAGTATTAACGGAAAACAAACAGAGTACATTGAAATTACTGTTCCTGATGTGAAGCGTGCAGCTTATATTTTAGAAGATAAACTCGGTATGAAAAATTACAAAATAATGAGTGGAAATATGATTCGTGTGTATGATACGGCAGCGTCTCAGCAAGCTATTTCAAAAGCACTTATTATGAACGATGTAGAAATTGAAAGTATTAATAAGAAACATAGTTCCTTAGAAGAATATTTCTTAAATGTAATGGATGGAGAGGGCATTCATGCTTAATGGATTGTTAGTGAATCTAGTAAGTGGATTGATCGTAATGTTCATAAGTGGGATTTTATATTATAGAAAACCTGAGCGGAAATGGCCGTTAATTTTACTAGTGATAGGAATAGTAAGCGTAGTTATGGCTGGAATTAGAATGTTAGTAGCGTAGAGGCAGTTATATAAGGAATGGAGGCATGGTTTACATGTTTAAATTAATGAAGCTTGAATGGAAGAAACATCAATTATCTAGTTATTTTAAAAGTGTAGCAATTTGTATTATAGCAATTTTCACCGTAGTAAACCTCATGGCGTTGGGAGCGAAAGACGAGGTAGATGGGCTATTCTCTGACTTCACGCAACAAATGGTTTTAATAAACACTGTTATTAGGATAACATTCATTATTTTTAGTTCGGTCATTTTATCACGTTTAATAATTGATGAGTATAAGAACAAAACAATACAACTATTGTTTATGTACCCACTGCAAAGAAAAATGCTAATGAGGGCGAAATTAACAATTGTTTTTTGTTTTTGTTTTGTGAGCACGATTATCGCTACTTTCAGTATTAGTTTACTCGTATATTTTGTGAGTCCAATGATGGGGCTGATTGAAACGCCAGCTACGATAGGTGAAATAATAGCTATCGTTCCAGCTACTTTTATAAATGCATTTATGATATCTGGTATAAGTTTAATTCCTTTATTTTTTGGGATGAGAAAGAAATCGACACCGACAACAATTACTTCTGCAGTAATAATTGGGATGCTAATTAGTAGTAACTTTGGTTCTGGAAACGGTCAAGTAAGTATGTTTAATTTTATCGCTATCCCAATAGTGCTCTGTTTATTAGGGATTTTTATTAGTTATCTTTCATATCGTAAAATCGACAAGATTGATGTGGCGTGAAGCAAGCTTAAAACAACAACGAACTGGGGTATGAATAGTGAAAAAAATAATAGTAATTGCAATTTTAAGTTAATTTCAGTGGCTTACATGAAAGGAGGACTACCATGCTACGTCTTATGAAGCTAGAATTGAAGAAGTTTAAGCTCGGATGGTATGTGAAGAGAGCGGTTATTGCGAATATCGTTATACTGGCACTACTAATCTTCGTTAGTATCGTTGCTCAAATAGAAGGGGATCCAAAAATAAGGGATCCGCAGATAATTTTGTCGATGGCTAGTGCGTTAGTAAGAGCAACATTTATTATTTTTGGTGGCGTACTAATAGCCAAGTTAATAATTGATGAATATAAAAGTAAAACAATACTACTCATGTTTTCTTATCCAATTAACCGAAAGAAAATGATGGCTAGTAAGTTGGCTGTTACAGCGACATTAACACTTATAACAGTTATTTTATCGAACATTTTAGTAGTAGGAATTTTCTTTGGGATAGATAGTTATTTTTCAATTCTTCCTAATTCATTCACAGTAGATCAATTGATTCAAGAAGGGATAAATCTTATTCCTTTAGCCATTGCCACGGCAGGAATAAGCTTAATTCCTCTATATTTCGGGATGCGTAAACGTTCTGTGCCAGCTACAATCGTTTCTTCTATTATCGTTGTATTAATCGCAATTAATAACCCGCCCATATTTCCTATAGCGACGTTTCTTCCTCTTCAATTCACATTTGCAGCGATTGGAGTTGCGATTGCATATTACGGAATTAAAAATATAGAGAAGGAAGATATAACAGTATGACAAGAATACGTAAAAAAGAGTTGGCGTTATACCAACTCTTTTTTGTATATGTATGCTTCGTTACTACTCTGTAAATTTATAGTGTTTGCTTAAATACTCTTGCACTCCTGGAGAAATGTTAAAGTTATTAGGACCTTTATATTCGATAGTAAACTCTCCATCTTCAATTGTTTCAAAGGCGATTGCATAGCTATTCATTTTAGCATCGTAAGAAGTATTTTTGACTTCTGCATCTAGATCAAAGTATTTTGTAATATATTCTTTTGATTCCGTAACTGCTGTTTGTTTTCCCCAAGGGGTACCATAACTTGTGAAATAAAGAGATACACCGATAACTCCAATGATAGAAGTTAGTAAGAGAGTTCTTATTGTTATTTTTTTGTTTTTTGTATTCAATTTAGTTCCCTCCAATTAATATGAATTTATCTTAACGTATTTTCTCATAAAATACCATTTAGTAGAAAATAGTTTCACATGAAACAAGTTACAGAAAAAGACAAGGTGCATAAACACCTTGTCTTTTTCTGTCGTTACATTTGGGGAGCTTCCATTCCAGTAGCAGCCCATTCTTCTTTTGCAGGACCATAAACGCCAGGGACTGTTAAGCCAGCTTGACGCATTAAAACAGTCATCTGTCCACGGTGGTGATTTTGATGATTGATGAGTGTCATTAAAAATATAGAATTCGGCATAGGACGACCAAAGAAGTTATTAATAGTAGCTAAGTCTTTATCAGTCCACTCACTTTGAAGTGCTTCAATAAAAGCCGTATTCACTTTGCGATACCCATCTGCAATTGTTTTTGCTGAAGTTGGTACAGGATAATCTTTCGTTTCTCCTTCAAACTTAAGCCCTGTCCCTGATAGCATAACAGGAAGTGCTGTAACGATATGCCAAGCGACTCTCCCTAAAGTCCAGTGCCCAGGTGCAATTTCTTGTGATAAAGATTCGTCGGTTAATGCATCGAGCATCTTCTGAGTAGACTCAGCTTCGTATGTCCATGATTGTAGAAAACCTTCAATAGTTTGGTACATTATTGTTATCCCCCCTACTTATGTTCATAGATTAAGTTCGTGGAGAAATGGCTAGTTTCCTTTATATTTTAATAAGGGTATTTAAAAGGTTTATATATAAATTTTATGATATTATTGAGTGTATATGGAATTATATTGATTTAGTATATAGATTTTACAGCATCAAGGGGGATATTATGAAAAGATTGATTTTAGGAATCATAATTCTATTTTTAATGGCAGGATGTAGCAATGAGACTTATAAAAAGGCAATGGATCAGGGGAAATTAGCTTTAGCGAGTAAAGAATATGACACTGCACAAGCATCATTTGAATTGGCATTAGAAGAGAAAAAGAATGATAAAGAAGCAAAAGTATTAAAAGAACAAACTACTAAGATGATACGTGCAATAAAAGAGAAATCGAGTGGAAATATAGAACAAGCAATAGATTTGTTTCAAGAAGTAGAAAACATGAAAGAGGGTTCTACAACTCTTCAAAATCAAGCGAAAGAGCAAAAAGCTTTGCTCATGGAGAATAAAGAGTTAAAAAGTAAATATATAGGTCAATTGGAAAAGGCAGAGAAATTAAAGAATGATAAAAAGTATGAAGAGGCTAAAGTAATAGTAAATAAAATTATTGATGATACTGGTCAAAATGAACAATGGATTTCGGAAAATCACCGGGCCAAAGAGCTGAGTACGCAAATCGATGACATACTAACTCAACAGGCAGAAGCAAAGAAAAAAGAGGAAGAATTAAAAAATAAAAAGAAAAAAGAGGCTGATATTAGAAAGCTAGAGGGATCTTGGATGTCACAAGAAAGTACAGACAGACCAGTTGGTTTGGAAATAGAATTTAATAGTGAGAAAACAGGCGGAGAATTTATGGAACATAATATTTTTGGGAAAGGGACTACTATAGGGGATTTCCGGGTATTAAGTGTGAACAAAGGAATTATTTCTGTAGAGCTTGTATTTTTAGTGGGAGAAAGAAAGCAGAAAGCTGATTTGAAACTTGAGGAGAACACATTAACTGTAAAACATGAGTTTATGGAGGGGAGTGAATCTGTGAAATTAGTGAGATCAGAGTAATTTATGTAGTATATAAAAAGGAGGCTTCTCATATTAAGAAGCCTCTTTTTTTAACCAACCTTCTTCCCACTCTTCCTCATCAACCATAAGAAATAAGGTGCTCCAAGTACAGCAACGACAAGGCCAGAAGGGATTTCTTTCGGATATGCAATTGTTCGTCCGAGTAAATCAGCAATGGAAAGAAGGATTGCTCCAAATAGTGCGGAGCAAACGAATAATCTTTGATGATTCATACCAACGACGATTCGTGCTAAGTGTGGTGCAACAAGACCTAGAAAGGCAATCGTACCGACAGCTGCGATATTTACAGATGCAAGTAGTGTCGCTAACACAATTAGAGCAAGACGCGTTTTATTTACAGGCTGCCCGAGTCCGGTTGCTAAATCATCTCCAAGTACAAGAACGTCAAGTTGTTTCATTAAGAAAAAGATAATTGGTATAAGAATAAGAGATGGATATAGAATGATATTTTCTAAGTGATTCCATCCTCTTGCATACGTACTGCCTGACAACCATGTTAAGGCCGCAGCAACATTCAAATTTGCTCTAACGATAAAGATTTGAATAATCGCTGAGCCGAGCGCTGAAATGCCAATTCCTATTAAAGCAAGAGCTGTTGGACTAAATCCTGATTTCCATGAGAAGAAGAGGACAATTCCAACTGCAAGTAGTCCACCAATAAATGCACCAATTGGTAGGAAGAAACCAGGAAGTGCGGGAAAGACATACATAATAGTTAAAGCGCCAACACCTGCTCCCGATGAAATACCAATAATAGAAGGATCGGCAAGTGGGTTTCGTAATATACCTTGGAAAACAAGTCCGCTTATCGCAAGGCATGCTCCAGCAATAGCAGCAACGAGCATTCTTGGTAAACGAAGGTTCATCATCATATTTTTATCAAATTGTGTTAATTGTCCTGATATAACATTTGTAATACTTTCGATATAAGCGTTACTACCGATTGTAACACCAAGAGCAATCGTCACAATGCAAAGTGTGATAGAGATAATGATTACCTTTTTATAAGAATAATAGCGAGAACTAGCTCCAGCTGCATTTGCGCCGTTATCATTCATATATTGTTTCGATTTCATCATTCGATACACTAAATAAATAAGCCAAGGTGATCCAATCATTGCTGTAA
Organism: Bacillus sp. FSL R9-9530; assembly: GCF_038008145.1. Classification (NCBI taxonomy): domain Bacteria; kingdom Bacillati; phylum Bacillota; class Bacilli; order Caryophanales; family Bacillaceae; genus Bacillus; species Bacillus sp. FSL R9-9530. Next base: position 4,856,358 of record NZ_JBBOYO010000001.1, read on the forward strand.
CTGCCCCGACAGGTAATTCTGCACCAGTTGGATCTATTAATCTACCAACAACGTCTGCTCCTAGTAATAATATTGCTCCCCATAAGAAAGAAGAGAGAAGGAGAGTAAAGTGTTGACGGTAGCCAATAAGACGCATTAAATGTGGTGCAACTAAGCCGACAAATCCAATTGGTCCAACAACAGTTACAATTACTGCTGTTAAAAAGATCGCAGCAATGAAGGCGATAAGACGTGTTACTGCTGTTTTTTCACCAAGAGAAACAGCAACATCATCACCAAGTAAGAGGATGTTGAGTTTACGAGACATAAATAGTAAAACTAGGAAAGAAATAATGATAAATGGAAAAGCAAATTGAACGCCATCCCAGTTATTTTGAATAAGAGATCCAGCTCCCCATAAAAATAAACCAGCTGTTTCATTTTCATAGAAAAGCTGCATCGTTCCGGTAAAGGCAGAAAGCATTAATGTAACGACCATACCAGCTAGTGCCATTCTAAGTGGGGTTCCCTTTTTCCCACCAGAAATACGGTATACAAATAAAGCAGTAATAGCACCGCCGATAAATGTGAAAAGAAGTGAATTAATTTGCAGACCTTTCGGTAAGAAAATTGTAGCCGCTACTAGAAAGAAATATGCGCCAGAGTGAATACCCATTGTACTGGATTCAGCAAGTGGATTTTTCGTTAATGTTTGTAAAATAACCCCAGATGCAGCAAGAGCACCTCCAGCTAAAATGGCAATTACAGCTCTAGGTAATCGAAGCATGATTAAAGTTTGATGCTCTAGTGATTGGTTCGGTGAGATAAGAGCATCAATAATCATACTATAGGAAATGTTTGCTTGCCCTTGTCCGATATGAATAAAGAAAAGGAGGAGCAAGAGAGCTGCTCCTCCTCCGAATACAAGACTTGCTCGAAGTGTATGTTGTAAGCTATTCATCGTGTAATCACTTCTTCGCTGTCATTACATCTGCTACTTGTGTTGCTAAAGATTTTGCAGACTCAGGACCACCGAAAATCCAAGTGTCGCCTTTTAATTTATACATTTTGTCTTCTTTTTTGAAATTTAACCCTTCCCAAGCAGGGTTACCTTTTAGTTGCGTGTCAAAAATGTTATCATCATCCGCTACAATGTAAATGAAGTTTGAATTTTGTACACTTTGTAATGATTCTACAGTTGTTTGTTTGAAACCATCTGCCTCTGATTTCCCAGCTTCAAAAGTGTTTGTTAAACCTAATTTTTTTGTAACTTGTAAAGCTGTAGAATTGTCAGTCAATATACGGAATGTTGGTACGTTTTTAGCTGTAAATGCTTGTACCATTGCGATGTTTTTATCTTTTAAGTCTGCTTTGTCAATTTTCGCTTTTGCATCTGCAAATGTTTTATCCATATCAGCTAATACTTTTTTACCTTCTTCTTCTTTTCCAACTGCTTTTGCAATTTGTTTAAATGTCTCTGTCATTTCAGCAAAGTGATCGTTATTGCTTGTTGATGGATCGAACATAACTGTAGGAGCGATTTGCTCTAATTCGTTTTTAATAGCTTTACTACGGAATGAAGCTGTGATAATTAAATCTGGTTTTAGACGGCTAATTTCTTCTAAGTTTGGTTGTTGACGTGTTCCTACATCGACAACATCTTTACCTGGTTTTGTTGCTGTATTTACCCATTTATTATAATTCTTAATGTCTGCCATCCCTACTGGCTGAACACCAAGCGCTAATAAGTCTTCTGAATATACCCACTCAAGTACAACAACTTTTTTCGCTGGTTTATCTAACTTCGTTTCCCCTTCAGCGTGTTTAATTGTTATAGCTTGATTTTTATTGTCCGCTTTTGTTTCTTTTTTCTCCTCTTTTTGCTGCCCGCATCCAACAGCGAATAGAAGAACTACTATGAAAATACTGAAAATTTTCTTCATCTTCTGCCCCCAAATAAAATGTTTTATTTGCAATATGTACGATATTGAAAATCGTTATCAATTACAACACCAAAATCATACTATGAGGGCGTTTTAAGTGTCAATATTTTTTTGAAATTTTGACTAAAAATAATGATTTATACGGATTTTAATATATCGTATTGAAATGCATACGTGTATCAAGGTTGAAGGAGCTGAAATTCCTTTAATGAGGAAGGCGAAAGTACAAGCGAAAGGAGAGCGTATTGCATGTAATATTTATTAGAATGTAAGGAAAAAAACTTTGTTTATAAAAGGTTTGTTCCAGAGCGGGTAGTTGATAAGGAAAATAAAAACTGATTTTTATTAGAAAGATATTTTTAATTAGTGGGCTTACTTAAAAGATCGAACACGAAGGAGGGTCAACATGTCTTTATGGAGTAATAATGCAAATGGATATTGTGGATGTAATAATCAAAATGGTTTACATGTTGATTCGTGCTGTTTTAGTTGCGATGGGACAGTTCCTAAGCTCGGTCCAACAGGTCCAACAGGAGCGACAGGTGATACAGGTTCAACGGGAGCAACGGGAGCAACGGGAGCAACGGGAGCAACGGGAGCAACGGGAGCAACGGGAGCAACGGGAGCAACGGGAGCAACGGGAGCAACGGGAGCAACGGGAGCAACGGGAGCAACGGGAGCAACGGGAGCAACGGGAGCAACGGGAGCAACGGGAGCAACGGGAGCAACGGGAGCAACGGGAGCAACGGGAGCAACGGGAGCAACGGGAGCAACGGGAGCAACGGGAGCAACGGGAGCAACGGGAGCAACAGGAATAACGGGAGCAACAGGAGCAACGGGAGCAACAGGAATAACGGGAGCAACAGGAATAACGGGAGCAACAGGAATAACGGGAGCAACAGGAATAACGGGAGCAACAGGAGCAACAGGAGCAACAGGAGCAACGGGAGCAACGGGAGCAACGGGAGCAACGGGAGTAACGGGAGCAACAGGAGCAACAGGTGAAACAGGAGCGACGGGAGTAACAGGTACAAGTATCACGGCAACGTATGCATTTGCGAATAATACATCGGGTACGGCAATATCAGTATTACTTGGTGGGACAAATGTCCCACTTCCAAATAATCAGAATATCGGTCCAGGAATTACAGTGTCGGGGGGGAACACAGTATTTACGGCCGCAAATGCAGGGAATTATTATATTTCATATACAATTAATATAACAGCTTCATTATTAGTTAGTTCGCGAATTACAATTAATGGGGCACCGCTTGCTGGGACTATCAACTCTCCTGCATTAGCAACGACTTCATTTAGTGCAACAATTATTACGACTCTTGCAGCGGGGAGTGCAATTAGTTTGCAGTTGTTTGGATTGTTAGCTGTTGCCACGTTATCAACGACTACACCTGGTGCAGTTTTAACGATTATAAGATTAAGCTAAGTAACGTGAACTCTCTTATTCTTTTAAAATTAAGAGAGTTTATACATATAATAAGAAGTTAACGAAGTAAAGCATAGTTATACAAAAGTCAGAATATTATGATTGTAACGCTGTTCTGACTATAATATAATGAAAACAATCATCATGAATGAACATTCATTTATTTTCACAAGTATTGGAAGGGGGAATGAGAGTGGAAAAACCTTGGTTGCAGAGTTATCCAGAGGAAATCCCAGGTACGATTTCATATGATATTCAGCCACTTCATGGATATTTAGAGAAAATGGCTGCTCGTTATCCAGAAAAGAAAGCGCTTCATTTTTTAGGTAAAGATGTTACATTTTCAGATTTCCATGACAAGGTAAAGAAGTTTGCGAATTATCTTCAAAGGCTTGGTGTTGAAAAGGGAGATAGAGTTGCGATTATGTTGCCGAATTGTCCGCAATCCGTAATCGGTTATTATGGTACTTTGCTTGCGGGGGGGATTGTTGTACAAACGAATCCTCTTTATACAGAAAGAGAGCTTGAGTATCAACTTCATGACTCGGGGGCAAAAGTCATTCTTTGTCTTGATTTAGTGTTTCCGAGAGTTACTAATGTTCAAACTGCAACAAAGCTTGAGCATATTATCGTAACTCGTATTGCAGATTTTTTACCATTCCCTAAAAATTTACTTTATCCATTTGTACAAAAAAAGCAGGCAAATCTTGTTGTGAATGTGTCGGAAAGCGAAACGATTCATCTTTGGAAATCGGTAGAAAGAGAAAGTAATGCTGATGTTGAAGTTCCATGTGATCCCGAAAATGATCTAGCCCTTTTGCAGTATACAGGGGGAACGACAGGGTTTCCAAAAGGGGTTATGTTAACGCATAAAAACCTCGTTTCGAACACTTTAATGGGAGCGCATTGGTTATATAATTGTAAAGAAGGAGAAGAGGTAATTCTTGGTGTTCTTCCGTTTTTTCATGTGTACGGGATGACAGCTGTAATGAATTTAAGTATTATGCAAGGATATAAAATGGTGCTTATTCCGAAGTTTGATATGAAAATGGTTTTTGAAGCAATTAAGAAACATAAAGTTACACTATTTCCAGGAGCACCAACCATTTATATTGCTCTATTAAATAGTCCTCTTTTAAAAGAATATGATATTTCTTCAATTCAGGCTTGTATTAGTGGTTCTGCACCGCTTCCTGTAGAAGTGCAGGAGGAGTTTGAGAGAGTTACAGGTGGTAAATTAGTAGAAGGTTATGGATTAACGGAGTCATCACCAGTTACACATGGGAATTTTTTGTGGGAAAAGCGTGTGCCGGGAAGTATTGGGGTACCGTGGCCGGATACAGAGGCAATCATCATGTCACTTGAAACAGGAGAGTCATTACCTCCAGGTGAAATTGGTGAAATTGTTGTAAAGGGCCCACAAATTATGAAAGGGTATTGGAATAAGCCAGAAGAAACGGCAGCTGTACTGCAAGATGGCTGGCTCCATACAGGTGATGTAGGATACATGGATGAGGATGGCTTTTTCTATGTGAAAGATCGTAAGAAAGATATGATCGTTGCTAGTGGCTTTAACGTATATCCTCGTGAAGTAGAAGAAGTGTTATATGAACACGAAAAGGTGCAAGAAGTGGTAACAATCGGTGTTCCTGATCCGTATCGAGGGGAAACTGTAAAAGCGTTTGTTGTTTTGAAAGAAGGCGCTGAGTGTTCTGAAGAAGAATTAGATCAGTTTGCACGTAAATATTTAGCAGCTTACAAAGTTCCGAAGGTATATGAGTTTAGAAGTGAGTTGCCGAAGACGACAGTCGGAAAAATTTTACGTCGTGTCCTAATAGATGAAGAGAAGAGAAAGAATGAGGATGAGCAAACGGGCTAAGGCCCTTTCTTTTTGAAAAAATAGGATTGACACTTTTCTAAATAGTCAGTATTATAAGAATATGAATGACTATTCATTCAGTCATCTTCTTGAAGGGGACAGTAAAGTGAAGAAAAATAGACCGAAATACAATCAGATTATTGATGCTGCAGTCATTGTGATTGCGGAGAATGGATACCATCAAGCGCAAGTTTCTAAAATTGCAAAGCAAGCTGGGGTAGCTGATGGCACGATTTATTTATATTTTAAAAATAAAGAAGATATATTAATATCCTTATTCCAAGAGAAGATGGGAGAATTTGTTGAAACAATTCGTCAAAAAATAGCAGGAATTGAAAGCGCTGTAGCGAAGTTATTCATGTTGGTAGAAACGCACTTCTTGCTGTTGTCACAAAATGATCCTCTTGCTATCGTTACGCAATTAGAGCTAAGGCAGTCCAATCAAGACTTGCGCCTTAAAATAAATGAAGTATTAAAAGGCTACTTACAAGTTATGGATGAGATTTTAGAGACAGGTATAAAGCAAGGTGAATTTCAGGCGGATTTAAACGTTCGCGTGGCAAGACAAATGATCTTTGGAACAGTAGATGAAGTTGTGACCAATTGGGTAATGAGCGATCATAAGTATGATCTGGTCGCACTTTCAAAAACGGTACATGGGCTACTTATTGCAGCTTGTGGTTATCGTCAATAATGGGAGGGATCATGTTGAAATTCCTATCTGTAAAAGTTGAAGATCATATCGCGGTGGCGACGTTAAATCATGCGCCAGCTAATGCGATGTCTTCACAAGTTATGCATGACGTTACTGAATTAATCGATCAAGTGGAAAAGGATGATAACATTCGTGTTGTTGTTTTACATGGTGAAGGACGCTTCTTCTCAGCAGGGGCAGATATTAAAGAATTTACATCTGTTACTGAAGCGAAGCAAGCAACAGAGTTAGCACAGCTTGGACAAGTTACGTTTGAGCGTGTTGAAAAATGCTCAAAACCAGTTATTGCGGCAATTCATGGAGCGGCACTTGGCGGCGGCCTTGAGTTTGCTATGTCTTGCCACATGCGCTTTGTAACTGAAAGTACAAAGCTTGGTTTACCTGAATTAACACTTGGATTAATTCCTGGTTTTGCAGGTACACAGCGCTTACCACGTTATGTTGGTAAGGCGAAAGCTTGTGAAATGATGTTAACAAGTACACCAATTACTGGTGCAGAAGCATTACAATGGGGACTTGTTAACGGAGTGTTTTCTGAAGAATCCATTTTAGAAGATACGCTTAAAATTGCAAAACAGATTGCTGGAAAAAGCCCAGCAACAACTCGTGCTGTGCTAGAGTTATTACAAACGACAAAATCGTCTCATTATTATGAAGGTGTACAGCGTGAATCACAGATTTTTGGTGAAGTATTTACGAGTGAAGATGGAAGAGAAGGCGTAGCAGCGTTTTTAGAAAAACGTAAGCCTTCATTTAGTGGTAGGTAGTCCAATTATTTTTTTAATAAAAATTAACAGAATTTTAAAATTGATAGAATCTTTCTGAAAAATAAGGGGGTAAATGGAATGAACATCTACGTACTCATGAAACGAACATTTGACACAGAAGAAAAAATCGTAATTAAAAACGGTGCAATTTACGATGGCGAAGCGGAATTCATCATCAACCCTTACGATGAATATGCGATTGAAGAAGCGATTCAAGTAAGAGATGCACAAGGTGGAGAAGTTACTGTTATAACAGTTGGTGGCGAGGATAGTGAAAAAGAACTTCGCACAGCATTAGCGATGGGCTGCGATAAAGCGGTACTAATTAACATTGAAGATGATGTTGAGAATGGTGACCAATTTACAACAGCAAAAGTGCTCGCTGAATATTTAAAAGATAAAGAAATCGATTTAATTTTAGGCGGGAACGTTGCGATTGACGGTGCATCTGGACAAGTTGGTCCACGAGTAGCTGAAGCGTTAAATATCCCATACGTAACGACGATTACGAAGCTTGAAATTGATGGTACAAATGTGAAGATTGAGCGTGATGTTGAAGGGGATACAGAAGTAATTGAATCATCATTACCTCTTCTAGTAACAGCGCAACAAGGTTTAAATGAACCGCGTTATCCATCACTTCCAGGTATTATGAAAGCGAAGAAGAAGCCACTAGAAGAAGTAGAATTAGATGATTTAGATTTAGAAGAAGATGATGTGGAAGCAAAAACAAAAACAATTGAAATCTATTTGCCTCCTAAGAAAGATGCAGGAAAAGTGTTACAAGGCGAGCTGCAAGATCAAGTAAAAGAACTTGTATCGTTGCTCCATACAGAAGCGAAAGTAATCTAATAAAATACGAAATTATATATGCAGGAGGGAAAATCTATGGCTCGTAAAGTATTAGTAATGGGTGAAGTTCGTGATGGATCGCTACGTAACGTTTCGTTTGAAGCGGTAGCAGCAGCAAAAACAATTGCAGAAGGCGGTGAAGTGGTAGGTCTTCTAGTTGGAGACAGCGTTGCCTCTTTTGCAAATGAATTGATTCATTACGGTGCAGATCGCGTTGTGACAGTTGAAAATGATAAATTAAAATCATATACATCTGATGGATATGCACAAGCGTTTTTAGCTGTATATGCTGAAGAAAAGCCAGAAGGCATTGTATTCGGACATACGGCACTTGGTAAAGATTTATCACCAAAATTAGCAGCGAAATTAGAAGCTGGTTTAATTTCTGACGTAACGGCTTTAGAAGTTGAAGGTGGAAATGTTATCTTCACTCGTCCGATTTACTCTGGTAAAGCATTTGAGAAGAAGATCGTAACAGATGGTATATTATTTGCGACAGTGCGTCCAAATAACATTGCAACGCTTGAAAAAGATGAGTCTCGCAGTGGTGACGTGTCTTCTATTACAGTTGATGTGAAAGATTTACGTACAATCATTCAAGATGTTGTCCGTAAAACTGCAGAAGGTGTTGATCTTTCTGAAGCGAAAGTTATTATAGCTGGTGGACGTGGTGTGAAGAGTGAAGAAGGATTTAAACCGTTAAAAGAATTAGCTGACGTACTAGGCGGCGCTGTTGGAGCATCTCGTGGTGCTTGTGATGCTGAGTACTGTGATTATTCATTACAAATTGGTCAAACAGGTAAAGTTGTTACACCAGACCTATACATTGCATGCGGGATTTCTGGTGCGATTCAGCATTTAGCTGGTATGTCTAATTCAAAAATAATTGTTGCGATTAATAAAGATCCAGAAGCTAGTATCTTCAAAGTAGCTGACTATGGTATTGTCGGTGATCTGTTTGAAGTATTACCTCTTTTAACAGAAGAGTTTAAAAAGTTAAAAGTACATTCATGATTTGAGTACCCTTGAGTTCCAAGTGAAGTACCCCTATATATAGAAAAAGATGAGAGATCCCCTGTCTCTCATCTTTTTAGTATTTCATCCATATTTTTATATAGTATAAAGGAACATTTTTTTGTTACAATACATAACGATACATAATATTCGCCACGTATAAAAGTTAATGATATACTCTTGGTAGAATATACTTGAAGGAGGAAATAAAATGGCAATTATAAATGCAAATGACCAAAGCTTCGCAGCTGAAACTAGCGAAGGTGTTGTACTATTAGATTTCTGGGCGCCTTGGTGCGGACCTTGTAAAATGATCGCTCCTGTATTAGAGGAAATCGATTCAGAGTTAGGCGAGAAAGTAAAAGTAGTAAAAGTTGACGTTGATGAAAACCAAGAAACTGCTCGTCAATTCGAAGTAATGAGCATTCCAGCTCTTTTCGTATTAAAAGACGGTAAAGTAGTTGATCAAGCGTTAGGATATAAACCGAAAGAAGCGTTAGTAGAATTAGTTTCTAAACACTTCTAAAATAAAGAAGCTACCATTTGGTAGCTTTTTTTATTTTCTTTTTTACAACCTTTCCGTTACAATAAAAGAACGTATGTTGGGTGTTTTGGCATAGTATGTTTTTATGTGAAAATAAAAATGATAAGCATAAGCATAAGCATGTAGAAATGGAGGGAGACGAGTGCACGAGCATTTAAAAGAGAAGTTAGCAATTTTGCCCGATCAACCTGGTTGTTATTTAATGAAGGATAAGCAGGGAACGGTTATATATGTCGGAAAAGCAAAGGTACTCAAAAATCGTGTGCGCTCGTACTTTACTGGTTCGCATGATGGGAAAACACTTCGGCTTGTTGGAGAAATTGTTGATTTTGAATATATTGTGACTTCCTCAAATTTGGAGGCTCTTATTTTAGAGTTAAATTTAATAAAAAAATATGATCCAAAATATAATATTCAATTAAAAGATGATAAAACATATCCTTTCATTAAAATTACAGCTGAAAAACAGCCGCGCTTACTCATTACGCGAAATGTAAAAAAGGATAAAGGAAAGTACTTTGGGCCTTATCCAAATGCGCAATCGGCACATGAAACAAAGAAATTATTAGATCGTATGTATCCACTTCGTAAATGTTCAAATATGCCAGATAAAGTTTGCTTGTATTATCATATGGGTCAATGTTTAGCACCTTGTGTGAAAGAAGTAACGGATGAGCAAAACAAAGAAATTGTTGATGAAATTATTAAATTCTTAAACGGTGGGCATAAAGAAATTCGTTCAGAATTAGAAACGAAGATGTATGAGGCTTCAGAAAAGCTAGAATTTGAACGGGCGAAAGAGTTGCGAGATCAAATTGCTCATATTGATGCAATTATGGAAAAGCAAAAGATGATTATGAGTGATTTAGTGGATCGCGATGTGTTTGGATATGCAGTTGATAAAGGGTGGATGTGTGTTCAAGTTTTCTTCGTTCGAAAAGGAAAGCTAATTGAACGTGATGTTTCTATGTTTCCGATTTATGATGAACCAGAAGAGGGATTTTTAACTTTTATCGGTCAATTTTATGAAAACAGTAGTCATTTCAAGCCGAAGGAAATTGTTGTTCCAGGAAGTATAGATTCAGAATTAGTAGAGCGCTTTTTAGAAGTTGAAGCGACACAGCCGAAGCGTGGGAAGAAAAAAGATCTTGTGGAATTAGCAAATAAAAATGCGAAAATTGCACTAGAAGAGAAATTTCACTTAATTGAACGTGATGAAGAACGGACGATTAAAGCTGTTGATAATCTAGGGAAGCAACTAGGGATTGAAACACCATATCGTATTGAAGCGTTTGATAATTCAAATATTCAAGGAACAAATCCTGTTTCAGCAATGATTGCTTTTATCGATGGGAAACCAGCGAAGAAAGAATATCGGAAATATAAAATTAAAACGGTTCAAGGTCCTGATGATTACGAATCTATGAGGGAAGTTGTAAGACGCCGTTATACGAGGGCGCTTAAAGAGAATTTACCTTTACCAGATTTAATCATTATTGATGGTGGAAAAGGCCATCTGGCCGCTACAAGTGATGTTCTGGAGAATGAACTCGGATTATATATTCCGATGGCAGGGCTTGTAAAAGATGACAAACATAAAACATCACATTTAATTATTGGAGCTCCGCCTGAACCTGTGATGCTTGAGAGGAATAGCCAAGAATTTTATTTATTGCAACGCATTCAAGATGAAGTGCATAGATTTGCAATTACATTCCATCGCCAGTTGCACGGGAAATCGGTCATTCAATCAGCATTGGATGATATTCCAGGAATCGGCGATAAACGAAAAAAGGTATTGCTAAAACATTTTGGTTCATTAAAAAAGATGAAAGAAGCTTCCATATCGGAATTTGTCGAAGCAGGTATGCCGAAAAATGTTGCAGAGATGATTTATACTTATTTAACAGATAAGAAGACGTTGTAGTTTACAACGTCTTCTGTTTTTTGGTATAATTTCTGAAGATTTAAAATAAACACACCTAAATGAATATACAAAAAAGTCAACTAAACTTATATGTCTAGTTGACTGTAAGTAGATGCTACACTTCAATGAGATCTTTTATATCCCATTTAACAAGAAATGTAATAGAGTCTGAACGCTTTTTCTGTTCCTCATAGGACTCTGCAACGACGTTTCTTTGTCTTTGAATTTGCTCGGCGATAAATCCAGCTTCTAATTGATAAGATGAATGTCTTTTTTGTTTTTGACGCTCAGTAATAAGTGTACCTTTAAGTTGAAACTGCATTTCACGACGTTTATGTTCAATGATACTTAAAGTGCCCCAACCAGCTTTTTCAAAAAACTGAATGACTTCTTCAATTGTTTCTAGCGGATATTTTCTCGCAAGGTTTCTACCAGCCCAGTATAAAATACCATCTAAATCGTTACCAATTAAATCAGGTAGTAATTCTTCACGTAGCAATTCATAAGCGAAGGCGTTCAATGAAACATCTTCTAAAGATGTTATATCGATTGTATTTTTGCTCACAATATTCCCCTCTTTCTATAGGGATTATTATATAACATTTTTCATTTATAAAAATAGATTTTTCTTTGGGGCAATCTGAATATATAAGAAAAAAAAAGAATTGGCAAATTATATGCAAATTATGTGCAAATTATGTATACGTTTTCTTGACGCTTCGACAAAAATAGGGGTAAAATGAACTTGTTATCAAATTATGCTGAAATATTTCGAATAATTTTTTCAGTTTTTCTTATGCCAATAGTGAAAAAACATTATTGTTGTAAATTAATCTGAAAACAGCAGTCAAACATTCAAGGGGGTAATGGGGACATGAAAGGCCGCGAGTATACGTTTCGTAAGTGGCACTCATTAATGGGGGTCATTCCGGTTGGTGTCTTTTTGACGCAACATTTAATTGTAAACAACTTTGCAACAAGGGGAGCAGAGGCTTTTAACAAAGCTGCAGGCTTTATGGAGCTCCTTCCATTCCGGTATGCGCTAGAAATTTTCATCATCTTTTTACCTATACTGTACCATGCTATATATGGCTTATATATTGCATTTACAGCTAAGAACAATGCGGTATCTTACGGCTATTTCCGTAACTGGATGTTCGTCTTCCAACGAATTTCAGGTATCGTTACGCTGATCTTCATTTCTTGGCACGTCTGGGAAACTCGTATTCAAGCATTGTTAGGTAAAGAGGTAAACTATGATATGATGGCAGATATTTTAAACAACCCATTTATGTTTGGTTTCTATTTAGTTGGTGTTGTTTCAACAATTTTCCACTTTGCAAATGGACTATGGACATTCTGTATAAGCTGGGGAATTACAGTATCTCCACGTTCACAAAGAATCTCTACTTATGTAACATTAGCTATTTTCTTAGGTCTATCTTATGTAGGTGTGAGTGCATTATTAGCGTTCATCGATCCACAGCTAGCAAACCAGTAAGGAGTGGGAGAGCATGAAAGGGAAACTTATAGTAGTCGGCGGTGGCTTGGCCGGCTTAATGGCAACGATTAAAGCGGCAGAAGCAGGAGTAAATGTTGAACTATTTTCTTTAGTACCAGTAAAACGTTCACATTCTGTATGTGCCCAAGGTGGAATTAACGGTGCCGTAAATACAAAAGGTGAAGGGGATTCTCCATGGATCCACTTTGACGATACAATTTATGGTGGGGACTTCTTAGCGAACCAACCACCAGTTAAAGCGATGTGTGATGCAGCACCTGGTATTATTCATTTAATGGATCGCATGGGTGTTATGTTCAACCGTACGGAAGAAGGACTTCTGGATTTCCGTCGTTTCGGTGGAACACAACATCACCGTACAGCATTTGCTGGCGCAACAACTGGTCAACAATTACTATATGCATTAGATGAGCAAGTACGTCGTCATGAAGTAGCAGGACTTGTAACGAAATATGAAGGTTGGGATTTCTTACGAGCTGTTGTAGATGATGAAGGTGTGTGCCGAGGAATCGTCGCGCAAGACTTACAAACTATGGAGATAAAAAGTTTCCAAGCTGATGCCGTGATTATGGCAACAGGGGGCCCTGGTATCATCTTTGGAAAATCAACAAACTCTATTATTAATACAGGTACTGCAGCGTCTGCTGTATATCAACAAGGTGCATATTATGCGAACGGTGAGTTCATTCAAATTCATCCAACGGCAATTCCTGGAGACGATAAGTTACGTCTTATGAGTGAATCTGCACGTGGTGAAGGTGGACGTGTTTGGACGTATAAAGATGGTAAGCCATGGTACTTCTTAGAAGAAAAATATCCAGCTTACGGAAACCTTGTACCTCGTGATATTGCAACGCGTGAAATCTTTGATGTTTGCGTAGAGCAAAAACTAGGTATTAACGGTGAAAACATGGTGTACTTAGATCTTTCTCATAAAGATCCGAAAGAACTAGATATTAAACTTGGTGGAATTATTGAAATCTATGAGAAATTTACAGGTGATGATCCTCGTAAACTACCAATGAAAATCTTCCCAGCAGTTCACTATTCAATGGGCGGATTATGGGTTGATTATAAGCAAATGACAAGTATTCCAGGTTTATTTGCAGCAGGTGAGTGTGATTATTCTATGCACGGTGGTAACCGCCTTGGTGCGAACTCATTATTATCAGCAATTTACGGTGGTATGGTAGCAGGACCGAACGCAATTGAGTATATGAAAGGTCTTTCTAAATCATCTGATGCTGTTTCAACTACTGTATATGAGCAAAATGAATTAATCGAAACAGAGAAATTTAACAATATTTTAATGCTTGATGGTGACGAAAATGCATATGTTCTTCATAAAGAGCTTGGAGAATGGATGACAGATAACGTTACAGTAGTTCGTGAAAATAAAAAGTTACTAGAAACTGATGCGAAAATTGAAGAGTTAATGGCGCGTTACAAACGCATTAACATTAACGATACAGCAAGATGGAGTAACCAGGGTGCTTCATTTACACGCCAACTTGCAAATATGTTCGAGTTAGCACGTGTTATTACAATTGGCGCATATAACCGTAATGAAAGCCGCGGAGCGCATTACAAACCAGAATTCCCAAATCGTGATGATGCAAACTTCTTAAAAACTACGATGGCGAAATTTGAGGGAGAAGGAAAGGCACCAGCATTCCATTACGAAGAAGTGGATGTTTCATTAATTAAACCACGTAAACGTGACTATTCCTCAAAACATGATGTAGCTGCTAAGGGTGAAGAGAAGGGGGATAAGCAACATGTCTGAGAAAACAATCCGCCTCATCATTACGAGACAAGATGGACCAGATGCACAAGAGTTTGATCAAGAGTTTGAAATTCCATATCGTCCAAATATGAACATTATTTCGGCACTGATGGAAATTCGTCGTAATCCTGTTGATTCAAAAGGAAACCAGACGACTCCGATTGCATGGGATATGAACTGTTTAGAAGAAGTATGTGGTGCTTGTTCGATGGTGATTAACGGAAAACCACGTCAATCATGTACAGCTCTTATTGACCAGTTAGAGCAACCAATTCGCTTAAAGCCGATGAAGACATTCCCGATTGTACGTGATTTACAAGTTGACCGTAGCCGTATGTTTAACGCGTTAAAACGTGTTAAAGCTTGGATTCCAATCGACGGTACGTACGACCTAGGGCCAGGTCCAAGAATGCCAGAGAAAAAGCGTCAATGGGCATATGAACTTTCGAAATGTATGACATGTGGTGTTTGCTTAGAGTCATGTCCGAACGTAAACAGTAAGTCTGACTTTATTGGACCAGCACCGCTTTCACAAGCGCGTTTATTTAACTCGCATCCAACTGGTGAAATGCATAAAGCAGATCGCTTACGTGCAATTATGGGTGATGGAGGACTTGCAAACTGTGGTAACTCTCAAAACTGTGTGCAATCATGTCCGAAAGGTATTCCATTAACAACTTCAATTGCAGCATTAAACCGTGATACAACAATTCAATCGTTCAAAGATTTCTTTGGTAGCGATAATAACTATTAATAAATATTGCCTCTTCATGTTGAAGAGGCAATATTTATAACTTTATATTTCTGTTTATTCTGTTTATCCCGCATTAACGGGCAGTAAAACTCCCAGCTCAAAATTCAGGTGGAGCAAAGAAGCTAGGTGGGAGATCAACTGCCCGTAAACGCCCGATTGGTTCAACTAATAATCAGTGGGGGATGAACAAAACCCCCACTGATTAAAGTTTCACTTTATTTTAAGGGCGAAAAGGAGAGGGAACGATGAAGAGAATTTCTTATATTGAAGACTTTGAGCAATGGGAAAGTGGTTTTTCATTTTATAATCCTGTCAAAGTTCGTTTTGGTGAAGTAGATATGTTTGGACATGTAAATAATGTCGTTGCTTTTACATATTTTGAAGAAGCGCGTATCGCATTGTTTAAAGAACTCGGATTTATGCAAGAATGGACACATGAATCATCAGAAACGATGATAGTCGTCGCAGATCTACAATGCAATTTTATTAAACAAATTTATTTTGATGAGCAGTTGAAAGTATATGTAAAGGCGGGAGCGGTTGGGAATTCCTCTTTAGATTTACACTATATGGTCAAAAATGCAGAAGGAGAAGTTTGTTTAGTTGGACGCGGTATGATGGTCCAAGCATCGAAAAAAACTGGAAGAGGCGAACCGTGGACTGAGGAATGGAAGGAATTATTACAATAATAGAATAAAAGAAAAATAAGAGGGCGATTCGCTCTCTTATTTTTTGTCCTTCGTTGCCTCTTCTAATGTTAGGTGGTGCTTATATATGTATGCGGCATATGGATTGCCAACGTAGCGTAAGTGCCACGGTTCATATGAATATTCTGTTGTCTCTGTTTTATCCTCTAAATAACGAATGACAAATCCAAACTCATGGGCATGTTCTGCAACCCATTTTCCTTCTGCTGTCTCTCCGAAAATTGGTTCTAATTGGAATTTGGCAGATTTTGAGCTAATATCCATTGCTAGACCAGTTTGATGCTCACTTGTTCCAGGAATTGCACTTACCGAATCAGCCTCAGCTTTTCCTTGGCGTTTAATATATGTATTATGTAATGACTGTTGGCGTTTGTAAGAACGGTAACCTGAAACTGCTGTAAGTTCTAAACCTTCTTCTTTCGCTGCTTGGAACATTTTTTCAAGAGCGTCTGCAGCATCTTTGCGAAGTAATGTTTTCTCTTTATCTTTTGGACTAGTAAATGGTACGTTCGGTTTCGTTAAATCTTCTGGAATGTACCCATTTGGTAATTTACGATGTTTATTGACTAATACAAGAGCAGAATCTGGATTTGTTACAACGGAAAAATTATTATCTAGTTTCTTTGCGTTATGATCAGCTTTTGGAAAAGCAGGAATCTCTTCTTTTGGATGGTTACTATGTTTTTGACTTTCGACAGCTTTCGCCTCATTTTGCAGTGGTGATTTAGAAGCAAAGTAAGCGAAAGATGTGATACCGATTACAATAGTAATGGCAGAAATAATTATTATCTTTTTCATGATACCTTGTAATCACTGTCCTTTCTTAATAAAATATGTATCGCTTTTATTATAAGTCTAGTTTATTGAAAAAGAAATATAAGAGTCATAACGTAATAAAAACGCAAAGAAAATGTCAGAAAATGTGTGAAATTGTAGTATTTTTTCATATAATTCATTTCTTATCTTTCATGAAGTTCATTTTTTATGTAATATATGTATATAAGAAGATGTAGCGATTATCGAGAATAAAAGACCTCTGGTATAGACTAGGAGTGAATGGGAATGGATTTTGCAACAATTATTGGAATCATTTTAGGAGTATTAGCGGTAGTCGTAGGGATGGTCGTCAAGGGCGCTGACATAACAGCCTTACTAAATCCTGCCGCAGCACTAATTATTTTCGTCGGTACATTTGCTGCAGTGTGTATCGCCTTTCCGATGAATCAATTAAAAAGAGTTCCAAAATTATTTAAAGTTCTTTTTGGTTCAAATAAAAAAGATTTAAGTTATGAACAATTGCTAGAATTATTTGTTCATTGGACATCTGAGAGTAGAAAATACGGTATTTTGTCTTTAGAGCAACAATTAGATGAAATTGAAGATGAATTTCTTTTGCGTGGTATGAAATTTGTTATTGATGGTGTATCTGCAGAGGATTTAGAACAAATTTTAGAAGCCGAATTAGAAGCGATTGAAGAGAGACATGCAAAAGGGGCTGCTATTTTCTCGCAAGCTGGTACATATGCACCTACACTAGGGGTTTTAGGTGCTGTTATTGGTCTTGTAGCTGCACTTGGAAATTTAACTGATATTGAAAAGCTAGGGCATGCTATTTCAGGTGCGTTTATTGCAACGATTTTCGGTATTTTTTCAGGTTACGTATTATGGCATCCGTTTGCAAATAAATTAAAGCAAAAGTCTGCTGCTGAATTAGAGAAGAAACGTTTAATTATTGATTGTTTATTAATGTTACAAGAAGGTACATATCCGTTTATTATGAAGAACCGCATTTTAGGTGCACTTTCTGCAACTGAGCGTAAAAAGCTAGAAAAAGGAGCAGAAAAAAATGCGGAGTAAGAAAAATAGAAGAGGTAAAAAGAAAAAACATGATGAGCATATCGATGAAACTTGGTTAATTCCATATTCTGATATGTTAACGTTGTTATTTGCATTGTTCATCGTATTATTCGCAATGAGTAGTATAGATGCTGCGAAGTTTAAACAGATGGCAGTTGCTTTTCGAAGTGAGTTAGCCGGTGGAACAGGAAATAAAGAATTTTTAAGCGATCAAAAACCAAATGAGGAAAAAGAATTATCAGCAAATAGCCTTGAGGCAGAACAAGCAAAAAAACAAGCGGAAGATAGAGCTAAAGAAAAAAAAGAAATGGATGAGTTGAAAGCATTACAAAAAAAGATTGATCAATATATTAATGAGAAACAACTATCCTCTTCTTTTCAAACTAAGTTAACTGAAAAAGGATTAATGTTAACGATATTAGAAAATGTACTATTTGATTCAGGGAAAGCAGATGTGAAGTTGGAATCGTTAGGGATTGCAAAAGAGATGTCTAACCTACTTGTTTCAGCATCACCTCGTGAAATTACAGTGTCGGGTCATACAGATACGGTTCCTATCGCAAATGCTCAGTTTGCATCAAACTGGGAGTTAAGTACACAGCGTGCAGTTAATTTTATGCAGGTGTTACTCCAAAATAAAGAATTGCAACCAGAAAAATTTAGTGCAGTTGGTTATGGAGAATACCGTTCAATTGCACCAAATGATACGCCAGAAGGAAAAGCGAAAAATAGACGTGTAGAAGTATTTATTTTACCTTTAACAAGAAATATGCAATAAAAGAGGATGGCGAAGGCCATCCTCTTTGTTATTTTGCATCAAATGATTTTAAATTGTCACGACGGATTTTGTCTTTTTCTGCATCTGATTTTTTGAAATTATAGTCATATAGAGCACCTTCCCAATCACCGTACATTGGATTAGGGAAAATGATGAATTTCTCACCAAATTGTGCTTTTGATTCTGCTACTGTTTCATTGCGATCTTTCACAGATTTTCCATCAAAACCAGTGAAATCAGATAAGTTGTCACCGAAGAATAGGACGATGTCATGTGTTTGAGAAACAAGTTCACGACGCTTTTCTTTCCCTTTTTCTTTCGGGTCTTGTAGTAATATATGTTCTTTCGTCGCTTGAGGAGCACCTACGCGCTCAAGGTTTTTAATTGTTGCATCTAGTTGATTTGTTTTACGATTTGAGATGTAGTAAATATCTACACCTTTAGACTCTGTATATTTTAAGAAATCAATAGCGCCTGGAAGAGCTTCAGCTTCAGCTTTATTAATCCAATCGTCCCATTTATAAGGATAGCCTTTTCCTGTTTTTACGCTCATTGCTTGATGGGGACTGTTATCTAAAACAGTTTCATCTAGATCAAGTACGATAGCAGGTTTTTTTTCTGTCCCTTTTGCAAGAGCTGCATCAAGCTTTAATTGACCAATATTGTAGCCTTGGTAGTAAAGTGCTTTCGTTTCGCCAGCTGTTTGATACCATAAATCGGCCATCAATTGCTGGTCTGTTAATTGTACTTTCTCTTCTTTTGCCACTGTTTTCTCAGCTGTTCCTGAACATGCTACAAGCGATGTGGAAAGAACGGCTATAGATAATAAACTGGTAATACCCCTCTTCATCTTCATATGTATCCTCCTCGATGTTAGAAAATCATCTTATATTATATATTAAAATATAAAAATTTTTTTATGAACATTTGCATATTGTCTTTTGTATATATAGTAGTATGTCCTATATTAGAAAGATGGGGAAAATAACAAAAAGTGATTTGACGTGTTTTATTGTCGAAATGACAATTATAATTGACAAATATATCTTTGTTATTTACAATTTTAACTAAATAAAACAAATGGTGGATGGGGGATCATGATACGTATAAAAGATTGAAATATAGTACTATATTTTATTTCGAACAATCATAGTCTTTAATAGAGAGTACGAATGATACTAAAGGGGAGGCTTTATACATTGAGTTTACAAATTCAAAACTTAACAAAAATATTCGGAGAATCTAAAGCGGTTAATGGTTTGCAAATCTCGTTACCGAAAGGTGAAGTGTTAGGGTTACTTGGCCGAAATGGTGCAGGGAAAACAACGACAATTAAAATGTTACTAGGTTTATTAACGCCAAATGAAGGTTCTATTACGTGGGATGGAAAATCATTTGGTGATAGCGGGGTAACAATTGGATATTTACCAGAAGAAAGAGGCTTATATACAAAAAGTAGAGTAATAGACCAGTTGCGATATTTTGGTAGATTAGAAGGAATGACGAAAAAAGAAGTAGATCTTGCAATTGATCACTGGTTAGAGCGCTTAGCAATCCCAGAATATAAATTCAAAACAGCAGGAGAACTTTCGAAAGGGAACCAGCAAAAAATTCAATTGATTGCTGCTCTTCTTCACAATCCAGAACTTCTTATTTTGGATGAACCATTTAGCGGGCTTGATCCAGTTAATGCTGGAATGTTGGCTAGTATTATTGGAGAACAAGTACAGAGCGGAAAGACAATTATTTTATCTAGTCACCGTATGGAGCAAGTAGAGGCTTTTTGCCAACATGTATGTATTTTGAAAAAAGGTGAAGCAGTCGTAGAAGGACAATTAAGTGATATTAAGAAAGAATACGGTTTTCGTAATTTAACAATCGAAGATATAGCAGAGAATGAAAAGGGATTAGAAGCTATACATGTCCCGTATGAAAAACAACAAGGCCTTCTTTATGTGAAAGTACAAGATGATGCAGAAGCTCTAAAGATTTTGCAACAATTGCAAGAACAAGGTGTTGGTTTACGACAATTTAAAATGTTAGAGCCGACGTTAAACGAAATCTTTGTAGAGAGGGCGAAATAAAGATGCGTAAATTTTCTCATGTATTTTCATTTTATTTTAAAGAAGCATTTTTATCTAAAAAATCATTAATTACAAGTGCGATTTTATTTTTAGTTGTGTTTGGGATTTTTGCATTTAATCATTTTACTTCAGGCGATGATAAAAATAAGGATAAAGATAAAATTGCAGTTGTAGTAGAGAGCTCCACATACAAAGTACAAAAAGAAGAGCTAAATAAGCTATTGCCATCAGCAAAAATAACGGTTGGTTCAAAGGATGATTTTGATAAACTGCATAAGCAAGTAGAAGAAGGCGATTTAGATGGTCTATTCCATGTGACGGAAAAGGATGGGACTCCAGCAGTTACATATATGTATAATGGATTTCCAAGCCAAGCAACTTCTGCGATTATGGCGGGTTATTTAAAACAACAATATACGAAGGTGACGATTGCAAAAAATAATGTTTCACCAGAAATTGCGCAGCAATTACAAGCAGAAATTCAAGTGAAGCAAGAAGCGATAAAAGATCGTACATCTTCTTTCGGAATTGCATATTTCTTTACATTTGCTTTGTATATGTTTATTGTAGCTTTCGGAAATACAATCGCAATGAATATTGCATCTGAAAAGGCGTCACGTGTAATGGAAGTAATGCTTCCGAAAGTAAAGCCTCTTACGATGATGTATGCGAAAATTTTGGCGGTTGTTTCAACGGCGTTATTACAACTTGTAATATTGGCGTGTGGTTATCTTATTCCTTATTTGTTAGGTTGGGTCGATTTAGAAAGTGCTTCATTACTTGGTGTTCCAATTGACTTTACAAAATTAGATGCACAGGTTATAAGTATGTTTCTTGTTTATTTCATTACGGGGTATTTACTTTATGCGATGATGTACGCTGCGGCTGGAGCTGTTGTGTCTAAGACAGAGGATTTACAAGCTGTATCTTTCCCGATAATGATTTTGATCATGGCTGCATTCTTCATTAGTATTAAATCATTAAGTGATCCAAATAGTACTATTGTTGTTGTAAGTTCGTATGTTCCGTTTTTCACACCAATGGTTACCTTCTCGCGGATTGTAGCTGGTGAAGCAGGTATGTTAGAGATTACGATAACATTAGTAGTTTTATTGGCGACGATTGGTATATTAAATGCGATTACAAGCCGTATCTATGTAAACGGTGTAATGAATTACTCTGATAAAGTGAAGTTTAAAGATTTGGCGAAATTTATAAAGCGTCAATAATAGAGGGAAAGCATGATTTTCTAATGGAATCATGCTTTTTCTTTATGTATAAATTAAAAATAGTATATAATAATAAGAGTTGTCTTTTAATAGAATGAATAAAAAGGAGGGTGTGCAGATGGGAATTAGTAGTCGTTTTACAGTAGGTGTTCATATGTTAACGTTACTTGCAATAGATCGAAACTCTCGCTGTACCTCTGAATGGATTGCTGGTAGTGTGAATACAAATCCAGTTGTGATTCGTCGCATTACAGGAATGTTGAAGAGAGCAGGACTTGTTGATGTACAAGCTGGTAAAGGTGGTACGACACTTGCTCGTGATTTAGATGAAATTACATTACTTGATGTATATAAAGCTGTGGAAGTTGTAGAAGAAGGACATCTATTTTCTTTCCATGAAAATCCCAACATTGAATGTCCAGTAGGAGCTAATATTCAATCGGTATTAGAGATTATTTTAATACAATCGCAAGAAGCGATGGAAAACGTACTTGCAAATGTAACGGTGCAGCAATTAGTTACAAATTTAAAGTCGAAAATTAAAGAATAAAAAAAGCGAGCTTCCTCATGATGAGGGCTCGCTTTTTTTTATTCGGAAATATTGGAAGTTCTATTTTTCCGTATTTAAAATAAACTTTCCTACAACAGCTGCTACGATACCACCAAAAATTGGGGCAACGATGAACACCCATAGTTGAGAAATTGCTTCTCCGCCAGCGAATAGAGCTGGTGCGATACTACGAGCTGGGTTAACAGATGTTCCAGTTAACGGAATACCTAATAAGTGAATTAATACTAATGTGAAACCAATTACTAGTCCAGCTAAAGAAGAACTTCCCTTTTTACCTGTTACAGCAACGATAACTAAAACAAATACGAAAGTTAAAATGAATTCAACTAAAAATGCTCCAGATAAACCAAGAGTTCCAAAACTATTTTGTCCTAAATTATCTAAAGGTAATTTAGCAGATCGTAAAATTGTTACTAACGTTGCAGTTCCTAATAAACCACCTAAAATTTGAGCTAATAAATAATAGCTAAGTTCCATAGCGTTCATTCTTTTGTTGATGAACATAGCGATTGATACTGCTGGGTTAATATGACATCCAGAAATTGTTCCAATGCTATATGCCATAGCCACGATAGATAATCCGAAAGCCATAGCGATACCTAATGTTCCAATTCCTTCAATTCCGCCACCAATGACAGCTACTCCAGTTCCGAATAATACAAGTACAAATGTACCAATAAATTCAGCAATTGCTTTTTTTAACATAATTTACCTCCTATTAATGCACATGAAACGTATTATAACATAGGTTTTAGTATAAACAGCTAATGAAATACTATTCTGATAAGGCGAAATAGGGAGATAATAAAAATAGATATGGTTCTATGAAGAAGAACCATATCTATTTTTATGCTGATTTTTTTTGTTTAATGACTGGAACAGAACGGTTTAAAACACTATTTACAATCATTCCTAGCATGATAATAATCATCCCAATCAGTGACAGTCCGCTAGGGAATGAACCATTTAAGAAAATAATCTCACCAAGCACAGTGAAGACCATCGTTCCAGCTTGTGTTGCTTCAACAGCTCCAAGTAAAGCAAGATTGTCTTTTGCTAAGTCAGTAGCAAAGAAAAATGTCATCGTCGCAATAACTCCGGAACATAATGCTAACAAAAATCCTTGCATCATTTGACTTGATGATGGAATACCGGTAGTGGAAAATCCGTATATACCAAGTAGGATTGTAATAGGGAGACTTCCGATTGCCATTCCTAATACACGTTGGAATGTATCAAGACGCCCGCCAACAAGTTCCATCATTTTTCGGTTACCGAAGGGATATAAGAAAGCTGCTAAAACGACAGGTAAAAATCCCGAGATGAACTGAGTCATTGTAATATGACCGGCTTCAGTAGCTTGCATACAAAGTACACCAAGTAAAATAAATAAAGCGACGTATAAACTGCGTAGTGGAATTTTTCCACGTACAAGTTTTGTACCTGATTTTGTTTCTATTTTAATGAAGAATAATGGCGATAAAAGTAAACCTGCTAATATCGTAACTTGCCAAGTTCCAGCAACGAGCCAAGCTGGAGAAAAAACAGCTGCGAAACTTAATAAAGAATAGAAGCCGATGCCAGCGACCGAGCCCCACCCGATCCATACAAATGGATGTTTTTTTAATTCTGCCCATAAAGCTCCTAAGTTTTTGCGAAATAAAACGATAAGGAATAAAATAGGGAGAGCGAATAGAAAACGGAAGGAAGCAGTCCAAGCCCAGCTTGTTCCAGATACATTCATTGCTCTGTTAATAATAAAGGTTGCAGAAAAAAAGGCCGATGATAAAAGACCTAGTAATATTGCGCGCATGAAGTATGGCACTCCTTTCGGAATTGAGTATTTATGTATAGTATAATATACTTAAAGATAATAAAAGTAAACTATTTTATATTTTAAGGTGGTTTTTATATATGAAAGAAAATGAAGATATGCAAACGAAAGAAGTAATTCAGCAAGTAGGTCAGCTATTAAGACAAATTCGAAATGAACAAAAATTAAGTTTAGAAGAATTAGCCCAAAAAACAGGGGTTAGTAAATTAACATTAGGGAAAATTGAGAGAGGCGAAACGAATCCAACGTTAGCTGTCATTTGGAAAATAACGAAAGGGTTATCGATTCCTTTATCGAGATTAATGGTTGTTGGAGAACCTGTAGCTGTTGCGCGCTGCGGAGAAGGATTTGCAGTAGATGTAGGACAAGCATGGCATTTAGAAACGATGTTCCGTTACACGAAAGAAACAGGGATGGAAATGCACCGTGCTTGTTTAAGAGCGAATAGTATATATGAACCGGAAGCTCATCATGAAGGAGCAATTGAGCTGGTAACAGTAATGAAAGGGAAAGTTTCTATTCAAGTTGAGAATGACGTATATGTGCTAAATGAGTTTGACTCCATTCAGTTTGAAGCTAATAAGAAACATAGTTATAAAAATGAAGAGGATGAAGTAGCGGTATTACATTTAACGATGAAATATTCTTCATGAAAAAATCCCCTATAGATTTTTCTATAGGGGATTTTTTATACGCTATGCTCAAATATATGAAAGAATGTTATTAGTAAGAGCGTGGCATAAGTAATAAACAAATAAAATAAACTAAAAACCCCGTCCCAAAACATAAAATAGCAATGACCCAAAGTATGCGAATGAGAGTAGAGCTAATATCAAAATATTCTCCTAAACCACCGCATATACCAAATAACATTTTATCAGTTTCGGATTTATATAACCTCTTCGACATATTATGATCCTCTCCTTTTTATATCACCGCTGTTATGTATGAGTGATACAGTGTACTTTTATTCTATATGGAAATTTATGAGAAGACCATTAGGTTATATTACATTTTTTTGTGAAAGGACAATACAGTGGATTAATTGTCTTAATTTTCAGTTGGTATTAAAATGAAAATGAGGGTGTGACGTATTTTCTAATATAAGGTGGGGAAATGGTAATGACATTATATTGGTTGACTAATGTAAAGCTTGAAACAGGTTATACATATGAAGAAGCGAAAATTTCACAAACGGAAACTGAGATATGCAGTCTTCTTATTGAAGATGGGCGAATTAAAAGAATTATATCGGGAATCGCCCAAGAGGAAGGAACGTTAACTTTTGATGCTAATCGTTTATTAGTTTTACCAGCTTTTGAAGAGATGCATATTCATATTGATAAAACATATTATAGTGGGCCTTGGAAAGCTTGTATGCCAGCAGAAAATATTTTTACACGTTTTAATGAAGAAAAAACGATTTTACCAAAGCAATTAGCAACTGCTCAAGACAGGGCGGAAAATATGCTAGAGTTATTGCTTCGAAATGGCGCAACAAATATTAGAACGCATTGTAATGTGGATCCGGTTATTGGACTTCGTAATTTAGAGGCAACGTTAGCGGCTTTAGGAACATATAAAGATCGGTTGTCTGGTAGAATAGTTGCATTTCCGCAACATGGATTATTGCGAAGTAATTCTATGCAACTTGTGAAAGATGCGATGCGTATGGGCGCACAATTAGTTGGCGGAGTGGACCCAGCTACAGTAGATAATGATATTGAAAAATCATTACATACGATTATGGACATTGCGGTAGAATTTAATGCGGATGTTGATATTCATTTGCACGATGCGAATAATCTTGGAACGTTTACAATGAAGAGATTAGCAAGTCTAACGGAAGAAGCAGGATGGCAAGGTCGTGTAACAATTAGTCATGCGCTTGGACTTGGTGGTGTTACTGATAAAGAAGCTGAAGAAGTGGCAGAAAGACTAGCAGCATTAAAGATTGATATCACTTCAACCGTTCCAATCGGTAAACAAGTAATCCCAATTCCATTATTAGATCGAAAAGGAGTTAAAGTTTCATTAGGAAATGATAGTATTACAGATCATTGGTCTCCGTTTGGCACAGGTGATATGCTTCAAAAGGCAAATCGATTGGCAGAACGATTTGGTTGGAGTGATGAAAGGTCTTTAGGGAAAGCTCTTCGTTTTATTACTGGAGGGAAAGAAACGTTAAATAATGAAGGGAAACGAGTGTGGCCGAATGTAGGGGATGAGGCAAGTTTTGTTTTAACGAATGCAACATGCGCCGCGGAAGCGGTGGCTCGTCAAACAGAGAAGCGTGTAGTTATGTATAAAGGGAATGTTGTTATAGGGGATTTAAATCAAGTGAAATCTGATAATCTTGTATAGAGGAATCGTTTAGATGTTTTGAGAAGGGTTCTAATTGTGAAAATAGAACCCTTCTTTTTTATTTAGTAGAAACAAGGAAGTACTATACTTCCTTATAAGGAAGCAAGAAGGGATGAAAAGTTTGGACAATCAACATAATCAAAATCATATTATGGGAACTTTGCAATGGTTTATTTTTTTATTAGCAAACTCAATCGCGCTACCAATTGTCGTTGGCGGATTATTTCATCTTACGACGGAAGAAGTATTTTATTTAATGCAGCGTACGTTTTTCGTAGTTGGTATATCTTCTTTTTTACAAGGATGGCTTGGACATAAGCTTCCGATTGCGGATGGACCAGCTGGATCTTGGGTTGGTGTATTTACCGTGCTTGCTTATGCAACTGTAGGGCAGGATCAATTACATAGTACATTGCAAATTTTGGAATTAGGAATGATGGTTGCGGGAGTTGTTTTAATAGGGCTAGGAGTAACGGGAGTTATCGGGCGTATTTTATTTTTATTTACGCCGCTCGTGACAGGGACGTTCTTACTTTTATTATGTTTACAATTAAGTGGTGTATTTTTAAAAGGAATGCTAGGAATTACAGCTGCTGTTTCTCAAATTGATGGATTTACAGCATTAATTGCTTTTGGCATATTTTTATTCGTAGTCATACTCTCCAACTTCGGAAAAGGGTTTGTTAAAAGTTATGCGGTTTTAATAGGGTTAATTAGTGGCTGGATTATTTTTCTCATTGCAGGAAAAGTGACGATCCCATCTCAAGTAACTCATTTTGTGCAACTTCCACATATATTCGCGTGGGGAATTCCAAAATGGAATACAGGTATGGCTGTATCAAGTTTCGTTATGGTATGTATTTTAGTTTCGAATACAGTGGCAGCTATTATAGCAATCAATCAAGCTACGATTCATAAAGCGACTATTGAACAAAAACAGTTGAGAAATGGTACGTGGGTCGGAGGGATTTCGCATATGATTTCCTCTTTGTTTTCAACTGTAGGTGTCGTTCCATTACCAGCAACGGCAGGTTTCATACGTTTAACAAATCAAAAGTACATGCGTTCATTCTTATTTGCATGTGTACTATTAGTCGGTATGTCGCTGTTTCCAAGTATTATCCGCTACTTAGCCTCTCTGCCATCCGCGGTCGCATCTGCGGTTTTAATGGCTTCGTTCGTGCAGCTTATTGGAATTGGATTTCATAATATAAAACAAGTGGAGCTCAGCGAAAGGAATGTAACGATTTTAGGAGTTGCTATATTATTTGGAAGTGGTGCTATGTTTTTACCGTCTGGAGCACTCCAATCCTTGCCGTCTGTGATGCAATATATATTCGGAAATGGTTTGTTCGTAGGTACAGTTGTCAGCATATTACTAGAACAAATATGGCGTACTGAAAAGTAAGTGGATAAAAAGAGTGTACGCACTGTATAAAAGTCTAAAATAACATAAGAAATAAAGCCCATTTTCATTCACCACCTGCACATTTCGTTCATACAATATCTTGACTAAATAAACACCCAACTTACACATATACAGCTCTGGCTTAAGCAAGGAGGGTTATACCAGTTGAAGGAAAAAGCGTATCAATCTAAACCGTTACTCACAAAGAGAGAAAGAGAAGTATTTGAATTACTGGTTCAAGATAAAACGACGAAGGAAATTGCAGGTGAACTGTTTATAAGTGAAAAAACAGTACGTAATCACATCTCAAACGCAATGCAAAAGCTAGGGGTTAAAGGACGTTCACAAGCAGTTGTTGAGCTTCTTCGTATGGGAGAGCTAGAACTATAAGAAAGCAGCCGACTTTTATACAAAAGGTCGGCTATTTTTCTGTTTGTTTCATGCTACATATGAATGATAAGGATGCTTCATACATAAATAGGTAAGGCTATAAAGAACGCGATAAATAAAATATAGAAATAAAACTCCCGCTATTAATAAAAGTAGCGGGAGTTTTATTTTGAATGAGCATTTTATATAGAAGAAACCGACTTTCATATAGAAGGTCGGTTATTTTTCTGTCTTGCAAATTATGAAAAAAAGGAGCAAAATAAAAAAGGTCCTGATCTATATAGGTACAAATGAAAATTTTTATACAGGGGCACTTTAAGTTAGCGAACTTAAAGTGTGTAAAATATACTGATAAACATAAAAGATGATGAATGAGAAAACGGGTGATTAAGTTGAATAGAGCGATCGGTGTTATTGATTCAGGAGTGGGCGGTTTAACAGTAGCGAAGGAATTAATTCGTCAGTTGCCGAAAGAGCGTATTATATATTTAGGGGATACAGCACGTTGCCCTTACGGTCCGCGTTCTCGTGAAGAAGTGCGTCAATTTACGTGGGAAATGACGGAGCATTTATTAGATTTAAATATCAAAATGTTAGTTATTGCGTGTAATACAGCAACTGCGGTTGTATTAGAAGAAATGCAGAAACAATTACCAATTCCAGTAGTTGGAGTTATTCATCCAGGATCACGTACAGCTTTAAAAGTGACAAATACGTATCATGTTGGGATTATTGGAACGATTGGAACAGTAAAAAGTGGCGCCTATGAAGAGGCGTTAAAGTCTATTAATAACCGTGTTATGGTAGAAAGTTTAGCTTGCCCACCTTTCGTTGAGCTTGTAGAGAGTGGGAATTTCGAAAGTGAAATGGCGTATGAAGTTGTAAGAGAAACATTGCAACCGTTGAAAAGTACTGACATTGATACGCTTATTCTAGGATGTACGCATTATCCGATTTTAGGTCCTGTTATTAAAAAGGTAATGGGGGATCAAGTACAATTAATTAGTTCGGGTGATGAAACGGCGCGTGAGGTAAGCACGATTTTATACCATAGTAAGATGTTAAATGAGGGAGAAGAACAAAGTGACCACCTCTTCTTAACGACTGGTAAAATAGGTCTGTTCAAAGAAATTGCATCAAAGTGGTTCGGTCAGCCGATTGAAAATGTGAAGCATATCAATTTAGAAACAGAATAATAGTAGATTCATATAAGAGAACTCCTGAGAAATCAGGGGTTTTTTCTGTATAAGTAGCCATAGCTTGTTCTAAAATATGAAACAGCTCGTATACATAATAGTACAAACTTAGATTTTAGGGGGGAATGGCATGCCTAAATCCACTTTTAAATGGGTTGTTGGTGCTACTGTGAGTGCGATTTTATTATCAGGGTGTGGCTTGTTAAATCAAGAGAAAGCGACAGAACAAATTGATCCGCCAAAAAAAGTTACGTATACAGAAGGTGAAAAGAAAGAAACTGCTAAAAAAGATAAACAAGGGCAAACAGTAAATAGAGAGTTATACCTCGTTGATAAAAATGGATATGTCGTACCGCAAACTATTGCAATGCCTACTCCGAAAGCGAATGAAGTTGTACAGCAAACGTTAGAGTATCTTGTGAAAGATGGACCAGTCACAAATTTATTGCCAAATGGATTTCGAGCAGTCCTTCCAGCGAATACGACGATGACCTTGAATTTGAAAAAAGGCGGGACAGCAGTAATTGATTTCTCTAAAGAAATGAAAAATTATTCAAAAGAAGAAGAACGTCAAATTGTTGAATCAGTAGCGTGGACTTTGACTCAATTTACAGAAATAAAACAAGTGCAGTTCCAAATAAATGGTGAAAAGTTAGCGAAGATGCCTGTTGCGGGTACACCGCTTGGTGAAGGTGTAAGTCGTGCGAATGGAATTAACTTTGATGATGAACAAGTAGCAGATGTGACGCATACAAAACCGGTTACACTTTACTTTATGGCGCAAAATAATAATAAGCAGCAATATTACGTACCGGTAACAAGGCGCGTTGCAGAAGGAAAAGAAAATGATTACTCGGCAATTGTGGATGAGCTTGTAAAAGGTCCGATTCAAGGATCGCTACTAAATGATTTTAATCCAGGAGCTAAGCTTATTACGAATCCAAAAGTGGAGAACGGAAATATTACATTAAACTTTAATGAAAATATATTTGTGAACCCAGACAAAAACATGATTTCAAATTATGTGTTGAAATCGTTAGTCTTATCTTTAACGGAAAAACAAGGTGTGAAAAATGTTTCTATTGAAGTGAATGGGAAAGCAAATCTTATGGATGAGAAAGGTGAAAAGTTAATAAAACCTGTTGATCGTCCACAAAACGTGAATACAGGTAGTTTTTAATCGTGAATAATTTGATATACTTATGTAAGAAAGGGGAATTGCTTTTTGAGTTCCCCTTCTTTTATTGTTATACATATCGTACATTTAAATTTGGCTATACTAATGAGAGTATTTATGAGGGGGTTATTTTTATGCGAGTAGATGGTAGAGGAAAAGCAGAGCTACGCCATATACATATTCATACAAATTATTTAAAACATCCAGAGGGATCAGTACTAATTGAAGTTGGGGATACAAAGGTAATTTGTTCAGCGACAATTGAAGAGCGTGTACCGCCGTTTATGCGCGGAGAAGGAAAAGGCTGGGTAACAGCAGAATACTCAATGATTCCACGTGCGACAGAGCAACGTACAATCAGAGAGTCAAGTAAAGGGAAAGTAACAGGGCGCACAATGGAAATCCAGCGTTTAATTGGACGAGCATTACGTGCGGTTGTTGATTTAGAAGCGCTTGGCGAAAGAACAGTTTGGATTGACTGTGATGTAATTCAAGCGGATGGCGGAACGAGAACAGCTTCTATTACAGGTGCTTATGTAGCGATGGTATTAGCTTTTGAAAAATTATTGCAAGCAGAAAAAGTATCTAAAATTCCGGTGAAAGATTATTTAGCGGCAACGTCAGTAGGTGTTGTTGAAGAACAAGGTGTTGTTTTAGATTTAAATTATGCTGAAGATTCTAAAGCAGACGTTGATATGAACGTTATTATGACTGGAAAAGGTCAGTTTGTTGAAGTGCAAGGAACTGGAGAAGAAGCGACGTTTAGCAGAGCTGAATTAAATGAATTACTTGATGCTGCTGAACAAGGGATTTTCCAACTTGTTGAAAAGCAAAAAGAAGCGTTAGGTGACATCGTATCTCATATAGAGTAGAGGTGGAAAATATGAAGCAAGTTGTTGTAGCGACGAAAAATCTTGGGAAAGTACGTGAGTTTGCTGAGTTATTTGAGAGATTTGACTTAGAAGTGAAATCTTTACACGATTTTCCTCATATTGAAGAAGTCGAAGAAACTGGTGAAACATTTGAAGAAAATGCAATTTTAAAGGCGGACAGTCTTAGTAGACAGTTGAATTCCATCGTAATTGCGGATGACTCTGGTCTTATTGTAGATGCCTTAAACGGGAAACCAGGTGTGTATTCAGCTCGTTTTGCTGGAGAGCCGAAAGATGATCAGGCGAATATAGATAAGGTGTTACAAGGGTTAACTGACGTCGATTTAGAAAAACGTACAGCTCGTTTTTACTGTGCGCTAGCAGTTGCTTTCCCTGAAGTGGATAAAGAGCCGGTTATTGTAAACGGAACGTGCGAAGGGAAAATTCTAGAACAGCGCCGCGGGGAAAATGGTTTCGGATACGATCCGATTTTTTATGTAGAAGAATATAAAAAAGCGATGGCTGAGCTAAATTCGGATGAGAAAAATGCGATTAGTCACCGCGGACGCGCTCTTCGTAAATTAGAAAAAAAAATCCCAGAATGGTTTTTAGAAGAATAAGGGAGAGAGATTGATGAAAGCTTTAATCGTAAGCGATAGTCATAGCTCTGTGAAGGAATTACAGCAGTTAAAAGAGAATTACGAAGGGAAAGTAGATGTCATGATTCATTGTGGTGATTCAGAGCTAACGCCTGCTCACGAAGAGCTACAAGGTTTCAAAGTTGTAAAAGGGAATTGTGATTATGCTAACTTTCAAGATGAAATTGTAACTGATGTAGATGGAATTCGTTTCTTAGTTGTACACGGTCATCGTCATAATGTGAAAATGACGTTACAAACGTTAGCGTATCATGCAGGAGAAGTAGGAGCGCAAGTAGCATGCTTTGGACATTCTCATATATTAGGGGCAGAATTAATTGATGGGATTTTATTTATTAATCCAGGAAGTATTTTGCTCCCACGCTCTCGTGTGGAAAAAACATTCGCTTTATTAGAAATGGATGAAAATCATATAGAAGTTCGTTTTGAAACATTAGATGGACAGCTGGTGGAACAAGCAATTTTTAAAAGAGGATAAGAAAAATTATCCTCTTTTAAAAAAGTGTTGACTTTATAAGTAGTTATGAATATAATAAATATTGTCGATAGGGCAACGGCGCTAACGAAGAAAAATAAAATAACATATGCGGGTGTAGTTTAGTGGTAAAACAAGAGCCTTCCAAGCTCTGGTCGAGAGTTCGATTCTCTTCACCCGCTCCATGTCCCAGTAGCTCAGCCGGATAGAGCATACGCCTTCTAAGCGTACGGTCGGGAGTTCGAATCTCTCCTGGGACGCTAAAAAAACCTTTGCGGTGACGTCAAGATCCGCGATATATAAGCTCTCTAATTCGTCAGTTGAATCGTACAATGTGCGGTCGCTAACGAGTTAGGGGGCTTATTTTTTTATGTCCAAAAGACGTGATTCTTTAACGATTGGTGAAGACTTATCGAATATTTTTAACGATAGATTGAAAAGTGATCCACGGAAGAAAGAGACCGCAGAGGGTCGTTATACGTTTAATTTAACAATCGACAAAGCGCTCGAGATAGTTGTACGTCAAATGAAGGCGACTGGCTTACGTGAGCGTACGATAAATGACTACTATTTACACGTTAGTCACTTTACGAAGATAACAGATACGCAATACTTAGAAGAATTAAACGTTAATCATATTTACGAGTGGTTATCGTCTATGAACGTTAGTAATCAAACGAAATTAACCCGTTTGAAGTGTCTAAAGGCGTTTCTAGGACGCTGCCACGATAACGGGTGGATTGATATTAACTTTTGGCGGAATGTGAAAATAAAAGTCGATACGCCTGTTAAAGAAGGTGCGACAGACCGTGAAATTAATATCCTGTTATCAGTGCTCGATTTAACACGATTCTTAGATTTACGGGATGCCACCGCTATCCTGCTTATGTATCAGACTGGAATACATGTCGGCACATTGGCGCAATTAGAACATAAACACGTCGATTTAGATGCGAAAGTATTAAGTATTGACGGCGGTATTATTAAGAATCATGAATCGATATATCTGCCGTTTGACGATGCTCTCGCACGATTGCTAGACGTTCTTATGAAACAAAACGAAATCATTCGCAGAGAGTATAAAGCGAAAAATGATTATCTCTTTATTACGAAGAGTGGCGGAAGTGTTGTAACTAGTCCGACTAATAACATCATAACAAAACGAATGACTAAACATGCGAAAGAATACGGACTTAAAAATATTAATCCGCACGCAATACGTAGAGGTTTTGCGAAGAATCTTCTAAAGAAAGGTGCAAATGTCGCGCTGATATCGAAAGCGCTAGGGCATAGTGATATATCTGTTACAACGCGTTATCTGCACTTAGATAAAAATGAAGTAGCGGAAAGTCTACGGAATTTCTTGTAAATAAAAAGTCCCCGACGGCAATCGGAGACTCAAAACATACACAAATCAAACTGAATACAGGACAATCCGCATCAGTCCGAATTTCTACCTTCATTCTATCGAAAAAAATCGAGGATTGCAAGGTGTCTTTAGTGATGTCTTTTTTAGGTATTGATGCGGTAAGTCAAAAAGCGGAAGCCGTGCCGCTATAAAAACGTAAAAGGTTAGCTAGAGCCGACGCAAATAACTCAGCGCTATACAATCAACGCATATCATTCCCCGTGCGTCGTATAGGTCTAGCCGATTGCGGGCATTGTACGGCAAGGGTGGAAATACGTTGTTACTACGGTAACAGGGTGTATCGAAAGATTTACGTACTATGGGACGTTTTGTAGTATAGAAAGTCGATATTACGAGAAATCGTAAAGGACGGGGAATGCGTTACTGAAAACCTCACACAACGAGCCGACGCTAGTTGTTAACGCCTTTACCTCTATTCGCATTGATATATACGAAATCTGACGAAGTTTAAATGCTTCGTTATTTTTTTATCTTTGCGAAATAGGGATTCAAACTGCGCCCCGCTTCCTACGACTTCCTCACCTCTGCTAGTCGATGCGTCACCGATTGTCAATAGCATAACTTCGATATTAAACGCCACTAGCGGAAGTGAGTTGAATATCGAAGGTCGACACAGGGCGCTACAAGAGGCGGAGGACTTACGCATGGAAAGACGACTTAATATAAGACAATACGCCAATAAAGGCGAAGACATAAACGCAACATTAAACAGATTAGCGACTTTAGCTAAGAAAGAAGTGGGAGATTGTTACACTGGAATATATGATAATAATAAATATAGAACGAAGATCGAGGCGCACTACATACTGCTGATCGAACGGCTAGCCAAAGACAATTGGTATCGTATAAACAATGAAACGCATTTTATCGAGGATTGTTTCCGTAAAATAAGGTATGCGATTAGATCGTTTGATATAGATCGAGGAGACTTCGACAATCGAGTTAGATGGCTAGTATATCAAAGTGTACGACATTATTGCGGAAGTAGAGGGAAGGAGCGAGAGGCGTTAACGTTGATCGGGGATATTAACGTATTGGAAACGTTAGAGAATTGTACAGATACTACGGAAGAAAAAGCGATCTATAATATAAGTACATATGAAGAAACTTACGCAAGGTTATACAAAAATATATGCAAAAAGGAAATAGACTTTGTTGTACTGGACGCAATGATACATACGGCGGAGAAGTCCGATAAGGTTACGGAGGCTGAAATCTCTAGAGTATTGTCGAAAAAGACGGGGCGATCATTTGATTCCGCTAGAAGTACGGTAAGAAGTTTTAAGACGAGACTGCGTAAAAGGAACGTCAGAAAGGGAGATATAGCGTGAGAAGCAAGCGAAAAGAGAGGTATCTAATCATATTCGCATTTTTATTTATGACCGCAGCAAAGGCATTCGGTAATCTATACGTAGCAGCTATCGGTGTTGCATTCGGATTATCGGTAGGTTTGGCATTTGTTACTGCGATGATTGGCGATTTTATACGCAAGAGGAAAAAAGAGGGGGACGCATAAAGATTCGATTTAAGAAAAATCGTAGCGGAATAATACATAAAGGGCAATATCGAAGTTCGTTACGTATGTGAAGTTGAGTCCCCTTTATGAAATCTACTATTAATATATACTGATTAATATGCATTAAACAACACTGGGGGAATTACTATGAAGTCATTGAAGAAAGTAGTTTTATTAGGGGTGGCTACAACGTCAATCTTTAGCGCTTGCTCTACGAAAGAACAAGCAAACTACGAGCCGTATAAGAAACACGACTCTGTTGAAACTGAGAAAGGAGAAGAGGAAACGTCCAGCCCGACTAAGGTCGAAAGGGTTGACGAAGAACCTGCGAAGGATGAGAAGCCGCAACAAGTGGAGGAATCAACGAAGGAAAACGCGGAGATTAACGACAGACGTCCATATTATAAAGATGCGAATAACGATGCACCAACCGTATCACTAGAACAGTATGACGGTATCAAGGTCGGAATGTCTGCGAACAAAGTCAAAGAGATAGCAGGTGCGCCTAGATTTATCGAGAAATATAAGTCGTTCTCTATCTACGGATATCTAGGGCAGGGTGGAGAAGGTTCGATGACTATAACGTTTAATCCTGATGGAAGTGTAACGAAGAAAGAGCAAGATGGTCTTAGAAATAATGCGGTTAAAGATGCGAAAGCTAACGAAGATCGTGCGACAGGTAATGGTGACCGTAATTCTAAACCTGCTACGAAATCTAGTACTAAAATTCCGAACGATTATTGCGGACATGGGCACGATGAAACGAAGGAACCAGAGCATGACTGCGAAAAGATTATTGATAAAGAGGCTCATAGAAGACATTTGGAACAACAGGAAAGAGAATATGAAGAACAACAACGCGAGGAAGCGAAGAAATATCAATCTGAATTGTCCGAAGAAGATAAGGCGAGAATCCTGCGTCAAGAAAAGCGATGGAATACACCTAGCGGTGGTATCGGCGATAAGTGGCAAGGTGAATTAAAAGAAATGGAAGAGCAGGAAGGTGCGCATTAAGGTTCGATTTAAGAAAGAAGGGGAATTATTGTGGTCAATTTAGAGAAGAAAGAAACCAACGAAAGGAAACGCAGTTTTTTTCCGTTAATTATCGCGGGATCTATCTTAATAGGCGGCGTCATATTGTACAAGATCGCTAATAACAAGGTTGAAGTCCGTCACGATCAACCTAAACAGGTTGAGAAATTAACGGCTAAATACGAAGAGAAGGTAAAAAAGGAGGAAGCGAAGAAGTCAAAAGAGGCGCAGAAAAAGGAGGTCGACGCTATTACCCCGGCACAATTTGACTTATCGAACGACCGCGGACTATATGGCGATCGTGGTATGCTGCATATTGGATCGTTTAACGCGTTAAATATTGGCGACGATCCCGAAAAAGTGGCTCACACGCTAGATCGTAACGCGGAATATGCTAGACGCACTAAAGTGATTGATAATGGAAAGGAAGTAGATGTAATTGAGTATAGTTATTCCACTTCGTTCGCATCGGTTGGCGCGTACTATGTCGAAGAAGGCGACAAGCTACGATTACATTCAGCCGATCACATTTCGTCAGATACAAGAACGAAGAAAATGACATTCACAACGCTTAAAAGCGATGGATCTCGCGAAACTAGCGAAAAGGAGGCGCGAAGCTAATGCAGAGTAATAACGTTAATGATCTAATTAATACGATACATAACGCACTAAAGGCGAATGGAAGAACAGAATTTCATGAGTTGCTACGACTTGTAAACGTAGGACGTACGGCGCGCGATAGTTATACAGAAGGTGAATTACAGAAAGCCCTTCACATGATGGGAAATGCGGGATTTATCGATGAGATACGCGAGTATTCAATCAATGAAAATAAGTAATATACATTGTGCGATCAATTGGATGCAGTAACAATGGAGCGGTATTCTATTTATAGAAGCGATTTAAAGGTGCGGATCAGTACAAAGTTAATGCGGCACGGCTCGGAAATGCTACCGAGAATTAACCACCTCGAAGATGTCGAACGGAAACCGATCTTCACCACTTGCCGCATTCGATGCACGAACATATGGCGGACACCACTCGCCTATATAACGAGGTTAAACTATAACTTAATAGTGAACTACTCACCAAATTAAATAGAAGGCGTTAGAAATCGGATTAACCACCCGAAATCTAGCGTCTTTTTAATTTGGTTCTATTTATGATGAGGTACGTACATTCATAAGAAGCGTACCGTTTTGATGTTCTTTCATGCTCTCCCAAAATTCTTTCATGGCATTACTGTATTTTTCAAAAGATATTTTATCAACATCTAACACTCGTTCCAAATTTGTTGTACGATATAAATCCATTAAACGAGTGCTATTTACTTTTTTAAAGTATTGAGGATATGCCTCATATAGGTTGGTAGAGGAGTGGCCACTTCCATGCTTATAAGTATTGGAGAGTAGATTGCATTCTCGAATCATTTTCCAAATGTCAGTTTCTACTATAAGCTCTTCATCGCCAAAAGGATTAGTAAATGTTAATTTTAATGCGGTGAATAAGTCAGTTAATTTACCGAAATTATTGAAAAAGTTATCATATGCATTCTTATTTTTATTGTCAATATGGGTAAATTTAACTTGATTAATATATTCATTAAAATGATGAGTCATCGCTTCATACAACCATTTCCTTAGTTGTTGTTCGAAAACTTGATATAGATTGCTTAGAGACATTAATTCGAATTGATAATGCATTAGAAATTGTTCATCAAGCCGTTCATATACATATTCACGAATTGAGTCTGCATAATCACCGTAATCAAAGTAATCTGGGTCAATGTAATTAAAATCGATTAGTACATTTTCAGCTTCTTTCACCAATTCAGCTTCTACTTCATCTGTACGAGTATTTAATCGTTCATATACTGCCTTAAATGTATGGTCATGTGTGTCTTTCAATACGTCATAAATCCGCACGTATTGATCTTTTGCAAAACTATTAAGATAGAATTTAAAGTTTAAGTTTCTTTTTTCAGTAACAGAATCTTTAGGGTTGTTACTACGCTTTCCCAAACTCCTCACAACCTTTTTGTAATTTATTTCAATTTTATCATTTATATAGTGGATAAAGAAGATTGTTTTTATCATCTTTTAACAGAACATACTTTAACCTTCTGTACCCGCGTAACCTTTCGTCTTCCTTCATTCCTAGACTTAGCTAATCTAGCATAAATTTAATAGCCCAGTCGTTGACACTATCGCCGTACTATTCTTACTGATATCTACCGCGGTAGCTGCATCGATTGTTACAGAACGTAGGCGACGCAAGGGGAGTGAATGATAAATGAGATAAAGAAATACGTTTGTAATGGCGGTGGTAGCATCGATTATTACTGCGAGAATTGGAGGTTTTTGCGGAAGAGGACGGAGTAAAACAGCCGTTAAGTTTAAGCTAAAATAAGGAGACAATATACTGATAAATCGGAGGAGGAATTACGATTGGGAGTTAGGGGAAGCGGAATTAATAATTTAGACGAAAAAACACCCGTTTTGGGTGCTTTAACAAAATAAACTTCTTTACTACTTCAAATTATATTAGACAGTTTGCTTACTCTTTTCCAAAGTTACTAATCTTAGAAACTTCAAGCCAACCTTGCTAGTTTGAATCCGCTGGTATTTAACTCCTGCTAACTTTACCTTTTCCACTAGACTAAACTGCATAAGTATAGGGGCAACTCTATGATATAGAAATAGTTCAATTTTATCATTTCCGACTTGATTATTTATACCTGATGCAAATGAATTACTTGTTAGAGTAAATAATTCATAAACGCTGAATCTTTCGCCCTTCAATTTTTCATCAGTTATCCCATATTCATCAGGACGAAGCATCTTCTGTTCCAAGCAAGACTTAACTTCCTCAAATGATGTACCATCTATCTCATTCTCTTTATCTATCTTAATTTGCAACTGTTGCAATTGTTTTTGTAACTTTGCATTCTCTTTCAATAGATTATAGTTGTCTTTCATGATACTACTAACATCTTTAATTTCTACCCCAGAAACCCAACCAGTTAGTTTTGTATCTTTCTCGTACTCTTTTAAAGACTCTAGAACCGCAATCTTAATATCCTTCAAATCAGAATAAAACTTTGAGATTTTATCAAGTACAACAACTCGGAACTCTTGGTATTTTACAGGATTTTCTCTTTCAGTGACATCAAAGCCTAATTTCATTACCTTCTGTTCTAAGGCTTTTTCATGTATAACAATTGCAAAACGTGGTTTCCCTAATTGTTTAGCATAGTCATACTCCCAGTGAGTATAGCTCTTTCCAGTTTCTTCATCTATACTTCCATACCTACCGCCTAGAATAAGCATGTAAATATCCGATTCTTCTATCCACTTTTTAATTGTTTCTTTTTGAGACGTATCTGCCGCCTTAAATAACTCCATACCTGCTGGTATATGTCCAGCATTCAGTACGGCTTGTACTGCGGTTTGTCTCTCTTCTTCTAAGTCAGTAAACGTTGATGATATAAA
Source organism: Bacillus sp. FSL R9-9530 (assembly GCF_038008145.1). Taxonomy (NCBI): domain Bacteria; kingdom Bacillati; phylum Bacillota; class Bacilli; order Caryophanales; family Bacillaceae; genus Bacillus; species Bacillus sp. FSL R9-9530. Next base: position 4,896,553 of record NZ_JBBOYO010000001.1, read on the forward strand.
AACCTGTAATTTTTTCTGCATTTACCTCTATCTCCTCTTTAAAATAATTTATTAGCCTATTCCCAATTTTACCATTTTTAAAGGTAACAAAAAAGAGAACGACGTTTCGTTGGCGCTAACCTCAATGTAAACTCGTGTGATTTTATCGATGAAACGGCGGAAACCCTGTGAGAGTAAGGTTTACGATGGTTTACATGTAACGAAAATAGTTACATTCATTTACGTATACACGAAACTCGTAGGGATCAGTACACTTCGCTACATTTCGGTAGTGATAACTAGTAATTTATAATAGATTGCGTATAGTAATCGTTGTACATCGATACATATGTGTAGTGATCGCTATACATCAGCACGCCGCCGTATAGGAAGAGCGATCGAAATTTCAGGGGGTTATAATCTACTCGCACCTGATCGACAAGCCTCGTAATTTTATTTAATTTATGTTCGTGATCGTATACAACTCATGGAGTCGTAGAGGTCTAAGGATTCGAATGATCTTCGCTAGGGCTTCGTGAGATATCTGCGCATACAAAAAAGACAACGCCACTCAAAGCGCTGCCTCGTACTCTTTTACTTTCTTATAGAATGTCGCCTTCTTCATATTAACTGCCGCCATAAATTCGACTGCCATGATCTTCTTCGCTTTCCAATCGCTATACAATCGATCCCAGTCCGCAGGAAGCTCCATAACAGGGCGTCCGAGGTGTTTTCCTTTTTCCTTTGCTGCGTCGATGCCTTCACGTTGACGATCCTTTATCGTTCTACGCTCCTGCTCGGCGATTGACGTATAAACTTCGATGATAATGTTATTAATCATATCAATAACCCAGTCTTGACCTGCGGGAACGTCCGTCATTGTCGTAGGAAGGTCGATGATCTTAACGCGAATCTTTTCTCGTTTGAAATATTCGAGATACTCTTTGATCTGCGCTTTATTACGTCCCAGTCGGTCGATGGATTTGATGTACAATGTATCTCCTGCGCGCATCGCTTTAAGCATATTCTGAAAGCCCTCACGATCCATATCCTTTCCGCTTGCCTTATCGGTATAGATATATTTCTCATCTGTTACATACGGCTGCAACGCTTTATATTGTCGGTCTAAGTTCTGACTATTCGATGATACTCTCAGATATGCGAAATTAATTGTCATAATGAAAACCCCGTTTCTTTTTATCATTAACCTAAATATACACTGTGCGTCTATAAAGGTCAATTATTCAAAAGACGTCTACAAAGGTTTATTTTTGATAATTAATAGACTGATATCTGATCGTATTCTCAGTGTCTACAAACGTGTACCTTTTTAGACTACTACCCACGACGCATATTTATATAACAATAGCCCGCTATATGTTTTATGTTATGATACACTGCCATATCATTCGACCAACCCGACCAACCTACGAAGAACACGCCACCATACCTAGCTACGTATCTGATCGACCAACAGGCGCCTACCTATTCTGGATAACCCGATACGTATACCCCGATATAGGTAGGCTCACACGGCTTTATATGCTGCATTATAACGTCTCACCTAATACGATTATACTCGAATAACCTAGAAGCTTGTACGGTCTAATCTAAGGTATCTGATAGGGTATTGTACGTTGGTACATAACCGCAGGCTATCATACGACTACACTACGATGTACTGCATCAGCGCAGAGATAATCGTAAAGGGATTGAAAGCAGAAGCGATCTTCTTCGATTGTCTTCTTCTTTAATTGTTATCGATTGAATTCGATTGATAAAAAGATTGTGATCATCTTTCTTATTCGAATTAAGTTTCGAATGATTAAAGTCTTATCGATTAAGTTCGTGCAATTCTTTTCGATTGAAGTTATCGATTGCAATTTGTTTCTTCTTTCTTCTTCGCATCGAATCGAATTAAGTTATCGATTAAGTTTCGTTTATTATTTCTTCTTCGTATTTCTTTTCGTGAATCTTTCTTCGATTAGGAACTTCGAAACTCTTTTAAAGGCTCTCGCTCGCTGACGAGCGAAGAGGACGACCACCACGGCACGAGCCAACCCATGAAGAAAAATCTCGCCACCCCCCAAAGCCACCCACCGAGCCGCAGCAGCAGTCGTCTACAAATAGCGCACATCATTTTTGACTCAGGGGGTAAATTCCCGCAGCAGTGACAATATTTATCGATGTATTTACTAGTGTATTAACACATCCCCCACCGAGTTTCTTCTATATATAAATCCGAAAAAATTTCGCATATGATTTTTAAACTCAGGACATCGATAATTATTCGAGACGTTAACCCAAACCGTTAAAATTGTCGCGTCTATGTCTACGTAAGGCAAAGAAGAGAATAACGAAACGAGCGGCGGATATTATTTAAACGTCTTGTACGCTCTCATTAACATCTATATCTTATGCGTAAAGTTCGTGAGAGAATTCGCTTTTGAATTCGAATCACAATGTTTTTAAATCTTTATAGAAATAAATCTTTATATTAATTAATTCTTTATACCGTATGATGCATCACCTATCTAGACCGCTGATTAATCAGAGATAAGACCGCCGATCAATCAGACATCAAAAAGGAGAGTGGCAGAGAATGGCATTAACCGAGGCGCAGAAAAAGGCACAGCAGCAGGCGAGAGCAGATAAACGAAACATCGTCGCACAAATGGCAGCGAAAACGGCAGTAGCAGGCGAACAACCTGTATACGATAAATACGATCAGGAAACGCGGGATCAGGTGAATTTTATTCGAACGCCTTCCGATCTTTTCCACTATATGAATATGCAACCGTACGGAATTACGACGGAAACGCTATTTTTATATCAAATTATCGTTCAGTATTTCCGAAAGGAAGAAGGTTACGCATACCCGTCTCAATACTCACTGGCGAAGCTGCTAAAGAAAAACCTGTCGACGATCAAACGACATATTGCATTGTTGCGCGATGTTGGATTGATCCTAATTATAAACGATGGTCGCGGCACAAATAATCGTTATCAGCCGCTAATACCACTAACAGAAACAGAACTATTCGAACGCTTCCCACTGGCTGCGGAATACAAGCGGCAATTTTCAGAACAAGTGGACGAGTACAAGGCGAAGGACGTCCGCCGATTACAGGAAAGGCGCTCTAAAACGCCTTAGACTTCTATCGAAACAAAGTTTGTGCAACGGTCAAAAAATAATCGGAGGTATTACAAATGGAAAACACAACAGAACTAACTGAATTCGAAAAACATGAAATGTTGATGAGTGTGCAAGAGGAAAGAGATAAATTAAAGAAAGAGGTTCATGTGCTAGATCAGGTCGGGGCTTTACTGCTTTTACCCGATTCTCATGAAGTAATTACGAGTCAGGCTGCTGAGTTCTACAAAGTAACTAATCAAACGATTTACAATCTAGTACACGACCATCGCGAAGAAATCGAAAGTGACGGGTATAGAGTAGAAAGTACAAAAAAATTAGTCCCTTTCTTTAAGAAAGGCACTAAAATCGAAAGAAAAAAGGGATTTATGTTAATCGATGATTCAATAAAGATTCCATACGGTGATGTAGGTGTTTTCTCGAAATCTGCAATCCTACGACTAGGGATGTTATTAAAGGAAAGCGAAGTCGCAGTCAAAGTGCGAGATCTACTTATTAATTTAGAAAAAGCCGCGCCGATCGAGTTGAAATCGCAAATTATCGACGAAGCGACACGAGAAAAAGCTGAGAAGTTAGATAAATTAACGGAAAACATGCCTAAAGATGTAATGGATTCATTCGAAAGTATCATCGCTTACAGAGCGAATCAGATCGAAGAGGCAAACGCAAAACTGGCAGCAGTCGAAAAACGTAACGAAAATCTAGTCGAGAATGTATCGATCATGCAAAGATTAATCGATGCGAGTGAAGAAGAAATCGCAAAAATAAAAGAAGAGGCAGCAAAAAATGCGAGAAAGGCTGAGTGGTTTAATTCATATATAGATAGCGACTTAAATATGACGCTGCAAGAGTTCTGTAAAAGGTATTTAGAAGATTTAAGATCCACTGATTTTATCGACTGGTTAAGAGCAGATGGGATTTTATACAAAAATAAAAATGCTAACGGCGTACACCGAACGTGCAAGGGATTCAGATACTGGTTTGAGAATGTACCCGTGAAGCAGTATAACGGTCGAATGAAATCTACGTTAATGATTACACCTACTGGCGTTGTCAAACTGGCGATCAAGTACGAAAATGATCAACGATTAGAAGAGAGTTGGACGAAATTTGGAAACTAACGCGTCGGCAGAATGGCGCAATGCAAACCGTGTTACCGAGAAAAGCAGAAAAAAAAGCTACGCGATGCGAATCGCCCTAGCTGCGGGAAAAGATGCGATGTAATAAAAACTAAAGAAAATGTAACAACGTATACAAAAAGTTTCGTGATAGTTATACATAAGTATGTAGGGAATAAGCGACTGGTTATCACTTGTTTCTGTCATTTTGATACTATCCGATTATTTTTAAAGTGGCGGGGGTTCTCTCCTTTCCTCGTCGCTATCCATTGGATCGGTTAACGATTGGATCGCGTTAATACGATCACGGACGATTCGTTTTTAACCCCTTTTCGCCATCGCAGGAAATCACATAAAATCGCCAGTCTCCTAAATACTGCGGTAATTTCCCGCCTGTGGTGGTGCTTGATTATATTACGAAAAATTACGATTGAGGGCAAAATAAAAGACCAAATTCGGCAACATACGAAAAAGGTCAAATTGCATGTAACGCGGATTATTTGCCCGATCCGCACGCCTAGTTTTTATTTAAATATACGATGTAACGTTGTCTATCGATCAATAGGATAATGGTACAGGACGAAAAGAGGAATGTTAATGTATCAAATCACAAGCGACAAACTTCGATTAATCCGAGCGCTAACGGGCGTCAGTCAGCGACAATTCGCCAATCTAATCGGAGTAGACAAGAGGAGCGTATCAGCGTGGGAAGTTGGGCGATCAATCGCGAATCAAGATAGCGTTAAAAAGATCGTTCAATTCGTGGGCGAAGATAATTACAAACAACTAGATTCCCTATTCTATGCGATGGAAACACAGGAATTAACGCAGCGGTTACAAAGAAAGGTAGTGACTAGATCATGATCGTTAACCACCACGGCGAACACGTATCAGTCGAACACGACGAAGATGTTTTAAAAATAGTCGAGGAGATCACATTCGAGCCGACGCCGCTAAAAGATCAAGAAAAGCCGATCGAAGCCAATGAACTGCGATGGCTATACGAGCAGGCGAGATACATGAAGACGCGCGATACCGCTGCATTATATGCGATCAGCCGTGTTAATTATATCTATCAGAACGATAAGAGAAGATCAAACAAATAATAAAAAACTAATCGGGGGTACTTAAAATGACAACAACAACTAAATCTAGCGAACTACAAGGAAAACTAATGGAAGCACGAGGAATTCAAAAAGGACTAACTTCATATATGGCACAGGAATTTTTGCCGCAACTACGTTGGACAAGAACGAAAATAAACGGTGATCGCGACTTGACTGCGAGCGGGATCGCGAAGAAAGTCGAACAACATAGACGACAACAGGAAGTAGCGCTACTGGCTCATATTGACGGGCAGCATAAAGTATATACGGACATCGTAAAGGAAGTTCGCAGAGAAGCGGAAGATCTCTTAATTCAAGGCGTAGAGGCACCGAGCGAACGCGATCAAAAGTTGTTCGACATCGAAAAGAATAAACTTAAAAATGCGGCATTATTCGCGCCAACATCACAATCAAAAATCGCAGCACTAGGAAAATTCGCAGCACTAGGCGATCAAGGACAAGCATTCGCGCAACAAATTCAAGGCGAGTTCATGGAAATGGCACAAACTGCGATCACAGGCGCGTCAAATCCTGCCGACGTTATGGCATTAACGAAGTCACTAGGGCGAATTAATACGCAGCTAGAGGCGAGGGCATTCAGCGAGGAACAACACGAAGTAGCGGAAATCATAAAATCAGCTACGGCATTAGAAAAGATCCACTTCGTTAATACTGCGGTACTAGGGAACGCGTTAACGGAAGTATCAAAAGATGCGCTAGACTTCGCGAATGATAGAGATCGTTATCTAGTCGTACACGAAGAACGCAACAATCAATATCTTTTCGATCGTAATCACGGATATCTAATTAACTAGTAATAATAGTAGCGGATGCGCTAGAGCTTCCCTATAAAACGACAACGATCTATAACTAATCGATCAATAAAACATCGGAGGTAACAACAATGGAGAATATAACGCAGGCAGCAGAGCCAACAACGCAAGAAGTAACAAAGGCGAAGAAAATGAAAAGTTCCAACATCGTTGCGATGTTAGCAGAAGGACGAGAGCTGCACGGCAGTGCGTTTATTCTAGTAAATCAGGGTAGCGAAGACGTTTCAAATTGGACGATCATCACACAGGAGCCAAAAGGAAACGCAGGAATGTTTCGATATCAAGAGTCGATCAGACTGCGACAGGAAGTAGCGCAGCAGCATAGACCGTCAGTATTGTCGGGATGTCTATAATTTCACATAGCGTGTTGAATAATGAAGTCATAAATAAAAAACATATCGGAGGTAATACGATGGAATACGTAGATCAAAGGCGAGCGGAGTACGAAGCATGGAAGAAAGAACAGGCTGCGAAGAAAGAGGCAGAGAAAGTGAAGTAAGCCGCAGCAAGAGAGAAGAGACTAAAAGAGCAAGCCGAGATAAACCGTAGAGAGGTAGAACGCGGAGGAATCCGATCTGGCTGCGTATATGCACGTAATCTCGTTCCCGCGTTGGAAGAAGTGCCTTAAAGAGCAACGAACACAGTTTGTTCGAGGAATGGCGATGGCAAGGCATTTAAATAGCCGATAATATGCGGAAGGTTATCAAATGGAAATGATCGCAGCAGCTAACGATCATATCGATACGTATGTGATCAGCAACGAAGATTGGCGGGGAATATCCCGCCTTTCTTTCTTTTTGTAGACTATATTCAAAAAACACGATACCGAGAGTGACGGCACTCTATATATCTTAGGCAACGAAACGGTCAAGGAAGAAGAAGTCGTTAAGGCGTTAGCTAAAACGAAATAATCGAAAATGATCGGCTAGGGCTTCGGCTCTAGTCGCTTTTTTATGCGTAAACGATATAGATTGGTAACGAATGGAATCGCATCATTTACATTCAAAGAAAATAACGTTTCTAGTGTGATTTGGCAGCCGTTATCGGAACTTATCCCCGACAGTGTGTTACAATTAAACGAAGCGGAAAGCGAGGATCTCCAATTGACTGGACGTGTGATTGGTTGGACAGTTTAAGAAGGTTGTATAAAAAAGGGAGATGGCGCAAAGATGGCGAGAGCAAACGAGAATGATATAACGGAGAAATTGGCAGAAGGTCACCGAAAATATGGTGACGGCAACTTTACAATACAGAACATCGGTGATGAAACTAACCCAAATTGGACTGTCTTAAAAAACGTGAGGAAGGGAGCGGCGGGTATTCACGAGGGCGAAGATATATTTAGCCTGCGATCAAAATATATAAAATAGTGCGGAGATGGGCGGGCATCACTTCGTCTGTCTTTCTTTTTATAGACTATATGCGGAAATTGCGATGCCGAGAGAAGCAATTCTAGACGATTAGATTTAATGTGATGAACAGGTTTATGCGCCTATATGCGTTCTATTTCGATTTAATTAGATTAAGAGACGGGCGGAAGTGAGGTGAGCGGCAGATTTGCTACACCTTTTTTATTATTTATGTGATATATTTAGAAGATAATATTGTAAAAATTAGATAATACAATATTACGCAAGTTGCGTAATAAGAAGGAGAGGATCATGTGAAAATTGAGGAAGTAATAGCGTTGTTGAAAGAAAGTAACGCTAAGGAAGTTGGAAAAGAAATTGGTATGTGTGATAAAAGGTTGTTAAAGGGGTTAAAAAATGCAGGGTATAAATATAGTAAAAAAGATGGTATAGGTTGGTATTTTACAGGACAAGGGGAAGCGTCTTTAAAAGCGGATATCCGAGAATTTGTAGAGGTTGCCGATGCTAAGAAGCTAGAAACTACAAATGATGCACTTACGAAAAAAGAAATAAATATGTTTCGAAAACTCATGAGCGAATGGGTTCAGATTAAAAACGTATTTAATGAGATCATGCAAGAAAAGGAAAAGATTTTGGCGCAGAAGAATACTAATACGATTCATTCGTTACATGAACGCATTAGAGAAAGTGGATCGAAAGAAAAGGTTAGCAGAACGGTGAATCTCGGCAAGGAGGTATGTACGAAATTAGGTACAGTCGAAGATAAGCATCGTTTAAATCGTGATGAAATTGTAGAGATTGCGCTTTTTGAGTTCTTCAAGAAGTATAAGGTGTAATAGCGGTGAGAGGGACGTAGGATTTCGTTATCTACGCCCTTTTTTCGAATATAAGTGCATAAGGTTGCGCTGAGAAACACAATTTGAGACGATTATCTTGTCTTCCGTGGATATAGTTATCATCTAAATGCGTCAGAATCGTCGATAGGAAAATCGGTAGAATAAAAGAGTTTTCAACGTTGACGTAGAGCCGTACTATAGCGTATAATATTAATTAACAAAAACGGTCAGTTGACCGCCCAAATGAACGTTCAGCAAACGATGAAAGAGTCGTTTATATATCGTAGGTAAATGACGGAACGGGAGTTCGAATCTCTCCTGGGACGCTAAAAAAACCTTGTTATCTTTTGATAACAAGGTTTTTTGTTTGTTTTAAATTAGTTATTAATAAATTTTTCAAAGACAAAACCGTAATCTTTCACGTTATATTGCTTTTTCGTATCAACGAGCCAGTTAAAGGCGATCTCGTTCATCTCTTTAAACTGTTCTGCTAAATTTACTTGTGCATTTGAAATACGGCTGAAAGCGTTAGATGCCATATCTAAACTTTTATGTGCATACTGCAATGTAATGTCGTTGTCGTATGAAATTTCTTCGATTTTAAGAAGAGCCTTATATAAATCTTTTAATTCTTCAATATGTTTTTTATGAACATCAATTGAGTAATGCTCATCTCCCATTTGAAATTTAATTTCTACATCTAAATCAATCGTTCCTGCAGTTTCAAGTGCTACGTTTTTAATTTGATATTTACTATAGCTAAAGCGGCGTAATGTACGTTTTTTGCTTGTGGCACTTGTACCATCTAGGTGAATTAATCCTTTGTTTGTAAAGCAATATTCATCTGATTTTGATTTAATAAGAAAGTAAATTTTCTCCCCATCTTCATGCATCACGTAATCATCAGCATCAACCTTATCATAATCTTTTGGTGTAATGACAGAACCTACATCGCTTAATCCTAAAACATCAGCAGCCATTTTTTTGAACATATATAATCCCCCTTGTAAATTAAATTCTTAATTGTACAAAAATATATTAACATGATTTTAAACTTATTTTTGAAATCTTACAACTCTGTAAGGTAAGTGTAAGGAAGTTCGATGGTAACAAATTACTAATCTTATATAATGAAGATAACAACGATAAATGAGGAGGAAGAGATGATGAAAGGATTAATCGTAACGGGTTTAACAGTAGCTTTTGGGTTTGTGGCGTATGAAAAGTTAACATATGTAATTGATGTTGTAAAACATTTAGTAGCGTAGAAAAAACTGCTATGAGAGGGAAAGGGAATGAGTGAATGAATGGAATGGTTATTTGGAATTATAGGTACTTGTAGTGTAGTTTTATTGTTCTTTGTCCCGAGTGGTATACTTAGCTCGACAACGAGTTTGTTCTTTTTAAGTTTGTTTGCTTGTACGATGCTTATTATTATGTTTTTAATGAAGCGAAGTAAACCAATCTTCTATTTTAGCATGATTGTTATGGCAATTATTGTTCTCCAAATTATTACCCTTGTTATATACCCCACAATTATAAAAGCTTTCCATTAATGATGAACCCTCTGCCGTCTGTTGCTGAGGGTTTTTGTTTGTGAAAAATGAATTTCATTTAGAAGTTTGTTGCTTTTTTGTTATGAAAATAGAATATTCCTATATTTCAAATAAATAATTTTGGAATGTTGTGTTCTCATTACGCATTTGATATATTTACTTTGAAGATCATTAAAATCTAGAAAAAGAGGCGGACGTATGGATAAAAAAGAAAATACGGTCGTATTGTTTCCGCAACTATCAGAACGCTATATTGATAAAGGTTTTTTAGCGTTGAAAGAGCGGGAATTCGAAGATGCATTGCGCTGCTTTGAAATATTACGTCAGTATAATGCAGAAACGGAACAAACAGAATTAGCTTCCGTTATTTGTTTGCTAGAATTAAAACGTATGGAAGAAGCGAAAGAAAAATGTGAGCAGTTGCTTGAAACAGGAGCTGTATTATTTGGTGATATTCTTGAAACGTATGTAACTATTTTAGTTCAAACAAATGATTATGAAGGTGTCATTGAAACTGTTGAGGAAGTTTTGCAAACGAAAGATATAATTCCTGAGCAAAAGGAAAAATTGGCGCGGCTTGCTTTGTTTGCGCAAGGGATGCTGAATGAAGAAGATACACCGCTAGTGGATTCGAATTTTGAATTAGAAGAATTTACCGATGGGCTTTTTGGAGAAAACTTTGGTCAAAAGCTAAGAGTGATCCAGAAACTTTCGTTAAAAGACCTGGATCTCGCACTTCCTACTTTAAAGAAATTTTTAATAGACGAAGATCAGCACCCTTATTTAAAAACTTCTATTTTGTATAAAATGGTAGAAAATCAAATAGAAGAAGAAATAGAAGTAGAGAAGTTTGGAAATACGATAAAGGTGATTCCAGCATTTACAGGTCATAATGAGGAGCAATCCGATAAAATTATACATAAATTCTCAAACCGATTAGAGCAAAGTTATCCAGATATATTTAGTACGATGGTTACATACTGGAAAGAATTACAAATTAGTATTTTTCCGTTCCCTCTATTAATGGATAAAGTAGAAATTTGGGCTGCTGTCTTAGAGAGAATTGGAAGAAAGCGTTTCGGATTGGCTATTGATGAAGAAGAACTTATGACAGCATACAATATTGAGTTTGAGGAATTTCATATTGCCTATCAATGGTTACTGCGCATTGAAAGAGAAGGGTATTTGCCCGTATAATTATGAAAAAGAATCGTTCAGTTATTGAAACGAGCACATTCTATGTTATAATGTAAGGGTTGCAAAAGGCAGAAATCTGCCTGTTTGTAAGAGAAGAGGAGTATAATTCTCTTACTTAATATGTTTCATATTAGTCTCGAACAAAATATACCGTAGTTGTCTTTTAGACAATTAGTAGATTGGAACATTGTATCTGAAAGCTTTTTGCTAGAGGGTTATTTGTACATTTGTTATTTCAAGAAAGAGATAATAAAAATTTTGATCTATAGAGGTATGTGCATACATTATTATAGTTGGAGGGAAAGAATAAATGTCTACAAAATGGGAAAAATTAGAAGGTAACGTTGGCGTTTTAACAATCGAAGTTGATGCTAAAGAAGTAAATAACTCTATCGACGCTGCATTCAAAAAAGTAGTAAAAACAATTAATGTACCAGGTTTCCGTAAAGGAAAAATGCCTCGTCCATTATTCGAACAACGCTTTGGTATTGAATCTTTATACCAAGATGCTTTAGATATCATCTTACCAAAAGCATACGGTGAAGCAATCGATGAAGCTGGTATCTTCCCAGTTGCTCATCCTGAGATTGACATCGAGAAATTCGAAAAAGGCCAAAACTTAATTTTCACTGCAAAAGTTACTGTAAAACCTGAAGTTAAATTAGGTGATTACAAAGGTTTAGCGGTAGAAAAAGTTGAAACAACTGTAACTGACGAGGATGTAGAGAACGAAGTAAAAGCTTTACAAGAGCGTCAAGCTGAACTAGTTGTTAAAGAAGACGGAACTGCTGCAGATGGTGATACAGCTGTAATCGACTTCGAAGGTTTCGTTGATGGCGAAGCATTTGAAGGCGGAAAAGGCGAAAACTATTCTCTTGCAATCGGTTCTGGTACTTTCATCCCAGGTTTCGAAGAGCAAGTAATTGGTCTTAAATCTGGTGATTCTAAAGAAGTTGAAGTATCATTCCCAGAAGAGTACCATGCTGCTGAATTAGCTGGTAAACCAGCAACATTCAAAGTAACAATTCACGAAATCAAAACAAAAGAACTTCCTGAGTTAAACGACGAGTTCGCTAAAGATGCTGACGAAGAAGTTGCAACTCTTGATGAATTAAAAACAAAACTTCGTACAAACTTAGAAGAAGGCAAAAAGCACGAAGCTGAGCACAAAGTACGTGACGAAGTAGTAGAATTAGCTGCTGCTAACGCTGAAATCGACATTCCAGAAGCTATGATCGACACTGAGTTAGATCGTATGGTTCGTGAATTCGAGCAACGTTTAAGCCAACAAGGTATGAACCTTGAGCTTTACTACCAATTCACAGGTACTGACGCTGACAAATTAAAAGAGCAAATGAAAGAGGATGCACAAAAACGTGTAAGAATCAATCTTGTTCTTGAAGCTATCATTGAAGCTGAAAACATCGAAGTTACTGAAGAAGAAGTAACTGCAGAAGTTGAAAAAATGGCTGAAATGTACGGTATGCCAGTAGACGCTATCAAGCAAGCTCTTGGAAGCGTAGACGCTTTATCTGAAGATCTTAAAGTGCGTAAAGCTGTAGACTTCTTAGTAGACAACGCTGCATAATAAAATAACAAGGCGCGATTTTAATCGTGCCTTGTTTTATAAATATAGAAATATATTTATAAAACTTTTCGATGAAGAAGGAAAAGTGCCTTTGTAAGTCGAATATACATATTTCAAGAGTTTTAAAATTTTTTTATTTGTACATAACTAGTCATATTATTTGTATTTCTCGCTACGTAGTGACATAATATGTATTTACATACGATACATTTATCGTGTACATACGAAGGCAAGAGGTTAGCACTTTGTAAGGGGTGTGAAAATATGTTTAAATTTAATGATGAAAAAGGTCAATTAAAATGTTCTTTCTGTGGTAAAACACAAACGCAAGTTCGAAAGTTAGTTGCAGGTCCAGGTGTTTACATTTGTGACGAGTGTATCGAGCTTTGTACTGAAATTGTACAAGAGGAGCTTGCGAAGGACGAAGAAGTAGAATTCAAAGATGTACCGAAACCGGTAGAAATTCGTGAAATCTTAGATGAGTATGTCATCGGACAAGATAACGCGAAAAAAGCACTAGCAGTAGCGGTATATAACCATTACAAACGCATTAATTCTAACAGCAAAATTGATGATGTAGAATTAGCGAAGAGTAATATTTCACTTATTGGGCCAACTGGTAGTGGTAAAACATTATTGGCACAAACATTAGCGCGTATTTTAAATGTTCCATTTGCAATCGCGGACGCAACATCTTTAACAGAAGCTGGATACGTTGGGGAAGATGTAGAAAACATCTTACTAAAACTAATTCAAGCGGCTGATTACGATGTAGAAAAAGCGGAAAAAGGAATTATTTATATTGATGAGATTGATAAAGTGGCACGTAAGTCCGAAAATCCATCAATTACACGTGATGTATCTGGTGAAGGTGTACAGCAGGCACTTCTGAAAATTTTAGAAGGTACTGTAGCGAGCGTTCCACCTCAAGGTGGTCGTAAGCACCCGCATCAAGAGTTTATTCAAATTGATACAACGAACATCCTATTCATTTGTGGTGGAGCGTTTGATGGCATCGAGCCTATTATTAAACGTCGCCTTGGTGAGAAAGTAATTGGATTTGGTGCTGAGAAGAAAAATGCTGATGTAAATGAGAAGCATGTTTTATCTCACGTTTTACCAGAGGATCTTTTAAGATTCGGTTTAATTCCGGAGTTTATCGGTCGTCTTCCAGTTATTGCGAACCTAGAGCCGCTTGATGAAGATGCTCTTGTAGATATTTTAACTAAACCGAAAAATGCACTTGTTAAGCAATTCCAAAAATTATTGGAGCTTGACGATGTTGAGTTAGAGTTTGAAGAAGGTGCACTAGTTGAGATTGCGAAAAAAGCAATTGAACGTAAAACAGGTGCTCGTGGACTTCGTTCTATTATTGAAGGCTTGATGCTTGATGTAATGTTCGAACTTCCATCTCGCAAAGATATCGAGAAGTGTATTCTTACGAAAGAAACAGTAGCTGATAATGAACCGCCGAAATTGGTGTTACAAGACGGTACTGTACTTGATACAAAAACATCTGCATAATGCGAAGAAGAAACAGCAATTTTTATAATTGCTGTTTTTCTTTATGTTTAGCACTATTCCTCCCAGGAAATACTAAAAGGTAAAACATAGCGGGAGGAAATGAATTATGAGCTGGACAAATATATTTTTACTTGTTCAACTTGTTTTTGGCGTAATTGTCGGATTGTATTTTTGGCATTTACTTCGAAATCAGCGAACACAAAAAGTTTCAATTGATCGAGAATCGAAAAAAGAATTAGAGCAGCTTCGTAAAATGCGTGAGGTTTCTTTAACAGAGCCGCTTGCGGAAAAGGTACGTCCTACATCCTTTATAGACATTGTAGGGCAAGAAGACGGGATTAAGTCGTTAAAAGCGGCTCTTTGTGGTCCTAATCCGCAACATGTGATCATATACGGTCCGCCAGGTGTCGGAAAGACAGCGGCAGCACGCCTTGTATTAGAAGAAGCGAAACGAAATCCGAAATCTCCATTTCGTACAAATGCAACATTTATCGAACTTGATGCGACGACAGCTAGGTTTGATGAGCGTGGTATTGCGGATCCATTAATTGGTTCAGTGCATGATCCTATTTATCAAGGAGCAGGTGCAATGGGACAAGCGGGTATCCCGCAACCGAAAAAAGGGGCTGTAACAGATGCGCATGGTGGTATTTTGTTCATTGATGAGATTGGTGAATTACATCCAATTCAAATGAATAAAATGCTAAAAGTGTTAGAAGATCGGAAAGTGTTTTTGGAAAGTGCGTATTATAGTGAAGAAAATTCGATGATTCCAACGTATATACATGATATTTTTCAAAAAGGTTTACCTGCAGATTTTCGTTTAGTTGGTGCAACGACACGTTCACCAGAGGAAATTCCTCCTGCAATTAGGTCGCGTTGTTTAGAAGTGTTCTTCCGTGAGTTAGATACAGAAGAAATTCAAAAAGTAGCGAAAAATGCAGCTGACAAAGTGGAGATGCAAGTAGGTGAGAACGGTATCGAAATGATTGGGATGTATGCAAGAAATGGGCGAGAAGCAATTAATCTCGTGCAAATTTCTGCTGGTATGGCGATAAATGAAGAACGACCTTTCATTAAAGATGAAGATATTGAGTGGGTTGTTCATTCTAGTCAGCTTACACCAAAGTACGAAAAACGTATTTATCCAATTCCGAGAATCGGTCTTGTGAACGGGCTTGCTGTATATGGGCCGAATACAGGTGCGTTATTAGAAATTGAGGTAACAGCTATTCCTGCGAAAGATAAAGGATCAGTAAATGTCACTGGAATTGTAGAAGAGGAAAGTATTGGAAATCAAACGAAATCAATCCGCCGTAAAAGTATGGCGAAAGGTTCTGTTGATAATGTGTTAACAGTACTTCGTTCTCTAGATGTGTTGCCAGAAGGGTATGATATACATATTAATTTTCCTGGTGGTATCCCGATTGATGGTCCTTCAGCAGGTATTGCTATGGCAACAGGTGTATATTCAGCAGTGCATCGTACGTATGTGAATAATGAAGTAGCGATGACAGGTGAGATAAGTATCCACGGAGAAGTGAAGCCTATTGGTGGTGTGTACGCAAAAATAAAAGCTGCGAAAAAAGCGGGAGCTAAGAAAGTCATCATTCCGGCTGAAAACATGCAACCATTTTTGTATACAATAAAGGGAATTGAGATCATTCCTGTTCGCAAATTAAAAGAAGTATTTGAATTAACATTTATGCAGGAAAATATGCATCGTGAGCTTGATGCACATAATGATTTGGGCGAAACAGATGCACAATCAATGTGAGAATATACAATAATAAAAATTTGCCAGACTTCGTTTAAGTTTGTATGCTTAAGCGGAGTCTTTTTTCTTTTCGTGAGGCACAAAAAAACAGGGGATTAACAATTGCGAAGAATCTCTGCAATTGCATCTAGATGTATTGTAATATAAAATAGTTGAACAGGAGTTTAATTTATTATGGAGGTGCTATGTCTAGTATGAATACGAATGAAAGAATTGTGCCCCTCCTACCATTAAGAGGCATTCTCGTATATCCAACGATGGTTCTGCATCTTGATGTAGGACGTGATAAATCGATACAAGCACTAGAGCAGGCGGCAATGGATGAAAATATCATCTTTTTAGCAATGCAAAAAGAAATGAATATCGACGATCCGAAAGAAGATGACATATATAGTGTAGGTACAGTGGCGAAAGTGAAGCAAATGTTAAAATTGCCGAACGGTACGCTTCGTGTCCTTGTAGAAGGTTTACATAGAGCAGAAGTAGTAGAGTTTATCGAAGAAGAAAATATAGTGCAAGTTTCTATTAAAACGGTAACGGAAGAAGTAGAAGATGATTTAGAAGAGAAGGCTCTTATGCGTACGTTACTGGAGCATTTCGAACAATATATTAAAGTTTCGAAAAAAGTTTCAAATGAAACATTTGCAACGGTAGCTGATGTAGAAGAACCGGGAAGACTAGCTGATTTAATTGCTTCTCACTTACCGATTAAAACGAAGCAGAAACAAGAGATTTTAGAGATTGTATCTGTGAAAGAGCGACTACATACACTTATTTCAATTATTCAAGATGAACAAGAGTTACTTAGCCTAGAAAAGAAAATTGGACAAAAAGTGAAACGTTCAATGGAGCGCACGCAAAAAGAATATTTCTTACGTGAGCAAATGAAGGCGATTCAAACTGAACTTGGTGATAAAGAAGGCAAGGGCGGGGAAGTTGAAGAACTTCGTGAGAAAATTGAACAGTCGGGAATGCCTGAAGAAACAATGAGGGCTGCACTGAAAGAATTAGATCGTTATGAAAAATTACCTGTAAGTTCTGCTGAGAGTGGTGTCATTCATAATTATATTGATTGGTTATTAGCTCTCCCTTGGACAACAGCAACAGAGGATATGATTGACCTCACTCATTCGGAAGAAATTTTAAATAAAGATCATTACGGTCTTGAAAAAGTGAAAGAGCGAGTACTTGAATATTTAGCTGTACAGAAGTTAACGAATTCATTAAAAGGGCCAATTCTTTGTCTAGTAGGACCTCCTGGGGTTGGGAAAACTTCGTTAGCACGTTCTATTGCAACATCGTTAAACCGTAATTTTGTACGTGTTTCTCTTGGTGGTGTGCGTGATGAATCTGAAATTCGTGGTCACCGTCGTACGTATGTAGGAGCGATGCCAGGACGTATTATTCAAGGTATGAAAAAGGCGAAAACAGTTAATCCAGTCTTCTTATTAGATGAGATTGATAAAATGTCTAACGATTTCAGGGGAGACCCATCAGCAGCGTTACTTGAAGTGTTAGATCCAGAACAAAACCATAACTTCAGTGATCATTACATTGAAGAGCCATATGATTTATCGAAAGTTATGTTCGTTGCAACTGCTAATACACTTGCAAGTGTTCCGGGCCCATTGCTTGACCGTATGGAAATCATTTCAATTGCTGGTTATACAGAACTTGAAAAGGTGCACATTGCTCGTGAGCATTTATTGCCGAAACAATTAAAAGAGCACGGTTTGCGAAAAGGTAATTTGCAAGTACGTGATGAAGCGCTTCTTGAAATTATTCGTTATTATACACGCGAGGCTGGTGTTCGTACGTTAGAGCGTCAAATTGCAAAAGTTTGCCGTAAAGCAGCAAAAATTATCGTTACAGCAGAACGCAAGCGCATTGTTGTAACAGAGAAAAATATTGTTGATTTACTTGGTAAGCATATATTCCGTTATGGTCAAGCTGAAAAAACAGACCAAGTTGGTATGGCAACAGGTTTAGCTTACACAGCAGCGGGCGGCGATACACTTGCAATTGAAGTGTCTGTAGCGCCAGGAAAAGGGAAATTAATTTTAACAGGGAAACTTGGGGATGTTATGAAAGAATCCGCACAAGCCGCGTTTAGCTATATTCGTTCTCGTGCAGAAGAACTTCATATTGATCCGGATTTCCATGAGAAAAACGATATTCATATTCATGTTCCAGAAGGAGCAGTTCCAAAAGATGGACCGTCAGCAGGTATTACGATGGCAACGGCACTTATTTCTGCACTAACGGGTATTCCTGTAAGTAAAGAAGTTGGTATGACAGGTGAAATTACACTTCGTGGTCGTGTATTACCGATTGGTGGTTTGAAAGAAAAAACATTAAGTGCTCACCGCGCGGGATTAACAAAAATTATTTTACCGGCGGAAAATGAGAAAGATTTAGATGATATTCCAGAGAGCGTAAAAGAAAACCTTACGTTTGTGCTTGCATCTCATTTAGACGAAGTATTGGAGCACGCATTAGTAGGAGTGAAACAATGAAAGTAACAAAAGCAGATATTGTAATTAGTGCCGTTAAACCGGAACAATATCCAGACAGTGATTTACCAGAAATTGCCTTAGCAGGTCGTTCTAATGTCGGGAAGTCTTCCTTTATTAATAAAATTTTAAATCGTAAAAAGTTAGTACGTATTTCTTCTAAACCAGGAAAAACGCAAACGCTGAACTTTTTCTTAATCAATGAAATGATGCATTTTGTTGACGTTCCAGGTTATGGATATGCGAAAGTATCTAAAACAGAGCGCGCGGCATGGGGCAGAATGATTGAAACTTACTTTACAACACGTACGCAATTAGACGCAGCTGTATTAGTAGTTGATTTACGTCACCAACCAACAAAAGATGACATTATGATGTATGATTTCTTAAAGCATTATGAAATCCCAACAATTATTATTGCAACGAAAGCCGATAAAATTCCGAAAGGGAAATGGCAAAAGCATTTAAAAGTTGTAAAAGAAACGCTTGCTGTTGAAATTGGCGATGAAATCGTTCTATTCTCTTCTGAAACAGGACTTGGAAAAGAAGAAGCATGGAAAGCAATTCATAAAATGACAAAAACAAAAAACGCGTGACGAATGTCGCGCGTTTTTTTTTATTTACTAAACTTTTAGCGTACGTTTAATGTAACTTCAATATTTCCTCTTGTTGCTTTAGAGTAAGGACATACACCGTGAGCGGCTTCTACAAGTTCTTGTGCTTCGGCATGAGAAACACCAGCAACATGTACGTCAAGTACAGCAGATAGTCCGAAACCACCATCTGTATCTTTACCGATAGAAACGTGTGCAGTCACTTCTGTACTTTCCACCTTCATACGTTTTGTACGAATTACAAGTTGTAATGCACTATCAAAGCAAGCTGCATAACCAGCTGCAAATAATTGTTCTGGATTTGTTGCTTCTCCGCCTGCGCCACCTAGTGCTTTTGGCATTTTTACATCAAGATTTAATATGCCATCATCTGAAACTACCTTACCGTTTCTTCCACCTGTTGCTGTTACTGAAGCAGTATATAATTTATCCATGTTTATTCCCCTTTTCTGTCATTAATTTTTTTCATTGTTTCAATTAATGTGTTTAATTGGATTAATAAAGAATGATATTCTTGCTCTGTAATTCCTAAATTTGTAGCCATCGTTGTTGGTAATGAACAAGCTATTTCTTTTAAATCTTTACCTTGTTCTGTTAATTCAATACAAACTTTTCGCTCGTCTTCTTTTGAACGAACACGTTGTACAAGTTTTAATGATTCCATACGTTTTAACATAGGTGTTAAAGTACCAGAATCTAAAAATAGACGTTTTCCAATTTCTTTTACTGTTAGTCCGTCTTGTTCCCAGAGTACGAGTAAAGTAATGTACTGGGGATACGTAATGCCCATTTCTTCTAAATAGGGGCGGTAAAAACGGGTAACCTCTCTAGAACAAGCGTAAATAGAAAAACAAAGTTGGTTATCTAGATGCAAAGGATTTTCTTTCATAGGCAACTCCTTGTAATTTTTAAATTGTGCACAATTTAATTTTGTAAAACCAATATAACGAAAAAGAAATACAATGTCAAATGCATTGCATCGAGAAAGTGAGTACTATATTTTGGAACAATCATACATATTTTCCTTCATGATGAAAGAAGATAGAAAAGATGATGTTATAATTAATATGGAATAGTTTCCATCACTTGATTATGAGGACTTTTTTTGGTAACGTACAAATAGAGTTATTATTTTATAATTATTATAAAGTAGAAAGTTCTTTATTAATCTTACTGAAGCTCCTTTATTACATATGGAGAATAAATAAAAAATAATCAGTTGTTCACACGATTGTCAGATTCATAAGAGGAAAGTTGTATTATGATAGTAGATAAAGTGATAAAACGGGTGAAGGGGGACATGCTGCGTGCATATTCTTGTTGTTAGTGTAAATTATCGAACAGCCCCTGTAGAATTTCGTGAGAAACTCACATTTCAGGCAGCAGAGCTAGAGCAAGCAATGACTATATTACAAAACCAAAAGAGCGTGCTAGAAAATGTCATTGTATCAACTTGTAATCGCACTGAGATTTACGCTGTTGTCGATCAATTACACACGGGACGGTATTACATTAAGAAGTTTTTAGCTGATTGGTTTCAGCTTGAAATAGAAGAAGTCGCACCATACTTGTCTATTTTTGAACAAGATGGCGCAATAGATCATTTATTCCGCGTAACGTGCGGTTTGGATTCTATGGTTGTTGGAGAGACGCAAATTTTAGGTCAAATAAAAGATAGCTTTTTAGAAGCACAACAAGTAAAAGCGACAGGTACAATTTTTAATGAGTTGTTTAAGCAAGTGGTTACGTTAGCAAAACGTGCGCACTCAGAAACAACGATTGGTGAAAGTGCGATGTCTGTTAGTTATGCTGCTGTTGAGCTCGGAAAGAAAATATTTGGCGATTTAACGGATTGTCATGTACTTATTCTTGGTGCGGGTAAGATGGGTGAACTTGCACTGCAAAACTTATACGGAAGTGGAGCTCGTAAAGTAACGGTTATGAATAGGACGCTTACGAAAGCGGAAGTGATGGCTGAGAAATATATGGGACATGCAAAGCCTTTAAGTGAATTGCAATGTGCATTATTAGAAGCGGATATTTTAATTAGTTCAACGGGTGCATCAGAATATGTCATTACGAAAGAAATGATGACAAAAGTAGAGAGAATGCGCTCTGGTCGTCCGTTATTTATGGTTGATATTGCAGTACCACGTGATATTGATCCGGCGATTGATGAATTAGAAGGCTCTTTCTTATATGATATCGACGATCTGCAAGGTGTAGTTGAAGCAAACCGTGCTGAACGTTTAAAAGAAGCAGAGAAAATTCAATTTATGATTGAAGAAGAAATGGTTTTATTTAAAACGTGGTTAAGTACGCTAGGTGTTGTACCGTTAATATCAGCTCTTCGTGATAAAGCGCTAGCAATTCAAAGTGATACGATGGAAAGTCTTGAGCGAAAAATACCAAACCTTAGTGATCGTGAGAAAAAAGTAATTAGTAAACATACGAAAAGTATTATTAACCAATTGTTAAAAGACCCAATTTTAGTAGCTAAAGAATTAGCTGTTGAAGAGGGAGCTGGCGAAAAATTAGCTTTATTTGCGAAGATTTTTGATTTAGAAGTGGAAGAAGCGGGAAATACGGAAGAAGTAGAACATAAAAGAGCGTGGACACCATCCGTTCCATCTTTATAACTTGGAAGGATGATCGGATGAGTTTTTTAAATAACAGTATTATTTATCATATTGCAATTATTTTATATGCTTGTAGCATTAGTTTATATTTTATAGATTATTTCCAAAGTAACCGAAAGGCGAACCGCTTTGCTTTTTGGTTACTTTCGATTGTATGGGTTCTGCAGTCTATCTTTATGTTGCTTAGGGCTACAGATTCAGAAACGAATCCTATTTTAACTTTATTATCAGGGATTTATTTTTATGTTTGGTTATTGATTACGATGTCATTAGTCATTAATCGATTTATGCGTATTGACTTTTTAGTCTTTTTTACAAATGTTGTAGCATTTGGCGTAAGCGCTTTTTCTATTTTTACACCGCTCGGAAAGATGTCGCCAGTACTTGCAGAGCAATTAGTTTCAGAACTTGTATACGTGCATGTCGGTATGGCGATTATTTCTTATGCAACGTTTACTGTATCGTTTATTTTTTCTATTATGTATTTATTG
This sequence comes from Bacillus sp. FSL R9-9530, assembly GCF_038008145.1. Taxonomy (NCBI): domain Bacteria; kingdom Bacillati; phylum Bacillota; class Bacilli; order Caryophanales; family Bacillaceae; genus Bacillus; species Bacillus sp. FSL R9-9530. Next base: position 4,918,848 of record NZ_JBBOYO010000001.1, read on the forward strand.
CAATACCGACTATTAAAAAAGAAAAAGTGGAATGCGAGATTAAGAAGATTAGGAAATTTGCCGAAGCTTGAATCTATGTCTTACGGATTAAATTTATTTTCTGTTCCGTTTTTCTTATTAGCAATTATATTAGGATGCATATGGGGATATACAAAATTGGATAATTTCCATTGGTATGATACGAAAGTAATTGGGTCTTTTGTCGTTCTATTTGTATATTGCGTGGGCTTATATTTACGAGCAGCAGATGTGTTGCAAGGTAAGAAAATTGTGCAGTGGAATATCGGGGCATTTCTCGTAATGCTAGTTAACATTTTTCTATTAAGCAGTTTATCTAATTTCCACTTTTGGTATTTATAATGAGGAGAGAGAATTATGCGCAAAATTATTGTAGGTTCACGAAAGAGTAAACTAGCATTAACACAAACTAATTGGTTTATTGATCAATTAAAAGCGCTTGGTTTACCATATGAATTTGAAGTGAAAGAAATCGTCACAAAAGGTGATGTTATTTTAGATGTTACTCTTTCAAAAGTAGGCGGAAAAGGTTTATTTGTAAAGGAAATTGAACATGCGTTACTTACGAAAGAAATTGATATGGCTGTACATAGTATGAAAGATATGCCAGCTGTACTTCCAGATGGATTAACGATTGGTTGTACGCCAAAGCGCGTTGACCCTCGTGATGCTTTTATTTCTAAAAACGGAGAATCGTTTAAAGACTTAGCAGAAGGCGCGATCTTAGGAACGAGTAGTTTGAGACGTAGTGCACAACTACTAGCTGCGAGACCAGATTTACAAGTGAAATGGATTCGCGGGAATATCGATACACGCTTACGTAAGTTAAAAGATGAAGATTACGATGCAATTATTTTAGCGACAGCTGGATTACAGAGAATGGGCTGGGACGGAGAAGTTATTACAGAACATTTAGATGAAACGTTATGTGTACCAGCCGTAGGACAAGGTGCATTAGCGATTGAATGTCGTGAGGATGATACGGATTTACTTCAGTTGTTAGCGCATATTAATGATGCAGTAACAGAAAGAACAGTGGCTGCTGAACGAGTATTTCTTCATAAACTTGAAGGTGGATGCCAAGTTCCAATCGCTGGATATGCAACTCTTAAAGAAAATGATGCAATCGAATTAACAGCGCTTGTCGGTTCTATGGACGGTTCTGTTTTATTGAAAGAGATAGTAGTAGGTAATGATCCGAAGCAAGTTGGATTAGAGGCTGCGGACCGTTTAATTAAACAAGGAGCAAAAGAGCTCATCCTTGCTGCAAATAAGGAGCAACAATAAATATGAACGCTCTCGCTGGCAAAACAGTATTGATTACACGTGCCCAGCACCAAGCGAAACAAATGAGTGTAGCAGTGAAAGAAAGGAGCGGAATTCCATTGGAAATTCCGCTTTTGCGTATGGAAGGTACGTCTCATAGGCAAATTCAACATATAGCAGGGCAGCTACATTCGTATGACTGGGTTATTTTCACGAGTAAAAATGGTGTAGCTTTTTTTCTAGATAGTTTGAGAAAGAAGCTCCCCGGACCGATTAAAATTGCTGCAGTAGGCGTGAAAACAAAGTTAGAGTTAGAAAAGCGAGGCTATCAAGTAGAGTTTGTTCCCACTGCATTTGTTGCAGAAACATTTGCCGAAGAGTTTCTAAAAGAATTAAGTGGAAACGAGCGTATTTTATTTCCGAAAGGGAATTTAGCAAGAGATGTAATCCCGGTTAAACTTAGGGAGTTTGGTGTTTTTCTAGATGAGTTAATTGTATATGGTACGAAGGTGAATGTAGAGAAAAAACAAGAACTTATAACAGCATTGAAATTAGGGGAAGTAAATATTATTACATTTACGAGCCCTTCAACTGTTGATAGTTTTGTTCGTTTACTTGAGGGTACAAACTGGAGAGAATGGACGAAAAAATGTACAATTGCTTGTATAGGGCCTATTACGGAAAAAGAGGCGAACCTCTATTTTCCACATGTTATTGTGCCAAAAGAGTACACTGTAGAAGCATTACTACAATGCATTTGTGAATCTATAAAATAAAAGAATGGGGATAGAAATCTATGAATTCTTTACAATTTAATCGTCATCGTCGTTTAAGACAAAGCGGGGGCATGCGTGCGCTTGTACGTGAAACATTTTTACATACAGAAGATTTTATTTACCCTATTTTTGTATTAGAAGGAGAAAATACTCGTAATGAAGTTCCTTCTATGCCAGGCGTATATCAAATGTCTTTAGATTTATTGCAAGCTGAAATGCAAGAGGTCGTTGATTTAGGCATTCGTTCTGTTATTGTATTTGGTTTACCTGCTGAAAAGGACGAAGTTGGATCATCGGCATATTGTGAGCATGGAATTGTACAGCGTGCAATTAAGCAAATTAAAGATGAGTTCCCAGAGCTAGTAGTAGTTGCAGATACATGTTTATGTCAATTCACAAGCCATGGTCATTGCGGTGTTATTGAAGATGGCGTTATTTTAAATGATGAGTCTCTTGCAGCTCTTGCAAAAACAGCTGTAAGTCAAGCGAAAGCAGGGGCAGACATTATTGCACCATCTAACATGATGGACGGATTTGTAACAGCAATTCGCCATGCATTAGATGAAAATGGTTTCGCGCACGTACCAGTTATGTCGTACGCTGTGAAATATTCATCAGCATTTTACGGACCGTTCCGTGATGCAGCACACGGTGCACCGCAGTTTGGTGACCGTAAAACATATCAAATGGACCCAGCGAACCGTATGGAAGCATTCCGTGAAGCAGAATCAGATGTAATGGAAGGGGCCGACTTCTTAATTGTAAAGCCAGCTCTTTCTTATCTAGATATCGTTCGTGATGTGAAAAATAACTTTAACTTACCAGTCGTTGCTTATAACGTAAGTGGTGAATATTCGATGATTAAAGCAGCAGCACAAAATGGTTGGATTAATGAAAAAGAAGTTGTACTTGAGAAATTAATTAGCATGAAACGCGCAGGAGCAGACTTGATTATTACGTATCATGCAAAAGATGCAGCAAGATGGTTACAAGAAGGAGGCGCTAAATAATGAAAAAATTTGATAAGTCGATTGCGGCGTTTGAAGAGGCTCAAAATTTAATGCCTGGAGGCGTAAACAGCCCTGTTCGTGCTTTTAAGTCTGTTGGTATGAATCCGCTGTTTATGGAGCGCGGAAAAGGCTCTAAAGTATATGATATCGATGGGAATGAATACATCGATTACGTATTATCGTGGGGACCTTTAATTCATGGTCATGCGAATGATCGTGTTGTTGAGGCTTTAAAAGCTGTTGCTGAAAAAGGAACAAGCTTTGGTGCACCAACAGAAATTGAAAATAAATTAGCGCAGCTTGTTATCGAGCGTGTACCATCAATTGAGATTGTGCGTATGGTTAACTCTGGAACAGAGGCGACAATGAGTGCACTACGTTTAGCTCGTGGTTACACTGGACGTAACAAAATTTTGAAATTCATTGGTTGTTATCACGGTCATGGTGATTCTTTATTGATTAAAGCAGGTTCGGGTGTAGCAACGCTAGGTTTACCAGATAGCCCTGGTGTACCAGAAGGTGTAGCGAAAAATACGATTACAGTAGCGTATAACGATTTAGAAAGTGTAAAATATGCTTTCGAACAATTCGGTGATGACATCGCTTGTATAATTGTAGAACCAGTGGCAGGGAATATGGGCGTTGTTCCCCCGCAACCAGGGTTTTTAGAAGGACTTCGTGAAGTGACAGAGCAAAACGGTGCACTACTTATTTTTGATGAAGTAATGACAGGATTCCGTGTTGCTTATAATTGTGGACAAGGTTACTACGGTGTAACTCCTGACTTAACTTGTTTAGGTAAAGTAATCGGTGGTGGCTTGCCGGTAGGAGCATACGGTGGGAAGGCAGAGATTATGCGTCAAGTTGCACCAAGCGGACCGATTTACCAAGCTGGAACATTATCGGGTAATCCACTTGCAATGACAGCAGGTTATGAAACGTTAGTGCAGTTAACGCCAGAATCATATGTGGAATTTGAGCGTAAAGCAGAAATGTTAGAGGCTGGACTACGTAAGGCAGCTGAAAAGCATAATATCCCGCATCACATTAATCGTGCAGGTTCTATGATTGGTATTTTCTTTACAGATGAGCACGTTATTAATTATGATGCAGCAAAATCTTCAAACTTAGAATTCTTTGCAGCTTACTATCGTGAAATGGTAGAACAAGGTGTATTTTTACCACCTTCTCAATTTGAAGGTTTATTCTTATCGACAGCACATAGTGATGCAGATATTGAGGCGACAATTGCGGCGGCCGAAATTGCAATGTCAAAATTAAAAGCATAATTTCTTAGAGAAAATCGCTTTCCATTAGGGGAGCGATTTTTTTTATTCATAAAGTAGCCTTAGGGAACATAAATCTGTAATGACATATAGTTTGGGAGGGGGAAAAGAAGTGGCAACAGATCATTCATTACGATTTTCATTAAAAGAATCTGTTTGGTTCCAGAAGGGACAGGAAGTCGAAGAACTTTTGTCAATTTCGTTAGATCCAGACGTTGAGATAGAGGAGCTCGATCATGAAGTTATCGTGAGGGGGCAATTAGATTTAACGGGAGAGTACGTTGCAAGGCAAGATGATTCAGCTTATTCGTTAAGAGAGCTATCACCAGCAAAGGCAATTGATTATGTAGAAACAAGGGCAGACGGGGTTAATGAGCTTGTCCATTCCTTTCCGCTCGAAATATCAATTCCAAGAAATCGAGTGAAAGTAATTGAAGAATTATATGTATCAATCGAGGAATTTGATTATGAATTAAAGGAAAATGGTTGCTTACAACTATTAGCGGATATATCTATTACAGGTTTATGTGACGAAGAAAGAACCGAGGATGAAGAGGAAGAGACGGTGTATGCCGAGTTGGAAGCTGATTCAGCTGAAGAAGATGAAAGTAGACCTGCACCGCACGAAGAGGTACCAGCCTATAAAGAATCAGATGGATGGGAAGATTATGCATTTGAGCCGTTTCAGTTAGAAGAAAGAAAAGAGCAAGAAATAGAAGAAGAGGAATTAGAAGAACATGAACTTGTGGAGCGTGAAGAGGAGCAAGAAAAGACGCCACAATTTGAATTGTTCGGGCGGAAAAATTTCAAGAAAGAAAAAGCGAAAAAGCAGGAAGAGCCAGAGGAAGAAGCATATTCACAGCGAGATGAAAATGCACTTTATTTAACGAAATTATTTACGAAAGAACCAGAAGAAGAATTTACGAAGGTAAGAATGTACTTCGTACAAGAAGGAGATACAATTGAATCGGTTGCAGAACGTTATGAAACGACTGTACAAAGCTTATATCGTGTAAATCAATCAGAAGATATATATTTAACTACAGGGCAAATTATATATATTCCTGTTTCAAAAGCAACAGTGAAATAAGTGAGTGAGTTTTTTCACTCACCTCTTTTCTTTTCCTAGAAGCTATGTTTTGAATAAGAAAGGGTTATTCGTATGGATATTGAATTACGAAATCGCTATGAACCCATTGTGAGGCAATATAGATTGGACACTCAGCATATGGAAGAGCACGGAAGTGTAATGAAAATTTATACGAATCAAGGTCCGTATGCGTTAAAGAAAATACAAGATAGAAAATTAGAGCGGAATAATTTTTTACACCATATTCAGTATTTGAAGGAGAAAGGTTTTTCGAATTATGTACCTATCTATCACACGACGGACGGGAATTATGTTTTAAGTGATGGGGCGTATAGCTATTATTTAATGCCTTGGTTAGAACGTGCGGAAGGAAATGGCGAAGATAATGATCAATACCATAAGATGTTTCAAACGCTCGGGACGTTGCATCAAAAAACGGTGAAAGAGGAGACTTATACAGAAGAAGATTTAGAAAAACATTATACAAATATATCCGGCCGTTGGGAAAATGATGGCGAGATATTAGAAGAGTTTCTCATAGAATCTGAAGCGAAGTGGTATATGTCTCCATTTGAATTACAATATTGTACGTATTATCACCACGTTATGAGAGCACGTGAGTTCGCAACGAAACAATTAAGTGAATGGCATGATGCAATGAAAGAAAAGGAAAAAACACGTACTACTTTCGTTCATGGAAATGTATCGCTTAATCACTTTTTATTTGATTATGAACGAAACGGTTATTTTATTAGTTTAGAAAAGTCTCAGTTTGCTACACCGGTACAGGATATCGTCAGCTTTTATTCAAGGTCTTTGAACACATATCCAATTGCGCGGAGCGACCGCTTTGAATGGTATCAAATGTATCAAAAAAATTTTCCATTTACGAAAGAGGAGCAGCTTCTTATGTTTGCGTATATGACGTACCCGTCGCATTTTATTCGGCAAATTCAGTCGTATACGAAAAGAAGAAAGAGTCGTAATGAAGAAAATGAGCTTCGCGGGGTAAAAATTCTGCAGCAATCGCATTGGCTCATTAGTAATACAGAATATTTCCTTTCGCAATTACAAGCTGCCCAGCAAGGGAACGGATAAAGAAGATAAGTAGGGAGAACCCTGCTTATCTTTTTTTATTAGTTCCATAAAGAGATAAAAGCCGTAGTTTCAAATTTATCTTGACGAATAAGGTTTCGTTTTTTACACTATTGTATATAATAATTAACAATCACATAAATGCATTGAAGGGGAAGAGTATAACATGAAACGTCTTCAGAGAGGGGAACCATTGGCTGGGAGGTTCTCTAGATAGTTATGTTAGAAGGTAGCCCTGGAGCATCTTTTCTGAACGGAATGATTCTTATTAGGAAAAGACGGATTTGTCCGTTATCAAATTAAGAGTATAAGCAAATTCTGAATTTGTTTGTAAATAAAGGTGGTACCGCGATGTCCCTCGTCCTTTTTTGGATGAGGGGCATTTTTTATTTTAAGGAGGGAAAATAATGTCAAACACGGAAAATAATTTACCAACTAAATATGATCATATGTCCGTTGAAGAAGGCCTTTACAAGTGGTGGCTTGAAGGCAAATATTTCGAAGCAACAGGAGATGAGAAGAAACAACCATATACAATTGTAATTCCACCTCCGAACGTAACTGGTAAGTTACACTTAGGTCACGCTTGGGATACGACGCTTCAAGATATTCTAACTCGTACAAAGCGTATGCAAGGTTACGATGTATTATGGCTTCCAGGAATGGACCATGCTGGTATCGCAACGCAAGCGAAAGTAGAAGGAAAACTTCGTGAAGAAGGTATTTCACGTTACGATCTTGGTCGTGAGAAATTCCTTGAAAAAGCTTGGGAATGGAAAGAAGAATACGCTTCTCACATTCGTCAACAATGGGGGAAAGTTGGTTTAGGACTAGACTATTCTCGTGAACGCTTCACATTAGACGAAGGTTTATCTAACGCTGTTAATAAAGTATTCGTACAATTATATGAAAAAGACTTAATTTACCGCGGTGAGTATATCATCAACTGGGATCCAGCAACACGCACAGCTCTTTCTGATATTGAAGTAATTCATAAAGAAGTTCAAGGTGCATTCTACCATATGAACTATCCGTTAACAGACGGTTCTGGTCACATTCGCCTTGCAACTACTCGTCCAGAAACAATGCTTGGTGATACAGCGGTAGCAGTTCATCCAGAAGATGATCGCTACAAACATTTAATCGGAAAAACAGTTACACTTCCAATCGTAGGCCGAGAGATTCCGATTATTGCTGATGAATACGTAGAAAAAGACTTCGGAACAGGCGTTGTGAAAATTACACCAGCTCATGACCCGAATGACTTTGAAGTAGGTAACCGTCATGACTTACCACGTATTTTAGTAATGAACGAAGATGGAACGATGAACGAAAAAGCTGGTAAGTATAACGGTATGGATCGTTTCGAATGCCGTAAAGAGTTAGTGAAAGACTTACAAGAAGCTGGCGTATTAGTAGAAATCGAGCCTCATATGCACTCAGTAGGTCATAGTGAGCGTAGCGGTGCAGTTGTTGAGCCTTATTTATCAACACAATGGTTCGTAAAAATGGCTCCACTTGCAGAAAAAGCGGTAGAACTTCAACAAAAAGAAGAAGAAAAAGTAACGTTCGTACCAGAGCGTTTTGAAAACACATACTTACGCTGGATGGAAAACATTCATGACTGGTGTATTTCTCGTCAATTATGGTGGGGACACCGCATTCCAGCTTGGTATCATAAAGAAACTGGTGAAGTATACGTAGGTACAGAAGCGCCAGCAGATCTTGAAAACTGGAATCAAGATAATGACGTGCTTGATACATGGTTCAGTTCAGCATTATGGCCATTCTCAACACTTGGCTGGCCGAATGAAGATGCAGCAGACTTTAAAAAGTTCTATTCAACAGATGCTTTAGTAACTGGTTATGACATCATCTTCTTCTGGGTATCTCGTATGATTTTCCAAGGTTTAGAGTTTACAGGAGAGCGTCCATTTAAAGATGTATTAATTCATGGTTTAGTTCGTGATGAACAAGGACGTAAAATGAGTAAATCTCTTGGTAATGGTATTGATCCGATGGATGTTATCGAGAAGTACGGTGCAGATGCGATGCGTTACTTCTTATCAACAGGAAGTGCACCAGGTCAAGATTTACGTTTCAGCATGGAAAAAGTAGAATCTACTTGGAACTTCATTAATAAAATTTGGAACGCATCACGCTTCGTATTAATGAACATGGATGACATGAAGTATGAAGAAATCGATTTAACTGGTGAAAAATCAGTTGCAGATAAGTGGATTTTAACTCGCTTAAACGAAACAATCGAAAGTGTAACACGTAACATGGATAAATATGAGTTCGGTGAAGCTGGTCGTTCATTATACAACTTCATTTGGGATGATTTCTGTGACTGGTACATCGAGATGGCGAAACTTCCACTATACGGTGAAGATGAAGCAGCTAAGAAAACAACTCGTTCGATTTTAGCTTACGTATTAGACCAAACAATGCGTCTATTACATCCATTCATGCCATTTGTAACAGAGAAAATTTGGCAGCATTTACCGCATGAAGGCGAGTCTATTACAGTAGCAGCATGGCCAACAGTTCGCGAAGATTTACAAGATAAAGAAGCGGCAGCAGAAATGCACCTTCTAGTTGATATCATTCGCTCTGTTCGTAACATCCGTGCGGAAGTAAATACGCCAATGAGCAAAAAAGTTCAAATGCAAATTAAAGCAAAAGACGAGGTAGTACTAGCTCAGCTTACGAAAAACAGCTCTTACATTGAGCGTTTCTGTAACCCAAGTGAACTAACAATTAAGATTGATTTACAAGCGCCAGAAAAAGCGATGACTGCAATCGTATCAGGTGCAGAGTTATTCTTACCGTTAGCTGATCTTATCAATCTTGATGAAGAGAAAGCGCGTCTTGAAAAAGAACTTGAGAAGTTCGATAAAGAAGTAGAACGTGTACAGAAGAAACTTTCAAACCAAGGATTCGTAGCGAAAGCTCCTGCAGAAGTTATTGACGGAGAGCGTGCGAAAGAGCAAGATTACCTAGAAAAACGCGAAGCGGTTCGTCAACGTCTAGCGGATCTTGAGAAATAAAAATGTTTTTCAGAGACTCACTATATTGGTGAGTCTCTTTTCTTTGCGTATAATAGAATTAAGAAGTTTGTCTTTTGAAAGGGGAATAGCAAACGTGATACATACATACGAAGAAGCGATAAACTGGATTCATAGCCGATTGAAATTTGGGATAAAACCAGGACTAGAAAGAATGCAATGGATGTTAGAAGAACTCGGAAATCCAGAGCGTCATATAAAATGTGTTCATCTAGCCGGCACAAATGGAAAAGGTTCAACTTTAACATACATGCGCTACATGTTAGAAGGTGCGAAATATAAAGTAGGATCGTTTACATCGCCTTACATAGAAACATTCAATGAACGTATTAGTGTAAACGGAATACCGATTGCAGATGAAGAGATTGCGGAACTTGTAAATATGGTAAAGCCAGTCGTTGAAAAATTAGATGAGACGGACTTAGGAGAAGCGACTGAGTTTGAAATCATTACAGTAATGGCAATTTATTATTTCGGTAAAGTTAATTTCTGTGATGTTGTTTTATTTGAAACGGGGCTTGGGGGAAGATTTGATTCTACAAATGTTATTCATCCGGTTCTCACGATTATTACGAATATCGGCCACGATCATATGCATATTTTAGGCAATACACTAGGAGAAATTGCATATGAAAAGGCAGGGATTATTAAGTCTGGTGTTCCAGTTATTACTGGTGTGAAAAATGAAGAAGCATTGCAAGTAATTCAAAAGGTTGCTAAGGAAAACCATGCAAGCTTATATGAACTTGGAAAACAGTTTACAACATTACATAAACATTCTAATGAAGATGGGGAACATTTTGATTTTGATTGTCCATTTGCCTCGTTTGAAAATGTTCGAATTTCAATGAAAGGTATTCATCAAGTAGGCAATGCAGCGCTAGCGCTTATGGCAGTAATGTATTTAAAAACATATTTATCATTTTTAATTAATGAAGAGGAGATGAAAGTTGGCTTACAAGAAGCATACTGGATTGGTCGATTTGAAAAGTTACAAAGTAATCCAGATATTATAATAGATGGTGCTCATAATCCAGAAGGTATTGAAAGTCTTGTAAAAACAGTAGAGGCACATTATAAAAAGAAGAATGTAATAGTTTTATTTACTGCTCTTGGTGACAAACAGTTACATAACATGGTAGGGCAATTAGAAAAAGTTGCTGATGAAATAATATTTACGACGTTTGCCTTTGATCGTGCCATTTCTGCTGACAAGCTTGCATCGTATTCACAACAAGAGTCAAAATTAGTTTTTGAAGATTGGAAAGAGGCAATTGATACAAAGGTTGACATGATAGGAGAACATGATGTTTTTATCATAACAGGTTCTTTGTATTTCATTTCCGAAGTTAGAAAATATATTCGCGAGAAAAACTAGATAGTCTTTGCTATCTAGTTTTTTGTTCTACAAATGAAGTCAAATGCATACATATAAGATAATAATATAGGGTTATTTGACGAATTCCTCTGACAAATATCTCGTTTTTTTGTGGAATGAATATGATATGATGCGGACAATGACAAGAGGTGAGGTGTGAGTGTATGGACAAGCAATCACGAACGATCTCGGTGAAAGTAAATGGAACAGAAGCGAAATATGAGGAAAAAAAGAAGGATGAGTTTGACTGGATGATAGCAGAAAGTGAGAGACCGAAAAATGTCGTTCTGTTTCAAAAAGCGAAATCAGTATCTATGGAAAAATATCGAAAGAAGTGGAGCAATACAATAATCGCAATCGTTGCAACTGCAATAATTATCGGTACTGCATTTGGGATGGGTATGATTCATTTATTAACTGGACAAGGGACGACAGGAGAAGGTAAGGTAACGGCTTCGAAGCAGACAGGTAATGAGGAACAAAAGGTGGGTGGAACGGCAGAACAAACACCAACACCGAAAGAGGAAAAACCAAAAGCACAGGTAGGAACGTCATTAGAACCAATGAAACTATTTTTCGTTCAAGGAGGGCTTTATTCCTCTGAAGAAAAAGGACAGGCTGCTATTGAAGAGTGGAAAAGTAATGGGGGCGTGGCTACTTTGAAACCGAGTGGTGATAAGTATGCGTTAGTTGTTGCTATTACGAGCGATGAACAGGCTGTTAATCAATTAATAGATCAGTATAAGCAAGATGGTGTTTCAGTTTTGAAAAAAAATTGGGATATTACAGATAAAGCATTGCTCAAAAATGATAAAGAAGTAGGAATGTTTTTAGCGAAAGTGCAGCCATTATATACTCATTTAGCAAAATATGTGTCCAGCGTACAAACTAGTGGGAAAAGTAATCCAAAAGATATAGAAGCGATTCAAAAAGAGTGGAAAGCTATTGAAAAGGAAGGGAAGAGTATGAAGCGTGAAGATGCGAAGAAGCTTTATACGTATACGTCAATAGCGGTGCAAACGATTAAGGAAGGGAAGAGCGATAAGGAATCTGTAGCTAAATTAAATCAAGTTATTATTGATGGTATACTTTCGTATGAAAAAATGGTTTCACAAAAAGTGAAATAATAGGATAATGAAATGACGAAGAAAGAAGTACATATACTTCTTTCTTTTCTTTTGAATTTAGAACAAAGTGCTTTCTGTATGGGCAGCATATAATCGTATTTAAAAAGAACTATTATTTTGTTTAGAGAAAATGATATTTCTAGAATTTGTGGGGAAACTATTCCTTTGATACGATTGATTTGAATTATTCTGCTTCATGTGAGAAGGGAAGGAGAAAATATGAGGAAAATTATTTTAGCTTCAGGGTCACCTAGGAGGAAGGAACTGCTTGAATTAGCAGATGTGCCATTTGAAATCGTTGTTAGTGAAGTAGAAGAGACGATTGGTGCATATTCATCACCTTCTGATATTGTTATGTCGCTTGCTTTGCAAAAAGCATCTGCTGTGGCAGAAAACCATAGTAATCAAGTTGTACTAGGTGCAGATACAATTGTTACATATGATTCGCGTATTCTTGGAAAGCCGTCTAATGAGGCTGAGGCGAAAGAAATGTTACGATTATTATCGGGGAAAACACACGAAGTATACACAGGTGTTGCAATTATATCGAAAGAAAAAACGGTAACTTTTTATGAACGTACAGAAGTAACATTTTGGGGATTAACAGAAGAGGAAATAGACGTATACGTTGCATCGAAGGAACCACTTGATAAAGCAGGGAGCTATGGAATTCAAGGTAAAGGGTCTATTTTTGTTCAACATATTCAAGGGGACTACTACAGTGTAGTTGGCTTGCCAATTGCGCGTCTTGTCCGTGAATTAAAACAGTTTGATAGCGATGTAACCCATGCGTAAAATTGCATGGGGTTTTCTTTAGGAGAAATCGTAAAAAAAGGGGTGGAGAGATGAACGGTATTCGTGATGTTGTGAGAGAAGAACAGCCACGGGAGCGTTTATTGTTAGAAGGAGCAGGAAGTTTATCGAATCGAGAACTTCTTGCAGTTTTACTCAGAACGGGTTCTAAAGAAGAAACGGTGTTAACGTTATCAGATAATATTCTCCATCATTTTGACGGCTTACGAATGTTAAAGGATGCAACGTTAGAAGAGATGATGAGCATTCATGGTGTTGGGATTGCAAAGGCGTCGCAGCTTATGGCTGCTTTTGAATTAGGTAGAAGAATGGTACGTTTAGAATATCAAAATAGATATAGTATTCGAAGTCCAGAAGATTGTGCGAGTTATATGATGGAAGAGATGCGTTTTTTGCAACAGGAGCATTTTGTTTGTTTATATTTGAATACGAAAAATCAAGTTATACATAGACAAACTATTTTTATTGGAAGTTTAAATACGTCGATTGTGCACCCAAGGGAAGTTTTTAAAGAAGCGTTCCGTCGGGCAGCAGCCTCTATTATATGTCTTCATAACCATCCCTCAGGAGATCCGGCGCCGAGCCGTGAAGATATTGAAGTTACAAAACGATTAGTAGAATGTGGTCGAATTATCGGAATTGAAGTACTTGATCATATCATAATAGGTGACCATAAATTCGTGAGTTTAAAGGAAAAAGGTCATATTTAAGACTATTCTTTTTACTTATTTTGTTTTATAATGTGATTTATGAGTTTTTTGTAGAAAATTATCTACAAAAAGGATGCAGATATAAAAAAACGTACTGTTTTTATAAATATAAAGTAAGAAAAATGAGTCCGTGAAAATAAGAAGGGAAGATAAATGATATGTTTGGATTTGGTGGATTTACTCGCGATCTTGGAATAGACTTAGGAACAGCGAATACGCTTGTATATGTGAAAGGGAAAGGTGTAGTTTTACGTGAACCTTCAGTAGTAGCATTACAAACTGATACGAAACAAATCGTTGCGGTAGGTAGCGATGCAAAACAAATGATTGGTCGTACACCAGGAAACGTAGTGGCACTTCGTCCTATGAAAGATGGTGTAATTGCTGATTACGAAACAACAGCAATAATGATGAAATACTACATTCAACAAGCTCAAAAATCAAATGGATTCTTCTCACGTAAACCATACGTAATGGTATGTGTACCATCTGGTATTACAGCTGTAGAAAGACGTGCAGTAATCGATGCGACTCGTCAAGCTGGTGCTCGTGATGCTTATCCAATCGAAGAGCCATTTGCAGCAGCAATTGGTGCAAACTTACCTGTTTGGGAGCCGACTGGTAGTATGGTTGTTGATATCGGTGGTGGTACAACAGAAGTTGCAATTATTTCTTTAGGTGGTATTGTAACAAGTCAATCAGTTCGTGTTGCTGGTGATGATATGGACGATTCAATCATTCAGTACATTAAGAAAAGCTACAACTTAATGATCGGTGAAAGAACAGCAGAAGCATTAAAATTAGAAATCGGTTCTGCAGGCGAGCCAGAAGGTATTGAGCCTATGGAAATTCGCGGTCGTGATTTAGTAAGTGGTTTACCGAAAACAGTACTAATTCAACCAGAAGAAATTGCAGATGCATTAAAAGATACAGTAGATGCAATTGTAGAATCAGTTAAAAATACGTTAGAAAAAACTCCACCTGAATTAGCAGCGGATATTATGGACCGTGGTATCGTATTAACGGGTGGCGGGGCATTACTACGTAACTTAGATAAAGTTATTAGTGAAGAAACAAATATGCCAGTTCTTGTTGCAGAGGATCCATTAGATTGCGTAGCAATTGGAACGGGTAAAGCATTAGACAATATCGATCTTTTCAAAACTGCTGCTCGATAATATTGCAAAATAAAAATCAATGAAATTAAGAGGGTGTGAACGTGCCACAGTTTTTCTTAAACAAAAGATTAATTGTTTTGTTAGTTAGTATTATTCTTCTCGTGGCATTGATTGGAATCTCATTGAAAGAACGGAACAGTTTATCATGGCCAGAGCAGTTTATAAAAGATACTGTCGGTGTTGTAGAACGTGTATTCCAAAAGCCAGCGAATTATGTTGCCGGATTCTTCGAGAACGTAGAAGATGTAAAGCGCACGTATGAAGAGAATAAAAAGCTGAAAGCAAAATTAGATTCTACCGCAGATTTATCTGCAGTAGTGAAAAATTTAGACGATGAGAATAAAAAACTACGAGAATTAACTGGTAAAGAAAAGTCCCGTGGTGATTATACGGAAGTACAAGCTAGTGTGGTTTCTCGTAATCCCGATAAATGGTACGATTTAGTTGGAATTGATAAAGGAGCACAGCAAGGGATCAAAAAAGATATGGCTGTTGTAACTCCGAAAGGTTTAGTTGGACGCGTAAAAAGTGTATCTCAGTTTACATCTTCAGTAGAGTTGTTAAGTTCGATGAGCCGAACAAACCGTGTTTCTGCTATTGTACAAGGACAAGAAAATATCTTTGGATTAATTGAAGGTTACGATAAAGAAAAACAACTACTTCTTTTCACAAAGATTAGCTCTGATGCAGAGGTACAAAAAGATCAACTAGTTGTAACATCTGGACTTGGTGATATCTTCCCTAAAGGTCTTGCGATTGGGAAAATTGTTGATGTTCAGCCAGATCCATACGGTTTAACAAAAACGGCTTATGTAAAACCATCCGCTGATTTGAATGATGTAGAGCATATTATAGTTGCAAAACGTGATATGCCTACAGCGCCGTTAGAATAGGAGGGAGAGAAGAGATGATGACGATTTTAAAAAGAGCAGCTCTTCCTCTTTTGCTCCTTTTTGTTTTTTTATTTGAAAATATGTTCTCTACTGTTGTTCCAACAGACGTCTTTTGGAAAGGCAGTATAGCAGCACCGCATTTCTTTATAATTGTGTTATGTTTTATTACAGTGTACTATAGTCCGGTTCAAGGGATTTACTACGGACTATTATTTGGTTTCTTATTTGATACCGTATACACGGAACTTGTCGGTATATATATATTTGCTTATCCGATTTTAGCTTATTTAGTTTATAGTGTGATGAAAGTATTACAATTGAATTTATTTATTGTCGCTTCTATCGTACTGGCTGGCATTGCAGCATTAGAGTATTATGTGTATGGGTTTTTAACTTTGTTAGGACGTACTCACATGTCAGCATCTGTCTTTTTCACAGATCGTCTCCTTGCTACTTTATTGCTAAATGGAATTTTCTTATTAATAGTTTGTTTCCCACTGAGACGATATTTAGTGCGTCTTTCAAAAGCGATAGAAGAAAAAGAAAAAAGGATTTTCTAATTTTATGTCGAATTGAATCGGTGGGGTGAACTTTAGTGGAAGAAAAAAAGCAACAAAATGTAACGATAAAAGGGACAAAAGATGGAATAACACTTCATTTAGATGATTGCTGTTCATTCTCTGAGCTACTAAAAGAATTGGATGAAAAGCTTTCTACACATTACTATGAGAGTGACGGACGTTCTTTAATTGAAGTGCGTGTTAAAGTAGGAAATCGCTATTTAACAGAAGTACAACAAGAAGAGATTCGTACGTTAATTCGCAATAAGAAGAACCTTGTTGTAGAATCAATCGAAAGTGATGTTATAACAAAAGCAGAAGCAATAGCTTGGAAAGAAGAAACAGAAATTGTCCCTATTTCCAAAATTGTTCGCTCTGGACAAGTGTTACATGTAAAAGGCAATTTATTATTAATTGGAGATGTTAATCCAGGCGGAACGGTTATCGCTGGGGGGAATATTTTTGTCTTGGGATCATTAAGAGGAATTGCACATGCGGGGTATGATGGAGATTCAGAAGCTGTTATTGCTGCATCTATTATGAACCCTATGCAACTCCGAATTAGTGATGTGACAATGCGGGCTCCGGAAGAGAAAGAAGACGGAGCAGAGGCGGCAGAATGTGCGTACATTAATGAGAACAATCACATTGTTGTCGATCGCCTGCAACTTCTCACTCATCTTAGACCTAATTTAACAAAGTTAGAAAGGGGAATTGTATAGCTGTGGGAGAGGCAATAGTAATTACATCTGGAAAAGGCGGAGTAGGTAAAACTACAACGTCTGCGAACATTGGTACAGCCCTTGCGTTATCTGGAAAAAAAGTGTGTTTAATTGATACAGATATCGGTTTACGCAATTTAGACGTAGTAATGGGGCTAGAAAATCGTATTGTATTTGATCTTGTTGATGTCGTTGAAGGGCGTTGTCGTTTACCTCAGGCTCTTATTAAAGATAAGCGTTTTGATGATCTTTATTTATTACCTGCAGCACAAACGAGCGATAAGTCGGCGGTAACACCTGAACAAATGGATGAATTAATACAAGTATTACGTCAAGATTATGATTACATATTAATTGATTGTCCTGCGGGGATTGAGCAGGGGTTTAAAAATGCAGTAGCAGGTGCGGATAAAGCAATCGTTGTAACAACACCAGAAGTATCCTCAATGCGTGATGCGGATCGTATTATCGGGCTTTTAGAAAAAGAGGATATTGAACCACCGAAACTTGTCATTAACCGTGTGCGTAGTCATATGCTTCATGAACAGGATATGTTAGACGTTGATGAAATCGTACGTACACTGTCAATCGAGCTTCTTGGAGTTGTCGAGGATGATGATGAAGTTATTCGTGCTACGAATACAGGTGAACCTGTAGCGCTGCAACCTAGCGGGAAAGCAGCAATAGCTTATCGTAATATTGCAAGACGCTTGTTGGGTGAGAATGTACCATTACAAGCATTTGAACAAGAAAAAGTATCGGTATTTACAAAGATGAAAAATTTCTTTGGAATCCGTTAAAAGCACTTCGCATAAATGCGGAGTGCTTTCTTTTTTCTTCGCATGAATATCTTCCTTCTATAACTCATACATATGTACAAACTGTATATAACTGTTTCTATTTGAATAAGGCTAACGAAAGAAAGGAGACAGTATGAAGAATAGACGTGTGGAAGAAATTAAAAAGCGGATTGCGAAAAGGAAAGCAGAGCAAGAATTGCTAGAAGAAGAGCAGTATTTTGCGGGAGGAGATTTTGATAGCGAAACGGTCTTTATTGAAGAGGGGGAGAAGGAAATTCATCCTCTATTTCGAAAAGAAGTTTTTCTCTTCAAAGTTTTGCTATCAGCAATATTAGTTCTTTCGGTTGCTATTTTATTTAAGAACGCACCTTCTTCTTTTGATGGTACTAGAGCTGTTACAGAAAAAGTTATGCAAGAAGAATTTCAATTTGCTACTATATCAAAATGGTATGAAAATCAGTTTGGAAAACCTCTCGTGTTCTTTTCTCCAAATGAGAAAAAAGAAGAAGCTATTCAGCAAAAGGATTATGCGATTCCTGCCTCTGGAAAGGTGATGCAAGGATTTCAAAAAAACGGCCAGGGTGTATTTGTTCAAACGGCTACAAATGCAACGGTGGAGTCAGTAAATGAAGGTATAGTTGTTTTTGCGGGCAAGAAAGAGGAACTTGGAAATACAGTTCAAATTCAGCACGCTGATGGTACGGAGTCATGGTATGCAAATTTAAATGATATGTCAGTAAAATTATATGATTACGTTTCAAAGAAACAAAAAATTGGAATAGTGAGTAATGATGAAAATAATAAAAATGGCAAATTTTATTTTGCAATAAAAAAGAATGAAAAATTTATTGATCCAATTCAGGTGATTTCATTTGATTAAATATAGGGATGTTTTCACGAAAATTTCTGTGCATCCGTTGTTTTGGGTTATTATTGTCATTGGTATTTTTACAGCACGTTTTAAAGAGTTACTATTACTATTTTGTATCGTTTTAGTTCATGAACTTGGGCATGCTTTTGCCGCAGCGTATTATAATTGGCGTATTAAACAAATTCAGCTTTTGCCGTTTGGTGGTGTAGTTGAGATGGAAGAACATGGGAACAAATCGTTGAAAGAAGAATTAATTGTCGTTATGGCGGGGCCAATTCAGCATATATGGATGATTGCAGTCGCTTACATTTTGTATAAAGCGGGCTGGGTAACTGACGATTTGTACCATTTCTTTGTATGGAATAATGTCATTATTTTAGGGTTTAATTTATTGCCTATTTGGCCACTTGATGGTGGAAAAGTATTATTTAATGTATTATCATATCGTTTTCCCTATTTACAAGCACATGAAAAGATGATGAAATTGTCATGTGTTTTTTTTAGTGTAATATTAGGATGGCAGTTACTTTGGAATAGTAATAACATTATGATGTGGGTATTACTCGTTTTTCTAGCGATTTCTTTATATCAAGAATGGAAACAAAGACGGTACGCATTTATGCGTTTTTTATTAGAGCGTTATTATGGGAATAAAAGAGATATTGAAAAAATAGCACCTATTGAGGTGAAAACGGAAGATCATTTATATACGATTTTCACAAAATTTCGCAGAGGATATAAACACTCTATTATCGTCCATGGAAAATATAAAGAGCATTACACATTGGACGAAAATGAATTGTTGTATGCGTATTTTGCTGAAAAACGAACAACCTCATCTGTTGAAGAATTAATTGGTTAGTGTTGACGACGACACTAACCTTTTATATTGTAAGGAAAAGAAATGAAAAGTGAGGAAAGAATTTTGAAGACGTTATATATTAACTACACTGGTTCGGAAAAGCGTGTTGCGATAGAAGAGAAACAAAAAATTGTAGAGCTTTTATGGAAACGGAATGAAGAGCAGGAGATTGTCGGACATATTTATGTTGGGCGTATCGTAAGAACAATTGCTGGAATGAACGCAGCCTTTGTAAATATCGGATTAGAAAAACATGCATATCTTTCATTTGATGATGTACCATCTTCATATCGCATACATGAAGGACAGGCGATACTTGTACAAGTTGTGAAAGAGGCAATTGATACGAAGGGGCCAAAATTAACGGCGAAGATAGAATTTACCGGAAAATATGTCGTTTACATGCCCTATGATGAAATGCGCGCTGTTTCTCGGAAAATAAAAAATAATAAAAGAAGACAACAGTTACTGGGAATTGAAGTAGAAGGAACAGGTGGATACATTTTCCGTTCTGCTTCTGAAAAAGGAACGATCGATGAAATACAAGCTGAAATGCAAGGGTTGCAGCAGTTATATGAAGAGTTAAAAAGAAAAGAAGATCAAGGGAAGGCGCCCTTACTACTTCATCAACCAGCGACGTTTTTAGATCGTGTATTTCAGGAGAACCCAATTGAAACAATTGAAAAAATAGTTGTAGATACGAGAAGTATAGTAAAAGAATTAGAAGAAAAAGTAGGGAAAGAAAGAGTATCCTTTTATAATGAAAAATCTTCGATGTTTAACCATTTTGGAATAGATCGTGAAATCGAGAAAGCACTTCAAAAAATTGTGTGGCTACCAAATGGTGCCTATCTAATTGTAGAACAAATGGAGACGATGACTGTAATTGATGTGAATACAGGTAAATTTACTGGAAAACAAAATTTACAAGATACCGTATTTCGCACAAATGAAATGGCTGCTGAAGAGATTGCTCGTCAATTAAGACTTCGTGATATTGGCGGGATGATATTAATTGATTTTATTAATATGAAAAGACGGGAAGATAAAGAGAAGGTAAGAGAGCGTTTAATGATAGCTTTACAAGATGATCGCACATATACAAGAGTGCTTGGGTTTACAGAGTTAGGTATTTTAGAGATGACGCGTAAGCGCAAGAAACATTCGTTACGTGACGTATTATTAGAAGAGTGTGCGCCTTGTAAAGCGACAGGTTACGTTATATCTAATGAAACAATTGCGTATGAGCTAGAGAGAGAGCTTATTACTTATGGTAATATAGAGGATGAAGCTGTATTGATTGGTGCTTCAAAAAAAGTACAAAAACATTTTTCACAAAAAGAATTACAAAAAAATATTCCATTTGAAATTTATTTCAAAGATGATATTATCGAAAAGTACGCTATTATCCGTTTTGGAAGTAAGAAAGAAATTGTAGAACGGAAAAAATAGTTAGCAGAACATTCATTGACAATAGTCAATGAGTCATGGTAATATTTTTATGTTATAGTTTATAGCACCTAAACTGCTATATGCTACAACCGCACAAGACAGGTTCCCTAAAGACATTTTATGTCTACCTCGTTTTTGGCGAGTCTTAGTAATTAAGAGGAGGTGCAAGTATGTACGCAATTATCGAAACAGGTGGAAAACAAATTAAAGTTGAAGCTGGTCAAGCAATCTACATTGAAAAATTAGATGTTGAAGCTGGTGAAACTGTTACTTTTGACAAAGTTCTTTTCGTTGGTGGCGAAAACGTGAAAGTTGGTAGCCCAGTTGTAGAGGGTGCAACAGTTACTGCGAAAGTTGAAAAACAAGGTCGCGCTAAGAAAATCATCGTTTTCAAATACAAAGCGAAAAAGAACAATCGTAAGAAACAAGGTCATCGTCAACCTTACACTAAGCTAGTAGTTGAAGCTATCAACGCTTAATTCTGGTTAAGATGATTAAGATTACGATAAGTCGCACGAAATTAGGAAGTATCCGATCATTTAAAATGACTGGACATGCCAATTATGCGCCACATGGACAAGATCTTGTCTGTGCTGGAACTACAGCGGTTGTGTTTGGTTCTATAAATGCAGTGGAAGAACTTTGTAATGTGCAGGCAACTATTGAACTCGGAAGTGATGGCGGATTCTTGACGTATGAATTGCCTAATGATTTAGACGTTCATACAGCAGAAAAAGCACAAATACTTTTAGAAGGATTGGTTGTTTCACTTAAGACGATTGAACTTGATTACGGAAAGTATATCCGTTTAATAGAAAAAGTGCAGGAGGTGTAACGTATGTTAAGATTAGATCTTCAGTTTTTCGCATCTAAGAAAGGTGTAGGTAGTACAAAGAACGGTCGTGACTCTCAGTCAAAACGTCTTGGTGCTAAACGCGCAGATGGTCAAACGGTTTCAGGTGGTTCAATTCTTTACCGTCAACGCGGTACAAAAATTTATCCAGGTGTTAACGTTGGTCGTGGTGGCGATGACACTTTATACGCGAAAGTTGACGGCGTAGTACGCTTTGAGCGTCTTGGTCGTGACCGCAAACAAGTGAGCGTATATCCTGTTGCTCAAGAAGCATAAGAACTCACGGAAAACTCTAACCTGAGTGCAGGTTAGAGTTTTTCTATATTAAGGGGTATCTAAATGAATGAAAAATGGACAATTATAGATGCGTTGAGCCACTCGAGACATGATTGGCTCAATCGTTTGCAGATGGTTAAAGGAAATCTTTCCCTTGGAAAAGTGGAAGAGATTCATAGGCTCATCGATCGTTTTGTCCAAGAAGCGAGACAAGAATCCAATCTGATGGGGCTATCAATGCCTTTATTTTCAGAGTGGATTTTAACATATAATTGGAAACAGCAACCGTGCTTATTGGAGTACGAAGTATTAGGGAAATTACATAACTTATCTCATCTAGATGAGACTGTATGTACATGGACGAATCAGTTTTTCTTAATGCTTCAGCATAGTTTAGACGTATATGTTGAAAATTATGTTTGTATCACAATTGAAAGTGACGCGGAGAATGCTCGTTTCTTTTTTGATTTTCGTGGAAAGCTAACGAATGTAGAAGAACTACAAACGTGGCTTGCGAACGAAAACAATAAATGGTATTCCATTTCTTATACAGTACGAGACGAAGAAGTCTCAGTTATATTACAACTAATCGAAAAAAGTGTGGTGAAATAATGTTTGTAGATCAGGTCAAGATATATGTAAAAGGCGGCGACGGTGGTAACGGAATGGTTGCGTATCGTCGTGAGAAGTATGTACCTAAAGGTGGCCCAGCAGGTGGCGACGGTGGTAAAGGTGCAGATGTTGTTTTTGTTGTTGAGGAAGGCTTACGTACATTAATGGACTTCCGCTACCAACGTCATTTCAAAGCTGATCGCGGTCAGCACGGAATGAGTAAAGGTCAGCACGGTCGTAAATCTGAAGATTTAATCGTAAAGGTTCCACCAGGAACAATAGTGAAAGATGAAAAAACAGGTGAAATTCTTGCCGATTTAGTAACGCATGAACAAACAGCTGTAATCGCAAGAGGTGGCCGTGGTGGCCGTGGTAATTCACGTTTCGCAACAGCGACGAACCCAGCTCCAGAAATCGCTGAGAACGGGGAACCAGGTCAAGAACGTGATGTCACGCTAGAACTTAAAGTGCTAGCAGATGTTGGACTTGTTGGATTCCCAAGTGTAGGTAAATCTACATTATTATCTGTTGTATCATCAGCGCGTCCGAAAATTGCAGAATATCACTTTACAACAATCGTTCCGAATCTTGGTGTTGTTGAAACTGGTGATAACCGCAGCTTCGTTATGGCTGACCTTCCTGGACTAATTGAAGGCGCACACTCCGGCGTTGGACTTGGACACCAATTCTTACGTCATATCGAACGTACACGTGTAATTGTACACGTTATCGATATGTCTGGTTTAGAAGGACGTGAGCCATATGAAGATTATGTCACAATCAATAATGAACTAAAAGAATACAATATGCGTTTAACTGAGCGTCCACAAGTTGTTGTTGCAAACAAAATGGATATGCCAGATGCAGAAGAAAACTTACAAGCATTTAAAGAGAAATTGGGAGACGAAGTGAAAATTTTCCCAATCTCAGCTGTAACGAAACAAGGTGTTCGTGACTTACTATTTGAAGTAGCGAACTTATTAGAAACAACACCAGAATTCCCAATGTACGATGATGTAGAAGAATCTGAAGCAAGTGTAATGTACAAATTTGAATCTGAATCTAATTTTGAAATTACACGCGAAAGTGATGGCACATTTGTTATTTCTGGTTATGACATTGAGAAAACATTCAAGATGACAGACTTCTCACGTGATGAATCTGTACGCCGATTTGCTCGTCAAATGCGTGGAATGGGTATTGATGAAGCCCTTCGTGCACGTGGTGCAACAGACGGAGATATTGTGAAAATTCTTGAATATCAATTTGAATTTATCGATTAAGACTGCCGAAATATGGCGGTCTTTTTTTTTCGTTATTTGAGTCCAGTGAAAACCCAATTCATATAGGTGAACCATAAGTCGATATAGGAAAAAATCCCCATTGATTAAAGTTTCAATTTATAATAGACAAAGGAGTGATTTTAGAAGAATATTTTATGGGGAGAAAAGGAATATGTATAAAATATTAATTGTAGAAGATGATGAAAAAATTGCAGAGATATTAGAGGAGCATTTAGAAAGGTATGGATATCAATCTTTCAGAGTGAGCGATTTACGGCATATAAAAGATGAGTTTGTAAAAGTAAGTCCTCATCTTGTGTTACTTGATATTAATTTACCATACTTTGATGGCTTCTACTGGTGCCGCCAAATCCGCACTGTATCGAATGCGCCGATTATTTTTGTTTCTGCAAGAACAGGGGAAATGGATCAAGTAATGGCGATTGAAAATGGCGGAGATGATTACATTACAAAGCCATTCCATTTAGATATCGTAATGGCAAAGGTGAAAAGTGCACTCCGCCGCGGGTATGGTGAGTATGCTTTGGCCGCGGAAAGTGACTGCTTAGGTGTTAATGGATTGTTATTATTCCCATCACAGCACACAGTAGAGTGGAAAGGTCAACAAACGGAACTTACAAAAAATGAGTTTTATTTATTAGAATGTTTAATGAAACAATCAAATCAATACGTGACACGTGAAGAGCTGTTAGAGGCTTTATGGGATGAAGTAGCTTTTGTTGATGATAATACATTAACCGTGAATGTAAAGCGTGTAAGGAAGAAACTTGAGGAGTTAGGCATTAAAAATGCAATTGTCACAAAGCGTGGGTACGGTTATGCTCTTCTTACTGAGTGGGGCGAAGGGCATGAAGATTAAAAGCTACCTCATAGACCGTTTTTCCTTAATCCTTTCTTACATTATAAGCCTTTGTTTATTTGGGCTCGTATTGCAGTTGCAAAGCCTTTTAGAAAAGCGTTCGCTGGACTGGAGTACATGGCTATACGGACTGTTATTAGGGACAGTTGTGTTTAGTGTATACCTTATTTACGATTACCGAAAACGAAGTGTGTTTTTAAAGAGAATAGAACAGTATATTGCCGGTGGACATACATTACATGACTCTTTACTTATCGATACTTCTTATACGTCAGAGCAAGAACTGGTTGTTGAAGCGTTTACGCTATTAAGGCAGCAATATATGAATGAAGTTCATAAGCAGCATGCAAAAGAGCAACAGCAAATGATTTTTATGAACCAGTGGATCCATCAAATGAAAACACCAGTATCCGTTATTGAATTATTGTTACAGAAATATGGTAAGGAACACCGTGAAGCAAGGGGAACGATTGAAAGTATTCGTGAAGAAAATAACCGTATTTTAAATGGGTTAGATTTAGCGTTACATATGGCAAGGTTAGATCAATTTTCGAAAGACTATAAAGTAGAAGTAGTAAATGTTATAGAGGTCATTCGAGATATTATTAATGAAAATCGGAAGTCGTTCATTCAATCTTCTGTATTTCCGAAAATGATGTTTGAAGAAGAGACTTGTATGATTGCGTCTGATAGAAAGTGGCTTAGTATCGCGATGAGCCAAATTGTTGTGAATGCAATTAAGTATACAAAAATTTCAGAAGCAGAGAAAAAAGAAATTCAATTTCAAATTGAAGAGAAAGATCAAAAGGTGTTATTACATATTAAGGACAATGGAATTGGTATTCCAGAGCAAGATGTAAAGCGTATATTTGATCCGTTCTTTACGGGAATAAACGGCCGTAAAACAAGGGAAGCGACAGGTATGGGTTTATATATTACGAAGGAAATCTGCGGTAATTTACATCATGGAGTGTATGTACAATCAACTGAAGGGGAAGGAACAACAGTTACGTTCCAATTTGCAAAAGATGAAGAATATCATACATTAATGAGAAAAATGACAAAACTGTAAGATAACAAAACGTTTTGTAAGGGAAATCACTCGTTTCTTTTTCTTATTTTTCTTATAGTAAATGTAAGAAGAAAACACGTAGGGGGATTAGAAATGAGTGTTCTTGAAGTAAAAGGGTTAACAAAGGTGTACCAATCAAAAGGTTCAGTAGCGACGACTGCTTTAAATGCTATAAATTTTAAAATTGAAGAAGGCGAGTTTGTAGGGATTATGGGGCCTTCAGGAAGCGGAAAAACAACGCTTTTAAATTTATTAGCAACAATTGATAAGCAAACTTCAGGTCATGTGCTTGTAAATGGTGAAGAAATTAATCAAATGCGTGCTGCAAAATTGGCGGAATTTCGCCGTACACATCTAGGATTCATTTTCCAAGATTTCAACTTACTTGATACATTATCGATTAAAGAAAATATTATTTTGCCGCTTGTAATGGCGAAGAAATCTGTAAAAGAAATTGATGCGAAAGTACTTGAAATTGCGAGGTTTTTAAACATCGAAGAAATTTTAAATAAAAAAGTATACGAAGTATCAGGTGGACAACAACAACGTGCAGCAGCTGCAAGGGCGATTATTCATGAACCAACATTAATTTTAGCGGATGAGCCAACAGGAAACTTAGATTCTAAGTCAGCAAAATCATTAATGAGCGCGTTGCAAGATTTACATGAACAAAAGAAAGTGACAATTGCAATGGTAACGCATGATCCAGTAGCGGCGAGTTATTGCGAACGTATTCTTTTCATTCGCGACGGAGAAATTTTCTCAGAAATACATAAGGGAAGAACGAAACAAGCCTTTTTCCAAGAAATTCTGGATGTACTTGCGATGCTAGGAGGAGAATATCATGAACTTTCGCCAGCTCGCGCTTAATAACGTAAAAGGAAATTGGCGTAATTATAAAGCGTTTCTTATTAGTAGCTGTTTATCGATTGTCGTATTTTTCATGTATGCTTCCTTCATTTATCATCCAGATGTCGTAAGCGGTAATATTAGTATGAAGACGATGATTACAAAAGGATTAGAATCGATGAATTATATTGTGGTCATCTTCTCAGCACTCTTTATTTTATATGCGAATTCAACATTTTTACGAGCAAGAAAAAAAGAATTCGGTTTATTAACGTTAATAGGTGGAACGAAGTCTCAACTTGGCCGAATGATTATATTAGAGCAATTGATGTTAGGGAGTATTGCCATTGTAGTAGGTATTGGGATTGGAATGCTTTGTTCAAAACTATTTTTCCAAGCATTAAGCGTATTATTGAAAATAGATAAAACACTTCCGCTTGTGTGGAATAGTAAAGCAGTTTTGATTACAGCTGGCATATACTTTATCCTCTTTATAATCCTATCATTGTTTAGCGTTTGGACAGTAGGACGCTTGCAAATTATTGACTTATTAAGAGAGGCAAGAAAGCAAAAAGTAGAGCCTTTTGCATTTACATCGTTATGTGTAGTTGGTATAGGCTGTATTATTGCTGCATATGTTCTTTGTTTCCAAGTAACAATTATGAATTTTATGATGTATTTCTTACCGATTGTAGGACTGACAATTGGCGGAACATATTTACTATTTACACAAGGTAGTACAGTCATATTAAAAGCGTTGCAAAAAAGAAAACAATCATTTTATACATATCCAAACATGTTAGTCCTTAGCAATCTTATTTATAAAATGAAAGATAATGCTCGTTTTCTATTTGTTATTTCTATTATTACGGCGGTTGTTTCTTCAGCGGTTGGTACGCTTTATGTATATTTTGAAAATATGAGTGCGAAAACGATAGAGCTTACACCGCATGCTATTTCATATGAGGAAAAGGGACTAAATACGCATAGCCTGATTAATGAAGAAAAAGAACAAGAGATTGTAAAAAAACATGGGTTTGAAGATGCACGAAAAGTAATTTACGTAAAACTACCTGCAACACAGAAAATAATGTTGTTTAACAGTGAACGTGAAGTACCAATGACGATTATTTCAGAAAAAGAATATAACGCGGAAGTACGTGAACAAAAGAAAGAGCAAATTACAGAGGTTCATAATGCACCAGGTAGTGCGACGATGGTTATGGTTGATGCAGCAAATGAACTTATGAAGATAGATCGTACGAAACCGTATGAATTTACAATCAACGGACAAATGCAGTCTGCTCAATTAAATGAGCCAACGTCATATTCTGTTTTTAATGATAGCGAATATCTCATTGTGAATGATCAAGATTTTGAGAAATACGAAAAGCTCGTACCAGATGAAGAAAAGACGAAATATTATGGTTATTATATTGAAGACTGGAAAAGTACGGAAGACCTTGTGCTAGATTTGAAAAAGGAAATTGCACCAGATAAGCAAGAGGAATTAAATAACTCGGTGCTCGCTTATAAAAATATAAGAGAATCAGGAGCAATTACGATGTTTATCGGTTTCTTTGTAGCTGTACTGTTCTTCTTCTTCGCTTGTAGTATGACATACTTTAAATGGTTTAACGATAAAGAACAAGATCGTATTCAATTTAAATCGTTAAAAAGAATCGGTATGACAGATAAAGAAATTCGTAAAATTGCAATTCGACAAATGGGTGTTATCTTCTTTATCCCAATTTTAATCGGTACAATTCATAGTGGGTTTGCTCTTCATACGTTAGGGAAAATGCTTTATATCGATTTATGGAAATCAGGTGCGATTGTAATAGGGGCTTATATTTTAGCTTCTGCCATTTACTTTATGATCGCGCAAAGAGGATATTTAAAACACGTGAAAAGCTAGGGAAACCTCTAGCTTTTTGCCTATGTAGTAAGGTACAGGAGGACGATAGATGAACATTCGGCAACTGGCGCTACAAAATATAAAGGGAAATTGGCGTAATTATAAAGTGTTTTTCTTAAGTAGTTGTTTTGCCATATTTGCTTCTTATGCATACATGTCTGTCATTGTACATCCGTATATGCAAGAGACGATGTGGTATCAAAATGTACGCTGGGGACTTATCATATGTAACGTTATAATTATTTCTTTTTTCGTCATATTTATTTTGTACTCTACTTCTATTTTCATAGAAGCACGTAAGAAAGAATTAGGGTTATATATGTTAATGGGAGCGACGAAGTCTAACGTAATAGGAGTGATTATGACCGAGCAAATATTGATCGGTATTTTCGCTAATATTTTCGGTATTGGGCTTGGCATGATTTTTTTGAAACTCTTTTTTATGGTGTTTAGCATGTTACTTCGCCTTCCGAAAGAACTCCCTGTCATATTTGACATGAGAGCGATTGGTGTAACGTTTGTTATATATATGCTCGTCTTTGTTCTGTTATCTTTTATAAGTGCTTTACGTATATGGAATATAAAAATCATACGGTTATTAAAAGAATTTCGAACAGATAAACGAGAGAGGAAAACATCAAAGTGGCTTTGTTTATTCGGCTTTGCTTGTTTAGGAACGGGATATGCGCTAGCGCTACAAGTGACGATACCAACGATAGCATTATACTTTTTCCCTGTGTCTATACTTATTTTTTTTGGAACGTATTTTTCTTTTACACATGGTGTTAGCCAATTGTTAGAAGTGATAAAACGAAATAAAAAGATTATGTATACATATCCGTATTTATTTATAGTGAATCAATTGTCACATCGAATGAAGGAAAATAGTCGCTTTTTCTTTCTGTTGTCTATGGCAACAACGTTTGTCGTTACGGCGACAGGTACGGTGTTCTTATATTTTTCTAGCATGCAAGATATGTGGCGTGGCGGAGGAGTACACTCATTTTCATACATAGAAAAAGGCACTTCTGCTCATGAAGTTTTCGAGAAAGACAAGGTTGAAAACTTATTACATCAATATGGATATGATGATTTTCAATATATGAGTTTTGTTGGAGTGTATGCATCCTTTCAGTCCAATAAGGGAGAAACAGAGGTAGCACCGCTTATAAAGGAAAGTGAATACAATCAAGAGGCAAGAAAACAAAAACAGAAAATGTATTATCCTAAAAAAGGAACAGTTACACTTGTCTATTATAATAAACGCAATTATCCAAATGTATATAATCAAAAAGAGATTCAATTGCAAGTAATGAATCAAGCGTATCCATTCGCATTTAACGGTCAGAAAGAAGGGGTACAATTTAACTATCACCCTTCATACATTAATGGTCTGTTTTTTGTCATGAATGATGAAGATTTTAACAGTATAGCAAATACAATTCCGGATTCTGAAAAAATGATATATAGAGGTTACACATTACCAAATATCGAAAATACGAAAGAATTAAACGAAGATTTACGGAAACATATGAAACAAGATAATAATGATGCATTTCGAAGTAATATGGAGTTATATGTGAATATGAAAGAGTTCGGTAATCTTACTCTATTTGTAGGCTCATTCATTAGTATATTATTCTTCCTTACTTCATGTAGTATCGTATATTTTAAATGGTTTCATAATATTGCATCGGATCGTAAACAGTATGGTGCACTCTCTAAACTTGGGATGACAAAGGAAGAGGTGTGGAAGATTTCTCGTTGGCAATTATGTATGCTATTTTTTGCGCCAATTATAGTAGGAAGTATGCATAGTGCAGTTGCGTTATATACGTTTCATAATACTCTCTTTATGGACGGTTCGTTAAGAAAAGTAGGTTTGTTTATTCTGTTTTATATCGCTGCATGTATCATTTATTTCTTCTTCGCTCAAAGAGAATACAAGAAACATTTAGACTAGCGAATGCTAGTCTTTTTTAAATATTCGAAATTTACATAGAAGAATATAAAAAAGTATGGTATAACAGTAAGAAAACGAAAAAGAGAGGGAAAAGACGATGATTCGAGTAGGATATTTAGGACCAGAGGCAACATTTACAAATATGGCGGTGAGTCGTTTTTTTCCGGAAGCAGAGCATGTACCGTATCGAACGATTCCAGATTGTATTGATGCAGCCGCAAATGAAAACGTAGATTTCGCAGTTGTACCGTTAGAGAACGCCATAGAAGGTTCAGTTAATATAACGGTTGATTATCTCGTACATGAGCAGCCACTTTCCATTGTAGGAGAAATTACAGTGCCAATTCAGCAACATTTACTCGTACACCCGCAGTACGAAGGAGTGTGGAAAGAAGTATACGCTGTACATTCTCATCCACATGCCATTGCACAGTGCCATAAATTTTTAAATGAGGAATTAAAAGGGGTAACCGTTCGCGATATGACATCAACAAGCGCTGCTGCACAATATGTGAAAGAACATCCTGAAGAAAAAATTGCAGCTATTGCAAATGAAGCAGCGGCAGAAAAATACGGATTAACAATTGTAAGGCGTGATATTCATACGCATAAAAACAATCATACACGTTTCCTTGTTCTCCATAAGAAAAAGAAAGCAGTACTCCCAAATAACGGAGAAAACCGAGGAGAGAAAACGACGCTTATGATAACGTTACCTGCTGATTACGCAGGGGCACTATATCAAGTGTTATCAGCTTTCGCATGGAGAAAATTAAACTTATCCAAAATTGAATCGCGCCCGATGAAAACAGGCCTTGGAAATTACTTTTTCTTAATCGACGTCGACAAAGCATACGATGATGTATTATTGCCAGGCGTAACAATGGAACTTGAAGCACTCGGGTTTTCTGTTACTGTGCTGGGGAGTTATTCTTCTTATTGGTTGTAAGGGGAGTGTTTGTCGTATTTTGTAGTTAAGTCGATATAATTTCGGTCGCTAGTATACCGTATGATAGATAAATAGAGTCCCACCTATAAAAGGTGGGATTTATTATTTTAACTTCGAAAGACGATCCTCTAACTGACCACGCCAAATCTCGGCTAGTTCTTGTACAGCAAGAACCTTCTCAATGCCATCTTTATCTTTCCTATTATGAAAATAAATTTCGTTAGAGAACAAAACAGATACATTGTTTGATGGGCGCTCTAGTAATGTAATTTTAGAATCTTTACGCACAGTACCTTCTTGAAGAACGCGGCATAAGTAGCCAGTATATCCAGTTGCTACAATGCGTGGTAAAATGCCAGGAATACCGACACGTTTTGAAATTGTGCTACAAGGTACGCGAGCTTGTGTTACTTGAATGATTGCTTCGCCTAGTTGATATGTATCTCCGATGCAAACATCACGCTCTAACATATTTGTTACGGTAATGTTTTCGCCAAATGTGGAAGCTGGAAGTGTAGTTTGAAATTCCTCTTCCCATAGTGCGTAATGCTCGTGTGGGTACACACAAACTGCGCGATCAGGTCCCCCGTGGTGTTTTAAATCCGCTACATCATCACCACGGAATCCGTCTTTTGAGAGGAAGGCCTCTTCTGTAGGATCTTTACATATACCTGTTATCATTTCTTTATCTTCGCCATATTTCATTTGTTTCGGTTTACCAGTGCTAAAGTGAACGAGTTCAATTCCCATAGTTGATCTCCTTTACAATTGATTTCAATATTATATCACTAAAAAAGCACAGAGAATGATGAAAAACTCTGTGCTGTACATTAATTAATAAACGAGAAATCCAGCTCGATCTAGTGCCTCACAGGCAGCATCTAATTTCTCTTTAGAATCTGCTTCGATTGTATGTAAGTGAATACCATCTGTTAGTTGCGAAAGATAGGAAGCGTTTGTGTTTTCGATTTTTTGTAAATATTGTTCTACATCGAAGCGATTACTTACCATAATCGATGCTGTTAAGTCGCCGTATACAGGATGCTCAACTTTTACGTCTTTAATCGTAACGCCGTGGTCAACTAACATAGTAAGTTCTTGACGTACTTCTGCCGGTTTATGTTGGCATACGATTACGCGTTCGAAAGCTTGTTGTCTTGTTTGTGGCTTTAAATATAAATATCCTTGTGCAGTCGCAATAATTGGTTCATTTCGTGCTTTTAGTAAGGAAATGTCTTGAACGATAACTTGCCTACTTACGTTTGTCTTTTTAGATAGTTCATTCCCTGATAACGGTTCATTTGCAGCAAGAAGCCACTCAAGGATGAGTTGTCGTCTTTCTTCGCCTAAAATCTTTTTTTGATCATTTTGTTTCATTATGATTTAACACCTCTATAAAATTGATTTCCAATTGTGTGTAGTGCATGAATAGTTGTATCAATTTGTTCTTTCGTTGTGTGATGTCCGAAAGAAAAGCGGACATATTGTTTTGCCTCTTCATACGTTTTTCCAATTGCAAGCATTGTTTTTGAAGGGTCTTGTTTACCTACTTGGCAAGCACTTCCAGTTGAAATGGCTATACCATGACGGTTACATTCTAACATTGTATACTGACCTTCTATTCCTTTTATTGTAACCCCAATAATATGTGGTAAACAAGAAGTAGAATGTCCTTTCACTTCAATTTCTAGAGGAAGTGTTTGTAATTGCTCTAAAAAATAAGATCGTAATTGTTGAAAACGAAAGCTCTCTTCCTTTTGATTCTTTAATATATGCTCTGCGGCTGTTAAAAAAGCAGCGATTCCAGGAACGTTCACTGTACCAGGGCGAAAGCCTTTTTCATGAGAAGTTCCTGGAAATACTTGTTC
This sequence comes from Bacillus sp. FSL R9-9530, assembly GCF_038008145.1. Taxonomy (NCBI): domain Bacteria; kingdom Bacillati; phylum Bacillota; class Bacilli; order Caryophanales; family Bacillaceae; genus Bacillus; species Bacillus sp. FSL R9-9530. The sequence continues at coordinate 4,952,349 of NZ_JBBOYO010000001.1, forward strand.
CCAGCGAACTTGCGGATTTATATAGCAAGCTCCAACTCCTTTTGGTCCGTATATTTTATGGGCTGAAACAGAGAGGCTATCAATCTCCATCGCTTTAACGTCTATTGGAAGTTTACCAAACGTTTGAACACAATCCGAATGAAATAAAACATTATATTTTTTTAAAAGTGCTCCGATCTCTGCAATGTTTTGAACGGTCCCGATTTCAGAGTTTCCGTGCTGTATACTTGCTAGAGCAGTATCTTCTGTAATAGCTGCTTCTAAATCTACTAAATGAATTATCCCACTTTTATCAACAGGAATCTCAGTAATAGTATAACCTTGCGATTGTAAGGATTGAAAATAACTTCGAATCGATGCGTGTTCCATAGGTGTCGTAATAATGTGTTTTCCATTTCTAGCATTTAGAAGGGATTGAATCGCAAGGTAGTTAGATTCTGAACCGCCGCTTGTAAAGAATACACCTTGTTCCTTACCCCCAATCATTTCTGCAAATGTTTCTCTACAAACTTGCAATAAAGATGATGCGCTTCCGCCGATATCGTGTAAACTTTGTTCATTTCCGAAATATTTATTTGCTGCTTCTACATATGTTTCTAAAGCTTCTTCGCTCATAGGTGTTGTCGCTGCATAATCTAGATATATCATCATGTAATTTCCTCTCTTCAGTAAGAGTGACATTTGTTTTCGTTTTTAGAATGGTAGTGAAAATAAGAATTGTAAAAAAACTCTTGTCATTATTTTAAAACTATGTAAATATAGGTGTCAAGACAGTTGGAAAGTGTAAAGTGGGAGGCAACAATTATGCCAAGTGCAGATGTCTTGATTATTGGAAGTGGCGTTGCGGCGCTTCGTGTTGCGAAAGAGCTTTGTCACGAAAAGAATGTGATAATTATCACAAAAAAAACAGGACGTAATAATAATACACATTTAGCTCAAGGAGGAATTGCAGCAGCAGTTGCTACATATGACGATCCGAGTGGGCATTTTGAAGATACATTAGTGGCAGGTTGCCATTATAACAACGAAGAAGCAGTTCGTTATTTAGTTGAAGAGGGACCGAAAGAAATAAGTAAGCTTATTACGAATGGAATGAAATTTGATGGGGATGAAAAAGGGATCCACCTTGGTAAAGAAGGGGCGCATCGAAAACGGCGCATTTTACATGCCGGAGGAGATGCAACTGGTAAAAATCTGTTAGAGCATTTAATACAAGAAGTAGTTCCGAACGTTACTGTCGTTGAGCATGAAATGGTGCTCGATTTTATTATAGAAAATAATAAATGCATAGGAGCTTTAACGCGAAATAGTGAAGGGAAGCTGAAGCGTTACTATGCTGATAATACGGTGTTAGCATCAGGAGGAATAGGTGGTTTGTACGCCTTTACATCGAATGATGAGACAATTACAGGCGATGGACTTGCGATGATATATCGAGCTGGGGGGGAACTTGTTGATTTAGAATTTGTACAATTTCATCCGACGATGTTATACGTGGACGGGCGATGTTGTGGTCTCGTTTCTGAAGCAGTCCGTGGTGAAGGAGCTGTCCTTATAAATGGAAAAGGACAGCGTTTTATGATGGATATACATCCCGGGAAAGATCTCGCACCGCGTGATGTAGTGGCAAGGGCAATTCATGAACAACTTCTTGCAGGTGAAAAAGTGTACTTAAACATCGAAACCATTCAAAACTTTGAACAACGTTTTCCGACCGTCTCATCATTATGTAAAAAGAATGGTATTGATTTAAAAGAAAATTCTATTCCGGTCGTACCGGGCGCTCATTTTCATATGGGCGGCGTGAAGACGAATTGTGACGGAGAGACGTCCATTTCAAACTTATATGCGGTCGGTGAAGTGGCTTGTAATGGAGTTCATGGTGCGAATAGATTGGCGAGTAATTCATTATTAGAAGGTCTTGTGTTTGGAAGACGAATAGGAAAACACATTTTATCTAAGCCAGCAGAGGAAAGAAAAAATGTGCCGGAAGAGAGAGGGAAAAGTTTTATAGCTCTTAATGATTTACCGTTGAAAGAAGAAATACAAGAATGCATGATGAAATATGTTGGGATTGTGCGAACTGAGAAAAATTTATCATATGCTCAGAGATGGTTTAGTAGGTACGGTGTGCGAAATATGATCTTACAATATGATGCACTTACAAATGAAGAGATAACGCTTATTAATATGTTAACAGTTTGTGAGCTTATAACAGTATCAGCTTTGCAAAGAGAAGACAGTATTGGTGTTCATTATCGCATTGATTATCCAGAAAGAAATAGCGTGAAAAAAGAGATTATCCGAGTGAGAAGAAAACTACAACTTGTTTAATAAGGGGAAGAGGGGTTTTATGAATACGTTAAAAGTTAAGGAAGCATTAAATCGATTTTTTCTAGAAGATATAGGAGAAAGAGATGTAACATCTCAGCTTATCTTTCCCGATAATGCACTTGCGAAAGGAACGTTTCTTGTAAAGGATACAGGGGTATTTGCAGGGTGCTTAGTAATTGAAGAAGGATTTAAATTAATTGATCAGAGAATTGAAGTTGAACTTCATAAAAAAGATGGGGATCTTGTAGAAAAAGGCGAAATAATTGCAACCGTGCAAGGCCCAATCGCATCATTATTAACGGCAGAGCGCGTTATATTAAACGTTATTCAGCGTATGAGCGGGATAGCGACGATGACGCGTAAGGCGGTTTTTGCTTTAGATAGCAGTCATACACGCATTTGTGATACGAGAAAAACGATGCCAGGACTACGTATGTTTGATAAATATGCTGTAGTATGCGGGGGCGGATTTAACCACAGATTCGGTTTATATGATGGTGTCATGATTAAAGACAATCATATTGCTTTTGCTGGCTCGATTACAAAAGCTGTTACATCGGTGAAAGAAAGATTGGGACATATGGTGAAAGTAGAAGTCGAAACAGAGACAGAGGCGCAAGTAAGAGAAGCGGTAGAGGCCGGCGCAGATGTTATTATGTTCGATAATCGTACGCCAGAAGAGATTCGTGAGTTTTCAAAAATTGTACCAAGTGCCATCGTTACGGAGGCTTCAGGTGGTATTACAATTGAAGATTTATCAAAATACGGAAAAACAGGGGTAGATTATATTTCACTTGGAGCGTTAACACATTCAGTGAAAGCACTTGATATTAGTTTTAATATTGAGGCCTAATGAGAGTGGTTTAGAGGGGGAGAATCATAAATGGGTATTTTAGAGAAAGTTCAGCCAATCGAAGTAATGTTACCAGAGCGTTATCAAACGATGTCTACATTAGAGATGGAAGAGCGTGTCCGTGAAATTAAAGAAAAAATGGGGGCATTACTATTTATTCCAGGACATCATTATCAAAAAGATGAAGTGGTGCAATTTTCAGATGCAGCAGGGGACTCACTTCAACTCGCGCAAGTTGCAGCGAATAATAAAGAGGCAAAATATATTGTGTTTTGTGGTGTGCACTTTATGGCAGAAACGGCAGATATGTTAACGACAGATGATCAAATTGTCATCTTACCAGATATGCGTGCCGGCTGTTCTATGGCAGATATGGCAGATATTGAACAAACAGAAAGAGCGTGGAAAGAGCTCACGAAATTATTTGGGGATACGATGATTCCATTAACGTATGTAAATTCAACAGCTGCGATCAAAGCGTTTTGTGGTCGTAATGGAGGGGCAACAGTAACCTCTTCTAATGCAAAACAAATGGTGTCTTGGGCGTTTACACAAAAAGAGCGTCTCGTCTTTTTACCAGACCAACATTTAGGAAGAAATACAGCGTATGATTTAGGTATTCCGTTAGAAAAAATGGCAGTGTGGAACCCGCATACAGATTCATTAGAGTACGATGGAGATATAGAAGAAATTCAAGTGATTTTATGGAAAGGCCATTGTTCTGTTCATCAAAACTTCACTGTGAAAAATATTGAAAATGTGCGAAAAAATCATCCGGATATGAATATTATTGTTCACCCTGAATGTTGTTATGAAGTGGTTGCTGCTTCTGATTATGCAGGATCAACGAAATATATTATTGATATGATTGAAGCAGCTCCGGTGGGAAGTAAGTGGGCGATTGGTACAGAGATGAATTTAGTGAACCGAATTATTCAGCAACATCCAGATAAAGAAATTATTTCGCTAAATCCGTTTATGTGCCCTTGCTTAACGATGAACCGAATTGACTTACCTCACCTGTTATGGGCACTTGAGAACATAGAAAGAGGAGAACAAATTAACGTTATTCGTGTAGAGAAACAAGTAACAGAAGAGGCAGTTCTTGCATTAAATCGTATGTTAGAGCGTGTTTAAAGCAGCGGGATTTCCGTTGCTTTTTTTCGTACATATAATCATAACAAGGATGAAATAGGCATACATTGTGTTGAGGAAATCATTGCGGTTTTTCTATGCTTATTCCACTTCGAATCATATTGAAAATAGAAGAAGTGATAAAAGTAAAAGAAGTTAATGTTGTTTAGAAAGTGTTACTTCAAAGTGTTTTTACTTATAGATAAGTTATACAGGAGGGGGAAAATTTGAAAATTCATATCGTGCAAAAAGGGGAGACCCTTTGGAAAATTGCAAAAAAGTACGGAGTGGATTTTGAAACGCTAAAAAAAACAAATACACAGCTTAGCAATCCAGACCTAATTATGCCAGGGATGAAAATTAAAGTGCCATCGCATAGCGTTCATGTGAAACAACAAACTGGATCGGGTTCAGCGCCCCCGAAACAATATGTAAAAGAGGTGCAGCAAAAAGAGTTTGCATCAACACCAACGCCACTTGCAATAGAAGATGAAGATGAGATCACGTATCAATCAACACCTATTACACAACAACCAGCTATGCAACAAACGCAAAAAGAAATGCAGATAAAACCGCAAAAAGAAATACAGGTGAAGCCGCAAAAGGAAGTGCAAGTGAAGCCACAAAAAGAAGTGCAAAAAGAAATTCCGATTCAAAAAGAGAAGCCAGTTGAAAAGCCGCCTGTCATTCAAAAACCACCTGTTGTAGAGAAAGTAGAAAAATTAAAACCTACTACGAAAGAAAACACTAAATTTTCTATCAATGTATTACCACAGCCACCGCAACCACCAATTAAAGCGAAAAAAGAATATAAAATTTCAGACGTAATAAAAAAGGGAAGCGAGTTAATTGCTCCTCAAATTAATAAAATGAAACCTAACAATGTCATTTCTCCGCAAACGAAAAAAGACAATATAGGAAACATAGTGTCACCGCAAGTGAAAAAAGAAAATATAGGGAATATAGTGTCACCGCAAGTGAAGAAAGAGAATGTAGGGAATATAGTGTCGCCGCAAGTGAAGAAAGAAAATGTAGGGAATATAGTGTCGCCGCAAGTGAAGAAAGAAAATGTAGGGAATATAGTGTCGCCGCAAGTGAAGAAAGAAAATGTAGGAAGCATAGTCTCACCAAACGTATCAAAAGAAAGTGTTATTATCCCGCAAGTAATACCGCCTAATATTCAAGTGCCGAATATAATGCCAATAATGGATAACAATCAACCACCAAATATAATGCCAATAATGGATAACAATCAACCACCAAATATAATGCCGATAATGGATAACAACCAACCACCAAATATAATGCCAATAATGGATAACAATCAACCACCAAATATAATGCCGATAATGGATAACAACCAAATGCCAAATATGATGCCGATAATGGATAACAACCAAATGCCAAATATGATGCCGATAATGGATAACAACCAAATGCCAAACATGATGCCGATAATGGATAACAATCAAATGCCAAACATGATGCCATATCAACAGCCAATGATGCCGCCATATCCGCCGTATCAGCAACAAAATCCATACAATCAAATGCCGTATCAACAAATGGCGCCGCAATATACTTCTATGCCAAATCCAAATATGATGCCAATGGATAATAATATGCCGCCACTCGTGCAAGGTGAAGAAGATTGTGGATGCGGAGGAGAAAGTAGGTTATATAGTCCACAACCGGGTGGACCACAATATGCTAATCCTTTATATTATCAACCAACTCAGCCAGCATATGCACCACAGCCAGGAACGATGTATTATCAGCCGGACCCACCAAACGTATTTGGAGAACCAGTTTCAGAAGAAGAGGACGAAGAGGAAGTTTAAAAAAAGGTGGGGTTATTCCCACCTTTTTTGTATTCGTGATAGTCAGGAATATGGTGAATTTACATTAAGTGCTAGAAAATTCCTAGTGAAATATTAACAGTGTAAAAACCCTCTCTGTTACTCATCATAAGGGGGAGCTTTTCGAAAGAGAAGTTCATTCTAACAGAGGGGGTTTTTGTATTGAATACGAAAGTAAAAGTTATTGCTGCTTCTTTGTTAGTTACCAGTGCATTAGCTGCATGTGGTACACCAAAAGATAATAATGCGATGGATGGACGTAACTATAATTACGAGCGTACATCTTATAATGATACACACCGATATAATGATAATGTAACGCGTAACGATCGTTATACAGATTATGTAACATATAGAAACGGTCGTAATGACGCAGGATCCAACTATTATCGTGATGTAAATTACAATGGGCAAATTGCTAATCCACACCCAACTCGTAATATTACAATGAACAATTCATACATTAACAATGATGGTAAAACTGCGGAGAAAATTACGAATCGTGTGAAACGTATGAATAACGTAGATCGAGTTTCTACAGTTGTATATGGAAACGATGTAGCGATTGCGGTAAAACCACGTAATACAGCGACGAATGAAACAGCGATGGCGAACGAAATTCGTCAAGCTGTTGTGAATGAAGTTGGAAATAGAAACGTATATGTTTCTGTAAGAAATGACATGTTTACTCGTGTCGATGCAATGAGTACGCGTTTACGTAACGGCACAGCTACAAACGATTTTAATCGTGACATAACAAATATGTTCCGAGACATTCGTTACGGCCTGACTGGTACTATGCGATAACAAATCAAAGAGGAAGGGATAGCCCTTCCTCTTTATTCATCTTCGTCTTGTAAACGACGTTTTTTTACAAAATAACTAACGGAGTAAGACGCTAAAAAGCATATGAAGAGAATACCACCTGTTAAAATAGCTTCAAATAGAGGTCTTTCTGGACTGAAAATGATATAAATAATAGCCATGATAATTCCTAAAATAAGAGAGCGTAAAATAATTTTGTAATAAGGAGTTAACTTTATTTCCTTTTCGCTTTCTTCTACATCGATAGAAACGCTTAATTGTAAATAACTAAGTACAATACTTGTAAGAATAAATAATAACCACAATGGAGATTTCGTAATTTGATCAATTCCTTCTGTGAATCCGATATAGCCTAAAATTCCGATTATACCAATTGATTGAAAAAGAAAGGCAATACGTATGTTTTTTAACGTTTGAAGTATGAGGCGTTCATCTTTAATTTTTTTCAAGGCATTCATCCCCTGTTTATATTTATAGCATTAATTGTAATATATATATTACATTAATAAATTTATAATTTACATAAATTTCAATTGGTTGAAAGAGGAAGAAAAATATATTTAGAAATATATTGCGCTTCTACCTTGTTAATGTTATATTAGCAAAGCGATGAGCTAATTTACGTAAGTCGAGAGATATGCTTAAGTGCTAAACACGCGAATGTGGTCGCCTGGTCTTTCGCCGTAAACGCATCAGACGCCTGCTTTGCAGGCGTCTTTCATTTTATATAAAAGTAAATGATACATGCAGATGAGGATTAACCCTTATCTGCATTTTTTGTCCCGCTATTTGTGGGCAGTAAGACTCCCACCTCAAAATTCGGCGAATGCGAGGGAGTTAGGTGGGAGATCAACTGCCCGTAAAAGCCCGATTGGTTTAACTAATAACCAGTGGGGGGATGAACAAAACCCCCCACTGATTAAAGTTTCACTTTATTTTCCTTAGAAATTTAATGCTATTGTTTATATGGATAAAACCCCCATTTCCGGAAAAGCTACAAATGAAAGTATGATTTTGCCTAGAAGAGGTGAACGGAAATGAAATGGATGCTAATTGCAGTGCAAGCTTTCGTTGTGATGTTTTGCTTAGCTTATGGATCCGATGTGAGGGCAGAAGTAGTAGAAAAAGAACCTCAAGTTACAATTTTATTAGAGCGCATGTATGTTGATGGAGAAGTAAGTGAGGAAATACTGACAGAAAAAGTAGCGGATTTAGAAAAGTTTTTGCAGCAATATAAAGAATGGCAACTTGTTGATCGTGATGATGTGCAAATCGTATTACAAAGGAAAGTTGATGATATTTCTCCTTTACTGAAAACGAGCGGTTATTTTGGTGTTTCAGAGGAAGGGATATTGCAAATTTTTAAAGGGGTACCGAAAAGTGATAACGCGATCCATTCCTTCTTTCAAATTGATATGAAAAAGCTTGAGAGTTATGAGCGAGCAAAACTAAAGCGTGGTATTCGTATTAAGTCAAAAGAAGGATTCGTGAAGACAATCGAAAAAATGAAGCAATACGCAGTGCAAAATAATAAAAAAAGCAGCTCAGGGTGAGCTGCTTTTTTTATTTATTCTTAGCTAAAATCTCTTTTGCGATTTCATCAATTAGCATATCTTTTCCGATTGGATTGAATGCTTTCGTATTGAAGACTTCATTCGATACTTCATATACGTGATTGTTTTTTACTGCTTTATTATCTTTCCAAACCGCACTGTTTTTATAGTCTTCGTACACTTTATCAGCTTCTCCGCCGAAGTTTACAATAAACATTTGATCAGGCTGGAATGCAACAAGACCTTCTAGTGATACTTGTGCCATCGTTTGTTTTAAATCTGTACCTTTTGTTGCTGGAAGCTTTAAGTCGTTAAAGATGATGTCATCGTATCCGAAGCTACCGTATACACGGAAGTTTTGTGGTGTTACTGCAACGAACATAAAGTTCTCATCTTTTGTTTTTCCTTTAATTTTTTTAGATAAAGAGTCTGCTTTTTTATCGTAATCTGCAATCCATTTGTCGGCTTTCTTTTCTTCGCCAAATAGTTTACCTACTTCTTTAAACTTACCGCGCCAGTCTTCTAGATTTGTTTCTAGAACAACTGTCGGTGCCACTTTTTCTAGTTGATCATAAATTTTCAATTGACGATTGTTTAAAATAATTAAGTCTGGTTTTAAAGCGGTAACAGCCTCTAAATCAACTTTAGGTGCCCAGTACCAGCCGACTGCCTTTACCCCGTCTAGCTTGTCCGTTAAGTGATTTTGGATTTTATCTTTATATGTGTTTGCTGTGCCAACAGGTTTATGTCCAAGGATTAATAATTCCTCTGTTGATCCAGATAAATCAACAATTCTCTTTGGATTAGCTGGAATTGTTGCTTCTCCTTTAGCATGTTTTACAACTTTTGTTTTCGGTTGTTCTTTTGCTTTTGCTTCTTCTTTTTGAGAAGAACAGCCAACGATAGAAAGAACAACTAGCATAATAGTAAATAAAATAAATAGCTTTTGTTTCATCCTGATGTAACCCCTTTAATTAATATTGATAATCATTATCGACTTCTGTATATTAATGTTCTTTTTGTATTTATGTCAATAGAAAAAAACGGAAATTGTAAACGGGGAACATTTGTTGGGGCAGTCTCGCTTTTCTATTGTTAAATATGTTAAAATGGAATACATGATTTGAGAGGGAGAGATCGTATTTTGTTTGAATATGTTACAGGTTACGTGGAGTATGTAGGACCGGAATATGTCGTAATTGACCATAATGGAATTGGTTATCAAATTTTCACACCAAATCCGTATGTATTTCAAAGAAGTAAGCAAGAAATCCGTGTCTATACATATCATTATGTGAGAGAAGATATTATGGCACTTTACGGGTTTAAAACACGTGAAGAGCGTTTATTATTTACAAAATTGTTAGGTGTATCGGGGATTGGACCAAAAGGTGCTCTTGCAATTTTAGCTTCTGGTCAAACCGGACAGGTCGTTCAAGCGATTGAACATGAAGATGAGAAGTTCTTAGTGAAGTTCCCAGGCGTCGGAAAGAAAACAGCGCGCCAAATGATTTTAGATTTAAAAGGAAAACTAGCAGATGTTGTACCAGATGCGTTTGTTGATTTGTTCTCAGATACTGAAAGTTTTGATACGAAGAAAGGTTCATCAGTTGAACTTGATGAAGCACTGGAAGCACTGCGTGCACTTGGCTATGCAGAACGAGAAGTCTCTCGCGTTGTACCAGAGTTATTAAAAGAATCACTAACGACGGATCAATATATTAAAAAGGCACTTAGTCTTTTACTAAATGGTAAGAGGTGAGTATAATGGACGAACGTCTCCTTTCAGGGGAATCTGGATACGAAGATGCGGATTTAGAGTATTCATTACGGCCACAGACGCTCCGTCAGTATATTGGCCAAGATAAAGCGAAACATAATTTAGAAGTGTTTATTGAAGCGGCGAAAATGCGTGAAGAAACGTTAGATCACGTACTTTTATATGGCCCACCTGGACTTGGTAAAACGACGCTTGCGAATATTATTGCCAATGAAATGGGTGTTAACATTCGAACGACGTCAGGTCCCGCAATTGAAAGACCAGGAGATTTAGCAGCTGTATTAACAGCGCTTCAGCCAGGAGATGTATTATTTATTGATGAAATTCATCGTTTGCATAGATCTATTGAAGAAGTGTTATACCCAGCGATGGAAGACTTTTGCCTTGATATCGTTATTGGGAAAGGACCGTCAGCTCGCTCTGTACGTCTAGATTTACCTCCATTTACGCTAGTTGGGGCAACGACGCGTGCAGGTGCATTATCAGCACCACTTCGTGACCGTTTCGGTGTACTTTCACGATTAGAGTACTATACAGTAGATCAGCTTTCTGCGATTGTAGAACGTACAGCAGAAGTGTTTGAAGTTGAAATAGATTCGTTAGCTGCATTAGAAATTGCAAGACGTGCTCGTGGTACACCTCGTATTGCGAATCGTCTATTACGACGTGTACGTGACTTCGCACAAGTTCGCAGTGACGGAACGATTGCGATGGAAATTACACAAATGGCGTTAGAACTATTACAAGTAGATAAATTAGGACTTGATCATATCGACCATAAATTACTGCTTGGTATTATTGAAAAGTTCCGCGGTGGTCCAGTTGGATTAGAAACTGTTTCAGCAACGATTGGGGAAGAATCTCATACGATTGAAGATGTGTATGAGCCGTATTTATTACAAATTGGCTTTTTACAAAGAACGCCAAGAGGCCGGATCGTAACACCGCTCGCATATGAGCATTTCGGAATGGAGATGCCAAAAGTATGACGGAGATGCCAAAGCTGCTTATTACAGCTGGTATTTTGCTCATTGTTGTTGGATTAGCTTGGAAGTTCATAGGAAGGCTTCCAGGCGATATTTTTGTGAAAAAAGGTAACGTTACCTTTTATTTTCCTATCATTACATGTATTGTGTTAAGTATTGTATTATCTTTTATTATGTATATAATAAATCGATTTAAATAAGAAATAGGTGGATACAGTTATGGATATTAATCTGTTTGATTTTCATTTACCAGAAGAACTTATTGCACAAATCCCATTAGAAGATCGTGAAACATCAAGATTAATGGTGTTAGATCGTGAAACAGGCGATATTGAGCATAAACATTTTACAGACATTCTTTCTTACTTACATGAGGGGGATTGCTTAGTTTTAAATGAAACGAAAGTTATGCCTGCTCGTTTGCACGGTGTGAAAGAAGATACAGGCGCGCACATTGAAGTACTTCTTCTAAAACAAGAAGAAGGCGATAAGTGGGAAACGCTTATAAAGCCAGCGAAGCGTGTAAAAGAAGGAACTGTCATCTCTTTTGGTGAAGGAAAGTTAAAAGCAACTTGCATTGGAACAGCAGATCAAGGTGGGCGTCAACTTGAGTTTTCATATGACGGCATCTTTTATGAAATTTTAGACGAGCTTGGAGAAATGCCACTTCCTCCGTATATTAAAGAGACGCTAGAAGATCGCGATCGTTATCAAACGGTATATGCGAAGGAAATCGGTTCAGCAGCAGCACCGACGGCTGGCCTTCACTTTACAGAAGAGTTACTTGAGAAATTGAAGCAAAAAGGCGTCGGGTTAGCATTCATTACACTCCATGTAGGACTTGGAACTTTTAGACCAGTTTCTGCAGATACTATTGAAGAGCATCATATGCACGCAGAGTATTACCATATGTCTGAAGAGACTGCGGCGTTATTAAACCGCGTGAAAGAGAATGGCGGCCGTATTATTACTGTAGGTACGACATCAACTCGTACGTTAGAAACGATTGCGACAGATAATAGTGGTAAGCTTTGCGCAGCTTCTGGCTGGACAGATATTTTTATGTACCCAGGATATGAATTTAAAGCAATTGATGGTTTAATTACAAACTTCCATTTGCCGAAATCAACATTAATTATGCTTGTAAGTGCATTTTCAAATAGAGATAATGTACTTCATGCTTATAATGAAGCAGTAAAAGAAAAATATCGTTTCTTTAGTTTCGGTGATGCGATGTTCGTTGCATCTCACGCTAAAATGAGAAACAAATAAAAGGAGTAAATTATGACAGCAATTCGTTATGAATTTATTAAAACTTGTAAACAAACGGGTGCGCGTTTAGGTCGAGTGCACACGCCACACGGCTCATTTGATACACCAACATTTATGCCAGTTGGTACACTTGCAACAGTTAAAACAATGTCACCAGAAGAATTAAAAGCAATGGATTCTGGCATTATTTTAAGCAATACGTATCATTTATGGCTACGTCCAGGCCACGAAATTATTCGTGAAGCAGGTGGCTTGCATAAGTTTATGAACTGGGATCGTGCAATCTTAACGGATTCAGGTGGATTCCAAGTATTTAGCTTAAGTGATTTCCGACGTATTGAAGAGGAAGGCGTTCATTTCCGCAATCACTTAAATGGCGATAAATTATTCTTATCTCCAGAAAAAGCGATGGAAATCCAAAATGCATTAGGTTCAGATATCATGATGGCATTTGATGAGTGTCCACCGTTCCCAGCTACTTTTGAATACATGAAAAAGTCGGTAGAGCGTACAAGCCGCTGGGCAGAGCGTTGCCTAAAGGCGCATGAACGTCCACAAGATCAAGGTTTATTCGGTATTGTACAGGGCGGGGAGTTTGAAGAGCTTCGTCGTCAAAGTGCGAAAGATCTTGTTTCAATGGACTTCCCTGGCTATGCTATAGGCGGTCTATCTGTTGGTGAACCGAAGGATATTATGAATCGTGTTCTTGAGTTTACAACACCACTTCTTCCTGATGATAAACCACGTTACTTAATGGGTGTAGGTTCTCCTGACTCGTTAATTGATGGTGCGATTCGCGGTGTTGATATGTTTGACTGTGTACTTCCGACTCGTATCGCTCGAAATGGTACATGTATGACAAGTGAAGGCCGCTTAGTTGTGAAAAACGCGAAATTCGCTAGAGACTTCGGGCCGCTTGATCCGAACTGTGATTGCTACACATGTAAAAACTATTCTCGTGCGTACATTCGTCACTTAATGAAATGTGATGAAACGTTCGGAATTCGTTTAACGTCTTATCACAACCTTCATTTTCTGTTAAACTTAATGGAGCAGGTGAGACAAGCTATTCGTGAAGACCGTCTTGGCGATTTCCGCGAAGAGTTCTTTGAACAGTATGGCTTTAATAAACCGAATGCTAAAAACTTCTAATACATAATTTAAAAGGAGGAACACAAGATGAATGCAGGTATGATGAATATCGTTATGATTGTTGCGATGTTTGCGATTTTCTATTTCTTATTAATTCGCCCGCAACAAAAGCGTCAAAAAGCAGTTGCTCAAATGCAAAATGAAATCAAAAAAGGTGATGCTATCGTAACAATCGGTGGTTTACACGCTACAATCGAATCAGTGGATGAAACAAAAATTGTTGTTAAATCTGGTGGTTCACACTTAACTTTCGATCGCAATGCGATTCGTGAAGTTGTGAAAAACTAATGATGAAGGCCCTGCATGAAATGTGCAGGGCCTTTTTTTAACTATTTTGTTTTGACATATTTACACCGAAAATACCTCCGAGTGTACTCGCACCCATTAATGCTAATTGGTAGAGTAACTGTGAGTTCGATAAAGTTTGAGAGAAGCCTAAATAGTTAACGAGAAAGACGAGAATAGCGAATGTAAGGCCTGTTGTGAAACCTACTAGCCATCCTTTTCCTTGTGCCTTTTTACCAGCAATAAATCCAGACGTAAGCATAGATAGAAGGGCTATTATAAAAATAATAATTACTAATGTCCCTTCATTAATATTCGTAAATTTTAATAAAAGAGCCATGATCATACTTGTAATAGATGCGAGGATTAATAAGGTAATAATACCGAAGCCGATTGCGCTCGATAATTTTTTCGTTCCATCCATTATGCATTCCCCCTTTTTAATACAAGCATATTTTCATTTTGTTTAAGTTAGACTAGTTTCTTTTTTGTAGGGGAGCCTATAAGTAAAAAAAGGGGATGTAGAAATGGAATGGGTATCAATAATCGGACGAACAATGCTTTTGTATATAATCATTTTAATTATTTTTCGTCTTATGGGTAAACGTGAAATTGGAGAATTAAGTGTATTAGATTTAGTTGTATTCATTATGCTCGGTGAAATGGCTGTAGTGGCAATCGAAAATACAGATAAATCACTTTGGCATCAATTAGTTCCAATGACTTTTCTTATGTGTATACAAATCATTTTGTCGGTCATTTCTTTAAAGTTTCAGCGTTTTCGGCATTTAATAGAAGGGGAGCCTGCGATTCTTGTGAATGCAGGTAAAATTGATGAAAAAAAGATGCGGAAGCAGCGATATAACATAGATGATTTATTGATGCAGCTACGTGAGCAAGGAATCGGAGATGTGCGTGATGTAGAATACGCTATTTTAGAACCATCTGGAAAGTTATCTGTCTTTCAAAAACAAAAAAGTAAAAAGAGCAAAAATGATACACCAATTTTTACACTCCCACTAATTATTGATGGAGAAATTCAATACAATCATTTGCAAATGATCGAACATACAGATGGGTGGCTCGTTGAGAAACTGAATAACTTAGGTTATAAAGATGTGAAACGGATTTTATATTGTAGTTTTCAAAATGGACAGTTTTTCGTTGATTTGAAAGAAAATTAGAGGCTTACCATTTTGAATGGCAAGCCTGCTTACTTCAAAAATGAAAGTTTCCGAATGATAGGGAGACGACTTAATTCTTCTTTTCGAATGAGTTTGAAAACGAAGAGGAGAACGATATAAACGATTGTTGTTAAAGTGATTTCCCATAATGTTTGTATGCCAAGTGAATGAGAAAAAACGATATACTTATGAAGATAAAAACCGAAGGTACCAGCAATCCCGATAGCAATTCCGCCGAAAATATAGTCTTTTGCATAAATGGTAAATGCAATTTTCTTTAAAACAGTGGCGTAGTGAAGGAATGTTACGGTTACTATATTTGCTGCGATGGCGAGGGCAACCCCCATCATTTGGAACTCTGGGCGTGAAGCGAGTACAAAGATAACGATTAATTTTACGATAGCGCCAATGAATGTGTTCATCATAGCAGCGCGTGCTAAGTTTAAAGCTTGCAAGACAGACGTAAGGGGGCTTTGAAAATAATGAAATAAAAAGCAAGGTGCAAGAAGCTGGATGAATGCGGCCGCGTTGTCTGATCCGTACATGAGAGTTAAAACTGGAGAAGCAAATACATATAATATAACGACTGACCATCCGCCGGTTATTAAGGAAATTCGAAGTGCTTGTTGTAATCGGTGTTCCACTAATTTGTGTTGTCTCTTTGCCATTGCCTCGCTAATTGATGGGACGAGTGCTGTAGAAAGAGCGTATGTAATAAAGGCTGGCAGTGATAGAAGCGGGAACGCATATCCGTTTAATATACCGTATTGCTGAGTTGCGACAGAAGCAGCAACGCCGGCGATCGCTAAGCTTTGCATAACGACGATAGGTTCAAAGAAATAAGAAACGGAACCAATTAAACGGCTTCCTGTAGTTGGTAAAGCAATGTCCATAAGGGAATAAAACGTATTTTTGCTCTCCTTTACAGTAGTGAAAAATCCAGAGCGTATAGATAAATGTTTTTCGCGTTGGAATAAAGTAAGTAAAAATAATAAAGATGCAACTTCGCCAAGAACAGCTGATAGCATGGCACCGGCTGCAGCGTATTCTACGCCGTAAGGTAAAAATAACCGAATGCATACAGCGATAATTGTAATGCGGACAACTTGTTCTATGACTTGAGCGTAAGCGCTCGGCTTCATGTTTTGTTTCCCTTGGAAATAACCACGTAAAACGGAAGAAACTGCAATAACGGGGACGACAGGTAAAATAGCCATTAATGGATAGTAAGTTCTTTCATCTGTTAATAATGTTTTTGCTAAAATAGGTGTGAGTAGCATAATCCCAATTGTTAAAATGATGCTAATAATGGATGTAACGGCTAGCGAGACAGTTAATATTTTTTTAACTCTTTGTTTATCGTTCACTGCTTCCGCTTCTGCTACAAATTTTGCGATTGCAACAGGAAGGCCAATTTGTGTTAGTGTAATTGCTAAAATGAAGGTGGGGACAGCCATCATATAAAGGCCAACGCCTTCTTCGCCTAAAATACGTGCCATTACAATGCGGTTAATAAATCCAAGGATTTTTGTAATAAAGCCAGCTATCATTAAAATAAATGCACCTTTTAAAAAGCTTTGTCTCGTCATACTCTTCTCCTACCTTCTCAAAATCAATGGAATGATTTACAATAATTTATATGCACGTATGAGACAAGAATGACAAGCATTTAAGAGAGTGAAGTATGAATGGTACTCTTGAAAGAAGTTATTACTGTCCATTAGAGCGGGATTAAAAGCGACTTTTTGTGCTGAAATAAGAAGGAGATGTTATATATGTTGGATAATGAGGCTTTGGTAGAATCATACCGCGGACAGTTACAAGTCGTTTTAGAAAGTAAAGTAGAAGAGTTTCACATGTTCGGTTACGACCGAGTGACAGATAATGATATTTGGAAGTTTCTCAAGGCGAAAAAGTGGAAAAAGATAGACAGTGATGTTAGGTTGTATGCATTAGTAAATGATGTATTAAGAGTAAGTACTAATGAATATATGAATTATTTAACTGTTGAAGCATATCAGGCGCCACTTTGGTCGTTTGATGAATATGAAAATAAATAACCGACTGTAATTGGTTTGTTCTTCCTTTTGCAGTATAATGATAGGTATTGATAAAGAGGAATTAATTATGTCTAAGATTATATATAAAGGAGGTAGTGAAGAGAAAAAATAAATAATGAAAGTGTAGGTATTGTGAAAAGCTTACCGACACAGCTAGTGATGAACTAGCGGAAATACATGTGTTTTATAGAAAGTAAGTCTACTAACTAGGCGTATGCACACGTGCGAAAATGAATCGTAAGAGATTTATTGAAAGTGTTAGTAGCAGAAAGAGGGTACATATGGCAAAGCGTGGTACAAGAATTGCCGCCTTTTTCCTCATCGTTTTATTAATTGGTGGAGTAATTGGTGCGGCAGGAAAAGACATAGCAAAAGGAATTAGTCTAGGACTAGACCTTCGCGGTGGTTTTGAAATTCTGTATGAAGTAAAACCAGCCAAAAAAGGTGATAAAATCGATCGTGATGCACTTGTAAGTACAGTAGGTGCTCTTGAAAATCGTGTCAATGTTCTTGGTGTAAGTGAGCCGAACATTCAAATCGAAGGGGAAGATCGAATTCGTGTACAGCTTGCTGGTGTACAAGATCAGCAAAAAGCACGTGAAATGTTATCAACACAAGCGAAACTAACATTCCGTGATGTGGATGATAACCTGCTTATGGACGGAGCGGATTTAAAAGGCGGCGGAGCGAAGCAAACATTTGATGAGCAAGGCCGTGCGAGCGTAGGTCTTACACTAAAAAGCGCTGAAAAATTCCGTGAAGTAACTGAAAAGATTTCAAAAATGCCACCACCAACGAATTTAATGGTAATTTGGCTTGATTTTGAAGAAGGAAAAGATTCATATAAAGCAGAATCAGCAAAACCGAATCCGAAGTTTTTATCAGCAGCAACAGTAAGCCAAGTATTTAACCAAGCTGAAGTATCTATCGTAGGTGGAAACTTTACAGTTGAAAGTGCGAAAGAACTTTCATCTTTATTAAATGCAGGTGCACTTCCTGTTGATTTAAAAGAAATGTATTCAACATCTGTTGGAGCGAAATTTGGTCAACAAGCATTAGAGCAAACGATTTTCGCTAGTGCGATTGGTATTGCTATTATCTTCTTATTCATGCTTGTATTCTACCGTTTACCAGGACTTGTAGCGGTTATTATGTTAGGTTTATACATTTTCGTTACATTACTTGTCTTTAACTGGATGCATGCAGTTCTTACGTTACCGGGTATTGCGGCATTAGTGCTCGGGGTTGGTATCGCAGTTGATGCGAATATCATTACGTACGAGAGATTGAAGGAAGAGCTTAAAATTGGTAAGTCGATGATGTCAGCATTCCGTGCTGGTAACCATCGTTCATTATCGACAATTTTAGATGCGAACATTACAACAATTGCAGCAGCTGGTGTATTATTCGCTTACGGTAATAGCTCTGTAAAAGGATTCGCAACAAGTTTAATCGTAAGTATTTTAGTTGGTTTCATTACGAACGTATTCGGTACTCGTTTCTTACTAGGTTTACTTGTAAAGAGCCGTTACTTTGATAAGAAACTATCTTACTTTGGTGTTAAGGAAAAGGATATTATTCCATTAACAAAAGGTGCAGTACATCCACCGACGAGATTTGATCGTATTAATTTCGTAAATATCGGTCATAAATTTTTCTTATTCTCAATTGTAGTTGTAATTGCTGGGGCAATTATATTACCGATTTTCAAAATGAATCTTGGTATTGACTTTGCAAGTGGTACACGTATTGACTTGCAATCAAAACAAGCAACTACTGTTTCTAATATTCATAAAGATTTGAAAGAATTGAACATCGATGTGAAGGAAGAAGATATTGTACCGACCGGAGATGACAATAAAGGTTTCGCTGTTCGTACGTTAGGCGTTTTATCGAAAGATGAAATTGCGAAAACAAAAACATTCTTTAACGATAAATACGGTACAGAGCCAAACGTAAGTACAGTTTCGCCGACAATCGGTAAAGAGATTGCACGAAATGCATTCATCGCGGTTCTGATAGCTTCATTGGTTATCATCTTATACGTAAGTATTCGTTTCCGCTTCACATATGCATTATCTGCGGTAATCGCATTATTACATGATGCATTCGTTATGATTGTTATGTTTAGTCTTTTCCAAATAGAGGTAGACTTAACGTTTATCGCTGCGATATTAACGATTATTGGTTACTCTATCAATGACTCAATCGTTACGTTTGATAGAAACCGTGAGTTATACAAACAGAAAAAACGAGTTCGCGACATAAAAGACCTAGAAGAAATCGTAAACTCAAGTATTCGTCAAACAATTGGTCGTTCAATTAATACAGTGTTAACAGTGTTATTCCCAGTAATCACACTACTTATTTTCGGTAGTGAATCACTGCGTAACTTCTCACTTGCATTATTAATTGGATTAGTTGTAGGTACGTACTCTTCTATTTTCGTTGCTTCTCAAATTTGGTTAATGCTTGAAAACCGTCGTTTGAAAAAGGGAAAAAACAAGAAAAAGGTTGAGAAAGAAGAACCTGAACCGCAAGTATAAAAAAGATGATGTCTCATTATGAGGCATCTCTTTTTTCGTTTGTGGATACAATAAGATAGCAACTTTTGAAAGAATGAAATGGAATAAAGTGGTGATGTTATCGCTGATTTTGTTAAAATAAAGTGAAACTTTAATAAGTGGGGGTTTTGTTCATCCCCACTTATTATTAGCCCTCACCAATCGGGCTTTTACGGGCAGTTGATCTCCCACCTAACTTCCTTGTATTTGCCGGATTTTGAGGTGGGGGGCTTACTGCCCGCAAATAGCGGGATAAAAAGATAGGTTAAGAAAAGAAGGGATTTCAATTATGGAAAAAGATGAACGTTTTAAACAGGCCGAGTTTGGTGCTATTGTCGGAATCGTTGGTAATATTATATTAGCGATTGTAAAAGCGGTAATTGGTTATATTGGAAACAGTAAGGCACTTTTAGCGGATGCAGTGCATTCTGGATCAGATGTAATTGGCTCGTTAGCTGTACTTTTTGGATTACGAGCGGCAAAGCAACCGCCTGATGAAGATCATCCGTATGGTCATGGTAAAGCGGAATCGATTTCAGCGATTATTGTTGCGGTATTATTATTTATTGTTGGAGTAGAGATAGCGATTTCGTCTATAAAAGCTTTTTCACAAGATTTAGAACCACCAAAAGGAATTACGATTTTTGCAGTTATTCTTTCGATTGTAGTGAAAGAAGGGATGTTTCAGTATAAATATCGATTAGGGAAGAGGATAAATAGTGCTGCAATTATTGCAAATGCATATGAGCACCGTTCGGATGTGTTTTCTTCAATTGCAGCTTTAATCGGCATTTGTGCAGCTATTATCGGTGGTAAGTTAGGTATAGATTGGCTTGTATATGCCGATCCAATTGCAGGATTATTTGTCTCAATTCTCGTTGCTAAGATGGCGTGGAGTATTGGAGCAGAAGCTATTCATGCAACGCTCGATCATGTTCTGCATGAAGAAGATGTTGTTCCGCTTAGGGAGGCAGTTTTTCAAGTGGAAGGTGTGAAAAAAATAGGCTCTTTATATGCAAGAGAACATGGCCACTATGTTATTGTCGATATTAAAGTATCTGTAGATCCATATATCACTGTAGAAGAAGGTCACCGCATCGGAAAACATGTAAAAGAAAAACTTATGAAACAAGATAACGTACAAAACGTTTTTGTACATATTAATCCGTATTCTCCAAATTAAACATAACAGATATTTAATTATATAGATATCGAATCGTAGTTTGCATTATATTGTCACCCCTTAATCTGTCTTGTATAATGGATAGGTTAAGGGGTGATTTCGTGTTACAACCGAAGACGCGTTGGAAAGAAAAAGAATATAATGAGGAACTAGTGAGTGAATTAGCAAATAAATTGCAACTATCACCTCTTGTGACTTCATTATTTCTTGGCAGAGGCTTAAATACAGAAGATAAGATTGTAGACTTTTTAAATACAGCAGATCAAGAATTTCATGATCCATTTTTACTTGAAGGAATGGATCGGACTGTAGAACGTGTGAAAAAAGCTATTGAAAATGGAGAACAAATATTAATATTTGGCGATTACGATGCGGACGGAGTAAGTAGTACGACTGTGTTATATCTTGCTCTCAAAGAATTAGGTGCAGAAGTAGAATTTTATATTCCAAATCGTTTTACTGAAGGCTATGGGCCAAATGAAGAAGCGTTTCGTTGGGCGCACAGTGCAGGGTTCTCACTAATTATTACTGTCGATACTGGTATCGCAGCGGTACATGAAGCGAAGGTAGCGAAGGAACTTGGAATAGATCTTATTATTACAGATCATCATGAGCCACCACCAGAATTACCAGAGGCACTTGCGATTATTCACCCGAAATTAGAAGGCGGTGTTTATCCGTTTCATTATTTAGCGGGTGTTGGTGTTGCATTTAAAGTTGCACATGCACTTTTGGGTCGTGTGCCAGAGCATTTGTTGGAAATTGCAGTAATCGGTACGGTAGCCGATTTAGTATCGCTTCACGGTGAAAATAGATTATTAGTACAGCGTGGACTGAAGCATATGCGAATGACTCGAAATATCGGTTTAAAGGCGTTATTTAAAGTCGCTAACGTTTCGCAAAGCGAAATTACAGAAGAAAGCATCGGGTTCGCACTCGCACCTCGTATTAATGCAGTTGGTCGTTTGGAAGATGCAACACCTGCTGTACACCTTTTATTATCAGAAGATCCAGAGGAAGCGAAAGAGCTAGCTGAAGAAATTGATGAGCTGAACAAACTTCGAAAAGATATTGTAAAGCAAATTACTGAAGAAGCTATCGCTGAAGTCGAAAATAATTTCCCGCCAGAAGAAAATAAAGTGTTAGTCCTTGCAAAAGAAGGTTGGAATCCAGGGGTAATTGGAATTGTCGCTTCTAAGTTAGTTGAACGTTTTTATCGTCCGACGATTGTATTAAGCATTGATCCTCATAAAGAAACAGCAAAGGGATCGGCTCGTAGTATTGCAGGATTTGATTTGTTTGCAAACCTTTCAGATTGCCGTGAATTGTTACCGCATTTCGGAGGTCATCCGATGGCAGCGGGAATGACACTTAATATGAATGATGTGGATGAATTAAGACGCAGGTTAAATGAGCAAGCAGATGTAATTTTAACAGCAGAAGATTTTATTCCGATTACAGCAGTGGATGCATTTTGTAAAGTAGAAGATGTAACGCTTGCCGCGATTGAGGATATGCAAAAGTTAGCGCCATTTGGCGTAGGAAATCCGAAACCGCGTATTGCGGTGAAAGATGCCGACTTAGAAAGTATCCGTGCAATTGGATCTGATGGTTCGCATTTAAAAATGGCTCTTCGTGATGGACAAGCAACACTGGACACGATTGGATTTGGATTTGGTACTTATGCGAAAGAAATCTCTCCAGTTGCGAAGGTTTCTGTAGTAGGAGAAGTGTCCATTAATGAATGGAATAACTTTAAAAAGCCGCAATTAATGGTGCAAGATATTGCTGTAGAGGCATGGCAATTATTTGACTGGCGTAGTATGCGTAATGTAGAAGCAAATTTAGCAGAACTTCCGAAAGAAAAAATAACAATGGTGTATTTTTCTGAAGAGGTATTGAATAAATTTTCTTTAGAAGGCTATAAAGAGCATATCGTGCATGCATCAGAGGTAGCTCATTTTGATGATCAATACATTGTGCTACTTGATTTGCCGAAAGGAGCAGATGAATTAGGTGATGTATTTAAGGCTGGATTCCCAGCTCGAATTTACACGCTATTTTATCAAGAGAATAATCATTTATTTAGTACGGTCCCAACGAGGGAGCATTTTAAATGGTACTATTCTTTCTTAAGCCAAAAAACACCATTTTCTTTAAGGCAATATGGGGAACAACTGTGTCGTCATAAAGGTTGGTCAAAAGATACAGTAAATTTCATGACACAGGTGTTTTTTGAGTTAGAATTTGTTACAATAAAAGACGGTGTCATTTTTATGGCAGATAAAAAACAAAAGCGTGATTTAATTGAATCGAACACATATCGTGAGAAAATGAACCACTTACAATTAGAGAAAGAATTGGTTTATAGCACATATCAGCAACTATATACATGGTTTGAAACGATTCGTGATCATAAATAAGTAGAACAGTTAGGGTAAAGGATTTGTATTTACAAACCTTTTATATCTGAGGAGGATTCAGAAATATGGATTTCAAGCAACATATCGCAATTGTACCAGATTATCCGAAAGAAGGTATTGTGTTTAAAGACATTACACCTTTAATGAACGACGGAAAAGCATATAAAGCAGCAACAGATGCAATCGTTGAGTATGCAAATAAAAGAGACATTGATGTTGTAGTAGGACCAGAAGCGCGTGGTTTTATTATTGGTTGCCCAGTTTCTTATGCATTAGAAGTAGGTTTCGCACCAGTTCGTAAATTAGGAAAATTACCACGTGAAGTAATTACAGTTGACTACGGTAAAGAATATGGAACGGATGTTTTAACAATCCATAAAGATGCAATTAAGCCCGGCCAACGTGTATTAATTACAGATGACTTATTAGCTACAGGTGGAACAATTGAAGCGACAATTAAACTAGTTGAAGAACTTGGTGGAGTTGTAGCAGGAATTGCATTTTTAGTAGAGCTTACTTACTTAGATGGTCGTAAAATGTTAGATGGTTACGATGTATTAGTATTAGAAAAATACTAATCATTATATAGGTGAAACTACGGTGATAAAAAAGTACCCGTGAATCTCTTGGAGAGGAGCGGGTACTTTTGTATAATTGCACAAAAAAACATGGTGAAATGTCAGTAAAATCTTTTCCTTTTCACAATTCACAATCATTGGGTTATAATGATAGAATATAATTTATTCTATTCAATAAAGATAAAGTCAATTTTCAATAAAAGGTGATTCGATGGCAAATGAGCAAGTACTAACAGCTGAACAGGTACTCGAGAAAGCAAGTCAATATTTAGCGGATGGAGATATTGAGCTAGTGGCACGTGCCTATGAATATGCGCGTGATGCACATAGCGAACAATATAGAAAATCGGGTGAACCATATATTATTCACCCAATTCAAGTTGCAGGTATTTTAGTTGATTTACACATGGATCCGGCTACAGTATCGGCAGGTTTCTTACATGATGTAGTGGAAGATACAGAAATTACATTAGAAGACATTGAACGGGAATTTAATAAAGAAATCGCTATGCTTGTCGATGGTGTTACAAAGCTTGGAAAGATTAAATACAAATCCCATGAGCAGCAACAAGCAGAAAACCATCGCAAAATGTTTATTGCAATGGCTCAAGATATTCGAGTTATTTTAATTAAACTAGCTGATCGTCTTCATAACATGCGTACATTGAAACATTTGCCTCAAGAGAAGCAGCGTCGCATTGCAAATGAAACGTTAGAAATCTTTGCACCTTTAGCACATAGACTCGGAATTAGTACTATTAAATGGGAGTTAGAGGATACGTCACTTCGCTATTTAAACCCGCAGCAATATTATCGTATTGTGAATTTAATGAAGCGTAAACGTGCAGAGCGTGAAGAATATTTAGATGAAGTAATGACTGGCATTCGCGAGAAATTAAAAGAGGTTTCAATTCAACCTGAGATTTCTGGAAGACCAAAACATATTTACAGTATTTATCGTAAAATGGCATTGCAAAATAAACAATTCAATGAAATTTACGATTTACTAGCTGTACGTGTCGTTGTGAATAGTATTAAAGATTGCTATGCGGTGCTTGGAATTATTCATACGTGCTGGAAACCAATGCCAGGTCGTTTTAAAGATTATATTGCAATGCCGAAAGCAAATTTATATCAATCTCTTCATACGACTGTAATTGGACCAAAAGGTGATCCGCTAGAAGTGCAAATTCGTACGAAAGAAATGCATGAGATTGCAGAATTCGGAATCGCGGCACATTGGGCGTATAAAGAAGGTAAAGCAGCAGAAACAACGGGTACATTAGAGAAGAAACTAACTTGGTTCCGTCAAATATTAGAATGGCAAAATGAAGCTTCTAATGCAGAAGAATTTATGGAGTCATTAAAAATTGATTTATTCTCTGACATGGTATTCGTCTTTACACCAAAAGGCGATGTAATGGAATTACCACTTGGCTCTGTTCCAATTGATTTTTCGTATCGTGTCCATTCGGAAATTGGAAACAAGACAATTGGTGCAAAAGTAAATGGGAAAATGGTGACGCTTGATTATAAGTTGAAAACTGGTGACATCATTGAAATTTTAACATCGAAACATTCGTATGGTCCAAGTCAAGATTGGGTAAAGCTTGCTCAAACATCTCATGCGAAAAATAAAATACGTCAATTCTTTAAGAAACAACGTAGAGATGAAAATATTGAAAAAGGCCGTGAACTTGTTGAAAAAGAAGTGCGTGGCTTAGAGTATGAGATGAAAGAAGTATTAGCGCTTGATAATTTAAAACGTGTCGCTGAGAAGTTTAACTTTGCAAATGAAGAAGATATGTTTGCAGCAGTTGGATATAACGGAATTACAGCAGCGCAAATTGTTACGCGACTAACGGACAAGTTCCGTAAACAACGTGAAGAAGAAGACATCGTTGAAGTTAAAGAAGTTCGTAAACCGATGAAAATTCGAAAATGGGATTCTGGTGTAAAGGTAAGTGGTGCAGATAATTTGTTAATTCGTTTATCAAAATGCTGTAACCCAGTTCCAGGCGATGATATCGTTGGGTATATTACGAAAGGTCGAGGCGTATCAATTCACCGTTGCGATTGCGTCAATGTGCATACAGAAGAAGCGGTGGAGCGTTTACTAGAAGTAGATTGGGAAGGTAGTCCTGAAAAAGAAATTGAGTACAATGTTGATATTGAAATTTCAGGCTATGATCGTCGTGGTCTATTGAATGAAGTATTACAAGCTGTTACAGAAACGAAGACGTATATCTCAGCTGTTTCTGGTAGAAGTGATCGTAATAAGATGGCAACGATTAACATGTCGATTTCAATTCGAAACTTACAACACTTGAAAAAAGTAGTAGAGCGCATTAAACGTGTTCCAGAAATTTATGCCGTACGACGCATGATGCATTAATAGGGAGTGTAGAAAAGATGAGAGTTGTTTTACAACGATCAAAGGAAGCGTCTGTCACAGTAGATGGCGAGATTGTAGGACAAATTCCATTCGGTTTAACATTACTAGTTGGCATTACGCATGAAGATACAGAAAAAGATGCAACTTATATCGCAGAAAAAATTGCAAACCTACGTATTTTTGAAGATGAGAGCGGAAAGATGAACCACTCTGTACTTGATATGAAGGGACAAGTTCTATCTATTTCGCAATTTACATTATACGGAGATTGCCGTAAAGGAAGACGTCCAAACTTTATGGATGCTGCGAAACCTGATTATGCAGAACATTTATATGATTTCTTTAATGAAGAAGTTCGTAAACAAGGACTGCATGTGGAGACAGGACAGTTCGGAGCAATGATGGATGTTTCTTTAATCAATGATGGTCCGGTGACCTTAATTGTGGATAGTAAATAGTGTTGCTTAAGAAGAGGGGATTATATAATCCTCTCTTTTTTATACATTGTTGTATGTTTTGTTTATTTATCCCGCTATTTGTGGGAGTCGGACGAATAATCAGTGGAGATGGACAAAACCCACTGATTAAAGTTTCACTTTAATTGGAATCAATAGCTGTTTTTAGTTATGTATAACTCTTTCATCAATATGGAACAATAACAAGTAAAACATCCATATTGAATGTGAGGGATATACGTATGCGTATGAATGAAAAAGGGCATTCTGTTACAAATGGTGCAAATCAACTGTTTAACGTGAATTTTCATGATTTTATTTCAAAAGAACAAAACAATACTTCAATGGAGCTTGCTTCTGAGTTTGGAATTTCACTACAAGATGTAAAGCGCCTAAAGAAGCAAATTGAGCGCTCTTAGAGCACTTGACAATCCTACTCAACAAACGTATAGTAATTTTATATTTACATATGAATATAGCCGTTGATAGAGGAGAGTAAATGAGATACACATGGAAAGAGAAGAAATGTCCTAGGCTGAAAACATTTCTACATGATGACTGATTGAATGACACTCTGTAGGTTTCAACTTGAAAGGCTTATACGCTTAGTAGAGATGAACGCAAATTTAAGCGTTATTAAAAAAGTGGAAGCATACGTGCTTCAATTAGGGTGGCACCACGGGTATAATACTCTCGTCCCTACTGTTCAAACAGTAGAGGCGGGAGTTTTTTTATTTTTATTAAGATTAAAACAATTTGAGGAGGAACTGAATATGTCTATTCAAATCCCACGCGGAACGCAAGATATTCTTCCAGGTAGTGTTGAGTTATGGCAGTATATCGAAGGGCAAGCACGCGACATTTGCCGTCGTTACAATTATAAAGAAATTCGTACACCAATTTTTGAGCACACAGAGCTATTTTTACGTGGTGTTGGTGATACGACAGATATCGTACAAAAAGAAATGTATTCATTCCAAGACCGTGGAGAGCGTAGTTTAACATTACGTCCAGAAGGTACTGCACCTGTTGTACGTTCTTACGTTGAAAACAAAATGTTCGGTGATGCAACACAACCAACAAAATTATACTATATCGGCCAAATGTTCCGTTATGAAAGACCACAAGCAGGTCGCTATCGTCAATTCGTACAATTCGGTATTGAAGCAATTGGTAGTAACGATCCAGCAATTGATGCAGAAGTAATTGCACTTGCTGTAGAGTTTTACCGCGGTATGGGCTTGAAAAATATTAAAGTTGTATTAAATAGCTTAGGTGATGCAGCGAGTCGTCAAGCGCACCGTGATGCGTTAATTGCTCACTTTGAGCCGCGCAT
Source organism: Bacillus sp. FSL R9-9530 (assembly GCF_038008145.1). Taxonomy (NCBI): domain Bacteria; kingdom Bacillati; phylum Bacillota; class Bacilli; order Caryophanales; family Bacillaceae; genus Bacillus; species Bacillus sp. FSL R9-9530. The sequence goes on from NZ_JBBOYO010000001.1 coordinate 4,980,560, forward strand.
CGGAGAATTCTGTTCTGATTGCCAATCTCGCTTAGAAAAAAACCCTCTTCGTATTTTAGACTGTAAGAAGGACCGTAATCATGAATTAATGAGCACGGCACCATCTATTACAGAATACTTAAACGAAGATTCAGCAGTATACTACGACAAAGTACAAGAACTACTAACGATGATGGATGTTCCATTTGAGAAAGATCCGAATTTAGTACGTGGTTTAGACTACTACCAACACACTGTTTTTGAAATTATGAGTGAGGCAGAAGGTTTCGGTGCTATCACAACATTAAGTGGCGGTGGCCGTTATAACGGACTTGTACAAGAAATCGGTGGACCGGAAATGCCAGGTATCGGTTTTGCGATGAGTATTGAGCGTTTAATTATGGCACTGAAGGCTGAAAATATTGAGTTACCAATTGAACATAGTATTGATTGTTACGTTGTAGCACTTGGTGAAAAAGCGAAAGACCGTGCTGCAAAAGTTGCGTTCGATCTTCGTAAAGCTGGATTATCAGTTGAAAAAGATTATTTAGATCGCAAAATGAAAGCACAATTTAAATCTGCAGATCGTTTAAATGCGAAATACGTAGCTGTATTAGGGGAAGATGAGCTAGATAAAGGCATCATTAACTTAAAAGATATGGCAACAGGCGGACAAGAAGAAGTAGCGTTAGATGTATTTGCTTCATATGTAGCAGAGAAATTAATATAGGGGGAACTTAAAGTGGCTGAAAGAACACATGCATGCGGAAAAGTAACAGTAGAAGCGGTTGGACAAACAGTTCAATTAAAAGGTTGGGTACAAAAACGCCGTGATTTAGGTGGATTAATCTTTATCGACTTACGTGACCGTACAGGTATCGTACAAGTTGTATTTAATCCAGAAACATCAAAAGAAGCGTTAGAAGTAGCAGAAACGATTCGTAGCGAATACGTATTGCACGTAGAAGGTACAGTTGTTGAACGTGGTGAAGGCGCAATTAATGATAATATGGCAACTGGTCGTATTGAAGTACAAGCATCGAAAGTAAATGTATTAAACGCAGCGAAAACAACGCCAATCATTATTGCTGATGATACAGATGCATCAGAAGATGTGCGTTTAAAATATCGTTACTTAGACTTACGTCGTCCTGCAATGTTCAACACATTCAAAATGCGTCATGACGTAACGAAAACAATTCGTAACTTCTTAGATACAGAAGAGTTCTTAGAAGTTGAAACACCAATTTTAACGAAGAGCACGCCAGAAGGAGCTCGCGACTATTTAGTACCAAGCCGTGTGCATGATGGTGAATTTTATGCATTACCTCAATCTCCGCAGCTATTTAAACAGCTTCTTATGGTCGGTGGATTTGAGCGTTACTATCAAGTAGCACGTTGTTTCCGTGACGAAGATTTACGTGCGGATCGTCAACCGGAATTCACGCAAATTGATATCGAGGCATCATTCTTAACACAAGATGAAATTTTAGAAATGATGGAGCGTATGATGACGAAAGTCATGAAGGATGCAAAAGGTGTAGAAGTTAGTGCACCATTCCCTCGTATGAAATATGCTGATGCAATGGCTCGCTTTGGTTCTGATAAGCCGGATACACGCTTTGAAATGGAACTAAAAGACCTATCTGAATTTGCAGTAGGTTGTGGATTTAAAGTATTTACAAGTGCTGTAGAAAACGGCGGACAAGTAAAAGCGATTAACGCAAAAGGTGCAGCGAGCAAATACTCTCGTAAAGACATCGATGCATTAACTGAATTCGCCAAAGTATACGGTGCAAAAGGTCTAGCTTGGCTTAAAGTTGAAGAAGACGGCTTAAAAGGACCGATTGCGAAATTCTTCGGTGAAGAAGAGGCAAACGTGTTAATGAGTACATTAGAAGCGGATGCTGGTGACTTATTACTATTCGTAGCAGATAAGAAAAGTGTTGTTGCAGATAGCTTAGGTGCACTTCGTTTACGTCTAGGTAAAGAACTTGAGTTAATTGACGAAAGTAAATTTAACTTCCTATGGGTAACTGATTGGCCACTTCTTGAGTACGATGAAGATGCAGATCGTTACTTCGCAGCTCACCACCCATTCACAATGCCATTCCGTGAAGACGTTGAGTTATTAGAAACAGCACCAGAAAAAGCACGTGCACAAGCATATGACCTTGTATTAAACGGTTATGAGCTTGGTGGTGGATCACTTCGTATTTACGAGCGTGACGTACAAGAAAAAATGTTCAAAGCACTTGGATTCTCACAAGAAGAAGCACAAGAACAATTCGGATTCTTATTAGAAGCATTCGAATACGGTACACCACCACACGGCGGAATCGCATTAGGTTTAGACCGTCTTGTTATGTTACTTGCAGGTCGTACGAACCTTCGTGATACAATTGCATTCCCGAAAACAGCAAGCGCAAGCTGCTTATTAACAGAAGCGCCAAGCCCAGTTGCAGAAGCTCAGCTTGAAGAGCTAAGCTTAAAATTAAGCTTGAAAGAAGAGAAGTAAGAATAGAGTCTAGATGGTTATACTAACCCCATCTAGGCTTTTTTTATAGAGGTTGTTTAAAAAGTCCGGTTCAGATAACCCTCGCATCTCATCGTTGCTTATGCTAGTCCGGTGCTCGAGTAGTAAAGCTACACTGTGCTCCTCCTAGCATGAGTGCCTCGATCTGCTCGGCCATCTGAATCCTCCTTTTTAAACTTGCATTTAGGAAGAAGTAAAAGCCCGGTTTACACTATGTTTTTATTTTTAAAATATGTATTTTTAAGGATTCTATAACTTTTTCTATACAAATAGTCGGAAAAACGCTAGAATACATGGTAGACCATTTTTGTAATAGGAGTGTAGAGCTGAATGTTACATCAATTTTCACGTAATGAATTAGCCTTTGGAAAAGAAGGCCTTGAAATATTAAAAAATAGTACAGTCGGTATTTTAGGTATTGGCGGCGTAGGATCATTTTCGGCAGAAGCGTTAGCACGTTCTGGCGTAGGACGTCTCGTATTAGTTGACAAAGATGTTGTAGATATTACAAACGTAAACCGTCAAATTCACGCGTTAGTATCTACTGTAGGACGTTCAAAAGTAGAATTAATGAAAGAGCGTATTGCAGATATTAATCCAGAGTGTGAAGTAATTGGACTAGAGATGTTTTATACAGATGAAACATATGAAGAGTTCTTTAAACACGGTTTAGATTTCGTAGTAGATGCATCTGATACGATTACGTTCAAAATTCATTTAATTAAACAATGTTTACGTCGTAAAATCAAAATTATCTCATGTATGGGTGCGGCAAATAAAATGGACCCAACTCGTTTCCGTATTGCGGACATTTCTAAAACACATACAGATCCAATTGCGAAAGTAATTCGTACGAAGCTTCGTAAAGATGGTATTAAAAAAGGTGTAAAAGTTGTCTTCTCTGACGAAAACCCAATCGTAATTCGTGAAGAAGTACGTAAAGAAATCGTACCAGACGAAAATGCAAAAATTCGTAAAGCGAAATTACCACCTTCTTCAAATGCGTTCGTACCATCTGTGGCTGGTTTAATTATGGCAAGTCACGTTGTACGTGAGCGTATTAAAAACGTAGAAGTCAAGCGTGTAGGGCAAGAATAAAAAGGAAGCATATATCGTTTAGGATATATGCTTTTTGTATGTTTTAAAGAAATATCGATGTCGAATCGTTAATATAATTTCATTTACTGTGGTGCTTTTTCACTAAGGGAAAATAAACAGGGATGTCACTTAGTTGAAAAAGTGGCATCCCTGTTTTTAGTTTTCTGCAGAATATATAATATCTAAATTTCCATTTTGATCGGTTTTGAAAATCGGAGCAATTTGCTCTTCTTGTTCTTCGACCGAAACAAGTTTTCGAGCACGATCCATAATTCTAACAAGCATTGCATAATCTTCTTCGATTGCTTGTTGTTTTTTTGTGAGAACAGCTAATTTTGCTTCAAGTTCATTATTCATTTTTTGCAGGGAAGTGAGCTGATCTTGTAATACGTCATTTTCAGTTTGTAACTTTGCGAGTGAAGAGTTATTGTGCTCCAAGTTTTGCAAAAATGAGATGACATTTTGCATTGTAAGATCTTGTTTATTTGGGACAATATCTTCTGAAAACTCGGCATCGATTACGAGCTGCCGAGTTTGTGTGAACTGCTCTTTTTCTATTTTAGCTTCCGAACGCTTTAATTCTTTACGTTGTTTTTTTGCGATTTGCACCGCATCTTCATAATATGGTCTTACTTCAGCATTCCATCTAAAGCCACAAGCTGCTGAAGTTCGGTTTAATGTATCACCAACTTCATCGAATGCTTTTATTTGTGTACTTCCGCTGCGAATATGTCGTAAAACAGTTTCTGCTAAAAGGAGATCGTCTTCTTTTGTCCATGCATCTTGACGTGTTTTCATAAGCGAACCCTCCGTAATGGTGACGTTTTCGCTTATATTACCCTTTATTCTTCGTTTTATGCGAACTTTGTAATCTTTCATAAACAGTAGAAAGTGCTTGTTCAAATTTTCCTGTCGTTTTCGGTTTATAATATTGCTTGTTTTTAATTTTATCAGGTAAGTATTGTTGTTGTACCCAGCCATTTGGGTGATCGTGTGGATATAAGTATCCGATGCCTCTTCCTAACGATTCGGCTCCTTTATAATGACTATCTTTTAAATGACTTGGAATATCGCCTGTTTGGCCATTACGTAAATCGTGTAGTGCGGCATCGAGTGCTTTATAGGCCGAGTTTGATTTCGGTGATAGACAAAGTTCAATAACAGCATTTGCAAGTGGTATGCGTGCCTCTGGGAAGCCGACCCGTTCAGCTGATTCAATCGCTGCAAGTGTACGTTGTCCAGCTTGTGGGCTAGCAAGTCCGATATCTTCATATGCCATAATAAGCAGACGTCTACCGATGCTTTGTAAGTCACCAGCTTCAATAAGACGTGCTAAATAATGAAGTGCGGCGTTCACATCACTTCCGCGTACTGATTTTTGAAAAGCAGATAAAACGTCATAGTGAGCATCGCCACCTTTGTCGTGAACGAAACTCTTTTTCTGTAAGCATTCTTCTGCGATTTCAAGTGTAATTTCCGCGGCTTTGTCGTCAGTTGTAAAGCTAGATAAAACAGCTAGTTCAAGTGCATTATAAGCTGAGCGCATATCTCCGCCTGATGCATTTGCAAAGTGATGTAATGCTTCATCCGTAACAGTTACATCATATTCCCCAAGCCCTTTTTCTTTATCTTCAAGCGCTCGTTTTAAGCCAATTAAAATATCATCTTCTGTTAATGCGTGTAATTCGAAGATTTGACAACGACTTCGAATAGCAGAATTAATAGCATGGAACGGATTGCTTGTCGTTGCACCAATTAAAGTAAGAAGTCCGCTTTCTAAATGGGGTAATAGAAAGTCTTGCTTCGCTTTATCTAGCCTATGAACTTCATCCAAAATTAAAACGAGGTGCCGATGCATCTTCGCTTCTTGTACGACAACTTCCATATCTTTTTTATTATGAGTAACAGCGTTTAAGAGGCGAAACAGGGTTCCAGTACTTCCTGCAATTGCGCTGGCGATTGATGTTTTTCCTGTGCCTGGAGGACCGTATAAAATCATTGATTGAAAATGATTTGCTTGGACCATTCGCCATAAAATCTTGCCTTCACCAACTAAATGCTGTTGTCCGATAATTTCTTGAATATTTGTAGGGCGCATTCGATGTGCGAGTGGTTGTTTCATTTGACCCTCTCCCTTAATGTATAATCTCATTCTATCGTATCATTTTTTTTGATGAAATTTGAAATAGGATGCTGTTTTATGGGAAAAACGAAGGATAATATTTTCATTTTTCTTTCAATTGTAATAATTTCCGAGTTTTTCAATGTGATTTTATGTTATCATTTTGATACACAAGTTGAAATTTCTTATAATACTATATTATGCTATAATTTCATAGGATTTTAAATTGTGTTCTTTTATAAATAAGATATAACCAATAGAAGTGAAAATTTGAAATGAGGTGCAAATAGATGAAGATTTCAACGAAAGGCCGCTACGGCTTAACAATTATGATCGACCTTGCAAAAAAGTTTGGTGAAGGCCCAATTTCATTAAAATCAATTGCGCAGGCGCATGACCTATCTGAGCATTACTTAGAGCAATTAATTTCACCACTTCGTAACGCTCGTCTTGTAAAGAGTACGCGTGGTGCATATGGTGGATATGTATTATCTGATCAGCCAGTCAACATTACAGCTGGAGATGTAATCCGTGTACTAGAGGGTCCAATTAGTGTTGTAGAAATGATAGAAGAAGAAGAACCAGCACAACGTCAATTATGGATGCGTGTTCGTGATGCGGTGCAAGAAGTATTAGATAGTACAACTTTAGAAGATTTAGTACGTTATGAGGAAGAAAATCACGGGGGCTATATGTTTTACATTTAATTCCTTGTGAAACGATTTGGAAAGAAGGAGATTTAATGGAACGCATTTACTTAGATCATGCTGCGACATCTCCGACTCACCCAGAAGTGGTCGAAAAGATGATTCCATATATGACAGAAACATTTGGAAACCCGTCTAGTATTCACTTTTATGGGCGTCAAACGCGCCATGCGGTAGATGAGGCGAGACGTGTGTGTGCACGTAGCATTCACGCGAGTCCAAATGAAATTATATTCACGAGCGGTGGTACAGAAGCTGATAATTTAGCACTTATAGGTGTAGCGCGCGCGAATCGTCATAAAGGTAACCATATTATTACAACGCAAATTGAACATCATGCGATTTTGCATACGTGTGAATTGTTAGAGCGTGAAGGATTTGAAGTGACGTATTTACCTGTTGATGAAACAGGGCGTGTTCAAGTTTCTGACATACAAAAGGCACTAACGGAAGAGACGATTCTTGTATCTATTATGTTCGGGAATAATGAAGTAGGGACAATACAACCAATTGTGGAAATAGGTAAGTTGTTAAAAGAGCATCAAGCTTATTTCCACACAGATGCTGTACAAGCTTACGGTTTAATAGAAATAGATGTGAAAGAGTTTGGTATTGATTTATTATCGATTTCCGCTCACAAAATTAACGGCCCAAAAGGTGTAGGGTTCCTATATGCTGGTGCAAATGTGAAATTTGAACCGTTATTAATAGGCGGAGAGCAAGAAAGAAAACGTCGTGCTGGTACTGAAAATATACCTAGTATTGTTGGACTTCAACATGCAGTTTCGCTAGCTGAAAAAACTCGTGAGCAAAAAAATGCCCAATATGAAGAGTTTAAAGATATAATGGTATCTGTCTTCAAAAATGAGGACATTCATTTCGAGGTAAACGGAGACTTGGAATATCGCTTACCACATGTGTTTAATATAAGTTTTACAGGAATGAATATTGAACCGTTTCTTGTAAACCTAGACTTAGCTGGTATTGCAGTATCAAGTGGTTCTGCTTGTACAGCTGGTTCGATTGATCCATCACATGTATTAGTGGCGATGTTCGGAAAAGACTCCGATCAAATACGTTCATCCGTACGCTTTAGTTTCGGACTTGGAAATACGAAAGAGCAAATTGAAAAAGCGGCGTACGAAACAGTGAAAATCGTGAAGCGATTAACACAAAATTAGCATGGGAGGTGACATGATGAACAAACTACCTCAAGAAACACGCGTTGTCATCGGGATGTCCGGTGGCGTCGATTCATCTGTAGCAGCTCTTTTATTAAAAGAGCAGGGTTATGATGTAATCGGAATTTTTATGAAAAACTGGGATGATACAGATGCAAATGGTGTCTGCACAGCAACAGAAGATTACAATGATGTAATTGAAGTGTGTAACCAAATCGGCATTCCGTATTATGCAGTAAACTTTGAAAAACAATACTGGGATAAAGTATTTACGTACTTTTTAGATGAGTACCGAGCTGGTCGTACACCAAACCCAGATGTAATGTGTAACAAAGAAATTAAATTTAAAGCATTTTTAGAGCATGCAATTGCACTTGGTGCTGATTATGTAGCAACAGGTCATTATGCACGCGTTGCTTATATGGACGGCGAATATAAAATGCTTCGCGGCGTTGATGACAATAAAGATCAAACATATTTCTTAAATCAATTAAGCCAAGAGCAACTATCAAAAACAATGTTCCCATTAGGTGAATTAAAGAAACCACAAATTCGCGAAATGGCGACAGAAGCTGGTTTAGCGACAGCGGCGAAGAAAGATAGTACTGGTATTTGCTTCATCGGTGAGCGTAACTTTAAAGATTTCTTAAGTAACTATTTACCGGCGCAACCAGGTGTGATGCAAACATTATCTGGTGAAGTGAAAGGGAAACATGATGGTTTAATGTATTATACAATTGGACAACGTCATGGCCTTGGTATTGGTGGTAATGGTGATCCGTGGTTTGCTGTTGGAAAAAACTTGAAAGAAAACATTTTATATGTTGATCAAGGATTCCATAACGAACTTCTATATGGTGATGAAGTTATTGCTACGAATGTAGGCTGGGTAAGTAATAAAGCGAAGGAAAAAGAATTTACGTGTACAGCGAAATTCCGTTATCGTCAAGCAGACAATAAAGTAACGGTTCAAATCGTTGATGAAAATACAGTTCGTATTCTTTGTGATGAGCCAATTCGTGCGATTACGCCAGGCCAAGCAGTTGTTTTCTATGATGGAGATGAGTGCTTAGGCGGCGCTACAATTGATGAAGTATATCATAGTGGTAAGAAATTAGATTATTTAGGATAACACGAGAAGCCTCTGCCGATTAGCGGTTAGAGGTTTCTTTTACATAAAGCGAATTTTCGTTCGCTTGGAAAATACATTCTTTGTTATAATTTGTTGTAGAGGTGAAGGATATGTCAAACAAACTTGAAACAGGTATTAAATATATGCAAGAAGGAAACTGGGAAGAAGCAGCTAAAAATTTCACAGAAGCAATCGAAGAAAATCCGAAAGATGCGCTTGGATACATTAACTTTGCGAATTTATTAGATGTATTAGGTGATAGTGAGCGAGCAATTGTATTTTATAAACGTGCATTAGAATTAGATGGTAAATCTGCTGCTGCTTATTATGGCTTAGGAAATGTATATTACGGTCAAGAGCAATTTGCAGAGGCGAAGGCTGTATTTGAACAAGCGATGCAAGTGGGATTACAATCAGCTGACGTAACATTTATGTTAGGTATCACACATGTGCAACTTGGAAATGATCGTCTTGCACTTCCATTTTTACAAAGAGCGACGGAATTAGATGAAGGCGATGTAGAAGCTGTTTTCCAATGCGGACTTTGCTTCGCACGACTAGAACATATTCAAGAGGCAAAACCTTATTTTGAAAAGGTGTTAGAAATGGATGAAGAGCATGCAGATGCGTATTATAATTTAGGTGTTGCGTACGTATTCGAGGAGAATAACGAGAAAGCTCTTACTTTATTTAAGAAAGCGACTGAAATTCAAGCAGACCACTTTTTAGCTGGTAATGGTATTCGTTTATTAGAGCAAGAAGCTGAATAAAGTGAAATTATAGTTTAATGCGCAGTTACCCCTCATCTAAAGATTGTGAAAGAGGTGGGGGATGTACTGCTCATTAAAGTGAAAAGAACTCGGAAAGGAGAGGAAATATGGGAAATCAACATGCAATGGATTTGTTTGAGGAAGAAAAAAAATTTATAAAAGCGCAAGTTCTTCATACCATTTTCCACAACGAAGAAAACCTCTATTCCGTTGTCAGTATGAAAGTCATTGGAACGAATGAAACATACGACGAAAAAAAAGTAATGATAAACGGTCATTTTCCCCGTATGCATGAAGATGAAGTGTTTACATTAACAGGTCATTTTAAAGACCACCCAAAGTATGGAAAACAATATTTAGTTGAAACGTTTAAAAAAGAACTGCCACAAACAAAAGCAGGTATGGTGCAATATTTAGCGAGCGATTTATTTAAAGGGATTGGAAAGCGTACAGCCGAAAAAATCGTGGACCATCTTGGTGAGCATGCGATTTCTAAAATTATGGATGATCCGGATGCGTTAAGTGGTGTTGTAAACAAGCAAAAAGCGCAGGAAATATATGAGACGATTATTGAGCATCAAGGGCTCGAGAAAGTGATGAGTTTTTTAAATGGTTACGGTTTTGGAACAAAACTTTCTATTAAAATTTATCAGCAATATAAAGAGATGACATTAGAAGTGATTCGTAATAATCCGTATAAACTTATTGAAGAAGTGGACGGAATTGGATTTGGAAGAGCAGATGATATAGGGCGTGCAATCGGAATAACGGGCAATCACGACGACCGTGTACGTGCAGGGTGTTTTTATACGTTAGAGAATATTTCATTACAACTCGGTCACGTGTATATGGAAAAAGGTCAGCTTGTAAGAGAAACGATGTCACTTTTAAATAATCAAGAAGGTAGAGTGACTGAGGAAGATATTGTAGGCTGCGTTGAAATGATGCAAAGCGAAGGGAAAGTCATTATAGAAGAAGAGCGAGTGTATTTAGCTTCTTTATTCTATTCTGAGAAAGGCGTTGTAAAGTCAATTCGTCGTCTTATGAATCAAGAAGAAACCCCTGCATTCCCTGAAGCAGAAGTGTTAAAAACGTTAGGAGAAATTGAAGAACAGCTAAAGGTACAGTATGCGCCGCTTCAGCAAGAAGCAGTTCAAACTGCACTTCATAAGCCGATGATGTTATTAACAGGTGGACCAGGGACGGGGAAAACAACAGTTATTAAAGGAATTGTTGAAATGTATGCGTCACTTCACGGAGTATCATTAAATCCGAATGAATATAGTGATGATAATCCATTTCCAATATTATTAACGGCCCCAACTGGAAGAGCGGCGAAGCGCATGAGTGAATCGACAGGACTTCCAGCTTGCACAATTCATCGTCTGCTTGGATGGACGCCAGAAGGATCTTTTCAGCGCAATGAAACAGACCCTGTACAAGGGAAGCTCCTTATTATTGATGAGTTTTCGATGGTAGATATTTGGCTTGCAAATCAGCTATTCAAGTCACTTCCGACAAATATTCAAGTTATCGTTGTAGGTGATGAAGATCAGTTGCCATCTGTAGGACCTGGACAAGTGTTAAAAGATTTATTGAATGCAGGTGCGGTTCCAACGGTCAAGCTTACAGAAATTTATCGTCAAGCGGAAGGGTCATCTGTTATTCAACTTGCCCATGCGATAAAGGACGGAACACTTCCACCAGATTTAGCGCAAAATAAAAAAGATCGTTCATTTATCAGCTGTGCAGGTGCTCAAATTGTTGAAGTTGTAAAAAAAGTATGTGAAAACGCGAAGACGAAAGGGTTTAGCGCAAGAGATGTACAAGTGTTGGCACCTATGTACCGCGGACCGGCAGGTATTAATGTGTTAAATGAAGCTCTTCAAGAAGTGTTCAATCCGAAAAAAGAAAAAAGTAAAGAAATTGCCTACGGTGACGTTGTATACCGCAGAGGTGATAAAGTACTTCAATTAGTCAATCAGCCGGAAAGCCAAGTATTTAATGGTGATATCGGAGAAATCGTTTCGGTGTTTTATGCGAAAGAAAACGTTGAGCAACAAGATATGATTATCGTTTCATTTGATGGGATTGAAGTAACGTATACAAAGCCAGATTTAAATCAAATTACACATGCATATTGCTGCTCGATTCATAAATCACAAGGTAGTGAATTTCCGATTGTTATTATGCCGATTGTAAAAAGCTATAACCGTATGTTACGTCGTAATTTAATTTACACGGGTATTACAAGGAGTAAGAAATTCCTTATTATTTGCGGGGAGGAAGCAGCGTTTCAATCCGGTGTAAATCGCCTTGATGATGCAATGCGTCAAACGACTTTAGCTGGCCGATTGCAAGAATCACAAGGAGAAGTGCAGATGGTGACGGTTAATGGTGAAGAAATGGACGTGGAAAACATTTCACCGTATGATTTCATGTAACAAGGTGAAATTATATAGTGAACCTTTCAAACGTATAACGTTGAAAGGTTCTAGCAATGTATAAATGAATGCAGTTTGGACATAATGGCGAATAGAATCTGGGAGACTGTAAGGAGATGAAAGCCATATGTTCAGTTGTCCAAATTGCAAAGGGAAAGACATCGGAAAAATAGGTGTCAACCAATTTTATTGCTGGAATTGTTATATCGAATTATCGGTTTCAAAGGGGAAAATCCATACACATCAAGTAGAGGAAGATGGTTCATTAAGCTCTCTTGATGATTTATTTGATGATAATGAAAGAACGATCGGATAACGAAAAGGGGGATTTACTTTGAATCTACGCAATTCATTAATCGCATTAGGTGTTGGAGCTGCAGCGTATCAATATGCTCGCAAACAAGATGTATTCTCAAAACGCAATGTGAAAAAAGCACGTAAGATGATTAAGTCTTATTTATAAGGCGTAAAAAACTCCCTTTATGATAAGGGAGTTTTTTTATGCGCTTGTATGCAAATATAAAAGTCCGATTTCAGAGAAGAGATAAGATAAACCGTAGCATCCAACGCCAAGCATTCCATAATGCCATAAGTGCTTAGCTCTTTCCTTTCGTGAGGAACGAATAAAGAAGCCTTTCCAAATACCAAACCCGATACAAATCCATTCAAGAAGCATAAAAAGTGCGGATAATGCAAGCATAAATAAGATCATTATGAGCCCTCCTGATTATATTTTGACATTCTGTATTTTCAGGGGTGGTTGTCCTTATTATGTTAAATATATGTACGTCTTTAAAAAACAGTATGGTCTGTATAAAAAGATTTTAAAACTTTTGCACATAACCTAACCTATTTATTTTCAAAATAAAGATGGAGGAGGTTTTTCGTGTGAAGAATCTTAAAATCATTTGGATATATCGTTTAGGATTATTGTTACTCGTTTTTCTTTGTTTGCTCGTCTTTTTAAAAATCAAGCCACTATGGGCACCGATTATTTTTGTATTTAAAGTGGCGATCACACCGTTCTTTATTGCTTGTTTTATTGCTTATTTATTACACCCTTTAATTGAAAAAATCCATAAGGAAGGAATGCCACGCACACTTGCTATTTTGCTCATTTATATTCTTTTCTTTGGCGGAATTGGCTATGGAATTTATAAAGGAACGCCAGTTGTTATTAAACAGTTACAAGAAATTAATGAACAATTTCCGCAGTTTACAAAAATGTACGATTCTTGGATGGATGGAGTTACAGAACAAACAGCGAATTTCCCATCATTTATTCATGAAAAGGTGAAACAAATTTTTGGTGGTGTAGAAACGAAGATTCAAGCGCTTTTAAATAAAGTCATGAGCACAGCTCGTGGTGTACTGGATTCGTTACTCATTATTTTCTTAATTCCGTTCATTGTATTTTACATATTAAAAGATTACGGTGAGTTTTATCATATATTTTGGAAATTAGTCCCGAGTAAGTGGCGTAGTACGGGGCAAATGCTTGCGAAAGAAATTGATAAATCACTCGGAAGTTATATTCGAGGGCAGTTATTTGTTTGCTTAGTATTAGGGGGAGTATCTGTTCTTTCTTTTTGGTTTATCGGTATGAAATATCCATTGCTGCTCGGCATTATTATTGGGGTAACGGATATAATCCCGTACTTTGGTCCTATTTTAGGGGCGATTCCCACGTTGATGATTGCGGCAACGGTATCAACGAGTTTACTCATTAAGGCGGGGATTACAATTGCTATTTTGCAATTTTTGGAAAGTAACATTTTATCGCCTTACATCGTTGGTAAGTCGCTTCGTATGCATCCTGTGATCATTATGTTTGCATTACTAGTAGGGGGAGAAGTTGCGGGGATTGTAGGATTACTAATATCGGTTCCTATTTTAGCGGTCATTCGGACAGTGGTCGTTCATGTGAGACCTCTTTGGAAAAAAGAAGATGTGTAATATGATAGCCCTCTACTTATAAAAGTAGAGGGCTATCATTATTTAGAGAGTTGCTCGTGTATTTGTTGAACGAGAGAGCTTACATCATTTGTTTGAATATGTTTTATTTTTTTCCATTCATTATCGTACATAAATATAATTTGATTGCTGAAAAGACGCTTTTGCTCTTGTAGATTAGAAATGTTTGCAAAAGAGTACTCTTCAAATATTGGGTTCTTACTTACATCTGGTCCATAAAAGAAGAGCCGTTTGTTCGTTAAAATTAACAGTCCTGGTCTTGCGACGGAACGATATATAAATATATTTAATGAGCATGCTGCATAAAAAAGGATTTTTTCATCAGTTGTTAACATTTCTTTAGCTTGATTCAATAAGGTTGTCATTGTAATCGCTCCTTTATTGTTAATAATTTAATTATAACAAATAATGTAATATTTAGAAATTTGCATAAAGTATTTTTTGAGAGAAGATTCCTATTTAGTAATAAATGCATAATATATTTAAAGGCTGTTAAGAATGAATAGTAGAATAACTATGATTAATAAGCAATTGATACAATATAAATGATTATCTACATTGACAAACTTAAGAGAATTCTATTATATTTAGTCATATAATACATTAAATCAATGACGGAACAAGTACGTTACAGTCCATTTGTAGAGAGAAGCTTCCACTGGCTGAAAGGAGCTTTAAATGAAGGGTAACAGAAAGCTAATCCTGAGAGCAGCTAATCACTGCCGTCTTGCCACGTTACGGCACCATGAGGTGATGAATTGATTGTTATAATAATCAATTCATAATTAGGGTGGTATCGCGAGTTAACTCTCGTCCCTTTTATTAGGGGCGGGAGTTTTTTATATTTAAGGAGGAAAATACAATGAAACAACTAACAGGCGCACAAATTCGTCAAATGTTTTTAGACTTTTTCCAAGAAAAAGGACATGCAGTAGAACCAAGTGCATCACTAGTTCCTCATGAAGATCCATCTCTGTTATGGATTAATAGTGGTGTAGCGACATTAAAGAAATATTTTGATGGTCGTGTAATCCCACAAAATCCACGTATTACAAATGCACAAAAATCAATTCGTACAAACGATATTGAAAACGTGGGGAAAACGGCTCGTCATCACACATTCTTTGAAATGTTAGGGAACTTCTCAATCGGTGATTACTTCAAAGAAGAAGCAATTACTTGGGCTTGGGAATTTCTAACGAGCGACAAATGGATCGGATTCGATAAAGAATTACTATCTGTTACAATTCATCCGGAAGATGAAGAAGCATTCACAATTTGGAATGAGAAAATGGGTGTTCCAAAAGAACGCATCATCCGTTTAGAAGAAAACTTCTGGGATATCGGTGAAGGACCAAGTGGACCGAATACAGAAATTTTCTATGACCGCGGTGAATCTTACGGTAATGACTTTAGTGACCCAGAATTATATCCGGGCGGAGAAAACGAGCGTTACTTAGAAGTATGGAACCTTGTATTCTCTCAATTTAACCATAATCCAGACGGTTCATATACGCCACTTCCTAAGAAAAACATCGATACAGGAATGGGTCTAGAGCGTATGACATCTATCGTTCAAGATGTACCTACGAACTTTGATACAGACCTATTCATGCCGATGATTGGTGCAACAGAATCAATTTCTGGTGAGAAATATCGTAATGGCGATTTAGAAAAAGATATGGCGTTTAAAGTAATTGCTGACCATATCCGTACAGTAACATTCGCTGTTGGTGACGGTGCTCTTCCATCTAACGAAGGCCGTGGTTATGTATTACGTCGTTTATTACGCCGTGCTGTTCGTTATTCTAAGAAATTAAACATCAACCGTCCGTTCATGTTTGAATTAGTACCGGTTGTTGGAGAAGTAATGAAAGACTTCTATCCAGAAGTACTTGAAAAGAAAGATTTCATCGCAAAAGTTGTGAAGAATGAAGAAGAGCGTTTCCATGAAACACTTCATGATGGTGAATCAATTTTAGCTGAAGTAATTGCAAAAGCGAAAGAAGAAAAAACAACTGTTATTTCTGGCGTAGATGCGTTCCGCCTATACGACACGTACGGTTTCCCAATTGAATTAACAGAAGAATATGCAGAAGAAGCTGGTATGACAGTTGATCAAGCGGGCTTTGAAAATGAAATGGAGAAACAACGTGAGCGTGCACGTGCTGCTCGTCAAGACGTTGATTCTATGCAAGTTCAAGGCGGTGTACTTGGTGAAGTTAAAGTAGCGAGCGAATTCGTTGGTTACGGTACAGTTGCAACAGAAAGTAACGTTGTTGCACTTGTGAAAAATGGTGAGTATACAGATAGCTTACAAGCAGGTGAAGAAGGACAATTAATGCTTGATGTAACGCCATTCTACGCTGAGAGCGGTGGGCAAATTGCAGACCGTGGTTACCTTCTTGCTGACGGCGTGAAAGTTGTTGTAAAAGACGTACAAAAAGCACCAAATGGTCAAAACTTACACAAAGTAGTTGTGGAAGAAGGTACATTAACGAAAGATGCGGCTGTAAAAGCTGTTATTGATACAAAGAACCGTAGTAGCGTTGTGAAAAACCATACAGCAACTCACTTACTACACCAAGCATTAAAAGATATACTTGGAACGCATGTTAACCAAGCTGGTTCTCTTGTAACATCTGAACGTTTACGTTTTGACTTCTCTCACTTCGGTCAAGTACAAGCTGATGAATTAGAAAAAATTGAGCGTATCGTAAACGAAAAAATTTGGGAAAGTATTGATGTTGCGATTTCTCAAAAAGCAATCGAAGAAGCGAAAGAAATGGGCGCAATGGCATTATTCGGTGAAAAATACGGCGATGTTGTACGCGTTGTGCAAGTAGGCGATTACAGCTTAGAGCTTTGCGGTGGTTGTCACGTTGATAACACAGCTTCTATTGGTATTTTCAAAATTGTTGCTGAGTCTGGTATCGGTGCAGGAACTCGTCGTATTGAGGCGGTAACTGGTAAGTCTGCATACGAATTAATGAACGATCAAGTAGGTTTATTAAAAGAAGCAGCAGGAAAAATGAAAACAAATCCAAAAGATATTTTAACAAGAGTTGATGGTTTATTTACTGAAGTAAAACAACTTCAAAAAGAAAACGAATCTCTTGCTGCGAAATTAAGCAATATCGAAGCTGGAAACTTAACTGATTCAGTAATGACAGTTGATGGCGTGAACGTATTAGCGGCGAAAGTAAATGTTGCAGATATGAACAACTTACGTACAATGATGGATGACCTTAAAAATAAATTAGAGTCTGCAGTTGTTGTATTAGCGTCTGTAAATGACGATAAGGTAAACATTTTAGCTGGCGTAACGAAAGATTTAATTAGTCAAGGTTACCATGCGGGTAAACTTGTGAAAGAAGTAGCTTCTCGTTGTGGAGGCGGCGGTGGTGGCCGTCCTGATATGGCACAAGCAGGCGGTAAAAACCCAGCGCAAGTAGAGGAAGCTTTAGCGTTTGTACAAGAGTACGTTAAATCTGTTTCAAAATAAAGAGATAGTAGTGTACAATGGTAGGGAGAGGAGAAGTTCTTCTCCCTATACTTACTACTTACAAGTGAGGTGCTTGAAATGGACGGTTTTGATAAGACAATGAAGTTTAGCATTCAAGATGAAAAACAGAGTGTCCATGTAAATGATGTACTTTTAACTGTGTATGATGCACTTCAAGAAAAAGGTTATAATCCGATTAACCAAATCGTCGGTTATTTATTAAGTGGAGATCCAGCATACATACCTCGCCATAAAGATGCACGAAGCATCGTTCGCAAGCTTGAACGTGATGAGATAATTGAAGAGCTTGTGAAGTCTTACTTGAAACATCATCGTGAGGAGTAGTTTATGCGGATATTAGGTTTAGATGTTGGTACTAAAACAGTCGGTGTTGCAATGAGCGATGAAATGGGCTGGACAGCACAAGGGCTGGAAACAATCAGGATTAACGAAGAACGAGGCCACTTTGGTTTTGACCGTATTTCTGAGTTGGTAAAACAGTACAATGTGGACAAAATAGTAGTAGGTTTACCTAAAAATATGAATGGTACAATCGGCCCTCGTGGTGAAGCGTGCCAGCAATTTGCAGAAAACCTGCGAAATCTGTTACAATTAGAAGTTGTAATGTGGGACGAGCGTTTGTCGACGATGGCAGCGGAACGTCTGCTCATTTCAGCTGATGTGAGCCGTAAGAAGCGAAAACAGGTAATCGATAAGATGGCTGCAGTCGTGATCTTACAAGGATTTTTAGATAGTAAATAAGAGGTGACCAAAATGGAAGAAAATCAAATTACAATTGTAGACGAAAAAGGAAACGAACATTTATGTGAAATTATTTTCACTTTTGATGCTGAAAAATTCGGCAAAAAATCTTACGTAGTCTTCTCTCCAATCGGTGAAGTAGACGAAGATGGAGACCAAATCTTCGATGCAATGGCATATGAGCAAAGTGAAGAAGAGGGTGGAACATTACTTTCAATTGAATCTGAAGAAGAGTGGGAAATGGTACAAGAAATGTTTAACACTCTTGCTGATGAGCAAGAAGAAGAATAGTAATGGATAAAAAGGCGAACTGTGTACACAGTTCGCCTTTTTTGTATTCATATGCAACATGACAGATTTTTTGTCGAAACTACGTAATTGTTTATAGTATAATAAGACGGGTTGTATGAAAAAAGGCTTTAAATAAGTAGCTGTCACCGATTATTTAGAAATGATTGGTTTTGCTTTATGTTTGTAGGGCATTGTATAGAGGAAGTGTATACGGTCTACAATTGAATAAGGAGGAAGAATTTTGGTAGAGAATCAAGTGAAGAAGAAGCGTAGACGTATTTTTTTAATTTCGATTATCGCACTGCTTTTAGTTTGTGGATCAGTCTATGCGTATATTTCATCTGCATTAGGACCAGTTGATAGTGGAAATAAAAAAGAGATTGAGGTAGAGATTCCAAAGGGGTCATCTACAAGTAAAATCGGTGAGATTTTAGAAGAAAAAGGTGCTGTGAAAAGCAGTACAGTTTTTAGTTTTTATACGAAATTTAAGTCGAAAAGCTTACAAGCAGGTACATATTTATTAAATCCTTCGATGAGTGCTAACGATGTCATTGAACAAATGTCATCTGGCAACGTACATCGTCCGGCTCTTTATAAAGTGACGATTAAAGAAGGGGCGCAAGTAACTGAAATTGCTGAAGTGATTGCGGCAGAATTAAAGTGGAATAAAGATGATGTTGTGCGTCAATTAAACGATAAAGCATTTATTCAAAAAATGCAGCAAAAGTATCCGAAGCTATTAACAGATAAAATTTTTGATAGCAACATTAAATATCCACTAGAAGGATACTTATATCCAGCAACGTATTCTTTCTATAAAAAGGATACGAAATTAGAAGAAATTGTAATCCCGATGCTTGAGAAAACAAATGCAATTATTGTTCAAAATGAGGCGAAAATGAAAGCGAAGAACTGGGATGTTCATCAACTTCTCACGTTGTCTTCACTTATTGAAGAAGAGGCTACTGGCTTTACTGATCGCCAAAAAATCTCTAGTGTTTTCTATAATCGTCTAGCGAAAGGCATGCCGCTTCAAACGGATCCGACGGTATTATATGCGCTTGGAAAGCATAAACAACGTGTATTATACGAAGACTTGAAAGTAAACTCACCGTACAATACGTATGTTGTGAAAGGGTTGCCGGTTGGACCGATTGCAAACTCTGGTAAACATTCAGTGGAAGCAGCGTTAGATCCTGCGCAAACAGATTATTATTATTTCTTAGCTGCACCAAGTGGTGAAGTGTATTATGCGAAAACATTAGAAGAACATAATGCATTAAAGCAAAAATACATTACGAAAAAACAGTGAAATGGGGAGGGATAGCGAAAAGGGTCGCATATCCCTCTTTTTTGTGGTAAAATATATCGGGTTAAAAACTGGCAGAAGAATCGTTTTTAATATCAAAACGGGACGTACAAGCTAAGGGTGAAACTGGCTTGTATTTTTATTGCATTCTATGTGTGAAAAGACAAAGGTTGACGCGTCATAGAGGCACTTCTCCATGTAAATAAGGAGGACCAATTATGGAGGATGCAGTTAACGAGTACCTATTATCATTTATTGATCCAAAAGATAAATTAATTCTTGAAATGGAAGAGTATGCAACTGAAAACCATGTGCCGATTATGGATCGACTTGGAATGGAATTTATGCTGCAATTTTTACGTTTAATTGGACCGGAAAGTATTTTAGAACTTGGAACAGCAATCGGTTATTCTAGTATTCGTATGATGCAAGCTATTCCGAACTCTCGCATTGTGACAGTAGAGCGCAATCGTGAACGATATGAAAAGGCACTTGAATATATAGAATGTTCCTCGGTAACAGACCGTATTTCTGTTATTTACGGTGATGCTTTAGAAACGGGCGAACAAGTGAAAGAACATGGAACATTTGATGTTATTTTTATTGATGCAGCGAAAGGGCAGTATCGTCGCTTTTTTGACTTATACGAACCGTTATTAAATCCTGGTGGCGTTATTATTTCAGATAACGTTATGTACCATGGTCTTGTGACGACAAAAGAGAAAATTGAAAATAGACGTACCCGTGGTTTGATTCGTCGTATTAAGACGTACAATGAATGGCTTATGAATCATGAAGGATATGATACAACGATTTTCCCGATTGGCGATGGAGTGGCTGTAAGTAAAAAGAGAGGGTGACAAAAGTATGAAGAAACCTGAATTGTTAGTAACGCCTAGAGCGGTGGCGGATATTGAACCTCTTGCGAAAGCAGGGGCAGATGCAGTAATGGTTGGTGAACAAAAGTTTGGTTTACGTTTGGCAGGAGAGTTTTCACGTGAAGATGTGAAACAAGCTGTAAACATTGCGCATGAAAATGGTGTGAAAGTATACGTTGCAATGAATGCAATGTTCCACAATGATAAAGTAGAAGAATTAACGGACTATGTTGCCTTTTTAAATGAGGTAAATGTAGATGCGATTGTTTTCGGAGATCCAGCGGTATTAATGGCTGTTCGTGAAGTTGCACCAAATATGCAACTTCACTGGAATACAGAAACGACAGCAACAAACTGGTTTACTTGTAACTATTGGGGGCAAAGAGGAGCGAAACGCGCTGTATTAGCTCGTGAGCTTAGCTTAGATGAAATTGCTGAATTAAAAGAAAATGCTGAAGTGGAACTTGAAGTACAAATTCACGGTATGACTTGCATGTTCCAATCGAAGCGTTCACTAGTAGGAAACTACTTTGAGTATCAAGGGCGTAATCTCGACATCGAAAAGAAAAAGTATGAAGAGAATATGTTCTTATACGACCCGGAACGTAATAACAAATATCCAATTTATGAAGATGAAAATGGTACTCACATTATGAGTCCGAATGATATTTGTTTCATCGATGAGTTAGAGGAACTAATCGGTGCTGAAGTCGATAGCTTAAAAATTGATGGTGTCCTAAAAAGTTCTGAGTACATTATTGAGGTAACGAAGAAATATCGTAAGGCGATTGATTTATGTGTAGAAGATCGTGATGCGTATTATGACGTGAAAGATGATTTATTTAAAGAGATAGAAGAAATACAACCGGTAAATCGTCCGTTAGATACAGGATTCTTCTTTAAAGAAACGGTTTACTAAACGAGGAGGGTGTAGGAAATGGCTGTACAAGAAATTTCACGAGTGATCGATGGCAAACGCGTTATTGTGAAAAAACCTGAACTGTTAATCCCTGCGGGTAACTTAGAAAAATTAAAAGTAGCTATCCATTATGGGGCAGATGCTGTATATTTAGGTGGACAAGAATTTGGTCTTCGTTCTAATGCAGGTAACTTTACGCTGGAAGACATGGCAGAAGGCGTTGAATTTGCAAAGAAATATGGAGCAAAAATATACGTAACAACAAATATTTTTGCACATAATGAAAATATGGATGGGCTAGAGGAATATTTAAAAGGGATTGAAAAAGCTGGCGTAACGGGAATTATCGTTGCCGATCCGCTTATTATTGAGACATGTAAACGTGTGGCGCCTTCTGTTGAGGTGCATTTAAGTACACAACAATCACTATCCAACTGGAAAGCAGCACAGTATTGGAAAGAAGAAGGTTTACATCGTCTTGTATTAGCTCGTGAAGCAAGCTATGAAGAAATGAAAGAAATTAAAGAAAAAGTTGATGTTGAAATTGAAGCATTCGTCCATGGTGCAATGTGTATCGCGTATTCAGGGAGATGTACATTAAGTAACCATATGACAGCGCGTGACTCTAACCGTGGTGGTTGTTGTCAATCTTGCCGCTGGGATTATGATTTAGTTCAAACGGTATCACAACATAAAGATGCAAAAGAGCTTCCTCTATTCCAAGAAGAAGATGCTCACTTTGCGATGAGCCCAAAAGATTTAAATTTAATCTTATCAATTCCGAAAATGATTGAAATTGGAATTGATAGCTTAAAAGTTGAAGGACGTATGAAATCTATCCATTACGTAGCGACTGTAGCAACTGTATATCGTAAAGTAATTGATGCGTATTGTGCGGATCCGGATAACTTTGAGTTTAAACAAGAATGGTTAGATGAACTTGATAAATGTGCAAATCGTGATACAGCTCCTGCATTCTTTGAAGGGGTTCCAGGACATCAAGAGCAAATGTTTGGAAATCATAGTAAGAAAACAACGTATGATTTTGCTGGTTTAGTGTTAGATTATAATGAAGAAACGGGCATCGTAACGCTTGAGCAACGTAATCACTTCAAACCAGGACATGAAGTGGAGTTCTTTGGGCCAGAAATAGAAAACTTTACGCAGACGGTGGAGAAAATTTGGGATGAGGATGGAAACGAATTAGATGCAGCGAGACATCCGTTGCAAATCGTGAAATTCAAAGTGGATCAACCAGTGTATGTGAATAATATGATGCGCAAAAACATACTTCAATAAGAAAGAGTGGTAGTCGAATGGGGACGAATAAGCCTGTTGTAATTGGAATCGCTGGTGGTTCAGGATCAGGAAAAACAAGTGTAACGAAAGCGATTTTTGACCATTTTAAAGGTCATTCCATTTTAATCTTGGAGCAAGATTATTATTACAAAGATCAAAGCCATTTACCAATGGAAGAACGTTTAAAAACAAATTACGATCATCCGTTAGCGTTTGATAATGATTTGTTAATTGACCATTTGCAGCAGTTGCTTGCATATGAGCAAGTGGAAAAGCCTATATATGACTATACATTGCATACGCGTTCAGAAAAAATTATTCCAGTTGAGCCGAAAGATGTAATCATTTTAGAAGGAATTCTTATTTTAGAAGACCCACGTCTTTGTGAGTTAATGGATATTAAGGTGTTCGTTGATACAGATGCAGACCTTCGTATTTTACGCCGCATGCAGCGCGATATTGAAGAGCGCGGTCGTACAATGGATTCAGTTATCGACCAATACGTAAACGTTGTACGTCCAATGCATAATCAATTTATTGAGCCTTCTAAGAAATTCGCGGATATTATTATCCCTGAAGGTGGACAAAACCATGTTGCAATTGATATTATGGTTACAAAAATTGCAACAATTCTTGAACAAAAAGTAAATTTGTAATAGCATAGTAAAAGATATACGATAGGAAGGGATTTTTTCCCTTCTTATCGAATACAATGAAACATGAAACCTCACCTACCAATAGGTGAGGGCATATTTATATCAACTTTCCATACATACCTTCTTTATATAAGGAAGAATTGGAGAATAAGGGGTTGTATGTGACAACTCCACTAGTGCTACGTGTGCTAGAAACCTCCGCTATATAAGCGGAGGAGTTTTCATATGGAACTCCTCTTTTTTTCGGGGGATTGGTATATAAAAGGAGTGGAAAACATGGCAACAGAAAAAACATACCCTATGACGCAAGAGGGTAAGCAAAAACTAGAGAACGAAGTTGAACAATTAAAAACAGTAAGACGTAAAGAAGTTGTAGAGCGTATTAAGATCGCACGTAGCTTCGGAGATCTTTCAGAGAACTCTGAGTATGATGCAGCGAAAGATGAGCAAGCATTCGTAGAAGGACGTATTACACAACTTGAAAACATGATTCGTAATGCGGTTATCATTGAAGACAATGGTGAAGAGTCTACAGTTGTAACATTAGGTAAAACAGTAATATTTAAAGAGTTACCAGGTGGAGACGAAGAAGCATACATAATCGTAGGTAGCGCAGAAGCCGATCCATTTGAAGGAAGAATTTCTAACGATTCTCCAATCGCAAAAAGCTTATTAGGTAAGCAAATTGGTGAGAAGGTAGCAATCCAAACACCAGGTGGAGAAATGCAAGTAGAGATTATCTCTGTAAAATAACGTAAAAAATCACTCGTGTAAAAACGAGTGATTTTTTATTTGTATAAAAGGTGAAACACCTCGTCTAAACTACAATAGACGAGGTGTTTTTTATGAAAATGAAACGGAGAATTATAATTGTTTTAATTTGTTTTATGGGTGTGATTTTTTTATTACTTTGTCGTTTAATCCAAATACAGATTATAGATACGGAATCATTTACTGACCGAAATATCAATCTGATTGAAAAAAGTGTTACGCAACGAACACAATCACTTACAGTAGATAATGGAAGAGGGCATTTTACAGATCGAAATGGTAAGGAAATTGGTGAAGAGAAATATCCAGTCTTAATTGTTTTTCCATTTTTACAAATAAAAAATGACATGTTAGAGAAAATTGCGCATATCATTGGTGTGTCGAGACAAGAGATAAGACTGCAAATGAAAAATAAGAATCAAGCATTTATATTACGAAGGGAGAATACCCCATTTCAATTAACGCTCGAGCAGATGAAGAAGGTAAATCAATTAGATATTTTAGGTATTGTAGCAGCAGAAGTTCGACTGAAGCAAATGGGAGAGGCAGATCATTTAATTGGTGATGTGGGAGAGAATGAACAGGAATTTCAAAAGCGTTATGGAGAAATGAAAAAAACTTCGAAACAAACGCCAATTGGTATTTCTGGATTGCAACAATCATTTGATGAATTTTTACTGACTGATGGAGAAGCGAAAGTACTATATCAAGTGGATCGACAAGGAGAACCGATTTTTGGGAAGCAGGCGAAATACACTTCGCCAGGAAATCCATTTTATCCAGTTACTATTCAAACAACAATACATAAAACGTTGCAACGACGAGCAGAGAAGATTATAGATGAAAACGGAATAAAAAAAGGTGGGTTAGTATTACTAGACATAAAGAATAGTGAAGTTGTAGCAATGGTAAGTAGGCCTTCTTTACAGATGAATGATAGGAGGATATATAAAGCTACACTTGAAAATCAAATGTTAACTCCTCATTTTCCGGGGTCTGTTTTTAAAACAGTAGTTGCAGCAGCAGGAATTGATGAGAATTTGGTGCGGTTTAATCGTACATTTAACTGTAATACGGATTTATACGGTGAAAATCTTCCACAAGTTATGATGGGGTCATTAAACTTTAAGGAAAGCTTTGCTAGAAGCTGTAATCGAACGTTTGCCGTATTAGGTGGTGAACTAATACAAAAGGATAGGGAAGTATTAGAAACGTATTTAGAGGCCTTAGGAGCACGTGAGAAGGTAGGTTGGAAAGGTTCGGTATTTCATACACCAGAATTTGAGCAATTGCCAGAAGAAAAGAGTGCTATTATTTGGGAAAGCGAAGAAAATAAAGATAGTAGAAAAGCGGTTGCTCAAACGATGGTCGGACAAAAAGATGTACGTGTGTCACCTCTAGCTATAGCGAATATGATGGCGACAATTGCTAGAGGTGGAGAGAAGATGGAAGTGAAAGTCGTTAAAAAAATAGTGTATAAAAATGGAACCGCCTTTTTTACATTTGAAAATCATAAATTAAATGGGAAACAGCTTTCTTATGAAACGATGAAAAAATTACAACAGTTGTTAAGAGGCGTTGTAACGATGGAGAAAGGAACGGGAACCGCATTCCGTTCGTTGCCACTAACTGTCGCTGGAAAATCTGGGACGGCACAAACAGGAAAAGGAGAGAGGGTGAATCGCTGGTTTGCAGGTTATTTTCCATATGAAAACCCAAGATATGCTTTAGTTGTAGTTGATATAGAAACAGATAGTAATGAAAATGTAGTCACACCAGTTTTTGCAGAAATGGTAGAGGAAATTCATCAATTAGAAATTGAAAAGTAATCTTGCAATTATTTATGAAATGTTTTCATTTCGTGAAAATATTATTGTAAATGTTCAACCTTTCTAGATTTAATGTTACAATAGCAAGTATGAAAAACTGCATGGAGGTTTGAAGAATGGCAGGAGGATCTAGATTCCAACAGAAACAACAAAAACGTCGTCAAAACGGTGTTTTAAATATTGCAATCGCTATTGTATTAGTAGCAGTAGCTATTGTAGCATATCAATTGTTTGTTCCTGACACAAAAGAGCAAGCGTCTTCTAATGATAAAAAGGTAGCTCAGCAAACAACAAAAGAAAATAAAGCTGAGAAAGCAAAAGGTAAAGAAGAGACGAAGAAGAACGAGCAAGATAAGACAGAGGCTAAGAAGAAGGAAGAAGAAGAGAAGCAAAAGGCTGAGGAAGAAAAGAAAAAAGCTGAAGAAGAAGCGAAAGCTAACGAGAAAGCACCAGCTGAAAAAACACAGTCACAGGCAACAGATGCTTATACGAAATCTTCTTGGAAGCCAGTAGGTACAGAGCAAGGTGCAACACCTGCAATGACGTTTAAAAAAGGTACAGCAGATTGGAATGAGATGAATCAAGCGATTTCAGCTGCAATTGACGTTCCAGTAAATCAATTAGTTATCCATAGAATTGGAAATAACGGTAAGAATAAAGCTTACGGTAACGTACAAGATAAACAATCAGGTAAAAAATATTATGTAAATATTGATTGGGTAGACAATGAGGGCTGGAAACCAGTACTCGTTCAAACTCTAAACTAAAAAAAGAGAGGCTCTTAAGAGCCTCTCTTTTTTTAGTTAGCGTAATTTCTTTAATTTAAAATGAACAACTGCACTATAATAAGGTCTTTTGCTTTCAGGATCCATAATCATTTGGTGAGAAATATGATGAACTTCGAGCATAAGTGCTTTATTATTATCGATTTGTTCGTTAATTTTTTTTTCTAGAGAAACTAAGTTTGCAGCCTCGAAAAATTCTACTTTATCTTCTAACATTTCAAAGGTAAATGACACGAAGATGCCCCCTCTCCTATGATAATCACCTATAGTGTAACAAAGAAAAGAAGGAAATACTACGTACATTTCAATTGACATTTTTAGAAAGAGAGAATATCATACTGATAAAACCGATAAGAAAAAGGGGAATTTTTATGGGAACAGAATTTAATGGTTTATTTGATGAATGGGCTCATACGTACGACTCATTTGTACAAGGCGAAGATATACAATATAAAGAAGTTTTCGCCCATTATGAGGACATTTTAGAGGATGTAGTTAACAAGTCATTTGGCAACGTATTAGAATTCGGTGTTGGTACTGGCAATTTAACAAATAAATTATTACTTGCTGGTCGCACAGTTTACGGTATAGAACCGTCACGCGAAATGCGTACTATTGCAAAAGAGAAATTACCAAAAGAGTTTTCAATTACAGAGGGTGATTTTCTTTCATTTGAAGTCCCAAATTCAATCGATACTATTGTGAGCACTTACGCATTTCATCATTTAATAGATGAAGAAAAAGACGTAGCAATTGCGAAGTATAGTCAATTGCTAAACAAAGGTGGTAAAATAGTGTTTGCTGATACGATATTTGCAGATCAAGATGCATATGATAAAACTGTCGAAGTAGCAAAACAAAGAGGTTTTCATCAGTTAGCAAATGATTTGCAAACAGAATACTATACACGTATTCCGATCATGCAATCTATTTTTGAAAACAATGGCTTCCACGTAACGTTTACGAGATTAAATCATTTCGTTTGGGTAATGGAGGCAACTAAGCAATAGAAAGAGGGATTAGATTGAGAATTGCTGTAATTGGAGCAATGGAAGAAGAAGTACGTATTTTACGTGACAAACTAGAACAAGCAGAAACAGAAACTGTTGCAGGTTGTGAATTTACGAAAGGGCTATTGGCAGGACATGAAGTAATCTTGCTAAAATCTGGTATTGGTAAAGTAAATGCAGCGATGTCAACGACAATTTTATTAGAAAAATATAAGCCTGAAAAAGTAATTAATACTGGTTCAGCTGGTGGATTCCATCACTCTCTAAATGTTGGTGATGTAGTTATTTCAACAGAAGTTCGTCACCATGACGTAGATGTAACAGCATTTAACTACGAATATGGTCAAGTGCCAGGAATGCCACCTGGATTTAAAGCTGATGAGGCATTAGTTGCATTAGCTGAGAAATGTATGCAGGCAGAAGAAAATATTCAAGTTGTAAAAGGTATGATTGCAACAGGTGATTCATTTATGAGTGATCCGAACCGCGTTGCAGCAATTCGTGATAAATTTGAAGATCTTTATGCAGTAGAAATGGAAGCAGCAGCTGTTGCGCAAGTATGCCACCAATATGAAGTTCCGTTTGTTATTATTCGTGCACTTTCTGATATTGCTGGTAAAGAATCAAATGTTTCATTTGATCAATTTTTAGATCAAGCAGCTCTTCATTCTACAAACTTTATCGTAAAAGTACTAGAAGAGTTAAAGTAATGTAACAAAAAGGCAACTGTCTCATATAAAGAAAATACATACAGTTGCCTTTTCTTTATTGGCAAATAAGGGGGAGAACACGATGAATGTATATCGTGGAGTTCATGAGTTGATTGGTCATACACCAATCGTGGAAATTACTCGTTTTTCACTTCCGAAAGGAGTCCGTTTATTTGCAAAGCTTGAATTTTACAACCCAGGCGGAAGCGTTAAGGATCGTTTAGGAAGAGAATTAATCGAAGATGCACTAGAAAAAGGGCTTGTTGCAGAGGGCGGAACAATTATTGAACCGACGGCTGGGAATACTGGCATTGGACTGGCACTTGCAGCGTTAGAACATGATTTACGCGTCATTGTTTGTGTACCAGAGAAATTTAGTATTGAAAAACAAGAATTAATGAAAGCGCTAGGTGCAACGGTCGTGCATACACCGACTGAGCAAGGAATGACCGGCGCAATTGCAAAGGCAAAAGAATTAGTAAAGGAAATACCAAATTCATACTCTCCAAGTCAGTTTGCTAATGAAGCAAACCCTCGTGCTTATTTCAAAACACTAGGTCCTGAACTTTGGGATGCGCTGAATGGAGAGATTAATATATTTGTTGCAGGGGCAGGAACTGGCGGTACGTTTATGGGAACTGCGTCTTATTTAAAAGAAAAAAATATTGATATTAAAACGGTTATTGTAGAACCAGAAGGATCTATTTTAAATGGCGGTAAAGCTGGTTCACATGAAACAGAAGGTATTGGTCTTGAATTCATTCCACCATTTTTAAAAACATCTTATTTTGATGAAATTCATACGATTTCTGATCGAAATGCATTTTTACGCGTAAAAGAATTGGCGCAAAAGGAAGGCCTTCTCGTTGGAAGCTCTTCAGGAGCGGCATTTCATGCAAGCTTACTTGAGGCAGAAAACGCAGCACCAGGTACAAATATTGTAACGATTTTTCCGGATAGCAGTGAGCGCTATTTAAGTAAAGACATATACAAAGGATGGGAATAAAAAATGAGAGCAAAGACAAAGTTAATTCATGGTATTCGCATAGGAGAACCTTCAACTGGATCTGTAAACGTGCCGATATATCAAACGAGTACGTACAAACAAGAAGCAGTTGGTAAGCATCAAGGATATGAATATTCACGAACAGGTAATCCAACTCGTTCAGCTTTAGAAGAAATGATTGCAGTGTTAGAAAATGGTCATGCTGGATTTGCATTTGGTTCAGGGATGGCAGCTATTACAGCAACTATTATGCTATTCTCAAAAGGAGATCACGTCATTTTAACAGATGATGTTTATGGCGGTACGTATCGCGTTATTACAAAAGTACTAAACCGTTTCGGCATTGAGCATACATTTGTAGATACAACAAACCTAGAGGAAGTTGTAGAAGCAATTCGCCCAAATACGAAAGCGATTTATGTGGAAACACCAACGAATCCATTACTGAAAATTACTGATATTAAGAAAATATCCGCTCTTGCTAAAGAGAACGATTTATTAACAATTATTGATAACACATTCATGACGCCATATTGGCAGTCGCCAATTTCTTTAGGAGCAGACATTGTACTTCATAGTGCAACGAAATATTTAGGTGGGCATAGTGATGTAGTTGCAGGCCTAGTAGCTGTAAATAGCCCGAAACTAGCAGAAGACCTTCATTTCGTACAAAACTCAACAGGAGGTATTCTTGGACCACAAGACAGCTTCTTACTACTTCGTGGTTTAAAAACATTAGGAATTCGTATGGAGGAGCATGAAATAAATTCACGCGCAATTGCTGAGTTTTTAAATAACCATCCGAAAGTAAATAAAGTATATTATCCAGGTCTTGAATCACATCAAAATCATGAATTAGCAAAAGAACAGGCGAACGGATTTGGTGCAATCATCTCATTCGATGTAGATAGTGAAGAAACATTAAATAGAGTACTTGAGAAGTTACAGTACTTTACACTTGCTGAAAGCTTAGGAGCAGTAGAAAGTTTAATTTCCATTCCATCACAAATGACACATGCATCAATCCCAGCAGATCGCCGTAAAGAATTAGGAATTACAGATACATTAATTCGAATCTCTGTTGGTATTGAAGATGGAGAAGATTTAATTGAGGATTTGGCACAAGCACTAGCATAGTAAAAATGCACTGCTAATATAGAGCAGTGCATTTTTATTATATTAATTTGTGAAATGTTTCACAAATTAGACATACACAAATGAAATGATTTCATGTATATTAAATTCATGAAATATTATTCACGAATAAACTTGTGAAATGTTTCACAAACAATGAGATTCATGTAGGAAGGTAACTCTATTTTTTTACGCTAATCGGGACTTTTTATGACCTATAGGGACTTATGAAGTCCAAGATAGCAGAATAGGAGGAAATTTACATGGTAGTCAAAGAGAAAGTTGTAAATGAAATGCAAGAGGTAAAAGAGATGATTGATACGTTAGTAGATAACGGTCAAAAAGCTTTACAAGCATTAGAAAGTTTTACACAAGAGCAAATTGACAACATTGTTCATGAAATGGCGCTTGCGGGTGTCGATCAACATATGCCGCTTGCGAAGTTGGCTGTTGAAGAAACGGGCCGTGGCGTATATGAAGATAAATGCATTAAAAATATTTTTGCCACTGAATATATTTGGCATAGTATAAAGCAAGATAAAACGGTAGGAATTATTCATGAAGATCCTCATGAAGAAATAATAGAAATCGCAGAACCTGTCGGTGTAGTAGCTGGGGTAACGCCAGTAACGAACCCAACATCGACAACAATGTTTAAAGCATTAATCGCGATAAAAACGAGAAATCCAATTATTTTCGCATTTCATCCTTCTGCACAAAACTGTTCCGTTGCAGCGGCAAAAACAGTATATGATGCAGCAGTGAAAGCTGGTGCACCAAAGCATTGTATTCAATGGATTGAAAGACCTTCTGTGGAAGCAACGAAACAATTAATGAACCATGATGGTGTCGCACTCGTTCTAGCAACTGGAGGGGCTGGTATGGTGAAATCGGCTTATTCTACTGGTAAACCCGCGCTAGGTGTAGGGCCAGGTAATGTACCATGTTATATAGAGAAATCGGCACATGTAAAACGTGCTGTTAATGATTTGATTTTATCGAAAACATTTGATAACGGTATGATTTGTGCGTCAGAACAAGCCATCATTGTAGATAAGGAAATCTATAATGATGTTAAAGCAGAAATGATTGCAAATAATTGTTATTTTGTAACAGAGGAAGAGAGAAAGAAATTAGAAAAGCTTGTTATTAATGAAAATACATGTGCAGTAAATAGTGATATTGTTGGGAAATCAGCACAGTATATTGCTGAATTAGTAGGAATTACTGTACCTGAACATACAAAAATGCTTGTAGCTGAAATTAAAGGCATCGGAGCAGCGTATCCACTATCTCGTGAGAAACTGAGCCCAGTGTTAGCTTGTGTAAAAGCAAATTCATTAGAAGAAGGATTTACATATTGCGAAGAAATGTTAGAGCTTGGTGGCCTAGGGCATTCAGCGGTTATCCATTCTACAAATAAAGAAGTACAAAAACAATTTGGGTTACGTATGAAAGCCTGCCGTCTCATTGTAAATGCACCTTCATCACAAGGTGGAATTGGTGATATATATAATGGATTTATTCCATCACTTACGCTTGGTTGTGGCTCCTACGGGAAAAACTCAGTTTCTCAAAACGTAACGGCGACTCATTTATTAAATATAAAAAGGTTGGCAAATAGAAAAAAGAATATGCAGTGGTTCAAATTACCACCCAAAATTTATTTTGAAAAACATGCGACAGCATATTTAGCAAACATGCCTAACATTTCCCGCGCATTTATTGTAACGGATCCAGGGATGGTTGAGCACGGTTATGTAGATACAGTTACGCACTATTTACGTAAGCATGCAAATGATGTGAAAGTTGAAGTTTTCTTTGAAGTTGAGCCAGATCCATCAGATGAAACTGTATTTAAAGGTGCGGACATGATGAAAAGCTTTAAACCAGATGTAATTATCGCGCTTGGTGGCGGTTCAGCTATGGATGCAGCAAAAGGGATGTGGTTATTCTATGAGCACCCAGAAACGACATTCTATGGAATAAAACAGAAGTTTTTGGATATAAGAAAACGTACATGTAAGTATCCGAACTTGGGAAATAAAGCACAATTTGTTGCCATTCCAACAACATCAGGGACGGGATCAGAAGTGACGCCATTTGCGGTTATTACAGATAAGAAAAATAATATTAAATACCCGCTTGCGGATTATGAATTAACACCAGATGTAGCGATTGTTGATCCGCAATTTGTAATGACAGTACCACCTCATGTGACGGCAGATACTGGTATGGACGTATTAACACATGCAATTGAAGCGTATGTGTCTGTTCTGGCAAATGACTATACTGATGGTTTAGCATTAAAAGCAATTGATCTCGTATTTAAATATTTACCGAGAGCATATAAAAATGGAAATGATGAAGAAGCACGAGAAAAAATGCATAATGCTTCCGCAATCGCAGGGATGGCATTTGCAAATGCTTTCCTAGGTATTAATCATAGTTTAGCGCATAAAATTGGACCGGAATTCCATATTCCGCATGGACGTGCGAATGCAATTCTTATGCCGCACGTAGTTCGCTACAATGCTATTAAGCCAAGAAAACACGCATTGTTCCCAAAATATGAGCACTTTGTGGCTGATGAACGCTATGCACATATTGCGAGAATGCTCGGGCTTCCAGCAAGCTCAACAGCGGAAGGTGTGGAATCACTCATCCAAGCAATTATTGAGCTTGGAAAAAGCTTAAATATAAATATGAGTATTGCAGGACAAGGAGTGGCCAAAGACCAATTTGAAGGGGTTGTTGGATTATTAGCAGAAAGAGCTTTTGAAGATCAATGTACAACAGCTAATCCAAAATTACCGCTCATTTCAGAGCTGAAAGAAATCTATATGGAAGCATATAAAGGCGTATAATAGATAAAAAAGAGCCGCGAGTAAGTGGCTCTTTTTTACTTTGGAAAACATCTCCCAGATTGGTTCTATTTACTTGTCTTTAAGCTTGATAGAATGTGATAAAGTGAGGATGGGAGTGATAAGCAGATGAAAGAATTACAAGAAAAAATAGCAGATTATACCCGGTTTGCACAAGTACTTTTAGCTATAAGTACATTTTTAATGATCGGTTTATTAATTCCAAGTGGAATAAAAAGTATGGTACAGTCTTTTGTTATGATGGGGAGTATTATTGTATTTTTAGTTCTTGCTTTTTTCTTCTTTAAGCGTGTTAGAACGATGCGTGATCAATTAGAGGAGAGCGAATATGAAGAAAATTGTTAAATAGGGCGCTACGAAAAGAAGAAATCTTTTTGTAGCGTTTTTTCATTTTTGTAGAAAATGTATGCGTTTCATATTGACAATGATAATCCTTATCAATTAAAGTAGAATAGTAGTTAATGATTATTATTATCAATTAGAGGTGAAAGAATGAACAAATCTATTACGCTGTTCACAGCGATCTTATCTATTTTTTTCTTATTAATAGGTTGCAGTGCAAAAGAAAACGAAAAAGCATCCGCAACAAAAACAGACAAAGGAACAGACAAAATCGAAATTACCGATCTCTCAGACAGAAAGATAACATTCAATAAAGTTCCTGAAAGTTTTGCTACGTTGAGTATGGGAGACATGGATATTATTCATGCTTTAGGTGGAAAAATAGTAGGTCGTCCTGATACAAAATTAACTCTCCCAGAGGAATTAAAGAAAGCACAAGTAATCGGGAATGCACATCAACCGAATTTTGAGCAAATTGCTAGTTTAAAACCGGATGTACTTGTTGCTAACAATGGATTCCAAAAGAACATTCCAACGGTCGAAGGACAAGGAACAAAAGTAATCATTTCTTCAGCCAACTCTGTAAAAGATATTCAAAAGGGTATTGAAATGTATGGAACAGTAATGAAGAAAGAAGATAAAGCAAAAGAGCTTAACCAAAAAATTAATGATCAAATGAAGAAATATGAGAAAAAGAGTGATGTTAAAGCGTTGCTAGTTTATGGAGCACCAGGCACTTATTTAGCAGCATTACCAACATCTCTATCAGGGGATATTTTAGAAAAAACAGGCGGGAAAAATATCGCAGCTAGTTTTCCAGAAATGAAAGAGTATCCGCAATATGCACAGCTAAGTGTAGAACGTATTATTGAAGCAAATCCAGATGTGATTTATTTAATTACACATGGAGATCCCAATAGTGTGAAAAAAGCATTTGAAGGCGAAATGATGAAAAATGAAGCATGGAAAAATTTAGATGCAGTAAAACAAAATCGTGTAGTTATTTTACCACCAGATTTATTTGGATCAAATCCTGGGACGAAAGTTACAGAAGCGATGGACTTTATGTATAAAAGTATACAAGATGTAAGGAAATGATAAGTATGGAGAGTAGTGAAATAGTAAGAGAAAAGGAA
Source organism: Bacillus sp. FSL R9-9530 (assembly GCF_038008145.1). Taxonomy (NCBI): domain Bacteria; kingdom Bacillati; phylum Bacillota; class Bacilli; order Caryophanales; family Bacillaceae; genus Bacillus; species Bacillus sp. FSL R9-9530. The sequence goes on from NZ_JBBOYO010000001.1 coordinate 5,015,730, forward strand.
CATCCTTTTGCGAGAAAAAGGTGGATAATAACAGTTACTTTAGTCGTATTAACTGTTCTAGGTCTTTTTTATGGCCTTTTTGCAGGGAGCTTATCTTTTTCTTTACGAGACATTATAGAAGGTATACAAGATGAAGGTTCGACAGTTCATCGAATTGTATGGGATCTTCGTATACCGAGAGTGCTCGTTGGTTTTATAGTAGGAACGTGTTTAGCTGCATCAGGAGCATTATTGCAAGGGGTTATGAGAAATCCTCTTGCAGATCCTGGAATTATCGGAGTTTCATCAGGAGCAGGTCTTGTAGCAATTATAATCATGATTTTATTTCCTCAACATATGGCATTCTTACCACTAGGAGCGTTTTTAGGAGCTTTTATTACAGCAATGGTCATTTACGCACTATCATGGCAAAAGGGGGCGCCACCTTCACGAATTGTATTAGTAGGTGTTTCAATAAACGCCTTAATTGGTGCAGCGACTTCAGCGCTAATGTTATTACATAGCGACAAAGTACAATCAGTTTTACCGTGGTTAGCTGGTGGTATTGGTGGTGTTAGTTGGGCACATTTAAATATGATTATTTACTATGCGATATTCGCTATTATATTAGCTTTCTTCGGTATTAAACATATTCGAGTATTAATGCTTGGGGATGAAATGGCAAAATTATTAGGATATAACGTGGAAAGAAGTCGGTTTTATTTAATAGTAGTAAGTACAATGTTAGCTGGAATAGCAGTTAGTGTTTCTGGTCTTATTGGATTTGTCGGTCTTGTTGTACCGCATATGTTACGTTTATTAGTTGGAAATGACTATAAATATTTACTGCCATTATCATGCCTTGGCGGTGGGATATTACTTGTTTTTGCGGATGCGATAGCTCGAAGTTGGTTCGATCCAATCGAATTGCCTGTTGGTATTTTATTGTCCTTCTTAGGTGGTCCGTTCTTCTTATATTTAATCCATAGAGGAGGAAAACAACGTGATTTCCGTTAACAAAGTGTTTTACGCACATTCTGAAAGATTTCAAATGCAAAATATGAATGTACATATTAAAGCTGGAGAAATCGTTAGTTTAATCGGTCCGAATGGATCGGGGAAATCTACTTTGCTTCGTTTAATAGCACGGCTACTTAAACAAAGCGAAGGAGACATCATTTTAGATGGGGAAAATATTTATACGATGAAGAGTGCAGATGTAGCGAAGCGATTAGCGATGTTACCACAAATGCACGATCATCAATTAGATTTAACAGTGAAAGAACTAATAGAGTTCGGAAGAGGTCCTCATAAATCATGGAGTAGTCGCTTAAATAAAGAAGATGAAGAAATTGTTGATTGGGCATTGTCTGTTACAAAGCTTGAAGGGTATGAATATCGTCTTTTACAATCCTTATCAGGAGGAGAAAGGCAACGTGCTTGGATTGCAATGACGCTTGCACAACGCACAAATGTCTTACTATTAGATGAACCAACAACCTTTTTAGATATCGTCCATCAGTTAGAAGTAATGGAACTTGTTAAACGATTAAACGAAGAGTTTGGTATGACGATTGTAATGGTTTTACATGATATTAATCAAGCGGCTCAATATAGCGATCGTTTACTCGTATTAAAACAAGGGAAGATTCAGTATGATGGCGTACCAGAAGAAGTACTATGTCATCAAATGTTTCAGCGTGTATTTGGAATTGAAGTTGATATATTCCAAGGGAGTGACAAGCCATTTTTTACACCGAAACGAATTTGTGAAAAGGGAGAAGAGAGATGCAAACAGACGAGCGTATTACCACTGAGTTAGTAAGGGAATTTGTTATGGCAGCTCACGGAGATCTAGAAAGAGTACAGGAGCTTTTGGCCGAATCACCGAGCTTACTTCATGCTTCTTATAATTGGGGTGGCTCAGATTGGGAAAGTGCCTTAGGAGCAGCGGCCCATGTAGGCCGTAAAGATATTGCTCTTTATTTACTGGAAAAGGGAGCTCGGATGGATATTTTTGCAGCAGCTATGCTGGGTGAACTTGAAGTCGTACAAGCCATTTTAGTAGCACAACCAGAAGCATTACGTGCATCTGGCCCACATGGCATCTCTCTTCTTCAACATGCACGAATGGGTGGAGAAAAAGCTCAGCGTGTATTTGAGTACTTAACAGTGCTTTCTTAATGACCGCAAAGTTCTTATGTGCGGTAAACTTTCCACTCAAAGGATTGGAAGGTTTACCGCCCGTTAGAACGGGATAAGTATCTAGTATATTTGAAAATCCTACACCCCCTCAATTGTAGTTTTCTTTATACTAGTTATGATATGGATGCAGTAGACACTCTTTTGTCTACTGCTTTTTTTTGATATAATACACTTTTATAAGATTGAATTTTCTTTCTTTTTGGTAACTTTCTTGATATGAATTATTCAACACTTACGTAGTTTGAAATATGTTGTTATGTAATGAGGTTCAAAATGATGGGAGTGAATAAAAGAGTGTTCCATACAGATCGCTTACAATTTCGCAAATATACAATGGATGATTTACCATTTTATGCTTCTTTATGGGGGGATGAGAAGGTAATGCGCTATATTGGAAATGGAACGTTAAAAACATTTATGCAATGTAAAAAAAGTTTGGAGGAGAGGGTACTTCCAAATTATAAAAATGGTCTCGGTTTATTTGTAATGATTGAAAAGGAAACAGGGATAAGAATTGGTCATGCAGGACTTGTCAAGCAGAAGGTAGATGGAAAAGAGGAAATTGAGATTGGCTATTGGCTACTTCCTAAGTATTGGGGGAAAGGGTATGCGAAAGAGGCTGCGGCGGCATTTCGAGACTATGGTTTTCAAGCATTACAAATGAATAAATTAATTTCACTTATTAATCCGAACCACCCAGCTTCAATATTTGTTGCTAGAAAAACAGGGCTTAGTTATGAGAAAACAACTTCATTTCATGAGATGGATGTTCTCGTTTATTCCATTAAGCGGGTTGGATGAAAAAAGGTGAATTGCATTTTTTGGAGAATGGTATATAAAAAATAAAGGGAGGGATTACATGTATATTTATCATAATGGACTAATTATTCGTGAAGGAACGAATGGAGTGCCAGCATATGCGATTAAGACATTATTTGAAGATGCTGGCTGGAGTAATGATAATATCCCTTCTTGGCAAATTGAAAAGTTTACGATTGCATTTGAAAATTCAACATGGGCTTTCACAATTTGGGATGAAGAAGAAATGGTCGCGATGGTTAGAGTTATTTCTGATCAAATCATGGTTGCTAACATAGTAAATTTAGTTGTGAAGTGTGAGTATAGGGGGAAAGGGTTAGGTAAGAAACTTGTAGCTCTTTGTTTACAAAAGCTTCCGCATGGCGATTGGTTTGCGCATACGTCCGCTAACAATTTTGATTTTTATAGAAGTTGTGATTTTGAAGTAAGAGAGTTATCAAGAAATGGAACATGTGCGTACTATGGGTATCAAGTGGCAAAAGAGGAAGGGCATCGATAACTTATAAGGTAATAAAGAAAAAGGATTGCTATTTTAATAATATAAACTGAACTGAGACTCATTTTGTGATAAAATAAAAGAAAATTCAGTTTATTAAACGGGGGATAAAAATGAATGTAAAAGTTGGGGATATATTTAAATACGAAAGAAGATTTACCGAGGAAGAAGTTTTTGAATTTGCAAATATTACAGGCGATAAAGGTAGACATCATATGGAATATGATGAGAATGGACGATTAATGGTCCATGGTTTATTGACTGCTAGCATTGGGACGAAAGTAGGCGAAGAGTTACATTACATAGCGAGGGAATTAGTAAGTGAGTTTATTAGACCAGTTTTTACAGGGGATACGGTTACTTGTGAATTAACTTTAACAAATATTGAGCAAATGGAAGGATATAAAAAAGTTTCAATTGAGTCAGTTTATCGCAATCAACATGAAAAGACCGTACTAGTTGGGACGAGTTATGGAATTATAAGGGAATAAAAAAGAAGCCTGTTACGAAACAGGCTTCTTTTTTATCGTTTAGTAAACACGTTTTCGATTTTCCGCATGACTAGAGATAAGTAATAATGCAGATTCTTCACCTATATTGCGAACAATATGAGGAACGCATGCATTCCAAGAGAAAGAATCACCTTCTTCTACAATCGCAATATCTTCTCCATGTTGAACTTCTAGTTTTCCGCGTAATACAAGATGACACTCTTCACCTTCATGAGCATTTGGTGAGTTTTCTTTCGGGAATCCGGCAGAAATTTCTACTAGAGATAGGCGGAGACCACCTTGCTCCGCAACATGCTCAATTCTTTGTTCATCTTTTCCATACACACTGTATTTACGCTCTTCTTTTTTTACAATTTTTAAACGATCTTTTTGTTCTAACAATAAATATGGAAGGGGAACATTTAAAAAATTAGCGATCATTTCTAAAGTTGAGATAGATGGTGATGTTTTATTGTTTTCAACCTGACTCATAAAGCCTTTAGAAAGACCTGTTCCTTCACAAATTTGGGCAATCGTAATTCCTCTACGTTGACGAATTTCACGAATCGCAGAACCGATATTCATAAAATCATGCTCCTTTTTGTAAACAACTATTTGTATCATAGCAAAAAAAAAATATTTTTTCTCATGAAAAATGAATTGACGAATAAAAATAATTAGTGTATGTTTTGTAATGTAAATAAAAGTTTTGTATAACAAAACTATAAAGGAGAGAAAGAAATGAATCAACATATTGGTAACTTAATTATTCGTATCGTGTTAGGGGTAACGTTCTTTATGCACGGTTTAACAAAATTCCAATCAGGAATTGACAATATTGCAGGGTGGTTTACAAGCATTGGTTTACCAGGAGGACTTGCATACGGTGTAGCAACAGTTGAATTAGTTGGAGGTCTATTGTTAATTCTAGGTTTAGGCGTAAGGTATATTGGCTTATTATTTGCACTTGTTATGGTTGGAGCGATTGTGAAAGTAAAATGGTCAGCTGGTTTGTTAGGAGACGGGAAGAATCCTGGATTTGAGTTAGAACTTGCATTATTAGCGATGGGTGCTTACTTATTTGTTGCGAAAGCTAATGGTTTTGTAGATAATTTCTTAAAAGAGAAAATGTTAAAGAAGAATTAATTAAAATGGGGGTATAACAAAATGGGCTTTCCACTTCATCCCGAAACAACACTTGGGGTTGTTCATTTATATGTATCAAATTTAAAGAAATCGCTAGAGTTTTATACAGAAGTATTGCGTATGAAGGTACTGGAAGAAAAAAGTACAATCGTTACGTTTGGTAATGAGGACAATGAGCCACTTCTCATAATAGAAGAAAAGGAAGACGCTCTTCCGAAGCAAAGAGGTCGAACTGGTTTATATCACTATGCAATTTTATTACCAAACAGACAAGACTTAGCAAATATTCTTCGTCATTTTGTTGAGAGAGTACACCCATTACATGGTGGGGCTGACCATTACTTTAGTGAAGCTCTTTATTTAGCTGATCCAGATGGAAACGGGATTGAAATTTATCATGATCGCCAAAAAGAAGTTTGGCATGATGAAAATGGAGAGCTACCATTTGTTAGTAACCCGTTAGACGGCGAAGGATTATTACAGCAAGGAAGTACATGGAATGGGTTCCCGGCTGGTACTGTGATGGGGCACATTCATTTACATGTAGCTGACTTAGAAGAAGCGAAACGTTTCTATGTTGATGGCCTTGGTTTTGATGTAACGATTCCAGCTCGTAATGGAGCGTTGTTCGTATCAGCAGGTGGTTATCATCACCATATCGGTTTAAATACATGGCAGGGTGAAGGTATACTACCACAAATGCCAAATTCCGTTGGTTTGAAATATTTCACAATTGTACTAGCAGATGAAAAACAAAAAGAGCAAGTGTGTGAAAGTTTAAAATATATTGGCGTAGTTGCTACGTATAAAGATGGAATATTACAGGCCAAGGATCCGTTTGGACATTGTATACATTTTAAAGTGAAAGGAGAAGCCTAAAAAGGCTTCTCTTTTTTCACTTTCTTATAATAGCTTTTTCATTTTGTAAAAATAGGTCATCAAATTGCTTTGCAAGGTCAAAATCTAGTTTCGTTAAACCTTTTGCATTCCATGATGACAAAGTAATAATGACTGCTTTATACTGGATAAGGATAAATGGGTGGTGATTATGTTCTTCTGATAGTTTGGCGGCTTCAGAGACAAATTCGACTCCTTTTAAGTAGTCGGAAAACATATATTTTCTTTCAATCCATTTTTCATCTTTCACTGTCCATTTATCCAGCTTTGTTAATTCCTCTTGTACTTCTTCATTAGTTAATCGTAGCATCATTTTTCACATCCTTTACCTGCAGTAACGCAAGACCATTGTTAATAAGACGTGTTACAGATTCTTCAGTTGTGAAAGTAGAAAGTTGTTGTAATAATGCTGCTGATGCTTCGTGACCTTTGTTATGTTCTAAAAGCAATTCTAAAATTTCAAGACGAAGCAACCATTCTTTCGGATAAAATTTATTTAATACTTCTTGAATAGCTATTAATTGATCAGTATGAGTATCGTGTAAAATACTATCGTTACGTATATCTCGAACTGTTTGATACATACGTTCAAGCTTATTCAGTACAAGTGGATCAGGCGTTTCTTGTACTTCTTCATTCATCGGGAAAAATGCAGCCGCATCTGCCGCTCCTGGGAATACAGAAGTGATTTGTGAGCCGACAGCCATATCAAATGCTCCCCATGAAGGATCAAATAATAAGCGATCTTTATGAGTAACTGCACAATTTATAAAGGAGATAAGAGCAATTTTTTTATCATTCTTTACAATGTCTGTTACTGTTCCTTTTACATGAATGCCACTTGCAAAAGTAAACTCTGCACTGCTTCCAATTGTAATGCCTAATGATTGTAATTGTTCTTCTGTACAATTTTCTAATGCAATATCTCCATCTAGTAATCCGATTGGTGTCCCGAATCCATCGCTGTGCACAGATGTAGAATGATTTGCTAGTTGTTTATTATGAATTGCTAATGCAGTTGGTGAGCTTGTTCGTGTGTAAATAACTTCACCAGTATCATTTTTAATTGTCTCTGTAAATGTACCCGTAATTTGTAATCCACTACTTAGCTCAGTTGTAGCATGATTTTCGGAGCGGATTGCTTTTTCTAATCCTTCTGTTCCACCTGTTTTAAATGCCATCGTTGTAGAGAACTGCTCAAGGGCCTCAGTCAATTCTTCAAATGATTCACAAACAAATAGCTGTGGTTGCATTTTTGTTACATCATAAGTTGTCCCGGTGCAAGCTTCAATTGAGAATGGGACTTTCTTTACAGCGTTTGTTAAGCACTGCTTACTTTCACCGACAGAGGAAAGGAGACCAGCACCGTAAATTTTCGGATCATTTATATTGCCGATTAAGCCGTATTCCACTGTCCACCAGAATAAACGTGAAATTTGTTCAGCTTCTGATAAACCAGAAACTAAGTTTTGTTTTTCGATTACAGCATTTTCAGCAACTGCAACTTCTTCAGGTGTAGAAGTAGGGCTTTCTTTTACGATCGTTAATGTACGAACGGCTTCAAAAGCATCATGTTCTTCTTTTGTGGAGAAAGCTTTCGCTCCAATTTGTCCAAAGCGTTTCACATATTTTGCATATGTAGAATCAAGCAAAATCGGTGCGTGGCCTGCAGCTTCATGAACGATATCAGGAGCGGGTGTATACTCGATATTTTCTACTTTACGAATATCTGTTGCGATTGGTAGTAATCCATGCCCCTGAAAATCGAAGAATGCGACGCCGGGAATAAGTCCGTCAATCGTTACGGCACCCCAGCCGCTTGGTGCTAAACAGTCATTCATTTCTTCTACTTTTGGAATTGCATCTATATTAATACCAGATGATTGTAGTCCGTTGACATAGGATGGATGAGCAACATCTTTTAAGAAGCTATGGTTTTGTCTCATAATGTAACGCCAAACAGCGTGATTCACCGGTGTGTATTGATCATAATGCTGTGTGGATACGAATGGTTTTAAATGTGATGGAATTTCTGTTTTCTTTGTCATTTAGACGTCCTCCTTTTTCTCTATAAAAATGAATACCAGTTTTGTATAGCTTGTACCACCTCCTTTCAGAATTGTAAGCGCTTATAAAATTTTATCATAACATTCGAAATTCTTTAACAACTGTTTGCGTGAGAAATAGAAAAATCCCCTATCGGAAAATCCGATAGGGGCGAAAAAATCGCGGTACCACCCTATTTGTAAGTGAAAATATACTTACATCTCAACTAATGATAACGGAAAAATTCCGTCTTTTCCTTCATGCATAAAAGCACTACGAAAAAGAAGCTCCAGAATTGTAATTCGTACTTATATATGTGCTAATTCCCACCGACCATTAGCTCTCTGAAACAGGGATACAAGATACTACTGCGATTCTTTCAACGCGTATATATGAAGTTATTTAAAAGGGAAGGACGCAAAAAAGCCCCTATCGGAAAATCCGATAGGGACGATAAAAATCGCGGTACCACCCTATTTGTAAACAATTAATTGTTTACCACTTACTTTAAGATAACGGAAAGATCCGTCTTTCTCTTCATGCATAAAAAGCATTACGGGAAAGAAGCTCCAGAATTGTAATTCACGCTTGTATATGTACTGATTCGCACCAACCATCAGTTCTCTGAGACAGGGATATAAGTCGCTACTAGTATTCCTTCAAAGCCGATATATAATTCGTTCAACTAAACTATGTTTTGTATTATAAAACTATATTTAAAAGCTTGTCAACAATAATTTTATTATTTCACTTCTAAATCGACGTTTAAATTAGATTTATTTCCAGCTGCATCGGTTGCTACAATATGAATTATATTTTTTCCTTGTTGTAATTGGTTACGATCGAAGTAAATGTCGTAACTTTTCTCCCAAGGGTTCAGGAACGCACTTTCCCACACGCCATTTCCGTTAATTTCATATTGTATTGTTACTGGATGTCCTGGAGCAACCCATCCAGATTCTGTCATCCAATCTAAAAGTATATCATCTACTTTCCCTCTAATTACGAGGTTTTCTTGATCTACTTCAGACGATAACTTCGGTGCAGTACGATCGACAAATACAGCTCCTGTTTGCTTTGTTTCTCCACCAGAGTTAGAAGCAACAGCTTCGATTTGGTATAAGCCATCAGGTAGAGGAGATCCGTCAGTTTTCGTACCATTCCATTTGAAAGATTTATAACCAGGTGTTTCATTTTTCCCTTGATGTATCATGCCTTGATATGCTACACGGTCTTTCGTAATTAAATTAGCGTGAAATGTTACATCCTCAACTGGTGTAACTAAATAGTAATTGATCAGGTTGTCATCTAGTATTTTGTCATTATTTGGACTGAAAGTAGAATTAACGATTTCAAGGCCATCAATACGCTTGTATTCTTTCGGATCGATGCTAAATGTAAATGGAATACGCATTTCTTCAGTCTTCCCTTGCTCTTTTACATATAGATTTCCTGTATATACACCTTGTGGTAAGGAGCTATCTACAGTAATAGTAAAAGGCTTTTCGATGTTACTATTAGGTTTCATACTAATAGAAGAAGAGAAAGAAGTCTGGACTTTTGTTTTTGTATCTAGTAATTCAATACGAGTTGAAAAGTTTTTCTTTTTGTTAGAAAGATTTTGTAACGTAACATTTTGTGTTAACTTCACTTTACCGCTATTAGGTTTAATAAGACCGAAACTTACATTGTTAGGTTTCACTAATGCATCTGTTTGAGCGGCTTTTGGAATGTTAATTAAACCAGAGCCTTGTGCCATAACAGGATATGTATTTTCATTGACATCCTTTAATGTTTTTGCAGTATTGGCAAGAGCTGCTTTCAATTGTTCTGTCGTCCAATCAGGGTGCATTTGACGGAGTAGGGCAACAGCTCCTGTTACTTGCGGCGCAGCCATACTTGTCCCGTTGTGAGATTCATAGCCACCTCCCGGCACTGTACTAGTAATTTTCACTCCAGGTGCAACAATATCAGGTTTTATAAGCCAACTACCTTGAGATGGTCCTCTTGAACTAAAGTTACCAATAAGTTCTGTTTGCTTTGGTTGTCCAATTTTTATATTTTTCTTTCGTTTTGTAATTAAAGTTTTTAACTCTTCGCCATTTGTATTTGATAGTTGCATAACTGGAAGAGCTACATCTTCACGTGCAAAATATTCGGGCATAAGATTAATTTCTTTTTCGTTAGAAATTAGTAGCACGCCGAGAGCGCCAGCTTGTTTCGCTTGTTCTGCTTTTACTAACGTGCTCGAAGTTCCTTGTAAAACAAGGGCGAACTTCCCTTTCACATCTTGTTTAGCGTAATCGCTTGGATTACCGTAGCCAACATATACAAGCTGAGCATCGTTCCCTACTTGGAAATCTGCTTTTGATAACGGTAATCCTTGGTAAGATTTATTGGAACCAGCTACTTGGAATGTTGGAAATGGAATAGAAACAGTAGATGCTCCAACAGAGATGACACTACTTGCGTTACCAGGAGCGTCAACAGACCAAGGTTTTGGTCCATCATTTCCATTTGAGACGACCGCAGTAACACCAAGTTTTGCTGCGCGTTCTAACGTCATTGTTACAGGTTGATCAGGTACATTCAAATCTTGACCAAGAGATAGATTTAAAACATCGGCACCATCTTGAATAGCGCGCTCAATACCTTGAATAATATCTTCGGTCGTACCAGTACCACCATCATTCATGACACGGTAAGCAAGTATAGAAGCATTCGGAGCAATCCCCTTTATTTTTCCGTTACCAGCAATAATTCCTGCAACATGGGTACCGTGAACGTTTCCATCCATCGGATCATTATCCTCATCGACTGTATCATAGCCACCGATATAATTTGCTTGTAAATCAGGATGGGTATAGTCGACACCTGAATCGATAATAGCGACTTTCATCCCTTTTCCATCAAGGGATTTGCCAGTCGGATCTTTTAAATTCCAAGCTTCAGGTGCACCAACTGTAGGGCCTCCAACGTTTGGTGTTTCTTGATCTGCTAGGCTTTTTGACGTTTCATGTAATTTATATGTTAAGTTCGGATAAATTGCTTTTACTTCAGGTAAAGAAGCTAGAGCGGCAATTTGATCCCCTGGGATAGAAATAGAAAATCCAGAAAATAACGTACTATACGTTTCTTTTATGGTTGCTTTCGGTGCTTTTTCTTTTATTTTCTTTGTTGTATCCTCTTGTGCTTTTTTTAGTTGTGCATGGTATGATTGCACATTGCTATTTTGTAGGTCCGGAGCATGTTGAATGTTACTTTGTGAAGCGAGTGGAGCATGTTGCAATTCTACAATAACTGAAATTTCTTTTGATGTTTTTGTTTCAACATTTTGCGCGATTTTGTTTTCTCCCCATTGTTCAATATTTGCTTTTAACTGTGGGCTAAATTGCTTCTCTTTTTGCAGTGATTCAGCATGGGCGCTTAATGCTCCAAAGCTCGAAAAGACGAGCGCCATACTTAATAGTGTTGATGTGGTTTTCTTCATTGAAACTCCCCCTAATAAAAAGTGCTAATTTTCCGAAAATAAATATTGCATTTTTATCGTTAATTATAGGAACGGATGTTGGCTAAACTATACATTCGACATAATTCATACCAAACCTCTTTGAATTGAAAATTTCTTGGGAAATTTTTTGGAATTATGTCGAATGGATAATATTTGCATATAGTAAGCGGAATATGAGGAATGCTAAAGGGGGAAATGGGGGTGCTATATGAAAAGGTTTATAGTAAGTGGAATCGTGATTTTGTTCCTTTTTTTCTGTTCAAGTTCTATTACTAGCGCAGAAAACAATGGAGTAAAAGTTGCCTTTATTCGTAATCATAATCTATGGATTAAAGTCGGTGAAAAAGAAAAACAAATTACAAAAGGAGAGTACATAACAGGGCCGAAATGGTCACACAATGGAGAATGGCTTGCATATGCAAAAGGAAAGAAGCGAAATCACTTTGAACTGTATCGGCTGAAAGATGGAAAGAAAGTTACACCATCTCAATCAGAAGCATCGAATTATCAATGGTCACCAACAGAGAATATAATTGCATTTGTATTTGCACGCATATTAAATACATTTGATGCTGAAAAAAAGAAAGCAGATTTTGAAAACGTAGCTAATGGTGTAGGTGAATATGCATGGTATCCTGATGGTAAGAAGTTTCTTGTATCATCAGAAGCGTACTTGCTTCCAACAGGATGGACAGGTGCTCAGTTATATGAAATACAAAAGGATGCAAATATGAATCCTCATAAGATGAAACATTTATATGCACTACCGAATGAGCATGATGATTTTTTAGCATTAGTTGGAAGTGGATTTAAGTGGTCGCCAGATCAAAAATGGATTTCGTTTTTGGCAGTACCAACAGCTTCTTTGTCAGCTGATAGTAATACCCTTTGCTTAATTCGATCAGACGGCAGTCGTTTTGAAACAGTAGATCAAATGTTATTAAACACACAATGGTTCAAATGGGCGCCATCAAAAAATATATTAGCCTATATTGAAGGAAGCGGGAGAGTTGCTTTAGAGAATAAGCATTTAAAAATAAAAGAATTGCCGGTTCTCCAGCAAAATACATTTACTCCAAAAGGCTATGTTGATTGGGACTTCACATGGAAGAACGAGAATGTAATTATCGTTTCAAGGGCAAAGGAAGCAGAGCTATCGGTCCCTCTAGAAAAAAGACCACTACCATCTTTATATGAAATAAATAGTACAACAGATGAACAACATCAAATTACAAAGCCATCCAATAGCAAAGGCGATTATAACCCTATTTTTAGTAAGAAAAGCAACCAATTAATGTGGCTCCGTTCAAATCGTAAGAAAGCTGATGTATGGCTTGCTCATAACGATGGAAAACATGAGAAGAAGTGGATTGAAAATATAGATGTACCAGAGTGGTATTATGAGAAATGGAATTGGGAAGATGTCGTTTCGGTTAAAGACGAGTAAAAAAAACCTGCCTAAAATATAATTTTTAGGCAGGTTTTTCAATGTTATTTATGTGTTTTATTTGGCTTTTTTTTCGCGGGGTTCCCGTTCCCTTGGCGCTTTCTATTTTGTTCATCTTTTGCTTGTTTTTCATGTAATGTATCTAAAAAGTCATTTGAGTTACTCATTTTTATATCTCTCCTTTTTTCATTCTGTCCTAGTTACTATAACCATTTAGGAGGATAATCATGAGATAAAAGTTAAGCGCTTAGTTTTCTTCGGTAGTATACGTAAAATATGCCATATGTAATGAATAACATAAGTAAAACTTGTAACTCTACATTTTCTTTTAAAATAGTTGCGACAGAAGATGGTAAGTAAGGTGATGTATAGCTCGTTCCTAAACCTAACCATTTGTTTAAGAGGTTAATGATACAAAATATGAAAACACCAGACCAGCTTGCGATAATTGCTTTTTGTTTAATTTTTGTTTCACGCTCATCATCTGTAATCCAAGGATTAGCAGTTTTATCACTATTAAAAAAGCCATTTATGTATCCCCATATGATCATTCCCATAAAGACGATAATCCATTTCATATTTGTAATCCTCCTCTTCTTGTAAAAAGTATTTTACATATATAATTGTAATATTTTTCAAACATTGGTGTCAAACACTTTTTACATTCTGCTTTTTAAAATAGCAGGAGTAAAGAAAAAAATAGGGAAGAAATATGTGAGACTATTTCCTAGTGAGAGGAAGAGGAGAATGAAACTTATTTTTGTTCGGCATGGTGAAGGTGAACATACGAAAGATTTACCATTAAGTTTACAAGCAGTGAATCCGCCATTGACGGGCGTGGGAAAGAAGCAGGCTAAATTGCTTCAGTGCGATGTACCATTACAAGAAAAGGATATATTAATCGCTAGTCCTACACTTCGAACTTTACAAACTGCGACAATATGGAGTGCGGAAGTTGCTTGTCAAAAAATTGTTCACCCATATATATCCCCGCGTATTTTTCCTTATCGGGAATCCGCCAAAACATTACCGTGCGATCAATTGTTAGATCGAAAGATAATACAAAATTTATTTCCACATTTTTCATTAGAAGAAAGTAGAAATGAATTGTTATGGAATGAGGGAGTCAATATCATCTCGGAGATGGAATTTCAGCAAATAGTAGATGAATTTCTGCACTGGTGCTATCAGTTAAAAGCAGAAAAAATTTGTATCGTTGCACACGATGGAACAATTACAGCGTATAGGCAATATTTACATAAAGTCGCTTTAACTAGAGCTGATTTTTTGAAAGAAACGGGTATATATGAAATGGACTTATAGGAGAGGAAATTTGTAATAGAAGAGTTAGGAGAAGATGTGTACGACTTAAATGAGCCGAGAGTATACTTTAGCGTAGCGGAAATTAAGTAATATGCAAAATTGCATATTACACATATTGTAAATGGTTGGTATAAGTTTGGGGAGTTGAAACTAGTAGAATCCTTTTTACATAGTGGTGTAAAATCATATGTTGGATTGATAGATTATGTAGATGGAAATGTAGCACTTATGTTTACAATACGCCTATTTTACGGGTTTATTAACCATGACAAAACGTTAGAAGAAGTTGTTCGAGAAGCGAGATTAACCGATGAGGAGACATGTACATTTCGAGTATATAAACAATATGAAACGGATTTATTCTATATTCGAATGAATGCGTTTCACATTTAACTCACAGTTTTTTTACATTTTCTTCAATGAAAATGATTATCACCTGTGGTATGATATGTTCAAGTTTTTACAGGTAATAAAAGTTACTATATAAACGTTAGTATTTAATGTTTTTTATGTATGTCACAAATTATTCACGATTAATGTTTTAAAAGTAAGTAACTAATGTTATTATATTATCTGTAACTGACTTAATTACAACTTTAGGAGGAAGATATGATTATTCAATTTTTAAGAGAAAACAAAGCAGTCTCTTTTGTATTAGCGATAATTCGAGTGTATCTTGGTTACACATGGGTAATGGCTGGAATCGGTAAATTACAAGGGAAAGGCTTCGATGCAACTGGTTATTTACAAGGTGCAATTGAAAAATCTAAAGGAGCACAACCAGCTGTTCAATCTTGGTGGGCATCATTTTTACAAGATTTTGCAATTCCAAACGTTGATTTATTTAATACACTTGTGACGTGGGGAGAAATTTTAGTCGGAATTGGTTTAATTGTAGGCTGTTTAACAAAAACAGCGGTCTTTTTCGGTCTTGTAATGAACTTTTCCTATATGTTTAGTGGGTCAATTGGTGTAAACCCTGAAATGGTTATCTTATCCATGTTCGTTCTTGTTTCTGGTATAAATGCTGGAAAACTTGGAATTGATGGCTTAGTTATTCCAAAAGTACTAGGATCAAAAATTCAAAAACGCCAAAAGCAAGCTGCTTAATATATGAAACGGGTATCTCAAAATGAGATACCCGTTTATTTTTCAGCACTTATAGGATTTTTCTCGAAGAAATCTTTTACATACCCTACAAATTCTTGTGGCTCTTGACGAAATGGAGCATGATAACCTTTTTCAATAATATGGAAAGTGCTATTTTTTAAGAATTGATGATAAGTTTCTCCTTCTTTCCAAGAAACGCTACTATCATTTCTTCCCCATATAATTAAAGTTGGTTGCTTGATTTCAGTTGCATTGATTTGAAGACGCCTAGGCCATAATTTCATTTTATTATAATGCTCTTCATCATTACGCTTGAATTTAACTTTGCTCTCATCATAATCTGCAATAGAAGAAACGGCACTTAAATCAGTCGACAACTTTGGTTTTGGTGAACCTTGTTTATTAACGAACGTATGAGGGCCGCCTGTAGCATCAGTTAAAATAAGGTGGGTAACCGCTTCGGGGTATAAATATGTTAAATTAAGAGAAATTTCTCCGCCCATAGAATGTCCCAGTATTGCGAATGAGTCGTACCCTAATTTTTTCATTAACTTATAATACAAATTTGCATGAGTTGGGAAAGAATAATAAAAATCCATCGGTTTAGAGGAACGTCCGAATCCTAAAGCATCAACAGAAATAATCGTATGATCTTTTGCTAAATCTGAGTAAACCTTTTGAAAACCATCGGATGATCCTCCAAATCCATGGATCATAAGTAAAGGTGGTTTTTCATCACCAATCTTTTTAAAGTAAATCGTTTGACCATCTATCTCTACCATTTTTTCCTCGGTAGTTAGTTTCGCTGTAATTGTATTTTTAACTTGTTTTACTTGTTCTACTGGCTTTTCTGCTGCACTACATCCTACTAATAGTGTAAGAGTAAGACAACCTACCATAAAATAGCTAAATCGCTTCAATTAGGTGTCCCCTTTCTAACATAACGCTGCATCTATCATAGCAAATAGTATATTACGATTTCCAGGAAGTTGATTACCGTTCTTTATCATAAGAGGTGAAAGGAGCGTTTCCTGGAAATTTTCTGTTTGAAGAAATTGACGGAAAATGAATTGTGAGTGCGGAACATCAATGCGTATTGTCCCATTCCACGAGTTGCAAATTATTTCTAATAACTGAATAGCGTCTTTTTCTTTTTTTGAAATAAGCGGAGTGATACATAGTACATTTCCTTTTTGTATGCATAAAGCAAAAGCATCTATTTGATTATCCCGCTCTATTTTAAAGGAGTAAGTTGCTCTCGATAGTAGTGATAAATAAAGCTTAGAACGATCTGCACCAGTCGCAGTTTGATCAAGAAAAATGAGAGATTGAAGATCGGCTTGCTGAATTTGTTTTATGGGAAAAGAATTTGTACTTATATGAGCCGCTTGTTTTTCGAAGCGATGAATTGTTGTTATTGATTGAAATCCATAAGATTCATATAAGGATTCACCAGCTTTTGTTGCAATGAGCGTAATAGGGAGCGATGGATAAGTTACTTTTAAACTATTGTTTAACAAAATACGGCCAATTCCTTTTCTTTGAAAATCAGGATGCACGATTAACATACCGATAGAAGAAAATCCAGGGGCAAACGAAAAGACCCCGCCCGCTGCAATAAGTTTATTCTCATGTACATAGCCAAAAATTGTGCCAATGGAAAGGTACATATGGAATTGCTCTTTCATAAAACTCGCATGCTGTAACCACCCAACTGATTCGCAAAGAGAGAGTAAATCTGGAATGGAAGATTCGTCTAGTTTTACTGTTTTCATAAAGTTCACCATATTTCTATTTAAACTAGAAAAAATAAGAATAATATTAAGAAATGTAAAATAATAGGTTCGTATTAAAAGAAATCCAACATGTTTATATTTATCTTTGTAAAGGGGAGTATGCTTGATATGAAAAGACAAACTTATACAAATTATAACTTAAATTTACATAAGTTAACAAAAAATTTACATATAACTCATTTTCTCTTAACAGTCTTCTATTAAATTTGATAGTGGGAAATGAATAACCTAATTAGGGGGACAAGACAGTGAAAAAGTTTGTGAAAAAAGCATGGCCATTTGCAGTTGTGGCGTCGTTAGCAGTTACTTCGGTAGCAACATGGAATTTTACGCGTTCTAGTGAGGTTAATGCAGATGAGAACGGAAACAATGCAAAAATTAAAAATGTCATTGTATTAATTGGGGACGGTATGGGGCCTTCATATATGACAGCTCATCGTTATATGAAAGATAATCCAAAAACATTTGAGATGGAATCTACAGAATTTGATAAGCATCTTGTAGGAACACAAAAAACATATCCAGAAGATGAACATGAAAATATTACAGACTCTGCATCGGCAGCTACTGCGATGTCAGCAGGTATAAAAACATATAACGCAGCTATTGCAGTAGATAATGATAAAGCTGAAGTGAAAACAGTATTGGAGCAAGCGAAAGAAAAAGGGAAGTCAACGGGACTCGTTGCAACTTCTGAAATTACGCATGCAACACCAGCTGCATTCGGTGCACATGATATTAGTCGTAAAAATATGGACGCAATTGCAAATGATTACTTTGATGAGAAAATTAAAGGTAAGCATAAAATAGATGTTATGCTTGGCGGGGGCGTAAAGAACTTTGTTAGAAAAGACCGCAATCTTACAGAAGAATTTAAGAAGTCTGGTTATAGTTATGTAACAGATCGTAATCAATTATTAAATGATAAAAGCGATCAAGTTCTTGGCTTATTTGCACCAGGTGGTTTAGACAAAATGATTGACCGTACTGACAAAACACCTTCATTAGAAGAGATGACAAATGCAGCGATTGAGCGCTTGAACAAAAATAAAGACGGTTTCTTCTTAATGGTCGAAGGTAGTCAAATTGATTGGGCTGGACATGATAATGATATTGTCGGTGCAATGAGTGAAATGGAAGACTTCGAAAAAGCGTTTAAAGCAGCAATTGAGTTTGCGAAAAAAGATAAGAACACATTAGTTGTTGCAACTGCAGATCATTCTACTGGCGGATTATCTTTAGGTGCGAATGGTGAGTATAATTTTAAAGTAGATCCGATTAAAGCTGCGAAACGTACGCCAGACTTTATGGCAAGTGAGATTGTAAAAGGTGCAAATGTAGAAGAAACATTGAAAAAGTATATTGATCTACAATTAACACCAGAAGAAATTAAAGCTGTAAATGATATAGCTCCATCAAAAGATGTAACAAAGATTGATAATGCAATTGAAGATATCTTCAATAAGCGTTCGGTTACAGGTTGGACAACGGGTGGACATACAGGTGAAGATGTGAACGTATATGCATTCGGACCAGGTAAATACTTATTCTCTGGCGTTCAAGAGAATACAAATATAGCTAAACGTGTCTTTGACATCGTTGGCGGCGGCGATCCGAATAAAGGAAGACGCTAATTATAAATGAAAGTGAGGCGAAATGCCTCACTTTTCTTTTTAGGAGATGGAAAGATGAGCGTTTTTTTAGGGAAATTAAGATTCCTTCTAGTATTCGTATTATTGCTAGTTGGTTGTCAATCTCAAGAGAATAATATAGAACAAAAATCTGCTGGGAAAACTGAGGAAAAGGTACATATAACGAAAGAAGAAGAGAAATCCATTCAAGATGTTATTGAGGCATTTGTACGGACGACGAATGAAAAAAATCTTGCTGAGCATATGGAGTTATTTTCAAAGAAGATGCCTAGTGCTGAAGACTTAAAAACACAAAAGGAAGCGGCATTTCAAAAGGGAAATAAGAAAATAGAATTGGAACATATGAATATGAAAGCTCTTAAAGGTGGGCTTGTTATTGTTGAAACGGAGGAAAAAGAAGTAGATGGAGGGGTTACTCTCCAAAAGAAAATGCAGTATGCACTTGGAAAAGAAGACGAAGGGTGGAAGATTGAAGAGGTTCGTACGATAGAGAAGAAATAAAGTGAAACTTTAATCAGTGGGGGTTTTGTCCATCCCCCACTGATTATTAGTTGAACCAATCGGGCTTTTATGGGCAGTTGATCGCCCACCTAACTCCTTCGCATTCGCAGAATTTTGAGGTGGGAGTCTTACTGCCCGTTAATGCGGGGTAAAAAAGGTTCTCATAGGAGAGAACCTTTTTATAGTGGTAATAAAATTTGATTTGAACATGCTTCAATGTCATCAATATCTTGACGGATTGTTGCCATCTTATTATCGAGGTCTTCAGCTTTCATAGCAGCGTCATGTAGTTCATCTTTCAAATAGTCAGGTATATTTCCTTCATATTTGTAGTAAAGTTTATGTTCTAAACTTGCCCAAAAGTCCATGGCAAGTGTACGTAATTGAATTTCTGCAAAGACATCTTTCGTACCAGAATTTAGTGACAATGGATATTTAATAATCATATGCAAACTTTTATAGCCATTTCCTTTTGGATTAGCAATATAATCTTTTACTTCTACAATTTCCATGTCTCCACGATTTTCAATAACTTCTTTTAAATGATAAATATCTTCTACAAAGCAACATGTAATACGGATGCCAATAATATCTTGTAATTGTGTTTGAGCATTTTCAACTGTTGGTGATAAGTTTTTACGCTCAAGCTTCCTAATGATACTTTCGGGTTGTTTAAGTCTTGTTTTTATATGTTCAAACGGGTTGTAGTCTTCTAAAAATTGAGCTTCCCGGTTCATAATTTCAAATTTAGTTTTTAACTCTTCTAAAGCGAATGTATAAGGTAATACAAAAGCTTTCCAGTAGTTAACTGTTGATTGGTTATATTCCATTTCTATACACACCTTTTCTTATTTACAAGTGAAGTTGTTATTATACTAAACACCAAATCATGTAGGCGCAAGCAGCAAATGATGAGATCATAAAGCGATATTTAGTTTTCATCTTTTCAACCCCTTTCAAATGAAATTATATATGAATAAACGTCATTGTTAGTAATTTCACTATGTACAATTCTTATAGTAATAGATTCATGTGAAATTCGTATGAACTAATTGTTTCAGTTTTTTGTCTTTTTGTTAATGACTTTTGGTTTTGTTTGTTATAATTACCTTAAATTGTAATAAAGGAGAGGGTATGATGAATCCAAAAGATAAAAAAAGAAAAGAGCAAGTGGCCCACATTATTGAAATTCCAGATGAATATAGGCTTGTTGTAGATGATCAAGAAGGAGTGGATGATCCGTATCATCTATTATGGTGGGGGCATAAAGAGGATGAGGAGAAAAAGATACAAATTACATTAAATAGGCATACTGGTAATTTATTCGAATTCAGGATAGATGATGAAAATTATTTTTCGAGTGATAAAGAAGTGATAGAGGAGAATAAGGCAAGAGAGATTGCAAATGTATTTATAAAAAAATATGTGGAAGAAGAATTAGAATTTTATACATATGTGTCAGTTAAGGATGACTGGCGTGGTTGGAAAGAAATAAATTATATGCAGGAAGTGAATGGATATCCATTGCCGAATACAGGATGTGTTGTGCGAATTCATCCTTCAGGTAATGTTGTGCATTTTCATTACAATGGACAAAAAGCTATAGGGAAAAAACCGTTATGGCCAATTGAAATTGTTGAGGAGAACGTCGTTTTAGAAACTTTGAGAGCTAGACAAGATATGAGACTTGTATTTGTGGATTTAACACATTCTTCATGTAAATATGAAAATGGTGAGGAAGTAAAAGGCTATCATCTTGTATATGAACCAGAACCTAGTCATGCGTTTATTGATGCAAGTACAGGTAAAGATTTATTTGACCCAGATCATTATAAATTGCCTCCAACTGTAGCTGTTGAAAAACCGAAAAAAGGTAGTCAACAAGATGATATATTCGATTTATTTGACTGGGATAAAGAAAGTTTTACAAAAGTGGCTGAGACAGAAAATGAAGATGGAATAAGGATGAAATTTGTTTCGAAAGAGGAATTACAAAAACAGAAAGAAGAAAAGAATCCATATTTAATGAATGAATTTTTAAAAAAGCATTTACCGATGTTAAAATATAATAATTTAGTTGGCATTACGATTGATAAATCAACCAAGGAATTAATTGGTTTTATAAAACTGGCAGACGATAAAGAAGTAAAACAAATACTGTCTAGAGAGGAATGTTTACAAAAAGCACTTCAATTTTTAGAACATGTTATTCCAGATGTTACACAATATCTTCGCCTTTGGGATGAACGTGACGAAGATGAAGGGATTGAAAGATTTGTCTTTTCAGTATATGTGAATGAAATTCCGGTAGAGTATAGGGAATTCATGGTCAACATTAATACAGAAAATGGTGCTGTGATGCATTACTCGGGAAAACCTAGCAATATAATAGAAGAGTTACTTGCACATGAAACAGCACCAAAAGTAACAAAAGAAAAAGCGTTAGAAATATATAAAGAGGTCATTCGAGTAAATTTAGAATGGTGTATAGATCATGATGCAGAGGAAATGAAATATAAACTGCTGTATAAACAAACGAGGAGTGAAAATCATAAAGAATCCGTCGATTGTAGTCGGAAAATTCGTTACATAGATGCGCATACTGGAGAGAAAATTTGGAGTGAATATTAGTAAAAGCCAATTGATACGTTTCGATTGGCTTTTACTATGTTTATAGAAAAATTTAATGATTAGCGTTGAGTGGTTTAAGAATGCCATTAAGTTAAGAGTTCCATATTTACATCGTACAGACACAAACAACCTCATGCCCACATACACATAGTAAAGACCACTATTTTGGCGGAGGTGAAAGGTTTGAGTCTATTCGCCGCAATTGGATATATGGTTCGAGAAGTGTTTGTATTTGTTTCTTATGTGAAGAACAATGCGTTCCCGCAGCCGTTATCATCAGATGATGAGAGAAAGTACTTAGAGTTAATGGAGCAAGGTGATGCTCAAGCGAGAAATCTTTTAATTGAACATAATTTACGGCTTGTAGCTCATATTGTTAAGAAATTCGAAAACACTGGTGAAGATGCAGAAGATTTAATTTCAATTGGTACCATTGGGCTTATTAAAGCGATTGAAAGCTATTCAGCAGGGAAAGGAACTAAGCTTGCAACATATGCAGCGCGCTGTATCGAAAATGAAATTTTGATGCATTTACGTGTGCTGAAGAAAACGAAAAAAGACGTTTCACTTCATGATCCGATTGGGCAAGATAAAGAGGGTAATGAAATATCGCTTATTGATATATTAAAATCAGAATCTGAAGATGTAATTGATATGATTCAGCTTAGTATGGAGTTAGAAAAAATTAAAGAGTATATCGATATTTTGGACGAACGAGAGAAAGAAGTAATTGTGAAGCGTTTTGGACTTGGGCTTGATAAAGAGAAAACACAGAGGGAGATTGCGAAGGCACTCGGTATTTCAAGAAGCTACGTATCGCGAATTGAAAAGCGTGCTTTAATGAAAATGTTCCATGAATTTGTGCGGGCTGAGAAAGAGAAAAAAGCAAAAGAATAATGTGTATTGTAAGCAGCTACACTTTAAAAGTGGCTGCTTTTCTTTCGGGAAAACGGAAAGAAAACGAGCTGTTCTAAGAAGAAATACATGTTCACTGTTGAAAATGGTGGGTTCTATCTGTAATATTAGAAGGTGCTAAACAATTTAAGAATAAAAATTATACTTAGTTTTTCTTCGTGTATAACGAGACGGCTCCATTCTATATGTGGGAATAAGAACCAATTTTACATATGATATAGAGAGAAAAGAAGGGGAAACTAAAGTTATAGGCTGATTAGGAGGTTTCGTAATTTGCGACGGACATTATATCGACTTATGATCGAACTTACAAATGGTCGTTTTACTTCTTATATATTACGTAAATTTGCACAATCTCGTTTGAGCTCTATCATTATTCCATCGTATGTGAAAGTTTTTCAAATTAATCAAGATGAGATGGAAAAGGGTTTGAAGGAATATGGAACATTGCATGATTTATTTACACGTAGGCTAAAAGAAGGAAAGCGCAGTATTGATACTGATGCGTCGAGTATCGTTAGTCCTGTTGATGGTGTTTTTGCTGATCAAGGTCCTATTGAGGATACAAAAACATTCGATATAAAAGGAAAGCGTTATTCAATTGTGGATATGCTAGGTAATGAAGAGCGTGCAAAGCGATATGCAGGCGGTACATATATGGTGATTTATTTGAGTCCAAGTCATTATCATCGTATTCATAGCCCGCTTTCTGGCTCTGTGACTGAAAGATTTGTACTTGGTAGAAAATCATATCCGGTAAATGCAGCGGGTATGGAGTATGGGAAAGAACCATTGTCAAAAAATTATCGCTCTGTTACAGAAGTAAATAGTGACGGCGAACATATGGCACTTGTAAAAGTAGGTGCTATGTTTGTTAATAGTATCGAGCTCCTTCATGAAAGAAGTACTGTTCAAAAAGGTGAAGAGATGGCATACTTTACATTTGGCTCAACAGTTGTTTTATTATTTGAAAAAGATATGATTAAAGCAGTGCAGGAATTGACAAGTGGGCAAGAGCTGCGTCTTGGTGAAAAAATTGCAACCCGAGTATCTCATAAGTAAAGAAAAGGTTTTATAATATACTTATGAAGCTCTAATTAAGAAATGTGGACAAAGATGATTAATGAAGAAATCCCCTAGATGGGAGTACTTGTTTATTCGAGAGCCATCGCAGGATGGCTCTTTTTACAGGTCAATCAGCAATCTATATGTACTCAAGAAGATTTGACGAGCTTGTCCTCTAACGAGCGTCTAATAATTTCTTGTTTTATAAGTAAAATGAAGTCGGGATTTAATTTTAGTTCTTTTGCTTTATAATAAGACTCAGTGAGTAAATCAGTAGATAACTGTTCCATATGTTTTGTTTTCAAGGTGAGTCACCTCCTAATAATATAAGGATTGATTCGTTGTTGCATTTAATGTACCAAAAAAATATGACAGTCACAAACAAGAGGTTATCCACATAACTCAGTGGATAAAATGTGAATAGATTGTTAGTAAATTCCAAATTGACTGAAAAATTAACGTGGAAAGTGTGTACAAGTTTATCCACAGGTTATCTATCGAAAAATGTTGTCGAAAAATTTTATGGAAAATCCTCAAAGAGGTGAAAGAAATTGAAGTTATTTTTACCAAATGAATATGTGAAAAATATATATCACATTCAACCAGAAGATTTGAAAAAACGTGGAATTAAAGGAGTTATTACTGATTTAGATAACACTTTAATTGAATGGGATCGTCCAAACGCAACGCCACAGCTTGAAGAGTGGTTTTTGAAAATGAAAGAAAATGATATTCAAGTAACGGTCGTTTCAAATAACAACGAGCAACGCGTTAAAGACTTCGCTGACCCATTAGGTATTCCGTTTATTCATAGTGCGCGCAAACCGTTTGTTCGCGCATTTAAGCGTGCGATACATGAGATGCACCTGCAGCCAGATGAAGTTGTAGTAATTGGAGATCAGTTACTAACGGATGTGCTCGGCGGGAATCGTGTGGGACTTCATACAATTTTAGTTGTACCGGTAGCGCAAACGGACGGATTGGTGACACGATTTAATCGAAAAATTGAACGAAGAATTATGAGAAACATGAAGAAAAAAGGCTTAATTAACTGGGAGGAATAAAGTTTGACTGAAACAATTAAATGTATTGGTTGCGGTGTAGAAATTCAAACAGAAAATAAAAATGAAGTAGGATACGCTCCTGTATCATCTTTAGAAAAAGAACAAGTAATTTGCCAACGTTGTTTTCGTTTGAAACATTATAACGAAATTCAAGATGTATCTTTAACAGATGATGATTTCCTTCGTATTTTGAACGGAATTGGACAATCAGACGCACTAGTGGTTAAAATCGTAGATATTTTCGATTTCAATGGTAGCTGGTTACCGGGCTTACATCGTTTTGTAGGGAACAATAAAGTATTACTTGTAGGGAATAAGGCTGACTTAATTCCAAAGTCAGTTAAGCATGATAAAGTAAAACATTGGATGCGCTATAGTGCAAAGCAACTTGGTTTAAAACCAGAAGATGTCTTTTTAATTAGTGCAGCTAAAGGACAAGGAATCGCTGAACTTGCTGATGCAATTGAGCATTACCGCGAAGGTAAAGATGTTTATGTTGTTGGATGTACGAATGTTGGTAAATCAACATTTATTAATCGTATGATTAAAGAGTTTAGTGATGAGACTGAGAATGTAATTACAACATCACATTTCCCAGGAACAACGCTTGATTTAATTGATATCCCATTAGACGAAACGTCATCTTTATACGATACACCAGGTATTATTAATCATCATCAAATGGCGCATTATGTTGGGAAACAAAGCTTAAAGCTTATTACACCGACTACAGAAGTTAAGCCAATGGTATTCCAATTAAATGAAGAACAAACATTATTCTTTGGTGGATTAGCACGATTTGATTATGTAAGTGGGGGCCGTCGTGCATTCACTTGTCATTTCTCAAACCGTTTAACAATCCATCGTACAAAGCTTGAAAAGGCTGATGAATTGTACGAAAAACACGCTGGAGAATTATTGAATCCACCGACACCAGAAGAATTAGAAAATATGCCTAAGTTTGTGAAATATGAATTTAATATTCGTGAGCCGAAAACGGATGTTGTATTCTCTGGATTGGGCTGGGTTACTGTAAATGAATCAGGAGCGAAAATTGTTGCTCATGTACCAAAAGGAGTAAGTGTTTCATTACGTAAATCTTTAATTTAATATGGAGAGGGATTTATGAAACAATTATATGGTGTAATCGGAAATCCAATTGGACATTCATTATCACCCGTTATGCATAACGATGCATTTGAACACTTGAATATGGATGCCCATTATCATGCGTTTCTTGTAGAAGAAGAAGCGCTAGGGGAAGCAGTAAAAGGTTTGAAAGCATTAGGTATTTCAGGATTTAATGTAACGACTCCGCACAAAGTTGCAATTATGGAGTACTTGGATGAGATTGCCCCGTTAGCAAGGCAAATCGGTGCGGTAAATACAGTAGTTCATCGAGATGGAAAATTGATTGGGTATAATACAGATGGAATTGGTTTTGTTCGTGCCCTGCAGTCAATTAGTGAAGATCCACTTCAAGAGAAACGTATTTTATTAATCGGTGCAGGTGGTGCTAGCCGAGCTATTTACTTCTCGCTTGCCGATGTAGGTGTGAAAGAAATTGATATTGCTAATCGTACGAGAGATAAGGCGAAAAACCTTATCTCTGGGTGCATGGCAAATGTTAATTCGCATGCTCTATCGTTAGAATGTGCAGCAGAAAATCAAGGGGAATATGATATTATCATCCAAACAACAACGATAGGTATGCATCCACATGTTGAGTATACGCCGCTGGAAATTCGTTCATTGAAACAAGGAACGATTGTTTCTGATATTATTTATAATCCATTTGAGACGAAAATTTTAGGCGATGCGAAAGAACAAGGTGCAATAATTCAAAATGGAATCGATATGTTCGTTTATCAAGGTGCACTTGCGTTTGAAATGTGGACAGGGTGTGTGCCGAATATTGATAGAATGAAACAATTAGTAATGAGAGAGCTTGGAGGCTAATTATATGTTAACAGGAAAACAAAAAAGATTTTTACGTGCAAAGGCACATCATTTAACACCGATTTTTCAAGTTGGAAAAGGTGGCGTGAATGAAAATATGGTGAAACAAATTGGAGAAGCATTAGAAGTTCGTGAACTATTTAAAGTGAGCGTATTACAAAACTGTGAATTTGATCGTAGTGAAGTTGCAGAAGAGCTTGCACAAGGTGCACGAGCTGAAATCGTTCAAGTAATCGGAAGCACAATTGTTTTATACAAAGAATCAAGAGAAAATAAGCAGATTAAGCTTCCTCGATAAAAGATATACGTGAGTTATTTCGTAATGGACGCTTGATATGTAGAAAGCGAAACCAATTGAACTTTTATTAACAGTGGGCTCTCTTCGAATTTGTATGGGGAGAGTTGCTGTATGTAAAAGGAAGGAGCGTTTCTTTTGAGAAAAATTGGCATTATTGGTGGCACGTTTGATCCACCTCATAATGGGCATTTGTTAATTGCAAATGAAGTGTATCATGCTTTAGGGTTGGAAGAGGTATGGTTTTTGCCGAATCAAATTCCACCGCACAAGCAAGGACGTAACATTACGAGTGTGAAAAGTCGATTAAACATGCTGCAAATAGCGATTGAGGAAGAAGCATACTTTTCAATTTGTTTAGAAGAGCTAGACAGAGAAGGCCCATCTTATACGTACGATACTATGGTACAATTAACGGAGAAGTATCCGGATGTGCAGTTTCACTTTATTATTGGCGGAGACATGGTTGAGTATTTGCCGAAGTGGTATAACATTGAAAAGTTACTTAAGCTTGTGACTTTCGTTGGAGTTGCAAGACCAGGTTATACATTACATACGCCTTATGATATCGTAAAAGTGGAAATTCCGGAGTTTGCAGTTTCTTCTTCTCTGTTACGTGAGAGATATATGACGAAGAAAACGTGCAAATATTTACTCCCCGAAAAAGTACAGGTATATATCGAGAGGAATGGGTTGTATGAATCGTGAGGAAGCACTTAGTATTGTCAAACAACAAATGCATGAAAAACGTTATATACACACGGTTGGTGTAATGGAAACAGCGATTGAACTTGCTAGGTTATATGGTGTAGATGAGAAAAAGGCAGAGACGGCTGCTATATTTCACGATTATGCAAAATGTAGAGCGATTCCAGAAATGGAAGAGATTATTAAGAGAGAAGCTTTGCCAAAGGATCTACTGCACTATAACAAAGAGTTATGGCATGCACCTGTTGGGGCATACTTAGTAGAAAAAGAAATAGGCATTACTGATCCTGAAATTCTACAAGCTATTACATATCATACAAGTGGTCATGAAAAAATGACAATGTTAGATAAAGTTATTTATGTAGCAGATTACATTGAACCAGGACGTAAGTTTCCTGGTGTGGAAGAAGCGAGGAAACTCGCATATAAAGATATAAATCAAGCTTTACTGTTTGCTTTAAAGCGAACAATTCAATTTTTAATGGAAAAAGATCAAACGATTTATCCATTAACATTCCAAACATACAATGAAGTTATCAAGGAGGAAATTAATAAATGAAAGATAAAGAGTTATTAGTATTAGCGGCAAAAGCAGCTGATGATAAGAGAGCAGAAGATATGGTTGTACTAAATATGCAAGGTATTTCACCGATTGCAGACTATTTTATTATTTGTCACGGAAATTCAGACAAGCAAGTACAAGCAATTGCACGTGAAATTAAAGCGAAGGCACATGAGTTCGAAATTAACGTACAACGTATGGAAGGCTTTGATGAAGCACGTTGGGTTTTAGTAGACCTTGGTGATGTGGTTGCTCATGTATTCCATAAAGATGAGCGTAATCACTATAATTTAGAGCGTCTATGGGGCGATGTGCCGCGTGAAGATATTGCAGATGAGCTAGATCAATGAAATACGAACAATTTGCTTTGCTGTATGACGAACTGATGAATGATGTACCTTATGATAAATGGGTGGAATTCACAGAGGAAAGTTTACAACAGGCATCTATGAAAGAGGCAAGAATCCTTGACGTAGCATGTGGAACTGGTAACGTAACACTTCCGCTTGTGCGAAAAGGTTATGATTTAATTGGTGTAGATCTTTCGGAAGAAATGTTAACTGTCGCGCAGCAAAAATTGGGGGGAGAAGGATATTTTATTCCTTTTTACCAACAAGACATGAGAGAGCTCGATGTTCCTGGTGAATTTGATTGTGTGACAATCTTTTGTGACTCATTAAATTACGTATTGCAAGAAGATGGAGTGCAAGAAACATTTAGAAGAGTTTTCCACCATTTACGTCAGGATGGCTTGTTTTTATTCGATGTACACTCTTTATATAAAATACATCACGTATTTCAAAATGAAACATATACAGTGAACGGCGAAGAAATATCACTTATTTGGAACTGCTTCCCTGGAGAAGAATCAGATAGTGTGGAACATGATTTGACATTCTTTGTACAAGATTCAGAAGAAGATGTGTATCATCGTTTTGACGAATGTCACGTGCAACGTGCGTATTCGGTTGAAGTGTTAACAAAATGGCTTGAAGAAGCTGGGTTTACAGTGCTTCGCGTCACAGGTGACTTTGAACGAATTGAAGTGACAGAACAAACAGAGCGCCTCTTTTTTATGGCGAAGAAGAATGGATAAAAGAAAAGCAACCGATAAGGTTGCTTTTGTTTTATAGAAAAGATGTAGTTTTAGTTCTAGAAAAATAAAAAGATGATATGTGTAAAGTGTAAAAATGCTAGTTTTAGTGAAAATGTAGCATGAAAAAGATAAGTATTAATAAAAAGGGTTTGGGATTACGATGGCGTATTTATTATGTGTGTTTATTGAATTGCTGCTCAACGCATTTTAAATCTTCATCAAATTTCTCATGTGTCCGTTCGATTAATTTATGAAACATATCCCCAACGTGCTCTTCTAAAATACGAATACCTTCTCCTGTAACACCGCCTTTAACGCATACCTTTTCTTGTAAAGTAGGTAATGTAAAAATTTCTTTTTCGAGTAATTTCCCCATTCCAATGACCATTTCACTTACTAAAGTAGTGGCTTCTTCATGTGTAATATTTGTTTTATCTACAGCAGCGTTAATGAAACATTGTAATAAATAACTAAAAAAAGCAGGGCCGCAGCTTGCTATATCAGATGAAACGCGCGTTATATCTTCTTCTATAACAAGGGGAGTAGAAATGTTTTTGAATAGACGAAGTAGTTTTTGTTGCCATTCTAGAGAGCAGTTATTTCCAAATGTAAATAGTGATGCGCCGGATAAGGCGCGGTTTGTGATGCTTGGAATGATACGAGCGACGTGGCAAGGTATAAGTGTTTCTAATTGTGATGGAGATATGGGGCTTGTGATAGAAACTAAGCAATCTTCGTCTGAAAAATGGTCAGCGTATTTTTGTAGAATAGGGTATATGTCTATCGGTTTTACGCAAATGAAAATAAGCTGGGATTGTTCGATTACCTCTTGGATTGTTTTGGCTATATGAACAGAAGGGTATTTTTCTTTTATATGATATGCTTTGGCAGGCGTCCGATTAATAATAGTAAGGCACGAAGGTTTGACAGCACGGGTTTCTAAAAATGCATCGATTAGTATATTCCCCATGTTCCCTGTCCCTATAATTCCTATGTTCAATGTTTCATCCCTCCTTCGTAACAGCTTTCTCCTAAACAATATGAATGATGTTATAAATTTATGATTAGAGGTGTAAAATGATGTGGGATTTTCCGAAAAAATGGTTGGGATTAGTGGTTATTATTGGCACTTTGATTTTTCTTTTTTTCTGGAAAACGAATCAGCAAACAGAGCGACCGCTCATTACAACGGAAGTTCAAGTAAAAGATGTGGAGAAAAAAAATAAACCGAAAGTATTGGATACGAAGGAGCAGAAAAAAATAATTATAATTGATGTGAAAGGGGCGGTTTTTAAAGAGGGTGTGTATGAAATGAAGGAAGGGGACCGGGTGAAGGAGGCGGTTGAAAAAGCTGGTGGTTTGTTGCCGGATGCAGATGTGAAGAAAGTGAATTTGGCGCAAATGGTCCAAGACCAAATGCTTCTTTATGTTCCTAACAAGAATGAGCCAGTGCAAGAAGGGGCTACTTTTTCAAAAAGCGAGGGTAAAGTGCAAATAAATACAGCTTCTAAAGAGCAACTTGAAAAAATAACAGGCATTGGTTCTCGGAAAGCGGAAAATATTTTGAAATACCGAGAAGAACATGGTCCGTTTCAGAAAATAGAAGATTTATTAGAAATTGATGGGATTGGTGCGAAGTCTTTAGAGAAAATAAAAGATCAAATTATTATTCCATAAAAGATTGACGAAGTTTTTCTTTTTTCGCTACACTACAAGTAGACAAAAAAGAAGGTGAAAAATATGGAACGAATTTCATGGGATCAATATTTTATGACGCAAAGCCATCTACTATCTTTACGTAGTACATGTACAAGGCTTGCGGTAGGAGCGACAATCGTTCGTGATAAACGAATTATTGCTGGTGGATATAACGGTTCAATTAAAGGTGGTGTCCATTGTATAGACGATGGTTGCTATGTCATTGATAATCATTGCGTTCGTACAATTCATGCTGAAATGAATGCTTTATTGCAATGTGCGAAATTTGGTGCAAAAACAGAGGAAGCGGAAATTTATGTCACACATTTTCCTTGTTTGCAGTGCTGTAAGGCGATTATTCAAAGTGGTGTTACAGCGGTTTATTATGCACAGGACTATAAAAATCATCCGTATGCCGTAGAGTTATTTGAACAAGCGAGTGTAACAGTAAAGCACGTTCCGCTAGAATATGATATTACATCGCTAGAGGAACAAGAGCGTCATTTACAGCTAAAGGAATTATTCGCAGCTTTAGAAAAAGATAATTTATCAATGGAAGAATTACAGCATGTATTCACTAAAGCGAAAATGATGCTATAAGGAGTGAGTATGAGTTGAATGGGCAATGGGGCTATGTTGCAATCTCGTTTATAATTGGGATTGCAATTACCTTTTCCACATCGCATTTGTTGGCTGCTTGTTGTTTCGTTTGTTATGTTTTATTTTGTTTATATCGTACTTCGCGTAAAACCTTCATATTTTGTATAATAGCGTGTTTTAGTGGCGTTATGTACACCACGTATGTTCAGAGTCTAAATAAGCCGCTAGGGGAGTCCTATGAAGTTACACGAGGGGTCGTGCAAAATACACCTCTAATTAATGGGGATCGTCTCTCTTTTCAAATTGAAGATCAGAATAAAAACTTAGTGCAGTTAAATTATAAAATACAATCTGCTTCGGAAAAGAAGCAGTTGCAACAATTACATGCAGGTATATCGTGTACATTTAAAGGGGAGGTGAAAGAACCGCAAACTGCCCGGAATTTTCATGTTTTTGATTATCGTAATTATTTATATCAGCAAAAAATACATTTTATATTTGATGTGACATACATTTCTGAATGTCAAAAAACATCGTTGTCACTCGTGCAATGGATTTTCCTTCTCAGGCAACAAACAATCTCGAAAGTTACAGAAATGTTCCCGGAACAATCAGGTGCATTTATGAACGCATTATTATTTGGAGATCGACAACAAATGACGTTTGAAGTAGAAGAGCAATATCAACAATTTGGTCTTATACATTTGTTAGCAATTTCAGGATCGCATATCGTATTATTAATGGTTATAATGTATTTTGTTTTGCTAAGAAGTGGTGTGACGAAAGAGATAGCAACAGTATGCCTTATAGTTTGCATTCCTCTGTATATGATCATAGCTGGGGCGTCGCCATCTGTTGTGAGGGCTTCTATAACAGGAGTTTTATTATTGGTAGCTTTCATATGCTCTGTTCGCTTATCTAGTCTAGACGCCTTAAGTATAACGGCTATATGTATGCTTATATACGATCCGTATCTTATTTTCAACATTGGATTTCAATTCTCATTTGTAGGTAGTTTTTCTTTACTACTATCTGCGCCGATATTATTAGGGCGTAGTAATGGGATAGTTCGAAATTCTATTTACATTTCTATAATTTCACAGCTCGCTAGTACCCCCATCTTGTTATATCATTTTGGTTATTTTTCTCCTTATAGCATTTTCCTCAATCTTATATATGTTCCTTTTCTATCCATTATTGTATTGCCATGTAGCATCATTATTCTTATATGTATGCCGGTTATTCCATTTTTCGCAAAAGGAATTGCATATGTACTTTCACTATGTTTAACCATTTCTAATGATTTTCTAAGTTACTGTGAAAGTTTCCCTTTCATCCGACTTACTTTTGGTCAAACTCCTTTATTTCTTGTGGCTATATATTGTTTTAGTATCGTTAGTATATTTGTGATTTGGGAAAGGGTAATAACGAAAAAAATTTTGTGCATAGTTGTGGGTGTGTTTCTTTTTATTAGTACTTGTCATTATGTATATCCATATTTTCGCGAAAGTGGGAGTGTTACATTTCTTGATGTTGGACAGGGAGATGCGATATTAATTCGTCTTCCATACGATAAAGAGGTTTATCTTATTGATACAGGAGGAGCCCTTTCTGTCAAGAAGGAAGCGTGGCAACAGAAAAAGCATGAATTTTCTGTTGGGCATGATATTCTTGTTCCTTTTTTACAAAAAGAAGGTATAAAAACGATTGATAAATTAATTGTAACGCACGGAGATGCGGATCATATAGGTGCTGCGCTGGATTTGCTGTCATCTATTATTGTAAAAGAAGTTGTATTTGGGAGAAAGGAACAAGATGCTGTATTGGAAAAAGTGGTGAAGAAAAAGGCGTTAGAAAAGAGCGTGAAGATAAGTGTAGTAGGAGAAGGGGAAGGTTGGAGGGTAAATGAAGCGGAATTTTTCGTATTAGCTCCAAAGGGGAAAGAAAAGGGAGAAAATGACTCTTCGATTGTACTATGGGCCAGACTAGGGGGACTAACATGGCTATTTACGGGTGATCTAGAAGAAGAAGGAGAAAAGTTTATAGTATCAACATATCCTGATTTGCGGGCTAATATTTTAAAAGTTGCCCACCATGGGAGTAAAACATCGTCTACAGACCCATTTTTAAGCCTTGTACAGCCTGCTGTAGCGATTATTTCTGTGGGAGAGCGTAATAGGTATGGGCACCCGCATAAGGAAGTTATAGAGCGTTTTAAGAAGATGGGTATTGATATATGGCGTACGGATAAGCAAGGTGCTATTTCCTATGTTTTTAATGGAGAAAAAGGAACCTTTCAAAGTAAAATCACATATGATGAAACACATAGAAGATGAAAAAAAGAAGACTGCCGTTAAGCAGCAGCCTTTAAGAACCGATGAATTTAATAACAGTTGCAATAATGAAAAGTGTTGCGAAAAAACCAAATGAGACGATAAATCCTACCCCTGAATCAATAGCGTCATTGCGTTTACTTTGAACGTTTTGTTCAAAATCATTCATTTAGAATCCCTCCCCAACATTCCATTTTAGTATAAAATATTGTCAGAAAAAAATCTACAATTTCCATATGAAGTGAAATAGAGTATTTGTATACTTTTTCTAGTTAGTTAAGTAGCGTGAATTTTTCATTTCCAATCATGTTAACAGTTGGCACTTATACTAAGATTATTATTGTAAATAATAAAGGGAAGGTGATTACCGCACACCAATAAGAAATCCGGGGCTTATTGCGTGGCGTTTTATATAAATAAAGGGGCGGGTTATAAAGACCGTCCCTTTGTACTTGTAAAACAAAAGCTAGGGCATTAGTATAAATATATATTGCCAAGTTAGGGAGTAGGAAAAAATATGAGTGATATACATAAGAAGATTAAAAAGAAACAGTTCGCTCCGTTGTATGTACTGTATGGAACGGAAGCCTATTTTATAAATGAAACGATAAAGCTTATTACAACGTACGCGCTTGAAGAGGAAGATCGAGAGTTTAATGTTGTGACATACGATTTGGAAGAAGCGTATTTAGAAGATGTAGTTGAGGATGCGCATACGCTTCCTTTTTTTGGAGAGCGTAAAGTTATATTAATAAAATCACCACTATTTTTAACGGCACAAAAAGAAAAATTAGAACAAAATATAAAAATTTTAGAAGAATATATTGGGGAGCCCTCTCCTTTTTCTATTCTTGTTTTTGTTGCGCCTTATGAAAAATTAGACGAACGAAAAAAAATTACAAAACTATTAAAGAAAACAGCGGATGTAATAGAAGCAAATGCGATGCAAGTGCAGGATGTTCAGAAGTGGATTGTTTCTCGTGCGGATGAGGTGCATGTGCATATTGATAATGCAGCTGTTAGTTTATTGTTAGAGCTTGTGGGAAGTAATGTAACAATGTTGGCGAAGGAAATGGACAAGTTAACGTTATACGTCGGTATGGGCGGAGAAATTACGCCAAAACTTGTCACGGAACTTGTGCCGAAATCTGTTGAGCAAAACGTGTTTGCTTTAACAGAAAAAGTGGTGAAAAAAGATATCGCTGGTGCGATGCAAATTTTAGACGGATTATTTACACAGCAGGAAGAACCGATTAAACTGCTCGCTTTATTAGTAAGTCAGTTCCGCTTGCTACATCAAGTGAAAGAGTTGCAACAGCGTGGTTACGGACAAAATCAAATCGCGTCCCATATTGGTGTACATCCGTACCGGGTAAAGTTGGCGATGAATCAAACGAAGTTTTTCTCTTTTGAAGAATTAAAAAAAGTTATTATAGAATTGGCGGAAGCTGATTATAGTATGAAGACTGGAAAGATGGATAAGAAACTTGTGCTTGAGTTTTTCTTAATGCGGTTAAATCATATGTAGTGACACAAAAAAGTTCACGTACTTAGTACGTGAACTTTTTTGTGTATATAAAAAACGATCCGAATGGATCGTTTTTTAAACGCCTTACGCGTTTACTTGTTTCGCTAAGCGAGATTTTTGACGAGCTGCAGCGTTTTGGTGGATAAGACCTTTACGAGCTGCTTTGTCAAGTTTTTTAGAAGCAGTTTTGAAAGCTTCTTTAGCATTTTCAAGATCGTTATTAGTAACTAAAGTTTCTACAGTTTTAACAGCAGTACGCATGTCAGACTTGATAGAAGCGTTATGTGAACGACGCTCTTCGCTAAGTTTAGCGCGTTTGATAGCAGATTTGATGTTTGCCATACTTTTCACCTCCCTGGTGCAATCGAATGACTCGATTCTTACATAGAACAAGTGATATTTTATCAAACGGTGAAGAGAATTGCAATAGTATATCAATGAAATTTCACGTAAAGGAAAGAATGACCTAATATAACTTGGGGAAATCTAACGATATTTACTATGAATTACGGAGGAGATACGATGAAAGAACCATTAGATTTAAGTAAATATAGTGTTAGAACTGACCTTGCTGTAGAGGCGCACCAAATGCTACAAGAGCGCCAAGAAGAACAAAAAGGGATACAGGGAGTTATTGTAAAAGAGAGGGAAGAAGAGGGAGTTACAATTACAAAAGTAACTATTGATGAAATTGCATCTGAGTCGATGGGGAAAAAACCTGGAAGTTATTTAACTCTTGAGGTGCAAGGTATACGACAACAAGATACGGAACTTCAGCAAAAGGTAGAGCGTATTTTTGCAAAAGAATTTTCTTATTTCTTAGAAGAGGTTGGAGTTTCAAAAGAAGCGAGTTGTTTAATCGTAGGTCTTGGGAATTGGAATGTAACGCCGGATGCACTCGGACCGATAGTTGTAGAGAACGTATTGGTGACGAGACATTTGTTTAAATTGCAGCCTGAAAGTGTGGAAGAAGGGTTTAGACCTGTTAGTGCCATTCGTCCAGGGGTAATGGGAATTACAGGGATTGAAACGAGCGATGTCATTTACGGAATTATTGAGAAGACAAAACCAGACTTTGTCATCGCAATTGATGCATTAGCTGCGCGTTCTATTGAACGAGTAAATAGTACTATACAAATTTCTGATACAGGAATTCATCCAGGATCTGGTGTTGGGAATAAGCGTAAGGAACTAAGTAAAGAAACATTAGGTATTCCTGTTATCGCAATTGGTGTGCCAACTGTGGTAGATGCTGTTTCGATTACGAGTGATACAATTGATTTTATTTTGAAACATTTTGGCCGGGAACTGAAAGAAGGAAACAAACCGTCACGCTCTTTATTGCCAGCAGGTTTTACATTTGGAGAAAAGAAAAAATTAACAGAAGAAGATATGCCAGATGAAAAGAGTCGAAATATGTTTTTAGGAGCTATTGGTACGTTAGAAGAAGAAGAAAAGAGAAAGTTAATTTATGAAGTGTTATCTCCTCTTGGTCATAATTTAATGGTAACTCCAAAAGAAGTAGATGCGTTTATTGAGGATATGGCAAATGTAATAGCCAGCGGTTTAAATGCAGCGCTGCATCATCAGATTGATCAGGATAATACAGGGGCATATACACATTGATGGAAAGAGGCAGAAATAGCTTGAGTCAATTTACGCTGTTATGTATATGCGGTACAGTCTTATGTTTGCTTATGATGATAGCTGGAGTGGGACTCGCTAATCATGGTCTAAAAGGTATGAAGGGATATCGTCAGCTGTCATATGAACAAATTGCTCATATGACAGGAACAGAAGGCGATGGGGCTGAATCGGAAATTTCGGGAGAGACGTTTTCGACTATTGAAAAACAAAAACAGTTAGAAAGCTTAAGAAGTTTTAATGTTGTAGAAGGTATCGGTATGGCGATAGCAAGTGTTGCTCGTGATATGACAAAGTTTGGAACGGATATAGTTGTTGGGGCAATAAAAGGAATTTTTAGTTAAGGGTAGCGGGAAGGATGGTTGTCTTATGTTTGTAAGAGAGCTGTCTTTTAATTTGAAAAAGGTTTGTCTCTTATGGTTTGTTCGCATAAGATATAGATAGAGTGATTTGTATTGTAAGCAGCACGAGTTTTCATTGAATCTTTGCTGCTCTATTGATATAATCAGTGCTAGTGTATATTGGCGAGACTATTAGGAGTTGAGAACATAGATGAATAAAGAAGAAAGAGCAAAAAGACAGTCCAAAATTCGTAACTTCTCCATCATTGCTCACATTGACCACGGGAAATCAACGTTGGCAGACCGTATTTTGGAGAAAACAAACGCGTTGGCACAGCGCGAAATGAAGGCGCAATTGCTTGACTCTATGGAGTTGGAGCGTGAGCGTGGTATTACAATTAAATTAAATGCAGTACAACTAACGTATAAAGCGAAAGACGGTGAAGAGTATATTCTTCACTTAATCGATACTCCAGGACACGTCGATTTTACGTACGAAGTATCTCGTAGTTTAGCGGCTTGTGAAGGTGCAATTCTTGTAGTGGATGCAGCGCAAGGAATTGAGGCGCAAACATTAGCGAACGTATATTTAGCGCTTGATAATAATTTAGAAATCTTACCAGTTATTAATAAAATCGACTTACCAAGTGCAGACCCAGAACGCGTACGTCAAGAGGTAGAAGATGTAATTGGTTTAGATGCATCGGAAGCTGTACTTGCTTCAGCGAAAGCTGGCATTGGTATTGAAGATATTTTAGAACAAATCGTTGAAAAGGTACCAGCTCCAACAGGTGATTCAGAAGAGCCGTTACAATGTATGATTTTCGATTCTTTATATGATCCGTACCGTGGTGTAATTGCATATATCCGTGTTGTAAATGGAACGGTAAAAGTTGGCGATAAAGTACGTATGATGGCAACTGGAAAAGAATTTGAAGTAACAGAAGTAGGTGTGTTTACACCGAAAACGACGCAACGTGACGAGTTAACAGTAGGTGATGTAGGTTTCTTAGCGGCATCTATTAAAAACGTAGGTGATACACGCGTAGGTGATACGATCACACATGCGAAACGTCCGGCTGCAGAGCCGTTAAAAGGGTATCGAAAATTAAACCCAATGGTATTCTGTGGTTTATATCCAATCGATTCTGCACGTTATAACGACTTACGTGATGCGTTAGAAAAACTAGAATTGAATGATTCTGCTCTTGAATTTGAGCCTGAAACATCTCAAGCTTTAGGTTTTGGTTTCCGTTGTGGTTTCTTAGGGCTTCTTCACATGGAGATTATTCAAGAACGTATTGAACGTGAATTCAAGATTGACTTAATTACAACAGCGCCAAGTGTTATTTATAAAGTGTATTTAACAAACGGTGAAGATTTTATTGTTGATAATCCATCTAATATGCCAGATCCACAGACTATCGATCGTGTAGAAGAGCCGTTTGTGAAGGCTGCAATTATGGTTCCGAATGACTATGTTGGAGCTGTAATGGAAATTTGCCAAGGGAAACGTGGAACGTTTATTGATATGCAATATTTAGATGAAACACGTGTTACATTGACATATGAAATCCCGTTATCAGAAATCGTATATGATTTCTTCGATCAATTGAAATCAAATACGAAAGGATATGCATCATTTGACTACGAGTTAATTGGTTATAAACCATCTAAACTTGTGAAAATGGATATTCTTTTAAATAATGAACAAGTGGATGCTTTATCATTTATTGTACATCGTGATTCAGCGTATGACCGTGGTAAAGTAATTGTAGAGAAATTAAAGAAATTAATTCCAAGACAACAGTTTGAAGTGCCAATTCAGGCGACTATCGGAAATAAAGTTGTATCTCGTTCTACAATTAAGGCGATGCGTAAAAACGTACTTGCAAAATGTTACGGTGGTGACATTTCTCGTAAGCGTAAACTTCTTGATAAGCAAAAAGAAGGTAAAAAACGTATGAAGTCTGTGGGTTCTGTAGAAGTGCCGCAAGAAGCATTCATGGCTGTACTGAAAATGGATGATAACTAATGGAGTGAACTATAATTAGTGGAGATTTTTCTATTCTTCGCTAATTATTAGCCCGCACCAATCGTGATAAAAGTAGAAGCCGTTCGTTCGGCTTCTTTTTTATATGCTACTTTTTAGACATCTTATCATCTCTCATTTACAATAGTGAGAGAGCTTTTTAGTGATTGATATAGAGTTAGGAGACTATTAATGTCCGAAAATATTCGAAAAGATATTCGAGAGAAAATACAAAAAGGTAATTTTAATTGCGAAAAGGAACTGACGCTTTCTATAATTAGTGGGAAGTGGAAAGTTGTGATATTGTGGCACTTAGGTGTGGAAGGTCCGCATCGTTTTAGTGAATTGCAACGTCTGTTCCCGAGCATTTCTCATAAAGTTTTGTCAAATCAATTGAAAGAGTTAATGGAGGACGGGATTGTTGATCGAACGGTATACCCGGAAATTCCTCCGCGTGTTGAGTACTATATGACGGAATTAGGTATGTCGCTTTTACCGATCGTTGAAATGATGTATGATTGGGGAAAAATGCGAATGGAACAAATCCGTAATACAGTAGAGAAGTAAAGAATCCTCCGGAGTGCGGAGGTTTTCTTTTTAGAAAGGTAGGAGTTATATTTGGTACAAGCTGCATATATTCATATTCCATTTTGTCAGCATATTTGTCACTATTGTGATTTTAATAAAGTATTTATTGAACGCCAACCGGTTGATCAATACTTACAATATTTAGAGAAGGAAATAATAAATACGGTTCAAAAAGTACCGTTTGAAAGTATGAAAACGATTTTTGTTGGCGGAGGAACTCCGACAGCTTTAAATATGGAGCAAACAAAAAAACTACTCGACATCATTAACCGTCGTTTGCGTCCATTTGCGCCGAATTGTGAATTAACATTTGAAGCGAATCCAGGTGATTTACCGAAAGAGAAGTTGAACGTATTGCTAGAAGGTGGAGTAAACCGAATTAGTTTTGGTGTGCAAACGTTTCGTGATGAGCTACTTGAGAAGATTGGACGCAGACATACGAGAGAAGATGCATTCGTAGCGATTCGAGAAGCGCAGGAAGTCGGTTTTACAAATATTAATGTAGATTTAATTTATGCTCTGCCAGGACAGACGATAGAAGATGTAAAGGAAACATTAGACATTGCCTTTACGCTTGGTGTACAACATTTCTCGGCATATTCCTTAATTGTGGAACCGAAAACCGTGTTTTATAACTTAATGAATAAAGGGAAATTAAGACTTCCAGGTGAAGACCATGAAGCGAAAATGTACGAAATAGTAATGGATAAAATGGAGAAACATGGTTATAACCAGTATGAGATTAGTAACTTCTCAAAAGGTAATAATGAAAGTAGACATAATCTCACATACTGGAATAATGAAGAGTATTATGGATTTGGAGCTGGAGCGCATAGTTATGTGAACGGGGAACGAATTCAAAATGTAGGTCCGCTCAAGCAATATTTCACTAAAATTGATGAGACAGGATTTCCATATTTAGATGTTCACCCAGTGACAGAGAAAGAAAAAATGGAAGAAGAGTTGTTCTTAGGACTTCGAAAAACAAAAGGTGTTTCTAAGTTAGAATTCCAAAAGAAATTTAATGTGGAGATGGACCATGTTTTTGCAAAGCAGTTACAAAGTAATCAAGAACAAGGATTACTTGAAAACAGAGATGGACATGTTTGTTTAACGAGGAAAGGGAAACTATTAGGGAATGAAGTATTCCAGTCATTTTTGATTGATTAATTAAATGTGCCATAAGCGCGAAAATTTTTTGTTATTTCGTGACGTTTCCGTTGACAATTGAATGTCAATTTTGGTAAGTTATTAATAGATTTAGCACTCGAAGACAAAGAGTGCTAACAGAGGTGATGATGAGATGCTTACGGAACGTCAGCTCTTAATTTTACAAACAATTGTTGATGACTTTATTGGATCAGCGCAACCAGTTGGTTCGAGGACGTTGGCTAAGAAAGATGAAATTACGTTTAGTCCAGCTACTATTCGAAATGAAATGGCTGATTTAGAAGAATTAGGATTTATTGAAAAAACGCATAGTTCTTCTGGGCGTGTTCCTTCTGAAAAAGGATACCGATTTTATGTAGACCATCTTTTAGCGCCGCAAAACTTACCGACCGATGAAATTGTACAAATTAAAGATTTATTTGCTGAAAGAATTTTTGAAGCAGAAAAAATTGCACAACAATCAGCTCAAATTTTATCAGAGCTTACGAATTATACGGCCATTGTTCTTGGTCCCAAATTGAGCACAAATAAACTTAAAAATGTACAAATTGTACCGCTTGATCGTCAAACAGCAGTCGCTATTATTGTAACAGATACAGGGCATGTGCAAAGTAAAACGATTACCGTTCCGGAATCTGTTGATTTATCAGATTTAGAAAAAATGGTTAATATTTTAAATGAAAAGCTATCTGGTATACCTATGGCAGAACTTCATAATAAAATCTTTAAAGAGATTGTTACAGTCTTGCGTGGGTATGTTCATAATTACGATAGTGCAATAAAAATGTTAGATGGTACATTTCAAGTCCCTTTATCGGAAAAGATATACTTTGGAGGAAAAGCAAATATGCTTTCGCAACCAGAGTTCCATGACATTCACAAAGTAAGATCTTTGCTGACGATGATCGATAATGAGGCTGCGTTTTATGACATTTTGCGTCATAAACAAGTCGGAATTCAAGTGAAAATTGGTAGAGAAAATTCTTCTACGGCAATGGAGGATTGCAGTTTGATTTCTGCAACGTATTCGATTGGAGAAGAGCAACTTGGAACAATTGCAATTTTAGGTCCGACGAGAATGCAATACTCTCGTGTAATTAGTTTACTGCAGTTATTTACAAGACAATTTACAGACGGACTTAAAAAGTAAATGAGAGTAATACATTCGCTCAAGTGATGAAATTTTCATTGCTGTGTGTAATATATAATGCTTAGGTAATCATGCTAAGCATGATACCTAATACCTTTTAAGGAGGTGAAAATTGTGGAAGAGCGTAACGAACAAGTGGTAGAAGAAGTGAAAGAAGCGCAAGTTGAAGAAGCTGTCACGCCAGAAAACAGTGAAAAAACTGTAGAAGAAAAAAGTGAGGCTGCTCTTTTACAAGAAAAAGTAGATGAGTTACAAGCGAAACTAACGGAAACGGAAGGTCGCACATTACGTCTACAAGCTGATTTTGAAAATTATAAGCGCCGTGTCCAAATGGATAAACAGGCTGCTGATAAATATAGAGCACAAAGTCTAGTTTCAGATATTTTGCCAGCTCTTGATAATTTTGAAAGAGCGATGCAAGTGGAAGCGACTGACGAGCAAACGCAATCCTTGTTACAAGGTATGGAAATGGTGCATCGTCAATTGCTAGAAGCGTTGACTAAGGAAGGTGTTGAAGCGATTGAAGCTGTTGGTAAACAGTTTGATCCGAATGAACACCAAGCTATTATGCAAGTGGAAGACAGTGAATTTGAATCAAACGCGGTAGTTGAAGAATTCCAAAAAGGTTATAAACTAAAAGACCGTGTGATTCGCCCATCAATGGTAAAAGTAAATCAATAATTTACATAAAAGTAGGAGGATTCGCCATGAGTAAAATTATCGGTATTGACTTAGGTACAACAAACTCTTGTGTAGCTGTTATGGAAGGTGGAGAACCAAAGGTTATCCCAAATCCAGAAGGAAACCGTACAACACCTTCTGTTGTAGCTTTCAAAAATGAAGAGCGTCAAGTTGGGGAAGTTGCGAAGCGTCAAGCAATTACAAACCCAAATACAATCATGTCTGTTAAACGTCATATGGGTACAGACTACAAAGTAGAAGTTGAAGGTAAAGATTTTACACCTCAAGAAATTTCTGCAATCATTTTACAAAACTTAAAAGCTTCTGCTGAAGCATACTTAGGTGAAACAGTAACGAAAGCTGTTATTACAGTACCAGCATACTT
Source organism: Bacillus sp. FSL R9-9530 (assembly GCF_038008145.1). Taxonomy (NCBI): domain Bacteria; kingdom Bacillati; phylum Bacillota; class Bacilli; order Caryophanales; family Bacillaceae; genus Bacillus; species Bacillus sp. FSL R9-9530. Next base: position 5,059,594 of record NZ_JBBOYO010000001.1, read on the forward strand.
CAACGATGCAGAGCGTCAAGCAACGAAAGATGCTGGTCGTATCGCTGGTTTAGAAGTTGAGCGTATCATTAACGAACCAACAGCCGCAGCACTTGCTTACGGTTTAGAAAAACAAGATGAAGAGCAAAAAATCTTAGTATATGACTTAGGTGGCGGTACATTTGATGTATCTATCCTTGAGTTAGCAGACGGCACATTCGAAGTTATTTCAACTGCTGGTGACAACCGTCTTGGTGGAGATGACTTTGACCAAGTTATCATCGATCATTTAGTAGCTGAATTCAAAAAAGAAAATAGCATTGATTTAAGCCAAGATAAAATGGCACTTCAACGTCTGAAAGATGCAGCTGAAAAAGCGAAGAAAGATCTTTCTGGTGTAACACAAACACAAATTTCATTACCATTCATTAGTGCTGGAGCTGCTGGCCCATTACACTTAGAATTAACGTTAACAAGAGCTAAATTCGAAGAAATTTCAGCTGGTCTTGTTGAAAGAACATTAGAGCCAACTCGTCGTGCATTAAAAGACGCTGGTTTTGCTCCAAGCGAATTAGATAAAGTTATCCTTGTTGGTGGATCTACTCGTATCCCAGCTGTACAAGAAGCAATTAAACGTGAAACTGGTAAAGAGCCATACAAAGGTGTAAACCCAGATGAAGTTGTAGCATTAGGTGCTGCAGTTCAAGGTGGCGTACTTACTGGTGATGTAGAGGGCGTTCTATTATTAGACGTAACTCCACTTTCTTTAGGTATCGAAACTATGGGCGGTGTGTTCACGAAACTAATCGAGCGTAACACTACAATTCCGACAAGTAAGTCACAAGTATTCTCAACAGCTGCTGATAACCAACCAGCGGTAGACATTCACGTACTACAAGGTGAGCGTCCAATGTCAGCTGACAACAAAACGTTAGGTCGTTTCCAATTAACAGACCTTCCGCCAGCACCACGTGGAATTCCACAAATCGAAGTAACATTCGATATTGATGCGAACGGTATCGTTAACGTACGTGCAAAAGACTTAGGAACAAGCAAAGAGCAAACTATTACAATCCAATCTTCTTCAGGTCTTTCTGATGAAGAAGTAGATCGTATGGTACAAGAAGCTGAATCAAATGCTGATGCTGACCAAAAACGTAAGGAAGAAGTTGAACTTCGTAACGAAGCTGACCAACTTGTATTCCAAACAGACAAAGTTGTAAAAGATTTAGAAGGTAAAGTAGATGCAGCTGAAGTAGCGAAAGCAACGGAAGCGAAAGAAGCATTACAAGCGGCAATCGAGAAAAACGAACTTGAAGAAATCCGTGTGAAAAAAGATGCTCTTCAAGAAATCGTACAACAATTAACTGTTAAATTATACGAGCAAGCTCAAGCGGCTGCAGGGCAAGCAGAAGGAGCACAAGGAGCACAAGACGCTGGCGCGAAAAAAGATAATGTAGTAGACGCTGAGTTTGAAGAAGTAAAAGAAGACAAGTAATACAGTGAAATAAAATAAGTAAGATGACAAAAAGTCAAAGTCAAGCGTGCCTTGGCTTTGGCTTTTTTCACGAATAAGAAGAAATGTGTGAGGATCTTAAGTTTTTTATTTTGCATACTGTAAGTGAGGAAACTTTGTTGCAAAGCACTTTCTTTCGGTGTTAAAATTACGTTTATGTGAAAGATTCGGGGGTTGTAAATTTATGAATAAACGAGACTATTATGAGGTCCTTGGACTTAGCCAGGGCGCTTCAAAAGATGAAATTAAAAAAGCGTATCGTCGTTTGGCTAAAAAATACCATCCAGACGTAAGTAAAGAAGAAAATGCAATTGAAAAGTTTAAAGAAGTACAAGAGGCATACGAAGTATTGAGCGATGATCAAAAGCGTGCGCAGTATGATCAATTTGGTCACGCTGGTCCGAATCAAGGTTTCGGTGGCGGAGGAGACTTCGGCGGTGGCTTCGGTTTCGAAGATATCTTTAGTTCATTCTTTGGCGGTGGCGGCGGAAGACGTCGTGATCCAAATGCTCCACGTCAAGGTGCTGATTTACAATATCAAGTTACTTTAGAGTTTGAAGAAGCTATTTTTGGTAAAGAATTGAACGTTGAGATTCCAGTGGAGGATCCATGTGATACTTGTAAGGGTAGTGGAGCAAAACCAGGGACTTCAAAAGAAACATGTACACATTGTTCAGGATCAGGGCAAGTAAGTGTAGAACAAAATACACCATTTGGGCGTATTGTAAACCGTCAAGCTTGTGGACATTGTTCAGGAACAGGTCAAATGATTAAAGAGAAATGTACGACATGCCATGGTTCTGGTAAAGTTCGTAAACGTAAAAAAATCAATGTTAAAATTCCAGCGGGTATCGATAATGGTCAACAAATTCGTGTATCTGGAAAAGGTGAAGCAGGCGTAAATGGCGGACCGGCAGGTGACTTATATGTTGTTGTTCATGTGAGAAATCATGAATTCTTTGAACGCGAAGGGGATCACATTATTTGCGAAATGCCAATAACATTTGCGCAAATGGCACTTGGTGCGGAAGTAGAAGTTCCTACCGTTCATGGCAAAGTGAAGCTGAAAATTCCAGCAGGAACACAAACAGGAACAGAATTCCGCTTAAAAGGAAAAGGTGCTCCGAACGTACGTGGATATGGTCAAGGAGATCAATATGTAGTCGTTCGTGTTGTTGTGCCGACGAAATTAACTTCACATCAAAAAGATTTATTGCGTGAATTTGCAGGGCAAGAAGAGCAGGATGATAGCTTATTCAGAAAGCTTAAACGTGCTTTTAAAGGGGAATAATGGAAATAAAAAATGGAGTTGGTAAATTGTGAAATGGTCAGAAATTAGTATTCATACAACAGAAGAAGCAGTAGAAGCTGTCTCTCATATTTTGCATGAAGCAGGCGCTAGCGGGGTTGCGATTGAGGACCCAGCGGAGTTGACGAAAGAGCGCAAGCAACAATACGGTGAGATTTATGCACTTAACCCAGATGAATATCCAAGTGAGGGTGTTTTGGTAAAAGCATATTTCCCACAAACGGATTCTTTACACGAAACGGTTGCAGGTGTAAAATCATCTATTGATGCACTACCATCTTTCGACATCGAAATTGGTAAAGGAACTATTACAATTAATGAAGTCGATGAGGAAGATTGGGCTACTGCTTGGAAGAAGTATTATCATCCAGTTCAAATTTCTGATACATTCACAATTGTGCCGACGTGGGAAGAGTATACACCGTCTTCTCCAGATGAAAAAATTATTGAATTAGATCCAGGTATGGCGTTTGGTACAGGGACACATCCAACAACGACGATGTGTATTCGTGCGTTAGAAAAAACGGTTCAGCCAGGTGATACTGTGATTGATGTGGGGACAGGTTCGGGGGTACTTAGTATTGCTGCGGCAAAATTAGGTGCGGCTTCTGTTCAAGCGTATGATTTAGACCCAGTTGCAGTTGAAAGTGCAGAAATGAATGTGCGCTTAAATAAAACAGATGACATTGTCAATGTTGGACAGAATAGTCTATTAGAAGGTATTGAAGGTCCAGTTGATTTAATCGTAGCAAATTTACTAGCGGAAATTATTCTTCTATTCCCTGAAGATGCAGCGAGAGTTGTGAAGCCAGGTGGATTATTTATTACATCTGGTATTATTGGGGCGAAAGAAAAAGTAATTTCTGAAGCGTTAGAAACAGCTGGATTTTCAATTGAAGAAGTACTTCGAATGGAAGATTGGGTAGCAATTATTGCACGAAATGCGTAATATAGATTTTAGTCTATAAAGAACAGGGGAGTCTCTCACCGTATAAGGTGAGGGACTTGCCGTTTGTTATATGAAAATGATAACGTTTCGTTCTTTTCGTAAGTGTTGACTTACGAAAGGAACGAAACTCTACTAAGGTGATTATATGCAACGTTATTTTGTAGAAGAGAAATATGTAAATGAGACAAGTATTCGCATAATGGGTGATGATGTCCATCACATCGCAAGAGTGATGCGTATGTCAGCTGGTGACCACATTTATTGCTGTGTAAATGGTAAAACAGCAGAGTGTTCAATTGCTGAAATTACCAGTGAATTTGTGGATACCACTATTGTAGAATGGGTAGAGGCGTCAAGCGAACTTCCTGTGTTCGTGACGATTGCAAGTGGACTGCCGAAAGGAGACAAGCTAGAGTTAATTTTTCAAAAAGGAACTGAGCTTGGGGCAGCTGCATTTTTACCATTTCAAGCATCTCGATCTATTGTAAAGTGGGATGCGAAAAAAGCAGATAAAAAAGTTGAGCGTTTGAAAAAAATTGTAAAAGAAGCTGCGGAACAATCGCATAGAAGTGAAATTCCAGAAGTACACGTTCCCTCATCATTTAAACAACTGCTGTCGATGAGTAGCGAGTATGATGTTTGTCTTGTTGCGTATGAAGAAGAAGCGAAACAAGGTGAGAAATCTAATTTTGCGAAAGCTTTAGCGACGATTAAACCAGGCCAAAAGCTGCTGATTGTATTTGGACCAGAAGGCGGTTTAGCGGAGGAAGAGATAACCGTACTTCGTGAACATAAATTTGTACCATGTAGTTTAGGACCAAGAATTTTAAGAACAGAAACGGCTCCGCTTTATGCGTTAAGTGCCGCTTCTTATTATTTTGAATTGATGGGGTGATAATCAATGGCAACTGTTGCGTTCCACACGTTAGGTTGTAAAGTAAACCACTATGAAACAGAAGCGATTTGGCAATTGTTTAAACAAGGTGGTTATGAAAGAACTGAATATGAAAAAAAATCGGATGTATACGTTATTAACACATGTACAGTAACGAATACTGGAGATAAAAAAAGCCGTCAAGTAATTAGACGTGCTGTACGTCAAAATCCAGATGCGGTAATTTGTGTAACTGGATGTTATGCACAAACATCTCCAGCGGAAATTATGGCGATTCCAGGTGTAGATATTGTTGTTGGTACGCAAGATCGTGAGAAGATGTTAGGATACATCGAAGAATTCCGTAAAGAGCGTCAACCGATTAATGCTGTCCGCAATATTATGAAAACACGTGTATATGAAGAGCTCGATGTACCATATTTCACGGACCGTACACGTGCATCTTTAAAAATACAAGAAGGTTGTAATAACTTCTGTACATTTTGCATCATTCCTTGGGCGCGCGGTTTAATGCGTTCTCGTGATGGAAAAGAAGTTATTAAACAAGCGCAGCAATTAGTAGATGCGGGCTATAAAGAAATTGTATTAACAGGTATTCATACAGGTGGGTACGGTGAAGATATAAAAGAGTATAACTTAGCTGGATTACTGCGCGATATGGAAGCGGAAGTAGGCGGATTGAAACGCCTTCGTATTTCTTCTATTGAGGCGAGTCAAATTTCTGATGAAGTAATTGAAGTGTTAGATAAATCAGAAGTAGTTGTACGTCACTTGCATATTCCATTACAGTCAGGATCTAATACTGTATTGAAACGTATGCGCCGTAAGTATACGATGGAATTTTTCCAAGAGCGTTTAGATCGTTTGAAAGAAGCGTTACCAGGTCTTGCGATTACATCAGACGTAATTGTTGGATTCCCAGGCGAAACAGAAGAGGAATTCATGGAAACGTACAATTTCATTAAAGAGAATCGTTTCTCTGAATTACACGTTTTCCCTTATTCGAAACGTACAGGTACTCCAGCAGCACGTATGGAAGATCAAGTTCCTGAAGACGTGAAGAACGATCGTGTTCACCGTCTAATTGAGCTATCAAATCAATTAGCGAAAGAGTATGCTTCTAAATTTGAAGGTGAAGTACTTGAAATCATTCCGGAAGAGACATTTAAAGATGGTGACCGTGAAGGTTTATATGTAGGTTATACAGATAACTACTTAAAAATTGTGTTTGAAGGATCTGAAGAATTGATTGGTAAGCTAGTAAAAGTGAAAATTACAAAAGCTGGTTATCCATATAACGAAGCGCAGTTTGTTCGTGTTCTTGAAGATGATGTAAAAAAAGAATCAGCAAGCGCATAAAATGAAACTTTAATCAGTGGGGGGTGTTCATCCCCGCTGATTATCAGCCTGACCCCCGCCTAAGTTCTTTGCTTTCGCTGAATTTTGAGGTGGGGGTCTTACTGTCCTGGCAAATAGCGGGATAAAAAAGCATGCAAACGGAAACGATTTGCATGCTTTCTTTTTTTTTGTGGAGAAGTTAAGTACTAAAAAGGCAGGTACGTTGAATGAGTAGTTATTTAATGCTTTCTTGTATTAAAAACGGTGTAATGATAAAAAATATAGTTGTCTTCAGGGGAAAAGGATAATAGCTATCTACATAGCTTTTGAACAGGTAAGGGCATCTATTCTTCTTTTATTCTGCCAAATAGTTGACCTGAAGTGATAAAATGTATTATAATCGTAAAAGACATGCTGAAGAAGGGTTTCTTTTTGCATGCTGAAATTAGTATGTAAGTGTGATGTTTCGGAGGGAGGGAAAGAGAATGTCAAAAACAGTCGTTCGTAAAAACGAGTCTTTGGAGGATGCACTTCGCCGTTTTAAAAGATCGGTTTCTAAAACTGGTACACTTGCTGAAGCAAGAAAGCGCGAGTTTTATGAAAAGCCAAGTGTAAAACGTAAGAAGAAATCTGAAGCGGCAAGAAAGCGTAAGTTCTAAGAGAGGGTGTAAGTTATGAGTCTTCTCGGTCGTTTAAACGATGATATGAAACAAGCGATGAAGAATAAACAAAAAGAAAAATTAACCGTTATTCGTATGGTTAAGGCTGCTTTACAAAATGAAGGTATTAAACTGCAACATACTCTTACTGAAGAAGAGGAATTAACAGTTTTAGCTCGTGAAGTAAAACAGTATAAGGACTCCCTCCTTGAATTTAAAAAAGCTGGTCGTGAAGACCTTGTTGATAAACTGCAAAGTGAAATTCAGATTTTAAGCGCATATTTGCCGGAGCAATTAACAGAAGAAGAACTAGCGGATATAATTAAGCAAGTTATTTCTGAAGTTGGTGCTACATCTAAAGCAGATATGGGTAAAGTGATGACTGCTGTTATGCCGAAAGTAAAAGGTAAAACAGACGGATCACTTGTGAATAAGCTGGTTATCCAGCTATTAGCATAAAAAAGCGTCTCATTTCGTATGAGACGTTTTTTTATGCTTTTTTCAGTTTGGACGTGATATTACAAGCTCTTTTTTCATACATATGGGATGAGAGGGGGTCTTTTGAGATGAAAAAAATAGAACAAATGAAGAATTGGTTAACGAAGCAAATAGACCTGCCAGTGGATGTGTTAATGGATCTACCTCGGATCACGCTTGTTGGGCAAGTACATATCTATATAGAAAATCATCGAGGATTATTAGTGTTTTCAGATAAAGAGGTAAGATTGCTATTGAAACATGGTCAATTATTAATTAAAGGTCAATCCTTTGTTATTAAAACAATCCTTCCAGAAGAACTGTTGCTTGAAGGGATTATTGAACAAGTGACGTTTTTAGAAAATGAAAAGAAAGAGGAGTGAGGAGAAACTTCCGTTTGTGAAGTTTTTCTTCGTTACCTTGTATTAACAGGCGGTAACGTTCTGGGCTCAATATTCGGTTCGTACAAAGAGGATAGGTGGGAATTGAGTTCCACGTAAAAAACTGGCTCGTGAAGGTTAATAATTAGTGAGGATCAAGGAATCTGCTAATTAAAATTTTAGTACGAGCTAGTTTGATAATCGAATTGAAAAGTAGTGTATCTACTTTTAGAAAGGTAGTGGAGATAGTCGATGAAAAATAAATGGTTCATAAAATGGCTTGGGTATGTAAAGGTGCGAATTGAAGGTAGAGGAGCGGAACGCTTTGTTAACGAGTGTGTGCGGAAGAAATTACTCGTTTGGGATGTAAAGAAGATAGCTGATGAAACGTTAGTTTTTTGTATGTTATTACGAGATGTGAAAAAGATAAAACCAATTTATAGAAAAAATGAATGTAAATTATATTTTATTGGACGTTACGGTTTTCCTTTTTGGAATAAGCGTGTAATTAAAAATAGTGGATTTTTAATTGGGTTTTTAATATTTTTTTTCGGAATGATCGCATTGTCAAATATGGTGTGGAAAATTGAAATTACAGGAGCAAAACCTGAAACAGAATATATATTGATGAAAGAATTGGACAAAATGGGTATAAAAAAAGGTAAATTACAATTCCAAATGCCGAGTGTAGAAGATGTTCAACGTCATTTGACAGACAATATTAATGCGATTACTTGGGCGGGATTAGAAATAAGAGGGACAACATATCATTTTAAGATTGTTGAAAAAAATGAGCCGAAAAAAGAAAGTGAACAACAGCCACAAAACTTAGTAGCAAAAAAAGAAGGGATTATTACAAAAACATTTGTGGAAGTTGGGAAGCCGGTTGTCATGAAAAATGACCATGTGGAAAAGGGGCAACTTCTCGTATCCGGGATGTATGGTAATGAGGAGAATCCGACAGTTGTTTCGGCTAAAGGGATTGTATATGGAGAAACGTGGTATAAATCTGAGGTGGATGTTCCGTTAAAGACACAATTTCAAGTGTATACTGGTAATTCATACAATGAACATTTCCTTAAATTTGGGAGTACTAAAATAAAAATATGGGGATTTCTACAGGATACGTATAAGCGCTCTCGTACTGAAAGTGTAAAACATGATGTGAAATTATTTGGATTTACATTACCAATTGCATACGAGAAAGATATTGTACGAGAAGAGGAAGAAGCGAACCGAGAATATACCGAAAAACAAGCAATGAAAGTAGCGAAAGAAATGGCAGAAAAAGAACTGAAGAAAAAATTGGATGAACATGCTATGATTGTAAGTGATAACATTTTGAGTAAAGAGGTTGAGGCGGATCACCTAAAGGTCACATTACATTATACAGTGATTGAAAATATTGCAGAGCCACAACCAATATCTGAATCCGATATTCAAGGAGACTGAGTAATGGCAGAACAATTAGTAGAAATGAACCAACAATTGGAAAATCCCAACGAAGCAATCGCTCTTTTTGGGGTAAATGATGCTCATTTAAAAGTAATTGAACGAGAACTTAGTGTATCGATTGTGACTAGAGGAGAATCTGTTCGTGTATCTGGGGCAGATGAAACTGTGGTGCTCGTAGAAAAAATCTTACAACAGTTACTTGTTGTTATCCGTAAAGGTGTATCAATTTCGGAAAGAGATGTTGCGTATGCGATTCAGCTTGGGCAACAAGGGAAAATTGCTCAATTCGAAGAATTATATGAAGAGGAAATTTTTAAAACGGCAAAAGGTAAATCCATTCGTGTGAAAACGATGGGGCAAAGACGATATATTCATGCAATGAAAAAGAATGATATTGTATTTGGGATAGGACCTGCTGGGACAGGAAAAACATACTTAGCCGTAGTAATGGCTGTGAGAGCTTTAAAGCAAGGGTATGTAAAGAAAATTATTTTAACAAGACCTGCTGTAGAAGCTGGAGAGAGCTTAGGGTTTTTACCAGGTGATTTGAAAGAAAAAGTAGATCCGTATTTACGTCCACTATATGATGCGTTACATGATATTCTTGGACAAGAATATACACAACGTATGATGGAACGTGGTGTAATTGAAATTGCACCTCTTGCTTATATGAGAGGGCGTACTCTGGATGATTCATTTGTTATATTAGATGAGGCGCAAAATACAACTGGTGTTCAAATAAAAATGTTTTTAACACGATTAGGTTTTAGTTCTAAAATGGTTATTACGGGGGATCCCTCACAGGTAGACTTGCCAAAAGGGGTAAAGTCAGGTCTTTCTATTGCTGCTAATATTTTATCTGGTGTATCAGGTCTTTCGTTCATAACATTGGAACAAACGGACGTTGTGAGACACCCATTAGTGCAACGTATTATTGAGGCATATGATAAAATGGAATGATCCTATTTGTCAGGATCATTTCTTTTTGTATGATAAGGTTGGCGAATGACATATTTTTTACTATCATTAAAGACGAGGGAAATAAACTATAGGTGATAGTGGATAAAAATGTTGTCCAAAAAGTATCGTTACCTAGAAGAAATGAAAGCTATAAATAGTTTCACTTTATTTCTGGAGAGGAGAAGGTATTGAAATCATGTCAAGATCTCAAGAAATTTCTAAGTGGTTTCGTAATTTACAACATTCGAAAAAACTAAGTTGGATTTCTTACGTTTTATTAGGGGCAGTGCTGTTTTTTGCACTTATGAATAATGTAAAACCAGAGCAATTAGATGTTACAACATATTCTATTGCGAAAAAAACAATCCATTCTCCTATTAAAATTGAAGATAAAGTTACAACGGACAAAAAGAAAAAAGAAGCCGCTACAAAAGTTGAAGATCAATATACATATAAAAGTGAGTATAAACAAAATAAAGTGGATATTGTGAATGACGTCTTTGCTAAAGTAGATGAAGTGATACAAGAGATTAAAGCGGTTGGACCGGATGAGCAAAAAAAGATTACTGATGCTGAAAAAGTGGACAAGTTGAAAAAAAAATTGCCTACTGATTTAACGAAAGAATTATCTGATTCAAACTTACTAAACTTAATTAATGCAGATTCGAACCAATTAGTATTAGCGAAAGATGCAACAGTTACAGCTATTAATAGTATCATGACTGAGCATGTTAAAATGGATGAATTGAAGGATGCGAAGGAACGATATGTAAGTGAGATGAATAGTGTTAATGTTGATAATGGTTTAAAGGAATCTATTAAGGCGTTAGGGAAATATGCGATTTCTGCAAACTATTTTTATGATCCGACCTTAACAAAAGAGAAGAGAAAAGCGGAAGAAGATTTAGTTCCACCTGTTTATATTCTTCAAGGGCAAGTCCTTGTTAGAGAAGGTGAAACGATTTCAAGTGATATGTACAATCAGTTGAAATTAGTTGGCCTGTTAGAAAAAGGGAACAGTTTTCAACCCTATGTTGGGTTAGCGGTACTCATTGGTGTGCTATTGTACTTTATGCATAAGCAGTTTGAAGTGTTTTTACAGCGGAAAAGAGAAGATAGGCCGTATGTCTTAGCGTATATTACAATTTTGTCTATCACGATTGTTTTAATGAAAATCATTAGTTTGTTTCAAAAGCTTGAGTATGCAGGAATCGCGTATGTTGTTCCAGTTGCAATGGGAACAATACTTGTAAAATTAATGATTGGTGATCGATTTGTATTTTTAACGAGTATGATCTTTTCTGTATGCGGAAGTATTATGTTTAATGAAGGTGTAACGAGTACACTGAATTATAGTGTGGGGATTTATGTTTTATTAAGTTCATTATCAGTTAGTATTTTCTTGAGAGAAAAAAATCGTCGTACGATGATTTTACAAGCTGGTATACTCGTTTCTGTATTAAATGTAGTCGTATTAGCGGCTTTGCTATTATTACGTAACGGGAATTTTTCGCCTCTTGAAATTGGGGTGCAATTATTAATGGCTGCTGTTTCAGGTATTATCTCTTCTGTTCTAGCTATGGGGATTTTACCGTATTTAGAAAGTGGTCTTGGGATTGTATCGAGTATGAAATTGATGGAACTTTCAAGTCCGAATCACCCGCTTTTGCGTAAAATTTTATTAGAAGCACCAGGTACATATCACCATAGTGTAATGGTAGCTAATCTCTCAGAAGCTGCTTGTGAAGCAGTTGGAGCAAATGGAGTATTAGCGCGTGTAGGGGCGTATTATCATGATGTAGGGAAAACGGTACAACCACAGTTTTTTATTGAAAACCAAATGGGTATTGAAAACCCGCATGATAGATTAGACCCTGTAACGAGCAAAGATATTATAATTGCTCATGTAACCGATGGGGTGAGAATGTTAGAAGAACACCATATACCTCAAGAAATTATCGATATTGCTGGACAGCATCATGGTACAACGTTACTTAAATATTTTTATTATAATGCGATTAAAGAAGATAAAGAGAAATATACGGAGGAAATGTTCCGCTATCCAGGATCAAAAGCAACTTCTAAAGAGTCGGCGATCGTTGGTATTGCTGATAGTGTGGAAGCGGCGGTACGTTCGATGAACCATCCAACACCAGATCAGATTAATAATTTAGTGCAAAATATTATTAAAGATCGCCTGCAAGATGGTCAATTTAGTGAATGTGATTTGACATTTAAGGAACTACAAATCGTTGGAAAAACGTTATGTGAAACGTTAAATGGTATTTTCCATTCCCGTATTACATATCCGGAACCGCCGGAAGAAAAGGAGAAAGAATGAGTTTATTAATTGATTTTATTGATGAAACAGAAGAAGTGAAAGACGAATATATAAGTTTGATTCGAGGTTTAGTAGAGAAAGCAGCCCAAATGGAGAACATAGAAGAAGGCGCAGAATTATCGGTTACATTTGTAGATAATGAACGTATTCGTGAAATAAACCGTGATTACCGAGATAAGGATCAGCCTACGGACGTTATTTCTTTTGCTATGGAAGAAATGGGAGAAGGCGAAATGGAAATTGTCGGTGCAGAGATGCCGCGTATGTTAGGAGATCTTATTATTTCTATTCCAAGAGCAAAAGAACAAGCTGAAGAATATGGACATTCTTTTGATCGAGAACTTGGGTTTTTAGCACTACATGGCTTTTTGCATTTGCTTGGTTATGATCATATGACAGAAGAAGATGAGAAAGAAATGTTTGGAAGACAAAAAGAAATTTTAGAGGCCTTTGGATTAGGACGATGAAAACAGGAAAACTTTTAGATAGTTTTGGATATGCTATAGCTGGTATATACTTTTGTCTTCGTCATGAACGAAATATGAAAATTCATTATTTAGCCGCAGTCATCGTTATATGCTGCGGCTTTTATTTCCATATTACAACAATGGAATGGATTGTTGTACTTATTGTGATAGGGATTGTAATGAGTTTAGAGATGGTGAATACGGCTATTGAAAAAACAGTAGACTTAGCAACCGTCGATATTCATCCGGTTGCAAAAATTGCAAAGGATGTTGCAGCAGGGGCAGTTTTATTATTTGCAATTATAGCTGCTGTAATTGGTGCTATTATCTTTTTACCGTATATGGTATAGTTGCATTCCGAAGCTTTTATTAAGCTTTGGGAGCGCCGTGAAGGCCTTTAATGAAAGAGTGTATCTATTCACATCTATGAACGGAAAGGATGCGGGAATATGAATAGCAAACAATTAATTCAAGAAGCAACCGAAGCGCGTAAACGAGCGTACGTACCATATTCTAAATTTCAAGTAGGTGCAGCTTTACTAACTCAGGATGGAAAAATATATCGTGGATGTAATGTTGAAAATGCATCATATGGTTTATGTAACTGTGCAGAACGAACAGCGTTATTTAAGGCAATTTCTGAAGGGGATAACGAGTTTGTAGCTATTGCAGTCGTAGCGGATACAAAGCGTCCAGTACCTCCTTGTGGAGCATGTCGACAAGTTATGATAGAATTATGTAAACAGGATACGAAAGTATACCTATCAAACTTACATGGTGATGTTCAAGAGACAACAGTCGGAGAATTGTTACCAGGAGCATTTTTAGCGGAGGATTTACATGAATAGAAAAGGTTATAAATCAGGTTTTGTCTCTATTATTGGCAGACCGAATGTTGGGAAATCTACATTTTTAAATCGTATTATTGGCCAAAAAATTGCTATTATGAGCGATAAGCCACAAACAACTCGTAATAAAATTCAAGGTGTATATACAGAAAATGATTCACAAGTAGTTTTCATTGATACACCAGGAATACATAAACCTAAACATAAACTAGGCGATTTCATGGTGAAGATGGCTCAAACGACATTAAAAGAAGTTGATATTGTTTTGTTTATGGTCAATGCAACTGAAGGATATGGTCGTGGTGAGGAATTTATTATTGAGAAATTACAAGAAACGAAACAACCGGTATTTTTGGTAATTAATAAAATTGACCAACTTCATCCAGAGCAATTGCTGGAGTTGATTGATCAATATCGTAAATTATATGAGTTCGCGGAGATTGTGCCAATTTCTGCATTGGACGGTAATAACGTTGAAGCGTTAATCGGAGCAATTAAAAAGTATTTACCAGAAGGACCGCAATATTACCCGGATAATCAAGTAACGGATCATCCAGAGCGATTTATTATTTCAGAGCTTATTCGTGAAAAAGTATTACATTTAACACGTGAAGAAGTACCACATTCTGTAGCGGTTGTTATTGATGCAATTCAAAAGCGTGAGGGCGGAGCGGTTTATATAAACGCAACGATTGTTGTTGAACGTGCATCACAAAAAGGAATTATTATAGGTAAGCAAGGGAAGATGTTAAAAGAAGTCGGTAAGAGAGCTCGTTTTGACATTGAAGCACTTCTTGGTTCTAAAGTATTTTTAGAAGTATGGGTGAAAGTGCAAAAAGATTGGCGTAATAAGATGTCACAGCTTCGTGACCTTGGTTTCCGTGAAGACGAGTATTAATATGAAGTAAAGTTGTGATCAGTGGATGTTTTGTTCATCCGCTGATTATTGGTTTTTATGAACCTTGATAAATTAGGAAAAATTTTTCTCACATGAAAATGAACAAAATGGGTCAACTTAATAACAACAAAAGAAATTGGTTTATAGGCTACGCTTATTGAGAAAGGTGGATTCTTATGCTAGATTTTACCTGGAAGTTTTTCTCCAAAACAGGAAGCATTGAAACGTATTTGCTTTTGAAAGAAATGGAAAAAGACGTAAACGATGAGATGGATCAACATGAAGAGGAGTTAGCGCATCTAGACTCTCCAATTTCTTGACCCGTTTTGTTCAAACCTTGGATGGTGACGAACATGTTTCAAAAAGTTGAGGGCATTGTTATCCGTACGACAGATTACGGAGAAACAAATAAGATTGTTACAATATACTCACGGGAATTTGGTAAGGTAAGTGCAATGGCAAGAGGGGCGAAAAAGCCGAAGAGTCGGTTAGCAGCTATTTCGCAACTTATGACACATGGTCATTTTCTTATTCAAATGGGATCTGGACTTGGAACTTTGCAACAAGGCGAGATTATTTCATCTATGAAAGAAATTCGCGAGGATATATTTTTAACTGCTTATGCATCATTTATTATTGAATTAACCGATAAAGCAACAGAAGATAAGAAGCATAATCCGTATTTATTTGAAATGTTATATCAAACGTTGCATTATATGTGTGAGGGTGTTGATCCAGAAGTATTATCATTAATTTATCAAACGAAAATGCTTCCGGTATTAGGGATGCGCCCGTACTTTGATACATGTGCTATTTGTCATCAAGAAACAGATTTTGTCGCCTTCTCTGTCCGGGAAGGCGGTTTTCTGTGCTCGCGTCATGCGGAGCAAGATCCGTATCGTATTCCGGTGGGAGAGGCTGTTCATAAATTATTACGTCTCTTTTTTCACTTTGATTTACACCGGCTCGGTAATGTATCGGTGAAGGATAGTACAAAAAAACAAATGCGCACAGTATTGAATACATATTATGACGAATATTGTGGGATTTATTTGAAAACAAGGCGTTTCTTGGAACAACTTGATAAGTTTCAAATATAAAAAGGGCCGTATACGGTCCTTTTTACATACTTTCTTTTTCGAATAGCATATTTAGTATATAATATTTAAGAGATAGTATAACTTTTTTCGTTGTGCATTAAAGGTGGTGATTATCATAGAGCTGAATAAACGGCAAGAGCATATCATTCAGATTGTAAAAGATCACGGTCCTATTACAGGGGAGTCAATTGCTGGGCAATTGGGTTTAACACGTGCAACGCTAAGACCAGACTTAGCAATTTTAACGATGGCTGGTTATTTAGAAGCGCGTCCACGTGTAGGTTATTTTTATACGGGTAAAACCGGGGGACAGCTATTATCTGAAGCTGTTAAGAAAATTAAAGTGCAAGATTATCAATCTAGACCGGCTGTAATTGATAAAAATGTATCAGTATACGATGCAATCTGTACTATGTTTCTAGAGGACGTTGGTACATTATTTGTTGTAGATCAAGCTACTTTATTAGTTGGCGTTGTATCTCGTAAAGATTTATTACGAGCTAGCTTAGGAAAGCAGGATTTAACCTCTCTTCCGGTTAATATTATCATGACAAGGATGCCAAACATTGCGATGTGTCGCAGGGAGGATTCTTTATATGATATTGCGATGGAATTAATAGAAAGACAGATTGATGCGATGCCGGTTGTGAAGGATACGAAACAAGGTTTAGAAGTGATTGGACGAATTACAAAAACAAATATTACACGTGCGTTTGTAAATTTAGTAAATAACGAATAAGTGTAATTTGTTTAAAGTGAGGTAATGTAATGGATAATAAAATCGTATATGTCGTATCTGACTCTGTAGGAGAAACGGCTGATTTGGTTGTTAGAGCGGCAATGGGACAGTTCCCATTCGCTCCTGATATTAGGCGTGTACCGTATGTAGAAGATACAGGGACATTAAAAGAAGTAATCTCGATTGCCAAGAGCAATCAAGCGCTTATTTGTTTTACGTTAGTAAAGCCTGATATGCGTCAATATTTATTGACAGAAGCGGCAAAAGAAGGAGTAGAGGCATACGATATTATCGGACCTCTTATCGATCAAATTGAAGGAATTACAGGGCAAGTACCAAGGTATGAGCCGGGTGTCGTTCGAAGATTAGATGAAGAGTACTTTAAAAAAATAGAAGCGATTGAATTTGCAGTTAAGTATGATGATGGTAGAGATGCACGTGGTATTTTAAAAGCTGATATCGTGTTGATTGGAATTTCACGTACATCAAAAACACCACTTTCACAATATTTAGCGCATAACAAACGTTTGAAAGTTGCTAATGTACCACTTGTACCGGAAGTGGATCCGCCTGAGGAATTATATCAAGTGGCAAAAGAGAAATGTTTCGGTTTGAAAATTATACCAGATAAGTTAAATCATATTCGAAAAGAACGATTGAAATCACTTGGATTAAGTGATGGAGCAACATATGCAAATATTAATCGTATTCAAGAAGAAATTGATCATTTTGAGGAAGTAATTAGTAAAATAAATTGTCAAGTGATTGATGTATCAAATAAGGCAATTGAAGAAACAGCAAATATTATTGTGAATGCAGTGCAAAACCAAAAAATGTTTTAGCACATTTACCAAAGGTGAATGTGCTTTTTTCGCTCGTGAGAAGGCGTTAGAGGAAGATGCGAAGTAGAGCATGAACTTTCGGCTTAGTAATAGAATATAGCGGAATGGTTATACTTATATTCTTCTGTTTTTTAATTATGCTAAAGGAACGATTTCGTTATCTTTAAGTGTAAGATGAAAATTAAAGGGATATGTAGCGTAGTTGAAGAAAATATATTATAATAAAAAATTGTGATAAAAACCTATATTTTACGTTTAGACTTTAATTTTTCAGAATAAACTAGGGATAGGATTTTCGAAAAAGACATGTATTTACGTTAAATCGACAAAATCTAGACAAGAAAACGCACATTATGGAAGGATTCACAGAAGGGATGTAGAATACAGAAATATGCAAAACATCAGATAAGATATTATTTGATGCAGATGCGTATCCCGTGAAGAATGCAATTGTGCAAGTTGGAACAAAATTTTATGTCGAAATTTTGTTTGTCGTATCCTATGCTCATCGTTCAAGAAAACAGCAAGGTAATTGGGTCTATGTAGATTCTGAGCAAGATGAAGTTGACTGTTATATTTATTAACATGCAAAAGCTACAGATCTCATGATCATACAGGCTATAGTGCTTCTTGCTAGTCTTCTTGTGAAAAAGGAGTATATGTATTGTCTCCAAGAGATACATTTGTAACAGATGAGCAAATGTATACAATTTTATATAGTAGTATGATCTGCGAATTTACGCAGACTGGGGACTTATACGAAAGGTCCAAAATCGTTTACACAATGTGATCGACAGTACTTTCTAACAAATTTAGAAAAATATTGTCGAATTATAAAGGAATCTTTTAATTTATATCGAATACAAAATACGACACGGAGATGGAGTTATGGGGAACAGAATTCCTGAAGAAGTTGTTGAACAGATTCGGACATCATCCGATATTGTAGAAGTGATTGGTGAGTATGTTCAACTTAGAAAGCAGGGGCGTAACTATTTCGGCCTTTGTCCATTTCATGGGGAGAATTCTCCTTCATTCTCTGTTTCATCTGATAAGCAAATTTTTCATTGTTTCGGATGTGGAGAAGGTGGAAATGTATTTTCTTTTCTTATGAAAATGGAAGGACTTGCTTTCACAGAGGCTGTTCAAAAGCTTGGCGAAAGAAATGGAATTGCAGTTGCAGAATATACATCAGGGCAAGGACAACAACAACAAGAAGACATATCTGATGACACTGTCATCATGCAACAGGCTCATGAACTTTTGAAAAAGTATTATCATCATTTATTAGTAAATACAGAAGAAGGAAATGAAGCACTTTCATATTTATTAAAACGTGGTATTACAAAAGAGATGATTGAGAAATTTGAAATTGGTTATGCATCACAAGCTTGGGATGCAGCAACGAAAATTTTACAAAAAAGAGGTTTGTCGCTATCTAGTATGGAACAGGCTGGCCTTCTTGTAAGAAGTGAGAAGGATGGCAGTCATTATGACCGCTTCCGCGGAAGAGTTATGTTTCCGATTTATACTTTACAAGGTAAGGTGATAGCGTTTAGTGGAAGGGCATTAGGAGATGACACTCCGAAATATTTGAATAGTCCTGAAACACCGATTTTTTACAAAAGTAAGCTGTTGTATAATTTCCACCAAGCAAGGCCGTTTATTAGAAAACGTGGGCAGGTTGTCCTTTTTGAAGGTTATGCCGATGTACTAGCCGCGGTGAAAAGTGGTGTGGAAGAAGCTGTTGCGACAATGGGAACAGCTTTAACCGAAGAACAAGCGAAACTTCTGCGACGTAACGTTGAAACTGTTGTTCTTTGCTATGATGGTGATAAAGCAGGGCGAGAAGCGACGATGAAAGCAGGGCAATTACTATTGCAAGTTGGTTGCCAAGTGAAAGTTACATCCTTGCCAGATAAGCTTGACCCTGATGAATATGTGCAACAATATGGGACAACCGCTTTTGAAAATCTTGTGAAATCAAGTATAAGTTTTGTTGGTTTCAAAATAAATTATTTGCGTTTAGGGAAAAATTTGCAAGATGAGTCTGGCAAAGAAGAATATGTAAAAAGTGTTTTAAAAGAGTTATCATTGCTACAGGATGCGATGCAGGCGGAATCATATTTAAAATCATTATCGCAAGAATTTTCGTATTCAATGGAAACACTTTTGAATCAATTGCACCAATATCGCAAAGAACAAAAGGTACAGCAAAAACAAATAAAGCAGGTTTCTAAGCCATCTCAAATTGTTCAAACGAAACCGAAATTAACAGGTTTTGAAAGGGCAGAAAGAGAAATTATTTACCATATGTTGCAAAGTGCAGAAGTGACAGTGCGTATGGAACCTCATATAGAAGATTTTTATACAGAAGAACATAAAGGGATTTTATATGAACTATACGCATATTATGAAAAGGGAAATGAACCTTCAGTCGGAACATTTTTAAGTTGGCTCTCTGATGAAAAGTTGAAAAATATTATTACTGATATTTCGACGGATGAATTTATTAATCCAGAGTACACAGAAGAAGCGTTACAAGGTCATTTGGAGGCGCTAAGACGCCATAAAGAAAAACTTGAAAAGATGGAAATTATCTTTAAAGTAAAACAAATGGAAAAAACAGATCCTGTAGAGGCTGCTAAATATTATGTGGCATATTTACAAAGTCAAAAAGCAAGAAAATAGCTTTTTCGATAAAGTTTTAGTATAATGAATGTTTGTATCTCGCGTAAGGAGGGGAACAGATGGCTGATAAACCAGCTCGTTCTAAACAAATTGAAACTGAAATGACCCTTGAGCAAGTGAAAGAACAACTCACTGAGCTCGGAAAAAAACGTGGCGTTCTTACATATGAAGAGATTGCAGAACGCATGAATGGATTTGAAATTGAATCCGATCAAATGGATGAATACTATGAATATTTAGGTGAACAAGGGATTGACTTAGTTGGTGACAATGACAACGACGAAGGTCCTAATAATCGTCAAATTACAAAAACGGAAGAAGAATTTGACCTTAATGATTTAAGTGTGCCGCCAGGTGTGAAAATCAATGACCCTGTTCGTATGTACTTAAAAGAAATTGGTCGTGTAGACTTACTATCTGCTGAAGAAGAAATTCGACTTGCGACACGTATTGAAGAAGGCGATGAAGAAGCAAAACGCCGTCTTGCAGAAGCAAACTTACGTCTTGTAGTAAGTATTGCAAAGCGCTACGTGGGCCGTGGTATGCTTTTCTTAGACTTAATCCAAGAAGGAAATATGGGTCTAATTAAGGCAGTTGAAAAGTTCGACTACCGTAAAGGTTTTAAATTTAGTACGTATGCAACTTGGTGGATTCGCCAAGCTATTACACGTGCGATTGCAGACCAAGCGCGAACAATTCGTATTCCAGTTCATATGGTTGAAACAATTAATAAGTTAATCCGTGTACAACGTCAATTATTACAAGATTTAGGACGCGAACCATCTCCTGAAGAGATTGGTGAAGAAATGGATCTTGCTCCAGAAAAAGTACGCGAAATCTTAAAGATTGCACAGGAGCCAGTTTCTCTTGAAACACCAATTGGTGAAGAAGACGACTCCCATTTAGGTGACTTTATCGAAGACCAAGAAGCAACATCGCCTGCGGACCATGCAGCGTATGAATTGCTAAAAGAACAATTAGAAGATGTGTTAGATACACTAACAGATCGTGAAGAAAATGTTCTGCGTCTTCGTTTTGGTTTAGATGATGGACGAACTCGTACGCTTGAAGAAGTTGGGAAAGTATTCGGCGTAACGAGAGAACGTATTCGTCAAATTGAAGCGAAAGCACTTCGCAAATTAAGACATCCAAGCCGTAGTAAGCGTCTTAAGGATTTCTTAGAATAGACTACCTTTAAGTTTACTTCACTTTTGTGAAGTAAACTTTTTTGTTTTGTTAATTTTTGTTAAAATTTATCTATCGGCAACGATTACAATTTCTTGTAATTTATTTTACAGAATTGTCTTTTGATTTGCAAATGCTCATTTTTCGATTTTTCGATTTATTTTGTTTATTATATACAAAATAATATGTAGAAAAGTAAAAAATATGATGAGAAACGTTAGTAATTATCGAAATAATATGCGATATAATAGTGAAAATCAATAAAATGAATTTACGGAATATTTTTAACAAGTAGTAGTTTGCTCTTTTCTGATAGGGCGTTTTCAAGTACAATATAAATGACTGAATCATCTAACTATTTAGCGGTATAGAGGGGGGAGAAGAGATATGAAACGTAATCCGTTGATTCCGTTCGCTCTTATTGCAGCATTAGGTATTATCGTTATGTTTGTATTTTCATTTCAGGGGCTAAATAAATCTAAAGAGTTAGCTGATGCAAAAAATGGTGGGAAACCAGCACAAACAGCATCAAAGCCAGAGGATATTGTAAAGCAAAGCTGTACGAGCTGTCATGGTGATCAGTTACAAGGAGCGGTAGGCCCTAATCTACAAAAAATTGGTGGGAAACTTTCAAAAGATGAAATTAAAGAAGTTCTGTCAAAAGGAAAAGGAAATATGCCAGCTAATTTAATTCCAGCTGATCAAGCAACGAAAGTAGCTGATTGGTTATCGAAGAAAAAATAAAGTATAGAAAAACAAGCCTTTTGCTTTTTGCAAAAGGCTTGTTTTTCTATACTTTCTAAAATACGATTAGTAATAGAGAATTGAAGTATTGTTATGGACTTGCAACAACTACTATAAATTCATTATCATGGAGACAGACTGAGAAGAGAAGGAGTAATGGAAATACATGAATGAAGTAAAGCTTTCGAAACGATTAGAAGAAGTTGTGAGGGAGATTCCGGTAGGCTCTACAGTAGCTGATATTGGATCGGATCATGCGTATTTACCGTGTTATACAATTATAAATAATATTGCTACAAAAGCAGTTGCAGGAGAGGTTGTAGATGGACCGTTTCGCTCTGCACAAGCAACTGTAGCTGAAAGTGGCTTACAAGATAAAGTAGACGTTCGTAAAGGGAATGGATTAGCTGTTATAGTGCCAGGAGAAGTAGATGTTATTACGATTGCTGGTATGGGTGGAGCGTTAATTCGTGACATTTTAGAAAGTGGTAAAGAAAAATTAGAAGGTGTAACACGTTTAATCTTACAGCCGAATATTGCAGCACACCATATCCGTGAATGGTTTATTGAAAATGGATGGGAGCTTATCCGTGAGAAAATTGTAATAGAAGACGGAAAGATTTACGAGATTTTAGTCGGAGAGCGAGGAGATACAGCAGTACCTTACTCTGGAAATAAACAAGCTGAATTGTTTATGGGTCCATTTTTAATAAAAGAAAAAAGTGAAGCTTTTATTGAAAAGTGGGAAGGGGAATTGAAAAACTTCCAAAATATTTTAAAACAGTTAGAACGTGCAGCAGAGTCTGAAGAGACAAAAGCGAAGCGTGCAGAAGTAGAAGCGAAAATGAAAATGATAGGAGAGGTTTTATCATGAGTAAAATTCCGAATGGTCATGAAATTATTTCTTTGTTTGAAGGTATGTATCCGAAGCATTTAGCGATGGAAGGGGATAAGATTGGCTTACAGATTGGAGCGCTTAATAAACCTGTCCAGCACGTATTAATCGCGTTAGATGTAACTGAGGAAGTTGTGGACGAGGCGATCCAATTAGGAGCGAATATCATTATAGCGCACCATCCTTTAATCTTTAATCCATTAAAAGCGATTCATACAGATAAGGCGTACGGAAGAATTATTGAAACGTGTATTAAAAATGATATTGCAATTTATGCCGCACATACAAATGTAGATATTGCTAAGGGCGGGGTAAATGATTTACTTGCTGATGCGTTAGGGTTACAAAATACAGAAGTATTAGCTCCTACATATGCAGAAGAAATGAAAAAAATTGTTGTATTTGTTCCAGTAACCCATGCAGAAGAAGTGCGCAAAGCTCTTGGAGATGCGGATGCAGGTCATATCGGTAATTATAGCCACTGTACGTTCGGTAGCGAAGGGGTAGGTACGTTTATCCCTCAAGAAGGTACAAATCCTTATATCGGAGAAACTGGGCAGTTAGAACGTGTGGAAGAGATACGTGTCGAAACGATTGTTCCAGCTTCATTACAAAGAAAAGTTATTAAAGCGATGTTGGCAGCCCATCCATATGAAGAAGTGGCATATGATGTATATCCGCTTGATAATAAAGGTGAAACATTAGGTCTTGGTAAAATAGGGTATTTACAAGAAGAAATGACGCTTGAGCAGTTTGCTTTACATGTGAAACAATCATTACATGTAAAGGGTGCAAGAGTTGTTGGAAAGTTAGATGATAAGGTGCGTAAAGTAGCTGTACTTGGTGGTGACGGTAATAAATATATAAACCAAGCGAAATTTAAGGGAGCAGATGTATATGTAACAGGTGATATGTATTATCATGTTGCTCACGATGCGATGATGATTGGTTTAAATATAGTTGATCCAGGACATAACGTTGAAAAAGTAATGAAGCAAGGTGTACAAAAACAATTGCAAGAAAAAGTAGATGTGAAGAAATTCAATGTACACATTCACGCTTCGCAGTTACATACAGATCCATTCACATTTGTATAAGAAAAATAAAAACCGTTGCTCATGTAGGCAACGGTTTTTATTATTGTTCTTTTTTCACTTTTACACGAGGTAGTATCTTTTGAAGTGGTACTTTTCGAATTCTGTCCCATGTAGCTGGATTCATTGGGTCATATTGATCTAAGAAAGCAATAACTTCTTTTGTAATTGGCGTTGGAGTAGAAGCACCTGCTGTAACAGCTACGTTTTCTACACCTTGTAGCCATTCTAATTGGATTTCACTTACGTCTGCAACGCGGTATGCTGTCGTACCAGCTATTTCTTGTGATACTTGTGCTAAACGGTTTGAGTTGTTACTTTTCGGATCACCGACAACAATTGTTAAATCTGCAACATCAGCTTGTTTAGCGACAGCTTCTTGGCGAACTTGAGTTGCTAAACAAATTTCCTTGTGGAATTCTGCTGTTGGGAATTTTTTCTGAATGTCCTCCATTAAATGTTGAACATCCCATTGACTCATTGTTGTTTGATTCGTAACTAAAATTTTATCCGTTGGAATTTCTAGTGTTTTTAAATCATCAGCTTTTTCGATAAGATGAACGATATCAGGTGCGATACCAACTGCGCCTTCTGGTTCTGGATGATTTTTTTTGCCGATATAAATGACATGGTATCCTTCAGCTTTCTTTGCTTCGATAAGGTCATGTGTTTTTGTAACATCTGGACAAGTTGCATCAATTGTCGTTAAACCTTTTTCTTTTGCACGTTGTTTAACTTCTGGAGAAACACCGTGTGCAGTGAAAATAACAGTACCAGAATCGATTTTATCTAAAATTTCTAATCGACTTGGACCGTCTAATGTAATGATGCCATCCTCTTCGAAAGCATCTGTGACATGCTTATTGTGAACAATCATACCTAAAATATAAATGGGTCTCGGTAATGATTTATCTAATGCGGCGTTACGTGCAATAACCATTGCGTCAACAACACCGTAGCAATAACCACGAGGGGAAATTTTAACAATCTTCATGTGAGTAATCCTCTCCTTCTAAACAAGGGATACTTTTGTGCATAGTCCATTACATTATAAAGGAGGAGTGGATAGAAAACAAAGGATTGTTACACATATAGTTTTGGTTTTGTTGCTGATTGTTGAACGGGTTCTTTCGGAACCTCTTTTTCTATTACCGGTTCAAGCACTATTTTTTTTCGTTTCCTTTTTGGAGGTGGAGGAGGTGGAGTTGCTACCTCAACCTGTTCTGTTGCATCTTCAGTTTGATTTTCTTCCGTACTTTTTCCAGAGGTGAGGATTTTAACAATGCTTGGTAGACTACGCATAATGGGACCGTACTGTTCGACAACAGGACCGACAGATTGCACGACTTGAGATACTTTTTCGATATTATTTATCATATTAGTTGGGTTCGAAATTAAATTTGAAAAAAAACTACCGATGCCGCTGCTAGATGCCGCTGCAGTTGTAGCTGACGCAGCACCACGTGTATCATTTGATTCATACATTTGAGGTGGTATCATCTGCTCTGGATATTGCTGCATGTATGGCTGATATTGTTGTGTATATTGTTGTTGGTATGGCTGTTGTTGTTGATATTGGGGCGGCGGTTGTTGGTGCATCATCGGTGGCCCTTCCATTTGTCGATAAGGAGGGACCATTTGCATGAAAGGTTCGGTTGGATCGTGTTTTTTAAAGAGTTTAGCAAGGAAACCTTTCTTTTTTTGAGCCATCGGTGGTAGTTGTGGAATCGGATATGGTGTGTAAGATTGTTGTCCTCGATTCGGATACATTTGTCTTATAGGGGATTTCGGAAACATGTGGGAAATCCTCCTTTCTTCAGTTAGGTATATACACATACAATATGCAATGGAAGGAAAGAAGGTTAGTTTTTGAGATAAAAACCTAAACTAAAGATGGATTTTACTTGTAGATTTCGATATAATGTAGACTTGACTGATTTGTGCGCAGTAGAAATTTTAGAAAGAAGGTGTAACTTATGACACTACAAACTTTTACACAGTATGATTTTAAACCATTTTTAATAGATGCAGTTCGTGAACTACGCTTTACAGAGCCAACAGGAATTCAAAAGAAAATTTTCCCGGTCGTGAAAAAAGGTGTGAGTATAATTGGACAATCCCAAACTGGTTCTGGGAAAACACATGCATACTTACTTCCTACATTAAACAGAATTGATGCAAGTCGTGAAGAGGTACAACTTGTTATTACAGCGCCTACTCGTGAGTTAGCACAACAAATTTACGAAGAAATTGTGAAACTAACAAAGTTCTGTGCAGAAGATCAAATGATTACAGCACGCTGTTTAATTGGTGGAACTGATAAACAACGATCAATTGAAAAGTTGAAAAAACAACCTCATATTGTAGTTGGAACGCCAGGACGTATTAAAGATTTAGTAGAAGAAAAGGCGCTATTTGTTTATAAAGCGGATACTATTATTGTCGATGAAGCGGACTTAATGCTTGATATGGGATTCATTCAAGATGTAGATAAAATTGCGGCACGTATGCCTAAAAATCTGCAAATGTTAGTTTTCTCTGCAACAATTCCTCAAAAATTAAAACCATTTTTGAAGAAATATATGGAGAATCCAGAACATATTCATATTAATCCGAAGCAAGTTGCAGCAGGAAATATTGATCATTACCTTGTGCCTTCAAGACACCGTAATAAAACTGAATTAGTGAAAAATATGCTACTTCAATTTAAACCATATTTAGCAATTGTCTTTACAAACACAAAGAAGAAGGCTGACGAAGTAGCCGATGGATTAGCAGAACGTGGATTAAAAGTAGGGCGTATACACGGTGATTTATCACCACGTGATCGTAGAAAAATGATGAAACAAGTTCGTGATTTAGAGTTCCAATACATTGTCGCAACAGATTTGGCGGCACGCGGTATTGATATTGAAGGAATTAGCCATGTTATTAACTATGAACTTCCACCAGATTTAGATTTCTTCGTTCACCGTGTTGGAAGAACTGCACGTGCGGGTCATTCAGGTATTGCAGTGACGATTTATGATCCAGCAAATGAAGAAGCGTTAGATAGTTTGGAAAAACAACGTCATATCGAGTTTAAACATGTAGATTTACGCGGAGATGAATGGGCGGATTTAGGTGACCGTCGTCGTCGTAAGAGCCGTAAAAAACCAAGTGATGGACTAGATGTTATGGCAACAAAAGTTGTTAAGAAGCCGAAAAAAGTAAAACCAAACTATAAACGAAAACTTGCAACAGAACGTGACAAAGTGAAGAAAAAATATAGCAATAAAAAAAGATAAGGGATTTCCCTTATTTTTTTTTTTATCTCACTGCTTGAGAGAAAGTCGATTAATGTAGACTAATAATTAGTGCGGGGTAGAAAAAACGTTGACTAAAGTTTCGCTTTATTGGGTTAATTTAAGTATAGAGTTCAGATTGTTTGAATAGTCTGTTTTATTTATGTAGTGCCTTTTGTGTGAACAAACAATTCGCTACATATTTCTACAAATTATGCTATCATTATATCTATTGTATATTGAAGAGGTGATTGTATGTTAAAGATTGGATCTCATGTTTCTATGAGTGGTAAGAAAATGTTATTAGCAGCAAGTGAAGAGGCTGTTTCATACGGTGCAACGACGTTTATGATTTATACAGGTGCACCGCAAAATACACGAAGAAAACCAATTGAAGAATTGAACATAGAAGCAGGAAGAAAACATATGGAACTAAACGGTATTGAAGAAATTATCGTACATGCGCCATACATTATTAATCTTGGGAATACGACGAAGCCAGAAACATTCCAATTAGGTGTAGACTTCCTTCGCATGGAAATTGAAAGAACATCGGCATTAGGTGTAGCGAAACAAATCGTTCTTCACCCAGGTGCGCACGTTGGTGCAGGAGCGGATGCTGGTATTCAACAAATTATTAAAGGGCTTAATGAAGTATTAACGCCAGAGCAGACGGTTAACATTGCGTTAGAAACGATGGCAGGAAAGGGAACGGAATGCGGTCGTAGCTTTGAAGAAATTGCGAAAATTATTGATGGTGTGAAATATAATGAAAAACTATCTGTATGTTTTGATACGTGTCATACGCATGATGCAGGTTATGACCTTGTAAATGATTTTGACGGTGTGTTAAACGAATTTGATAAAATTGTTGGGATAAATCGTTTACAAGTACTTCATATTAACGATAGCAAAAATGTACGCGGAGCTGGAAAAGACCGTCATGAAAATATTGGTTTTGGTCATATTGGCTATAAGGCATTGCATCACATTGTGCATCACCCACAACTTACGCACGTACCAAAAATTCTTGAAACGCCGTATGTAGGTGAAGATAAAAAAGATAAGAAGCCACCATATAAATTAGAAATCGAAATGCTGAAAAATGGTACTTTTGATGAAGGGATTCTTGAAAAAATTAAAGCGCAATAAGGAGGGGATTTTCCCCTCCTTATTTTAATAGCTGCTGAAATAAAATATTTACTTGTTGGGCAGTGGCAGGAGTAGTTACTTTAGCGATTTGTTTTAACAAATCTAGTCGCTCGGTATTATCGTAAATGTTAATGTTTTTCCCTTTCATAAGTAAAACGATTTTATCAGCTTGTGCAGTTGTGATTGGAACTTCGTATTCTTTACTATATTTCAATAGTTCTTTTGTAGAAATATGATTTAATTTTTTGTTCACAATTTGTTTAATGAGGTTCATCGTGTTGTCCTCCTTCACACGTTCTTCTATCGAAATATATGTACGCATAGCTTGTACATATTCGTATCAAGGTGCATTTTTTCAATGGGGAAAAGAAGCTTATGTTATAATATAAGAACAAAACTATAGATAAAGAGTATAAGGAGGACTTATGGAAAAAAAGCAACATCGAAAAGAAAGTGTTATTCATCTTGTATATCGTTTAGTTATGATTGTCTTTGGGGCAGCGTGTGCGGCGGTAGCGATTGAACTGTTTTTAATGCCAAATAAAATTATTGATGGTGGAATTATTGGTATTTCTCTTATATTAGATTATCTTACTCCTAATATTTGGTGGTTAAGCTTTTCTACTTTAGTTGTTATCCTCAACATTCCTTTTATGTACTCCGGGTATAAGCAAATTGGAAAAACATTCATGTTATCTTCAGCATTTGGAATTGTAGCTTTAGCATTTATTGAATCAACGTTGCATGCTATTCCGCCATTTACAACAGAGCCGATTTTAGCAACAGTTTTCGGCGGTCTTATTTTAGGGATTGGTGTAGGACTTGTTATTCGTCATGGTGGATCGTTAGACGGGACCGAGATTATGGGGATTCTATTAACGAAGAAATTACCGTTTTCTGTTGGTGAATTCGTAATGTTTGTGAACTTATTCATTTTTGCATGGGCAGCATTTGTTTTTGGTGTTGAACAAGCGATGTATTCTGTTATGACGTACTATATCGCATTCAAAACAATTGATACGGTAATTCAAGGATTAGACGAAACGAAAGCAGTTTTAATAGTATCGGATCAATATGAGGAAGTATCAAATGCGATTTTACACCGCCTTGGTCGTGGAACAACAAAACTTGTTGCTAAAGGTGGCTATACAGATAAAGAAAAAGAAGTTATTTATGCAGTTGTAACACGTCTGGAAGTGACGAAGTTAAAATCAATTGTGCATGAAATTGATGAAAACGCATTTGTTACGATTATGAATACACAAGAGACAAATGGTGGTAAGTTTAAATCAGCAATTCACTAAAAAGTTAATTGTAATATCTTTTGAAAGCAGAGAATTCTTCTCTGCTTTTTGTTATAATAATAAGGTTTCTTGAAATAAAGAATATATTTTAGGCAGATTGGTTTACAACTATAATAAGCTGTACTATAATTCAAATAGAGATAAATCGGAATCATTCTGAATTAAAATAGGTGAGATGCTATGAATAATATATTGGAAATAGAAGGATTAACGTTTCGGTATGAAGATCGCAACGTGTTAGAAGATATTAATTTGCAAGTTCCGAAGGGAGCTTTTTTAGGTTTAGTTGGACCGAATGGTTCAGGGAAATCGACTTTACTTAAATGCTTATTGGGTGTTTTAAAACCAAAGCAAGGAAGTATTAGATTGTTTGGCATTGATAGTAAGAAATTTAAAGAGTGGAATAAAGTTGGTTATGTATCCCAAAAGGCAAGTAGCTTTAACTCAGGTTTCCCGGCAACTGTTTTCGAGGTTGTTTCAATGGGGCTCGTTTCGAAAAAAGGGCTTTTTCGCTTTTTTACGAAAGACGATAATGCGAAAGTAGAAAAAGCGATTGCTGATGTAGGTATGAGCGAGTTTCGAGGTCGCAACATTGGAGAACTTTCTGGTGGACAACAACAGCGTGTATTTATTGCTCGTGCACTTGTAAGTGATCCGGAATTGCTTATTTTGGACGAGCCTACTGTTGGGATTGATGTGAAAAATGTGGCAAGTTTTTATGAGATACTAGAGGATTTAAACAAAAGATTGGGAATTACGTTAATTCTTGTTACGCACGATATGGGTGCTGTAACAGAGAAGGTGACGCATGTTGCATGTTTGAATCAGCATTTACATTTCCATGGGAATGTAGAGAAATTCCGAGAGTTAGAAGATGCAGAAATGTCGATTTTATATGGACATCATGTTCATCGCTTAGAACATGAACATGGGCATCACGGGAGGATATAATGATACAGGATTTTTTACAATATGATTTTTTACGTAATTCCTTATACGCTGGTATTTTAATAGGGCTTGTCGCACCACTTATCGGCGTGTTCGTTGTAATTCGCCGCATGTCGCTTATTGCGGATGCATTAAGTCATGTGACGTTATCAGGAATTGCAGCAAGTTTATTACTTGAAAAGACAATCTTTACCGGTGGGTTTTTAAACCCTTTATATATGGGGATGTTTTTTTCAATCGGTGGAGCATTGCTAATTGAAAAATTACGTACTGTATATAAACATTATCAAGAGTTAGCAATCCCGATTATACTTTCAGCAGGGATGGGGATTGGAGTTATCTTCATCTCACTTGCTAATGGATTCAATACGGATTTATTTAGTTATTTATTTGGTAGTGTAAGTGCTGTAACAAGTGCGGATTTAATTATTATTGGTATAGTAGCAATTGTTGTTATTGCGACGATTGTTTTATTATACAAAGAGTTGTTTTTACTATCATTTGATGAGGAATACGCTGTATCAACCGGTTTAAGTGCAAAGTGGATTCACTTTATCTTCATTATATTAGTTGCTCTTGTAATTGCGGTATCAATGCGTGTTGTAGGTGTTCTTCTCGTATCATCTTTAATGACGTTACCAGTTGCAGCAAGTATTCGTATTGCAAAAGGATTTAAACAAACAATTTTCTTTTCCATTTTATTTGGTGAAATTGCAGTAATTGGTGGAATGTTTGCTTCGTATCAACTTGATTTAGCTCCAGGTGGTACAATTGTTATGATAGCGGTTCTTATTTTAATTGGTGCAATTTTATGGAAAAAGAAAAAAACTGCATAAAGTAGGGATAGGTATGAATCTAACAGAAGCTTTACGCCTAATGAAGGAAAAGGGATACAAACATACAGGGAAAAGGGAAGAGATGCTGAGATTATTCGCAGCTCATAATCGTTATTTAACTGCGAAAGATGTTTTAGAGCATATGAAGGGTGATTATCCAGGACTTAGTTTTGATACGATTTATCGTAACTTAACGGTTTTTGCTGAAGTCGGTGTTTTAGAGCAAACGGAATTAAATGGTGAAAAGCATTTCCGTTTTACATGCTCCATTATGGAACATCATCATCATTTCATTTGTTTAGATTGTGGTGGTACGAAAGAGATTAATTCCTGCCCGATGGATTTTATGAATAAAGATTTTAAAGGTTATGAGGTAACGGGGCATAAGTTTGAAATATATGGTCGTTGCCCAAAATGTGCAAAATGAGAGGGCTCGTCAGTTATATAACTGACGAGTTTTTAATTTGAATGTAAAAAAAGGTTGCTCACAAAAATTGTGGCAACCTTCTTTTTATTGTTCTTGTTTTTCTTTTTCTTTTTCTCGTTCAGCAGCCATTTCAGCAGCGATTACATCAATTTCTTTTTTCAGTTCTTCTACCATTGTTTCTTCTGGTACTTTACGAACGACTTGCCCTTTACGGAATAATAAACCTTCTCCGCGTGCACCGGCAATACCGATGTCAGCTTCACGAGCTTCACCAGGACCGTTTACGGCACAGCCGAGTACTGCAACCTTAATTGGAACTTTAAGTGTGGAGATGTATTCTTCGACTTCATTAGCAATGCTAATTAGGTCGATTTCAATACGACCACAAGTTGGACAAGAAATAAGTGTTGCGGCATTAGATGCAAGACCGAATGATTTTAATAGTTCACGTGCAACTTTTACTTCTTCAACTGGATCAGCGCTTAAAGAGATACGAAGTGTATTTCCGATGCCTTTACTTAAAATTGCTCCAAGACCGGCGGCGCTTTTTACAGTCCCAGCAAACAATGTTCCTGATTCTGTAATACCTAAATGTAATGGATAATCAAAAGCGCGAGCAGCTTTTTCGTATGCTTCAATTGCTAAGTTAACATCAGAGGCTTTCATTGATACGATAATATCGTGGAAATCTAAGTCCTCTAAAATTTTAATATGGTGCAGTGCGCTCTCGACCATACCATCAGCAGTTGGATATCCATACTTTTCTAAAATATGACGTTCTAATGAGCCGGCATTTACACCGATACGGATTGGAATGCCACGCTCTTTCGCTGCATTTACAACAGCTTCTACTTTATGGCGACGTCCAATGTTACCTGGATTGATACGTACTTTATCAATGCCGCCTTCGATTGCTTTTAAAGCAAGGCGGTAATCAAAATGAATATCAGCAACAAGTGGAATGTTGATTTGTTTTTTAATATCAGCAATAGCATTTGCTGCGCGTTCGTCTGGAACAGCAACACGAACAACTTGACAGCCAGCTTCTTCTAAACGTTTAATTTCAGCAACTGTAGCCTCAACATCATGCGTTTTTGTTGTCGTCATACTTTGTATAATTAATTCATTGTTACCGCCAATTGTTAAATTACCGACTTTAACTGGACGTGTTTTTGTGCGTTGAGTCATTTCATTCACGAATTGATCGCTCTCCTTATAAAAGAAGTTTCTTATTTTAGTCCCTTACATCAATGATAGTATGTGTGAGAAAGGGCTATAGAAACCAAAGTACTCGGTTTCACTTTTACTATTGTATCAGCGCCTTTATGTAATTGACAAGGATTAAGTGATTGCTTATTGATATAAGGGGAATTTATAAGACTTTCCAACTTGGATTTTTGTAGCAGATGTATTTTTATTTAATTGCTTAAAATCATCAATTACTTTTTCAATAGAAGGAATTTTTTTCTTATTAATCGCTTCTGTAATAGAAAGAACGGTATCGCCAGTTTTTACTTCGATTGCTTTATAAGCTGTATCCGTTTCTTTCTCTTTATTTTGTTTTGTATCTGTATTTTCTTTTTTTATCGTTTGGGCAGCAGATGTTTTTTTGTATGAACTTAACATCGGTAAAGTACCGATTTTTATGTCGTAATAAAATATATAACCGAGGACAAGCACGAATAAGAGTACACCTAATCTCTTCATATCCTTCACTCCTTTGCTAGGAATATATGCTTGTCCAAAAAAAAAATGCCTATTTAGGCATTTTTTTATAGTTCTTGTTTTTCTTTCGGCTTTGGAACTTCTTTAATTGTTAAGTATAGAACGATTAAAACAACTGCAATGTAAATGAATGTTGCGCCAGGTACGTTTATTTTGAATAAATCCATAATCATAAAGAAGATTGTTGGAATTGTGTAGCTGTAAGCAGTTAATGTCCAAACTTGTTTATAAGATAATTTGCGTTGACCGCTCATCGCAGAACCGATGAAGGCAAGCAATGTAACTCCTACAAAGGTAATAAATAATTGGAACAAGTACAGTAAGAACCCAATAACGAATAATAAGATTGGATAAATACTGTCAAATAACGAAATGAAATCTTGTAAATCTTTTTTCTCAAGAGATGCGCCTAATAAGTCATTATAGGAGTATGTTTGTGTTTGACCATTCCCCATGGAGACTACTTTATCTTTTAAAACAAATAAACCTGTTTTATTTTGATATTTTTCTAAGTCTGTTGAATTTGGATCAAATACGAAAAGGGCATTTCCATCTTCTTTTTCGATAGGTTGATCAATATCAGCTGTTAGCTCGCCATTTTCAATTTTAAAATCAGGTAAATCTTTTTCGATTACTTTATTTACCATGTTAACACCATCTTGAATAACGCTACCGTACAAGAAAGTTCTTGGAATAGTAGTGATTAGGCAAAGAAGCATAATATACAAAATGGTTTTACCGATTTTTTGAAAACGGAAAAGCGCCATATCTTTAGGCGAATATACGCTTTTTGCTAGCTGTGTAAAAATGGACATAGATTCACTTCCTTTATGTATGTATAAAATCATTGTAACGTACGAATCTAGAGAAGCTCAAGATATATTATATTTACATATAGTAGAGAAGACTAAATTCCTTCTTATTAATTTACTTCTTTTAGTAGAGAAAAATACAATTGACACTTTTCTTTCGTATATGGTAAATTTATCTTACATTTTTCAAACGATATATCCGATTGGAATTTAGTTGTTTTTAATGGTACATACATAATCGTGGACCCTTAGCTCAGTTGGTTAGAGCAGACGGCTCATAACCGTCCGGTCGTAGGTTCGAGTCCTACAGGGTCCATATCCATTTCATATGTTTATTATGTCAGCAGGAAGCTTCCTTGTAGAAGGAAGCTTTTTTTCGGAATATATGAGCATTTTAATTGAAAAGAAGTGGGAATTTTGCTACTTTAATGATAGCAAGACAAAGCGATTTATTTGTTTGCACCCTATGGCAATTAGGGTAGAATGAAGTTGTATGTCACTTAAGTGACAATACATAAACCGGGAGGAATATAACAATGGCAAAACACGAATTACCAAATTTACCTTATGCGTATGATGCTTTAGAACCTCACTTTGATAAAGAAACAATGAATATCCATCATACAAAACATCACAACACGTATATTACAAACTTAAACGCTGCTTTAGAAGGTCATGCAGAATTAGCTGACAAAAGCGTTGAAGAATTAGTTGCAAACTTAAACGAAGTACCTGAAGCAATCCGTACAGCAGTACGTAACAATGGTGGCGGACATGCTAACCATACATTCTTCTGGACAATCCTATCTCCAAACGGCGGGGGACAACCAGTAGGCGAACTTGCAACTGCGATTGAAGCGAAATTCGGTAGCTTCGATGCATTCAAAGCAGAATTCGCAAAAGCTGGCGCAACTCGCTTCGGTTCTGGTTGGGCTTGGTTAGTAGTAAATAATGGTGAGTTAGAAGTAACAAGCACTCCAAACCAAGATTCTCCTCTAACTGAAGGTAAGACTCCAGTTATCGGTTTAGATGTTTGGGAGCATGCTTACTACTTAAATTACCAAAACCGTCGTCCTGACTACATCGGTGCATTCTGGAACGTTGTAGATTGGAACGTTGCTGAAAAACTTTACCAAGAAGCAAAATAATTAAAGCTAATACAGCTAGAAAAAAGCTAGGGGGTTTTCTCCTAGCTTTTTTCTATGTTCTCCTTTTACATAATTGAGCTTTTCTTTGGAAGACTAGAACATGAAGTAAAGGAGAGTTGTGTATGAAGTGGAAACATGTAATCGGTGATGTTGAAGTGAATCGGGATTTAGTATTATTGCTCGTTATAGGAGGTTTATACACGCTCGCAATTTCTTTATCGAATACGTTTGTAAACATTTATTTATGGAAGCAAACACAAAATTATGTGAATCTGGGCTTGTATAATTTGGCCAGCGTTGTATTGCAGCCTCTAACATTTCTTGTGGGCGGGAAATTAGCGAAACGTATTGATCGCTCGATTTTATTGAGAATCGGTGTAGGCACGTTAGCTGTTTTTTTTATCGTCGTTTTAGTAGCGGGAAAAAGTGCATCTCACTATATTTTGTTAATGGGAGCCCTTTTAGGAGTTGGTTATGGTTTTTATTGGCTCGCTTTTAACTTGTTGACATTTGAGATTACAGAACCAGAAACAAGAGATTTTTTTAACGGTTTTCTAGGACTTCTTACATCGTTTTCTGGAATGATTGGACCGATAGCAGCAGGATATACAATTTCATGTATGGAAAAATGGAGTGGTTATACTGTCGTTTTCTTCCTCTCGTTAATGCTATTTGCGGTTGCAGTTGTTCTAAGCTTTTTTTTATCGAAGAGGGAATGTGAAGGAAGCTATGAAATTGTGCAAGTATTGAAAGAGCGGCAAGTTGATGAAAACTGGGGAAGAATTACGCGCGCTCATTTCTTCCAAGGTTTGAGAGAGGGAACGTTTATTTTCGTTATTTCGGTATATGTCTATTTAGCATCTGGTAGCGAGTTAGCACTAGGGAAATATAGTTTAGTGAATTCTGCAGTATCATTTGTATGCTATTATTTAGTTGCTCGTATGTTAAAGAAAGAATGGCGAAAAAAAGCAATTTTACTTGGTGGCATTATTTTATATGCGGTCGTATTTTTAGTTATTTTTAATGTTACATATACGAAATTACTTATTTATGCAGCATGTATTGCAGTTGCATATCCGATTTTACTCGTTCCGTACGGCTCAATGACATACGATGTAATTGGTAGAGCAAAACAGGCGAGAGAATGGCGTGTAGAATATATAGTGGTCAGGGAATTATGGTTAAATGCCGGAAGAATCTGTTCCATTTTAAGTTTTTTATGTGCTGTCATATTTTTTCCGCCTGAAAAAAGTTTACCTTTCTTACTATGTATTTTAGGAGCTGGACATTTCCTTATTTATTTTGCAGTTAAAAATGTCAAATATGATGAGGGGAATGTGAACAAAACCAGTGTTGTAGCGCAAGGAAGCACGCAGAATCAAACTGAACCAGAAGGTTAACTTATCGCGTGTTTTATGCTAGAATAGAAAAAGATGTAAGACAGCAGTGAGGGCACCTGTATGAAGGTGTCCCTTTCACATTACATAGCTGTTGGTAGAGGGGGTTTGTATGAGCAAGAAGCAGAAACAACAAAAGAAAAAGACCCACGTTCCTTTTCGGTTAAACGTGTTGTTTTTTTGCGTGTTTTTAATGTTCTCCGCGGTTATTGTAAGGCTTGGATACGTACAAATTGTTCGTGGTGAGGAATATAAAAATGAAGTTGAGAAAAAAGAAAACTCAACGATAAGTAATCCTGTACCACGCGGGAAAATATTTGATCGTAATGGAGAAGCGGTCGTAGATAATGAGCCTATTCGTACAATTACATTTACAAAAATGAAGGGATCAACTGCAGCAGACCGCTTAGAGACGGCGAAAAAGTTAGCAGATTTAATTGAAGTCCCAACAGATAAGTTAACAGATCGCGATAAGAAAGATTATTGGCTTGCTTTACATAAAGAAGAAGCAGAAGCAAAAATCACAAAAAAAGATCGTGAAGAGTTTAAAGCGAATAAAATTGACGATAAAGAACTAGATGAACGTCAACGAAATCGTGTAACAGAAGAAGAGATTAATCAACTGTCAGCAAAAGATTTAGAAATATTGGCGATCAAAAGTAAGATGGAAAGCGGATATGCAATGACGCCGCAAATCGTTAAAAAAAATGCAACACCGGAAGAATACGCGATTATTAGTGAAAATTTAGCGAAATTACCAGGTGTAGATACAAATGTTGACTGGGAGCGAAAATATAAGTATGACGATATGTTCCGAAGTGTACTTGGTGGTGTAACTTCTTCTGATGAAGGGTTACCGAGAGAAAGATTAGATCACTATCTTGTTCGTGATTATAATCGTAACGATCGCGTAGGAAAAAGTTACCTTGAGCAACAGTACGAAGATAGTTTACACGGCACAAAAGCTGAAGTTAGAAATGTTACAGATAAAGAGGGTAATATTTTAGAAACTATTAATGTGTCACAAGGACAACGAGGTAACGATCTAAATTTAACGATCGATATGAAATTACAAAAGCGCGTAGAAGAAATTCTTACAAAAAACTTAATGAGATTTAAAGGGAGCGAACCTCTTTTAGACCGTGCATTCGTTGTAATGATGAACCCGAAAAATGGTGAAGTTTTATCTATGGCGGGGAAACAATTAGTGAATAAAGACGGGGAAACGAAAGTAGATGATTTTGCATTAGGAACGATGACAAGTTCTTATCCGATGGGTTCAACTGTAAAAGGTGCGACAGTACTTACGGGATATCAAACTGGTGCGATTCAACCTGGAGCTGTACAGTATGATGAACCGATTAAATTAAAAGGGACACCTACGAAGTCATCTTGGAAAACGATGGGGTATATTAATGACCTGACAGCGTTAAAAATGTCTTCTAACGTTTATATGTTTAAAACAGCGATGAATATCGCTGGGGTTCCATATGTACGAGGCGGTACGTTAGATATTCCGAAAAGTGCGTTCGATACTATGCGTTACTATTTTGGTCAGTTTGGACTTGGTGTGAAAACAGGAATTGATTTGCCAAATGAAACTGCTGGTCAAATAGGTAAAGGAAATCAACCAGGTTTCTTATTAGATTTATCAATCGGGCAGTATGATACGTATACACCGCTTCAATTAGCGCAATATATTTCGACGATTGCAAATGGTGGATATCGTATGCAACCCCAAGTTGTAAAGGAAATTCGTCAGCCATCGGCGAAGCCAGAGGAAGTTGGAAAAGTTGTTCAATCCATGGAACCGAAAGTATTAAATCGTGTTGATATGCCTGAATCACAAATTAAACGTGTTCAAGAAGGATTTAGACAAGTGTTTAACGATACAGGTGGTACAGCTACAA
This sequence comes from Bacillus sp. FSL R9-9530, assembly GCF_038008145.1. Taxonomy (NCBI): domain Bacteria; kingdom Bacillati; phylum Bacillota; class Bacilli; order Caryophanales; family Bacillaceae; genus Bacillus; species Bacillus sp. FSL R9-9530. Next base: position 5,098,298 of record NZ_JBBOYO010000001.1, read on the forward strand.
AATACTTTGCAGGTGCACCGTATAAAGCCGCTGGGAAAACAGGTACAGCTCAAACTGTATATGGCGGAGATAAAGAGATTGGTAGAAATGCAAAAGGTGAGCGTGTTGAAACATATAACTTAACATTAGTAGGTTATGCCCCGCTCGAAGATCCAGAAGTAGCATTTTCTGTTGTTGTGCCATGGGTACACGATGATAAAACAGGGATTAATGGATATATCAGTCGTGAAATAATGGACGCTTACTTTGAGTTGAAAAAACAAGCATTAACTGGTGAAGCTCCGCAAGATGAAAAAGCGAAAAAAAATAAAAATCAAGATGATGAATAAAAAAGTTGTAAAAAAAGCACACTATCTGAAAAGATAGTGTGCTTTTTTTTATGCCTTACGCATATGGTTTAGTAAATGTGGACAAGCATAAAATATTGAAAAAACATGTAGTTTCAAAAACGATGAACACAACAAGATTAGTGCATACGCTCTAAGTTTGTTGTGTGTGATAGGCGATAGCAGTTTTATCCCGCGTTTGAGGGCGGTAAAATTCCCACCTCAAAATTCAGCTGGAGCAAAGAAGTTAGGTGGGAGCCCTGCTGCCCGTAAACGCCCGATTGGTGAGGGCTAATAATCAGTGGGGGAATGAACAAAACCCCCACTGATTAAAGTTTCGCTTTATGGATGATTAGAAAATTTCCTGCATCTAAAGTACAAAAGTGAAAATAAAGTTTGTGTATACAGTTGTTTTTGTGGGACTTTACAAAACTTTTACAAATAATTAAAACCGAATTAATAGTTTAGCAGTATTCTTATATCTGTAATCCTGTTATTTCCGGTTACTTCTAGGAGGAAGAACACGTGAAATGGATGAGCGCATCGATTAAAGTTTTGACATTATCGACATGTTTCCTTTGTTTTAATATGTCTACTGCATTCGCTACAAATGAAATGGGAGAAGTGAGAGTTGATGGATCCTCAACGGTTTTCCCTATTATAGAGGCAGTAGCAGAGGAATATACAAAGGCCCATCCAAACGTGAAAATTTCTATTAGTATTTCTGGGACAGGGGGAGGATTTAATCGTTTCAGTAAAGGAGAAGTAGATATAAACAATGCTTCGAGATTGATGAAACCGGTAGAAGAAAATGCAATGCAGAAAAAATCCATTCAATTTACACCATTTGAGGTTGCTTATGACGGTCTAACGATTGTTGTGAATCGTCAAAATACGTGGGTAAACAATATGACGATAGACGAGTTACGTCTATTATGGAGTGAAAATGGAAGATTGAAACGATGGTCACAAATTCATTCATCATGGCCTCGTGAACAAGTTAAATTTTATGCGCCAGGCGTAGACTCTGGTACTTATGATTATTTCCAAAATGTTGTCTTACAAAATAATCGCCTTGTAAAAACGGTTTCTTTGTCTGAAGACGATCAAGTTATTATGCAAGGGGTAATGAATGATAAAAATGCCATTGCTTTTGTAGGATATGCTTATTATATGGCCAATCGAGATAAGGTAAAAGCAATACAGGTGGATGGTGTATTTCCAACGAAAGAGACCATTCAGTCGGGTACGTATAAGCCATTATCTAGGCCGCTATTTACGTATGTGAATCATGCATCTATCAGAAATAAAATTAATGTAGCAAATTATGTTGAGTTTATGATTAAGCATGTTGGAAGCCTTGCTGAAGAGGTCGGATATGTAAAATTACCAAAAGAAAAATATAATGAACAGCTGCGAATGTTAACAGAAATAAAAAGGTAATGTCAGGGTGGAAAGGGGTTTTCATCTTTGGCTCATAATGACAAAAGTCAAATTACATTTTCTGTACAACATTTGATTGAGAGAAATACAAATAGAAGAAAAAAAACGCAGCGAATCAATCGAATTGTTCCGTTAATACTAAAAGCCATTGCTAGCGTGTCCATTGTAACGACACTTGGAATTATTATTACGTTGGCAAATGAAACAATCATGTTTTTTCAAAAGATATCATTGTATTCTTTTTTGACAGAGAAGGAATGGTTACCTTTTTTTGAAGATCCCAAATTCGGTATATTACCACTTATATGTGGAACAATCCTTGTAACAGCAATTGCCATGTTCGTAGCAATTCCTATTGGTTTAGGTTGTGCCGTGTTTTTAAGCGAATACGCTTCGAATGGCGCTCGGAAAATATTAAAACCGTTGTTAGAGCTACTAGCAGGCATCCCGACAATTGTATATGGTTTTTTCGCGTTAACAGTTGTCACACCACTTTTACAACGGGTTATACCAGATTTGCAGTTTTTTAATGCTATTAGTCCAGGTATTGTTATAGGGTTTATGATGATCCCGACGATTGCGTCTCTCTCTGAAGATGCGATGAGAGCTGTAGCGAAAGGAATTAAAGAAGCCTCATTAGCGCTAGGAGCAACTCGTTTTGAGATGGTAAAACAAGTGGTGTTTCCATCGGCTTTTACGGGCATAATGGCAGCGATTATATTAGCAGCTTCCAGGGCAATTGGTGAAACGATGATTGTTGTTATTGCAGCTGGATCAACACCTAATGTATCGATAGATCCGACTCATTCTATTCAAACATTAACAGCCTATATTGTACAAGTGAGTTTAGGTGATGCTCCGCACGGAACGATTACTTATTACAGCATGTATGCTGTAGGTGCAACGTTATTTATGTTTACTTTTATTATGAATATCATTTCGCAATATATTATGCGCCGTTTTAGGAGGTTGACATAATATGCGAATGTTAAACCATAAGAACATACAAGAAAATATGGCATCGCGTTTTTTAAAGGATCGGATTTACAAGTGTTTGTTTTATATAGCAATTTTGTTTTCAGTAGTAATACTTTTTATATTGCTTTTTCAAATTTTTGAAAAAGGTATAAGTTATCTTTCAATAGATTTCTTTACAAACTTCGCCTCACGTAATCCGAGAGAAGCTGGGATTGTCGCTGCTTTGTCAGGAACAATACTATTTATGAGCATTGTTATACCAGTCTCTTTTATATTCGGAGTCGGAACAGCTCTTTATTTAGAGCATTATGCGAAGGAGTCCGTTTTTAAAAAGTTAATTGAATTAAATAATCAAACATTAGCAGGGGTACCTTCCGTTGTGTTTGGTTTACTCGGGTTAACTATTTTCGTATACGCTCTCCATTTGGGAGAGAGCATAATGGCAGCGGCACTGACGATGAGTTTACTCGTCTTACCAACTGTTGTTGTAGCTAGTCAAGAAGCGATTAGAACTGTGCCGAGCTCATTACTAGAGGCTTCTTACGGATTAGGTGCTACGAAATGGCAAACGATGTATCAAATTGTATTGCCAGTCGCTTTGCCAGGGATTGTAACGGGATGTACGTTAGCGGTATCGAGAGCAATTGGTGAGGCAGCACCATTATTAGTTATTGGGGCCCTTGCCTTTGCAAATTATGTTCCGTTCAGTATGTTTGATAGATTTACGGTTTTACCAATTCAAATTTTTAATTGGATGAGTAGACCACAAGAAGAATTTCAGTATGTAGCAGCAGCTGGGATGATTGTTTTGCTAGGATTGTTGCTCTTTATAAATATATTTGTCTTATGGTTACGAAATCGAAAATAAGTTGGAAGTGGATGAAAGGGGAATTCAAATGGTAGCAACAGTAGTAAATGTACAGGTGAAAAATGAAAAAAAGATTGAGACAGCACCAAAAAAAATAGTATTTGATACGAAAAATTTAAATTTATGGTACGGAGAAGACCATGCTTTAAAAGATATCAACTTAAGTATTCATGAGAATGAAGTAACAGCGATTATCGGTCCAAGTGGTTGTGGGAAATCAACATACTTAAAAACGCTAAATCGTATGGTAGAGTTAGTGCCTATCGTTCGAACTACGGGCGTTATCGAATATAGAGAACGAAACATATTTGATAAATCATATCCAGTTGAAGAATTACGTACGCATGTGGGTATGGTGTTCCAAAAGCCAAATCCATTCCCAAAATCTATTTATGAAAATGTAGCATATGGTCCGAAAATCCATGGTGTTCGTGACAAAAAAACACTTGATGAAATTGTTGAAAATAGCTTGCGCGGCGCAGCTATTTGGGATGAGTTAAAAGATCGTTTGCATGATAATGCATACGGTTTATCTGGTGGTCAGCAACAACGTCTATGCATTGCACGCTGCTTAGCGATTGAGCCAGACGTAATTTTAATGGATGAGCCAACATCGGCGCTAGATCCAATTTCAACATCAAAAGTAGAAGAATTAATTCAGGAGTTAAAGAAAGATTTTAGTATTGTTATCGTAACGCACAACATGCAACAAGCAGCACGAATTTCAGATAAAACTGCTTTCTTCTTAAGTGGAGAAGTTGTGGAATATACAGATACGAACAAATTATTTACAACACCTGCAGATAAGCGTACAGAAGACTACATTACAGGACGATTTGGTTGATATCGCTAGCAAGGCTAAGAGTAAATGCCCTCTTAACAGAGGGCATTTCTCATTTTTACCTCATTTTAAATAGGGGAGTAATATTTCTCTTTTCTCAAGGCTTAATAAACATACAAGAGGCTGGGTAGGGGATTTATATAAAATGGCACATAATATTGAGGGGGAAGAAATGATGGTAAGAGAACAGTTTCAATGTGATTTAAAAACGTTACAGCAAAAGGTGATCGAGCTTGGTGAGTTAGCAAGTGGAGCTTTATTGATTGCTATGGAAGGTCTTCACAACAGGGATGTAGAGAAAGCGTTAGAAGTCATTGATGGGGATTATCGCATGGATAATTTAGAAGAGGAAATAAATGACCTTGCGCTTATGCTTATTACAAAGCAGCAGCCTGTAGCGAGTGATTTAAGAAGAATTTTCATTTCAATTAAAACAGCGACAGATTTAGAACGTATTGCAGACCATGCTGTTAATATTGCGAAATCAACAATTCGTCTTGGTGAAAAAGAAGTGGTTGTTAGTTTACATAATATTGAGGAAATGTTTGAGATTGCTCATAAGATGTTAAATTTAGCATTAGAAGCATATGAGCAAGAAAATTTAACTTTTGCTAAACAAATTGCTGAAATGGATGATTCAGTTGATGAAATTTATGGGAAGGCGATTCGTGAATTTATTTCATCTATCCCTGGACAACCAGAAGCGATTACACAAATTACACAACTATCCTTTGTTGCAAGATATATTGAGCGTGTAGCAGACCATGTTACAAATATTGCCGAGAATGTATTTTATGTAGTAAAAGGAAAGCATTATTTATTGAATGAGTAGGGGGAAAAGTAGGTGATGAGAAATCACCTGCTTTTTTTAGTCAAAACATGACAAAAAAAGCTCATTGTTTCCTTTAGTCTATGATGATAAGATGTATCATAATTAATGGAAAAATAAGTACATATATGTTAGTTACGTCTTATTAATTATTTTACCAAGTTAATGGTAAGCGCTTTCTTTTTGGTGGGAGTTAAAAGGTACATTTATTTATAAAGTGAGGCTTTAATTAGTGGGGCTGTCTCTCGCTGATTGTTAGATCATACCAAACCGGACTTTTACTGCAGTTAATGTGGGGTAAATGATATACGGAGTTCTTGAACATTATATAAGTGGAGGCTGAAGTATATGAAGGGGGTTATTTTAGCTGGAGGAAAAGGGAGACGCCTTAGACCATTAACATGTAATACTCCAAAACCGATGTTACCATTGTTAGAAAAACCAGTTCTTGAATATAATATTGAATTATTACGTCAGCATGGTATTCGTGAAATTGCAATTACAGTTCAATATATGAGTACCGCTATTAAGAAATACTTTGGTGATGGTAGTAAGTGGGGAGTTAACTTGTATTATTTTGAAGATTCTCCTCCGCTTGGAACAGCAGGGAGTATTAAGCAAGCCGAAAGTTTTTTAGATGAAACATTTGTTGTTATTAGTGGGGATGCACTAACTGACTTTCAATTATCAGAAGGAATTGCATTTCATGAACAGAAGAAGAGAATGGTAACGATGTTTGTGAAAGAAGTAGAAAACCCACTCTCATTTGGCTTAGTTGTAATGAATAAAGAACAAGAAATTATACGATATATAGAAAAGCCGAGCTGGAATGAGGTAGTTTCTAATATTGTGAATACAGGTATTTATATAATGGAGCCAGAAATCTTTTCTTACATACCATCCATGGAATTTTCGGATTTCAGTCATGATGTGTTTCCTTTATTGGCAAATAAAAATGCTTTATTTGCATATTTATCAGAAGACTATTGGCTAGATATTGGTACATTTGATCAATATCGGCAAGCTCAATTCGATTTGTTGACGAAAAAATTGAAGGTGCCTATTCCATATACAGAAGTATTACCGATGGTGTGGATGGGAGAAGGTGTAACGATAGGAAAAGGGACGAAAATTCATGGCCCTTCTTTTATTGGAGAAGGAGCAATGATTGGTGCAGGGGCTGTAATTGAACCGTACTCTATTATCGGGAAAAATAGTATCGTTTCAAGTTATTCTCATCTTCAAAAAAGCATCATTTTTGCAAATTCTCATATAGGAAAAAATTGTGAGTTGTTAGAAACAACAATAGGAGATCATACAATGGTCGAAGATGATGTTACACTTTTTCAAAAAAGTATTGTAGCGGATCATTGTCATATAGGGAAAAGTACAGTAATTAAGCAAAAAGGAAAAATATGGCCATATAAGGAGGTAGATAGTCATTCGATAGTAGGTTCTGCCGGTGTTAAAGAGAGTGAAAAGAGTGCAGGATGGTTACAAAAAAGCCGAATTGTAGGAAGGGGTAATGTTGAAATTACTCCTCAATTTATTGTGAAAGTTGCAATGGCTTATGGATCTCTTTTTGCCAAAGGGGAGAGTATATTGATTGGAAGTCAGGAAAATATAGAAACAACTTCCTTTAAAAATTTATTCCTCCATGCCATTCATGGCAGCGGGATTCATACGATGGAATGTAAAGAAATGAATGAGTCGCTTTTTCAGTATGCCATTCATAATTTGCAATGTGCAGGTGGAGTTTTCGTTCAAGTGGAAAGCGAAAGAGGGATTGTTATACAACTGTATGGCAAGGAGGGCTCGTTTTTAACGTATAAGCAGCAAAAAGAGATAGAACAAGTATATATGTCTGAGTCGTTTTATTACGCTTCTGAGAAAGAACTGGGGCGAAATAAGCTAGTTCACGTTTCTGCAAATAATTATGTAGAAGCTGTGTTAGAGCGTATTGATATTGAAACGATACAAAAACAGAAGTTTCATCTTCTTATTAATAAGAGAAATGATATGTTACAACATTTACTTATGATTTTTTTGCAAAGGCTCGGGTGCACAGTTACATGGATTTATGCGGGCGAACAAAAGCATCATGTGAAAGCCTTGATGAAATCAAGTAAAGCAAATATGGCACTTATGTTTTCAGAGCAAGGAAATTATTTCGAGTTATATGATAATTATAGTAATATTTACCAGGGAACAGATTTTGAAGAGGTAGATATTCCAGATTTATTACTTGAATCGGCAGGAAATATTTACCCGATGTCTTTGAAATTAGGAGAATGTTACCTTCTATTTTATACGCAGGATGAAAAAAAGTCGTTTCAAGCGAGATGGAAGCGAGATATTTTATATCGAATTGGAAAATTATTCGAGCTAATAGCATTGCAGGGAAAAACATTTCTCAGCATAGTAGAGCAATCACCTCCGCTCTATCTACTTTGTGATGAAGTTGTATGTTCATGGAATGAAAAAGGGAAAGTAATGAGGAAATTATTGGCTGATATGGAAAGAAAGGAAGAAGGTATATTTGAAGGAGTACAGTTCAAATATACCGAAAAAGAGTGGTCTTATATCGTTTCTGACACAAAACAACCGAAATTTTTAGTGTATTCGCATGCTAGAAACCCAGTAATAGCAAGGGAAAACATGAAAAATCTTATAGAAAAAATTAGACAATATCAAAAGGTGTAGAATTTTTATTTTAAAAGTGGTATTATAGTATAGTCTGATTTAAGTTATTAGTACTGGAGGGAAATAAGAATGCGTGTGAATATTACTCTAGCATGTACAGAATGCGGAGATCGTAACTATATCTCAAAGAAAAACAAACGTAACAACGCTGAGCGTATCGAGCTTAAAAAGTATTGCAAGCGTGACAAGAAGTCTACGTTACACCGTGAAACAAAGTAAGCAGTAGGAATATTTTCCTACTGTTTCTTTTTTTATTCGGTTCCTCTGTTAAAAGTGATACACTATCATCGTAGAGCAAAGTGTCACTGTGAGGGGGAAAATGTGTGAGAGAAGAGAAACTACGTTTACGTAAACAAATAATAGAACACATGAATTCTTTATCAGAAGAACGGTATACAACTTTATCAGAGCAAATTGCAGCTTCGTTGTATGCGCAAAAAGAGTGGGTTGAAGCTAAAACAATTGGAATCACCCTCTCAATGGAAAATGAAGTGAATACATATCCTATTATCGAAAAAGCTTGGGAAGAAGGAAAGAAAGTTGTTGTTCCGAAGTGTAATAAAGGAACACGAACGATGTCTTTCCGGAAAATTAGTAATTTTGATCAATTAGAAACAGTGTATATGAATTTACGTGAACCAATTCCAGCGCTTACGGAAGAAGTGAATGCAGATGAAATTGATCTTCAAATCGTGCCAGGCGTAGCTTATACAGAGCGAGGAGAACGGATTGGATATGGCGGTGGCTATTATGATCGTTATCTCGTGCATTATAAAGGGAAAGCGCTATCATTAGCTTATAGTTTTCAAATGGTAGAACATATTCCAGTAGAGCCATTTGATAAAAATGTAGAAAAAATTATTACAGAAAAAGGAACAATGGTTAAAAATGGGCTTGTATAGACAAATAAAAATTGACGAGACTTTTTCTTCGTGATTATAATAAAATATGTGAACGTTTTCTTATTATAATTTTTTATAGTAAGTGAGCATAGAGGGTGATGAAATGGTATCTATTTATGATATTCAGCAATTGCTAAAGAAATTTGGTACGATTATTTATACGGGTGATCGAATTGCAGATTTACAATTAATGCAAGATGAATTGCGTGAATTAAATCAATCACAGCTAATCGACCCACAAGACTATCAAACAGCTTTATTTTTATTGAAGCAAGAAATTCAAAAAGAGCTAAATAAGAATTAGATAAAGGTAGGTAAGTAACATGGAAGAGAAATGGTTAGTTGGTGTTGACCTTGGTGGTACAACGATTAAATTAGCATTTATTAATGTGTACGGTGAAATTTTACATAAGTGGGAAATCCCTACGAATACAAATGAACAAGGAAAACATATTACACTTGATGTAGCGAAAGCTATTGATAAAAAGTTAGAAGAATTAGGTGAATTAAAAAGTAAGCTAATTGGTATTGGTATGGGAGCTCCTGGTCCTGTACATGTGGCATCTGGAATGATTTATGAAGCGGTTAATTTAGGATGGAAAAACTATCCGTTAAAAGATTTACTAGAAGTAGAAACGGGATTACCTGTTGTTATTGATAATGATGCAAACTTAGCGGCGCTTGGTGAAATGTGGAAAGGTGCTGGTGAAGGAGCAAAAGATTTAATTTGTATGACACTTGGCACTGGTGTTGGTGGTGGTGTTATCGCCAATGGTGAGATTGTACATGGTATAAGCGGTGCTGCTGGTGAGATTGGACATATTACAGTTGTTACAGAGAACGCTTTTCCATGTAATTGCGGGAAGTCGGGTTGTTTAGAAACGGTAGCCTCTGCAACAGGTATTGTACGTGTTGCTATGCAACAAATACAAGAGACAGATAAAGAAAGTGTTTTACGTTCTATGTTAGCAGAAGAAGGGCTTATTACATCAAAAGATGTATTTGAAGCACTTGGACAAGGTGACGAACTAGCAGGTGAAGTAGTGGAAAAAGTAGCTTCTTATTTAGGATTAGCTGTAGCGAACCTTGCTAGTACGTTGAACCCAGAGAAAATCGTAATTGGTGGTGGCGTATCTAAAGCTGGAGACGCACTATTAGAGCCAATTCAACGTTATTTCGAGCAATATGCTTTCTCTCGTGCTGTAAAGAGCACAAAGTTAGCAATTGCAATACTTGGTAATGATGCAGGTGTAATTGGAGGAGCGTGGCTTGTAAAAAAGCACAAATACGAGGCGAAGATGATATAAGTTGTGAATAATGAAAAGAGGAAGGGGCCCCCTTCCTCTTTTTATGCAAGATCTTGTTGGAGAATAAAAATGTAAATGGATTAAGCTGGTGGGTACCCATTATATAGAACAGTCATGATTGTAAACCATCCGAAAACAAGTACGGTTGCAATAGCGAAGCCGCCCGCGAATAAGTTTTTTTCGCGAAGTGTTCTAAGCGTAGCAAATACAGCTAACAGAGTGACTAGCGTAAAAATAATAACAAGGCCCATACAATATCCTCCTCTGTCTACTCATTCCTTAGAATGAGTTTTTAGAATATTTACTCTTTTATATTGTACATGTTTTAAAAATGATTGTCGAGATAACACGCCTTCTTTTCCTAAGAGAAAGAAATGTTGTATCATTAAAAGTAAATTAAATAACTGGAGGAGATTTTCATATGAAATGGATACAAATGCCTTTAGGCCCATTACAAACAAATGCTTATATTTTAACGAATGATCAAAATGAGTGTATTATTTTTGATCCTGGTCATGAAGGAGAGAAACTTGTTACATATTTACAGGAAGCGCAGTTAAAGCCACTTGCGGTTTTATTAACACATGCTCATTTCGATCATATTGGTGCTGTTGATGCCGTGAGAGACGCTTTTCATATTCCAGTATACGTACATAAAGAAGAAGCGAATTGGTTAGGCGATGCAACTGTGAATGGCTCGCAAATTTTTATGATGAACCGCAGTATTACAGCAAAACCAGCAGATCATATTATTGACGAAGAGGGTACATTAACAATCAGTTCTTTTAGTTTTGAAATTTTTGAGACACCAGGACATTCTCCAGGAAGTATCTCTTATTATAGTAAAGAAGCGAATGCTGTATTTTCTGGAGATGTATTGTTCCAAATGAGTATTGGAAGAACGGATTTACCTGGTGGAAGTTTTGCTGAATTAATTGGAAGTATTGAAGAGAAATTATTTGTATTACCAGATGAAACAGCAGTGCTATGTGGACACGGTCCAGAAACAAGTATTGGATTTGAAAAAGAAAATAATCCATTTTTACAATAAGGAGTCATTATGGGGATGGAGCTCAATTTAAGAGAATGGATGGGAAAAGAAAAGGATCATTCGATTTCATATAGTACGTATATGAACCTCGTATTATATGCAGAGGAACATGGGTATTATATGAGAGAACGTGAAAAAATTGGAAGACAGGGAGATTTTTTTACGAGTAGCAATGTATCTTCTGTATTTGCGAAGACTTTTGCTAAGTTTTTTATTCGGCTTGTTGAAAAGGGAGAAGTTTTTCCAAATATTTGTGAGATTGGTGGGGGAACAGGAAAGTTTGCCTATGATGTTTTACAAGAATGGAAACAATTATCTCCGGAAACCTTTATCAATTTAAACTATTCAATTATTGAAGTGAGCCCTTTTCATAGAAGGCTACAACAGGAGAGGCTTTGCTTATTTGATAATGTGTCGTATTATACATCTTATATTGAAATGGGAGAGTCTTTCGAAGGAATTATTTTTTCGAATGAATTATTTGATGCGTTTCCTGTTGAGATAGTTGAGAAAAGAAATGGAATTTTGTATGAAGTACGTATCACGTATACAGATGAGGGAAACCTTACAGAAGTATTTAGACCGATAGAGAAAAGAGTCGGTCGTTACTTATTGAAATATAACATTCATATTGCTGAGGGACAGCGCTTTGAAGTGCCTATTGCAATGGAAGAGTATATAGAAGAGATTGCGAAATGGTTTCAGAAAGGTATATGTATTACAGTTGATTATGGATATACAAAAGAAGAATGGATGCATCCTGCACATCGTGAAGGAAGTTTAAGAGGATATTATAAGCACAAGCTAATTCGTAATCCTCTTGCATATCCAGGAGAAATGGACCTTACTACACATGTTCATTGGGATGAGTTGAAGATGAATTTTGAGCTGCAAGGAATTAATACGATATGGCATAGGAAGCAATCAGAGTTTTTGTTAGCAGCAGGAATATTAGATCAGCTTGCTAGCCATCAAGATACCAACCCTTTTTCTGAAACTCAAAAACTAAATAGAGCTATTCGCTCTATGATTTTGAACGGAGGATTAGGTAATGCTTTCGATGTTGTTATACACACAAAAGATATGAAGAATTTACTTTTGAATCAATATTTAACGATATGAAAAAAACAAGACACAGTATTTTCTGTGTCTTGTTTTTTAATACGACTTTTAATTATGTAGCATTATATATTTTCTCTCATGATATATATTTATATTAAAGATATGAGATGAAAAATATAGAATACACTCTTTTTCTCTGTCTATAGGTCCCTAACCTAATAATACGCGAACGAGTTGAATAATTGTTTCGTTTTCTACTTTGTAGTAAATTTCCAATCCTTTTCTTTCACTAGAAACGATTTTAGCACTTTTTAACTTTGCTAAATGCTGTGAAATTGTAGATTGTGGCATGTTTAAGCCTGTGTACATTGTAGAAACGTTGCTTGGGCCACGTTCAATTAATCCCTTTACAATACATAAGCGAACAGGATGAGCAAGCACTTTCAATAATTCTGCATTGCTTTCATATAGTTCTATTTCTTTTTGAAAGGTTTCTAACATGTTCTTTTCCACCTCCGTGTGAGCTGTTATACCATACTATACATACCAAAAAATCAAAGAAAAGAAAACAGTTGTTGCAGAAAAAAAGTCCTAAAGTAAAGAAATTGTAAGAAAAGAGACCCTGATGTAAATAAAATAGATAAATTTGCACAGTTTTGTAAAATGACATTTTTGAGTGGAAATTTTGATGCGTTTCAAAAATTGAAAGATATAGATATATTCGTAACACAATTTTATCATGATTTTCTTATTCTTTCAAATGAATATACAAAATTTTTAAAATAATATGACAAAGGAATTATAATGTTATATATAGAATATATAACAGGTTAAAAGAAAAGAAGCTGATTATGATCAGCTTCATTATGATGATAATGAAATGTTTGGATGTAACTGATACATCTTAGAATAATCAAGTCATCAGTCATTTATTCTAGAGTTCATCTTTTTAAACAACTATTTTATTTCTTGAAGAGTTTTATTATTCGTACACAGCTTCGTTTCTTCCCTTTATGCATTTACAGGTTCTTCTACATAAGAAAGGGCATTTTCAAAATCGGATATTAAATCGTCAACATTTTCAAGGCCAACGGATAACCGAAGTAATGAATTAGAAATACCTCTTTCATCACGAGCTTCTTGCGACAATGCTGCATGTGACATTTTAGCTGGGTAGGAAAGAATCGATTCGACAGCACCTAAACTAACTGCGAAGACAGGTAATTTTACTTTTGATAAAAATTGGCGGAGTGCGTCTTCTGATTGTAAAGTGAAAGATAGGACAGCTCCGGCTGATGTAGCTTGAGATTGTTGAATGTCAAATCCAAGATGTATTTGTAAGCCAGGATAATAGACATTTTGAACTTTAGTGTGCTCTTGTAAAAAATTTGCGATTTTGTTGGCACCTGCAGCTGAATGTTCGAGACGTACATGCAATGTTTTAATGCCGCGAAGCACGAGAGAACAATCTTGCGGTCCTAAAATAGCACCAAAAGCGTTTTGTAGAAAGCCGAGCTTTTGAGCGAGTTCTTCATCTTTTACGACAGCTAATCCGGCGGTGACATCGCTATGACCAGCAATAAACTTTGTAGCGCTATGAAGAACGACATCAGCGCCAAGATCAAGCGGTTTTTGAAATAGTGGTGTCAAAAATGTATTATCAACAAAAGTAAGAGCACCAATAGATTTTGCAAGATTAGAAACAGCACGAATATCTGTCACTTTTAAAAGTGGGTTAGAAGGTGTTTCTACATAAAAGAGCTTCGTATTTGGTTTAATGTTTTCTTTTACTTCTTCCACATTGGTCATATCAACAAATGTATGTGAAACACCATAACGGGAGAGAACTTCAGTAACAATTCGATAAGTACCTCCATATACATCTTCTGAAATAAGAACATGGTCACCTTGTGAAAGAAGGAGAAATGCAGTAGAAATGGCTGCAATGCCTGATGCAAAGGCAAATCCTTTTGTCCCGCCTTCTAATAAAGCAATGATATCTTCAAGAGCTTCACGTGTTGGATTTCCAGATCTACTATAGTCATACTTTCCGAAAGCATCTACATCAAACTGATGGAATGTTGATGTGTTATAGATGGGAACGTTAACAGCTCCTGTGTGTGAGTCATGCTTGTATTGATTATGCAGTAAAAGCGTATCTATGGAATAACTCATATTCTTACACCTTCTTTTACAAGTTTAATTGCTTGCTTTAAGTCTCGAATTAAGTCGTTGCTATTTTCGATGCCGACTGAAAAACGGAGAAGACGATTACACACACCACGTGCTGTTCGAACATCTTCTGGAATATCGGCATGAGTTTGCGTTGCTGGATAAGTCATTAAACTTTCGACACCGCCAAGACTTTCAGCAAATGTAATTAAGGATAAAGATTGTAAGAAAGGATTAATCCAAGTTTCATCTTGAAGGCGAAATGAAATCATACCACCTCTTCCTGGATAAAATACATCTGTCACACCATCTTCATCATTTAAATAAGCAACAATTGCATGAGCGTTTTCTTCATGCTGTTTCATGCGAAGTGCTAAAGTCTTCATGCCTCGAATTAATAGCCATGAATCAAACGGGCTTAAGACAGCACCAGAGGCATTATGATAATGAGCAAGCTCCTCGCAAAGAGATTTCCCTTTCGCAACGACAAGTCCGCTTAGTACATCGTTATGACCGCCTAAATATTTAGTTGCGCTATGAAGGACGATGTTTGCACCTTCTGTTAATGGTTGCTGTATATAAGGCGTATAGAACGTGTTATCTACAATAAGAAGTAGTCCGTGCCTTTTCGCTACACTTGCTACACTTACGATATCAGTTACTTGCATTAATGGATTAGTCGGTGTTTCTATGAAAATAGCCTTCGTTTGAGATGTGATTGCTTGCTCAATTTGTTTAATAGATTGTGTATCTACGTATCTACATCGAATATTCCACTTGTCTTCATGTTCGGAAAATAGACGATATGTTCCCCCGTATAAGTCTTCAGATACGATAAGCTCATCTCCGGAACGGAATAGTGAAAGGACAAGGAGAACAGCCGCCATTCCTGAACTACAGGCATACCCTTGCTCACCGCTTTCTAAGTCTGCAATTGCCTGTTCTAAAAGGCCGCGAGTTGGATTTCCAGTTCTTGAATAGTCAAATCCAGTAGATTTACCAATTCCTTCGTGACGATAAGCAGTTGAGAAATAAACAGGTGGATTAACCGTTCCTGTTGTAGCTTCGCTACGGTTCCCGATTTGTGCTAGTTTTGTTTCGATTGTTGACATGTGAAAATTCCCCCTTTTTAAAGTGAACGACTAAGTGAAAATAAAAAAAGCCTTCTAAGAAGAAGGCTTTCGGATTGAATAGAGTCTTCTTCCCATCTGTCAAATCTTTCACAATTTGCTGGAATTAGCACCTTATTAACGAATGAATGTTAATGGTTGCTGAGGCGTCAAAGGGCCAGTCCCTCTACCTCTCTAGATAAGAATGTTCGTATGAAATTTTATTATGGTTTTAACTTTACAACAAAAGATAATTGAATTGCAACTTTATTTTAAATAATTTTTATTTTTCCGCAAGTGTCATTGACTTTTATTTTAGTGCGTGCTAAATTTATAAAAAATTAACAAACATTGTTAAAAGGGGAACGTATTTCCTTTTAGCTACATAAATAAAATAATAAAGACAAACTCTTATTGAGAGCGGTGGAGGGAAAGGCCCTGTGAAACCCGGCAACCTTCAAACTAAATGTTTGAAACGGTGCTAAAACCTGCAAAACGTGTGTTTTGCATAATAAGAGGAGGAACAATTATGTCCCCCTCTTCAAAGTGAAGAGGGGGTTTTTATATTGATAGAAATGAGGGAGATTCGTGAAATTACTAGATTTATTATCAAAAGGAATTGTAATAGGTGATGGTGCGGTTGGAACGTTATTACATTCGCATGGTTTACAAAGTAGTTTTGAAGAATTGAATTTGTCTGACCCGGACTTAATTATATCGATCCATAAACAATATGTAGCTGCTGGAGCGGATGTTATTCAAACGAATACGTATGGTGCGAATGAAGCGAAACTCCGCATGTATGGTCTAGAAAATCAAGTTGTCCAAATTAATAAAGCGGCAGTGAATATTGCGAAAGCATCAGTAACAGATCGGAATGCAATTTTAGGGACAATTGGAGGTATGAAACATATTGGTGCTGTTACAACGACTGATATAGAGCGAGAATTTATGTTACTTGAGCAGGCAGGTGCTTTACTAGAAGAACAGGTTGATGGATTACTATTAGAAACTTTTTATGATGAATTTGAATTATTGCATGCGGTTAAAGTATTGCGTAAACAAACGAATATTCCGATTGTTGCTCAGTTAGCGTTACATGAGGCAGGTACGACTCAAAATGGGAATGATGTCAATGAAATATTAAAACAGCTTTTAGATTACGGTGCCAATGTTGTTGGGTTGAACTGTCAACTAGGCCCGCTTCACATGACGGAAGCTTTCAAAATGATATCGATTCCTCAAAATGGCTATTTATCAGCATATCCGAATGCAGGTCTCCCGAATTATGTGGAAGGGCGTTACGTATATGAGGGAAGTCCAGCGTATTTTGAAGAAATGACACCGAAATTTATTGAACAAGGTATTCGTTTATTAGGTGGTTGTTGTGGTACTACCCCGGAACATATTGAAGGAATGAAACGTGCTATTGCAAATGTTGCACCTGTAATAGCAAAGGAGACGATTCAAAGGCCTAAAGTGGTCCATACACATGAGAAGCGTTCGAGAGCTCATGTTACTCTAGCAGAAAAGGCAAAGAAACAAACGACAGTTGTAGTGGAATTAGATCCACCGAAAACGTTAGACACGCAGCGTTTTTTTGAAGGGGCAAGAGCACTGAAAAGGGCTGGAGCGGATGCTATTACTCTAGCAGATAATTCATTAGCATCTCCTCGTGTTTCGAATATGGCTATGGGTGCATTATTAACGAAGCATGATATTCCAGTATTGACGCATTTAACGTGTAGAGACCATAACGTCATTGGACTACAGTCTCACTTACTTGGATTATCAGCATTAGGTATGGAGGAAGTGCTAGCTTTAACTGGTGATCCAGCGCGCGTTGGTGATTTCCCAGGTGCAACTTCTGTATATGATTTGTCATCGATAGAGCTCATTAAAATGATTAAAGAGATGAACGACGGACGCTCTATTTTAGGGAAATCAATTGGTCCGGCAACAAGATTTTCTGTTGGAGGTGCATTCAATCCTCATGTAAGGCATTTAAAAGCAGCGGTCAAGCGAATGGAACGAAAAATTGATGCTGGTGCTGAATATTTCTTAACGCAGCCGATATATGATGTTGCTTTAATAGAAGAAGTATATGAAGCGACAAAGCATTTGGAACAACCTATCTTTATTGGAATTATGCCGTTAGTAAGTAAGCGGAACGCAGATTTTCTTCATTTTGAAGTGCCGGGTATTACTCTCCCTGAAGAGATAAGACAAAGAATGGATGGACATGAAACGAAAGATGCAGCCATAGAGGAAGGGATTCGTATTTCACAAGAGTTGATCGATGCGGCGATGAAATACTTTAACGGTATTTATCTTATTACACCGTTTTTAAAATATGAAATTACAGAACATCTCGTGAAATATGTGAGAGAAAAGCAAGAAGTGAAAGAAGGTATTAATTGATGAAACGAATAGAAGAGAGATTACAACATGAAATTTTAATATTAGATGGTGCAATGGGAACGATGATCCAGCAAGAAGACTTAACAGCGGAAGATTTTGGAGGAGAAGAATACGAAGGTTGTAATGAATATTTAGTAAAAACAAGACCGGATGTTATTTTAAATATTCATAAAGTCTACATTGAAGCTGGAGCAGATATTATTGAAACGAATACGTTTGGTGCAACAAATATTGTATTAAGTGATTATGCATTGTCTCATTTAGATGAAGAGTTAAACGAAAGGGCAGCGCTTTTGGCGAAGCAAGCGGTTAAAGAAAGTGGGAAAGAAGTGTATGTTGCGGGAGCGATGGGACCAACGACGAAAGCGATTAGTGTTACAGGTGGTGTGACTTTTGAAGAGTTAATTGAAGCCTATACAAGGCAAGCGCGAGGACTATTAAGAGGAGAAGTTGATGTATTACTCGTTGAAACGAGTCAAGATATGCGTAATGTGAAAGCTGCGTACATTGGAATTCAATCGGCGTTTGAAGAACTAAACAAAATAGTACCTATTATGATTTCTGGAACAATTGAACCGATGGGAACGACTTTAGCGGGTCAAACGATCGAAGCCTTTTATTTATCGGTAGAGCATATGAAGCCATTATCGGTTGGATTAAACTGTGCTACTGGTCCAGAATTTATGAGGGAACATATACGTTCCCTATCTGATTTATCGGAGTGTTATATTTCGTGTTATCCAAACGCTGGTCTTCCTGATGAAGATGGGCATTATCACGAATCTCCAGCGTCACTTGCTGAAAAAGTAAAACGTTTTGCTGAAGAAGGATGGATTAATATTATTGGTGGTTGTTGTGGCACAACACCAGAACATATACGTGTAATGAAATCGGCGCTTGCCTCGATTAATCCTCGTGAGCATCATGAAAGGGTTGGACATGGAATTAGTGGACTAGAAGCGTTGCAATATGATGATTCTATGAGGCCTTTATTTGTTGGAGAAAGGACGAATGTAATTGGATCGCGTAAGTTTAAAAGATTAGTAGCAGAAGGGAAATTTGAAGAGGCTGCTGAAGTGGCGAGAGCGCAAGTGAAGAAAAATGCTCATATTATTGATATTTGTATGGCAGACCCTGATCGTGATGAAATAGAAGATATGGAAAGATTCTTGGCAGAAGTTACGAAAGTGTTAAAAGTACCGATTATGATTGATTCAACAGATGAAAATGTTATGGCGAAAGCTCTTACTTATATTCAAGGAAAAGGTGTTATCAATTCTATTAATTTAGAGGATGGAGAAGAACGTTTTGAAAAAGTGACACCCCTTCTTCGGAAATACGGTGCTGCGATAGTTGTAGGGACAATTGATGAAGATGGTATGGCAGTTAGTGCAGAAAGAAAGATAGAGATTGCTAAAAGAAGCTATGAATTACTAACGAAAAAGTATGGTATACGCCCATCTGATATTATTTTTGATGCGCTTGTGTTTCCTGTAGGAACAGGTGATGAAGAATATATAGGTTCAGCGGCAGCGACTATAGAAGGAATTCGTCTTATTAAAGAAGCGTTACCAGAATGTTTAACGATTCTAGGTGTGAGTAATATATCTTTTGGTTTACCACCAGCTGGACGTGAAGTATTAAACTCTGTCTTTCTATATCATGCAACGAAAGCAGGATTAGATTATGCGATTGTTAATACGGAAAAATTAGAACGCTATGCGTTAATTCCAGAGGAAGAAAAACGTCTTGCGGATGCATTATTATTTGAAACGACGAAAGAGACGTTAGAAAAATTTACAAACTTTTATCGTGTTGCCAAAAAGAAAGATGTCGTTATACAAGAAACGCTAACACTTGATGAACGACTGGCAAATTATATTGTAGAAGGTACGAAGCAAGGACTACAAGAAGATCTAAGTCTCGCGCTTACAGAAGGACGAAAACCTCTGGATATTATTAACGGGCCGCTTATGACAGGAATGGATGAGGTGGGGCGATTATTTAATGGTAATGAGCTTATCGTTGCTGAAGTATTGCAAAGTGCTGAAAGTATGAAAGCTGCCGTAAGTTACTTAGAGCCACATATGGAATCTAGTGAGAGTGCAAAAAAAGGGAAAGTATTATTAGCGACTGTTAAAGGAGACGTACATGATATTGGGAAAAACCTTGTTGAAATTATTTTATCAAATAACGGATATGAAATTATTAATTTAGGAATTAATGTTCGTTCGGATCGAATTGTTCAAGAAGTACAAGAAAAGAAACCTGATATTATTGGCCTTTCTGGTTTGTTAGTAAAATCAGCGCAACAAATGGTAACGACTGCTGAAGATTTAAAAGCAGCGAATATTGATATTCCAATTGTTGTAGGTGGTGCAGCACTAACGAGGAAATTTACAGATAATCGTATTTCTCCATCTTATAAAGGGCTCGTATGTTATGCAAGTGATGCAATGACAGGTCTTGATATTATTAACAAATTACAAAAAGAAGAAGAACGTGAAAAGATGAAGCGAGATAAAAAGGAACGCCATCTTCATATTGTGAAACAAGAGGAGAAAAAAATAGAAATTCCCGCAGTTATTGAGCCGTTGCCAAAAGCAACTGTTATAGTGCCAGATTCGACGAAACGAGTTGTATTACGGGATATTCCTGCCCTTCATCTTGCACCGTTTTTAAATAGACAAATGTTAATTGGACACCATCTTGGGTTAAAAGGAAACGTAAAAAAACTCTTGCAAGAAGGGGATAAAAGAGCACATGAGCTAAATGATTTAATTGATGAATTATTACAAGAAGGACAATCTTGGTTACGCCCAAAAGCGGTGTATCAATTTTTCCCGGCGCAAAGTGATGGACAAAATATAATTATATACGATCCGGAAGATCACACACGTATTATAGAGCGATTTGAATTTCCGAGACAAGGGAAAGCACCATACCGTACTTTAGGAGATTATATACGCCCGATTGGAGATGAGATGGATTATGTCGCTTTCTTATCTGTTACCGTTGGAGAAGGGGTTCGAGATATTGCAGAGGAGTGGAAGGCGAAGGGAGATTATTTACGCAGTCATGCGATTCAGTCGTTAGCACTTGAATTAGCAGAAGGACTTGCTGAAAAAACACATATGCTCATTCGTGATCGTTGGGGAATTCCAGATTCACCTGAACTGACGATGGAAGAGAGATTCCGTACAAAATATAGAGGAATACGCGTATCATTTGGTTATCCAGCATGCCCAGAACTTGCTGATCAAGAAAAATTATTTCGCTTAATTCATCCAGAAGAAATAGGTATTTCATTAACAGAAGGATTTATGATGGAGCCAGAAGCGTCTGTAACGGCTATGGTATTTTCTCACCCTGAGGCAAGGTATTTTAGTGTACTATAGTGTAGAAGGGGGAGACGTATGAAAAAAATAGTCTTTACAGGTGGCGGTTCGGCCGGGCATGTAACACCTAATTTAGCAATTATTCCACATTTACAAAAGCAGAACTGGGATATCTCTTATATTGGTTCTCATCAAGGGATTGAGAAAACGATTATAGAAAAAGAAGGAATCCCATACCATAGTATTGCAAGCGGGAAGCTACGTCGTTATTTTGATTTGAAAAATATAAAAGATCCTTTTCTCGTGATGAAGGGTGTTATGGATGCGTACGTAACAATTCGTAAACTAAAACCGGATGTTATTTTTTCAAAAGGTGGTTTCGTATCCGTACCAGTCGTAATAGGAGGGTGGCTAAATAGAGTGCCAGTTTTATTACATGAATCTGATATGACACCTGGACTAGCAAATAAAATTGCGCTCCGTTTTGCCTCGAAAATATTTGTTACATTTGAAGAAGCAGCGAAACATTTACCGAAAGAAAAAGTAATATATACAGGATCGCCTGTACGTGAAGACGTACTAAGAGGAAATCTTGAAAAAGGTTTAAAGTTTCTAGGGTTTTCCCGGAAGAAATCAGTTATTACTGTTATGGGAGGAAGTTTAGGCGCAAAGAAAATTAATGAAACGGTTCGATCGGCACTTCCAGATCTTCTGAAAAATTATCAAATTGTGCATCTTTGCGGAAAAGGAAATCTTGATGAATCCTTACAAAATAAAGAAGGATATAGACAATTTGAATATGTACATGAAGAGTTGCCGGATATATTAGCAGCAACAGATTTTGTTATTTCACGTGCGGGATCCAACGCGATTTTTGAATTTTTAACAATGCAAAAGCCGATGGTTTTAATTCCGTTATCGAAATTTGCAAGCCGTGGAGATCAAATTTTAAATGCTGAATCCTTTAAAAGACAAGGGTATGCATCGGTATTATATGAAGAGGATGTAACGGTGAACTCACTTATAAAGCATATAGAAGAGCTATCTCATAATAATGAGACGTATAAAACAGCATTAAAAAAATATAATGGAAAAGAAGCGATTAAAACTATCATTCAACATATTTCAGAGGCATGATTAAACAATCATGTCTTTTTTAGTAGGATGAAAGATTCCAAGAATTGATATTTTTATGTTACAATAAAGTGAAACTTTAATCAGTGGGGGGTTCATCCCCACTGATTATTAGTTGAACCAATCGGGCTTTTACGGGCAGTTAATCCCACACCTAACTTCTTTGTTTTCGCTGAATTTTGAGGTGGGGGTCTTACTGCCCGTTAATGCGGGGTAACAAATGGTTAATAGGGAAATTCCAATTGATTAAGCGTGAAAATACGAATGGATTAGGAGTGACTGTGTTGGAGCTAAGTCTCTATGAAAATACTGCACTTATTATATGCTTTGTGTTGTACGTTGGTAGTGTTATTGTTTATATTTCACGGAAATTTTCACAAGAACGAGAGCTTGAAAAATCAGAAATAACAGCTGAACTAGAAATGTTAGCTGATGAAAGTTATAAAAAACAAAAAATAAAAGAAGATCATGAGGCACCCCATCATTGAAACGCAAATAAGTTCTAAGGATGGGGATTTTTTTTGAAAAAATCCCATTAACGCTAAAAAAGGAGTTTCCCCATACATATTTAAGGAGTGAATATAAATGAAATTTTATATTGCTTCAGGATTTCAAAATAAACATCTTGTTCGTTTCGTATCAAGCCAGTTGAAAGAAGTGGGATGGCAGCATACATATGATTGGACGAAAAATGAAAGAGCAACCAATAGAGAACAATTGCAAAAGATTGGTGAAGAAGAACAAGAAGCGATACGAGAAGCTGATGTTTTCTTACTCATACTAGAGGGTGGGAATGGAAGTCATACAGAATTAGGGATGGCAATTGCTTTAGAAAAGAAAATTTATATATATCACAAGGGCAATGAGTTGCAAACGACATTCTACCATTTACGAGAAGTTGATATTTTCGAAGGAGAAATTGAGGGGCTTGTCTCATATATATTGAATAAAGTGGAATGTTAGACGTGGGAATGCAGCGAGAAATATTTCTTGCAAAAAAAGAGTGAAGGTTACCATTAGGCTATTTTGGGCACAGTTATTATAAGTAAAGCATATAAAGGAGTTATAAATATGAAATTAGAAAATGGATGGGAAACAAGTTTTTTAGAGGTTGTACAAAACAGTGAATTTAAGAAAGATGCAATTCTTAGTCAATTGCTTTTTGCGGATAGTGAAGAAGTAGAAGAGCTTGTTGATGATTACGGTTATGAAGAGATTATTGAACGCGAACATGATGATGAGTTAGCAGGAATTTTAGGAGAAGAACTTTTCAGTGAGCTGGAGCGAAACGTATTCTTATCTCCACAGCCAGAAGAAAAACTTATTTCATTCGTAAATGGATTAGGTTTTCATGTGTTAGATTGGATTGTGCTTCTTGAAACAGAATTTGGCATTGATAGCGCAAACTTCACATCGGATGCAGTGAAAATGTTAGAAAAGCGCTTTAGACAGTTTCCCTATATAGAAGAGAAGACAATTTTTGATATGACGTTTGAAGAAGCGATGGATGTATTAGAATCTGTTACAGGATTACAGCTGAAGGGGAAAATGAACGTATAATGAAAAAGAACGTGATAGCTTCACGTTCTTTTTTTTTACATAATAATAATTTTATCATCTAGCTTTGTTTGTCCAGTAAGAAGTGCATTTAAATACTCTACTTTTCGTATGCAAGCTTGTATATGTCTTTCAACCTCTTGTAACTCTGCTTGGTGATGCGTTTCAATTGGATGAATTTGTACGTTAAATTTTTCGAATTGACTACTATATGTTATTTCTGCATAGCCGCTCATAATATCGGTTTCGTTATGAAATAAAAATTGCTTCGTTTCTTCACAGAATGATACATCCTGAAAGCCATATACTTTTAATGCTTCAATTACTTTGTTAATCATGTTTATATTCATTTTTTAACCCTCTTTACGAAGTTCTACTTTTATATTATAACATAAAAAATTACGTAGAAAGCGCTTCCAAGTGTATTTTATTATAAACTTTACGTTTCAATCATAAAAATGAAACAAAGAAAAAATAATTGTAAAGAAGGAAGGACTCTTTTATTGTTTCGTCATATATATAGAGAAATAGTGCAATGAAAGGAAATTTTCCGAGGTGGAGATTGTATTTCCAATTTGAGCGCAGTAAAAGAGGTGAGAATCTTGAACTTTGATATTGTAGGACAAAAAGCATATATAAAAAATGGGCCGCATCGGAACCGAATTGGAACTGTAAAGAAAAATGAAAAACAATTAGAATCCCATTTTGCTATTGTAATTGGAGAACAAAGTATTGATGTAGAGCTAAAGGATATCGTGTTAGTTGGAGTAGATGTAGGACAATTTCATACATGGTGCGAGCAAAATGGTTATTTGTGAAAGGGACGGGCTGTGAGATAATGAAATATATTTGAGAAAAGAGAATATGTTATTGTATTCTCTTTTTCTATGTTTAAGGAGGCGGAAATGAAATATAAAGCACAGGAGCTTACATTGGAGTTGAAAGAGAAGATTCAATGTATGGAGAATGGAATAGAGCGAATATCACTTGGATTTTTTAAAGCGTATTCGCATTTATACATAGGGGAAAATATGAAATTAGATATGGGATTTGAATGAGAAAAAGAGAATCCCTTTGAAATAGGATATTATTCATCAGTTTCTATAGCGGTATTAGATGAAGAAGGAGAGATGATTGAATTTTACATTATTCCAATTTGGAGATGCGAAAATACTTTTTTAGGGATGCCAACTCAGTCGAGAGTTTGGGGGAGTAAGAAAGTAGGGGAACTTGTTGATGAATCTTGTTATGAGATTGAGGAAGAGTTAAAAGAGCAACTAGAAGAATACTTGGAGTGATAACTTTCAAGAGAAGATGTATAGAGATGGAACATAATAAAAAAGACGCTAACAGTATAAATTGTTAGCGTCCTTTTTTATTATGAAGCAATCTCACCAGTTTTTACATCATCTTGATTGTACGTATCCTGATCTAATTCACCAAGCCATTTACTAGAAATAAGACCAGCTGTCATAGAACCACTTACGTTAAGAGCTGTACGACCCATATCGATTAATGGTTCAACTGAGATAACAAGAGCGACAATGCCGATTGGTAAGTTCATTGTAGATAGTACGATTAACGCTGCGAATGTTGCACCGCCACCAACACCGGCAACACCGAATGAGCTAATAGCAACGACAGCGATTAAAGTTAAAATGAATTGTGGTTGTAATGGATCAATTCCTACAGTTGGAGCGACCATCATAGCAAGCATTGCTGGATAAATACCTGCGCAACCGTTTTGACCGATAGATACCCCAAAGGATGCAGCGAAGTTAGCGATTCCTTCAGAAATACCAAGCTTTTCTTTTTGAGCTTCAATATTTAATGGCATTGCACCAGCACTAGAGCGAGATGTGAATGCAAATGTTAATACAGGGAACACTTTTTTCAAATATTGAATTGGATTTAAACCAGATAATGCGATTAATAATAAGTGAATGATAAACATTACGATAAGAGCTACGTAAGATGCTAACACGAAGTTACCAAGTTTTAAAATAGCGTTAATATCGCTACCAGCAACTGTCTTTGCCATAAGAGCTAATACGCCGTATGGAGTAAGACGTAAAATTAATGTTACCATACGCATTACGATTGCATATACAGCATCAAGCATTTTCTTAAATAGCTCTGCTTGTTCTGGATATTTTCGTTTTACACCTATAAAGGCAATCCCGATAAAGGCTGCAAATATTACAACAGAAATTGTTGATGTTGGACGAGCACCTGTTAAATCAAGAAAAGGATTCGTAGGCAACAGTTCTAACAATTTGTCTGGAATTGTTGTCTTTTCAATAGAAGTAAATCTTTCTTCTACTAATTTCAGACGAGCAGATTCTGCATCACCTTGTTGTAAACCTGTTGCTGATACATCAAATCCTGCGCTTGCAGCTATACCGACAGCTGCGGCAATTCCTGTAGTAAGAATTAAAATTCCGATAATAAGACCACTGATTTTACCAAGGTTTTTCGTTAATTGTAATTTTGTAAATGCTGAAATAATAGATACTAAAATAAGTGGCATAACGATCATTTGAAGTAATTTCACATAACCGTTACCAATTAAACTAAACCAGGTATTTGATTCGATAATTACTTTAGAAGTAGGTTCATAAATAAATTGTAATATAAGACCAAAGATAATTCCGACTCCTAAAGCAGTAAATACACGTTTATTAAAAGATACATGCTTACGTTGCATATAATACAATACGCCAACTAAAATGAGCATGACTGTGATGTTAATCCCGACAAGCAGTGTATTCATGTTGATTCCCCCTAATTCCAATGTGTTATATAGAATATAAGGTAATAAAACCTATAAGTCAACTAGGGAATTACGGAATTAAAAAAAAGATGGCAATTTGCCATCTCTTAATGCCCAGCTCCAGGGACAAGTAAAAATGTTGTGTACCATGTAAATCCGATGAAGAAAACGGTTAAATATGCCCCGAATACGTATATATACATACGCTCTGTTAATTTTAAATAACTTAAAAGTACGAAGAATCCTGTTTGTCCTAAAAATAGTAGTGCGGTCGAATGCATATCCCCTACGTAAAACATAACCGAGAAAATTCCAGTCCAAAAGCCGAGAACGCGAAACATGCGCTCCATGCCATCTCCCTCCTTTTCTAAAAAAAGTAAAACCTCTTTTCATTATAGTTTATTTTTCTAACTATTGTAAATATTCATTTATATAAAAAAGAAGCCAATTATAATATTGACTTCTTCTTAGTTGAAAAACTAAATTTGAACTTTATCCCGCTATTTGTGGGCAGTAAAACTCCCACCTCAAAATTCGGCTTGAGCAAAGAAGTTAGGTGGGAGATCAACTGCCCGTAAACCCCCACTGATTAAAGTTTCACTTTATAGTTACAAGATTTGCATCCATCTAGTAGACTATCGTTTCGTGTTAATTCCACGTTCGGGAATAGGATTTCAAAAATCCCCTTCATCATATCTCCGTGCATATTACAAATTTCAGTCGGATGATGCGCAGCAACTTCTTTAAATGGGCAATTGTGTACATCATAGAAAATTTTTGTGCCATCTGTACTTAATTCAAAAGCAGGGGATAAGCCAGCTGTTGAGAATGCTTCTTTTGCGATTAGCATTTTTTGTTCTATCGTCAATGCTTCTGCACTTACATTTAAGCGATGCATATGTTGTTGCATTAATTCTTTGCCGAATTGTTTTCCTGTTTCATATAGCGCTTTTTCACCGGCGCTACCTAAGCTTAGTAGTGAATTAAATGCTATCTGTGCTAATAATTGATAATCGCGAAATGGGAATTGTAACTGGATGACATCTTGAGACAGGACGTATAGTCTGCTTGGTCTGCCGCCTTTCCCAGTTTTTTTTGTTTCTGATTTGAGCATATTAACATCTTCTAATTTTGATAAATGTAAACGCGCCACGTTTGGATGAATGTTAAACTCATCTGCAATTTCTTGTACAGTTACGTAATTATGTTTTTGCGAAATATATTTATAAATGTAATAACGAGTAGGGTCAGATAACACACCTGTAATTTTTAAAGCTTGTTCCATGAGGATCTCCACCTTTATCACTTTATCCAAGATATTAACATTATAATACAGATAAACTTCTATATAGGTAATTTCAGACAATAGTTCAGAAATTGTTCATAATTTCACAAACATATTTTTCCTTTTTCTCTTAGTGAAAATACAAAATCTCTAATTTTTCTTGTGCATTTTTTTATGATATATACATAGTGAGGAGGGAAACTTGATGAATAGTGTCGAGCTTTTTGCAAATATGATTATGAAAGAAGCTTGTAGGGTGCAAGCATCGGACTTACATATTGTGCCCAGGCAGAAGGATGTGGCGATTCAATTACGTATTGGAAAAGATTTAATTACGAAACGGTGTATTGAGAAAGAATTTGGAGAAAAGCTTGTTTCACACTTTAAATTTTTAGCATCAATGGATATAGGAGAGAGGAGAAAACCTCAAAATGGTTCGTTGTACTTACAAATTGATGGACAAGAAGTGTATTTACGCCTTTCAACACTTCCAACAGTATATCAAGAAAGTCTCGTTATTCGCCTCCATTTACAAGCATTTGTACAGCCACTGTCTCATCTTTCGTTATTTCCAAGTTCAGCGGAAAAATTACTCTCTTTTTTAAAGCATTCTCATGGGTTACTCGTATTTACTGGGCCAACTGGTTCTGGAAAAACAACAACAATGTATGCGTTATTAGAAGTAGCTAGAAAATGGCAAACACGTCGCATCATTACACTGGAAGATCCAGTTGAGCAAAGAAAAGACGGTTTATTACAAATTCAAATAAATGAAAAAGCTGGTATCACATATAAAACGGGATTAAAGGCTATTTTGCGTCATGATCCAGATATTATTTTAGTTGGCGAAATTCGTGATGAAGAAACAGCAAAAGTAGCTGTAAGGGCCAGTTTGACGGGACATTTAGTAATGACAACCTTGCATACAAATGATGCGAAAGGAGCGATACTACGATTTATGGATTATGGTATTACAAGGCAAGAAATTGAACAATCATTATTAGCAGTAGCTGCTCAGCGGCTCGTCGAATTAAAATGTCCATTTTGCAGAGGGAAGTGTGCAACTTTATGTAAATCAATGAGGAAAGTGAGACAGGCAAGCATTTATGAACTGTTATATGGATATGAATTAAAACAAGCGATTAAAGAAGCAAGTGGAGAACATGTTACGTATCACTATAAAACGTTGGAATCGTCGGTTCGAAAAGGGTATGCTTTAGGCTTTTTAGAAGAAGATGTATATGTTTAAGAGAAAATGGAGTTTAAGTGATCAAGCATTATTATGTAAAAGATTAAGTGATTTATTAGAGAAAGGTTACTCACTTTTGCAGGCGTTAGAATTTTTGCAGTTGCAACTACCATTAGGAAAGAAATTACAGTTACAGCGTATGATCGAGGGATTGAAAAATGGACAAAGTTTGCACGCTTCTTTTCACCAATTAATGTTTCACTCTGAGATGTTAAGTTATTTGTTTTATGCAGAGCGACATGGTGACATTTCTTTTGCTTTGCAACAAGGAAGCGTACTTCTTTACAAGAAAGATAAATATAGGAAAGATATGATGAAAGTAATGCGATATCCTATGTTTTTATCATTTTTTTTAATGATTATGCTTTCTGTTTTTAACCTCATTTTATTGCCTCAGTTTGAAATGATGTATAGTTCTTTACGTTCTACAGCACCACCACTTACGGAGCAAATTTTAGTTGCAATTAAATTATTACCCTACTTCATTTATATGATTGTTCTTATCGTTATAAAGGGATTTAGTATATATATATTTTATTTCCGAAAACTTCCGCCTACTCAAAAGGTAAAGATTATGATCCGTATTCCCCTTATGAAAACATTTCTTATTTTAAATCATTCGCATTATTTTTCCACTCAATTAAGTGGTTTATTACACGGTGGATTGTCCGTACACGAAGCATTAACAATAATGATGAAGCAAAAGTATCATCCGTTCTTTCAGTATGAAGCAGACCGAATTGAGCGGCAATTAATTGCAGGAGAACCGTTACAATCTATTATTGATAAAAGCGGTTATTACGAGAAAGAACTTTCTTATATCATTACGCATGGACAAGCAAACGGTAATTTAGCAAATGAGCTTGGTGATTACAGTGAGCTCATTATTGAAAAGGTAGAACAAAAAATTAAACGTATGTTATTTGTGATTCAACCCATTTTATTTACATGTCTTGGGGTTATAGTCATTTTGATGTACTTAGCGATGATTATGCCGATGTTTCAAATGATGAATTCTATATAGGGGGCATTTACATGCAGAATGAGGAGGGTTTTACTCTTTTAGAAATGTTATTAGTTATGGTTGTCATAACTGTATTATTACTATTAATTATTCCAAATGTAGTTACACAGCGCTCATCCGTCCAAGGAAAAGGATGTGCAGCCTATGTGAAATCTATAGAAGCACAAATACAAGCATATCACTTGCAACATAATAAGATTCCATCAATAGAGGAACTTGAAACAGGAAAGTATATTACTTCAAAAACTTGCCCGAAAGGTGAACCAATCCATATTTCCGATGATGGTACGGTATCAGCTGGGAAATCGTGAAGCAAAAAGGTTTTACTCTTTTAGAAATGCTACTTGTCTTATTTGCTATTTCTGTACTGAGTGTTGTTACGCATTTTAACGTTACTTCATTACATGAAAAACAAAAAGTTGAGCAGTTTTTGAAACAGTTTTCAAATGATATTTTGTATATGCAGCAGTTAGCGATTAAGCGTCAAAAACATTATACGTTACGCTGGTTTAAAGAGAAACATATGTATTATATTTCGGAATCGGAGACAGACCTTTTAATTGTTAAGAGAGAATATGATAAAGATGTCCAAATGGATTTGCATACCTTTCCAAATCCAATGACATATAATCCGAGCGGGAATATTAATAGGGGTGGTACGATTTTACTTTCCTATCGAGGGTATAAATATGAGATTGTATTTCAGCTTGGAAGAGGGAGATTTACGTATCGTGAAGTGTCAAAAAGGATCAGTAATGGTTGAAATGGTTGTAGCGTTAAGTTTAATAATGATGGCGGTATCGTTATTGCTCCCGCAAACATTATTAATTATGCAAGAAAGAAAAAATATAAAAATGAGCTATAAAGCATTAATATTATTAAAAAAAGAAGCGGCCTTATT
Organism: Bacillus sp. FSL R9-9530; assembly: GCF_038008145.1. NCBI lineage: Bacteria > Bacillati > Bacillota > Bacilli > Caryophanales > Bacillaceae > Bacillus > Bacillus sp. FSL R9-9530. Next base: position 5,129,571 of record NZ_JBBOYO010000001.1, read on the forward strand.
TAAGTATGAGAATGAGGAAAAGCGAGTAAAAGAGCAAGTCATAAAAGGAATTGTATATTACACATATTGGAGAGGAGATGAAGTTTGTACGATGTGGAAAGATAGGAGAGGAAAAGCGATGGAGCAATGCCTTTATGCAAAGGAAAAATAAAAAAGAAGCGGGATTTACATTAATAGAAATGATTGCATGTTTGTTGCTTTTATCAATGTTCTTTTTACTTTTACCGCGTCTTCATATTATGGGGATAGAAAATACACATTCAAAAGGATTAAATGACTGGGAGTGGGATGTGTTTTTAGGACAAATGCAATTAGAGTTTCGTGAAGTATCAAGTGGGAGGAAGATAGAGCTAGAAAACGGTGGGAATATTTTACGCTTCCAACTTCGTAATGGTGATCAGGTGACGTATGAAAAGTTGAATAGTAATTTAATAAGAAAAGTAAATATGCGCGGAAGGGAATTTATATTACAAAGGATTGAAGCGATTTCGTATAAATTAACACCTCATTTGTTATATATATATGTGAAAGATATAAGTGGTGAAATATATGAAGGCGTGGCTGTGCGCTATAGTGAAATTGAGATAGAAACATGAGAAAACAAGATGGATTTGTAATGCCAGGAACAATTATTTTTCTTATTTTATTCATTTCATTTTTGATGTACGAAACGAATATGTTACTTTCGGATAAAAAATTTTATTCTGAAATAGAACAAAGTTTTTTCATGGAGGAACTTGTTGATCGAGCTATTTCAGATATAAAAAGAGACTTACATCAAAAAGAAAAAGAGGATGTTTTTTTATTTCAGTATGAAAGAGGAGAAGTGAGTGGAAAGTACGTCTTTGAAAATGATGTTATTATCATTTCGTTGCAATGTGTTACAAAACAGAGAGTTTTCTATACAGTGAGCTTTCGGTATAGGGAAAAGGATAATAAAATATTTGATTGGGTAGAAGGATAATATGTAAAAGAACCATGAGTTTCTATTGTGGAGGGAGTCAATTTCTTTGAGGAAAGGGATAAGAATGATGGTCAAAAGTTTAAATTTTCTCAAAAAAGAGAAAGGTAGAAAGAATATGATATATTCATGCTATCCAATCATTTTTTTCTAGGGAGATAAGGAAATGACAAACAACAATCAAATAGGTGAAAATAAGGAACAAACTATTTTTGATCATAAAGGAAATACGATTATGACAGAGGATAGGGAAATACAAATTATTTCAAAATTCGAAGAACCTCTTATTGTCGTATTAGCAAATGTATTAAGTGATGAAGAGTGCGCTGAATTGATTGAATTGTCTAAAAGTAATATGAAACGTTCTAAAGTTGGTTCATCACGTGATGTAAATGATATTCGAACGAGTAGTGGTGCATTTTTGGAAGAGAATGAACTTACTTCGAAGATTGAAAAACGAATTTCATCTATCACGAATGTTCCTGTAGCGCATGGAGAAGGATTGCACATTTTAAATTATGAAGTGGATCAAGAATATAAAGCGCACTATGATTATTTTGCAGAACATAGCAGGTCAGCTGCTAATAATCGTATAAGTACTCTTGTGATGTACTTAAATGATGTAGAAGAAGGCGGGGAAACATTCTTTCCGAAATTAAATCTTTCTGTACACCCTAGAAAGGGAATGGCAGTATACTTTGAGTATTTTTATCAAGATCAATTACTAAATGAGCTTACGTTACATGGAGGAGCACCTGTAACGAAAGGTGAGAAATGGATTGCAACGCAGTGGGTGAGAAGAGGTACTTATAAGTAAAAGTGAGCCAGCTTGTTTGATTACGAGAAAATAGTGAGTATGTTACGTTTTGTTCTTCATAGCATAAGAAGAACAAAACGTTTTTTTATTAAATAAAGTAACATCTTTCGTTATAATAACAAATAATAACGGATGATTGAGAGGAACGAAAATGAAATCTATATACATAACTGGCTATATGGGAGCCGGGAAAACAACAATTGGAAAAGTGTTAAGTAAAGAACTTCATATGGATGTTGTAGATACAGACCAAAAAATTGAAGAGAAGCAAGAGAAGGCAATTCGTGATATTTTTGCCGAAGAAGGCGAAATGGCTTTTCGGGAATATGAAAGTGAAATGTTACGTTCACTACCGGTTCAGAATGTAATTATTACAACGGGTGGAGGGATTATTGAACGAGCGGAAAATCGAAAGTGGATGAAGGAAAATGGAACTGTTGTGTATTTATATTGCGATCCACATGTAATTGCAGAAAGGCTTCGTGAAGATACGACACGTCCACTATTTCAGAAGAAAGATATAGATGCATTTATAACGAAATTTGAATCGCGCCGAGCTTATTATGAAGAGGCTGATATTCATATCGATACGACAAATAAGTCGGTAAAGCAAATTATGAATGAATTAAAGCAAAAGATTAATGAATAAAAAAGTGGACATACTAATCAAGTAGAGGTGATGATAATATGTCTACTAATGATTATGTACGCTTTGTGACACAGCAATTTGTGTCATATATGGATGCTCCAAAAGAGGATCGAAAACAACAGAAACAACAACGTCGTGCGGAGAAAGAGCCATTCTTAAATAAATGGTTTGGTGTTATGCCACTGAGCGCTGCTTTGTTTTATCGAAATGTAAAAAATAAAAGAAAAAAATCAAGCTAACTTTTTCGTAATATGTCTGGCAAAATAAAGATCCCCTAGTGCAACAAGCTGCTAGGGGATCTTTATTTATTGTTGCACAGATTCTTTTTCTTCAGTAACCGCATGTATCTTATTATTTACCCATACAAATCCTATTCCGATGCAAATAGAAATACCCCAGCCAACAGCGGTCATAATAGCTCTCATTTCACCATATCCATCTACACCGAAAACAGAGATGAAATAGATTTTCAAGAAGCTTTTTAATATAAATTGAAGGCCGAAAAATAGTGTTAAATATTGCAGTGCTGGATATATACGACTATCACGATAAAGCTCACGACTTTTATCACGATCATGACCTTGCAGTGCTGAAATATCCGCTGCGAAATATAACATAAGTGGTTTTTTTATAAAGATTGTACATATAACGATGCAGCCAAGTACGATATGATAATATGCATCATTCCATAGCATTCGTTCCGCTGATCCAGATATTAAGTCTACCGTTGTATTAGAAATGAGTGTAATTAAAATAAAGAACCCTGTAACGTTAAACTGTTTTTCTTTTTTAAAGGTATACAGTGTATAAATAATCCCCGGAACAGAGGAAATTAACATTGCGTAATAAGGATCGATATAAGGTTTTGCAAATTTCCAAATGAGGAATGGGAATACGAGATAAAAGACAAGATCTAATATAGCTTTTTTATTTTGATTCATACAAATCCTCCTTAAGTCATACATATATTTTATAATATAATTTCTGAAAATTGTATAAGGTTTAATAAAAAAAAGAAAAGTAGATGATTAGTAGATTAAAAAAATTGTCCCTAGCGTAGTAAGTTTTTTTAGTATATAATAAAGGAAACGCTTTCATTTTTTGATTTGTTCACAAAATGGATGGAAAATCACATATTTACTATTGATATGTTACTTTATAATGAAACTAATTAAATATACATGCATACAATATTGTGAAATAAATAACATAAATAATCTATATAAATGTAAACGTTATCAAAAGAGAGGTGGAGACAATGAGTAAATTTTTCTTCAATCATAATCCAGCAACATTAGAGGATGGAAGACTGGTTAAGTATGCTGAAATTATTTATGGAGAAGGTGGCCGTTCTGTATTAGAAAATTTAATGGTGAAGGCATCTATCAGATTACGTGATCGTTATCCGAATAAATCTGACGAACAGATCTCGAACCTCGTAAATCAAGGCATCCATGATATGTTTCAAAAATACGTGAATGAGTAAGAGCAGCTACTGGCTGCTCTTATTTTTTTGTATAAGGATTGTGCCTCTAGCTGAAAATAAAGATGCATTTTGAAACATGCAAAAAGGAGGCGAAAAAGATGAGTAATGGAATTGGTCGTTCAAAAGAGAATCTTCCAACTGATGCAAACCATGTAAGTGCAAAGGATCGTGCATATCAGAAACGTATGACAGAGAAAAAACAGCAAGAGCGTAATGAAGATAGAGAATAGGCTGGGAACATATCTTAAAAGAAGCTCCTTCAATCTGAAGGAGCTTTCTTTAAGATAGAAAATGATTTGCGGTAACATAAAAGAGACCACCGTTTATAATTTGTATTGTAATGCGTGGTTCGTATTGTTCTTGTAATGCTTGCTTTTCAATTTCATAGCTTTCTGGAAGTTCATCGCTATCTTCGTAAAATCGATTTAAAAGGTCTAAATCGTGATTCCAACGCACTCTCGCTTCTTTTGCCCACGTATGGTCATCTTCTGCGATTATATTTTTTAAAGCATCCTCTATACGTTGTAAGCCACTTTGTGGCTTAATGATAGGTGAGAGGGTAAAACAAAAGTCAGGTATTTTCGGTGTGAGTTTGATCTCTGCTAAAGTGTCATGAAAGTTTGCAATCATTGTCCCGGAAATAAGATGAATACCGATGGAATGAAGTATGTCTTTTTTTCGGTCGCATTGATAAGATACTTTTATATTTACACCAAGCCAAGGATGAAGGGGGGTATGAGTTGCACCGCTATGTTTCACTTCCTCATATAAACGTATGTATGAACCTAGTTCTTTTGTTGTTTCAAATATTTGATGCAAACGGGGTGAACCGTAATGAATAAGTTCACCGTCGTTTTCTTCGTTTTCTGGATTTGTAATAAGAGTAAGGCGCATCGGGTTCGGAACGCCTCCTGTTTTTTCAAGATAGTGCCAATAGAAAGGGCGGTTCATTAATAATTTATCCATTTCAATTGTTAACTGTACGTCTAATAGGTGAGGGGAACGTTCTAAAATTTCGCAGTTATTCGCCTCAAAAAAATTATATAAGTAATTATGAATTTCATTTTGCTGCATAGTCCTGCACCTCTGCTTCATTGCGCTTCGCAAAATCGATAATAGATGTTAAATTTTCCATCTTGATTCGAATTTCACCTTCGCTTTTTGACTGCGCGAAAATTTCTTGAATATGCGCATCAATATTTTTCATGTTGATTCTCGTTAAAATTTCATCGAGTTCACCGATTACACGTTCAAATAAATTAATTTTTTCATATAGTAGTTTTAAAATGTGCTCTTCAACAGTGTGCTTTGTTGCTAAGTTATAAATGTGAACATCATTTTTTTGTCCCAGACGGTGAATACGTCCAATCCTTTGCTCGAGTCGCATTGGATTCCACGGTAAGTCGTAATTAATCATATGGCTACAAAATTGTAAGTTAATTCCTTCACCACCAGCTTCGGTCGCAATTAATACTTGGGCATGATTTTGGAAAAGCTCCTTCATCCAATCTTTCTTCCCGCGCTTAAATCCACCGCGAAATGGAACAGAGGAAATGCCATGTTGTTGTAAGAACCATTGTAAATACATTTGTGAAGCTCTATATTCAGTGAAGATAATGACTTTATCGTCAACTTCTTTTATAAGCTCTAGTGCTTTATTTGCTTTGGAGTTGAACGGAATATGATTAATTTTGTCCATCAGCACATCAATATGTGGGTCCTTTATGTAGTGCTCATTTTCTTTCTGTCTTTTTTCTACATGTTTTTTTAATGAATAGTAAACAGCTTCACGACTACTACATGCTTCCCGTTTTAAAGTTAAGGATGAGAAAGCAGATGTGACGGCATCTTGTCCACGCCAATTTTCAATTTCATTATACAAAGCTTGTTCTTCTTCATTGAATTCAACGAAGATTGTTCGTACATGCCTCTTCGGCCAATCAATGCCAGTGTTATTGCGTCTATTTCGAACCATTACTTTATTGATAAGAGCTTTTAAATCTTCATCGGATTCAGTGGAACGATTTTTGGAAGCGTAATATTCTTCAAAATTAGATTGATTGCCTAAATGACCTGGTTTTAATAAAGAAACGAGGTTGAAGATTTCATCGATTTTATTTTGAACAGGAGTTGCAGTTAGTAATAAACAAAACTTCTTTTTTAATCGCTGTGCAAATTCATAGTTTTTTGTTTTATTATTTTTTAGTTTATGTGCTTCATCGATAATAATAAGGTCATACTCTAGGTTTAAAACGATATCGCGATGCGGTGAACGTTTCGCAGTATCGATTGATGAAACGATGACATCAGCTTGTTCCCAAGAATAACTTTTCTTTTGAGCGACCGCAGGAATAAAAAATTTTGTGTTTAGTTCATACGCCCACTGAGATACGAGAGAAGCTGGAACGAGAATGAGTACCTTTTTTACAAGTCCTCGAACCATATATTCTTTTAAAATAAGTCCAGCTTCAATCGTTTTTCCAAGTCCGACTTCGTCTGCTAGAATCGCTTTACCATTCATTTGTTCAATGACATTTTGAGCGACCTCTAATTGATGTGGAAGCGGCGTGAAATGTGATAAATGTTTCGGTGCTTGCAATCCATCAAAAGTAGGGACGAGTAACGATTTCTCTGTTTTATAAGCTAAATGATATAAATCCCAATTTGTCCAAGGACCATCTTCATCAATTCTTTTTAAAAAATTGTTTTGCCACGTTCGATCTACGGAAATATCGACATTCATTAAGACTCTCCCACCTTTTATAAACTAAAGTGATTATTTAAAAAATCTTTATTATAAGCCTCGTAATAAGGCGCTATCACAATTACTAAAAGTTAAAGAATAGGCAATGATAAAGGGCTAAATTTCAAAATTTGTATTTAATAAGATTAAGAATGAAAAATTCTAAATTATTTTTTATGCTAGAATATTGATGAAATATAGCGAATAATGTTAGGATAATGGTGTGAAATGTGTGGAATCTTTCGTATTTTATCCAAGAAAGTAACTTTTTATTTACGCTTTCATAAAAAAATATACTGAGATTCCGTATAACCTTATCTTTTCAGAATGAAAATGTTTAGATATGGGAAGCAACTTTTATTGATTTGTCAGAGCATAAGGGGGAAAGAGCATGATTACATTACAACGTACACCGTTATTTGATGTATACGCGAAGTATGGTGGGAAAACAGTCGACTTCGGTGGTTGGGAATTACCAGTTCAATTTTCAAGCATTAAAGAGGAACATGAAGCTGTACGTACAGGAGCAGGTTTGTTCGATGTATCTCATATGGGAGAAGTAGAGGTAAAAGGTGTAGATAGTTTAGCATTTTTACAACGTGTTGTTACAAATGACGTATCTACCTTAAAGGTAGGGGGCGCACAATATACAGCTATGTGCTATGAAAATGGTGGCACAGTAGATGATTTATTAATCTACAAACGTGGTGAAGAAGACTATTTATTAGTAATCAATGCATCAAATATCGAGAAAGATTACGAATGGTTAGCTAGCCATGTAATTGGCGATGCGAAAGTAGTCAATGTTTCTAGTGAAGTTGCGCAGCTTGCAATTCAAGGACCAAAAGCAGAAGGCATTTTACAAAAAGTTGTGTCAGAAGATTTAAAAGAAATTAAGTTCTTTAAATTTAAAAATAATATTCTTGTAGATGGAATTCCTGCACTTGTATCTCGTACAGGTTACACAGGTGAAGATGGATTCGAAATTTACTGTAAGAGTGAAGATGCAGCAAAACTTTGGGAGAAACTTCTTGAAGTGGGAGCAGAAGAGGGCTTAAAACCATGTGGCTTAGGTGCTCGTGATACACTTCGCTTCGAAGCAACACTTCCGTTATACGGACAAGAGTTATCAAAAGATATTACACCGATTGAAGCGGGAATTGGCTTTGCGGTAAAACCAAATAAAGAAGCAGATTTCTTTGGAAAAGAAACGTTAAAAGAGCAAAAAGAAAACGGTGCATCTCGTAAATTAGTCGGCATCGAAGTAATCGAACGCGGTATTCCTCGTACGCATTACCCTGTATTTATAGGAGAAGAAAAAATCGGGGAAGTAACGAGTGGTACACAATCTCCAACGTTAAAGAAAAGCATTGGTTTAGCACTAATTGATGTAAAATACGCAGCAGTTGATACAGAAGTAGAAATTGAAATTCGTAATAAACGCGTCAAAGCAGTAGTTGTTCCAACACCATTTTATAAACGTTCAAAGTAACGGGGAGAGGGGTAGATTTCATGTTGCATCGTTATCTTCCAATGACAGAAGAAGACAAAAAAGAAATGTTACAAACAATCGGCGTTCAAACGATTGATGAGTTATTCTCTGATATTCCAGAGAGTGTTCGTTTTAAAGGGGATTTAAAAATTAAAGAAGCAAAATCAGAGCCAGAGCTTTTAAAAGAGCTATCTCAAATGGCTAGCAAAAATGCGAACTTAAAAGAATATGCTTCTTTCTTAGGAGCAGGTGTATACGATCATTACGCTCCAGTAATTGTTGATCATGTTATTTCTCGTTCAGAGTTTTATACAGCTTACACACCATACCAACCAGAAATTTCACAAGGGGAATTACAAGCAATTTTTGAATTCCAAACAATGATTTGTGAATTAACAGGAATGGATGTAGCAAACTCTTCTATGTATGACGGAGGTACAGCTTTAGCTGAAGCGGCAATGCTAGCAGCTGGTCATACTCGTAAAAAGAAAATTCTTGTATCTAAGGCAGTTCATCCAGAATCAAGAGCAGTACTTGAAACATATGCAAAAGGTCAAAATCTTGAAGTTGTTGAAATTGATCATAAAAACGGTGTAACAGATTTAGAAGTATTACAAAGTGAAGTAGATGATACAGTTGCTTGTGTAATCGTTCAATATCCAAACTTCTTCGGACAAGTGGAAAAGTTAGCTGATATCGAAAAAATCGTTCATCAACAAAAATCATTATTTATCGTTTCTTCAAATCCATTATCATTAGGCGCATTAACACCGCCAGGAAAATTCGGTGCTGATGTTGTAATCGGTGATGCACAACCATTCGGTATCCCAACGCAGTTTGGTGGACCGCACTGTGGTTACTTTGCAACAACGAAAGCATTTATGCGTAAAATTCCAGGACGTCTTGTCGGACAAACTGTAGATTCAGATGGTAAACGTGGATTTGTATTAACGTTACAAGCACGTGAACAGCATATTCGTCGTGATAAAGCGACGTCTAACATTTGTTCAAACCAAGCGTTAAATGCATTAGCAGCTTCTGTTGCAATGACGGCACTTGGCAAACAAGGTGTAAAAGAAATGGCACGTCAAAACATTTCTAAAGCACAATATGCGAAACGTCAATTTGAAGCGAAAGGTTTCACAGTAACGTTCGCTGGACCATTCTTTAATGAATTTGTTGTAGATTGTAAACGTCCAGTTAAAGAAATAAATGATGTATTAATACAAAAGAATATTATCGGTGGTTACGACCTAGGCCGTGATTATAAAGAGCATGAAGACCATATGCTTGTAGCGGTAACAGAGCTTCGTACAAAAGAGGAAATTGACACACTTGTAAACGAAATGGGGGCTATCCAATGAAGAACCAAGACCAAGCACTTATTTTTGAAGTGACTAAAGAAGGACGCGTAGGATATAGCTTACCCAAATTAGATGTAGAAGAAGTAAAATTAGAAGATGTGTTTGAGAGTGATTATATTCGAGTAGAAGATGCAGAGCTTCCAGAAGTATCTGAACTTGATATTATGCGCCATTACACAGCGCTTTCAAACCGTAACCACGGTGTGGATTCTGGATTCTATCCACTTGGGTCTTGTACGATGAAATATAATCCGAAAATTAATGAAAACGTAGCTCGTTTCGCAGGCTTTGCAAATATTCATCCACTTCAAGATGAAAAAACAGTGCAAGGTGCAATGGAATTAATGTATGACTTACAAGAACATTTAATTGAAATTACAGGTATGGATACTGTTACGTTACAACCAGCAGCTGGTGCACACGGAGAATGGACAGGATTAATGTTGATTCGTGCATATCATGAAGCGAACGGTGACTTTAACCGTACGAAAGTAATTGTTCCTGACTCTGCTCACGGAACAAACCCGGCGTCTGCAACAGTAGCTGGTTTTGAAACAATTACGGTGAAATCAAATGAACATGGTCTTGTTGACTTAGATGATTTAAAACGTGTTGTAAACGAAGAAACAGCAGCACTTATGTTAACAAATCCAAATACATTAGGCCTATTCGAAGAAAATATTTTAGAAATGGCAGAAATCGTCCATAACGCAGGCGGTAAATTATACTATGATGGTGCAAACTTAAATGCGGTATTAAGCCAAGCACGCCCAGGAGATATGGGATTTGACGTTGTGCATTTAAACCTTCATAAAACATTTACAGGTCCGCATGGCGGCGGTGGTCCAGGTTCTGGTCCAGTAGGTGTGAAAGCTGATTTAATTCCGTACTTACCAAAGCCGATTTTAGAGAAAACGGAAAATGGCTATCACTTTAACTATGATCGTCCAGAAGCAATTGGGCGTGTGAAACCATTCTATGGTAACTTCGGAATTAACGTTCGTGCATACACATATATTCGTTCTATGGGCCCAGATGGCTTGCGTGCAGTAACTGAGTATGCTGTATTAAATGCGAACTATATGATGAGAAGATTAGCACCATTCTATGATCTTCCGTTCGATAGACATTGCAAGCATGAATTCGTATTGTCAGGTCGTCGTCAAAAGAAACTTGGTGTACGTACATTAGATATTGCAAAACGTCTGCTTGATTTCGGTTACCATCCACCAACAATTTACTTCCCATTAAATGTGGAAGAATGTATTATGATTGAGCCAACAGAAACAGAATCAAAAGAAACATTAGATGGTTTCATTGATAAGATGATTCAAATTGCTAAAGAGGTAGAAGAAAATCCAGAAGTTGTACAAGAAGCACCACATACAACAGTAATAAAACGTTTAGATGAAACATTGGCTGCTCGTAAACCAGTTTTACGTTATGAAAAGCTAGCACCTGTACAAGTGTGATTGGAAAAAAAAGAACTCGCTACATGCGGGTTCTTTTTTTTGCAAAATTGGTGTGGCTAGAATGAAAAAAATGTTAAAAATTTATATTTTTTGTTTCATATTGCTGTAAAGATGCGGTTTTATAGGTGATTTTGTTGAAAAAGTCGGTTTGATAAAAGTATTTATTTTTGTTAGAATTTTATTGAAATTAAGAAGATGTGATGAGGTAGAAATTACTCATTTTTATGTATATGTGAAAAAACGAGCAAGACGGGGGTGGAAGCGTGGGATATCGATGTTATAGAATGGTATACCATTTAGAAAATGGAGAAACAATTAAAGATGTAAAAGAATTTTGTTACCGAGACCAAGGGAAAGTGTTAGAAAGAGTAGCGCACCGTGTAATGGATAATAGAGAAGTGACAGCGATTGATAAACAAGGAACAATCATTTCAATAGCGTGTGAGGACATTGTAAAGGTAGAACTTGATTACATAACAGAAAGTTAACCTTGAGTCATATCGAATTATTCGATACAATATACTGTTGAATGGTGAAGAGAGAAGAGAGGAGTTTATCATGGGTAATACACGACACTTTTATATGTTTATTTTAGCGTTTGTTCTTGTTGTGGCGTTAACGATTTATTTAATTGTTGATAGCAGCTGGTACAATACAGTTCATCCAGCATTCCTTCTTTTTATGTATGTAGGAATTGCGGTTGTTAGTTTCGGAATGAGAGACGAAATGTTAGATCGCTTTGAAAAGTGATACATATACGAAAGACCAACAGGAAAATGTTGGTCTTTTTTTCTTGCCGAAAATAGGATGGTGTGTATATACTGTGTATATAAGGTATATACAGTATATACACACTGGAGGAAAACATGAATATTATTATTTCGAATTCTTCCCAAGACCCTATTTATGTGCAAATAAGAAAACAATTAAGCCAGCTTATTTTAAATGGTGGTTTAAAGGGTGGAGACCAATTACCGTCTATTCGTAGCTTAGCGAAGGAATTACAAATTAGTGTAATTACAACGAAGCGTGCGTACGAGGAGCTTGAAAAAGAAGGATATATAGAAACTGTTGCTGGGAAAGGGACTTATGTTTCACGTAAAAATAATGAACTACTAAAAGAACAAAGGCTTCGTTTATTGGAAAGTAAAGTGGAAGAGGTTGTAAATGAAAGTAAAGCGTTGCAGCTTTCACTTGAAGATTTACAGCAGATGATTGCGTGTTTATATGAGGGGGAATAAGGGATGTTAGAGCTAAAAAACGTTTGTAAAAGTTATCAAGATTTCTCAGTGAAAAATGTAAGTTTTACATTACCACGAGGATATATTATGGGATTTGTTGGACCGAATGGAGCTGGGAAAAGTACGACGATCAAAATGATTATGAATTTAATTAGAAAAGATAGCGGCGATATAAAAGTTTTTGGCAAGGACAATAAGAAAGCCGAAAAGGAAATAAAACAAAATATCGGTTTTGTATATGATGAAAATCATTATTACGAAGATTTAACGTGTGAACAAATGAAGCGTATTATTGCACCATTATATAAAAAGTGGGACGAAGAGCAATACAAATCGTATATGCACAGATTACAAGTTCCGAAGTATAAAAAAATTAAAGAACTCTCAAAAGGGATGAAAATGAAATTTGCGATTGCCATTGCACTTTCACATCACGCGGAGTTTATCATTATGGATGAACCGACAGCAGGATTAGATCCAGTTGTTCGAAGTGAATTACTTGATATTTTGCAAGAAATTGTAATGGAAGATGAAGTATCCGTATTATTCTCAACGCACATTACAACAGACTTAGAGCGCATCGCAGATTATATTACGTTCATTAACGATGGAGAAATTATATTTACTGGTGAGAAAGATGAATTAATGGAGAATTACGTAATCGTAAAGGGGAGCAATGATTTATTGGATCGAGAAGGAAAAGAGTTATTCGTTGGCTTACGCAAAAATAAATTCGGATTTGAAGGACTCGCAAAGGAAAAACAAGCAATTATAGATTGGTTTGGAAATGAGGTTGTACTAGAAAAACCTACATTAGATGATATCATCGTTTACACTGCGAAAGGGAGAGGTGCCTATGCGTCAGCTCATATATAAAGATTTGTTCTTTTTTAGGGTAACGTGGTTAGTGAATCTAATTGTGCCTCTTGTATTATTTATGTTAGATCCAAGTGGTGAATTGTTATTTTCGATGAGTTGTCTATTTATAACTCTTTCTTCCGTTATGACGTTAACTTTTATGGATGAAAGGAATAACAGTGACATTATTATAAATAGTTTACCGGTAAGCCGAAAGGATATCATAATTGCTAGATATGTTTCCAGTGCAATATTTATTGTTGGTGGCATACTCTCTACGATGTTAGTTGTTTTTCTTGTAAGAGGCATTGTGGTCATTGGTGATATCGGTACCTATCATCCGAATCTATACATTGAAATTCCATGGTATGAAGTAATAAATGGAGCTGTTTACGCCGTATTTTTTGTTGTAACATTCTTTCCTAGTTATTATGTTACAAGGTCAAAGATAGCACGAAGTATAGTGTCAGGAGCATCAATGGTAGTTGGTGGAATTGCTTGGATATTCATAGGAGATGGATTGGATGAAACAACACCTTCATTCATTGAGTGGATTATGAATCCAGTGCATATCGGTGTATTTATAGTTGGAGGAATTATATTAGCTAGTGTCTATATCGCTTCTATGTTTCTTACAATTAAAATTTATGAAACGCGTGATTTATAGAGAGGGGAATTCATATGCAACAGTTGATTTTGAAGGAGTTTTTCTTACAGAAGAAGATGTTTCCTTTCTATTTTTTAATACCTATTTTATCTGTTTTTAGAAATTCCGTAGAACCGATGGGGATTGCAATAGGATTATTTATAACATGTAGTACGATTATATATATTTCTTTTTATTATGACGAGAAAAGTAAAATAGAAAAAGTATTAGTGAGTTTGCCGATAATGAGAAAAGAGATAGTTATAGCTAAATATATTTCAAGCACATTATTTATTATAGTCGGTTTGAGCATAACTTCTATAGTCGTAATATTAGGAAATATTTTGTTGAACAGAGATATAGTTATTCCTGGATATGCAATATTTTCAGCAATAGTAGCAACTTTGATTTATTGTGTAGTAACGATACCTACTAATTACATTGGAGGATATAAAGCTATTACTGTCTTGAATGTGATTATGATTTTTCCTTTAATGGGTATGATTGGCCTTATGTGCAATATTTTTGGTGATGAAATAATTATGTTAAAAGTACTCCACTCTCAAGAGGCTACACTAGCAATGAGTGTTCTTGGTATCGGAGTGTTAGTAAGTATAGTCATATCAATGTTTCTCTCAATGAAAATGTTTCAGGAGGCAGAGTTATAGAAGAGGCTCTTTTCATACTAGGAGGTGTAAAACATGATCAAGCAATTAATTTTAAAAGATTTCATCATTCAATGGAAATTTTTAATTTGGTACATATTGTATCCTGTTTTCTTTTATATGGCTTTAACAGATACGGAAAATCTGTTCATAATTATGTCAGTAATTATTACAATTGGGGCAACAGTAAAAACATTTGAAGCAGATAGTAAAAATGAGAGTGAAGTTATAGTAAGTAGTTTGCCAATATTCAGAAAACAAATTGTGTATGCGAAATATATAGTAGCAATTATTATTCTCTTTATAAGCGTAACGGTCGGTTGTTTCACGATGGGAATGAAGAATGGGGTTAACCTATTCGAATTTATTGAAACGACAATGGTTGCTAGTATTAGCTTTATTTTAGTGTATTTAAGCTTTGTTTTACCGATATCGTTTTGGCTAGGGTATAAAAAAACTATTTTTATTACGATAGTAATAGTCATGGCGCCGATTGTTATTTTAGAAACTTTGTTTCAAATCAACCTGGAACAAATTCAACTATACAACAGCGTGTTATTCGTTAGTTCAATTTGCATGTTCATAGTATCTATCTTCGTTTCAGTGAAATTGTATGAGAAGAGAGAATTTTAAAAGGTGCCTCGTAAAAGGCACCTTCTTCAATAACGGCAATACGAGAGCAAAAGTTTATAAACAGAAAGGCTATTAGGCACATCTTTCGGAGTATGTAATATAAAGCTGAAAACGATAACGAAAATGAGAAAGAGGAAAAATAAAAATAGGATCTGCTTATGTATAGAATTTTGCATATAACCCACTCCTTTTTTAGGTAGTATGTCCAAAAGAAAGAAGGATATGAAAAATTTTAGGAGGGAGAATGATGAACAAAAGAAAGTGGTTATATAGAATTGGGGTATTTTTATTTTCAATTGGTCTCATAATAGCAAATTTTTACTCGGATATACCACCGCCATTTCCTAATTTGCATAAAGGGATTGGTATAAGTATTGTCATAGCTGGTCTGCTTTGTCTGATCGCATCAAATTTCTATAGAAAATCAGAATGAATATAAAGTGAAACTTTAATCAGTGGGGGTCTTACTGCCCGTTAATGCGGGATAAAAAAGGACAGTTACTTCTTTTCAGAAGAACTGTCCTTTTTAAATAACTTGTTCCATAGCTTGGCGATACTCCATATAATCACGATTGTAATGGAGGCAATAATTGACCAAGCGATAGATGCAATTTCAAGTGCCATGTTAGGAAGGAATGTAAGAATGGATAATACTTTATGAAACAGCCATTCTATTATATGAAAACTTATTTGTAATAGAATGACGATCCCGAGTGTAATCCATGCTAACATTTGTTTTCCTTCTTCTTTCCACATGACATTCACCTCACGTTAGCCTAATAATTTTAAGCCAACAGCGCCGCACAGAATGCAGCTTAAGAAGGCAAGGCGACGCCAATCCGCTGACTCGCGGAAAATAAGAATACCGAGAAGTGCACTTCCGGCAGTTCCGATTCCAGTCCAAATTGCGTAAGCAGTTCCCATCGGTAATGTATTCATTGCAAGAGATAAGAAGAAGAAACTTACGCCAAAGTTAGCGATTAAAATAACTTTTGGTGCCCAGCCTTTCTTTTCAGTGGCTACTTTCATAAAGAGTACACCAACAATTTCACAAATACCAGCTAGAATTAAAAATACCCAAGCCATTTTATGCGGCCTCCTTCGCTTCTTTTTCTTCTGTTACTCGTTTTAAACCGATTACTCCGAAGAAGATTAAACCGATTAATAATACTTTTACGATAGAGAAAGGTTCTCCGAAGATGAAAATCTCTGTAAGAACGATTCCACCAGCTCCAATTCCTGTAAAGACTGCGTATACAGTGCCGACAGGTAAATCTTTATATGCTCTAAATAATAAGACGAAACTAATTGTAATTAATAGAGCAACACCAGCCCATTCAAGTGGTGCCTCCGCTTTTTTAAGTCCAATAACCCAAAAGATTTCAATAATACCAGCTATGATTACATAAATCCATGCCATATGTCATCTCTCCTTCCTACCAGTCGTTAGGTAAAGGGCTTAAAAACGACGCATTGCAAAGGAGCAATCCGTCAGTTTGAAAGTCCGCGCCAAAATACTTTCCAAGAAGCTTCTAAACGTGTCTCAAAACGATTTAAACCTGCGTATAGTAGTTCAACCATAAGGCCGTCAAGTAAGCATAAAAAAGCCTCCAAAGCATCTTTTACTTCAATGTTATGCAGTTCATCTTGTTCGCTTGCTCTTTTAAACACAGGGAATAAAAGTTTTCCGACATTTTCAATGTGTACATTCGCTTTATCAATAATTTGTTCGCGAAATGCATCCGGCGGAAAATAAGAAGTTCGTAACCAAAACATTGATTCTTCACTTTCACCAAATCGTTTTGCATAACCTTTTAACAGATTTACTAGCAATTCTTCAGTAGACGATTTTGAAAAATTTTCGATATCGTCAGTGAAGCTTTGTAAATCTTTTTGAAGAGCGGATTCTAAGCATGTAAAATATAGCTCTTCTTTTCCTTTAAAGTGTGCGTAAATCGATGGTTTTTTAATCCCAACTTCTTGAGCAATATTTGCTAATGAAGTTCCTTCGTAGCCGTAGCGCGCGAAATGAGAAAGTGCTACAGCTTTAATGCGGTTTGCTGTCATTTTCATCCCCTACCTACCGTTCGTTAGGTTCATTATATGAGATAAAAAATATAAAGTCAATAGGTGAAGAACTGAAAAAAGAGTGCTATGGTTGGCACTCTTTTCTAGACTGTTTTTCGCTCAATTAAATGGAATGAAAGTTCTTCTGAGTTTCCAATAATGTGTTCGTTTTGTATCTGTTTATGAAATAAAGAAAAAGCACGTGATCCCATTGTGAGCCCGGGATGCTCAATAGTTGTAATTTCTAATGCTTTTGAAATTTCATGGTTATCAAATCCCAGGATAGCGAGGTCTTCAGGTATGCGAATGCCATGTTTTTTTGCCTCTGTTAATAAACCAGCGGCTACTTGATCGTTCGCTGTGAAAATAGCGGTTGGACGATTTTTCATGTTTAAAATACGATGAAGTATTTTTGCCCCGTCCTGCATCGTATAACATTGATGGAAAATCCAATCAGGGTGTACTGTTTTTCCTTCGTGACGGAGAGTGTCGGCGAAAGCTTTTTCACGCTCGATTGAATTAACACTTGTTTTTCTTGCTAAACAAATGCCGATTTTTTCATGACCTTTACTGAGTAAATAGGAAGTACCAAGGCGGAATCCTTCGTAATGATCTACATAGACAGATGAAATGAGGGGATGGTTCATTTTTTCACATGAAATAATAGGGGCAAATTTTGCGAACGGTTCAATTTGTTCCCATGAACTCGTGCGAGAGCAAATAATCATCCCGTCAAATTGTTTCATTTTCATCATTTCAAGAACGCGAATTTCTTCAATACTATCGTAATTCGTTTGGCATAAATTAATATGATATCCAGCTGCTAACGCTTCGTTTCCGATTCCTTCAATGATCGTGCTAAAGTACGGAAGATTAATAAAAGGTAGCATAACGCCAATTGTATATGTTTTACCCTTTATTAAATGGATAGCATTTATATTTTTTGCATAGTTCAATTCTTCAACTGCATCTAAAACACGCTTACGTTTTTCCTCTTTTACGTAAGGATGATTATTAAGGACACGAGAAACAGTTGATATAGATACACCAGCAGTTTTTGCAATTTGTTTTATATTGGCCATATGTATCACCTCTTTCCTTAATTATAAGGGGAAAATAATAAGAATGAAAAAAATCTTGACCTGAAAAGCTTTTCACAATCTATGTTATAAGCATGACTTCTGTTGTTCGCGTAACCTTTTTATTTGGGCGTAAGAATAGTGGGGTCTTTTTTGTATGTCTGCAAATAATTTTTGTCAGAATGTGTGAGAATAACGTGGAAAGTTTTCGGAGGAGGCGTTTGATAACGAAGCGAATAGTAGAGAGTATAAACGCTTCACTCGTTAAGAGAGCGGTATGAAAGGGCGGAAACAAATTGAAAAAAAGAATCATTTGTTTCGTGTTTTCTAGTGTAATACTTAGCTCATGTTCATTTCAGCAAACGATGCAAGAAGAAAAAACATTTGTAGGAACAACAGGAGGGGCTAAGGACCGTGTTACTGATCCGATTCCGCTAAAGGAACTTCCAAAATATTTTCCGGCAAAGTTTAAAGTTCCAACGTTTTTACCTTATGACATTACGAGTGATGTGCAGGGAGAGGTAAGAACGATGGGAAAGAAGAATGCTGTCTTAACGATTAAATATAAGCAACAAGAGAAAGGAAGGCACGATTATATAGAATTAACAGTGGCCAACTTTTCTTACAGTTTTCCATACCTCGTAGAAGAGAATCGATTTCAAGAACAAATGAAATTGAATAATGGAGCACCTGCTTATTTTAAAAATAAGGATGATTACGAGCGAGGGGACGAATTTGCTACGCTTATATGGAAAGAGAAGGGGATTGAATATCAGCTATTATATCGTAATGTAGATGAGAAAGATGAAGATGTGATTAAACAAAATCTACTGTACATTGCGAACAATATGGAATAAAAAACTAGCTGTATCGTGCAGCTAGTTTTTGTATGTTATTTCTTTTTAATTTTGCCTGACCAAGATTTAAATCCACCTTTTAATTGGTAGAAATCTGTGTAGCCTTGTTTTTTTAAGTATTGAGCTGCACGACCTGTACGGAATCCGCTTTGGCAATATAAATAAACCGGTTGATCTTGGCGAAGTTCTTTGTGGCGAAGGCGAATTTGTGATAATGGAATGTTACGCGCACCTAAAATATGTCCCGCGTTAAATTCATCTGCTTCGCGAATATCGATAAGCTGTGCTTTACGGTAGCCAGCGCGAAATTCTTCTTCTGAAAGTGTTTTAATTAATTTTTTCTGATAGAAATACATCCATACAGTGTAGCCGATGAATGCTGCAATTGCGGCTAGTATAATAATCAAGTTTGTTGACACGATTCTATCGCTCCTTTTTTCTTATCCTACTTTCAATATTATAATGCCCGTATGTATTTATGCAACAGATTCATTTGTATATAAGAAGAAATTTCGTATTCTTTCACAAATTTTGTCGAATTTGGTAGACTAGAGAATGTGAAAAATAATTGGTTATATGAG
Source organism: Bacillus sp. FSL R9-9530 (assembly GCF_038008145.1). Classification (NCBI taxonomy): domain Bacteria; kingdom Bacillati; phylum Bacillota; class Bacilli; order Caryophanales; family Bacillaceae; genus Bacillus; species Bacillus sp. FSL R9-9530. Next base: position 5,149,182 of record NZ_JBBOYO010000001.1, read on the forward strand.
GTGCAGGATGGGAAAAGAAAAATGGTGTTATATTAACTCTGGTCAATGTTCACCAGCATTTAATATGGCGTTAGATGAATGTTTATTAAATTGGCAAAGTGAAAAGAAAATGCCACCAACAATTCGTTTTTATGAATGGGAAGTACCAACATTAACAGTCGGGTATTTCCAGCGTGTTGAAAAAGATATAAATATGGATGTAGTTAACGAAAAAAAATATGGATTCGTTCGTCGTCAAACAGGCGGCAGGGGTGTACTACATGACAAAGAATTAACGTACAGTGTTATTGTGTCTGAAGATCATCCGAATATGCCAAAAACAGTTACAGAAGCATACCGAATTATTTCGCAAGGCTTATTGGACGGTTTTAAGGCATTAGGATTAGAAGCGTATTATGCAGTTCCGAAAACAGAAGCGGATCGTGAGAATTTAAAAAATCCGCGTTCAGGAGTATGTTTTGATGCGCCATCTTGGTATGAGATTGTAGTTGAAGGAAGAAAAATCGCGGGTAGTGCCCAAACACGTCAAAAAGGTGTTATCTTACAACACGGTTCTATTCCGTTAGAAATAGATTTAGATGAGTTATACGACCTATTTTTATTCCCAAATGAGCGAGTAAAAGAGCGTATGAAAAACATGTTTTCTTCTAAAGCGGTAGCGATTAATGAATTAACAGACCGCACATTTACGATTGAACAGTTAATTAAAGCGTTTGAAACTGGATTTGAAAAAGGTTTAGATATAGAGCTTGTGCCGTATGAACTAACAGAAGAACAGCTTCATGAAGTTCAAACTTTAGCAAAAGAGAAGTATGAAAGTAATGAATGGAATTATAAAAAATAAGGAGATGGCGACCGCCATCTCCTTATTTTTATAGTAAATTAAGTACTTTTTCTACTTTGATTCCTTTATCTTGTAAAGAACGAAGGCGATTTACAACGTCCATAATTTCTTTGTCGAATGTAACGCTAATACCTTGGCTTTGTAGCTCTTTTTTTAATCCTTCAATAGAATCATCTATGTCGATGCCAAGCTCGTAATCTTGACAAACTTCAATTGTCTTTTTCACAAGTTTAACATAATTTTCTTGTAGTTTTGTATTTGTTTCAGTCAAAGCAGGTTGCTTCGGTTTTATAGGAGTAACCGGTGCTGTCTCTTGCTTTGTAACTGGAGTAGGTACTGCTTTTTTCACAGGTGCTGGAGTAGATAGTTCTATAGCTGCTTCAACACTTACTGACTTCGGCGTTGGTACCGGAGTAGGTTTAGATGCAGCAGGTGTTTCTACTCGCGTAATAGGCTTTGGAGCAGGTGTAACTGCTTTTGGAGCTTCTACAACTACTTCTTTTTTCGGAGTAGCTTCTACAACTGTTTCTTCTTGCTCAGCAGCTTCTTTATTTTCTTTGCTCCACATAACGCGTTCAACTTCTAGAGAAACATTATTTTTGTTCATCGCTGTTAATGTAACTTTACCAACCTCAGCGTTCCCAGTGAAATCAACAATTTTATAAATAACACTCTTGTTCCAATCCACGTTTCCGCTCAAAAATAATTCTTCGTTACATTTCGGCGTTAAGCCCTCGATTTTAATTTCTGCGTTTACACCGTTTTCACTGTATACCATAATTAGCGAAGCATTTACATCTTCGTCTGCTAACATTAGTTCACGTACCATTTTGCCGGTGCGTACTTGCGTTTTCTTCTTAACTGACATCAAATTTCTCCTCTCAAAAATTCAGTAATAATAAAAAAATCGTATAACGAAAAATAATTGCTCACGAAGATTTATGATACCGATAATAAAAGCATCACGTCAACAATTAACTTTAATTATTTTGCATTTTTCTTATTTTCTTTATGAAATTTTTCAATTTGTAAAATTATACAGAAGAAAAACAGCCGTTTGAAGGGCTGTTAAAAATTTGATTTTTTGTATAGTAATTTATATAAAATAAAAAATAGGATAGCGATTAAGGCGTTTTGCCAAAAGGTTAGATGATAAATGAGATAAGGTTGTTTTTTAAAATAGACATTTAAAAATACAGCTGAACAAAATGGAGTAGCAAATGCGAATCCAAATAGAATCCTTCTTTTCCAATTCATCTTTTGATTAAAGGAATAGCGCTTTAATAAATATAAAATGAAAAGTATACCTAGTATAATAAGTGAAACGAACAAAGTGGTTCCAGGGATGCTAAAAGCTGGGCTTAATTGTTCGATATTCTTCCCGAAGATTAAAATGAAAGTCGAAACAAGTGCATCTATTCCAAACTGTATAGCAAGAAGTAAGCTAATAACAAAACCGATTAAAGAAGTTTGTTCTAGCTTTGTTTGGGTTGGTAAAGCTGATATAAGTTCATCGCAGTAAGATCGTAAATCATTTCCGAAAATATCATAAGCATTTTTATTTTCTGCTTGTGCTTCGATGAGATGATCTAATATTTCTAATAAAAGTTCTTCTAATTTTTGTTCGGGTACGTTAGATAACCGAAGATATACTAGCATATCACCGTAAGCAGCTTCGTTTTCAGGTGTTAGAAGTTCGCGTTTTTTATTGTTCAATTCAACCATGTCTTTCGCTTTCATCCCTATCACTCCCCTTGTAATAAGTTGTTTACCGTCGTTGAAACCATTCCCCAACTTTTTTTAAATTCTTCAAGTTGTTCTAATCCCTTATCAGTTACGTGATAATATTTTCGCTTCGGTCCAAGAGAGGAAGTCTTTAATGTACCTTCAATAAGTTTCTCTTTTTGCATGCGTAACAATAAAGGATAGATGCTTCCTTCACTTACGAATGTAAAGCCGTGTTTATTTAATTTTGTACTTAGTTCATATCCGTACACTTCTTCTTGTGAAATGATATATAGAATGCAACCTTCTAGTACACCTTTTAACATTTGGCTGTGCATGATTTCACCACCTTTTATCCAGGTAACTTGCCTTGCAAGGTAGCTGTTATCCAAATTATAACAGTCAGTAACTTGCAACGCAAGTTACTGAAGTGGAAAACTTTAATCTGTGTTAATTTTCATGTGCTTCCCATACTAATGAGAGGAGGGAAGTACATGAAACCATTTATGCCAAAACTCGTTTACTTTGAACCGAGGGCACTCGAATATCCGCTTGGAAAAGAGCTTTATGAGAAGTTTACGAAGATGGGATTAGAAATCCGTGAAACGACATCACACAATCAAATTAGAAATTTTCCAGGGGAAAATGAATTGCAAAAGTATCGTAATGCAAAAGCAACACTTGTCGTTGGGGTGAGGAAGACGTTAAAGTTCGATACATCAAAACCTTCAGCTGAATATGCAATTCCGCTTGCAACAGGGTGTATGGGACATTGTCATTATTGTTATTTGCAAACGACACTTGGGAGTAAACCTTACGTAAGGGTGTATGTGAATCTAGATGAAATCTTTGAGAAGGCAAAGCAATATATGGATGAAAGGGCCCCTGAAATAACAAGATTTGAAGCGGCGTGTACATCAGACATCGTTGGAATTGATCATTTGACACATGCATTAAAACGGGCGATAGAGTTTATCGGAGAAAGTGAACATGGACGTTTGCGTTTCGTTACGAAATATTCGCATGTTGATCATTTATTAGATGCAAAGCATAATGGGAAAACGCGTTTTCGATTTAGTATTAATTCACGTTATGTTATTAAAAACTTTGAACCAGGGACATCGCCATTTGAAGAGCGAATTGAGGCTGCTCGTAAAGTAGCGGGGGCTAATTATCCTCTTGGTTTTATTGTTGCGCCAATTTATATGCATGAAGGGTGGGAAGAAGGGTACCGTGAATTGTTTGAACGATTGTACAATGCGTTAAAAGACATGACGATACCAAATTTAACGTTCGAATTAATTCAACATCGTTTTACGAAACCAGCCAAAAAAGTCATTCAAGAACGTTATCCGAATACGAAACTTGAAATGGATGAAGAGAAGCGGAAATATAAATGGGGACGATACGGTATTGGGAAATATGTATATCAAAAGGATGATGTGGAAGTATTAGAAGAAACAATACGAGGTTATATATATGAGTATTTTCCCGATGCAGAAATTCAATATTTTACATAAGGGGAATCTAGATTCTTTTTTTGTTTTATATATTTAGGCTCGTTTCCACCTTGTCACGTTATTCTTTCTGGTGTATCATTTTATTGATTGCTTCGTACGGAATAAGCAAAATGAAATTGGATGGAGGAAACCGATGCCTACCCCTAGTATGGAAGATTATATTGAACAAATTTATTTGTTGATTGATGAAAAGGGTTATGCCCGTGTATCTGATATTGCTGAAGCGCTTAGTGTACATCCATCCTCTGTAACAAAAATGGTACAAAAATTAGACAAAGACGAATATCTAATTTATGAAAAATATAGAGGGCTTGTATTAACATCAAAAGGTAAAAAAATCGGAGAACGTCTCGTATATCGTCATGAATTGTTAGAACAGTTTATGCGCATTATCGGTGTGGATGAAAGCAAAATTTATAATGATGTAGAAGGAATTGAACATCATTTAAGTTGGGAATCAATTGACCGTATCGGTGATTTAGTACAATACTTTGAACAAGATGAAGTTCGAGTAAAAACACTTCGTGGTGTTCAAAAAGCAAATGAAGAGAAAAGTAATTAAGGGGAACGTGTGGCGTTTCCTTTTTTATTTCAATCGAAAAGGACGGGAGAATAATGAAAGCAATTATTTTTGATTTTGATGGATTAATTGTGGACACAGAAACAATATGGTTTCACTCTTTCAGAGATGCTGTTCGTGAATACGGCGGTGAGTTACCTTTAGAGGAATTTGCAAAATGTATTGGAACGACAGATGAAGTGCTTTATGCATATTTAAAAGAGCAATTAAAAGAAAAATTTAACGAGCATGCATTAAAGGGAAAAGTAACAACTTTACATAAAGAGAAAATGAAAATACCAAAAGCGCGTGACGGGGTAAAAGAATATTTAGAAGAAGCGAAAGAACTTGGATTGAAAATCGCATTGGCCTCTAGTTCATCTAGGGAGTGGGTCGTTCGTTTTTTAGAAGAGCTACAAATTAGAGATTATTTTGAAGTGATTAAAACGCGAGAAGATGTAGAGAAGGTAAAACCAGATCCAGCTCTTTATAAAGTTACGATAGAAGAATTAGGAATTGAACCATCAGAAGCTGTTGTATTTGAAGATTCATTAAATGGATTGAAAGCAGCGGTGGCAGCAGGATTAAAGTGTGTCGTCGTACCTAATGATGTGACAAGAAATTTGCAATTTGAAAACCATCACCTTCGTATCGAAAGTATGAAAGAGAAAAGTTTGAAAGAAGTGCTTCAACATATAAAGTGAAACTTTAATCAGTAGGGTTTTTCGCATCTTCCACTGATTATTAGCCCCGCACCAACCGGGATAAAAAAAGACCGTATTTCCTAAAAGGAAGCACGGTCTTTCTTTTTGTTTTTTTTACCTTCAATGACAGTTAAATGAGATTGTTTTCTTTTTCTTTTCAACGATGGAGAATTACCCTTTTTCCCCTTGTCATCAGAAGCATTTCGTTTCAAGAAAGAATTGCTTAGGGGTGCTACATTTTGTTTCCCGTGTTTGCGGTTCGATTGTTTCGCTGCACGCTTATATGAGCTTTGCGAATTTGCAGAACCACTAGAGTTTGTAAACATTTTGTAGAGTAAGTAAAAGATACCGACGACAGCTAACATGATACCAATGTTTTTCAATACTTCCATTGGATTTGTAATAACAGATGAAACAAGGCCGAATATTGCCAATCCGATAATAAGCACAAATATAGCGAATGTAAACGAACGACCGTTCATAAGGGACACCTCCTAAAAACATATATTAAAATTAGTATATTAACGATGAGGAAAGGAGTTGAACACCATTTTTAAATAATTATTGTTTGTTTTCTAAACGTAATAATTCTTCAAACGATGCGATTGCAACTTCCGCTTGATCATCTGTTGGTTCTTTCGTTGTTAATAGTTGCAGCCATAATCCTGGATATCCAAGTACTCGTAAAACAGGGACATCTCGTAATCGATTGGTAAATTGTAATACTTCAAAAGAAATACCGAGAACAACTGGAATTAATAAAATTCGGTTTACTACCCTTGCCCAAAGTGGATCTGTAGGGACGAGGAAATAGACAAACATTCCAATAATGACTGTAAATATAATAAAGCTACTGCCACAGCGATAATGGAGGCGAGTTTGCTTTTGAACATTTTCTACAGTCAGTGGAAGATTATTCTCATAAGCATTGATTACTTTATGTTCCGCACCGTGGTACTGAAATACCCGCTTAATAAGTGGGGTTAAAGAAATGAAGTATATATAGCTCAATAATAGCATGAGCTTAATGACACTTTCGACAATGATTTGCCCTGTATGAGATGGGAAAATCGGTCTCGTTAATTCAGCTAAAAGTGCAGGAACTGCTGTGAAAATTACTTTACCGAATATGAACGATAAAACGCCAACTGCTGCAACTCCTAATACCATCGTTAATTTTGATTGTTCTTCTTTTTTATTTGCAAGTTGTTCATCTTCTTCTGGGTGGACATCAAATCGTTCTGAAGCAAAGTTTAAATGTTTCGCTCCATTCGCACTTGCATCCACAATAGCGGCAATACCTCGTAAAAATGGAATTTTCTTTAGTAGAGATAATGCTTTATTACGAACGCGTGGTAAACGATAAAATTCAATCGATTTATCTTTACGACGAACCGCTGTAACAGTATATTCTCTACCGCCAAACATAACTCCTTCTATGACTGCCTGCCCGCCATATATTTGTTTTGACTCTTCTGCCATGTTAACACCAACCTGTATTTGTTTCTCTCTTATGTAGAAAAAGAGGCAATTGTCATACTTGGTTTTGTCATCTTGAAATAAGACAATCACCGAGTTTCCTTTATTTTATCGACAAATACAGGCAGATGACAAGGGAAAATGTTACGAGAGTCGGACATTTCTTATTCTTTTTATAGACAAATTTTGCAGGATTTAAACATGCCTCAAAATAGTTTCGGGCATACTAGTGAGCGGAGGTGTCAATGTGAATCAAGAACAATCAACAATAAGAAACTTTGTACAAATTGGTTTATTTGGTGGCTTATTTTGGGGAGGTATATGGTATTTCCTTCATATATTCTCATTTACAGAAGCTGGACCTAACTATTTACTTTTACCGTTTGCATTTGGAGATTGGAAAGAAGGGGTTTGGGGAAATGTACTAGGTATCGTTTGTATGGGACTTCTTTCAATTTTAGTGGCATTTCTCTATAAAGCCCTTTTTAAAAAGTTTGAAGGAGTATTCCCTGGCGTACTATACGGTTTGTTTTGGTGGGCATTATTATTTTTGGGGATGGGGCTAATGGCACCTGTTATTAAAAGTGCACTCCATTTACCGAAAGAAACAATTGTAACGACAATATGTATCTTTATATTATATGGTGTTTTTATTTCGTATTCTGTAGCATTCGAATCGAATAATACAAATAGAGGAGAAGGGGTCGAGAAGACAAACTATTCAAATAAGTGATTCCTATGTTAAAATGTCGTATAGACATTTTTTAATATTAAGGAGTTTTAAGAAAATGAAAAAGTTACTCCTCGTAAATGGTCCTAACCTAAATCGCCTTGGCGTTAGGGAAGTAAATGTATACGGAAAAGGAACGTTAGCGACGCTTGAAACAGATATGAAACACGAAGCAGAGAAAATGGGAGTGGAGTTAGAATGTTTCCAATCGAATCATGAAGGTGCTATTATCGATCGTCTTCATGAGGCTGAAGATATATATGAAGGGATCATTTTAAATCCTGGAGCATTTACGCATTATAGCTATGCGATTCGAGATGCAATTGCGAGCATTTCGATTCCTGTTATTGAAGTACATATTTCTAACATTCACCAGCGTGAATCGTTCCGTCACGAATCTGTGACGGCGGCTGTTTGTGCGGGACAAATTGTTGGATTTGGTTTTTATGGCTATAAGTTAGCGTTATTTGCATTAATGGAGAAATTGAGGGAGGCATAAAGTAATGGAAAAGATCGAGAGATTAAGAAGTGCGTTTGATGAGGCTGGTATTGACGGTATCGTATTAACGAATGAACATAGCCGTAGATATATGGCGAATTTCACAGGAACAGCTGGTGTTGTACTAATTTCAAAAGAGCGTGCTCTATTTATTACAGATTTCCGTTATGTAGAGCAAGCTAGTAAGCAAGCGGTTGGATACGAAATAGTGCAGCATCCAGGATTAATTCTTGATGAAGTTGCGAAACAAGTTAAAGAACTTGGAATTCAAAAGCTAGGATTTGAGCAAGATACTCTTACATATAGCTCTTACGTAACGCATAATGAAGCGATCGAAGCTGAATTCATCCCAACTTCTGGGCTTGTAGAAAAGTTACGCTTGATAAAGACTGATTCAGAGATTAAGATATTAAAGGAAGCTGCACAGATTGCAGATGCTGCCTTTGAGCATATTCTATCATTCATTCGCCCGGGAGTATCTGAAATTGAAGTGTCAAATGAACTTGAATTTTTCATGAGAAAACAAGGAGCAACATCTTCTTCGTTTGATATTATCGTTGCTTCAGGTCTTCGTTCGGCATTACCGCACGGCGTGGCATCTGAAAAAGTGATAGAAAAAGGAGATTTCGTTACATTAGACTTCGGCGCTTATTACAAAGGGTATTGCTCTGATATTACTCGTACGATTGCAGTCGGTGAACCATCTGATAAATTAAAAGAAATTTATAATATCGTTTTAGAAGCACAACTACGTGGTGTGAACGGTATTAAAGCTGGTTTAACGGGTCGTGAGGCTGATGCATTAACGCGTGATTACATAACGGAAAAAGGATATGGTGAATACTTCGGACACTCTACTGGTCATGGAATCGGTCTTGAAATCCATGAAGCACCAGGTTTAGCGTTCCGTTCTGATACAGTACTTGAACCAGGTATGGCTGTAACAGTAGAACCAGGTATTTATATTCCAGGTGTTGGCGGGGTACGTATTGAAGATGATATCATTGTAACAAGTGAAGGCAATGAAGTAATAACGAAATCACCAAAAGAACTTATTATTTTGTAATACACAGGAGGATTTTTTTACATGATTTCAGTAAACGATTTTCGTACAGGTTTAACAATTTCAGTGGACAATGCCCTTTGGCAAGTAATGGATTTCCAACACGTAAAGCCAGGTAAAGGTGCTGCATTCGTTCGCTCTAAACTACGTAACCTTCGCACAGGATCTGTTCAAGAGAAAACATTCCGTGCAGGTGAAAAAGTAGAAAAAGCACACATCGAAAACCGTCGTATGCAATACTTATACGCGAGCGGTGAGTCTCACGTATTTATGGATAACGAAACTTATGAGCAAATCGAACTTGGCGAAAACCAAATCGAGCGCGAATTAAAATTCTTAAAAGAAAACATGGGAGTATCTATTATGACATACCAAGATGAAGTACTTGGTGTTGAGCTTCCGAACACAGTTGAATTAACAGTGTCAGAAACAGAACCTGGTATTAAAGGTGACACAGCTTCTAACGTAACAAAACCAGCTAAATTAGAAACTGGTCTTGTTGTACAAGTACCAATCTTCATTAACGAAGGCGAAATGCTTATCATCAACACTGGTGAAGGTAAATACGTTTCTCGTGCATAGTAGAAAAGCACTCGTGATTATCACGAGTGCTTTTTTTATAGGAAATAGGGCAGATAGTAAATTGCAGTTATAACAAAACTAACTGTGACGAGTGAAAGGGTACCCATAATATATGGAGTCAAAACAATTTGAAACGGGCGTATTTCACCAGTTTCAATACCGGTAAAAGTTTTATTCGTTACATGATCCATATTGTTATTTCTAAAGTTACTCATAATAATTAACCACGTAATTGCAAATATTGCTAGACTGCCAAGGAAAAAGCTCTCCAAAAATGACCAGCCGACCATTTTTGAAAAAAGATAAATAATAGCTAATTCTACTACAATTGTTAAACTAATTTTTAATGCTTTCATATTTTCCCCCCTCATTTTGTACGTCCAGCCAATTTGAAAAATTCTTGCGTGATACGACATGTAGTGAGCAAGGTGACTTTACTTCTTTCTCAAGTGCAGCATGTTCGCCTGGAAACTTGTTTTCCACATGCAATGAAATATAAGGTAGTTTCTCTTGCGCCTTAAAGAGCGAATGTTAGTCGTTTTGGCACCAGCGAATACGTATGTGAGTTGTAAGTCTAAGAAAGCAACTTTAAAGATTTCTTTTTTAGCGGCCTCGTTATATCCTTTTCCCCAGTATGGATAGCCGATCCAACTGCCAATGTGAGATTGCTTTTTCTCATAATTAATATGTTTAAGTGTGGTGAGGCCAATTATTTCATTTTCTTCATTTACAATCACTCTTGATAAGGAGTGCTTTTTTCGTTCCTCTTCAATTGCAAAAAGAATGAATGTTTTTGTATCTTCCACTGATTCTACTTTTAGCCCTAATGCATTTTTTACATGTGGATTGCTTGATAGCTCAAAAAGCACATTTGCATATCGTAAATCGAGCGGTAATAAAGTAACTTGCTTCATCATCTATGCTCCTTTTCTATTAAATATACCATAAATTAATTAGAATATTCAGTTTTAGGTTAAGTCGATAGAGAAAAATTATGTTTTTACTTCTGAAATAGACAACCTCTGCATATGGTTGTACAAATATATTCTTTTTCAGAATAAGGAAGTAGTAACTGTTATGGGAGAAGGTGGGAGAATGAAACAGTGGCTAGCGGCAATGGAAACATCCGTGCTTGTTATGGGATTACTTCGGTTGTTTTCAGGAAGCGCGGAAATATTCGCCGCTCTGCTTATGCTTTACGTGAATGATGCGAAGAAAGCATTGTTTATAAATGGTATGTTGGCGTTTGTTGGACCGACCGTATTAATTTTAACAATGACAATTGGCATAGCGAGTGTAGCAAGTGAGATTTCTTTCTTGAAACTCTTTTTTCTAGCGCTTGGAATTGGCTGCATTTTTATCGCGTTGTTGAAATAGTAAGTCGAGTATAGTGGGGAGAAGCTTATGAAAGAAGTATTAGAAGTTTTACCGAAAGCGATGAGACAGTTAGTTGAAGGCTGTAAACAATACGATACTCTAGAGGAAATTCGCGTTCGAATTGGAAGGCCACTAGAGTGTATTGCACATGGAGAAGTGTTTTTCTATGACTATATCGCTACAGCGGAAGATGCAATCCATTTATTGAATAAATTAAGTCAATTCTCAATTTATACGATGGAAGAGGAATTGAAACGTGGATATGTGACACTACGAGGAGGACATAGAATTGGCCTAGCTGGAAAAGTCATTACAGAAAAAAGCGCAGTGAAAATGATTCGAGATGTCTCTTCTTTTAATATTCGTATTGCCCGTCAAAAAATAGGGATTGCTGAGCCGCTTCTGCCATATCTTTATGAATCGCGATGGTTAAACACGATGGTAATTGGCCCACCGCAAACGGGGAAAACAACACTTTTAAGAGATGTAGCACGCTGTATGAGTCAAGGTGTAAGTGCTTCGAAAATTCCTTCATGTAAAGTGGGGATTGTTGATGAACGATCAGAAATTGCGGGCTGTGTGAAAGGAATCCCGCAATATGACTTTGGCGTGCGAGTAGATGTATTAGACGCTTGTCCAAAAGCTGAAGGAATGATGATGATGATTCGTTCTATGAGCCCAGACATATTAATCGTAGATGAAATTGGACGTAAAGAAGATAGTGAAGCGATTATGGAGGCGGTACATGCAGGTGTTCAGCTTTTTATAAGTGCACATGGATTTTCTTATGATGATGTTGTGAAACGTCCATCGTTACAGGCGGTGCTGGAACTTGGTGTATTTGATAGGTTTGTGGAATTATCAAAAGCGAGAGGGCCAGGAACAGTTATGCAAGTGAAAGATAGAGATGGAAAACCAGTATTATCCCATAGAAAGGTTCAAGGCGTATGGTGAAAATATTTGGTGCGGTATTAATAGTTGCTGTTAGCACTTTTTTCGGATTTTCATACGCTAAAAGGTACAGTGAGAGACCGCGGCAACTTAGGTTATTGAAGGCAGCATTGCAATCATTAGAAGCTGAAATTATGTATGGACACACGCCTTTATCTGAGGCTGCAGAGCGTTTAGTCAAACAAATGCCGAAGCCGTTAAATTGGATATTTCAAAGCTTTTCGAAACGGCTAGAGGACGGGGAGCAAACAGTTAGAGAAGCTTGGATTGATAGTTTGAAGGAGAACTGGACGTTAACGGCGTTTAAACAAACCGAGTATGAAATCTTACAACAATTTGGTGAAACACTTGGACAACATGATCGTGAATCACAGCAAAAACATATTCGCTTATGTATTACACATTTGGAGAGAGAAGAAGGAGAAGCGAAAGCATTACAACTACAATATGAAAAAATGATAAAGAGTTTAGGGGTACTAGCAGGGCTACTTATCGTAATTTTACTGCTATAGGGGGGAGAAAGGCGATGTCCATTGATGTTGGATTAATATTTCAAATCGCCGGAATCGGCATTGTTTTAGCTTTCATTCATACTGTACTAAAAGAATTAAAGCGAGAGGATATTGCAAATTGGGTTATCCTTGTCGGTTTTGTCGTTATTTTGTTTCATGTTGCATTTTTAATTAATACTCTATTCGACAAGATTAAAAGTGTCTTTCTCTTCCAGTAAAGGAGGCGGTTCGAATCGAAATTATACAAATTGTCGGATTAGGCCTCGTTGCTACATTTTTAGCTGCTGTTTTAAATCAGCATAAGTCTAGTATTACATCGTTATTTATTGTGTTCATTGGTAGCATGATGTTTCTTCTCTTAATCGATCAAATTCATTCTATTTTACAAATGATTGAGAGAGTGGCGAGTGAAGCGAAGGTTAGCAACGTATATGTAGAAACGTTATTGAAAATTATAGGGATTGCTTATATCGCTGAGTTTGGTGCGCAAATTACAAAGGATGCTGGTCAAGGTGCAATCGCTTCGAAAATTGAATTAGCTGGGAAAATCTTAATTCTCGTCATGGCAATTCCTATTTTGACGGTTGTAATTGAAACAATTCTCGGTTTTTTACCTACGGGATAAGGGGGAGTGAATGTTGAGGAAGTTTGGAGCTAAGCTATTATTTGCTTGCTTCCTTTTCTTTTCTTTACCGATTGTTGTACAAGCTTCTCCTATAGAAACAAACGTCGTTGATCAACAATTGGATAAGCTCGGAATTGAAGATGTGAAGCAATTTTGGGACGGGCTTGTTACAAAGTATGGAGGCTATTTACCAGAGAGTCAAAAAGGAAGCTTTATGGAGTTTGTAAAGGGAGAAAAAGAGTTCTCCATAAAAGAGTGGATGATAGGTCTACTAAAATATTTATTTCATGAGCTTGTTGCAAATGGAAAGTTACTCGGAACGCTCATTATGCTCACGATTTTCAGTGCATTGTTGCAATCGTTGCAATCTGCTTTTTCAAAGAGTAGCGTGAGTAAAATCGCTGATGCAGTCGTATACATGGTACTTATTATTTTCGCTTTAAATAGTTTTTATGTCGTTATGACATATGCAAGAGAGACGATACAAACAATGGTAGATTTTATACTAGCGTTATTACCAATTTTACTTGCACTCGTAGCAACAGGCGGCGGTGTTGTTTCTGTATCATTTTTTCATCCAATCATCATTTTCTTAATGAATACGAGTGGGCTTCTTATGAACTATATCGTTCTACCACTTTTATTACTTGCAACTATATTAAGTATTGTAAGCACGATGAGTGATCAATATAAAGTTACGAAATTGTCCAAGCTTTTGCAAAACGTTAGTGTTGGGATTATTGGTATCTTTTTGACGGTTTTTTTAGGCGTATTATCTGTACAGGGAACAGCGTCAGCCGTTGCTGATGGTATAGCTGTGAAAACGGCTAAATTTGTAACAGGAAATTTCATTCCTGTAGTAGGAAGGATGTTTACTGAGGCGGCGGATACTGTTATTAGTGCATCTGGATTATTAAAAAACACAGTCGGAATTATCGGGCTCGTTATTTTATGCTTAATTGTCGCTTTCCCAGCGATTCAAATTTTTTGTATCGCGTTTATTTATAAATTCGCAGCAGCAGTATTGCAACCAGTAGGCGGAGGAGCAATTATTCAATGTTTAGATATCATTGGACGAAGTATCATTTACGTATTTGCTTGCTTAGCTATCGTATCATTTATGTTCTTTTTAAGTATCACAATTATTATTGCTGCCGGGAACATTACTCTCATGATGCGGTAGGAGGTGAAGAGTATGCAATTTGTTACAGAGTGGATTAGAAATATTATCGTTTTTTTACTCTTAGCGACAATGCTTCATCTTATTCTTCCAAATTCAAATTTGCAAAAGTACGTTAAATTCGTTGTAAGTCTATTGTTAGTCGTATTAATTTTAACGCCTCTATTTAAGTTGTTACAAACAGATGTAAATGAAGTTATCGCAAATTTCAATGAGGAAAAGTACGTAGCAGATGGATCTGTAAAAAATTCGATAGATTCGAAGAAAAAAGAAATACAAGCTCTAACACGTGCATATAGTTTAGAAGAGATGGCTACCAAAATGAAAAAAGACGTAGGAAAAGAGTTTGAGAAAAAGTATGGTATGACAGTCTCTGAAATACAAATAGTAGCAGTGGAACATGCAGAAGAAGTAAAGTCAGCGAAAGATATTCAATCTGTTGTTGTGACGTTGAAAGAAAAAGAACGTAGTAAAAATGATGCAATCGAAACAGTAAAGCCAATTGAAATTAATATGAAAGAACCTCCAAAAAAAATAGAAGAAACGAATGTAGAAATGAAAGATTTCTTTTCAAGCAGGTGGCAACTAGAGGATAAACAAATCCAAGTTCAGATGGAAGGGAGGACAGGTAGCGTAAATGGACAATAAAGATAAAAATTCGAGGTTCTCATTTTTTCGAAACCTATTAAATGGGGATGGAAAAGAAAGTAATGAGAAGGGGAAAAAGGTAACACCTAAGTTTTTGCTTGTCCTACTCATACTTGGGATTGCGCTTATGTTTTCTAGTAATTTCTTATCACCTAAAAAAGAAGAAGTGCCTGTGTTTAAAGAAAAGACAAGTCAAAGCCAAGATAAAGATGTACCAACTTTCGGTCAAAAAAACAATGATAATATGTCAAATGTAGAAAAATACGAAAAAGCGTATGAACAAGAATTGAAAGCTTCTTTAGAAGAGATAGCCGGAGTAAAAGATGTAACTATTAAAGTGAACTTAGATTCATCTGAAGAAAAAATACTCGAGAAAAATACAGTAAAACGTTCACAAACGACAGGTGAAACTGATAAAGCAGGCGGGAAAAGGGAAGTAGAAGACGAGTCTCTTGATGAAAAGACAGTCATTATACGTGAAGGTGATAAAGAAACTCCAATTGTTTTGCGAACAGAGAAACCGAAAGTACGAGGTGTTCTGGTCGTAGCAAAGGGAGTGGATAATATACAAATAAAAGCAATGGTAAAAGAAGCTGTGACGCGATTATTAGATGTACCAGCTCATCGCGTTTCAGTATCACCGAAAAATTGATAGGGAGGAAATAAAGTGTTAAAAAAACAAACGGTTTGGCTATTAACGATGTTAAGTTTAGTGGTTGTACTATCTGTTTATTACGTAACAACTCCTGATAAAATGAATACAGCAGCACCGGCAACGGGTGAAAAGATGGGACAAGAAAAGCAAGGTGTTGATAAAGCAGTTACAAAAGAAACAACGAAAGAAACTACAAATAAAGAGACAACAAAAGAAAATACAAGCAAGGAAACTACAAATAAAGAAACAGACAAGAAAGAGAATGACAAAAAAGAAACAAGTAAAAAAGAGGCTAGCGTAACAGTTCAATCAAGCGATGAGAATTTTACAGCGCTACGTATGCAAATGGAAGATCAGCGTAGTGTAGAGAAAGAAAAGTTACAAAATGTAATGAAGTCATCAAAATCTTCAGCAGAAGAAAAGAGTAAAGCGAAAGATAATCTTGATGCAATCACTACGATGGAAACGAAGCAACAATTACTTGAGACAGTGATTAAATCTCAAGGCGGATATAAGGATGCTCTTGTAAGAGCTGATGGAACAGACATTAAAGTAACAGTTAAATCGGCAAAGCATTCACAAAAAGAAGCGAATAAAATTATTCAGCTCGTAAGAAGTGAAGGTGGTTCAAAAGATGTAGGTGTGAAATTTGATCCATCAGTAAAATAAATTGAAATTATAATAGGTGTTGCTGCTTCAAATTAGATAAAAGAATAATAGAAAAAAGCTATCGTTTTCGATAGCTTTTTTCTATTTCATCTTTGCAGTTGTATTTAGTATTTTCAATTGGAAACGGGGAAATACGCTGTGAGTAAAAGATTAATGGTTCGTGATGATGGTGATTAGTTTTTCCAGATTTGACGTGAATGAAGAGGACCAATGTCCAAATCACTACGGCAGGCAAGAACAGGATGAGCCATATCATATGTCCGCACCTCACTACAATAAATTTGCTACACTTTGAACATACTATTCTTTTATGAAGGAAGAATGAACGGCGCGTAAACAAAAAAATAATATTTGGTAAAAATATGTTTTTTTACCGTGGATAAAATGAAGAATGCTGAGGGAATTACGTTTTTACACTTTGCAGTTTTGAAAAAGTAAAGAATGTTTTTTAGGAAGTGGTCTTGCCAATTTTGTGTGAAACTTGGTATTATTACTAGGTAATAATTTTTTGGTGGAATAATATTTTTACAGGAGTTTCGATTTATAATAAAGAAATATAAATTGGAATGTTTAAAAAATTTAGCGTAAGATGGGAATAGTAAATATTTCTATTAGTAAATGTCATAGGAATAAATTTTCTAATAGAATACATCGTATTTTTACAGTAAATCAGTTTGATGCCAATCTGTAAAAACGGGACAAACAAGAGTATGGGAGTGGATTTTACATGTTTAAAATTCAAGAAGTTCGTGAATTAATTAAATTAATTGATAGCTCTAATATTGATGAATTTGAATACAAAAAAGACGGTACAACAATCAAAATGAAAAAACGTGGTAATGAAGTAGTTACTGTGCAAGCACCGGTAACGAAACAGGTAGTACAGCCAGCAGCATCTGTCGAAGTAGAAACAGCAGTAGCGGCAGCGCAAGTAGAAGCGCCAAAACAAGAAGAGAAGAAAGTTGTTCAAGATGAAAACCTACATAAAATCACATCACCGATGGTAGGGACATTTTATTCCTCTTCTTCGCCTGATACACCTCAATATGTAAGTGTTGGGGACAGAGTATCGAAAGATTCTATCGTATGTATTGTTGAAGCTATGAAATTATTTAACGAAATTGACGCAGATGTAGAGGGCGAAATTGTTGAGATTCTTGTTAATAACGGACAGCTTGTTGAGTATGGACAACCGCTATTTCTTGTAAAAGCGTAATAAGGGAGTCTTTGTGATGATAAAAAAAGTATTAATAGCCAATCGTGGGGAAATTGCTGTACGAATTATTCGTGCTTGTAAAGAAATGGATATTGAAACAGTTGCAATTTATTCAGAAGCAGACAAAGAGTCACTTCATGTGCAAATTGCAGATGAAGCGTATTGTGTTGGACCAACGATTTCAAAAGAAAGCTATTTAAATTTGACGAACATTATTAGTGTTGCGAAATTAACAGGTTGTGATGCAATTCATCCGGGATATGGATTTTTAGCAGAGAATGCAGATTTTGCAGAATTATGCTGTGAGTGTAACTTGATTTTTATCGGTCCAAGCCCAGAAGCCATTTCAAAGATGGGCACAAAAGACGTTGCACGTGATACAATGAAAGAAGCAGGGGTTCCGATTGTACCAGGTTCACAAGGGATTATTAAAAATACCGAAGAAGCGATCGAGCTTGCTAATCAACTTGGATATCCAGTTATCATTAAAGCGACTGCAGGTGGCGGCGGAAAAGGTATTCGTGTTGCGCGCCATGAAGAAGAGCTTGTAAAAGGAATTCAAATTACACAGCAAGAAGCCAGTACCGCTTTTGGGAACCCTGGTGTATACTTGGAGAAGTACGTTGAAGATTTCCGCCATGTTGAGATTCAAATAATGGCAGATACACATGGAAATGCCATTCATTTAGGAGAGCGTGATTGTACAATTCAGCGCCGTCTGCAAAAACTATTAGAAGAAAGTCCATCACCTGCACTTGATGAGAATATTCGCAAGCAAATGGGTGAGGCAGCAGTTAAAGCGGCGGTAGCGGTTGATTATACAGGTGCTGGTACGGTTGAGTTTATTTATGAATATAAAACGAAAAGCTTTTATTTCATGGAGATGAATACGAGAATCCAAGTTGAACATCCAGTTACTGAAATGGTAACAGGGATGGATTTAATTAAAGAACAAATTCTTGTTGCTTCTGGAGAAAAGTTATCGTTACAGCAAGAAGAAGTACAATTTAATGGTTGGGCAATGGAATGTCGAATTAATGCGGAAAACCCTGCCAAAAAATTTATGCCATCTCCAGGTAAAGTAGAAATGTACTTACCACCAGGCGGATTTGGTATTCGCGTCGATTCAGCTGTATATCCGGGATATTCAATACCACCTTTCTATGATTCGATGGTTGCTAAATTAATTGTTCACGGAAAAACACGTGAAGAGGCAATTGCAAAAATGAAGCGAGCGCTCAGTGAGTTTGTCATTGAAGGCGTACATACAACAATCCCGTTCCATTTGCAATTGCTAGAGCATCCTGATTTTGTAAAAGGTGAGTTTAACACGAAATTTTTGGAAGAGCATGAACTTGTGACGCAGTGATACATTAAAGGAGGTTTTTTTCATGGCTGAACATATGTTAGATATGGGTCAAGATACAACTCTTGGAAAAGTAGAAATTGCACCAGAAGTAATCGAAGTAATTGCAGGTATTGCAGCTGCTGAAGTAGAAGGTGTAGCGGCAATGCGTGGTAATTTTGCTACAGATGTTGTTGAGAAGTTAGGTAAGAAAAATCATGGTAAAGGTGTAAAGGTTGAATTAGCAAACGAAGATATTATTGTTGACCTTTATGTTGTGATGTATTTTGGTGTAGCGATTCCGGTTGTTGCACAAAAAATTCAAGACAATATTCGCCAAGCACTCTTTACAATGACAGGACTTGAGCCAAAAGAAGTGAACGTTCACATCGTTGGCGTAACATTCGAAACACAAAAAACAGAAATCGAACCAGTGTAAGAGTGGAAAAAGGTGCCTAGTAAAATAGGCATCTTTTTTATCGTTTCATTTCTTCACAAATTAAAACCCTCTAATTATTATACTATTTCAAAAAAAAAGAAAAATAAAACGGTATGTTTCATTTTTCCAAAAAACGTACATTGTGATAAGATATGGAACTTGAAGTTAATCTTTTTATTATTTTTCAGCCTTGTACCCCGTGTGTGAAACGATAAATTGTGTTATTATCATTGTATTATAAGGTTGGAAAATCAATGAAAACTGCAAGAGTAAGTGAATTGACGGCTTATAAATTATAATAATATAACAAAACATAAGGAAAGACTTGAAGTATAAAGGAGAGTTACAATGAAACGTAGGACGGCTAGAGAAAGAGCAATGCAAGCATTATACCAAATGGATATTACAGGTGAATTAGAACCGAAAGTAGCGGTGGAAAATACGCTAGATGAAGGCGAAGAAACAAATGAGTTTCTAGAATCACTTGTTGTAGGATTTGTAGACAACAAAGAAGAGATTGACGCAGCAATTCGTCAAAATTTAAAAAAGTGGAAGCTTGAGCGTATTAGTATTGTTGATCGCAGTATTTTACGTGTAGCTGTGTGTGAGATGAAATACATGGAAGAAATTCCGCACAATGTAACAATTAACGAAGCAATTGAAATCGCAAAAACATTTGGGGATGAGGAATCTCGTCGTTTTATTAACGGCGTTTTATCTAATATAAAAGATACACTGTAATTTCTTTAAGGGGGAAACTTAAAATGGTAGCAGTAATCATCAAAGGAAATGAAGTTGCGGAGAAAAAACGAGCACAATTAAAAGAAAAAGTTGTGAAGTTAAAAGAGCAAGGGATTGTACCAGGATTAGCAGTTATTTTAGTTGGAGAAGATCCAGCATCTCGTTCTTATGTAAAAGGAAAAGAAAAAGGCTGTGAGCAAGTAGGAATCTATTCAGAGCTAATTGAACTTCCTGAAACGATTACTGAGGAGCGTTTGCTTGTTGAAATCGATCGCTTAAATGGAGACGACCGCATTAATGGCATATTGGTACAATTACCTTTACCAAAACATATTGAAGAAAAAGCTATCATTGAAAGAATTTCACCGGAAAAGGATGTAGATGGATTTCACCCAATCAGCGTAGGACGTATGATGACGGGACAAGACACATTCCTTCCATGTACACCGCATGGCATTTTAGAATTAGTAAAAGAAACGAATCTTGATATTTCTGGAAAGCATGTTGTTGTAATTGGAAGAAGTAATATTGTTGGTAAACCAGTGGGGCAACTGTTTTTAAATGAAAATGCAACTGTCACATATTGTCATTCTAAGACGCAAAATATAAAAGAATTATCGAAGTTAGCTGATATTTTAATCGTAGCCGTTGGACGACCGAAAATGGTAACAGCTGACTATATTAAAGAGGGTGCGGTTGTAATTGATGTTGGTGTTAACCGTTTAGAAACAGGCAAACTTTGTGGTGATGTTGATTTTGACAATGTATTAGACGTTGCAGGTTACATTACGCCTGTGCCAAAAGGAGTAGGCCCAATGACTATTACAATGCTTCTTCACAACACTGTGGAGTCTGCAAAGCGTGCAGGTGTTGTTTGTCAATAATTTGAATCGGCTATGAGGAGAGAGAAATGGAGAAACAATATTTAACCGTTACAGCATTAACACGCTATATTAAAACAAAAATAGAGTATGATCCGCATTTACAGTCTGTTTGGTTAAAAGGAGAAATTTCCAACTTTAAATATCATAGTCGTGGTCATATGTATTTTACATTGAAAGATGAAAATGCAAGAATTGCAGCGGTTATGTTTGCGGGTCATAATCGTAACATTAAATTCAGACCGGAAAATGGAATGAAAGTACTTGTAAAAGGAAAGATTTCTGTTTATGAGGCGAGTGGTTCTTATCAAATTTATATTCAAGACATGCAGCCTGACGGAATTGGAAACTTGCATTTAGCTTATGAGCAATTAAAAGTTCGTTTAGAGGAAGAGGGCTTGTTTTCTCAAGTTTATAAAAAAATAATTGCTCCGTATGCTAAAACAATAGGTGTAATCACGTCGCCAACAGGAGCAGCAATTCGCGATATTATAACAACAATTAAACGTCGTTATCCAATTGGAAATGTTATTGTGTTTCCTGTACTTGTACAAGGGGAGTCAGCAGCTCCCTCGATTGTACAAGCAATTCGTACAGCGAATGAAATGGGAGATATTGATGTTTTAATTGTTGGACGTGGTGGAGGCTCTATTGAAGAATTATGGGCCTTTAATGAGGAAGTAGTTGCAAGAGAAATTTTCACAAGTGAGATTCCGATTATTTCGGCTGTAGGCCATGAAACAGATTTTACAATCGCAGATTTTGTCGCGGATTTACGTGCACCAACACCGACTGC
The DNA here is from genome assembly GCF_038008145.1 of Bacillus sp. FSL R9-9530. Taxonomy (NCBI): domain Bacteria; kingdom Bacillati; phylum Bacillota; class Bacilli; order Caryophanales; family Bacillaceae; genus Bacillus; species Bacillus sp. FSL R9-9530. The sequence continues at coordinate 5,170,922 of NZ_JBBOYO010000001.1, forward strand.
AGCAGCTGAGCTGGCGGTACCTAATACTATAGAGTTACAAGAAAAGGTATTACAAAGAACTCTGAGATTGCAAAGAGCAATGAGAGAGAGAGTACATAAAAAAGAAGAAAAACTGCAAGTGTTACAAAAATCTTATGCGTTCCGTTATCCAAGGCAAGTGTACGAGCAAAAAGAAGAGCAGTTAGACAGGGCTCTTGAACAACTTGTTTTAGCGAAAGAGCGTTATATAGATAAAAAAGTAAATCAATTAAAGCAACTTTCATTTTATTTAGAAAAGCACCACCCATCTCAAAAAATTATACAAACGAAAACGGCAATTGAAACGTTGCAAAAGCAGTTGCAACGTGAAATGCAAACATTACTTCAAACGAAGGAGTTCGTATTTGTGAGAGCGGCTCAAAAGCTTGAGGTATTAAGCCCGCTTAAAGTAATGATGAGAGGGTATGGGCTTGTATACGATGAAGAGAAACAAGTATTAAAAAGCGTGAAAGATGTTAGCCTTGGAGATGCTGTTTCGGTTCAATTACAAGATGGAATACTAGATTGTAGCGTATCAAGCATAGAGGAGCGTGAATTGAATAATGGAAAATAAGTTAAGCTTTGAAGAAGCAATTTCGCAGCTTGAGCATCTCGTTTCTAAGCTTGAACAAGGTGATGTACCTTTAGAGGAAGCAATTTCTTATTTTAAGGAAGGCATGGAATTATCTAAGCTTTGTGATGAGAAATTGAAAGATGTACAAGAACAAATGGCAGTTATCCTTGGGGAAGATGGAGAGCTTAAACCGTTTACTGCTTTAGGAGATGAAGCATAGTGACACATATAGCTTTTGATGCTTTTTTGAAAGAGAGTAAAACTTTCGTAGAAGAAAAGCTTGTAAGCTATGCAAATGAATTACAATGTCCAAATGTGCTTCGTGAAGCGATGGCATATTCTTTGGAAGCGGGTGGGAAACGTCTCCGCCCGTTACTTTTATTTGCAACGTTACAAGCGTTTGGGAAAGAAAGAAATCTTGGAGTGGGTGCAGCTTGTGCCCTTGAAATGATTCATACATATTCGTTAATTCATGATGATTTACCTTGTATGGATGATGATGATCTAAGACGAGGAAAGCCTACAAATCATAAAGTATTTGGTGAAGCAATGGCAGTTTTAGCGGGAGATGGTTTGTTGACATATGCTTTTCAAGTTATTATGGCATATGAGCAAAAAGAAATCTCTGCTGAAAAAAAAGTAAGACTTGTACTTGAGCTTGCGAAAGCAGCAGGACCTGAAGGAATGGTTGCTGGACAAGTGGCAGATATGGAAGCTGAAGGAAAACGACTTACAATTAATGAATTAGAGTACATTCATAATCATAAGACAGGTAAACTGCTTGAGTTTGCTGTACTTGCAGGCGCGATACTTTCTGATGCTACAGAAGAGCAAGAAGAGAAGTTACTTGCATTTGCGAAATATATCGGTCTAGCTTTCCAAATTAGAGATGATATTTTGGATGTAGAAGGAACAGAAGAAGAGATTGGAAAACCGATTGGTAGTGATGCTTCCAACGAGAAGAGCACATATACGACGTTATTTACTGTAGATAGAGCAAAATCTATTTTAGAGGAGAAAATTGCAAAAGCAAAAGATTCTATTAGCTCCTTACAATTACAAGATGAGTATTTACTATCTATTTGTGATTTAATCGCAAAACGTAATAACTAATATAACAGCGTTTCCATTTGTTGAGTCATTCATCATTTTATGATATAAATGTAGGAAAGGTTTTTCTTTTCTTGTTATTGGCAAAAATATATGTAGATTACATTGCCGTTATCACTTCGTGTTAGCGGCTATTTTTTTCATCACGTAAAGAAATATGATGTATAATATGATAAGTGAAAAAATGGAAGTGTTTTCTGAAAGCAGGACAAGATAAAAAGAATAGAAAAGATAATTTCTTGTGTTGTGTAAATGTTTCTTATAATATTTGACATGTTGACAGATTATGAAATGAAAGTGAGTGATCCATGTGGATCTAACGCAAATTCAAAACCCTAGTTTTTTGAAAGATATGTCTATCAGTGAACTAGAGGGGTTGAGTGAGGATATTCGTAAGTTTTTAATTGAAGAGCTCTCTCAAACAGGTGGACATATTGCACCTAATTTAGGTGTAGTAGAACTCACAATTGCTCTGCATAAATTATTTGATAGTCCGAAAGATAAGTTTTTATGGGACGTAGGACATCAATCCTATGTACATAAAATTTTAACAGGGCGTGCGAAAGAATTCGGCACATTAAGGCAATACCAAGGTCTATGTGGTTTTCCAAAACGCTGCGAGAGTGAGCATGATGTTTGGGAAACTGGTCATAGTTCGACATCGTTATCTGCTGCAATGGGAATGGCTCTAGCACGTGATTTAAAGAAAACGGAAGAATACGTTATACCAATCATTGGCGATGGTGCATTAACAGGCGGAATGGCTTTAGAGGCATTGAACCACATTGGGCATGAAAAAACGGACATGATTGTTATTTTGAATGACAATGAAATGTCAATTGCACCAAACGTCGGTGCACTTCATAATGTACTTGGTCGTTTACGTACCGCAGGGAAGTACCATTGGGTAAAAGATGAACTAGAGTATATATTGAAGAAAATCCCAGCAGTCGGCGGGAAAGTTGCTGCGACAGCAGAGAAAATAAAAGATAGTCTAAAATATTTACTAGTATCAGGCGTCTTTTTTGAAGAATTAGGCTTTACATATTTAGGTCCGGTCGATGGGCATGATTATGAAAAGTTATTCGAAACGTTGCAATATGCAAAGAAAACAAAAGGCCCAGTACTTGTTCATGTTATTACGAAAAAAGGAAAAGGTTATAAACCAGCTGAAAGTGACGTTATTGGAACTTGGCATGGAACAGGATCGTATAAAATTGAGTCAGGTGACTTCGTTAAACCGAAAGAAGTTGCACCAGCATGGAGTGCTGTTGTTAGTGAAACAGTGCTTAAGCTAGCGAGAACGGATGAACGTATCGTTGCAATTACGCCTGCAATGCCTGTTGGATCGAAACTTGAGAAATTCCAAAAAGAATTTCCGGATCGCATGATTGATGTAGGTATTGCAGAGCAGCATGCTACAACAATGGCAGCTGGTATGGCAACACAAGGGATGAAGCCGTTCTTAGCAATTTATTCAACATTTTTACAAAGAGCATACGACCAAGTTGTTCATGATATTTGTCGCCAAAATTTAAATGTTTTCATTGGAATAGATCGCTCTGGATTAGTAGGAGCAGACGGTGAAACGCATCAAGGTGTATTTGACATCGCGTTTTTACGTCACTTGCCGAATATGGTGCTTATGATGCCGAAAGATGAAAATGAAGGTCAACATTTAGTATATACAGCGATGCAATACGAAGATGGACCGATTGCTTTACGTTATGCACGCGGAAATGGACTTGGCGTTCAAATGGATGAAGAATTAAAGGCGATTCCAATCGGTACATGGGAAACGTTAAAAGAAGGCACACAAGCAGCAATTTTAACGTTTGGTACGACAATCCCGATGGCAATGGAAGCAGCTGAGCGTCTTGAACAAGCTGGAGTATCAGTGAAAGTAGTGAATGCTCGCTTTATTAAGCCGATGGACGAAGCATATTTACATGATCTTTTAGGGAAAAATATACCGATTTTAACGATTGAAGAGGCTTGTTTAATCGGTGGCTTTGGAACGGGAGTAGTTGAATTTGCTTCTGAGAACGGATACCATAGTGCTTTAATTGAACGAATGGGTATTCCTGATCGCTTCATAGAGCATGGTAGTGTAAAAAAACTGTTAGAAGAAATTGGTTTAACAACAGATGCTGTTGTAGACCGTATTCATACAATGATTCCATCAAAACAAAAAAGGGCGTAACAAATGAGCGTAAAAAAAGAAAGAGTAGATGTACTATTAGTAGAGCGAGGACTTATAGAAACGCGTGAGAAGGCTAAACGTGCTGTTATGGCAGGTCTTGTATATGCGAATGAAATGAGACTCGATAAGCCAGGGGAGAAAATCTCACAAGATACGGAGATTACGGTGAAAGGGCAAGTCATGCCGTATGTAAGCCGTGGTGGTTATAAGCTTGAAAAGGCATTAGAAACATTTCAACTTGATTTACAAGATAAGGTTATGATAGATATTGGTTCATCAACTGGTGGTTTTACAGACTGTGCGCTTCAAAATGGGGCGAAGTTATCCTACGCATTAGATGTAGGATATAATCAACTTGCGTGGAAATTGCGTCAAGATGAGCGTGTTGTTGTGATGGAACGAACGAACTTCCGTTACGTGACACCGGCAGATTTAGAGCGTGGTTTACCGCAGTTTGCAAGTATTGATGTTTCATTTATATCATTAAGGCTTATATTGCCGGTTTTAAAAACAATGCTTATGCCAAATGGTGATGTAGCTGCATTGATTAAACCTCAGTTTGAAGCTGGACGAGAACAAGTCGGGAAAAAAGGCATTGTTCGTGATAGAAAAGTACATGAAGCTGTCGTGGAAATGATTGTCGATTTTGCTCTTAAGGAAGGCTATAATATCGAAGGTTTAACATTCTCACCAATTACAGGCGGGGATGGAAATATTGAATTTTTAATTCATCTAAAGTGGCACGGTGAGCGTGAGAATGGCGAAAATCATTCTCCGGTTTCTATTGAGCAAGTTGTTACAGAAGCACATGATGTTTTAAAACAAAAAGGGAAAGGGGAATAACATATGTTGTTCCTCTTTTTGTTGTAATCGTATAATGATTGTAAAAACAATTGTGTACAAGTAATGGATTATACGGTAACATAAATAAATGAAGTATACCAATGTTTAAACTATGGTAAGAGATAGTGTGAGGTGCAAATGTATGAATAAAGGTCAGCGCCATATTAAAATCAGGGAAATTATTGCTAACAAAGAAATTGAAACACAAGATGAACTAGTTGATATTTTACGTAATGTGGGGTTTAATGTAACGCAAGCAACAGTATCGCGCGATATTAAAGAACTGCACTTAGTGAAGGTGCCATTACATGATGGCCGCTATAAATATAGCTTGCCAGCAGATCAACGATTTAATCCGTTGCAAAAATTAAAACGAAATCTAGTGGATTCATTTGTAAAATTAGACACGGCAGGACATATGCTTGTGCTAAAAACATTGCCTGGTAACGCTCATTCACTTGGGGCACTCATTGATCATTTAGAGTGGGATGAGATCGTCGGAACCATTTGTGGTGATGATACTTGCTTAATTATTTGCCGTACACCTGAAGATACAGGTGTTGTCTCTGATCGTTTCTTAAATATGCTTTAACAGAAAAATCTTGTTTACTTTCCTCTGTAAAGTGGAAAGTAAACAAGATATTTTTATTGGCGAAAAATACGGATTTTCAAATACAATACATTATTTTTTTTGAATGAAGTTAGAAAATAGGTGGATTGACCCGTAAAACGAATGTTTGGTACAATGGAGCGGGTTAGAAGAGTAATTTATACATACAAACATATAGTATAACTATTTGAATGAAGAATACTGAGAAAAGCCCTTAATAGGGGATTAGTTTATAACGAGGTGAATGGGGCATTGTTATCGGAATTATCGATCAGAAACTTTGCTATTATTGAGGCATTAAATATTTCTTTTCAAAAAGGTTTAACCGTTTTAAGTGGTGAAACAGGAGCTGGAAAATCCATTATTATTGATGCAATTAGTTTGCTTGTTGGTGGCCGTGGTTCAGCAGAATTTGTTCGATATGGAACAGAAAAGGCTGAGATAGAAGGCTTATTCTATGTAGAAGATGACAAGCATCCATGTATCGCAAAGGCAGAAGAGTTAGATATAGAAATAGAAGATGGCATGATTATTTTGAAGCGTGACATCGCTGCGAACGGAAAAAGTGTCTGTCGTGTAAATGGGAAACTTGTTACACTCAGCATATTAAAAGAGATTGGAAAAACGCTAGTTGATATTCATGGACAGCATGAAACACAAGATTTAATGAATGAAGAGCGTCATATGTTTATGCTTGATCATTTTGATGGAAATCGCATTGTTAAACAATTGGGCATATATCAAAATGTATATACAGACTATGAGAAGTTAAAAAAACAGCTGAAATCTTTAAGTGAAAATGAACAACAAATGGCCCATCGTCTAGATTTAATTCAATTCCAACATGAAGAAATTCGTAAGGCGGATTTAAAAATGGATGAAGAATATGAATTGACTGAGGAACGATTAAAAATCTCCAATTTTGAAAAGATTTATAAAGCATTAGGAGATGCGTATCGTTCGTTAAGTGGAGACGGACAGGGATTGGATCACGTAAGAAATGCAATGGGACAAATGGAGAGTATTACGCACTTAGATGAAGCGTATCAAGAAAATCATGATTCTATTGCGAATAGTTATTACTTATTAGAAGAAGTTGCATACCAGCTTAGAGAAAAATTAGATATGATGGAATATGATCCGAAACGTCTAGATGAAATTGAAACACGTTTGAATGAAATCCGTATGTTAAAGAGAAAGTATGGAAATACTGTAGAAGAGATTTTAGCGTATGCTGATAAAATTGAACAAGAAATTTTTACGATTGAAAATAAAGACGTACATATTGAAACGACGAGAAAGCAGTTAACGAAATTAGAAGGTGTTATTGTAAAAGAAGCAACGTTGTTAAGTACTATGCGTCATGAGCTTGCAGATCATCTTACAAGCGCTATTCATCAAGAATTAAAAGAACTATATATGGAAAAAACGAAATTTGAAGTGAGAATTATGAAGAGGGTAGGAAATGTAGAAGAACCTCTCGTGGAAGGAACACCGGTAAAACTTACGGCGGATGGCTACGATCATGTGGAATTTTATATTTCAACGAATCCGGGTGAACCGTTAAAGCCACTTTCAAAGGTCGCTTCTGGCGGAGAGTTATCTCGTATTATTTTAGCTTTAAAAAGCATTTTTTCTAAGCATCAAGGTGTTGCATCTGTTATTTTTGATGAAGTGGATACGGGTGTGAGTGGTCGGGTTGCACAGGCTATTGCGGAAAAAATTTATCGTGTATCAGTAAACTCGCAAGTACTTTGTATTACGCACTTACCTCAAGTAGCTTCAATGGCGGACTCTCATTTATTTATTAGAAAACAAGTGGCGAATGATCGTACGATTACATCGGTTACTGTGTTAAGTACGGATGAAAAAGTAACAGAAATTGCTCGAATGATTTCTGGTGTTGAAATTACAGATTTAACGACAGAGCATGCGAAAGAGTTACTTACGCAAGCGCATCATTTCAAACAGACAGCAGAGGCTATCCAGTAATGGATAGCTTTTTTTTCTCAAATGACGATTTCTTAATTCTTCCGGTTATAAATAAAGCGCTGCAAGGAGAGATTAAAAAGTGAAGCCAAGAGGCTGAATGTGGGGTAGGAGCGAGGAGAGTGAACAAATTGAAATTAGAAAGATTTCGAAAAATAATAGGTCTTTGTCTCCTTGTTTCTCTAGTTTTTATTGGATGTTTTAAACCGCTTCGAACGTTTATTTCATCTCCGAAGCAACTTGTTGTTTTTGAAGGACAACAATCAGAAATAGCATCATTACCAGTTTTTAAGGCTGCATCTACAAATCGTAATGTGTTTACTGTAAGTTCAAATGAACAAGAACTTATGGTAAATTCTCACCAAAATGGTGAAGCTGATATGGTGTTTCAACTTGCTGGATTTCCAGTGAAAAAAGTAAATGTGAAAGTATTAAAAGATTTTAAAGTTATTCCAGGTGGACAATCGATTGGTGTAAAATTGAACACAAAAGGTGTACTTGTTGTAGGCCATCATTTAATTCAAACTGAAAAGGGTAAAGTATCTCCTGGTGAAACAGCTGGTGTACAGATTGGAGATATGATTACTGAAATCAATGGTAAAACAATTGAAAGAATGAGTGATGTAGCACCATTTATTCATAATAGTGGAGAAACAGGTGAACCGCTTAATCTTGTTTTATTAAGAGATGGAAAATATATTCGTGCTAAGCTAACACCACAAAAAGACAATGGTGAATCCTCTTACCGAATTGGACTGTATATTCGTGATTCAGCAGCTGGTATCGGAACGATGACATTTGTACATCCAGATTCTATGAAATATGGAGCGCTTGGTCATGTAATTTCCGATAATGATACAAAAAAGCCAATTCAAGTAGAAGATGGACAAATTATGCGTTCGACAGTAACGTCTATTGAAAGAGGAAGTCACGGGAACCCGGGAGAAAAATTAGCAAGATTTTCACCGGATCGTGAAGTGATTGGTAATATTACAATAAATAGCCCGTATGGTATTTTTGGGAAATTAAACACAGATATGACAAACGGCATAATGGATAAAGCAATGCCTATCGCATTATCCCATCAAGTAAAAGAAGGGCCAGCGAAAATATTAACAGTTATTGATCAAGATAAGGTGGAAGCGTTTGATATTGAAGTTGTTAGTACGGTACCACAAAAGTTCCCGGCTACAAAAGGTATGGTTATAAAAGTGACAGATAAACGTTTACTAGCAAAAACGGGTGGTATTGTACAAGGAATGAGTGGAAGTCCGATTGTACAAAATGGGAAAGTAATTGGTGCGGTTACACATGTATTTGTAAATGATCCAACGTCAGGATACGGTGTTCATATTGAATGGATGTTACATGAGGCTGGAATTAATATTTATGATCAAGAGAAAAAAGCGAGCTAATACATATTAGCTCGCTTTTCTTTTGAAAAATTCGTTGAAATTTTGTAAAAGCTCCGCAAGAGCTGTTTTTTGTTGTAAGATATAAGCAAAGGGTTGAACGTTTCGCTGTAATTCTATGATGGAATGTGTTGCGAAAGTAAAAAAATGAACGATAAACATATTTTTTTGTGATTTTATCGGAAAGTAAGAAACTTTAAAGGGAATTTTCACACAATTGTCGAACAATTCATGTAGCCTAGAAGCTTACACATGTCGGAAGAATCGATTCGGTAAGGGAGGAAAAACTGTGGAGAAAATTAAAGTATGTCTTGTGGATGATAATAAAGAATTGGTATCGATGCTAGAGAGTTATGTTGCTGCCCAAGATGATATGGAAGTTATCGGAATTGCTTACAATGGTCAAGAATGTTTAAACTTATTGAAAGAAAAGCAGCCTGATATACTCGTTTTAGACATTATTATGCCACATTTAGATGGTCTAGCTGTGCTAGAGAAAATGCGACATATTGAAAGGTTAAGACAACCTAGCGTTATTATGTTGACAGCATTCGGACAAGAAGATGTGACGAAAAAAGCGGTTGATTTAGGGGCATCATATTTCATATTAAAACCATTTGATATGGAGAATTTAACAAGTCATATTCGTCAAGTTAGTGGTAAGGAAAGTGCTACTATTAAACGTCCATTACCATCTTTCCGATCAGCAACAACGATAGATGGAAAACCGAAAAACTTAGATGCGAGTATTACAAGTATCATTCATGAAATTGGTGTACCCGCTCATATTAAAGGGTACATGTACTTACGAGAAGCAATCTCTATGGTGTACAATGATATCGAATTACTAGGATCTATTACGAAAGTATTATATCCAGATATTGCAAAGAAATATAATACAACAGCAAGCCGTGTCGAGCGCGCAATCCGTCACGCAATTGAAGTAGCTTGGAGCCGTGGGAATATTGATTCTATTTCGTCCTTATTTGGTTATACTGTATCCATGTCAAAAGCAAAACCTACGAATTCCGAGTTCATCGCAATGGTTGCGGATAAGCTAAGACTTGAACATAAGGCTTCGTAAATGTTGATATAATAGTGTTTTTGATTGTTTAGCGGTAATGTAAAGTTACCAACAAACTTCTTTTCGTACCAACAAATAATGTTAATGCATTTTAATAAACACCGTCTTTTATTGGTTTGTAAATCAAACTAATGAGAGGCGGTGTTTTTTGTTTTGACTGAATTTGAATTACAGCTAGATAATTTTATGTTGTATTGTTCAAGTAAAAACTTATCGACTAAAACGCTGAAAAGCTATGACCAGACGCTAAATTTATTTTTATTGTACATGAGAGAGACGTATCAAGTGGAGGAAGCGGGGAAGGTAAAGGCCGTACACATTCGGCAGTATATTAAGTATTTAAAGGAACGTGGAAAGTGCACTGTGGCTGCTAAAACAATAGCTAATGATATTAATCGCCCGCATAATCGGACGGATTACAAAAAGCCACTAAGCGATACAACGATTGCTAACAATTGATGCATTTTCAAATAAGCTAAGAGAATTTATAAAATGTTGGTTAGAATTAGAAGAACAGAATAGAGGAAGGTAAAAAGACGAGGACATTGTTCGTTGTCTTTTTTTATTTCAGTGCCGTCCGTCCATATAAATAATGATTTTTTAAGGTTTAGTGTCACGTTTTATGTGTGTAGAGACCAATAGAAAGGGAAGAGGTAGTTCCTTTCTCCTCTTAGACATTCATAAATACAACATTTTTTATGATTTTGTCACAGTAAACTTTTAAAATTATAAAATCAGTGAGGGACGGCAACATGAAATTATACAAAAGAGAAAAGAAAACACACATTCAAATACAGCAGGAAGATAAGCTAGAACGAATAAAGCAAATTTATGATGATAAAAAAGTAAAGCAGGTGCTTGCAGTAGAAAAGACATGGAATAAGTATGCTTTACTTCGATTGGAAGAAGGAGAGGATGCCTTCCATATCATTTTTAATGATTATTTAATAGGATGGTTCATTCAAACAACTCTCAATAAATTTGAAAATGCATGGAAAAATAAGCGGATTTATCGAGATGATTTTGAAAGTGTATTTTGGGAGAAGTTATGGCATGTGTGTCGAGAACATTCATGGAACGATGAGTATTACTTATATGAAAAAGGCAGAAAATCGTTGGAGTGTACGGGCTACAACTTAGTAAAATCAAATTTAAGGACAGATAAAAGGAAAGTAAATCATCAAAACATTGACCTTGTTGAAGACTTAGAAAAAATTGATTCGCCGTTTCGAATTGAGGACGATGTAGAAATTAAACTATTAATCGAACAGTATTGTAATGATATTGAAGAGGAGTTAATAACAACGTATATAGAAAGTCCCCATTTATCATATAGAGACTTAGGGTGTTTACATGGGATAAATCATCCTGAAAGAGTGAGACGGATACTTGATTCAGCAAAGAGGAAGTTAAGTGAATTTATATTTTGATAGGGTTCTCGTATTTATTTGCTTTATATAGCAGACAGCTTCATTTCAACTTCTTTAAAAGGAATGGATTAAATTTTTTACTAGAAAATCCGAATATTTAGTACAGTAAAATAGTTTCACGTGATATAATTCGTTTGTAAAATATTGTATGGAGAAGGGGTAGCATGACGCAAATAAAGGTTACGCCAGAACGGCTAGAACAGTCAGCAAAGCTAGTTCTTGAAACTAAAAATAGATTAGAACAGATACATAAAGATTTATATAACCAAACGGAATACGTAGCTTCAATGTGGAATGGTGCAACGAGTCAAAGGTTTTATCAGATGTTTAATGAAACAAAACCTCAAATGTTTAATGTGTTTCGGGAATTTGATAAGATTGCAGAAGAACTAATGCACGCTGCTGAAAAGTTTCGTAATGCTGATGAACGTTATGATGGTAATCTAGTTGATGGAAACATAGAAGAAGGGGCAATGTGTGGTAAGTTACCTGAAAAATCTACTTTCGAAAAAATTCGGGATGGTATTGTAGAAGGTGCAGGGGAAGCCATTGAAGATACTATAGAAGGATTTAAGGCACTTGGTAAATGGGAAACGTGGCAAAATATGGGGAACGCAGCCTTGCATCCTATTGATACACTTAGTACCATGTATAATGTATTGTCGGATTCATTTATTAAAGATGTAATAAATGGTGACGCAGAAAGTCGTGCAAAATGGGGAAGTTATGCTTTAACTCAAGTTGGTTTAGGACTTATTGGTGATAAAGGAATAAGCAAAGTCACTACACTTGCAAAGGGTACGAATTTAGCAAAGGTATCAGAAGGTATCTCGCATTATACAAATAAATTGCAAATGGGAGACCGCTTTGCATATGCTGGCGTTGGTGAGTTTAGAGATATTCCGAAAACTTCTTTTAATTCTTTAGAAGAAGCACGTAATACATTTATGTTTGCTGACACTGGTAATTTAAATACACCTAGATTCCAAGAATATCTTGGCCAAGTAGAAGAAATAACAAATAGAAAGATTCCTGAAAACCAGAGGGAATTACTACAAGAACACTTGGAGAATAATGGTTATGAACGATTAAGCAAAGAAGAAGTAGATACAAGAAGGAACGAGTTCCGTTCTGAAAAAAATAAGCTGATAGCTGATTGGGAAAAAGAAACAAACCAAACATGGCCTACATATGCTGAGGAAGTTATTTCGAAAAGAGGTAAAGTAACACGGAGAATTGATAAGCCATTTGATGCACATCACCTTATTGAAAATGCACATGGTGGAGAACATGAATGGTGGAATATGCACCCAGCTAAATACCCTGATGAACATCAAGGTGGTATACATGCTAAGGAAAGTATTTCAAGAGAAATTTTTAAAAAGTAATTAACGGAGGTAGTAAAAGTTATGTTTGATTTTTTGAAAAAGTGTGTTGTAGCTGATGAAAGTATAAAATCTGACCAAACACCTATTTTCTATCCTTTAAAAAGTGAAGAGATAGAGGAAGCAGAAGATTTATTAAAAATGAAATTCCCTAAAGAATTGAAAAATTTTTATAAAGAAATTGGTTATGGTTTTTTAGAGGCATCAAGTAAGTTCTTTTTTAACAGATTTATGGACCCCTTTTCTGTTGTAGATTTTCGTTTGAGACAAGATATCTATGAATATAACCCTAATATAGATGGTGTAGACGATGAAGAATCATTAGTGTTTTTTGAAGTGACAGAACTTAGCTTTTTAACAATTAAATGTAAGCAAGCAAATGAATTAGGTCAATGCCCTATATATTCTGGTTCAATGAAAATAGCTGGTTCTTTAGAAGAATTTTTAATTAAAATGGATGAAAATCCTGACTATTATATTTAATCTTTTTAAGACTTGCTTTAAGGCGTAGGATTTGAAAAATATCTAATCATGAATAAAAAAGCTTATGTATAACTTACATAAGCTTTTTTAATGTACATGAACTAGACACTTACAAGATGGAGATAGTGCAGACATAAGCTGGCCTATACCAAAATACAACATCTATCCTAAAGGAGAATAAATAAATTTAGAAAGAGGTTTTTATATGTGGAAAAATCTGATTTTAGAAATTGAAAAGGTAGAGAGAAGTTTTAATGATAAACTGAATACACCCGCAACGGATACTGAAATTGGTAAATTAAGAGAACGTGTGAAAGAGAATTTTAATGTTGACTTACCGAGTGAATATGAGGAGTTTCTTAAAACTGTAAATGGATTAGATTTTAGCGGGCTAGTACTTTATGGAGTTGACTCTTATTTGTTAGATACAGAAAGGGACGAATCAATTTGCGGGCTTATAGAAACCAATGAGATTTGGTATGAAAATGAATTTCAAAAAGAGTATCTTTTCCTTGGAGATTCAAATATAGCATGGTTCTGTAAAAACTTATCTGATGGTATTTATTTAGAACTTGATAAACCATCTGGTACAGTGATGAATACATATAATGATTGCAACACAATGCTTGAGGAAGCATTGAAAGCAGCCCTTCTTTAATAGGGGGTATTAAAAATTATGTTTAATTTTTTGAAAGAATATGTTGTAGCAGACAGAAGTGTCCGTTCTAAACAAAAACCTATTTTCTATCCTATATATCAAGATGAGATAGATGAGGCAGAAAGCTTATTACAAATGGAACTTCCGAAAGAATTAAAATGTTTTTATCAAGAAATTGGTTGCGGTTTTTTAGAGTCTGACAAAAGAACTTTTTTCAATAGATTTATGGACCCGATTTCAGTTGCAGATTTCCGTTTAAGGCAAGATATTTATGAATATAATCCAAACCTAGATGATGTAGATGATGAAGAATCGCTAGTTTTCTTTGAAGTAACAGAATTGAATTTTTTAACAATTAAATTCAAAGAAGAAAATGAATTAGGTCAATGTCCTATTTACTCGGATTCTACAAAAATAGCGGATTCTTTAGAAGAATTTTTAAATAAAATGGTTGAAAATCCTGACTATTATATTTAATGGATATCAATTCTACTTTGTAGAGTCGGGCATTATTAGTTCATTATTTTAAGAATTGTTTTCTAGCTTATGTGATTGCGAAGACAAATAATAATTAATTATGAGTAACAAAAGTAAGACTTATGCGTAATTCACATAAGTCTTTTTAATATTACCCCACAGTTAAGAGGAAGTCTTTATTGTTTTTGTAGTAATTAATTTGTGCTATATAGAAGGCTAGGTGTCATTAGTGTAAGTACTAAAACATATAATAAGGAAGAAAGGTGTCTATTATTGGGGTTATTCAAACGCACTAACTTAGATAAAACACCCGTGAAGTTATCGTATAACCAGTTACAGGATTATTTACGTGCTAATCGCAATACAACGTCAAAGGCAATAAAAGGATTGAAAGAACAGGGGCTACTATCTGTTACAGTAGGACAAGGGAAAGCTTCCAATACGTATCGACTTAGACTATAGGAATAAGGATATAGTCGTAAATTAAGAAGTTGAATAGAGGGTAACATGAAACAGTACATGGATATCATTTAATTCTATTGACGTTTGTCCCTGTGTTTATGTATTATATTCTTATACATATTGGTAATGTAATGTTACCAATGAATTAAGAAAAACTAAACCAATAAAGGGCGTGAAATTTAACGTATTTATTGGGCGAAATGAAAACTTCAGAAATGCTTACATATCAACGTTTAATGCCTTTGGTTATACTGTATCCATGTCAAAAGTAAAACCTACGAATTCCGAGTTCATCGCAATGGTTGCGGATAAGCTAAGACTTGAACATAAGGCTAGCTGAGAGGAAGAGTAGTAAGGGATTTAAGTTTTAGTAGAGCTTAATAATTCTTGAAATTTATACTCGATATCAATTTTAAAACCAATAAACTTTTATTTAATGACCAATGAATTTTAGAATTCGTTGGTCTTTTTATTTTGTTGAGAAAAAGAGGGAGAAGTGATATCGATTTTATCAAAATTATTTGGGTAGATAAAAAGGGTTGTTTGATATTATGGAAAATAAAACCTGTTTTTAGTAATATTACATATAAGTGAGTTTTTTAAGGTAATTAAATAGGTATACAGAGGGAGAAGGGAAATGAAAAACAAAATATTAACTTGGCTAGGAATAGTAGCAGCTATGGGAGTTCTTGCTGTTGCAGTTACATTTGGAATGTTAGAGCTTGCCGATAATCCAGTAGATAAAGAAGTGAGTGCTCAAATAGATAAAAAAGAAGACCCAACGATAGTAGGTAGAGAGGTAGATGGAGTCTTTGTTGATGTGTATGTTACTGAAAATTCTACTGAAAGCGAAGTCATTACAGCGATGTATCACATGACTCATCAAAAAGTAGTGGCAGAACGAAAATCGGGATCCATCCCAATGATTCAAAATAACGCTGAAAAATTAAAAAAAATCATAAATAAGAGTAGTTTTGCGAAGAAAAATGAGCTTGTAGCAATTGCTGATAGATGGGCGAAAAAAGATTTTAGTAAAATTGTAGAAGATCACAATTTTTTCTCGGATGCTCAAGAGGGTAATGTTTGTAAAGCCACTAGAGCGATGGATGCGGTAGAAGAGCAACATTATATTTTAACTACATTCGGGGAGGAAAAAGCGAAAGAACTATACGAATCAGGGGATACTCCGCACGTTCAATAAAAAATAATATGAAGGGCTTCTAGTTTTTTTATTACCTTGCTTTAAGGGGGCAATGGTGACTTGTGAATAAATATTCTGCTTTCTTTATGACTTGTAACAAAAAAGAAGATATATAATTCATTATTAAATGATGAAGTAAAGGCTAAATCGCATCGTAGTACATCTGTTAAAGGATTTTAGCGGGGAAGTCATCCATGATATAATAGATGATAATAAAAAGCCCTGCAAAACAGGACTATATTATTCTTCGTCTTTATTTTGTTTTTCTAATTCAACTAACTTTTGGATTAAAATATGCTGTGGCATATGCATAAGTTGTTCAAGTGGAACACCTAACGCTTTTGATAGGCGGACTGCAGTGTCTGGAGAAATTTGTAATGGTCTCATAGAAGTACCTCCTTTTTCGTATAGTATAGCATAAGATTGGGGGAGTGAGGATGACTCTTATATTTGCGCATCGTGGTGCGGCGGGAACGTATCCGGAAAATACAATGATTTCATTTGAAGCGGCGGAGGCTTTCGGGGCAGACGGAATTGAACTCGATGTTCAATTCACGAAAGATGGAAAAGTTGTTGTTATTCATGATGAAACGGTGGATCGGACAACAAATGGAAAAGGTGCGGTTCGAAATTATTTATATGAGGATTTATGTAAGTTGGATGCGAGTTATAAATTCGGTGACAAAGTAGGTTTTTGCAAAATACCTCTTCTAGAAGAGGTGTTAGAATGGCTCGCAAAAACGAAATTGCTACTCAATATTGAACTGAAAAATAATAAAATCCCATACAGAGGTTTAGAAGAAGAGGTTATAACACTTGTACGTAAGTTTAGTCTAGAGGATCGGATTGTGTTTTCTTCTTTTAATCACTACAGTATGAAGCGATGTCATATGATGGCTCCTGATATTCAAACAGCTATTTTGTATCGTGAAGGTTTGCATAGCCCGTGGGCATATGCAAAAAAGATGGGTGCTACTGCAGTACATCCGAATTATCGTTATCTTCAAGATGCTATCGCTGAATTAACGATGGGAAGTGGTGTGGAGGTTCGTCCTTACACGATAAATGAAGAAACGCTTATGCGTAAATATTTTGATATGAATATATCAGCGATTATTACTGATTATCCTGAAACAGCAAGAACTTTATTACCGATAAAAAAATGAGACCTAATATAATGGTCTCATTTTTTATTTATGATATGTGAAAACTTTGTTTTATCTTCTGAAGCGTGCTTGTACTTTATTTCTCTTACGATCTCTGTGTAAGACGAAGCCGCCGAAGATATAAAACCCGAGTGCGAAGCAAAGAGCGCCGATTAAAAATTGTAACCATAATATAGGGATTGGGGAGAACAAAATCCCAAATACAGTATCTCTCATCAGTTTAATACCAAGCACGGCTAATGAAATGGGGATGAGTGCTAATAATAGAGCGAGGTAACGCTGCATACATAACGCTCCTTTTCAGATTATTTTGTGTATTTTAATGATGTTATATGGAATGGGGGTTTGTCAAGAGGTTGCTGAACGAGTAAGATAAGAATGTGAAAAATTTTGCAGAGATACTTCGAGAGGAAGTGTAATGTATGAAACAAAATGTGTTAATTGTTGGAGCAGGTGAAGGTGGGAGTACACTGCTGAGTCTGTTGCAAAATTCGAATATATTTCAAATTATAGGAGTTATTGATAGTAATCCAATTGCGAAAGGATTACAAATCGCAAAGGAATATGGGACTCCGATTGGTGATAGTGTAACTCCGTTTCTTTCTATGCATATTGATGTAATGTTTGATATGACAGGTGATTATGATTTACATAAAGTTTTATTGGGAAGCAAGCATAAAGACACCCTTCTTATACCAGGGGATATTGCAAAAATTGTTACGAGACTAGCGCATGAGAAGGAAAGTTTAATTGGAAAGCTAGAAGAACAGACGCAACAAGGGAATTTAATTTTAAATTCAACGCATGACGGTATGATTGTTATAGACCAAGAGGGACAAGTTCGTCTGTTTAATAAAAGCGCAGAGCGTATTACTGGATATAAAAAAGAGGAAGCAATAGGGAAATATATTTTAGAAGTTATTCCAACGAGTAAGTTGCTTCGTATTATACGCACGAAAAAAATAGAAGTGAATCATGAACTGACGTTAGAGAATGAAAAAAAGATTATTACAACGCGTATTCCGATATTAAAAGAAGGTGGAGAGGTTCAAGGGGCATTTGCGATTTTTAAAGACATTACAGAAGTTGTAGATTTAGCGGAAGAAGTTACAGACTTAAAAGAAATTCAAACGCTACTTGAGGCGATTATTAACTCATCTGAGGAAGCAATTTCGGTTGTTGATGAGAAAGGAAGAGGACTAGTTATAAACCCTGCTTATACGAAGTTAACGGGTTTGACTGAAGAAGAAATTATTGGGAAGCCGGCTACAACTGATATTGTGGAAGGTGAAAGTATGCATATGAAAGTACTTCGGACGCGCCGAGCGGTACGAGGAATACATATGAAGATTGGGCAAAAAAAGCGAGATGTAATTGTAAACGTAGCACCGGTTATTGTCGATGGAATATTGAAAGGGAGCGTCGGGGTAATTCGCGATGTATCAGAAATTCAAAAGTTAACAAATGAATTGAATAGGGCAAGACAAATTATTCGAACGTTAGAAGCGAAATATTCATTTGATGATATTGTTGGTGATTCAGATGAAACGACGGCAGCTATTGAACAAGCAAAACTTGGAGCGAATACACCGGCAACAGTATTGCTTAGAGGGGAATCTGGTACGGGGAAAGAGTTATTTGCACACGCTATTCATAACAGTAGTAATCGAAAATACAATAAGTTTGTACGAGTAAACTGTGCTGCTATTTCTGAGACCTTATTAGAAAGTGAATTATTCGGTTATGAGGAAGGTGCGTTTTCTGGAGCGAAAAGAGGCGGGAAACGAGGATTCTTTGAAGAAGCGAATAATGGAAGTGTTTTTTTAGATGAAATCGGAGAGTTATCTGCAAATACGCAAGCGAAGCTCCTTCGTGTGCTACAAGAAAAGGAAATTGTGAAAGTAGGGGGAACGAAAGCGATACCTATTAATGTTCGAGTGATCGCTGCGACGCACGTGAATTTAGAAAAAGCTATTTTAGAAGGGAATTTCAGAGAGGACTTATATTATCGTTTAAATAAAATCCCGATTCAAATTCCTTCCCTTCGTCAGCGTAAAGGAGATATACCAGCGATTGCAGAAAGGTTAATTCAAAAAATTAATCAAGACTATGGTCGTAATGTAGAAGGACTCACCGATTCAGCCGTTTCGTATTTACAATCATATGAATGGCCAGGGAATGTTAGGGAACTTGAAAATATTTTAGGACGAGCTATTATCTTTATGAATTATAACGAGATATATATTGATGTACATCATTTACCGCCTTTACATAAAGAAGAACAAGTAGAGACGAAACAAAATAATTTATTACCTGAATTAGAAGAGAAGGCCCTTGAACACCTAGTGACAGAATTTGAGGGGAATATTATCCGTGAATATTTAGAGAAATTTGATGGGAACAAAACGAAGACTGCAAAAGCGTTAGGAATTTCAGTTCGAAACTTATATTACAAGCTAGAAAAGTATGACTGTGCAAAAAATAGCATGCAATAAATTGCGTACCGTGCAATTTATTGCGTGGTATACAAAAAGCGACAAAACGAGACAGAATATTTCGTTGTTTTCCAAAGTATTGATTTTACTGCATTTTGAATGCGTTTTCATTATTGGTAAGACCACTTTTAAAAGTTGGCACGGTATTTGCTTAATGAATAGACGAGGGACGACGGAAAGGGTTGATTACAAAATATGAAGTTAGAACACTTAATTGATCAAGCAGCAGGACAGCCTAAAAAAACTGTGGCTGTAGCAGTAGCTGAAGATCATGAAGTAATTGAAGCTGTAGCGAAAGCAATCAAGTTACAGCTAGCTCAATTTCGTCTATATGGAAATCAAGAGAAAATAATAGGGATGCTACAAGAGCATGGGCTACAAACTTCAGAACATATTGAAGTGATTGCAGCAGCGTCAAGTGCTGAGGCTGCAGAACTTTCTGTTAAATCTGTAAGCAATGGCGAAGCAGATGTGCTAATGAAGGGGAACATCCCAACAGCAAATATTTTGAAAGCTGTATTAAATAAAGAGTGGGGACTTCGTAAGGGCAGCGTGCTTTCACATGTTGCAGCGTTTGAAGTTCCAAATTACGATCGTCTTATTTTTGTTACAGACGCAGCGATGAACATTGCACCTGATGTAACACAAAAAGCTGCTATTATACAAAATACTGTAGAAGTTGCCCAGGCAATAGGAATTGATTTGCCAAAGGTAGCGCCAATTGCAGCGGTAGAGGTTGTTAATCCTGCGATGCAAGCGACAATTGATGCAGCGATGTTAACTCAAATGAATCGCCGCGGACAAATTAAAAATTGTGTCGTTGATGGACCACTTGCTTTAGATAATGCAGTATCACAAATTGCAGCAGAACATAAAGGCATAGTAAGTGATGTAGCAGGTAAGGCAGACATTTTACTCGTCCCAACGATTGAAGCTGGAAATGTGCTATATAAATCACTCGTCTATTTTGCAAATGCAAAGGTAGGAGCGATGATTGCTGGCGCTAAAGCACCGATTGTTTTAACATCACGTGCTGATTCAGCAGAAACAAAAGTATATTCATTAGCATTGGCAGTTGCGACTGCTTCAAAATAAACCAAATAGGGTAAAACAATTAGGGGGAAACGACAATGACATTAGAAATCTTCGAATACTTAGAAAAATATGATTATGAGCAAGTGGTATTTTGTCAAGATAAAGAATCTGGTTTAAAAGCAATCATTGCAATCCATGATACAACACTTGGACCAGCTCTTGGTGGAACAAGAATGTGGACATATGATTCTGAAGAAGCGGCGATTGAAGATGCATTGCGTCTTGCAAAAGGGATGACATACAAAAATGCAGCAGCTGGTTTAAATTTAGGTGGTGCAAAAACAGTAATTATCGGTGATCCACGTAAAGATAAAAGCGAAGCGATGTTCCGTGCATTAGGACGCTACATTCAAGGACTAAACGGACGTTACATTACAGCTGAAGATGTTGGTACAACAGTAGATGATATGGATATTATCCATGAGGAAACTGATTTTGTAACAGGGATTTCACCATCATTCGGTTCTTCTGGTAACCCATCTCCAGTAACTGCATACGGTGTTTACCGTGGTATGAAAGCAGCTGCAAAAGAAGCATTTGGTACAGATAACCTAGAAGGAAGAGTAATTTCTATTCAAGGTGTTGGTAACGTAGCGTATCACCTATGCAAACATTTACACGCTGAAGGAGCAAAATTAATCGTTACAGATATTAATAAAGAAGCTGTACAACGTGCAGTAGAAGAATTCGGTGCAACAGCAGTTGAGCCAAATGAAATTTACGGTGTTGAATGTGATATTTACGCACCATGTGCATTAGGCGCAACAGTTAATGATGAAACTATTCCACAACTTAAAGCAAAAGTAATCGCTGGTTCTGCAAATAACCAATTAAAAGAAGATCGTCACGGCGACCTTATTCATGAAATGGGTATTGTATACGCACCAGACTATGTTATTAATGCAGGTGGCGTAATTAACGTAGCAGACGAATTATATGGATACAATAGAGAACGTGCATTAAAACGTGTTGAGTCTATTTATGACACAATTGCAAAAGTAATCGAAATTTCAAAACGCGATGGCATAGCAACTTATGTAGCAGCAGATCGTCTAGCTGAAGAGCGCATTGCAAGCTTGAAAAACTCTCGTAGCACATACTTACGCAACGGTCACGACATTATTAGCCGTCGCTAATCATTCATATATAACTTTTACAAAAGGTGTGGTTACCTCTTATGAGGTTCCCACTTCCTTTTAAATTTATTAGTGGAGGTAGCAACATTGTCTGTAAATCGAATTCTTGTTATTAACCCAGGTAGTACATCCACAAAGATTGGTGTTTTTGATAATGAAAGACCCGTTCTAGAAGAAACTATTCGTCATGACGTAGAACAGATTGGAAAATATAAGCGAATTATCGACCAATATGAGTTTCGTAAAGAAACGATTTTAGAAGTTCTACATTCTCATGGTATTAACATTTCAAAATTAAACGCTGTTTGTGGGCGTGGTGGATTACTTCGTCCAATCGAAGGCGGTACGTATACAGTAAACGATGCGATGTTAGAAGATTTGAAAAATGGGTTTAGTGGTCATCACGCTTCAAACCTTGGAGGCATTTTAGCATATGAAATTGCTTCTGGATTAAACATTCCTGCATTCATTGTGGATCCTGTCGTTGTAGATGAGATGGAGCCAATTGCTCGTATAAGTGGTATTGCTGGTATGGAACGCAAAAGTATCTTCCATGCATTAAACCAAAAAGCGGTTGCTCGTAAAGTAGCAGATGAATTAAATCACAAATATGAGGATTTAAATTTATTAGTTACACATATGGGCGGCGGTATTACAGTTGGTGCTCATAAAAAAGGAAAAGTTATCGATGTGAATAATGGCTTAAACGGAGAAGGACCATTTAGTCCAGAGCGTGCTGGTACAGTACCAGTAGGACAATTAGTTGAAATGTGTTTTTCTGGTGAGTATTACCGAGACGAAATGGTTAAAAAACTTGTCGGACAAGGTGGACTTGTAAGCCTTATCGGTACAAACGATGCAATTAAAGTAGAACAAATGGTTGAAAAAGGTGATCCTGAGGCAACTCTTATTTATAAAGCAATGGCGTATCAAGTTGCAAAAGAGATTGGCGGAGCTAGTGCTGTACTTCACGGGAAAATCGATGCAATCGTATTAACTGGTGGACTTGCGTACAGTAAAATTCTTGTCGATGAAATAAAAGAACGTGTTCACTGGATTGCAGATGTTATCGTACATCCAGGAGAAGATGAATTACAAGCGTTAGCAGAAGGAGCACTTCGTGTATTACGTGAAGAAGAAGCTCCAAAAGAATATATTGTACGAGAAAAACAAACAGTAGCTAGGGGTTGAGATAATGGCAAGAGAATATGATTTAGTCATCGTTGGCGGCGGTACTGGTGGATATGTTGCTGCTATTCGTGCATCACAACTAGGGTTAAAAACTGCACTTGTTGAAAAAGAAAATCTTGGTGGTACTTGTTTACACAAAGGATGTATTCCTAGTAAAGCTCTTTTACGTAGTGCGGAAGTATACGCAACTGCTAAAAAAGGAGAAGAGTTCGGAGTTATTGCAAGTAATGTAGAACTAAACTTTGCTAAAGTACAAGAGCGTAAAGAGAAGATTGTAACGCAGCTTCATAAAGGCGTTCAGCATTTAATGAAACAAGGTAAAATTGATGTGTTTGAAGGTATTGGCCGTATTCTTGGCCCATCTATTTTCTCTCCAATGCCAGGTACAATTTCAGTTGAACTTGCAAGTGGAGAAGAGAATGAAATGTTAATTCCAAAAAATGTGCTTGTTGCAACAGGTTCTCGTCCAAATTCATTACCAGGATTAGAGTTAGACGGAGAGTATGTAATGTCTTCGGATCATGCCCTAAAAATGGAAACGCTTCCTAGCTCAATCATTATCGTTGGTGGCGGTGTAATTGGTATTGAGTGGGCATCTATGCTTGCTGACTTCGGTGTAGAAGTTACTGTATTAGAATATGCGAAAAACATATTACCACTAGAAGATAATGACGTTTCAAAAGAAATGCAACGTCTATTCAAGAAAAAAGGTATTAAAGTGGTAACTGGTGCAAAAGTATTACCAGAAACATTGGTAAAAGATAATGGAGTAACAATTCAAGCTGAACATAACGGTGAGAACAAAGCATTTAAAGCAGAAAAAATGCTTGTATCTGTCGGAAGACAAGCGAATACGCAAAATATGGGCTTAGAGAACACAGATATTGTTGTGGAAAAAGGATACATTCAAACAAATGAGTTTTATCAAACGAAGGAATCTCATATTTACGCAATTGGAGATGTAATCGGTGGCTTGCAACTTGCTCACGTTGCTTCTCATGAAGGAATTGTTGCAGTAGAACATATCGCTGGTAAAGAAGTTACACCAATTGATTATTCTATGGTATCAAAATGCGTATATAGTAGTCCAGAAGTTGCTTCTGTCGGCTTAACAGAACAAGAAGCAAAAGAAAAAGGCTATAAGTTAAAAGTCGGTAAGTTCTCATTCCGTGCAATCGGAAAGGCACTTGTATACGGAGAATCAGACGGTTTTGTAAAACTTGTAGTTGATGAAGAAACAAATGACATTCTCGGTGTTCATATGATCGGACCACATGTAACAGATATGATTTCTGAAGCTGGTCTTGCAAGAGTACTTGATGCAACACCTTGGGAAGTAGCGCATACAATTCATCCGCATCCATCATTATCTGAGGCGATTGGTGAAGCTGCACTTGCTGTAGATGGAAGAGCGTTACACGCATAAAAATGTGGATTTAGGAGGTTATGAAAAATGGCAGAAGTAAAAGAAAAGCGCCATGAAGAGCTTGGCTTAAGTGATGAGCAAGTATTAGAAATGTTCCGTACGATGTTACTTGCACGTAAAATTGACGAACGTATGTGGTTATTAAACCGTGCAGGTAAAATTCCATTCGTAATTTCTTGTCAAGGACAAGAGGCTGCACAAGTTGGAGCGGCGTTCGCTCTTGATAGAGAGAAAGATTATGCATTACCATACTACCGTGATATGGGTGTTGTACTAGCGTTTGGTATGACAGCTAAAGAGCTTATGTTGTCTGCTTTCGCAAAAGCTGGAGATCCAAACTCTGGTGGTCGTCAAATGCCTGGTCACTTCGGTCAAAAGAAAAATCGTATTGTTACAGGATCATCACCAGTAACAACGCAAGTACCACATGCAGTTGGTATTGCACTAGCTGGAAAAATGGAGAAGAAAGATTTAGTAACGTTCGTTACATTCGGAGAAGGCTCTTCAAACCAAGGTGACTTCCATGAAGGAGCAAACTTTGCTGGTGTACACAAACTACCTGTTATTTTCATGTGTGAAAATAATAAATACGCAATCTCTATTCCAGTTGAAAAACAATTAGCATGTAAAAACGTATCAGATCGTGCAATTGGTTACGGCATGCCTGGATATACAATAGACGGAAACGATCCGCTTGCAGTATATAAAGCTGTAAAAGAAGCAGCAGACCGCGGTCGTCGTGGTGAAGGTCCGACTTTAATTGAAGCAGTATCATATCGTTTGACAGCACATTCTAGTGACGACGATGATCGTGTTTATCGTGATAAAGAAGAGGTAGAAGAAGCGAAGAAAAAAGATTCAATTATAACATTTGCAGCTTATTTAAAAGAAGTTGGTGTGTTAACTGAGGAATTTGAAAAACAAATGCTAGACGAAATTATGCATATCGTAAATGAAGCAACAGAATATGCAGAAAATGCTCCGTATGCAGCACCTGAAGATGCATTGAAGCACGTATACGCAGAATAGGGGGGAACGTTTCATGGCTGTAATGTCTTATATTGATGCTATTACATTAGCAATGCGCGAAGAAATGGAACGCGATGAGAAAGTATTCGTTTTAGGAGAAGATGTTGGTAAAAAGGGTGGCGTGTTTAAAGCGACACACGGTTTGTATGATCAATTTGGTGAAGATCGTGCGCTTGATGCACCGCTTGCAGAATCTGCAATTGCTGGGGTAGCAATTGGTGCGGCAATGTATGGTATGCGTCCAATCGCTGAAATGCAGTTTGCTGATTTCATCATGCCAGCAGTAAACCAAATTGTTTCTGAGGCAGCAAAAATTCGTTATCGTTCTAACAACGATTGGACTTGTCCAGTTACAATTCGTGCGCCATTCGGCGGGGGTGTTCACGGTGCATTGTATCATTCACAATCTGTAGAAGCGATGTTTGCAAACCAACCAGGTTTAAAAATTGTTATCCCTTCTACACCATATGATGCAAAAGGCTTATTAAAAGCTGCAATTCGTGATGAAGATCCAGTATTATTCTTTGAGCATAAGCGTGCATATCGCTTAATTAAAGGTGAAGTGCCAGAAGATGACTATGTATTACCAATCGGAAAAGCAGATGTAAAACGCGAAGGTGATGATATTACTGTTATCACTTACGGATTATGTGTTCACTTTGCTCTTCAAGCAGCTGAGAAGTTAGCACAAGATGGAATCTCTGCACACATTCTTGATTTAAGAACGGTATATCCGTTAGATAAAGAAGCGATTATTGAAGCGGCTTCTAAAACAGGTAAAGTTCTTCTTGTAACAGAAGACAATAAAGAAGGAAGTATTATAAGTGAAGTGGCAGCAATTATTGCTGAAAACTGTCTGTTTGATTTAGATGCGCCAATCGCACGTCTTGCAGGTCCAGACGTTCCAGCAATGCCATATGCACCAACAATGGAAAAATTCTTTATGGTAAATCCAGATAAAGTTGAAAAAGCAATGCGTGAACTTGCGGAATTTTAATCGGGGGGACTATACATGGCTGTAGAAAATATCACAATGCCTCAGCTCGGGGAGAGCGTTACAGAGGGTACAATTAGTAAATGGCTCGTTAATGTTGGCGATCACGTAAACAAGTATGATCCGCTTGCAGAAGTAATGACTGATAAAGTAAATGCTGAAGTACCATCTTCTTTCACTGGTATTGTGAAAGAATTAATCGCTGGTGAAGGTGAGACGTTAGCTGTAGGTGAAGTAGTTTGTGTTATTCAAGTAGAAGGCGCAGATGAAGTAGCAGCGACAGCTGTTGAGGAAAAAACAAAAGAAGAACCAAAGGCAGATATAACTACGCCTGAAAAAGCACCGAAAGCAAAACAACCAACTGATGGAAAACCACGTTTTTCACCAGCTGTTTTAAAACTTGCGGGTGAGCATAATGTTGATTTAGATTTAGTAGAAGGTACGGGAGCAAATGGCCGTATCACTCGTAAAGATATTTTAAAGCTAGTGGAATCTGGAAATATTCCGCAAGCAGGTGCGAAGAAAGAGGAAGCGGTAGCGGTAGCAGCAGCAGTAGTAGAAGCGCGTCCAGAAGCACCAAAAGCAGCGCCAGTAGCACAAAAAGTAGAAGCTGCAAAACCAGTTTCTGTACCAACAATGCCTGGCGATATCGAAATTCCAGTAACAGGTGTGCGTAAAGCAATTGCAGCGAACATGTTACGTAGTAAACACGAAGCGCCACATGCTTGGATGATGATTGAAGTAGATGTGACAAACCTTGTGTCATACCGTAATTCAATTAAAGGTGATTTCAAAAAGCGCGAAGGTTTTAATTTAACGTTCTTTGCTTTCTTCGTAAAAGCAGTAGCACAAGCGTTAAAAGAGTATCCTCAAATCAATTCAATGTGGGCTGGCGATAAGATCGTTCAGAAGAAAGATATTAACCTTTCTATCGCTGTTGCAACAGAGGACGAACTATTTGTACCAGTAATTAAACACGCGGATGAGAAGACGATTAAAGGTATCGCTCGTGAAATTACAGAGCTTGCAGGAAAAGTACGTACGAAATCGTTAAAAGCGGACGAAATGCAAGGTGGAACATTTACAATTAATAACACAGGATCATTCGGTTCTGTTCAATCTATGGGTATTATTAATTACCCACAAGCGGCTATTTTACAAGTTGAATCAATTGTAAAACGCCCAGTAATTATGGATAATGGTATGTTCGGTGCTCGCGACATGGTTAACTTATGTTTATCACTTGATCACCGTGTACTAGATGGCTTAATTTGTGGTAAGTTCTTAGGACGTGTAAAAGAAATTTTAGAAAATACGTCAGAAAATAATACATCTGTATATTAATAAAAAGCTCGCTTATGCGAGCTTTTTATCATCTTATTTCTTCATTTGCATCCTACTATATGTACAACACTTTTCCCAGCAATCTTACAATGAACGAGTATGTATTAGAAATTTACGAAAATACATTGCTGATATATGGTATATAGATATAAAATAAGAAAAGAATAATTTTTTTGGCAAATCTTACTGACGAAACTGTAGTATAATATATTGTATTGTATGAAAAAGAGAGTTATTCTATATAAGTGTTTTATAGATAATGTGTAATCAGTCGTCAAAACATGAAGAATGTTGACTCCTGGTTTTTTATTTTGCTGTAACAATGTTTCAGGAGGATGTCATGAAAAGAAGTACCGAGTTTCTAAAAAGTTTAGATGTAAAATTAATATTAATTTTGTTAGCATTATGTGTTACGAGTATAGCTGCTATATATAGCAGTCAGCAAACTGGCCAATATGGAGAGGCAAACTTTGCGATGAAACAGGGTTTGAACTACATAATTGGAGTTGTATTGTTATTGCTTGTTGCAAGCATCGACTTAGATCAATTACAAAAATTGTCTTGGCCACTTTATATCGTCGGATTTGGTTCACTTATTCTTTTGAAAATACTACCGGTTTCCACTTTCACACCTGAAAAATTAGGTGCAAAAAGATGGTTTGTATTTCCGTTAGTTGGACAAATTCAACCATCTGAGTTTTTCAAAATTTCATTGCTTCTCGTAGTAGCAAGTATAGCAGTGAAACATAATGCACAGTATATGGCAAGGACATTCCAAACGGATTTACAATTAGTAGGTAAAATTGTGCTTGTATCCCTTCCGCCCATGGCTGTTGTATATAGCCAACCGGATACAGGGATGGTGTTCTTATATGCTGCTGCAATTGCATGTATTTTATTTATGTCAGGTATTCAGAAGAAATTGATAGCGTTATGTACAGTTATTCCAGTCACCATATTATCGGCGTTAATATTTATTTACGTAAGGTATGAGGATTTCTTCTTTAATAAGTTAGTTACGTTACTAAAACCTCACCAACAATCACGTATTTTAGGTTGGTTAGATCCATTTGAACATACAGATCAAGGTTATCAAACACAGCAATCGATTTTAGCTGTAGGTAGTGGTGGTATGGAAGGGAAAGGATTTGGCGAAGGGAACGTCTATATCCCTGAGAAGCATACTGACTTTATTTTCGCTACAATTGCCGAAGAAGGTGGATTTATCGTAGCCGCGTTAGTTGTGTTCTTGTTCCTATTACTGCTATATCGAACAATTATTATCGGTTATTCTGCTGATAATTTATTCGGTACATTATTATGTGCTGGGTCTATTGGTATATTAACAGTTCAAATATTCCAAAATATTGGTATGATCGTCGGATTAATGCCTGTAAAAGGGATTGCATTACCTTTCTTATCGTATGGGGGAAGTTCCTTATTCTCGAATATGATTATGATGGGGCTCATATTGTCCGTACGGAAAACGTATAAAAAATATATGTTTTCAGTTAAGTAAAAAAGCTAGTTCGTGTAAAAACGAACTAGCTTTTTTACATATATGCTCTTAAACGTTGCAAACTAAAACAGACTAGCAGTTTGGGATGTAAGGAGTGCAAAGTGATGCATATGCATATTTTTGAAGGAGCACGGCATCTTTCTAACGGTGAATGGGTTGTTCGAGCTATTATAGCGTACACATTTTTAATATTAGTTGCGAAATCGATGGGACAAAGATCCATCGCACAACTTCGCTTTTTAGATGTTGTATTAGTGTTATTACTTGGTGGTAATATTTCTAATGCGCTATCTGATGAAAAGGTCGGATTACTCGGTTCAATGATTACAACTTTTATACTAGTTGTACTTCATATTATAAGCTCTGTTTTAATGTTGAAATGGGATAGATGGAGACGCTTTTTAGAGCCTGCACCTATTATTCTTATACACAATGGTGCCATTGATTTTAGCAATTTGAAAAAGGCGAGAATTACGGCGGAATATTTATTTTCGGAACTTCGCATGCGAAATGTGAGCGATATTCAAACGATTAAATTAGCATTATGGGAAGCAAGTGGTGTTGTTTCTATATTTCAGTATCCAGAATATGAAGCAGTTTCTCGGCTTGATCTTAAAGTGGCGGGGAAAAAATCTCCAGTTGCTTTTATTTTAGTGAAGGATGGAAGAATTCAGCAGGACGTTCTCGCTTTAGTAGGAAAAACAGAAGAGTGGGCGAAAGAGTTTTTAGAGAAGAATGCAGAAATTGAATCCATTATGTTAGCTACAGTAGATGAAGCACATAAAATAAATATTTTGTTAAAAAAATGAAAAATATACGCATTTTGTCGTTTCATACATATGATACAATAGTGTGGACAACGAAAAAGGAGGCGATACGATGGGATATGTAGAAGAATTACGAAAAATAGTTGGTCATCGCCCTTTAATTTTAGTTGGTGCTGTTGTACTCGTTATAAATGAAAGTGGATATGTATTATTACAGCAAAGAACAGAGCCGTACGGAAAATGGGGGTTGCCTGGCGGGCTAATGGAGCTTGGTGAATCACCAGAAGAAACAGCTTACCGTGAAGTACATGAAGAGACAGGAATAGAAGTAAAGAACCTCCGATTAATCAATGTATTTTCTGGAGCGAACTATTTTTCAAAATTAACAAACGGTGATGAGTTTCAATCCGTAACGACAGCCTATTATACCGATGAATACGAAGGGAATTTTGTTATGAATAAAGAAGAAGCGGTTCAGCTTACATTCTTCCCGGTAACAGAGCTACCTGATTATATTGTAGGATCGCATAAAAAAATGATTGCGGAATATATGAAAATTATGGAAAAGTGACAAAAAGGTGTTAGAGCAAGGGCTCTAACACCTTTTCTATGCCTAAATACAAGTAAACTTACTTGTATTTCATAAACATTAACTGGTAAGATACAAATAGGTAGAATTAGAGGAGGGAAAAGATTGATTAACTTTAACTTTTTTATGAATGATGTTGTCCGTCAAGCGCGTGAAGAGATTGTCTCTGCGGGATATACAGAATTGACGACACCAGAAGCAGTCGAAGAAGCATTTAAAAGAAATGGTACAACACTTGTAATGGTAAACTCTGTATGTGGTTGTGCAGGTGGCATTGCTCGTCCTGCTGCTGCACATTCCGTACATTATGATAAACGCCCTAACCACCTTGTAACGGTATTTGCGGGTCAAGATAAAGAAGCAACAGCAAGAGCTCGTGAATATTTTGAAGGATATCCACCTTCATCTCCATCATTTGCGTTATTGAAAGATGGAAAAATTGTAACGATGGTAGAACGTCATGAAATTGAAGGTCATGAACCAATGCAAGTAATTGCAAAACTACAATCTTATTTCGAAGATAATTGCGAAGAACTATAAGGAAGAGAAAAGGCGGTACGTCCACAATCAAGTGGGTGTACCGCCTTTTTTATTTAGTTTTTAAAATAATTAAACATGCAGGAAGTTGTTATTTTATGCATGTTTTTATGCATTAACAACAGCTTTAATACTGTTTTTATATTTATTTTTATTTTATATATTGCATAAAAATTAAAGTGCTGATACAATACAAACATCGAATAAATATTCTATTAAACTTTTAAATATACATTATTAGGGGGAAGAAAGATGAAGAAGTTATTATCAATATCGTTTGCACTTATTTTAATTGTAAGTATGTTCAGTGCTTGTAGTAATGGGGAAGAAAAGGCTACGGGAAAAAATAAAAAAGTACTCGTTATGGGGACTTCAGCAGATTATAAACCATATGAATACGTAGAAGCCTCAAAAAGTGATGAAATTATCGGCTTTGATGTTGATGTTGCTAAATATATCGGAAAAGAACTTGGTTATGAAGTGAAAGTGAAAGATATGGATTTTGGTGGCTTATTAGCATCTCTTAGCTCAGGAAAAGTTGATTTCGTAATGGCAGGTATGACGCCAACGGCAGAGCGTAAAAATAATGTTGATTTTACAGATATTTATTTTGTTGCTAAAAACATGGTCGTTTCTAAAAAGGATTCTAATATTCAATCTGTAGAGGATTTAAAAGGGAAAAAAGTAGGGGTACAAACAGGATCTATCCAAGAAGAGAAAGCAGCAGAATTTAAAAAACAAGTAGATTTCAAAGTTGAGGGACGTGACCGTATACCAGAAATCGTACAAGAAATTAAAGCTGGTCGTTTTGACGCTGCAATTATAGAAGACACAGTTGCTAAAAATTATTTAGAAAAAATGAAAGAATTACAAGGAATTGAAATTAAAGAAGCACCAGAAGAAGTAGGAGCAGCAATTGCTCTTCCGAAAAACAGTGATAAAACAGCAGAATTTAATAAAGTAATTAAAAAAATGCAAGAAAATGGAGAAATGGATAAATTAGTGAAGAAATGGTTTGGCAGCGAAAAATAAGCTGCCTTTCACTTTTCGGTGAGGGGAATGAAAAGAATGAACTTAGATTTTTCGGCGATTACGCCTTCGATACCATATATACTAAAAGGCCTAGAAGTTACTTTAAAAATTGTAGCAGTATCAGCGTTAGTTGGGTTTATTTTAGGAACGTTATTAGCGCTTTGCAAAATTGCTAGAATACGAGCATTAAATATAGCGGCAGATTTTTATACATCAATTTTCCGTGGTACACCACTTGTATTACAATTAATGATTATTTATTTCGGTGTCCCGCAAATAATTGGTTATGAAATACCAGCATTCGTAGCAGCTGTATTAGCATTTAGCTTAAATTCAGGTGCATATATGTCAGAGGTAATTCGTGCCGGCATTCAAGCGGTTGATAAAGGACAAACAGAAGCAGCGATGGCTTTAGGGATTCCTTACGGGAAAATGATGCGAAATATTATTTTCCCTCAAGCATTAAAAAATATATTACCAGCGCTTGTGAACGAGTTTGCGACACTTACGAAAGAATCGGCTGTAGTAACAGTAATAGGAGCGACCGATTTAATGCGCCGTGCTTACATTGTAGGCGGTGAGACGTTTAAATATCTTGAACCATTACTTTTTGTTGGACTAATTTATTATATGCTAGTCATTATTCTTACATTAGTCGGGAAGGCAATTGAAGGGAGAATGAAGAAAAGTGATTAAAATTGACAACCTTCATAAAGCATTTGGAAAAAACGAAGTATTAAAAGGGATTACAACAACGATTGAAAAAGGGGAAGTAGTAGCAATTATTGGACCGTCTGGATCAGGGAAATCAACATTTTTACGTTGTATGAATGTGCTAGAAGCACCGACAGATGGTCACATTTGGATTGGAACGGAAGAAGTAACGAA
This sequence comes from Bacillus sp. FSL R9-9530, assembly GCF_038008145.1. NCBI lineage: Bacteria > Bacillati > Bacillota > Bacilli > Caryophanales > Bacillaceae > Bacillus > Bacillus sp. FSL R9-9530. Next base: position 5,204,069 of record NZ_JBBOYO010000001.1, read on the forward strand.
TCCGAAAACAAATATTATGCACGTTCGTGAAAATGTCGGAATGGTATTTCAACATTTTCACTTATTCCCTCATATGACTGTATTAGAAAATATTACGTATGCTCCTATCAATGTAAAAGAAGTAACGAAGCAAGAAGCTGAAAAAAAAGCTGAGAAACTTCTAGAAAAAGTGGGGTTATTAGATAAGAAAGATGCATATCCAAATCGTCTTTCAGGAGGACAAAAGCAACGTGTAGCAATTGCAAGAGCGTTAGCGATGGAACCGGAAGTTATGTTATTTGATGAACCTACCTCTGCGCTAGATCCAGAAATGGTGAAAGAAGTGTTAGAGGTTATGAAATCATTAGTTACGACAGGAATGACGATGGCAATCGTTACACATGAAATGGGATTTGCAAAAGAAGTAGCAGACCGTGTTCTCTTTTTAGATGGTGGAAAGCTCGTAGAAGATAGTAATCCGGAAGAGTTTTTTACAGCACCAAAAAGTGACCGTGCAAAAGAATTTTTGCAAAAGATATTGTAATATGTGAAGGGTACGTGAATAATAGGTAGAAAAGGATGACATTGCGTCATCCTTTTTTTATACTAACTGTAAATACGTTTATACATATAGGGGTAATGATATGTTTAAAATTGGATATAGAACAGTGAAAACAGCGCTTGGAACGGGAGCGGCAGTTTTTATTGCTCAGTTATTAGGATTAGAATTTTATAGTTCAGCTGGTATTTTAGTCATTTTATGTGTGCAAAATACGAAACGAAAATCCGTTCAAGTATCGTTGCACCGTTTTTTAGCTTGTGTATTATCGATGGTATTCGCGTTTTGTATTTTTGAAACGATTGGTTATACACCACTTGCGATTAGCGTATTACTGCTTACCTTTATTCCAACTGCAGTTATGTGCAAAATTCAAGAAGGGATTGTCACGAGTTCGGTTATCGTTATGCATCTGTATTCATTAAAGCAAATTACATGGTCTATAGTTGGTAATGAAATTGCTATATTAACGATTGGAATTAGTGTCGCTTTATTAGTAAACATGTACATGCCAAGCAGTGAGAATAAACTGAAAGAGTATCAAGGAAAAATAGAAGAGCATTTCAGAACGATTTTGTTTGAAATGGTCGTTTATTTACGGAATCGAGATAGTAATTGGAGTGGGGCCGAATTAATTGAAACAGAAATGATGCTGAAAGAAGCGAAAGATTTATCATTTAAAAAACTTGAGAATGAATTTATGCGTGAAGATGACTATTATTATCGGTATTTTGATATGCGTATGCAACAATTTGAAATTTTGGAGCGCATGATACCATTAGCTGCATCACTATCTTGGACGTATGAACAAGCTGATATGATTGCAGACGTAATTGAAAATATAGGGAATTCTATTCGACCTGAAAGTACAGGGGTCATTTCGTTAAGACAACTTCAAGAAATGCGAGAAGTATTTAGAGAAATGCCTTTACCAGTCTCGCGAGAAGAATTTGAAATACGTGCAAAACTTGTTCAACTTGTTTATGAGATGGAGCAATATTTACTCATTAAAAGTCGTTTTAAGGGAAAGGATAATATAAAAGAACTTATTTAGAAGGTAGGAACTATATATGCCGTATCTTCTTTCTTTATTATTATGTCTTTCTCTATCACCGATCTGGCCTCTTGGTGATAACCCACGTGCTGGAGATCCTTTTATAATTGTAAATAAAGCAACGAATAAACTAGCTTACATCGATGATGGGAAGATCCAAAAGGTTTTTCCAGTAGCGACAGGAAAAACAAATGAATTAACCCCAGAAGGAACCTTTGACATTGTATTGAAGGCGAAGGATCCCTATTATATTGCGAAGGATATTCCTGGGGGCTCTCCCAAAAATCCACTTGGATCGAGATGGATGGGATTTAATGCAAGAGGCACGGATGGAAGTAAGTATGGGATACACGGGACAAACCAACCTAGTTCAATTGGAAAATATATTTCGCAAGGATGTATAAGAATGAAGAAACATGATGTGGAATATTTGTTTGATCGTATTCCAATTGGAACGAAAGTATCGATTGTGAAATCGAAAAAAACATTTCAGCAATTGGCGAAGGAAAAAGGGGCCATAGTATTTGGAAAAGTCAACGAAACGGTTGGCTTTTTCTTTTATTATAAGTTGTCTTGACATGTGTACATAACCATGCGTTAATGAGAATATATAAAGATAATTGAGTAAAGGGGTTGCTCATATGTATTTAAATCCAAAAATTTCTTACATGCAGTTTTGTGTTGGTTTTCTATTTGTTATTACATTCATATTGGCAACTTTTAATATATGTTCTTACGTTGTAGCGATTGTATTTATGGCATTACTCAATCTTACTTTTGTTATTGGGGCATTTCAGCAGAAACAATATACAAGTTTTGTAATAGCACTTGTAATGGCCTTTTCCTTTAGCCTTGTAGCAATTGTAATATATATAAAATAAAATGTTCATTACAAGATAGACTATCTCGATTTCGAGATGGTCTATTTTGTATGTGTAAGCAGTAAAAAAAGGACGAGTGAATCGTCCTTTTTACCAAAACATACTTGCGCCAGTAAGTAATGTTGTTACAAGCATAGAAATTAGCATTATATAAACCATAATTTTTTGAGCTTTTTTATGCATCGTTAAACCTCCTTGCAAATCAGTACAATTTCATTGTAACGAGAAATGAAATTGTGGACAAGGGGAGAGAAAGGACAAAATTCGGGAAGGGGGTGCAAAATATTACAGGAAATTTGAGCATACGTAGAGAATATGTTAAAAGATAGATTATTAATTTTTTGTTATGCAAGCTGAAGAATGGAGATACAATGATGAAAATATACGAGACAGATCGTTTACATTTAAGAGAAATTGATGAGTCGTATGCGGAAAAAGTTCTTCAATATTACGACAAAAATCGTGAATTTTTAAAAGCGTGGGAAGAGTATAGACCGGAGGGGTTTTTCACGTTAGATTATCAAAAGAAAAAGTTACAAAAGGATAGAAAAGAGTTCGCGGAAGGCAAGATTATCAGGCTTTGGATTTTTAAAAAGGGTGATGATACAAAAATTATTGGATGTATTTCATTTAATCTAATTGTTCGCGGAATTTATCAATCTTGTGTACTCGGTTATAAATTAGATAAGGAAGAATTGAATAAAGGTTACACAACAGAAGCGCTTAGAAAAGCAATTCAAGTTACCTTTGAAGAATTTCATTTACACCGTATAGAAGCACCAATTATGCCACGAAATTTAGCATCTATACAAGTAGTGACGAAGATAGGATTTCAATATGAAGGTGTCTCTCGAAAAATGCTAATGGTAAATGGCATCTGGGAAGATCATATGCGCTGGGTATTGTTAAACGAGTAATAGAAGGCAGATGGGTATCTAGATGTGTTAACCATCTGTTTTTTGTCTTGTATTTCGAAACTTTTGCGAAATTCTGTTATAATTAATGTTGTTACATACATAATGGTAGTGCAGGAGGCGCAGTCTTATGATTAATCAAGAACGTTTAGTAAATGAATTTATGGAGTTAGTACAAGTAGATTCTGAAACAAAATTTGAAGCAGAAATTTGCAAAGTGTTAACAGAGAAATTTACTGCTTTAGGTGTAGAAGTATTTGAGGATGACACGATGGGTGTGACTGGCCATGGTGCAGGTAACTTAATTTGTACTTTACCAGCAACAAAAGACGGTGTTGATACAATTTATTTCACTTCTCATATGGATACAGTAGTTCCTGGTAATGGAATTAAGCCTTCTATTAAAGATGGATATATCGTATCAGATGGTACTACAATTTTAGGAGCCGATGACAAAGCTGGATTAGCATCTATGTTTGAAGCAATTCGTGTCTTAAAAGAGAAAAACATTCCTCATGGTAAAATTGAATTTATTATTACAGTTGGAGAAGAATCTGGTCTTATTGGCGCAAAAGCGTTAGATCGTGAGCGCATTACAGCAAAATATGGTTATGCATTAGATAGTGATGGAAAAGTTGGTGAAATTGTAGTTGCAGCGCCAACACAAGCGAAAGTGAATGCGATTATTCGCGGGAAAACAGCTCATGCTGGCGTAGCACCAGAAAAAGGTGTATCTGCAATTACTATCGCAGCAAAAGCAATCGCAAAGATGCCACTTGGTCGTATCGATTCTGAAACAACTGCAAATATTGGACGTTTTGAAGGTGGTACACAAACAAATATCGTTTGCGATCATGTTCAAATCTTTGCAGAAGCTCGTTCTTTAATAAATGAGAAAATGGAAGCACAAGTTGCAAAAATGAAAGAAGCATTTGAAACAACTGCAAAAGAAATGGGTGGTCATGCAGACGTTGAAGTAAACGTTATGTATCCAGGATTTAAGTTTGCTGCTGGCGATCACGTTGTAGAAGTTGCGAAACGTGCAGCTGAAAACATTGGTCGTACGCCTTCTCTTCACCAAAGTGGTGGCGGAAGTGATGCGAACGTAATCGCAGGACATGGTATCCCAACAGTTAACTTAGCAGTTGGTTATGAAGAAATTCATACAACAAATGAAAAAATTCCTGTTGAAGAATTAGCGAAAACAGCAGAATTAGTTGTAGCTATTATCGAAGAAGTAGCGAAGTAAGTAATAAAGTCAAAAAGACGTGTGAACCAATTATGGTTTACACGTCTTTTTTTATTTTGATTCAATTGCTTTCACAAGGCGGATAAGCCAATATAAGAAGACCCACGGAAGTACATAAGTTGTTGTAAAACGTATGAAATGAGAGAAGATTCCTAAAGCGTAAATGTTAATGTTAAAAAGGGGAAGTAACAAATAATTAATCGCAAGGATTACTATAATAATAATAAATACATAATTGAGTTTATTATGTTGTTTCATAACGATTCACCTCCTTTACAATAATATCCATTTGTTACGTGCAGTATAGCAAAAAATAGATAGAGAAAACCCAATAATTATTATAACGCGTAAAGAAATTTGATATAATGAAGGAACAAATGTTCTTTAAGGGGTGAGTAGTATGCGAGAAATGTATCCGAAAAATGGACGTGTTATTTTACATGTAGATATGAATTGTTTTTTCGCATCTGTTGAAATTGCTCATGACCCATCATTACAAGGAAAGCCATTAGCGATTGCGGGGAATGAAAAAGAGAGAAAAGGGATTATCATAACATGTAGTTATGAGGCGAGAGAATATGGAATACGTACGACGATGCCTCTATGGGAAGCGAAGCGATTATGCCCGCAATTAGTTGTGAGGCACCCTAATTTTACATTATATCGAGAAGCTTCATTTCAAATGTTTCAAATTCTTTCCCGTTTTACAGAAAAAATACAACCGTTTTCTATAGATGAAGGGTATTTAGATATTACAGATTGCTATGCGCTCGGTTCGCCTCTTGAAATAGCGAAGATGATTCAACAAGCGTTACTAACAGAGTTACAGCTTCCATGTAGCATTGGGATTGCCCCAAACCTTTTCCTAGCAAAGACTGCTTCAGATATGAAAAAACCTCTTGGAATTACAGTACTTCGAAAACGTGATATCCCAGAAATTATTTGGCCACGATCAGTTGCAGAGATGCATGGAATCGGAGAGAAAACAGCTGAAAAACTAAAAGACATTCATATACATACAATTGAACAGTTAGCAAAAGGAGACGAGCATATCATTCGCGCTAAAATTGGAAAGCACGGTGTTGATTTACAAAAACGTGCAAAAGGTATGGATGACAGGGAAGTTGATCCGAATCAAATGGGACAACATAAAAGCGTTGGAAATTCGATGACTTTCTCAAAGGATATGGACGAAGAAAAAGAATTACTTGATATGTTAGAAAGATTATCGAAATCAGTAAGCAAAAGGCTACAAAAACGAACTCTCGTTAGTTATAACATTCAAATTATGATTAAATACCATGATCGTCGCACGGTAACACGGAGTAAACAATTGAAAAATGCAATATGGGAAGAACGAGTTATTTTCCAAGCAGCATCACGTTTATGGAAGCAACACTGGGATGGTGATTCTGTTCGTCTGTTAGGTGTTACAGCTACTGAATTAGAATGGAAGACAGAATCAGTGAAACAGTTAGATTTGTTTTCATTCGAAGAAGATGCGAAAGAAGAGCCGTTACTTGCTGTTATTGATCAAATTAATGAAAAGTATGGAACACCTCTTTTACAGAGAGGTAGTCAATTATTGCGTAAGCAAGAAAAGTCGTTTCAGCAAAAATTAGAAAATAAGTTTATGTAGAAGGTGGCATGAAGCAGTAAATATCATGCCACCTTTCATATTTAACTCGCTTCCAAATCTAATGAAGTCTTCCAACCTGCGGCAGTAACGCCAGATTCTAATAACATTCTACTTACTATTTTCTCAATTAAGACGGCTGTATTTGTATTGCAATGTAATGTAGCTCGTATAGATACTTTTTGGTTAGAATCAACGTCTTCACTATACAATTCCTTTAAACCGATACCTTCTGAACTTACCATGTGCATAAGAGAATCTTAAAAGTGTTTTTATACTTTTTTGCCTTAAAGGATTTGCTAAAATCTAAAATGCCAATAGAACCTCTTTCGGGGCTCTATTGGCATTTGTAGATTGATAACGTATATTTTTCATATTTGCACCACAGTAGGAATATTTTCTTTGTTTAATAGTAAGAGCAAGGTTATATATTACAAACCATCTGATGGAAAAGGTGATTTCATCTCATTCCAGAAATCAACAAGCAAATTAGGCTTTTAATTATTAGGTAAATCTAATATGTATTTTATTTTCTTACCATTTTTTTCGCCTAGATATACTAACTTCACCGGTGTACTAAGTGCAACACCCCAGCTTTCTCTCATTTTCATTGTTACAATGCCTTTATGATTTTGTAAACTCTCCCATGAAACTATTGTTTTCCTTGTACTCTCATTAAACATTCCATTCGTCTTGTTAACACCTTTTAAAGGTGCTAATATATGCAAATCTGTAAAAATTGTTTGTTCCGTTTGCGTGTTATTTGTTGCCTCAATATCAAAAACATAATGAACTTCTTTATTTCCGTTATCATCAATTACTTGTTTCTTCTTGAAAGAATTAATGCTAAATTTAAATATATCTGTATTAAATGATTGACCTAGATTAATATTCTCTGATTTCACAATATAAGATTCATTTAAATTATTTACTACCTGATATCTCCAACATGCCCCTAATATAAAAAATGTACAAATAATCATAAAAACATATCGTTTTTTATTCATATCTTTCTCCCTCTACATCTCTGAAGATAGTGATACTTTACCATTTTCAACTAGGAATATTCTGTCTGCAATTAAATTTAATGTTTCACTATCATGACTCGCAACTAATATAGTTGTACCTGTAGACTTTAAATCTAATAAGATTTTAGTTATATCCCTAATTCCATTTTCATCTAAAGCGTTTGTAGGCTCATCTAAAATTAATAACTTAGGATCTTCCATAATTGCTTGTGCTATACCCAATCTTTGTTTCATTCCAAGTGAATATTTTTTTACTTTTCTTTTATCTTCTGGATTTAATCCTACGAGCTCCATTGTTTCACTAATTGTTTTATCCGTTATTTTATTTTGAATAGAAGCTAATAGTTTTAAGTTTTTAAATCCTGTATAGTCTGGAATGAATCCTGGATATTCAATGATAATGCCTGTATTTTCAGGAAACGGATGATCAATACCAATTATTTTTTTATCTATTAATATTTCACCACTATCTATTTTCATCAATCCTAATAAAGCTCTAAAAAGCATTGTTTTACCTGAACCATTTCTCCCTTTAAAACCATAAATCTTTCCCTTTTCTAATTCAAAATTAACATCATTTAAAATAATATTACCTTTTAGCATTTTAGAAACATGCTTGGCCTCAATGTATATCATCAGAATCATCCTTTCTATTAACAAATTCAAATGTTTTCCCTACCCAATAACCACTTATCCATAGAAAAAAAGTGCACAAAAGAAAATAGGAAATAGAATATAGAAAATGTTCATTATTAACGTAAAATAAACTCTTACGGATTAACATACTATCGAATGGATTACATATAACCGGTATAAATATAGTTATGGTAATAATCACTATAATCAATATATATGAAATAACACTTTTGAATTTAGTAGACACAATTAAATAAACCCAAACTAATAAGGAAGATGTTATTAGTTGTAAAGTAAAGCTTTTTATAACAAAAATGGTTTCTTTTAAATGATTATAAATTTTAGGATTAATATTTTCTGTATATATCCCCCAGTTAAATTGATAAGAACAAAAAATACCTCCCCAGAAGAACACGGCAATATAAAATAATAAAGTTATACAAATAGTTAGTATACCTGTACTAATAAATTTGCTAAACAATACTTGATACCTAGACACTTTCCTTGCTAAAAGATACGGTGTCTGTTGTATAAAATCAGCTCTTACATAAGTACCTAATATAAAACAATAAGATAATTGTAATATAAGCCATGTTACTGGAAGCTGGAATCGCCCCATTTCAACTTCTTTAAAAGATATCCCTTTTAGTAATTCAGATAAAACATCAAGAATTGTTATAGCATTTGAAGGCAGTTCTCTATACAGGGCTGATTGCTTTAATAAAAATACCTCTCCCAAAACCAACACACTATAAATAATAAATGATATTATAAATCTTAATTTCATAATATGAATGCTTAATATTAAATCCCTTTTTACCAATTTATAAAAAATACTATTTTTCATCGTAATTAATCACTTCCGTTATATAAGTCCATCCGATGTAAACAAATATTCAATATAGCAAATGAAATACTAATAATCCCTAACATAAAACCCAATTTCATCAAGATTATATCTATTAGAAACCAATCTTTTTCTTGAAAAATCAAACCTTTTGACCAAAATAAAGAGAAATTATATTTTTTTTCTAACAACTGATCTATCGTAATAAGGAAGTAAATAGTAAAAATACAAATAGCTTTATTTTTAATGAAAAAAACTAGTATTTGTGCAAAAATGCATATTGCTACAGTTACTAGCCATAACGATACTATAAAATATGTAATTACTAACCAATTTGAAGATGGGAGCAACCAAATCACTATTTTTTCTTTCACAATAAAAAAATTAATTCCTACAATTAACAGATAGATACTTGAATAGATGATTGTTAGACTTACAATTTTTATGATTAAATGAAAACAATATGATTGACGAGTGTTATGTCTAAAATACATATAAACATTCTTATCCGTATAATTAAATGAATAGAAAAAAAGCAACAATAATGGAAGATAACTAAATAACACTATTTTCATATCTCTTGAAGTACTAAGAAATGAAAACAAAGAATCATTAGATAAAAAGTAAAATGATCTAATGAGGTGAATAGACACACCAACTATAAGAAATAAAATATTAATCACAAATAACCCTCGTTTTTGAAACAACTCTAATAAATACATTTTTAAAAGGTTATAAAATAACATGTCTTTTTACTCCTCTTAAAAATAAAATTATCGATAAAATAAAAATCCCTATTAACACTAAAATAGAAACAATAATATTGGCTCCATGATATATATGGGATTCAGATAAGAAATATATAGGAGCGAGGGACATAGGATAAAATAAATTAATTATCATTAAAAAAAGTTGTAATAAAAAAGCACTTAATAAAGTTACAAAAGTATGCTTGGCATAAAAGGACATACTAAGAGAAAACAAAGCAAATGCTCCTCCATAAACAAAAGCAATAACTGTATATAACATCATGTGAATAAAAGGATGAGTGAAATAAATGTTAATAAAAAAGGTCGCTCGCTCATACATCCCTATATTGGAATTTAAAACTTCGTCAGGATTTACATTTGGAAGAAACATAAATGATAAAAAAATGTTTAAAATCAATGGAATAATAACAACAAAGCCACCGATAAAAAAGGTTTTACTAAACAGCTTAAGAAAATACATTTTATAATTACTTCTTATAATTACAAACAAAAAAGATCCATTTTTTTTATCTTCCTGAAAGATCGATGAACTAGGTAAACTTGCAATAACTGGAAGTATAAAGAAAAATAAAAAGGAAGGTGTTACAATACTATTAATTCCCATCCAAGTTGTATATGGAGTGAAGATAACATCCTTTTTATCGGCTAGTGGAATTACATAATATAATATATATACACAAGATAAGGCTATTCCTAACATAAGCGAAAAATAAAAATTCCTATTATTCATTCTTTCATTAAAATAAGTACCCATGTTTCACCTCTTAAAAATTCAAATATACTCCTCGTAACATTTAAAATATGTAATGTTACGAGGAAAGGCTTACAAGAATATAAAGTATTATATTTATAAGTTCATTTTTTTATATAATTATTTACGAATACTATCCGGGCTCCAAACACCGCTTGCTGTACCCTCAGCCCATCTTCTGGTATCAATTTTAACCTTGATACCAGAATTATATTTCTCAACTGCTAAATTGTATAAGAATTCTTCTTGACCATCACGCATTTTGTATGAATGACCATCCGAAACATCAGTACCATCTTTTAATGCAGCCCAGGCATTGAAATATCCATCTAATCCCGACATGTTGTCTACCCTCATATAATAAGCCGTTTTATTATATTTAGGTTGAGATGGTGTTTCATCATTAGGACTGTAAACACGATATACATTTGACCAGGGTCTATCTTCATGATTAGATTTTGCTGCTGCTGATGCTGCAAAGCTTGACAAGGCAATTCCTGCCGTTAAAGTTAGAACTGTTATTTTTTCATTTTTTCTCCTCCTATTCTTTTACTTGTAAGCCCTTAAAAAATATAGCACACTAAATAAAATGAAATATATAGATTTAATAATATTAATATTTCTTTAATATTAGCTATAACTTTTTAACAAATATCTTATAAAAAATATCATTACACAAAGTTTTTCAACCAATAAAAACTGTTTTACTTATAGATATTAAATAAAAATAAGATATTTACAAAAAAAAATACAATATAGTTGCTTCAATTGCGCTACAAGCAAAAGGATTATTTAATAAATCAAGTGGAAAGATAATTTTAGATGAATTTGATCGGAGTATGTATACAGATTTTCGGACAGAAGATGATTGTTTGTTAAGTAAGTATAAATAAAAAAGCACTGTAACCAGTGCTTTTTATTATAGATTATGAGATTGTAGGATTTTCAAAAATAACAATTTCTGAGTTACTTGTTGTTGAAACGCGTTGTGCGTAATATGTTAAAGCTGAAGAAATATATGTTGGTAACGTCTCATTTGTATGTGATGTTGTATATTCATGGATTAATTCTTTTAAAGTCGTCCATTCTAATTGTGCTGGGTGATCAGAAACGAAAGAACTTACCCAGCGATCAAATGAAGATGAAAAATCAGTTTGTAAACGAAATACTTCTTTCATAATAAAACGCTCCCTTAAAATGTATTACAATCATTTTACCACAAAATACGAACGATAGCTAATTTTTTAAGTATAATGTTCGTGTTATATAGTTGTCTAGATGATTGGTTATACAAATTCAATTTGCCATTTGAAATAACATTCCGTAAGATGAAAGATAGATTATATAAAGAGCTGGAGGAAAGAAAGTGGAATTTGTATTTTTAGGGACTGGTGCAGGTGTTCCTTCAAAAGGAAGGAATGTTTCAGCAATTGCTTTGCAGTTGTTAGAAGAACGAGGACAGACTTGGTTATTTGACTGTGGCGAGGCGACGCAACATCAAATACTACATACGTCTGTACGTCCACGCCGCATTGAAAAAATATTTATTACGCATTTACATGGCGATCATATTTTTGGATTGCCGGGTTTATTGGGTAGCCGTTCGTTTCAAGGTGGAACAACAAAATTAACAGTGTACGGACCAAAAGGAATTAAACAATTTATTGAAGTGGCATTATTAGTAAGTACGACACACGTTAAATATCCACTTGAAATCGTTGAGATTACGGAAGAAGGTATTGTGTTTGAGGATAATGAATTTTGTGTAGAAACAAAAAGGTTATCACATGGAATTGAATGCTTCGGATATCGAATTGTAGAGAAAGATATACAGGGAGCTCTTTTAGTGGATAAGTTACTGGGAATGGGTGTGAAACCTGGTCCAGTTTTTAAACGCTTAAAAGATGGTGAAGTAGTTGAATTAGAGAATGGCACAGTGTTAGATGGAAAAGATTTTATTGGCCCACCTCAAAAAGGAAGAGTTATTACAATTTTAGGCGATACACGATATTGCGAAGCGAGTAGAGAGCTTGCGCAAGATGCTGACGTACTTGTTCATGAAGCGACTTTTGCGGCAGAAGATGAACAACAAGCGTATGATTATTTTCATTCCACATCTAAGCAAGCTGCGAGTATTGCACTTCAGGCAAATGCAAAACGCTTAATATTGACTCATATTAGTTCTCGTTATCAAGGAGATACATATAAGGAATTATTGAAAGAGGCAAGAGAGCTATTTTCTAATACAGAAATAGCTACGGATTTAAAATCATTTCCAGTAGAAAGATAATAATGTTGTGAAAAAATGGTGACGATAGGTTGCCATTTTTTTTATTTCTAAAAAAAATTAAAAATAAAACTGTTATCATTTTATTTTTATATAGGATGACACAGAAAGTTTTAATGATGTGAAGATATAGGATAAAAATACATAATACCGATTATTTAGAAAAACTGTTATATAAGTCAGACGACATACGAGTGGTACAAGTAGCGAAAATGGATTTTTATTCAGAACTTTTAAAATTCATTAAAAGTAAGCGTTTTATTAAAAACAAGCTATAATGAGGGCAGATTATAATTTATTGTAGGCTACATGCGTTTTAGCCATTTGTCATAACAAGTGAAGTTGACTAAATCGTGAGAGAGCAACATGGAAATTATAATAGGAAGGATATTACTATTATTTGTACTAAGTCTTTTTTCCCTTTTTAGCTTAAAAATATCAAAAGGTATGAAAGCAATGGGAGTTTCACTTGTTTATGCTATGCTTGTAAGGGGTTCTGTGTTAAACTTTGGATTGCTACCAGACTTTATTGTGGACTATCTTATATTATTTTTAAATGCAGGTAATGCTAAGTTTCTTATTTATTATTATAACTGGTATTATTTCAGGATATATTGCTTCACTGTTATTCAAAAACTATCCAATTCTTACAGCGGAACAAATTCGTGGTACGACTGGAACAGCAACCGATTCGGTAGCTTAATAGAATAGTAAATAATTTTTTCATAGAGGTTTAGGGGGAGTTATGATGAAGTATCGCTCAGTGTTTGATATTATTGGTCCGGTTATGATTGGTCCATCAAGTTCACATACAGCAGGCGCGGCAAGAATGGGGCAAGTTGCTCGTCAGCTGTTTCGTCATGAACCAGAGAGAGTTAGCATTTCATTATATGGTTCATTTGCAAAAACATACCGTGGTCACGGTACGGATGTAGCGCTAATCGGTGGAATACTAGGATTTGAAACAGATGATTTACGTATTCCAAGTGCGTTAGATATTGCAAAAGAACGCGGGATTGAAGTGGAATTCATTGAAGAAGATGCAAATGCTCCGCATCCAAATACAGCGAAAATTCGTCTGTATAAAGGTGAAGAGGAAATTGAAGTTGTTGCTTGCTCAATTGGTGGCGGTAAAATTGAAGTTGTAGAATTAAACGGATTCGATCTTCAATTAACAGGCACGAGTCCAGCACTACTTATTGTAAATAACGATCGCTTTGGTGCTATCGCAGCTGTAGCTTCAATCCTTGCTAAGCATGAGATTAACATAAGTACAATGAGTGTTTCTCGTAAAGAAAAAGGAAGAAGAGCGCTTATGGTCATTGAAACAGATGAATTATTAGCAGATGAAGTAATTGCGGAAATAAATGGGCAACAAAATATTTGTCAAGTAACTATTATGGATTAATTGCAGGGGGGACACACCATGTTTCGGAACGCAGCGGAACTAGTGGCGCAAGCTAAAGAGCAAAATGTAAAAATCGCAGAAATTATGATTCAATGTGAAATGCAAACAAGAAATATCTCACGTGAAGAAGTAATTGCTGGAATGGAAAAGAACTTAGTCGTGATGGAACAAGCAGTAGAACGCGGTATTCGTGGTGTAAAATCACCGACTGGTTTAACTGGCGGGGATGCTGTGAAAGTCCAAGCGTATATGCAGAGTGGAAAAGGCTTATCTGGAGATACGATTTTGGACGCAGTGAGTAAAGCTGTTGCGACAAATGAAGTAAATGCGGCGATGGGAATTATTTGTGCAACACCAACAGCAGGATCTGCTGGAACAGTGCCAGGTGTACTGTTTGCACTGCAAGAAAAATTACAGCCGACACGCGAAGAAATGATTGAATTTTTATTTACAGCAGGAGCTTTCGGTATGGTTGTTGCGAATAATGCTTGTATTTCTGGCGCGGCAGGAGGTTGCCAAGCTGAAGTAGGTTCAGCAAGTGGAATGGCAGCTGCAGCAGCAGTTGAGATGGCTGGTGGAACACAAGATCAAGCAGCTACAGCGATGGCGATTTCATTAAAGAATATGCTTGGTTTAGTATGTGATCCTGTTGCAGGGCTTGTAGAAGTACCTTGTGTAAAACGTAATGCAGCAGGAGCTGCGAATGCCATGATTTCAGCTGATTTATCATTAGCTGGTGTAACTAGTACAATTCCATGTGATGAAGTCATTGAGGCGATGTTTAGAATTGGACAAACGATGCCAGTAGCACTTCGTGAAACAGCAGAAGGTGGCCTTGCAGCAACACCGACAGGTCGTCGTTTGCAAGAAGAGATTTTTGGTAAGAGTAATAACTAAAAGCATATCATATGATTAAAGTAAAAACGGAGCTCAAATAAAGTTGAGCTCCGTTTTTTATTTTTCTTTTGCTATTTCTTCTAATGTTTTTCCAAGATCGTGTGATCGTTTCGTTGCTTGTGTAATACATGAGATTAATGCTTGTTGAAAATTATGCTCCTTTAATACTTCAATACCTGCTTCAGTTGTTCCGCCAGGAGAAGTAATTTCTTTTCGCAAAA
The DNA here is from genome assembly GCF_038008145.1 of Bacillus sp. FSL R9-9530. NCBI lineage: Bacteria > Bacillati > Bacillota > Bacilli > Caryophanales > Bacillaceae > Bacillus > Bacillus sp. FSL R9-9530. The sequence goes on from NZ_JBBOYO010000001.1 coordinate 5,219,186, forward strand.
TAGAAGGGTGTTTTTCGCTTGCTTTTAGCATTTCAGCAGAACCAATCATCGTCTGAAGAATAAGAGATTTTGCAACATCTTCTTTTAAACCAATTTTTTTTGCTGCCTCTTCCAGTGCCTCTACCACGTAATAAATATAAGCTGGTCCACTTCCAGATAATGCAGTGATAGCATGCATATCTTCTTCTTCTACAACAGAGACGAGACCAATCGTTTCAAATAAAGATGTTGCAGTGCGAATATGTTCCTCCGTTGTGTGTTCTGAAGGTGAGATAGCGGTAGCGGATTTTAAAATGGCTGCAGATGTATTTGGCATTGCACGAATAATCGGAACGTCTTTTTGAAGTAGGTTTCTAATTGAATGAGTAGAAACACCTGCTAATAATGAAATAATAAGCAAGTCATTATTTATGTATTCTTTAAGAGGAATAACCGCTTCTGCGACATCTTTTGGCTTCATAGCTAGAAAAAGAATATTTGCATCAGCAAGTAATTCCTTTTTATTATGTGTACCTTTGACACCGTATTTTTTATGTAACTCCTGTAATCTTGTCTCGTTAGAACGATTACTTACAGTGACGTGTTCTCCCTTAACAACATTTGCGTTTAATAAGCCACCAATAATCGCTTCGGCAATAGAGCCTGCACCGAGAAAGGAAATGTTTTGCATAGACATGATGTGCCTCCTTTAAATTTGGTTAGAAATACTTATAAATGTACATACATTCGTTTTTTTATGGAAAAGACCTCTTTTTATCTGAAAATAATGACAAATTTATAGGGAAGTTGTAAACTGAAGAGGTATTCATTTTTGAACCGGAAAAAGACAGGGGGGGCTAAGCATGACGGCGATTCATCGAATGGAGATTCCTGTTCCATTTGCAGTTGAGACAGTGAATGTGTTTTTAGTTGAGGGAGAAACATTAACGTTAATTGATACAGGGACAAATACAGAAGAAGCAAAGAAAGCACTAGAAAGTCAATTAGGTGCATTAGGATATAAGATAGAAGATATTGAAACGGTAGTGATTACGCATCACCATGCGGATCATTGCGGACTTTTAAATACATTTTCTGAAAAAGTAAAGATTATCGGACATCCTTGGAATGAACCGTGGATTACACAGAATGCTGAATTTTTAAAGAGGTATCATGAATTTTTTAAAGAGACAGCCTTGCAGTTCGGCGTTCCAGCAGTATTTCTGAATGGTGAGGCGTTATTGACGACGAAGACACTTAAATATTCTTGTAATAGATCGTTAACACATACCGTGAGAGAGGGAGATCGTATAGATTCCTTACCTGGATTTACAGTGATTGAAACCCCGGGTCATGCTTCCACTCATATTTCATTATATAGAGAATCTGATGGAATATTAATTGGTGGGGATGCTCTCATTAGTCATATTTCTTCAAATCCAATATTAGAACCACCATATGAAGGGCAAACAGAAAGAGCTCATCCTTTATTGCAGTACAATCAAACGTTAAAACGTTTAAGTGAAATGAATATTTCACGGATTTTATCAGGGCATGGGGAAGATGTTCTGAATGTGAAACAACTTATTGAAACAAGATTACAAAAGCAAGAGACACGTGCTTTTAAAGTGCTTGAATTATTAAAGGAAAAGCCAATGACAGCATTTGAGGTGTGTGTAAAACTATTTCCGGTATTATATAAAGAGCAATTACCACTTACTATCTCAGAAACTGTTGGACAATTAGACTTTTTAGCATATAATCAACAGGTGATGATTGATGAATCTTCACAACAATTGATTTATTATGCAAAGTAGGTGACAGCAATGACGGGACGTTTACAAGAAAAAGTAATCGTCATTACAGGTGCTTCTAGTGGAATTGGAGAGCAAGTGGCAATGCAGGTTGCAGAGCAAGGGGCGACGCCGGTATTAATGGCTCGAACAGAAGAGAAGCTACAAGCATTAGCAGACAAAATTAAAGTAACTTATAATACGCCTTGCTATTACTATGTATTAGATGTAAGTGAAGAAACGAAAGTACAATCTGTTTTTTCAAAGGTATTACAAGAAGTAGGACGTATTGATATATTGGTAAATAATGCTGGGTTTGGTATTTTTAAAACGTTTGAAGATGCTTCAATGGATGAAGTAAAGGATATGTTTCAAGTAAATGTATTTGGATTAGTAGCTTGTACGAAAGCGGTATTACCTAATATGGTAAAAAGGAACGAAGGACAAATTATTAATATTGCTTCATTGGCTGGAAAAATTGCAACTCCGAAGTCGAGTGCTTATGCAGCAACAAAACACGCTGTATTAGGATTTACGAATAGTTTACGTATGGAGTTATCTAACACAAATGTATATGTAACAGCAATTAACCCAGGACCGATAGATACGAACTTTTTTGAAATAGCCGATCAATCAGGTACATATGTGAAAAATATGGGACGTTACATGTTAAAACCAACATATGTAGCAGAACAAATCGTAAAGGCGATGCAAACGAAAAAACGTGAAGTAAACTTGCCGAAGTGGATGGGAATGGGGCCAAAGCTCTACGCATTATTCCCAGGTTTATTTGAACGCGTTGCAGGCAAATCATTAAGTAAAAAATAGGAGATTTCCATATGGAAATCTCCTATTTTTTATTTTCCAGTCACATAATCGTAAACGATATCCTCAACAGCCTCGTATACATCAATTTCAGTATTTAAATGAATTATCATTTGAATATGTTTAATTAGCATTTCCTGATCCTCTTTTGAAACAGGATTACATTGATATTGCCGAAAACTTTTTATAATCATTTTCTCAATTAATTTTTTATTCATGTTTTTCCCCGCCTGTATGTATACATGTATTGTTTTATTGTACTTGAAGTGAAATGAAAATACTACTATGCACTAATTTTGCATAAAAATCCACTTGTGTATATTGCTTTTATAGCGAGATTAATATTTTGAAGTTTTTTAAAATTATAAATATTTAATTGACTTTATAATTATGCAATATTATAATCAAACTTAATTTAAAGAATAGATATGAGGAGGAGCTTATGAAAGTCGCAATTATTGGAGCAACTGGATATGGAGGTATTGAGTTAATTCGGTTATTAGAGCAACATCCATATTTTTCGATAGCATCTCTCCATTCTTTTTCACAAGTCGGTGAATTTATAACAAATGTATACCCGCATTTTCGAAATGTTCTTGTCCATACGTTACAAGAAATTGATGCGGAGAAAATAGAGAAGGAAGCTGAAATTGTATTTTTAGCAACCCCAGCGGGAGTATCGGCAGAGTTAACACCAAAATTATTGGCAGTAGGTTTAAAAGTAATTGACCTATCTGGAGACTTTCGTATGATAGATCCCTCGTCATATGAATTGTGGTATAAAAGGCCAGCTGCACAGGAAGAACTTCTTAGGAAAGCAGTATATGGATTAAGTGAATGGAAAAGGCATGAGATCCAAAATGCAAATTTAATTGCAAACCCAGGATGTTTTGCTACAGCTGCATTATTAGCGGTAGCGCCGTTAGTACGTAGCGGCATAATTGAAGAAGCTTCGATTATTATTGATGCGAAATCAGGAGTATCTGGAGCGGGCAAAACGCCAACAACAATGACTCACTTTCCTGAGTTATACGATAACTTACACATTTATAAAGTTAATCAACATCAGCACGTTCCTGAGATTGAGCAAATGCTTACAGAGTGGAATCGTGAAACGAAGCCAATCACGTTTAGTACACATTTAATACCGATATCACGAGGGATTATGGTTACACTTTATGCGAAAGTGAAAGAGGAAATGAAAATAGAGCAACTTCAAAAGTTGTATGAAGAAACGTATGAATACTCAGCTTTCGTTCGAGTTCGCTCGCAAGGAGAATTTCCAAGTCCGAAAGAAGTAAGGGGCTCAAATTATTGTGATATTGGGATAGCTTACGATGAAAGAACAGAAAGAGTTACGGTCGTTTCTGTTATAGACAATATGATGAAAGGTGCGGCAGGGCAAGCAGTTCAAAATGCAAATTTATTAGCGGGACTAGAAGAGACAACGGGTTTACAGCATATGCCGCTTTATCCATAAGGGGGAAATTATGATTAAAGCATCGTCTATTACAAAATTAACAAATGGTTCAATTGTTACACCAAAAGGCTTTTTGGCAATCGGTACTGCAAATGGTCTGAAAAAGGTGAAAAAGGATTTGGGTGCAATCGTTTGTGAGGTGCCAGCATCATGTGCCGCTGTGTATACAACAAATCAAATACAAGCAGCGCCGTTGCAAGTAACGAAGGAGAGCATAGCAGCAGAAGGGAAATTACAAGCAATTGTTGTAAATAGCGGCAATGCAAATGCTTGTACGGGGATGAAAGGATTGCAAGATGCTTATGAGATGCGAACATTAGGAGCGGAACACTTTGGAGTAAAAGAAAAGTACGTCGCAGTCGCTTCAACAGGTGTAATTGGAGTACCTTTACCGATGGATATCATTCGAAAGGGAATTGAATCTCTTGTGCCAACAAAGGAAGTAAGTGAAGCTTATTCTTTTTGTGAAGCAATTTTAACGACAGATCTTATAACGAAAGAAACTTGCTATGAGATGATAATTGATGGGGAAGCAGTGATCATTGCTGGGGTCGCAAAAGGTTCAGGGATGATCAAACCGAATATGGCAACGATGCTTAGTTTTATTACAACAGACGCCAATATAGAGCATGAAGTATTGCAAACAGCATTATCACAAATTACGAATCATACGTTTAATCAAATTACGGTGGACGGAGATACTTCTACAAATGATATGGTCATCGTTATGGCAAGTGGATTATCAGAAACGAAAACGATGAATATGGAACATGAAGACTGGGAAACTTTCCTAGTTGCTTTACAAAAGGTATGTGAAGATTTAGCGAAAAAAATTGCACAAGATGGTGAAGGTGCTACGAAGTTAATAGAAGTAAATGTGTTAGGGGCTAGAACAAATGAAGAAGCAAAGAAAATTGCAAAGCAAATAGTCGGTTCGAGTCTTGTGAAAACAGCGATATATGGTGAAGACCCAAATTGGGGGCGAATTATTAGCAGTATTGGACAAAGTGAAGTAGAGATTAATCCGAATACAATTGATATTACTCTTCAATCTATCGCTGTGTTAAAAAATAGTGAACCTCAAATGTTTTCTGAAGAGGAAATGAAAAAGAGATTACAAGAACATGAAATTATTATTGATGTGTATTTACATTTAGGAGAAGAGAACGGATCAGCTTGGGGCTGTGACTTAAGCTATGAATATGTGAAAATAAACGCTTGTTATCGTACATAAGGAGAGGGAAGATGAGCGATTATATTGTAGTGAAATGCGGCGGTAGTATGTTGGATCAATTAAATGATGTGTTTTTTGATTGTATAAAGAAATTGCAACAAAAGTATAAGGTAGTGATTGTTCATGGTGGTGGTCCAGAAATTGATGCCAAATTAAAAGATTGTAACATCAAAGTAGAGAAAAGAGATGGGTTACGAGTAACACCAAGAGAAGTTATGGATATTGTTCAAATGGTGCTATGTGGAAGTACGAATAAAAAACTCGTAATGAATTTACAAAAGCATAATTTACTTGCGGTAGGTTGTTCAGGATGTGACGGCAATTTACTTCAAGTTCAACCTGTCAGCAAGGAGATAGGATATGTGGGAGAAGTAAGTTATGTCGAAACAGCCTTACTAAAAGGGTTAATAAATATGAATTATATTCCTGTTATTGCTCCAATCGGGATAAATGAAAATGAGATTTATAACATAAATGCGGATAATGCTGCAGCTGGAATTGCGGCAGCATTATCTGCAAAGGAACTCATTTTTATTACAGATGTAGATGGAATATTACATGAAGGAAAATTAGTAAAGAAAACGGACGAATTTGAAATTGATACTTTTATTGAAAAAGGGGTTATTACAGGCGGGATGATTCCGAAAGTACAGGCGGCACTAGCGTCATTAAAAATGGGAGTGCAAAAGGTAAGTGTCGTGAATGGTACAAAAGACTTTGCTGAAGTTACCGGAGAGTGTATTGGAACGACGGTAACGAAAGGAGTGAGTATCGTATGACAAGCCATCTTTTTCAAACATATGGAAGAAGAGAAATTGAATTTCTAAAGGGCAATGGGGCGAAAGTTATTGATAAAAGTGGTGAGCAATATTTAGATTTCACTTCTGGTATTGGAGTATGTAACTTAGGACATTGTCATCCTACGGTTGTAAAGGCGGTAGAAAAGCAACTTGGAAATATATGGCATATATCTAACTTATTTACGAACTCCTTACAAGAAGAGGTCGCATCATTATTAACAGAAGATACAGTATTAGATCATGTGTTTTTTTGTAATAGCGGGGCGGAGGCAAATGAAGCGGCTTTAAAGCTAGCACGTAAGCATACTGGAAAATCTCTCGTAGTAACATGTGAGCAATCTTTCCACGGGAGAACATTTGGAACGATGAGTGCAACAGGGCAAGATAAAGTGAAAGAAGGATTCGGTCCATTACTTCCGTCTTTTTTACATATACCATTTAACGACATACGAGCATTAGAGGAAGTAATGAATGAAGAAGTTGCGGCGGTAATGGTAGAAGTTATTCAAGGAGAAGGAGGAGTAATATTAGCTGATCCATCCTTTTTGAAGGAAATTGAAAAACTATGTAATCAGTACAATGCTCTTTTTATTATAGATGAAGTACAAACTGGAATAGGCAGAACAGGAACACTATTCGCTTATGAGCAAATGGGAATAGTTCCTGATATCGTTACCATCGCAAAGGCGCTTGGGAATGGTATTCCAGTTGGAGCGATGATTGGCCGAAAAGAACTAGGTTCTTCTTTTACTGCCGGGGCACACGGTTCAACTTTCGGTGGGAATTATATTGCTATGACTGCAGCGAAAGAAGTATTGCAATTCATTAAGGAACAATCGTTTTTTAAAGAGGTACAGGAAAAGGGCGAGTACGTATTAAAGAAATTGCAAGAAGAATTACGACACGTTGAATGTGTTCAAAATATTCGTGGTAAGGGACTTATGATTGGAATCGAATGCAAGCATCAGGTTGCAAATGTCATAGAACAACTAGAAAAAGCAGGACTTCTCGTATTACAAGCAGGGCCTAATGTTATAAGACTATTACCACCACTTATTGTAACGAATGAAGAGCTAGAACAGGCAGTATATATGATAAAAAAAGTGGTTTGTACAAAAAATGCATCAATCATATAAGGGGGAAATTTCATGTCAACTGTACAAGTACCGAAATTAAATACGAAAGATCTTTTAACACTAGAAGAATTGACGCAAGAAGAAATCATTTCTTTAATTGAGTTTGCTATATATTTAAAAAAGAATAAGCAGGAGCCTTTATTACAAGGAAAAATATTAGGGCTCATTTTTGATAAACATTCAACTCGTACTCGCGTATCTTTTGAAGCAGGAATGGTACAGCTCGGAGGACATGGCATGTTTTTAAGTGGGAAAGAGATGCAAATTGGAAGAGGGGAGAGCGTTTCAGATACTGCGAAAGTGTTATCTCATTACATTGACGGGATTATGATACGTACATTTTCACATGCGGATGTAGAAGAGCTTGCAAAAGAATCGAGCATACCTGTAATTAATGGATTAACGGATGATCATCATCCATGTCAAGCGTTGGCAGATTTAATGACGATTTATGAAGAAGTGAAGACATTTAAAGGAATTAAATTGGCTTACGTAGGTGATGGGAATAACGTATGTCATTCATTGTTGTTAGCGAGTGCGAAAGTCGGAATGAATATGACTGTTGCAACGCCTGTAGGGTATGAACCGAATGAGGAAATTGTAAAAAAAGCGTTAGCGATTGCTGAAGAAACAGGAGCTGAAATTGAAATTTTGCATAACCCTGAACTAGCGGTGAGTGAAGCGGATTTCATTTATACTGACGTTTGGATGAGCATGGGGCAAGAGGGAGAAGAAGAGAAATATACTTTATTTCAACCTTACCAAATCAATAAAGAACTTGTTATGCATGCGAAGCAAACATATCGTTTCTTACACTGTTTACCTGCCCATCGTGAAGAAGAGGTAACAGGAGAAATTATAGATGGACCACAGTCTATCGTATTTGAGCAAGCTGGTAATCGATTACATGCGCAAAAAGCATTATTAGTAAGTTTATTTAAAAATGTAGAAGAGCCTTCCTAAATGATGTGCACCCCAATTGTTAGACACGAATAACAATTGGAGGTGTATTTTTTTATGGTTAAATTCTTACTAGAAGAAAAAGTAAATGAAATAAAAACATATTCCCTTCAGTATACACTGAATGTACTTAATTATATGGATAGACGAGGGATATCCATTAGAGAAATAGCTACTTAATTTTTTATCTAACCTTTTGGGCCCTGTTCACCAGGAAGGCTCTTTCCTTTACTTCACATACACATAGGCTTCATTTGTTGTTAAGCAGGTTTTATGTTATATAAAGACTTTTGGTTAGCCTGAAGTTTCCGTATTTACATTTTTTCTTTTTATCTCATAATTTTAATTGGGAGAGGGAGGAAAAAAATGGTTCAAATTAAAGTAACACCTGAAATGCTAGAAGAAGTTGCTAATCGTGCAAGTAATACTCGAATCGCATTAGAATCTATACATAATAAATTATGTAATGAAATAGATCAATTGTGTTTTCAGTGGATTGGTGCCTCCAATCAACAGTTCATTCAAATGTTCAATGATGCGCGACCAAAAGCTTTTAAATCTATTCATTCACTTGTAAAAGTAGAAGAAGATTTGAAACGAATTGCTGAGAAATTCCGCAATACAGATAATCAAGATGTTACAATGGAAAAAGGTGCAATGTGTGGACCACTATCATCAGAAAAAGAGGGTTTTGATGGTAAAAAACTAGCTAGGGATATAGCGGGTGAAATAAGTGGGGAGTATGATGTTCGTCGTGTTTGGGATGGTATTGATCCATCTACTGGCGAAAAACTTTCGGGGTGGGAACGTGCTGGGGCAGGTGTCATGGCTGTAGCCGGCCTTACACCCTTTGGAAAGATAGCTAAAGTAGGAAAAGGAGTTAAAATGACTGCTAAGGCTACTGAGGCTGTGAATAAAGCTAAAAAAGTACCTGTGGAGAAAGTCAATGGAGTTAATGGTGCGGATAAAGCTCTATTGACTAATGAAGGAAAAGTTGGAACCTATAAACAACTTGTGAAACAAGGAACTGCTTTTGATAATATTACTCCACATCATATGCCTTCTGCACAGAAAATGAAACAAGCTGGTATAAAAAGGAATGATGGTGTGAGTATGAATATGGAACAACCTCATCCTGGAACTGGTGGGAGACATCGTGAAACATATACATATGGTCTATCAGGAGAAAAATCGCAGGCGTATTTAAACCTTAGCTTTCGTGAGGCCTTATCTCATGATATCTTGGATGCTCGAAAAATTTATATAAAAGATGGTTTATATACTGCTGAGATAAGAGAAGGTTTAAGAGAAGTTATTAAAAGAAACAAAGAGCTGTATCCGCATTTATTTGATAAATAAAACATGGAAAGGATGATTACCTTTGGATATTAAGAGTCATTTAAAAAGACTATATGATAATCGTTTATTAGAAAATGAAAATGAGATACGAGATTTTAATGAGTCATTAATGGAAGTAATAGAGTACAATGACGTCTCTGTTATTACAGATTTATGTTTAGTTCTGGATGATGAGACTGAGCAATTTGAGGTTATGTTTGGTTTGATTCATGGAATAGAGAGCTTATATAAAAATAACATAGAAGAAGGACTTGTATGTATTGTTAAAGCTTTTCCAAAGATGATTAACTCAGCTAAAGAATGGGTAGAAATTTTACATTATAGAATTCTTAATCACCCTCAAGTAAGATTAGCATATGGAAAAGTACTTTCGGGATTTGATCCATCAATTACGATTAGTATTAAAGAATTATTGATTGATATAAAAAATGAAGACCCTGATATGTTTAGTGAATCTGTTAATGAGGTAATTAAGAGCATCTAACCATCTAATGTTTAAAGTTGAAACGATATATAAGCACATAAGGCAAGCTAACAGAAAAGAATTTATTATTGGAGTGGAAAGAAAAAGAATAAGAATAAGCTATTAAAAAGTACATACTCCATGATGGTTGTACCATCATGGAGTACTGTGTGCAATGATAGAATAGAAAAACGAAGTACGAGCTTAGGCGAGATGACATTTTACTGGATGATGAATATAAACACATGGAATGGACATAAAACTAATGAACTCGTACAAACTCGTAAGTTTTAACGTAGTAGTTGTCACAACATATAAAGGCTGTCAAACTGTTACTACAAAACTTAGAAATCTATGCTACTTAAAAACAGATGAACTTAAAGCACTGGGTTGTCGATTAAAGGCAACAAGTGCTTTTTTCGTCTTGATATAAAAATAAATGACATGGGACAAACATTAGGGGAATAAATAAGAAAAAAGCCGTCCAACTAAAGTGCACCTCAAATTTTTAGACACGAATAACAATTAGAGGTGTGCTTTTTTATATTGAAATGTCGTATGTATATTTGGTTAACCATCTCTATATCATTTATAATAAAAAGAGTAAACTACATTTGTTTTTCATATCATGTAAGGACATACTAGATAGAAAAAATATAGTTAAAGAGATGATGAATTTGAAAACAACTAAGAAAACATATTCGTTTTTTCAGCGGATGTGGAGAATATTAAAGTTTCAATATTATAAGTTGCTTCGATCACCAGAAGGAGCAAAGAAAGTGTCGTTAGGTTTTGCGATTGGATTTGGTTTAGAAATGTTGGTAATTTATACGGCATCGCTCGTATATTTAATATTTTATCCAATTGTCAGGTTAGCAAAAGGATCTTTTCCAGCCGCGGTCATTGGTAATATTATTGGGAAAATATCGTTTCTCCCAGTATTTTTATTTCCGTTTGCTTATGCGTTAGGGAAAATGATTTATCCATTTGATGTACAGAAAATACATCATGAACCATTTACGATATCAGATTTGTTTTCGAGCCATATTTTTACGATGTTAAAGAGCTTATTACAGAGTGAAGTATATGTATTAATTGGTATGACGATAATAGGAATTGTGTTTGGGGTAATTTCATATTTCGTTGTGCATTATTTATATGAAAAGAATCGTAAGTTACGTTTGAAGAAAAGAAAGAAACAAGTGAGAGAACCACTTGTTCAAATATAAAGAATGTCACATTCATTTTCTCCTTTGAATATGTTTAAGAAAAAGGGGGAGAGAATGAATGTATTATTATTACGTACCGCAAGTATACCCATATGTAAATTATTATCCGGTTTATGATATGAGTAGACAATACGAGTTATATCGACAACGACAATTACAGCAAATACCACAAATACCACAACAACAGCCTACGCAAGAACAAAAACCATATTTAACGACATGGCCGTATTCAAATGTATACTATGGTAATTATTACGAATCATAAAGCTGCTTCTATTTAGAAGCAGCTTTATGCGTTTGTTTTCAAAATTAAATTTTGAATGGTTTTAAGAGAATAAATGAGCTTTTCACGCTCTTCCTCAGATAATGTTTGAAAATTTTCTTTTAGTTTTCCTAAAATGAATTGCTGATACTGACTTACTAACATTTTCCCTTCAGTTGTTAGGGAAATTAAAATGACCCTTCGATCTTTTTCGCTATAATGACGCTCTATTAGCTCTTCTTGAATAAGTTTGTTTAATAGAGGGGTCATGTTAGGCCGTGAAATCGCTAGCCGCTTGCCAATTTCTGAAACTGCTAATGTACCATTTTCATGCAAAAGCAGTAACACTTGCGTATGTGATGGCGGCATATGTCTTTGAGAAGAAAACTCTCCAGGAAGCATAAATTTGCGATAAAAAAGAGGCACTAGCGAAAGAAGATGATCAACAATACGTTCCCACTCGCGTGATTCCATATAACGGCCCCCTTCTACTATCATTGTAACAAAAAAGACAAGGTATAAAAATAGAATTGTTTCATGGTAGCCTTAATATTTGTAGGATAACACTTGCTTTGTAAATGTATCGGCAATAATCGTATAACCGTTATCATTTGGGTGTACTTGGTCAAATAGTAAATCTTTTTTATCCTTCGATATTAATTTGCGAATTGGTAAAACAATCGACGGTTGATGTGCTTTTGAAATAGAATAAATAGAATCATTCCAACCATCTAAAAACATATCTGCATAACTTGCGATGGAGTCATCTAGTTGTAAAGGGTTATAGAGTTCAGATAGAATGAGTAAAGCATTCGGATTTTGATCTCGAACGGTCTTTACAATGTTTTTTACATCCGTTTCAAAACGGGCTTTTTCTTTATTTAACATTTTAATACCATCTATAACACCTACATCACGATTTAAGCGGAATAAATTATTTGCTCCAATATTAATAGTAATTATATTTGCTTCCCTAATTTTTTGTTGAACTTCTTCTGACTGGACTTTTTTAACGAGACGATCTGTAGTGAGACCATTTACACCGAGGTTTTCTACCGTAATTGGTTTATGAATTTGTCCTTCTAATTGTTTAGAAGCTAATTCGGCAAATCCCCCTTGTGTAGATCCATATCCTTTTGCAAGTGAATCACCTAATACGAGGTGATAAAAGGAATCATTCGTTTGCTTATCAATCCAACTGGGAGCAGATGTTTTTTCTGTTTTTCTTTCAATTTCTTTTTGTTTTGTCTCATCGTTCTTTTCAGAATAAGAATAAGAAATGATTAGAAGGAGGAGACAAACAATTGTTAAGATGATTTTTTTCATAAATTCATCCTCCTTGTAATTGGTAATTGTATCATATTCAGCAGTATAAGCAATGTAAGGGCATATTATATATTTATGAAAACTTTACAGAAAATTTGTAGAAGTGTGTCAAAAAATATTGACGGTATGAAAGTACTTTAGATATGATAATGTCAGATAAGGTGAAGATTATCGCTCTAATAGAAGAAAAAAGGTATGTGGTTAGAGACTGATAGAGATTCACTTCATTATTTTGGGGTAATTGTATAAGGGGGATTTTTTGTGAAAAAGTCAAAAAAAATGCTAGCTGGAGCAACACTTGCTATTGGCGTTATAGCACCGCAAGTGTTGCCAACAACAGCTCAAGCAGAGGAAAAAGCTGGGGAGAGTACAGTTAACTTACGAATTTTAGAAACATCAGATATTCACGTTAACTTAATGAATTACGATTATTATCAAACGAAAACAGATAATAAAGTAGGTCTCGTGCAAACTGCAACACTCGTTAATAAAGCACGTGAAGAAGCGAAAAACTCTGTCCTATTTGATGATGGAGATGCATTACAAGGGACACCGCTTGGAGATTATGTAGCGAATAAAATAAAAGATCAGGAGAAGGAGAATTCTGTTGATCCTAACTATGTTCATCCATTATATCGTGTAATGAATTTAATGAAGTATGACGTCATCTCTCTTGGGAATCATGAATTTAACTACGGTTTAGATTATTTAAAGTCAGTGATTAAAAAAACTAAGTTCCCTGTTATTAACTCAAATGTTTATATAGATGATCATGATGGTAATGATGAGAATGACAAGCATTACTTTGATAAACCATATCATATTTTTGAAAAAGAAGTAGAGGATGAATCTGGTCAAAAACAAAAGGTGAAAATTGGTGTAATGGGATTTGTTCCACCTCAAGTTATGAACTGGGATAAAGCAAATTTAGAAGGAAAAGTAAAAGCGAAAGATATTGTTGATACAGCGGAAAAGTTAGTTCCAGAAATGAAGGCGCAAGGTGCGGACGTTATTGTTGCATTAGCCCATTCAGGTGTCGATAAGAGCGGCCGTAGCCCCAAAATGGAAAATGCTTCATATTATTTAACAGAGGTTCCTGGTGTAGATGCAGTATTAATGGGACATTCACATACTGAAGTGAAGGATGTATTTAATGGTGTTCCTGTTGTAATGCCTGGTGTCTTTGGAAGTAACCTGGGTATTATTGATATGCAATTGAAAAAGGTAAACGGAAAATGGGAAGTACAAAAAGAGCAATCGAAGCCGCAACTTCGTCCAATTGCTGATAGTAAAGGGAACCCATTAGTACAATCTGATCAAAGATTAGTTAATGAAATTAAGGATGATCATCAAGCGACAATTGATTATGTGAATACAGCTGTAGGAAAAACGACAGCGCCAATTAATAGTTATTTCTCATTAGTACAAGATGATCCTTCTGTACAACTTGTGACAAATGCACAAAAATGGTATGTAGAAGAAGAACTTAAAAAACCAGAGTACGAAAAGTTTAAAGGTATTCCGGTTTTATCTGCAGGAGCACCATTTAAAGCGGGTGGCCGAAACGGTGCTACATATTATACGGATATTCCAGCAGGGACATTAGCAATTAAAAACGTAGCGGATTTATATGTATATCCAAATACGTTATATGCTGTAAAAGTAAACGGGGCACAAGTAAAAGAATGGCTTGAAATGTCTGCTGGTCAGTTTAATAAAATTGATCCAGCGAAAACAGAAGAGCAGCCACTAGTAAATATAGGTTATCCTACATATAATTTTGATATTTTAGATGGTCTAAAATACGAAATTGATGTAACACAACCGGCGAAATACGATAAAGATGGAAAAGTTGTAAATGCAAATACGAATCGTATTATAAATATGACGTATGAAGGGAAGCCAGTAGCTGATAATCAAGAGTTCATCGTCGCTACAAATAACTATCGTGGAAGTAGCCAAACGTTCCCAGGTGTAAGTAAAGGGGAAGTTGTATACCAATCACAAGATGAAACACGTCAAATCATTGTGAAGTATATGCAAGAAACACCAGTTATTGATCCAGCAGCAGATCAAAATTGGACGTTTAAGCCGATTGTTGCAGATAAATTAAATACAACATTTGATTCTTCACCAAATGCACAAAATCATATAAAGAAAGATGGGAAAATATCATATGTTGGACCATCTGAAAATGAATTTGCTAAATATGCAATTGATATAACGAAGAAGAATGATGATAAGGAAACTGGTGGAGAGAATCCAACAACACCGCCAACAGGTGAAGGCAATAACGGAGAAAATCCAACGACACCACCAACAGGTGAAGGCAATAATGGAGAGAATCCAACGGCACCGCCAACAGGTGAAGGCAATAACGGAGGAAATCCAACGACACCACCAACGGATGAAGGTAATACTGTTAATGAACCAAAACAAGATGGAAACAACGTGGGATCTGGACAAACTACAACAGATAATCAAAATGAAAAAGAAACAACGAAAGTAAGTGAAGGTAAAGAAGAACGTGATTTACCGAAAACAGGTACAAGTGTTGCTTCTACAATTGGAGCAGGTCTGGCGTTTGTTGGAGCGGGATTACTTATGCTATTTAGAAGAAAGAAAGCGAATAGATAGCGGAGAAATATAAAAAGGATTACCGATTAAGGTAATCCTTTTTATTATATTATGAAACTGGTACTGCTTTTTCTTTCTTCCATGAAAGACCAAATCCAGTGAAACCAACAATAATTGTTAAGACCGGGCAAGCTAAACAGAAGATTGCGAATGGAACGTAATCAAATGTCGGAACGCCAAGGACGTTCGATAAGAATACGCCACTTACTCCCCATGGTACGAGCGGGTTAATAACTGTACCTGCATCTTCTAATACTCGTGATAAATTACGACGTTCTAAACCGACTTCATCGTATTTGTTAGCGAATGCTTGTCCTGTTAAAACGATTGATAAGTATTGTTCGCCAAGTAAGAAGTTTACACCAATTGCAGTTGAAGCAGTAGAAATAATTAAGCGTGTGCTATTTTTTACGAAGCTAGAGATGATATTCATCAGCTGCGTGATAATGCCCATTCCTTGTAGTAATCCTCCCATACAAAGAGCTAGGAAAATAAGTGCAATCGACATCATCATACTTTGTAGACCACCACGAGATAGTAAGCTATCAATGTCTTTAATACCAGTTTTAGAAACGTAACCGTCTTGCATAATTTTCATTAAATCAGCTAAAGAAGTGCTAGGTTTAAAAATAAAGAGAATAATAATTCCTACCACAATTCCTGCAAGCAATGTTGGAACTGCTGGAACCTTTTTAAATGCAAATAGGAACAGTAATAAAATTGGAATAAGTGTAACGATAGAAATCGTTGTGTTTTTTTCTAACGTGCTAATAAAGTTTGTGAAGTCAACGTCTCCACTAGTACCGCTTCCTAAAATGAAAAATGCGATAAAAGCAATAATGAAAGCAGGAACTGTTGTCCAAAGCATGTTGCGAATATGCTCAAATAAATCTACACCTGTTACAGCAGGAGCTAAGTTTGTTGTATCAGATAAAGGAGACATTTTATCTCCAAAGAATGCACCAGAAATAATTGCACCAGCGATCAGAGCTGGATCGTATCCGAGAGCACTACCCATTCCCATAAAGGCAAGTCCTACAGTTGCGGCAGTTGTAAATGCACTACCGATACTCGTTCCAACAATTGCACAAACAACAAAAACAGTTGGGACGAAAATTTTAGGAGATACAAGCTGGAATCCGTATACCATTAAAGTTGGAATTGTTCCAGCTGCGATCCAAACACTAATTAATACGCCTACAAGTAAGAAAATAAAAATAGATGGAATACCAGCTGAAACACTACTTATCATTCCTTTTTCCATAGTAGACCAAGAGATTTTTTTCATAAATCCAAATGCTAATAAAAGAACGATACCAAATAAAATTGGGATGTGTGGTGAAACTTCTAATTTGATAACACTAAAGCCAATACAGAAAAAAATAAAAATTGTTAAAAGAACAGATTCAATTTTTGAAACCATTGTTTTCCCCTCCTAAGTAATTTAAAATAGCTCTTTTTTATATAAAATTCGCCAATATTGTATATTTCCTTCTAAAATTTAGAATTTTGTGACAAATTACCGGTAATTGTCAACATCTCAATATGATACGGAAATGATTGGATAAAAAAACGCCCCTGCATATAATTATGCAGGGACGAAGAAATCGCGGTACCACCCTAGCTTGTGAAAGGAGTGTATCACAAAATAAAGGGTCATATGATATGCGCTCATAAAATAAAAACGCCCCTGCAATATATGCAGGGACGAAAAATTCGCGGTACCACCCTAAATTGTGAAACAGTTTCATTTCACCACTCTTTAGACATAACGGTCTAAACCGTCTTTCACTACTCCTCACGTTTCGTAAAAGAAGCTCCAGGGGGTAATTCATAAATCGCTCTGTACTGGTTCGCACCGACCACCAGCTCTCTGAAATCAGAAAACGAAATACTACTAAATCCTATCAACGCCGATTCATATGATGTTAGTTAAATTTTTATCATATATTCATCATACATGTCAATAAAAACATTCGATATTTTTTTAGGGAAATAAAGGAGAAATGTTTTTCATACTGTAAAAATGTGCGTTATAATGAATTTGAAAGGGGAGGAAAGAGTGAAGAAAAAAATAATTCTTTTTACCACCTTACTAGTCGTTGGCGGAAGTGCTGGAATTTACACAGCTTTTGCAGCTGAATCAGAGCAGTCGAAACAAAAGCAAATACAGCAGTCAGAAGTGAAGAAAGTGAAAGAAACTGAAGAGAAGAAATCGATGGAAAAAGCAGCTACTAAACTAGGAGTTTCTACTGAGGGGAAAACAAAAGAAGAGGTTACAAAAGAAGTAGATACCGCTAGATTTGAGCAGCGCCATGATTTGTTAATTGAGCATGCTAAGCAACTTGGAATTGATACAGAAGGAAAAAAAGATGAAGAGATTATTTTAGAAATTGGAAAGATACAACATGGAAAGTAGAACAACTTATCGTATGATAAGTTGTTCTTTTTTGAGAACTGTTTGATTTAAAAATAATTGACAGTCATTTGTTTTTAATGTTAACTATATTTATAAATAAGTTAACATTAGGGGTGACAATTGTGGCTGTTAATAGTAACACGAGTGAAAAATCGTCTTATACATATGAAGAATTATCGAAGAAGAATAAAGATTACGTATGGCACCCATTTACACAAATGAAAGATTATTTAGAAGAAGATCCTGTCATTATTGAACGTGGAGAGGGAAGAAAGCTATACGATGTAAATGGAAATGAATATTGGGACGGTGTTTCATCTATTTGGTTAAATGTTCATGGGCATCAAGTACCAGAACTAGATGAGGCAATTCGCGAGCAATTAAATAAAATTGCTCATTCTACTATGCTAGGACTTGCTAACGTTCCATCTATTTTATTAGCAGAAAAAATAATTGAAGTTGTACCAGAAGGTTTGAAGAAAGTATTCTATTCAGACTCTGGTTCTAGCGCCGTTGAAATTGCAATTAAGATGGCCTTTCAATATTGGCAGCATAAAGGAAAACCGAAAAAACAAAGATTTGTTACATTAAAAGAAGCATATCACGGTGATACGATAGGTGCTGTTTCAGTAGGAGCAATAGACTTGTTTCACCAAGTGTATAGTTCACTATTATTTGAGGCAATTAAAATGCCGTATCCATATACATATCGTTCTCCTTATGGAGATAATAAGGAACAAATTGTAAAGAAACATTTAGAAGAAATGGAAGAAATGCTACAAGAAAAACATGAAGAAGTAGCAGCTATTATTGTGGAGCCATTAATGCAAGGTGCTGGTGGGATGATTACAATGCCAAAAGGATACTTAAAAGGGCTTCGCGATTTATGTACAAAATACAATGTATTATTTATTACAGACGAGGTAGCGACTGGATTTGGGCGTACCGGGAAAATGTTTGCATGTGAACACGAGGATGTGACGCCAGACATTTTAACAGCCGGAAAAGGTTTAACAGGTGGTTATTTACCGGTGGCAATTACGGTAACGACAGATGAAATTTATAATGCCTTTTTAGGAGGCTATGAAGAACAAAAAACGTTTTTCCATGGTCATAGTTATACAGGGAATCCGTTAGGGTGTGCCGTAGCAATTGCAAATTTAGAACTATATGAAAAAACTAATTTAATAGAAGATGTTGCGCATAAAGCAGAATATGTAGCGGCACAATTAGAAGCTCTTAATGAATATAAGCACGTAGGAGATATTCGTCAGTGTGGGCTAATGGTTGGTATTGAACTTGTGAAGAATAAGGAAATGAAAGAATCGTTTGAATGGACAGAAAGAGTCGGCGTTCAAGTATGTAAACGTTCAAGAGAGCTGGGCATGATATTGCGACCACTCGGTAATACGATTGTATTTATGCCTCCTCTTGCATCTACGGTGGCTGAGATTGATGAGATGTTACGCATTTTATATAAAGCAATCTCGGATGTTACGGAGGGAGAGTAATGAGTGGTTTCTTTATAGCAGCAACGGATACAGAAGTTGGCAAAACGGTAGTGACAGGAGCATTGGCAGGTATATTTCGAGAGCGTGGACATAATGTTGGTGTATATAAACCGTTGCAAAGTGGACATGTTGCATCAAATCCTGAGGGTGATGCAGCAAGATTAAAAGCATTATCGGGTGTACCGACAAAAGAAGATGAAATTTGTCCTTATTCCATTGAAGAACCACTTGCTCCGAGACTTGCTATGAAAAGAGCTGGAAGGACGGTAATGTTAAAAGAAATTACTGCTCACTATAATGAACTACTAAAAGAGTTTAATAGCCTATTGGTAGAAGGAGCTGGTGGGCTTGCCGTCCCATATACAGAAGACGCTTTAGTGATTGATTTTGCAAAAGAATTAGAGCTCCCTCTTATTGTAGTAGCGCGTCCGACACTAGGGACAGTTAATCATACTGTCTTAACAATTTCTTATGCAAAGGCACACGGTTTAACAGTAGCGGGTGTAATTTTGTCTGGTTGTAAAGAATGTGAAAAAGAAAGAGTGCAAGAAAACAAAGAAATGATTGAGGAGTTAAGTGGAGTACCTGTTTTAGGTTTATTACCATTCCTTGAAGGTGAGTTTACAAGGGAAGAATTATTGGAATCGGTAAAAGAACATATTATGATTTCAAAATTAGAGGAGCTCATCCAAAATGAATCAAATGTGGCGCACGCATCTTCAATCTAAAGTAGAACAATTAAAGGAGCAAGGGCAGTATCGTAATTTACATGTAACAGAGAAAGCGGAAGAGACATGGCTTATTCGAAATGAGAAAAGGATGCTAAATTTAGCATCAAATAATTATTTAGGGTTAGCTGGAGATGAAAGGTTGAAAGAAGCTGCTATTGCCTGCACAAGAAAATACGGAACTGGAGCGACAGCATCTCGTCTCGTTGTAGGAAATTATCCACTGTATGAAGAGGTTGAGAGAAGTATATGTGATTGGAAAGGTACTGAAAGAGCATTAATCGTAAATAGCGGGTATATAGCAAATGTAGGTGCTATATCTGCTTTAGCCTGTCGTCACGATATGGTTTTTAGTGATAAATTAAATCACGCAAGTATTGTTGATGGAATTATATTAAGCGGAGCAGAGCATAAAAGATATCGTCATAATGATTTGGATCATTTAGAAAAGATGTTGCAAATAGCGTCACCAGAAAAGAGAAAATTAATCGTAACAGATACGATTTTTAGTATGGATGGAGATATTGCATATTTGAGAGGCTTAGTTCAGCTGAAAGAGAAATACGGGGCGATCATTATAGTTGATGAAGCACATGCAAGTGGAATATATGGAATCGGTGGAGCAGGATTATCTCATGTAGAAAAAGATATTGCTCAAAAAATTGATATACATATGGGGACGTTTAGTAAGGCTTTAGGGTGTTATGGTGCGTATTTAACGGGTGATTCCATTTATATAGAGTATTTACAAAATATGATGAGAAGCTTGATTTTTACTACAGCTTTACCACCAGGAACATTAGGGGCGATCCGAAAAGCAATTGAAATTGTGAAAGAAGATAACGAAAGAAGAGAGCGACTTATAGAGAATGGTGCATATTTCAGGACGCATTTACAAGAAGCTGGTTTTGATATTGGAAATAGCTCAACTCATATTGTACCGATTGTAGTTGGGTCAAATGAAAATACTTTACGGTTTAGTGAAAGGTTACAAGAGGTAGGTATCGCAGCCATTGCAATTCGTCCGCCGACTGTTCCAGTTGGTAGTTCTCGAATCCGTTTTGCAGTTACGTCACAACATACAATAGCCGATTTAAAATGGGCTATTCAGCATATTATACGCATTGGCAAAGAAGAGGGGTTTTTAGTATGAAAGAGCTAAAGCTTATTTTTATTCCAGGATGGGGAATGGAAGAAGGTGTTTGGACTTTGGTTCTGCCGTATTTTAAAGGATATTCTGTTCAATGTATAGATTGGCGTAACGTGAAAGAACAAAGTGAATTTGCGGGGCGAATAATAGATGTAGCGCAGGATGAAAATGTAATTTTAGTTGGATGGTCACTAGGAGCGTTAGCGGCAGTACAAGCTTATAAAAAGATTAAGGCCCAAGGTATGGTACTAATTGGTGGTACCGCTAAATTTACCAATACAAGTGACTATACAAGTGGATGGAATTCCTTGCATGTAGAACGTATGAAAAAGAATTTAACGAGAAAAAAAGAAGATACTTTGAAGCGTTTCTATGAAAATATGTTTATAAAAAGTGAGCTGAGGGAGAATACGAGTTTTGAAGAGATTGCGCAGAAGTTTAAAGGAGACTCGATTCAGTCTTTACAATTAGGCTTAGATTATTTAATAGAAACAGATATGAGAAATGAAGTAATAGATATGAAAGCCCCGCTGTTACTCCTTCATGGAGAGCAGGATGTAATATGTCCATTGTCTGCAGCCCATAGTATGGCGAATAATACGAATGCCAATCTAAAAGTAGTAAGCGGTGCTGGGCATGCATTATGTGTAACGAATTTTGAATATTGCGCAAATGAAATTATTCGATTTGTAGAGGGGATACGACATGATCAACAAAACGTTACTGCAAAAACGGTTTAACGGGGCGGCTGTATCCTACGATCAATATGCAAATGTACAAAAAAAGATGGCGCATTCGTTACTTTCTACATTGAAGGAACGATATAGTGAAACATCATCGATACGTATTTTAGAACTTGGATGCGGGACAGGATATGTAACAGAGCAATTATCAAATTTATTTCCGAAAGCTCATATTACAGCTGTGGATTTTGCTGATGAGATGATTGCAGTCGCGAAAACTAGAAAAAGTTTGGGGAATGTGATGTTTCGATGTGAAGATATTGAACAATTAAAATTAGAAAATCCATATGATGTCATCATTTCAAATGCTACATTTCAATGGCTTAATGATTTAAAAGAGACAGTGAAAAATTTATTTAACTATTTGTCTGAAGAAGGAATATTATTATTTTCCACGTTTGGTAATACGACTTTTCAAGAATTGCATACGTCTTTTCAGCGTGCTAAGAAAGAAAAGGGGATACACAATTGTACTTCAATAGGACAACGATTCGTTTCGAAAGAACAGTTAGTGAATATATGCAAAAATCCATTAGGAAATGTACATGTTTCTGAAACGTGTTACATAGAAAGCTTTACAGAAGTTAGGGAGTTTCTACATTCTATTCGAAAAGTAGGGGCAACCAATAGTAATGAAGAGTCTTACTGTCAAAGCCCTTCACTCTTTCGTACGATGCTTCGTATATACGAAAGAGACTTCACGGGAAAAGAAGGGATAATGGCAACATATCATGCTTTATTTACGTATATAACAAAAGAGGGGAAGAGATGAAATGAAACAAGTACAAACAAAAAGGGATTGGAAAAAACTTGCATACGACGTAGTAGAAGAGAAAATGATTACGAAAGAAGATGCAATTGCAATATTAGAAGCTGATGATACAGAGGTTTTAGAAATTATGAATGCAGCTTACATCATTCGCCATCATCATTTTGGTAAGAAAGTAAAGTTGAACATGATTATAAATACGAAATCTGGATTATGTCCTGAAGATTGCGGGTATTGTTCACAGTCTATTATTTCAGAAGCACCGATTGATAAGTATGCATGGTTAACACAAGAGAAAATTGTTGAAGGAGCGCACGAAGCAATTCGTCGTAAAGCAGGTACATATTGTATTGTTGCATCTGGTCGTCGTCCGACGAATAAAGAAGTAAATCACGTTATTGGAGCAGTTAAGGAAATTCGTGAAACGACAGATTTAAAAATTTGCTGTTGTTTAGGATTTTTAAATGAAGATCAAGCAGGTCAGTTAGCAGAAGCTGGTGTGCATCGTTATAATCACAATTTAAATACGCATGCCAACAATTATGATAGCATTTGTTCAACGCATACGTATGACGATCGTGTTGATACAGTCCAAAAAGCGAAGCAAGCCGGTATTTCTCCATGCTCTGGAGCAATTTTCGGAATGGGAGAAACGATTGAACAGCGCGCTGAAATTGCATTTGAATTACAACGTTTAGATGCGGATTCTATTCCATGTAATTTCCTTGTTGCTGTAAAGGGTACTCCGCTTGAAGGACAAAAAGAATTAACACCTGTAGAATGTTTAAAAGTGCTGGCGATGATGCGTTTTGTAAATCCAACAAAAGAAATTCGTATTTCAGGTGGTCGAGAACTTAATTTACGTTCTGTACAGCCACTTGGTTTATTTGCAGCAAACTCTATCTTTGTCGGGGACTATTTAACAACAGCTGGACAAGAGCCGACTGCGGACTGGGGTATGATTGAAGATTTAGGATTTGAGATTGAAGAATGTGCGCTATAAGATAGATGAAAAGCAAACTCTTTAAAGGGGTTGCTTTTTTTTGTAAATAAAATGTAATAAAAGTCCATTAACGCTTGATAGTAGTCACTTTTGGACGAGAAAAATAATTTTGTGGACGAATTTTCCAAGCCCTAATTGTACATAGTAAAAATGTAATTTATATCGGGTTGGAGGATTTTACATGTACAAATACATATTAACTATTATGACCTGTCTGATTTTAATAAAAGCGATAAGTGCTGATCCAGTTAAGGCGGCTGAAAATCCTGAACAAAAAGAAATGCAACAAAGAATTGAACAGCATTTTCGAACGAAAGCTGAACATTTTGGGCTTGAAACAGAAGGAAAAGATTTAAAAGAAGTGAGGAAGGAAATTTCTATTATAGAAGAAGCGGAAAAGAGAGAAAATGTGTGGAGAACAGCACAAGCTCTTCGTATAAAAACAGAAGGAAAAACGATGGATGAATTAATAGAAGATGTACGAAAAAAGGTGAGAAAATAAAAAAAGAGGCCGTAGCCTCTTTTTTAAGCCCATTGTTTTGATAAATGAGCCATTTCGATCGCAGCAACTGCCGATTCATATCCTTTATTACCAGCTTTTGTACCCGCACGTTCAATCGCTTGTTCAATTGTTTCTGTCGTTAATACACCGAAAATAACTGGAATGTCCGTTTGTAGTGATAAAGACGCAACACCTTTTGCTACTTCATTACAAACGTAATCGTAATGTGTTGTAGCACCGCGAATTACTGTACCTAATGTAATAACGGCATCATATTTTCCGCTATTGGCCATCTTTTTAGCGATTAAAGGAATTTCAAATGCACCAGGAACCCATGCAACATCAATATCATTCTCTTCTACACCGTGACGCTTTAATCCATCTAAAGCTCCGCCAAGTAACTTACTTGTAATAAACTCATTAAAACGTCCAACAACAACCCCAACTTTTAATCCTGTACCAACTAAATGACCTTCGAATACCATAATGTATCTCTCCCTTAATTATAAGTTTAGTAAATGTCCTAATTTGCTTGCTTTCGTTTGTAAATACGTTTTATTTTCTTTTTTTGTTGGCATTTGCAACGGTACACGCTCGGTTACTTCTAAATCGTAACCTTGTAAGCCAGCAATTTTTCGTGGATTATTCGTTAATAATCGTAAACTTTGTAAGCCTAAATCTTTTAAAATTTGAGCGCCAATACCGTAATCACGAAGATCAGCTGGGAACCCAAGTTTTTCATTTGCTTCTACAGTATCTAACCCTTCTTCTTGTAACTTATAAGCGCGAAGCTTATTCAGAAGGCCAATTCCTCGTCCTTCTTGTCTCATATAGAGAAGAACACCTTTTCCTTCACGCTCAATTTGAGCAAGTGCAGCATGTAGCTGTGGTCCGCAATCACAGCGGCACGAACCAAATACATCTCCTGTTAAGCATTCTGAATGAACGCGTACAAGTACAGGTTCGCCTGTTGAAATATCACCTTTTACGAGCGCGATATGTTCTTTCATATCTAATGAGTTAGAATAGCCAATTGCATGGAAAGTACCGAAATCTGTAGGTAATGTAATTTCCACTTCTCTTGTCACAAGTGTTTCGTGATGGCGGCGATAAGCAATTAAATCTTCTATTGTAATCATTTTTATATCAAATTGTCTTGCGCACTCTAGTAAATCAGGTACACGTGCCATCGTACCGTCCTCATTTATAATTTCGCAAATGACTCCAGCTGGTTCTGCTCCGCAAAGTTTGGCTAAATCGACAGCGGCTTCTGTATGACCAGCACGGCGCAGTACACCGCCTTCTTTCGCAATTAATGGAAAGATATGTCCAGGGCGATTGAAATCAGAGCCTTTTGATGCAGGGTTTAACAATTCTTGTATCGTAGTTGCACGTTCATGAGCACTAATCCCTGTTGTTGTAGAAACATGATCAATGCTGACTGTAAACGCAGTGTGATGTGAATCTGTATTATGAGATACCATTGGTTCTAACTGTAGACGTTCTGCGTACTCCTCCGTAATCGGTACACAAACGAGACCGCGACCGTGTGTAATCATAAAATTAATCGTTTCTGGTGTAATGTACTCTGCTAAAGCAATAAAATCGCCTTCATTTTCTCGGTTTTCATCATCACATACGATAACGACTTTTCCTTGTTTTAAATCTTCTAGAGCTTCTTCAATACGATGAAACATTGTGCTTCCCCCTTATAGAAATCCGTTTTCTTGTAAAAAGTTTTCGGTCATTGACCCTGTTCTTTTTACTGGCTTTGAAATAAAGCGTTCAATATATTTTCCAATCATGTCACACTCAATGTTTACGATGTCCCCGGCTTTTTTTTCTCCGATTATAGACTCGCTTACTGTGTGCGGGATGAGTGAAATTGTAATTGAAGATTCGTCTATATCAAATATTGTTAAGCTAGTGCCATCAACAGCAACGGATCCTTTATGCAAACAATAGCGTAGTAATTCATCAGAAATTGCTATTTTGTAATAGATGGCATTGTAATGTTGTTTTTTAGTTAAAATCGTACCGATGCCATCGATATGTCCGGTGACGAAATGTCCACCGAATCGTCCGTTTGCAGCCATCGCCCGTTCTAAATTCACCTTGGCACTTGGCTTTAGCATACGAAGTGATGTTGCTTTCATTGTTTCAGGCATTGCGTCGACAGTGAATGAAGTAGTCGTAAAAGTAGTTACTGTTAAGCAAATGCCGTTAACTGCGATACTATCACCTAATTTGACATCCGATAAAATTTGCTTTGCGCTAATAGTTAGCTTCATTGCTTCACCACTTTGAGTCATGCTTGATATCGTTCCTAACTCTTCTACGATTCCTGTAAACATTCCGTCACCTCGCTTTTTAAGGTTGCAACAATTTTTATATCATTACCGATTTGTTTCATCTCTTGAATTGTTAAGGAAAGTGCATCTTGTAACTTCGAAAAACCAGCTCCGCCAAATAAGGTGGGTGCATCTTTTCCACCAATTAATTTCGGGCTTATATAGGTCACGATTTCATTAAAA
Source organism: Bacillus sp. FSL R9-9530 (assembly GCF_038008145.1). Lineage (NCBI taxonomy): Bacteria > Bacillati > Bacillota > Bacilli > Caryophanales > Bacillaceae > Bacillus > Bacillus sp. FSL R9-9530. The sequence continues at coordinate 5,246,028 of NZ_JBBOYO010000001.1, forward strand.
CTATTTGTTTTTAAGAAGTTTGCATGCACCGTTTGACCACCTTCAACGAACAGAGAAAGAATTTGTTTCTCACCGAGCAGGGATAGGACATCTTGTATTTCAATTTGCTGTGTTTTCATTTGGAATACAGCTATATTGTTAGATTCATAAGACGCTATTTTCTCTTTGTTTACATCCTTACCGACAATAATCCATGTCGGAGTTAAGCCATCTGTTATGACATGAGAAGATGGCGGCGTTCGTAAGTGGGTATCTAAAATAACGCGTATAGGATGTTTACCTCCGTTTGGAATTCGTGTTGTTAAGTGTGGATTATCAGTTAGAACTGTATTCACACCGACTAGAATAGCATCATGTATATGACGATATTGGTGAACGTCAGCGCGTGCTTCTTCGCCTGTAATCCACTTACTTTCACCGGTTATAGTTGCTGTTTTTCCATCTAAGCTCATTGCTGTTTTTATTGTTACAAAGGGACGTTTCGTTTTCATATAGTGAAAAAAGTATCGATTTAATAAAGTGGCTTCCGCCTCAAGAACACCAGTAGTTACCTCGATTCCAACTTCTTCTAATCTCCTTTTTCCATTTCCGGAAACGAGTGGATTGCAATCAAGAGTAGCAATTACAACACGCTGAACTCCTTTTTCAATGAGTAATTCACAGCAAGGGGGTGTTTTTCCAAAATGGCTACACGGTTCAAGTGTTACATAAACGGTAGCGTCTTTTGCTCTTTCACCAGCCATGTGAAGAGCATGAACTTCAGCATGTTCTTCACCAGCACGCATGTGGGCACCCATTCCAACAATTTTTCCATCTTTAACAACAACGGCACCAACCATAGGATTTGGGCTTGTTTGTCCCGATGTTCCTTGTGCTAACTGCAAGGCAATCCTCATATATTCTTGATCTGTCATTCTTTTCACCTCTCCTGAAAAAATCAAAAAACCCCAAGGATTTTATATCCTTGGGGTTTGGGAGACGTGATTTCTAGAAATATAGTTCGAATACGAAAGTATAGGAAAGAAACCTAACGATGACTGATATTTTGGCATAAGGAAAAAACCTAGCAAAATATCAAATTCTTTCAACGCTAGTCGTATCTTTTTATTTCAGTATAGAAACATAACTATACAAAATAAAACATATATAAAGATTCAAAATGAAACTTTAAAAATATGCATACTGAAATAAAAGTGTATTCGCTATATAAAATTACTAGAAAACATATCCTTCTCCCATCCAGACTATACTGTCGGCCCTAGAGTTTCACTAGATCCACCGTTTTCGCGTTGAAAACGGGTCACGGACTTAGAAGCTATCGCTTCATCACCGCCGGTTGGGAATTTCACCCGACCCCGAAGGATGTTGTTTGCTCACATTATAGCACAAAAAAGAAAAAAGCATAGTAAAAAATGTTCGAATGTGAAGAATTGTTTGAAAATATATGCCGATTTGAATGGGGACGAAAGTAATAGAAATGTGGAAAGGGGAAGGGCTGTATAGGCTTTGATCAAAAGAAAAAACATACACAAATAAATGTGCATGTTCTTTAAATATTTATTCTGCCTCTGGTGCTCTAACAACAGACTCGAATTTGCCTTTATGCGAAGCATCGCAATAAGGCATGTTTTTTGATAAACCACAACGACATAAAGAAAATGCTGGTTTTGCTGGGAATACATTCCCTTGTGAGTCAACTAATTCCACGTCCCCTGTAACGCGAAAAGAGCCATTATCATTCACTTTAATTTGTACTTTTGCCAACGTTATCCCTCCTTTCCAAACGCTTACTCTCATCATATAATTAGGGAGAGTACTTGACAATATAAAAAGAGCACTTTGTTTGAGAGAGAAGAGAGTGTTATAATAGTTTGTATAACTGACTAGAGTAAGGTGACGAAAGATGGATAAAAAATTACACGCACTACAAAATATTGCAAATGAGCGCACATGGGCATCATTTTTGAATGATAATCATCCATATAGTTTACTTCATTGGTCAATCGCAGGTGTAGGACAAGAACCGAAAGATGTTTGGTTACTTCAAGATGAGGTAACTTTTCAAACGACGGAATTCCCAACGCTAGACGAGGCAGTAAAGTGGATTTCTGAAAATATGGAACAAGTTACAGACGTTTTAGCGCAGTAAAAAAACAGGCTTATGCAAGCCTGTTTTTTGTTTCTTTTACATATGTGTTTAAAAATTGATCGATGGCATCTTCGTACTCTTCTTTATTTTCATTATAAGAGCAAGCGTGTGCACCATGTTCTGCAATATAAAGCTGTTTATTATTTTCTTTCGCTTCATAAAGTGATTTCGTCATATCAGATAAAATATAGTCATCATCTTTACTATGAATAAAGAGAACCGGATTGTTAATATTTTTTATACAATCAATTGGTGAAACTTCACGAATTGTATAGCCATCACGAACTTTTAAAAAGGCATTTGCTAAAGGTAATAAAGGCCATTTTGGCAAATGAAACTCAACTTTCAAACGATGTTGTAACTGTCCATAAAAATCAGAGAAAGGACAATCAGCAATATAAAAATCAGCACCATCTTCTACAAATCCTGCATATTGAAGAAGAGTTGCAGCGCCCATAGATTCACCATGAATTCCGAGTGTAATATTCGTTCCGAAACGATCTTTTAGCCAGTCAACTACTGACTTTAAATCATGTTTTTCATAATAGCCATAACTTGTTGTTTTACCACCGGTTTTACCATGACGGCGATGATCATAAATAAATACGTTATATCCTCTATTTAAAAATAAGTTTGCATATTTAACGGAATTCATTTTATTTACAGTCACACCGTGGCAAAAAATCATAAATTTATTGGAATGACCAGCTGGCATGTAATATCCGTGAAGTTCGTATCCGAATTGAGAAGGGATGTGAACCTCTTCTTTTTGAATAGCCTTAAAATCGTCCAAATGAAAATGCTTTTTCGTTTCGCGTTCTAAAACTTCTTCCTCTGTTTTTTTCTTCAAGTACATAACTTTATTTGTAAAGAAAATCCCAATCGCAGTTAGTGCACCTAGTATAGTAAACAATGCTGTAAAAAAACGTTTCATACTTTACCTCATCCTCCAAATACCTCTACATGTGATACACTAACATTGTATCACAATGATGTGAAAAGGGGAGAAATCGTGTATGGTTCATATACAAAAAATCACACCAGAAATGAAAGAAGTAATTCAGGATTTTATGTGTGAAAACTGGGGAAGCTCAATGATGGTCTCGCGAGGCAGAGTACATCAATTAGAAGAATTACCTGGTTTTATTGCACTTAGAAATAACAGAATAGTGGGAATTGTAACATATAAAGTGATAGAAAACATGTGTGAAATTGTATCGTTAAATAGTTTTGAGGAAGGGAAGGGGCTTGGTACAAAACTGATGGATTGTGTATTGCGAGTGGCAAAAGAGAACGAATGTAAAAAGGTGTGGCTTATTACGACGAATGATAATATGAACGCACTTCGTTTTTATCAAAAACGTAACTTCATGATGACGGACTTGTATATTGATGCGGTAAAGGAAGCACGAAAAATAAAGAAAGAAATTCCGTTTATTGGTTATGATAATATCGCGATTTCACATGAAATTCAGCTGGAGTATATTTTCTGAGTAGAGTGGAAATTGTGTAACAATTTTCAGAAGTATAAAACAATAACCTTGACGAATGTTATATTTTGGTTTAATTTAAAATTGTAATCTATTACCATATTAAGGGGTGACGATGTGGCAACTATACGTGATGTTGCAAAATTGGCCGGTGTTTCAGTCGCAACCGTTTCAAGAGTCATTAACGAAAAAGGATATGTCCATGAAGATACGGTCAAACAAGTAAAAAAAGCAATTGAAGAATTACATTATAGACCGAATGCTACAGCAAAGCCTTTATTTAAACAGCCTTCAACGGTGATTGCATTACTTGTAGATAATTTGCATAATCCATCATACATCACTTTGCTCCGTTTCGTTGAGGAAATAGCATACAAAGAAGGGTATCAAGTAATAGTTTGTAATATAGAAAATAAGAATAGATACATAGATATGTTGGAGCAAAATAACATTGCAGGCGTTATAATGACGAAATCTGTTTTTCGAAGTATAGGAGAAATCTCACTTCCTTTCGCTGTGCTTGAAGAACGACAATCTCTTATGAGCTATTATGAAAGTGGACAGAAAGCTGTTTCTTTATTAAAAGAGAAAGGCTGCCAGTTTCTTGCTTATATCGGTGAGGGAGTAAAGAGTGAAGAAATGGAAGAGCATGTGGCAGGATTTCTAGATACTGCTTGGAAAGAAGGACTTTCTTATCGAGAGGAAATTGTACAAGGGTATACGAATCAACAGTTTCTTGAATTGTTACAAAAGCATCCATACATAGATGGGGTTGTAGCTTCAAGTGATAAGGTCGCTATTGAGCTAATCAGGGCGGCGAAAACTCTTAATATTCATATACCAGGTAAGTTACAAATCATTGGATTTAACGGGAGTGTAGAGGGTGAATGGATAAGTCCATCATTAACGACGATTGGAAGTTATATCGAAGAAAATGGGGAAATAGCTTTTCAACAGTTAATAGGAAAAATAAAGAAGAAACAAGTGCGACAAGAAGAAGTGGAAACAGAATTTAGGTGCATTGAGAGAGAAACAACAAAGTAAAAGGTGCGTTTTTAAAACGCACCTTTTATAGTGTAATTGCGGCAATAAAGCCGAATATAAGTAACGGTATATTATAGTGTAGAAATGTTGGGACACATGTATCCCATATATGATGGTGCTGACCATCAGCATTTAAACCGGACGTTGGTCCAAGTGTACTATCAGATGCTGGAGAACCTGCATCACCAAGTGCACCAGCTGTACCGATAATTGCGATTGTAGCCATGGGACTAAATCCGAGCTGGACGCATAATGGTACGAAAATTGTTGTTAAGATTGGGATGGTTGAAAAGGAAGAGCCAATTCCCATCGTAACGAGAAGTCCAATAATGAGCATAAGAAATGCAGCAAGCGGTTTATTATTTCCGATTATATGTGCACTCGTTTGCACAAGAGATTCAACATGTCCAGTTTTTCGAAGAACAGCGCCAAATCCAGCGGCAGAAATCATAACAAATCCGATAAAGGACATCATACGCATTCCGCTCGTTAAAATAGCATCGGCTTCTTTAAGAGGGAGGCTACCGCTAACTGATAAGACGATAATACCTGCTAAAGCACCAAAAATCATTGATTCTGTTGCTAATTGCACAGTTAATGTAGCGAGTATTGATAATAAACCCAAAGTAATGCTTCTTTTCGTATAGGGAACGATTTCATTCTGTGCAGAATGAATTTGTTCTGTTTCATATGTACGTGGTTTTCGGTATGTAATGAAAACCGCTACACATAATCCGATAATCATACCGATTGCTGGAATAGTCATCGCTTTTGGAATAAGTGCGACATCAAATGTAAGACCGCTTTGCGCAGCATTTGTTTGCAATACGTCATGATAAATTTTTCCGAACCCTGCTGGAACCCACATGTAAGGGGTAATTAACCCAAATGTAATAAGACATGTTACAAGCCTACGATCCACCCTCAGCTCATTTAATACTTTTAAAAGTGCTGGAATTAAGATTGGGATGAAGGCGATATGAACAGGGATAATATTTTGTGAGAAACAAGCCATTGTTAAAATGATAAATAATATAAGTATTTTAGAATAGACTTGTTTTTTCGTGTCTTGTTCGTTGCCGATCCATTTTAAAGCTGATTGGATCATTGCATCAGGAAGTCCTGTTTTTGAAAGTGAAATAGCAAATCCACCGAGCATTGCGTAGCTTAATGCGATAGGAGCACTGTTCCCAAGGCCGGCTGTAAAAGTACTGATTGTTTCTGAAATACCGAGTCCGCCGATAAGTCCGCCTGTTAAAGCTCCAACGATAATGGCGACAATGACTTGGACACGTAACAAACTAAGCAGTAGCATGACTGCTACTGCGATGAGTACAGCGTTCATAATAAATGTAATCTCCCTAATTTTTATTCTGTTAAGGCAAGCAAGTGTTTGTAGTGACATATACTTGCGACATATCATTATAAAATGTTTTCTATGAAATGTAAAAGCGCCTTTTGTTATTAATGTTGAAAAGATAGTTCTTGTTTAATTGATTGTAAAGATTTAGCGAATAACTCAGGCTCTTCTAAATCTGGAGAATGTGCCGAGTTTGGAAACCAAATCATCTTTTTAATAGGAGCTTGAATGACATCGCAATATTGTTGAACGAGTGCATAAGGAGTTTGATAATCATAGCGACCAGAACAAAAATAAACAGGAATAGATAAACTTGAAATAGATGAAAAGAAATCGATTGTCAGCATCTCTTCCCATAAAACTCCGGATTTTAAATTTCCTGCGAGAAATTTGAACCAATCTAATAGCGTATATTCAGGAGAAAAGAAGCCTTTTCGTATGAAAGAAAAGGAAGATCCATTTTGGATTGCTCCTCCAAATGTACCAAGCCACTTTCTTTGAATAATGAGGCGTCTCGTATCTAAAAAGGGTGGTTTCCCTAATTTTAAAAGAGAAGCTAATGCCTTTTTATGGTCATGTTTTTTGGCAGAGCTAATTAAATGTTGATATAGTAATTCTTCATTTTGCTTCATATGTACGATTTGACCGATGCCGATGTATGCTTCTATATATTCGGGACATTGATTAGCGATTTGTAGTCCGATAATACTTCCCCAAGAATGACCAGCGAGAAATAGTTTTTGCTTATTAAAGCGTTTGAGAAGATATTGAATAACCTTTTTTGCATCTGAAAAAAATTGATCAATCGTAAGATTTGTTTGGATGTCCCGCCATAAAAAGGATTTACCTGCCCCTCGCTGATCCCAATTAATAACGATAAAGTGCTTTTCTAACTCTTTTTGAAAATGGCGAATAAAGCCGATTTGTGCCATACCAGGGCCGCCGTGACAGCATAATAAAATAGGCTGGTCCACGTTTTGGCCGCGTATAAGGAGAGATTGTTTCCGGTCATTAATCATAACGCTTTCTATCGTAGCGATACTGTTAGGGATTAGTTGCTTCTTTTCGTTGTAAAACTGAGGGGTATGGCTACGAAAAAGCATATGTAAACCTCCTTTTCTTAAATGGTATGAATCGCACAGGCTCTTTCTTTTGCATATACTACTAGAAAATCATTGTATCATAACATACTGGTTTGATTTCAAGTTTAGGCGATTAAGAGAGGAGGGAGAATATGACGATTGGAGAAATTATTGATTCTTTAAATAGACGCGAATCAATCGCTATTATAGCGAAACGGCTTGAGATGAGCCCATATACATTATCAAAGAAATTAAGGGTGATTGGATATGAATATGATGGAGAGCAGAAAAAACGTATCTTTATAGGTGATGGTGAAGAGCCACGTCATTTGCAAATCCAAGAAGCTACTGCCCTTCAATATGCAAAAACAGACTATCAATTACTAATTTATGAACAGTTACAAAGCATTTATGAATTGCTAAGAAAAAGAGAAGAAGTAAGTGTTCAAATTATAAGTAAGAGCACAGAGAAAAAGAAACGAACCTTTTCGATTAATATAGAAGTATTAGCAAGACTAGATGTTATATCGGAATCAAAAGGGATTCAAAAGTCTAAAATTGTAGAAGAAGCACTACAGGAATTTTTGCAACGGTATGATGTTAATCATGAAACGTATCCAGAGAAATAAAAGAAAGGATACTATGTTCCATATAAGAGCGTGTATCCTTTCTTTTATTTCATTTTTTGTTTTGTTTCGAAAAGTAATATAGGAACCAAACGGCATGATTTTGTTCATCAGCTGCTGCGCTCCGAAATGTTTCTTTCACTTGTTGATTTGTCGTTTCGTCGATACAATGTATCGTCATTGTTTGATAGAAATACATACAAATCTTCCCATTATAGTTTTCTATATACTACGAAGAAACAAGGGGCTATGTGCGTATCCTTTACTGCACTAGAAGAATGACAATACGTATGACTCTAAAAGAAGAAGCTCCTTGCATATAAAAGGAGCTTCTTCTTTCGAGTGTCACGCACTAGTTTGAATAGTATTTAATTGTTTTTTTGAATACGTCCATCAATAATCGGCTGAATTGGTTCTGTCACTTGTTTTACATAATCGACTAATGCTTCAAAATCGTTTGGACCAGTTTCAGCATTTTTTCCATTTTTAAAGGATACGAATCCATCACCGCCAGAAGCTAGGAAAGCATTTGCAACTACGCTATACGTTTTAGAGGGAACTAATTCTTCACCATTTGTTAAACGGATATTCGTAACCTTTTCGTTATTTGGTTTATTTGCATCCCAAGTGTATTGAATACCTGAAATTTGAAGCATTCTCGTTGCTCCTTTTTGCCATTGTTGATTTAATATATCACGAATATCTTGACCTGTTAGATCTACTTTAATTAATTGGTTTCCGAAAGGCTGAATGCCGTATAATTCGCCCCATGTAATATCTCCAGCGTCTAGATCATTACGAATTCCACCAGGATTCATAAGAGCGATTTGTGTTTGCATAGTTTGGCGCTGGGCATCCGCAACTAAATTTCCAAGTGTAGATTCACCAGCATCGTTTTGTTTACGGTCGATAGGTGCTGTAGATTTTCCGACTACTTCATTTACAAGAGGTGCGATTTTTTCTTTATATTGATCTAACTTTTGTTTTACTTGTTTATCAGGCTCTACACCTTCATGGTACGTTGTAATAACTTCAGCTTTTTTCTTCACAATATCTTTTGTTTTTCTATCAATTGTTACATCTACGTCCGAAAAAGCCATTCCGTAAGAATTCGCTTGCACGATAAGTTTATTATTTACAGTACCATTTACGTACGTATGACTATGTCCGCCGAAAATAACATCAACTTCGGGATCTGTTTCATTTGCAATGCGAGTAAGGTCACCGTTTGTTACACCAGTGTCATCAGTTGTACCTCCAACATGTGCAAGGACTACGATAGATTTAACACCGAGACGCTTTAATTGCTGAGTAGATTTATTAATAGCTTCTACTTCATCAGTAATTTGTACATTCTTTAGCATAGTTGGCATAACGACATTCGGTGTATCCGTTGTAACAACTCCGATGAATCCTACAGGAACTCCATCTACCATTTTTACAGTAAATGGTGGTAAAAATAAGCGGCCAGTTGATTTATTATAGAAGTTTGCAGCGACATAAGGGAAGTTTGCTCCTTTGAAATTCCCTGTTTTTTCATGATATCCACCATAAATGAGACGTCGCATTTCATCAATGCCTTCATCAAATTCATGATTTCCAATTGTACCAACATCAAACTTTAAATCATTTAAAAATTCAATAGTTGGTTCGTCCTGTAATAAAGCAGAAACTGGTGGGCTAGCTCCGACGATATCTCCAGCATGTACGAGAAGTGTATTAGGGTTTTGTTTTTTGCGTTCTTTTAAATAAGTAGCTAAGTAATCAGCACCACCAGCTTCTTTATTGTTAATTTTTTTTACAGTATCTAGTTGACCATGTAAATCATTAATACCAAGCATTTGTACGTCTATGTATCGGTTTTGTTCGGCAGGAGTCTGAGATGGAGGAGCGGCGAATACGCTTGAAAAAGTAATAGTACTTAAAACAGCAACAGCAGGAATAATTTTTTTCCACATAATTAATTTCTCCTTTTTTTATAATCTGACATCATACGACATAATTTTAATAGATTACTAGGATTATATCCATATAAAAATTTAGTTTTTTCGAAAAATTAACATATTTACAAAAGATAAATAATAGAGTAGGGAACCTTTTTTATTGTCGATTTCGCCGTGTATCCTCTATAATGGAGAAAAAAGTAAAAGGTGAATAGTATGAAGAAAAAGAAGCAAAGACAAACACAAACACAAAGACACTCTCAAATGAATCAACCAGAGAAAGAATCACTTACACTAGGTGATCAATTGAACGATTCGTTAATGCAACAATTAAAGAATAAGAAAAAAGAGTTGCAAGTGAGAGAAGAGAAAAAAGAGGCAGCAGAACAAGAAAGAAAGCGTAAGGAACAAAAAGAACGTGAAAAGAATAAATCATTTGAAGAACTGTTAAGTGAAAGTAGCCTTACTTGGAAAGACTTTAAATAATAAAAAGATGGTCAGTGAAATGCCGCTGATCATTTTTTTGACGAGTTTGTAAGAAAAGGGGAGTTAGAATGAGGGAAATTGTAGTCGTTCCGTATGAAAATCATTGGAGTGAGAAATTCCAAATGGAAGCCGAAAGATTAAAATCGGCGATGCCAGAAATGGTGAAAGTCCATCATATTGGAAGTACGTCAGTGCCAGGACTGGCAGCTAAACCAATTATAGATATGATTATGGAAGTAGAGAGTATCGACAGAGTAGATCATTGGAATGAACGTTTTAAAGAGCTTGGTTACATCGTAAAAGGGGAAAATGGTATTTCAAGACGTCGTTATTTTATTCATGGGACTGAGGAAAAACGCTCGTATCACTTACACGTATTTGAAAAAGGAAATCCTGAGATAGTAAGGCATTTAGCATTTCGTGATTATATGATGGCTCATTGTGAAGAAGCAGAAGCGTATGCGACTTTAAAGAAAGAACTAGCTGAAAAATATACATATGATGGCACGTTGTATACAGAAGGAAAAAATGAATTTATACGTAATGTTGATGAAAAAGCGAAAGAATGGAAAGGAAATAAAGTGAATGACTGAGTTCACTTTATTTTTTTAAATGTGTATAAAAGTATTATGTAAACTGTACGTATGTTTTGACTTTTTGGATGAATCTTGTTGAAATAAAGTTGTGGTTTATAAAAATGTAACAATGAAAGGGAGAAAGACTGTGCATATTCCAACAACTACACTTCATAATGGTGTGAAAATGCCGATGATTGGTCTAGGCGTTTATAAAGCGAAAGAAGGCGACGAAGTTAAACAAGCAGTAAAAACAGCGTTAGAAGTTGGATACCGTTCGATTGATACAGCAACTGTATATGAAAATGAAAGCGGTGTCGGAGAAGCGGTTCGTGAATCTGGAATCCCGCGAGAAGACTTGTTTATTACAACAAAAGTTTGGAACGACGATCAAGGGTACGAGGAGACGCTCGAGGCGTTTGAAAAAAGTTTAAAGAAATTACAAATGGAGTATGTAGATTTATATTTAATCCATTGGCCGATAAGAGGGAAGTATGTTGATACGTACCGTGCTTTAGAAAAGCTATATGAAGAAGGTAAAGTGCGCGCGATTGGTGTTTCTAATTTTCATAAACATCATTTAGAACTGTTATTACCAAATTGTAAAGTGAAGCCGATGGTCAACCAAGTGGAACTTCATCCGATGTTAGCGCAATTTGAATTGCGTGATTTCTGTCAAGGTGAGCAAATTCAAATGGAAGCATGGAGTCCTTTAATGAGAGGCGGCGAAATATTCCAGCATCCAATTATTCAGGCTATTTCTAAAAAATATGAAAAGTCACCTGCACAAGTTATATTAAGGTGGGATATTCAAAGTGGGATTGTGACTATTCCTAAATCTGTTACGCCATCTCGTATTAAAGAGAACCTTACTATTTTTGATTTCTCATTAACTGAAGAAGAGATGGATCAAATTAATACGTTAAATCGTAATTTACATGTAGGAACGAATCCTGATAAATATGATACGTTATAAAAAAAGACTGCCGCCTAGTGTTGGGGGGCAGTCTTTTGCTTTTATCGGTATCAATATTTTAGCGATGCAAAGCATATGAATCATACTTAACAATCTTTTGAAGTTGTACATATTCTTCTTTTGTTAAAGATAACTGTTGGCTAGCTTGTATATTTTCTTGCAATTGTTGAATAGAGCTTGCACCAGGTATAACAGCTGCAACAGTTTCGTTATGTAAGCAATATTGAATAGCTGTTCCTGTTAAAGAGCTTTCTTGGGTTATTTCTTTTACACTCGCGAGTGTCGAATATAACTCATCGTAAGAATAAGAGAGGTAATCTTTTTCTTTTACTCTTTCTATCTTTCTTGCATTATTGTTAGTTAAAATCCCTTTTGCAAGTGGTCCGCGAGCAATAACGCTAATTTGCTGTTCATTAAGAAACGGGAACCATTCTTCAGGGCGACGATTTAAAAGGCTGTATTCCATTAATATGCTAACGATATTTGATCGTTTTGCATACTCACGAATGACATTTGGACGTATAGAAGAGATACCATAATGACGAATAATCCCTTCTTTTTTTAATTCTTCAAAGGCTTCAACTGTTTCATCTATAGGATCTTCAATCGTCCCGCCATGCAGTTGATATAAATCAATATAATCTGTTTGAAGTCTACGTAAACTCTCTTTTACTTCGGTCTTTATATAAGCTTTAGAAGGATCCCAAGACCAACCGTTTTTTTCTTCTGTCCATCGATTTCCAACCTTTGTTGTAAGAACAATTTGGTCGCGTATTCCTTTCAGAGCTTTTCCAACAAATTCTTCATTTAATCCATAATCGTATAAGTCCGCTGTATCAAAAAAATTAATTCCTAAATCGATTGCCTCATCGATAATACGCATAGCTTCAGCCTCAGATGCACCGAGAGACATACAGCCAAATCCAATTTCCGTAACATATAAATCTGAGTTTCCTAATTGACGTTTTTTCATAGGTCAACCTCCTTACCTTTATTGTACGAAAGGGGAAGGAGGTTGACAAACGTTTACTTTTTATTTGCTGTAATCCACTCTTGTACAGTTGTATACTCTTTTCCATATTGTTTTAGCTTATGACGAATTTGCCATGCTTTGCCGACTAAAGTGACGCGATTTGGTAAAATGTAAACTTTCATTTCTATCACGCTCCTTTCAATGTGGTAAAATGTATGAAGAACGATTAGGAAATAGAACAGGGAGATGAAGTAGTATGAGTAATCTTGCAGAAAGAACAGTAAAAACTGAACCGATTTTTGATGGTAGGGTTATAAAAGTTCGTGTTGATGATGTAGTATTACCAAATGGAGAAATGAGTAAACGTGAAATCGTAAATCACCCTGGGGCAGTTGCTATTATTGCTATTACTGATGAGGGGAAAATTGTACTCGTTGAGCAGTATCGTAAAGCTCTCGAAAAGGCAATTGTGGAAATTCCTGCTGGGAAGTTAGAACCTGGGGAAAAGCCAGAGGTAACAGCAGTTCGTGAATTAGAAGAAGAAACAGGATATGTATGTGAAAATATGGAGCTTATTACATCTTTCTATACATCACCTGGTTTTGCAGATGAGATTTTATATGTATATAAAGCGACAGGATTAAAACAAAAAGAAAATAAAGCAGCTTTAGATGAAGATGAATTTGTGGAATTAATGGAAGTGTCATTAGAAGAAGCGATTGATCTTATGAAAGACCTTCGCATACATGATGCTAAGACGATGTTTGCAGTACAATATTTACAATTACAAAAATAAACACTCGCCTAAGGCGAGTGTTTTTAGTTGATTTTTGCATATACACGTGCATCGCGTAAGCTGCCATCGGGTGCTAGGAAATCATTTTCCATTGTACCTTCTAAAATAAATTCTAGACGTTCTGCTAAGTTACATGCGTTTATATTTGTTGCATCAGTACGAATTTCAATTCTTCTAGCACCTAGTTTATCAAATGCAAATTGAATCGCACCTTTAATGGCTTCTGTCATATAGCCATGCTTTGTATAAGCGCTATGTAGCCAAAAGTGAAGTGAAAACTTTGGAATATCCCAGTTTTCAGGCTTGAGCGTAATAGCGCCGATGAATGTACCAGATACTTTATCGTATAAGTGGAAATCAAGTGTTTCACGAAGTAAAAACTGTCCGTGAGCTTCGCGAACAATTTCTTCAGCACGTTCTTCTGTTTCAGCTGTAATTGGCATCCATGGTAATAAGTCTTCTAGCGAAGCTTGGATTGCTTCATATACCTCTGTTCCATCACCTGGAAACGGCTTACGTACTTGCAAGCGCTCAGTTTGAAATAATGTTGGAAAATCTAATAATAATGGTTTCAAGAGAAATCCCTCCTATTCTCTACTTTTTAGTTTAGCAAAGTAGAGCGGAATTTCAATGCTAATTCGTCATACTTTTTTTCTTTCTTTCATACATTTTTAGTAAGAGTGTGAACGGAGGGAAGGAAAATGTGGCGAAAAACGTGGCAAGACCGTGTAATGTCTCACATACAGGAAAATTCTTCACTATATATATTTAATGCGGTTTTATTACTGATGGGAGTAATATTTGGAGCGATTCTTGTGAATAGTTTACAAATAAACCAAAAGCAAGATTTATCATTTTATTTACAGCGTTTTTTTGGACAAGTTTCTAAAGGAGAATTTGCTGTCGCAGGCGAAATGTTTCGAGAAAGTTACTTTTCGCAATTAAAATATATCGGCTTTATTTGGATTTTGGGGATTTCAATTATTGGGTTGCCACTCATTTTTATCTTACTATTTTTAAAAGGGGTAGTTGTTGGATTTACAGTAGGTTTTTTAGTAAGTCAGCACGGATGGAATGGACTATTATTAGCATTTGTATCTGTATTGCCACAAAATTTAATTATAATTCCTGTATTTCTCGTAATGACAACAATTGCTGCAAGCTTTTCCTTACGCATGATTAGGCATCAATTTATTCGGAAAATAACTGAGCCACTATTACCGTTATTAATTCGCTATACATGCTTTTTTCTCGTGATTGGAGCGGTATTAGCTATTGCTTCCAGTGTCGAAGTGTATGCATCACCAGTTTTAATGAAAGAAGTTGTGGAGGCTATTAACAAACAATAAATGTTTTTTGAGAATAATTATCAATTTGTTTTTATTGTTTTTCTTTTGACAGGAGCCCTTCTTCTGATATAATGGTGTAAGAGTGGCGAGGAGGGAGTAGTACCGAATGGAAGAAAGAATTGAACGAATTAAGAAGCAATTACATGCAGCGAGCTATAAATTGACACCACAACGTGAAGCAACAGTTCGTGTGCTGCTAGAAAATGAAGAAGATCATTTAAGCGCAGAAGATGTATACCTCCTTGTAAAAGAAAAGTCGCCAGAGATCGGATTAGCAACCGTTTATCGAACTTTAGAGTTATTGTCTGAGTTGAAAGTTGTCGATAAAATTAACTTTGGAGACGGTGTTTCGCGTTATGACTTACGCCAAGAAGGTGCACAGCGTTTCCATCATCATTTAATCTGTACACAATGCGGTGCTGTACAAGAAATACAAGAAGATTTACTTGGTGAAGTGGAGAATAAAGTGGAACGAGACTGGAGCTTTAAGGTGAAAGATCATCGTTTAACATTCCATGGGATTTGTAAAAATTGTCAAGAAAATGAAACGGATGAAAAATAACCTTTTCCTATTTAACTAGGAAGAGGTTTTTTATTTGAATAAGGTATAAATTGGTGAAAGCTTGGCATATGTTGTAATAACTTATATTTTGGAGGAATTTACAATGCGCCGAGCTTTAAAATTAACTTTTGATGGGATAAAAGTATTTTTATTATTTACAAGTTGTACGATTTTGTTTTATTTCGCTATACTATGGATAAATGAAGAATATGAAAGTTACCATCGTTATGAAAAGCCAAAAGAAGAGACTGTAGAAAAAGTATCAGGGAATGAGGAGCCGGAAAAGGATGCTTTCGTAAATAGAATGATGTTTTTCTATGAAAATGGGGAGTAGTGTAGATTGGAAGATCAATTAAAAGATTTTATTCATTATATGATTGTTGAAAAAGGTTTAGCGAAAAATACAGTTGTATCTTATGAACGCGATTTAAAAAGCTATGTGAAGTATTTGCAAAATGTAGAACAAACGAAGACGTTTCATGAAGTGACACGCTTGCATATTGTTAACTTTTTGCAGTATTTAAAAGAAAACGGGAAATCTTCAAAAACATTGGCGCGTCATATTGCATCGATTCGTTCGTTTCATCAATTTTTACTTCGTGAACGAGCAGTGGAGCATGACCCATCGGTACATATTGAAACGCCACAAGGGGAACGGAAATTACCAAAAGTATTATCAATCGACGAAGTGGAAGCATTGCTTCAAACACCGAAAACGGCAAGTGCTTTTGGGATTCGTGATAAGGCAATGTTAGAGTTGTTGTATGCAACAGGACTTCGTGTTTCAGAATTAATTGCATTAAATTTAGAAGATGTGCACTTAACGATGGGATTTGTTCGCTGTATCGGGAAAGGGAACAAAGAAAGAATTATTCCACTAGGAAGCTTAGCGACAGAAGCGATTCAAAAGTATATTGAAAAAGGAAGAAGAGAATTGATGGGTAAAAAAGCAGTAGATGCGCTCTTTTTAAACCATCATGGTAATCGATTATCGAGACAGGGATTTTGGAAAATTTTAAAACGGCTAGCGAAAGAAGCGAATATTGCAAAAGAGCTTACACCGCATACGTTGCGTCACTCTTTTGCTACGCATCTATTAGAAAATGGGGCAGACTTACGTGCTGTGCAAGAAATGCTTGGACATGCAGATATTTCAACGACGCAAATTTATACGCATGTTTCAAAAGCTAGATTAAAAGATGTATATAAACAGTTTCATCCGAGAGCATAGTTACTATGCTCTTTTTTTCATAGATTCAAAAGGCTATAGTACTTCACAAAAACTTCACAAACATTTCGTACATTGTTTTCAGCAGAAGACTAGAATATTACAATGTATTTCCTCTATACTAAATAAGGTATGAAGGAGGAAATGATGATGAAAAAACTTATTATGACTTTATTTATCGCGATGCTAGCATTGGCTGGCTGTAATACAAACAAAGAAGAACCGAAAAAAGAACAGAAACTGGAAGCTATAAAAGTAGCGGTTCAAACGAATCCGAAAGAAATTAAACCTGGTGAAAAAACAGAAGTACAAGCACTTGTTACACAAGGAAAAGAAAGAGTAACGGATGCTGATGATGTAAAGTTTGAGATTTGGAAAGATGGCGACGAGAAACACGAGATGTTAGATGGTAAGCATAAAGGAAAAGGTGTTTATGCAGTAGAGAAAACATTTGAAACTGATGGAGTATATCATATTATTCCTCATACAAATGCACGTGAAATGCATGTTATGCCAGAAACAAAAGTCGCTGTAGGAAATGCAAAAGTAGAAGATGCGAAAAAAGAAGAAGGTCATGGGGATCATAAAAGTGATACGATGATACATCTTATGGCTGGTGATATTAAAGCAAATGCTGAATCAACAATGAAAGTTCATTTGAAGCAAAAAGAAGAAGCGTTAACTGGTGCTGAAGTACAACTTGAGATTTGGAAAGATGGTGTTGAAAAGCACGAATTTATTCCGGCGAAAGAAGGAAATAAAGGAGAGTATGAAACGAAACATACTTTCAAAGAAAACGGTGCTTACAAAGTGAAAGTTCATGTTAAAAAAGGTGAACTACATGAACATAAAGAAGAAACAGTAGAAGTAAAATAAAAAGTAGCTCTTTAGAGCTGCTTTTTATTTTTATATTAGGAAATATGTTATAAAATGATTAGCACTTCTTTGCAGAATGGATTACAATAGAAGGGTAAAGAAAATGAGTAATTCTACGAAAATGTATTAAAAAGAAAGCGTAAACATGTTATGATATCAATATCAGATGTCTGACATCTGACTTGGAAAAACCTAGAAATGTTTTTTATTCGTTTGAAAGTAAAACGAAAAAGTTAGAGAATGATTTAAAGCAGTACTGTTTAATAATGAGGACGAAAGATAATTCCCATTGATAACAGTTTCACTTTATAGCGTTTTGAACATACTACAAGAAGTAGAACTGAACATATAGGAGGTTGCAGTTATGAATAAATATAAACGTATTTTCCTAGTCGTAATGGACTCTGTGGGAATCGGTGAAGCACCAGATGCTGAGCAGTTTGGTGATTTAGGTTCTGATACAATTGGTCATATCGCTGAACATATGAATGGATTACACATGCCAAACATGGTGAAATTAGGCCTTGGTAATATTCGTGAAATGAAAGGAATCTCTAAAGTAGAGAAACCGCTTGGATATTATACAAAAATGCAAGAGAAATCTACAGGTAAAGATACAATGACAGGTCACTGGGAAATCATGGGCCTTTACATTGATACACCATTCCAAGTGTTTCCTGAAGGATTCCCGAAAGAATTACTTGATGAATTAGAAGAAAAGACAGGTCGTAAAATTATCGGTAATAAACCAGCTTCTGGAACAGAGGTACTTGTTGAGCTTGGTCAAGAACAAATGGAAACAGGTTCTTTAATTGTTTACACTTCTGCTGATAGTGTATTACAGATCGCAGCTCATGAAGAAGTAGTACCACTTGAAGAGCTATATAAAATTTGTAAAATCGCACGTGAATTAACATTAGATGAGAAGTACATGGTAGGGCGTGTTATTGCTCGTCCGTTCGTTGGAGAGCCAGGAAACTTCACACGTACACCAAATCGTCATGACTATGCGTTAAAACCATTTGGTCGCACAGTAATGAATGAACTTAAAGATAGCGATTATGATGTAATTGCTATTGGTAAAATTGCTGACATTTATGATGGAGAAGGTGTAACTGAATCACTTCGTACGAAATCAAATATGGATGGAATGGACAAGCTTGTAGATACATTAAATATGGACTTTACAGGTATTAGCTTCTTAAACTTAGTTGACTTTGATGCCTTATTTGGTCATCGTCGTGACCCACAAGGGTACGGAGAAGCATTGCAAGAATATGACGCACGTCTTCCAGAAGTATTCGAAAAACTAAAAGAAGATGATCTATTATTAATTACAGCAGACCATGGTAATGATCCAGTACATCCTGGTACTGATCATACACGTGAATATGTACCGTTATTAGCATATAGCCCAAGCATGAAAGAAGGCGGACAAGAGTTATCACTTCGTCAAACATTTGCTGATATTGGTGCAACTGTAGCAGAAAACTTTAATGTTAAAATGCCAGAACATGGAACAAGCTTCTTAAACGAGCTAAAGAAATAGGGGGATAAACAGATGAATCGTGAACTAATTACAAAATCAGCTTCATACTTAAAAGAGAAATTTCAAGAGACACCACAAGTAGGACTAATCCTTGGATCTGGACTAGGTGTATTAGCAGATGAAATCGAGAACGCAGTAACAGTACCATACAGTGAAATCCCTGAATTCCCAGTTTCAACTGTAGAAGGACATGCAGGTCAACTTGTATTCGGTACACTTCAAGGTGTAACAGTAGTAGCAATGCAAGGACGTTTCCATTTCTACGAAGGATACGATATGCAAAAAGTAACATTCCCAGTTCGTGTTATGAAAGAACTAGGTGTAGAAACAGTTGTTGTAACGAACGCAGCTGGTGGTGTAAATACATCATTTGAACCAGGCGATCTTATGTTAATTTCAGACCATATTAACTTCATGGGTACGAACCCATTAATCGGACCAAATGATTCTGAAATGGGTGTACGTTTCCCTGATATGTCTACATCATATACGCCAGAACTTCGCGAAATGGCGAAACAAGTTGCAGCAGATTTAAATATTAAAGTACAAGAAGGTGTATATGTTGGAATGACAGGTCCTGTATATGAAACACCTGCTGAAATTCGTATGCTTCGTACACTTGGCGGAGATGCAGTTGGTATGTCAACAGTACCGGAAGTAATTGTAGCTCGTCATGCAGGTATGAAAGTACTAGGTATTTCTTGTATTTCAAATATGGCAGCTGGTATTTTAGATCAACCACTTCACCACGATGAAGTAATTGAAACGACAGAACGTGTTAAAGCTAATTTCTTAGCATTAGTAAAAGCAATTGTAAAACAAATGAAGGGGTGACTTCACAATGAGAATGGTGGACCTAATTGCAAAAAAACGTGATGGACATGCATTAACGACAGAAGAAATTAACTTTATCGTTGAAGGATACACAAATGGTAGTATTCCAGATTATCAAATGAGTTCACTTGCAATGGCAATTTTCTTCCAAGATATGAATGATCAAGAACGTGCAGATTTAACGATGGCAATGGTAAATAGCGGTGATACAATTGACTTATCAGCCATTGAAGGGGTAAAAGTAGATAAGCATTCAACGGGTGGAGTTGGTGATACAACGACACTTGTATTAGGTCCATTAGTAGCTGCTTTAGGTGTACCAGTTGCGAAAATGTCTGGACGAGGTCTAGGACATACGGGTGGTACAATTGATAAATTAGAAGCAGTACCAGGATTCCATGTGGAAATTGAAAATGATGAATTCATGCGTCTTGTAAATGAAAATAAAATCGCTGTTATTGGTCAAAGTGGAAACTTAACACCTGCTGATAAAAAGTTATATGCGCTTCGTGATGTAACTGCAACAGTAAATTCAATTCCTCTTATCGCTAGCTCAATTATGAGTAAGAAAATTGCTGCTGGTGCAGATGCAATTGTTCTTGATGTAAAAACTGGAGCAGGCGCGTTTATGAAAACGGATGAAGATGCAAAGCGTTTAGCAGAAGCAATGGTACGCATCGGTAATAACGTTGGTCGTAATACGATGGCGGTTATTTCTGATATGAGTCAGCCGCTTGGTGAAGCAATTGGTAATGCATTAGAAGTACAAGAAGCAATTGATACATTACAAGGTAAGGGACCGAAAGATTTAGAAGAGTTATGTTTAACACTTGGAAGTCAGATGGTGTACCTTGCTGGACAAGCTTCATCTTTAGAAGATGCACGTGAAAAGTTAATTGAAGTAATGAACAATGGTAAAGCGCTAGAATCATTTAAAACGTTCTTATCCGCGCAAGGCGGCGATGCATCTGTTGTTGATGATCCTTCTAAATTGCCACAAGCACAATTTAAAATTGAAGTGGAAGCGAAAGAAGACGGTTACGTATCGGAAATCGTTGCAGATGAAATCGGAACAGCAGCAATGCTTTTAGGAGCAGGGCGTGCAACGAAAGAGTCTGAAATTGATTTAGCAGTTGGTCTAATGCTTCGCAAAAAAGTAGGCGATAGCGTGAAAAAAGGTGACTCTCTTGTTACAATTTACGCAAACCGCGAAAATGTTGAAGACGTAAAAGCGAAAATTTATGAGAACATGAAAATCGCTAAAGGTCACGTAGATGCACCAACTTTAGTACACGGTATTGTAACGAAGTAATAAAGTGAAACTTTAATCAGTGGGGGCTTTATCCCCACTGATTATTAGCCTTCACCAATCGGGCATTTACGAGCAGACCGACCCAGACCTAACTTCTTTGCTTTCGCTGAATTTTGAGGTAGGGGTCTTACTGCCCGCAAATAGCGGGATAAAAAAAGCTGAGGAGATTTCTCCTTGGCTTTTTTTACTATTTTTTGTTTATAATAGTAATGGGTGAAATTATGATTAGAATTTGTGCAATAACGAAAAAAAATGAAGTTTTATATGATGTTTCGCTAGAAGAAACGAAAAAAGAGAACATCATATGGTATTGGCTTGATTTATATAAGCCAACGAAAGAGGAGTATACATATATTTTACAAGATCACTTCAAGTTCCATCCCCTTGCAATTGAAGATTGTGTAGAGTATGTACAGAGACCAAAGGTAGATTTTTATGATGGATATAACTTTTTAGTTCTTCATGCATTCGGAGAAGACGGATTAGAACCGCATGAAATCGATTTATTTATTAGTGATCGATATATAGTCTCTTTCCATTTCTCTCATAACAATGCGATTGAAAGAGTATGGAAAACGCTCGGTGAAAAGAAACGTATTAAGAAGAGTCCTTTGCATGTAGCACATACAATTATTGACCAAATTGTAGATGATTATTTCGCACCTGTTTATTACATCGAAGACCATTTAAATGCAATTGATGATAATTTAACGGGTGAGACAGCAGGAAGTGTGCTAGAAGAAGTATTTGATATTCGTGCAGATTTATCTAAGCTAAGGCGTACGATTATTCCGATGCGTGATTTATTGTATCGTATATTAAATTCAACACGTTTTTACGGTATAAGCGATCATGAAATTTATTTTAAAGATATACATGATCATTTGCTTAAACTGACAGAGATGATTGAAGCGAGCCGTGAATTAACAGCAGATATTCGAGATAGTTACTTTTCGTTGAATTCCCACCATATGAACAATATTATGAAAACATTAACTGTTTTCTCAACTATTTTCATGCCGTTAACATTTATTGCAGGGGTATACGGCATGAACTTCGCACATATGCCAGAGCTTGGCGGGAAGTATAGTTATTTTATTTGCTTAATTTTAATGGCATTAATTGGCGGCGGAATGATGGCTTGGTTTTATAAAAAAGGTTGGTTTAAGTAAAAAAAACACCGAGGATTTCCTCGGTGTTTTTTTCTTAGCCAATAGCGTGTAATACGAACATGGCTAAGAATAAGCATGTAATAATATACATGGACGGTGCGACTTCTTTACGCTTTCCAAGTGCAACTTTCAAGATAGGATAAGCGATAAATCCGAACGCAATGCCATCAGCGATACTATATGTGAGCGGGATCATAACGATAATTAAAAACGCTGGAAATCCTTCTGAAAAGTCGTTCAGAGGAATTTGTTGAATGCTTGTAATCATCAGCCCGCCAATAATAATTAAGATTGGTGCAATGGCACTGTCAGGAATTATTTTGACAAACGGAAGCGCAAACAGTGATGCGAAGAATAACAACCCTGTAACGATAGACGTCAGACCTGTCTTCCCGCCTGCAGTAATACCTGCGGCACTCTCTACTGTTGAAACGGTAGGGCTTGTGCCAAATAGACCACATGTCATTGCTGAAATTGCATTTGCTTGGTAAGCACGTGGGAATTTACGATCATCTTCTAATAAACCATGTAAAAGTCCCATGTTCTCAAAAATAAGCACCATGCTTAAGGAGAATGTTGCAATCCAAAATGGCAAGGAAGAAAGTTTCCCAAATGACATAGCTCCAAACACATCGCCATAATTAGCGAATGAAAACGAACTATTTCCCATTTGACTCGTATCAACAAGACCAAACAGCCATGCAATACCAGTTCCAATTGCAATCGTCCATAAAAAGCTTCCACGTACGTTACGCGCAAATAGTACAAGTGCGACAATAAGAGTAAGTAGTGTGGCAAGAACGACAGGACTACTTAATTTTCCCATTGCAACAGCAGTATTAGGATGCGAAACGACTAAACCACCTTTTTGCAAGCCGATGAAAGCTAAAAACAACCCGATGCCGACAGTGATCGCTTCCTTTAATGACTTTGGAATCGATACCGAAAGCACGCGAGCAATCGGTGTAAAAGCAGCAATTGCAAAAATAATACCGGCGATAAAAACAGCTGCCAATGCTTCTTGCCAAGTTAAACCGAGCGTATGCACAGCAGTGTACGTGAAGAATGCATTTACACCCATACCAGGGACAAGAATAGCAGGTGCATTTGCCCAAAATGCCATGAGTAGACATCCGACAAATGAACTAAAAACAGTTGCCAAAATTCCTGCCTCAAGAGGAATGCCGGCATCTGATAAGATTGACGCATTTACAATCATAATATAAACAATTGTGAAAAATGACGTGACTCCAGCTAAAACTTCTTGTTTTGGTGATGTTTGGTGTAAGTCTAATTTAAATGTTCTTTCAAGTATTCCTTTCATGTTAAACCTTCTTTTTCATATCCCTCTCCCACCCGTGATATCTCTTATGTAAGAGCTCACCGTCCTTTATTATATCAGAACATCATGTTTTTACAACAACGAAAATGATAACGGTTACTTATAAATGAGTTTATTTATAAATACGTAAAAATTGCCCGGATAGATGAAATGATTTCTAGTTCTCCTGATTGAATGGGCGGAGCTGCTTGCGCATGCAAAGTAGCATATGATGAGATCTCCCGTGGTAATTGGGCAGATTCTTCAACGAGTGAGAGGGGAACAGGATTAATATTTAAATTGTAAGTACTCGCAATTGTGCGAGCTTTGTCTACTGCTTGTTGCAGAGCTTGAATGAGAGCTTGCTCATAATATTTATTTGGATGAGATATTCGAAAACGTAATCCTTTTGCTACGTTTGCACCATTTGTAACGGCTATATCATATACTTCCCCTGCTTTTTGCACATTTAAAACGGTAATTTCATACAAATGCTCCACACGGTAGCCTTGTAGTAATGCTTTATCATTTACATATTCGTATTGAGGAGTAATTGTATAAGAAATGGTTTCTATATCTTTATCGGCAATACCTAGCTGTTTGAGTGCATCAAGCAATTGTTTCGATTGCACTGCATTTTCTTCTTGCGCCTGTTTTACATTTTTACTATCTGTTCGAATGCCCAGTGTTAATATGACAACATTTGGTTTTGCCTTTATAATGCCTTCTCCTTGTACAGTAATAGTAGCTTCTTTACCAGTATTCGTCGTACGGATATTATGTAAATACGGATTCATTCCACTTTGCATTTATGCTCACCATCCTTTTTTATATGTATATGTGTGAACAAAAAAGAAAATCTTATGAAAAAAGTTACATAAATGAGAATGTTGAGGGAAGAAAGCATATACAATATAGGTATTTATAGATTATAATATGTGTAAATATGATAAAAAAGGGACGAGGCTAGTGAACGAAAATAGAGAAACACTGATTTTAGATTTATCTGCATCATTTCGAAAGATGATACGTTTATTACAAAATGATATTAATACACGTTTTTCAGAGCATATGCCATATAATGAATTCTCTGTATTACGTGCGTTATTTTTAAAAAGTCCACAGATGGCTTCGCAAATTGCGAGTGAAGTAAACGTAACCTCCAGTCATATTACAGCTGTAACAGATCGTCTCGTGCGAAAAGGGTTTGTTGAAAGAAAACGTTCAAATTCGGACCGTCGTATCGTATACTTAGAAATTACTGAAAACGGACGAGAAGTAACTGAAAAGCTTGAAGCTGTGCGTAAAGAATATTATAAAGAGAAATTTAAAGGTTGGAGCGACCAAGAGATAGAAATGGTTTTAGAACTATTTGGCCGCGTATTATAATAAATGAGGATAGGAAGCGAGAGCTTTCCTATCCTTTTTCTTTTGAATAAAAATATTTTGAAACTCCGATACTTTAATTAAACAGATCGGAGGAAAGATTATGAAATATATTGCTGCACTTACCATTTTACTTGGAAGTTTTTTCTGCTTTCATACATTCATGTACGCTGATACCCCTATCCAAGTGGTGCAAAAAGAAGTGAAGTACATTGAGAATGATAATACCGTCTTGTATTCGAAATTATGGGTTCGTTCTATGCAAAACGCAGTATTATTTCATCATAGCGATAATGTTCGTAATCAGGACACTTTGCGTAATGTAACAAGTTCATCGCTCGTTAAAGCGAAGCAATTACCATTTAAGAAAGCATCAATGTACATTCCAAGATTATCGCAATACGTATCAAAAGCAGGGAAAGAAAATATTCAAGTGCACTACATTGCGGTGCACTATAATGTGAAAAAAGAAAATGCGTATCAATTAAATGGTATGAACTATTTTCTGCAAGTATTTGTGAAAGAGCGCGGCGAATGGAAAATTGCTGAAAGTGTAGTCGCGCCGACAGAGCAAATTGTGAAAAATGGTGATGGATTTGGGATGAAAGAAGAGATGGTGTATGGGGATAGGAGAGAGAATGTAAAATAACCTCCTTTTGAAGGAGGTTATTTCGTATGAAGTAAAAATTTTTTATTTATCAAATAGTGAAGTATTACATAGCTAAATACCCCTATTATTATGAATCCAGCGTAATAATTTAATAGCGGATCATTTTTTCCACCTGTTATTCGGCCTCCTAATAGAGCGCAACATATTGTAACAACTGGTATAAATAAACCATGTAGTTTAGTGAATAATAATATTTTACCGTTATTTTCATTTGGGGTCCGATTATATAAAAATACGCCTAATGGTAAAAGAATGAGAATATAAAGAATCGGAGTGATAAGCTTCCAGACGGGCTGGAATTGATGGTGCTCCTTAACGGATTCTTTTAAATTATTAATGTCTACTTCTTTTAATTTTGGATTAAATTCATAAGATATATAAGTATTATTAGTAGGTGCAAAAACTTCAATGCTTTCTATATATGATGTATAATTCGTTTTCTTAACGAAAAATTCAGTTGTAGGTACATTTGTGTGAATCCAAGCAAAATGAAACAGTAACACGCTTATTCCATATGGTAATATAATGAAAATTAAGCTTAGTATACTATGTGAAATAACATTGCCAGCAATTGTTCCGATAAAAAGGGCTATTGTAAAAATCGCAATCCATGTAATGGTAACATAACATAATAATGTACCCATTGGCCCAAAAGATTGGTATTGGCTAAAAAGATTAATCTTTAGGATGAAATAAGTTAAGATGCCATTAAGACTCATTATGAATAGAATTGTGATTGTCCCGAACAGCCACTTAGAAAGAAAAAGCTCTTTTCTCGAGAATGGCATTGCAAATAACAGATAATCTGTTTGATTTTGTCTTTTCCAACTGATTAATGAACAGGCAAGTAATATGAAAATTGGAATGAAGGGAATGATAAGAGTATCCCCATTTAAACTATAGCTGAAATAGCCATCTTCGTTTGGCTGAACCTGTAAATCATTAAAGTAGCTAATAGGTAAAAACCAAAAACTACTACAAGTAAAGAGTAAAAGGATGTACTTACTTTGCTTGTAATGATGGAGCCATAAAGCTTTATGAAACATGTAATCCCTCCTGTAGCAAAATTCCGATAATGTTGAGTTTATTTAGTGTTCCAAGAGAACTTCCATCTTAATAGTTTGGATAGAAGAAAATAGCTAATTACACTTGTCCCCAAAAATCCAATATAAAAATTAAGTAATGATTTGTCTCCTCTTAAGATTAAACCACCAACTATTCCTATAAAGAAAATAATAAAGCTCATAACTATTTTTTGTAGCCTCGGATATAGTAAGAAACTGCCATTCCGCTCATTGACTGAACGAACATATAAATACATACCGAGTGGTAATAAAATAATTATATGTGTAATAGGTGCGATCAATAATTTTGCTGAAGGCATATTTGTAAAGTCTGGTTCATTATGACGCACTCCATCAGGATCGGTATAGGCACTTTGTGGATTATAATCAAATCTAATACGAAAATCTTCTACTGGACCAGAAATACGGATATTTTCCAAAAAACGGTGCATAATTCCATTGTTTTCATGAAAATCTATATTTGAGTGAATAGCAATGACCCCTGAGATAAGAGATGGAAGTAACAATGGGAACATGAATATAGCTGCAGTGAGAAGTCCCTGCGAGATAATATTCCCAGTGATTGTTCCTATACATAAGGCAAGTGTATAAATAGCAATTAATACAATTAACATGTATATAAAATAAGAATGAAATGGAGAAAATACTTGGTATTTATTATGAAAAGTCATTTTTTTCATAATAGCAAATAGTCCCCAATTTATGCTGACAGCTGCTATAATATTACAAATACCAAAAAACCATTTTGTCATAAAAAGGTGTGAACGTTTAAAAGGCATAGACCAAAGAAAATCAATGGAATTATTGTGTCTTTCCCAACCGATTAAAGTGCAGGCCAGAATGATAAGTGCACCACCTTGAAACATGACGGGATCCATAAGTGATAAATCTAAATGGTAATAATATACATAATCACCTTCTTTCGTCATTTTTAGAAGGTGTTGTTGTTCAATAGCTGCCATATAGTATTTGTATGACAAATTGTAGAAGCTAACGAACCAAAATAACCAGACCATATATTTACTCTGTTGATACGTCCTTAGCCATAATGCTTTTTGAAACATAGGATCTCTCCTTTAAAAGACTTTATAATTTGTAAGGCGCTTTAGTACGAAATAAGTGATGATTCCGGCGAAACACATACCGGTATACTGATTAAATAAGAAATTAAATAGAGGTAATCTATAGCTACCTAGTAATGCAAAATAGATTGTCGCTATCCATATCCATATTCGCAAATGTTTTTGGGAAATAAATACCTTTTGACTGTTTTCAATTGGCGACCGCCTGTATAAATATGTGCCAATTAGTAAATAGAATATTGTATAAAAAATAGGAACTAGCATCGATTTAGCTGAATAATAACTATGGAACTCTGGACCTTTTAAAAGCGATGAATCGGGTGTTTCCTGATCTCTTTCCGAATTATAGTAGTAACTAATAGAAAAATTATTTATCGGTGCAACGATATTTGTTTTTTCATTAATTTTGAAAAGACTTACATATAAGTGTCGGTCTTTCTTATATGTAATATCTAGAGAATTGATTGTAAAATTGTATAGTAATGAAATAAATGTAAGACCCATTAGTAACCAAGGAATACAAAAAACGGCTTGCGAAACAATACTTCCAGTAAAGGCACCGATACATAATGCAGCTGTATATACTGCAACATATGAAACAATCGCATAGAGAAAGTATCGATGAAACGGCCCAAATGATTGATAATCAAAATGAATGGTTGTTTTATAAATAAAGTACATAAGAATCCAGTTTATAAGGAATGAGCCTACAATACAGAATGAACCGAAAGCCCATTTGGATAAGAAAACATCTTTTCGTTTAAAAGGCATTCCCATAAGTAAAGTAATAGATTGATTGCTACGCTCCCATCCTATTAATAGGCACGCTAAAGAAATAATAAGAATAGTTAACCAAAAACTACTATTATTTGACCCAAATGCGTAATGATAATCGAAAGTTCCTTTTTCTTTTAAATTATAATATTTAGCAAGTTGTAGTTGAGCTTCCCTATAGTATCTGAAAGATAAAAAATAAAGTGAACTAAAGAAAAATAGTAACGCAGCATATTTCCCGCGCTTCCAATTCCACATCCACAACGCCTTATGAAACATACCCATCCCCCTCAAGTGTCGTAACGAAGACATCTTCAAGTGACATTGATAATTCTTCAATGAGTATTGGTTGCTCTTTATAAAACTTCTCCAGTGTTGTAGCCACATTTTCCTTAATTAAGATTGTATATACTTTTCCTGTTTGGTTTAATATTTTAATATTGCTTAAGTTTTCTAGTTTTTGAGGTAATGAACGTTCATAAGCAACTTGTATTTTGGCAAATCGTGATTTTGCATCATCTAGTGATGTAATAGAATCTACTGTATGTCCTTTTAAAATAATGATTGTATCGGCAATTTTTTCAACTTCATCTAAATGGTGAGTGGAGATGAAAATTGTAATTTCTTTTTCTGCTACTTCTTCAACGAGAAATTGTAGAATCTGTCTTTTAACGATAGGATCAAGTCCGTTTGTCGGTTCATCTAAAATGACATATTCTGCTTTTGCAGCGAAAGCTAAAATAATCGCAAGCAGTGCTTTCATTCCTTTTGAGTAACTACGAATACGTTTGTTTGGTAAATTAAAACGTTCTAATATTTCATAAAAATACTGTTCATCAAATGCTGTATAAACCGCTTTATAAAACTTTACGATTTCCTTCACTGTATATCCGTTTAATATGTTAGTAGAATCTGGAACGTATACAACTTTTTGTTTAATTTCAGGATGCATATGAACATCTGTATCCTCATATGTAACAGTTCCTTCATCGGGGTCTAAAATGCCGACCATCGTTCGTAATAAAGTTGTTTTCCCTGCGCCATTTCTTCCGAGCAATCCGACGATACTACCTTTTTGTAATGTGAAAGAAACATCGTCTAAAATCGTTTGGTTATCAATTGTTTTCTTCAAGTTTGTCACTTTCAACATCTGTATTTCCTCCAATCTCTTTATAGTATGAATCTATCCAATCGTGAATTTTATCTTTCGTAATCCCAAGATAAGAGGCTTCTAGTAATAATTGATGAAATTGCTTTTCAACCATAGCGATTTTCCTTTCGTCTAATGTTGGGGTAATCGATTGGGCTACAAATGTTCCTTTTCCTCGTAATGTTTCAATAATCCCTTGTCGCTCTAATTCTTGATAAGCTTTACTTACTGTATTTGGATTTATAACGAGCAAAGAAGCAAGCTCGCGTACAGAAGGAAGTTTATCACTTGGAGCTAACATATTTTTTAGTACGAGCTCTTTTATATTTTGAACAATTTGTTCCCATATCGGAGTGTTGCTTCTTGGATCAAGTTGAATATGCAAGAGCAATGTCTCCTTCCTGATGAGTATTAAGTGTACTACTACGTGTAATACACTTAATACAATATAGGCAATGAATTTATTTGTCAACTGAAAATAATAGAAAAATATGGTATTAAAAATGTATAAATTGGAAAAAATAAGTTTGATATAGAATGGAGGGTTAGTCATGAAGCGAGTTTTTGGAATACTTGTTTGTTTCATGTTATTGCTTTCTGGTACTTCAGTTAGTTTCGCACAATCTGAGAAAACGAAGCAGGAAAAAACAGAAGAAACCACGCCGAAGTTAGCGGAACAAGCATCGTCAGCGATCGTAATTGAGCAAGATACAGGTAAAGTTTTGTTTGATAAAAATCCAAATGAAAAGTTACCACCTGCTAGTATGACAAAGATTATGACAATGCTATTAATTATGGAACAAGTTGAAAAAGGAAAACTAAAACTAAACGATAAAGTTAGAGCGAGTGAACACGCAGCTTCAATGGGCGGATCACAAATTTTTCTAGAACCTGGGGAAGAGATGACTGTAAATGAAATGTTAAAGGGCATTGCAATTGCATCTGGAAATGATGCATCGGTTGCAGTAGCTGAGCATATCGCTGGTTCAGAAGAAGGTTTCGTAAATATGATGAACAAAAAAGCGAAAGATCTAGGATTGAAAAATACACATTTTCAAAATCCGACAGGTCTTCCAGCGAAAGATCATTATTCTACAGCGAATGATATGGCTATTATGGCGAAAGAGTTGATGAAGTATCCACTTATTCGAAAATACACAGGTAAATATGAAGACTATTTACGTGAAAATACGGATAAGAAGTTTTGGCTTGTTAATACGAATAAGCTAGTACGTTTTTATCCTGGAGTAGATGGAGTGAAAACAGGCTTTACGACAGAAGCGAAATATTGTTTAACGGCATCGGCTGAGAAAAATGGTATGCGTGTTATTTCAGTTGTAATGGGAGCACCTACATCAAAAGAGCGGAACAATCAAGTAACGAAGCTTCTTGATTATGCATTTGGACAATACATGACAAAGAAATTATATACACGTGGTGAGAAAATTAAGACTGTACAAGTAGGAAAAGGTAAGGAAGAAAAAGTAGATTTAGTTGCGTCAGACAATGTGTCTCTTCTTATGAAGAAGGGCGAAAATATGGACAAAGTTAAACAAGAAGTGATTGCTGAAAAGAAAGTGAAGGCACCGATTAAAAAAGGTGATGCACTTGGCACACTTGTTATTAAAAGAGATAAAGATGTTTTATTAAAACAAACAATTGTAGCGAAAGAAGATGTTGAGGCAGCGAGCTGGTGGGAGTTATTTAAAAGAAGTTTTGGGATGTTTTCAACATCAAAATAGCGGCGAAAATTTTGATGTTTTTCTGTTCGTATTTACTGAAATAATTGCTGAAAGGTTTCACTTTATGACGAAATAGTTCTTCTTTTGTCAGTAGGAAGGATTCTGATTTTATATCACGAAAATCTTATGTTAATGAGTAAAGTTTGAGCATAAGGAGGAAATCGTGTGAGTCTTTCCATGCATTTAGAAGTAAAACGTGACGTCTTATGTGTGAGGCTAGAGGGCGAGTTAGATCATCATACTGCTGAAGAGTTGCGAACGAAAGTCACAGATATGATTGAGACACATGGTGTTCATCATATTATTTTGAGCCTAGAGAACTTAACATTTATGGATAGTTCTGGTTTAGGCGTTATATTAGGCCGATATAAACATGTAAAGGGATTAGGTGGAGAGATGGTTGTCTGTGCAATTTCACCGCCCGTTAAACGTTTATTTGAAATGTCAGGTCTATTCAAAATTGTTCGTTTAGAAGAAAGTGAAGCGCATGCGCTCGCGACGTTGGGGGTGGCGTAGATGAGAAATGAAATGAACCTTCAATTTTCAGCGTTAAGTCAGAATGAATCATTCGCTCGTGTTACGGTAGCTGCTTTTATTGCGCAATTAGACCCGACGATGGAAGAACTAACAGAGATTAAAACAGTTGTGTCAGAAGCGGTTACAAATGCAATTATTCATGGGTATGAAGGAAATGCAGAAGGTGTTGTTTATATTTCAGTGATTTTGGAAGAAGCGATGGTGAAACTCACGATTCGAGATGAAGGGATTGGTATCTTTAACTTAGATGAAGCAAGACAACCCCTTTTTACAACTAAACCTGAATTAGAGCGTTCCGGAATGGGATTTACTATCATGGAAAATTTTATGGATGAAGTAGAAGTTATTTCAAACGAATCTTTCGGGACAACAATCCATTTGACAAAATACTTATCAAATAGTAACGCTCTATGCAATTAAGGAGAATAGCCAATGGACATAGAGGTCAGAAATGAGAAGAAGAAACCTCAGTTAAAGGACCACGAGCTAAAAGCGTTAATTCAAAAAAGTCAAGATGGAGATCAACAAGCGAGAGATACAATCGTTCAAAGTAATATGCGTCTCGTATGGTCGGTTGTACAGCGATTTCTTAATCGAGGATACGAACCAGACGATTTATTTCAAATTGGATGTATTGGACTCTTAAAATCGGTAGATAAATTTGATTTATCTTTCGACGTGAAATTTTCAACATATGCAGTTCCAATGATTATCGGTGAAATACAACGATTTTTACGTGACGATGGATCAGTGAAAGTAAGTAGATCTTTAAAAGAAACAGGAAACAAAGTCCGAAAGATGAGAGACGAGCTTTCGAAAGAATTTGGAAGGGCTCCAACGATTAATGAGGTAGCACAGGCTCTTGAACTAACGCCGGAAGAAGTTGTTCTGGCGCAAGAAGCGAGTCGTGCTCCTTCGTCGATACATGAAACCGTGTATGAAAACGACGGAGATCCAATTACTATTTTAGATCAAATTGCAGATCAATCGGAAACGAAATGGTTTGATAAAATTGCTTTAAAAGAAGCAATTAGAGAATTGGATGAACGAGAAAGGCTAATTGTGTATTTGCGCTATTATAAAGACCAAACCCAATCAGAAGTAGCGGAGCGCATAGGCATTTCGCAAGTACAAGTTTCAAGACTTGAAAAGAAAATATTAAAACAGATGAAAGATCGAATAGATGAATAGCTATCTATTCGATTTTTTTTTATTGTCACGAAAAGTAGAAGATTCCAACTATCGCTAAAAAATTTACAGAATTTATTGATAATTTAGTTAATTTAAACTATAATCCAAGTATGAACTTGTCACAAAGGGGGAAGGAAACATGGAAACGAGGCAACAATGGGGAACTAGGGCTGGATTTATTTTTGCAGCAATCGGTTCCGCTGTTGGACTAGGGAATATATGGCGTTTTCCTTATACAGCGTATGAAAACGGGGGAGGCGCATTCTTTTTACCGTACTTATTTGCATTATTAACGACTGGTATTTCATTGTTAGCTTTCGAGTTTGCTCTTGGGCATCGCCATCGTGGTTCGGCGCCACTTACATTCTTCCGTATTCATCGACGTGCTGAATTTATTGGATGGTGGCAAATGTGTGTGACATTTATTGTTTCAACATATTACGCTGTAATCATTGCTTGGTCTATTTCGTATACGTACTTTGCAATTACTGGAGCATGGGGGAAAGACACGCAATCATTTTTATTTAAAGAATATTTACATGTTGCAGATAAGCCAGGACAATTCGGGGGGCTCGTACCAGAAGTATTAATTCCGTTAGCTCTCGTTTGGATTATTGTGCTTGGTGTTGCGTTTAAAGGAGTTAAAAAAGGAATCGAAGTTGTTAACCGTATTTTTATTCCTTTACTAGTTGTTATGTTCCTTATTATCGTTGTTCGTGCAGTGACGATGGAAGGTGCGATGCAGGGGCTAGATGCATTTTTTAAACCAGATTGGAGTCGTATTTTTGATGGGAAAGTATGGCTTGCTGCTTACGGTCAAATTTTCTTTAGTTTATCTTTAGCATTCGGAATTATGATTACGTATTCTAGTTATTTACCGAAAAACTCAGATACAACAAATAATGCTTTTATTACAGGATTTGCAAATTCAGGATTTGAATTATTGGCAGGTATTGGTGTCTTTGCAGCTCTTGGATTTATGGCGAATAACATGGGGGTACCGGTTGATAAAGTAGCTAGTGCTGGTGTAGGACTTGCATTTGTAGTATTCCCGCAAATTATTAATGAGTTACCGATGTCGCCGTTATTTGGTGTATTATTCTTCTTATCTCTAACTGTTGCTGGAATTACATCACTCATTTCACTTGCAGAAGTATGCTTTGCCGCTGTATCTGAAAAATTCAGCTTGAGTCGTCAAAAGACGATTGGAATTATGGGAACGCTATTAGTATTAGTTTCTCTTGTTTTTGCAACACGTGGTGGACTTATGTTCCTAGATGTTGTTGATTACTTCGCTAACAATTTTGGATTGATTACAATTGCACTCGTTGAAGTAGTTACAATAGGACTAATCTTGCGCCGTTTACCAGTTTATCAAAATCATGCAAACTTTGTATCTGATATAAAGTTAGGAACGTTTTGGAGAGTGAGTTTACTCGTTATTACTCCACTTATGTTAGGGTATATGTTAATTGATGGTACAATCCAAAACATTAAAAAGAACTACGGAGGTTATCCAACAGAGTTTGTTGTAACGTATGGTTGGTCGATAGCGGCAGCATTCCTTCTAGTCGCGTTAGTTATTGGTCTGAAAAAATGGAATGCACAAATACATTCAGACTCTGTCCAGCTTGAAAAAGAATGGAAGGACCGAGGTGTTTCATGATGAGTGGATCAGCGATTATGATGATGGTTATAGGTATGGTAGTCATTTGGGGAGGACTTGCATTAAGTATTGCAAATTTATTTAAGAAAAAGGCATAAGCTAAAAACATCTGTACCGAAATGGTACAGATGTTTTTTTTATGAAAAAATTGTATTAGAAAAAATTCCAATAACCATACTACAACTACGAGGAAGAGTGAAGGGGTGAATGGAAATTGGAAGGAACAATTTATATTAAAATGCGCAATCGCTTAAAAGTGTCTCCTACGTATGAAGTAAGGCTGAGCGATGTTGCTCAACTTGCCGGAGATTCTTTTGTAGTTGAGTCGTTACAAAATGAGATAGTCTACAACATAACAGCACATGATAAGACGCATGTTGTAATTGATGTCATGAAAGTAATTGAGATTATTCAACAAAAAGCATCTCATGTACAAATTAATTTACTGGGTTCTGGACAAACTCTTGTTGAAATTATATACGAAAAAAAGAAAGTGCATCCGGTTTTCTTCGGACTTGTATGGTTGTTACTTTTCATTGGAGCGGCCCTTGCGATCATTTATTTCCATGAAGATGTAAGTATGCAACAAGTACACCAGCGGTTATATTACATGATTACTGGAGAATTTAAGGCGCAACCACTTTTATTTCAAATTCCTTATTCACTAGGTCTTGGATTAGGTATGGTCTTATTTTTTAATCATGTATTTCAAAAGAGAATTAATGAAGAGCCGAGCCCGTTAGAAGTTGAGATGTTTCAATATCAGCAGTCGCTTGATCAATATGTAATTGTTCATGAAAACAAGGATAATATGAAACAGATTGCTGATGATTGAGTGTGCATTTGTTGTATTAATTGGCTTAGCTGGAGGGATTGCAGTAGGTAGCGGATATGTCGCGTTTTTAGCTGTACTTGGTATAATCCCTCGTTTAGCTCAATTAACGAGAAGTGGAAAGCATATTCAATATTTTGAGTGGGCGGTCATTGCGGGTACTTTAACTGGGGCTTGGTGTAGTTTGAAAAATATTACATTTCAAACGTCACAATATTGGCTTGTTATATTAGGGATATTTTGTGGCACATTCATTGGAATGCTCGCTGCGGCATTAACAGAAGTATTAAATGTTTTACCTATTTTAGCGAAACGAGTCGGGGTAGAGGGGAAAATTGTTGTTTTACTCGTTGCTCTTGTACTTGGAAAAGTAATAGGCTCATTGTTTCACTGGATTTATTTCGTAAAGTAGGAGGCAATATATATGACAAGGCGAAAACTGAAAGATGATTACATAAATAAAGTGAAGGAGTACCATCCAAAGCCAAACTATTTGCTAAATTGTGTGAAGGCATTTCTTGTAGGTGGGCTCATTTGTACAGTCGGAGAAATATTGATGAAATTTTATATACATTATTTTCACTTTAGTGAACAAGAGGCAGGAAATCCGACAGTTGCAACGCTTGTTTTATTTTCGGCGATTTTAACAGGGTGTGGTGTATATGATAAAATCGGGCAGTTTTCTGGAGCGGGATCAGCAGTACCA
Organism: Bacillus sp. FSL R9-9530; assembly: GCF_038008145.1. Taxonomy (NCBI): domain Bacteria; kingdom Bacillati; phylum Bacillota; class Bacilli; order Caryophanales; family Bacillaceae; genus Bacillus; species Bacillus sp. FSL R9-9530. The sequence continues at coordinate 5,282,552 of NZ_JBBOYO010000001.1, forward strand.
GTTACTGGATTTGCGAATTCTATGGCGAGTGCCGCACTAGAACATAGGAGTGAAGGGATTGTTCTAGGAATCGCTACTAACATGTTTAAGCTTGCAGGAAGTGTCATTGTATTTGGAGTCGTCGGTGCATACATTATCGGGTTAATAAGATATACATTTCAAATTTTAATGTCTTAAAGGAGGGGTGGGTATGAGATTGACAGGAAAACAAACGTGGGTATTTCAAAATGATATCTTCGTGAATGCAACTGGTACTGCTGTCGGTCCGAAAGAAGCTGAAGGCCCTCTTGGAAAGGATTTTGATATTTCATATTCTGACTTACATTGCGGAGAGGAAAACTGGGAACTTGCTGAACGAAGGTTAATGTCAGACTCAATTCAACAAGCGATGCAAAAAGGGAATATAAAAAAATCGCAAATTGATTTCTTTTTAGCGGGAGATTTATTAAACCAAACAGTGACAGCAAATTATGTTGCTCGTGAGTATGGTATTCCTTTTTTAGGGATGTTCAGCGCTTGTGCGACGTCAATGGAAACTTTGGCGATTGGATCAGCTTTTATAGATGGTGGATTTGCGAATCGTATTTTAGCTACAGTAAGTAGTCATAATGCGACGGCTGAAAGACAATTTCGTTCCCCAACAGAATACGGAGGACAAAAGCCAGGGACAGCAAACTCAACTGTTACCGGAGCAGGGTCAATATTAATTAGCAATGAGGCGAGTGCAATTAAAATAACAGCAGCAACAATTGGTAAAGTGCAAGATTTAGGAATTGCTAATCCTTTAGATATGGGATCAGCGATGGCACCATCTGCTGCTCATACAATTCAACAACATTTTGAAGATTTGAGAAGAAGTGCAGCTGATTATGATCTTATTGTTACTGGTGATTTATCGGCTGTGGGGACACCAATTGCGAAACAACTTTTACTTGAGGAAGGGTATGATTTGGGGAATGTATACAATGATTGTGGATTAATGATTTACAATTCAAATCAAGAAGAAGTGTTTGCAGGGGGCAGTGGTTGTGCTTGTTCAGCTGTTGTAACATACGGCCATTTATTGCGTGAAATGCAAAAAGGGAATTTACAAAGAATTTTTGTCGTTGCAACTGGAGCTCTATTAAGCCCCATGATGATACAACAGAAGGAAACGATTCCAACGATTGCGCATGGTGTTGTGTTTGAAAGAGTTAAAGGAGAGTGAATTGTGGATTTTATATATGCATTTCTTGTAGGAGGAGCTATTTGTGTAATTGGACAAGTGTTGCTAGATTTCGCAAAGTTAACACCGACACATTTAATGGCAACTTTTGTAGTCGCCGGAGCTATTTTAGACGGATTCGGATTGTACGATAAGCTTATAAAATTTGCAGGTGCTGGGGCAACAGTCCCTATTACAAGTTTTGGACACTCACTATTGCACGGGGCAATGCATGCGGCAGAAAAACATGGATATTTAGGAATTGGAATCGGTATGTTTAGCTTAACGTCTGCGGGGATTTCAGCAGCGATATTATTTTCATTTTTTGTTGCACTTATATGTAAACCGAAAGGATAAATCAAATGAGACGAAGGGTTGTTTTGGTCACAGATGGAGATGAATATGCAAAGCGGACAATTGAGCTGTTAACAAAGGAATTTGGGGGGAGGTGTATTTCAGCATCGCAAAGTAATCCGACCAAATTGACAGGGAAGAAAGTTGTTGAGCTTATTATGCAAACGCCATATGACCCTGTATTTGTCATGTTTGATGACAGCGGATTTATAGGAGAAGGATCTGGTGAAAAGGCGTTAAAGTATGTCGCAACACATAAACAAGTTGATGTACTCGGTATTTTAGCAGTAGCATCTAATACACATCATTGGGAATGGGCGCGTGTAGATGTAAGTGTAGATCGGAATGGGAATTTGACAGAATATGGCGTTGATAAATTTGGACTCCCAGATGGTGAAATTGGCAGGATTAGTGGGGATACGATTTATTGTTTAGATGGTCTGAATGTTCCTGTCATAGTGGGGGTCGGTGATATTGGCAAGATGTGCGGAAATGATGAATGGGAGAGAGGATCACCTATTACTAGAAAAGCGATTCAATTAATTTTGGAAAGGAGTGGCTTTTATGACGAAGCCTAAAAAAGTGAATATCCCGATTTCATCTTTTTTAAGTGATAATGAAAATTATTTAAAGCAAACAGTTGGACTTGGTGTTACATACGATGTTGGTATTCGTAAATTTAAAATTTTAAATAAAGAAATTGGTGTGTTATTTGTAAATGGACTTTGTGATACGAATTATATTATCCCTATTTTAGAAGAAGCGGTGGATACAAATGAAATAAGGGATGTAGAAGAAGATACAGTAAAGCTTTTAGAGAATCGTTTAATTCATCAACAAGTAAGTAAAGTAAAAACGATGGATGATGTAATGCTCCAAGTATTATCAGGACTCATTGTTATATTTGTGGAAGGTGAAACTGAAGCGTTCGCAATAGATGTTCGTAGTTATCCGGGCCGGACACCGACAGAACCAGATACAGAAAAGGTAGTGCGTGGTGCAAGGGATGGATTTGTTGAAAATATCGTTGTAAATACAGCGTTAATTCGTAGAAGAATACGCGATCCACGTCTTCGAAATGAAATGATTCGAGTAGGGGATAGATCGCAAACGGATATTTGTATTACATATGTACAAGATGTTGCAAATCCGGATTTAGTGAAGATTATAAAACAAGAATTAAATAATATTGAAGTAGATGGGATTACGATGGCGGATAAAACGGTAGAAGAATTTGTAGTGAAACAAGGTTATAATCCATTCCCGCTTATCCGATACACAGAGAGACCAGATGTAGCAGCAAATCATCTGTTAGAAGGACATGTGTTAGTACTCGTTGATACATCACCAAGTGCTATGATCACTCCAACAACATATTTTCACCATTTACAGCATGCAGAAGAGTTTAGACAAAATCCAGCTGTAGGTACATTTTTACGTTGGGTACGTTTTTTAGGTGTTATATTTTCGCTATTCTTACTGCCATTTTGGCTAGTTTTTGTTTTTGATCCGACTCTTTTACCGGAAAGTCTTGCTTTCATTGGACCAAATAAGATGACGCATTTACCGATTTTATTACAAATTTTGATGGCTGAAGTCGGACTCGAATTTTTAAGAATGGCTGCCATTCATACACCGACATCATTGTCGTCGGCAGCAGGATTAATTTCTGCCATATTAATTGGTCAAATTGCAATTGATGTAGGTTTGTTTGTACCAGAAGTTATTTTGTACGTAGCAGTTTCTATGATTGGAGCATACGCTACGCCAAGTTATGAGTTAGGGCTTGGGAATAAGATTGGAAAATTGTTTGTCATTATTTTAACAGGCATATTTCATGAAATGGGATTTGTCATTGGAATGACGATATTGATTCTATTTTTAACATCTATAAAAAGCTTGCAAACACCGTATTTATGGCCGTTTTTACCGTTTGATTGGGGCGCGTTAACGAAAATTTTACTTCGTCCAACTATGTCTAGTTTAAAGGTTCGTCCAAGTATTGTAAGACCTCAAAATGTGCGAAGACAAAAATAAGCGGGATTATGCTCCGCTTATTTTTTATTGAAAATTTATTGTTTTTTTAACAAAAATCAAACATTTTTTTTGTACAATTAGAGTAGATATTGTGTATGGAAGGGGAAGAGGACATGATTAAACTATTTGTAAGTGATTTAGATGATACACTCGTTTACAATATGAATGATATGCAAAAAGAAGATGAACGAGCGCTTTGTTGGCTAGCTGAAAACGGGACAAATATTTGTTTTGCCTCTGGCCGTTTTACTCACCGAATTGATGAGGCGGTAAAAAGGTTTTCGTTCCCGTATTACACAACTAGTTTAAATGGAGCGACAATGATACTACCGGATGGAAAAGTATTTCATGAATCGAGTTTTGAAGATGGGGTTGCCCAGGAAATATATCGATATATACATAAAAAGGGACTAGCAGATATTGTTTGTGCAAATGAGCAGCGATATACAAAAAGGAAGAATGAACATCACCATACTTTTGAAGAGTATATGGGAGTGCATATTGCTGAAATCGAAGAGTTAGAAGAGGAATTTGGGAAGACTGTACATCCTGCGAAATTATTTGTTTTTGGCGAAGAAGAAAAAATTGTAGCATTAGATCAAGAGTTGAGAGATACATTTCATAGCGAAGCGGAAGTCTTTATATCGGGTAAGCGATATGTTGACATTATGCCAAGAGGTGTAAGTAAAGGAAGCGCTCTGAAGCGATTAATGGAACATTTACAAATTGAAGCAAATGAAGTTGCATGTATTGGAGATTCTTTCAATGATATTTCTATGTTTGAAGTAACCCCGCACTCCTTCACCCTCCATCATGCTCATCCGTATGTGAAGGAGAAAGCAAATCATGTTGTCCGTTCGGTTGAAGAAGCTATTATGAAATTACCGTTACTTGTATAAAAAAGAAGCTCGTCACTGGCGAGCTTCTTTTTTACTTGAATAAAGATTTAACGAAATCAATGATACTAGAGAAGAAATCTTTTACTTTATCTAGGAAACTTTGCCCTTCATCAGATCCTAAGAAGGCAGACACATGGTCTTTTGCTTTTTCTAATTGGCTACCAACTTGGTTCCAATCGATATTAAGATTTTTCATTTTATCAAATAACGATACTAAGTTATCCAACTGTTCATCTGTTAATGTAATGCCAAGTTGATCAGCAATTTTTTTAATTAATGAACGTAAATCTTCAGTGGTTTTGGGCTGTTCTTTTGCAATTTCTTCTTTAATTTTTGCAACAAGTTGAACTGCTTTTTCTTCGCCGATTTTATCACCAAGCTGGGCTGTTTGTACCATTTCTTCATTGGCTACTTTTTTTACTTCTTCAGGAATGGCTTTGTTTGATGTTGTTTCATAGGCCTTCATTAAACCTGTTAAAGCAGCAGTTCCTGAAACTTTAAATGGTGCAGTAATTTGAATCTCTGCATCTTTCACACCTGCTGTAATAAGTGCATTTGTGTACATTGCATCTGTTATCGAATTAATGTTTTTTGAGCGTACAATGAGACCTGACCCTGGTTTTGTGTATGTAATCATAGAAGAGGAAATTGCTCTCGTACCAATTTGCGCTTTTGGAACGATGCCCTCTAGAAATTTATGTTCTTCCGCATTAGATACAGTAATAATTTGTGCATCTTTTGGTGCTTTCATTTCTTTCAAAAGATCTTGTTTCTGTTGTTCAGATAAGTTTTCTCCTAGTGTAACAATTGATTCTCCCTCAATGATGTCTGCAAATGAAGCTGTTGGCATAATAAATACGGCTACAGCTAATAGCAGAGCTAGTAATTTCGTTTTCACGAAAAATCGCTCCCTTTCTCTTTCTTAAATTTTCGGGCAACACAGTTATTATAGTATATTTTTCTTATTTGTCACCTAGCTTCTTCCACATTTCAAAAAAGAAGTATGCAGATTGTCGGATTCTTTTTGTTTCTCGTCATGAATATGGTAATATAGTGCTGAGATAGTTGAAAGGAGACATATACATATGAAAACTTTAGGATACATATTAATGGAAAATGGCGAAAAAATCGATTTAGAATTTTTCCCAGAAGAGGCACCAAAAACAGTAGAAAACTTTAAAAAATTAGCAGAGCAAGGATTTTATGATGGTGTGACATTCCACCGCGTTATTCCTGGCTTCGTAAGCCAAGGTGGAGACCCAACAGGCACAGGTGCAGGTGGCCCAGGTTACTCTATCCCATGTGAAACTGATGGAAATCCTCATAGACATCTTGTTGGATCACTTTCTATGGCACATGCTGGTCGTAATACAGGTGGTAGCCAATTTTTTGTTGTTCATGAGCCACAACCGCATTTAGATGGCGTACATACTGTATTCGGTAAAGCAACAAGCGGTATTGAAACGGTATTAAACATGCGTCAAGGCGATGCAATGAAAGAAGTTAAAGTTTGGGAAGAATAAGTTACGAGAAAAAGAGAGCGATTTTGCTCTCTTTTTTTATTTCCTATAAACAGGGATTGGTATATATTTTAAAGTATATGACACAAATAGGACGGCTACTAACGTTAAATTATATTGTTCATGAGAACAAACTTTTAACAAAATACATAGGATGGAGTACGAATTATATGCTTCAATAAATGTATTTCTCTTAACATATTGCTTTTGGTAGAACTACTTTGTTCAAAAATGGTTAATAAGTGAAATGTGATGAGAAAGGGATTTTCCTTTTAGTTCCTATATAGTATTGTCTCTTTTTTGAGCGGTGTAATAGAAAGAAATAGCGTGGAAACATATATTTGACTTTCTTCTTAACGCTTTGTATGATTATCAAGTTGTTTCAGCCCCTTCTCACTCTGGTAAAAATATTGTAGAATGAATGTGATATGAAAAGAGTGATTGAGGGGATAAATAGTTTGTAACTTTTGTAAGAAGGGATAAGGGTTATGTTAATTCGTTTTAAAAAAAGTTATGAAAAAATTGCAATGGGGCTTCTTTCATTTATGCCAACTGAAAAAGATGTGAAAACATTACAATTGACAATGAAAGAATATGAAGCGAAAGAGGATTGGCAATTGTATTTGTGGAAACAAAATGAAGATTTTGTTGGGATAATGGGGATTATAAAAAAAGAAGATCAGGTATTGGAAATTCAGCATTTGAGCGTGAATCCGTCTCACCGTCATATGGGGATTGGGACGAAGATGGTTCAAGAGCTTAAGAGTAAATTTCTTGAGTTTACAATTTGCGGAAATGAGCAAACAGCAAGTTTTTGCAAAAAGTGTAAAGAGCTTGAACAAAATATACATTCATGAAAGCAGGGATAAGTAGTTTATTATCTCTGCTTTCTTTTTTGTAGTTGCTCGTGTCGCTCAGAAATGACTTCTGTTCGATCACGCAATGTGTGCTTACTTATGATGTATTCACCAGGAATGACGTTCACATCTTTCCAAGAGAGGTTTTGTTTCTTACATAACTGTATGCATTGTTTTTCTAACGATACGTCTAATAAGGGTAAAAATAACGGCGCAAAAATTTCCTTTTTGTGGATAGAGTGTAATCTTTCATTTAATAAGAACATAAGTTGTTTATGATCTATTCCTAATTGATGTAAAGATGTACTGTTCTTTTCTAAAAGTGCTATTGCGCTTTTTATCATCTTCTCTGCACCATTCCAGTTGGATCGTCTGTGATGGTATAAGGAAACAGCAATTTGAATGAGACCGACTAAGTAATTGTCGCGTTCGCCTCTAGGTTTTAATTTCCAATACTCTTCTAATATTTCATGACATTCAAAATAATCATAGTCTCCGTGAAAATGAATTAAAAATTGTACGTACTCGGTAGGATACATTTTATTCGCTCCTGTCTAACGGTTATATGTACAGTTTATCATAGAAATATTAACAATAAGCGACTAGGGAAATATCCCTAGTCGCTTTATTGCGTCCTATTAGCAGAAGCAAGCTGCTCCTACAATGATTAGTAAAATGAACAGTACAACAAGTAATGCGAACCCACCGCTAAAACCGCAATCAACGTGACCCATAGTTTTTTGACCTCCTACATTGTTCTTACTACATTGTTATCATATGAAGCGGTGGGCATTATGACATGGGCATAGGTCTATTTTTAATTAAATTTCTTAAAAAGGTTGGATAGAACATGAGTATGCTCTATACTTATGGTGTTATAGAAAAAATGTGGTGGGATGCTTTGTGCAGTATAATTTTAAAGTAGAGGCTTTTGAAGGGCCTTTAGATCTATTGTTACACTTAATAAATCGTTACGAAATTGATATATATAATATTCCTGTAGCGAAAATTACAGAGCAATATCTATCTTATGTCCATACGATGAAAGAATTACAATTAGATGTTGCCAGTGAGTATTTAGTAATGGCTGCAACGTTATTACAAATTAAAAGTAAAATGTTGTTACCGAAACAAGAAGAAGATGTACCTGATAACGGTGAAGACTTTATAGATGATCCTCGTCAAGAATTGATGGAGAGGTTAATTGAATATAAGAAATATAAGCAAGTTGCTACTGAGTTAAAAGAAAGAGAACAAGAAAGAGCACAGCTATATACACGTCCGCCAATTGATTTTACATCATTTCAACAAGAAGAGGAGACAAGCTTACCTCTTGATGTTACGTTATATGATATGTTAGCGGCATTTCAAAAGCTAATGCGTCGTAAAAAAGCAAAAACCCCCGTAACAACGCGAATTACTCGTCAAGAAATACCAATTGCACAGCGAATGACTGATATTCTACAACAGTTAGAAGTAAGAGGCGGTCGTCAAAGCTTTTATGATTTGTTTGCTGATGAAGAACGTGAAATAATGGTTGTAACATTTTTAGCGGTTCTTGAGCTAATGAAAAATCAACAAATCATAATTGAGCAGGAACATAATTTTGATGAAATTTTCGTATCAAGCTCTAATAAATCCGTATAGAGTTGATGTGAAGATGGGATAGAAATATTTTATCTCATGTTAGGTTTTAATGTATCGTTTGGAACGAGAGAAGAAATATTGAACCGAACGCATTTACTGTGATTCGGTTTTTTTATGTGTGTTTTTTATGGGAAATAGGAGGAAGGAGTTCGTAAAATGGATAGAAAAGAACAAAAAGCGATTATTGAAGGGCTTTTATTTGTTGCAGGTGACGAAGGGATTTATCCGGAACAGATAGCTAAAGTTCTGGAAGTTGAAGTGGAAGAAGTACTAAACAGTATAGAGGAAATGCAAAAAGAATGCGAAGGATCGAATCGCGGTTTGCAAATTGTACAATATGCAAAAGTGTATCGTTTTGCAACAAAGAAAGAACATGCTTCGTACTATCAAAAATTAATAGATACTCCAACCGCGGCTTCACTTTCTCAAGCAGCTCTTGAAACGTTGGCAATCGTTGCGTACCGTCAACCGATTACAAGGACAGAAATGGAAGAGATTAGAGGTGTGAAAACGGACAAGGCATTACAAACGTTAGTTTCACACTTACTTATAAAAGAAACGGGAAGAGCGGAAGGACCAGGGCGCCCTATTTTATACGGAACGACGAAAGAATTTTTAGATACGTTTGGATTGAAAACATTAGATGATTTACCACCTCTTTCGGAAGAAAATGAACAAATGAATGAAGCAGATTTATTCTTTGGTTCTTTACAGGAATTATCAAAATAAAAGCTTAGCATTTTGCTAAGCTTTTTTTGTATATCAATTACAGAGCGTGCCATACTAAATGAAAAAAGGAGACGAGTTATGAAAGGTGTACGGAGTATTCTATTGTTGGTTTCTGTTTTATTATGTTTTTCGTTAAACAGCGCATCGGCTAAAAGATATATGATGTCTATTCATACTGCGTCTTCTATACATATGCATCGGCAACATTTTGGTAAAATGAAAGTGAGTTTTTTAAAAGTTGGACAAGGTGATGCGACACTTATTACATTGCCAAATGGTCAAACGATGTTAATAGATGGGGGCCCTTATGAAGCAGGAGAGGTTATTATTCAAAAACTAATTGAAAAAAGAATTAATCATTTAGATGTGATTGTAAGTACTCATCCTGATATGGACCATATAGGGGGGCTTATTCCAATTGTAGAACAAATGCCGGTTTCACTCGTATTAGATAGTGGAAAAACATATAGTTCATTTACTTATCATACGTATCGGAATAATATTAAAAAAAGGGGCATACCTTTCATTTCAGTGAAGGAAGGACAATACATACCGTTAGATCCACATGTTTCTATACAAGTATTAAACAATGGTAAATCGAAAGACGAGAATAACGAGTCCTCAATTGTGTTAAAGATTCGATATGGTAAAGCGGACTTTTTATTAATGGGTGATGCTGATATACGGACGGAAAATGAAATATTAAAGCAATTTGATGTACATGCAGATGTATTAAAAGTTGGGCATCATGGCTCGTATACTTCAACGAGTGAAACATTCTTAAAAAAAGTAGATCCACAATTCGCTATTCTTTCGTACGGGAGTAGAAATCCGTATGGGCATCCTCATCAGAGTGTAGTAAGACGATTAAAACAGCGTGGTATAATGATATATGGAACAAACAAGCGAACTGTGGAAATAGAAACAGATGGTGAACATATTACTATGGGGGCAAGCGGTCTTATGCCATTACTTAAGTAACTAATTATATAAGAGGTTATTATCCATTTTGGTAAAAATGGATAATATATATTAGAATGAAAAAGAAATCAATTTCCTTTTTTCGCTGAACGAAGAGGAAATTTCATTAGAATGTATAGACAACTACTTGTGTGTATATTAAGATGGAATTAGGCGAATAAGGTAATAATAATAAGTAGGTATTTCATGGGAAAGGGTCGATGAAAATGAAAACGCAAGTTGTCATCAATGCCGAAATTTATACAGGTAAAGAAGTAGTGGAAAACGGATTTATTCGTTACACAGAAACAGTTAAAGAAATTGGTTTGATGGCTCAATATGTATCACAAGAAAATGAAACTGTGTTAGATGTGGCAGGAAAGATTGTGATTCCAGGTATGATTGATGTTCATATTCATGGTGGATACGATATTGATGCGATGGATGCAAATAGCGATGGATTAGTAACTCTTGGTAAAGAAATGTTAAAAGAAGGAGTTACAACTTACTTCCCAACAACAATGACACAAGCTCCAGAAGCGATTGAAGCGGCGCTAAGTGCTGCGAAGGAAGCGAAAGACAAAGGAGCACATTTCGAATATATTCACTTAGAAGGACCATATGTTTCAAAAAAACGTGCGGGTGCACAACCACTTGAACATATTGTTCCTGCGAGTATCGAGCAATTTAAACAATGGCAGGAAGCAAGCGGTAATCTAATTAAATTGGTAACATATGCACCGGAAGAAGAAGGTGCGTTAGAGTTTGAACAGTATCTTGCTGAAATAGGTGTTGTTGGCACAATGGGGCATACAGATGCAATTGATGCACAACTGAAAAATAGAAAAATTACACATGCAACACATTTATACAATCAAATGCGTGGATTACATCATCGTGAACCAGGAGTTGTTGGTCATGTGTTATTAAATCCAGATGTAATGGTTGAAGTAATTACAGATGGTATTCACATTCACCCTGATATGGTGAAATTAGCATATAAATTAAAAGGACCGAAAAAAGTAAGTGTCATTACAGATGCAATGCGTGCAAAAGGTCTTGAAGAAGGATTATATGAGCTTGGCGGACAGCCAGTACATGTAAAAGATGGCAGTGCCCGATTAGAAGATGGAACGTTAGCTGGTAGTATTTTAAAAATGGATCAAGCTTTCCGAAATGTAATTGAATTTACAGGATGTTCAATCGAGGAGGCAGTGTTAATGACATCAGTTAACCAAGCAGAAGAATTTGGATTAAATAATAAAGGTGCGTTAGCGGTAGGTAAAGATGCAGACTTTGTTGTTATGACTGAAGAATTACATGTATATGATACGGTTCGTTTAGGAATTCATATGAAGGAAGGGAAGTAATTAGATGAATATTCTAGTTGTAAAAACTCCAGAAGAATTAGCAGAAGCAGGTTATAAGTTAATTAAAGAGGTTGTAAAATCAAAAGAAAATCCAACTTTAGGAATGGCTACAGGAAGCTCTCCATTAGGTATTTATGCAGAAATGCGAAAAAATAAACTTGATACAAGTCATGCAACCACTGTAAACTTAGATGAGTACGTAAATTTACCACACGAAGATAAAAACAGCTATCACTATTTCATGCAAGAACAGTTGTTTGATCATCTTCCATTTAAACAAACTTATGTACCGAATGGGATGGCAAGTGATTTAGAGGAAGAGTGCAAGCGTTATGAAGGCATTCTAGTAGCTAACCCAGTTGACTTACAGATTCTTGGAATCGGTGAAAACGGTCACATCGGATTTAATGAGCCAGGAACACCATTTAATTCTCCAACTAACATTGTAGAATTAACAGAATCTACACGCCAAGCAAACCTTCGCTTCTTTGAAAATGAAGAAGATGTGCCGACTCATGCGATTACAATGGGAATTGGAAGTATTATGAAAGCGAAACAAATTCTTCTTGTTGCTATGGGATCTAAAAAGGCAGAAGCTATTAAAGAATTATTGCAAGGTGAATATAGTGAGGCGTGTCCTGCTACAGTTTTACAACGTCATCCGAATGTAACCGTAATCGCAGATCCAGAAGCTCTATCTTTATGCAGTGAGGCGATTGCTGATGAACATCGACAAGTATTCACCATTTCCGATTTATTATCAGATTCAAGAGTGGGTGAAACAGCTAATTGAGGAAGGCGAATGGAAGCCGGGAGATAAAATTCCATCTGAGAATGAACTTTGTGATAAGTTCGAAGTGAGTCGTATGACAATCAGACAGGCGATTAATAACTTAGTGGAACAAGGTTATTTATACCGGAAACGTGGGATTGGAACGTTCGTCCAACTTCCGAAAGTGGAGCAAAAGTTGCAAGGAATGACGGGATTCACAGAAGATATGATATCTCGTGGTATGAAACCGAGCAGCCAGTTATTAAGTTTCCGCCTAGTTCCAGCTACTGCTAAAATAGCAGACCGGCTGAGAATACAAGAGGGAGAATCGGTTTATGAAGTGAGACGTACGCGCTTAGCTGATGACGAACCGATTGCATTTGAGACGACATATTTGTCGCCAACTCTTGTGAAAGATATTAACGAAGAAATATTACAACAATCTTTATATGAACATTTAGAGAAAAAACTGGGCTTTAAGCTTGTTCGCGCTACTCAATCAATTGAAGCTTCAATTGCAACGGATAATGAAGCTGAACATCTGCATATTCCTAAAAAGGCGCCTGTACTTGTAATGCGTCAATGGTCATATGCAGAAGGTGAGTTACCGTTAGAGTATGTGAAATGTATTTATCGTGGGGATCGTTACAAGTTTATTACGAACATCGCACGTAACAAGTAATATATTTCAGTTTGCGAAGTACAGTGAACTTTGATGTTTTCAACATGTAAAGAAATAAAAATACGACTCATCCTTATAAGGAGTGAGTCGTATTTTTATTATGAGAAATTACGTGGTTAACAGCATCTTTAACCGTATTTACTACATAGTGAGCGTGCTCTTTTACTGCGTCATCTGCTTGAGACATAGCAAAACTGTGAGGAGTTAAAGAGAACATTGGAATATCATTATAAGAATCCCCTATGCAAGCAATTTCCTCTGGTTGTATTTGAAATTCTTTTAATAAAATAGAAATAGCAGAACCTTTACTAATATTAGGTGGCATTACATCTAAACATTGTTCTGCTGAAATGAAGGTGCTAACTTTTCCGTGAAATTTTTCATCAATTTTGTTCTGAAGGAGTTGTAAGCTTTCCTTCGTTCCACCGATAGAAATTTTATTTGGAAAAATTGTATCATCAATTTTCTGTAATAGATTAGGTTCTTCAACAGAAGTCATCGTTACTTGTTGTTCAAGTTCATGAATAAACGGTGTTTTTTCTTCAATGTAGTAGTTATGTTCATCACTTACATAACGGAAATAAGGGTCTTCATTTGTCATAGCTAACAAATCTGGAAGAATGCTGGAATCGAAAGTTGCAGATAATAGCTGTTTATTTTCATGTGTATATACAAAAACACCATTTACACTAATGCGATGGAAATTTGTATTAACCGCTCTCATTAGGTCTGCAATTTCATTATCAAGTCTTCCAGAAGCAAAACAAAGAATTACATTTTGTTCAGCTAAGCTGCGTAAAGCGATAACATCTTTTTCGTCGATAAAACCTCCGTGTTGCATCATCGTTCCATCAATATCACTTACAAACATTTTAATCATGTTGCAATCTCCTTTCTATGTACAGTTGCCCTTACATTATACGCATCATATACAAACATGTCTAAAAAATGAATTTTTATTAAATGGTAGATGTTTTATATTGACGAAAAAGAAGAATGTTCTGTAACATAAAAGTAGGCTATTTAAGTACGAGGGTGGTGTTATATGAGTAATTATCTAGAAATTAAAAAAGTTTTAAATAATAATGTCATCATTGCTAGCCATCCTGAACACGAGGAAGTAGTAGTGATCGGTAAAGGAATCGGATTTGGGAAAAAGGCTGAAGATGTGTTGGAGCAAGAACAAATTGAGAAAATGTTTGTTTTAAAAAATGAACGTGATCGAGAACAATACAAACTTTTAGTACCACATGTGAGTGAAAAGCTAATTGAATTGATGAATGATATTATGTTATATATTCAAGAAAAAGCGGAGTCTCCATTAAATGAACATATTCATATCGCTTTAACAGATCATATTTCTTTTGCAATTAAAAGGCTGAAACAAGGACTTACAATAGATAATCCTTTTTTAGTTGAAACGAAAATGCTATATCCAGAGGAATATAAAATTGCTGAAGGCGTTGTGCAACTTTTAAATTCTCGTTTGCAAATTACATTGCCAGAAGGGGAAGTTGGCTTTATCGCACTTCACATTTACAGCTCGCTTACAAACTCTGATTTATCTTCTGTTAATCAAAATTCTCGTCTTATTGCACAACTTGTGTCTTTAATTGAGACAAGCCTACAAATTACATTAGACCAAGAAAGCATTCATTATTTACGCCTTATTCGCCATTTACAATATGCTATTGAGCGGGTGAAAAAAGGAGAAAAAGTAGAAGAAGCACAGAGTTTTGCTGATTTATTAAAGTTGGAATATCCAGTTTGTTATAATTTGGCGTGGAAACTAGTCAAAGTAATGCAGAAAGAATTACAACTTCCTGTATATGAAGCGGAGAGTATTTATTTAACGATGCATTTACAACGATTAGTGAAAGTAGAACATGTGTAAAAAGACATATATTTTTGTCTAAAATGAAAACGTTAAAAAAAATGATTGAATCGCTTACAATAGTTATGTATAATAACTATTGCAAAGTTATACAAAATTCGACAAACACATTAAGGTAAATAACGAAAACGTTTGCTTTAATTATAGTGAACTTATACGTAATCCTATTTTTGACACGTGTTACTGATTCGATCAGGCATGAGTGGAGAAAAGTTGGGAAT
The DNA here is from genome assembly GCF_038008145.1 of Bacillus sp. FSL R9-9530. Classification (NCBI taxonomy): domain Bacteria; kingdom Bacillati; phylum Bacillota; class Bacilli; order Caryophanales; family Bacillaceae; genus Bacillus; species Bacillus sp. FSL R9-9530. The sequence goes on from NZ_JBBOYO010000001.1 coordinate 5,297,698, forward strand.
GTAAGCTAAAGAAAGGGACATACTACCCTTTGTATAGCTATCGTTCTATCTTTTTTTTCCTCATGCCTTTTTGGCGTTTGTCGAAAAGTATCAATATAGATAAGAGAGGAAGGGTTTCCATGTTTAAGAAGATCTTTGGTGTTCTTCAAAAAGTCGGAAAAGCGCTTATGCTTCCAGTAGCGATTTTACCGGCAGCAGGTATTTTACTTGGATTTGGTAATGCATTTCAAAATCCACAACTAACAAATGTTATCCCTGCTTTAAAAGCAGATTGGTTCGTAATGGTTGCAAAAATTATGGAACAATCTGGCGATATTATTTTCGCTAACCTTGCGCTATTATTCGCAGTTGGGGTAGCGATCGGTTTAGCTGGTGGAGACGGAGTAGCTGGTTTAGCAGCGTTCGTCGGATACTTAATTATGAACAAAACGATGAGTGTGTTCTTAGAAGTAGATAAACTAGTGAAAGTAACAAGCACTGGAACAGATCCAGTAAAAATTGGATTTTCAGATCCAGCATATGCAAACGTATTAGGAATTCCAACGCTGCAAACAGGAGTGTTTGGTGGTATTATCGTCGGGATAGTAGCGGCATATTGTTATAATAAATACTTCAACATTGAATTACCATCATACTTAGGTTTCTTTGCAGGTAAGCGTTTCGTACCAATCGCAACTGCAACATTCTCTTTAGTGGTAGGTATTATCATGTGCTTCATTTGGCCATACATTCAGGGTGGCTTAAATACGTTCTCACATCAAATGATTGATGCAAATAGAACGATAGCAGCATTTATATTCGGTTTAATCGAACGTTCATTAATTCCATTTGGATTACATCATATTTTCTATTCACCGTTCTGGTTCGAATTCGGTCAGTATACAAATGCAGCTGGCGAATTAATCCGTGGTGACCAAAAAATCTTTATGGCACAGTTAAAAGACGGCGTAGAATTAACAGCAGGTACATTTACAACTGGTAAGTATCCGTTCATGATGTTCGGTCTTCCAGCAGCAGCTTTAGCAATGTACCATGAAGCACGTCCGGAAAATAAAAAATTAGCAGCTGGTATTTTAGGATCTGCTGCATTAACATCTTTCTTAACAGGTATTACAGAACCACTTGAATTTTCATTCTTATTCGTAGCACCAGTATTATTTGGAATTCATGCAGTATTCGCTGGTCTATCATTTATGACAATGCAAATTTTAGGTGTTAAAATTGGTATGACATTCTCTGGTGGTTTAATTGACTTCATATTATTCGGTGTACTACCAGGTCGTACGGCATGGTGGTGGGTAATTATTGTTGGTCTTGTACTAGCAGTGATTTACTACTTCGGATTCCGTTTCGCAATCCGTAAATGGAACTTAAAAACACCTGGTCGTGAAGTAGCGAATGCTAATGAAGGCGCAGGGAAAACAGAAGCAGGAGAACTTCCACGTGAAGTATTAGTAGCACTTGGTGGTAAAGAAAACATTGCTTCGTTAGATGCTTGTATTACTCGTTTACGCGTTCAAGTTAACGAACAAAAAAATGTAAATAAAGACCGCTTAAAAGAGCTTGGAGCAGCCGGTGTACTTGAAGTTGGAAATAACATTCAAGCTATTTTCGGACCGAAATCTGACACATTAAAATCACAAATTCATGATATTATGTCAGGTCGTACACCTCATGTTGAAAAAGAAGCGCCTGTAAAAGTGGAAGAAGCTCCTCAACAGGTTGATGAAAATGAAACAATCATTTCACCAATTGAAGGGAAAATCTTACCGATTACAGAAGTACCTGACCAAGTATTCTCAGGGAAAATGATGGGAGATGGATTTGCGATTGAGCCAACAGAAGGAACAGTAGTTTCTCCGGTTAATGGTGAGATTGTAAATGTATTCCCTACAAAACATGCGATTGGTATTCAGTCTGAAGGCGGAAAAGAAATTTTAATCCACTTCGGTATTGATACTGTAAAATTAAATGGTGAAGGCTTTGAAGCGCTTGTAGCACAAGGTGATAAAGTGAAACAAGGACAACCATTATTAAAAGTAGATCTTGCATTTGTAAAAGAAAATGCACCATCTATTATTACACCAATCGTCTTTACGAATTTACAACAAGGGCAACAAGTCGAATTGAAAAAAGATGGAAATGTTAAGAAGGGCGAAAACGCTATTATTGACATTCAGTAGGAATTTGACGCAAAATGTTTATAATTATAATAGGCGATGTGGTTGACCGAACATCGCCTATTATATACAATAGATGATGTAGTACTCACGTCTATACAACTAAAAAAATACTGTATTTGAAGGAGATAAATTATCATGGAAAAAATCTTTAAAGTAACTAGCGACTCAGGAATTCATGCTCGTCCAGCAACTCTACTTGTAAACACTGCAAGCAAATTTGGTTCTGACATCAACTTAGAGTATAACGGAAAAAACGTTAACTTAAAATCAATCATGGGTGTTATGTCTTTAGGAATTCAACAAGGCGCGGAAATTAAGGTCACTGCAAATGGTGATGATGCAGCTCAAGCACTAGCAGCTATCGAAGAAACTATGAAAAACGAAGGATTAGGAGAATAATGACTCTTAACATTCAAGGGATCGCTGCATCAAGTGGGATTGCTATTGCAAAGGCTTTCAGACTTGAGAATCCTGAATTTAACATTGAAAAGAAATCAATTACAGACGAAGCTGCTGAAATTGCACGCTTAGACGCTGCGCTTGAGAAAGCAAAATCTGAACTAGAAGCTATTAAGGACCATGCTTTTGCTGAGCTAGGTGCTGATAAAGCTGCTATCTTTGAAGCACATTTATTAGTATTAAATGATCCAGAATTAGTGAATCCAGTAAAAGATAAAGTAAATGGCGAAAAAGTAAATGCTGAATTTGCAATGGATGAAGTTGCATCAATGTTTATTTCTATGTTTGAAAACATGGATAACGAATACATGAAAGAACGTGCTGCGGATATTCGCGACGTAACAAAACGTGTTCTTGCACATTTACTAGGAATTAACTTCTCAAACCCTGGTACAATTTCTGAAGAAGTAATCATCATTGCTGAAGATTTAACACCATCTGATACAGCTCAGTTAAACCGTAAGTATGCAAAAGGTTTCACAACTGATATCGGTGGACGTACATCTCACTCTGCAATTATGGCTCGTTCTATGGAAATTCCAGCTGTTGTTGGTACGAAAGTTGTTATGGAGAAAATCCAAAACGGCGATATCGTAATCATTGACGGTTTAGATGGAGAAGTAATTGTAAACCCATCTGAAGAAACTCTTCGTTCTTTTGAAGAAAAGAAAGCGAAATTTGAAGAGCAAAAAGTTGTATGGGCAAAATTAAAAGACCAAGCAACTGTAACAAGTGATGGACATCACGTTGAGCTTGTTGCTAATATCGGAACACCAAATGATGTACAAGGTATTATCGATAATGGCGGAGAAGGCGTTGGTTTATACCGTACAGAATTCTTATACATGGGCCGTGACAATCTTCCAACAGAAGAAGAGCAGTTCGAAGCGTATAAAGCAGTTCTTGAAGGTGTAAAAGAAGATCAACCAGTCGTTGTTCGTACACTTGACATCGGTGGAGATAAAGAACTTCCATACTTACATTTACCAAAAGAAATGAACCCATTCTTAGGATACCGTGCAATTCGCTTATGTCTTGATGAGCAAGATGTGTTCCGTACACAACTTCGTGCATTACTTCGTGCTAGCGTATACGGTAACTTGAAAATTATGTTCCCAATGATTGCAACTCTTGATGAGTTCCGTCAAGCGAAAGCAATCTTATTAGAAGAGAAAGCAAAACTTGTAGAAGCGGGTACAACTGTTTCTGATTCTATTGAAGTTGGTATGATGGTTGAAATTCCAGCTTCAGCAGTATTAGCTGATCAGTTCGCAAAAGAAGTTGATTTCTTCTCTATTGGAACAAATGACTTAATCCAATACACAATGGCTGCAGACCGTATGAACGAACAAGTAGCTTACTTATACCAACCATATAACCCATCTATTTTACGTCTTGTAAAAATGGTTATCGATGCTGCTCATAAAGAGGGCAAATGGGCTGGTATGTGTGGTGAGATGGCGGGAGATTCACTTGCTATCCCATTATTATTAGGATTAGGCTTAGATGAGTTCAGTATGAGTGCAACATCTATCCTTCCTGCAAGAACACAACTAAGCAAGTTGTCAAAAGCAGAAATGGAAACATTAGCAGAAAAAGCATTAACAATGTCAACTGCTGAAGAAGTTGTTGAATTAGTTAAAAGCATATAATAGTAAAAAAACCTGAGTCGATTTGAAATCGGTCTCAGGTTTTTTCTATGAGAAAAGTAAATCTTGTTTTCTTACTATAGAGGATAAGGAACAGAATTAGATAGCGATTGCAACGATATCAGTTGGGCATACACGTAAAATACCAGTAAAAGTATTACGATTTTGATTGTTCTTATCGTCTTTATTGTTATTGTTATCTTTGTTGTCTTTGTCATTACGAGCTAAAGCAGAGAAAAGAGCAACGCCGTTAGCGAAACCTTCAAAAATTACATTGTTGAATGTTCCGTTACCTCTAATGCTTAAAAGAGAAAGCTCTGTTCCAACTGAAATGCTAGCAAGTACGTTACATACAGCTGTTTGTTGTGGTTTTACCTCTTTCTCTTTCTCGCGATGATCGCGATGGTCGCGATGGTCACACTCTCTTTCACGATGATGACAGTCTCTAAAGTTATCACAGCATCCAAATGATCCAAACATAATCCTCATCACCCCCTTCACACTTATAATCTATGTAAGTTCGGTAGTTAGTGACTGGACAGATAATGGAAATTTTTCTAGGGGATTTTCTCATTTTAAATGACTAGATGGGTATTTAGTATGGAATGATGTTTAAAATAGGGGAAATGTCACAAAAAAATGTAAAGACCACCGAAATGAATGAATTAGGTAGCCTTTACACTTTTTTACTTTTATATAAAACGATGATATATACAGGAAGAGCTAAGAGTAGTGGTGCAATGGATCGTGCAGTATGTTTTTCTGCTTCTAATTGTAACGCTTCTTCTTTAGGGAATTGTAACACTGATATGTTTGCAGCATCGCCAATAAAATATAGCAGTAGTACAGTTACTATGTAACTCAAAAGTGCGATAAAGCTTCCGTATGAACTCAATGAAAATCCCTCTCTTGTTATCTATTTGTTATCATTGTATCACAATTGTAACAAAAATACACGGTTATATTTCAATGCTTTAACAAATTTCGACACAAAACGCCATATTTGTTTATGGTGATAGCGTGAAAATTACAATTTCTCTATGTATAGATGTCGAATAATACATTGTAATATTACGGATGTGTGACAGAATATAAAAAAGCGAAGGTAATGAAATTACCTTCGCTTTTATTATTTCGCCCATTCACTTACTTGTTCTACGCTCATGCGCGGTGCAGGGTGACCTTTTAAAGTTGATTCACCAATTGTAATAAGCATAATTGGTACGTAACGAGATGAAACATTGAATTCTTCCATTAATGCCTGTGGATTGAAGCCACCAATAGCGCAAGTATCCCAGCCAGTTGCTTTAGCAGCAAGCATAAGTTGCATTGCTGCTAAAGCAGCATTTGAAAAGGCAGCATCTCGTGGGTATTGCTCACGAGTATATGCAGATTCAATATTTTTAGCTAAGCGCTCTTTTGCGTCTGTTTTCATAAATCCTTGTTCTACAATTGGACCGTAAACAGGTTCAACATTTTTATATGCCTCTAAATCACCTAAAATAGCGACTACGGCAGAAGCATCAAGAATTTGTTGTTGGTTATAAGCAATTGGGTGTAATCGTTTTTGTACATCTTCGCCTTGGAAAACAAGGAATTTCCAGTGTTGCAAGTTCCAAGCAGAAGGTGCTTGCGCAGCTGCTTTTAAAATTTCATGTAACTCTGTAGATGAAATTTCTTTTTCAGGGTTGAATGCACGTGTAGATGTGCGTTCATATAAAACGTTAAAAAAGTCGTTGTTTGTCATTATATATCCTCCAAATTACATATCAACTTAATATAAAATAAATGTAATATACTCTACTTACATTTTGTAAGTTATTGAATTTAAGAATATAATACCTTTATTTTAATTGTCAAGTTTTAAATAGTAAGGCAGGGCATTCATACAAACGATACAATTCATATAATCATAAACTAAAAAAGGAATTTCCAGAGCAGATAAGCGAAGATAACATTCTCAATTAGCTTGTTAATATGAGTTCCTCACAATTCTTTATAAAATGATTGTGAGGAATTCAGTAAAACAAGATATATGAAGTGAGTGAAGACTAGTGATGAACATACTACATTTTTTATTAGAGAATACTGTTTTCCAAAATGTATTACAAGATCTTCAGTTGAATGTCCTTTATATAGAAGATGGATGTACACATCAACAAACGATAGAAAACGTCCATCCAAAATGTATGTTTATAGCAAATAGTTTTGAAGAAGGAGAAATATTGTTTCATAGAACTAGACCACATATTGTAATTATGTATGTAACAGATTTTGCTCAAATAAAATATATAAAGAATATATATAATTCACAGAGCACATTCATTATCATTTGGGATCAACAGATAGACAATCAGTTTGCAGATTTACTACTGTTAGGAATACGTAATATTGTTATAGCACCAGTAACCCCACAAGTAGTACTAGAGGAAGTGAATAAGAGTTTATATCAGCTTTCTTTAGTGCGACAAGTAAGTTTACAACAAGAATTGCTTCAAACGATGTTTGATTTTCAAAATGATTTATTATTTATAGTAGAAGATGATGAGATTGTTGATTGTAATACGAATTTTTTACAATTCTTCGGACATGATAATTTATTTACGTATCGTGAACAACATTTAGTGTTTGCAGAACATCTTATTAGAGAGAACGGATATTATTCGACGACTCACGATATAACATGGCTGGATGATACTTTATCAAATGGAAGAAGAATTAAAATGTACAATTATGAAGGAGAAGCATTTACTTTTCTATTACGTGCGACACCATTACCAGAAGACTTATCGCGATTTATAGTAAAATGCACAGAGATTACAGAATTAGATGAAATCTATCAAGAGCAAGAAAGATTGGCTATGATAGATTCATTGACAGAAATATATAATCGCTTGAAATTCCAACAAATATTGGAGACAGAGTGGGAGAATGTATTACGTAATGATGAAAAAGTTGCACTTATTTTGTTTGATATAGATAATTTTAAATCAGTAAATGACACATATGGTCATGATTTTGGCGATTTAGCATTAGTACAACTTGCAGATCTTATGAAATCTAAAGTTGAAGATCAACATGTATTTGCAAGATGGGGAGGAGAGGAATTTATAATATTAGTGACAAATACGGTAGAAAAAGAAGCGTTTCAAGTTGCGGAATCATTGCGATTTTTCATTGAAACAAAGCATTTCTCTGGAATTTCGAAATTAACAGCGAGTTTTGGAGTTGCGTTATATGAGCAAGGGATTACAAGAGAAGAGTTAATGCAAAGAGCGGATATTGCGTTATATGAAGCGAAAAAAAATGGGAAAAATCAAGTATGTATATATAGAAAAGAAAAAATGTGATTTTTCGCAACAAATTGTTGCGATTTTTTTTTATTACTTGATAATAGAATATGGGGGACCATTTTAACCGAGAAGCTCCCACTTCAAGTAAGCTCGCAAGAGAGACTAAGTGGTGGGTAGTTCACATGAAGTAATTACGGAGGAACAATATGATAAAAAAAATAATGGTTATGGCTTCACTGTCTGCTGTAGTTTGCGGCGGAGTATACTATTTTCTCTATCCCGATCCAAAGGAACAAGCAGTATTAACAACAAAGGTAACTCCTGCTATTGAGTCAGATGTACAGGATAATATAGAAGAAGTACAAAAAATTGATTATGCTAGTATATCTCAAAAGTTAGATCAGTATTTAGTAGGAAAGCAATTTAATGGGACAGTTTTGGTGACAGATAAAGAGCATGTTATATTGAATAAAGGATATGGATATGCTGATGTTCAAAATAAAATAGAAAATACGCCTCAAACAAAATATCGTATCGGTTCTATTACGAAAACAGTTGTTGCTACATCCATTCTACAGTTACAAGAACAAGGGAAGTTAAATATCCAAGATAATGTAAATAAATACATTCCTTCATTTCCAGCAGATAAACACATCACGTTATATCACTTATTAACGCATACATCTGGTTTACCGGAAAGTGGGAAAGGGAAGGTTAATGTAGCTTCACGTATAAATTTAGTAACTTGGATTGGAAGTCAAAAATTAGAGTTTCCACCAGGAACAGGTTGGAAGTATACGGATTATAATTATATGGTGCTCGCTTATATTATAGAAAATATAACGAAAAAGCCTTTAGGAGACTATGTAAAAGAAAATATATTTACAAAGGCCGAGATGCATGAATCAGGTATGGGAAATATGGTGCCTGGAGATAAAAACTTCACGAAGGGGTATGTGAAGAAAGATCAAGAGCTTGTACTAGCACAAAAATTAGGGGTGGACTGGTTATATGGATCGGGTGAGATGTATACGACAGTAGGGGATATGAAAAAATTAGATGAAGCGATTATAAATGGAAAGCTTCTTTCTGAACAAAGTATACAAGCGATGTTTACACCTTCACAAGAAAGAAAATATGCATTTAGCTTTTACATATATCCAGATTATTTCCATAACCATGGTGTACTATCTGGTTGGAACACTTTCAATAATTTTAATAAAGAAAAAGGAACTTTTGTTATTTTATTTTCAAATGTGAAAAATAGTATGGATGATGATTTTAATAAAGAGTTCCGAAAGATGGTAAATGATTTATTAGAACAAAGGGGATGAGAAGATGGAAAATAAAAATTTATCAATAGGTTTCATTGGTATTGGTGTAATGGGAAAAAGTATGGTCAACCATTTAATGCAAAGTGGTTATAAAGTATATGTATATAATAGAACGAAGGAAAAAGCGGATTCTTTAGTGCAAGAGGGTGCGACTTGGTGTGATACACCGAAAGCGTTAGTAAAGCAAGTTGATGTTGTTATGACGATGGTTGGTTATCCTCATGATGTAGAAGAAGTGTACTTTGGGATTGATGGAATTTTAGAACATGCAAATGAAGGTACGATAGCAATTGACTTTACAACATCTACACCAACATTGGCAAAACGTATTAATGAAGTTGCGAAAAGCAAGAATATATATACATTAGATGCACCAGTATCTGGCGGGGACATTGGGGCTAAAGAAGCAAGACTAGCAATTATGGTCGGTGGAGAGAACAGAATATATGATATTTGCTTACCTCTATTTGAAAAACTAGGAACAAATATTCAGTTGCAAGGCCCTGCTGGGAGTGGACAACATACAAAAATGTGCAATCAAATAGCAATTGCTTCTAACATGATAGGAGTATGTGAAGCGGTAGCATATGCGAAAAAGGCTGGACTTAATGCAGATAAAGTATTAGAGAGTATTTCGACAGGAGCAGCAGGTAGCTGGTCATTAAGTAATTTAGCTCCTCGAATGTTAAAAGGAGATTTTGAACCTGGCTTTTATGTAAAGCATTTTATGAAAGATATGAAGATTGCTTTAGATGAAGCTGAAAAATTACAATTACCAGTACCGGGTTTAACCCTAGCGAAGGAATTGTATGAAGAGCTAATCGCAGATGGAAAAGAGAATAGCGGAACACAAGTATTATACAAAAAGTATATAAGGGGGTAAATGGAATGGATCTCCAAAAGTTTGACGAGATGATTGATGCTGTGCAGCGAGCAACTTGTGTACAGATTAATGATAAGCAAAAAGAAGCTTTTAAACAAAAATACGATTTTGGACCAGATTTTGAATATGGAAGAGATGAGAAAGGACATTATGTTATCCGAAGCTCGAAAAAGATGTTAGAGGAAATGGAGTTTTATTTGGCATTGAAATATGATCGGGATGGAATTGTCCTTTATATGCATGCTGAGATTGAAGGGACATGTCATGTATCCGTTAGCTACAGTGAAGATGCACTTCATTTGCAAGAATTGTTTCAATTTCTAGAAGAAAATAAATAAAAAGTCCTCATTTGAGGACTTTTTATTTATTTAGGCAGGCATAATATTTAAGTTGGATAATTTATCCGGCTATTTGTGTGCAGTAAAACTCCCACTGATTAAAGTTTCACTTTATAGGCTGGAAGCGCGGCGGCATCGTTCAATTGGGAATGGAATAACTTGGGCAATGTGATTAGGGCCGAGCTGTTTTGCGCGAGCATGGCGTAGTATATAAAATGCGCACAGAATAGAAACAGGAATAGCACCATATAAACCGAAAAATAAAGCGCTTACACATGATGCAGCAAAACCTAAAACACCAACTTCTAATTCTTCCATAATAGCTCCTAAAATGACAGGAATAGCTCCGCATGTAACTCCTAGTATAAGTGCGATAAGTAAACTCATGATTATCCCCCTCTGTTTGCAATATTCATTTCCTTCTTATTAGTTGTAGTATATCATACATAAAACAGAATTTTCAGAAAAAATTCAAAAAAAGTTCAATAAATGTTCAAAAAATATTCCGGAATGTACTTGATAAAGTGGAATTATGATTCGAGATATTTGATTTGAACAAGCGAAAGGGACAAATCATTTTAGTAAATAAAAAATCAGGCTTACTTCAATGTTATGAAATAAGCCTGTTCCATAGGAGGATGTATATATGTAGAGTGAATAAAAGGTTGGAAAAGGGGTTCCAAGTTCTTTTATTCAACTAGCTACCTTAATAAATTGGAACCCAACCTTCTGTTGTAACAAAAATACGAATAGCTACAACTTGGCGATCATCTTGTAAGGTGAAATAGTGTCTTGCATTTTCAGGCACAGATATAAGATCACCAGGCTCGAGTTCAACGTCAAAGAATCGACCATCTTTTCCTTCAATAGCGAAGATGCCATGACCGCTGACAATAAAGCGAACTTCATCGTCAGTATGATGGTGTTCTTTTTGGAAATTAATTAATAACTCGTCAAGGTTAGGTGTGCTATTTGAAAGTGAAATCACATCATATGCTTTATAACCTCTGCGCTCTGAAACATCAGCAATTTCTTTTGAAAACAACGTTAATATTTCAGCTTTGTTTTCATCTGTTAAGGAGTAATTTTCTTTTAAATGAGTAGGAAGTTTAGAAATATTCCATTTCTCATATAAAACATCTTCTCCTTGTAGAAAGTTTGATACTTCTACTTCATTTTCAATACGAGTATTTTCCTCATGAATACGAATTTGCGCCATTAGAAACGCCTCCTTGAATTGATAATAATTTTATATGAAATTGGAATAAAAACTCATAAGCTTCTAATCTTTTTTTTGCATCAAAGCTATCACGGCCCCATACGGTAATGCCATGGTTTCGAATTAATACTGCTCCTGAATCTCCTTGTATATGCTTTCGGAATTTCTCTCCAAGCGTCGGGATATGAGCATCATTTTCGATAATAGGAATGTTAATCGTTGCACCTTCTTCCCAAATATCAAGAGCTTTAATAATCTCTTGATTTTGAAGGGTGACTGCATCACTATACAAATTTGTGATGACATTGTTATCAGTTGTATGAACATGAAGTACGCACCCGGCGTTCGTATTGTTATAAATATGTGTATGCAATATTGTTTCTGCCGAAGGGCGTAACTCAGTTTCTAAAACGGGAATTCCTTGATGATTTACTAATAAAAAATCATCTGGAGTGGTTTTTGTTTTATCTTTGCCACTTGCTGTAATAAGAAAAGTAAGGGGATCATGACTGACTTTTATAGAAATATTTCCACTAGTTGCTGGAAACCAATTCCGAGTTGTTAATTCTTTTTTAATTTCACTTAAGTCATACCATTGACGAAAAAGTTGTTTCATAATTTCACCTCCAACAAATGTTTTAGTTCAGCTAGAACATCGTGAAATGTTTCAAACGGTGTATAAGCAATACGATTTTCTTCACACTTTGTAATAAGGAAGTCACGGGCGAATACTTTATCTGCTTGTTTTGTTGCTTGTAAATCAGTAATAGAATCTCCAATCACAATATGAAAATCATCTTTAGAGCTTAGTTTACGAATTAATGATGATTTACAGAGACCACAACTATGCTGACATTGCTCGTCACAAGGGTGCGGCCATTTCACTTCAACAAATTCTCCTGAAAAGTCAGTTGCATTACAATAAATTTGTTCTTTAGGGATTATTTCTTGTAAGAGTGGATAGACGAAGAAATCCATTCCACCTGATATAACGTAAAAGGAAATGTTATTTTCATTAATGAATTGTATGAATTCATGAAAACCTGTACGGATTTCAGCAGTTTCTTGTAAAAACTGAATAATATCATCGTGTAGATTAATAGGTATTAATCGAAATAATTGAGAAACACCTTCTTGAATAGAAAGTTCTTGCGATAAAATTTTTTGCTTTATTTCCTCTGCTTCTGGTGGTGCGAATTTTTCCATAATGGACATGATATTATCGTTATTTGTAATCGTACCATCGAAATCACAAAATACTTGAATACTCATAATTTCACCTCATGAGAAGGATTTCCCCATATTTGTAGTGCGCTATGCAAATTTATTTCATCCACTTCATGGAGTGGTTTACCTTGTAAAGTAGCTTCAATTGCAGCACGGAAAGCTTTGCCACCACCTTGAGCTCCATTTGGATGCCCATGAATCCCGCCGCCGGCATTAATAACAACATCCTTACCAAAATCTCGTAAAATAAAGGGAACGAAACCAGGATGAATTCCAGCAGATGGAACAGAAAAACTTTTCTTGAAATAGTGGTCTTCCTCAGTTAATGCTGCTGTAATGAGAAGAGCTTCCTCTTTTTCTAATGCAACGTTGCCGTATGGTGATGGGAATAAAGAGAAATCAGCACCAGCGTAACGTAGTAATTTTCCAAGTAGTAATGGAGAAGAGAAACCGTATAGTTTCGATGATGAATATGCGCCACTTACAGCAGGGTGTGCCATAATAGGAATTGGAATTTCATCGTCTTCTACAAGTGCTTGCAGTACATCTAATCCATAAGAAAATACATTAAATAAAAGAATGTCTGCTCCAGCTACCACCGCACGTTTCGCGTTTTCTTTTAAATCATAAGTTCGACCTGTTAAATTTACTGCGTATAAAGTTTTATGCCCGTAAGTTTCGTATACAGATTGTAAAACTTCTTTACCAGATTCAATTCTTTTTATAAGTGGTGTTAATGAGTTTTCGAATAAAATTTCATCATCTTTTACAATATCTACGCCTCCAATTGCCTGATCGCGTAGTTGAGTTTTTAAATATCCAATATTCCGTCCTATCATCCCTTTGAAAATACTCATTAGAAGAGGTCGATCTTGAACTTGTAAAAGGTTTCGGATGCCTTCAATTCCAAATTTTGGTCCAGGGAACTGTTTCTTTAATTCGTCTGAGAATGTTAAATCAATTAGTTTAATTTCTCCATCTAACGAAAGTTTTCCAAATGTTGTTGTCAAAATGGCTGGTAAGTCAGGGCTAAAGTTCAGCGATGGATAATGAATTTTAATGAGTCCACGTGATACTTTTTTGCCAAGGTAAGAGTTAATATGTTCTTGTTCGTCTAACGCTTCAATATGAATGACATTGCCTTTATGTTGTTTTAATTGTTCTTGTAATAAGTGTGGTAAATGAGTCCATGAACCAATTGTTAAACCGATTGCAATTTGTTCTGCTTTCTTTTCTAAGTTGTGAGAATCATCGTGGATTAAATATGTCGCTATAATTCCGCTCATTGTTATACCCTCCTAGTTAAATAAAAAAACCTCTCAGCTAAGGAGAGGTTTTTTTACAACCAGCTCCTTATCTGTCAGCATAATGCTGCGAGAATTAGCACCGTGTCTACAATTGTAGATCGGTTGCCGGGTTTCGTCGGGCTCGTCCCTCCACCTGCTCTTGATAAGAAGTATTTAGAAATGTTTAAATTTTTAAGATAACTGAATTTTGTCAGATATTTTTTATGTTGTCAATGACTTTTTGAAAAAATTTAATTTATCAATTCGATTAATTGCTTCTCGTAATCTATCTTCCGTATGCAAGAGACCAACACGGACATACCCTTCGCCGTGCTCACCAAATCCAACACCAGGAGCAACTGCAACGTGTGCTTTTTCTAGTAAAATGTCAGAAAATTGCTCAGATGTATATCCTTTTGGAACAGGAAGCCATGCAAAGAATGATCCTGTTGGAATGTTTACTTTCCAACCAATTGAGTGACAAGCTGAAATAAGAGCATTTCTCCGAGATTCATAACTATTAACAAGATCTACCACACAAGACTGCGAGCCTAATAGTGCTTCGCGGGCAGCATCTTGAACTGCACCAAAAATACTAACATACATATGATCTTGCAATAGGTTAATAGTTTCGATGACACTTTCATTTCCTACTGCAAAAGCAATACGCCATCCAGCCATATTGAAAGTTTTCGATAAAGTGTAAATCTCAATACCTGTATCTTTAGCTCCGTCTGCTTGCAAGAAACTAACAGGCTTTTGACCATCGAATCCGATAGCACCGTAAGCAAAATCGTGAACAACTAATATATTATGTTTATTAGCAAAATGAATGGTTGCATCAAAAAAATCTTTTGATGCAGTAGCACCGGTAGGGTTATTTGGATAGTTTAAAAACATTAACTTTGCTCGCTCCGCAACAGAGTCATCAATTTTTGTATAATCCGGTAAAAAATTATTTTCTGCAATAAGCGGCATTGTTTCAAATTGTGCTTTTGCTAAAGCAACTCCTGATAAATAATCTGGATAGCCTGGATCTGGAACGAGAATAGTATCACCAGGGTTTGTAAAACAAACTGGTAATTCTACTAATCCAGCCTTTCCGCCAAACAAAATAGCAACTTCAGTTTTTGGATTTACTACTACATCATATTCACGTTGATAGAATGTTGCCACGGCTTCTTTTAAGCTTTCGTGTCCGCGAAATGGCGGATATTTATGATGAATGGTCTTTTCAGCAGCATCTTGTAAAGCTTTAACGATATGCTGCGGTGTTGGTTGATCTGGATTACCTTGACCTAGATTAATAACATCGTGACCAGCTGCAACGACTTTGTTAACTTTTGCAACAAGTGAAGCGAAAAATTGTGTTGGCAATGATGTTACTATCTCAGAAGGTTGAAATAATTTCATACTTTCCACCTCTTTTGAAAGTTGTTACAATTCTAGTGACAAATGATATAATCTTTCCAGTATTTTGTAAAGAAAAAAATGAGAATGGGGCTGAAAAAATGAAAGTCGCATGTATTCAAATGGATATTGTCTTTGGAGATGTAGAAAAAAATATTGAGAACGCTAAAAAAAAAATAAGTGAAGCGATGAAAGAAAGACCAGATGTTATCGTCTTACCAGAACTATGGACAACAGGATATGATTTAACGAGACTTTCTGAAATTGCAGATACGGATGGATTAGAAACGAAAGAAAAGTTGAAAGAATGGTCGAAGCAATATGGTGTACATATTGTTGGTGGTTCCATAGCAAAGCAAACAGAGCAAGGGGTTACAAATACAATGTATGTTGTAAACAATGAAGGGAATCTAGTCAATGAATATAGTAAAGTACATTTATTTCAGCTGATGGATGAACATAAATATTTAGTTGCTGGTAATGAAACAGGTGAATTTAAGTTAGATGATGTAGAGTGTGCTGGTACAATTTGTTATGATATTCGTTTTCCAGAGTGGATGCGCGTTCATACTGCTAAAGGTGCAAAAGTTTTATTTGTTGTAGCAGAATGGCCATTAGTACGTTTAGCACATTGGCGTTTGCTTTTACAGGCGAGAGCAGTTGAAAATCAGTGTTATGTTGTTGCGTGCAATAGAGCAGGAAAGGATCCGAATAATGAGTTTGCAGGTCATTCTCTAATTGTGGATCCTTGGGGTGAAGTTGTGGTAGAGGCAAATGAAGAGGAATCAATTTTATTTGGAGAACTTAAATTCGAGAAAATTAAAGAGGTACGTAAAGGAATTCCGGTTTTTGCAGATCGTCGTCCAGAATTATACAAATAAAATGTTGACAAGTGATTTTTATTCTTGGTATAGTCTTCATCATAAAGTTAAAAATTCTAAAAATTATAAAACTCTTATCAAGAGCAGGTGGAGGGATTTGGCCCGATGAAGCCCAGCAACCGACCGTAATACCATTGTGAAATGGGGCGTTTATGACGCCAAAAGGCACGGTGCTAATTCCAGCAGAAAGTAAACTTTCTGGCAGATAAGAGGGGAGAAGATAAACTTCAAACCTCTTTCTTTGTGGAAAGGGGTTTTTCTATTTTAGAAAAACCTCTGAATGAAAAGGAGGAGAAGACGATGGGATATTATTCATTAACTGAAACAACAGCTATACAATATGCGAAAGAACACGGTTATTTTGAAAAGAACGCAAATGTAGTTTGTCATGAAATTGGAGATGGAAATTTAAATTACGTGTTCAAATTAGATGATGGAGAGAAGTCTATTATAATAAAACAAGCACTGCCATATGCGAAAGTAGTTGGTGAGAGCTGGCCACTGTCTATAAAAAGAGCGACGATTGAAAGTAAAGCATTACAAATTTTTGCGAAGTATGTGCCAGAGTATGTTCCGGTAGTGTACAGTCATGATGAAGAGTTAGCAGTTACAGTAATAGAAGACTTATCAAGACTAACAATTACAAGAAAAGGATTAATAGATGGAGAAGGATATCCACTTTTATCCCAGCATATCGGTCGTTTTCTAGCACATGTTTTGTTTTATACTTCAGATTTCGGTTTACAGTCAGAAGAGAAAAGGGTACTAGAAGGTACATTTGTAAATCCAGACCTTAGTAAAATTACAGAAGATTTAGTTTTTACGGATCCATTTGGACATTATGATACGAATGATTATGAGTCAGATTTACAGTCAGTGATTGATGAACTTTGGAGTGACAAAACTTTAAAACTAAAAGTAGCACAATATAAATATAAGTTTTTAACGAGAAAAGAAGCGCTTATTCATGGTGATTTACATACTGGTAGTATTTTTTCATCACCTTCTGAAACGAAAGTGATCGATCCAGAATTTGCAACGTACGGTCCATTTGGATTTGATATCGGTCAATTTATTGCAAATCTATTATTAAATGCTTTATCTAGAGAAGAAGAAAAGAGAAGTGTACTATTTTTCCATATAGAAAAGACATGGAGTTATTTTGTAGAAAACTTTACGAAGTTATGGATTGGAGAAGGTGTAGAAGCATATACGAAAGAAAAACAATGGTTACCAATTATTTTGCAAAATATCTTTACTGATGCCGTCGGATTTGCCGGATGTGAACTGATTCGTAGAACAATTGGCTTAGCTCATGTAGCGGATTTAGATGGGATAGCAAATAAAGAAAATAGAATTCAAGCTAAAAAACAAGCGTTATCCTTAGGTAGAGAACTAATAAAATATGAAGCCAAGTGTGCTGATATTCAACTGTTTCGAACATTATTTCAACAGACAGTTGGAGGCGTAAAAGCATGAGTACAATTATTACTATTCCGAGATCTGTAAGTTGGAAAGGCGATGCAATTGCAGTATTGAATCAAACAAAGTTGCCGCATGTCACTGAATACAAAACATTAACGAATATTGAAGAGGTATGGAAAAGTATCATTATGTTAGAAGTACGAGGAGCGCCTGCAATTGGAATTGTAGCTGCGTTTGGTTTGGCGCTTGCGGCAAAGAAATACGATGCTATAAATATCTATGAGTTTCAGAAGAAGTTTAATAGAGATTGTAACTATTTAGGAACATCACGCCCGACAGCAGTCAATTTATTTTGGGCAATCGATCGTATGAGAGAATCTATTCGAGAGATTACTGCAATAAAAGAAGCTCAAAAAATATTAGAAGAAGAAGCGCTTCATATTCAGCAAGAGGATGAAATGGTGTGCCGAAGTATTGGAGAACATGCTTTAACATGTTTTAAAGACGGTGATAAAATTTTAACAATTTGTAACGCTGGAAGTATTGCAACTGCTAGATATGGAACAGCATTAGCCCCATTTTATATTGGGAAAGAGAAGGGTGTGCGTTTACATGCGTATGCGTGTGAAACGAGGCCGGTTTTACAAGGTGGTCGTTTAACGACATGGGAATTGAAACAAGCAGACATTGATGTAACGCTTATTACGGATAATACTGCAGCACATGCAATTCGAACGAAAGAAATTAATGCGATTATCGTAGGGGCAGATCGAATCGTTGAAAACGGTGATACTGCTAATAAAATAGGAACATTAAATTTAGCTATATTAGCAAAGTATTTCGGTATCCCATTTTACGTTGCAGCACCGTTATCTACATTTGATACTACGAAACAAACAGGTGCTGAAATTGTCATTGAAGAAAGAGATGAAACAGAAGTTACGAAAATTTTTGGGAAACAAGTGGCGCCACTTGGAACGCCTGTATTTAACCCTGCATTTGATGTAACACCGCATGAATTAATTACGGGGATTATTACTGAGAAAGGTATTTTACGTGGAGATTATAAGCAAGAAATTACATCATTATTTGAAAAAATAAGCTAACTGCTCAGTCGCTATATAAAAAAACGGTAGAAAAGCATGTTTTTAAATGGTCGAGAGGGACTGGCTATGTATAGGAGCGGTAAGTGCCTGTTCCTACCACGCGCAACGTTTTAAAACAAAGAAAGGTAGCAAGGTGGAGGACCATTTGTATCTTCATGGTAGCAATCTATATGCTGAAAAATGAAATGTATGGCTGAGTAGTTAAAAACAAGCTAATAAAAAATAGCTTGTTTTTTATGCCTTAAGTCTTCGTTTCCTCTTATTTATGTAATGAAGGGAGGAGAGAAAGATGGAAGAGTGGATCGGGATGATAGGTAATGTGGGCTTTCCAATTGTTGTAACGCTATATTTACTACATCGCATTGAAAGTAAATTAGACGGAGTGATTGTAGCAATTGAGAAGCTGCCTAAACAATTACTAAAGTAGGAAGATCCTCGCGATAGAAAGTAAAATAAAGTTTGCTCGCGAAGAGCAAACTTTATTTTTTATCCCGCATTAATGGGCAGTAAAAGCCCGATTGGTGAAGGCTAATAATTAGTGGGGATGAACAAAACCCCCACTGATTAAAGTTTCACTTTATTGAGCAGTATAACCACCATCGATAACGACAGCTTGACCAGTTATACCTTTTGCTTTTTCACTCGCTAAAAACATAGCATAATCAGCAATTTCTTGTACTTGTAGCAAACGTTTCTGTGGTACAAGAGGATAAATGACATCTTCTAAAACATTTTCAAGTGGTACATTTCGCGTAGTTGCTAAGTCTTGTAGTTGATTTCGTACAAGAGGGGTATCAACATATCCGGGACAAAGAGCATTTACAGTAATTCCATGAGTTGCTCCCTCTAAAGCAGCAACTTTTGTTAATCCAATTACACCATGTTTCGCACTATTATAGGCAGCTTTTCCAGCGAATCCAACAAGTCCGTTAATCGAAGCAACATTAATAATACGACCATATTTTTGCTTTTTCATAATCGGAAAGGCATGTTTGATGGCGATAAATGGAGCGATTTGCATAATTTTAATAAGAAGCTCGAATTTATCAGTTGGAAAATCTTCAATCGGTGAAACATGTTGCATTCCTGCGTTGTTAATTAATACATCTAATGAGCCGAAGTGAGTAACTGTTTGAGAAATTGCTACTGTAATTTCTTCTTCAGATGTAACGTCACATTTTAAACCAATGGCTTGATAGCCTTCTTTTTGCAATTGTTCAGCAGCGTCTTTCGCACGTTCTTCAAGACGATCACTAATCACAACTTTAGCACCTTCTTTTGCGAAAGCACTTCCCATTTCATAACCAATACCGCTCGCAGCACCTGTTAAAAAGACAACTCGATTTGTAACCATGATGAAAAACACTCCTTCATAATAAAAGTTCTCTTATTGCTCTATTTAGAGAGGTGATAATAAAATTCCTGCAAACATTTGGAAAAATATTGCTAGCTATCTTGTTTTGCAAAGTAGCGTTTGCTATACTATTTTGTAAAGCAAGATACTTACGCTTATCTATCTTGTAAAACAAGATAGTGGGAGGATTTGAAATATGTCGACAAGTCAAATGCTGAAAGGGATTTTAGAAGGATGCTTACTTGCTATTATTTCTGAAGGTGAAATATACGGTTATGAAATGAGTGAAAGATTAGCGAAGTATGGTTTCACAATGGCGAGTGAGGGAAGTATTTATCCGTTATTAATACGAATGCAAAAGGAAGGATTAATAACAAGTGTAATGAAGGAATCTCCATCTGGTCCAAAGCGAAAATATTATACATTAACAGAAAAAGGCGAGGAAGCACTGGATGAATTTATGGATCGCTGGGAAGCGATGCAAAGTAGTGTAGAGCGTCTACTTGAAGGGAAGGGGAGAAAAAAATAATGTTATCAAGTGAAGCACGAAATTTTTTATTAGAAATGAGATTATTTTTAGCGGCAAAGAGTGTGAAAGAAAGCGATATTGAAAATTTTATAGAAGATGCAGAGTTGCATTTAATAGAAGGTGAGAGTGACGGAAAAAGTGTAGAAGAAATTTTCGGAAGTTCACCGAAAGAATATGCCAATGAACTTGTAAAAGTGATGGAAAGAGATAGACAGGAAACGTGGAAGCAAATTGGATTTACGGTTATGAATATCGTTTCGTTTTGGATTATTGCTTCTATTTTAATAGTTAATAATGGGATTTTACAGATTTCGCTTATTCAATGTATTGGCTATAGTTTTACATTGATTGTAGCTGTAATGGGTCCTAATTTTCTACTTCGTAAAATGACCTTTGTAACAAGCTTTACAAAAACATGGTTTTCAATGTGGTTTTTAGTCATGATAGCGCCAATGTTTTTATTAGGAGCGGTTACGATATTGGATGTGTTATATCCTACAAAGATGGTTACATTCACTCAAGTGCAAAGTTATATATTAGGTGGTGGGATTTTTATTATCACAGTAGCGATAAATATGTATTTTGAAGGATGGTTTAAAAACTTATATTTAATTATTCCACTTTCTATTATGTTAGTGTTTAAAACATTTACATCAGAAGATCTCGTGCCAATGTTATTTCAAATTATATGTTTATACGGAAGTTTGTTTATTTTAATCTTCCTTGAAATTATGATGAAGGCGAATAGAAGAGTAACGGTTAAATAAGGGAGGGGTTATCATGCAGATTTCTAAAGAAGGAGAAAAGTTTTTAATCGATACGAAAGTGTATTTAATAACAAAAGGAATTAAAGAAGAAGATGTGGACGCTTTTATAGAGGATGCAGAACTTCATTTAATAGAAGGTGAGAAAGAGGGAAAGACGGTAAGCGATATATTCGGTGATTCACCAAAAGAATATGCGGAAGAATTAGCGAAAGAAATGGAGAAGGATAAAGGCGGGAGTATAAAGAGTATTCTTGCCATGATAATTGGTATTGGCGGGTATTGGATATTAACTCATATTTTATTTAATAATCCGAATCAGCAATTTACACTAACGAATATACAGTTAATTGGCTATCCTATCGTTTTAATCATTACGATTATTGGAACCATTGTTGCGTTTAGAATGTCTTCTTTTAAAAATAAATTTGTAGAGTTCGGGATTATTTACATAATAGTAATGGTTCCCATTTTATTATTAGTATTATTGATGTTTGTTGATAAATGGTACGGTACACCTATTTTGCAATTGTCGACAATGCAAACATATATATTAGCAGCAAGTATCTTTTTATTACTTTTTGTTGGAGAAGTGTATGTCCTTGGTTGGATGGGTGTTTTGGTGCTAATTGTTCCTTTAGCGATTATGTTTATATTTAAAGAATTAGAAGAAAAAAATGTGTTTTGGGGAATTGCAAAGATATTACTTATGTATGGAAGTATATATGGATTAATGAGATGGTCTTTAAAAATTGAAGAGAGAAAAAGTGTAAACGAGTAGTTCAAAAAAAGTGGCTGCTCTGGATATACAAAAAATTATTTCCAAAGAAATACTATATTTTGATTTTTAGAGGGATTCGGTTTAGGTGTATAGTTGTATCCTTTGCAGCCGGTATATCGTTTATTAATTGGAATAAATTGCTTTAAACAGTAACAAGATCGTTACTGTTTTTTTCTTTGTAATAAGAGACTTTGTAAAGAGAGCGCTTTTTGTTCATTTGTTAATAATGAATTGATGTGAACGTTATTAGGGCTAGGGACTATAGGGTACATAAGGTTCGATGGTGAATGGTGATGTTCAGAACCGGTTGGAGAGTGGGGATCTGCGTGCGTAAGTTTTCCATGAATTCGTCTTGTAAATAAAATATGACCAATTTCGTGAGCGAGGGTGTATATATTTTTCATTGGAGCAGCTGAGTTTGTTAAAACGATGTAACCAGTAAGTTGTTGTTGTTTCGCTAGAGAGTAAGCGCAAGCGATTACTGCGGTTTCTTTGAAATAATCACTACCAATATAACAAATATAAAGGTCGCATTCAGGAGCTTCGTTAACACAAGTTTGAAAAAAAGATGATAATTTTTCCTGACTTTGAATGGAGTTTTTATAACTAATTTCCCGATTAGAAAAACGGAAAAGCTCGTTTAGTACAATTACTTCTTTAATGTTAAATGTAATGGGATGCCAAATTGATTCTGCAACTGCTAAATCTTTTGCAATACGGTCGTCAGAAATATCGGCGCCTGGAGTAATGCAAACACATATATTAACGTATGAATTCATAAGGAACACCTCAAATGAAAAAATTCTTTCTATAATATATGTGGGGGAAAGGTCCTATGTATGGATAAACGCCTTGTTTATTACACGAATATATAGACTATAAGTCGAAAAAATTTCATAGTTCTATAACGTAGTATGGTCTGCTTTTTGATATAGTAAAGAAAAGGGGGAGAATATATGTATACATTAAAAATCGTTTCAGACAGAGAAGCTCTGTATCAATTTGCGAGCTATGTAAGAGTTGTGCAAGGGGTTGAAGATGTATATGTAGAGGTGGGAGAACCTTTATATGAACATCCATTAATGAAGTTTTATGTACATATTACAATTGAAGAAACATATGATCAGCATAAAGCATTGCAAGAAATAGCTAGGTTAGTAGAATTAGGGCGTTTTACATATGTCCATTATCATAATGAGGAAATTGAAGAAGCTTTTGAAGTTGTAAAATACGAAAGCTTTAAGAAATAAAGTGAAACTTTAATCAGTGGGGGTTTTGTTCATCGCCCACTGATTATCAGCCCTCACCAATAGGGCTTTTATGGGCAGCCCAATCCCCACCTAACTTCTTTACTTTCGCTGAATTTTGAGGTAGGGGTCTTACCGCCCGCAAATAGCAGGATAACGGTAAAAAAAGGAAGTGGAAGCTTCCTTTTTTATTGAAAATTACAGCAACAAAAGAAAGAGAATTTTGTTATGATAAGGAAGGGTGAGGAAAGGGGAGTTTACATATTGGGGTATATTGAAGAGTTACGCAAAGTAGTTGGTACGAGACCACTTATTTTAGTAGGATCAGCAATTATTATATTAAATGATAATCAAGAAGTATTGCTTCAATATCGTTCAGATACATATGATTGGGGCGTACCTGGTGGGGCAATGGAACTGGGAGAAACGACAGAAGAAACTGCTCGTAGAGAATTATTCGAGGAGACGGGACTAAACGCGAAAATTATGCAATTTCTTGGCGTTCTTTCAGGAAAGGAAGTTTATTTCCGTTATCCAAATGGAGATGAAATTTTTAATGTGATTCATCTGTATCAGGCACATCATGTAAGCGGAGAATTAAAGCTCGATCATGAAGGGTTAGAACTTCAATATTTTCCAGTAGATAAGTTACCAAAATTGAATGAAACGACAGAGAAGATATTACAAAAATTCTTATACGCATTGACAGAATAGAAGGTTAATTCCTTCTATTTTTATTATATTAAATATTTTGATTTTTTGGTATGTTTATAGTATGATAATTTTAGACATACAACTTATGGAATTTCACCTACAAACTTACTAGGGTACATAAGAGAGGGGCAAGTACAAAATGCATAATGTTGTCATTACAGCTGCAGTTCGTTCACCAATTGGAACTTTCGGAGGAGCACTAAAAAATATAACACCAGTAGAATTAGCTGTTCCTGTACTTCAGGAAGCTGTAAAAAGAGGCGGAGTAGAGCCACATGAAGTTGATGAAGTAATTTTAGGTCATTGTATTCAAAGAACTGATGAAGCAAATACGGCAAGAACAGCTGCATTAGCGGCAGGATTTCCTGACACAGTTACTGGTTATACAATTCAACGTCAATGTTCTTCAGGTATGCAAGCAATTATGTCTGCTGCAATGCAAATCCAATTAGGTGTAAGTGATATTGTTGTTGCAGGTGGAGTAGAAGCAATGAGCTCGAGCCCTTATGCATTAAAACAACACCGCTGGGGACAACGTCTACAGCACGGAGAAATTCGTGATACGGTGTGGGAAGTTTTAGAAGATCCGATTCACCATATTATGATGGGTGAAACAGCGGAAAATTTAGTTGAACAATATGAAATTACAAGAGAGGAACAAGATGAAGTTGCGCTTCGTAGTCATACATTAGCGTTGCAAGCGATGGAGTCTGGATACTTTGAAGATCAAATTGTTCCTATTACAATAAAAGAACGTAGAAAAGAAGTTGTATTTGCGAAGGATGAACATCCACGTGCAGATATTACAGCGGAAAAATTAGCAGGATTAAAACCAGCTTTCCGTAAAGACGGATCAGTAACTGCAGGAAATTCATCTGGTCTTAATGACGGAAGTGCAGTTCTAGTATTAATGAGCGAAGAAAAAGCAAAAGAAAAAGGCTTACAACCGTTAGCTCGAATTGTTGGATATTCAGTAGCGGGAGTAGATCCGAAAATTATGGGTATTGGACCAGCACCAGCAATTCGTAAAGGATTAGAAAAAGTAGATTGGTCATTAGAAGATGCAGATTTACTTGAAATTAATGAAGCTTTCGCTGCACAATATTTAGCTGTAGAGAAAGAGTTAGGGTTAGACCGTGAGAAAGTGAATGTAAACGGTAGTGGTGTAGGACTTGGACATCCAATTGGTTGTACAGGAGCTCGTATTACGGTAAGTTTAATTCACGAATTAAAAAGACGTGGATTAGAGAAAGGTATTGCCTCTCTATGCGTTGGAGGCGGTATTGGAGTAGCTTTATTTATAGAAGCATTATAAAAAAGAGGCAGCGATTGCTGCCTCTTTTTTTATGACTCAAATAAGTGATGAAATAATCGATCGCGATTTTCAAAGAAAAGTTTCGTCGTTTGGTAATGCTCCGTTTCTTCTAATGTCGATTCGTGAATCCCTTCTTGAGTTAAAGAGTATATAGTAGATTCAGGATAAGCCATTAAAATGGGAGAATGCGTTGCGATAACAAATTGTGAACCTTGTTCAGCTAGTTCGTGCATGCGAATGAGCATTGAAAGTTGTCTCATTGGGGATAAAGCTGCCTCAGGCTCATCTAAAATGTATAAACCTTGTCCTGAAAAACGATTCATAAATAATGAGAAGAAGGATTCGCCGTGTGATTGTTCGTGAAGTGAAACGCCGCCATAAGATTTTATAGCATCTATTTCATCGATATAAGAAGCAACGTTATAAAATGATTCAGCGCGAAGAAAGAAACCGTCGTTTGGTGTATTGAAACTTTTTGAAATTCGAAGATATTCATGTAAAGATGAATGAGAATCGTTTGTGCTAAAACGGAAATTCTTCGTTCCACCTTCTGCATTAAAACCTAAAGCAATTGCAATTGCTTCCAGTAATGTTGATTTACCTGTCCCATTCTCTCCAATAATGAATGTTACATTTGGGTGGAAAGCTAGTGATTGCAAAGTTCGAATAGCGGGTAGACAGTAAGGATATGCGGAAAAGCTAGGGATATTTTCTTTTTTTAATGTGACATTTTTTAAAAAGGGTACGTCAATCAATATATAAACCTCAATTCATAACGGATTTTGATTCTAAAAAAGCGGCAAATACTAATGTAATACAACTTGCTAATAGTACTGTATATTGAAGTGCGCCAAAACCGAGACCTTCCCAGCCGAAAGTCATTCTCTTCCATATGAAAATGAAAAGAACGCTCATAAAACCAAAGAGGGCAGGCATATATTTTATAATTTTCAAGTGCTTCCATATAAAGAAGCCAATGTATGTACTTAAAAACAAGGTAGACAGAACAAGAGAAAATACAAGTGTTAACGACACGTGATCCCCCTTATTTTCTGAATATTTTATGTGAATTATAACATTTAAACTATCATATTCCAATGTGAAAATAAATATTGCATAGAGATTATTCATGTCGTTATGATAGTATGTATTCTATTGGAAATATGAAGAGGAGTATTAATATGCCGTTTACATTCGCACATCCAGCAGCTGTTCTCCCTTTTGCTAAGAAACATTCTAGTTATATTTCGGTGACGGCTCTTATATTGGGTAGTATGGCACCTGATTTTGAATATTTTTTATATTTTAGGCCATACGGTGTTATTGGCCATACATGGGTTGGTTTCTTCTATTTGAATTTACCACTCGTTTTTTTATTAGCATATGCATATCATCGTATTTTAAAAGGACCGTTTATAACACATTTACCTAAGCCTTTTGCTAGTTACTATAAATATGTAGTAGATGCGAAGTGGGGGCTATATACTTGGAAGGACTTTTTTGTATTTTGCTATTCTGCTTTATTCGGTATGGTGACGCATGTCGTTTGGGATGCTTTTACTCATAAGACAGGCTATTTTGTTATGAAAATACCGCTGTTACAGCAAGAAGTATATAGTATTCCAATTTATAAGTTTTTACAGCATGGGAGTACATGTTTTGGTCTACTATTACTAATATATGTACTATGGAAATATAGGAGGGAAACTGATCAAGATACTAGTTTAACTTCGGAAAAAAAGAAATATTGGGCTTCATCTATCGTTGTGGCGGCCATTATATTTATCGTTCACGCGTTATTAGACCCCTATTTTCATATTTTCCAAATAGGAGGTATAATAGTATCTGGACTGACAAGTTCGTTTTGTGGACTTCTTATTGTTTCTATAGTTTACAAATCAAGGGACTAATATATTTTAATGAATGATAGTGTTAGGAGAAATTAAATCATGAAAGCATGGAAAAGTATTTTTGTTTTATGTAGTTTTCTTCTTATGTTAAGTGGTTGCTTCCATCAAGAAGAAAAGAAGGCAGAACCTAAAAAGAAAGAATCTATTCCAGAAACAAAAGAGTATGGTGGGCGTGAGCTTAAAAAAGTAGGACAAAAAGTGAAAGAAAAAGGGTGGGGGACATTTGAATTAAAACAGATTCATTCTGTGAATCAGACATTTGAAGTAGCCCCAATGAAAATTCACGTACAAGATGTTAAAGTTATCTCATTATCACAAATGAGCAAAGAGGCAAAAAATACATTGAAAGTGTATACTGCATTAACTCCTGAAGAAGTAAAGCGTAGATTGGGAGATAAAGTGAGTCAAGAAGATGCTGAATTATATGCATCGTTAAGTGGAACAGAGATTAGCGATACGATTCGGTATGTTGAAATTACATATAAGGTAGAGAATAGTGGAGATAAGAACATGCAATTTTTCTCTATGAATGATGTTGCTATAAATGACAAACAACATTTTAATGTAGCGACTCAAAACTTTTTATATGATGAAGATACGCTCGTTGGTACAAAGAGTGTTTCAAGGGAAGATTATAGGCCTGGTGAGACACGAGAAGGAATTATCGGTTTAATACTTGATGATGGAAAAGAAAAAGTAAAGGATATTAAGTTTACGACAGATGATTTAGCAGCAGGAGACACAAATGAAGCTGTTAAAGAACCGCAAACTTTTAATATTTCACTCTCTAAATAAAGTGTCTTTATAATAATTTAAGCAAAAACAGTCAGCATAAAAAGTTATGCTGACTGTTTTTTTAGCTCTTTCACATATGAATCTACACTTTGAAAAGGCACTGTAATTTTAAAAGCATCTTTTTGCTCGTTAAATTGTTTTTCATTATAAGGACCAAATCGTTTATTATGCTTTACATCGATAATCCAATAATGTTCAATTTTTTTATTTGTAATTGCTGCGTCAGGATTGTTTGGATCTGATTTTTCCTCAATTTGCTTTGTGAGAATGTATTTATCGTCCCAAGCAATTTCTGTAATTTTTGCAGGGATGTATTGTGTAGCATATACAGCATCCTGAGAGGGGAAAAGTTCAAATGCATCTCCAGAAGTATGGATGAGTTCATATTCATCGTTAATTGTATAAGTTAAATGGTTTGTATTGCCTGTACAACCTGTTAATAAGAGTGCGGCAAATAGGATTATCCATCTTTTCAATATGGGAACCTCCTTTATAATGCTGTTGTAACACATTGTACAAGAAAAGTAAGCGAAACGCCAGTTTACAATGTTTTTTAGAAGTGGTACGATGAAACGGGTAAAGAAGGATATGAAGGAGTCGACACAAAATGAAGTTAAAGATGCATCGTCCAGCGCTTGTAATGAATCGCATAGGTGCTTCCCTTATTGACATGTTTTTAATCTCGGTTACGTACGGTGCAGTAGTAGCTATTATTACAGGAAACTATAGTGCTATTTTTGATCGTTTTAATATAAGTTTAGGTGACTATAGATATGACCTTACACTTGTTTTCGTATTAATGGCTATAAATTTTATTCTGTTACCTTTTCTTTGGAACGGTTCTACACTTGGTAAAAAGGTAACAAGAACAAAAATAATCTCGTTAACAAGTGAAAAACTAACGTTACAAACATTAATAATACGATTTTTGGTATTATTATTACCAAGCATATTATTACTTGGAGTTCCATTAATATGCAATGTATATATGATGTTATTCCGCAAAGATAATTGTGGCTTCCATGATTTAATTGCAAAGACGAAAGTGATGAGTCTTGTATAATTAATATTTAGATTATACGTGCTACTAATGAAATAAGACTTTTTATCGTTTGTATATAAAAAGTCTTATTTTTAATTTCGGGAAAAATTTCATCATTCTCTTATTTTTTCATAAAATTAGATAAATGGAATTGATATAGGGTGGATATCTCCTATATAGTACCTTCCATATTACGGAAGGATGTTTAAAGAAGCTGTAGCTAATTCAAACATCCTATTTTCGTTTTGAATAGATTGAAAATTAAGATAATGATATAATGGATATAAATAATATCGTTATATAACAAAGGGGGATTTGGAATGACTGGAGGTAGCTTAATATTTTGGGGAATTCTTATTTTTATTGGTTTAACCTTCGATCAATATAATAGTAAGAAAAAAAAAGAAACAGAAAAGTAATCGCTTACAAATTGTGGAGTAAACTTTTCCTGCTTGCGGACTAATCTAATAAAGGAGTATACTGAATGACGGTAAGACATATAGAAGGGGTAATGAAAATGAAGCTTGCAGGAAAAGTTGCCATTGTAACTGGTGGTGGCATCGGTATTGGACGTAGTACAGCTCTTTTGTTGGCTAAGCAAGGCGCAAAAGTAATTGTGACGGACATTGATCAAGAAAGTGGACAAGCAACAGCCGAGGAAATTACGGATTTAGGCGGAGAAGCACTTTTTGTATCCTACGATATGGGGAAACAAGGAGATTGGCAACGTGTTATTAGTTTTGCTATGGAGGCATACAGTCGTATTGATATGCTTTTTCAAAATGCTGGTCTATATAAAATAGATTCTATTTTTTCTCGCCAACAAGAGAACGATTCCAATGTACTTTGTATTAATGACGTTTGGATAGAGATAAAACAATTAACGTCATCTTTTATGAAACAGCAAGAAGAAGTGGTGCTTAGTGATTTACCTGTTTTTGGTATTATTAGCACGAGAGGACAATCATTTCATACAATAGAAGCCCTAGTATAATAATGGAAAACCGCCCCCAGTATATATGTGGACGGTTTTTTTGTATGTTCTATTATAGAACTTTATTTTTTAACGAATACGTTGTTCGGTTTGGCTATCAAAGAAATGTGCTTTATTCATATCAAAAGCAAGTTTAATTTGGTCACCAGGTGAAAAAGTATGTCTTGCATCAACACGTGCTGCAAAATCTTGATTTCCAAGTTTCATATATAAAATGGATTCAGCCCCTAACAACTCTGCAACTTCAATTTTCGTTGTGAAAGTAGTAGCTTGTGAAGCTTCTAAAAATAATAGTTCATCATGAATATCTTCTGGACGAATACCTAAAACAATTTCTTTATTTACATAGCCTTGTTCGCGTAATAACTTCATTTTTCCTTCAGATACTTTAAACTTTAGTGAACCGTCTATAACGAAATCGGTTTCAGTTAATTTTCCACGGAAGAAATTCATTGCGGGTGAACCGATAAAACCACCAACGAAAATATTTTCAGGTGTTTCATATACTTCTTTTGGAGTTCCAATTTGTTGGATTTTGCCGTCTTTCATAACAACAAGGCGTGAAGCCATTGTCATTGCCTCAGTTTGATCATGTGTTACATAAATTGTCGTTGTGCCAAGGCGGTGGTGTAATTTAGAAATTTCTGATCGCATTGCAACACGTAGTTTAGCGTCTAAGTTTGATAATGGTTCATCCATTAAGAAGACTTTTGCGTCTCGAACAATTGCTCTACCTAATGCAACACGTTGACGTTGTCCACCTGATAAAGCTTTCGGTTTTCTATCTAAATATTGTTCAAGTCCTAAAATTTGAGCTGCATGTTTCACTCGACGGTCGATTTCATCTTTCGGTATTTTTCGAAGTTTTAATCCAAATGCCATATTATCATACACACTCATATGTGGATAAAGAGCGTAGTTTTGGAAGACCATTGCGATATCTCGATCTTTTGGAGGAACATCGTTCATTAGCTTACCATCAATTGAAAATTCTCCTTTTGAAATATCTTCAAGCCCAGCTACCATTCGTAGTGTTGTAGATTTTCCGCATCCAGAAGGACCAACGAATACGATAAATTCTTTATCTTGAATGTGTAAGTTAAAATCTGTTACGGCTGTTACGTTATTATCATATATTTTATAAATATTTTCTAATTTAAGTTCTGCCATGATATTTCCCCCTAGAAAGTTTATGCAAACGTTTTCTTTGAATTTATTATAAACGAATAGATTCAAAAAAGAAATAAAAACACTATAAAAAAATAAAACGTTTTCATTATTCCTATGAATATATAATAAGTTTCACATGTTTTATTAGAAAAAGAAAATAAATATTGTAAGCGCTATTTTAAATTTGGATAGAATCTGTTATCATTCAGTAATGAAAACGTTTGCGCCTTAAAAAAAGAAAAAAGAATCAATAGTATAGATGAAATGGGGTAGCATAATGGGAAAACAATGGTGGAAAGAAAGTGTAGTATATCAAATTTATCCTCGTAGTTTTATGGATAGTAATGGTGATGGTATAGGTGACCTTCGTGGTATTCTTGCGAAGCTAGACTACTTAAAAGAATTAGGTATTGATGTAATTTGGTTATCACCAGTCTATGAATCTCCAAACGATGATAATGGTTACGATATAAGTGATTATTGTAAAATTATGAACGAGTTCGGAACAATGGAAGATTGGGATGAACTATTACATGAAATGCATAAACGTAATATGAAACTTATGATGGACTTAGTTGTTAATCATACTTCAGATGAACATAATTGGTTTATTGAATCATGTAAATCGAAAGATAATAAATATAGAGACTATTATATATGGCGCCCTGGAAAAGAAGGGAAAGAGCCGAATAACTGGGGAGCAGCATTTAGTGGATCTGCATGGCAATATGATGAGATGACAGATGAATATTATTTACATCTGTTTTCTAAAAAACAGCCAGATTTAAACTGGGATAATGAAAAGGTAAGACAAGATGTTTATGACATGATGAAGTTTTGGTTAGAAAAAGGAATTGATGGGTTCCGTATGGATGTTATTAATTTTATTTCTAAAGAAGATGGCTTACCAGCTGTTGAAACGGATGAAGAAGGATATGTTTCAGGGCATAAACATTTTATGAACGGTCCGAACATTCATAAGTATTTGCATGAAATGAATGAAGACGTATTGTCTCAGTATGACATTATGACGGTTGGGGAAATGCCTGGTGTAACGACAGAAGAGGCTAAATTGTATACAGGGGAAGCTAGAAAAGAACTACAAATGGTATTCCAATTTGAACATATGGATTTAGATTCCGGAGAAGGTGGGAAATGGGATGTAAAACCATGCTCACTTCTTACTTTGAAACAAAATTTAACAAAGTGGCAAAAAGCATTAGAACAAACAGGATGGAATAGCCTTTATTGGAATAACCATGACCAGCCTCGCGTTGTATCTCGTTTTGGTAATGATGGAGCTTATCATACTGAATCAGCGAAAATGTTAGCGACAGTACTTCATATGATGAAAGGGACACCATATATTTATCAAGGAGAAGAAATCGGAATGACAAATGTTCGATTTGAATCAATTGATGAATACCGAGATATTGAAACACTAAATATGTATAAAGAGAAAGTTATAGAGCGCGGCGAAGATATAGATAAAGTGATGCAGTCTATATATATAAAGGGCCGAGATAATGCTAGAACTCCGATGCAGTGGGATGATAGAGAACATGCTGGATTCACAACGGGTGAGCCTTGGATTGCGGTAAATCCTAACTACAAAGAGATTAATGTGAAACAGGCAATCCAAGATGAAGAATCAATTTTTTATTACTATAAAAAATTGATTGAATTACGTAAAAATAATGAAATAGTTGTGTATGGAACATATGATTTAATATTAGAAAATAACCCTTCTATTTTTGCTTATGTAAGAACATATGGAGAAGAAAAGCTTCTGGTGATTGCAAACTTTACTGCAGATGAATGTATATTTGAATTGCCTGAGGACATTATTTATAGTGAAGCAGAGTTATTAATACACAATTATGATGTAGAAAATGTATTGATAGAAAACATTACATTACGACCATATGAAGCAATGGTATTTAAATTGAAATAAGAAAAGCCTTATGCCACCCTGGCATAAGGCTTTTACTATTACCATTTTAAAATAGAGAATCCATACGGTGGAAGTGTAACTTGTAATACACTTGCTTCCGCTGAAAATTCTTCGTTTGTATAAATGTTAATTATTTTCTTCCTGGTAATATGAAGAGGGAGTGAAGTTGTAACTTCACTGTTAGTAGGATTTAAAACGAAAAAGATAGTTTCATCTTCATATGTTTTTGTATAAGAAATATAATTATGTTCATCATTTGCCTCAATGAATTGAAAAGTACCATTTCCTCCAAATGCTTTATGTTGTTTCCGTAATGAAATTAATGTTTGTATATGTGTAAATAAAAGAGTATCTTGTTCTTTTTCATCCCATATCATACATTTGCGGCAGTCAGGGTCCATTCCACCATCCATACCGATTTCATCGCCGTAATAAATACAAGGAGAACCGATGAAAGAAAGGTGAAATACATAGAGTAACTTTAACTTGTTTTTATCCCCGTTACATGTTGCTAAAATTCTAGGTGTGTCATGACTGTCTAATAAATGAAATGCCGCTTCATTTACATTCATAGAGTAGGAATGTAGAGAATCGGTAATTTGTTTCATAAATTCACTTGCATGAATGGATTCGTTAGCAAAGTAAGAAAGTAGAGCGTTTGTAACAGGATAGCTCATTACAGCATCAAATTGGTCACCTTGTAGCCATGGGAGTGCATCGTGCCAAATTTCACCTAAAATATATACTTCAGGATTTAATGCTTTTATTTCACTTCGGAATTCTCTCCAAAAACTGTGATCGACTTCATTTGCTACATCAAGGCGCCAACCGTCTATATTGAATTCTCTTACCCAATAACGCCCTACTTCAAGTAAATATTCTTTTACATCTGGGTGTGCTGTATTTAATTTAGGCATATACGGTGTAAATGCGAAAGTATCATAATTAGGAAGTGGCTCGGTTATGATTGGAAATTCATGAATATGGAACCAATCTTTATAGGCGGAATTTTCACCTTGTTCCAGCACGTCTTGAAATTTATCAAAGAAGTACCCGCTATGATTAAAAACAGCGTCGAGCATTACTTTTATACCATGTTTATGACACGCCTGAACGAGTTCTTTGAAATTTTCTTTCGTCCCAAATTGTGGATCGATTTCCATGTAATCAATTGTGTCATATTTATGATTCGAATGAGCTTTGAAAATAGGAGTGAAATATATTCCGGAAATTCCAAGCTTCACAAGGTAATCAAGGTTTTGAATAATACCAGCAAAATCTCCGCCGAAAAAATTAGTTGGAGTTGGTTCGGTACTTCCCCAAGGGAGGGTGTTTGCTGGATTTAATGTGTTATCCCCGTTAGCGAATCGTTCTGGGAAAATTTGATACCATACTGTGTCTTTAATCCAGGATGGTGCCCTGAAAACGTCTTTTGCATGAACAAATGGAAAGCAGAAAAAGTTACCGACATCGTCATTTGGAATATTAGAAAAAAATCCTCGTTCTGTATAAATAAAAGTTTCTACGTCGTTTTTTAATTCGAATCCATAACGTAAGCGTTTAAATTTTGGTTTGATTGAAACGGACCAATAATCAAATAACTCAGTAGATCCAGTTTTTTTCATCGGTGTACTTGCTGTAATCCATTTCCCGTCCTGCCATTCGTACGGGTCCCCGTAGATGAGAGCGGCGTTGTGCACATCATCTCTTTTTGTGTGTATTCGGATGTGAATTGTTTTTTCGTCGTAAGCGTATGCATAATTATCTTTTGGCCTATGATAGATCGCTTCTTTGAGCATATAGAAAATCCCCCTTTAATATCTCTATACATATAGTTCCCGTAAATGAAATAATAAAGATTATGTTGCAAACGATTGCCTTCCACATAACTTTAATATTGCTTATAAGAGTAGTATTCATTTTATGTAAAGTCAATGAATAAAGAGTGTGATAAGATTATTTTGAAAATTAATATTTGCAAAATGAATAAAAGGATGTATAATGATAGACAAATAGCGCAAACGTTTTCATAGATTTAGATATTGTTTGCGCTTCTATTAAACAATTAAATGCAAACGTTTTCAATTAAAGAGGTACATAGACAATTTAGGGAGGTTTTTGGGATGAAGAAAGCATTATCACTATTAACGATTTCAGCATTGTCAATTGGCATGTTATCTGCATGTGGACCGAAAGATTCAGGAAAAAAAGAGGAAAGTAAAGCGAAGAAAGACTATGATCTTCTCGTTTGGGAAGATGATAAAAAAGGTGTTGGTTTAGAACCAGCAGTGAAAAGCTTTGAGGAAAAATATAAAGTAAAAGTAAAAGTTGTTGAAATGCAAATGACAGATCAAGTGAAGAAGTTACGCCTTGATGGACCAGCGGGGACGGGACCAGATGTTGTAACATTGCCACACGATCAAATCGGAAATGCAGTAACAGAAGGCTTACTTTCTGAAGTAAAAGCAGATGATGCTGTGAAGAGTAAATTTACTGACTTATCAATAAAGGCACAAACATACAACGGGAAATTATATGGTTTACCAAAAGCAATTGAAACACCAATTTTTATTTACAATAAAAAATTAATGCAAAAAGCTCCAGAAACGATGGACGAGCTATTTAACTTCTCAAAAGACTTTACGAAGGATGGCAAGTACGGATTTTTAACATTAGGAGATAACTTCTACTTTGCTAACGCGTTTATGGCAGGTATGGGCGGATATGTATTTGGTGAGAAAGACGGAAAGCCAAATGCAAATGATGTTGGATTAAATAATAGCGGAGCAGTACAAGGTGCTGAATATCTTCAAAAATGGTACAAAGAAAAGTTATTCCCGAAAGGTATTATCGGTGAATCTGGTGGACCTGCTGCTGATGGATTATTCAATGAAGGAAAAGCAGCATCTATTATGAACGGACCGTGGGCGTTCCAAGCGATGGAAAAGAACGGAATTGATTATGGTGTTGCTCCAATGCCAAAATTACCAAATGGTCAACCGATGAAAACATTTGTTGGGGTAAAAGGATGGCATGTAACAAGCTTCTCTAAACAAAATGATTTAGCTACAAAATTCACTGAGTGGGTAACAAATGAAGAAAACGCAAAAATTAGATTTGAGAAGACAAAAGAGATTCCTCCAGTAAAATCAGTAATGGAAGATCCAATTATTAAAGATAATGAAGCTGCAAAAGCAGTTGCAACTCAATCAGAAAATGGAATTCCAATGCCGAATATTCCAGAAATGCAAGAAGTATGGAAACCAGCTGGAGACGCGCTTCAGTTAGTAGTTACAGATAAAGAAGCACCAAAAGCAGCACTTGATAATGCAGTGAAGCAAATTAAAGGGAATATTGAGGCAAACCACAGCAATAAAAAATAAGGTGAAATTCGTGCCTCTACTATAAGAGGCACGAATTCTCTCCCAGAAAAAAGGGGGAAGGAACATGCAAACATCTATGGAACCAGCAAACGGCTTAAAAGGTTCAAAACATAGGAAAATGGCAACCATGTTATCAATCATTCCAGGCATAGGCCAAATGTATAATAAACAATTTGTAAAAGGCCTTATTTTTCTAGTATTAACAGGTTCATTTATTGTAGCATTTACTGATTTATTAAATATGGGATTATGGGGAATTGTAACACTCGGTACAGAAGTTCCACGTGACCATTCTGTCTTTCTATTAGTGGAAGGGATCTTGGCACTTATCGTCATCGTGTTTGGACTCGGAATATATGGATTTAATTTATATGATGCATATCAAAACGGGAAGAAACGTGATATAGGAACCCCATTAAACTCTGTAAAAGAGCAATACCGTAACTTATTAGATCAAGGTTTTCCATATTTAATGGTTTCACCAGGATTTCTATTACTAATCTTTGTAGTTGTATTTCCAATCATTTTTGTAATTTTAATTGGATTTACGAACTATGACTTATATCACTCTCCTCCAGCTAAATTAGTAGATTGGGTGGGCTTTAAAAACTTTATTGATATTTTCACATTACCAATGTGGAGAGAGACATTTTTAAGTGTATTTTCTTGGACTGTCATTTGGACATTTGTTGCAACAACATTACAAGTTGCACTTGGTATTTTCTTAGCGATTATCGTAAATCAGCCTGGTATTAAAGGTAAGGCAATTATTCGAACAATTTTCATTTTACCGTGGGCTGTTCCAGCATTCGTATCTATTCTTGTCTTCTCGGGTATGTTTAATGAAACATTTGGAGCAATTAATAATCAAGTATTAGCTTTATTCGGGATTGAAAAGATTGCTTGGATGACAGATCCGTTTTGGGCGAAGATTGCTTTAATTATGATCCAAACGTGGCTCGGTTTCCCATTCGTCTTTGCAATGACAACAGGTATATTGCAATCGATTCCAGGAGAATTATATGAAGCTGCTACAGTAGATGGAGCAACTGCTTGGCAACAGTTCCGTAAAATTACATTGCCACTTGTTTTATACGCAACAGCACCAATTTTAATTACACAATATACGTTTAACTTTAATAACTTTAGTATCATTTATCTATTTAATGGCGGAGGTCCTGCTGTAGCGGGGCAAGATGCAGGTGGAACGGATATTTTAATTTCATGGATTTATAAGTTAACGATGACTTCAGCGCAGTACGGAAAAGCAGCAGCTCTTACAATGATTTTATCGTTAATCGTTATTACAGTTGCGTTATGGCAATTTAAGAGAACAAAATCATTCCAAGAAGAGGATATGATGTAAATGAATATTAAACGACAAAAGATGTTACGTCTTTCATTAAGTTATTTGGTTATCTTCATAATGTGTGCGATTATTTTCTATCCATTACTATGGATTATTGGTTCATCGTTTAATCCAGGAGATAGTTTGTCTGGTTCTAGCATTATTCCAAAAAATGCTACGTTAGATCATTATCGTAAGCTACTTGATCTTGATTCAAGTAATTACTTACTTTGGTATAAAAATACGTTAAAAGTTAGTGTTATGACGATGATTTTTTCGGTGTTAGCAATTAGCTTTACTGCTTATGCATTTTCGAGATATCGTTTTGTCGGAAGAAAAAATGGTTTATTAACATTTTTAATTCTACAAATGATTCCGAACTTTGCAGCGTTAATCGCACTATATGTATTAGCACAGTTAACAGGATTAATTGATACACATCTTGCATTAATTTTAATTTATGTAGGTGGAGCAATTCCAATGAATACTTGGCTTATGAAAGGGTATTTTGATACGATTCCGAAAGAGTTGGATGAGTCAGCCCGCATGGATGGAGCAGGACACTTCCGTATTTTTTGGCAAATCATTATGCCGCTTGCAAAGCCAATCGTAGCGGTTGTAGCATTATTCACTTTCATCGGTCCATTTACAGATTTCATTTTAGCAAGTATTATTTTACGCACGCCGGAAAATTACACTTTAGCAGTTGGACTCTATGAAATGGTAGCGAAGAAATTTGGTAATGAATTTACGACGTTTGCGGCTGGTTCCGTATTAATTGCAATCCCGATTTCGATTTTATTCTTATCACTACAAAAATACTTTATTTCTGGTTTAACAGCTGGAGGTACGAAAGGATGAGAAATGGGACATTATGTCCCATTTTTCTTTTCATCTCTCTATAAAAAAATTATAGAGAGATGAAAAGAGATTTGACATCGCATATGAAAAGAAGTGAAATAAATAGTATATTATAGTATAGGAAAAAAGAGCTATATCCCTTACAATACATGGAGAGGGAGAATATGATAAGTTTTGCAAGATAGAATAAATAAATGACAGTTTATGACTTCTCCTATGACTTGCAACGGGTGCAAGATAAAATATATGAAAATGGCAGAGAAGTGAAAGGAGGGGATTTTTATGACAGTTACAATTAAAGATGTGGCGAAGAAGGCGAACGTAGCACCATCAACTGTTTCTCGTGTAATTGCTGATAATCCAAGTATAAGTGAAAAGACAAAGCGCCGTGTTCGAAAAGTAATGAGTGAATTAGGATATCATCCAAATTTAAATGCAAGAAATCTTGCGAACCAAACGACGAAGACACTTGGTCTTGTTATGCCGAGTTCTGCAAGTAAAGCTTTTCAAAATCCATTTTTCCCAGAAGTTATAAGAGGAATTAGTTCATTTGCACATGTGGAAGGGTATGCGCTTTATATGTCGACTGGTGAAACGGAAGATGAAATTTTTAATGGTGTTGTAAAAATGGTACAAGGGCGTCAAATCGGTGGTATTATTCTTTTATATTCAAGAGAGAACGATCGGATTATTCAATACTTGCATGACCAAAACTTCCCGTTTGTTTTAATTGGAAAACCATATGATCGAAAAGATGAAATTACATATGTAGATAATGACAATTATACAGCTGCAAGAGAAGTAGCGGAATATTTGATTTCATTAGGCCATAAACAAATCGCATTCATCGGCGGTGGATCAGATTTACTTGTAACGAGAGATCGTTTGGCGGGGATGAGTGATGCTTTGAAACTAGCAGATATTCTATTGCCGAAAGAGTATATTTTACACTTTGATTTTTCAAGAGAGAGTGGTCAACAGGCTGTTGAGGAATTAATGGGACTAAAGCAACCACCGACGGCAATTATGGCAACGGATGATTTAATTGGACTTGGCGTGTTAAGTGCGCTTTCTAAAAAAGGATTTGTTGTACCGAAAGATGTTTCGATTGTAAGCTTTAACAATGCTTTATTATCAGAAATTGCTAGTCCACCACTTTCGACAGTTGATGTGAATATTTATCAATTAGGGTATGAAGCGGCAAAAGCTTTAGTTGATAAGGTGGAGCATTCTGAATCTACTTCAAAATGCATTATTATTCCGCATAAATTATTGAAGCGTCAAACTTGTGATCATTATGCAACAAAAAGCTAAGAGTTTAACTCTTAGCTTTTTTCTTTAGAAAGGCTTCTAAACGGTCACAGCCTTCTTTTAAAGTTTCGATACTGTAAGCATAGGAAAGGCGAAGGTAGCCTTCACCGTATTCGGAAAATGCGGTTCCAGGAACAACGGCTAGCCCAGCTTCTTTTACAAGATCAAGTGCAAAATCAAATGATGAAGATGTTAAATGTCCAACATATGGGAATAAATAAAATGCACCTGTTGGCTTCTCAACCGTTAAACCCATTTGAATGAGTCTATTATACACGTAATCACGGCGTTTTTTGTATTGATAGCGCATCATCTTCGGTGCATCTTTAGCAGCTGTTAAAGCTTCGATTGCAGCATACTGAGCGATTGAAGTAGCACATGTAACATTGTATTGATGAACTTTTAATATGTGTTTTGCTAAATATTCTGGAGCAAATAAAAGTCCGATACGCCAACCAGTCATAGAATGTGATTTTGATAAGCCGTTAATGACAATAGTCTTATCACGCATTTCTGGGAAATGAGCGATAGATGTGTGTTTGTCTTCATATACAAGTTCGCTATAAATTTCATCGGAAAGAACGAAAATATTTTTATCTTTTAAGATAGATACAATATCTTCTAATTCTTCTTTTGATAAGGTAACACCAGTTGGATTAGAAGGATACGGTAAAACGACGCATCTTGTTCGTTCTGTAATTGCATTTCGCAGAGCTTCAGCTGTTAAACGAAATCCAGTTTCACGAACATCTATAAAAATAGGAGTTGCACCACATAGTCGAATAATCGGCTCGTAACCAGGGTAAATAGGAGCAGGTAAAATTACTTCCGTTCCTGGTTCTAAAATAGTTCGGAATGCAACATCGATCGCTTCACTAGCACCGATTGTAACAATGGTTTCGTTTTCAGGTGAATAATGTAAATTGTAGTTGTCCTTTACAAAGTTACAAGCTGCCTTGCGTAATTCTAGTAAACCAGCGTTATGTGTATAGCTTGTATAATTTTCTGTAATGGCCCGTTTAGCTGCTTCTTTTACTAGAGAAGGTGTAGGGAAATCGGGTTGCCCAATTGTTAAAGAGATAAGATTATCATAGTTTTGAATCATATTAGAGAACTGACGGATTCCAGAAATTTGGATGTCCTTCACTCTAGGATTAATGAATTGTTCCATTGTATCTCCCTTTCTTCCGTTTGAAAATTAAGTTCATTTTATCATATTTTCAACTATTACGCTTTGTTTATAAAATTTCCCCCGCTATTTGTGAAAGATAAGAATCGTATCTTAAAATTCAGTGGAAGTAAGAAATTATGTGAGGATTCAAATGTCTATAAGAGTATAAGCTGTGTGAGTTAATTAAAGTTTCACTTAAGCATAAACACAAAAAAAGCCGCTGCAAGCGACTTTTTAATAACCGTATTCCCAATCTATTTCATCTTCGTTCCAAAGTACGGAAGATACTTTGCCAAGATGGACAACGGATTCATTTACAGCACATGTACAGTCTTCGTCCCCTGCTTTATGTTGCAATTCTTCGTATACTGATTTTTCAACGTTTTCTAGCACAACCAAATTTTCTTCTTTTAAAACAAGCGTAGTACCCGCCATATTTATCTTCCTCCTACTAAAGTAATGATCACTTATTTGTAAACATAGATAGTATGGATTATATGCTGTATTTTGCGATAGTTGTCCGTCTAGTGAAGTGTTTTTTATTTTCTTTGTAATCCGTATTCATTGTATACTGCACGAAGGAAATTTGGTACAGGGTTTACAATCATTTCGGAAATTTGTAACATTTATTATTAGTTGTTAACAAATAATTAACAAAGATGTTAAGAAAAATCAAAATTTTGAAACAAATAGACTTATAAAATGATATAATCATATCAAAATACATATAGGGGATGAGAGGCTATGGAGCTGATTCGTGATTTAATGATCCAAATTGCCATCATTATTTTACCACTATTTTTATATGAAGCGATTCGTTTAAATCGTTATCAAGGAATGCTTCCGAAGCCTAATCGCTACTTTATTATGTTTTTATCTAGCGTTACACTCGTTCTCTCCATGACATACTCTATTTGTTTTGGTACCGTTTGCGGATACAATTTTCATCCAGTCCCAATTGTTAGTGGTTTTTTATATGGTGGGATTGTTGGGCTCATCCCTGCGATTATTTATGTTGCATATGAATGGATTTTTAAGGGGCTTAGTTGGTTGCCTATGGTAGAAGTTATATTTCTTTCGATAATTCCATTATTTTTGTCAAAGAAATGGTCTCTTTTTTCAAGAGATAAGAAGCTAATATTAGCTTTTATGATTGCATCATTTTATGTTCTTGTTTCATTAGTAGTCGGGATGTTGAATGTCCTTTTAGAAACAGGTTTTACACCGTACATATCTAATCTATATAGTGGGTATATATTTGCATCACTTATTATGGTTATGACAATGGTATTTCAAGTGTATTTGACTGAGTATTTAAACGAAAATGCATTATTGCGTACAGAAATGCAAAAATCAGAAAAACTTAATATTGTAAGTGAGTTAGCTGCAAGTGTTGCACATGAAGTTCGAAACCCTCTCACTGTTGTACGAGGGTTTATTCAATTGCTAGAGAGTACAGAAGACGTAAAAAACAAAGATTATATGCGTCTCGTATTAGCTGAACTGGATCGTGCTGAACAGATTATTTCAGATTATTTAAATTTAGCAAGGCCCCAAATTGAAAAAAAAGAACATATTTGTTTATCAGCACAATTAATTGAAATGACAACTCTTATGTCATCATTTGCAGCGATGCAGGGCGTTTATTTGCAAGTTGAGATTTCTGAGAGCCTTTATACTATCGGCGATAAGACGAAATTGAAGCAAGCTATTATGAATGTTGTTAAAAACGGTATTGAAGCAATTCAAGGAAACAAAGGGTATTTAAAAGTAACAGCTATTCAAAAAGATGAATTGATAATAATAAGAGTTAAAGATAGTGGTGTTGGAATGACAAAAGAACAGTTAGTAAGGCTTGGACAACCGTATTATTCTTTAAAAGAAAAAGGAACAGGATTAGGCCTTATGGTAACATTTAGTATTTTACAAGCGCATAATGGCACATTGGAATATAAAAGTGAAAGCGGAAAAGGAACTGAAGCTATTATTATATTGCCAGCTGTACGATATAAGGAATAAAAGTTACCGATAGAAGGTAACTTTTTATTTTATCGTGCATTAGAAAAAGATACAAAATTTCATTCATTTATTTTTTCTTGTTTTGTTCGAACGAATAAACTTTTAAATGATTGAAAGAAGCTTTGCTCTTTTGAGGCGGCGACTAATCTTTTTGTTTCTTGAATTTCGCGAATAACTTGCATAAGTTGTGTATCACGGTTGCTATCTTTATTGT
Source organism: Bacillus sp. FSL R9-9530 (assembly GCF_038008145.1). Lineage (NCBI taxonomy): Bacteria > Bacillati > Bacillota > Bacilli > Caryophanales > Bacillaceae > Bacillus > Bacillus sp. FSL R9-9530. Next base: position 5,341,267 of record NZ_JBBOYO010000001.1, read on the forward strand.
AAATTTGATTGACAAGTTTATTCATTTTTTCTTCTTGTTTGGATTCTCGCTTATACATATGATTCATTAATAAGTCCATTTTTTCTTTTTGGAGTGCATCTGTTTGAGCGGCGTGAACAACTAGATCTTGTAACATTTTTTCTTGTGAGCCTTCTTTTACATAAACTTGTTGCATTAGTTCATCTAATTTCTCGTCTTTTAAACGATTTTGTGTAATGAGAGTAGAGTTTTGATGAATAATTGCTTCATTTAATTGAGCAAGCATTTCAAGTTTTAGCATGAACTCCTCAAAGTTACGCCCATCTTCTTTTGGTTGCACTTCTTGTTTATCTTGAATAACAGGTACAGGTGGGGCATCTTTTTCTTTTAAAATAATAGGTATTGTTTCTGAAATGTCTTCTTGTAATGTAGCAGCTCTTTCATGTATAGATTTCAATAGTTTTAAATCATCCAATTTATAAATACGAGCATCAGCTGTTTTTGAAATGATATAACCGTGTTCCTCTAAGAGTTGGCTATATTTTCGGACTATATGTTTTGGGATACCTGTTTTATTTGTAACATCTTTCGTTTTATAAATAGCTTCCATGATAGTTCCTCCCCAAAAAGTATCGTATATATCATTTCAACCTTTTATGTGGACTTCCTTTGAAAAAGAATGTCGGAAGGTTATTAGTTTTCTACAGCATTAGTGAAAAGATGAAGAAAAATGAATGTTTTTGGCGGAATGGAGAGGAAGAGCTAAAATAATGTCTGAAAACATACATAGAAGAAGTTTGTTATAATAACTGAGGAAAAGAAATTGGTAGGAACACGGAGGTACACATGAAGCAATTTAAAGGTATTATCATTTCAATTATTGCAATTCTTTCTCTTTTGGTAGCGGTATATGAAGTACTTGTGCCAGAGGAGACAAGTACTAAAAAAACAACTACGTATGATCAAATTCTAGAGTTCCCGAAAGAACGATATCCAGAGACCGGGAAACATATAACGGATGCTATAAAAGAAGGACATTCGGAAATGTGTACAATTGATCGTAATGGTGCAGCGGATAGAAGGAAATTATCGTTAGCGCCATATCCGACGAAGAAAGGTTATGATCGTGATGAATGGCCGATGGCGATGTGTAAGGAAGGCGGAAAAGGAGCTCATATTGAATATATAAGTCCAGCAGATAACCGCGGTGCAGGTTCTTGGGTAGGGAATAAGCTAGACAAATATCCAGATGGTACGCGTGTGAAATTTGAAGTGAAATAGTAATTGGCATGCATTTCATAGTGGAGGAGAGGGATAGTTATGGAATTAACAATTTCATATTCGCAATTAATGATAATGAACTATGATGGTCAGCAGCCTTATGTAGATTGGACTCCTGAAGATTTTGAAAGAGGCTATGCTGAGGTGGATGGAGCTATTATTTTTGAAGCAATCTCTGACTATACTTGTGAAGTGGAAGTTACTTGTGGAAATCATATTGAGAAAGAAGAAGTGGTTAGAACGATATCAGTTCCTTTCACAGTGAAGAATGAAGAAGTATATATAACAAGTATTCTTTCTAATAAATATCATATTCCTATTCCGAACGGGGAATATATGATAGTCTTGCAGGCGACTCCTCTTGAAGAGCCATCAGACGATGAATTGTATAAAGTACAATACGACTTCTATTTTGAGAGTGTAGAATAAAAAAACGTGTTATCCTTCAAAAGGATAACACGTTTTTTTATTATGCGTTTGTTTTTAGGAGAGAACGAGCGTCTTTTGCTGCCTGAACCATGTGCTCTAAAGCAGGTATAACTTCCTCAGTTCTTCGTGTTTTTAAACCACAGTCTGGATTAATCCAGAAATATTTAGGGTCACATACTTGTAAAGATTGTTCTACGATTGTGAACATTTCATCTTTACTTGGGACACGTGGGCTATGAATATCATATACCCCTAGACCAATTCCTTTTTCATATGTTGTATGCTTTAATGTATTAATAAATTCTCCATGACTTCTTGATGTTTCGATAGAAATAACATCTGCGTCTAACGCTCGAATTGCATCTACAATATCTTCGAAGTTACTATAACACATATGAGTATGAATTTGTGTTTCATTTTCTACAGAAGATGTTGCTAAAAGGAATGATTGAACTGCCCATGTAATGTATGCATCCCAATCTTTTTCTTTTAACGGCATACCTTCACGAAGTGCAGGTTCATCGACTTGGATTACTCTAATTCCGGAAGATTCAAGTAATTCAATTTCATGACGAAGTGCTAATGCAATTTGATATGATACTTCTTTTCTTGAAATATCATTTCGAACGAATGACCAATTTAAAATAGTGACAGGTCCAGTTAGCATACCTTTTACTACTTTCTCCGTTAAGCTTTGTGCATATACAGTTTCTTTAATAGTCATTCCACTTATAAAGGCAACATCACCATAAATAACAGGTGGTTTTACGCAACGAGAACCGTATGATTGTACCCATCCGTTTTTAGTAAAGGAGAAACCAGCAAGTCTTTCTCCAAAATATTCCACCATGTCAGTTCTTTCGAATTCACCATGTACTAGTACATCAAGACCAATATCTTCTTGGTAACGAATCCACTTTGCAGTTTCTTTTTCAATGAATTGATTATATTGTTCATTTGTAATATCGCCGTTACGCCACTGTTTACGTGTTTGACGAACTTCAGATGTTTGCGGGAAGCTACCAATAGTTGTTGTTGGTAACAATGGTAATTGTAAAGCTACTTGCTGTAGTTCATATCGTTTTTCAAATGGAAGAGGACGTGAGAAATCATCTTCTTTAAGTGATGTACGTGCCACTTTTACATCTTCACGATTACGTGCAGCTGATGAGCGGATTGCATGATGTGCATTACGATATGTTGTTAAATCGCTACTGATGCTTTCTACACCTTTAGTAAGAGCAGAATGGATAAGGACTAGTTCTTCTAATTTTTGATTAGCAAATGCAAGTGCATCAAATAATTCACTTGTTAAGTGCGTTTCTTCCGTTTTATCAATTGGAGTATGCAATAAGCTACAAGAAGGTTGAACAATTAAACCTTTTGCTGTGATTTGATTTTGTAATGTTGTAAATAAAGAAAGTACATCATCAAGATCAGCTCTCCAAATGTTACGGCCATCTATACAACCGATAGCTAAAATTTTATCAGCTGGGAATCCGTATTTTGAAATAGCATTTACATTACCTTCTTTGCCATGAACAAAGTCTAATCCAATACCAGAAACAGGGAATGCAATAATTTCTTCATAGTTCTCTTCTACACTATCAAAATATGTTTGTAGAAGAAGATTCGCATTTGGAACCTCTTTATGAATAGCTTCGTAAAGTTCTTTCGCTTGATTAATTTCATCTTTTGTTAAAGATGCGAAGATTGGTTCGTCAACTTGAATAATTTGTGCTCCAGCTGCGTGTAATTCAGAGAATAATTGTACATAAGGTGCAACTAGCTCTTTTAAAATAGTGGCAAATTGCTCTTCGTTATAACCTTTTGCTAGTTTTAGGAATGTATAAGGGCCTAAAATAACTGGTTTTCCATCAACGCCTAACTCTTTTTTCGCTTCTTCATATAAACGAAGAGGGCGATTGTCTTTTAAAGAGATTTGTAATCCTTCTTCATATTCAGGAACAATGTAATGATAGTTTGTGTTAAACCATTTTGTCATTTCAGAAGCAACGTGATCTTTAGAGCCGCGTGCCATTGCAAAATATACATCAAGGTAAGAGGTAAACTCTGAAAAACGTGACGGGATGAATCCTAACATGTAGGCCGTATCCAGAACGTGGTCATAATATGTAAAATCGCCAACTGGAATTAATTCAATTCCCTTTTCTTGCTGTACTTTGACGTGTTGAAGGCGAATTTCTTTCATTGTCGTTAAAAATTGTTCTTCATCAATTTTATTGGACCAAAAAGCTTCCAATGTTTTTTTCCACTCTCGTTGTAGTCCGATACGTGGATAACCTAAGTTACTTGTTTGAATTGCCATTTTAAATTCCTCCCTAATTGAAAGTAAGCATTTCCGTTTACTCGGAAATACCTATAACAAAAAGCATAAAGGCATAGAAAAATAAGCCTTCCTTTTTGTTCTTAACACCTCATCATCATCCGTGAGTCTATCAGTGTTGTTAAAATAGGCAGGTATCCTGACTTATGCTTCATATAATTTCTTTCACCTTCCCGTTTTCACAGTGGCACAAAAAAGAAATCTCAGCATTTACAGTGGCGGGACCGTGTTGGAGTTTCACCAAACTTCCCTTTTAAACACGAAGTGAAATATTCGTGTACCTATTTTCCTTTTGAAAGGAATTTAACAAGCGATATGATATTGAAACAAATTCTAACACAATTTTCGGAATTTTGTCCACTGTTTTAAAATAAGAAAATTCTAAAGTTTTTTATTTCTTTTTATTCGGAAAATTAAGTTTTTTTAATGTTTATTTATTATTAAAATGAGGGTGTTTTGAGTTGCGAGGAATAATTATAGTGTTAAGTTTTTCTAGAAGAGGAGGCACCTCTTTTAGAAAAACTTAATCATTATCTACACCTATTTCTGAAAGATGACCTGCAGTTGCATCTTGTAAGAGCGTGTTTAGCCAACGTAATTCAACATTAATATGCTCAATGACGCTTTGTAGAATATATAGTTGAGCACGAGGAACTAGTCGTTTATTATGATCGTATATCGTTTGCATTGTATGTAAATATAGCATTGTATCATCTCTCTTTTTTTTCAAAATAGGAACTAGAGCTTGTTCGTCGCTAAAGTGAGCGAAAGAGAGCGCTGAATAAATAGGTTTATATATTTGGTTTTTCGCTTCAAATTGTTTTAATAATAAGGTGTGGAAAAGCGCTTTTCCTTCCTCTGTTATATGGAAGATTGTTTTATCTGGTCTATTCGTATCTCTAACAATATTGGTAATGCTAATCGCACCTTGTTTTTCTAATTGCTCGAAGGCGTAGTATAGCGATCCCTTGGCATATTTAATATAACAATCCATTTGTCTTTCTTTCATTATGTGCTGCACTTCATAGGGATGTTTATCTCCTTCGAGTAACAAGCCGAGAATGACTAACTTCATGCTCATGCTGTCTCAACTCCTGTATATAGAAACTTTATATATATTATAAACGGTATATCCTCTTTCATAAAGGGATATACCGTTTCGTTTTTCTATATTAGCTTACTTGTTTTTGTTTTTGCTTTGTTTTTGGTCCTGTTAAAAGACGTTCATTTCCCATAAGTAAAATACAAATTATACTTAGCGTAGCTGGGATAAGTGCCCAGAAAAATGTATTAGCAATAGATGTTGCAAGAGCCTCTTTAATTCCGCTCAGTACTTCAGGAGGTAGCTTTTCAGTAGCGTTTGGTGATAATAAAAAGCTTGTGTCTCCACCTTTAGGAGCCATTTTTTCTAGTTCAGGAGGGAAGACTGCTTTTAATTTATCAGTGAAAACATGATTTTGAATCGTACCGAAAATCGTGACGCCAAGGGTCATTCCAAGTGAACGGAAGAATGAGTTCGTGGATGTAGCAGAACCGCGATCTCTCATTTCTAGTTTGTGGATAGATGCCATACTTAAAACTGAGAAGGAGAATCCAACTCCAAGTCCAGCAAGCACCATAAACATTGTTACGAGTGTACGAGGTGTTTCCATAGTTAAAGTACTTAGTAAATAAATACCAAGAACGAAGAAAACTCCAGATACTGTCATGATGTTACGATAACTTGTTCGTGAAGCTAATTGTCCACCAGTTTGACTTCCGATTACAGATCCTACCATCATAGGTGTCAAAATTAATCCAGCATTTGAGGCTGAACCACCGAGAACACCTTGAACGAAGATTGGAATATAAACTGTACAGATGATAAAAGCTGCGCCATAGAAAAAGGCAACACCTTGGCTAGCTGCAAATAAAGGTTTTTTAAATAAATGGAAAGAAATAATAGGCTCGGTTGCGTTTCTTTCTACGAAGAAGAAAATAATAAGCAGAATAACAACAGTTGAAAATAAACCAATAATCACATTAGAGTCCCATGCATATTCTTTACCACCAAGTTCTAAAGCAAACATTAAGCAAACGATACTAATGACAAGCGTAATAGCACCAGCCCAGTCAATTTTTTGTTTTCGATATTCTAGAGACTCGCTATAGTATTTAGTAATGAAGAAGAAGGAAATAAGTCCTAACGGAATATTAATATAGAAGACCCAGTGCCAACTTATATAATCCGTAATGTAAGCACCTAATAAAGGTCCGAAAACACTAGATGTCCCGAAAACAGCACCAAATAGTCCGGTCATTTTTCCTCGTTTTTCAGGCGGGAATATATCATACATAATTGTAAATGCGATAGGCATAAGAGCGCCGCCACCAATTCCTTGAATGGCTCTATAAATACTTAGTTGTTCAATACTTGATGCTGTCCCGCAAAGTGCAGAACCAAATAAGAAGAGAATTAATCCGCCAATAAAAAAGCGTTTCCGTCCGTACATATCAGACAGCTTACCGAAAATAGGCATTCCGGCCATTGTTGCTACCATGTAGGCGGATGTGACCCAAACGAATTTGTCGAACCCTCCTAAGTCTCCGACAATCGTTGCCATCGCAGTTGCGACGATTGTGTTATCCATTGCTGCCATTAGAATACCAAGTAGTAAACCAGCAACAACAAATTTTGTTTTACTTGAATCGTTTTTTGATAGTTGTGCTTCCAAAAGTAGCCCTCCTTTAATAAAAATTAAACTAACTTAAGTTTTTTAGTGTAATGCATAAAAAAACTTTATGTACAGTTTGTATCGTTCCTCTTCATTTAATAAAAAATTGCACTGACATGATATAAAGGATGGAAATCATAAATTATATTATAGTCAAATTTGACTAAAAGGCAAATGTTTTCTACCGCCAAATTATTTTATGCCGCTTTAACTGCCCGTTAAAGCCCGATTGGTAAAAGCTAATAATCAGTGGGTGATGGACAAACCCCCCACTGATTAAAGTTTCACTTTATTATATTGACCAAAAGAGAGTAAGAATTTATTTTGTTATGTAGTCAAGGAAGGAAATTGTAAAAAAATATTTAATAAAGTATAACCTGTGTCAACCTATTAAAAATGGTTTTTTCTTTATATTGTCGAATAGGATAAAAGGAAAAGAAAAATTTAATATGATTTGTAACAAGCTAAATATTTTTTCTAAGTGTAGTTCATTGCATCGAGAGGCAGAATACAGTTGTATAGATGATATATCTGGAATGAGGTGAATATATTATGAAAATATGGAAACGAATTTCGGATCAAGGAAGGTATTCTATACCGTTACAGCCGGTTTTGTGGATTGATGGTTCTAAAAAGGACACGGAAGCATCCGATGTAGCAGTCACATTGCAAATCCGTAGTATGTATAAAGAAAAATTTTCGTATGAGATGATCTATGATGTTAATGACATACTAATTATTCGACTTGAAGTTGAAAATAAAGGCGTTGAAATGATTTCGCGAGTAGTTGTAAGTCATATGATTCGTGATTATTTCGCGTATATCCCAAACTCTTTAAAAGCAGATAAGGGAATAAGTGAGTTTTTATTTCAGCTTGTAAGGTGGCGAATCGATAATTTATCACCGAATGAAAAGGTAGAATTAATTTGTCAAATAAAAGCAAATAAAGATAAAGCTCCTCCCAATTCATTATTTCAGGCTACATATACATTTCAATATAAAGGTGTATCATATGGACCGCTACAAACAAATGAAGTGGTTGTCAGAAAATGATAAGAAGGAACCTGTGTGAAAGGTTCCTTCTTTAATGAAGATTGTGCTTCTTGAGTAATTTCTTTTGTTCCACTCCCTTTTTTCCAATATAGTTATTTTTGTATCCAAAATATAGAATGAATAGAAATGAAATAACATTTACTATAGCGTCAATTTGATCGTTTGTAATGAAGTTTATTCCGAAAGAGTTAAATAGTAATTTTAATGATAACAAAAAGCCAGCTAGTAAGCGCATAATATCTAATAGATTTTCTTTTTGAGGCATATAGGTCACTCCTTCCTAAAAACGATATATAGTATATATATGAAATAAAATAGAAAAGGTATACAAGCTTAAGTAGAAATGTACATTAAATATGTACATTTTTTATTTTATAGAAAAACATTATTGTTATAGAAACATATATTGGTATAAAAGGGGGAGAGTATGAAACATAAAGGGAAAATTAGTGGATTATTACTTGGGAACACAGTTGCGGTTACAGAATGGATTGCACTTCAGGATGTAATTGCTAAGCTAGATTCGAGATCATTTTTAACCGTCTTTATTATTTATATATTGCAAATGATACTAAGCTATTATTTTGGACATTGGTACGATAAAAGAACGAATACGCGTGTAAATATTGAAGTAGGAGGAATGACGAATAACGATTTTGTCGTTGATTTTTTTGGAAAAGTAGCTGCTTTATCAGAAAGAGATTCTCGTAATATTACAGTGTATATTCTTTCCGTAAAAGAATGGGATGTATTAAAAGACACAGTGCAAGAAAAAAAGTTAGATGAGCTAGTCCGAAGAGTAGAACGTACAATTGTAAAGACAGTTCGAAAAGGCGATGTAGTTACGAGGTGGGATGAAAATAAATATGTTATCGTAGCTGTTGATAATGGCTATGAAAAGTCAACAATAACAAGTAGATTAATCAAAAATATTCAAAATGAAATAGCGAATGATTTATTAAGTGTCACACTATTATTTGGGGCTGCAAGTTATCCTATAGAAGGGAAAACTTTTGAAGATTTGTTTAGAAAGGCACAAAATCAATTGTATAATTATAGAAACTTGCAAAGTCATGAATGAAACTTTGATTTAAAGAAGTATGATATAAAGATTTTTTGTAACATTTTTTTGTCTTTTGTTACAAGAAAACTTTTTTTTGTAACAAAAGTCTTTAAAAATATATGAAATCAGCATATAATTGTGTGTGGATGTGTCAATGCATTTTGCACAATGTTTTCAGTTTAAAAGTGTAGAGGAAAACATGCTCTACACTTTTCCTTTTTAAGAAATTAAAAGAATCTTTGTAAGAGTTGCGAGGTCCCCTTTGCACTATGTAAAATGGACAAAGAGGTTATTTGATAGAAAGTGAGAAAGGGAATGATAGACGTGAGAGGTCAACGATCATCTTTTATCAGGTGAAACATTATAGTGTTTCTTGCAGTAGGTAAGATTAAGGAAAATACCTTTATGTTTTAAGACATTACATAATTTTAAGTACGAAAATTGTACAAGCAGTATAAATAATTATTGATGATCTTCGTAAAAAGATGCGAGCGTGAAATAGCTAACGAAGTTACATGTTTTTCATGGGATTTTTGGCACGATGGTCGTTTATTAATAGGGGGAAAAGATGTTGAAATATAATAAATTAGCAATTGTAACTGCATTATCAATGACTTTACTAGCTGGTTGTTTTGGCCCAAAACCAGAAGAGGAGCTATATGTTGCATTTGAAAATGCTGCCAAGCAAGAAAAAACAATGTTTGAAGATGCGAAAAAATTAGAGTCATTAGAGAAAGAGGGTCAAGTATTATATAATCAAATTGTCCAAGAAGGAAAAGATAATAATCAGGCTGTTAAGGATAAGCTTGATCAAGCGGTGAAAAATACAGCTGAACGAGAAAAAGTTCTTATTAAAGAAAAAGAGGCGTTAAATAAAGCGCAAGAAGAAGTGAAGTCAGCTGATAAGCATGTGAAGAAAATTGAAGATAATAAATTAAAAGAACAGGCTGATAAAGTAAAGAGTACTTATGAGAAACGACATGATTCATTCCAAAAGATGTACGATAGCTATAATAAATCTTTAAAGCAAGAAAAAGAATTATATACAATGCTACAAGATAAAGGTACAAAATTAAAAGATATTAGCGAGAAAGTAAAGGTAGTAAACCAAGCATATAAAGATATTGAGACAGAAAAAGATAAGTTTAATGAATATACGAAATCATATAATACAGAAAAAGTTGCATTCTATAAACAAGCTAATATTAAAATTAAGGAAGATAAAAAATAAAACAGTTTGGCCTAATATTAGGCCAAACTGTTTTATTTTTTTGTATAGGTACGGCTATACCATGGAACTGGTTCGCTTAATTTTTTTTCCTGTTTTAATGCTTCAGGACCAATATAATCTTGAAGTGTTTTTTTTGCTATTGTTAAAGATAAGGTTGTTTTCGGATTTCGATAGGAGGATTCAAGGTGACCAAGATGCGGTAGGGTGCGAAAATCATCTTTCGTAGGAGGGATATGGAAAAAATAATCACCTAAACGTATAAGAACATCGGATTGTTGTTGACTAAAACGTGGATTTCTAGAAAAATGTAATCCTTCTTTGATAGCCTTTTTTTCAGTAATTAAGCGTTCTAAAGCAGCCTTTTTTAACCAATATAAGTACTTAGGGTTAGTTGCAGCTTTAGCATGACGATTCACAACGAAAATAGATTGAGCTAGTCTATTAATAGAATGTTGATTATGCAATGGAGATTGTGGTTGTGAAGGTTTCATATTGACTCTCCTTTCAATTTTTCCTTATTATAGCATAAATAAAATGGGTTTTTATTATATGCAAAAAGTAATTGTATATATTTTCAATATTAAAGCAATATTGTTACAAAAAACAACTATTTTGTATAATAGTGATAGAATATGTTTCAGAAATTTGATAATGAAAGAGTGAGAAGTTTGAAAGAAATATTAAAATTACAATATGCCATTATAGATATTGGATCTAATACAATGCGTTTAGTTATTTATGAAAAGCAAAATGGAGGTTTTTATAAAGAAATTGAAAATACGAAAGTGGTTGCTCGGTTAAGAAATTATTTAATCGATGGTGTTTTGAATGAAGAAGGTAAAGAAGTATTGTTACAAACATTATTTCAATTTCAAGAAAGTACAAAATTTCATCAGTTGCATCATGTACTTTGTGTTGCAACGGCAACAATTAGACAGGCTGAGAATCAAGAGGAGATTAAAAAACTTGTTGAAGGACAAACAGACTTTACTCTTAGAGTATTATCAGAATATGAGGAAGCACGTTACGGCTATTTAGCAGTTATGAATTCTACTTCGTTTTCGGAAGGAATAACAGTAGATATTGGTGGCGGAAGTACGGAAGTTACATATATTAAAAATAGAGAGATTTTAGAGTACCATAGTTTTCCTTTTGGTGCGCTTTCTTTAAAACATCTATTTATTAAAGGTGATATTCCTACTAAAGATGAATTAGAGGAAATTCGAGAGTATTTAGAGTGTCAATTTCGAACGTTACCATGGTTAATTGATAAGAAATTGCCTCTTATTGCAATTGGTGGTAGTGCGAGAAACTTAGCGAAAATCCACCAAAATTTAACAAAATATCCTATAGCGGGAGTACATTTATACAAAATGAAAGAAGAAGATATTGAAAATGTAAAAGGTGCATTGGAAAAACAATCGTTTATCGAACTTCAGAAAATGGAAGGATTGGCAAAAGATCGAGCTGATACAATTATTCCAGCGGTTGAAGTATTTCATAAGCTTGTAAATATTATAGAAGCAACGGCATTTGTATTAAGCAAAAAAGGATTAAGAGAAGGTGTTTTCTATGAAGAGTTGACGAAAGATTTAGGGATTTCATATTATCCGAATGTAGTTGAAGAAAGCTTACATTTGTTATCACACGAATATGAAATGGATATGGAATTTGTCATTCAACTTATTAAACATGGAAGATTGATTTGTAAACAACTCGAAGAAATGGGACTGATTTCTGTTTCAATAAAAGACTGGGAAGCATTCCATCAAGCAGCGAAAGTATTTAATATTGGAAAATATATAGACGAAGAAGCGAGTCGTTTACACACGTTTTATTTATTGGCAAATAAAACAATTGACGGCATGATGCATAAAGATCGAGTGAGGTTAGCGCTTATTGCATCTTATAAATCAAAAATGCTATTTAAACAACATTTATCTCCATTTGAAGGTTGGTTTGATAAAAGCGAACAAAAAAAAATCCGCCTATTAGGCGCTGTTTTACAATTTTCAGCTGCTTTAAATGTAAGACAAAGATCGCTTGTTGATACGATATCCATAACAGAAAATAAAGAAGGATTAACGTTTAGAATTTTATGTGAGCAATCGGCATTAGCGGAAAAAGTACAAGCTGAAAAACAAAAAAAGCAGCTAGAAAGAGTATTGAAAACAAATATTCACTTATCATTTGAATCAAAACGTTAAGTTGTACGGATGTCTTTACAGAAAATTAACACTTTGGAATATTGTAATTTGATAAAATGAAAGTAACTAAATTATAGTGAAAAAGTTTCAAAGGGAAGTGTGAAGAGAATGGAATTGCTAAAGGGGAATTTAGTAAATTTAAATGATACAGCGTATTATAATAATCGTGAATTAAGCTGGCTAGCATTTAATGAACGTGTACTACAAGAAGCGCAAGATGAAAATAATCCACTATTAGAAAGACTAAAGTTTATTAGTATTTTTAGTTCGAATTTAGATGAATTTTTTATGGTGCGCGTAGCAGGTTTGAAAGATCAAGTAAGTGCGGGATTTAATCAGCCAGAAAATAAAGCAGGTTTAACACCAAAGAAACAGTTAAATAAGATTGCGATAAAATCGCATGAGTTAATGACTGTGCAGTATGAAACGTTTAAAAATTATGTATTGCCAGCGCTTGAACTAGAGGGGATTGAGCGTTTAACATTCCATGATTTGACGAAAGAGCAAAGGGAATTTATCGAGGAGTATTTTGATGAACAAATATTTCCGGTTTTAACCCCTGTATCTATTGATGCGTATCGTCCATTTCCAATGTTATTAAATAAAAGTTTGAATTTAGCTACTATTTTATATGATGAGCAACAGGCTGAGGAAGAAAATCGTACGAAGTTAGGAATTGTACAAGTGCCTTCATTACTGGAGCGTTTCATATTTTTACCGAGTGAAGGGCAAAAACATAAATTTATTTTATTAGAAGATGTAATTAGTGGTTTTACTCATAAACTATTCACAGGATATAACGTATCGCCTGTTACTCGTTTCCGTATTACACGTAATGCGGATTTAACGATCCATGAAGAAGGTGCACGCGATTTATTAAAAGTAATTGAAAAAGAATTGAAAAAGCGTAAGTGGGGAGCTGCCGTTCGTTTAGAAGTTGGTAAAGAACACATTGATGAAAGAGTGTTAGCGTTATTGTATGATGTGTTAGAAGTAAAAGATGAAGATGTGTACATGATGGATGGACCGTTAGATTTAACATGTTTATTCTCCTTATATAAAAAATTAGCGCCTTTATATGAACATCTAGTATACCCAGCTCTTATTCCTCAACCTCCTCAAGATTTAGGTGATGAGGAAGATGTATTTGAAAAAGCGATAGAACATGATATTTTATTACACCATCCCTTTGAGTCGTTTCAGCCAGTCGTTGATTTTGTCCGTGATGCGGCAGATGACTCGAATGTACTTGCGATTAAACAAACATTATATCGTGTAAGTGGAGATTCTCCAATAATTCAGGCGCTGAAGGTAGCAGCTGAAAAAGGAAAACAAGTGACGGTATTGGTTGAGTTAAAGGCAAGGTTTGATGAAGAGAATAATGTTCATTGGGCTAAAGAATTGGAACAGGCCGGATGTCACGTTATTTACGGAGTAAGTCACTTGAAAACGCATAGTAAAATTACGTTAGTTGTAAGAAGAAGAAACGGAAAAATTGAAAGGTTTGTACATCTTGGAACCGGAAATTATAATGATGCAACAGCGAAGTTGTATACCGATTTTGGATATATTACATCGCGAAAAGACTTTGGTGTAGATGCAACAAATTTCTTTAATTATTTGAGTGGTTATACAAAAAAACCGCATTTTCATCATTTATCTGTTGCCCCGTTTGATATAAGAGAGCAGTTTATGGAGTTAATAGATGAGGAAATCCGTTATCATAGACAATATGGAAATGGATATATTATCGCTAAAATGAATTCGTTAACAGATAAACCGTTAATAAAAAAAATGTATGAAGCATCACAAGCTGGGGTAAGGGTAGAGCTCATCGTTAGAGGGACATGTTGTTTAAGACCTGGGATTCCAAATGTAAGTGAAAATATTCGTGTAGTTAGTGTTGTTGGAAGATATTTAGAACATAGTCGTATTTATTATTTCCATCATAATGGAGATGAAAAAATATATTTATCTTCAGCTGATTTGATGACGCGAAATATGGAAAAACGAGTAGAAATATCCTTCCCAATTTTAGATATTGAAATGAAAGCGAGAATAAAGGCAATTTTACAGCTGGTTTTAGCTGATAATGTGAAAACACGTGAACAAAATAAAGATGGTGACTATTATTATATAATTAATAGTAGTATAGAAGAAATTGATAGCCAAGTGAATTTATTTAAGATGGCGTATCAAAATACAGACGCTGAATAGTGTGAAAAAAGTAAAAACCTCTTATTGAATTTAAGAGGTTTTTACTTTTTTTCTCTACTCATATATTCTCAAAATGGAAGGATGAGTAGAGAGAATAGTTTTTATTATAGGCGTGTGATGAGTCGGTTCGTTGAGAGAAAAACATTAGAAGAATGGTTGGTTTAAATTAATAATAGTATGGTTGTTGACAAGGCCCTCCGTAACAAGGAAAAGGTGCTGGTGGTGGGAAAGGCGGTGGATAAGGCGGATAAAACGGTCTAGGCCCGAAAGCTAATGCTCCGCCTAGCAGTCCGCCAGCAATTCCAGCTAGAAATGGAACACCGAAAAATGGAAAGAAGCGTGAGTCGCCTGCTGGGCCAAAAGGTGCTGAACGAACTGGGATCGGTTGATAATATGGATACATGAACAAACCTCCTTTACTGGACTCATTTTTATCATATGGTGGACCAAGCGTGGATGAGCGAGTACAAGGAAGGATATGTAAGGAAATAGGCGAATTGTTACGAATGTTGTAGGATGAAGAGTGTAATTTCAGGTTTTGACATAAAGCGGAATGGGACACGTGTTCTTCCAATACCTCGATTGACATAGAGAGTCAAACCTTGAATGTTATAGAAACCTTCAATATATTCTTTTGCAAGCGACGGGGTAATAATAGCACCTAAAAAAGGAATTTGTACTTGTCCGCCATGGCTATGACCAGAAAGTTGAAGATTGATTGGATATGTAGCGATTTGTGGCGCGATATCTGGTTCGTGAACGAGAACAATTGTATAAATATTTTGTTTTGCATGTTGTAAAGTTTCCGCTATTTTTGGTTTACCCAGTAGCATATCATCGAGTCCGAAAATAGAAATTTCACTATTATCCAGTAAACGAATTCGCTTTTCGCTATTTTGCAAAAGTTCAAATCCAGATTCGCGCATGATGTGATCATAGTATTCAGTTCCATATCCGCCATGGTCGTGGTTACCATAAATAGAAAATTTACCGAAGGGTGCCTGTATATTCTTTAAAATGGATGCAACAAAAGAAGCCTCGGTATATGTTTGGTAATCATCAATGAGATCACCAGTAAAAAGGACAATATCTGGCTTTTCAGCATTAATCTTGGAAACGATTTGAGATAAATGTTGGAGAGAGAAATAGTATCCTAGATGTAAATCGCTAAATTGAAGGATCTTCATACCATGAAAACCTTTTGGTATGAGTGGTGATTTAAGTGTGTGTTGCGTAAAAGAAAGCAAATAGGGCTCTATATATTTAGCATAATAATAGCCGATGCTTGCGGTTATAAATGAACATAGACAAGTGCGCATTCCAGATTTTAAAAAATTTCTTCTTGTAATTTTCTTCATATACAGGTTACTCGAACCTCCCTTCAGTTTTTTAAAAATATATTTTAAATACTAAAAAAGTAGTATAGATTACGAAAAAAATGAACGAAAAGAAACCTCTTTACGTTAAAATATCAGAAAAATTGAAAAATATAAAGATTTCTATCAAATAAAGTGATAAAATGAATGTGTATTCATTTTTTGGAGGGGATGTATGTGAAAGAGAAGGTAGTTATTATAACAGGTGGATCAAGTGGAATGGGAAAAGGGATGGCGATACGTTTTGCGAAAGAAGGGGCACGTGTTGTTATTACAGGGCGTACAAAAGAAAAGCTAGAAGAAGCAAAGTTAGAAATTGAACAGTTTCCAGGCCAAGTATTATCTGTACAAATGGATGTACGAAATACTGATGATATTCAAAAAATGATTGAACATATTGATGAGAAGTTTGGACGAATTGATATTTTAATAAATAATGCAGCTGGAAACTTTATTTGTCCAGCAGAGGACTTATCTGTGAATGGCTGGAATTCGGTAATTAATATTGTATTAAATGGTACATTTTATTGTAGTCAGGCTATTGGGAAATATTGGATTGAAAAAGGTATAAAAGGAAATATTATTAACATGGTGGCAACTTATGCATGGGATGCAGGCCCAGGGGTTATCCATTCGGCAGCAGCTAAAGCTGGTGTATTAGCGATGACAAAAACTCTTGCTGTTGAGTGGGGACGTAAATATGGAATACGAGTTAACGCTATCGCACCAGGACCAATTGAACGTACAGGTGGTGCCGATAAATTATGGATTTCAGAAGAAATGGCTAAGCGTACAATACAAAGTGTCCCACTTGGTAGGCTGGGGACACCAGAAGAAATTGCGGGTCTAGCTTATTATTTATGTTCAGATGAAGCTGCATACATAAATGGAACTTGTATGACAATGGATGGTGGCCAGCATTTGCATCAATATCCATTTTAAAAGGGATGAAAAAAACGAATGATTTATTCATTTCTTTGTGGTAAAATATGACGAAATTGTGACACTTAAAAGAAATGTGTTTACAAGAGGGGATATATACGTTATATTTAAGACCTCTTTTTTCTTCATAGTAGAATTGCTAATTCCCCTTAGCATTTTACCCCTCTAATCCCTTCAGGAAAACTGAAGGGATTTTTTATTATTTTTCCGTAAATATCGTGTTATAATTTTTGAAAAGTAAAGGGAGGGAAGCACGTTGATAGATGCATTAGATGTAATGAGTAACTTGGATAAAGTCCTTCCTTATTATCAAGCTATTTTTAGTGCTGATGAGCATACAATAATTGGATATGAAGTTGTAGGACGAATTCAAACAGAAGAGGGCATACAAAGTTTAGCATCTTTCTTCCATGATGATTCTATTCCGAGTGAGTTCCAACTTGAAGCGGATAACATCATCGTAGAAAAAGCGTTAAATAGGTATTTAGAAACGGATCAAAAATTATTATTATTTATACATCGGAATGCTAATGTATTAATGAATGATGAAGATGAAAGTTTACTTCAACTTTTGCTGATGTATGAAGAACAAGGTTTGAACTTACAACGCATTGTTCTGGAAATAACAGAACATGAATGTAAAGAAGATATAGAACAATTTAATCATTTACTCATGTATTATCGTACATATGGTATTCAAATTTCGATTAATAAAGTCGGAACGGGTACAAGTAATTTAGAGCGTATTAGCGTGTTAGCACCGGATATTTTAAAAGTAGATTTAACAAATTTAAGGCAAACTGCACTTTTACAATCTTATCAAGATATTTTATATTCCTTATCTTTACTTGCTAGAAGAATTGGTGCGACATTGTTATATGAAGAAATTGATGCTTTTTATCAACTACAATATGCTTGGAAAAACGGTGGTAGGTATTATCAAGGTAATTATTTGAAAGAATGTTTACCTGATTTTATTGAAACGAATGTTTTAAAAGAGCGACTTGGTAATGAATGTCATCAATTTATTCTGCATGAGAAGAAGAAGTTGCAAAAAATTTATAATTTAACAGAGATGTTACGTGATCGAATTGGTGATGTTCTGTCAAAACAAAAAAAGAATGAAGATATAAATGATTGGTTATTACAATTTAGCCAAAGCATATCACAATATAGTTTTCGGATATTTATTTGTAATGAAGATGGTTTTCAACAATCGGGTAATATTATGAAAAAAGATGGTGGATGGATCATTATGCCAGAGTATTATATGAAGAACTGGAGCTGGCGCCCGTATTTTCTAGAAAATATAATGAAAATGCGTTTTGAGAATAAGGCAAGACTTTCAGATTTATATGCTGATATCGAAACTGGTGAAATGGTACGAACATTTTCATTCCCGATTGATGATGAAAACTTTTTATTTATAGATTTATCGTACGAATATTTATATGAAGAAGATGTTTTATTTTAATGCACGAAGAGATTCGTGTATTTTTTTGTTTGTTTTTATCATAAATTGGTAATAGTGAACATGATGATGAAAATGCTGTCTATCGTTGTAAAGATTTTACGAACGAAATCATCCCTTTCTTTGCATAATCATTGTTACAATGAATACTACAAAGACAAGCTCTTTTAAAAGGAAGGTGAAAAAATGAAGAAATATGGAATATGGTTTGTTCTATTTATATGTGTTGCCTTTCTAGTTGGCTATAGTGTCACAACTGTTTTAGGAAAAGAAGAAGTGAAAGTGGATCGGAAAGAAGTGTTTACAACGATACAAAAAGGTTATGAGACGCAATTTTCAATCCGCGGGAAGCAAATACCTATGAATAAGATGATAGAGACGTTATCACCATATTTTACAAATAATTTCCTTCAAGTTTTTACAGATGAAAACAGTAGAAATGAAAAACAAAGTGGTGAATATTTACTTCCAGCAAAAGAAGCTCCGTTTTCTTTTAATTCAGAAACAAAAATGTCTTATGATGAAGAACATAAAAATTTATATGTCTATGAGCGGACAAAGAGTGGACAATATCAAATTGTGACATTGCAAAAGGATAATGGAAAATGGAAATTAGCAGGGTATCATGAAAGTCAGGAACTATTGACTGAAATAAAAAGGTTACAACAATTATGAGAATAGGAATAGGTGTTGCCTATTCCTATTCTATACCGAGTAGCTGTTGCAATTTTTCAATTTGAAAACCTGCCACAACTTCTTCGTCAATTAAAACTGTTGGAGTTGAATAGGATTCATAGTCATATAAAAGACGATTGCGTGCAGCAGCGTCTTTTTTTATGTCAAATTCTTCATATACAACGTTATTATGTTTTAAAAATTCTTTTACAATGGTACAAGGCGGACAATCAGGTTGTGTATAAACCTCAATTTTTTTCATTGTAATTCCTCCCTTTTTCTGTTGTTTATTATATTCTGCCAGTATAAAAAGCGCAATAAAGAAGTAAAAAGATGATCTTTCATCTTTTTACTTCTTATTTCGACAAATTTTAGTTGAGTTTCTGGCCAAGAACCTTTATCCTAGATTGTGGAACGTTTTTTCTGTTATGACGGATAGAATGAGTATAGCTGTAAAACCTATTGGTAGGAAGATCAGAGAAAGGAGAGATTTCATGTCTCTACTCCAAGGAATTTTAACTCGACTTGTTAGTCTACAAGAACAAGCTGAAAGCGGTGAAGTAGCACAACGCTATTTTGAAGTGAACGGTGAGCGCAAATGTAGCGTGAAATTTTTCGATAAAAGTGAAATGTATGAGTTAGAAGTGTATCAACAAGGTGAAAAACCTCAAGTGTATCAATTCGATAACATCGATATGGTTGCAATTGAGATTTACGATATCATTTCTTGATACATATAAAAAAGGTACTGCCAAATGGCGGTACCTTTTTTAGTTATATTAATTAATGGGCTATATAGATAGTAGAAGTTGTAATTTAAGTCGCGATTAAATAAAAGAGTTTTTACAAATGTATATGTATAGGAATTTTTTATTTTTCCTACAATGATAGTAAATATTAATAGGAGGTGCAAAGGATGGAACGCTTACCGATTGTTATTTGTCCTAATTGTCACAGTCATGCTGAAATTAATCACGTATTAACCGCCCAGTCTAATCAAAATGTAATATATACATGTAGATTTTGTAATTATGTAATTCGAAATATTGAAACGAATAAAGGGTAGTAAGTTATAATTTTTGTTTTTGTCCCATACAATGAGAATACGAAAAGTCTGTCTAATTGAAAGGACGTGACTATGTGGACGGTGCGCATACATTTTATAATGTTTCAGAGAGACATTTGAATTTTGATATGGTATTTAACCGTATTTGTAGTTTCATTGAAAAGGATCCGCGAAATTTATATCGATTATCTATTGGGACAGACTCACAAGCGCATCAAAAGGATACGAGGTTTATTACAGCGATACATATTCATCGTGTTGGAAAAGGAGCATGGGGATGTTTGCATCATAAATCAGTGAAAAATAAACCAGCAACGTTGCGAGAGAAAATATATTTAGAAACACAGTTTAGTCAAGAAATCGCCTATCTATTTACTCCCAATCATATACAAGCGATATGGGATTTATTGCACCCATACGCTCAAGATGGAGCAGGATTCATAATGGAAATTCATTTAGATATCGGGAATGATGGTTTAACAAAAGAATTTATTTTAGATATGACGATGAAAATTCAAGCAATGGGATTAACAGCAAAAATTAAACCAGATGCTTATGCGGCATTTAGTTATGCAAACAGATATACGAAATAATGTGAAATGATGTCTATATATTCGCAGTCGTTAAGTATTTCTAACAAAAACTGAATATTACATCTGTTAAATAGACTGAAAAATTTATATAATGAGAGTGATGATGCGAGTGCAAGGAGAGGAGCATATGGAAAAGGAATTTGTTTTAACAAGAGAAGAAGAAAATTTATTGTTGGATATTCTGTTTCAGCAAAATTACGCGGGCGAAATTTTAGCGGTGGAGCTTACAGACATTGAGAATGGTTTAAAACAGACAGATGTGACGCAATATAAAAAAATCACAAGATTGTTTTACCGATTAAAAAATAAAGGGTATTAAGCACTACCGGAATGGTAGTCTTTTTTTTATGTTATATGCTAAAATAGTTATGTATTTTTATTTTTATTAGAAGAATGTCAGGACAAAATAATAATATGAAAACGCTATCATAAAATGTGAATAGGATCGGAGAATATTAGCAGGAAAAAGGGAAAATGGGGGATGTAACATGATTAGTATTCCGAAAGACGAGTTTCAACAAATTCTTGTGAAGGATTTAATGATTTCATCAGATAAAGTAGCACATGTACAAATAGGGAATGGTCTAGAACATGCTTTACTCGTTCTTGTGAAATCTGGATATTCGGCGATTCCTGTTTTAGACCCTATGTATAAACTACATGGGTTAATTAGTACTGCTATGATTTTAGATGGTATTTTAGGATTAGAGCGCATTGAGTTTGAAAGACTTGAGAATATGAAAGTGGAACAAGTGATGAAGGAAGAGATTCCAGTTCTTACGTTAGAAGATTCTTTTGCAAAAGCTTTAGAAATGACAATTGATCATCCTTTTATTTGCGCTGTCAATGAAGAAGGTTACTTCGAGGGTATTTTAACACGGCGGGCTATTTTAAAATTGTTGAATAAAAAAGTGAGACAGCATAATCGATAACGTAGGGAAAGTGACTTCACAGAAAAGGCGAAGTCACTTTTTTTCGTGCATATCAGTTGTGTATGTATTATATTTAAAAAGACATAAAGCATAAGAAAAGTTTGAACTAACAAACCGTTCTAATGTATAAAAGTATGCAATTAAATTAAGGATGAAATACTTATTAAAATTAGGTGTATGGAAGCTAAGGAAAGAGGGAGAAAGTTGCAAATTGATGATTTTCAAATGATGGTTGTGTTAGCTCAGGAATCAAATATGAGAAAAGCGGCGGAACGTTTATTTGTTTCCCAACCTGCGCTTAGTCAACGATTACAATCTATGGAGAAACAATGGGGAATGAAATTTTTTATTCGTTCACAAAAAGGATTAACAATTACACCTGAAGGGGAAAAAGTTGCAAATTATGCAAAAGAAATGTTACAACGGGAAGAGGGTATTAAAAGTGAACTGGCTCTTTTTAGAACCGAAACATACGGTACGTTAAAAATAGCTGTTGCATCAGTCATTGGGCAATATTGGCTTCCACCTGTTTTGAAAAAATTTGTGCATAAGTATCCTTCTGTGAAGATATCTCTGTTTACTGGCTGGAGTAGTGAAGTGCAAAAGCAATTTTATGAAGGAGACGTTCATGTTGCTATACTGAGAGGATCACAAGAATACAAAGGGCAGAAACAACAATTATTTGAAGATGAATTATATTTAGTTGATAAAGAAATAAAAGATATTTCGATGTTAAAAGAGACAAATAGACCATTTATTCAATTTAAAAGTGATTCGACCTACTATGGACAAATACAAAATTGGTGGTATGGATTATTTTCAAATCCACCTAAGCGAACGATTGTAGTTGACCAAATTGAAACGTGCAAACAGCTTGTTTTAAATGGAATAGGTTATGCTCTTTTACCTTCGACTGTTTTAAAAGAAGTGCAGGAAAATATGTATAAAACACCTGTTCAATTAACGAGAGAAACATGGTTATTGACGAGTGACTCGGCAAGGCAGTTGAAGCAAGTACAAGCATTTTTAGAAATTATAGAAGAAATTCAAATGGAAAAATAAGATTATTGTCTTGCTACTCGCTCTATCGTTTGGTAGAGTAACATTATAAATGGATTTAGGAGGCAACAAGAATGAAAATGATGGACGCTAACGAAATTATTTCGTTTATTCAAAACAGTGAAAAGAAAACTCCTGTAAAGGTATACATAAAAGGGGATTTAAAAGAGGTAACATTCCCTGAAACAGTACAAGCATTTGTAAATAAAAAATCTGGTGTATTATTCGGAGAATGGTCTGAAATTAAGACAATTCTTGATGAAAATAACAAGCACATTGTTGACTATGTAGTTGAGAATGACCGTCGTAATTCTGCAATTCCAATGCTTGATTTAAAAGGTATTAAAGCTCGTATTGAGCCAGGCGCGATTATTCGTGACCATGTAGAAATTGGTGACAACGCTGTTATCATGATGAATGCAACAATTAACATTGGTGCTGTAATTGGTGAAGGTACTATGATCGACATGAACGCAGTGCTTGGTGGACGTGCAACAGTTGGTAAGAACTGTCACGTAGGTGCAGGTGCTGTACTTGCCGGTGTTATTGAGCCACCTTCTGCAAAACCAGTTATCGTTGAAGATGATGTTGTAATTGGTGCAAATGTAGTTGTTCTAGAAGGCGTTACAGTAGGTAAAGGTGCAGTTGTAGCAGCAGGAGCTGTTGTAACAGAAGATGTGCCTCCATATACAGTTGTTGCGGGAACTCCGGCACGTGTAATTAAAGAAATTGATGAGAAGACAAAAGCAAAAACTGAAATTAAACAAGAGCTTCGTCAATTAAACCCAGAGAAATAAAAAATAAAAAGCGTAAGAGCATGAATGTGCTCTTACGCTTTTTATAGATAGAGGTGCAAAAATGACAGTAAGCAAATTTGTCCAAGTTCGTAGAGATTTACATAAAATTCCGGAGATCGGATTTAAAGAGTGGAAAACACAACAGTATATTTTAGATTATATAGGAACGCTTCCTAATGAATATTTGGAAGTGAAAACATGGAAAACAGGTGTAATTGTTAAAGTAAATGGAAAAAATCCAGAAAAAATAATAGGTTATCGTGCAGATATAGACGGTCTACCAATTACAGAGGAAACTGGATATGAATTCTCTTCTGTCCATGAAGGAATGATGCATGCATGTGGACATGATTTGCATGCAACAATCGGTTTAGGACTTCTAACAGCGGCTGTAAGCGAAAGAATAGATGATGATCTTGTGTTTATATTCCAACCAGCTGAAGAAGGTCCAGGTGGTGCACTTCCTATGTTAGAAAGCGATGAGTTAAAAGAATGGAAGCCTGATATGATTCTTGGACTTCATATTGCGCCTGAATACTCTGTGGGAACAATTGCGACAAAAGAAGGTTTATTATTTGCGAATACATCAGAGCTATACGTTGATTTAAAAGGAAAAGGTGGACATGCTGCATATCCGCATACAGCAAATGATATGATTGTTGCAGCGAGTCATCTCGTTACACAACTTCAATCAGTTATTAGTCGTAATGTGAACCCTCTTGACAGTGCGGTAATTACAATTGGGAAAATTACAGGTGGTACAGTTCAAAACATTATCGCAGAAAAATCTCGTTTAGAAGGAACAATTCGAACGCTATCAGTGGAATCAATGAAACGTGTTAAAAGCCGAATTGAGGCAATTGTTGCGGGAATAGAAGCTTCTTTTCAATGTGAAGCTGTTATTGACTACGGAGCGATGTATCATCAAGTGTATAACCATGAGGAGCTAACGAGAGAGTTTATGCAATTTACACGTGAACAAACGACTATGGACGTAATTACGTGTACGGAGGCAATGACAGGTGAAGACTTTGGTTATATGCTTCGAGAGATACCTGGATTTATGTTTTGGCTTGGAGTAAATTCAGAATATGGTTTACATCATGCGAAATTAAAACCAGACGAAGAGGTTATTGAGAAAGCAATTGTATTTTTAAATCAATATGTGAAGTGGAAGGGAAATAGAAAGTGAACTTACTCGCTAATTGTGCAATACTTTAGAGTGGGGACTTCTTAGTTCAGAGACGAAAACATCTTTCGTATTCGTTAGTGTTAGACATCTTCATACAAATGAGTAAAGTTAAATTTGACGTCTTAATAATGAGCAGGGGGTTTTTAGCCACTGCTCATTATTAATTATTGCTAATAGGGAAGATAATTATTTAACTACCCTATATATGTTTACTTTTAGTATGAAAAGTGTGTAAAATCAATGTGATACATAGAAAAAAGGGTGGGGAATTACGTGCAAATTAGCAGTGCGATTTTATGTTTCGTCTTATATGCATATGTTATTATTGCGGCGGTTTATTTTGGGATAAGTTTTTACGCCTATCGTTTAGCAAATAATAGTGAATATGAAGAAACATACAAATGGGTGAAAAGATATTTGTCACCTGTACTAGAAATTATGAATGGATTTGTTCTTTTTTTATTTATTGGATTAATTGCTTTCTCAACGAGTTTAGTAGGGAATAAGACTACGTTATTTGTACTAGGTATCATTATTTTTATGCTATTAGGAATTCGGATTGGTAATACGGTGTTTTGGAACGAAAGAAAAATAGATGGTTGGACAGGGATGTTTATTCCATGTATGTTAGCTGCAATTGTGACGAATATAGAACATGAATATTATCAATTACATTTTTGGCTTATCATTGTTTTAACAATCCTCTCTGTTTTGTATATAAGTACTGTCGTGCTAACATACATCGCAAATGAAAAAGGAGATGCAAAAGGTGCGCACTTCTTTAGAGGGCGTGCATTATTATGGAGTGTGCCGACGATGGCAGTTATAGGAATTATTGCGATATTAGTAAATGGATATCAATTTACTAATTGGCAATTGTTTTTAGAAACTTGGTGGATCTTCATTGTTTCGCTTGTAGCTTTTTTAGGCGCAACACATTATTTATTTCATCAACATCATTACATATTGGCACTGTTATTCGCATTTACACAACTTTTATTTGCTTTTTTCGGACAAGAAACGCTATTGTTCGTTTTTGAAACATTTAGTTCATTTGGAAATATATTTGTATTTGGTATGTTAATTTTCGGTATCGCGTTTTATTTACAACAGTATTTTTATATGCAAAAACAAAAATAAGAAGTATATACAGGTTTTTGTAGCGAATTTAAAGTATGTTACAATAAAAGTACATAGTATTTGATGTTATTGGAGGAATTCCTGTGGGCGAAAAAGAGAAAGAATTTGCTGTTATTGGGCTTGGCCGTTTTGGTGGAAGTATTTGCCGTGAATTAGCTCAATTAGGTATGGAAGTAATGGCAATTGACTCAGATGAGGATAAAATTAATGAGTTTGCAAATATAGCTTCGCATGCTGTAATTGCAGATTCAACAGATGAGATGGTATTAAAAAGTCTTGGTATTCGTAATTTTGATCATGTAGTCGTTGCTATTGGAGATAATTTGAATTCAAGTATTTTAACAACGTTAATTTTGAAAGAATTAGGTGTGAAAAATATTACTGTAAAAGCTCAAAATGACTATCATGAAAAAGTGTTAAGTAAAATAGGGGCAGATCATATTGTGCATCCAGAACGAGATATGGGAAAAAGGATTGCTAATAATATCGCATCAAGTAATGTGTTAGATTACCTAGAGCTTTCAGATGAGCATAGTATTGTAGAGATTATCGCAAATAAAAAAATTGATGGGCACTCTTTAATTGAATTAGATATTCGTGCGAAGTTTGGTTTGAACATTGTAGCAATTAAACGTGGGAAAGAAGTTATCGTATCTCCTCGAGCTACAGAAAACGTTCAGGCGGGAGATATATTAATTGTAATTGGTCATGACGATGAAGTAGATCGTTTTAAGCATTTTTTAAGATAAGAGAAAAGGACAATGCCGAGGAGGCATTGTCCTTTTTCTTATATTTCCATAATGATTGGTAAAATCATTGGACGACGTTTCGTTTTTTCGTATAGGAATGGTGCTAATGTGTCTGTAATCTCATTTTTAATTTCAGACCATTGTGTTGTTTTTCGCTCCATTACTTTTTCTAAATGTGTTGTAATTAATGTTTGAGCATCGTTGATTAAATCGCTGCTTTCACGCATATAAACGAAACCACGCGAGATGATATCAGGTCCTGCTGCAACTTTAAATTCTTTCATATCAATGCTTACAACTACAATAACAAGTCCTTCTTCAGAAAGAATGCGACGATCACGTAATACGATATTACCGATATCTCCAATACCATTTCCATCGATATAGACAGAGCCAGATGGGATTTTCCCAGCTACGCTTGCTTCATCAGAACGTAAAGCAAGAACATCTCCATTATCCATAATGAAACAATTTTCTTCTGGAATACCACAATCATTCGCTAATTTCATATGCATACGTTGCATACGATATTCACCATGAATTGGCATGAAATATTTGGGCTTAATAAGACGTAGCATTAACTTTTGTTCTTCTTGTCCACCGTGTCCACTCGTATGAATATTTGAGAGTTTACCATGGATTACATCAGCACCAGCGCGGTACAACATGTTAATTGTACGACTTACACTAATTGTATTGCCTGGGATTGGTGAAGAAGAGAAAACAACTGTATCGCCAGGGATAATTTGAATTTGACGATGTGTACCATTGGCAATACGTGAAAGTGCTGCCATCGGCTCCCCTTGACTACCTGTACATAACATAACAACTTTATTAGCTGGTAGGCGGTTTAGCTGAGCTGTGTCTATGAATGTATCCTTTGGACACCGGATATAACCAAGGTTTTGTCCGATTTCAATAGCCGCTTCCATACTTCGACCGAATACAGCTACTTTACGATTGTTTTCAACAGCAGCCTCAACAACTTGTTGTAAGCGATGGATATTCGATGCAAAGGTTGCGAATATAATACGACCGTCTACTTTGCGGAATATATCTTGAATACTATCACCAACGCGGCGCTCAGACATCGTAAAGTTTGGCACTTCACTGTTTGTACTATCAGATAAGAGACAAAGTACACCGTCTTTTCCGATTTCGGCCATTTTTGTTAAATCTGCTGGCTCACCTACTGGTGTGAAATCAAATTTGAAATCACCTGTATGAACGACTTGTCCTTGAGGTGTTTTCACAACAACTCCGTATGAATCCGGAATACTGTGAGTTGTACGGAAGAAGGAAACAGATGTCTTTTTAAATTTAATAACATCATCTTCTTGAATTTCATAAAGTTTTGCTTTACGAAGTAATCCGTGCTCTTCTAATTTGTTTTTTATTAGGGCAATTGCTAATTTTCCGCCGTAAATTGGAATGTTTACTTGACGTAATAGATAAGGAATTCCACCGATATGATCTTCGTGACCATGTGTAATGAATAATCCTTTAATTTTATCTTCGTTTCGCACAAAATAAGTGTAATCTGGTATTACATAATCGATCCCGAGGAGTTCGTCTTCTGGAAATTTAATTCCAGCATCAATTATAATAATTTCATCTTGAAATTGAACAGCATATGTATTTTTACCGATTTCACCAAGACCACCGAGGGCAAAAACGGCAGCTTGATCATTTTTTAGGAATTTCATATGACTATACGATCTCCGCTAATATTAAATCAGCGTTTTGTTTTTCATATTCAAGATGAGCACCAGTAACAGACTGAACGAACTCGATATTATATGCGAACTTATTTAATTTTTTACGAACATCCTTTTGAGACGTAGCCTCTAAATATAAAACTTTTGTATTTTCACGTACTGGGACCTCAGTTAATTTTTCTTGATAAAATACTTTAAAAATCATTTGGAAAACCTCTCCTTGTCTATGTTTTGCATTATCTGTTACTTATTATAAAGCAAACAGTCACGATTTTCATGTTTTTTCGAATGAGAATGAAGAAAAAGCCCGAAATGGGCACAATTTAAGCGATTGTCTTCTTACGGACTAAATCGTTTAAATAACGCTTGAGCTTTTTCTTCAGCTTCTTCAGCATGATTACTCCTTCCTTTCCTTATTTAAAACATGCATATTACTAATGATAACTCTGTCTCCCATACAAGAAAGAAGATTAGAAGTGAATAGTGAATCTTGTTCTTTTTAGTATAGTGTAAGTTATCTTGTAGTAACGATTAGTAGCCGTTAGTTATAGATATAGTATGAGGAAGAATAGAAAAGAAAATTCATCCGAACAAGTATCCACATTTTTTCACTAATAGTATATGCACATTTCATAAATAAGGTCAGAAAGTGAACGCTTTCTTCACAGATGTTTAATATGTTATACTTTTTTTTGAAATTTGAAAAGTGATAATCAAAATAGGAATATAGAGTGCCAGAAAGGATTTTGACAAATGAATGATAAAATTGTCTTTTTTGATATTGATGGAACATTATTAGATCATGATAAGAAAATTCCGCAATCTACAAGAGATGCAGTAAGAGATTTACAAGAAAAAGGTGTGCATGTAGCGATTGCGACAGGGCGTGCGCCATTTATGTTTGAAGATATTCGTGAGGAACTCAATATACATAATTATGTTAGTTTTAACGGGCAGTATGTTGTATTTGAGGATGAGGTATTATTTAATAATCCATTACATCCTGATGCTCTACATAAGTTTACTCAGTTTGCAAAACAAGAAGGATATCCACTTGTATATCTTGACCATCAAGAAATGAGAGCGTCAGTGGAATATCATGATTATGTAAAAGAAGGTTTTGGAAGCTTACAATTCGATCATCCGGCATATGAACCTGATTTTTATGAGAAACGCGATATTTATCAAACGCTTCTTTTTTGTGAAGTAAACGAAGAAGAAAAGTTTATGCATCATTATCCAGATTTTCATTTTATACGCTGGCATGCATATTCAATGGATATTATCCCTAATGGTGGTTCTAAGGCAAAAGGGATTGAGAAGTTTATTGAGAAAATAGGATTTAATCGTGAACAAGTATATGCATTTGGGGACGGATTAAATGATTTAGAAATGATTGAAGCAGTAGGAACGGGCATTGTGATGGGGAATGGTCATGAGGATTTGAAAAAACTTGCTAATTATGTGACAAAAGATGTTAATGAAGACGGTATTTATCATGGATTAAAGTGGGCTGGCTTGTTATAAGTAAGTGTGGAACCCATTTCATATAATAAAAAGGCGGAAGGTTAACTTCCGCCTTTTTACTATTATCGCTCGAGAGGTTTTGAATCATCGGGAGCCACAAATGGATTGTCTTTATTAATATGGTCATAGAACATAACACCGTTTAAATGGTCGATTTCATGTTGGAATACAATTGCTGGTAAACCTTTTAATCGCAGTTTTACGTCTTCACCGTTAATCGTTGTTGCCTTTACTGTAATTCTCGTGTAACGAGGGACATAACCAGGTACTTCACGGTCTACAGATAGACAGCCTTCACCATTTTGTAAATATGTACGTTCAACAGAATGACTAATGATTTTTGGGTTAAATAATGCGTAGCTATATAACGTATCGTTCGTATCAGTTACATGAACCGCAATCATTTTCTTTGAAATACCGATTTGCGGAGCCGCTAATCCGATTCCGGGGCGTAAATTATATTTTTCAGCCATTTCAGGGTCCTGGCTATTTATTACAAATTCAATCATTTCTTTAAGAGTATTTGTATCTTCCTCGCTAGCAGGTAAGGAGACCTCTTCTGCGACGTCGCGCAAAATAGGATTTCCTTCACGAATTACCTCATTCATTGTAAGCATATGTAATCTCTCCTTTCTCCTTTAGTCTACCAAAGGAGATAAAAAAAGTCATCGGCAAGTAAGGAAGAGCTACTTGGAAACAAATCTTCTACAGATAAGTTATGTAATAAAAAGAAAAGACGGCAAAGCCGTCTGTTTCTTTCCATAGTTGTTTCATTTTACATTAATTAGCGAATGCAAGCAGCACCAACGATAATTAAAAGGATAAACAACACAACGATTAAGGCGAAGCCGCTTCCAGATCCGCCACAAGAACCGCCATAACCGTAGGAAGGATATGAACAAGTTGTTGGATAGCAATATGAGTATCCGTACATGAGATGACCTCCTTTATCATTTCCCGCTAATACTGCGGTTACTATAATGTATGGAGGAATGATCAGAAATGTATAGGTATTTACCTATAAAAGGAAGAAGTGTTTGTATAATTTTCTTGAGAAGAGAGAAAAACTAAGGAGAATTAAATCGTTTACATATTATTCTAAGAGAAAAAATAAGTTAAAAAGGGAATAATATAACAGCAGGTTATTGCTTACTAATACAGATGTGAAAAATAAAAACACGTTTGTGTAGAGGAAACCGGCATATTATTTATAAAAAAACGTATTCAAAGTAATTGACATCGTAATTAGAATAGTTGTAAACTAAAAAACGTGATCAAGATTGTATTAATATGTTTTTGAAAAAACATTAGTACAGATTGTTAGGTACACAAAATTATTCTCAACCGACAAACAAATTTGTTGGTTTACATTGTTGCGCTTTCAGTCTAGCTAATAGATAGTGAAAGCGTTTCAGAATATGGTTCAAGAGAGGAAGAGGTGAACGGAATGGGTACTAAAACAAAAAAGACCCTATTTAATGTTGATGAGCAAATGAAAGCTATCGCAGCTCAATTTGAAACATTACAAATTTTAAATGAAAAAGGCGAAGTTGTGAATGAAGCAGCTATGCCTGAATTATCTGATGATCAATTAAAAGAATTAATGCGCCGTATGGTGTATACTCGCGTACTAGATCAACGTTCTATTTCTTTAAACCGTCAAGGACGTTTAGGTTTCTACGCACCAACTGCTGGACAAGAGGCTTCTCAATTAGCAAGTCATTTCGCACTTGAAGCAGAAGATTTCATCTTACCAGGATATCGTGACGTTCCACAATTAGTGTGGCACGGCCTACCATTATACCAAGCATTCTTATTCTCTCGTGGACATTTCATGGGTAACCAAATGCCTGAGAATGTAAATGCACTTGCTCCACAAATCATTATCGGTGCGCAAATCATCCAAACTGCTGGTGTTGCGTTAGGTATGAAATTACGTGGTAAAAAATCTGTTGCAATTACTTACACTGGTGACGGTGGTGCTTCACAAGGTGACTTCTACGAAGGTATGAACTTTGCGGGTGCATTCAAAGCTCCAGCAATCTTCGTTGTACAAAACAACCGTTATGCAATCTCTACTCCAGTAGAAAAGCAATCTGCAGCTAAAACTGTAGCACAAAAAGCAGTAGCAGCAGGTATTTACGGAATTCAAGTAGACGGTATGGATCCATTAGCTGTATACGCAGCAACTGCTTTCGCTCGTGAGCGCGCAGTAAATGGCGAAGGTCCTACTTTAATCGAGACTTTAACATTCCGTTATGGTCCACATACAATGGCTGGTGATGACCCAACTCGTTACCGTACAAAAGATATCGAAAACGAATGGGAACAAAAAGATCCAATCGTACGCTTCCGTGCATTCTTAGAAAACAAAGGCCTATGGTCTCAAGAAGTTGAAGAGAAAGTTATCGAAGAAGCAAAAGAAGATATCAAACAAGCAATTGCTAAGGCTGACCAAGCTCCAAAACAAAAAGTTACTGATTTAATGGAAATCATGTACGAAAAAATGCCTTACAACTTAGCTGAACAATATGAAATTTACAAAGAAAAGGAGTCGAAGTAAGCCATGGCTCAAATGACAATGATTCAAGCAATCACTGATGCTTTACGCGTTGAAATGAAAAATGATCCTAACGTACTTGTGTTTGGTGAAGACGTTGGTGTAAACGGCGGAGTATTCCGTGCTACTGAAGGTTTACAAGCTGAATTCGGTGAAGATCGTGTAATGGATACTCCACTTGCAGAGTCTGGTATTGGTGGACTTGCAGTTGGACTTGCACTTGAAGGCTTCCGTCCAGTTCCAGAAATCCAATTCTTCGGTTTCATTTTTGAAGTAATGGATTCAGTTTCTGGTCAATTAGCTCGTATGCGTTACCGTTCTGGTGGACGTTGGACTGCTCCAGTAACAATTCGTTCTCCATTCGGTGGTGGTGTTCATACTCCTGAACTACATGCTGATAGCTTAGAAGGATTAGTGGCACAACAACCTGGTCTAAAAGTTGTTATTCCATCTACTCCATACGATGCAAAAGGTCTTTTAATCTCTGCGATTCGTGACAACGATCCAGTTATCTACTTAGAGCATATGAAATTGTACCGTTCATTCCGTCAAGATGTACCAGAAGGTGATTACACAATTGATTTAGGCAAAGCTGACATCAAACGTGAAGGTACAGATGTATCTGTTATCGCTTATGGTGCTATGGTTCATGCTGCATTAAAAGCTGCTGAAGAACTTGAAAAAGAAGGTATCTCTTTAGAGGTTGTTGACTTACGTACAGTTCAACCATTAGATATCGAAACAATCATCGCTTCTGTTGAAAAAACAGGCCGCGTAGTTGTAGTTCAAGAAGCTCAAAAACAAGCTGGTATTGCAGCTAACGTTGTAGCGGAAATTAACGACCGTGCAATCTTAAACTTAGAAGCTCCAGTTGTACGTGTTGCAGCTGCTGATACAGTATTCCCATTCTCTCAAGCTGAGAGCGTATGGTTACCAAACCATAAAGATATTGTTGAAGCTGTTAACAAAGTAATGAACTTCTAATTTTTAGTTTTTCATGTGCAAAAGAAATCAGCACATGCTGGTTTCTTTTGTACATATTCCATAATAATGAAATGAATCAGGGGGCTGAATTCCGTGGCATTTGAATTTAAACTACCAGATATCGGTGAAGGTATCCACGAAGGTGAAATCGTAAAATGGTTTATTAAACCAGGCGATGAAGTAAATGAAGATGATGTACTTCTTGAAGTACAAAATGATAAAGCAGTAGTAGAAATCCCTTCTCCTGTTAAAGGTAAAGTACTTGAAGTACTTGTAGAAGAAGGAACAGTTGCAATTGTAGGAGATACATTAATTAAATTTGATGCTCCTGGATACGAAAACCTTAAATTTAAAGGTGACGATCATGATGAAGCTCCAAAAGCTGAAGAAGCAGCAGTAGAAGCTCCAGCAGCGGAAACTACTCCAGCAGCAACTGCAGAAGTAGTAAATGAGCGTGTAATCGCTATGCCATCTGTTCGTAAATATGCTCGTGAAAAAGGTGTAGACATTCATAAAGTAGCTGGTTCTGGTAAGAACGGCCGTGTTGTGAAAACTGACATCGATGCATTTGCAAATGGTGGACAAACTGTAGCAGCAACTGAGGCTCCAGCAGCAGTAGAAGCTACTCCAGCAGCAGCAGCGAAAGAAGAAGCACCAAAAGCACAACCAATCCCAGCTGGTGAATATCCAGAAACTCGTGAGAAAATGAGTGGTATCCGTAAAGCGATTGCGAAAGCAATGGTTAACTCTAAGCATACAGCTCCTCACGTAACATTAATGGATGAAGTAGATGTAACAGAACTTGTTGCTCACCGTAAGAAGTTCAAAGCTGTTGCAGCTGACAAAGGTATTAAATTAACTTACCTTCCATACGTTGTAAAAGCTTTAACATCTGCATTACGTGAATTCCCAATGTTGAATACTGCTTTAGACGATGCTTCTCAAGAAATCGTTCATAAACATTACTTCAACATCGGTATCGCAGCTGATACAGACAAAGGTCTATTAGTACCAGTTGTTAAAGATACAGATCGTAAATCTATCTTTACTATCTCTAACGAGATCAATGAACTTGCTGGTAAAGCACGTGATGGTCGTTTAGCTCCAACTGAAATGAAAGGTGCTTCTTGCACAATTACAAACATTGGTTCTGCAGGTGGACAATGGTTCACTCCAGTTATCAATCACCCAGAAGTAGCAATCCTTGGTATCGGCCGTATCGCTGAGAAACCAGTTGTGAAAAACGGTGAAATCGTTGCAGCTCCAGTATTAGCATTATCTCTAAGCTTTGACCATCGTTTAATTGACGGCGCAACTGCTCAAAAAGCATTAAACCAAATTAAACGTCTATTGAATGACCCACAATTATTAGTAATGGAGGCGTAATAACAATGGTAGTAGGAGATTTCCCAATTGAATTAGATACAGTCGTTGTTGGTGCAGGTCCTGGTGGATACGTTGCGGCAATTCGTGCAGCACAATTAGGTCAAAAGGTAGCGATTATTGAAAAATCTAACCTTGGTGGCGTATGCTTAAACGTTGGATGTATTCCTTCAAAAGCGTTAATCAATGCAGGTCATCGTTATGAGAATGCAATGCATTCTGATGACATGGGTATCACTGCAGAGAACGTAAAAGTTGACTTTACAAAAGTTCAAGAATGGAAAAACGGCGTAGTTAAGAAATTAACTGGCGGTGTTGAAGGCCTTCTTAAAGGTAACAAAGTTGAAATCATTCGCGGTGAAGCTTACTTCGTAGATGCTAACACATTACGCGTAATGACTGAAGATGCAGCACAAACTTATACGTTTAAAAATGCTGTTCTTGCAACTGGTTCTACACCAATCGAAATTCCAGGATTCAAATACTCTAAACGTGTTATCAACTCTACAGGCGCTTTAAGCTTACCTGAAATTCCTAAAAAACTTGTTGTAATCGGCGGCGGTTACATCGGTATGGAATTAGGTACTGCATATGCTAACTTCGGTACAGAAGTTACTGTAGTAGAAGCTGGCGACGAAATCTTAGCTGGTTTCGAAAAAGCTATGAGCTCTGTTGTTAAACGTGCTCTACAGAAAAAAGGTAACGTAAATATCCATACAAAAGCTATGGCTAAAGGCGTTGAAGAAACAGAAACTGGCGTAAAAGTTAGCTTTGAAGTTAACGGTGAAATCCAAACTGTAGAAGCAGATTACGTATTAGTAACTGTAGGTCGTCGTCCAAACACTCAAGAAATCGGTCTTGAGCAAGTTGGAATTAAAATGACTGACCGTGGCATTATCGAAATTGATGAGCAATGCCGTACAAATATTTCAAACATCTATGCAATCGGTGATATCGTTCCTGGACCACCATTAGCTCACAAAGCTTCTTACGAAGGTAAAGTAGCTGTTGAAGTAATTAGTGGCCATGCATCAGCAATCGATTACATCGGAATTCCTGCAGTATGCTTCACTGATCCAGAATTAGCATCTGTTGGTTACACTAAGAAACAAGCTGAAGAAGCAGGAATGACAGTAGCTGTATCTAAGTTCCCATTCGCTGCAAACGGTCGTGCGTTATCATTAAACAGCACTGACGGTTTCTTACAACTTGTAACGCGTAAAGAAGATGGTCTTCTTGTAGGTGCACAAGTTGCAGGTGCAGGTGCTTCTGATATTATCTCTGAGATTGGTTTAGCTATCGAAGCTGGAATGACAGCTGAAGATATCGCTCAAACAATCCATGCTCACCCAACATTAGGTGAAATCACAATGGAAGCAGCGGAAGTTGCTCTTGGAATGCCAATTCACATTGTAAAATAATTTAAGTAATGTAAATACCCCATCTCTTATTTAAAGAGATGGGGTATTTTTATTTTCATAAAATGACTTGCAAGGTCTTTATATGTACTTGTCGAATGAATATATAATACTTTAAATGAACCGTTAGCATATATGCCGTTATATAATATGTAATTGATTCAAACTTAATCCCATATATTAATAAAATAGAGCATGTCAAAGGAGAAGGTTCCATGAGAATATTACATGTTATATTTTATCATTTTCTATTATGGAGTGGTTTTTCCATTGTATTAACATTATCGAATGGTGATAAGTTTCATTATAAAGTAATTCTCTTTTTCGTATTTCTTTATTTGGCATATGTGATTGCATGTTTTGTATTACACGTAAGAAAGCAGGCATTATTCCTTACGTGTTCAAATTGCATACTTTTTTTAATCATATTCTCTATTTTTTAAATTAACGTTTATAGAAATACATTGTTCTTCCATTAAATAGTTGTAACTCTCCTTCTAATTTCTTCGCTAGAAAACGGCTAAATTCATTTGCTTTTCCTTTATCACCAAATGTTGCTGTAGTAGGCAAAGAAACCTGAATAAAAGATTGTTCCTTTTCTATTCCAATCCCAACATAAATAGAATCATATCGATCGTGACTCGATTGGAGTTTTAATGTTGTTGCTGATGTATCTAATATTTCATAAGGAAAAGCTGTATTTGTATAAGCATAATTAATTTGATCACCAGTCTTGGAAGTAACGGTTTTATAGTTATGAAAAAGGTGTTTAACATCTTCTATTGAAACAGATTGTTGATTGGATTTAGGTACAAGTGTGATAAAGGCGTGTTGCATACAAATTCCCCCTTAGCTTAGTAGAATAATATCATTCTACATCCTACTGAATTTTTTGACAATTAAAAGGAGTATTACTTTTTTTGTTTAATATATTAATGAGTAGGAAGTGTTATTTAGAAAGGTGGAAACTCATGTTTGAAAAATTGTATGATGAGCATGAAAGTGTGAAGGTACGATTTTTAGGATTTATGACGCATGATACACGTTATGATTTTGGAGTTATTTATACAAATATGTTTTTTGGAAAGCCACTTATTGTTTGTATGCAAACAGGGAGATCTACTTTGCTTGGGAGAGATGATGTAGAAAATGTTCCATATATACAGGAAACTTTTAAGTTAGGATCGGAAGAGGAGGCGGAGGAGTTAGCTCAGTTTTTTAAATTTCTTGTTCCGTCTACTTCTTTGCATGCGGAGTATGAAGAATAATTAACAAGAAACAGTCGTACGTATGAGATATGGCTGTTTTTTTGTGTTAATATCGCATACTAATTTAATTTTAAAATATTTAATGTGTTATACTAAAAACCTATTGACGTAAAAAGTATAACATATTAAAATAAAGACAGAAAGTTAAGCGGTTACAAAAGTTTTTGGGATTATAAACTTAGGGGGAAATGAAAAATGGGAACAATCGTATGTCAAGATTGTGAAGGTACAATTGCACACTTCGAGGATGAGAAAGTAACGGTACTTTACGGGAAATGTGGATCTTGCGGATGTGATCACACAGAACATACAAAAGCCCAATAATTGATAGGAAATTGACAGCTAAAAGTTTTTAGGACCATAAACTTAGGGGGAAATGAAAAATGGGAACAATCGTATGCCAAGTTTGTGAAGGAACAATCGGACATTTTGAAGATGAGAAAACGACAGTACTTTATGGGAAATGTGGTTCCAATTGTGACTGTGCTAGTAGAGACAATGCGAAAGCTTAATCATATATAAGTAGATTATTCTTTAAACTCAGGGGGAAATGAAAATGGGAACAATCGTATGCCAAGTTTGTGAAGGAACAATCGCACATTTTGAAGATGAAAAATCAACAGTACTTTATGGGAAATGTGGATCTCATTGCGAATGTGACCATACAGAACATACAAAAGCTTAATAATTAAGAAAAAACGCCTACACATGTAGGCGTTTTTTTAATAGATTGTAGTTGTATGCCCGACTGTTGCAACAATTGCATCATCTCTAATAGGAATAAATCCTATTGATGTTTGTGGTGTGTTAGGAGGGGCATATTGACTCATCATACGGCTATCAATACGAGTAATAAAATCGGTTAAATAAGCTGAAATAAAAGCATAAGGAATCCTTCGTTCATTTAATGAATAAATAATTTCCTCTTTCGTTTTTACGCCTACGCCATGTCCGTAAAAAAAGAAGTTTCCTAGATAGATTGTATTTTCTCCTTGCCACTCAATCGTAGCTGGATTAACTTGTGGATTTTTAAAGTAAACGAGGTCACCTGGAACGATATCGCCACTCGTTTTTGTTATGAGCTTTAAGTCGCGATCGTAGTCCCATGTATAAAGTAAGAGGTTTGCGAATAGACGGTTGAAAGTTTTTTCCTCATATAATGATAGTAATGCTTTGTAAAAAATGATAATCATTGCGGTGGCACATTCAGTTCCATATAGTTTTCCGTTTTTAAAAATATCTTGGATGGCAATGGAAGGGGCTATGTTTGGGAGTAGTTGAAATCCGCCAAGTGATGTTCTTTCCCAAAACTGAGGGTTGCAAAAAGATTGTTGAAACGTACGAAACTGAAATCCACTTTGAAAAAGTTCTAGCGCGGAAGTAATAATATTAACTCGTAAATTAAGATCAAAGCTGAGTTCATCGGCTGTTCGGAAGGAATAAACTTCTTGATTTCCCGCCATTATGGATAAAATCTGTTGTTTTTCAGCTGCAAATGGCTCATATTCATTTGTGATATAAGGGTGTACAATAGAACGGCCTATCACAATCATAATGGTATCCCCACCTATACGTTACAGATTTCGCGATACGGGAAAGCCTATATTGGACTTTAGACATAGGATGAAAGTATCGCTTTTTCATAGAAAAACATTTATCCCGCTATTTGCGGGCAGTAAGAATTCCACCTCAAAATTCGGCTGGAGCCCTGCTGCCCGTAAACGCCCGATTGGTGAAGGCTAATAATCAGTGGGGATGAACAAAACCCCACTGATTAAAGTTTCACTTTATATTTTGGTAGACTTTAACTACAGACAAGTACAAGTCTTTAAAACGCCAATGTGTTCTTTGAAAAAAGATAGCATAGGGAGTTCGATAGCCGAATTCAAGCTATCGGTAAAATGATATGTGTCGTCAAGAACAAGACGCTAAAACACCTGAACACGAATCTGTACGGTATGGTATAGTACAGTAGCTCACGAACCTATACGGTCTGTTGTGAGAGTGGTGATGGCACACCGCAATCTTGCACGTCAGCGATACCAGAAATGGACTTCGCCTTAGGTAGCAAGAATCCCACTGATGTTAGTCAGCTTGCCCCATTAGGGTGGGAATGTCAAATTCTTTAGTATCGTATGAAAAAAAGAGAAAAAAGGTGAAAGAAAAGCCTATCAACTGATAGGCTTGTACTCTTTAATAACACGTAATGTTTGTAATGTCATATCTTCAGGACCTTGTACAGGTAACCCAGCTTCTAAATTTTTAAGAATATACTCTAAGTTATCTTGTGTAATAATTTCCCCCGGAGTAAAGATTGGAATCCCTGGCGGATAAACCATAACAAAATCAGCTATAATACGACCTGCTGCGTTTTCAAATGGAATGACTTCTGTTTCTGAATAAAAGGCATCTCTAGGAGAAAGTGCTAGCACAGGTATTTCAGGTATTTCTACTTGTACTTGAACACCTTTGTCTGCTCTATTTCTATATGTTGCTGCTAAATCTTGTAATGCTGTAATAAGTGTATCTGTTTCACTTTCTGTATCTCCAAATGTGATAAGACAAAGTATGTTATATAAATCAGAGAGTTCTACTTCAATGTTGTAATGTTCTCTAAGCCATACTTCAGCCTGATGGCCTGTAATACCTAAATCTTTTACAGATACAATTATCTTTGTAGGATCATAGTTAAAAGTAGCATCTGTTCCTAGCATTTCTTTTCCGGGACAATAAAGATGCTCAATAGCATTAATAGCATCACGAACATGCTCAGCTAATTGTATTGTTTGTTCTATGAGAGCTGTTCCTTCTGTAGCAAGACGTTTTCTAGCAACATCAAGGGATGCTAACAAAATGTAAGAAGTTGATGTAGTCGTAAGCATGCTAATAATGGATTGGACATGCTTTACGTTCACAAGACCTTCTTTTACATTAAGAATAGAGCTTTGGGTTAAAGACCCACCTAATTTGTGAACACTTGTTGCTGCCATATCTGCACCTGCTTGCATAGCTGATATTGGTAGTTCATCATGAAAATGGATATGAACACCGTGAGCCTCATCAACAAGTACAGGAATATCGTAAGAATGAGCTAATTCTACAATCTGCTCTAAATCTGCAGCAAACCCAAAATATGTTGGATTTATAACAAGTAAGCCTTTCGCATCTGAGTGCTCTTCAAGAGCCTTTTTGACAGATTGAATTGTGATCCCATGTGAAATACCGAGCTTCGGATCAATCTCAGGATGCATGAAAATTGGTTTTGCACCTGAGAAAATAATAGCTGACATTACTGATTTATGCACATTCCGTGGCACGAGGATTTTATCCCCAGGACCGCACACGCTCATCACCATTGTCATAATTGCACCACTTGTACCTTGAATAGAAAAGAACGTATGATCTGCACCGAAAGCAGCGGCTGCTAAATCCTGTGCTTCTTTAATCATACCTTTTGGATGATGTAAATCATCGAGCGGCGCAATATTAATTAAATCAATTGCTAATGCATTATGCCCAATAAATTCGCGAAATGTAGGATCCATGCCCTGTCCTTTTTTATGACCAGGAATATGGAATTGAACTGGATTTCGCTTACTGTGCTCAACTAAAGCGGTAAACAATGGTGTTTCGTATTGGGACAATCTATACACCCCTTCTTCTTCGTAATATTTATTAGAGTTTGTTTTATATGATTTCATCTGATTCTAAAAGGAAATTAAGATGACAAACTTTTAGAACTTGACTTGTTTTTCTGCCATTCGCAAAAGCCTTTTTTGGGATGGTAGTCTCACTTTATTCTCTATAAAACAAAAGCATTATATCACCAATAATTATAGATGTATAGAAAAATCGCATTTTCAAGGTGAGTATGTTTAATAGTTATATTTTAAATACTGCAAAGAGGAAGACAATTCCATTGAAATGGATAAATGGTGTATAATGCAGAGTGGCTATAGTGAAGAATAAAAGGTTGTCTTAAAGGTAGCATAATGGAAAAAGAAAGAATACTGAATGAGGTGCAAAAATGGAATATCAATATCCACTTGATTACAATTGGTCAAATGAAGAAATGGTAGCAGTTGTAAAGTTTTATGAAGCGATTGAAAAGGTATATGAAAAAGGAGTTTTGAGAGAAGATTTGATGGAATTATATCGTCGTTTTAAAGAGATTGTGCCATCGAAGGCAGCGGAGAAAAAAATTGATAAAGAATTTCAAGAAGTAAGTGGATATTCTATATATCGTACGATTCAAAGAGCAAAAGAAGTAGCGGAAAAAAAGATTGTAAAAATGTAAAAATATTTTGAAAATTAAAATGCAAAGTGCTATAATGTGATAACAACTAAAAACGGACAATATAAATTGTCCGTTTTCTACTATCGATTACAAAGTGCATATAAAGGAAGGAGTGGTTGCATCGTAGATTCAATCTTAGCAAGGAATTGTTCGTTGGTCATTGCTGAAAACTCCTCTGGTGATATATGAATACCGACTAATAACTCTGCTTTTTTCACAGTAGCTAAACGTTCAATCATCTTTTGTAAGTCTTCCGTTTCAAGCGTTTTATGTAGTTTTACACCTGGTTTAGTATGGTCAATGGACCAAACGAAGTCATTTGGAATATTTGTTTTTAAATCATTTAAATGTTCTAAGAAGGCGTGAGCCGTCTCCACTTTTTGTGGACACTCATAGATTAAACCAAAGTATATGAAGGCGTGAGTACCCCATAAACCAATTTGAAAGTGTGGTAACATTTTATATCCACGTTTATTTGTTGAAAAAGCAACCCAAGTATCGTTTGGTGGATTGACTTTGCGGCGTGCATGTTTTGCTACATGGTAGAAAAAGTTTTCATCAGTTTGTTGTGATAAATATTCTGCAAATTGTTCCCCTAAAGCTTCTAGCTTAGGATGAATATTCGTTTTAATTGCGCTCATTCGTTCTTCAAGACCATCAACAGTAAAGACTTCAAAATCAGTTGATGTGAATGTTTGTAGTGTCATGATTGTTCCTCCAACTCCTATTTTGTTTTAATTTTAGCATAGCTTGTACTATTCATAAAAAAAACATCACAAAAAAATTTAAATAAAAAAATATAATTTTGTTGCATAGATGATTTATCCAACATAGTATAGTATAAAACAAAAAATCAGAAAATTGAATCAATTCTAGTCCGAGGGCAGACGAATATTGGGAGGAGGCAAAAAAATGAGACAGGTGATTAATGCGTTAAAGAGAACAGATGCTGAAAAGAGAATTCCGGTGCTACGTTTGGAGCTAGATTATGAATTAGCAACTTTATATGATGCGATGATGGATAACGACAAACAGAAAAAAGAAGAGTGCGTACAAAAATTAGAAGTGTTAAGACTTGAAATGATCCGTTTAGAAGCGTAATAATAGTATATGTATAAATAATTAGTTGGTGCGAACCTTATAAAGGGTTCGTTTTTTCTGTGAACAGTATAGATCGGAGTGTTTAAACATGCAAGAAGTATGGAAAGACATCGATACACACGCGAAACAGTGGATTCGAGAAGCCGGAGAACAATTAATGGCGTCACTGAAAAAAACACTTATTATAGAAACAAAGTCAAATGCAGCTGATCTAGTAACAAATATGGACCGAGAAACGGAGCAGTTTTTAATTGGGAAAATTAAAGAAACATTCCCGGCTCATAATATTTTAGGAGAAGAAGGCTATGGAGATGAGATTACCTCTTCTAATGGGGTTGTTTGGTTAATTGATCCAATTGATGGCACGATGAACTTTGTTCATCAAAAAAGAAATTTCGCAATCTCAATCGGGATTTATGAGAACGGTATCGGAAAGATTGGTCTTATTTATGATCCAGTTCATGACGAACTATATCATGCGGTAAAGGGAGAAGGGGCTTTTTGCAATGATTTAGCTATTCCCATGTTGGAAAAAGGAACGGTAGAGCATGGAGTTATAGCTTTGAATGCGATATGGCTTACTGATAATCCATTGCTTAATATGGAAAAAATGATGATGCTCGTTAAGAAGGCGAGAGGTACGAGGTCATATGGTTGTGCAGCGTTAGAAATGGTATATGTTGCCACAGGAAGATTAGACGCATATGTAACACCGCGCTTATCGCCATGGGACTTTGGCGGGGGACAGATTATTGTAGAGGAAGTTGGCGGTAAAGTGACAACGTTCTTGGGAACGCCTCTTTCTATTGTAGAGAAAAGCAGTGTGTTAGTGGCAAAACCAGGAGTATACGAAGAATTATTACCATTTGTATCGCAATAATGAAAAAAAGTAAGAGGCATAAAGAAGCTTCTTACTTTTTAATGTTATTGCGATTTACGCATTTTTCTTTTTGTTACAAAACCGTATCCAACTGTAACAAATGTGCCGATAATGCAAATAATAATGCCGATGGGACTATTTTCAGCAATCATAATTCCGATACCAATTAAGAAGATAACACCGATAATTGCTGTTAATAAAAAGCGATATTGAATGTGTTCCATTTCTTCACCCTCCAATCTTATTTTACTTTCACAAAAGTAAGAATACAACTATATTTTCATTCTTGATTTTATTTTGATTGCCATTGTATCCCCTTCGCTCTTATAATAGAGAAGGATTAAAAAGACATTAGGAGTTGGACATGTTGAAAAAACGACAAGATTTACGAAATATAGCAATTATTGCCCACGTTGACCATGGTAAAACAACACTTGTTGACCAGTTATTACGTCAAGCGGGGACGTTCCGTGCGAATGAACATATTGAAGAACGCGCAATGGACTCAAATGATCTAGAAAGAGAACGTGGTATTACAATTTTAGCGAAGAATACTGCGATTCACTATGAAGATAAAAGAATTAACATTTTAGATACACCTGGTCACGCTGACTTCGGTGGAGAAGTAGAACGTATCATGAAAATGGTTGATGGTGTTCTACTTGTAGTTGATGCATATGAAGGTTGTATGCCACAAACACGATTTGTTTTAAAGAAAGCTCTTGAGCAAAACTTAACTCCAATCGTTGTTGTAAACAAAATTGACCGTGACTTCGCTCGCCCTGATGAAGTAGTTGATGAAGTAGTTGACTTATTCATCGAACTTGGTGCAAACGAAGATCAATTAGAGTTCCCAGTTGTATTTGCATCAGCAATGAACGGAACAGCAAGCTTAGATTCAAATCCAGCAAATCAAGAAGAGAATATGAAATCATTGTTTGACACAATCATTGAACATATTCCAGCACCAATTGATAACAGCGAAGAGCCACTTCAATTCCAAGTAGCACTTCTTGATTACAATGACTATGTTGGTCGTATTGGGGTTGGACGCGTATTCCGCGGTACAATGAAAGTAGGACAACAAGTTGCATTAATGAAAGTTGACGGAAGTGTAAAACAATTCCGTGTAACTAAATTATTTGGTTACATTGGATTAAAACGTCAAGAAATTGAAGAAGCAAAAGCTGGAGATTTAGTAGCTGTTTCAGGTATGGAAGACATTAACGTAGGTGAAACGGTATGTCCGGTTGAGCATGAAGAGGCTTTAC
This sequence comes from Bacillus sp. FSL R9-9530, assembly GCF_038008145.1. Lineage (NCBI taxonomy): Bacteria > Bacillati > Bacillota > Bacilli > Caryophanales > Bacillaceae > Bacillus > Bacillus sp. FSL R9-9530. The sequence goes on from NZ_JBBOYO010000001.1 coordinate 5,386,187, forward strand.
CATTATTACGTATTGATGAGCCAACATTACAAATGACATTCCTTGTAAATAACAGCCCATTTGCAGGTCGTGAAGGTAAATTCATTACTTCTCGTAAAATTGAAGAGCGTCTTCGTTCACAATTAGAGACAGATGTAAGTTTACGTGTAGATAATACAGATTCTCCTGATGCATGGATCGTATCTGGACGCGGAGAGTTACATTTATCTATCTTAATTGAAAACATGCGTCGTGAAGGTTATGAACTACAAGTATCTAAGCCTGAAGTAATTATTAAAGATGTCGATGGCGTAAGAAGTGAGCCTGTAGAGCGCGTACAAATCGATGTTCCTGAAGAATACACTGGTTCTATTATGGAATCAATGGGCGCACGTAAAGGTGAAATGTTAGATATGGTGAATAACGGAAACGGTCAAGTTCGCCTTACTTTCATGGTTCCAGCACGTGGGTTAATTGGTTACACAACAGAATTCCTAACATTAACTCGTGGTTATGGTATTTTAAACCACACATTTGATTGCTACCAACCAGTACATGCTGGACAAGTGGGTGGACGTCGTCAAGGTGTTCTAGTTTCACTTGAAGCAGGAAAAGCATCACAATACGGTATTATGCAAGTTGAAGACCGTGGTGTAATCTTCGTTGAACCAGGTACAGAAGTATATGCTGGTATGATCGTTGGAGAACATACACGTGAGAATGATTTAACAGTTAACGTTGTAAAAATGAAACAACAAACGAATATTCGTTCTGCAACGAAAGATCAAACTTCAACAATGAAAAAACCACGCTTAATGACTTTAGAAGAGTCATTAGAGTACTTAAACGATGATGAGTTCTGTGAAGTAACTCCAGAATCAATTCGTCTACGTAAAAAGATTCTTGATAAGAGTGAGCGCGAAAGAGCTGCTAAGAAAAAGAAATCTGTAGAAGCGTAAAAATAAAAAAACAACTACCTTTATAAAGGTAGTTGTTTTTTTATTTTGTTTATTTTTAGAATATTTATTCTTTTTTGTGGACAGTATTTTTTTTGCGAGTTACTCTTGTATTAAGTACATAAAGAAAATTTGTTTTTATGAGAAGGGAGGAAAGATAGTGTTAGAAAGAATGTCATTTTTCGCGAAATTGTGCAAAGTTGATGAAAATCCAGAACTAGGGATGTGGTTACTTTATGGAACAATTATTATATTGAGTGCACTTGTATATAATTTAGGATTTGCAAGGAAGCTATCAGTGCTAAAAAATATAGTAATATACATATCTTTAGCAATTGGATGCACGGTATTAACTTTCTTTGCAGTTTTTTTACCAGTTGGAGAGGGGCTCGTTGTAGCGGCGATTGTACTTGGAATTTATAGATTACGTTTACGTCAAGCGAAACAACAAAAGGCAGGGTGAAAAGGGGGAGTTTCATGCGCTCGGTACAAGATGCACTATATAATTGGTTAACAATTAAAACGGTTGCGGAAGCGCGTCCAGATGATAGCGCTGCACAAGAAACGTATGTATTATTTCGAAATATGATATATGAAGAGCATAAATTACGAAATGTAGAAGTGGAAAAGAACGAGGAAATGTATTTAATTACATATGAAATTGATGGAGAAATAAGGTGTGCAAGATTTCCAGTAGAAGCCATTGATTGTTTTTTGGATCAGATGAATCGTGAACCAGAAAAATACAAATAAGTCCTTATCTATATGATTAAGGACTTATTTACGGTTTACCAATCGTCTTCTACTTTTTTATCACGATATAATCGGAAATTACCACTTGCATGGCGTTCCATAGTACGCTCTGCAATGCGTTCCGTACATTCCATGCACATATATGTATGAATAGGGCGATTACGCAGTTTTTTTGCCATAGGATTTTCGTCATCTAACATATCTTTTTTATCACAAATCATACATCTGACTCTCATTTCGTCACCTCAATACGAATTCTATCAGTATAAGTATATCATGGAAGCATAATGTTTTTGAATAATAGCGGGAAAAAATAATATTTTCGCAATTCGAAAAATAGGTTATGATAAGGATATATAAATAATATTTGGAGGTGGAAATATGGCGAATGTAGTTGAGCCTACATTGACAGGTGATTTAGTACAATCTTTGCGTAAAGAGTGTATCGTTATGATAGCAACAACAGATTTCGAAAAACAAATTCCTAACGTAAGTGCTATTTCTTGGGTATATGCAGTGAGTGAAACTAGTATTCGATTTGCGGTAGATCAACGCTCACGTATTGTGGGGAATATACGGCATAGTGCAGGGGTTGTATTGACTATAATGGCGAATGAATCCGTATTTTCCATAAGTGGCGAAAGTAAAATTTTAACAGATAGAATGGAAGGGATTCCTCTAAAATTAACGGTAGTAGAAGTGAATGTACAAGAAGTTCGTGATGTTATGTTTTATGGTGCGAAACTTGCTACTGAACCAACATATGAAAAAACATATGATCTTCGAGCAGCTAAAAAGCTTGATAACCAAGTATTAGTAGGAATGAAAGAATTATAAAGAAGATGAATAGGAACATCGTTCATAAACTTTTACAAGTGAGTATTGTGATTTAATGTGAAAAATTATAATAAAAAGTAATATATTGAATAGAAATGAATAAAAAATAAAGAAAAGGTTTAATTTCTATGAGTTTCGATTCTACCTCGTTTTTACGGTACATATAATTATAACAATGGTTCGTCCATATTTTATGGATGAAACCCTTGTTCTACAAATTTAAAAGTGGAGTCAGGGGGTAACAGGTTGGATAAAATTTATGTGTTAGATACGAATGTACTTTTGCAGGATCCTTTATCTATTTTTTCATTTGCAACAAATGAAGTAGTGATTCCAGCAGTTGTATTAGAAGAGGTTGATTCGAAAAAACGTTATATGGATGAAGTAGGACGAAATGCTCGCTATGTATCTAAGTTAATCGACAAATTTCGCGAAATAGGGAAGCTGCATGAAAGTATTCCGTTAGAAAACGGCGGTACATTTCGTATTGAATTAAATCATCGCTCGTTTGTTCAACTGCAAGATATTTTTGTAGAAAAAACAAATGATAATCGAATTTTAGCGGTAGCGAAAAACCTCTCTTTAGAAGAACAAGAAAAAGAGGACGGGAAATCAGTTATTTTAGTAAGTAAAGATGTACTCGTAAGGGTAAAAGCTGATGCAATCGGATTGCAGGCCGAAGATTATTTAAGTGACCGAGTAATCGAAGTGGAAAATATATATTCAGGATTTTTAGAAGGGTATATATCAAAAGAACAGTTAGATTATTTTTATGAAAAAGGTGAACTGCCTTTATCTGAAATCGCAAATCATCCTTTTTATCCAAATCAGTTTGTTGTAATGAAAGATGCACTAGGGGGTTCTAGTTCTGCACTTGGGATTGTGGATCATTTAGGTAAGAAGGTAAAAAAACTTATTTTTCACAATGAACAAGTGTGGGGGATACGCCCACGAAACGTGCAGCAAATTATGGGATTAGAATTGCTACTTCGGGAAGATATTCCACTTGTAACGTTAACAGGGAAAGCCGGTACAGGAAAAACGTTACTTGCATTAGCTTCGGGACTAATGCAAACGGAAGATTTAGGATTATATAAAAAGCTACTTGTCGCGAGACCAATTGTACCGGTAGGGAAAGATATAGGCTATTTACCAGGAGAGAAAGAGGAAAAATTAAGACCGTGGATGCAGCCGATTTTTGATAATCTAGAGTATTTATTCAATACGAAAAAGCCTGGGGAGCTAGATGCTATTTTAGCTGGAATGGGTTCGATTGAAGTAGAAGCGCTTACCTATATACGCGGGAGAAGTATTCCAGACCAATTCATTATAATTGACGAGGCACAAAATTTAACGAAGCATGAAGTAAAGACGATATTAACAAGGGTAGGCGAAAAAAGTAAGATTGTATTAATGGGGGATCCTCAGCAAATTGATCACCCGTATTTAGATGAATATAATAACGGTTTAACATATGTTGTAGAGAAGTTTAAAGAACAACGTATTAGTGGTCATGTAAAGTTTGTTAAAGGAGAGCGTTCTAATTTAGCACAACTAGCAGCGGATTTATTATAAAAAGGAGTGAGCTTAAGCTCACTCCTTTTTTGCCTTTTAATTATACAATTTAAATGATTGTAAATTTACGGATGTTACGAATCGGATTTTGTCTATTAGATCCATCATGGAAATATAGATGAACAGGCCCGTCTTCTCGTAATGGTTTACCTTCTTTTGAAAAACCGAGAATAGCTTTATGGGCTGTTTCTAACGGAAGTGTAATTGTATTGTCTGTGGTTGCAATTTCGACATGAGTAGCATCTTCTAAAATTTCAGCATTTTTTAGAAATGGATGAAGTGGTATGCCAAATGTCCCGTTAATAAGCTGTTCTTTTTTATATTTCTTTACACTTTGTTGTATTGGCGGGAAGGCAGCACCATCACGGATTTCGCGATCCCAATGCTCTGAAGTATGTTTTAAGTATGTTTCTAATTCGGATGAGTCTTCTCTAGTTTCATCAAAGTAAGTTGTCAAATCTATTTTTCGATCATCGAAAATCCATACAGTTGGATCGATAGTGATTGGAAAACGAACTTTTCCATTAATAAATAAAATTTCGCTCATTGTTGTTCCCCCATTTGTGTTATACTCCCACTTTTCAGTATAATAGTATTAGGCACTGTTGTCACAAAAAATGTTTCTATTGCAATTTATTAAAACTATCGCTAATATTAATAGATATGAGAGAGTAGGACGGAAACGGAGGGAATCAATTTGGCGTCTGAGACAGTATCAAATCATCAGGAAAAGGCACTAGCCCTTCTACAAGCGGATGCAGAGAAGATTTTAAGACTTATTAAGGTACAAATGGACAATCTTACAATGCCGCAATGTCCATTATATGAAGAAGTTTTAGACACACAAATGTTTGGACTATCCCGCGAGGTCGATTTTGCGGTTCGCCTTGATCTTATTGGAGAAGAACAAGGGAAAGCAATGTTAGGAGAGCTCGAACGTGAGTTGTCTGCACTTCATGAAGCATTTACAAACAAACAACAATAACGGGTTCAAATAAGGGGGCTCAAACTGAAATAGTTTGGGCTTTTTATTTGTATAATAAAGAAGGAAGAACCTATATACATATGGAATACAACAATAATTAAATTGAAACAGAAAGAGGAAATGAAATGAAAAAAGTATGGAAATCGATGGATTATTCCTTATTACTTCCTCTTGTTATCTTATGTGTGCTGGGAGTAATAATGGTATATAGTTCTAGTTCCATTGTTGCGATTTCGTCGAGACATAACTGGCCAGCAGATTACTTTTTTAAAAAACAATTATTTGCTCTAGCTGTTGGAACGATAATGTTAGCGATTATAGTTGCCATTCCTTATAAGTTGTGGAGAAAGCGAATAGTTTTGATCGCAATGGGAATAGGGAGTATTGGTCTATTAGCAGCAGCCTTTCTTTTCGGTCAGGTCATAAATGGTGCAAAAGGATGGATATTAGGTATACAACCAGCTGAGTTTGTGAAAATAACGGTTATTATTACGCTAGCAAACTTTTTTGCTAAGAAACAAGAAACGCAAACAGCTTTTGTACAAGGGATAATTCCTCCTCTAGCTGTTGTCGGTGGAGCGATGGGATTAATTTTACTTCAAAATGACTTAGGGACCGATATACTAATAGGTGGAACTGTACTGATTATGTTCTTTTGTTCAGGAGTTAATGTTAATTTAAGTATAAAGCGATTCCTCTTAACGTCTATAATATGGATTCCAGCGTTATATTTTATTGGGAACTATAAGTTAAGTCAGTACCAAAAAGCTCGGTTTTCAGTTTTTCTTGATCCATTTAACGATCCTCAAAATGATGGGTTCCAATTAATAAATTCTTTTATTGGAATTGCTTCAGGAGGGCTAAATGGTCGAGGGTTAGGGAACAGTGTGCAAAAATATGGATACTTACCAGAACCGCAAACAGATTTTATTATGGCAATTATATCTGAAGAACTTGGATTTATAGGCGTAGCTGTCATTTTAATCTGTTTACTACTTATTATTATTCGGGCATTTAGGGTTGCACAAAAGTGCAGAGATCCGTTTGGAAGTTTAATAGCAATTGGAATTGCAAGTTTGTTTGGAGTTCAAACTTTTATAAATGTTGGTGGTATGTCTGGGTTAATACCGCTTACAGGGGTACCATTACCGTTTATAAGTTATGGTGGTAGTTCTTTATTGGCTAATTTACTTGCAATGGGTATACTGTTAAATATTGCTAGTTATGTAAAACGACAAGAGAAACAACAAAACAAATTGACTAACGAAATAGAACAAGGTGGACCGCATCTTGTTGTTGTAAAATAAAAAACACATTGAGCTCTAGAGTTCAATGTGTTTTTTATTTTGTTAGATTTTAAATGTGATACAATATTGATTGTTATAAAACGAAAAGTATATTACATTTAAGTGAATGTGATATACAATATTGTTGTTAGAAAAGGAAGAGGTATGCTATACTATTTTTGTGAAACAAATCGATCAGAAAACTTATCATTTGTTGAAAAATAAGGTATGATGGATAAAAATAAAGTGAAGCTTTCTAAGTATAATATAATGTAGAAAGTGAAGAACTTCACGCTCTTTAGAGTGTGTATGTATTTTATCTCTAGAGTGGTAGGAAAATAGAGGGGGAAAATCATGACAAAGCTGCAACGTATTCAAAAAGTATTGGTAGCTAACCGTGGAGAGATAGCAATTCGTGTGTTCCGAGCATGTTCAGAACTTGGATTAAACACAGTTGCGATCTATTCTAAAGAGGATAGCGGTTCTTATCATCGCTATAAAGCCGATGAGTCCTATTTAGTTGGGGAAGGGAAAAAGCCAATTGATGCTTATCTAGATATTGAAGGCATTATTGAGATTGCGAAAAGTAATCATGTAGATGCAATCCACCCTGGATATGGTTTCTTGTCAGAAAATATTCAATTTGCAAAACGTTGTGAAGAAGAAGGGATTATCTTTATCGGTCCAAAAAGTAAGCATTTAGACATGTTTGGAGATAAAGTTAAAGCAAGAACACAAGCGCAGCTAGCACAAATTCCAATTATTCCTGGTAGTGATGGTCCAGTAAATTCAATAGAAGAAGTTGAAGAATTTGCTGAAAAGTATGATTACCCGATTATTATTAAAGCATCCCTTGGTGGCGGCGGTCGCGGTATGCGTATTGTACGTGCTAGTGAAGAGTTAAGAGAATCGTATAATCGCGCGAAATCAGAAGCAAAAGCAGCCTTTGGTAATGATGAAGTGTACGTTGAAAAATTCGTTGAAAAACCTAAACATATAGAAGTACAAATTTTAGCAGATGAAGAAGGTAATGTTGTTCATTTGTATGAGCGTGATTGCTCTGTACAACGACGCCATCAAAAAGTAGTTGAAATTGCACCGAGCGTGTCGCTTTCAGATGATTTGCGTCAGCGTATTTGTGATGCTGCAGTAAAGTTAACGAAAAATGTAAATTATTTAAATGCTGGAACGGTAGAATTCCTTGTAAAAGGTGATGAGTTTTACTTCATTGAAGTAAACCCACGTGTTCAAGTTGAACATACGATTACAGAGATGATTACAGGAGTGGATATCGTTCAATCGCAAATTTTAATAGCTGATGGACATGCATTACATAGCAAAATGGTAGGTGTTCCTAAGCAAGAGGAAGTGGTTGTGCATGGATTTGCAATCCAATCTCGTGTAACAACAGAAGACCCACTTAATAACTTTATGCCTGATACAGGAAAGATTATGGCGTACCGATCAGGCGGTGGTTTTGGTGTTCGTCTTGATACAGGTAATAGTTTCCAAGGTGCAGTTATTACACCGTACTACGATTCTTTACTTGTAAAAGTTACTACTTGGGCACTTACTTTTGAACAAGCCGCTGCAAAAATGGAACGTAACTTAAAAGAATTCCGTATTCGTGGTATTAAAACAAATATTCCATTCCTAGAGAATGTAGTAAAACATAAAAACTTCTTATCAGGAGAATATGACACTTCATTTATTGACGCGTCACCTGAACTATTCTTGTTCCCGAAACGTAAAGACCGCGGAACAAAAATGTTAAATTATATTGGTACAGTAACAGTAAATGGCTTCCCTGGAGTAGGGAAAAAAGAGAAACCAATTTTCCCAGATGCTCGTATACCAAATGTGATACACTCAGAGCCAATGCAAAATGGAACGAAACAAATTTTGGATGAGCGTGGAGCGGATGGATTAGTAAAGTGGGTACAAGATCAAAAGCGTGTACTTTTAACTGATACAACATTCCGTGATGCACATCAGTCATTACTTGCAACTCGTGTTCGTACAAAAGATTTACATCACATTGCAGAGCCGACAGCGAGAATGTTACCAAACTTATTCTCAGCAGAAATGTGGGGCGGTGCAACGTTTGATGTTGCATATCGTTTCTTGAAAGAAGATCCATGGGAACGATTACTAGATCTTCGTGAAAAAATGCCAAACGTTTTATTCCAAATGTTACTTCGTTCTTCAAACGCAGTTGGATACAAAAACTATCCAGATAATTTAATTCAAAAATTTGTAGAATGTTCCGCGCAAGCCGGAATTGATGTGTTCCGTATTTTTGATAGCTTAAACTGGGTAGAAGGCATGAGAGTTGCAATTGATGCTGTACGAGATACTGGTAAGATTGCAGAAGCAACAATGTGTTACACAGGAGACATTCATGATCCGTTACGCAGTAAATATGATTTAAATTATTATAAAAATTTAGCAAAAGAGTTGGAAGCATCAGGAGCTCACATTTTAGGAATTAAAGATATGGCGGGCTTACTAAAGCCAAACGCAGCATATGATTTAGTTTCAGCATTAAAAGAGACGGTGTCGATTCCAATTCACCTGCACACACACGATACGAGCGGAAATGGTATTTTAACGTATACGAAGGCAATTGAAGCAGGTGTTGATATTGTCGATGTAGCGGTGAGTTCAATGGCTGGTCAAACGTCACAACCAAGTGCGAATACACTATACTATGCGTTAGGTGGAAACGAAAGACAGCCAGATGTTAATATAGACTCATTAGAAAAACTATCTCATTATTGGGAAGATGTACGAAAATATTATGCTCCATTTGAAAGTGGTATGAATGCTCCTCACACAGAGGTATATATGCATGAAATGCCGGGTGGACAGTATAGTAATCTTCAACAACAAGCAAAAGCGGTTGGCTTAGGAGATCGCTTTGATGAAGTTAAAGTGATGTATCGCCGTGTTAATGATATGTTTGGCGACATTGTAAAAGTAACACCATCATCTAAAGTTGTCGGTGATATGGCATTATTTATGGTTCAAAATCACCTAACAGAACAAGATATTTTAGAACGTGGACATGCTATGGACTTCCCAGGATCTGTTGTTGAAATGTTCTCTGGAGATTTAGGACAACCATATGGTGGTTTCCCGAAAGAATTACAAAAAATTATTTTAAAAGGGAAAGAGCCATTAACAGTAAGACCGGGTGAATTATTAGAACCAGTAGATTTCGATGCTTTAAAAGAAGAGTTATTCCACAAACTTGGACGCGAAGTAACAATTTTTGATGTAGTCGCATATGCATTGTATCCAAAAGTATTTATGGACTACGAAAAAGTTGCTGGGATTTATGGAAATGTATCTGTGCTTGATACACCGACATTCTTCTATGGTATGAGACTTGGTGAAGAAATTGATGTGGAAATCGAGCAAGGTAAAACATTGATGGTTAAACTAGTTTCCATTGGGGAGCCACAGCCAGATGGAAATCGTGTGCTTTACCTGGAGTTTAATGGACAACCGCGTGAAATCGTAGTGAAAGATGAAAACGTGAAATCAACTGTTGCACAGCGTGTGAAGGGGAATCGTGAAAATCCAAATCATATTAGCGCAACGATGCCGGGAACTGTTATTAAAGTAGTTGTAAAAGAAGGCGATGAAGTGAAAAAAGGTGATTCCATGGCAATTACAGAAGCTATGAAAATGGAAACGACGGTTCAAGCGCCATTTAGTGGTAAAGTGAAAAAAGTATATGTAAATGATGGGGATGCAATTCAAACGGGAGATTTACTCATTGAATTAGATCATTAAAATAAAGAAAAAGAGCTGTGCGAAAGCAGCTCTTTTTTGTGTGTAAATAATACCTTGCCGAATTGGCAAGGTATTATAGTTTTACTTTATTTTGTTTGCTTAGAAGTTGATTCAGTTTCTTTTGCATTGACTGTACTTCTTGTACCTATCATAACTAAATAGCATAGTACAGCAAACAGGCAAGAAATGAAGAGCGAATGTAATAATGCCATTGCTAAACTAGCATTTGTAAATACGACCAAAATCCCTACTATAGCTTGAAGTGTAACAAGGATAAATGAAATAATCCATCCCCAGTATACTACACGCTGCTGCTTGTAATGGCGAATAGCGATAATCATCGCATATAGTATCCAAGCGAAAATTAACATCGCTGCAACTCTATGTCCCATTTGAACCCACTCATGTAGTTGAGTTGGCATAGGTCTACTTTTGCTACATAAAGGGAAGTCTGGACAGGCTAAGGTAGCTCGTTCGTGACGTACTAAAGCTCCTGTGTAGACAACGATATAACTGTAAATTGTTACACCATAAATATGAAATTTCATTTTTTTGTCCATAATAAGTGAACGTGCATCAAATTTCTGATCAATTTCAAAAATAAGACACGTTAACAAGATGACAGAAGCAAATGAAATTAAGGAAATACCGAAATGAATAGCTAATACAGCAGGCATTTGACCCCAAACAACCGCCGCCGCCCCCATTAATGCTTGTGCAACTAAAAATACGAAGGATAAAATTGCTAACGTCTTTGTTTCGCGCACATGTTTATAATATTTCCAGGACAAGATACAAAGAAGAGTAACAAGGATTCCGGCTGATCCAGATGTTAAGCGGTGACTTAGCTCAATAATAGTCTCCATTGATAAATTAGATGGAACAAATTCACCGTTACAAAGAGGCCATGATTTGCCGCATCCTTGGCCTGAACCCGTTTTTGTAACTAAAGCGCCTCCTAGTAAAACTACTAATAAATCGAGACTTGTAATGACTGCTAACCATTTAATAAAGCGTTGCAATCTCTTTCACCATCTTTCTGCTATGAAGTTATTGCGAAATATTTTCATTCCATTATGTATAGAATAAAACGTGCTACAGTCCTATGATATATAAAAAATAATAAAATAGCAAAGAAATGGAGGGCGAGGACAACGTACGTATTATAAAGAAAAAAATGGGATTTAAAATACATATTTTAGGAGGAATTCAGGCTATTTTGAAAAGAAATGGGGAGAATACATGCTAAATATGACAAAATAGTTTATTATAGAAGATAACATCATGTTATGATAAGGATAAATTAGAATAAAGTTTTTTAATGTTTGACACAAAAAGTTCATGTTTTCTTCACAAAATGTTCGGGAAATGTGATTTAATATATTGGAGTATGGGCGTAGATTAGTAGTAGAATGGGTTAACAATATTTCTACTGTAATAATATTGCTATATAGAAGCGAAATATTTCACATGAAATATATGCTTAGAAAGATGATAGGTTTAAGAGGGGGTTAAAGTGATGAACCATGCAACAAGTGAGCTGCATGATGAGTCAGCTGTTTCAATTGTACCGGAAACAACTCGGTTACAAGATTTATCAGCGCTCGTTAAAATGGGGATTGTAAACTCAAATACACTTACTGTATTTACAGGATTTTGGTTGGCTTTACATTTTAATGGATTGAGTGTTATGGACAATCTAGATAAGTTATTTTTCACAATCGTTGGTTCGGCATTAATTATGGCAGGGGTATGTTGTTTAAATAACTACATTGACCGAGATATCGATCCATTAATGGAAAGAACAAAAAATCGTCCAACGGTAACAGGTAAATATAAACCTGGCTTTGCACTTGCATTTGGACTTGTAATTTTACTTCTTGGCTTTGCATTTTTATTACTTACTACACCGATGGCAGTGTTAATCTCATTTATTGGTGCCTTCACATATGTTGTTTTATATACGTTATGGACGAAGAGAAAATATACGTTAAATACTGTTGTAGGTAGTATATCAGGAGCAGTTCCACCTTTAATTGGATGGGCGGCAATTGATCCGTCTTTAAATCATCCAATTGCTTGGATGTTATTTTTAATTATGTTTATTTGGCAAATCCCACATTTCCTCGCATTAGCGATGAAGCGTGTTGATGAATATCGAAATGCAGGAATCCCAATGCTTCCTGTTGTACAGGGATTTGATATTACGAAACGTCAGATTATGATTTGGACAGTATGTTTATTACCACTACCATTTTATATGAGTGGACTTGGAATAACATTCATGGTAATTGCAACATTGCTTAACATCGGATGGATCGCATTAGGGCTTTATGGCTTCCGTCAGCAAGATGACATCAAGTGGTCCGTAAAAATGTTTGTTTATTCCCTGAATTACTTAACAATCTTATTTGTGTCAATGATTGTAGTTACATTCTTCTAAGACAACGACATGATTGGATTTCTTTACGTTGAGATTTACTTTACTTAACTATAAAGTACAATCTAATTCACAAAGAAAGTGGGGGTTGTTTGTATGAAGAAACAGTGGCGACTGCTTTCGTTCGTTTCACTGCTGGCTTTACTGTTAGGGGGATGCGGTAAAGCTTTTCAGTCTACTTTAATTCCGCAAGGGGAAGTAGCAAAAATGCAATATGATTTGCTCTTGCTAGCGAGTGCAATCATGGTAGGAGTAGTACTTGTAGTTACTATTATTTTCTTATATGTAATTGTGCGTTTCCGACAAAAAAAGGGTGAGGAAGATTATATTCCAGAGCAAGTTGAAGGAAATCACAAACTAGAAATTATATGGACAGTCATTCCGATTATTCTTTTGTTAATCTTGGCTGTTCCGACTGTTACATATACATTCAAGCTTGCTGATGTAAGTGCGATGGAGAAAAAGAATATTGATAAAGATACTATCGTTGTTGATGTAACAGCGAATCTTTATTGGTGGGAATTTTCTTATAAATCAGAAAAAATAGTAACTTCTCAAGATTTAGTTATCCCCACAGGTAAGAAAGTGTATTTGAATTTGAAGGGTGCCGATATTAAACATTCGTTTTGGGTTCCATCTTTAGCTGGGAAAATGGATACAAATACAGATAATGTAAACAAAATGTGGTTAAAGGCAGATAAATCGGGCACTTATAATGGTTTTTGTACAGAGTTTTGTGGCCCATCACATTCTTTAATGCAGTTCAAAGTGAAAGCTCTGGATGAAAGCGAGTACAAAAAGTGGCTTGCTGACATGAAGAAGATTGATGGAAAAAAAGAAGTAGCTTCTACAAAGGCGCAAGAGGGTCAAGAAATATTTAATAAAAGCTGTATTGGTTGTCATGCAGTTGGATCAAATGATAGTAGACCACCTTCTGCTCGTATCGCACCGAACTTAGCAAACTTCGCAGATCGCGATATGGTTGCTGGTATTGCCGAAAATAATGAAGAGAACTTAAAAAAATGGCTCAAAGATCCTGAAAATATGAAACCAGGTAATAAAATGACTGGTAAATATGGCAACTTAACGGATGATCAAATTAATGCATTAAATGCATATTTACAAACGTTAAAGATTGAAAAATAAAGAGGGATCATTTGCGAAGGGGAGGTTGAAAACGTGAGTTCTGTAGCAAAAAAACAGGGGATGGGTGCTGTCATATGGGATTATTTAACGACAGTAGACCATAAAAAGATTGCCATTCTCTATTTAATTGCAGGTGGATTGTTTTTTGTAATAGGTGGAATAGAAGCACTATTTATTCGCCTGCAGTTAGCGATTCCTAACAATGCTTTTCTTGTTGGGGATGCTTATAATCAAGTATTAACGATGCACGGTACAACAATGATTTTCCTCGCAGCTATGCCACTCGTGTTTGCATTTATGAACGCCGCTGTACCACTTCAAATTGGAGCACGTGATGTGGCGTTCCCGTTTTTGAATTCGCTCGGATTTTGGTTATTTTTCTTTGGTGGATTATTTTTAAATTTAAGTTGGTTTTTAGGAGGAGCGCCTGATGCAGGGTGGACATCGTATGCATCTTTAGCTTTAGCCTCTAAAGGACATGGTGTTGATTTTTATGTACTCGGCTTGCAAATATCAGGTATTGGTACATTAATTGGAGGTATTAACTTCCTTGTTACAATTATTAATATGCGCGCGCCAGGGATGACGTACATGCGCATGCCGATGTTTACATGGACAACATTTGTAACATCTTCACTTATTTTATTTGCATTTCCACCATTAACTGTAGGATTAGGACTTTTAATGTTAGATCGTTTATTTGGCACAAGTTTCTTTAATCCGGCACTAGGCGGGAACACGATTATATGGGAGCATTTATTCTGGATCTTCGGTCATCCGGAAGTATACATTCTTATACTCCCAGCTTTCGGAATATTCTCAGAAATCTTCGCCACATTTTCGAAAAAACGATTATTCGGTTATTCCTCTATGGTGTTCGCGACAGTATTAATAGGGTTTTTAGGATTTATGGTATGGGCGCATCATATGTTTACTGTTGGTCTTGGGCCTGTTGCAAATGCTATCTTCTCGGTTGCAACAATGGCGATTGCAGTTCCAACGGGTATTAAAATATTTAACTGGCTCTTTACAATGTGGGGTGGAAGTATTAGGTTTACAACACCAATGATGTGGGCGGTAGCTTTTATTCCATCCTTCGTTATGGGTGGAGTTACAGGTGTTATGCTTGCTTCTGCACCAGCTGATTATCAGTTTCATGATAACTATTTCGTAGTAGCACACTTTCATTATGTAATTGTTGGTGGTGTTGTATTTGGTTTACTTGCAGGTGCGCATTATTATTGGCCACTTATGTTTAATAAAGTATTAAATGAAACATTAGGTAAGATAACATTTTGGTTATTCTTTATCGGTTTCCATTTAACATTCTTTATTCAGCATTTTCTAGGTCTAATCGGTATGCCACGTCGTTACTACACATATCTTGAGGGCCAAGGGTTGGAAATGGGGAATATGATTAGTTCTATCGGAGCTGTGTTTATGGCTCTTGGAACGATTGTTCTTTTATTCAATGTAATAAAAACAACGGTATCAAAAGAGAAGGCTGGCCGTGATCCATGGGATGGACGTACATTAGAATGGACAATGCCAGCACCTACACCGGAATACAATTTTAAACAATTGCCATTTGTTCGCGGGTTAGATCCGTTTTGGATTGAAAAACGTGAAGGTAATAAAGAGATGACAGCAGCGGAACCGGCCGGTGATATTCATATGCCAAATGCTTCATTTTCACCATTTATCATTTCTCTAGGCTTATTCATAGCAGCATTCGGTGCGATGTATATGCAGGGTGGCAAAGATAAATTTTGGTTATTAGTAGCGATTATCGGTTTAATCATTACGTTTGGTACAATGTTCCTTCGTTCAGTAATTGATGATCATGGATATCATATTCATAAGGAAGATTTAGATGATAAGGGGGGCAAGGCGTAATGCATGTAGATGAGAAATTAACGAATGAAACATTTCCAGCAGAGCCTGAAAAAGCAACCCTTGAGGGGAAAAATAAGTTTGTTGGTTTTTGGTTATTTCTTGGAGGCGAAACAGTGTTGTTCGCTTCCTTATTTGGCACATATTTAGCGTTAAAGAACTCTACAAATGGTGGACCAACATCTCAAGAGATGTTTCAAATGCCACTCGTTTTCATTATGACGATGCTTTTGTTAACAAGTAGTTTAACGAGTGTATACGCAATGTATCATATGAAAAATTTTAATTTTAAGAAAATGCAACTTTGGTTACTTGTAACAGTGTTGCTTGGCTTAGGGTTTTTGGGGTTTGAAATATATGAGTTTTATCATTATACGCATGAATTTAAGCATACTATGAGAAGTAGTGCATTTGGTTCTGCATTTTATGCTCTTGTTGGTACACACGGGCTCCACGTGTTGTTTGGATTATGTTGGATTTTAACATTAATCTTTAGAAACGCGAAGAGAGGCTTAAATTTATACAACGCACCAAAGTTTTATGTTGCATCAATTTATTGGCACTTTATTGACGTAGTTTGGGTGTTTATTTTCACTGTAGTATATTTGATGGGAATGGTGGGATAAACAATGGCGGTTAAGCAAACGAATAATCCTAAGGTGGATCTTGTTTATCGGAAGAGAAAAAGTGCAGAGGAAATGAAGCACCAAGTTGTTACATTTTCACTAATGATTTTTTTAACATTAGTTGCATTTGCAGCGGTGGCATATCCGAAAACATTTAGCCCGATTTTTTCGGTTCCATTTATATTATTGTTAGCAGTCATTCAAGTTATATTTCAGTTATATTATTTCATGCATATGAGTCATAAAGGGCATGAAGCGGCGAGTTTCTTCTTGTACTCTGGATTGTTAATTGGTTTATTAACAATATTAGCCTTTATGACAATTGTGTGGATTTAAACAGTGATAGTAGGGGGCTCTGATATATCAAAGCCCTCTTTTTATATGAAATATAAGAATTTTGAAAAGGTAGGTGTGGAAATGGAAAACTTATGGGTATTTGGTTTTCAAGCTTTATGGAGTCCAATTTTTTTATTATTTATGATCTCGATTCTTATTAGTTATTTTTTAATTATTGGACCGTATAGAACGCGATTTGAAAATGCGACGAAGGTAAGTAAGAAGCAAATTTTTTATTTTACGACCGGGATTGTTCTTTTGTATGTTGTAAAGGGAGGACCTATTGATTTAATTGGTCATATCATATTTAGTGCACATATGTTTGAGATGGCAGTAATGTATATTGCGGTGCCTCCGTTATTACTGCTTGGTATACCTGTTTGGTTATATCGATATATTACTTCTTTTAAGTTCGTTCAAATTGTGATAAAGTTTTTTGCTAAGCCGCTTATTGCGTTGTTTGTATTTAATGGCCTGTTTTCTTTTTATCATTTGCCAATTGTTTTTGATGCAGTAAAACAAAGTCAAATAGCGCATCCTATTTGCCTTGCTATATTGTTTTTTGCAGCAATGATGATGTGGTGGCCGATGTTAAATCCACTGCCAGAATATCAAACTTTAAGTGATATTAAGAAGCTTGGTTACATGTTTGCTAATGGTATTTTATTAACGCCAGCTTGTGCGTTAATAATTTTTGCGACTGCACCATTATTTGCAACATATACAGATTCGGCAGCTTGGATGAAGGCAATGGAACTCTGTGTACCGGCGGGTACTTTATCAGATTTAAATATAACTGGACCAGAATTTTTACATTGGATGCCGGTAGTACAAGACCAGCAAACAGGTGGTATTATTATGAAAATTGTCCAGGAAATAGTGTACGGTACGATTATCGGTTATGTGTTCTTTAAATGGGCACGTAGAGAGCGTGAAAAGGATAAAGAGCAGCTGCAAGAGTTACCTCCTTATTTGCAGACGAAATAAAAACTAGCGCATCGTGTTAATGCGCTAGTTTTTTTTGTTATTCAATAATTTGAAATTCTTTTAACTCTTTTTCAATATTTTGTAGGAGTTGTTCGCTTTTTTGAAGTACATTCGTTGGAAAAATCTCATCATCGCCATATTCAACGCCATGAGGATAATAATGTTTTCCTAATAAGGGTGGCAATAGTTTTACTTGAGCGTGTCTGCCGCCGATGTCACCTTCAACAGCAAATCCTTGTACACGTAAATAATAAATATCCTTTAATATTTCAAATTTATAATCATATGTAACGCGTTCGTAGTCCCATTGTCCGGCAAGTACAAAATGATTGTTTTCCATAATCTCAGTTAAAAGAGTTAGATCAACGACTGCATCAGTAAAGTTTGTATTTGTAAATTGCATAGAATACCTCCTTATTTTAATGTTAGTTCATTATTTTTATAATAGTACGAATAATAAGAAAGTGCAATTCGTATTGCGAGAAAAGGGATAATCCAGACTTTTTTCATGAAAATATGATATAGTGAAAAGAGTACGGTACACACAAAAAAAGGAAATAAAAGGATTTGTGTATATCTCGATTTTATGCTTTGTTCAGGAGGTATATCGTTTGAAGAAATTATTGCGTATCGTAATGATTACATTTTTAATTTTAGCTGTTGATTTATACGGGAAGTTACTCGTGTCACAATATATATTAACCCCATCTCACTCTAAGCAAGAAAATAAAATTGTGAAAAAGAAGAAGCAAGTAAATGAAGAATCCACAGACACTGTTTTAAATATGCTTGGCGGGGACTCTGAGAATTTATTAGCGAAGTGGGGCGAACCATCTCGAATAGAGCCGTCTGCTTATGGATATGAATGGTGGGTGTATAATCAAGATTTAGCTCAGTATGTTCAATTTGGAGTTGCTGAACGTAAAGTTGTAACGGCGTATGTTGCTGGTGAGCAAGTTAAGGTGGCTCCCTATTATATAAATGAAAAGTATGAAGAGGTATATAAAAAGAATCCACTTTCACATGAGATTTCATTAAAAAGAGGAAAGAATAGTTATCAATTTGAGTTATCTGATACGGAAGTAATGGAACAACCGCTAGTACC
This sequence comes from Bacillus sp. FSL R9-9530, assembly GCF_038008145.1. NCBI lineage: Bacteria > Bacillati > Bacillota > Bacilli > Caryophanales > Bacillaceae > Bacillus > Bacillus sp. FSL R9-9530. Next base: position 5,404,892 of record NZ_JBBOYO010000001.1, read on the forward strand.
TGTAGAAGATGGATGGGCACAATTATACTTTGATCACTTTACACATGAGCTTGTTGGTCTTCGTTATATGGATGATGAAACGTTATTACGACAAAGACCATATCAACTTGTTTATTCAGGTGAATTAATAGCGGAACAGTCGCTGACGCCAGAAAAAATGAAGCAAGTAGAAAATGGAAATATGCAACAAATTCTCGATTTAACAAATATTATTCGGAGTCGTCATCAATTACCGTTGTTAACATTGGATCAACAAACTGCAGATGTTGCATTTGGCCATAGTAAAGATATGAAGGATAATAATTATTTTTCGCACGATTCACCTACTTTTGGTACGTTAGGAGATCGCTTGCAACGTGGGCAAGTGGCTTTTCAACTTGCTGGTGAGAATATAGCGGCGCAACATAGTGATGGAATTGCGGCGGTACAGGGTTGGTTAAATAGTGAGGGGCATAGAAAGAATTTATTAAACGAACAATTTACTGGATTAGGTGTTGGGGTATATGATAAATTTTATACTCAAAACTTTATCCGAAAATAAAATGAAACTTTAATCAGTCGGGGCATCCTTCATTGATTATTAGTCTTCACCAATCGGGCTTTAATTGTCCACAAATAGGAAGATAAAAAGGTGCATGAATCGTCTAAAAATAGGCGAACCATGTGCCTTTTTTTTCTTACAATATAGTAGATATACATGAAGAGGTGAGGATTATGCCAACAACAAAAGGGCCGTTACATCCATCGGTTCAACAGTTTAAAGAGTTTGTAAACCATCACCCTAAAATGGTTCATGAGGTTAGAGGTGGTCAAAAAACTTGGCAGCAATTTTATGAAGAATGGTACTTACTTGGTGAAGAAGATCAAATATGGACAGCATATAGACCTGATGGAGCACCTGCTTTTTCTTCGGTAAAAGAAAATAAAGAAGAAAAAGAAAATCGAACAGAAGAGGAAAAAACTGCTGATGTGATGGGGCAAATGCTTTCTTTCTTTAAAAAGCTAGACGTAGAACAAATGCAACATCATTTAGCAAATGTAACGAGTGCGATTGGTAGCGTGCAACAAGTTATTCAACAATTTCAAGGAAACCGTGCGCAGCAAGAACAAAGTACTTCTGAAAATAATCCTTTTTTCTTTCAAAAGGATTAGGGGGAAAGAGAATGAGAGCAGAGCTTATGGAGTTTATAAAAGCTGATGAGGATTTAGCTCGCTATATTCGGGAACAGCCATACTGGTACCGGAAATTGACGCGTAACCCAGAAGAAAAAGAAGCTTTTGAGTTAGCTGCCATGCAGCATTTCAAAAAAACGATACCAGATAAAGTGGAAAAATTTCAAAATCAATTGGCCGTTGCTTCAATTATGATTGATATGTTCCAGTATATGAAGCAGCAAAATACGACGTAATTGGAAGGGAAAACTATGTCCGTTATGCAAAACTTTTGTTACAATAGAATCGGATTATTTAAAAAAGGAGTTGCAGCATGACGGAAATTTGTTTAGTACGACATGGACAAACTGATTGGAACTTTCAAGAGATTATTCAAGGGCGCGAAGATATTCCACTCAATGAAGTTGGGAAGAAGCAAGCGAGTCAAAGTGCAGCTGCCTTGCAAGCGGAATCGTGGGATATAATTATAAGTAGCCCGTTAATTAGAGCGCAAGAAACAGCTAAGGAAATTGCTGGGGCTATTGGATTACCATCTATTTTATTAGATGAGCGATTTATGGAACGTAATTTTGGGGAAGCTTCTGGGAAACCAGTTGCGGCCGTTAGAGAGTTAATTACAGAAGGTAATGTAGAAGGAATGGAACAGGATGAAGAAATCGTAGAGCGCTGTTTTACGGCTTTACAACAGGTTGCAGCAGCACATGGAGATAAACGTATTATCATTGTTGCGCATTCACATGCAATAAAAGCTATTTTACACGCAATTGCACCAAATGAAATTACATTTAAAACGCCGTTAAAAAACGCATGTATTAGCTACGTGAAAGAGAATAGCGGGAAATGGGATGTTCTTAAATATAATATTGCGGAGCATATTAGTGTATAAGAGTGCAAGGAGATTGTATGAAAAGTAATTAGAATCATATCTTTCTTTTAGGTGAGACACTTCAATTAGTAGTTCTGTTCCAAATGTGTTATGATGAATACTCGGAGGTGTCTCTCATGATTGTAGCGACGCTGGAAAGCGTATTGATTTTAGATAAGGCAGAGCAGCTTGCAAAAGCGATCATCTGTTCAGATATAGCAGAAGATTACCGTAAGTATTATAAGGATTTACAAGAAGATATAGAAGTCCAGACGCTAATTCAGCAATTTACAGCGATGAAAGAGCGATACGAAGAAGTGCAACGTTTTGGTAAATATCATCCTGATTATACTTTCGTTTCGACGAAAATGAGGGAATTAAAGCGTTCTGTAGATATGCATGATAAGGTTGCAACTTTTAAAAGAGCAGAAACAGCTTTACAGAAGTTATTAGATGAAGTTAGTGTAGCAATTGGTTCTGAGGTATCTTCTTCCGTTAAAGTTCCAACAGGAAATCCGTTTTTTGATGCGGGTGGCTGTGGCGGTGGTTGTGGTACCGGAGGCGGTTGTGGTTGTAAAAAAACGGGGTAATTTACCCCGTTTTTTAGAATATAGAAGAAAACGTATACAGAGTTTGTTCTTTAATGTCATAAATTTATGATTGGTTTTCATAAAATATAAGAATATAAGTTTTTAAAAGGAGAAGATGGAGAAGATTATGTTCGGGCAACGACAAAGTATGATTGTTTATTTACATTCATTGAAACATGCCAAGATTTTAAGGAAATATGGTAACATTCATTACATATCAAAACGTTTGAAATATGCCGTTGTATATTGTGATATGGAACAAATTGAGCATATGATGCAAAAATTGAATAAACTTCCTTTTGTAAAAAAAGTAGAACAGTCGTATCGCCCATTTTTAAAAACGGAATTCGAAAATTCGCGTCCTGATCGGGCAAAAGAATACGATTATAGCTAAGTAAAAAAATCCCCTGCTAAATTTAGCAGGGGATTTTTCACTTGAAATAACGTGTTATTTCATTGGAGGAATGAAATTGTTCATTCGTAAAATACCAATTAGATGATTAAAAAATAGTTCTTTTTCAGGGAAAGTTGTTGATGGTTTTACAGTAAAGGGAGTAACCTTTTTCCCTATTTGTTCCGCCATTTCTTCAAATAAAACGACACGTTTACTTTTTTTATTTTCAAGTACAGGAATGCCTTCACGACATATGTATAATGGTTGGAAATCACCAGTAGTTGTCGGTTTTAGTATTACAACAAGTGAACACACTTTTTTTTCGTTTTTTACAGTTTCGAATTGTAACATATGTGTTACACGTTCTTGGTTTGTTTTGGCAATTTCAAGTAATTCATATAAGTCAGAGTAGCCTTCTCCGAGTTCTATAAAGCGTTGAATCATATTTTTTCCTCCTCTTTCTTTTACTGTACCACCTCACTTTTTAAATGAAAAGTAGACAAATAAAAAAACCCTGCAAAGCAGGGCCCTTCTAATACTAGTATGTACTACTAGTAAGAAGGCAAAGGGAGAGGAGAAACCGGAGGAAGAACTTATGGGGAAACGTAAGTCTTCTCCGCGGTTGGCAACAACATCGAAAATGATGTTGTTATATTTATTTATGTCCAATCTAAAATGAAGATATACATAATGAAATTAAAATTTATGTTAGGCTTTTTATTTTTCTTTTTTTTATTTTATGATAGGATAAAAAAGGTAAAGTGGAACTGATGTACATAGAGGGTTGTTGCTTGCAAATAGTGAAATGGATATGAAAGAAATAGCGAGCGATTATTTTAACTGAGGTTTTCAATTAGTTAAATAACAGATTAATGAAAAAATGTATGAAATAGTATGAATCGGTAGCGGTTACCGAATTGAAATGAATTTGCTGTAATCGCTCTATAGATTGAAATAAAGGTAGTGACAACAGATGAGAGTAGTTTCAGGAAAATGTAAAGGGCACCCACTTAAAGCGGTACCTGGTAATACAACGCGTCCAACGACAGATAAAGTGAAAGAATCTATTTTTAATATGATAGGTCCTTATTATGATGGTGGTATCGCTCTTGATTTATTTGGTGGTAGCGGTGGTCTTGGAATTGAGGCCATAAGTAGAGGGATTGATAAAGCGATTTTTGTTGACCGAGATAGTAAAGCGATAAAAGTCATTCATCAAAATTTAGAAAGCTGTAGACTACAAGAACAAGCTGAAGTGTACCGAAATGATGCAGAGCGTGCGGTAAAGGCGCTTATAAAGCGTGAAATCTCATTCGATCTTATACTAATAGACCCTCCATATAAAGCTCAAAAAATTGTGTCTTTAGTTAGTGTAATGGATCAACATGGATTGTTAAATAAAGATGGCATCATTATGGCAGAGCATGGGGATGACGTGGTTTTACCTGATTCTATAGGAGAACTTGTAAAAGTACGGGCAGAAAACTACGGGATTACAGCAATTTCGATTTATAAGTATGAAGGTGAGGGGACAGAATGACAAGTATAGCTATTTCTTCAGGGAGTTTTGATCCAATTACCCTTGGACATTTGGATATTATTAAAAGGGGAGCAAAAGTATTTGATGAAGTATATGTAGTTGTTTTAAACAATTCATCAAAAAAACCATTCTTTTCGGTAGAAGAACGCCTAGAGTTAATTCGAGAGGCGACAAAGGATATTCCGAATGTAAAAGTTGATTCACATAGTGGATTATTGGTGGAATATGCAAAAATGCGTAATGCAAATGCAATATTACGTGGTTTACGAGCAGTTTCTGATTTTGAATATGAGATGCAAATTACTTCAATGAATCGAAAACTAGACGAAAGTATCGAAACCTTCTTCATTATGACAAATAATCAATATTCATTTTTAAGTTCAAGTATTGTGAAAGAAGTTGCGAGATATGGTGGGAGTGTAGTAGACCTTGTTCCTCCGATTGTAGAGCGTGCTTTAAAAGAAAAGTTTAAAACCCCGTTAAAGTGAACGGGGTTTTTCTTTATGAATGCGTAAAAACAATAAGATGACATACAAATATAAACAAAATAAGGTGAAGATTGGTCCGTAGTGTATAAATGATGTCCAAATATCAGTTAGTGTATAAGAATGATTCAATAAAAATACGGGAAGATCTTCTTGCGTAGGCGAGAAAGAATGAACTTTTTCATAAAATGGTCCCCAAAATATAAAAGTGAAAATAGGAGCGAGAATACTTTGGATAATTCGAGCTAAAAAATATGGTTTAAAGCGGATATCTGTCTCCGCTAATATGCTTGCTACTTGTGCCTGAATAGAAAGACCGCTAAATGCTAAAATGAAGCTTGTTACCATCGCTTGTTGAAGAAGTGTTGATTCATTAATTTGACTAATCATTTGGCTTCCAAGCGTCATTTCAAAAATACCGGATAATATCGGAATACTAAATTGGGATGTAAGTTGGAAGAATGATAAAATATGTTGCATAATAAAAGAAAGCGCTTCTGTAATTTTGAAAACAGTAATCATTTTATTTAAAACAGAGAATAAAATAATAAACCCACCAATCATGAGCAATGTTTGAATAGAAGAAACGATAGCGTCACCGAGTAGTTTTCCGATTGGTCTTTTTTCTTGCATACGTGTTTGGTGGAGGATGGAAAAAGGGTTTTGAAAGGCACGCTTTTGATTTGTATGTTTGTCTTTTATGTAAGTATCGTTATTACCATAAAAGCGCATAAGTAATCCGACGATAAAGTTACTTATATAATGTGCTGCTGCTAATACGAGTCCTAATTTCGGATTATTGAAAAAACCAATAGAAACCGCTCCGAAAATAAAAAGTGGATTAGAAGAATTTGTGAAAGATACGAGTCGTTCCGCTTCAATTTGTGTTAGTTGATTGCTCTTGCGTAGTCTAGCGCTTAATTTGGCGCCAGCGGGGAATCCTGAAGCCATTCCCATTGCCCAAACAAATCCGCCTACCCCTGGAACACGAAACAGTGGACGCATTAGTGGTTCTAATATAACACCGATAAATTTTACAATACCAATACTGATTAGAAGTTCCGCAATGATGAAAAACGGTAGTAGTGAAGGGAATACAACTTCCCACCATATATTTAACCCGCGAATTGAAGCTTGCAAAGCATCTTGGGGGTGAAGTACAAGAGAAAAGGTTAAAAACAACATTGATATGGTAAGAAAAGCAGTTTTCCATTTTTCGTACATGTAAGAAAATCCCCCTTTGTCCCAAAAACGTTCATTTCAGTATACGTGGATATGTGGTGAATTTAGACCATAAGTATGAAAAAGGAATGAAAAAAATTAAAGGGTGAGAAAAATGAAGGAACCAAAAATCGGTTTAGCGCTTGGATCCGGAGGTGCAAAAGGTTTTGCTCACATAGGGGTAATAAAAGTGTTAAGGGAAGCTGGCATCCCTATTCACATGATAGCAGGTAGTAGTATAGGAGCGTTAATTGGTACATTTTATGCAGCGAGTTGTGACGTTGAAAGACTGTATAGATTGGCCGCTGTTTTTAAAAGGAAATATTATTTGGATTTTACAGTTCCTAAAATGGGATTTATTGCTGGAAAACGTATTAAAGATATGATTAAAATGTTTACATATAATAAAAATTTAGAAGAGTTAGATATCCCGACAGCTGTTGTGGCTACTGACATTTTGAAGGGGGAGAAAGTTGTTTTTACAAGTGGTCCGATTGCGGAGGCGGTTCGAGCTAGTATATCTGTACCAGGGGTGTTTGTTCCAGAAAAAATAGATGGCCGCTTATTAGTGGATGGAGGGGTAATTGACCGTATTCCCGTATCGGTTGTAAAAGATTTAGGTGCTGATATTGTTATTGCTGTTGATGTATCTCCAATTAAGGTGAATGGAGAGGTTACATCGATTTATGATGTAATTATGCAAAGTATTGAAATTATGCAACATGAACTTGTGATGAATCGGCAAATAGCATCAGATTTAATGATGCGGCCAGCAGTGGAACAATTTAGTTCGCGTGCTTTTACACATATTGAAGACATTATTAGGGTCGGAGAAGTGGAAGCGGAACAACATATTTCAAACATTTATTTACTAATTGAGCAGTGGAAGGAGAAACATAATGTTTAAGCGTTTTCGGTTTATATATGCAATTTTAATAGGGGTTATATTGGCGATGCTACTTGTTTATGTGCGCTTGCCGTATTATGTGACAAAACCAGGTATGGCCGCGAAATTAGCGCCGTATGTGCAAGTTGACGGTGGAACTAAAGAGTCTGGTGATTTCATGCTTGTCACTGTCTCAATGGGACCTGCTAATGTGGTGAACTTAATAGCCGCGCAATTTAATAAATATACACACGTTTCGAAGGCGGAAGAAATATTGCAAAAAGGCGAGAGTGATGAAGAATATCAATTTCGCCAAAATTATGCAATGAAAGATTCGCAAAATGCAGCAATCTATAATGCTTATAAACGTGCAAATCGCTCTGTTTCTTTTGAAAATAAAGGTGTACTAGTTGCTGGTGTAGCAAAGGGTATGCCGTCAGAGGGAAAGCTTAAGCTTGGAGATGTTATTATAGCTGTCGATGGAAAAATATTCGACAAGACGGAACAATTTATTGAGTATATGACAGGGAAAAAAGAAGGGGACACAGTAAATATTGAATACAAGCGGGGCGGAAAACAGTTTAAAGAAAATTTAAATGTAAAGACGATCCCTAATGGGAATGGACGCGTCGGTATAGGGGTCTCTATCGTTACGGAAAGAGAGTTAGTAGTAGACCCGAAAGTGAAAATCGATTCCCATGAAATCGGCGGTCCATCAGCGGGGTTAATGTTTACACTAGAAATTTATAATCAGCTCGTTGAAGAAGATTTAACAAACGGACATGAAATAGCTGGAACAGGTACAATCAATGATAAAGGAGAAATTGGTCCAATTGGTGGTATTCAGCAAAAAGTAGTAGCTGCTAGTGATGCGGGAGCTGAAGTGTTTTTTGCGCCAAATGAAAAAGGTGTAGAGAAATCGAATTATAAAGATGCTCTTGAAGCTGCGAAAGATATTAAAACGAAGATGAAAATTGTACCGGTGGACACACTGGATGATGCATTAACTTATTTGGAAAAAATGGGTAAAACAAAGTAAACCTCTCTGAAGAAGAGAGGTTTTTCTTATAGGAATTTTTTCGTTATTTCATCATAACGAATTGGATGATGCGTTGCGTCTTGTTTTAGCAGTTGTGTCCGCAAAGGTTCTTGCATTATGGAGAAATATACAGCATTTGATTTTCGTTCTATGTCTAAAGTTGGATGTTCGAATGTTTTTGTATGAGTAAGGATTGGGAGTTCTATTTTTTTCTTATTTCTAGAAAGATAAGTTTGTCCTTTTTGTGACATTCCGAGAAGACGGATATACGGCGCATGTTGCTCTATATTTGCTTTGTGTATTTCTTCCTTCGTTGTATTTGTTAAAATATGTGTACAAGCTCTTTGCAATCTAGTCCATGTATAACGTTTTGTTTTTAATGCTTCCATGAATGAATAGAAAGATGAACTGTTTTGTATTTTTGATAAAATACGATGCTCTAAACCTTCTTCCATTTCATATATATGTTGTAAGTCCTCTGAAGACATCGTCATAAGTTTGTATTTAAAAAATGAAAAGTATTTTTCCCAGTTATGTAACGTCCCGTAGTTTTGCTTGTAGTTTTCTAAAAGAGAAGCAGTCATTTTCGGGATAAAAGGCTCAATAGTTGTAGAGGAACTGTTTTCATTAAATAGCTGTTTGCGAATACTTGTTGCACTTGCAATATGTTGATCGTGAAATGTTTCATCATGATAATGAGAGGCGAATCTTTTTATAGTTTGTGCTTGCATCGAACTGTTTTGTAAGAGAATTGCTTTAATGTACTGTAAGCCTAAAATGTTATTTGGTTGTGACATATCTACGTTTTTTTCGGGTGGTAAGATGTGTAGAAAGGCTTCAGATGTAGCTTTCGCATAACTATTACCTGCATTCATAAATTGCTTCACAAGACGATTAAAAGTCTCTTCTTCATTTTTTTGTATAGCGATGGTATTGTAGAAATTTTCAGCTTGTCCATCTTCACTACCGAAACAAATTTCAGAAACACCAAGGGCGTTTAAAATCGAAATTGCGCCATTTGCGAAAGTTTCGGCCTTTTGTGTTGCGAATGCATATGGAAGCTCTACAACGAGGTCTACGCCGTTTGTTAAGGCCATTTTGGTACGATACCATTTGGAGATGAGTGCGGGCTCACCACGCTGCAAAAAAGGACCACTCATAACGGCGATAATAATATCAGACTGTGTTAACTTTTTTGTTTGTTGCACATGATAAGCATGACCGTTATGAAAAGGGTTATATTCAACAACAATACCACTGGATTTTATGGTAATCTCTCCTTTCGATGTAGCATCTTTTTGGAAAACGTGATAGTCTATATATTATTTCCTATGATGACTTCATTATAGTGTAAAGAAAAAACTTACACTATAAATGCATTATATCACTTATAACATGGGGTTTAACCCTCTTTGGTTTCATCACTGACCACTTTTTGACCACTTCGACCACTTTTTAGTACATTTCCTAGCATTTCAGTTACCTCAATTTGACGTTCTTCATAAACATCAGTATAAATATTTAAAGTTGTAGAAACATTTGTATGACCAAGTAATTTTGAAACAACCTTTGCATTTGCACCAGAATCGATTAAAATAGTTGTAAACGTTCTTCGGATATCGTGGAATCTAATATACGGTACGTCTATTGCTTCGCACAAAGCTTTCATTTGATAACGTATCGTATATGGATGCACGATTTTTTTATTTCTCGTACAAATTAATAAATCAAAGGGATTTTCTTTTTTTTGGTTTTGATATCCTAGTAATTCTTCCATTAACTCTTCCGTCATCGGAATCACACGATTTGATGCTTCTGTTTTTGTTTCACCTAATTCATATTTACCATCCACGAGTGTTAACGTTCGTTGTACATGAGTAGTCTTGTTTTCGAAATTAATATCATCCCACTGTAAAGCTAATACTTCACCGATACGCATACCTGTATGCAAAGCTAAAACAAATGCAATATAGTAGCTTCCTTGTATTTTTGCATACTCCATAAACTTCATTGCTTCTTCAACTGTCCAACTAGCTTGCGCTTTCTTTTTAACTTTTGGCCGCTTTGCTTTTTTAGCAGGATTAGAGTTAATCATTTCTAGCTCTACGCCTTTATCAAGGATTTGTTTTAACATAACATCAACGGATGAAATGTATTTCGTAGTTAGACCCTCTTTAAGTAGCTTCTGATGAAAATTATGCACAGTCAGAGGTTTTATATCTGATAACCTCTTCTCGCCAAATTCAGGCATAACACGTGAGCGTAGAATGCGTTTGTATTGATACAGTGTTGATGGTCTACATGATGATTCTTTCTCTTGCATCCAGATTTCTACGAGTTGAGAAAAGTGAATATCACTATTCTCATAATCTCCATTTGCTAAATCATTAGTTACTCTAGCCACTTCCTCTTGAGCAGCTTTCTTTGTTTTAAAACCACCTTTAGTGATTTGTTTCCGTTTACCTGTGATAGGGTCTTTGCCGACATCCATAGTAAAAGACCACTTCTCACCACGTTTACGAAAGTATGCCATGATTTTTCACCTCGTCATAATCGTTTTCTAGATACAAGCTGTGATATGTGGTAGTGGTATAAGAAATGATAGCATGTAAGCCTAATTTCTGTAAAAGGAAATTTACAGATATAGAACAAGTGAGCTACAATATTTATATACAAAAAGAAAGGGGGATAAAAAATGGGAGAGTTCACAAAAGAACCTGGTGGTCATAAAGTTGCTGATCCTGGTATAGGTTGGCACAATGAACCAGGCGGTGGCGGTTGGAAATACAACTAAGAACCTGGGACGGGTATATAAGACAAAGGGGGATAACGAAATGAAAAGGTACATAAAAGAACCAGGTGGTTCAAAGATAATTTCTGATCCAGGAACAGGTATAGGGATTTTTGACCCAGGACCTGGTGGAGGATATACAACTGATCCAGGTGGTGGATGGCGAAAAGAACCAGGAGGCTTGAGAAAATGAGAAGAGATAACTTTGATCCAGGCGGTCTAGGTGGAAGTCAATTGAAGTATGATCCGAATCCGGGCGGAGGATATACCAAAGACCCCGGTGGTGGAATGGGTATGTATGATCCTGGTGTAGGCGGAGGATACATGAAAGACCCTGGAACGGGAATATAAAAAAGAGAGCGTAATGCTCTCTTTTTTTAGTTGGCAAAAATATGCTGTTTTTTACTGTTGCGATTGGAAATGATTTCTTCTAAAATCAAATCATAACAACTCTTTTTTTTCGTTTAAAAACTGTGTGTAAAATTTGAGTTGTTTACAGAACTGTTCTCGTTGGGATTCATCCAGGCCTGCGAAAACCGTTTGAATCTCATCGAGAACATCTTCTAATTGCTTTTCACTTGTCGTGAATTTTCGACCCATTAGTGTATCGACAGAGATATCAAAGAATGACGCGATACGATCTAATGATTCCAGGTCGGGTTCATTAAAATTTGTTTCTAGATTACTGATTTGACTTCGACTCAATTGAACTTTATTGCCAAATTCAGCTTGTGTTAAAGAACGATTGTTTCTAAACTTTTTTAAATTTTCTCCAAATGTATTCATGCCTTTATTATAAATAAGGCATTATTTTTAAACTATATATACCAAAAAATTTGGCTTAAGTATTGAAATGGCTTACTTTTTTGGTTTTTTAACAAAAAACAACTAGAACAAGTGTTCTTGAGGTGGTAAAATATTCTTAGTAAGAAAATGTACTTTTCTAAAAAAACTTTCTCAACATGATTTGACTATAATTGGAATGAACATTCTAAATCTTATGATAAACTGAGTTTAATAAAAAAGAATAAAAAAAGACCCACGGTGTTATAGATGTGAGACCGCACACCTATAACATTTACCCTAGCTTAGATAGGGAAAAATTTCCATGAGTCAATACATAGTATATCATACTTCGTAAGAGTAAATGAGAATTATGGTTCATTTTCCTATTGAGAAATAAGGGATGTGTTTGGGGTTCTTATCTGGGAGGGAATTTTAGAATGAAGAACTTTATGAAGAACTTACAAGAACATATCAATTATGCAAAATTTGATGTAAGTACATTAGCTAAAAAGGCAGATATAGATAGGACCAATCTTAATAGGATATTAAACGGAAAAATTAAAGAAATGAAGTTAGAGTCATTCTTATTAATTGCTCCAGACTTGTATCCAAACTGGACAGATTGTAGAAGGAAAATTAAAGATTTTATAATGGTTTGTGAGAGTGACTTAAACATAAAAAAGGCACTTTCTTACTGTCAAACGGTCGGTGAATATCAATTAATGAAGAAGTTAATAAAAAAACATATTAACAGTGAAAAAAAAGGGAAAATAAACAGATACCTCCAATTGTACGATTTATATAATCAAAGAAATTCATGTAAGTTAGAAGGGGAAGAGTTACAGGGGGAATTAAATGAATTATCTTATTCAAAAAATGCAGATTACCAAATAGTGGTAGATATGTTGCATGGATTTGCATTGTATGATAGTAGCAATTTTATGGCTATGGTTCCGTATTCTAAAAAAATTGATCAAAACTTACCCTTTGTAGAAAATTCATTTATAAGAAAACATTTAGATTTACAACATGAGGATCGCAAATCTCACATAAATTTGTTTAGCAATAATATAAAAGAATGTAGGGAAACATGTAATAACATTATAAAGGATGCTCCAGAAAATTCAGTTATAAAAGCAAAAGCATTGAGTTGTTTAGCAGAGTCTTTTATATTTGAAAATCCTTTGCAGGCAGAAATGTACTTTTTAGAAAGTTTAAAGCTAATTAAAAAATTAGGTATTACTGCTTATAGTAAGTTATTTCGTGCGGTACACAGCACGCTAGCATTTTTACGAATTGAATATGGAATGAATTTAGATGAAATAGAATGGGAATTTGTAGGTAAAGCAGAAAAAGCTTTCTATGATGCAAAATATGGAACAGGAATGAAAGCTAGATTCTATTTCGATAATTTAAAAAAACAAGGAAAAACTTTGACTGCATTTAAATTATATTATTTATTTTATGTGGATGGTAATGATATAATGGTTCTTAAAGAGGCATTAGAAAAATTTGCAAATAATGGAAATGTATTCTATTCAAATCTAGTTACACGTGTTTTAATTAAAGAGGGAGTGAAGTAGGTTGAAGAAATTTATTCTTACTATGGTATGTGTTTTAGGATTACTAGGGGCGGTTGGACAAAATAAAGATACTTCACAAGCACATTCGAGCAAAGCAGAAACAACATATTATATGGTTGATCCAGGAACTCATTAAAAATAATAATTATATTTTTCAAGACGCTACTAAAAAGTAGCGTCTTGAGTGCTTTTTAGGGGATATGCATTTTTAAAATCTATTACAAAAATGCACAGTATGTTAATCGAATCACATAGTTATTGGGATGGAGGAGTTAGTATTGTTAAAAGGAAGCGAAGATAAAATAAAATCCATGGTTACATATTTATTAGGAGATACAGTAGCAAAACATGACACTCGTCATGCATTGGAAGAGTTACATAAACGAGGACTCATTACTGATAATGAATTAAGCGAAATAAAATATCTTATGAATATAAAAAAAGGGCTAGCCTCATGCTAATCCTTTTTTTCTTGCTTTAACATTCTTTGGATAGCTATTTCTAAAAGTGCTTTGACGCTTTCAATCTCATCCGGAGATAACTTTCTTCCATCCCAATGCAATTCATCACTTTCAAAAATTTCTTTTATGTTATTGCTACTTTTATTTTGCAATTCACTATTGCCTAATAAGTAATCAACAGGAACTGCGAAAAATCCAGCCAATTTTTCTATTGTTTCTCTAGATGGCATTCTGGTACCTTTTTCATATTTAGATATTATTTGTTTACCGACACCTATTTTTTCACCTAACTTTTCTTGAGTCAGCTTTTTCTCTTTTCTTAACTCAAATATTTTGTCCCCGATGACATTCATCTACAACATCCTTTCCGTTCTACTTATAAAAAAGTATCTAGTCTAAATGTAACAACCAGTAGCCTTTATGGCAACGCAAAAATAAAAAATAAATTTTTAAAAATAACATGTTGCCTTGTTGGCTACTTTTGGTTATACTAAATTTAGAAGTTGAAGGTGGTGACTTAAAATGCTAAATACACAACGAATTAAATCTTTAAGGCAAGAAAACGGACACTCTTTAGAATTTGTATCAAATGTTTTAGGTCTGAAGTATAAGCGTTCGTATCATAATGTTGAAAAAGGTGATTCAGGGTTATCGGTAGAAAAATTAAAAAAGCTTTCTGAACTTTATGATGTATCGATTGACGAATTAATAAAGTGAAGAGAATTTTTTTTGCTAACCAAGTAGCCTTGATGGCTACTTGGTTAGGGCGACACCAAATAACAGTATTCCCGAAATTTAAATAATAAATGAATTGGAGTGAAAATCATGTATCAAATTCCACAGCTTCCGTTCTCACTAAAAGCAGAGGACGTGCAAAAATTCTTAAACATTTCTCGTTCATCGGCATACGCGCTAATGAAGCGAAAAGATTTCCCAGCAATCACAATCGGTAAAAGTAGACGTGTAAAGGCAGAAGATTTTCTTAAATGGTTCGAAGCGCAAAAAGAAGAATCTAACGTTGGTTAAAAATACGCTTAATCTTTTTAATAAAATGAACATTTGAAAAATAAAGGAGGTGATTTTATGGAAGATACAATTTCAGGGGAGATTTTCATATTAATTATGGTTTTAATTGCATGGTTATTTTACAAAACATACGAGCCGATTAAACAATGGGCTTGGAGTGATGTAGAACAAAAGGAAAAGACCCAATGCAATGGGTCTCTTTAGAAAAAACACTTGTTATTAGTATATCACGGAAAGTAGTGAAATAGTACATGCACTTAGTTCATTATCAAGTGCTATTACCTAATAAGTTCTGGGAATTAGCAAAAAGCAAAGAAGAATTAAAACAGATGATTGAGCAATACTCCAGTGTTGGTTATCCACATTATGATGTTCAACGAATTATCAAAAGCGGACAAGCACATATAGCAGTTTGCATAAGGAGGTAAGGACTATGTCTGAAGTAAAAGTGAAATGGATTAAACTTTCAACAACGATGTTTGAGGATGAAAAAATACGTCTAATTGAGAGCATGCCTGAAGCTGATACATTATTAATCATTTGGATTAAGTTGTTAGCTCAAGCTGGTAAAACAAATGCAAGTGGGTATATTTTTTTAAACGAGAATATCCCATATACGGAAGATATGCTAGCAACACTTTTTAATCGACCACTAAATACAGTTCGGATGGCATTAAGTGTATTTCAAAAATTCGGGATGATTGATATTGACGAAAACCACTATATCAATGTCATTAATTGGGGAAACCATCAGAATCTAGACCGTTTAGAAAAGATTAAGGAAGACACTAGAAAACGCGTAGCGGCACACCGAGAAAGAAAAAAACAACATACGCTTAGCTGTAACGTTACATGTAACGATGGCGTAACGGACATAGATAAAGATTTAGATAAAGATTTAGATAAAGAAAGAAAAAAAGAATATAGTCCTGAAAAATCTCAGGACATCGTTCAATCTATTCCGTATCAAGAAATTGTTGATTATTTCAACATGAAAGCAAAAACCAATTATAAACATACATCTAAAAAAACACAGGACCTAATTAAAGCAAGATGGAAAGAAGGGTTCAGATTAACTCATTTCCAACGGGTAATTGACAACAAGACGTCACAATGGATTGATAATACGGAAATGAGTGGCTATTTGAGACCAATCACATTATTTGGAACTAAATTCGAAAGTTATTTAAATGAGAAACCTGTAAAACGAAAAGGAACAATTAAAGGAGGTTCGACTCATGGAAGCTCTAAACCAAGTGATGACGAGGCTTTTGAATACATCGGCTTGTGATGATAGGGAAGAAGGTTATGAATGCCCTGATTGTAAAACATTTATACTTGCTGTTTCTGTAGATGTACCAGAGCTGAAGATAAAACGAAAAGTGTTTCCTACATGTGAATGTGTGGTAGCTAGGGAAGAAGCTAGAATTCGTGAAGCACAAAACTTTGCTAAAAAGCGTGAGATTGACAAGTTGTTTAGTATCAGTAATCTTGGTGAACGGTTTAAGAAGTCAACATTCGAAGCTTTTAGGGAAAGAGAAGGTTCTGTAACAGCTGGTCAAATCGCACAAAAATATGTGAATGAATTTAAGAAATGGAATGGCGAATCACTCATGATTTGGGGCGAACCAGGTAATGGGAAAACACATTTAGCGGCAGCGATTGCAAACGAGCTTACAAAGCAAGGATTTATTGTTGTATTTCAAAGTGTACCAGAGTTGTTGCAACGTATTCGAAGTACATTTAATAGCGATAACAAAGAAAATGAAACACAAATTATGCGGGCTCTTTTAGAGTGTGACTTACTCATTCTAGATGATATTGGTGCGGAAAAAACTACAGAGTGGGTAGAAGAAAAGCTATTTAATGTAATTGATGGTCGGTACCGAAAAGAATTACCAACATTATATACAAGTAATTTACAACCAAAAGAATTACAAGAACAAGTAGGGAAACGTTCTTATGATCGCATGGTTGAAACAAGTTTAACGCTTGAAAACAAAGCAACAAGTTATCGTCGGGAAATTGCGAAACAAAGATTACGAGCTTTTGGAGGGTGAGGATATGAATAATATATTAGTTAATAAAAAGCGAGCTTTCATGGATTTTCTTTTAAGAAACATTCTTTCGAAAGGCGAGGAAGGTTATCGACTTTTATATACATTTAATAAATATGAACGTTTCACAGAAAGGGTCCAATTTGTTGAAGATGCTAAGGCGTATCCATATGGAATTAAAATTTCAGAAGTATCTTTAGGGAATGCCGAGTTCTTATTTTATAAACTGGATGAAATTGTTACAAGGAGCTTCAGTGCATTTGAACATTTTGATGAAAATAAAGAGGAGCCTATTTATATTCAAATAAACTTTACGGGGAAATACGACAATAAATTATATCTGGAATTAGTTGAAGATGATTGTACGTTAACACCTTATCTTAATGAGGAAGATCATGCCGAGATTGATCGATTGATTAAGCACCAACTTATCAATTTTGCACTTGATACAAAAAATGAAGAAATGTTTCGTGAACTAGTTTCAAATTAAGGGGGAGTTAATGATGAAAAATACAGGTGTTGCAAGAAAAGTAGATGAGCTAGGGCGTGTAGTAATTCCAGTTGAGTTACGCAGAACTTTGGGAATTGCTGAAGGTACAGCACTAGACTTTCATGTTGATGGGGAAAACATCGTTTTAAGAAAATATGAAAAATCATGCCTTGTAACAGGTGAAGTTTCTGAATCAAACATGGAGTTGCTGGGTGGTCGAATATTTTTGAGCAAGCAAGGCGCAAGTGATTTACTGGACCTTCTTGAAAAGAGAGTGAAGGTAAATGCCTAAACAGCTCAATATTTTCGATGTAGAGCCGGAAATTTGTCAGTTTGATGTAATGAAAGCAAATGTGAAGAAAGGAACTGGACGCACTACATACGCTGATGTACGCGTCCAAGTTCCCCAAAATGCAAAATGTACAGATGAGTTGCCACGTAAAACGAATCCAGATGAACGTTATGAATTATTTGAACAGTATGCAATAGCAATTTGGCGATATGAGCGATCAATTGATAGCTCTTGTAATTGGGAAACAGCAGAGGAATTGTGTAAGGCAGCACGAGATAAAAAGGAAGATATTCCAGTAAGGATTTATTTAGGAAGTGGTTTCAAGCCTGATGTTGTTGAGTACTTGAAGTGAGAAAAAGGGAGAGGGACATATGAAGAAAGAGATTGATGTAACAAACAATAAACTTCTTGTGGTAAAGGATGGTGAAGTCCTTTCATTTAATCCACCAGCAAGCGGTTTTGGTGAACAAGTTGTAATTTGGGTTAACGGTAAGGTGGGTCATGTTAAAACTACTTCTAATGAAATGATAAAGTAATTAGCTTTTAAAAGGAGTGTATGAAATGTCGGCTTTTAAAGTTCATGTTGCTTTAGAAGAAGTGGATTTCTTATGGGATCAAAGAGAGGTATTCCAATTTCGGGAACTTTGGAATAGTAACTGTACTCTTTTAGAGATTTCCAAAAGGTTTAAAAGAAAGCAAATAGAAGTAGCAGCACTTATTGTAGATCAAGTTGATAAGTTTAAAATCCATAATCGGAAAATGGGTTTAGGAGAAATTGGTGACAGGAGTATTCGGAATAAAAAGAAAGAAGAAATACCTCCATACGTCTATATTGCTTTAGAAGAAGTAGATTTTATATGGAATGAAGACGATATAGAACGTTTTAAGGATTTATGGAAAAAAAGATTCAGTATTGAGGATATAGCTAACAGATTGGGAAGGCATCAAATTGAATTAGCGACATTAATACTAGATCAGTTCGGTTTAGAATACATGCTTAATTGTTTACTAGAAACGGAAAATAGAGTTGCTTAATTAAATCGGTGAGGGAGCGAATGAAAATGAACTTAACTAAAATATTCGGAATGCAAAAGGTATTAGATACAAGAATTGTCAAGGAGCATGGATTGGAAGGCCAAAATTTATTTTACAACATGATCCTTGCTTTACAGGTTGAAATTGGAGAGCTTGCAAATGAAACAAGATGCTTTAAGCATTGGAGCAATAAAGGTCCTAGTGAAAAAGAAGTCATTTTAATGGAATATGTAGATGGATTTCATTTTATAGCTTCATTAGGGAACAGCATCGGATTTAATCCTAATGAATATAGCCTGAAATTATTAGAACATAATGCAAACATTTATACAGCAAGTACGTTAGTCAATCAATTTAACAATGTATATGAAGCTGTATCGGAATTTCGCGCTACTCAAGATATGGAACTTTATGAAGAATTATTATACTCCTTCTTAGGATTAGGTAAGAAATTAGGATTCATATTTGAAGAAATTGAGCAAGGTTATTGCAAAAAGAATGATGTGAACCACCAACGCCAGGATAACGGATATTAAGACCAAATTTGAATTTTGTTAAAAAGGGAGAGATGGGTAATGAGATTTGGAATTTATTTAGGTGGAGAATTAATGGAGGATTACGATGATATTTTAAAAGCATATGAGGATGCCATTTATGTAACAAAAGAAACAGGTATTCCACATGAAGTGAAAATTATTAAATCAGAACAAAACTAAATAAAAGCGTTATTTGGTTGGAAAGGGATGGGGAAAATGAGACATACAAGAAATAGACAATTAGCTAAATTGCATAACGAACCTATGTGGTTTTGGAATAAAGAAGGTACTGATGATATTCGTTCGCAAAGACTCTGGTTGAAGATGGGGATACAACCTAAATTAGATCCAACGTTTGAGCGGGAAAGGGAAATGAATAGAGTCCAATGGTCGTATGTAAATAGAAATACTCACACAACTAGATTTGCACTACTCAAATATCCAGAAGGTACAGGAAAATAAAACTTAATAAAATAGTTATTTGAGAGAAATGAGGTGTTCCGATGATATTAGATCCACCCGAATTATATCGACATAAAGAATATGGAGCAGTCGTTCAATTATTAGAAATTAATGCTAACGATTGGTATTGCTGGGTCAAATATTCAGACGGTGTTGTAAGACCAATATCAGAGGATATTTTCTTCAGAGATTTCGAAAAGATTTAAACAAAATTCTTATTTTAAAAAGAAGGGGATAATGAGAGATGTCTAATATCGAAAAAGCAAAAGAAATGTGGAAACAAGGTCCGATTGAAATAAATGCGGTTGATAAGAATGGCGAAGCTTTAAAACAATATGATTCTATAATAGCGCATGATGACTGTGAATGGAGAGTCGGATGTATTGTATATAGTGCCATTGATAATAATTTTGTTGCTCATTTCGAAGATAGCTGGATTTCTTTTGATGGTTTAAATGAAGTTGAAAAATTGAATGATGTAATTGCTTGTGAAGTACTTGGATGGGAAAAGATAGAAACTCATTGGGGGAAAGATGGAAAAGCATTTCATGATATGCCAATTAAAGATTTTAATGCTATCAATTATGCGTCAATCGTCTTGGATCAGCTAAATGAAAATGGTCGTGACGTAAGAGTTAAAACTGAAAATGGTTATTGGCAAGTTAATATAGATAACAATGATTATATTGTTGAAGAAATGTTCGGTATTGCTGTTTGTGTAGCAGCTATAAATGCTGTTAGAGGAAATTGAGACAAAATCTTTATTTAAATGCAAAAAGTCCTAGAGGGGACTAGGACTTTTTGCATAATAAATCTATCTGTTTTAAAAGGACGTGCTAAATGTAACATATGAATGTTTCAAAAATGTAACAAAAAAGTGAACAAAATCGTTATTTTATCTTAAATAAAAAAGAGCACACATATAAGTGTGCTCTCAAATGAGAAAGGTAGAATGCTATGAATGGAAAGCTTCCATACAATAACATATGCTTGTCCGGTTTAAATGTGAGAAGTTTTTATTAAAAACGCTATTTTAGTAGGAGAAGATTTCTTTTAAAAGGGCCTGTAGTGAGGGCAGGCCCTTTTGGGAAAAAAGTTAATAGTAAAGTTTACGTTGAAGCTACTTTTATAATACAAAATAAAATTCATTAATTCTATATGTTGAATGTTGAGAAAAGAATTTTATGTGTTTAATAAAAACTTCATTTTAGAGTAAAGGGGAGTTGGGTAATGGAATTAAAGGAGTACGCCATTTATAAAGGTGAATCGCTAATATGTATTGGAACTGTACAGGAGTGCGCTCAATATTTGGGCGTACTTCCTAGGACAATACTCTTTTATAAAACACCAGCTTATAGAAAGAGAGTGGCCAGCAGAAAGAAAGCTCGTAATTATTTAACTGTTACGGTACTTGAGGAGGATGAGTGATGAGAGTCGATAAAACATTATCAGAATTGTGGCACCTTAGAGGTAATACAGATGGACCAATAACTTGTGAAGAGTTCAAAAAAGAAGCTAAGGATACAGCGTATATGGCCATAAGCACGATACAAAAG
Source organism: Bacillus sp. FSL R9-9530 (assembly GCF_038008145.1). Taxonomy (NCBI): domain Bacteria; kingdom Bacillati; phylum Bacillota; class Bacilli; order Caryophanales; family Bacillaceae; genus Bacillus; species Bacillus sp. FSL R9-9530. Next base: position 5,426,160 of record NZ_JBBOYO010000001.1, read on the forward strand.
TTACAGAGAAGAATAAGTGAACTTGAATTAGAAAACGATCAATTAAAAGGTGTAAATAAGTTTTCTTAATAAAAATTTCATTTTGTAGAAAAGGGGAATGGATATGATGAAGGTATTTAAAATGAATGATTGTGATTGGGTTTGTGCCGAAACAGAAGAGCAGGCAAAAGAGTTTTATAAAAATGAATGTGGTTTTAATGATGATGAAATCAATGAATATTTTGAAGGGGAAGTAAGCTTACGAGAAAAAATGCACATATTGGCTGATGATCTACCTTTAGAAGAACAAAAGAAGTGCCAAATAATGATTCATAGAGGCAGAGAGCTACATGTATTAAAAACATTTGAGTGGGTAATTAAAAATGAAAATATTACAAGTCCGTGTGTTATAGCTTCAACAGAATATTAAAGAGCAGCTAGCAAAAGCTAACTGCTCTCCAGAAAAGCATTAAGAAGGAAGTTCAGAACTCAAGTGCATTTATAGTATGGACAAGATCCAGGAATTTATTCGAGGGGGAATTGATATGAAATACGGAGTTTATTTAGGCGGAGAAGTAATGGAAACCCATAATGATTATTTTAAGGCGTGTGAAGAGGCGCAACAGTTAACAAGAGATACGGGTGCAGTTCATTGGGCTATGCCGATTAAAGAAGAAGCTAAGTGGGATGAGCAAAGAGTTAAAGCGTACATTAGATATGTAGAAAATAGCGAAAAGAAAATAATGAAGTTAGAAAGTGATTATATAAATGCGCAGAAATAACTTCGAGGGATTTTAGAGCGTATTGAGAGTGAAAAAAGAAGCAAGGAGAACTCGCAAAAAGAATTGTACGTTCATGGCGGTTGGATGTTATATGACGGCGAATGGATTGAAGTGAACAAGCAATAAAAGAGCAGTTAGCTTTTGCTAGCTGCTCGGTCCTCCAAGGGGGAACAAGGAGAAAGATAACCATGTGTCTACAGTATTGACGGAATATTGAGTTTTATTCAGGGGGTAGAGGGAAATGAACAGGGCATACATTCTCGAACTGTTTGATGAAGATACAGACGATTGGGGGATATATGGAGTATTTATGAGTTATGAGGTGGCGGAAATGAAAGGGACAGAATTAGTATTTAGTAAGAAGAACAATTATTACAGTTTTTTGGTTTCGGATTACCCGCTATTTTAATACAAAATAATCCTTTGAATAGAAAGTGAGGTTAAAAGAATGGAAGGTAACGTAAAACTATTAGGCGTAGACGGAATGTGTGGAATGGAGTTTATAGGGAATAAGGTCAATGTTTATAACGATGAAGGACACGTAATGGAGAGTATGACAACAAGGGAGCATGTTCAGGAAGTTATTGATTTCCTTGAAGAGTGCAAAGGACAAATGGAATAGAAAGTGAGGTTAGGAGAATGGCTAATTTAAAGAAAAGAAAAATTAGAAAAGCTATCGCGCGTCGCACAAAGGCAGTAGAGAAATATCAAGTCGATAACGCTTGGAGAAATATTTTTGTGAAAGCTGGAATAATAAAATAACAGTACTGGAGGGATAGAAAATGAATAGTAAACAGTTTTTTGGAATGTATTGGGCTCTTTACTTAATCATCATGTTTGTGACCTTTAGTAATGCGAAAAGCTTCATACAAGCTGGAATCATTATGGTACTTGTAATTTTGATTTCGGAAGTTGATCATAGATATGGATTTTATAAGGGGTGCAAGAAAGCTAAAAGCAAATAAATATAGTCCGGCTAGAAAACTAGAGGACACCAATTCATTAAAACAGTAATTAAAACTGTTTTAGGAATAGGTGTCCTTTTTATTTTGAAAAGGGAGATGGGGAAATGAAGGGGTTAAAGGATCAGTTACGTGAATGGAAAAAGCAATCGAATCAAGCAAAGAAGAAAAAGAAGAAAAAACGAAAAGAGAAATTTAGCACTCGTGACATTGAAGATTTAATGGGGATGCATAGACCTTGTTATGAACGAAGACGTGGAGCAATAAGACAAAAGTAATTTAAAAATAAAAAGGAGTGGTCTTACATGACTAAACAATTATCTTTCTTACCAAAAATCGATAGAACAGCGACACAAGAGGAATTAGAAGGTGTGTTGGAAAGCATACGTATACATAGACAATTTGGGATGATGCGTAAAGAAATGAAAGTCACTCCTTCTTATGAAATACGTGAGCACGGTCCTACACATACAGTTGGAAAACCATTAGAAGATGTTGCTTTAGCAAATATCCAACAAAGTAAACGAGAAGAGTGGCTTGAAAGAATGTCAGTACGTATTGATCAGTTTCTAAATCGATTAGGGAACGGACGTGCAGGAAGTATTCAAAGAGATATTATTTATAAGCGTTATTTAGAAGAAGAGGACGTATGTGATTACATGGTTTACAACGAAATAGGAATGTCAGAGCGTACTTATCGACGTTGGAAATCTAAAGCATTTTATAAGCTTGCTTTTGCACTTGGATTAGAAGTTTACGAGACAGAAGAGACTGGAGGTAATGAATAATGAATTTTGTTCAGCCAATACGTGATCCAGAAGAAATACAGCAGCTAAAAGATTATTTTAAAGAAAAGAGCTTACGTAATTACATTCTCTTCATTATGGGAATCAATACAGGTCTCAGAATATCAGATATTTTGAAATTAAAAGTAGGAGATGTCAAAGGCAGTCATATCTCCATGAGGGAGAAGAAAACAGGGAAACAGAAACGAATACAAATTACTGCAGCACTGAAAAGAGAACTTAAATGGTTCATTGAAGAAAGAGAAGACAATGAATATCTATTGCAAAGTAGACAAGGAATGAATCGTCCTATTGGTCGTAGCATGGCATATAAGATATTAAGCATAGCAGCGGCAGAATTCGGATTAGATGAGATAGGCACACACACCTTGAGAAAAACGTACGGGTATCATATGTACATGCAAACGAAAAACATAGCATTACTTATGGAAATATTCAATCACTCGTCAGAGAAGGTCACGTTACGTTATATAGGTGTAAATCAAGATGCAATGGATAAAGCAATGACTAGATTTAAAATCTAAGCATTGCTTTTTTCTTTTAAACACATACAGTTACTCATAAATTTCGTACTGTGTAACTCAAAAGAGAAAGTATTATGAAATCAATGATAGCAAGGGATTTTTGGAACGGGTCAGTTACACACAATATAAGATATGGGTAAGTCATACTATTAATCTAATAATGTAATTTGTTAGAATTAAACAATAAGGAGGTGATGATATGAAGACGTATATTGTGAACAACTTATTTGTAAAAGGATTAGATGAAGAGATTCAATTTGATAGAGCTTACTTATATGTACATAAAGCTGGTTCTGTAAGTTGGAGTTTAGAAATTGATGAAGTGGAGCAAATTGATGCTTTTGTTCAAGCGATTAGAAACAAAGAGCACTTGAACATTACTTTCTCTGCTGAGTACATGAATGGATTATCAGGTAATGTAATGGTCAAAAGAGTGATGAATGATTCTGTTGAATTAAAAGGATCAGGTGAATTAAAGGGATTTAATGACTAATGAAATAAGTGGCAGAGTCGTGACCGCTTTTTGGCAGTAAATGTGCCGGTTGTTTTGGAATTCACGTGATATATTTGTATTGTGAGAAGTGGCGGAAAACACAACTCACTATGTTGTTTCTAAAATTCTAAACGGCTTCATAATGACGGCACATAAAATCCGAAACCAGCAGATGGTACTGATTGAATGTTACCGTTAATAAGGAGAGCTTTTGCTCTTCTTTGAGCTAACAACATCCTAGGTAGACAGAATCAGGAGAACCTGATAAGTTTTCCGATGGTGTCTGTCGCGGTTGTTAGCTGAAAGAAGAATAAAACTTCATTTACCGTAATCGAATTACAAATTAATAATTGATATCAAGGCATCCATCGGGGTGCTTTTTATTTTGGAGGAGGATGAATGATGAGTGAACATAAATTAACGATAGAAAAGAAAAATAGTATTTCCTTTAGACCAACATTCCCACATAAGATTGACGGAAGTAAAATCAAATCGTTAGAAGATGTAATTAAGATTTTAAAGTTGATGGATATTCGTTTGGATGATAAAGCGGTAAAGGGTCTTGAGCATTTAATTGAAAAGGATGATGAAGGATGAGTGAAAAGAAAAGTGCATTATCAGTAAAGGTAGAAGTTGATACAAAAGAAGCGAACGAAAACATTAAAGAATTAACTGCTGCGGTTAATGAATGTGTGGAAGCATTTGAAAATTTAGAAAAGGTTATGGATAAGTTTACGAATAAAAGCGAAACGGTCGAATGGTTTTGTGAAGATAAATTAATAGACCGAAAGGAAGTTTCAGATAAGGAGTGAGGATAGATGCAAGTCTACTGTTCCAACTGTAATAGAGATTACAATATGCAACCGCAAGTAGCACAGCTTCCTAATCGTATTGAGAAGTGTTACTTCACCTGTCCTCATTGTGGTCATGAACATGTTGCTGCATATGTGAACGATAAGATTCGTAAGCATCAAGCAGATATAGCGAAGTGTCATGAACGGATTAATAAAAAGAATCTTGCTATCGAGGATGAGATGAAACGATTGAGGAAGAGGATAGAAGGTACTAAGTAAAGGAGTGAAGCGAAATGGTAATGAAGAAAGCTGAACTTATTGAGAAGAAACTTAAAGAAGGTTTGCTAAGTATTAATAAAGCAAGAACATTGCAAGGGTTAGATCCTATTGAATTAGATCCATGCAAACAGTTTTTTAAGAAGCTAGAGAGTAAATCAAATCAAGAGCAAGAACCGTTATTAACAATTACATTAACAGATATAGATGCTATTCCAATAGTTCATTACAAAGGTAAACAGATAGATAGAAAGTTACGTGTTGCATTTGATTGGAAAACAAAGTCGGTTGATAAGATTGATATGACATACATTCATATTGAACATGTACCAGTTGATAACAAGCGTTTAAATACCGAGATCATTCAACATAATCATCCAATTATAAATAAGGAGTGGAAGTGAAATGAAAGGTTATAAAGAAACAATTAGACACTTGCCAGAACTCAGTCGAGTTATAGAAGCTTTAGAGAAATTAAATAAAGAGTATACCATTACAAAGCGTACAAAGATATACGGAGAAGATACTGAGCATCCAAATGTTGTGAGCGTCTGGGATGTTGAAGAGAAGACACAGTAATATGTAGGTGATACACATGCCAAGTAAACCATTCAAGCCGTGCAAGTCGTTAGGCTGCAATGAACTGACACGGGATACGTATTGCATCAAGCATCAAGATAAAGTACAGGAGATCACAAGATACTATGACAAACACATACGGAACAAAAGCTCACGTTCATTCTACAACTCAAGATTGTGGAAGGATATGCGTGAGTTTATTTATCGTAGAGATCATGGTCTATGTGTTCAATGTAGAAGCAATGACATCATTAAGATAGGTGATGTAGTCGATCACATCATACCTATTCGAGTGGATTGGTCAAAACGATTAGAACCATCTAATTTACAAACACTCTGTCATGCTTGTCATAACAAGAAAACAAAAGAAGACGAGAAGAAAAACAGAAAATGATTCGAAAGAAAAAATTCATAAACAACCCCCCACCATGAAAAAGCAAAAGGCGACTCCCTGGAGACCGCCGCTTAGCTTTCTGTGCAAAAATTTCGTTTTATTCCATAAAAGGGGGTTCGGCTGAAGGAGGTGGTTCTCATTGGAAGAAAAGCTAAACCGATTCATCTACATTTATTAGAAGGAAATACAAGTCGACTAACAAAAGAAGAAATCGATCAAAGGTTAGCGGCTGAAAAAAAGTTACAAGCAAAAAAGGATAAAGTAAAACCCCCCACATGGTTAGATTCAGTTGCTAAGAGAGAGTTCAAACGAATTGCAGGTGAATTATTAGAGTTGGATGTCATTACAAACATAGATGTAAATGCACTAGCAACTTATTGTGATGCTTTTTCTGACTATGTTGAATGCACCAAGATTATTCGAGAAGAAGGACTACTTGTTGAGTATACCAATAAAGCGGCTGAAACCAATAAAGTGCCACATCCATTACTTACAAAGAAGAAGCAATTACATGAGCAAATGAAGGCTTTGGCTGTTGAGTTTGGTCTTACACCAAGTGCAAGAGCAAAAATTGTAATTCCAAATATAAAACAAGGTCCGAAAACTAACGTAGAAAAGGAGTTTGACGTATAAC
>NZ_JBBOYO010000002.1:0-437601 GCF_038008145.1 Bacillus sp. FSL R9-9530
CTAAAGTAATAGTAACAGTATGTCCAAGATTTATAGATTCATTACAATTGTCCTTAAGTTTTTGCACCAGAACCCATATCTGTTCCACCTTTCACGCCTCGTTATATTTTTATCCTATACAATGAAACTCTCTTTTTCCTTATCCATTCCTTACAAATTCCTTACGCTCAAAGTAGATTCTATTTATTAATATTAATTAAAATCTGCGATACGATTCAATCTTAATTTAGTTGTTTTACAGAGATATTTCCGGTTTTCAGAAATAATAATCGGAATATTCATTGTTTTCTATATTATTTTTAGAAAATAATCCCATTAATAGGAGTGTTATGATTTAATTGTTAGTCAATATCTCATTTTTAGAACGTTAGTGTCTTTGAGAGAGTCTAAGCAAGCCATTGATTTCATTACCATCACAAACGAACTGCAAAAAAAGAATAGGATTGAAGAGGCGGGAGAAGTCTCGTATCCCACTCAATTAGCTTCTATCGTCCCTATTTAGTAAACTTAAGGAGCTCGTTTTTATGAAAACTACCGAATCAAAAAGTCTATGGAGAAATACAATTTATTTACAAGTTTTCTCTGCATATTCACTGCTTATGCTCGGAGTATTTATTGACATGTTAGCCATTATGACCATTGTTAGTTTTGAATGGGAAGTAGACCCCACCATGATTGGATTAATTCCCGTTGCGTATGCACTTCCTGGAATTATATTTAGTTCATGGGCAGGCGTGATTGCTGATCGCTATAGAAAAATTCCAATTATGATGTTTTGTAACCTAATGGTTGGTTTATTAACAATTGTTCTTTTATTTGTCCAAAATATTCATTGGCTTTTGTTAGCATTAATGGTTCGGTCCATTTTCACCGTTTTTTATTATCCTGCACAGCAAACACTAACACGACAGATTGTTTCTCCTAATCTACTTACCAAAGCGGTAAGTATCAATGGGATAGTTGAGCAAGGTACCAAGATACTAGGGCCACTTATAGGGGGAATGTTACTGAGCTGGTTTCAGCCAGAGTTTTGTCTGATTATAAGGGCAATATGCTGTTTACTAGCTGCTCTGGTTCTGTTGCCCACAATAAGGTTACAGGAATCTCTGTCAAGAGAACGTATAGAAAAGAAAAAGCAAAGTACTTGGACTGCTTGGTTACAAGGTTGGGGTTATGTATTATCCAATCGGATGATATTATCAACCATGATTTTCTTTACAATAGCTATGGCAGTATTACAATTAGTAGACTCACAGTTCCCTACTTTATTTAAGAGCTTGTTCCCAAATGATAAGAGTAAAATGGGATACATCATTTCTATTATTGGTCTTGGGGGAATAATTGGCGCATTCTTAACTCAGAAATTAAAACATTTTCAATATGGTTGGGTAATATGTGGAGGTATTGCTTTAATGGGAATTGGCTTCGGGGGAATTAGTCTGATAACTCTGATAAGTCCTGATGGATCCCTCATTTTTGCCTATCTGATCAGTTTTATAGCTGGTATTGGAAGTGGACTTATGTTTGTATCCAATCAAGTCATTCTACAAATAGAATCTCATCAAGAACAGGTCGGAAGAGTATTTGGGATTCAAAGCAGTTTAGCAAATGCAGTCCTCATTATTTCTCCTGCTATGAGCGGTCCACTGGTTCACTTTTTCGGAGTAATTGAACTCTATTTTTATGTGGGTATTGGGCTCATCATCATTGGAGTAATTGGGGTTTCACTACAGAAATATTTATGGGTTACACATAAACAAGAACCTATAAGAGTAAATAATTTTTGAAGGGAAGATTTTTTATGGCCATTGAGGAATGTTATCCGTTAAGTCATCCACAAAGGAGAATATGGTATACAGAAGTTATTCATTCCGGTAAAGGGATATGTAATTTAAGATTTTTGTTTAAACTTCATAGAAAAATGGATTATTCAAAATTAAACCGAGTTGTGAATCGTGTTATTAGTGAAAATGATGGTCTTTGCATCAGACTAAAAGAAAATGGGCATCAGGAACCTGAACAATATTTTGTTAAACATGAAGAACAAGAATTTGAGTTTTTCGATTTTAGTTCCGTGGAAGATCCAGATTTGCTGGAGAAATGGATTGAGCAGAAAACACAAGAAACGTTTACATTATTTAATTCTGATTTATACTATTTTGCTTTAATAAAATTAAACGATAATGAGTGTGCAGTCTTTGGGAATGTTCATCACATTATCATGGATGGTTTATCAATCCAAATTTTTACTAGTCAGATTGCTAAATATTATTATGAGATTCATAGCGAGACTGACGAAGCCGTACTTAGAAATTCATATGTTAAATTTCTGATCAATGAACAAACATACTTGAATGGTAGTCGCTTTCAAAAAGATCGAAAATTCTGGTTAGAAGAATTCAAAACACTGCCATCTGTGACGGGGTTGAAGTCCTATAATGCGTACCAAGTTAGTACGAGAGCATCACGCGAGACGTTTATATTATCAGAGTATTTGAAGAGAAAGATAGAGAAATTTTCTGAAAATTTTAAAATTAGTGTATATACTCTTTTTGTAGCTGCGTTTTCGTTGTCGATTTATCGGTGGACCTCGTCGCTTGATATTGCATTAGGAATGGCTTATGGCAATCGTATGACAAAAATGGAGCGGGAATTAATTGGAATGATGGTGAGTACAGTTCCTCTAAGAATGGATATCGACCCTGAAGAAGAAGTACTTTCATTTATTGGTCGAGTGTCCAGAAAACAAAGTAAATCATTACGACATCAGAAATTTCCATTTGATTTGTTATTAAAGCAAATTAATAAAGAGAATAACAACAATGTGAGACTTTTCGGAACTACGATTGATTATAGAGATCGTGATGAAAGTGGTGACTCACTATGGATTCCAAACCATGAAGAGGTACAAGATTTTGCAGTGCATATTGAAAATTTAATTGATATAGACTCTTTACATGTACATATTGATTATCGTGAGGAGCTATTTTCTAGAGAAGAGATAAAACGTTTTTTTAACGTTATGTTAGCGATAATAGAAAACACTTTTGAAAACCCAAAGCAGAAGGTAGCTGAAATCGAAATCATTTCTGATGAGGATAAAAGAAGAAGTTTAGTAGAATTCAACAATCCTAATCTTGATTTTCCACCTCAAGTAACTATTCATACATTGTTCGAACAGCAAGCGATGATTTATCCAAACGCTATTGCAGTTACGTATGAAAAAGAAAAAGTTACTTATAGGGGGCTTAATGAACGTGCAAATCAGTTAGCTCATTATCTGCAGAAAAAAGGAGTAGGACCTGATACTTTAGTTGGACTGTGCGTTGAACGTTCTCTCGAAATGATTGTAGGTATTTTAGGGATTTTGAAGGCTGGTGGAGCTTATGTTCCACTTGATCCAACATATCCAGAGCAGCGACTTCAATATATTTTAGAGGATGCTAGCATTCAGTTATTCATAACACAAGAAAGTTTAAAAGAATTGAAATGGTTACCAGAAAATATTAAATCAATTTGCCTGGATCGTGAACGAGATGAGATCGAGCAAGAAAGTAAGACATTGCCGGTTTCTGATGTAAATGCTCAAAATCTAGCTTACGTAATCTATACTTCGGGATCAACAGGGAATCCAAAGGGCGTTATGATAGAGCATCACAATGTCATTCGTTTATTTAAATCGACGGATTGTTGGTATCAGTTTAATGACAATGATACTTGGACGCTTTTTCATTCTTATGCATTTGATTTCTCAGTATGGGAAATTTGGGGAGCGTTATTATATGGTGGGAAATTAGTTGTTGTTCCGTACTGGATTAGTCGATCGCCCAAAGATTTTTATCAATTGTTGGTAGATGAAGAAGTCACAGTTCTAAATCAAACACCTTCCGCATTTCGACAGTTAATACAGGTGTGTGAACAAGAAGATGAGAATAAAAACTTGCAGCTGCGTTATGTGATATTTGGTGGAGAAGTATTAGAACCTATTAGCTTGTTACCGTGGTTTCAAAGGTATGGGGAGAAAAAACCGCAGCTAATTAATATGTATGGAATTACAGAAACTACCGTTCATGTTACATATTATCCAATTACTCAAGATGATGTGCAGCATGCTTCAAGAAGTAATATCGGAAAGCGGATTCCAGATTTAGAAGTGTATATACTAGACACTTATCAACAACCTGTACCTATAGGTGTAGATGGTGAGCTTTATATTGGCGGGGCAGGGCTTGCACGTGGGTATTTAAATCGACCTGAATTAACTGCAGAGCGCTTTATACCTCATCCATTTAGTAGTGATCCGAAAGCAAGATTATATCGGACAGGAGACTTAGCAAGGTATTTGCCAGATGGGAATCTGGATTATCGTGGAAGAATTGATCATCAGGTCAAAATACGTGGTTTCCGAATTGAGATTGGGGAGATTGAGTCTACTTTAAATGCATATGCATCTATAAAAGAGGCTGTTGTAATTGTTAGAGAAGATCAACCGGGTGACAAACGATTAGTAGCATATGTTGTAGGAGATGGAAATGTAGGTGCGTGGCGAGAGTATCTTAAAGCAAAACTACCGAGCTATATGGTCCCTTCGAGATTTGTGACGATGGAAGCCATTCCACTAACAGCTAACGGTAAAGTTGATCGTGAGGTCTTACCTATGCCGGAGGAAGAGCAGACTAACAGTGAAGCTGTTGCTCCTCGGAATAGTAACGAAAAGATACTGGCTACCATCTGGAAGCAAGTATTAGGTGTTAAAAAGGTAGGAATCTATGATAATTTCTTTGAAATTGGTGGCGACTCGATTCTCAGCATTCAGATCATATCACAAACGAGTCAATCGGGATTAAAACTTACTCCAAAGCAAATGTTTGAATGCCCAACTATTGCTGAGTTGGCACAAGTGGTCACAGAAAATCAGGGCGTACAAGCGGAGCAGGGAGTTGTGACAGGAGATGTACCTCTTACTCCAATTCAGTACTGGTTCTGCGAGCAAGAACACCCACGTCCGGAGTATTGGAATCAATCGATGCTTTTAAGAGTAAGAGAGAGATTGGACATGGAGTTACTAGAGGGAGCTATATTAAACTTACTCAAACACCATGATGCTTTACGTTTCCGGTACGAACAGTTACCAAATGGAACATGGAGGCAGAGAAATGAGGGGATTGATGAGCAGTCTGTAATTCGTGTGGTAAAACGGCACAATGCTAATGAACAAGCGTGGAATCAAGTGATACAAGAAGAGATGAATATCGCACAATCTAGTTTCAATTTAGTTACAGGTCCGTTAATGAGAGTAGTTTATTTCGAGGATATGTTGAATGGGAACGATCGATTATTCTGGGTGATTCATCATTTAGTAGTAGATGGAGTATCATGGAGAATTCTATTGGAAGATTTACAGGCTGTATACAACCAGTTGAAACAAGGTCAGAGAGTTCGTTTACCTGCGAAAAGTACATCTTTTAAAGAGTGGTCGGAACGACTACAGACATACAGTGATTCTGGTATTTTAAAAGAAGCAAAAGATTATTGGAATAAACAGGAAGAAGAAGTGATGAAGATTCCGATGGACTACCCAATACAAGAAACAACAGAAGAATCCATTAATAAAGTGACAAGGACTTTAGGAGTAGAAGAAACCCATGCGCTTTTACAAGAAGTTCCGGTGACTCATAAGACAAGGATTAACGAGGTACTATTGACGGCGTTAGGACAAGCTATCGTCGATCGTACAAATCAGCAAACGGTTTCTATCCATCTAGAAGGACACGGGAGAGAAGAGATGATTGAAGGTATGGATCTATCACGGACAGTTGGCTGGTTCACGAGTATTTATCCTGTTCATCTTAATTTTCAAGGATCTACAACACCTATTGAAGGATTAAAGGCTGTAAAAGATCAATTGCGTCGAATTCCGAATCGTGGCGTTGATTATGGTATTTTACGTTACTTGAATAGAGAATTACTTCCGTTTTATCAGCAAAAACCTTCAATAAGCTTTAACTATTTGGGCCAATTTGATCAAGTGTTTTCTAAAGAATCTTTGTTTATGCAAGAGACAGGGTTTACATTTTTAGATCATGCACCAGATTCCAAACCATCTCATCTAATTGATGTTATCGGTATGGTAAAAGATGAGAAGTTACATTTTGTTTGGATGTATAGTAGAGAACAGTTTTCTAGATTAACAATTCAAGTGATAGCAGATGGTATGTTGAGGCATCTTCGTCAACTTATAAATAAACCAACAACTGAGTCTGCTTTTACAGTATCAGATTTTGCTGATGCAGAGGACCTTACGGAAGAAAGCTTGAGTAAAGTATTACTTAAATTAAAAAAGAAGAGGGTGTAAAGATGGGGGACGTTATTGATATATATGGATTATCACCTTTGCAAAAAGGAATACTGTTTCATACTTTATACGATCAAGATGATGATCATTCTTTTTCCTACATTGTACAAGTAGGCTTCTTGCTCGGTGGCCGATTGGATGTTGATACTTTTGAAAAGGCTTGGGAATATGTTATTCATCAACATGAAGTTCTACGTTCAGTATTTGTGTGGGAGGAAGTAGAAAAACCTCTGCAAGCAGTTTACCAACGTCTTCCTTTTACTATTCATCAAGAAGATTGGAGCGCCCAGCCACATGAGGAGAGGGAGCAGAAATTACACCAGTTTTTGACTGCAGATCGTAGAAAAGGATTTTTATTGGACGAAGCACCGTTGATGAGAATCACTGCGATTAAAGAAGCAGAAGAGAAAATGAGAATCATTTGGACACATCATCATATTTTGTTGGATGGATGGAGTGTTTCCCTAGTCTTTAGTGAGGTAATGGAAGTTTATCTCAAGATGATAAAGGGAGAATTGTTTAATCTTCCTAAACCTCTTCCTTACAAAAAATATATCCAGTGGATAAATAAGCAAGATCAAAGTAAAGCAGAGGAATTTTGGAAAGAAGAATTAAAGGGATTTTATGCACCTACACCATTAGAAATGGAAAGAAAGGATCAAGGAGAGGATAAGGGCTATGGAGAGTGTACTTATCAAATATCTGAGGAACTTACTAAGAATTTACAAGAGTGGGTACGAAATAGTCGATTAACATTGAATACATTAGTACAAGGCGCATGGGCTTACTTGATGAGTAGGTATAGCGGTGAAAGTGACATCGTGTTTGGCATAACTAGCTCTGGACGTCCTACTGATTTGATAGGAGCAGAGAATATGGTGGGTCTATTTATTAACACATTACCTACTAGAATTCGATTAACGGATGATACATCAGTAGTAGATTGGCTTCGTAAAATACAGATGAAAGAAATGGAACGAAGACAATATGAGTATAATTCGTTGGTTGATATTCAAGGGTGGAGTGAGGTTCCGCGGAATAGTTCCCTATTTCATACCTTGTATGTATTTGAAAATTATCCAATTCAAGGTGAGAGAAATGATGATTTTAGATTACTAGAGGTTCAAAGCGTAGAACAAACAAATTATCCTTTAACACTCATTGTAATGCCTGGTAAGGAAATTACTTTAAAGTTGATGTATGACCGAAGCTATTTCAATGAAGAAACAATAAATCGTATTCAGGGTCACTTATTGCAAACATTAATTCAGATGACGAAGAGCCTAGATTCAAAGCTCTCCGAAATTACTCATTTAACAATGGAAGAGCAGACACAGTTACTAGAGGAATGGAATAATACTAAAGTAAAATATTCAGCTGATGGCATGATTCATACGATATTTGAGGAGCAAGTTAAGAAAACGCCAGAAGCAATCGCGGCTATTTACGAAAATGAACAAATTACCTATAAAGAGTTGGATGAACGCGCTAATCAGCTAGCTCATTATTTACAAAAGCGTGGTGTAGGTCCAGAGTCTCTAGTCGGGGTATATATGGAACGCTCATTACAAATGATGATAGCGTTATTAGGGATTCTAAAATCAGGAGGAGCGTATGTTCCACTTGACCCTACTTATCCAGAGAGTCGGCTTCGTTATATATTAGAGGATGCTGGAATTGAAGTACTAGTGACGGGGGAGGATTATGAAAATTCATATATATCTGAACATATTGAAACGATTTATATGAATCAAGATTATACTGCAATTGAAGAAGAATCAACCCCGTGTATAAGTGGTGTAACAGGAAGAGGTTTAGCGTATGTTATGTATACTTCAGGATCTACAGGGAATCCAAAGGGAGTGATGATTGAGCATCATTCAGTGATTAATTATCTTGAATGGATGCAACATCAATATCCACTTTCTGAAAAGGATGTTATCTTGCAGAAAACACCATTTTCATTTGATGTATCTGTTTGGGAGTTATTTTGGGGTATTAGCGTAGGCGCTTGTGTATCTTTCTTACCTCCAGGTGGAGAGAAAGATCCTACCATTATAGCTGAAGTGATAGAAAAACATCAGGTTACTATTGTTCAATTTGTTCCTTCGATGTTATCTGTTTTCTTAGATCATTTCACTCATATTGAGTTAAAAATAAAATGTTCGTCCGTGCGTCATGTATTTTCTGGTGGGGAAGAGCTAAGTTCAGGATTGGTTAGACGGTTTCAACAGCAATGGAATCAGAGTGAGATGGTAAAATTAACCAACTTTTATGGGCCAACTGAAGCAACTATTTACGTAAATGCATTTGACATTCAACCTAATCAAGAATTTGTTTCTATTGGGCAGCCGATACAGAACACGCAATTATATGTATTAGACCAAAATCAACGCTTGCAATCAATAGGGATAGAGGGTGAGTTATATATTGGTGGTGCCGGTTTAGCTCGTGGATACTTAAATCGTCCGAATCTCACTACCGAAAAATTCGTTTCGCATCCATTTCGATTGGGAGAACGACTATATCGAACAGGAGATTCAGTAAGATATCTAACTGATGGAAATTTAGAATTTATAGGGAGAATGGACCATCAAGTGAAAATGCGTGGTTTTCGGATTGAACTTGGAGAAATTGAAGCGACTTTAGAAAAATGTTCGTTTATTAAAGAGGCTGTCGTATTAGTTAGAGAAGATCGCCCGGGTGATCAGCGATTGGTTGCATATGTAATAAGCGATGGAAATACCCGAAAGTGGAGAGAGTATTTACAAAACCAATTGCCGAATCACATGATTCCAGCGCACCTTGTAGAGTTAGAACAGTTCCCGCTTACTCCGAATGGGAAAATCGACCGAAAGGCCTTGCCAGCACCTGATGAGCAACTTATTGGAGAATTAAATGTTCTACCTCGGACGCCATCGGAAGAGCTTATTGCCTCAGTTTGGAGTCAAGTGTTAGGAACAGAAAATATCGGTATTCAGGATTCCTTCTTTGAACGGGGTGGGCACTCACTACTCGCTACTCAAATCGTCTCTCGATTACAAGAGTTGTTCCAGGTTAAAATCCCGCTACGTGAACTTTTCAAGCACGATACAGTGGAAGCATTAGCGAAACGAGTAGATCAGTTGCGCAAAGAAGATAAAAAACGAGAAGTTCCATCCCTTGTACCTATGAAGCGGGAAGGATCTATTCCACTTTCCTATGCACAGAAACGCCTATGGTTTATTGATCAATTAATGCCAAATAGTGCGATGTACAATATTCATGCAGCGTGTCGCTTAACAGGAAAGTGGTCAATTGAAGCATTGGAGGCCGGATGGAATCAGTTGTTGGAACGTCATGAATCATTACGAACGATAATTCTAGAACAAGAGGGTGAACCTTTTCAACAGGTTCAATCTCATGTATTCAGACATATCCCTCAAACAGATCTAACAGACCTTTCTTTGGAAGATAGGAAAAGGGAAATGAAACGGCTTATTCAAAACGAAGCGGAGGAAACATTTCATTTTGGGCAAGGTCCTCTGATTCGAACACGAATATTGAAAGTGGACAGGGAAGAATGGGTTCTCCTTTGTACGATGCATCATATTATTTCAGATGGGTGGTCAATGGGAATCTTACTTGAAGAATGGATGGCTTTTTATGAAGGAGCACTAAGCGGAAAACCGGCGGAATTAAAGGAGTTATCCATTCAATATGCAGACTTTGTCATGTGGCAGAAGGAATGGCAAAAAGAAGAGAATTTGGATCAGCACCTCCAATATTGGAAGGAAGAATTGTCTGGGGAGCTACCGGTTTTACAATTACCGATGGATCGTCCTCGACCTGCGGTTCAAACCCACCGTGGTGCGAGTCAGTCCTTAATGGTGGCGAATTCCCTACAGGAAAAACTCAAAGGTTTAAGTCTGCAAGAAGGATCCACTTTATTTATGACATTGATGGCAGCGTATCAAAGCTTCCTTTCTCGTTATTCAGGACAAGACGACATCTTGGTTGGGAGCCCAATTGCAAATCGAAATGTTAAAGAGATTGAAGGATTAATAGGTTTCTTTGCAAATACGTTGGTTTATCGAGCTGATTTCAGTGGAAATCCGACGTTCCAAGAACTTTTGTCGCAGATACGAAAAAAAGCACTAAAAGCATACGAGTATCAGGACATTCCATTTGAGAAAGTGGTAGAATCCGTAAAACCGGAACGGAATACAAGTCATTCACCGATATTTCAAACCATGTTTACTTTACAGAATACGAAACAAGAGTTTCCTCAGCTATCTGAAAGACACATGGAACTCATGGAAAGTCATACTTCTGTGGCGAAATTTGATTTGAGTTTATTTGCTTCTGAGACGGAAGAAGGCTTATCGCTAACCTTTGAATATAATACTGATTTGTTTAATGATACAACCATTGAACGTATGGCAAGTCATTTTGAACATTGGTTATATCAAATTGTATCTCATCCAAAAGATTTATTATCGGAAATGAATATGTTATCGAAAGTGGAATATAAGCAACTACTAGAGGAATGGAATGAAACAGGTGTTGTAGATATACGAGAAAGCACAATTCATACATTATTTGAAGAACAAGTGGAAAAAACACCAGAAGCAATTGCAGTAGTGTGCGAAGATGAAGAACTAACATATCGGGAGTTGGACGAACGCTCGAATCAACTGGCACATTATCTACAGAA
The DNA here is from genome assembly GCF_038008145.1 of Bacillus sp. FSL R9-9530. Classification (NCBI taxonomy): domain Bacteria; kingdom Bacillati; phylum Bacillota; class Bacilli; order Caryophanales; family Bacillaceae; genus Bacillus; species Bacillus sp. FSL R9-9530. The sequence continues at coordinate 11,052 of NZ_JBBOYO010000002.1, forward strand.
GCATGGTGTAGGATGCGAATCAATGGTTGGGATTTGCGTTACACGTTCATCCGAGATGATTGTCGGCCTCTTAGGAATCATGAAGGCAGGAGGAGCATATGTCCCAATTGATCCAGCGTATCCGGAAAGTCGACTGCAATATATTTTAGAGGATGCTCATATAAAGGTACTGGTGACACAGGAAAAGTTACAGCAAAAAATGGTTTTACCTAAATCCGTTGACGTGATTTCTATTGATTGTGATCGAGCAGAAATAGAACAAGAAGTAACTACGGTGTGTACGAGTGAAGTGACGAGCAATAACTTAGCCTATATCATCTATACTTCAGGTTCCACAGGAAATCCAAAGGGAGTAATGATTGAGCACAGGAATACAGTAACAATGATTCATTGGGCGCATCACACATATTCCCGAAAGGATTTAGCAGGAGTGTTGGCTTCAACTTCGCTATCCTTTGATTTATCCGTTTTTGAATTGTTTGTTCCCTTGACGATGGGTGGTAAGGTGATTGTCGCTGAAAATGCTCTACATCTAGACAAGTTGTCTACCAAGGGTGTGACTTTGGTCAATACTGTGCCATCGGCAGCGAAGGAACTGGTTCGAGCAAAAACCATCCCTTCTTCGGTAAAGGTGATGAATTTGGCTGGAGAACCATTGTCATATTCACTTGTTCAAGACTTATACGAGAGAAGTACGATTGAGAAGGTGTACAACCTATATGGACCGTCCGAAGATACTACGTATTCCACATATATGGAATTAGAAAAGGGTGCCATGTATAGGGTACCACCAATTGGTAAACCAGTCTTCAATACAGAAGTATATGTACTGAGCGCGGAACAAAAAATGGTTCCAATTGGTGTAGTTGGTGAGCTTTACATTAGTGGATCAGGATTAGCACGTGGATACTTAAATCGCCCTGACTTAACAAAAGAGCGTTTTATACCGCATCCGTTTAAAGAAGGAGAGCGAGTATACCGGACTGGAGATCTAGTAAGATATCTGCCGGATGGGAATTTGGAGTATCTTGGCCGAATCGATCATCAGGTAAAAATTCGTGGGTTCCGAATTGAACTAGGAGAAATTGAAGCGACATTACAAAAGCATACATTAGTTAACGAAGTCATTGTGATGGTGCGGGAAGATTATCCTGGTAATCCACGTTTGGTTGCCTATGTTGTGGGAGATGGGGATGCTCATAAGTGGCATGATTATCTCAAGGTCCAGTTGCCAAATTACATGGTTCCAGCCTATTTTGTCGGATTGAACGCATTTCCACTCACCCCAAATGGGAAAATTGATAGGAAGGCCTTACCATCACCAGAGAGACAGGAGAGAGCGAGTGGTTATATTTCTCCTCGTACACCTACGGAAAAAACAATCGTTTCAATATGGCATCAAGTTTTAGGTGTAGAAAATATTGGAATCCAAGATTCGTTTTTTGAAATAGGTGGCCATTCATTACTTGCTACACAAGCTGTCTCCGATCTTAAAGAGGCTTTTGGAATTGAGTTACCATTGCATGATTTATTTACGTTTCATACGGTGCAGGAATTGGCAGAACGAATTAATCAATTGCTCTATAGCGAAAATAAAGAAATGCAGAATGATAGTAAGGAGAATGTAAGTCTTCAAGACTATATTCAAAAAGAAGCAGAAGTGAGTAATGATGAAGAATTACTTGAACTTCTTAAGCAATTGGAAGAGTTATCAGAGGAAGAAGCACAAGGGATATTCGAGAGTAATTTGGTTGAGGAAGGGGTAAAAAAATGAGAAGTGATTTACTTGCAAAACTGAGTTCACTTTCTCCTGAGAAGAGAGCTTGGCTTCAGGAGAAAATGCAAAAAAAGGAGAATAAAGAAGCACTTCCGTTGTCTTATGCACAACAACGTTTGTGGTTTATGGATAGATTTAACCCAAACAGTTCATTATATAATATTCCAACAGTATGGCGTCTAAAAGGAAATTGGATTCCTAAAGCATTAGAAAAGGGATTCAATCGACTCATTGAACGTCATGAATCATTACGTACCGTTTTTAAGGAAGTAGGAGAGCAACCTGTACAACATATTGTCGAATTCCTTCCTAGAACATTACCTGTAAGGGATTACTCTCAACTTCCTCTAGAAGCAAAAGGAAAAGAGGTAGATAGTTTAATTGCGAGAGAAGCGCAAGAAGCATTTGATTTAATGAATGGCCCTTTAATTCGTTATCAGCTTGTTCAATTAGGAAAGGATGAATGGTTATTACTGTGTACGATGCATCATATTATATCTGATGCTTGGTCCATCGGTATATTCATGAATGAATTAATTGCTTTCTATGAAGAGGAAACTGGCGGGAATCCTGCTAAATTAAGTTCACTATCCATTCAATATGCAGACTTTGCGAAGTGGCAAAAGGATTGGTTGCAAGGTGATGTGCTAAATCGTCAACTTACGTATTGGCAGGAAGAATTGTCTGGGGATCTTCCTATATTACAACTGCCAGTGGATCGACCTCGACCGGTTACGCAAACTTATGCTGGGGATACGCATCACGTGATTTTTCCTTATAAATTACTCAGTCAATTGAAGGATATAAGTCGACAAGAAGGATCTACCTTATTTATGACTTTAATGGCTGCATACCAGAGCTTTCTTGCTCGTTATACAGGACAAAAAGATATTCTCGTTGGAAGTCCGATTGCAAATCGGAACCATAAGGGAGTAGAAGGATTAATTGGTTTCTTTGTTAATACGCTGGTTTACCGATCAGATTTGAGTGGAACCCCTACTTTTCGGGAGATTTTGCTTCAAACAAAGAAAAAGGCGTTAAAAGCTTACGAATACCAAGATATACCGTTTGAAAAAGTGGTAGAAGCTGTGCAACCTGAACGAAGTATGAGTCATTCTCCTATCTTTCAGACCATGTTTACACTACATAATATAAAACAAGAACGACTAGAACTGCCTGGTAGAAGTATCGAAATGGTAGAAAGTAATATGTCTATTGCAAAATTTGATTTGAGTTTAACTGCCTACGAAGTGGAAGAAGGTCTATTTGTCTCATTTGAATACAACACGGATTTATTTGATAGTATTACCATTTCACGTATGGCAGGCCATTTTGAGAACTGGCTAAATGAAATCGCGTATCATCCAGATGAATCATATACAAAGCTGTCGATGTTATCGGACACTGAGCAGAAACAACTCCTAGAAGAATGGAATGATACGGACGTTGTTTATGGACATGATTGTATGATTCATGAGCTATTTGAGCAGCAAGTCGCACGTACACCTGATGCAGTGGCGGTAGTTTATGAAGGCGGAAAACTAACGTATCAAGAACTCAATGAAAAATCGAACCAATTGGCACATTATCTACAAAAACGAGGTATAGGACCTGAATCATTGGTCGGTATATGTGTTGAACGTTCTCCTGATATGATTATTGGTCTCTTTGGGATTTTGAAAGCAGGTGGGGCTTATGTCCCACTGGACCCAAGTTATCCCGAAAACCGTCTGAGATACATTTTAGAGAATTCACAAATTCAAGTGCTGTTAACAAAAGAGGCACTACAGGACTGGTTACCTAAAGATATTGAAGCAATTTGTTTAGACCGGGATCAAGCAATGATTTCTAAAGAGAGTAATTTGGCTCCAGTGAGTGGAGTAACAGCAAATAACTTAGCGTATATCATATACACTTCGGGTTCGACGGGAAATCCGAAGGGAGTAATGATTGAACATCATTCGGTTATCAACCGCCTACAGTGGATGCAGAAAAAATATCCATTATCTGAGGAGGATACAATCCTACAAAAGACACCGTTTTCGTTTGATGTTTCTGTCTGGGAATTATTTTGGTGGTCATTTGTAGGAGCACGTGTTTGTTTACTTCTACCCGGAGGTGAGAAAGATCCTGGGGTGATTGAGGAGTATATCGAACGATATCGTGTGACCACCATGCACTTTGTTCCGTCGATGTTATCTACTTTCTTAGATTACATGGAACAATATAACTCGAAAAGGAATGTTTCGTCTTTAAGTCAGGTTTTTACTAGTGGAGAAGCATTAAACACTGAACAAGTTCGCAGGTTTAAGGGGGTATTTTACGATGTTCAGCAAACAAAGTTAATTAACTTGTATGGCCCTACCGAAGCGACTGTGGATGTGACTTATTATGATTGTGATTTAGAAAAAGAACCAATGACTATTCCAATTGGGCGTCCAATTGATAATACAGAGTTGTATGTGTTGGATCAACATCAACAGGTGGTACCGATTGGTGTGGCGGGGGAACTTTACCTTGGTGGAGTAGGCTTGGCACGTGGCTACTTCAATCGACCAGAGTTAACTACTGAACGTTTTATTCCGCATCCTTTTAAGGAAGGGGAACGATTATATCGAACGGGTGACCTGGTGAGATATATGAGTGATCGTAACTTGGAGTATATTGGAAGAATAGATAACCAAGTAAAAATCAGAGGATTCCGAATTGAACTGGGAGAGATCGAAGCATCTTTACATGATTACCCATCTGTAAAAGAGGCTGTCGTGTTGGTGAAGGAAGGTCGTCCAGGAGATAAGCAGTTAGTAGCTTATGTAGTGGGTGAAGGGGATACTGGAGAGTGGCGTGAATATCTCAAGAAGCAACTGCCGCATTATATGGTTCCGGCATACTTTTTCCAAGTTGAAGCGATGCCACTCACTCCAAATGGTAAGGTTAATCGGAAAGCCTTACTGGAATTGGAAGCACAGTTCATAAGTGAAGATATTAGTTCATCACGAACACCAGTAGAGGAGCTCATCGTTTCCGTATGGAGTCAAGTGTTAGGTATAAGAAATATTAGTGTCCAAGATTCTTTTTTTGAAATCGGTGGTCACTCGCTGCTAGCTACCCAAGTAGTTTCACGCTTACAAGAAATCTTTCAAATCGAATTACCGGTACGTGAACTATTTGAGTATGCAACAGTGGAGTCACTGGCAAAGCGATTAGAGCAATTACGTAAAGGAGATAGAAAACGAGAGATTCCTCCACTAATGCCGATGAAACGAGGGGAAACTATCCCGCTATCTTACGCCCAACAGCGCTTATGGTTTATTGATCAATTTACACCTAATAGTGCTCTTTACAATATGCCAATGGTATGCCGCCTTACAGGGAATTGGCTACCTGAGGCATTGGAAACGGGATGGAATCAGTTAATAGAGCGTCATGAATCATTGCGGACGGTCTTTCATGAAGTTAACGGCCAACCCGTGCAGCAAATTGAACCGTATGCTTTTCGATCAATTCAGAAAACGGATTTAACTATGTTTTCTCCAGAAGACCGAGAAGAAGAAGTTAAACGTTTAATTAAACACGAAACAGAAGTGCCATTTGATTTAACAGAGGGTCCACTAATCAGGACAAGTATTTTGCAAGTGGGAGAAGAAGAATGGATTCTCCTTTGTACTCTCCATCATATCATTTCAGATGGATGGTCAATGGGAGTCCTACTTGAAGAGTGGATGGCATTCTATGAGAAAGCCACAGATGGAAAGGTAGCAGAACTTGAACCATTACCGGTTCAATATGCCGACTTTGCTCAGTGGCAAAAAGGATGGTTGAAGGAGGAAGTGCTTGATCAACAACTCCAATATTGGAGGGAAGAATTGTCTGGGGAGCTTCCTGTACTCCAACTTCCTATGGATTGCCCGCGTCCCGCAATACAAACTCATCATGGGTCGACATATACTCTGGTTCTGCCAAGCACGCTACACGACAAATTGAACGAATTTAGTCGTCAAGAAGGGGCCACACTCTTCATGACCCTGTTAGCTGCATATCAAAGTTTTCTATCACGTTATACGGGACAAGAAGATATTCTGGTCGGAAGTCCAATTGCTAATCGAAATTACAGAGAAATTGAAGGACTAATTGGTTTCTTCGTCAATACGCTGGTTTATCGAGCTAATCTGAGTGGTAGACCGACATTTCAGGATGTTCTGTCTCAGGTTCGTCAAAAGGCATTGAAGGCCTATGAATATCAAGATATCCCTTTTGAAAAAATTGTAGAAGTTGTACAACCAGAGCGGAGTACAAGTCATTCGCCAATCTTCCAGACTATGTTCATTTTGCAAAATATGAAACAAGAGTTCCCGGTGTTATCTGGTAGAAGTATTGAAATGATAGAAAGCCATAGTCCAATCGCAAAGTTTGATTTAAGTGTAATGGCAGCTGAGACGGAAGAGGGATTACTTTTTACTTTTGAATACAATAAGGATTTATTCAATGCTACAACTATTGAACGGATGGCAGGGCACTTTGAGAAATGGCTACACGAAGTTTCACATCACCCGCAAAATCCGTTGCATAGTCTGAGCATGCTATCGGAACCTGAGCGTACTTTGTTATTAGAAACATGGAATGACACTGTAATGGAAATGTCCCCACAAGGTCTTATTTGCGACAGATTTGAGGAACAAGTAGCTAGGAGTCCTGAAGCGATTGCGGTGGTTGATCAAACAAAAGAGTGGACTTACGATGAACTGGATGCACAAGCAAATCAGTTGGCAAATGTTTTACAGCGAAAAGGAGTCGCTCCAGAATCAGTCGTGGGAGTTTATCTTCCGAGGTCGGCTGAGCTCATGGTAAGTTTACTAGGCATATTAAAGGCTGGTGGAGCTTATGTCGTTTTAGATCCGTTGTATCCAAAATCAAGGTTAGAATACATGATTGAAGATGCAGGAATTCAATTTGTAGTGACGGCAGAAGGACAAGAAGGCCTTTTCGAACAGGTCGAAATGGTGAGGTTAGAAGAATTAACAGTGGAAAGTGTAATCGCACCTACACGGCAGATAAATCCAGAGAACTTAGCTTATATCGTCTATACCTCTGGTTCTACAGGAAAGCCAAAGGGTGTCATGGTTGAATATCGCTCATTAATGAATATGGTCTCTTGGCATCAAGAAGTTTATCGTATTACAGCAGAGGATCGTGCGACTCAGATTGCGGGGATTGCTTTTGATTCGGCTGTTCAGGAGATTTGGCCGTATCTAACTGCTGGTGCAGCACTCTACTTGTCAACAGAGGAACTGAGAATTAATCCAGGAGCACTAAGAGACTGGCTCATTGATTCGCGAATAACAGCTAGTTTTGCACCTACGCCTATTCTGGAAAGACTCTTGAAATTATCTTGGCCAGAGAAGACGGATCTTCGTTTTATCATTACGGGCGGGGATCAATTAACGCAGTATCCATCTAACGATATTCCTTTTACGGTAATCAATCAGTATGGTCCATCGGAAAATACCGTTGTTACCACGGATTGTTATGTACCTGTAGGAGTGACAACAGGTACGCCATCTATTGGTCGACCGATTGCGAATACAGAAGTTTATGTGTTAGATTCTCATCTTCAGCTAGTACCAATTGGTGTGATTGGAGATCTTTATATTGGAGGAAAGAGTCTTGCTCGTGGATATGCTAATCGTCGGGATCTCACAAAGGAAAAATTTATTCCACATCCATTCAAGTCAGGAGAACGTCTCTATTACACCGGAGACAAAGCAAGTTATCTTTCTGATGGTGCTCTTCAGTTCCATGGTCGAATAGATGACCAAGTAAAAATTCGTGGTTTCCGGATTGAATTGGGAGAAATTGAAGCAATTTTGCAGGCGCATTCTTCTGTGAAAGAAGCTGTTGTATTGGTACGAGAGGATAATCCAGGTGACAAGCGATTAGTGGCTTATATAGTTGGTGAAGGAAACGTTCATGAATGGCGAGAGCATCTACAAACACATTTACCAAATTACATGGTTCCAACAAACTTTGTTGAGGTGGCATTTTTACCACTTACACCGAATGGGAAACTTGATTTGAAGGCATTGCCTATACCTGGTGAACCATCTACTGAAAATACTGTATACCCACGAACTCCGCTGGAAGAGCTTATCGCTTCAATATGGAGTCAAGTACTAGAGATAGGAAATATTGGTGTTCAGGATTCTTTCTTCGAACTTGGTGGTCATTCTCTACTTGCTACTCAAGTGGTTTCACGCTTACAAGAAGTCTTTCAAATAAAACTACCGGTGCGTGAACTGTTCGAGTATTCAACGGTGGAGGCACTGGCGAAGCGATTAGATCAGTTACGTAAGGGAGGCAAAAAACGAGAAATTCCGCCATTGATGCCGATGGAACGAGGAAATGCGATTCCACTTTCTTATGCTCAACAGCGCTTATGGTTTATCGATCAATTTACACCTAATAGTGCACTTTATAATATGCCGATGGTATGCCGTCTTACAGGAAATTGGTTACTAGAAGCATTGGAGTTGGGATGGAATCAGTTGATAGAGCGTCATGAATCATTGCGGACAGTATTTCATGAAGTGGACGGTCATCCTGTGCAGAAGATTCAACCGTATACTTTCCGTTCCCTTCCACAAATTGATTTAACTAAGATTTCTCCAGAAGAGAGAGAAAGAGAAGTGGAGCAATGGATTCAAACAGAAGTCGAATCCCCATTTGACTTAGAGCAAGGGCCATTGTTCCGTGGACAAATCGTGAAAATTTCAGAAGAAGAATGGGTTCTTCTGTGTAATATGCATCATATTATCTCGGATGGATGGTCGATGGAAATCTTGCTCCAAGAATGGATGGTATTTTATGAGGAGGCGATTGGCGAAAAACCAGCAGAGCTCGCACCATTACCAGTTCAATATGCCGATTTTGCTCAATGGCAAAGGGATTGGTTAAAAGAGGAAGTACTAAATCAACAGCTTGCATATTGGAAGGAAGAACTGTCTGGTGAGTTACCAGTCTTAATGTTGCCGATGGATCGTCCCCGTCCTCCGGTGCAAACCCACCATGGATTAACTCATAATGTGTTGTTGTCACGCTCATTACTGGATAAATTAAACGAACTTAGTCGTCAAGAAGGGGCAACGCTTTTCATGACCTTATTGGCATCTTATCAAAGTTTCCTTGCCCGTTATACAGGACAATCAGATATTCTTGTTGGAAGCCCAATTGCGAATCGAAATTATCGAGAGATTGAAGGATTGATTGGTTTCTTTGTCAATACGTTAGTCTATCGGGCTGATTTAAGTGGCGCACCGACATTCCAAGAGTTGTTGTCTCAGGTACGGACAAAAGCATTGAAGGCGTATGAATACCAAGATGTTCCGTTTGAAAAGATTGTAGAAGTCATACAACCCGAGCGAAGTACAAGTCATTCTCCGATCTTCCAAACCATGTTTACCTTACAAAACGCGAAACGAGAGCTTCCAGAACTTCATGGAAGAAGTTTAGAACCGATGGAAAGTCATGCTTCGATCGCCAAGTTTGATTTGAGTTTAAGCGCCGCAGAGGTGGAAGAGGGTTTATTCCTTTGTTTTGACTATAAGACTGATTTATTTGACATTGTAACGATCAGACGTATGGCTGAGCATTTTGAAAACTGGTTGAATGAAATCGTGGAACATCCTGATAAATCATTGATGAAGTTGAAGATGCTATCGGAATTGGAGAAGCAATTGCTGGAAGAGTGGAATAATAATGCTGTAGCGTATCCACGTGAGAGTGCGATCCATACACTTTTTGAAGATCAAGTGGGTCGTACACCTGACACGGTAGCGGTGGTGGATGAAAATCAGCAGTTGACGTATCGAGAGCTGAATGAGAAAGCAAACCAATTGGCCCACTATCTCCAGAAATGTGGGATTGGGAACGAGTCATTGGTTGGTCTCTGCTTCCAGCGTTCAGTTGAGATGATTGTCGGTCTCATGGGGATCTTGAAAGCTGGGGCAGCCTATGTCCCATTGGATCCATCGTATCCAGAAAGTCGCCTACGATATATTCTGGAGGACACAGAGATTCAAGTATTGGTCACGAACGAAGCATTAAAAGGTTGGATACCTGAAGAAATCAAAGCAGTTTGTTTGGATCGGGATAAAGCGATGGTCTCGGGAGAAAGCACCCTTTCACCAATATGTGAAGTGACAGGAGAAAACTTGGCGTATGTAATCTATACTTCGGGATCAACAGGGAATCCGAAGGGAGTTATGGTAGAGCATCACAATGTGATTCGTTTATTTAAATCAACGGAATGTTGGTATCAGTTTGATGAAAAAGATACTTGGACGCTTTTCCATTCTTATGCGTTTGATTTCTCGGTATGGGAGATTTGGGGGGCATTACTCCATGGCGGAAGATTGATTGTTGTTCCTTACTGGATTAGTCGATCGCCCAAGGATTTCTATCAACTGTTAGTAAAGGAGAAGGTTACGGTTCTTAATCAGACACCATCCGCATTTCGACAATTGATACAAGTGTGTGAACAAGAAGATGAGATGAAAGACTTGTATCTGCGCTATGTCATATTTGGTGGGGAAGCACTCGATCCTACCAGCTTGTTACCATGGTTTCAAAGGTATGGAGAGCAGGACCCACAGTTAATTAATATGTATGGAATTACAGAAACTACCGTTCATGTTACTTATTATCCAATTACTCAAGATGATGTGCAGTATGCTTCAAGAAGTAATATCGGAAAACGGATTCCAGATTTAGAAGCGTATGTACTAGACGCTTGTCAACAACCTGTGCCTATTGGTGTAGCTGGCGAACTATATATTGGTGGAGCAGGACTCGCACGTGGGTATTTAAACAGACCCGAATTGACTGCAGAACGTTTCATTCCTCATCCATTCAGTAGTGACCCAGGATCGCGATTATATCGGACAGGAGACTTAGCGAGATACTTACCGGATGGAAATCTGGATTATCTTGGGCGGATTGATCACCAGGTGAAAATCCGTGGTTTCCGAATTGAGCTCGGAGAAATTGAATCTGCTTTAAACGCATATGCATCCATAAAAGAGGCTGTCGTAATTGTTCGAGAAGATCAGCCGGGTGATAAACGGTTGGTGGCATATGTCGTGGGTGATGGGAATGTAGGTGAGTGGAGAGATTATCTCAAGGCGGAACTACCAAGCCATATGGTTCCTTCAGGATTTGTGATGATGGAAGCCATTCCACTAACTGCTAATGGTAAAGTTGATCGTGAGGCCTTACCTGTACCAGAGGAGAGAAAAATCGAAAGTGAATGTGTTGCCACGCGGAATGGTAACGAAGAAACACTGGCTACCATTTGGAAGCAAGTATTAGGGATTAAAAAGGTGGGAATCCATGATAACTTCTTTGAAATTGGTGGAGACTCGATTCTCAGCATTCAGATTGTCTCTCGTGCGAAGCAAGCAGGTTTGCAATTGACACCAAAGCAAATGTTTGAACACCAAACGATTGCCGAGTTGGCGCAAGTAGTCAAAGAAGAACGGGGTGTACAAGCAGATCAGGGTGTTGTAACTGGAGAACTGATCCTTACACCAATCCAGCAATGGTTTTTAGCACAAGATCATCCTAACCCACACCATTGGAATCAATCCATGTTTTTTAGAACAAAAGAGCGATTGGATATAGTATTACTGGAGAAAGCTGTGCGTACCCTTCTAATCCATCATGATGCCTTGCGTTTAAGATATGAACGTTTACCGGATGGAGCTTGGAAACAGCGGAACGAAGGGATCGAAGAACAATCGACGCTGATCGTTATTTCATTAGACGAAGTGCCGCAAGCAGAATGGCATCAAGTGATTCAAACGGAGATTGACACTGCACAAGCAAGCTTGCACTTACACGCAGGACCGCTAATGAGAATGGTGTATTTTGATGAAGGTGAGAAAAGAGCCGGCCGATTATTCTGGGTGATTCATCACTTAGCAGTGGATGGTGTTTCGTGGCGGATTTTACTGGAGGATCTGCAAACGGCGTATAATCAAGCGAGCCAGGATCAGATGATCCAATTACCTACAAAGAGTACATCCTTTAAAGTGTGGTCGGAGAAATTGCATCATTACGCTGAAGCTGGGATTGTGCAAGAAGTGCGTGATTACTGGGAGCAGCAATCCGAACAAGAAGTGGCTATGCTACCAGTGGATACCACCTTCGAAGTTCCAGCAAATACAGGAACCGAGGAGATTACGGTGGTGCTGGATGAGAAAGAGACCCATGCTGTATTGCAAGAGATTTCAAGCACTCATCGTGTCCAAATCAATGAAGTACTATTGACAGCATTGGTACAGGCTATGGCAGCATGGACAGGTCATCCGGCGCTGACCGTGGATTTGGAGGGGCATGGTCGGGAAGAGATTATCGAAGACGTTGACCTATCGAGAACCGTGGGGTGGTTTACAAGTATTTATCCTGTTCACTTAAATATTACCGGTGCCGACACGCCAATTGCAGCATTAAAAGCAGTTAAAGAACAAGTACGTAAAATTCCTAATAAGGGTGTTGACTATGGGGTTTTGCGGTACCTGAACGCAGCAATGTGTGAGCAATGGGGGTCTCAACATACACCGTCTATTAGTTTTAACTATCTTGGACAATTTGACCAAATGTTTTCTGACGATGCAATGCTTATTCCGGAGAACGGATTTAAGCGCTTAGATCATGCTTCTGGTTCCAAGCGATCGCATTTAATCGATATAATTGGAATGGTAACGGATGGGAAACTTCAGTTCACTTGGGTATACAATGTGGGACAATTCGCGAAATCAACGATTCAAAGTATTGCAGAGAATATGCTCCATCAACTGAGTAGATTGATTCAATCTTCATCAGATGGAGAATCTGCACTGACCGTTTCGGATTTTGCGATGGCTAATCTTAACCAAGTAGGTTTGACAAAAGTACTAACCAAGATGAATCGTGGAAAGAACTATCCAATTACTGATTTATATCCATTATCGCCTTTGCAAGAAGGTATGATTTTCCATACATTGCATGACCAAGGGGATGAACATGTAGCGCCGTATATAGTGCAATTAAGTTTTATGATTAAAGGGAAAATGGATATTCCTACTTTCGAGCAGGCGTGGAAATCCGTAATTCAGCGGCATGAAATTTTCCGCTCAGCTTTCGTTTGGGATGAAGTTGAAGAGCCTTTACAAGTGGTGTATGAGAGTATTCCATTTAAAGTGAATGTAGAAGATTGGCGTACGCTGACTGCTGAAGAAAAAGAGGAGAAAAGAAAAGCCTTTTTGGCATTGGATCGAAAACAAGCCTTTCTTTTTGATGAAGCGCCATTGATGCGGGTGACTGTCATTCAAGAAGGTGAGGAAGAATATCGGATTGTTTGGACACATCACCATATTCTGTTGGATGGATGGAGCCTACCACTGGTCTTTAACGAATTGCTTACAGTGTACCAGAGGAGAATGAATGGAGAAGCCGTGCATTTACCTAAGTCATCGCCATACAAGAAATATATTCAATGGCTAAGAGAGCAGAATCAGGAGCAGGCGGAGCAATTCTGGAGAGAGAAACTTAAAGGTTTTACAGCTCCAACCCCGTTGGGCTTAGAAAGTAAAGAGAAAGAACAAGGTTACACAGAGAAGGTAACTTATTTATCAAAAGAGCAAACCCATGCGTTACAAAACTGGGCGAAGCGAAATAGGCTCACTTTGAATACGGTAATTCAAGGTGCGTGGGCGTATCTCATGAGCCGGTATAGTGGAGAAGATGACATTGTCTATGGTGTAACTAGCTCAGGACGCCCTACGGAGATTATTGATGTTGAAAACATTGTAGGTCCTTTTATTACCACATCACCGACGCGAATTCAGTTAATAGATGATATAAAAGTAATGGATTGGTTGCAGAAGATACAAGAGGAAGAGATAGAAAGAAGACAATATGAATATGCTTCTTTGACAGAGATTCAAGGATGGAGTGAAGTTCCTAGAGGAACCCCGCTGTTCCATAGCTTGTATGTGTTTGAAAACTACCCAGTGAAAGAGGATTCCTCAGGAAATCTAGAAATTGGTGAGTTGGAAGGAGTAGAGCAAACTCATTATCCATTAGGATTGACAGTTGTTCCAGAAAGCCAGTTGTTGTTAAAGTTGAAGTATGATCGTAGCAAGTTTAATGGTCTCACTATTGAACGGATGCTGGGGCATTTAAGCCAGGTGTTAAAGCAAATGATCGAGAACGTTGATCAAACTCTGTCGGAGCTGGTGTATGTTACGGAAATAGAACAGAAACAACTACTGGAAGAATGGAATGATAATGCAGCAGCGTATCCACGTGAGAGTGTAATCCACAAACTGTTTGAAGATCAAGTGGATCGTACACCTGATGCGGTGGCAGTGGTGGATGAAAATCAGCAGTTGACGTATCGAGAGCTGAATGAGAAAGCAAACCAATTGGCCCATTATCTTCAGAAATGTGGGATTGGGACGGAGTCATTGGTCGGGCTTTGTTTCCAACGTTCAGTTGAGATGATTGTCGGTCTCATGGGAATCTTGAAAGCTGGATCAGCCTATGTTCCGCTGGATCCATCGTATCCAGAAAGTCACCTACGATATATTCTGGAGGACACAGGAATTCAAATATTGGTTACGAACGAAGTATCACAAGGTTGGATACCTGAAGAAGTTGAAACAGTTTGTTTGAACCGAGATCAAGCAATGATTTCGCAAGAAAACACCCTTTCACCAATATGTAAAGTGACAGGAGAAAACTTGGCGTATGTTATCTACACTTCAGGTTCGACCGGGAATCCAAAAGGGGTTATGGTGCAGCACCATTCGGTATTAAATCTATCCTATGGTTTACAGAAAGAGGTTTTTTCACATCGGACACATGTTAACATGCGCGTTGGTCTAAATGCCTCAATCGCCTTTGATTCATCCGTTAAACAATTACAAATGCTTTTGTATGGTTCTAGTTTATATATTATTTCAAAAGAAGTTCGCAGTGATCCTCAACAGTTTGTATCTTATATTCGGGAGAATAAGTTGGAAATGTTCGATATAACACCTTCACTACTCCAATTACTCATAGATGAGGGGTTGTTAGAAACAAACGATAGTGTTCATGTTCCAAGCAAGGTACTGGTCGGTGGAGAAGCGATTATGCCATCACTGTGGGAACAACTAGTAGAAAATGACCATATCCATTTTTATAATGTATATGGTCCTACGGAATGTACGGTTGATGCGACATGCTATCGTATCAAAAAAGATAGTAAGAGAGTAACCATTGGGCGTCCGTTGCCAAACGTTCAAGCCTATGTATTGGATGAGAATTTGTTACCTGTTCCAGTTGGTGTAACGGGTGAACTTTATATCGGTGGAGCAGGCCTAGCGAGAGGATACTTGAATCGTCCAGAGTTAACGTCAGAACGTTTTATTCCTCATCCATTTAATGAAGGGGAACGGTTATACCGGACGGGAGATCTAGTCCGCTATTTAGCTGATGGCCATTTGGATTATTTGGGAAGAATCGATAATCAAGTGAAAATTCGAGGATTCCGGATTGAGCTTGGAGAGATTGAAGCGAATTTAGAAAGTCATCCATCGGTGAAAGAGGCGGTAGTCTTGATAAGAGAGGACCAACCAGGAGATCAGAGATTGGTTGCCTATGTGGTGGGTGAAGGAAGTATGCATGAATGGCGTGAGCATCTCAAGAGGCAAGTACCGAATTATATGATTCCTGCACACTTTATTGAGGTGGATGCGATTCCGCTTACAACAAATGGGAAGGTTGATCGAAAGGCACTGAACAGCTTAACGATTCAAAGAGAAAGTACCTTTTCTACACCAATCATCCCACGGGATGAAATCGAGTATCAGCTGATTACAATCTGGCAGGATTTGCTACAGTTAGAAGATATCCATGTAAACGATGATTTCTTCAATATAGGAGGTCACTCTCTCCTTGTAATCAAATTGATTTCAAAGGTCAGAGAGAAATTTGGAAAAGAGATTAAGGTGCCCGCACTAATTAAGAACCCGACAGTGGAAGGAATCGCTTGTCTCATCCGTGAGAATCATCGTATGGAAGAATCATTATCGGTTCTGGTTCCATTACAAGAATCAGAGAAAAGACCTTTCTTCTGTGTTCACCCGTTTATGGGTAATGTACTCTGTTACATTCAGCTAGCAAGGTTACTCAAGGATCACTGCTCATTTTATGGTCTACAGAATCCTCTCGTAGAGAAAGAAGGAATGAACGGGTTGATTTTATCGGAAGTAGTTCAACTCTACATCGAGGAAATGAAGCGGGCTCAGCCAGAGGGGCCGTATCGTCTGGGAGGATGGTCTCTGGGCGGTGCCATCGCCTATGAAATCGCAACTATGCTACGGAACCAGGGAGAAGAAGTTGAGGTGTTGGTACTATTGGATACCAAGGTGCCTTCAGAACGGGATTACAAGACAGAGGATGAAATGCTATCTTATATATTGGAGCATTTCATCAATATAGAGTTAGTGGAGCAGGAAGAAGAGCTTGTTCATCAACAGGACATGCTTGTTGAGCAATTAATTGTGGAAGGAGTGCTCCCGCCTGATGCAAATCTTACGAATTTGAAGCAAATTATCAATGCTCACAGGAAATGTCTGAATTTAATGGCAGAGCATGATTTAACACCATATTTTGGGGAAGTCATTTACTTTAGTGCTGAGGAAGGTAAAGAATTGTTTACGGATTGGAAGCCTTTATTAAAAGGAAGAGTGAATATGTATTCGGTCCCTGGATCACACGAAGAAATAGTAGCTTCCCCCGCAGTTGAAAAGTTAGCTAAGTATCTACTAAATGAATTAGAAAGAATAAAAGAGACGTCCCTTTCACTAATGGAAAAGTAGAGAGCACAAAATAGGCAACTTTATAAACGAACATTGTTATTAGTAAAGTTGTTATTTGTGAGTAGTAGTGTAAATGAAGAGAGCAGTCCAATAACTGCACATCAAGTGTAGGAGATTATGTATATATCAAGAGCATTACTTTTTAAGGGGCTAATGAAAAATTGCTTGATAGGGACATAGAAACATATATGAGTTGTTCATAGTATGCTGTAAATTCTCTGAAGTTTTTGTACCAGAAGCGAATGCTTTGATGATATTGCTGAGAAAAGGTGTATATTTTCATTGATATGTAAATATGCACCTTTTCTATTATATTTGCACTTGAATAAATGCAAGTTAGAAAATGAAATTGAATTTCTATAACGTATACATAGGAAGCCATCCTTTTAAAAAGGAAGTGATTTATCATACAAATTCATGCTGTGAAAATACCAAAGAATATTGAAAATCATTTGTTTAATCAATTTAGTAACTTGATTTCAAATGAGAAGAGAGAACGAATGAAGCGTTTATTAAATTTATGTGATATTAATAGGACTTTGATAGGAGATTTATTAATCCGTTCCCTAATTTGCCAAAAATATAAAATTAATAATGAAGAAATTAAATTTATATATAATGAGTACGGAAAACCTTTTGTTCAAAATTTTTCTGACTTTCACTTTAATATTTCGCATTCAGGAGAATGGGTGGTCTGTGCCACTGCTAATTCTAATGTAGGTATTGATATTGAAAGAGTTTCAGACATAGAGGCTCTTAAATTAGCAAATGAATTTTTTTCAGAGGAAGAATTTTATGATTTATCTAATATGAATTCTGATGAACAAATCAATTATTTTTTTGATTTATGGACATTAAAAGAAAGCTATATAAAAACGATTGGTAAAGGACTTTATATCCCGTTAAATTCATTCACTGTAAAAAAAGAGTCACGAACCTTAATTTCATACAAGAATATAACCCAAAACTTTTACTTTAGACAATATAATATTGAGCCAAATTATAAGATATCTGCTTGTGCAACACGTGATGAATTACCGAATGGGATAATAATTAAAGACATTTATACAATTGGCCAAAATATAAACAAATTTTAAAATAAGGAGAAAATCTATGAAAAAGATTAAACTTTTTTGCTTTCCACATGCTGGGGGCTCTGCGTTTAGTTACTCGAAATGGAAAAATCACTTTAATCCACATATTGAAGTAATCCCAATAGAGTTAGCTGGTAGAGGATATAGAATTGAAGAAAGCCTGTACCAGAGTATGGAAGAGGCTGTAAATGATGTCTACAATAGTATAGTTAAGCAACTAGATAATTCGCCCTATATTTTATATGGGCATAGCATGGGAAGTTTGATCGCCTATGAATTAGCTAGAAAAATACAGGATTCTAATAATGTATTGCCTGAATTTCTTGTTTTGTCCGGTAGAAATCATCCTAATAGTAAGATGAAAAATATTCGACATAACCTACCCGATGAACAATTCAAAAATGAAGTTATTGTTATGGGTGGTACATCGTCAAAGGTGTTTCAATCAGAAGAATTATTGGGGATTTTTCTCCCTATTCTAAGAGCTGATTTTAAAATCGTGGAGACATATATACATGACTACAACATGAAAGCATGTGATGTTGATTTTCTGATTTTAAATGGAAAAGACGATGAATTTACTATATATGAAGAGGTGAAAAAATGGGAGCAATACACAAATAAAATGTGTACATTCCATTCCTTTGAAGGTCAGCATTTCTTTCTACATGAAAATATAGAAGAAATAGTAAGCATAATTACAAGAAAGTTCGATTCTCAAAGATCTTCAATTTATGTTGAATATAATAATTGAATAGAGCTATAGGAATTTTCACGAACTCTCAATAACAGATTATGATGACATTCCAAATAACTTAGGTACCTAGCTTTATTTTAGGTGGACTTCACCAGGGGGTGAAGTTTTCTTTTTTATTTTGGTTAATTATTTGATAGGATGATTTATTGTCTTTTGTTTTTTTGTAGGATAGTTCTTCTTGGCACAATTCTCGTTTGTCAGTCTTTTTGGTACTCTTCAGCTAAGTGAGATGGATATGATGAAATAGGAGGACCAATTTTAAAGTAGGATAAGCTGGTTTTTGAAATCGGTATACAGTTCTTTAATAGATATAGTTTTTGTAACATGTCTTTATCTATTGGGTGAAGCATGCGATCTGTCATAATGAAATAATTGTGATGATAGATAAATACTTTCCCTTCAGGTAGAATCGTGTAATTAGATAAATTCGGATAAATAGGTGGTCCGTCTGAAAATTCAGCTAAAATACGTTGCGAAACTTTAATAATTTCTTGAACTGAAAATTTAAATTTGCGAAATGCTATCGTGTTAATAAATGGACGTTTTTGATTATTTTCTATATAGAATAATTCTCCTTTTTCATTTTTTACAACACGTAAATTTGGTATGGGTTCTGTAAGAGTTATAGGTGGTCCTTCTGTATATTTGTAAATAAATGGTTCAGGAATTGGGACAATTTGATTTTGATTATATTTGAAGTAAGAAAGCATTTCTTTTGATAGGGGCCTACGTTTATAATTATCAACTAAAAATACGTCACCTTGTGAATTTCTAAGCAATATACCATTTAAATCTTTAGATGGGAGGTTGGCATATAGATTTTGGAAGGAAAAAGGTGTTTTGAAGGTAATATCGAGCACTTTGTTAATAGGATAGAAAGGTTGGAATGTATTTAGACGTTTCCAAAACATTGCATCTCCATTAAACCAATATAGAGGATCGGTCTCCCAATAATTACTGTATTTTTGATAAACCTTTAATAAAATTCTTCTTGTATGCATAACTGAACAGTGATCCACAACATTTGCAGCTGTATATAAAATTTCCGAGGCCTTCCTTACATATTCATGAGTAGGTTGTAGATTATAATCAACACATTTTACGTGCTGAGAAGAATACACCACATCTATTTCAGGACTATTTTGTAAGAAAGATAACATTTCAGCTAATCTATTTGGAACGTACAAAGTATCGTCAGTTAAATAGCAAATATAATCTCCGCGTGTTAATGGAAGTGCCTCATTGATGAGCGTTGCATATCTTGTGGTTTTGTATCTCTCATTATCTTGAATAAAACTATTCTTATAATAAATTCTAGGGTCATCTAAATACTTTTTTATGATATTTATAGTATCTGGACATGAGTTATCATCCATAATAAAAAGTTCCCATTCATTCAAAGTTTGCATTTGAACACTTTCAATAACTTGATTAATTAAAGAAGGCTTATTATAGCTAGTAAGGATAATTGAAATTAGGGGTTTCAAAGTCGTCACCTCTTCCTAATAATCTGAATCATTTATTAATTATCATTGAATAGCTATTGAATTTAATAAAATACAATGGCTGGATTGTAATAAATGCTTTTATTAATCGAATCTTTTGAGTTAGCTGTTCTTATTTATAAAAAGTTAATGCGCTTTTTGAAGTGAAACCTAATAAATGATTATAATCTTTCATTGATACCTTCCATTTTTGCGCTTGAATAGTTTATTACCTTTTCATAGATATGGTATGGACTATAGCGGATTATACGAAAGATGCAAGGGCAAATAAGATTACTACTTTATCTTTTCATATATATATAAATCTTTTTTAAAATTATAGGAACGGTTCGTCCTTTCTGCTTATATAATAACGTAACTGTTTTGTATTTAATGATAAGGAGGAGAGTAATATTTGCCTAAAATTACAGTTATTATGACAAGTTATAATAAGCCCACATTTGTAGAAAAATCGATATTAAGTGTATTAAACCAAACTTTCCAAGATTTTGAACTTTTTATTATGGATGATGATTCTAACGAAATGACTCAGAAAGTGATTCAACCATTCATAAACAAGAAAAATGTACACTTTTATAAAAGTAATGTAGCCCATATTTCTGAACGAACAAAAAAAGTCAGATATGCTGCTTTAATTAATGAGGCACTTAAACATGCAAAAGGGGAGTATATTACTTATATTACAGATGATAATCAATACGAAAAAGAGCGACTTAGAAAGATGTCTAGTTATCTTGATGAGAATAAAGATGTTCAAATTACTTATTCTGCATCAAAAACGATTCATCTAGATGAGGCAGATTTACCTATTAAAACTGTTAAAAGACCTGCCAAAAAAGTTACTAATAATGCTCCATGTACAATTGATCATTGTTCTATTATGCATAGAGCCTCTGTTTTGCCGATTCTTGAAAAAAGGTGGAGTTCTTACTGGGATGAAGATCCTCAGTTTTATCGTATAGGAGATGCACGCTTTTTTTGGAGATTAAATCATTATTGGGATTTTTATCCTTTAGATGAAATTTTAGATATCAATTATATTACTTCACTTTCAATACATGCGCAGTTATTTGCGGAAGAAAAAAATGAATTTGTACAATTATTACCACCACAAAGAACGTGTAAAGAATTAAGAGAAGACTTAAGAAAAAAAAGAGGGTGAAATGTTGAGTGACATCTATTTGAAAAATTATTGGTTATTAAATCTAGAATATATAGATATTTTTTCTGAATTAAAGCATTATAATGTTCCTTTACCATTACTGAGTAATTTCTATCAATATTTAGACGAAGATGTAAAAAATAAAATGAAAGAAAAAGATTTTTATAAACAACTGTCAATTGAACCTATAGAGGAAACAAAGTTGCAGTTAGAGTTTGAAAAAAGAATGTCTTCATTTCAATCGAAGATAAAAAGAATAAATCAAAATGGAGCGATTCTCCTGAATTCAGATTATCTCCGTTTTTCATTAAGTAATTTTACTCACTTTAATCCAAATCATACAAAGATATTAACTAGATCAAAAAAGACAGAACTTTATGGTCTTCCTACAATTTGTGCACCAGATTATATAAATAAAGCCCCTAATACTGCACATGTTTTCATCGAAAAGGCTAAAAAAATCTATTCACAGTTTAATAAACATCCACTATTTTCAAACATGTTTTTTCAAAAAAAATTACTCAGTGACCTCCCTATTATGATAGAGAAACTTAATATGGCATATTTCATTTTTAAAGAACAAGTTATTTCTGATGTGATTGTTGGTACAACGGAGGATATAGCAAGCAGAGCTCTTACTTTTCTCTCTAAAAGCGAAGGGATACCGAGTTATTGTCTTCAGCATGGTGCGATAATGGGTGAAGAAGCATACTTTCCAGTTTTCGCTACAAAACAGGTCGTATATGGAAAATATGAACGAGGTTGGTACCTTCAAAAAGGGGTCAGTGAATCTCAAATTGAGATTATAGGACATCCCAGATATGATGAC
Organism: Bacillus sp. FSL R9-9530; assembly: GCF_038008145.1. Lineage (NCBI taxonomy): Bacteria > Bacillati > Bacillota > Bacilli > Caryophanales > Bacillaceae > Bacillus > Bacillus sp. FSL R9-9530. Next base: position 33,079 of record NZ_JBBOYO010000002.1, read on the forward strand.
ATCTTCGATAGGGCATATATGGATAAAAAGAATCTTTGTAAACAATTAAAAATAGACCCCTCTACAAAAGTGGTTTTTATTGCAACACAGCCATTTAAAACTTCATTCTATATCGAATTGACAGAAAAATTAGTGAAAGACAAAAATATCACAGTTATTATAAAGCCTCATCCTTGGGAAAAAGGGCGTAACCTAGTGGGAGAATATGTTCGGTTAAGTAACGTATATCCTAATGTTAAATATATAACAAATGAAGTGAACATGTATGATGTTATTTTACATGCGAATCTTGTGGTTATTTCTAATTCAACAGTAGGGTTAGAGGCAATGTTATTAGATATACCTGTAGTTGTTTATAAATCGTTATTAGAGGATAGAGATTATAAATATTATGATAAATTAGATTGGCTTGTAAATCACTCTATTGAAGATATGGTGTGCACGATTGAAAAAGTCTTAAACGATTCTTTGCAGTCAAGTCTAGCAAAAGAATTAAGACAACAATTTATTAGTGAAAATTATCCACAAGAAGTAAGCACCAAAAGGTTGCAAGGCTTAATTCAAAGCGCACAAGGATAAACAGTATTTTAAAAAAGGAGGTATTTATATCTATGTTTTTTAAAAATAAAGCCGTTTTAATTATTGGTGGAACAGGAACAATTGGAAAAAGCATTCTTTCTAATGTTTTAGAGGGACAGCCAAAAGTTATAAGAGTTTTTAGTAGAAGTGAATATAATCAATTTTTATTACAAGAAGAGTTCAGGAGTGAAAATAAAAATATTCGCTATTTAATTGGGGATATTCGAAATTATGATCGACTATATAGTGCAATGGAAAATATTGATTATGTGTTCCATGTTGCGGCGATGAAGCATGTTTCATTTTGTGAATATAATCCGTTTGAAGCGGTATTGACCAACATTTTTGGAACTCAAAATGTAATAAAAGCAGCAATTGCCCAGAAAGTAAAAAAGGTAATTTTCACAAGCTCTGATAAAGCAATTTCACCAACAAATAATTACGGTGCAACAAAACTAACAGCTGAAAGATTGATAACATCAGCGGAATATTCAAAAGGATCTAGTGAAACAATATTTGCAAGTGTCCGTTTCGGAAATGTTATGGGATCCAGAGGTTCTGTCATTCCTTTATTTCAAAATCAAATCAAAGAAAATAAAAAAATAACTGTAACAGATCTAAGTATGAGCAGATTTATGATGACACTGAAACAGGCAACAATGTTAACAATTGAAGCAATGAAAATAGCAAAGGGCGGTGAAACCTTTATATTAAAAATGCCAGTTATCTCATTAAAGGATTTAAGTGAAGTGATGATAGAAGAAGTTACAAAGTTGTATAGTTTGTCCAAGGATAGCATTACGGTTGAAGAGATTGGATTAAAACCTGGTGAAAAAATGTATGAAGAACTTATGACACATGATGAATCGTTACAGGCTTTTGAATTACCAGATATGTTTATTATTCCAAGTCCATTAAAAAAGGGTGCTCAATATGAAAATGCTAAAAGAGCGAAGCCAGGATTTTACCGCTCAGATTATCAAGATGCGATTTCAAAAGAAGAGCTGAGAAATTTAATTATAAAACAGCAATTACTAACAGGAGGGGAGAAACTATGAAAATATTAGTAACTGGTGGTGCAGGATTTATTGGTAGGTGGGTTGTAAATCGATTATTGCAAGATAAGCATGAAGTATGGATATTAGACAATTTAGCGAATTCAACTACAGCAAATATTATCGAGTTCGTTCATGATTTAAACTTGAAGCAATGTATACAAGGAGATATTAAAGATAAAAAATTGGTTGACCAATTATTTAAAAATCATTCATTTGATCTTTGTTATCACTTAGCAGCAAGTATTAATGTTCAAGATAGTATAGATGATGCTAGAACGACTTTTGAAAACGATACAATAGGTACTTTTAATTTGTTAGAACAATGTCATAAGCATAATGCAAAAATGGTCTTTATGAGTACTTGTATGGTCTATGATAAAGCTACTAAAATACAAGGAATATCAGAATTGGACCCGATTAAACCAGCGTCTCCATATGCTGGATCAAAAATTGCTGCTGAAAACATGGTTTTATCTTACTATTATGCTTATAAACTACCAGTTGTGGTTATTCGTCCGTTTAATACGTACGGACCATTCCAGAAAACCGGAGGTGAAGGTGGGGTTGTTGCCATTTTTATAAATAATAAGTTAGATAATGTACCACTAAATATTTATGGAGATGGGAAACAAACGAGAGACCTTTTATACGTTGAAGATTGTGCAGATTTCGTTGTGATAGCAGGCTATTCTTCAAAAGCAAATGGTCATATTATTAACGCAGGAACAGGACAAGATATATCAATTAATAAATTAGCAGAATTGATTTCGGGAAATAAATTAAGTATTAAACATGTAACTCATATTCATCCACAAAGTGAAATTCAAAAATTATTATGTAACTATAAAAAAGCAAAAACAATATTAAATTGGGAACCGAAAGTTTCTTTAGAAGAAGGAATTATTAAAACGGAAGAGTGGATTAAATCTTTAAAAATTAACCCTAAGGAGAAAGAATGATGGTCAGGGAAATTCTCGGTATACATGGGGGAAAGCCTGTAAGAGAAATATATTTGCCATATGGTCAACAACAAATTGATGAACATGATATTCAGGCAGTCGTAGATGTATTAAAAGGAGATTTTTTAACGACAGGACCAACGATTCAACAGTTTGAGAAGGCTATAGCGAAATACGTTGGGGCAAAATACGCAGTTTCTTTTTCAAATGGTACAGCGGCTTTGCATGCTGCCTGCTATGCAGCTGGCATCACAGAGGGAGACGAGGTAATTACAACTTCAATGACATTTGTAGCAAGTGCAAATTGTATTTTATACCAGGGTGGAAAGCCAGTTTTCGCTGATATAGACTATGAAACATACAATATCAGTACTAAGTCTATAGAGGAAAAGATTACAAACAAAACAAAGGCTATTATTCCCGTACACTTTACTGGGCAGCCTGTAGAATTAGATACAATAAAAAAAATAGCAAATGAAAATAACTTGATTATCATTGAAGATGCAGCGCATGCATTAGGAGCCACTTATAAAAACCAAAAGATTGGTTCAATTGGTGATATGACAATGTTTAGCTTTCATCCTGTGAAACATATTACAACAGGAGAGGGTGGAATAATTACTACAAATAATACTTTGCTTTATGAAAAGCTTGTTCAATTTCGTACACATGGAATTGAAAGGAATCCTCAAAAACTTCTTGATAATCATGGGCCTTGGTATTATGAAATGCAATTTTTGGGTTACAACTACAGGATGACTGATATACAGGCTGCTCTTGGCTTATCACAGTTAAGTAAATTAGATTCATTCATTAAAATTCGAAAGAAATATGTAGACATATATAATAAAGAATTTAGTAGTCTATCTGAAATCATCATACCAAAGCAATTACCTCATACTCTCTCAAGTTGGCACCTTTATATTATTCGGTTAAATACTAAATTATTGAAGTGTGATCGGAAAGAAATTTATGATGCTTTACAAAAAGAAAATATTGGTGTGAATGTGCACTATATACCGGTACATTTACAACCGTTTTATCAAAAGTTAGGTTATGAAAAGAACCTTTGTCCACAAGCAGAAGATTTATATGAGGAAATTATTACGCTTCCTCTATTTCCTAAAATGACTGAAGCTGATGTATGGGATGTAATAAAAGCAGTGAGAAAAGTTCTTTCTTTTTATAGAGTAGCTAAATATTAAATGAAAGGGGTGTTATGAAAATTGTCAAATAAAAAGTTGCTAAGAGCAGTAACAAAAGTGGATATTAGAAAAGGGGAAATCCTTACAACTGATAAAATAGATATGAAACTAGGTATCGTTGAAAATGCACTTACCCTGCTTGAGTCCGAGAAATTATTACCTCAAGTAGCGTTATATAATTTGCAAGCAGGAACTCCATTAACAAAAGAGAGTATTGAACCTCCGAAAGTAGCAATTATCGTACTTTGCCGATTAAAATCTACAAGGTTGCCTTTAAAAGCAATATTGCCAATACATGGAGTGCCCTCTATAGAACGATGTCTTATAAATGCATTAGCTATCCCAGGAGGACACCCAGTCATACTTGCTACTTCAGATGTAACACAAGATGATCCTTTAGATAATTTTGATTTAGATGGGAAGATTAAAATTTTCAGAGGTGATCCGGAAAATACCGCAGATCGCATACTCAAAGCTGCAAAACAAGAAAATGCAAACATTGTTATACGGATTACAGGAGATTGCCCTGTTGTATCACCAGAAATCAATAGTTATTTACTGGATCAACATTTGAAAAGTGGAACAGATTATACACAAGCACAGTTAAGTACGTTACCTGTCGGAACAGCAGGCGATATTTTCACATTAGAAGCAATCGAACGATTGCTACAAACCCCGAAAACCTTAACCTATACAGAATACCTTCCATTTTATTTTATAAATAATCCTCATTTATTCCGGGTCAATATAGTAAAACTCCCCCCTCCATTTTGTTATCCTTCTTGGAGGTTAACATTAGATGAACAACCAGATTTAGATTTGTTCAATGAACTTTATAAAAATCTTAATGTAAAAACCAAACCTATATATTTTCACCAAATAAAAGATTACATCCTTCGAAACCCTGAACTCATTCAAATCAATAGTCATGTGAAATTAAAATGGGCAAATCAACAATCATTAGTAGATGAGCTAAATAGAGAAACAAAATTATCAATCAATAAATTGTAGTACTTTTAACGAGGAGGGAGTAACTTGCTTGAGAAAAAAATTGTCTTTCGCGCGGATGCATCTATTGAAATAGGTACCGGCCATATTATGCGTTGTTTAACACTGGCTCAGGAGTTACAGAATAAAGGTGCTCAAATTTATTTCATTTGTCGTAGGCTTCAAGGTGATCTTCAGCAATATATTTTAAGTAAGGGATTCCACGTATTTTTATTAGATAGAAATGATGAAAATACTGAATTCTCAAGTACAGTATATGGGAGTTATTTGAATTGGCTAAAATGTCATTGGTTTGTTGATGCACAACAAACCAATGACATTTTGTCTCAACTCCCCCAATTTGATTGGCTAATAATTGATCATTATGGTTTAGATAAAAAGTGGGAGACTGTTTTAAGAAAAACTGTAAAAAAGATTATGGTAATTGATGATCTTGCAGATCGAGTACATGATTGTGAATTGTTACTAGATCAAAATCTATACGAAAGCCTTAATGAACGCTATAAAGAATTAATACCAGAGCACTCTTTAGTAAAATTAGGACCTAAATATGCCATATTACGGCCAGAGTTCCATTCTGCTAAGAAATTTTTGCGAAAAAGAACGGGTACGATTGAACATATTTTTATATTTTTTGGTGGACACGATGTAACAAATGAGACATTAAAAACGTTAAGGGCTATACAAAATATAAATAGTGGTACTTTAAAAATAGATGTGGTTGTAGGAAGCCAAAATCCTCATAAAAAAGATATTCAATCTTATTGCAGGAGCATTTCAAACGTTTCATTTTATTGTCAAATAGAGAATATGGAAGAGTTTATGATACGAGCGGATTTAGGGATAGGAGCTGGGGGCACAACAACATGGGAGCGCTGTTTTCTTGGATTACCTTCTATAACAATTACAACTGCACAAAATCAAATAGAAGTAACCAAAGCTGTGGCAGAGGCTGGAGCTACATGGAATATCGGTACAGCTGAAAGTGTTTCAGATGAAACCATCACGAAATGTCTAAACAAACTTTTAACAGATTCAGATAAAGTGAGAGAAATGTCTAATAAAGCTCTTGCCATAAAGTGTGCCAGTAATTCGGATGAAATAGCAAAAATTATTTTAGGAGGATAGTATGTTAAATATTGAAGATTTCCATTTGGAATGTATAGAAAAGAAAGATTTAAATCTTATTTTAAAGTGGAGGAATACAGAAGAAATTCGTTCTATTATGTACGAAAATCATAAAATAACAATAGACGAACACTTTAACTGGTTTGAAAGACTAAAGTTTGATGACACAAAGATTGCAAGAATATTGATATATAAAGAAAAACCTATTGGGTTTATTAATTTTACAAAGATAAATAAAATGAATCGAACTTGTTATTGGGGATTTTATATAGGTGACAAACAAAGCGTAAGGCGTGCTGGAACTGTATTAGGTATAGTAGCATTAGACTTTATTTTTGAAACAAATGGCATACAAAAGGTATGTGCAGAAATATTAGAATCAAATCGTATTAGTTTAAACTTTCATCAGAAACTCGGCTTCCAAGAAGATGGAAGATATGTGAACCATATTTTCAGGGATAATAAATATATCGACGTCATTACAATGACCCTGTTGCATGAACAATGGATGGAAAGGAAAGAAGCAATAAAAAAAGAACTTGAAGGTGAAAAATATGAGTAATATATATATTAGCGATAGAGAGATTGGCCATAACTCGCCGCCATTTATTATCGCAGAAATGTCGGGCAATCATAATCAATCATTAGATAGAGCACTACAAATTGTAGAGGCAGCTGCAGAGGCTGGAGCACAAGGATTCAAAATTCAAACATATACACCTGATACAATGACTTTAAATATAGAAACTGGTGACTTTTTAATTCAGGATACGAAAAGCTTATGGAAAGGTAAATCACTTTATCATTTATATAAAGAAGCATATACACCATGGGAGTGGCATAAACCAATTTTTGATCGCTGTACAGAATTAGGAATGATACCATTTAGTACGCCATTTGATGAAACTGCTGTAGATTTTCTAGAATCATTGAATGTTTCTTGTTATAAAATCGCATCTTTTGAAAATACTGATATTCCCCTCATACGTAAAGTAGCAGCGACAGGAAAACCAATAATCATTTCGACAGGTATGGCCTCGATTGCTGAATTAGATGAAACAGTAAGAGCTGCGAGAGAAGAGGGATGTAAAGAATTAATTCTATTAAAATGTACAAGTACGTATCCTGCATCTCCAAAATCTACAAATATAGCTACCATACCTCATATGAAGGAGTTATTTAAATGTGAAGTAGGTTTGTCTGATCATACACTTGGGGTAGGAGTATCTGTAGCAAGTGTTGCTTTGGGAGCAACAGTAATTGAGAAACATTTAACGCTTTCGAGGTCTGACGGAGGAGTTGACGCTGAATTTTCAATGGAACCTGCTGAATTTAAATTATTAGTAAGGGAAACTGAAAAAGCATGGGAATCTTTAGGGAATGTATATTATGGACCTACTGATTTAGAAAAAGATTCTTTGAAATTTAGAAGGTCATTATATGTTGTAGAAAACATAAAAGCGGGAGAAGTTTTCACGATTGAAAATATTAAAGCTATTAGACCAGGTAATGGCTTATTACCAAAACACCTATCCAAAATTATCGGAAAGAAAGCGAATAAGGATATTGAAAAAGGAACGCCTGTTTCGTGGGATCTTATTTGATAGAGTACAATTAGATACTACTAGGGATTCGTTGAATAAATTAAAATGCCTATTCAAGAAATTGAAAAGGCATTTTAATTTATTCAGAATGATTATAGAAGAAAAGATATTTTTAATTTAACCGCTCTTCCCGATAGAATTTTCCTTCCTCAAGCGTGTGCAAGGCGATAGCCCAACGGCAGGCGGGAGATGCATTTCGGTTGGCGTAAGCAACATATTTGCTATCATATACTTGTACAGATTGCTCTTTTAGAACTGAAGATATAAGGTTGTTGTAGGAAATTCGTCTACAACGTAAAGTCTTCAACGTTCTATCGTCCTACGCTACTGAAATATGCGAAAATCAAGCAGAGTAAGTAGCCTAGATGTGCCCAACGTACAAATACTATTTTTAAGGGGAGGGACTACCCTATTAGCTTGGTAAACATAAATGGCTAGTAAAAAGCACTTATTTCCCAAGAAGCTCCCACTTCAAGCGTCTGCTAAGTGGTGAGTAGTTCACTAACTTAATGAAGTTGTGATTGTAAAATAGCCGTTATAAAATTGATTCTCTCATGAAAAGTATGCTGTGTAATTACTTTTGTATGAATTTTTTCGACCATTAATCCCTTGAGAATCGTATCATTTAAATGAAAAGATATTTTATTTAAACAGTCATCAAAGCTGTTATAGGATATAATTTCATCTTTATTGAAGAAAGATGAAAGGTCAGATTTTTCTTCAATAATTTGAAAGCCTTGGCAAGCTGCGATATCAAACGTACGATTATTAATGGTATTACTTTTTACTCTATTTTTATTTTTATTCTGTGGAAATAGATAACTACGATGAGGATTTAATATAAGACTAGCGTTATTATAATAGAATGCAACTTCTTGAGGTGGAATCCATTCTTCTATAATCTTAATTCTTCGGTGATTCCGCCATTTTTTAAATAACTTATTTCTCCAATGTTGACCAATTATTGTATAGTGATAAGAGGTTTTTTCCAATAGAAACTGTATCAATTTTACTCGGGTTGGATAAGGATATCCAATGAACAATACTTCGCTTTTATATGTTGAATTTTTTAGACCAGGTTTAAATATATCTATATTAGTTGCTAATGGTAAGTGATATACATTGGTATATCCTAAACTTGTATAATATTTAAGTGCTTCGCTATCAATAGTAAATATAAAATCAAAGTTATTTAATTGAAGAAGAGAAGTATCTATATAAAATGGGTCCTCAGTTAACCATACAGCTAATTTAATGTTCCTATTTTTTAAATATTGAATTGCTTTTTGTGGTATATGATTACCTAGTAAGGTGAAAACAATATCAGGATGAAACGTTGCCGTAATGAAATCCAATTTCTCTATCAATTCCCATGGCTGTACTGCTAACCATTCAAAATTTTGATCGATAAGTGTACTCTGTATGCTTTGATCAAGATAATGGTAAATTTTTGAGTAACCAGAAGTAATGTATAATAGTTTCATATTTCAATCCCTGCTTTAGGTTTAAAATATTTTATATGATAAACGTAATACTTTCTATTTCTTTACAACTGATTTTAGTGATACTTGTAGTAGGAGGAGTAACTGAATTTTCCTCTTCTAATGTGACTATACAATTATTAGGATCAAAATTTGTAAAAATAGCGGGTCCAATAATATTTCCAGATTTACCAGTCACAGTAACAACTTCACCAGATGGTAAATGTTTAAAAATATGACATGCTCCACCTGAACAACGAAATAAATTGCATAAGAACAAATTTATCCCTCCTTTGAACAATATACTATATCATATGAAAGTATGTAGAATGTTGTGTAGACAAGTAACCTTTAGAAGGAAAATAAAAAGTAAATTAAAGCCAGTTATTGGAATGATAGATACAATAGAATAATACTTTTGGGGGTATATTGATTAGATTTTTTCATGAAAAAAGACATTCATTAGAATGTCTTTACTATGGATCGAATGCGAATCATCTTAAGGGGTGGTTAAAGTAACACTTTCAATATCTTCACAACTTATGAATATAGTATTGGTAGAAGAGGGGGTTATCACATCTTCTTCAACTAATACAACCGCACAAATATTCGGGAAGAAAAGTGAAAAAGTGGCCGGTCCAATAATTTGTCCTGATTTAGTGGTAATTGTAACAACTGTTCCTAATGGCCACGAAGAGAATAAAAAACAAGCTAAACCTGTACATTCTGCCATATTAAACCTTCCTAACTGTAAGTTTTAATTTATATAAAATAGTCCAAACATTTTATAGTATATGTAGTAACAATATGGAATGTTTGGACTATTTTATAACGTAGAAGACACACCTACTCCAAAACTAGAAGAAGCATAGACATAATGGAGGAGCGCCTGCTAATACAGAGCCTGGTGAAGGAATTTAAGTAATACTAATATACAAGTTATAAATTTTGTGTAAGAAAAAAGACTTTGTGATTTACAAGGTCTTTTTATTTTTGTAAAAATACCCCTGTGATTTTTACCTATGTGAATGTATTAGTTGAGAAATTTTCGAGAAGATGCGCCGAAAACAGTTAAATATTTCTTTTTGAAAGTACGATTTGCTATCCATACGATTATTAAGTACATGGTTTATCTAAAATAACTTGATAAATCATATCTATATGGAATGAGAAACAGGAATGTCCTTTATCCAAATAAGAATGTTTATATCATTTATAAGAAAGTACTAACCTAATAATCCTTCTCAATAATGACCAAAATAAAACGTTAATATATATAATTTAAAAGATATGAATCATTACATAAAATCTCCAGTTAAAAAGAATGTATGATGGTAGTGTAATACAAACATCAAGGGGGAACTTAAAATGAAGTTAAATAAATTAATAGTTAGTTGTGGAGTAATTTCAGCATTAACATTTGGCATGTTAGGGAATAGTGCATATGCTGAAGAAGTACAGAAATCAAATGATGCAATCAATGTCATTAAACATGTTCCTACAGACTTATTATTAACTCAAACAATGGATTATACTGGAGAAGCTGTAACCTCTTTTGTATATACGGGGAGTACAGATTTAAGCTTTTTTATAAAAAATAATGGTCAAAATAAAATGGGATATAGCGTAAAAGGTCCAAATAAAGAACCAATCATTGGTGGTTATATAAAACCGGGAGAACAAAAAGTTAATGTTACAAATGTGCGGAATGCGTTATCTCCATTACCGGTGGGAACATATAAAATTTACGTTTCAAATGATGATGGATCTACAGGACAATTCCAAGTTGCGGTAAACTCTTTGAATTAAATTTTTAAAAGCTGTTTTATAAAATAAACTACATCCACCTCTAATTTTTAGGGCACATCTAACCGTTGGAGGTGGATTTAATCGTTTGATATTAAGTGGGTAAGCCTACTTTTTATTGAATAAAATGGACATTTCAAAGAAGTTGATTTAATTTTCGCTTACTAGGAGAGACTATATCGATTCGAGAATTATCCATAAAAGAAAAAACGAGCACTCTTATTCATAGTGAAAGAGTGCTCGTTTTACTACTAATACATAGAAGGAGATATGCTTCCAACCACTTATAAATACAATTTTGTCTTTTCATCGCTAATTGTGGCGGGACATTGGAATAAGGAATGGAATAGATATTAAAGTGTTAAAAATATAGTATGCAAGATTGCATGAGAAATATAGTTGATATGCAATTAAGTTGTAACTATAATAGTTACATGTTGGTTGCATTCAATCTATAAAATGAATTCATCAAGAATGGAGATGTTATAAAATGGGTATGAAAAAAATAATCTTAGCAGGTGCTTTAGGTATCGCAGCATTGTCAGGAATGAATTTACCAGGTTTAGAAGCAACAAAAGCGAGTGCTGCTTCTGTTGAATCGAATTTATCAACGATTGAAGGGCGTGTAGTAGATATTAATAGTGGTGTGATTGTTGTGAAATCTAATCAATTTGAAGAACCTATTAGTATTTATGTAGAATCACTTTCGAATGTTAAAGTAGGAAATGAAGTAAAAGCTACTGGAGCTATGATGCGTAATTTCACTGAATATATGATTGCAAATTCAGTTGAAAATACATCATTCAAGTTAGGCATGCACATGAAAGAAGACGGTTCACCTGATTATGTAATTGGTGAAGTATCTAAAGTAGGAAAGATGGAAGATGAGATAGAAGATCCTACAGACTATGTGATTGTTCAATATCCTTCGGTAAATGGAAAAAAAGCTAGCATTGAAGTTTACTTAACAAAAGGACAAACATTTAAAACAGATGATACTGTCAAAATTGATATGAAATATGTTGGTTGGGGAGGAACATCTATTAACTGGAATACAACTGATAATATTGAGAAAGTTCAGGTAGTAAAAAATACAGTTGAAAATAATGATGATAGATGGATCTGGTCTTAATTAAAATTGTAAGAGCTATTTTTGCGAATTACTTCTATAACTAATGTTTAAGCCTCGTGTGTGTAAAGTAAGAATAAAATAAGTAATGAGTAATTTATTAATCTATCGAATGAAATGTATCAACGCGAGGGAGTGGCGCTTATAAACAAGCGTCCGATTCCTGTGAAGGTGTTAAAAAGCACAGGTGACCATGTATTAATTGGTTTCTATGAAGCTAAAAGTACAGTGAACTATGACGGTGTGTATAAAGGACAAGCTGTAGCATTTGAAGCGAAATCAACACAGAGTCTTACGCGATTCGATTTAAGTAACATTGCACAGCACCAATTAGATTACTTGGAGAAAGCAGAGAAGATGGGAGCAGTGTGTTTCTTCCTTATAGAGTTTAGTAAGGACCAAACAGTATTCTTGGTACCAGCATCAGTTGTTCAATCTTATGTAAGGGTTTCTCATCAACCGGATGGTAAGAAGTCTATATCAAGAGCAGACTTTGATATTTATGGATACTTAGTGGAACGAACAGAAAGAGCACCAGTTGATTACTTACAATACATCGATGAGACAGGATTAATTCCAGGGGTGTTAGAGGGAATGATTCAGTTAGATCAGGACCATGCAAGGATTACAAATAACATTGAAGCAGCGAAAGAGAAGATGAACAACAAGAAACGAAAGTTATTAAAGGCTTAATGGATAGCGGAACGACGGCGAGTAGATGGTGGGGGCTACTTACTAACCGTCGTTCCCTTATTCAACAATGAGATATTAAAATTTTACGTACCTTATGTGATGTTAAAATTACAAATTCGAAATAGGGGAATTCCTTCATGGAACAATTATCTTTATTACCAGCAATCGATGACAATAAAGTGCAAAAGGAAGTAGTCAGCATATTAAAGGAATACGGTACATTAAAGATGCGATTCAATAATGAAGTGGAACAGGAAGGAATCAGTCTGTTTCCGGAGTTGCGTAATTCGAAGACTATGAGCCAATTTAAAGTAAGACAGATTGAGAAAGTACCAGATGATATTTTAGATGATGATGAAAGAAGTATCATTTCAATGAAGTTCTTAACTAATAAATCTGTAAAGGATTCGTTTGTACAGAATGAACTGATGATAAGTAACTCGTATTTTTATACGAAGAAGAAAAGTGCAATTAAACTGGTTGCTACAGCACTTGGGATTATTTAAAAATGGCAGAGAAAATGCATAGTTTTTGCGTATTTTTTGAGTGGTTTTTGAGGTTGGGATAAACGGTAAAGTTAGTATCACAAGGGGAACACAATCCCTTCCGGTGCTGGCATCCTGCGGAAGAATGCTCCCAAGGATATATCCGCAAGTATTAATTGCTGAAATGTAAGTAGGCATTAATGCAGTGCACTCTGTTGCGATGGATGTCTAATGTGGGGCGATGAGGTAAGAGCACTCTGACGGACGAAAAGACCAATGAATGTATAACTATGACATATTCCAGTGTGGCGGGTGTAATATACTTGCATTCGTCATACTGTTTCTATTATATTTATCATTCAACTCGGAATGCGTCCTCTGGGTTGATAGTGAATATAATGCCTTTCTATTCTTTGTTAATGTCGTTCTTGAAAATGGAAATGGGGTGGTTGTTCATGATTGAATGAACATCGCGTTTCTAAAAAGAAATACGAATAAATTAGATCTTTATCATTACATTGCTTCAATTGCTCATTAGTAATTACTCACGATCTTTATTAATGACCAAACGAGGGCAAAGAGCTTCCGCTCTTTTTTTGAGCTAACGCAGCAGATTCTCCCATCCGTCCCCTTGAAAATACGTTAGTTCAAATAAGGCGCCGGAATAAATATATGCGTCTTATAAATTAAAAGATACCCTTTGTGTAAATGAGAGAGTTACCCCATAGCTCTCTTTGAGCATATAGGAAACTGTATGTTGAAAGAGAGTTTTAGGTCAGGTACATCGTGTACCTGACCTAAAATACCGACTCTACGGAGTATAAACGAGAAGATTCTTAGTCTTCTCCCAGTCACCGACACAGGGCGTGTAGCCATATTAGTTGATGCGGTGATTTGGAGAAGCCTGAGAGTATCTAGAATACCAGAGGCTTGAAGAGATACTTATTGCCATTTGTTCGCTCTCTTCCCCCTTCAGGAGCTGTCACTTCGGTGGTGGCTTTTTGTTTTGTAGGATATTCTTCTTTTCTGTCGAATAGATAGATTGGGAGAGGTGGGGAATAAGTAAATGAAAAAATTTATAATAAGCATAGAAGCAGTCGATGGTAAACAACACCAATTTGAAATTGAGTATAAAAAGACAGTAACAGTTGCTGCTATAGAAAATTCTATACAAGCAAGAGAAGCTAGATTCTTCAGATTTGGAGATCGTATGGTTAATTTGGACAATGTATTCTCTTTAGTGGTAAAAGAGAAGAAGGATTAAATACAAAAAAAGCATCCAAAATGGGTGCTTTTTTCTTTGTTATATAGAGATTACACAATAAATATTTTTAAAGGTGTCCTTAGGTATTATTTGGAATTGAACATCATATAATGGCATAGTAAGGTCTTTCCAATATGTGTTAACCTATACATTTTACGAGAGAGCACTTGAACTGGGAATTGCTCTTTTTCGCTTGCACTTTTTGAAAAGGACAAGCATATATTAGAGTATGGGGTAGCCCCACTTCATATATTTGAGCACCTATCGATTATGGGTGCTCTTTTATTTTGTATAAAATGGAGGTTAATGATGGGTGTAACATTAGAAGAATTAGAAAAGTGTTTTAATGAATCCGTAAATGAAGGAGCAGAGTATGTAGCTGTTCAGATTGAAATGGATGGATTTCCTAGCGATGAAGTAATTATTAACGACAAATATAATATTGATTCTAAACTAGCGTATTATAAGAAAACGTACAATGAAGATTTAGAGCATAGATATGCTCCAGGAATTCGTATTGCAGGTTTTGCGTTCTCAGGAATTCTACGTGGATTAGCAATTATCGTAGGCGCTGCCGTGATCGATTTAGCGTCTTATTTGTTGTTAAGGGAAGATAAGGATAAATAAAAAAGAGAGCCGAAGCCCTCTTTTGGAACCGAACTCGATTAATTACGCACAAATCGGAATTCCTAACGCTATTAAAGTTAATGCTACTTGAAGAGAAATCTCTAATCTAGCAATTTCAATCCCAGCAACTGAGACAACTAAAAAAGGTTGGCCATTTATGAATAGAACGCAACTTGTCATGACTACGCCTCCTTTCTAGTAATCTACTACAGTATATGAATCAAATAATAATATGTAATAGTTAAATTGATGGATTTAATAGAATTGATAGATTTACCATGTGCTAACAAAACAAACGAACACAACGAACGAAAAAAAAAGCAAGATTCAAATGAGCCCTGCTAGGTGGAGAGATACGATCAATTGTTCAATAGCTACAATGAACTCTGGTGAAATGTTAAATTCAAACTTAAAATGCATATAGCAATCGCCCTTTTTGTTTTTCCCTTACGGGGCTATATACAAAAATAAATACCAGTCTCCACATAAAAAGCGCACAAAAATATCGATAGTTAACAAAGTGAAGTTTATGCAGGAAATAACGAGAGTTTAATGGTGGAAATAGCGTAAAATCAACGATGTATAAAAGGTATTGGAAATGGAAGTATTCGAAAGTGCCGAAAACGTTGATATGACGGCATATTTCCCAAAAACCTTGTTTACATAAGAAATCTTATCAGAAGTTGTAAAAATTAGAGGGGGTTCCGTCTCAAAATGAAAAGAATTCTTATCTTATTGAGACATATAAGAGAATTTCAAAGTTATATTTTCAATTCTGTATTAGAATTAAATTAGGCTCAACTTTTACATAAAATAAGAGCAATAAAGAACACTTTTGACGTAAAAAGCACTAAAAGAAACAATCTCTTTTGATATTACAAACGGCTTAGTTTTGAGTATAATACAGCCTAGTTAGCCCTAAAGGATTAACTTAGCTGTTTTGTCATAAATTTATCTTAATGTGTTTTTTATGCTGATCGGACTCTATTAGTAACCGCACAATCAAAAATGATATATAAAAGCAGATGGATCTGGGACTAAAAAATATTACTAACTGATGAAAAGTGAACAATGCATTCTGTTGGATTGAACATAAAAGAATTGAAAGAGGGGTGCAAAAGCATACACTGCATAACTTCGCACGAAATACCAATTTTACGCACAATAATACGATTATATAAAAATCAAATACAGTTTCTAGGGATTTCAAGCCCAAATGCATGAATAGTAGTATATTGGTATACGCCATATAATTCATATTTTATATAAGAATAATCAAATACTGAATTACTCATAAACAATTTTTATAGTGAATTACATTTTAATTTATAAGAGCTTTTCTTGTGTTGATCTATCTAACTCCTGATTAACCTTGATTAAATTAACCAATTCACATTTTATAACGAATTTTAAACTGTGTTCATGTATTCATTTTGTTAGAATTTATATT
Organism: Bacillus sp. FSL R9-9530; assembly: GCF_038008145.1. Lineage (NCBI taxonomy): Bacteria > Bacillati > Bacillota > Bacilli > Caryophanales > Bacillaceae > Bacillus > Bacillus sp. FSL R9-9530. The sequence goes on from NZ_JBBOYO010000002.1 coordinate 49,555, forward strand.
TGAAAATCGTTTAATTTTATATACATATATAATTTTTATCGCCAAATATAAATTTATCACTTGGTTATCTATAACTTTTATTAGAATAACTACACTTTCCCATTCAATTTCGAGTGAATTTTAGTATCCCATAATTTAATTATGTAAATAAGTTCGTGTAAAAATTGAATTTAACGCGAACTTGTGTTCGTGTGTTTTTTCTGTTATAGTATATATGAGGTGATTTTTATGGATTACAGCAAGCAACGTCAAAAATCAGTACATCGTAAGAAATTATACGAGAATTTAAATGAAATGCCTTTTTACATAGAAGAATTTGTGGAGTACAAAGAATTGCATGATGCCTCTCCCTCCACCCTACTGAATTATGTATATGATTTTAGAGTTTTCTTTAATTGGCTATTATCTGAACAAATTATTGAATTTAAGCTCATTAAAGACATATCTTTCTCTGATTTGGAGAATTTAAAGAAAAAAGATGTTGAGAATTTTATGAGGTTTTTAAAACTACAACAAAATATGCAGAATTCCTCTGTTAACAGAAAAATTTCAGCCTTAAAGTCTTTATTTAAGTACCTTACCTCCCTATCAGAGAATGATGATGGAGAATGTTATTTTTATAGAAATGTAATGGCTAAAATTGAAATACATAAAGATAAGGAAACATTAAATGCCCGTGCAAAACGTATGAGATCTAAAATATTTCATAATGATGACGATCAAGAGTTTTTGAATTACATTAAGTACGAACATGAAAAATCTTTAACAAAACATCAGTTGTTCTATTTCCTAAGAGATAAAGATCGTGATGTAGCTATTCTTTCCCTCTTTCTTGGTAGTGGTATTCGTGTAAGTGAATTGGCCGATCTTCGTATGGAAGATATAAACTTAAAAGAAAGGCTAATTGATGTAATACGAAAAGGAAACAAAGAAGATTCTGTATGGATTACCCCAATTGCATTGAATGATCTTGAAAATTATATGGAAATTAGAGATAAAAAATATGCTCCAGGGAAAGAATTAAAAAATGTATTCTTATCGAAGTATAAACATACTGCACAGCCTCTTTCGGTTAGGGCTATCCAAGATATCGTAGAAAAATATACTAAGGCCTACGGTAAAAGAATGTCTCCTCATAAATTAAGACATACATTGGCAAATAAATTATATATGGAAGAAAAAGACTCGTTACAAGTGATGCAGCAACTTGGGCATACGAGTCAAGATACAGCTTTGCTATATACACAACTTGGAGAAACAACTATTAAAGATAGTTTAGGCAGAATAGGAAAGAATAAGGAATAAAAGTTCAGCAATTTTGCATTGTTGAACTTTTATTCCTTTATATACTTTAGATTTAAACGCTATTTATTATTCGTTTTAAATTTGATTTTATTATGTAAAAAATACATAATTTGAATCCTTCTATAATTGGTATATAAAGACTCTTTCTTGATGGATATAAATGAAAATTTTAGATTCCTACAATTGTTGGTTACGTTAAACACGGATTTAATGTAAAATTAAACATTCTAATACATATCTCTCCTCTTCTTAACGAAAAACATATATCAATAGACTATTAGCCCTTTACATATTTTTCATTTCAATTGGGCTTAAACCGAATGAACATTATAAAATTACTAATTTAAAAATCTATATTTCTTGTTATATAAAAGCAAATTCTCAACTGAATTGCGCTTATTCTGTAAAATTCTTATCATTATTTATCTATTACAACTATGATTAGAAATAATTGGACCTAATTTTGGTTCAAAAATATGTAGTTCAGGTTTGACTAAATTAATCATTAAAACTTAATATATATATAAAAAATAACTTAGCGGAGGAATCATTTTGAAAAATAGGTTACAACATAAACATTCAACATTACCTTTTAAAACAAGAAAATTTGATCGTACGTCTTTCAAAAGGAGTGAAAAAGAAAAGAATCAATCTTCTATATTTTTAACACAAGCTGCCATTGTGGTCCTTTTATTAACTGCTTTAACTTATTCATTCACTGCTCTTTTTAAATATGGATATCACAGTTATTACAAACTAAATTCTCTTTCTCTCATTAAAATTGAAATGAATGATTTACTTAATTACTTTCTTATGGTCTTTCCATTTATACTTCCATCTCTTATGGCTTACATTTTGATTTTTGTCACTATTGTTAAACCATTCCAGCACGCAATGAACTGGAAAAAGTTAGATAAGCAAGTCCACTATACATTGATTATACTATTAATTATTTATGTCCCCCTCTCCTTGGTATTTAATGTTAAAATATTAAACCATTGGATTTCGTACATAATACCACTGGTTATTGAATTATTGTTTCTAAGTTATAAACATCTCCCGCAACAAATTCAAACTATTTTAAAATACCTTGCAACTCCTATGCATTCCTATAAATATCTTACTCAGTTCAATTAATTTTTCAATCACCATAATGTCATTGTCTGTATATCGGCGTCTGCCACGATTATCTTTCTTTACAGTGAATCCCTCACGCTGTAATACTTCCATGTACTTTCTAAGGGTTCTATCACTTATCCCTAGTGGTTTGTTTACTTTACTAGCAGATTACACTATTTCATCCGTCATAGCGTACCAACATCTCCTGATGACAATACTCCATGATATTGGGAAATTCCTGCAAAGAAAAAAGCCCTATAGTATAGGACCGTCAATTACTATTGTTTTAAAAACTGTAGGCTTTGAATAATCATCTGAATGTGAGACGTATCTGCCCACAATATAAAGTATTCATATTTTCTTCCTGATAACTGAATTGGAGTTGGATAAGTAACAATTATAGCGGCTTGTTTCATCATTTCATGCGGCTGATCAGATGATGGCAAAATTAGACGTGCTGATTGCCCTTGGACATTTATATTTTTTATAGAAGGTTGAGAACCATAGGGCCTTATTTGGTGAAATGCTTCTTGTTGGGTGATTTGATCAAGCGATAAGCTATTATCAGAGAGGAGTGATATTTGAAAAAATTCCATTTGAAATCCATAACGCTCCTCATAACCAGCCATTTTCATCCAATATTCAGGATAATAAAATTTTATATTGTAATCAGAGTTTAAATAGAGTTTTTGGCGTGAAGGTGATGGACGGATAAACCCATAAGGATAAAAATAATAAGGCATTATTGTTCTTCCTCCAAGCTTAAAATAAATAAACCTCTTATTTTAGTACTCTGTTTCCTTTCAATCCTTTACTGTAGATATCCACATCGGCACTTAAGTTACATAAGGATTATAGGTATATCCTTCATTTAAGGAATGAAAATTTCTAAATGAAGTGGAAGTGTATCGTGGTTACCTAGGGGGGATACCTTCAGCGAATTTCATCACAGCTACATAAATATCAGAGATCTTATACCAAGTACCCGAATCTACGATACCTGTCTGAGGTAATTTGAAAATAGATTGAAATTTTTTGACAGACTTTTGAGTTGCAGGCCCAAATGAGCCGTCAACTGTAATTTCCCCTATTTCTGGATAATTTTGCGATATTTTATTTATATACTGTTGGAGAGCATTTACATATTTTCCTGTAGAACCAATTTGTAGATTTTGACCTGGAAACGATTCTAGATTACCTTCCGCTATTGGAGCATTAAATAAATTAATTTTTGACCCATAATAATGCTGCAAAATTTGCATATCATTTTTTCCTAAATCAGCAAGATGTTTACTTCCCCATTGTGATAACCAGTTTGGGCATGTCACCATTTTCCCATCACAATATTGAGCCAGAAATGGTATAAATGGTGATGAATCAGAAGTGCTAATATATCTGTCAAATATATTGTTAACTGCATTGCTAATGGTCGAAAAGATAGTTGTGTTATGAGTATATTTATGGTCAAATGCAGTGGAGGACGTGATTGTAAATCCCCTTCCTTTCCCTCTATAAAACTCCGTATATACACGGTTTAACGTAAATGAAACGATGCAATGGACATTGGATTTAATACACTCAATAGGCCAGCCAGGATAGATTTCACTACATGCTACATTTGTAATATAATTTTTAAAATCCACTCGATAATTAGGTGCAGAATTGTTATTTGGATGTCCATCATGAACAATAACATGGCTAGGAATTTTGGGTATATTATCTATTAAATGATACGCATGCGGAACCATTTCTTGTATTACTTCCTTTTGAATTTGTTCCTCAGATAATTTTGGCACTTTACCTAACAACGCATGGTCTGAAATGGTAATTTCCTGTATTTGACGATTTCTGGTTTGACCCAACTCAGTAAGTTGAACAGGCTGTGTAGACTCAATGTCTGCAAAAACTTGAACCCCTTTAATTTCTGAAGTGACATGTCCTTCTGATTCAACTTTCACATTGTACTTAGCATATGGAATAACACCAACAGGAGATAAGGAAAGACTTTTTTTAGGAGCTGGTAATTTTATTGTTTGTGTTTGACCAGATTTATCCGTTTGTAGTCTAGTAATCACGTTTCCGTTTACATCCATAACAGAAACTTTTGCCCCAGTAATCGGTTTCGCTTGCTCTCCTACAAATGAAAATACATTTAATGTACCAGTAGTCTGCCTATCAAATACATTATATTCATTGTACATATAATCATCACCCATATATTTTTATTTCGTATGTGATATAATCCTCAAGACTTATTCATATTAGTTAAATATTAGCGACACCTTCCCCTAAGAAATAGATACTATCTTTGGATATTTCTATGAATACTTACTTTATGTGTATACGCACTTGCCTACAATATATAAGCCTGATTTTTAAAAAATAAGCCCATCTATATAGGACTAAATTGCTTTAGCAATCTCAACAAGTAATCCCATAAACAATGGAATCTTTTGAACAACTATATAACCGATCCCCGGTTGACTTATTAGCAAGAATCCTCGTTCCTGACTACCAACCATAATAAACAAACCATCACAAATGCTACAACGGATATAATTGAACTGATAGATAATACGTTCCTATAAATAAAAAAGTCCCTATACACACAGGACTTTTTTTATAGCTTCATCAGTAAAAAAATACATATTCTTCAATTCCGTATATATTTATCTTTCCTCAAGAAGTGCTCTTTCTTTTTTTCATTCTGAAAGCACTCTTTCTTATTCGTTCTAAATGTGCTTTCTTTTGTTCTTCATATCGTAATGTTACACAAGTCATTACTACGGAGAACAAAAAAGATACATACGCTACTATAACTGCCGTAAAATAAATATAATCAATAAATATTAGATTATTATAATCAACAAATAGGAATGCAGGTATCAAAATAATTATTAGCGATTTATAACTCTCAGAAAATACTTTTTTAAAAGCACGAATCACTCATCGCATAAACAATGGAATCATTTGAACAACTATATAGCCGATCCCTGCCCTTGAAATAAGAGAAAAACCCCGTTCCTGGCTACCAACCATAATGAACAGCTCACCGCATAACGCTACAACGGATGCTATCGGATAGGACACTGCTTTAATTAAGAATATAACTGGTTCAAAAGCATTTACAATACGATTGTATAACTGGCCATCTATATAATTTTTTATTGCTCCGTCATTGGACTGTACATCTTTAAATACTTCATTCACGTCTGGGTTATTATCGTCAGCAAATACATGAGGAATATCTTTGAACTCCCCCCACTTTCTCTTCGTTTAGAAGTGGGGGATTCCTAAGTAAAGAGTTCTATCGAACTCTAATTGATTAGGCGCTATCTCCGCAGTCCTTGCGGTTAGAAGCCTTATCGCTTCATGCTTTAGATTGATACTTGCGTTAATATCTCTATCATGATGTGTTTGACATGAAGGGCAAACCCATTTACGTAGGTTTAGATTTTTAACGTCTTTATTTTGATACCCACAACAAGAACATAGTTGGCTGGAAGCAAATGTTTTCGATACGACAATGACATGTAGATTTATTAAAAAAAGAGTTCAATAGTTGGGAAATATAAATAGGAAATGATTAAACTTTTTTATAAAAGAATAAACAAACTGAAAATATTAAGAGCGTGTTTTGATTAGCTTTTTTCAAAACACGCTCTTTTCTATAATTGTTTATCAGTGGTATTTAGTATTAATTTGATCAAACTTTATTTAAAGGTAACAACAATGTTTAGAATAGAGAGAAATATCCTCCAAGTCATTAACGCAAACTAAGAAACGTCTTGTTTCACCATGTGGATCTTCTACTTTTTATCCCTCTAAACATGATAGATCATTAGTGATATTTGCTAAAAATAAATTATTTTTATTTACACAAAAGTACTTCTAAATTCTTCTATTTTATTCTTAATACTTTAAATGAAATTTCTGTAAGCTTGACGTAGACATATGTTTCCTGGAAGCGTAATATGTAAAGGCCCCCATGAAGGATTCGCATCATGCAAAATATTTAACATACTTAACATCCTATCAAATATAACTGGAAGATTACCATTGCTAGATAATGCCTCAACAACAGAGGCAGCAACAACATGAGTAGCAAACACGCTTGATTCAAAGTTATTAGGCAATGGGTTTACGACTGATAAATTTGAGCGCAGTTGCTGAACAATCGTTTCATCCGTATTTTTCCAATTTTGAATCTCACTTAGTGCATGGCCGCCTAGTACTTGTAGTCTCGATTGCGCAATGACAGATGCAACAATTTCTGCAGATTTTCGAGCATCCTCCGCACTTACTTGAGTTCCATCGAGAATAATTTTTTTAAGGTCTTTATCTGTCTCGGATGCTATAACATCCGCCCAATTTTTTGCACCGTCAAAACTAAGTAAATTTACTGTAGATGCAGCTAAATAGCCCCGTAAAATATCAGCTGGATGTGGATCGTTAGTGGGTCCCTCATTACTTAATTCAGGTTTTCCTTGGAAAGCGGCACGAAGACCCCTAAAATATCCGATTAAGCCTATGCCAGCTGCAGGTCCCATATTAAGTATCCCTAAAACATCTGATGCTGTTTCATCAATTCTTGATGCCCAATATTCTGGCAATCCATCATTCAAATTCTGATTGTTCAGCTCATTGAAAACACTCGTGGAAAGTTCTTTAAGCAATCCAGTATCAGCATGTAGAATATCGTGTCCACCTGTTTCATGGCCTAGTGCACCCCATGCTAAAACACCCCGTCTAGCATTAACGGGAGGAAGATTCACTATCCCTGTCTGCAAACCAAAGGTTTGAGAAGTGCCATCAACCGGAATAGTATACGGGCCAGATTCTGGATTTCCCCATTTTACAAGTGGAGGAATAACGCTTTTATCTGGTCGTTTTACTCCTGTACGATCTTCATTACTTAGAAAGCCATCATAGATATCACTAACTACCTCCTGAAAAGCGCGTGTTGCCTTTTTGTTATACCCTTCCCCATACTGCAATATCGCTTGAATAATATCGAACATCACTTGGGATGTACCATCATTTCGTAAAAGGATTTTATTAAATCCATCTTGCCCAATATGATTTAGTGTTTGCATAAACGGTTCAAATACGGCTTTTTGATAAAGTGAGGGCAACTTATCCCGACAAGCTTCCAATTTTCCTCGTAACTCATTATAGTCCTTTATATCACTTGGACCGGTATCACTGTCAAATGCAGCTTTTTTAACATCATCGATACATTGAGAAAGATTGCTGATATCTGGCATACTTGAAGCCAAATCTGTGTCAGGTGGTTGTGAATTCTCTGAAAAACTTGATACTTTCATCATTTTACCTCCATAAGATCTTTAGTTTTTACATTAATACATATTGAACGTAGTTTGTGATTAATTATCTAATCACAGCTATTATATTTTGACGTTTGTTCTCTATTTATACCAAAAAAATCAAGTAAGCTAACATTCGTATAAATTAATATAACTATTATACTAGACTATTGTAGTATAAAGTGCATACCGAGAGCTTGGAGTCCATTCGAAAGACTTCTAAGCTCTCGGCCACACTACGAAGGCATGTCCTTTCCATTGTTAAGCTATAGGAGATGGGGGCCCACCGGCTTTGTATCGATATAGCCGCCGTATAGACAAATCACATCGATAACTGGTGGGTCCGCACAAATCGCTGGAATGTACGAGTAATGATTATGAGAGCCGCCATTGCAGCCAAGTAACCCTCCGTCGAATTACCTACCAAAATAAACTTGATATATAAGTACATTTCATACTTTCATTAATACTTACTAATATTTCTTATAAGTGAACCCGATGTAAGGTACTTTACATGAAATAATAAAAAACAACATCTGTTAACATTTGATAACACCCAAAGCCCTTTAGAAGAAATTGATTAAAAACCAAAATAATCCAGATAATATTTTTTTATTCTATAAAAATGGATCTATTGGGAAGAATAGATTTTGTGATCATGCCTTTAGTTGAATCGCGAACATATTTGGGCCCAATCCCCATTAGCAATAATGGAGCAAAAAATCGTAGTAATCGTGCTTTTTTCATTAACAAAGGGTTCTATCTTTTATTATTTCCTGGGTTTTCTTTGAAGTTCTCTTATACTTTCTGGGCAATCATCAGGTTCAAATCCAAATTACCATAGTGAGTCTGTAAAGGAGCAAAAATATGACACCAAAATTTTATATTATTAGACACGGAGAGTCAGATTCTAATGACCATGTTTCTCCATTAAACGAAAGAGGAAAAGTGCAAGCTGAAAGATTGGCTGAATTTTTATCGGATTTCACGAAATTTGAAGATGATATTATAATTAGCAGTCCGTTCTTACGTGCTAGCGAAACTACAGCAATTTTAACTGCACGAACAGACCAAACGTTTTGCACAGATAAGCGTTTGGAAGAGCGTAATATAGGCGATTATCAAGGTAATGATTTATGGGGAGTTCTTAAGAACCATTTTAAAGATATGGAACATAAATTTCCAAATGGTGAATCTAATGGTGAAGTGTTATCTCGTGTGAACAGCCTAATGGAAGAGCTGAAGAATAGTAATCATCAAAATATATTTTTAATTACACATCGTTTTACAATGATGCTCTTGTTTAATGAACTCGATAAAAATTTTGATTTTGACAAAGGAAGTTTAATTACAAATCCAGATGTTTATGAAATAAATTCTATTAATGGAGAGATCTCAATTAAACGATTGTGGAATGAGAAATGATTAAATTTCAAATAATCTCATGCTATACCTTTTAAATTTTGAAAGCTAGTAGTATAAGTGCTTTTTCGCATACATTTTTTAGTAAATCGAATTATCTTACAAATAAATTAAATAACGTAAAAACCAAGATTCGAGATAATATTAAAAAACACATTAAAGGTAGTAAGTTTTTATGATATATAGCACAAAATATACTAAGGTATATGAAAATAATGCATCCTTATAAATTAAGACATACATTTGTAAATAAATTATATCTGGAAGAAAGAGACTCATTACAAGTGATGCAGTAACTTAGACATACCAGTCAAGATACAGCGTTATTATACAATCAACTTTGGGAAACAACTATTAAAGATAGTTTAAGAAGAATAGGAAAAAATAAAGAATAAGAGTTTAGCAATTACACATTGCGGACTCTTATTCTTTTTACCCTAGTTAAATATATATTTTATTATAAAGAAATTAACAATTTGAATTCTACATTATTCGATATATAAAACACGATCTTGATTAGAGACATAGTTAAAATTTATAGATTCCTACACTAATAGGAATTTATAAAGCACTTGGATGATCAGCAGTCTATTTTTCTTTCACTTTCACAGGTAATTCATCTTTTTTACTTCTTCCCAAGATTTTACTCCTTTTCCTTCAGAATAATATACGAGAAGAAAAGCGTCTTTACGAAGGTTCTTTGGGGCGAAAAATTCTAATTCCTTTTCTTTACCTTCCTTATCATAGCCTACTAATTTATATGTGTAGTTTTTCCCCATCAATTGTCATTCTTATTTTTTGTTTCGGATTTGCTGTTACCACCCAAGCATTCGGTAAATAGCGGTCTTCATGAGATAATGTAGAAGGTGAATTTATAACCCTTCCTCCTAAATATAGAGTAGCCGAAGATCCTCCATCCATTGCCATTGCATTTATTGCTCCTTTTTCATATAGAATATCTTGACACTCTTTTAACGTAGCTCCTATGCTATGTGTCTGCCTACCGTCTATCACTAGAAACATTATTGTGCCGTCCTCTTTTTGGGCCATAATACTTCGCGGAGCAGAACCCCAACCACCGTCTCCTTCTGTGATCATTTTTTCTTCATTTACAATTAACTGTGGCATAATTATCTAAGAGTTGTTGGGTAGAATAATTTCCAGTTATCATTTGTCCAAACTTTGTTAAACCTGTAATAATTGTAGGGGTATTTCTATCCATATTCGTATCAATAGCTTCCCCATTTTCTATTACTATTCCAGTTGCAACATTTCCTCCTCCCCTTCCTGTTTCATCAGCAAATCCACTTGCATTCACAGCAACAAGTGCATGATTACGTTTTGCCATTACACTAATTTTTTCTCCCCTGTTAGCTCCTTGTGTTCCTTGATGGCTAACAAGTTTAACATTGAAGGGATTGCTAATGGTAATTAACTTTCCTTCAAAAAGAAAACGACTATCTTTATTACTTTTAATTGTTTCTACATCAATTTCTAATGGCTGATTTTTTAATTCTTCTAATCTTTTTCCTACTATTTTTTTATAAATAGCCTCATCACTATTTGACCATTTTGGATGATTAATTCTATCTTGCAGTTTATCTAGTTCCTTTTGGGATAGGAATGTATATTTCGCATATTGTGGATGCTGAGAAGTTAGTATACTTCCAGCAATTGTTACACGAAGATCTCGGCCATAGTTAGTACCAAATAATATTCCTATGCCAATAAGCATGAAAATAGAAAAAAGAAGCAAAATTCGTTTGAAGATTTTTCTTAGATGTTTCATAGGTTTCTCCTCCGGCATTAATTACATTCAATGAATCCTTTAAGATATTATTTTCCTAAAGACAAAAGTGTTTGTTTCCCTCATTCCCGAGTTCCCCACTATGTCTTGGCAAGCAAAGCAAAATACTTATTCTACATTTCGTATTTATTTCAGTGTATATTTACAAATTTAATAACGTTTTTGCAACCATGAAATAAATTACTAATCCTGTTCCGTCAACAAATGTTGTAATAAATGGACCAGAAACGACTGCAGGATCTAATTTTAATTTTCTCAGAATCAAAGGTAAAACAGCTGCAACAAGAGAGGCCCAAATAACAATAAATAATAAAGTGATTGCTACAACTTGTGCAACTTCTGTTCCAACTCCTAACATATAAGCACGAGTGAGCCCAGCCACCCCAAGTGCAAGTCCGAGAAGCATGCCAATTGCAAATTCCTTTTTCATTACACGGAAAATGTCTTTAAATTTCACCTCTCCAATACCGATTGCACGAGTAATTGTTGCTACAACCTGTGTTCCTGTATTTCCTCCAGTACCTACTAATAACGGTACAAAGAAAGCTAAGGCAACTACTGTTTCAATTTCGTCTTCAAAATACTTTAGTACTGTACCTGTATATGCTTCAGCAACAAAAAGAAGCAATAACCATGGTAGACGTTTTAAGAAAATGCTCCAAATACTAGATTCAAAGTAAGATTGATTTAACGGTTCACTTCCGCCTAACTTTTGGATATCTTCTGTAGCTTCTGCTTCCATAACATTCATTACGACTAGAACAAGCTAAAAATATTTGGAGTGGTAGCGGAAAACTTTTATTTTTTTTAGCTGCAATTTTTTTCCTAATCTATAAACAGCCAAACTTAGGATCTGCACTTTTAATATTAGGTTTAGGTTTTAGCATATTTCTTTGCTCTGGAATAAATGTAAATCTATTAATTAAAAGAATTATAATCGGTTCTATTTTTTGGTTACCTTTTTTATACTTTTTAATTCAATTTAGTTTGTCAGAAGTTCAAAAGACACGTATTACTACAATTCTCAATCCCTTTGTTGATGCGCAAGGAAAAGGATATCAGCTTGTAAATTCTTTTATTGCCATTGGCTCTGGAGGAATTACTGGACGTGGACTCGGAAATAGCATTCAAAAAACCGGTTATCTTCCAGAACCACATACTGATTTTATAATGGCAATAGTTTCTGAAGAACTAGGGTTTATTGGTGTATTTATTATATTGGCAGGGGTTTTGACTATCGTTCTTCGTTCCTTAAAAATTGCACAACTATGTGTAGATCCATTCGGAAGTTTTATAGCAATTGGTATAGGATGTATGATTGGTATGCAATCCATTGTAAATTTAGGTGGTATTACGGGACTATTTCCTCTTACTGGTACCCCATTTCCATTTGTTAGTTTTGGTGGAAGTTCTTTAATGGTCAATTTAATAGCAATAGGAATATTGCTTAATATATCAATTTTCAATAAAATTAAGTTTGATAATTATAATATATAATCATTGCATAAATGCGATTTCATAAGTCTTGGAGTCTCTATCCAAATCACTTGCCAATTTGTAAACATGTGTACGTATATCATATTAGTATTATATCCCCCTTCTATCTATCTGTTCGTTAAATGAGAATTTAACGAACACTTGGATTGTGAAAGTTAAACTCCCCTCCTATCTTGTTGTACATGTACAAAGACATGAAAATGGATTCTTTTTAGACAAGAAAATGGGTAATTTTTTATAAAGGGAGGCTCTTTAAAAGGTGTAACAAAATTAATTTTTCAATTTTGTTACTGGACTAACTATACAGAAGTGTTCAAATGATTAAACCATTAGATGTTATATGATGATTTAAATACCTATAAAAAACTACATTCTATATAGAATGTAGTTTTTTTACTAATTTATTTATTTTTCACTTCACTTTTATAGAAATTGTATAACTGCTCTATAGATGGACTAGATAAAAGAGGAATTGCCCTCTCAACTAATTCTCTATTCCAATCAAACCAACGCATTTCCATTAACATATTAATTTCTGTATCAGTGAACCGTTTTTTTATTTCTTTAGCGGGATTACCCCCAACTATTGTATATGGTGGAACATCTTTAGAAACTACAGATCCAGCTGCAATAATTGCACCTTCGCCAATTGTAACACCAGGCATGATTATAGCATTCATACCAATCCAAGCATCACTTTTTATGACTGTATCACCCTTCGGTTCAAATGATTGTTCTATTTGCTCAACGAATGGATAAACTGTAACCCATTCTGAGTGGTGGTTATGATTACCCCCCATTAATATGACAACTCCAGTTGCAATACAAACATAATTTCCGATTATGAGTTTATCAAGATGCCAACCCATTTGTTCAATTGGATTGAAAAGCGCTCGAGACTTAACATCTCCCCACAAATATCTTACACAACCATCTTCAAAATTTTGATGTCCATAATATCCTGAATAATAGGAGTACTCTCCTACTTCAATAAGTGGATTTGTTACTATATCTTTTAAATACTTTGTTTCAGACCAATGATTAAATAATGGATGCCTCATAACTATATTCCTCGCTTCTAAGTATTGTAGATTTTTGCAATTTACTTAGAAGCTTAATACGACAGCCACATTTTTTAATTTTTTCAAACGACGAATCATCATTCTCAAGCCTTTCGTGTATAATAATAAGAGGATAACAAAACAAATTACATTAGTCAATTTTTTGTATCTTCTTTCTTTTTATAGGATCAAATGGTTTATACAATGTATATAATGTTTGTTTGTGATCTGAAAATTATTCATATCTAGAACATAAATTTCTTTTGAAATCTATATATTTCATGAACATTACATTATTATTGGTTAAGTAGTTTAGGGTCTCTTGTCGCAAGCTCGAAAATCGATAATTTTTAGACAGGAAAATAGAGCATTTATGAATATCTTTTGTTATTTATGTAGAATTGAATTTTAACTTCACATTTAATTAGTATTTGCTATTTTTACAAAGTACCCATTTTCTTGTCTCGATATATGGACAAGAAAATGGGTACTAAATGAAATGTATCTGTAGATAATTCAGCATTTTACACTTTAAAATCAGTTCCTACTTTCATGACTTTTTACAAACGACATGAATCTCTAAACTATTTCGAGAAGAAAGTACAAAATTTATTTACTGTCTATTTATCAACGTTTGTTAATGAGATTTTATTTTAGACTTATATGCCGTTCTACACTTCTTATTAGAACTGTATTACTCAATATTAATTTCTTCTAAGATTATAGATGGATTAACAACAAATATAATGAAGTTTAAGTTTGTAGTATGTACTAGTATTCTATTCTTCGAGGAATATGGAGTTCCAATATAAACAACATGATCGAGCTTATTATGAGGAACGTCATTCGTAGATATAGTAATTATATCTTTTAAAGGGATGGTAATCTCTGCTGATTGCCATGCAATCATTATACTATCTTGGGACTTTGTTATGCTAATTCTTGACATTTTATATCAATCCTTTATTAATTTCAGATAAATAATTAACCAATTACCTAAATTATTTTAAATAAAACCATCTATCATTATATAAGGATTTTAAGAATTTGTGCTTATGTATGCAAAATTACATGTACAAACTCCTTATTTTCATAAAAATACACTATATTAAAAACGATTTGACTACTATTAATCAATTTCGTTTCTTTTCAATTTAACAGTAATTAATTGAAAAAAAGCTGCTATTCTATTAGCGAATCAAATAAGGCATAAATTGATGAAAACAAAATCTTTGTAGACAATAGTGTGGGATTTTTTGACACATCTGCTCAATGAAAATAAAAAAGACCATTGTATTTTATAAAAGTTACAATAGTCTTTTTTTAAAATCTTATATCATAATATTCGATATTTATTATTTCTCTTTTCCTTTTTCCTAAATAATAAATTTAGAAACTAATGCTGACAATGCTTCTACTTTTTCTTTTATTTTGTTAGATTGATTCGATATCTCTTCAATTGATGCTGCTTGTGATTGGATTGACTGTACAGTTTGAGTTGTTTCCTTAGCTACTTGCGTTGCAGTTTCAGAAACACTCGACATAGAGGCATTGACTTCTTCTGTACCGGCAGACATTTCTTCTGTCGCTGCAGATACTTCTTGAATTTGGCTAGTGATTTTATTAATAGCCACCATAATAGACGAGAATACTTGATCTGCTTTATTAGCAGTTTCTTTTCCTTCCGAAGCTTTTTGTTGGCCTTTTTGCATTGCATCAACTGTATCTTTTGTATCTCTTTGAATTAATTGTATTAAATTATTGATTTCACTCGCGGATTTTTTAGACTTCTCAGCTAAATCGCCCACTTCTGCCGCCACCACTGCAAATCCTTTCCCATTTTCTCCAGCACGTGCAGCTTCAATTGAGGCATTTAAGGCAAGAAGGTTTGTTTGTTCAGCAATATTAGTGATAGCATACAGAGCTTTATCAATTTCCTGCGTACGTGTAACAAGCCTATCTATTACT
This sequence comes from Bacillus sp. FSL R9-9530, assembly GCF_038008145.1. Lineage (NCBI taxonomy): Bacteria > Bacillati > Bacillota > Bacilli > Caryophanales > Bacillaceae > Bacillus > Bacillus sp. FSL R9-9530. The sequence continues at coordinate 65,061 of NZ_JBBOYO010000002.1, forward strand.
TTGGATGTTTCTTCAACAACCTCATGAATACTAATCATTTGAAGTATAGATTGTTTTATCACTTCACTACCAAAATTGACTTGTTCTGTTGTTGTGACAGCCACTTCTGTAACCGTTGCTGAAGATTCAGCTACTGTTTGAACTCCAGTCGCAATTTCTTCCATTGATGATGAACTTTCTTGAATACTAGTAACTTGTCCTTCTATTTTTTTATCTACCTCGGAAATAGTTTGAACAACCTCACTTGATATATTAGATGCTCGTTTTGTATCTTGCAACATACCATCGGTAGAAGAAATAACCTCTTGTGTTGTGATTTTCACTTCTCCAATTAATTGTTGTAAGTTATCCAACATACTATTAAAAGACTGTACAATACTTCCCAATTCATTATTTGATTTATAAGAAGTACGTATCGTTAAATCGCCTGCTGATACCCGCTCCATATCTCTTTGTAATAATACAATTGGTTGTTTAATAGCACTTTTAATGATATAGCCAATAAAAATAACGATTGCAATTGCTATAATGGAGATACTAATAAACAGCATCATGGTATTTGTTGCACTGTCAGTATTATTTTTTTGTAATTGATCTGCATTATTATTATTAAATTGGATAAGTTCACGAATTGCCTGAATTGACTTTTTCATATTAGGATCAACCTCTTTTAGGTAATAAGCATATGCTTCTTCATTATTAGATTGTCCCAAATCTTGTACTTTCTTCAGTTGTGTTCTTAATTCTTTAAATGTTGTATAAAATGTTGTATACAATTCTTTTTCTTTATTAGAACTAACTCTAGTCTCAAACTTCTTTAATAACTGATCAGTTTCTGTACGAGCTACATCTATTTCTGTCAAAAGCTCTTTTATTCTTTTTTCATCTTTTGATAGAATAGTTTCCTTTACATTCATATTGATAAGATAATAATTAGACTCTATTGCTCCTATCCACTGAATTGGTAATAAACTATCTTCATACATAGTAGTAGAAGCATACTCACCTTTTTTAAGACCCCAAAATCCTAGTATAGATAATATTATACAAGCGACACTTGCTATAACTACCAATACGTTTAATGTTGTGCCAATTTTACTGTTTTTTAAAAACGACAATTAAATCCCCCTCATTGTTATATATTGATTAAATGATAATTATATAAAAATAAACGACAAAATGCGACATTTAATTATTTATATCCATTGGAAAATCCGTAAAAGCTTTTCTAAAATAACGTAACTATTTATTTTAGAATTGATACATGTTTTAGGTTTAATCAATTTCTGTAGTGATAATGTAGTAGTTAAATCTGAATTTAACTACTATTTGCATGGTGTAAGTTAATCTCCCCTCCTATCACTGTGCAGTGACATAAACCTCAAAGTATTTAAATAAAAAAGCCTATACTTAAATTAAATTAATAAAAAAATAGCCAGTTAAAAGAGCGTGTTTTCATTTATTAACTAAACACGCTCTTACATATATTTAAACCCTATATCATTTATTCCATTCTATAATTAATACATATTCTTTTTTATATCCGGTTATCATGCCAGAAGTTTATTGGAAAATGATTATTCTCATCATAAGCTTCAAATTCATAACCTTTTTCTTTTAATCCTTTTATAATTGCTGGAACTGCCGCGACAGATTGTGGATGAATATCATGCATTAAAACAATTTCTTTTGAAGACGTCGCACCTGCTAATACATTTTGAACAGTTTTTGCGGCTGCTACATCAACGGGTAATTTATTGTATTTCCAATCTAAAGAATCAATTGTCCAATCCCAAACTTTTAAATTATTCACGACCACTTCATTTCGAAGTAATTCATTTAAGCCAGGCATTGATCCATATGGTGGGCGTGTTAATTTCGGTGAGTTTCCAATAACATTTCTAATTAAAGATTGATCCTCTTTCATTTCCTTAACATATTCCTTATTGGTGTATAACTTTTTAAAATCATGTGTCATGCTATGCATGCCAACATAATGGTTCTCTACATGCTCTCGTTTCACTAAATCTGGGAACCTTTTCACATTATCACCAATTAAAAAGAATGTTGCTTTTACATTATTTTTATTTAATACATCTAATAGGTTAGCTGTATATTTTCCTGGTCCATCATCAAAAGTTAAATATACAACTTTTCTTTCTTTACCATCAAAACGACTAGGTATCGATTTTTTTAATTCATTATTAGGTAGACTGCTCACTTGTAGAACACTGTTTACCTCTTTCGCATTTACCAGCTTAGGGTTCGTAATAGATTGAAACATGTAATAACCTATTGATACTAATATAATGGCAAATAATACACTTATAATTCGCTTTTTCTTAAGCTTAATTCTCATTCTATAATTCTTCTTTCTAATTTATTAACTGATTTCATGTTGGATTATCTACTTTTATACTATTTAAATGCTACTACCATCCTGCACTTGCATTCATAGCAGATCCCATAAAATTAATAAATAACGGCCATAATAACGGCCATAACGTAAGAAGTATATTTAGAAGTATAAGTATACTATATACCCCAGGGAAATTATGATTTTTACTATTTACCAATACTAAAATCACTAATAATATTATGGGTATTAAATATAAAAATAGCATTATAAACCAATACCATGTCATTAAAGTAAGACTCAATGGTCCTAATATCTCGTGTACAACTCCGAATGATATTCCTAATGCTCCAAAACTAAAGGTTGTAATTATTGTTTTTAGAAGCACTTTAGTCAATTTTGAGTCGTACGTTTTTCTGCTATATAGACCTATCACAATATACAACGATAGATATGCCATTAATACACCTATCCAAATCAATAGCCAGTCTGCATCTAACATAAAGATGTCAAACAGCGCCCAACACACCCCTACTATTGAAAAAACAAGGGAAATAATTATATTTTTTAAAACTGGTTTCATGTTCATTTCACATCCTTTAAAAACTTAAGAATACATTATTAGCTTGGATTCTTCTTTTTTTACCGCTTTACTATAGTCTGTTGTATATTCAATAACAGTAATCCCTTTACTTCTAAGTAGATTCTTTTTCCACGTTTTCGCATCAGTTGACATATGGACAGTTACATTGAATCCTAACTTTACACTCATAATTCCAATGCTTAACCCTAAATTTCTGGTCGAACCTACTGCAATTGAATAATTTGAAAAGAATGTTCTAAACCTGTCACTATCTAATATGGAATAATCATCTTGTTTAGTTAATAAATGATGTTTCAAAGCTAAATCTTTGGCCTATTTTAATACCTCATGTACTCCGCCTCTTGCTTTAATAGATCTTGAAATGGGAAGATGACTATCACATTTTAGTAATAATTGTCCTGGTATTTCTTCTTTATATTATCTTTGCAGATATTGTTTCATGGAATTAATATTTACTAGTGGCGATTCAATAAAGCCACTGGCTTCTTGTGTTTCAGGAAAAATTTTTGCATTATTATGGAGCAAATCGTTTTAATCGATCTTCTGCATCTATAACATCAGCTTTAGTTAAAGTACTATTTTGAATGAAATATTCAAAATTCTTCTTACTTGGGTTAAGCAAAAAAACTTCCTCGGTTTCAATTAATTTTTGAAACAATGGATACTTCTTTCTCAAATTCTCTTTTGTTTCATTTGCAATCTCACTCAGTCATAAACCCCCTTGTAAATATAATCAATCCATTTCAATCACTTCACGTCTTATTTAATATTCTTACAACGATATAAATGTTTGAAAATTAATCATAATTTATTATAATTAAGTATATATTAACAAGGTATTAAGTATAAGTAAATAAAATTAATTTTAATTTAATAAATTTCACTCATTTAAAGGGGATTATGTATATGAACAATATTAATGTTGGTCAAAAAATTATGGGATTTAGAAAAGGTGCAGGATTAACTAGTAAACGTTTAGCTGAATTAGCTGATATAACACCTTCCATGTTAAGTCAGATTGAGAAAGGGATCACGAATCCATCATTACAAACACTAAAATTAATTTCTGTGGCATTAAATATTCCTTTATTTAATTTTTTCTTGGAAGATACCAATACAGAAGAATTAGTTGTAAGAGCGGATCAAAGAAAAAAAATGACTTTCCCTGAAAGCGGTAATGTTTCGTATGAGTTATTATCTCCTAATTTAGATGGATCACTGGAATTGGCTTTAATGAATCTGCTACCTCAAACCGCTTCATCTATGGAGCCTGTGGCACATAAAGGGGAAGAAATAGCATTTATTATGGAAGGACAAGTAAAACTATATCTAAATGATGAGGTTTTACTTCTCAATCCAGGTGATAGTGTTAAAATACCACCATATGCAAAACATAAATGGGAAAACACTTCTTTACACAAAGTCACTGTTATATTTGGAGTAACCCCACCATCTTTTTAATTTTAAATAATAGCACAAAAAAGTTAGAGAAAATAATTCTCTAACTTTTTTTGTATACATAACTATATTTTTAAAAAAGTAAAAAACTAGTCTCATAATTATATGAGATTAAAATCTAAACGATTAAGAGTAGTGAGAGCGACCATTCTAATTACATACTTAAATTATTTTTTAATGACCAGTATTTTTCTCCATTAGTTCCACTTGAAGATTAATATATATTTATTATAATTAAGTATACATCAATACATTATTAAATTTTAGTAAACAAAATTAATTTATATTTATTTTTTATGTAAATATTATACATTTTAGTTAATGTTATTCATTGACACTTATGTATATAAGTAATTATAATTGTTACACCGAATCGAATAGATGTCTATATAACGTGTCCATCATCACAAATATATAAAATTAGAAAGTATCCACTTTGGTGTCTCCGTTTGAAAAAATACCCATTTTCTTGTCTCGATATATGGACAAGAAAATGGGTACTAAATGAAATGTATCTGTAGATAATTCAGCATTTTACACTATAAAATAAGTTCCTACTTTCATGTCCTTGTACATCAGATGTAAAAAGATATGAAACTGGATACTTTTCAGACAAGAAAATGAATACTAAATAAACTGTCTCCGTTGATAATTCAGCATTTCACACTATAAAGTAAGCTCATTCTTTCATTTTTAAAAGACTTAAATTCTATAACATACGCTTTAAAACCTTTAATACGTAGAACAAGGACTATAATTATAGAAGTTATACTATAACGTTTTTATGTTTTTATAAAATAAAAAACAGGTGAATTGTAATCCGTGTTTGGGTATACATCCACCTATTTTTTCAATTTAATTAGCATGACCTAGTATTTGTATGATTTTATCAGCTTTGGAGTTTTGAATATGATAGTATATCTCTAACCCTTTTCTTTCAGCTTTCAGTGCTTTCCCTTTCATTTTGGATAAATGTTGCGATACTGTTGATTGTGGAATATCCAAAATATTAGTTAATTGTGTTACATTTAATTTCTTGCTCTTAACCAATTCACTAACAATTTGTAGACGTATTGGATGAGCCATAACTTTTAATAGTTCAACGTTTTCTTCAGAAACTAAACCTTGTACATTATCATTATTAAATTTGTTCATAATACAACCTCGCATTCAATTTATATTTTATTCGAATTTTTTATGTATATTCCTAATATTATTATATTAAAATTCTTTGTGCGTTAAAATATAAGTTAATTATATAATTTCAACTTGTGCTATGTGCGAAGTTAATATGTATTTGTCGTGAAGTTTTTTAGATGTATTTAGTAATTAAAAAAGCTACAAAGAAATTTTATCTCTTTGTAGCTTTGAATTAATGAATTATGCAGTATAAAAATACTAGTGCCATCAATCTTCTTCTTCGAAATCACGTAGACTAGCAAGCAATTCTGTAAATGTTGAGCAAACAGGATATATCGCTTCCTCTATGTTTTCTTCCTCATGATCCCAGAATACAATTCTTGGTGAATCAGTGTTGTTTCGATAATCAAAGCATAGAAGATTGCCGAATGGATCTCTAGCAAAAGGATATATTTTGTCAGGTAATCTATCTTTCGTATTATTATATGTTTCTAGAATTGAATATTTTCTATCAGAATCTAAGGTTAAAAGATTATTAAATGAATTTTCATCTTGATCTGGAATATTAAATGTATCTGGCGTTGGATATCCACCATCATATTTTTGTACACACTCAATAAAATCATTAGGAAGTTTAATATTTAAGTATTGTTCTAATTTTTTAATTTGGTCATCTGTTACTCTTTTTTCATTTACATTAATCCATGTAATGTGACTCATGGCTAAGTACCTCCCTATTTATCGCTATCTTTTCCCCAAATTTTATATCCACCTGTATGACCAGTATCATGATGAGTCTGATAATCTACAAGTTGCATCCTTCCAGTGTCTTGATGATGATGCCATGTATAATGCTCGGGAGTTTTTCCTATTTTAAATAATTGAATTTCTTCATCCGTAAATTTTAAAGCTAATTCAGGATTTTTCATTATTTGTTCATATAATACCTTACTACACTTTCTAGACTGTGTTGTTCTAGACTTTTTGAAATCTGCCTCTTTTAATATTACCTCGCCTTTTGATTCAAAAATAGGAAATCCTTCAGCATCATACGGAATACCTGTAACAGGGTGCTTATCTCCTGCTAAGTCTCCTTTCCGCAAACGAATCGTTTTTGGTCCATTCGCACCCTCATAAGTATACGTAGCTGCTTTCTGTAAATATTGTTGTGTACTACCGACACCTGCATATGAAAGATGATTACCAGCTTTAAATTCATAGTTATTTAATATGTGTAATGCATTTCTGTATGCCGGAGAATTAATTATAAGTGATTTCCCTTTAGTAAACCCTGTAATAGCAGCTACCTTACTTGCTTGTCCTACTTTATCTAGACCTTTGCTACCAACAAAGCCTGTGAGTAGCGTAGTGACTGCGTAAGCTGCATAATGTTCTCTGCTTTCTAGATCTCCATTCCAAAAATTATTCATAAATGTATCTGATACAGTATTCCATGCAGCAGGAATAGTCTCCCTATAGTTTACAATCGCATCTCGCATATTTAACCAGGTTTCTTTATCTCCTAAAGCTACGAATCCTTCCCATGCATCTACAACACCATCTATAAAACCAGTAGAAATACCAGTCCACGCAGCATTTAAATCCTTTTTATTCAAAAATGAATCTTCTGATTTTGGAGGGAGTTTTCCACACATGGCTCCTTCTTGAATATCAGAGTCAACTAAATTTCCGCCATACAATTCATCCGCTTCTCGGAATTTAACAGCTGCACGTTCTAATTCTACTGCGATTTTATCTAATTCTTGCAGAATGTTAAACATCATTGGCTTTGCTTCATTAAACATCTGATAGAAACGATCACTGCTTGCTCCGTTCCACTGAGAGGCTATATACTCGGTTTGATTGTATAAATCTCTATGTATATATTTTAATGATGATCTCGTATTTCTTACGGTTTTAGCAGCTTGTTCTAATTGTTCCGGTGTTACCTTTATTTGTGTGCTCATTCCATCCCTTCTTTGCATTTATATTATGAAAATTATAACATATCATTATTTCATGAATGGTTATCATTTGAAAATATCCGTTCCTAAAAGTGAAAGCGACAAAATAAAAGCCCTTCTAAAAATTGAAGGGCTTTTATGTCTTTCTACACCTAGCTTGTACAGTAACTTCTTGTTTTATATGACTCTCTGGAGGGCTAAAATAAAGGCTAGCTCAACTCTATTCAACATTTTCCTTCAGTGTCTCTAAACCAAGCCCATTCACCAGGACAAAAATGTAAAAATGGACATTTGTTAGAGCACCAATTATCATAGGATTCAAAATCAACACAATCCCTATCTAAATCTATTTTCCCTCCACACTTCAATCCATTTCTATTTCTACACGAGCCTCTTCCAAAGCCCAGTCCTGCATAAGCAAGGGTATAGTGATCAGAAGGAACAAACGGTCCGTCAGTAGGATGTATGATTGTCAATACCTTCAATCCATCTTTTTCAACAAGTGAGCTGGTTTTCTTGGGAACAAACCCATTGCCAACTTCTGTACCAGATCTAGTTATGACTGTTATTAAGAAATGTGATTCTGTAAGTGGTGTAGATTTAAATAGAATTCCGTCTTTATTTTGAAAGAAATTAAAAAACTTCTTCTTCCTCATCACTACATCCACAATCATTTTGACCTTCTCTCTCTAACTTATTAATTCGATGATTAAGACGCTCTATATCACGTCCTATTTCATATAAGCTCATGTGGAACCCCTTTCTTTAAAAATAATTTTTAATATTATTATTTACTAAATAGAAAAAACTATTCCTAATCGCATTTAAATCAGAAACTAGACGCTATATGTTAGTTAAAGTAGTAAAAAACCTAAAAATGGCAGGATCAAGATGCATACAATGTTTATATTAAATACAAAATTAAAGTTTATTCTGATTCTGGGCGTACAAAATTAGTTGATTCTAATACGGAGCAATTTGCACAAAGATATAAATAAATTCATCGTTGTAAAATGTATAAAGGAAAGTGGGTTTGCTTGTTTTTAGGACAAGTGAACCCTTCACTATAAAAATTAATGTTATTTATATATATCACTTGCATTATGAATCACAGTATAAACATCTTTATTTAGCCCCTCATATTGCCAAACGTTGACCGAAAAATAAAAATATGGTATGTTTACTGTAGATTAAATATATATTGAATGCATATCCAATATATATTTAAAGTATAGTACTTAACTGAATTGCATAAACTAAAAAAGACGAGATGCTGTCAACATCCCGTCTCATAACTGCTACTGTCAAGGTGGCTGTTATTATGCATTATCTTTTTCTTTTAGACCCACGCTTGTACTTTGGTCGGTGAAGCGAGGGTTTTTTGTTGTCTTTTTTTTCGAATTGCTTTTTCAGTGCGTATGCTGAAACCTCACGCACAACTGCTCTTGCAATTTCTTTTAAAAGTTCAAACAAAAATTCCATGTTATATCACCCCCTTTCCTTCCAAATGGAAAGAAGGGATAATAACAAGCCCACCTTCACACGATATACAGTTATACTTCTATTTTACCATACTTCTACTCTCTAAAATAGAAAATTTGTCCAATGTCAGTCTGTTCATAATTTTTTAGTTTAGGAGTTTTATAAGATTATAGTTTACTATAATCAAAATATGTATACTATATTTCTTGAATTCTTCATAATTAACCTTAGTTTCATACGCTATTTTTTGAGAATATAAATTTCAAATAAAGCTTGTATGCTTTTTAATGTATTCCGCGATGTATGTCTGCCCAAACTCTCTAGCATACTCATAGGTCTACCAAGTTCCAAATGAAGTCTTTGTATTTATAATCCTTGTATCATTACCTCTCATTACTTTTTACATTTTTCCCCTCTTAAATAAAAAGCCCTTAAAATTATCCGTCATCTTTTCTTCTATTTTCTAAATTTTATATATCAAACCTGTTTTTTGAAATTACAGTTAATTCTTCCGGAACAGACCCGAAAATCAACCTCTCAGATTCACTTGTAAACGACATTGGTTTTTTAAGTAATGCAATTAGACCTGATGTTTTATAAGCTTCTTAAAAAGAAAATTAGACCCATTAGAACGTTTTTTGTTTTTTAGGGGTCTATTCTCTCTGAAATTTCTATTCTTCTATGTCTTCTTTTACTTCTGCGGATAAAATGTCTTCAGCAAACTTCTTGTAGCCATTATATCCTTTCTTTGCAGCCTTTTTCTTTATTGCTTCTACTACTTTTAGATCAAGATATAGACTTAAATGCTGCTTTTTTTCTCTTGACTCCTCTTTTGGCCTATTTTCAATTTGTTCTTTGAAATTTTCCAAATCGCTTTTTAAGTACAATCGTTCAGTAGATTTCCCTTTAGCAATCTCTTTAAAGGGCAATATCCCATCTTTAGCTGCATTATGAACGTAAGTCTTAGATTTATTTAGAAATTTAGCTGCTTCTTTTAATGTTAAAGAGTCTTTGTATAATTCCTCTAACTTTTTTACATCTTCTTGCTCAAAACGATATCCGCCATCTGCTTTCCAGGTAGCCAGATTGATAGGTTCGATGTGTTTATACTTAATTAAATAGCCTAATTGATTTTTTGTTAAACCTACCCTATCGCATACCTCTTCTAAAGATAAATAGTCCATTTCTCACCTCATCCGAAACTTTCATTCTAGCTGTTGTTTAAATTTTCTTAGTTGATACTTTGTTAAACCTGTTTCTTTTACTACATCTGTGATTGAGTACTCCTTATACTGAAGATACTTAAATGGATTTTCCATATAACGTTCTTGTACCTTATTAAATGTACTCTTTTTTGATAAAGAATTCAATTGCTCTCCTTTCTCACGGATGGAATCGAAAATGGGACAACCTTTACAATGTTTGTAGTTTCTTTGTTTTGCCTGCTCCTGCTCATCTGTACAATTCACTGATAGGTTGTTCAGAGGGCAAGTTGAACAATGGGTATATTCTAAATTATAGATTTCATGTAAAATTTTCCGACGAAGATGAGTCAAAAAAATCTCCTCCTACCATATTTGGATTGAAATGTACAAAAATATCAATTAAATATTTCAATTATATATTAGTTAAACGCAAATGTTAAATAATAAGCCCGAAATATATTTTTAATCATTTCATTTTATACCACAATAAATTATGTATTTATTGTGGTATAATTAGAATGATAAAAGTTTATATAAAATATATGTGTGTCTTTTCATTCTATTAAAGGGTGTGTGTATATTTGAATATTATAAATTATGAACATAATATTCAACTTGTAAAATCCAGATCGGATTTTTTTGATAGCAGTCAGTTTGAAAAAATTATGGGTATGGGTATCCGAAATATTGATTACTCCAAATTAAGTGAAGAATCTTTGGTTTACTTATTTTTACATGATGAACCTTCTCTAACGAAAAAAAGAAGTGAACGAACAAAAAAGATATATTTGCACGATCTTTCTCATTTTCTTCGGTACATAAAAGAAAAAATAGGAACCATTCATGACTTATCCCATAATGAGATGGAAATATATTTCTATGAACTAAGTAAGAAGTATGCTGCCACTACATTACGTCGAAAGAAAACGGTAGTCCAGCAGTTTCTAAAATACGTTTATGATAACAATGGTCTCTCAGATGACTATAGTAGTCGTCTCAAAAAAGTATCTGTAAAAAAAGAAGAGCTGGTCAATCGTGACCTCTTTCCTGAAGAAGTAAATGAAATACTAGATACACTGAAGAAAACAAATTTCTTTATGTATACATTGTTTTTCCTTCTTACGACTACTGGACTCCGGATTGAGGAAGTTGCAAACGCAAAATGGGCAGATCTTGTATTCCATTCCTCATTAAATGCTTATCTCTTGCGTGTAGTTGGGAAAGGAAATAAAGCCAGGGAAGTTCGTATTTTTGAAGATGTACTCGACGATATCTGTCGCCTTCGTCAATTGCGTAAACAAACAAGTGAATTGGACGCCTCTAGTACATCTGCTTTTCTACCTAAAGCCGATGGCTCTTACTATAGGGCCGACTACTTATCAAAATATGTAGCAGAAAAGATTGAAGAAACAAACTTACCATTTTTACGTTACCGAAAGGATAGAATTACCCCCCATACCTGCAGACACTTCTTTGCGAATCATTTGATGGGAAAAGGTGTCGAACTTAAGAAAATACGTGACTATTTAGGACACGAATCTATTATGACGACGGAACGCTATTTAAGGGAACGTACAAGACGTCAAAACTTGGCCACAATAGATATAGGAAATTCATTGTTTTAGTAAACATATATAATAGGAAGATTCTCGATTTGATGTATCGATTTATTCCTATTTTTTTCGCGTATAGAATTATAAATGGCTTTCTATTATCACAACATCAAGACTAACTATTACAAATAAAAATAATTTATGACTCATTATAAGTCATAAGGATGCAATTTAACTTTTCTGTTTTACACTAACGTTATAAATCAGAAAGGAAATGTGATGATATGTCTCAACTAAGTAAGCGACTTGCTGAGTTGCGAAAAAAACAGGGATATACTCAATTCGATGTAGCATATCGCCTGAATATCGCTCGTACCACATATGCCAATTGGGAATATGGAAAAGCTGACCCAGACGCAGATTCAATCATGAGTATTGCAGACTTATACAATGTATCCATTGATGAATTGTTTGGACGAAACGCACCTCTAGAAAGTAAATTAGAATCAATTAATGTAGCAGTGTCTGATCTATCCCCTCAAAAACAACAGGAAGTTAGAGCAGTTTGTTTTAATGATTGATTCAAACAGGGACATTTTCTAATTTACTAACATTGCAAAAAACTTACCATTTTATAGTGGTAAAATTGAGTTTGAAATCCATGAAAAGGTATGTGTTTGGATAGTCCAACCATACCTTTTTTCATTATTTGTGAATGCTACACTCTACAATATCATCTAAGTACAATGAATTATTAAAACCAAATGCATCAGTAACAACTAATGTCTTATTTATTGCATCAAACTTATGAATGTTAACAATCTTATATAGTATAATTCCATCTTTATAATGCCAGAGATCAATTTCTTCTTTTATCTGTATGGCTCGTTTTAACACTTGATTTATTTGGTCAGATTTTTGTAAATCTAACATTGGTTTGGAAACTTTTGATTGATCTTGAATTAATTTATGTAGACCTGCAAACTATGCTGGCATACTAGCGAAGGGTGCCGATTTCTCAATGCCCCGCCCTCGTGGAATACGTGTTTCTTTCATGCCTTGTGGCCTCCTACGAGTGTATTTCTGTATTTAATCGTTGAATGTGGCGTATAAGATATCGCCCGTAAAATGCTATTTTTACCGAATCGAGTTCGTATTTCATCTAAAGCTCTTGTTAACTTTATTTGTTGCTCTCTCTTCTTTACATCATCAAATATTGAAATCTGTTCCTCACCTTCGCTTACTAAGTTAGTCAGAGAAATACTGATACTTCTAATTGGTTCGCCTGTATGGGTTCTGGTGCAAAAATAAAATAAAAGAGAATAAAGCGCATATATTCCTAACGGAATCATATCTTATGCTGCAAGTCCAAACAATTGATGGATGAATTCTTTCTGATTTTGGACAGACTGGTCCCGTAAATCAAGCTGTTCTTTTTTAATCATATGCATGGCTTCTACTCCAGAAAGAATGGATGTAGCTGTGTCAAAATATTTGAACCCTAGCATAGAACGGATTCGCTTCTTTATAAAGCGATGATCTTGTTCTACTATGTTATTCAAGTACTTTTGTTGTCTAAGTTGCATACCATCAGGTATGCTTTTTTCTTTTTTCAACTGTTCAATTGCTATCGGATAAGCCGGGTTCTTATCGACTGTTATAACACGTGGCTTTGAAACATGAAAAGACCGCAAAGCTTTCTTGAAAAAGCGCTTTGCAGCCTTCGGGTCTCTTGTTTTGTTTAGGAAAAAATCAATTGTGTTTCCTTTCGAATCAACAGCACGATACAAATACATCCATTGACCTTTTACTTTGATATATGTTTCATCGACTCTCCAAGAGTCATTTGTTTGTTTAAGGTGACGACGGATTCGTTTGTCCAATTCCGGACCATACTGATGAACCCAACGCATAATCGTTGTATGAGAAATGGATAAACCCCGTTCTTCTAGCATTTCCACCAAATCACGAAAACTGAGGTTGTACCGTAGGTACCATCTTACCGTTAACAAAATAATATCAGGCTGATAATGCTTCCATTTGAATACATTTTCCTTTTCCATACCAATCACGTACCCTTTCTAAAGTAATAGTAACAGTATATCCAAGATTTATAGATTCATTGCAATTGTCCTTAAGTTTTTGCACCAGAACCAATTTGTTTATGCAGTTAGTTTTTTTATAAAACTTCATTAGCGCAATAGTGTATTTTCTTTTTTCGCCCTATTTATCAATTAAAAAAGAGCGTAGAAATTAAATCTTTCTACGCTTTTTTATTACTTAATCTAATTTTTTTCTCTTATTAAAATTTCTAATTACCTTATCCAAGATAATAAAGGACACAATATATTAAGCCCTTAATTATGAACAGGACTCAACATTTAGTTGATTATAATCTTATAATGAAAAATAATTTATCTGTATAGTTTTTACACTATGAATTTTATATGCTGGAATCATAAATCTTTTTCTTATTTTAGATTTTCTTGTTTTGGCACGATTTTAATAGATTTCTTCCTAATCCGAATAAGTATGCCAAAAGAAAGAAAGATAAAAAATCCTCCAAATATAGCAAATACAAATGTAGGTTGGAAATGTGCTAATAATAATCCCGAAATAATTGGTCCTACAGCCATTCCCATATATCTAATAAAGTTAAACATTCCCATTGCACTTCCTCTATTATGTTCAAATTCATTTGCAATCATAGTAGCAAATAAAGGAGTGAGGATACCAATTGATATTCCGTGGAGAATTAAAGCAATTGTTACGCCAATTAAAGTATTCGAGTGTGTCACAGCAAATAATATAGCGCTCAAAGATAAGACTACATTTCCAGTTATAAAAAGTTTATTTAGTGGAATTTTAGATTGAATAGTTTTAAAAGTCATGCTGCCAATTATTAAACTTATAGCCATCGGTAAGTAAAGTAAACCTACTATCTGTAAACTTAATTGGTAATAATCTGTTAATAAAATTGGTAAGTAAACGATGAAAGAAAAATAGAGAAAAAATGCAAAGAAACTTAATATTAATATAGAACTTCCCACTTTACTTTTAAATATAGCAGCATAGTGAGATAGTAAAGTTCTAACATTCAAAGCTTTATTGCTCTCCACCTGATCTTTCGGAAAATATAACCAATTAATAATAAACAGAACTAAAGATACTGCTACAAGTAGCCAAAAAACACCTGGATAGTTATATTTTTCGCCAATAAAACCTCCTAGTACAGGTGCAACAGCAGGCGCAATAGATAGCATTGTTTGATATGTACCCATTGCACTTCCTCGTTGTTCTCCTTGAAATATAGAGCCAATTGTAGTTGCCGCAATAAGTGGTATTGCAGCTGTTCCTATAGCCTGTAAAATTCTACAAAATAAAAACACTGTAAAGTTACTAGTAATCGAACAACCAATACTCGCTATAATTGTTAAAATAATACTTGGAATAAGAATAGTCCTAGCCCCTTTAAAATCAATTATAGAACCAAAAACAATTTGCATAATTGCCGTAATAAAAATAAATATTGAAACTGAAAGATTAACCATTGTTATAGACACATGAAATGAATCTCGTATTATTGGGATTATTGGAGAGTAAATATTTTGGTTTAAAGAAGCGAAAAAAGCACTAATACACAACAAATATAAAAGAAAAGAAGTACTTGATTTAACGCGATTCATGCTATCCCTCCTAAAAGATTATTAATAATTAGCTAACTAATTTAAGGTGAAATAACTTTAATTCCCCAACATTCTATCGTTTGTATTCTGTAAAAATTTTAATATTGCATTTTGTTCTATTTCGGAAAATGAATCGACAAACTGATAAAATTCATTCTCTTTCTGATCATGGATTTTCTGATGCAATTCACAAAGTGATTGTCCTGCTGGAGTTAGTTCATAATATACCTCCTTCTTATTATCAATCGACTGGAAACGAGTGATTAAATTTTCTTTTATTAATTTGGTATTAATTTTTGTGATATTCGCTTTAGATAAATTCATTTTCCTTGCAATTGTACTATTATTTATTGGTTGGTTTTCACCAATGCAGGCTATTACGTGTATACTTGTCATATTTGTCGGTACATGTTCTATTTGTTCCATTTTAGCCTGCTTAAAAAAAGTCTCAACGTCCTTATCTGCCTTTTGTTCATTGAGATGTAATAAATGTAAATAATTATCGTAGATTTTCTGTTTTATGCCCTTATTCATTTAAATACTTCTACCCTTCTTTATCTTTTTGTGTTTTTTGTTTACCGGTAAACTATTTTGATTTTATATCTTCACCTAACAATTGTCAATTGCAAAATTAGAATTTATCTTATTACAAAAGCATTTTAACTGTATACTCTTTTCATAAACAAACTTAATAAAGCTCTATTATTTTATAAATGTTAGTTTTAATGCATACAAGTCACTTTTTAAAATTCTTGACCGAATTATTGTTTACTGGTAAACTTTCCATATAGTTAACCGGTAAACAATAATTATAGATAGGGGGAATTTATTATGACAAATATTGTCCATGAACAAACCTTAAAAGCTATTGAAGATTTTGTCATAACAAGAGAAAAGAAAAAATATGCATCTCAAGAAATGATAAAAGAATTAGTTAGTGAATCTGATAATATAAATAAAAATTGGACTCTGACGCAACTACATATAGTTTCGGTAATTCATGAGAGTAATCAACAAATGAATAACACTCTATTATCTATGGAATTAAATATTTCTAAAGCAACTATTTCTAAAGCTATTCGCGTTCTTATAGATGATAAAATTTTATTGACGCATCAAAATGCAGATAATAAGAAGGAAATCTTTTATACTTTAACTGATAAAGGAATTCAGTTAGCTATCATTCATACAAGGTTACACAAAATTGCATATGAACGTTACAATGAATTATTCCAACAATTTAATGATTCCGAGTTACAAGTTGTAACTAATTTTTTAGAAGCCTGGAAAAAATGTATTTAATGTTTTGTTATTTCAGCTTAAAAGTATATATGTTTAACCTTTCTATAAAAACAGAAAAACTAAGGGGCTTTTAGCCCCTTAGCAAAAATCGGATTTTATTAACAATCAAAATAGCAATGATTTTTAAACTAACTTATCAAAAAGAATAGGCATAGAAATAGGTCCACGCGTATAGAGTCCTTTTTCAACATATTGAAAATCTTCTTCCAATTTAATGTTTTTCATATTATCTAAGACTACATTTACAACTATTTCAATTTCTGATTTTGCAAATGCTGCCCCTACGCAATTATGAATACCTGATCCAAATGCAAGATGTCTTGCAGTACCACTAAATGCCTTTTTAATGTCAAGATCCGGACGATAAATGTTGAATTCATCAGGTCTTTCAAATGCGTTAGGGTCTCTGTTCGCCGCACCAATCATACAAAATACAGTAGTTCCTTTTGATAGTTGGATACCACTTATTTCCGTGTCTTTTGCTAATTGACGGGGAATCAATTGTACTGGTGGATTATAGCGTAAAGTTTCAGCAATAGCCAATGGTACTAATGAACGATCATTCAATACATCTTGCAATTGTTTTGGTTGG
Organism: Bacillus sp. FSL R9-9530; assembly: GCF_038008145.1. Taxonomy (NCBI): domain Bacteria; kingdom Bacillati; phylum Bacillota; class Bacilli; order Caryophanales; family Bacillaceae; genus Bacillus; species Bacillus sp. FSL R9-9530. Next base: position 82,403 of record NZ_JBBOYO010000002.1, read on the forward strand.
TTAATTAAGTTATAGATTAATAAAGCAAGGGTCTTATCACCAGGTTCTGTTGCAGCTAATAATATATTTAAAATTAATGCTAGAATATCAGTATCAGTCATAGTAATGCCTTCATATTTAGCACTGCATAATTTAGAAATTAAATCATCCTGCGGGTTTAACCGCCGTTCTTTAATAATCGGTTCTAAATAATTAGCTAACTGTTTACTGCACCAGAGAGAATGTTCCCTTGCCTCTGGTGGTTGATTTATACTGGTAATAAATTCAGCTACTCCGCTATGCCATTCACCTATCTTCTTATGATCTTTCTTATCTAATCCAATCATATCCATTGTTACATAAACAGCAAAGGTTCGGCCAAAATCATTAATTAAATCTATCTTTCCATTTGAAAGATGTGGGGATAGTAAATCTTCTGCATTCTTTTTAATTAAGGGCATTAATTTTTGTAAAGCATCTCCCATAAAACTTCTTAAAACAATTTTTCTTTTAGCTACATGCTCTTTTCCACGCATTTGTGCTAACACTGGCCCACGCATTACTGGTTCGGCACGTTCAGCTAATGATTTTGTTGTAAATGTATCAGTATCATTTAATATATTACGGACATCTTGATATCTACTAATAAAATAACTATCAATCTCAGGTTCATAATGCACTGGGTCATTCTGACGTAGGTATGAAAAATACTTATATGGATTTTCTTGAAATTCTTCTGATAATATATTTACCGTTTGTAATGTATTTGGCATATTACTTCCCCCTTGTATTAGTTACTTAATATTTGTTAAGATATATCTTCCGTTTCTTGAACCATTAAATATCCTTGATTTGGTTTCATCTTGATAGAAAAATCATTTCTAACTATCTGTTCACCAAGTTCCCATGGTTTATGATAAATAAGTACAGTTTCTTGAGTTCCCAAAATTTCAGCTCCACCAATGAAAAATGGAAGTTCTGCAATGACATATTCTACTGCAATATTTAGCATGTCATTTGAAATTTGATCAATATCTATATTGGTACCCCTTGCCCTACCTAGAATGGCAGCGTGTGACATTTCTAAGCAAGCATTTCGAAAATGAGTTTCGTTTACAAAGATATGTTCCGCTTCTGCTCTCATGCTGTTATATGCATAATTGTCATTAAACTCAGAAAAAGTATGGATAGCATTTGCATTACCACCATGCTCTTTAAGTGCCTTTTCAGCTGATCTTTTATTTCGAGATACTTCTTTTCTAACTTTTCTTTCCGCCTTACCTTTTGGTGTTCCTAAAGCCTCAAGTAAATTTGCAGCTTCTTTTCCAGCTAATAAAACACTAACATCATCAAAAGTATGTAATGCCCATTCAATAAGTCTATTAATATATTCATCTGAAAATCTACTATTAAACGGACTAATACCTATTAATGCATGGTTACTACGTTTAAATATTTCAGCACAATTAGTAGATAAGGGGTGAGAACTAAACTTTTGAACATTTCTTACCGCTATAGTATGTGTCATACAATCATCCCTTTAAATAATTTTATCAATATAAAACGTTTTATTGATTTTAAATAACTAATAATATATCAAACTACATACAAAAGAGATAGAATATCTTGATGTTATATTAGATTAATAAAAATGATACTAAACAAAAATCTCGCATAATGTTCACCGGTGAACAAAACCAATTCTATATCGCCACTGTTATTTTGTCAATATATGTTATTCAGAAAAAATAGACAAAACGAAAAAATTAAATTTTCGTACATAATTATGTGAAAATTAGAAATTTATAATGCATACAGGGATATCACCACATCGTCATCAAGCTAAGATTCTTAAATGCCCCCATAAACAAAATGAGAAAACATCAACAAAATTATATTCAAAACATCACTTTATATTATTTAATAGATATATTAAAATACCAAATATGCGATGAAATCCTTTTCCTTGTTACTACTATCATACAGAATTTCCCCTAGCTCTTGCTAGGGCTTTTTCTATATATCTTTATTTACATGAGAAACGTAGGTACGTTATAATAATCTCTTATTACATTCAAAGAGGTGCAAAAAATGAATAAAACCGAATTAACAAAAATGGTAGCAGAAAAAGCAGAACTTACACAAAAAGATGCAGCTGCAGCAACACAAGCTGTATTAGATGCTATAACAAATGCTCTTGCAAATGAAGAGAAAGTACAGATTATTGGTTTTGGTACATTTGAAGTGCGTGAAAGATCTGCACGTACAGGACGTAATCCACAAACAGGTGAAGAAATGCAAATCGCTGCATCTAAAGCACCTGCATTTAAAGCCGGAAAAGAATTAAAAGAAGCAGTGAAATAATTATACATAGTGAAAAAGGATCTGATATTCATATCAGGTCCTTTTTCTTTAGTGACATATTATACTTGCTTATCGTGTCTGTTTAACCAGGCTTTAGAAACTTTTCGTTCTCCAGATACTTCAATCTTAACCTCGCCATCTTCTTTGTATATCCGTTCAATGATTGGTATCGTCACCACTTGTTTTTCTTTTTGTTTTCGAAAATCATCCAAGTTGATAATAGTCATATTGCACTCTCCTTTAATGATTTCTAAAGAAAAAGGCACCCGTATGAGTGCCCTTCCCCTAACTTGAACCACCATTTACTTTTAAGAAACATCGCTTAACATAAATTATATCATATTTGTTAAATTCTGAAAATAATAATTGTTAGTGCACTGTATATTTGAAATAAAGTTGCGATGCTTTGTATTTTTTTCAGTGGAATCTAGTCTCCGCTATAATTCCTCTACTTGTGACCAATCACATTTTAGGCCATTTTCTTTAGCCCAGTTCTCTATCTGTTCTTGTGTCCATCCTTTTCTTGTTCCTAGCTCCACATACGCTTTTGGAAGTGCTGCGAGTATTTTCGTACGATCATTTCGTTTCTTAAGCCATACTGATAATGCTGTAGGATTTCCTGAGAAAACTACTTTGCTAATTTCCCTATTCCCGTAAGCTTTGATTGTCATGCTTAATCTCCTTCTCTATTTCTTCCCATGTTTCATTTATCTTAGTTGTTTTGAAATACCGCATGAGGGTGCTAGCGCATAATCCAAATTCTTTGAAACGACGTATTGGAATACGTCCCTCATTTACTCTATATACACGTTTCAATTTATCTGCTAGTCCTTGTTTGGTATAAACTTTTCGAGTGCCGTACGTTGAAACAAGCCCTGCTCTTTTATGCAATTCAAGCATACCACCAAATCTTAGAGTAAAGACATCTGCATTATATATATTATGAGATTCATTTAATTGCCTTGATGTTGCTGCTTGTCCTAAACAATTAGAAAAATCAACATACATTTGAAGTAATTCTTCATCGGTTTCTTTCACAATCTCGGGTGTCTTATTCATTGGTGTAATACCAGCTGCAATTAACGCATTATTATAATTCTGAAACATGTTTATAAAGATATGACGACTATATCCTAACTGTTCAAGCTCCTTTTGGGAAGGCACTTCCCCAAATTTTTTATACAATTCTTGTAGTATTTGAATGAGTTCTTCTCTTGTATAGTGAAATCCGTATAAATCGTCTTTAGAAATACCAGATAACAAAAGTATGCGATTCCAGCGCATGTTAAAACGAGTCTCATAATACGTTACGGATGGCACTACTTCTTTATTTCTTTCGTTCATAAATACATTCTTTTTAGTCGTTCCAAGACGCATTATCTCATCCTTAAGTAGCTGTAGTAGCTCTTTATCACTTTGTATGTAGACAGTCCCGTCAAAAGGCTCATAGCCTAATGAAGTAATGAAATCTCTATACCCCATATGAAGATACCGCTTAATTACTTTGGAATCTGGCAATGTTTTGTCTGTATTCAAATCATTTGTTGTCGGTATTCTATTATTTTTACGAATCCACATATGAAATATCTCGATGATTGCTTCTGCTGTAAAAGTTCTCTGATTTAGATGTTCAAAACCAGCCGCAGCAAGGGCATGATTCCAACTCCCAAATATTTTTTTAATTGGCGTCTGTTGTTTAATATCTCTTTTGGTTGGAATCTTCCCTAATTCTTTCGCTTTATACTGAATAATCAAGATTAACTCTTCTTTTGTATATTGCATTCGTCACTCACCTACATGAAAGAATATTATCTTCTTTTCTCAACAGCTTCTTTTATTCCTTTTTCGATAGCATTCCATACTTCAATTACATCGTAGTGATCTAACTCTTCTTTTGAAAGACTATTAGTTAAGTAGGTTTCATAGGAACCCTCTAAATTAGTTACATTTTCAAGATAAAAATCTAATTCATTATCATATTCATCTTTGTTTTTGTAATGACTTCCTTCACACATTTCAATTGCAACATATTCCTTTGCGATTTCTTCTAAATTTCTCATTCCTACTCACTCTATAATAATATTTTTTATTGAGGTAGCATCACATTGCTATCCAGCTAGTATTCATATTTACTTTCATAAGACAAATTGTATTTTACTGCATCTCAAGAATAATAGGAGAACTAGAAATTATAGGGAAAAATAGTTTAAGTACACCCCAATATATATTAATTCTAATATATGCATGAATTCATAAAAAATTCTATGCATTTATGTTATACTAGTATTAACCAAGAAGTATCCAACAAATTAGGATTAATCACTACATTTTCTTTCATAGTATGTCAACGTAAAAAAAGACACTTTCTATAGTGTCTTTTTTTATGTTTCGAGATGACTACATACTCATATTTGGCGAGTTTTTACGGATGTCTCCTGTGAGCTGGCCCATTGTTTCCCTTTTCATTTCTTAACTTTATCTTGATAATGATATGTGTACTACCATATATAGAACGGCACCTTTTATATATTTTCTGTCGTAATATTAACTCCATATTCTCTATAAAAATCTAAAATTGCAGATGCATTCACACCCAAATCTAATAGATTTTCTGGAAAGTAAATTTCAGAATCCGGAACCACAATATCAGATGTTTGTAAAATATGCTCTGCTTGGATAGCTGCTCCTAAAGCAGTAAGATGTGTTTGTCCTAACGGATCCGATATGTTCACACAGCGTCTATGAAATACACCTGTAGTATCATAACCTTCAAGGTGAATAACTATGTTATGTGCACTTCCCTTTCCGGGTTTATAGAGAATATTTTTCCGTAAACCGGTAAATTTTTCTCCGCTAATCATTTTCCAAATTCCTGTATTCACCAGAGAAACCAGCCCATATGTAGATATTTTACTATCAAAAGCAATACGAAAGTTAGCCGAAACAGCATGAATTGATTCTGGCAGAGTTACATGATCAGGAGTATCCAAACGATAACATTTTGTTATATAACCATTGGGAAAGCAGACTTTAATTGGATCAGTCATTGGATAAGCTTGCCGCATTCCCTCCCGAGCTTTGAGTTCAAATGGAATAGATAACCGATCCATATATGCTGTTGAATTTGGTCCTGCTTTGTCTTGAAGAGAATATAGTGCGTTGATATCAACTGTAACCTTTTGAAGATTTTTTGAATAAATTTTAGAAAAAAGGGCTGCTGTACCACCCATCCACCCAGAAGCTAATACAACAGGGGATTGAACTTCGACATTTTTCAATAGAGCAATAGAACTCTGAAAGCGTTCAGTCCAACGAGTAATGTCAACCAATGGAATTCTTTTTTGGACTGCGGATAGAAGTAGTCTATCTTGAGGGTCATTAACCGCATTAACGACTAATGTGAGATTATCATCCAAACTTCTTAAAGGATCATCTGTTGTGTTGTCTACCTTGACTATTTTTATTCTCTCTGATTCAAAAGGTAGTGCTTTCCCTAAGGTTCTTCCTCCTAAACTAATTTCCAAATCAGGATGTCGATCATGTAAAATTTGAGCAATTTGACTACCAACAACTCCATACCCACCAACAATTAATACGGTTTTCTTATTCATCGGAAACCTCCATTTTAATTAGTATGTACTTATAAGTTAAAATGATTAAAAACTTAAACGTTTAAACATAATATTTTTAAAAAAAAGGACAAAACGTGTCCCTAAACTATAAATGAGTACCTAATTCTTACATTCATCTTCGACTAAAGAAACAAGCTCTTTTAAAAGATTTATTGTTTCATTAAATTCAAGACAATAATACATTTCAGTTCCTTTTTTCTGAACTTGAAGCAACCCTGATTGTTTCAATATTTTCAGATGATGAGATACAGTAGGTCTTGACATAGGAATATGCTCCGCAATTTGCGTCACATTCAAGCTATCTTTATCAATTAAAAGTGATACAATTTGCTGACGAGTTGGATCTCCCAGTCCTTGAAAACATGGTCTTAAATTTTCTAAAATATGCATTACTCTATCATTACAGTTCATTTCACTCACATTACCTTCCGTTGAAGAATTTAATCATTTAAACACATTATAAATTACATTACTATCTAACGCAATAAAGAAGTAGCACCAATTTTGAGAATAAATATAGATAGTTCCATTTAATAAAATACTGATAATCATAGATTATTGTCTGTAGTTCATTAATAAATTTCGATAACTAAATTTCAAAAACTAGTATACATGCTCATACATAAATCAAAAAAACGAATATATTGGCATTGAACTGTTTTAAAAATCTAAAGTAATTTCAAAAAGGAGATTAGATAATATGAGCGAACAATGTCCAATTAATGTACCATGTCAGGTAGAAGGAAAAACTCAAACACCATTAAGTGATGCAGCTGCAACACCAATTCTTACTCCAGGAGCACCAATTGTAAAAATACCAGTTGTATTAGCTGAAAGAACAATTCAAATTGTTGTAGAATCCGATATTTCATTAGCACCTGCAGCAGTCGAAATTAAACGCGTCTTAAAAAACGTATTTTTAACACAATGTAAGTTAGTTCCTGTAGCATTTACCCCAGTACCAGATACAAATTACCGCCGAGTCACAAGAGCAAAATTATTTGTACAAGGATATATTCGTAAAAACATTGAATATGCAGGTAGTGCATGTAATTCAGTACTATTTGATCGCATTGCCAATGTTCCATTCTCTGGTTTTGCAGATTTAACAGAAGCTGATTTTCTATCACTAGCTTTAGTAGCTTCCTCTTCAGACACTACATCTCACTTTATTAATCCTAAAAACGGTGATGTACCACGCTTAGACAAATACTTCTTTGAAAATACAGTTTTTTACAACGAACAACCATATTGCGAATTAGTCAGCGTTCAATTTTTCGAGTTAGACTTTTCTCCTTGTCCAACAGAATTAAACGAACCATTTGATACTCTTCGTGAAAAAATTGTACTAGATCTGACTATAAAGGTTTTACAAGTACAACAAGTACAAGTATAAAACAAAGAAAATTTCTTATTTTTCAAAACCAGCCTACTTAAAAAGAACACCAATGCCCGTTGGTGTCCTTAAAAGGAAAATTATAAAATAAAAATAAAATGGAATAAGTGAGTGAAACCTATTCCAATCATACAATATATGCTTAACTAAAATTTATAGTGCTGAATATCATCATTAATAATAAATAAAAAGCCTAACTCTTATCTTTTTTCAAATAAATTAAAATCTCTTTACCATTAGATTTTAATTTATTTACCAAACAGGCCAATCCAAAACGACTTTTTCTGTTCTGAATCTGCTATAAGACGCTTGCTATCTTGTGTTTCTCTTAATGCCTGCATTAAGAGAACATCTCTTTGTTCTTCTCTTATTATTCTTTGAGCATTTGTTTCCTGTAAAAGTTTACTTTGTTGATCCAATCTTTGAATCAACTCTAAATTAAGTTGTTCCAATCGTTCTATACGTTCTGATAATGCTTTTATGTGTTCTGTATCTGCTTGCTACGCCATCCGTAGCAACAGTTGCTATCTCATTTTCTGTAACACTTGTTATTGCTAGGTTTATAGCCTGTTCTAGCGTTACGTTATTCTTGTTCATAACTGTTACTAACCTTAATATAAAAATACTTTGTCTTTACAAATAATACTCAAATATTTTTGCAACCTTTTCTTTCATTTTTTCTTTTATAGACAATTGATTAACGTCAGAGGATGTTACTTGCTTTGAATTTTGTAAGTCTGCATTAATCACTGGTTTTATTTTCGAAATATAGATAGGGTCATGAATATAACAGTTCATTTCTTCATTTAAATGAAACGAGCGTGAATCAAAATTCACGGTCCCAACCATCAATACTTTTTCATCAATCAAAAATACTTTACCGTGTAACACCCCCTTTTTATAACCATATACTTCCATACCCTGTTTTAATGCTTTTCGGATATATGGATATGCTGCTTCTTTAACTAATAGTGCATCCGAATGAGGTGAGAATAGAATTTTGACACGGACTCCCCTCTTTCTTGCATCTACTAATGCGTTCCAAATAGTTCTGTCTTTTGGTATAAAATAAGGTGTTAATATAATGATGGATTCTTTTGCTTGTTGAAACAGCATTGCATAATCTTGCCCAAGTTTTTCTCCACTATAATATGCAGTAAATCGTTGCGAGGTTGCTCCCTTTTCCTTTACCGCATTGTGTATCGGAATCGGTTTCTCTGAGTTTTTCTTCCAGTCTAATACAAATTGGTGTTCTAAATCTTGAACTCCTTCTCCTCGTATTTGAAGATGATAATCTCTCCAATAACCAAGTTTTTCTTTTTCTCCCAAATACTTCTTTCCGATGTTGAATCCGCCAATGTAACCAACCTTTCCATCAATAACTGAAATACGACGATGATTCCGATGATCCAAAGAAGAAAAAAGATAAGGGAAAGCAGGTTTATTGTAATATGTAAAATGAACTCCTTTTTTAACTAATAATTCTCTTTCCTTTTTCTTTAATAAAATTCCACCTAACCTGTCCAATGCATAGTATACTTCTACACCTTCTTGACTTTTTTTCCGCAATAGCTCTAGAAACTGATGACTTACTTTATCATCAGCAATAGAAAAAAAGTTAATATGCACGTAATGCTTTGCTTTCTCTATATCCGAGAATAATTGATTGTTTAACTGTTTCCCATCTGTATACATAGTAATATCACTTTGACGCATAGGGTATTGACTAGAATTCTGGCTAAATACCCCATTTTTTTCGGCTATTGTTCTGTCAATTTCACCCCAAACAAACAGAACTAAACATCCACCGATAAATAAAAAGAGGAATACTCGGAAAATTCTTCCTATCTTTTTCAGCATATTTAATCTCCTTTATATATTATCGTTTTATTTCTGTTAGTTTTTGTTATTGGGACAAAACTATTCCATGCATCTATTAGGGGTCACCATACATTGCCATCAACTTAAGAAAACAAGTCACCCCCAAAACGATAAATAAGCTTTTTCATTACAGGAAAGCCTGAAAATTTCGTTCTGAGGGTGTAATAAAGCCTTAGCTTGACAGCGATGTGACGGTACCCCTATAGGTAGTTACTTTGAGAAGTCAGCTCATTTTTTTCGTTTTAGGGCGTTTATTTTTCTTAAGTTGATGGGCATGTATGGTGACCCCTTATAGTACGATAGGGCACGTTAATCGAGGATGAAGGCATGAAGGCTAACGACTCTGATTTTTTTTAAATATCCCTAATAAAAAAATTGGATGTAAATACCAAATGGCTAAGTAAAGCCTTTTTAGAAACAAGCACCAAATCAAGCGCATATTTTCACTCACACAGGTAACATTAGTACTTGTAAGATCCAAACACATCCCTTAGGAGGTTTTCATCATGGGCTTTTTTGATTTATTTAACGAAGAAGGAACTCAAAAGGAAACTCGAAAAAAGGTAAGTGAAGTAGATCGCTCTGCCGATACAGAATTTGCAGCAGAAGACGTACATCTTGATCTTCGTGCTGAAGAATTGGAGATCGACAAACACCGTGTGGAGACTGGTGATGTGACGCTTCATAAGGACATTGTTGAGGAAGAACAATCAGTGAATGTCCCTGTTTTACATGATCAAGTCGTTATTGAACAAAGAGCCGTTGATCACGAACCAACAGATGAACCAATTACAGAAGAAGAAACGATTCACATTCCAGTAACTGCTGAAAAAATTGATGTAGAAAAGCATACGGTCGTCACTGGTGAAGTCTCTGCTCATAAACGTTCGGTTCAAGAAATAGAACAAGTACGCGACGTACTTCGTAAAGAAGTTGCAGATGTTGAATCGCATGGTAATACAGATATTATCAAAGAGGACTAATTGTGCCTACCTACTTAACTTCTAGTTAAGTAGGTTTCTTTCCATCCTCATATATAAAAAAGAACTTCAGGAGGTCCTATGGGAAAGTATATTACTATTGGTGTGATAATCGGTAGCATAATCGGTTGGGTAACAGGTTTTACAATCGTAACAGGACTCGTTATAGGAGCACTCGTAGGCGGCATTAGTTATACAATGAATTCGAGAAGGAACATCGACAAACCGACTAAAAAAACAAATGAAATTAAAGAAAAAACGCTTCAATTACGAGAAGAGCAGCTGGAAATAAAAAAAAAACGAGTACAAATAGGGGAGGTAAAGGTTCATAAAGAAGTCGTCGAAGAACAGAAAACGTTCACTGTTCCTATTAAGCGTGAAGTATTAGTAATAGAAGCAGGAAATAAGGAGGAACTTCGAATTCCTCTGAAAGAAGAAGAAATTGAAATAAACAAACACCCCGTGCAAGTAAATAAAGTATTGGTTACAAAACGTCAAATAGAAGAAATAAAACAAATAAAGGAAAAGCTAAAAAAAGAAACAGCACAAGTTTACGTTACAGGTGATGATGCGGATGTCATAAAAAAGCCGCCTTCTGTAACAAAGGACTAAACCATTTCCCGCCTTATTCGGGTAGGATAGGTGAAGGCGCTAACCAACCCCTACTCCTTTTACGTAACCTTCGAGACCACCTTCGCCTCCAACAATCAACAGCGCTGCATTGATAACACTATTGCAGTCAACTGCATCACAATCGAATGAGGAGGTAACTCATCAAACACAATCGAATGAACTTTTTCATGTTCTAGAGCCTCATCAGCCTACATAAGACCTCAAGATCTTCTGTTTTTTCTCTTTCAAAGAAGTGGTACCGTCTCCCCAATAGGAAGACAAAGATAATTTGTGATGAAAATTCGCTAAATATTGCTTGATATGGGGTCTCGCCACACATCCATCAACTTAACGTATATTTTTATACAAAATGCGGTCTTTCCACGTAGTTTTTTATTATCTGTTATAGATGTTATAAAAGTAGGCACATCAAATAAACCCTGACGGGTTTCAAATTTTTCGCTATGCTACCTGATGGGCAGAAGTGGTATACTCATACACAACACCTAAAATATCAAAGACTGTTTTTTTCTCATATCTGTGAGATTTTCGTCCGTTTCGCTGTAGGAGGTTAAACAGACGAAGGAGAATCTTTGATAATTCTTGGGTGTTTTTATGTAGTGCTTGATGAAAAAGTAAGAAATAATCTTTAATTATGTACATCGCTTTATATTCACTTAGTTCTTTCTGTTTCTTACGTAACAGGAGTTCTCTCATTTTAAACATAGTAGAAGAACATAATAGGATACTAATGAGTTGTCCATAAAGGTGGCATTCTAATCGCTCTTGTTTAATAGATTTACAACGATGAATTCGAAACCAAGATTTCCATATTTTAAATAACAGCTGTCGGGTAAAGAACTGGCGCGGTATCAGTTATGACCCGTCTCCAGCCCCTCCCCATAAGAACTGCTCGTGAAGTTTTCCCTCAAGCAGCTCACCCCATAAACTTCATCAAAAGGGTTATGAGACCTATCAGATGGCAGACACTTTCATCAATGTCTTCCTGAGCTTTCGAGAGGACGAACTTTCCAGTCCCAATAGAGTCCTAGTACACCATAGAGATATTCACTACTCCATCTCTGCCATCCAATGCTACGCTTTTGTCGCCGTTTCCTTCTCGTCAATAACGTACGGACTTTCATCTCTGTATAGTCCCGTACTTTACTAAAAGCTCGACTAGAATTCCCAACCCGGAAGTAATTCACCCATCCAATCAGTACAGTATTGATTTGTTTTACTAAATCTTGTGCAGGCCTGGCGCCTGCGTTTCTGATTAATTCTCGGATTTTTGCTTTCACTTTCGTACAGGCTTTCTTCTTCGGGGTAATAAGAACAAAGTATCTACTCTTATTTCGATTAAGTACTCGCCTCAAATCAAATCCTAGGAATCCGAAGGATTCTCCTTTTAAAACATTAACCACTCGGGTTTTCTCCAGATTCAGTTCAACTCCCAAAGGCTTTAATTGTTCCCACAGTCGTCGCAATGCCAATTCAGCCCATCCACGTTTACTAGAGTGTCCGCTTACAGTGATAACTATATCATCAGCAAAACGGTGATAGTTTACAGCCTCGTAATGGTTTTCTGTTGTCTTACGTCGAATGGCATCAAATGTCCAATCTACTTCATTGAGGTAGATGTTTGCGGCTAGGGGAGAAAATGGTCCCCCTTGCGGGACACCAATCTTTCCTGTCACCTTGATTACCTGTTTTACAAGATGCATAACTTGCGAATCTTGGACACGCTTTGCAATTTTCTCCAAAAGTATGTGGTGTCGAATTGTATCAAAGTAGCGTGACAAGTCAACATCGATTACTACAGTCATCCGGCGCAATATGCTACGTCGCACTTCTGCCAGTGCTTGATGTGGGGAGCGTTTTGGTCGGAATCCGTAGGAATTTGGGCAGAAATCAGCTTCAAAGATGGCTTCCAATATGAGTTTTAGCGCTCCTTGGACCACGCGGTCCCGTATACACGGGATTTGTAGTGTCCGCATTTTTCCGTTTTCTTTTGGGATTTCTACTTTACGATTAGCTTGTGGTTGATATGTTCCAGCCTGTAGTTCTGCTTGGATATTCTTTAAAAACGGCATAACTCCCTCTAGCTCTATATCAGCGAAACTTTTCCCGTCGATGCCTGGGGCACCGTTGTTTTTTCTCGCTTGCTGATATGCTTCATGAAGGGTTGTTAGTTTGGTAATGTGGGAAAATAGTCCCCAAAACCGATGCGTAGGTTCAGACTTCGCCTTTTGATAGATTCGTCGCCTTAGTTCCTGCAAAGTAATAGGTGTTTTTATCATGGCACCCTTGCCTCCTTTGGTCGTACGAAATATTTACAGGTTCGGACCCTTCCCTCCCCGCGCGTTTTGCTGCACGCAGATCTCTGGTACTACGATCCGTTCCGCCACCCTGACACCTACCGTTCTCACTTCCCGATCGCGGTTATAGAGACGGTCTCCTCGATGAGGTTTCTTCATCGGGTGTCGAGGGCTTCTCCAGTTTCCACATTATCTTTCTCTCCATGTCGCCGCTGATACCCCGCCGGTGAGAACTGCCGTTCCAGACTCGTTTCGGTCAGTTCTTGCTGCTTTCGCACGTTATCGACCGTCTCAGCCACCGGAATTGCGTGTAACGAGGCTACGTCTACGTTCACTGTACGTTACAACCTGGAGATTTGCCCACATGCCTTTTGCATGTGATGTCAGAGGGCTTCGCCGTGTCGCTTTCACTTCATGGCGCCTCTCAGGCTACGGGAGTGGAGTCTATTCTCCCGATTGGACTTTCACCAACTAGATAATGTGTCCTTATCTGGACACGCCAATTTGCCAACGCAGTGAATATAAATCATAGATTTTCTCTTTCGGTACCCATTCCGTAGGAATGTTTGTCATATATACCGTAATTCCTTGTAAAAGTTTCGTACGCTCTGTATATGTAATCCCTTTTTTCTTTTCACGAATAGCTCGATCATGTAGACGTTTCTATTTTTGCTCCTCTGTACATCTATAAACCACAATGCGAGTGGGTAGTTTGTCTTTGCTCCCTACATATACATCATGTAATTCATACACTTGGCCAGGTTGTAATTGGTTCATGATGTCTTCCAAATGAATTTGTATATATACCGGTCTCAATTGAGCAGGTTTTGTTTTAAATACCACTGTTTCGAATTCTTTTCTATATATTTTAGTTGGTAATTTAAGACGCGATAAATAATACCCTTCCTTATCTTGGATCGATTTAAAGTCTTGTAAACGAAAATACCCTAAGTCACGAATATATAGTTCATTCTTTTGCGTCACGTCCATTCGAGTCGCCCCATATGCCTGATCACTTCGTTTTCCTGGTTCAATTTTCACATCAGAAAACTCTCCACTCAACAAGTCATACTCTAATTGAATTTTCACACCAGCTGTATGACTACAGCCTCCAGCACCAGGATAAGTAGCTGCGAATCGATCTGAAACTTGAAAGGTTGTAGAATCAAGGATGCGAATCCGCTCAAAGTAAGCAGAAAGAGAATGAGAAATTGTAGATGATCCTCCAATTTTAGCTTGTAGAAGTGTAGTAAATACATTTCGAAAGAAGGCTACAGAAGCCGAGTTAAATCGTCGATTCAGTCCCTCAGGACTTAATAAAATTCCTGTTGAAGTTTCTAATTGACTACAAAGTTGAGTAAGAGAGGTTGTAGCGATTTGTTGATTTAACCATACACACAAAGATAAAAAATGGTGCCCATGGCACTTGCGTTTTCGTTTCATTCCACCTGCTTCTATAGCTAATTGATTAAGTGTAGCGGGAGACATATATCGATATAACTCTTCGGCAAATAAAGACAGCTCTTGTTTTTGATGCATATTCATAAAAAGCACGTCACCCTTTCTCATTAACATAAGAGAATAGTAACGTGCTTTTAAGTTTAAGAATAGTCTAAATCCTTAAGTTGATGGATGTGTGGAGATACCCCATCGCTATCAAGCTAACAAAACAAAATACCCCCTAAAATGAAAAAATGCGCTATTCTTTCTGTAGAAGCATAGGAAAGGATGGCGTTTTGTATGTCTGTTTCTGTATCTGATGAATTACAACTATTTGCTCAAGAAATTCAAAGCTTCTTATCCCCAAATCTCTTACGAGATCTTGCTAGAGATGTTGGTTTTGTGCAACGAACCAGTAAGTACCAAGCAAAAGATTTAGTCGCTTTATGTGTATGGATGAGCCAAAATGTCGCCACGGCTTCTTTAACTCAGTTATCTAGCTGTTTAGAAGCATCAACAGAAGTACTTATTAGTCCCGAGGGACTGAATCAACGATTTAATCAAGCAGCCGTCCAATTTTTACAACACATATTAGCTGAACTACTAAACCGAAAATTGGCCTCATCTATGCCGATTTCTTCTCCATACACTTCTGTTTTCAAGCGTATTCGTATTTTAGATTCCACTGCTTTTCAACTCCCAGATCCCTTTTCATTGTTTTATCCAGGTGCAGGAGGGTGCAGTCATACAGCTGGGATGAAAATTCAACTTGAGTATGACCTGTTAAGCGGACAGTTCCTACATATTCATACAGGTCCAGGTAAACAACATGATCGAACCTACGGTTCCCTGTGTGTCCCAACTGTAACAGAGAATGATTTATGTATCCGAGATTTAGGTTATTTTCATTTGAAAGATCTTCAACATATACAAGATAAAAAGGCTTATTATATCTCACGTATCAAATCGAATACACGTATTTATCAAAAAAATCCTAACCCTGATTATTTTCAAGATGGCAGAATCAAGAAAGGTACAGAGTATATCCAGATAGATATGGAGGTTTTAATGAACTCCCTTCAACCAGGACAAACATGTGAAATATCCAACGCTTATGTAGGAATGACTGATAAAGTCCCAACTCGTGTGATTGTTCATCGACTAACCAAAGAACAACAACAAAAACGATTACAGGATCAAGCTGTACGAGAAAAAAAGAAAGGAATGAAATATTCTCCTCGTAGTAAACGACTTAGTGGTATCAATGTTTATATGACCAACACTCCTGCAGATATTGTTCCGATGGAACAAGTACATGATTGGTATTCTTTACGTTGGCAAATCGAAATTTTATTTAAAACGTGGAAGTCATTCTTTCACATTCATCATTGTAAAAAGATAAAACGAGAACGATTGGAATGCCATTTGTATGGGCAACTGATTGCCATTCTATTCTGTTCTTCTACCATGTTTCAAATGCGGCAATTACATCTTATGAAAAAGAAACGGGAACTGAGTGAATATAAGGCCATATATATGATTAAAGATTACTTTCTTCTTCTTTTCCAAGCTATACAGAAAGACACCCAAGAGCTATCAAAGATTCTAATTCGCCTGTTCAACCTCCTACAGCAAAACGGGAGAAAATCTCATCGATATGAGAAGAAAACAGTCTTTGATATATTAGGTGTCGTTTACAATTGTACCATGTCTGATAATCAAGCCGCTTAATTCAAAAAATGAAACCCGTTAGGGTTTATTTCGTATGCAAATCTTTAAATTCCCTACACGTAGCCTTTGTAAAAAAGAAACAACCTTTACTATAATTGACGTTGTATGAGCTTAGCTTGATAGCGATGTGGAGATACCCCCTTTATGGGGAAAATCCCTTAATTACATTATAATCTTCCAGTGTATCCACGTCGTAAAATAATTTAGCATCATTATATGGAGCAAACTTACCTCGAAAGGATTTGTTAAAGAAAATAGAACGAGCCCCTTGATCTCCTTTTAGTTTTTTCAAAGCTGGAAAAATTCTCTTGGAAAATAAAACAGGAGGCTGCGGTATATCTTGGTAGCTAGCTGCTACATAATCAAGTTGTGGGGAGTGTTGATAATCGTCTATTAGTGAATTCACAATCTCAACTGTAACAAATGGTTGATCCGCAAGTATTACTATCACTCCATCCGCATCCATGCTTTCAGCTTTTTCTAAACCGCAGCGAAGAGAATAAGACTGCCCAAAAGATGTATTCTTACAACAAAGAATATGGATCTTTTCCATCTGTTTACATTGTAACAACCAAGGCGTTTCATTTGAAACTATGATAACATCACTTAGATTTGAAGCAAGTGAAGTACTCAATGCCATATTTCCAAGCAATGTACTTCGGATCGGAAGACACAGCTTATGCATCCCCGGACCTGTTCTTCTGCTCTTTCCTGCTGCTAAATATATCCCTATTATTTTCATCATTTTTCATCCTTACCATTTGTATTATTTCTGCCATGATGCTAAGAGCAATTTCGCTTGGTCCCTCAGCTCCGATAGATAAGCCAGCCGGGGAAAAAACCCATTTAGGTTTGTCTTCTTCTCCGAATAAGCGTGATGTACGATATCGAGACCCCAGAATACCTAGATAACGACAAGGAAAGTTCTGTAATAGGATAAGTAGTTCCTGATCCCGTTTGAAATGATGCGTCATGATTACTATAAAATCCTGTTTCATTATGGATATACTTGACATGACCTCTTTTGGAAATCCAACAATACATTTATCTGCTTGAGGAAATCGCAGTGGTGTGCATAATGCATCCCGCCAATCACAAATAGTAACAAAAAAACCAGTTTCTTTTGCTAAAGAGACAAGCGGTTTTGCGTCTTCTCCCGCACCGAATATAAACAAGCGTGGTTGTGGTTCGAAGCAATGTACATATAGATGTTCATACCATCCGTTCTTTAACTCAGAGAGGACTGGAACTTCCCCTTCCCAATCGCCAAACTTATGTCCCTCTTCGCTTAAAAAAAGAGTCTTTGATTGTGATAGGTTTTTAATCATCCATACACGATCCCCTTTTTCTGTATACAATCTTACTTTTCGCAAATACTCCTGATATATACAATTCACTTGTTCTAATAATATATAAATGACTCCATTACAACCTACTCCCCATGATAAATCCTCTTCATCTCTCATATCAAATTCATGTATGACCCACTTTTTGCTACTTACATCTGTAGTGTAAAAATAAAGTTCTTCCTCAATACACCCTGCGCTAAGCATTCCGATCCTTATTCCGTCTTCTCCATATACCATCATTGACCCTTCTTTTCGATATGATGAACCGTCTACTCGAATGATTGTCGCAAGGGTACAAGGTTGTGACATCGATATTATCGCTTCTAATATATCGTGTATAGTAGGCATTACACTTCACCTTGCCTTTGATTTTGAAGAACTGATTTTACTGCTTCTCTAATTTCCTGATAACTTGTACATCGGCAAATGTTTGATTCTAACCATTCTTCAATTATTTTATCGGTTGCTTCAGGATAAATAGTCATGAGAGCATGACAGTTTATAATAAATCCTGGTGTACAATATCCGCATTGGAACGCCCATTTTTCCACAAATGCTTTTTGTACAGGAGAGTCATATAAGCCTTCAATTGTTGTTATCTTTTTTCCTACTGCTTCTACTGTAAGCATGATACAAGATTTAATTGGCCATCCATCCACTAAAACTGTACAAGTTCCGCAATCTCCGTTTTCACATCCACGTTTTGCTCCAGTTAGATCAAACTGATCCCGTAGCGTATCTAAAAGTGTATCGGCTGCTCTCACTATTCCTTCTCTATTTTCTCCATTTATGTGGAGAATCACTTTTGTAATCAAAATCTCCCTCCTTCAAACTTTTCTAACATATCCTGCAGCAGATTTCTTAATACAAACAAACGGTATTCTCTGGACCCACGGATATCGTCCAGTACAGGTGCTGGAATACGTAATACAGTCCTTTCTATTCTATCTTTAATTGACAACTGATTATTATTGATTTCTATTTCCATAACAGAGGATCGAAAAGGAAAAGCGCATAAACCGCTGAATGCCATGCGAATCTTATTCCCTTTTTTCAAAGCAGCAAGCGTAATAACTGGATAATCTATTTTTTCAAGCTTTCTCTTTTTCACACTATAAAAAGGGAGTCCTGCATACTCTATATCAGTTATAATTTGCAGGAGAAATTCTCCCTTGTTTAATCTTAGTTTCTCTATAAACAGCCGATGAATGGAAACATAATGTATTCCCTCCATTCCTGCAATTACAAGGGTACTGTCTGCCAATAAGAAAGGAAGCACAGCTTCTCGGTAAGGAATTTCACCTGCAATGTTTCCGCCCAATGTAATTTTGTTTCGTGCCGTATGATCAGCTGCTCTTGATGCCGTTTTACTCAGAATTGGAAATATATTCGCTTCTGTAACACGTGTCAAAGTAAGTGCTGCACCGAGAACTATATAATGTTGATGCCTCCCAAGCACGTTACATTCTGTAATCTCCTTTATATCAATTACAGAATTTGTATAATTTTTTTTAGATCTACCGAGGGTAATAATCTCAGTTCCGCCGCCGTAATATAGTGGATTTTTCCCTTCCTGATAAAGCTTTGAATATAGCTGTAACGCTTCTGTTATAGAACGAGGGCGATAATATTCAAAATCATATGGAATCATAAAAAGGGAATCTCCTTTTTTAGTTTCGTTCTCCAAATCAATTCTGGAGTAATCGGTAGCTGATGAAGAGAAACCTGTGCTGCAATTGATAAGCTATTGGCCAGAGCAGCTGGCATACCAAGGATGCCATGTTCACCAAGAGCTCGAGAACCAAACGGCGAACCGATATGAGGTGTTTCTACAAAATTTACCTCATATTCTGGCTGTTGTCCGTAATGGATCACTTTATACGAGCGAAATTGATTGTTTAATATTTTTCCTTTCTTATCATAGATGAATGCTTCTCTTGTCGCAAAACTAAGGCCCATGCTCATTGCACCCATTACTTGAGTTTCAGCTCCTTTCAGGTTTAATACCTTTCCAGCATCTATTACGCTGACAGCACGAATTAGTTTATATGTATAATCTCGCGTATCAAATTCAACTTCTACTGCCTGCGCTGTGATTCCCCATTCTGGACCTGATTTTCCCTTCCCGGTCTCTTTATCAGGTTTTGTGATTCCCTCAAACACATATACTCCTCTTCCTACAACCTGTGGGTTGACTATTTGTCCATTTGAGTCAACATATCCTAACGCAATCTCAGATATATCTATAGAGAGATGAGGATCTATTTTTACATATACTTGTTTGTTGGCAACTTCCAAATCCTCTATCGGATACTCCAATAAAAGGGAGGCAGCTTCTTTCAATTGTCTGATGGCATCTTCTGTTGCGGCAAGAGCTGCATTTCCTACCAAATACGTAGTTCGACTTGCAGCTGTTTTCCAATGTTTTGGTGCAATCTGCGTATCTACTTCCATTTTGATATGAACGTCTTCCATCCCCATTTTCATCTTTTCTGCTACCATTTGTGCAAGCACAGTTTTTGTACCTGTTCCAATCTCCACTGCACCACAATTTATATTTACACTCCCATTTTCATTAAACGTTACTACAGCGCCAGCACCTGCGTTTGGTGGTGTAGTGGAGTTCTTCCATGCGAAGGCGATTCCTTTTGCACGTACCTTTCTATCTGAAATTGGGATGTACTGCCCTTCATTCCAACGGATTAAATTTTTTAATCTTTTTAAGCACTCTGCTGGATCTCCCATATTACTTCTCGTCACCGGAACTTGTGTTGGTGTCGTATCTCCTGGTTGGATTGCATTTTTTAATCGAAATTCAAGTGGACACATTCCTATTTTGTTTGCCATAATATCTACTGTCCGCTCTACAACAAAAGTATATTCAGAATGTCCAAATCCACGGAATGCTGTTGCATAAGGATGGTTTGTATACATGCAAAGAGAATCACACCATACATGTTCAATTGAGTAAGGACCTGTACAATCTAGGCCCGCAGCTTTACTGACAACAACTGCCCGGTCCGCATAAGCTCCACCATCAAATAAGAAAAGGAATTCCACGGCCTTTAATCTCCCCTCGTTCGTACACCCTAGTTTGACTTTTGCTTGCAAACCAATATGCACAGGCGAAGTAATAAAATCCTCTTCTCTGCTATTACGAAGCTTTACCCTTCTTCCTCCTACAGCTTTGGAAGCAAGATAGGCTAAGATTTCAAGTTGCACCATGGTTTTCCCGCCATATGCTCCGCCTACTAAAGGTACTTGAACATGTATCTTGCCTTCATCTATATGAAATGCTTCACTCAGCTGTTTCCTAATCTCAAATGGTGCTTGGGATGTAGAAGTAACAAGAACGGATCCATTCGGCTTAATCTCAGCTTTTGCACATCTCGTTTCCATTGCAGCATGATCAGACTGTGGAAATGAAAAAAATTCTTCCACAATTATATTGCTCTCGCTAAATCCCTTTTCAATATCACCTTTCCGAACTTTTGTCCGCGTGGCAACATTTGTATTGGGTTCTGGCTGTGCTTCCTCTATAATTCTATATTCCCCTAAACGTTCATGAACAAGGGAAGTATTGTTTTGATATGCTTGTAAAGGAGAGTTAACGACAGGAATTTCTTTATACGTTACATGTATAGAAAGAATGCCTCTTTGAGCTGCTTCTTCACTATCCGCAATCACCATTGCGATGGGTTCACCAAAATATCGGACTTTCTCAAAAGCCAGCGGTGGTCGATCCACTATACTACTTCCTACTAGATTAGGATAATCCTTACCAGTGATAATATTCCGTACACCTTGTACTTTCCAAGCTATACTCGTATCAACTCTTTCTATATATGCATGTGCATACTTGCTTGTTAAAAGCTTTACATGCAAGGTTCCTGTTGCATTTTCATCGTCAATATACTTTGCTTTTCCGGTTATCTTATCCATTGCCTCTTTTCTGGGAATACTTTTTCCAATGACATGATACTTATCCATAAACCCCCTCCTTTTTAGCGTTATTCATAGTATATGAGCTTTATAGTTCCTTTAGTACATAGGGGTAACAAGGCCATAATTTGTTGCTCTTAATCCTTCTGCACATTGTTTGAGAATTAGGCTTAATTAAAAATGAAATAGAATTGTATATTAGAAGTAGCACCACATCCCCATCAACTTAAAAATTCAAAATCACCCTAAAACGAAAAAGAGTCCTAAATTAATAGGACTCTTTTTTACTTTTCTCGAAAGTAAACTTTTTATTATTAGTTTACTTTCATTTTAAGAGTTTTTAACATGAAAATAAGTAGTTTTAATTATAATGATATCCAGTATCTTCTAGTCAATTTCCCATCATTAGGATCTAATCTTTCATCTTCTAATACACCGTTATTGTTTTCTATTACCCCTATTGAACCCAAGTTATCATCAGCACACGTTACAAGGATTTTATTAAGCCCTAATATTTTTGATTTAGCTAAGGCTAATCCTAGCATTTTTGAACCATATCCTTTTTTTCTTTCACTTGGTTTTACAGAATATCCAATATGCCCTGCATAGTTCAATAAATAGTCATTTAATTCTAATCTTAAATTCAACATACCAACAATTGAACTATCGCTCTTTTTAACAGCAATATACTGAATTGCTGGTACTCGATTGTCAGGAACAGTTTTTCGATTTTCATTTATTTTTAAATGATCTAACCAGTCTGTTACGCTGTTTTTAAAAGCTAGCGTAGAAGTTCCTTCAATTCCATTTAGACTATATGGATACTCGTTCTTGTAACTCATAATTTCTTGTTCAAATTCTAAGCTAGGTAAAAGTAATTCAATTTCATCCATTGCTATCACTCCTAAGAATTTATATCCATAAAATAACAAAAAGATTGGCACTTTGCTATCTAAATTTACTACTTATAATAGGACGTTATGTTAACCTTACATGTATAGGATATACAGGATTCTTTGTTCAAATATAGGGACAGATTTGTTGAAGAAAGAATTATCATTATGAAATAGTAAGTGTGGAGGGAATTTATGAAGGGCAAACCAGAACTAAAAATAGATAAGGTAGGATAAACCTAATAAAATCAACAAAATGAAAGTAAACCAATGGGTAAAAGTTTACTTTCGTTTTTTAAAATTCTTTATAGATGAATTTGTAATAAATTTCTCAATATAGATATAGATACTAAATATGGGTTTTATATCGAAAATTAACAAAAAATATAATATGATAAATAGTAAGATGGTTTTGCCTTTTCTCCTTATGCTAAAGATAAGATCATACTCTCCGATCTTATCTTTTTTATTTGTAGATTTGTAACAAAAAAAGAATCCTTATAATAAGGATTCTGCAACAGGAACTAACAGATATATAACAATAAAAAGAATTACTTATATTATAATTTAAAAATGCAACAATTACATTGATAAAATTTTAAATGAATTGAATATTATTACATGTTTAATTGATTAGGATTAGGAGTTGGAGTAGTAATCTGTCATCTGTTCCTTTATTTTAAAGAAGATTGAGTTCATTCAATCTTCTTTTTTATTGGAAATAAATGTTCAAAAGACAGAATAAATAGTGTATTCTTAGTATAAGAGCTATTCTATTTTGTTTTTCCTTTAGGACAAGGCTGCAAGTTAGCCTTGTTTTTTGTTTGTTTAAGCATGTTTCCAAATAAGAGTAAAGCGATAAGGGAGTTTGTAACTGAAAGTGGATATAAAGATTTTAAACGATACAATAGAAACGCGAAAAGAAGAATTGATTCAATTGGTTATAAAATATGGGTTTAGTCACCAGAAAGTAATTAACGTTAGCCAGGAGCTAGATCATTTAATTTATCAGCTAATGAGGAAATCTAAAATAGAATCGTATTAATGTACGACGAAAAGGAACCCTTTTTATAAGGATTCTTTTTTTTCTTATTTGGGGTCACCATACATGCCCATCAAGCTAAGGTTGAGTATTCCATGAACTTCCGTTCTTGATGCCCACATGCTTGATATTTTGTTTATTTGTTTTTAAAAATACGCATTCCAAATAAACCTTGATTAGGTGTATTTTTAAAGATTATGCAGTTTTCCGCTTTAGATTGGATACAGTGCACTGATAAACAATGCCTAAAATATCAAAGACTGTCTTTTT
Organism: Bacillus sp. FSL R9-9530; assembly: GCF_038008145.1. Lineage (NCBI taxonomy): Bacteria > Bacillati > Bacillota > Bacilli > Caryophanales > Bacillaceae > Bacillus > Bacillus sp. FSL R9-9530. The sequence continues at coordinate 106,232 of NZ_JBBOYO010000002.1, forward strand.
CTCATATCGATGGGATTTCCGCCCGTTTTTCTGTAAGAGGTCAAACAAACGAAGGAAAACTTTTGATACTTCTTGGGTGTCTTGTTGGATGGCTTCATATACTAAGTACAGATGATCTTAAATCATATAAATTGCTTTATATTCACTTAATTCTTTTTGTTTTTTTTGTAGTAACAACTGTCGCATTTTGAACATAGTAGAAGAACAAAGAAAAATAGCGATTAACTGTCCATAAAGATGACATTCTAGACGCTCTCGCTTAATATTGTGACAATGATTGATACCAAAAAGAGACTTTCATGTTTTAAATACAATTTCTATTTGCCAACGTAGTGAGTAGATATCATGGACCTGTTCCATCGGAACAATTTCCCATGGTATGTTGGTAATATAAACGTTGATTTCTGTTAATCGTTTACTTTTTTCAGAGTATGTAACTCCTTTTTTCTTTTCAACATAAGATTGCTGTTTCCTACGTTTATGAATTTGAGTTGATGTAAGTCTGTATATTACAACTCGTGAGGGTAATTTTTGTTGTCCAACATAGGCATTCTGAATTTCATAAGTATCTCCTGGTTTTATCTGATGCATGATATCTTCAAGGTCAAGTAAAACATATAAAGATTGCTTTTTAACTGTCCCATCCCGAAAGAATTCTGGCGATTCATTTTTTACATATACTCTATTATTTAATTTCAACCGTGAAACATAGAATACCCCTCGTTGATCCATCTGGTCTAAATCTTTTAGAGAAAAGTATCCTAAATCTCGAATACATAAATCTCCTGGGCATAAGGTATCTAAACACTCTGTACCAAAGGTTTTATCATTATTTTTACCTGGTTCCATTTGAAAATTGAGGAATTTCCCACTCTGTAAATCATACTCTAGTTGAATCTTAATACCGGCTGTTTGTGCACATCCTCCTGAACCAGGATAAATAGGAGCTAAATGATTGGGTACTTGAAAAATAGTAGCATCTAAAATACGTATACGTTGAAAATAAGAAGTATATTGGTTTCGGATTTGAGACGAATCGTTTAGTTGGCTTTTGACTAAAAGAGAGAATACACGCTGTAGAAATAAAACAGCGCATCAGTTAAAACGTTGATTAAGTCCTTCCGGACTCATTAGTGTAGCTGTATTTGCATAAAGCTGACTACATAATCGAGTGAGAGAATCGCTTGCTACATGTCGACTGATCCAAATACATAAAGCAGCCATATCTCGTGCGCCATACTTACTTTTACGTTTTACAAAACCTGTCTCCTGTGCGAGTTGTTGGAGAATATGTGGAGATAGATATCGCTGTAGTTCTTCAGCGAATAAATGAAACTCATCTTGAATCGATAGATTCATACAAAAACGCCATCCTTTCTGTATATTTCTACAAAAAGAATAGCGTTTTTCTTATTATTTAGATACAAATTTATCTCAATTTGATAGCGATGAGATGATATCCTTATTAGTATTTAATGTATCTAAAAACCCTTCAGATTTTCTGAAGGGTTTCTTCGTTCACATAGTCTTTGCTAACAGATATAAGTATAATTCACTAAGAAAACATATTTTTACTATTCAGTAATATTTTTCATGAATAAAGCTGTCCACAGTCCAGAAACACCAAATACTTTATTCGATTGTTTTATCTCTTTCATTCTACGTATTTCTACTTCAGAAAAATCTCTAAAGATGACTCTAAGTTTTGCATCTGTAAAACCTAATCCACCTTTAAGACTTTGTAGTTTGTATACTTCCCAATCCGTTATATCTGCCCCACCCAATTCTCCACCTTGAACAAAACAAGTGATTGCAAAATAACCACCTGGTTTTAAAGCCTTTTTCACCAAATTTATATAATTCATTCTTCTGTGTGGAGCAATATGATGAAAGCATCCTGAATCATACACAATATCGTATGTACCTTCTTCAATTTGTAAGTCAAAGATATTGTTATAAATAAAATTCACATGTACATTTTTTTCTTTTGCCCGTTCGGTTGCCCATTGAATTGATTCCTGTGATAAGTCTACCGCATCAACTAAGCATCCTTTTTCAGCAAAGTAAATTGCATTTCTGCCTGGACCGCATCCAAGTTCAAGAACTTTCCCTGGATTAAGTAATTCTTTATCGAAATAATTAACTAGGTTCTCATCTGGTTTATTAGTAAAAAAGGGAACTCCTTTTTCACGATTTGAATAAAAATTATCCCAAAATTGAGTTGGTTCAAGCAATAATGAATCTAACATATCCAATAAATCTTCATAACTACTAATTGTTTCTTTCACAATAACCCCTTCTTTCCAATTAAATCTTACATTCTAATTGTACTAACAATTAGAATGATTCGTGTTTCATAGGGGTTAACAACACTTTAAATTCAAATAAGTTCGAATCCTCTACATATGCCTATTTATGTTAATTTAACGCACATAAAGATACCTAATTTTCCTTTTATATTACTTTAAAAGTATTTACCTTACTCTTTGTGAAAATCCAACCAAACAATTGGAAATACCCTTAGAATTAGAATTCTATTTCGATTTTCCAGAATTATCTTTACAATTGTTGCAATAATATTACAAATGGAGTAGCTATGCATTCTCATTAAATAAAGATGTTTCTTTGGTAATTTACATAAATTTCATTATCAGTAGCAAGAAAATGAGCACATCCCTTATTGAAATATCACCAATTTGTACCAAGCTAATACTTTGAAGTCTTCAAAAATAAAATTTAGCTTATTACATTTAGCTCATTTTTTAGTTTTGGGGGTAACTTGTTTTCTTAGCTTGATGGGCATGGGGTCACCATATCATTTTAAGAAAATTGTACGCTAAGGAATTTATAAATGTTTTGTAACATGTTTATAAACCTTACAAACCTTGATTTTATAAGGATTAAAGTTATTCCAGTTCCAAATAGTCCCTATTTAGCTGAAAAATAGTCTTAACGTACACCAAACATCTTAATTGTTTCCAAATTATGTCTAAACGTACAATTTTCTTTTTTTGATATGGTGAGGCCATATAGGTAACATATGTTGATTATTTTTTATTAATGTAAAACATTATTGTATAATTTTACTTTTTATAATTAGGAATAGTTTGTTTAATGAGCATTGATTCCTTCTTGCTTCTATATGAAATCGAAATATTTCATTACCCTCCTATTTTAAGATTACATCTCGTACTAAATTTTTAACTTAATTAATTACACTAAAAACGGTCAAATTTCATTTGCGATATAGTTTTCTGAATAAACTTTATTTTTGGAAAATATTGTTGAATATTGGTAATATTTACCGTACGTTTAACGTATACTAGTAAGTTATAAAAAACATAGAAATGGGGATGATTTTGTGAAAATGCTAAAGAGAAATATCTTTGTGCTCTTTGCTTTTATCATTGGTTTCACTACAATCGGAGTTAGTTCTGCAAGTGCTTATACAAGCCAGAAATTCCCTGTAAGACCAGAAAGATATGGTGAGTGGGATGGAGTAACTATTAGTAAACACGTTGGTGGAGACATTGCAGTAAGAGTTTGGCAACAGGGTATTCACAGTGGACAGCAAGCGGAAACACAATGGGTATTAACAAGTTGGGAAACTGGAAAAATATATACTCAATATTTGAAATATGATTATGATGGCGCATTCACTTTTAAAAACGTTCCTTATGGTTCTTATTCACTAACATGGACATCTTTAACAGGTGCAAAGACAGAGGGATGGTTTTATGTTGCAATGCCAGGTGGATCGGTTTATAAATAAAAAAGAGGGTGTGTATGTTGTTTGACATACATACCCTCTTTTTATAATTTCTGCATTGATTGAGCTATTGTAATTAATTCTTGTTTAGAGATTCTTGAACTAAATAACTCAATCATTGTTCCATCTTGTACCCACATTAATTGCCCACCTTGTACATCTTTAATTCTTTTTGTTGGTGTTAACGGATGAAACACACCATTCATATTGTTTATTTTCACTCTCTCGCCATGTTCCCCAGGTTGAATATTATTGCCTGTTGCCGCACTTTCAATAACTGCAACTTTTAATTGCGTTCCTGTTTTATTCAAAAAATGTATTTGTACTTTTTCCATATTTTTATGTACTTGTTCTGGATATTTTAATTCTATATTCCAATTCTTAGCTATTTCTTTAGGAATAAAACAATTAAAAGAAGTCTTTCCTTTTAATTCATTCAAGGAAAATCCTTTATTAACTACATTCACATTTTCAGCATAAGCATTGATATTAAACTGACTACCTGTCATGAACAGAAACAATGCAATCATTAACTTGAAAACAATATTTTTCATATGTTATCTCCTACTACAACGGATTTTACTAATAGTATTAGATTCCATTAGAAACTTTATACTAATTTCATGTCACTTTTTGTTTAAATTTATACAATTCACGTTGCTGAAATCTGATAAACAAAACCCAAGTTGGATCTTGTTTTTTATTTGAATTTTTCTTAAAAAAGGAAAATTCTTCATTTAATACATAAAAAGGAATCCTTAATATCTTAAGGATTCTGCAACAGGAAATAACAAAATATAAACAATAAAAAGAATTATTTATATTATAGTTTATATAGTAATAATATTTAGGAATATTTACATAAGTCCAGTATGTATTACATAGCAATTGTAGAGATTGCTTGTTTGTAGATTAGTTGTTGTTTACCATGAACCATCATTAGGACGGTAAATTTATCTGTTGCAAGGATCTGCCCACGTACTGGAACGCCATTCTTTAAAAATACAGTAACTTCTCCTTTTTTCTCTTTCAATTGCTCATACATATCTTCTTGTAAATTAAACATGAAATGCGCCCCCTGGTTTGTGTGTATTTACTTTTCTTCTAATAGGGGTCACCATACATGCCCATCAAGCTAAGATTTTGAAGTATCCCCAAAACGAAAATTTTATTATTTTACAGTTTTTCATGAGAATTCAACTCATTTTTTTCGTATTGGGGAACAACCAATTTCTTGACTTGATTTGAAATTAAAAATATAAACCTTTGCCCACTGGCTGAACAGTTTCTAACACAGTGTCAACCATGTCTTCATTAATTAGGGTTCTTATAATCCAAGCTGAGAGATCTTGAGCAGCAAAACAACCTGCAGCAGTCGAGATATTTCCTTCGTTTACGAAACTTTGTTCAATAACGTCTACATCAAATTCTTTTAGCTGTTCTACTACGGATGGATATGTAGTTGCTTTTTTGCCAGTTAACAATTTTTTAGCTCCTAGTAGTAGTGAACCAGAACACATAGAGCCTATTAATTGTCTTTGAGGATCTACATGAATGCTATTAAGATATTCTTGATTTTTATATAAATCTTGTACACCCTTACCACTTCCAAATATTACAGCGTCAGCAGAAGGAATATCAAATATGCTTCCTGTCATGGGAATACGTAAGCCAGACATGGATATATGAGTTTTTTCCGTTCCTAATAGTTGGACATTCCAATCAGAAATACCGCCAACTAAACGTACACGATTTAATAAATCCCATGGTAAAAAAACATCTATATCAGTAAAGTTATCGAAACAGACTATTGCAATTTTCATTCTCTAGCCCTCCATTATTTAAATGTTAAAAACATTTAAATTATAACAATTTCAAGTGGCGGTAGCGAGGTTTAAATTATTTTTAATAACCGGGTATCCCAACAGCGCCATCAAGCTAAAAAATTGTATCCATAAAACGAAAAAAACGCTATTCTTTTTGTAGAAATATACAAAAAGGATGGCGTTTTTTATGAATCTATCGATTCAAAATGAGTTTTATTTATTCGCCGAAGAACTACAGCAACACCTATCTCCACATGTTCTTCAACAACTCGCACAGGAGACAGGATTTGTAAAACGTAAAAGCAAGTATGGCGCACGAGATTTAGCTGCTTTATGTATTTGGATCAGTCAACATATAGCAAGTGATTCTCTCACTCGATTATGTAGTCAGCTTTATGCAAATACAGCTACACTCATGAGTCCAGAAGGACTGAATCAACGCTTTAATCCAGCAGCTGTCGCATTTCTTCGAGAAGTCTTTACTTCTCTTCTCACACAAAAACTCTGCTCAAATCACTCACTTTCTGCACACGTTATCTCTACTTTTAATCGTATCCGTATTTTAGATGCAACAGTGTTTCAACTACCTGATCAATTCGCCACTGACTATCAAGGTTCAGGTGGGAGTAGTAATAAGGCAGGCGTGAAAATTCAATTGGAATATGATTTACTTAGTGGTCAATTCCTTAACGTGCAGCTTGGACCAGGAAAGAATAATGATAAAACATATGGTACCATCTGTCTTGAAACCGTAGAAGCAGGCGATTTGTGTTTACGTGATCTTGGTTACTTCGATTTAGGAGACTTACAAACCATTCATGATAAAGAGGCTTACTATATCTCACGGTTGAAGTTGAATACACGCATTTATATCAAGAACCCTGAACCAGAATACTTCAATAATGGTACGTTAAAAAAGCAAACAGAATACATCCAGCTTGATATGACACAAATGATGTCTGATCTAATCCCCGGTGAAACGATGGAAATCCCCGAGGCATACATTGGTCAAAATCAAAAACTTCCAGCACGTGTCATTATCCATCGTTTAACCGATGATCAAACGCAAACACGTCTGAAAAACCAAGCGATACGTGAAAAGAAGAAAGGCATTGTCATGAAGGATAAAAGTAAACGTTTAATGGGCATGAATGTATATATCACGAATACATCACTAGAAGAAGTACCGACGAACTACGTGCATTCATTATATTCACTTCGTTGGCAGATTGAAATTTTGTTTAAAACGTGGAAGTCATTCTTTGAAATTGATGAGTGTCAAAATATAAAAAGAGAACGCCTAGAGTGCCATTTATATGGACAGCCCATAGGCATTCTCCTCTGTTCTTCTACGATGTTTCAAATGCGCCAGTTTCTGCTTGAGAAGAAAAAGCAGGAACTGAGTGAATACAAAGCGATTTATATGATTAAAGATTACTTTCCGTCACTGTTTCAAGCAATAGCTGTTGGCACAGAAGAACTTTTAAAAATTCTGCATCGCCTTTATCAACTGCTCAAAAAGAACGGTCGTAAATGTCATAGACATAAGAAGATGACCGTCTTTGATATTCTAGGGATTGTGTATAAAACGACGGTGAAGCATAGACAAGCTGCCTAGCGAAAAGATCGCGTTTTAATAGACTTATTTAGCATGCCTACTTTTTTATCACTTGCTAGTTTTGAAACAAGGATTATTTCTTACCTAGTAAATTACTTGGTTAACTTGATGGGCATGTGGTGCTACCCCACATCCATCAACTTAAGGATTTAGACTATTCTTAAACTTAAAAGCACGTTACTATTTTCTTATGTTAATGAGAAAGGGTGACGTGCTTTTTATGAATATGCATCAAAAACAAGAGCTGTCTTTATTTGCCGAAGAGTTATATCGATATATGTCTCCCGCTACACTTAATCAATTAGCTATAGAAGCAGGTGGAATGAAACGAAAACGTAAGTGCCATGGGCACCATTTTTTATCTTTGTGTGTATGGTTAAATCAACAAATCGCTACAACCTCTCTTACTCAACTTTGTAGTCAATTAGAAACTTCAACAGGAATTTTATTAAGTCCTGAGGGACTGAATCGACGATTTAACTCGGCTTCTGTAGCCTTCTTTCGAAATGTATTTACTACACTTCTACAAGCTAAAATTGGAGGATCATCTACAATTTCTCATTCTCTTTCTGCTTACTTTGAGCGGATTCGCATCCTTGATTCTACAACCTTTCAAGTTCCAGATCGATTCGCAGCTACTTATCCTGGTGCCGGAGGCTGTAGTCATACAGCTGGTGTGAAAATTCAATTAGAGTATGACTTGTTGAATGGAGAGTTTTCTGATGTGAAAATTGAACCAGGAAAACGAAGTGATCAGGCATATGGGGCGACTCGAATGGACATGACACAAAAGAATGAACTATATATTCGTGACTTAGGGTATTTTCGTTTACAAGACTTTAAATCGATCCAAGATAAGGAAGGGTATTATTTATCGCGTCTTAAATTACCAACTAAAATATATAGAAAAGAATTCGAAACAGTGGTATTTAAAACAAAACCTGCTCAATTGAGACCGGTATATATACAAATTCATTTGGAAGACATCATGAACCAATTACAACCTGGCCAAGTGTATGAATTACATGATGTATATGTAGGGAGCAAAGACAAACTACCCACTCGCATTGTGGTTTATAGATGTACAGAGGAGCAAAAACAGAAACGTCTACATGATCGAGCTATTCGTGAAAAGAAAAAAGGGATTACATATACAGAGCGTACGAAACTTTTACAAGGAATTACGGTATATATGACAAACATTCCTACGGAATGGGTACCGAAAGAGAAAATCTATGATTTATATTCACTGCGTTGGCAAATTGAGCTGTTATTTAAAATATGGAAATCTTGGTTTCGAATTCATCGTTGTAAATCTATTAAACAAGAGCGATTAGAATGCCACCTTTATGGACAACTCATTAGTATCCTATTATGTTCTTCTACTATGTTTAAAATGAGAGAACTCCTGTTACGTAAGAAACAGAAAGAACTAAGTGAATATAAAGCGATGTACATAATTAAAGATTATTTCTTACTTTTTCATCAAGCACTACATAAAAACACCCAAGAATTATCAAAGATTCTCCTTCGTCTGTTTAACCTCCTACAGCGAAACGGACGAAAATCTCACAGATATGAGAAAAAAACAGTCTTTGATATTTTAGGTGTTGTGTATGAGTATACCACTTCTGCCCATCAGGTAGCATAGCGAAAAATTTGAAACCCCTCAGGGTTTATTTGATGTGCCTACTTTTATAACATCTATAAAAGATAATAAAAAACTACGTGGAAAGACCGCATTTTGTATAAAAATATACGTTAAGTTGATGGATGTGTGGTGCTACCCCATGCCCATCAAGTTAAGAATTCAGAATTACCCCAAAACAAAAAAATGAGCTTTTTTGCTACAAATTAGCACAAAATTTCGTTCTGGGGGTATTTACTTTTCTTAGCTTGATAGCGATGTGGTAGGGCCCTATATTTGACTCTTTTTCTACACCTAGATATTCTAGAGTTCGTTCTAACATAAGTGCAGCCTGTTGACGTGTGAGTGTGCCATATGGCGTAAACTTAGTAGCTGAAACACCTCGGATAATTCCTGTATCGTATAGGGCTTGTACATCATAATACCGGCTGCGAACGTATTTACATCAAGAAGATTAATGGAGTAAATGATGATTGCCCTGATTTGGTATGATAGCTGTTTTTACAGAGTTTGAGCGTGATATTATTCGTTGAAATTCTCTTCTTAAAGATAATACGTAAATATAAACAAAACCAGCAAAACACCGTTCCTATGTCGTACTGGTTTTGTTGAATTCCATCTTGAATTGTAGCTAGTTCAACGTAATTGCAAATTCTGAGTTCGGTGCCCCAGCAATTACAACCGTTCCATTCTTCGGCAGTTTTACTTTGTTATTGCCGCTCACGATGGTAAAGTTGACGCATACTCCATTCTCATCATACACCGCGAACGCACCCTGCGATGGCAATGTCACGGTCATCCTTTTTCCTGCTGCCGCTTGCGGGATCGTAAACCATTTAGCATGCCCATTTGCTTGCAGCGTAACTTTGAATGATTGGCCAGCATCAAGTGGTTTTACGTTGTTTCCACTTACGTATAACAACCCGGCCATTTCCATATATTCATTGCCGCCTTCTGTATAGAAATGCGTTTCCGTCGTATCACGGCCATTCATCACGGGGATCTGGAGCTGATGCGCCGCGGTGTTCGGACCTGTAATTTTTCTGCCCTCCCAATAGCCCGCCAGGCCTTCCTTACGAGTAATTTGTGTGGTAATAAGTTTCGGTTGTACGAGATATTCAATAGAACTAAATTTCTCATTCACGAGATAGAACTTGACACCTTCCCGCTTCGCCCATGCGGCAGCGGTTTTCTTCGATAGCACATTGTCTTCTAGTTTCTCGGCTAAATAGTGAGTCATCGTACCTTGCCCTAAGTCTGGTGTCGATTTATATGTGCTCTCCCTCAAATAAGTTCTTCCATTCTTCTCGGTGACAAAGTTGAGCTTAGAAGTACCCTTCTCATTAATAAAGCTTCCATCCACAGTATATACATATTTTTCTTCTCGATTAGATGGTAAGAACAGTTCTCCATTCTTCGTAATTTCAATTTTGAAATGAGTTTCGCTATTGCCATAAAAGCCCGCTTTCTTTGCCACGTCTTGAGGCATCTTGACCTTGACCGGCTTGCCAAAAGATTTGTTCGGCTTGATGTTCTTAATTGTCCCCTTCTCTTTAAGCACGGCGAGCAGCAATTCAGTTGCCAGCAGTTGATTTGTAGAGCTTCGTCCACCGGATGACAACACAGCCGCTGCCATTTTCTGTTCCGGAAGCACGACCAGTATAGCATGTTGCAGTGCCGTGTCGCCGCCCTTAGCCAAGCCTTTTATCCCATATTCACTGAATGGGTATAGTTTCACACTATCCCAGCCAAGACCATAGTTAAAAATATTATCTCCATCCCCCGGCCACATTCCTTTTTTATATTCCTCTTGCTCCATCGCCTTGACTACCTTATCAGAGAGGATCCCTTTTCCCTGTCCCATAAATAATTGTGAGAATCGTACCATATCTTCTGCCGTGGAAGAGACCCCTCCCGTACCAATCACATTCACCGATTCAATTGGAAGCTGCCCTTGGTACGCCGGAAAATAAAGTCCAGCCCGCTTTTCGTCTCTCCATTTGTCCTGCGGCGTTTTTGTATGATTCATCTTTAAGGGTTCTGTAAACCGTTGATGTAGAAATTCGGTAAAGCTCATACCGCTGACTCTTTCCACCAAAATTTCGGCCAGCGTAAAACCATCGTTGCAGTATACCGAGAACGCGCCAGGTTCTGCTTTCAGGCTCTGGTTGGACAATTGCTGCAACAAGAAATCATGGGAATAGGTATCATTATCGTTAAATAAAAATGCATTACTTAACGTGGAACCTTGCAAGCCGGAGGAATGATTCAACAACATACGCGGGGTAATGCTTTTGTACCGCCCATCTTTCATCTTAAAATCAGGAACATAGTTAACCACAGGAGCATCCAAATCGACTTTTCCTTCGTCGACCAATTTCATTACAGCCGCTGTTGCATACATTTTACTGACTGAACCAATCCCGTATAGAGTATCTTTGGTTAGTGGCTGTTCCCCTTCCATATCGTTCTTTCCAGCCTGCCCCGACAAAGTAAGCTTGCCATTATCAATTAACGCATACTGCACGCTAGTCGTCCCATGGGACTTCGTGAGTAGCGCAGCCTTCTCTGCTGCAATCTTCTTCAGCTCTTGTCTAGCTACTTCTACGTTAGATACAACTGTAGTCTTACTATCAGAAAATGCTTTCGCCCCTGTTGGTAGAATCATAGTTAGCGCTAATGTAGCGGCTAATACACCAGTTAGTTTATTTTTCATGAGGGAATTGCCTCCTTAGATAAGTGATCAATTTCATCATTTGTTTGTTTAACTATGAAAATATGATAAAATTTATCCGTTCTTCCTTTTGGCCTACTTGCTAAATTCAGCAAGTAAAATATTTTTAAAAGGATCAGGACTATCAGCATTAAGGCTGTTCAAATTGACAGCTAATGTATGCTTGCCTCCAAGTGTACCTCCAGCAAAAGTAACAAACCCTGGAATGCTACCTCCGTGTCCCCATATTGAGACACCGTTTGGAAGCTTAGTTTCATAGATTCCAAGACCATATCTGCCAAGTGCAGCTTCTCCTGTTGGAACTGTAGTAAGCATTTGTTTTAGTTGCTGTTCTTTTATTAATTTACCTCCAAGTAAGTAAGAGAAGAATTTGTTTAAATCATCAGCAGTAGAAATCATATCTCCAGCCGAGCTCCCCATACTTGGATTATAATACGTAACATCTTTTGGCTCACTTGCTCCGTCTAGTTGGATATATCCACGGGCATGCTTGGTTCCTGGAATCACGCTTGAATTGCCAGGTAAGAATGTATTCAATAATTCAAGCGGTTCAATAATCCGATTTTCAATCTCTTCCGCATAGCTGTTCCCGGTTACTGTTTCAATAAGGATCCCTAGTAATACGTATCCTGTATTTGAATAAGACCAGCTCTTTCCTGGAGCAAAATCTGGGGGCATCGAAATCCCCATCTTTACTAATTCTTCAGCCCTATACGATTTTTTTGTATCCATAAGATTAAAACTTTTTGACCTTGTGTATTCAGCGATACCACTTGTGTGGTTCAATACTTGCCGGATAGTAATCTGTTTATCATCATACCCGTTTCCTTGAATGACACCAGGCAACCATTTTTCAATAGAGTCGTCTAGATTCAAGCGGTTCTCTTCGGCTAATTGAAGTACAACTGTTGCCGTGAACGTCTTCGTCACGCTACCAATGCGAAAGCGAAAATCTGTTTTCATTGGTTTCTTGCTACTCAAATTTGCTACCCCAGCGGCATAACTCCATGTTTTTCCACCCTCAGAAGTTTTAGCAAGTATCCCCGGGAATCCAAGTTGCAATGTATCCCGCATTGCTTGCTTGACAGAATTACGATCTCGTTGAGTACTTGTTTGTACCGAACTAGATACACTTTGAGTAGGTTCTGCTTTTACAATTAAGGTTGGCGTTGTGTATAACAGAGAACTTCCAGCTATTAAAAGGGCCAGACTTGCAAATGTAATTTGACTACGTGTTTTCATAGGGCATTCCTCTCCTCTATTCATATTGTATAGGTGGTTTCTTGCTATTTCGTATTAACCACACAGCTACCATCTCCACAAATGAAAAAAAGTCAACATTGAATTCGTAATCATCTTCATAATTATTATTTTTACAAACGCCATTCTGTCCTGGGTAAATCCCTCTTTTTCCACATATATGTTAACCACATAAATTACTTCTTTTCGTTGAAACAGTCTTGTTACTGGTCTGTTTTTCATATATAAGTCATATCTGTACCGCCTTTCACGCCTCTTTATATTTTTATCATACACAATGAAAATTTCTTTTTTCTTACCCATTTCTTACAAATTACTTACTTTCAAAATCGCTTTTATAATAGGATAGAAGGAGCATCTGTGCCGAAAAGTTCAGTAAATATATTAATCAAAAAGAAACACAGAGGTTTTTTACTTCTGTGTTTCTTTTTCCATCCTTTTAAATATTAAGAGTCGATTTACCCTTAACAGGATGAATTCTGGCTCTTTTCTAATGTAATTTTTCTTCTTGCAATACAACACAAATGACATTGTGCTGCATGAAACACTCCTAACGTTGTTAAAATCACTTGTTTTTAAGTCAAAATTTATTTAACTTAGGGCAGATACTCCATATCCATCAGCTTAAGAAAAATAAACGCCACCAAAACAAAAAAGCCCCAAATGTTTCTTGAAAATAAGTTGGGGCTTTTGAACCAGAAAAGTATATTTTTAACTATGAAAACTACAATGAATTTTTCCTTTTTTCCTACTTGCTAAATTCAGCAAGTAAAATATTTTTAAAAGGATTAGGGCTGTCAGTTCTACCCAAACTATTCCAATTGACGACCAACGTATGCTTGCCTCCAAGTTTACCTCCAACAAGAGTTGTAAACCCTAGAATGCCACCGGTGTGTCCCCATATCGAGACACCGCTTGGAAGCTTAGTTTCATAGATTCCAAGACCATATCCATCGATTCCTTCTTTTCCTGTAGGAACTGTAGTAAGCATTTGTTTTAGTTGCTGTTCCTTCAGTAATTTGCCACCGAGCAAGTAAGAGAAGAATTTGTTTAAGTCGTCAGCAGTAGAAATCATATCTCCAGCAGAGCTACCTGCACTTGGGTTATAATAAGTAACGTCTTTTAGCTCACTTGCTCCGTCTGGTTGGACATATCCACGGGCATGGTTAGTGCCTGGAATAACACTTGAATTGCCTGGTAGGAATGTATTCGACAATTCAAGTGGCTCAATAATCCGATTTTCAATCTCTTCCGCATAGCTGTTTCTGGTTACTTTTTCAATAAGAATGCCCAGTAATACGTATCCTGTGTTTGAATAAGACCAGCCATCTCCTGGGGCAAAGTCTGGAGGCAGAGAAACCCCCATCTTCACTAACTCTTCAGCCATATACGATTTTTTTGTATCCGTAAAATCAGCGTCTTTTGACCTTGAGTATTCAGCGATACCACTTGTATGGTTCAATATCTGCCGGATAGTAATCTGGTTACCATCATATCCATTTCCTTGAATGACACCAGGCAACCAGTCTTCGATGTAGTCGTCTAGATTCAGGCGATTCTCTCCAGCTAATTGAAGTACAACTGTTGCGGTGAACGTCTTCGTCACACTCCCAATGCGAAAGCGAAAATCTGTTTTCATTGGTTTCTTGGTTCTCAGATCCGCTATTCCAGCGGCATACCCCCACTTTTTTCCACCCTCAGAAGTTTTAGCAAGTATCCCCGGGTATCCAAGTTGCAATGTATCCCGCATTGCTTGCTTGACGGAAGTACGATCTCGTTGAGTATTTGTTTGTAACGAACTAGATACATTTTGAGTGGGCTCTGCTTTTACAATTGAGGTTGGTGTTGTATATAACAGGGAACTTCCAGCTATTAAAAGGGCCAGACTTGCACATGTAATTTGACTACGTATTTTCATAAGGCATTCCTCTTCTCTATTCATATTATATCAGTGTTTGCTTATTGTTCCTTACTTCCTGACAAGACTTAGGGAAAGGCCCTCACGCATATAGATTAAAGCCCCAGTACAAAGGTATCTATCAATACCAACAATTTGAGCCATTTAAATCTCCATCCCTCCTATAACAAAATCATTCAAAGGTATGAAAGCATATTATGTACCCTTAGTTATTGTTAGGATTAACACAACATGAGACATAACCCCAACCCATATTTTACTTTATTTATCCATAATATGTATTGAGAAAGAATGTAAATTCGAAGCCTTTCCGTCCCCCAACTATTGATCGTTTTTTTCACCTATTATAAACTCAACAGAAAACTATTCACTTACGCAAATGTACATCAATATCATCCTTGAATTTCAAAATACAAATTATTAATAAAACAAGTAAAGTAGCTATATTAAGAACATTGAAGATATACCCAAAAAACAACACGCCTGTCAGTACATCAGATATAAATCATTCTCTGATTTTTTAAAAATATTGATTGATTTTTTTGAAGACAGCATAACTTTCTCTAGTATAAATATGATAATGCAAGAAACTCGTTTTACATATAGCAAATACGTTATAATGATTACTGAAATCTTGCTGAATATATAGGTATGAAAGATGAAAAATGGAACTCATTAAACAAGAAACAAACTTAACATAAAAGATGCGTTTTCAGCGATACAAATAGGATTGGACCAAATCGCAAAATCTTTACAACATGGAGAAGAAGTACAGTTACTTGGTTTTTGAGGGCATCCGAAGTCCAGGAACTTGCAGAGCATAACGGTCGTAATCCCAAAACAGGAGGAGCGATGAAGTTTCTCCTGTTTTGGGATTACCAGGTTTTAAAACCAGCTAAGAACTTAAATATATGGTAAAGTAAAAAAGTATTTTCCTACATATTAGGAGAATACTTTTTTTAAAAGAATCTCAAAACTCACACATACCCTATACAGTAAAGGAAGTTTGGTACATGCAATTTTCTATAGACGCGATTCGTAATTTCCTCATATATGATATGGAATCCTATCGTGAAATGCTCCTACAAGAAAATGATTATGACAATATGAAATGGAGTTACACTACATTCATTGATATGAATAATTACCTAAAGAAAACAAATATGGATCAAGAGGAAATTCAAGAGTTATTATCGGTGAGCCGTGAAGGGATCTCTTTTGGTTCGGTAACAAAACGTGATATGCTCTTTATACATTCTCTTACTAGTCCAAATCGATGTTTGGAACTAGTGGAAACCTATAAATTGATGGAACGAACAAACGAATACGTTCCCAATATGAAAGAAGAATTGCAATGGCTCAAAGATCGATGGGAAAAAGGGTTTTATATTTTTGTTAATCAATAAATATGTTGTATTTATAAAAGCGCTTACCATAGCAAATGTAGAAGAGTCAAAGAATATGAATATAGCTTAGAAAAAAGCAAATCTTCTTAAAAGGGAAGCTTGCTTTTTTCTTATTCCCCCTTTTCGAGGGGATGAGCAAAAACCAACCTTAATGAACTTTATCATTTTAGCCAAGAAGACTCCTTGCTCAAGGAACGCGAAGTGAGTAGGTGGTGAGATGAATTGGCTTCAGACAAGAGATGGCAGGAAGCCATCTTAATTGTTCGACATACATAAACTGTTACTTCACTATCTATCGAATGTATGTTTGTTATATAATAGACACATGCCGAAATGGAGGTGAAATGAATGATGATTAATAAAGCTTATAAATTTCGTATCTATCCAAATAAAGCACAAGCAACCCTAATTAATAAAACGATTGGCTGTTCTCGTTTTGTATTCAATCATTTCCTATCTCTATGGGATAACGCATACAAAGAGACGGGGAAAGGTTTGACATATGGTACATGCTCTGCCAAACTTCCTGCCATGAAGAAAGAGTTTGTTTGGCTCAAAGAAGTGGATAGTATTGCGATTCAGTCGTCTGTTCGCAACCTTGCGGATCCTTATACACGCTTTTTTAAAAAGCAAAACAGTGCCCCACGTTTCGTAATCTCTCCGCCTACTGATTTATTTGCTCGTGCTGTTGAATCCGCTCCAAGTGTAACACCAAACTCCTGAGCAATTTCATATTTCATTTGCTCAATGGCACTTGCTGCAGCTGCTATCAGGATTTCATTTGAATTATTATTTTCCCGAATTTGCATTTCTAACACACCTCCACTGAAATTGGTAATATCACGCTCTATCTCCAGTAGAATATGCAAAAGAATTATTCTGTTAACTATTTTACATATATATCTAAGTTTTCATCCCTTATGTGGGAATAAATAAAGGTATAGGTCATACCTACACCTTCTTCTATCCTACTTAATTTTGAACCCTCCTATTAACTCCTGTAATTCTTTGGAGAGCCAATTTAAAGAATTTGCTAGCTCTGCAATATCTTTTACATACATTTCTTGCTCTTTTATCCTTATCTCAACATTGCTACTCTCATATGTATTTGCAATATGTGATAATTCGTTTACAACTTGAACAATGGAATGACTATTTTTTAAAATATCACTTGAATTACTCGAAGTCGCTTTAATTTGATTTGTAACAGATTGTGCAGATTCTGAAATTTCCCCGAAGAAAGCACCACTATTTTCAACAAGTGTTATTCCTGATTCAACCTCTTTTGAACTCTTTTGCATGGATCTTACAGCCTCTTCTGCTTCAACTTGGATTTCACCAATTAATTTAGCTATATCCCTTGCAGATATCTCGTTTTTTTCTGCTAATATACGTACCTCATCCGCAACAACTGAAAATCCTTTACCCATCTCTCCAGCACATGAGGCTTCAGTAGAAGCATTTAAAGCTAATAAATTCATTTGATTTGAAATGGTTGTAATTACAGTAAGAATTTCACTAATTCCCTTAGATTGTGCTTCTAATGCATAAATACTAGAAGAAACATCTTGAACTGTATCTCGGATTATTTTCATTTGATTAACAATTTGCTTTATCAAATCTTTCCCTTCTACAGAATACTGTTCCATGTCTCCCGAAGCTTTCGCAACTTGTTTTGTAGTTCCTGTAATTTCTTCCATCTTACTTTCCATTTCTTGAACAATTCCTAAACATTTCTGCACTACATGTTCATGAGAATCTGCTCCTAATTTTAATCCTGTCATAGAACTTGCAATCTCTTGAAATGCCATGCTATTCTCTTTTGTACTTGCGGACAATTCCTGTGAAGATGTCGAAACCTGTTCAGCAGTCTCCCTTACTTTATCTATAATCCTATTAAACTTTTCAATAGTGTTATTAAAATAAGTATTAGTTATCCCTATATCATCAGATCTTTCATTCAATTTAATACTTAAATCCCCTTCTCCAACTTTACGTAACCCTTCCTGTAAATCATTTAAGGGTGATAGAGAATTGCGTAAGATAAATATTTGAATCGTAATTGCGATTGTTAATGAAATTATAATAAAGAGCAAACCTTGCACCATAAAGTTTTTCTTTGTAATAGGAATAATAGAAGCGTCCAAATCCGCTGCAACAATTGCAATAATATTTTTATTTTCATCTGTAATTGGCTCTAAAATTGTGGTTCTGGTGCAAAAATAAAACAAAAGAGAATAAAGCACATATATTCCTAACGGAATCGTATCTTATGTTGCAAGTCCAAACAATTGATGGATGAATTCTTTTTTATTTTGGACAGACTGGTTCCGTAAAGCAATCTGTTCTTTTTTAATCATATGCATGGATTCTACTCCAGAAATAATGGATGTAGCTGTGTCAAAAGATTTAAAACCTAGCGTAGAACGGATTCGCTTCTTTATAAAGCGATGATCTTGTTCTACTATGTTATTCAAGTACTTTTGTTGTCTAAGTCGCATACCGTTAGGTATGCTTTTTTCTTTTTTCAACTGTTCAATTGCTATAGGATAAGCTGGATTCTTATCAACTGTTATCACACGTGGCTTTGAAACATGAAAAGACCGCAAAGCTTTCTTGAAAAAGCGCTTTGCAGCCTTATGATCTCTTGTTTTGCTTAGGCAAAAATCGATTGTGTTTCCGTTCGAATCAACAGCACGATACAGGTATATCCATTGACCTTTTACTTTGATATATGTTTCATCGACTCTCCAAGAGTCATTTATTTGTTTGAGGTAACGTCGGATCCGTTTGTCCAATTCAGGACCATACTGATGAACCCAACGCATAATCGTTGTATGAGAAATGGATAAACCCCGTTCCTCCATCATTTCCACCAAATCACGAAAACTTAGGTTGTAACGTAGGTACCATCTTACCGTTAATAAGATAATATCAGGCTGATAGTGCTTCCATTTGAACCAATTTTTCTTTTCCATACCGATCACACACCTTTTTAGAGTAATAGTATCAGTATGTCCAAATTTTAGAGATTACTTGTAATTACCTTAAAGTTTTTGCACCAGAACCCTTCATCTATTCCTTTATTTCGTGAACAGATATTTTTTATGCTTTTTAATCTCCTTTGAGTTGCTTCAAAAGTTTTTTTGTAATTCGGAAAATTATTGTTCATATGGATAGTTTCTCCCTATTATTCATTAAACTTACTTTTCCTTCTATTATACGGTAAAAAGGGAGCCATTTAGTTCCTTCTTTACCTTAATCATAATCTGATAGCGAAGTGGTGGAACAGCATCAAGTAATTCACATTAAAATGATTTTATTTTATTTTCTGAATTTTGTTGAAAAATAAATCGAAATTACTCAAATGATGTTGCTAGTTTGCTATAATGGTAATATATAACATTAGCAGACTTCTATAGGATGGGGGAATATATAATGATTGTTTCAACTAAGGGGAACAATGAAATTACAAAGCTACTAAACGATTGGTATCTTGAAATCCGCTCAAGGCGTATAGGTAATGCTCATCAATTAAAAGAAATAATTGATTCTAAGATTCATAGTATTGAAGAGGATCAGAATTTAATGCTCTACTACTCACTACTAGATTTTAGATATCAATTTGTAATTGATAATTTAAGCGTTTCAAAAAGCAGTTTTGACAAAGTTGAGGCTTTTGATATGCCTACAGACAATTTCTTAGCTTATTATTATCACTTTTTCAAAGGGATTCATACCTCTACTATTGGCGAATATCAAATCGCAAAAGAGAGTTATGAAAACGCAGAAAAACTTTTAGACTGCATTCCTGATGAATTGGAAAAAGCGGAATTTTATTATAAAGTTGGAGCTTTCCATTATGACATATATCAAGGGCTCTTATCTTATAAAAAAGTATCAGAGGCAAGAGAAATCTTTGCTCAACATACTGGGTATGAGATTAATGTCGCATTTTGTGATAACCTTATAGGCTTAGCTTGTACTCATTTGAGAGAATGGGAACTCGCCGAAGAATATTTCACGAAGGCAATGGATATGTTCCAAAAAATAGACGAAGAGCAATTTATTTTAATGGTGCGTCAAAATTTAGGATTAATGTATGCTACTCAAAACCTTTCGCCATTAGCTATTAGATATCTTGCAGAAGTAAATCAAAAAATGCCTAACAATTATAAAGCACTTTTTATTGAGGCAAGGGAACACATGAAGGAAGGGAATCACTCCGTTGCAAAAGATCTCATAGCAAAAGGATATTCTATTTGTGAAGAGGTTGATAATATAGAATATCTTCACCATTTTAAAATCTTAGATGCAATGAATGGAGATTTTCCTGCCGAAGCACTTGAAAGGACAGTGTTAGAAGGCGTATTATATTTTAAAGAGCAAGAACTTTTCGAATACATTAAGGAATACGAAGAATATCTTGCTACTGCATTTTATAAAGAAAATAATCATGTTAAAGCAAGTCATTATTTCTATTCATGTTCTCAAGCAGGAAAAAAAGCTATTGAGAAGGAGGCATTAAAATGAAAAAGACAATTCTCGGTTTAGTTGGTTTAATTACTATTTTTACTTTAATGTTTGGTGCCCAATCCCCTACAGAAACACAGAAAGCTATTGATGTTATTCAATATGCTCACGGAAATCATGGTGGTTAAGGTTTTAATTTAATTCGGCGAGGATAAAGTCATACAATATGCTCACGTCCATACTGGCGGATGATAAATAAACAAAGGTCTTCACTTCATTGTGAGGACTTTTATTTTTTTATAAGAATCCCCCTTATAAAAATTAAAAAATCTACTATATTTAAAAATATTATAATTACACCATTCCTTTTACATTCACAAAAAGATTAGAATATTTAAGAGAGGATGAAACTATTGATGTATACACAAGAAAACTTTTATAAAAAATTAATAGAGGAACAAAGAGTAGTAACAATATTTCTAATAAACGGAGTTAGAGTACCTGGAATCATTATCGCTGTTGATAAATTTTCAGTGCTTGTCTCCAGTCACGGAAAGCAACAATTCATTTATAAACATGCTATTTCAACAGTATCTTTATAAATATATACCATCTAAAAGTCTAATTTGAATAATGTTAATTGATTAAAAAATAAAAAAGGAATCCTTATAATAAGGATTCACCCCAGGAAATATACATAAATAAAAAGAATTAACTATATTATAATATAAAAACGAACGAAATATATTGAGAAACATAAAATTAGATTGAATATTCTTACTACTGTACGTAAAATGAATATGAGACAAGTAACAACAGCTCTCTAACTCTTCTAAAAGAATCCTTTATGACATGGGGATTCTTTTACTTTAGACAAATTATTCTTATTTTAACATTTGCAGATGTTCTATAAATACTGTAAGAAGATTTGCTGCTAAATATGCACTTTTTCATTGTATCCTTTATAATCTGAGCTTGTTAATACTAAAGAACCAAGTATAGATTTATAGCCATGAATTCTTCTATTTGTACATATAATATTCTTTATATCGTTCGAAATTCGTTTTTTTTGTTTGTGTTGATGTTATGGGCGATTTTAATGATTTAGATGCTGCTACCTGCTTTGGTATTTGTAATGCGCCCCGTTTCTTAAGTTCTCTATACAAACTACTCACATTGCATCTCAGTTTTTTTGCAATAGTTGGATATTCCTCTCCTTGATTAAATAATTGTACTGCTTTTTTACATTTTGTGTCCCATTTTTCTTCTGTCGTTTGAAATTTTTGAGTTCGTTTTTCAACTATATTTTTTTCTAATTTAATACTCTCTCGTTCTATTTTACATTGCTTGGCAAAATACTGTTCTGCGTTTGCATTACACCCAAAATGCTCCTCTTGTAAACGTATCATTTGTACTATTTTCGCAACTTCTCTCAAGTTACAGTCACCTCATTTCGTTTGATAAGTTCTACCAGTACTTGATCACAATCCCCAGTCACCGTTTATAAGCAGACTATAAATACTCACATTACGCTTAAGATAGCTTTTAATATACTATTTACGGAAAAATATAATCAGTTCTATTTTTACATAATTGTAAACTATAGTAAATTGATAATATTGACACAGAATATTCTAAACCTTAATTCTCACTATACACATAAATAATCTCGATATTCCCCTTACTTGAAAAATGGATAAATTAGTTCAAGTCTAAGTTATAGATGTATACACCTATCTTTATTACAAATTGTATAATGATAATAAAGTTATTGAATTTTGATTAATAAAAGCTAAGAGCCTTACTACATTCTACGTAGCAAGGCTCTTTAAAGTTGTTTCAAATTATATCCATCTGTTTATATAATACTTAAAAAATAAATAATAAAGTTGTTTACTTCTTATTGACTAACGAATCTGTTCGTTTAAGTGTAACTCTTCACAATTACTTGATATTATATAGGTGAATAGAAAGATAAATTAAAATTTAGTTTAGTAGTTGTAAAGTAGGTTATTTATATTATTCTCTTATAATTTTTCAAAAAGGAGAGTTTATGAAAAAGATTATTGTTTTTGTATTAACGATATTTATATTATTCTCAGGATTCGCAACACAAAGTTATGCGTTGTCAGATTCGAAATCTGCGGCAATACAAGCGTTGCTAGATGATGCCTCTCGTATATCAGGTGTGCCGGGAATGTCAATCTCAATACTTGCTGATGATGAAGTGTTCTACTTTTCTTCAGGGTATGCAGACCGTGAAAAGGGGTTGTCTGCAAGTGAAAATACACTCTATGAGTTAGCCTCGGTCAGTAAAGCTTTTACCGGTATGGGTATTATGCTGTTGGAAGAGCAAGGGCTGCTCTCAATGACTGACCCTGTCCAAAAATATTTACCTTGGTTTACATTAAAGTATCAAGGGAAACCTGTTGATATGCAAAGTCTTACACTAAATAACTTTCTTTACCATACCAGTGGTCTAACAAATATTAGGCATCTTCAAAATATTCCACAAGGCAATACACCGGATATGTTGCAAAAGACTGTGGAAATGCTCGTGGATGCTGAATTGGCGTTCCCTCCCGGTGAACAGTATAACTATGGAACCGTTAATTATGATGTATTGGGTTTGGTTATTGAGATTGTGTCGCGACAAAGCTATGAAGACTTTATGAAGGAACAGGTATTTCAGCCGTTAGGTCTTCACCAGACGTATGTTTATAAAGAAGATGCTCAAGCCACTGGACAGTTGGCACAGGGCTACCGTTCTTCCTTTTTTATGACAACTCCATTTAAAGCTCCGGATTATGCTGGGAATAAACCCGCAGGCTACATCATTTCTAATACAAAAGATATGGCGCGTTGGATGGGCATACAGATGGGTATCGTGCAGGACATACCCGAAATATTTCACACGGTTATCGAAAAATCACATAGGGGTGATATGTCTGTTTCGGCTGTCAACGGTATGTATTATGCGGCAGGCTGGTCCGTAAACGCCGAACAAACGACTATAGAACACACTGGGGGCAATCCAAATTTCAGAACCGAAGTAGTCATACTGCTAAATGAACGAACAGCCGTCTCCTTGCTGAGCAACGGCGCAAATACCAATATAAATATGGTACTAAAAGTTAAAGATATATTAGAAGGCAATCTAACTCAGTCATATGAAATAAGCGGCACACAGCTTTTGGATATCATTTTGTCGTCTATCACAATTATTCTTTGCCTATTGGCCGTTTTGCTATTTCTCTTAGGATTACGCAGAAGGAAAACGAATGAGCGGCAGCCAATGACAAAAAAGAGAATAACCGTAACAGTTATTTTCCTGATCGCTACGATTGCCCAGGGTATACTGTGCTGTGCTTTCGATTGGTCAACGATACTTATTTGGCAAACATATAGTGTTCTTACAGCTTTGATTTCGTCAGCATTATTAACAGCAAGCATTACATGGTTTGTATACACTCACCGATAAAATACCTCGCTCCCAAGATAAGCATAATGTTAAGTAATTAAATTTCAATTTATCGGTATGCTTAATTTGAAAAACATAAGACACTTCGGTGTCTTTTTTAATATCATCGACAATTTTCCAAGTCAAACCTAATTACTATTGCTTCCACTAACCTGCTCCGTTCGTGGAATAAGGATTTTTAAACAACTATATTATTTTTTAAATGACTTTATTTTGCATTAAACAAATTTATTATTTCTGCGCACCAACAACCAAAAGACGGTACCATCTGCCGGCACCGTCTTTTGGTTACATTTTATAATCTTGTGAAAAAATCACATAATTCCTGTCCTTTATTAGCAATCACTTCTTTTATATATTCAAGGATCTCTGAGTGTTGAGTTAAAACTTCTTCTAATTCATTAAATACGGAAGAGTTTTCCAAGCCCACTAGAGTATTGTTTAATAGAGTAGTAAATCTCTCACCTTCATGGTCAGTCATTAAACAATATTTCACAAAATAAGCTAACTCTACAGACTGACCGTTGATTTTTGTATATGAAAACGCATTCCCATTATGTAAACCTTTCATCATATATTCTTTTATGTCGTCAAAAAAGCCTTGGCTTTTCAGTAACATTATTTCTTCATCTCTCAGCCCTTTTAAATCACAATTTACACAGGCAACGAGTTTTTTTGACTTCTTAGAATCTAATAGGCCATTCCTTATACATGTACAAAGTAAGCTGACTGCATTTGGATAATCGAACATAAGCCAATCTGGTAGCGGGTTATTAATAAAATGACTTATTATATACCTATTTTCAGCGTGACATTTTAAAAACCTTTCAGGGAACAGCATTATGAACTTTTCAAAAGTTTCATTGCTATGCGTTAAAAATCTATTAAAACTTTCATTTATAAGTTAATTCTCACTTGAATTAATCGCTTTCCAAAATGCACGAGCTTTTCCAGTAGGGTCAGCAACCCGATAATTCCTATTTTCTTTAAAGTGATTATGTATTTCTACAAACAACTCAGGAAGATTATTATTTTCAGCTAAGTGAGGAATACTTCTAACAATTTCTTGAACCTTATCAGGATTATTGAAATAAACGTTGTCAAAATACTCCTCAAGTTCTTTTAATAAGAAATCCCTACTGCCGTTGATTACTAACTTAGGAAGAATGGATTGTACAAATAGCCAAAAAGATTCGACGTGTGCAGCTGCAATTAAATTATCTTTAGAATGTACACAGTCATTCCTTAACGCTCTCCAATATTCCATTTGTGCGATTCTGGATTTGCTAATTTTAAAGTAACGACTATGCGTTCCCCCTTCATTAATTAAATCAAACACCTTATTTTCCCAAGTATCTTCGTTTGAAATTTGTCTCTTTTTTTCTCTCCATTCGTTCTCAGTTATTCCATTAGGAGTATGCGAACTTTCTAACACTCCGGATTTTACTACATTTTAAAAAATAAATATGACATGATATACGATGATCTGTAGGCTCCTACTTTATAACAAAGTATCCCCTCTTCAATAAAACTCATAGCAGCTTTCGGAAATTCTATTTCACTAATGGGGTAGCGTCAGGAAAATGCGGATTTACAACGCTAAGCCCATTTTCAAGACGATTCCCTTGTTTTTAACAACGTTAAATTTGTGAAATTATAAATGTATCCAGAACCTCATTATATAGAAAGCTATCGGAAAAGAACAAATAGTGTTTTCTTCCTCCATTAAAGGGCCAGATTGTTGAAGAAAACCCCGTTCCTGCTAGAAACTAAATGGTATACTAATCATAAAATACTTTGAAAAGGGAGGATATACAATGGTTGCAAAGACTGAAGAGGATTTTAATGGATTAAAAGTAATTGGTGAAATTTGTGGTGCGATTCGAGATGAATTAGTCCATAGTACGAAACCTGGAATTACCACAAAAGAACTCGATGAAATTGCGAGAGAGATGTTTGAAAAAGCAGGAGCTCAATCTGCCCCAAAAAGTGAATACGATTTTCCTGGATATACGTGCATTAGCATAAATGAAGAAGTAGCGCACGGGATTCCGGGGAGACGGACCATTCAAGAAGGGGATATTGTAAATATTGATGTTTCAGGTTCAAAAAACGGATATTTCGCAGATACCGGAATTTCCTTTGTAATAGGGGAAGGAGAGACAATTTTACAGAAAATATGTGACGTTGCTAAAGAAGCATTCGATGCTGGGCTTAAGAAGGCAAAGCCAGGTTCAAAAAAAAGTGCGCTCGGAAAAGCTGCACACAATGTAGCAAAACAGCATGGCTTAACAGTCATAAAAAATCTTACTGGACACGGTGTTGGGCGTTCGATTCATGAAGAACCAAAACACATTTTCAATTATTTCTCTCACTGGGATGACGAAATTTTAAAGGATGGAATGGTAATTGCCTTTGAGCCTATGATCTCTACATTTGAAGAGGAAGTTTTCCAATCCGAAGATGGATGGACCTGCCTAACCGATAAAAGCTTTGTGGCTCAATACGAACATACGATTATCCTTACCAAGGAAGGACCGATTATCACTACATTGTAAGAGCACTAATACCACAATAGGGCGCTTTAATGGAGCAATGAAAAGCCTAATTTTTCATTTTTATGCTGAGAAATTAGGCTTTTTAATATTGAATTTTTCTTAACGTTGTAAATCCGCATTTTCCTGACGCTACCCCAATATAATGGGACCATATAGACATACTCCCCATCAATTCTCCTAATTCCCTTTCAATTTCTTTTAATTCGTCTGGTGATATACCTTCCGGATAATCATTAAACCATTTCAACCAATCCGAAATTAGCTCCTCTACAGAGGATATTCCAGATTCTGAGCAGAAATTAAATTCCCTTTTTCCTGCTGTGATAAATGTGTCTAAATCATTTAAAATTAGGCGGATTATATATGAAGTACTCACATTTCCGATACTATGTTTCATATTTTCTCCTCCTTATCATTTTTTTCTTCCAATGAAATGTGTTTGTTATACCATTTATTTATTTTTCCTTTGTAATACTTTTCGACTTCGTAATCCGGAATCCAAATTTCGCGATCATTGATTTTACTCATTACCTTCTCTAAAACATCTTCATGTTCTCTCGGTTTTAATCTACGGTTATAAACCTTAATCTTCTCTATATAAGCCTCTCTCAGCCAGTTTGATATAGTTTCACGCTGTTTTTGCTTTAGGTGAGACCATTTCTTATTGGTTTGTATTAATTGACCTTTGGAATTCCTTGTATGATTCTTCATTGATCGCTACCTCCCCTATTTTATTTTTACTTATTTCTTATTCGAACCGAAGACACAGCGCATTCCAAATCGAGTCACAGCATACGTCGTTCCAATTTTACGAATTGAACCTTTTGGAAAATCATTAATTCTTTTACGTAATGTTGATGCATCAATTCCCCATTCTTCTATTGCATCCGTACTACTTAGAATTTCATTATCCAACAGATCGAGGCTATCCCATTCAACATCTTTGTAATCAAAACCGTCCATCTCTAACTGCTGTAAAATGTCTCTTTCATCCCCTTTTACAGCAAACAAATTATGATCATCCCCCTGGTGAACTTCTTCTAATTTGCTTACATCTAGAAATTCATGGCCAGTTACCTCAATCGTACTATTCTCAGATACATAATAATAGATACCTTTTTTCACCTTAAATATAGCCTTATTCCATAATCCATCTTCACTAATCCCCTCAAAAATTCTTTCGGCTTTCATTTTCAGACCCCCCCTTTCACGCAAGCGTGAATTAATTAACTTAATCTTATCACGTTTGCGTGAATTGGTACAAGTTTAAGTATTAAAGCTTATAAAATCGATATAAATTAA
Source organism: Bacillus sp. FSL R9-9530 (assembly GCF_038008145.1). NCBI lineage: Bacteria > Bacillati > Bacillota > Bacilli > Caryophanales > Bacillaceae > Bacillus > Bacillus sp. FSL R9-9530. The sequence goes on from NZ_JBBOYO010000002.1 coordinate 134,225, forward strand.
CTATTTTTTCTGAATTTTATTGAAAAATAACTCGAAATCACTCAAATAATGCTGATATTTTGCTATGATGATACTAATTAAATAGGATTAGGATACTTCTATAAGATGGGGGAATATATAATGAGTGTTTTAGTAAAGGGGAATGAGCAATTAACCTCTCTATTGAACGACTGGTACCAATCTATGTTATCTCAACAAGTTTTAAAAGCTACCAATCTAAAAAAGGAAATCGATGAAAAAATCAGTAAGTTAAGTACTGAGCCGAATCAAGATTGTCAGGATCAAAATTTGTTACTATATTACTCACTACTTGAGTTTCGTTACACAGTCTTAACAGATAGCCTTAGTATTCAAAAAAATAGTTTTGATACTATTAGCGATTATGATATGCCTACAGACCAATTTCTTCGCTTTTATTATCACTTTTTCAAAGCCATGCATGCTACTTTTATCGCAAATTATACTATGGCGGAGGAACATTATAAACAGGCAGAAAAGATACTAGTAGATATACCGGATGAAGTTGAACATGCTGAATTCTATTATAGAATCTCAACTTTTTATCACCATACTTATAACATGCTCAATTCAATTGAATACGCAAATAAATCAAAAGAAATCTTTTCGAATCATGAAGGCTATGAAGTGAAAGTAGCCTTTTGTAATAGCTTGCTAGGCGGCTGCTGTATCTATTTAAAGCAGTACGAACAAGCAGAAGAATATCTAAATTCTGCAATTGATTTACTTAAAAAGAATAAGGAAGAAGATTCCTTGTTATATGTAAGAAGTACAATAGGTTGGCTATATTCTGATCAAAACATGTCTACTTTAGCTATTCGTCATCTTTCAGAAGTAACAGCTAAAATGCCTACGCACTTTAAGGCTATCTTCCTAGAAGCTAAGGAACATTATAAATTAGGAGAACAATCGACAGCCAGCCAACTCATTGATAAGGGATTACAGATCTGCAGAGGAATTAATAACGAGGAATATACGCATCACTTCTCTATTTTAAATAGCTTAAACGAAAATATTCCATTGGAAGAATTAGAAAAAATCATTCAAGAAGGAATTATGTACTTTGAGAAAGAAGAGTTATGGGATTATGTTGTGGAATATGCTGAATTATTTGCTACAATGTGTAGAAAATTAGAAAACCACAAAAAGGTAAGTGACTATTTCCATATTTGTTATCAAGCAAGACGAAAATCCATCGAAAAAGGAGCGTTAAAATAATGAAAAAAATTATTTTATTATTATCTGGTATTGCTTTTATTGGGGCGTTAACGGTGGGAATTACTCAGTTTTCTCAAACAGACCAACTTGCTACTCATGGACATTACCCTGCTCCTACATATAGTGTCGGCGACCATGGTGGTGCACCACAACAAATTTAATCTAAGCGCATTTAAAAGTCCTCACTTATTGTGAGGACTTTTGCTATCTAATACTTTTTCTATAAACCTAGCACACTAACAATCTGACATGCTTTAGAATTGACAATATAGTAGTACATCTCCAATTCTTTTCTTTCTGAACGAAGGATCTTTCCACGCATTTTAGATAGGTGCTGAGATGCGATAGATTGAGGTACATTTAATAACTTCGTTAACTATATTGTAAGGGATTAGAAATTTGTAAAGAATTAAAAAATGAAGAGCACGATTATCACCTTCTAATCTTAGAAAAATTAAATCAAAAAGTGAATGCTAGCGAATTAGAAAAGAAAGCTAAAACAGGAAGCTCGTATTTTGATAAAGAAGGCCTACATAAATATGTACAAGCATACGCTAAAAAATTTTCAATTTTATTCCATCAAGAAAATAACCGTTCAAAAGCAAGTGACTATTTTTATCTTAACCATCGAATAGAAGAAAAAACTTTGAGAAGAAGACTTTAAAATGAAAAAAGTAATTTTTAGCATAATTGGGATTACAGCTGCATTTACATTCATATTTTAATTTAGCATGTAACCGATACTCAAAAAGCACTTAGCAAGGATAAAATTGTACAATATACTGATGGCTGATAAGTAGACAAAAGTCCTCACGTTAATTAATGTAAGGACTTTTGTTTATTTATCTAGTTTTCTATAGACCCATCGAACACAAAGAGCAAGTTATTATAAAGAATATTTTATTATCTATAAGGTACTTTCCGTTACTCTTTCCATTATCTCTGCTGATTCATTATTTTTACTTATCACAAAATTTATTCCATTAATTTTAATATTATAAGATTGAAGATCATTAATTGAGTTTTTATTTAGACTTTCATAACTGGAATCCACATTAATATTAAATGAAATTGGAAAAACATTTAAACTGGACTCCATGTTATCTATTACAAAAATAACATGATAACTATAACTAGTTTTATAAGATAATTTTTCATGATAAAATATATAAGAATTTTTTTCTTGATTAGCAAGATTTAAAAATACGTTTGAAATTACACTTTCTAGCTTAGATTGTAATAAAAAATCATCTTTAAACATCTCACAATTACTTTTAACGATATCCACGATATTATTTATTGCACAGGTAGTATTAATCTCACTATATTCTACCCTTTGATTAATTGTATTTAAAATACTTCCTCCAGGAATTTCACTAATTAAATCATTTAATTGATCGAACTCAAGATTAAGCGTTTGCAGGCTTAAGGATTTTTGTAGATGTTGAGTTATATTAAGGGCCTGATTCAAATGAACTTGTGGTAATCTGTATATTTCTAAGAAATTTATAGCATTATACGAAGGAATTTCCAAATTAATAATTCTTTTATTATACATTTTTATATCTCCTCAACTTTCATTTGAAGTGACTAATATTTCAGTCTTTTCTCTTTTCAAAATTTGTATTTCTTTTTTCAAATCTTCTATTTCCATCTTTAAAGATTTATTAGAATCTAAAATTTCTTCCAACAATTTTTGAGGTTGTAAATTATTTGTTCTTTTGCCATTATGAATAACAATCTGTCCTGGCACTCCTACAACTGTCGAATTGCTAGGAACATCTTTCAAAACGACCGCACCGGCCCCTACTTTAGAATATTCACCTATATTGATAGCACCTAATACTTTCGCCCCGCTAGAAATAATGCAATTGTCTCCGATATTCGGATGTCTTTTACCACTTTCTTTACCTGTACCACCTAGAGTCACGCCTTGAAATAATGTCACATCATTTCCAATTTCACATGTTTCCCCAACAACGACACCAACTCCATGGTCAATAAACAATCTCCTTCCAATTTTAGCACCTGGATGGATTTCTATACCAGTTAAGAATTTAGATAACTGTGAAATGATTCTAGCTGTTAATAAAAAATTTTTCATCCAAAAAAAATGGCTAATCCGATATAGCCAAATTGCATGTACTCCTGAATAACAAAGGATTACTTCTATTTTATTTTTCACTGCAGGATCAGAATTTAACACACACATAATGTCTTCATTAATTTTTTTAAACATATATCCCCTTCCTTTAAGAGCACTTTTGGAAGTATGTAATAATCATAATATGAAAACTACTTAGATTATCCATTAAGTAGTTTTCACATTAAACAAATTCAATCAGTAAAATTAAATTATTTATCCTTATTCCCTTTGTAATTGCATATAAGTAATGCAATTACCTTTAGAATAATCAGCAGTTAATTTCATTCTCCTTTTCTGAAGCTATAACATTTTTATTTTGTTCATACTTTATTCCAAATAATAAAAATGCCGCCATTAAAAAAGCTAATATAAATGGGCTCAACCATGTATAAGAAATATTTATTCTTGAAATAAACAATACACACGCTAGAATAGGCAAAGCACAAGCATTTGCTCTAGAAACCATCAGCCCTACCTCTGCACTTGTGTAGTTATTCGCCATAACACTTCTAGTAATGATCCTTAATCCGCCAAAACCAAAACCTAAAAATGCTAAAGCAATGCCAAAACCTATAATTCCTAAATTAATGAAATTCCAAATTAATAAACCAATCACTATACTAATACATGACAGTATAATTTTATACATATCTGATGCTATTTTAATAGTTGATAAAAAGATTCCTATTAAAACCATTCCCACACTAATAAAAGCGTCCAAAATTCCAACATCCATCATTTTTCCATTTTGAATACTAACCTGAACTGGAAGCATAAAATTTATTCCACCCAAGACTGGCCAAATTAATGCTAAAGATAAAAAAAGTAAAGGGTTAAACGTTTTCAATTTTACAGTATCAGACTTTACAATCTCTTCCACGGTTCCTTTTTGCAAAAATGCGATGAAACCAAAAACAAAAAATATTACTGAAACCACAACGTAAAAATTACTATACCCTAGTTTATTTATTACAAAAGGAGCACAAATTGGTCCAATCATTAACGCAACCTGATTAACTGTCATAGAAATAGAACTAAATCTAGTTACTTGTAATTTACTATATTTTTTTGCTAAATTAGCAAACCACATTTCCCAGCTTGACTCTAGTAGAAAGAAAAAAATCCAAGCAACGAAATTTATCATAACTACACTAGAATTAATTTGATAATAATTCGACAATAATAAACAACAGAAAACGACTCCGATTAATCCTACACCTGTTATTTTTGATCCAGCATACTTATTTAAAGCTTTTTTTGCAAATATAGGTACAAATATTGCGGGTACAAAAGAAACTATCGTAGCCATTGCTAATGATCCGAAATTATCATTACCATCAGTCGCTAGTTTCCAGTTTATCGCTAATAAAAGAGCACCGCATATGAATCTATATAAACCTGATAATATAACGTATAAATACATACTAACATTCCTCTACTTCAAAAATTTCTTCAGATAATACTTTTGTCATCTCTAATGGTTTATCAGTTTTTGTTTCGAATAAATTTTGCCATGTATACTCCACGGTTCCTTCTCTTGAAAGACAGAAGATAGGGTCAGCTGATACTTTTCCAACATGGGCTTGTATTTCCAATGAATGTACTTCTTCAGGTAAATTATCAGTATTTTTAATTTCTTTAATAATACCTGATGGTGCCTTTAAGAATGCTATAGCTGCACTTTGAGTTGGCTCCAATTTTTCAATATGCATAAATGGATTTTCGTTTAAATAGCAACTAACATGTAGACTGTATGGATTAATTCCGTATGCTCTTTCAATTTGATCCATAATCCCATCGCCCCCTGGTCTTGCAGCAGCTTCAATTACCCAAAATTCATTATCCTTTATTTTAATTTCTACATGGGCTAATCCAAATTCAATATCTAAAGCCCTACAAGCTTCACATGCTAGCTCACGCAATTCCTCATCATTTACTCTATGACTAGGAACCAAATGGGCCATTTCTGAGAACCAAGGCTCTGGTGATAAATATTTTTCGGTGACAGTTAATACCTGGTACTGTTTATCAAAACAAACTACCTCTACAGAAACTTCATCTCTACTATCTATATATTTTTCAACTAAATATTTATCTCCTTCTACCCCAAATATTTCACCATATTCCTCTAAAACTTTTTGTGATTCTTTAAATGCCTGAATTGCTTCATTCTCAGTACGCGCTAAATACACCCCTGCACTTCCTCCAAAATCATAAGGTTTAATGACAACAGGAAGTCCTAAATCATTTACAGCCAATTGCAACTCACTTTCATCTTGAATTAAGTGGAAAGGAGCGGTATTTACGCTATGCTCGAAAAACGACTTTTTCATCGCGAATTTATTCCTTGCTAAATTTACTGTATTTGAATTTAAATGTCTTAAACCCAATTGCTGATTCACTTCGTTAGCTGCCTTTAAAGTCCAATCATTCAAAGGAACAATTACTCTAGGTGTCCAGCCTTTTTCTTTATATTCATTTATAACCTTTAACAATTTCATAGAATCTTGCGGATCTGCTTCAATACAATTATCAAAATATCTATTATATTTAGTCTTAGCATTTGAATCAGCTGTCCAAACGGGTAAATGACTTATAGACTTAGCCCCAGCTAGTGAACGTTCTCTTAAAAATTGGTCTGCTCCTAATAATAAAATATACTCTTTCATCATTAACACCCCTATTATTCAAGTAATTTTTTCGTCATTACTCATACATGGTTTATTATCTTTACAAATAAAATCCTTTACTAAATAAGAAAAGGATTTTATTTGTAAAGTTTATATCATTTTAAAATTCTAAATTTAAAATACATTCTTTTATACTAGACTCTAAAATTGAAATACCTTCTGTAATGCCTTCCATATCAATAATTAAAGGCGGTAATAATTTTATAACTTCATCACTTGGTCCAGATGTCTCAATTATTAAACCTTTTTCAAACGCCTTTTTTGATATTTCTTTTGCTAAATTAGGAGTTAAGCAAGCTATTCCTTGCATTAAGCCTCTTCCCTTTAACACACCATTAATTTCAGGATATTCTGAAATTATACGAGATAAATGTTTTTCAATGTAATCAGCTTTATCTCTTAGTTCTAGTGCGAATTTTTGATCTTTCCAGTATTCTAACCCTTCCATTGCAGCAACAAAGGCAAGGTTGTTTCCTCTAAAAGTTCCATTATGTTCGCCTGGACTCCATCTATCATGTTCTGGCTTAATTAACGTTAAAGCCATTGGTAGCCCAAAGCCACCTATAGACTTAGATAAACAAATGACATCTGGTCTTATTTCAGCTGGTTCAAAGCTAAAAAATGTACCTGTTCTTCCACAACCCGCCTGGATATCATCTACTATTAAAAGAATTCCATATTCTTTGCAAAGACGCTCAATTTCTTTTAGCCAAGAAAAACTCGCCACGTTCAGTCCGCCTTCTCCTTGCACGGTTTCCAAAATAATTGCAGCAGGTAAATCCACTCCACTTCCGGTATCTTCAAGAAATTTTTCTAAATAACGGATGGACTCTTGCCCTTGAATATACTGATCATAAGGCATTATAGTAACATTATTTAAAGGAACCCCTGCACCTTTACGTTTTGATGCATTACCTGTAAGGGAAAGCGAGCCAAGTGTCATTCCATGAAAAGCATTACTAAAACTAATAACATTAGTTCTCCCAGTAACTTTACGTGCAATCTTCAATGCGCTTTCTACTGAGTTCGTTCCAGTTGGTCCAGGGAACATAATCTTGTATTCATAATTTCTTGGGCTGAGAATTATATCATTAAATTTCTCTAAAAATAGCCCTCTTGCCATTGTTCCCATGTCAAGGCTATGTACTATACCATCACTATTTAAATAATCAATAATAGCATTTTTCATACGAGGGTTATTATGACCGTAATTTAGCGTTCCAGCACCTGAGAAAAAGTCAATATACTCCCGATCTTCTATATCTCTTAGTTTATATCCTTTGGAACTTTTGAAAACTGTAGGAAAGTTCCTACTATAACTTCTGACTTGAGATTCTAACTCGTCAAAAGTTTTTATGGATATATTTTTTACACCTTCCATGATTAACACCCTTTCAAATATATTGTTACATTTTAGATCCATCCATTAAAACGACAGTTTAAGTATGCATGGAAGTTTGCTACACTTCCTTCTAATAAAACATGATTAATCCATGCATTTTTTTCAAACCATAATACTTGTAATTCCCACACACACATTCCGCCACCTGTTGGAGATAAATACTCTAATAAGCCATAATTATCTTTAGGGCAAGAATATATATGAGAACTCAACATATTTTCGTTAAACCACCAGTTTATTAATAAAAAGTCTGCTTCACGCGCTTCATGTACAATGATAATACCAATTTTATAAACCGTATTTTCTAAAGTGACTCCATTAATTTTTTTTATAGTTTCTTGCTTAGCTATATTAACTAAAGAAGGAGAGATTTTAGAATCATCAAGAGCAATTGTATACACCTTAAAATACCAGCCATCATGTTCCCAAACTTCAGAAAATTTAACGCATCTTTTTTTATATTTCTCACTAAATTTGATCATTTTCTGCATTCCAGAAACTATTTGTTCTGCGAATATTCTTGTTTTAGTGAAAACGTATACTCATAAACATCTTCTGTTTTCTTATATCCTATAGATTCATACAGTGACTGTGCCGGATAGTTATTTACAGCTGTCTGTAACACTAATTCTTTTGCCTTTGTTTTTACAGAATAATCTTTAGCCTTCTCCATTAGAGCTTTGGCAACACCATTTTTTCTATAATTTGAATCCACGTATAAATCATTTAAGATCCACAGCCTTTGCATTGATACAGAAGAAAATGAAGGGTATAACTGTACAAATCCAGCACCCGTATGTTTACCATTTTCGTCTTTAAATATAGCTAAAAAAACAACGGAATCTTCTTTTTCAAATCGCTCTTTTAAAAAATCACGACTCTGTTCTACGTTCGAAAGTTGTTTATAAAAAACTCTATATTTATCAAAAAGATCTGTTACTGTTTCTAAATCATTAAGTGTAGCTTGAAAAACTTCGATATTAACATTTTTCCCCATAAGATCATCTCCTTACTTTACATATATGTGTATGTTTTTTGTGGAACGATGAGATTACCTTCTTCAAATCGATGTAATCTAAGCTTGCTTAGACAAGCATCCTCGGTTCTTTCCAATATTTCTTTTGCTACCGATTTCCCAATAGCAGGAGCGATTTTAAATCCCCCTCCGCTAAATCCAGTAGCAATATAAATACCATCTATTCCCTGGATATCTCCAATAACAGGATGTTTATCAGGCGTATATGCATCAAATCCATACCTACCGCCTAAAGGCTTAAATTTATTGTTAAATATACGTTTATTAATTGTCTCATAGGCTAATTGAACATCATCTATATCCAACATATTTTTCTCAGCACTATACATTTGTTTTCCATTATTCGATGAAACACCGACCAAGATTTCTTTTGAGTTAAGTGGTCGGAAATAACAACCATAAACATCATCAATATAGGTCATTAAAGAAGTGGTGGATAAATTATTTTCACATCTAAAAAAATTTATACCTATATTTTTCCATTTTATAGGAGAGGGTACATTGATTAAATCTAAAAATCTTGATGTCCAAGCACCACTACAAATAATAACCTTCTCTGCATTTATATTCCCGATATTAGTCGTGACACCACATATTTTGGAGTTTTTCATTTTAAAACCTGTTACTTTAGTACCTTCCATTACCTTTAACCCATTATTTTTTGCTTTATTAATAAATCCTAAAGTCGCTAAATTTGGATTACCATATCCACTAAGGGGTTCATGTGCTACTATAGAAACCCCTTCCATGGATACATTGGGCTGCATTTTTTGAAGTTCTTGCGGCTTTATTAAATTTATTGGTATACCTATTTTGTTTAATTCATTTGTATTTTCCACTAAGTTATTTTTTCGTTCTTCCCCAACCAATAAAGCAAAACCTGTTTTATTAAAACCACAGCTTCCGCCTATAGTCTCTTCCCAATTTGAAAAAGTTTCATAACTTTCCCATGCCAGTTTTGCTTGAATACTGTGTGTATGGCTCATCCTAATTAGTCCACCAGACATTTTAGTTGCCCCAATGCCTGGTGGTCGATCTTGTTCACACAAAACGACATCTTTTTGACCAAATACAGTAAGGTAGTGAGCTATACTAGCTCCAATTATTCCCCCACCAATTATCACTATTTCTGTATTAATTTCCATCTGTTCACCTCAAATTGTATGAGTAACTTATACATGTAATAATTCTTGATTAGCTTTTTTAGATTCTTGCACATGATCAAAAATATGTTTTGCTTTTAATGCCATCATGCTAAATGATGTAGCATCACTAATACCGTGAGTACGTTCTGTGATTCCATTTGCATATACCCCAACGTTAAACTGATTTGTTGTGGCAATTTCATAATCCCTTGAAATATCAATATCTCCATCCTTATGTAATTCAAGGTAATTTAAAATGCTATCTAGTGGTCTAGGAATTTTTTCTTCTGTAAACCCTGTGCAAACGACGATACCATCGACATTGATAGACAACTCTTCTTTTGTATAGTTATCCTTTAAATGTAATTCGTAACCATTCTCTACATCTTTTACATCGAGAATTTCTTGGCATCTCATCACATGTATTTTGTTAATACCTTCGATACTTTGCTCATACACTTTCCAATATAAATCTGTACTTACATGAGGACCTACAGCTGAATAATTAGTTGCTTTCATTTGTTCATCAAATAATTTTTGACGTTCTTCTTTTGTAAGACCATAAAAATAATCTACAAATTCTGGATGATAGACTTCATTACTGAATTGCCCTAAATCATATGTCTTAAAACCTAAATTTCTATTAATAGAATATACATCCGCTTCCGGGAATTTATTTGAGATACTTAAAATAACTTCAATAGCATTTTGGCCTGAACCAATAACTGCAAAATTTGGTTTGTCTTCTGCTTTAAAGTTTTCAATTTTCTTTTTGAAAAAGTGTGGGTGGAATACTTTTTCCCCCATAAATGGTTTGTATTGTTCTGGAATATATGGAGTTCTACCTGTATTTACTGTGATGTTTTTAGCCTTAAACTTTTTAACCTCGTTAGAAACAACATCTTTTGTAATTATTTCCACCAAATCAATATTTCCTTCAGCATCTTTTATAGGGTTGATTTCAATTACGTTTTGTTGATATGTAACGTATTGATTTAATTGTTGTGCAACCCAAGAAATATAATCATTCCATTCAATGCGTCCAGGTGTTAAACCTAGTAAACCAAATTGAAATAAACGTCCTTTCTCTTTCAAATAATTGGCAAAAGTATATTTACTTCTAGGATTATATGGAGTTACAAGATCGCGAAAGAAATGATGCTGTATATGAGCTCTAGGTAAAAGCATATTTCCCTGCCATGTTGAATCGTTTGCTTTTTCTAAAAATAATGCTTTTATTGATTTTTCTTCATTTAAGCCTTCATTGTGATCATCAATTGCCACTCCAAGTGCAATTCCTGCTGGTCCAAACCCAATTCCAATTAGATCGTAAATTTCTTCTGAATAATTTATCATTTTTCTTACCTCCAACATAATTTTTTATTTAATTGGTACAAAAATTTCATTTTTTAAACTCCATAATGATATTGGTTGATTTTTTAGTTCATGGTTTGAATCGAATTTTACATTCCCAATTATGGTTTCAAACTCGTTTTCAGCTATTACATCCAGTAAGTCTACGTTCTCCAATCTATTTTTCATAATAGATTGTAAAAGTAATTGAACAGATGCATAAGTAGACGCTGCATAGAATCCAGGCCTTGATCCTACTATAGATTCATATTCAGCTATAAATTGGATAGATGTATCGTTTAAAGGAATTGGTGATGGCCCAACAGCCCAAATATTCCCTTCTGTGCTATTCACATTATCAGTAAATTCTTTTACTATGACATCATCTCCAAAAACAAATGACATTTCTCTCATATTTTTTCTAAACGAATTCATAAAATGCACTGCATCGTGGCATCTTCCTGAAAATATTATTAAATTAGGATTAAATCCCAATATTTGTTCAACTAAAGTTATCACGTCATTATGTTCTTTCCAGTGCATAACCATAGCATCAATTTTTTTAATTTTTATCGTTTCTTTATATATTGATTCAATGTGGTTCATACCATAAAAGCTGCTATCACTTATAAAAGCTATTCGATTAGCTTTTATAATGTTTATAGCTACGTTTGCAATTAATTTACTAGATTCGTCATCAGTTGCGCACATTCTAAAAACATTTTTTTGCTTTGTAAGCATCGAATTTGTAGCAGCTGGAAGAATTAATGGAACATTTTTTTCCATATAAATTGGCGATGCCTTTAATGCGCAAATACTACTAAAATGACCAACTACGCCTTCTACTTTTTGAGATAGGAAATCACGTGCTACTTCAGGAGCGATTTCTGCTTTTGCTTGATCATCACCCCAAACCACTTCTGCTTTGACTGAATTGTTTAAATTCCAGTGGTCCACCGCGATTTTTACACCGTTGTAGAATTGTGGAGTTTGCGCAGTTCTTATGCCACTTAATGCACCCGCTGCACCAAATTTAATTGCATCTACTACCACTATTTAACAACTCCCTTTTTGTATGCTGATAATTTCTCAAACACACCTTGTGGTACTTTTGCAAAGAATGGTTCTAAGGGTTTTTTCGGTAATATCTGAGTTTTATTCTTTAAATCTGTCCAAAGGTAGATTTTTCTTTCCTCAATATTTTTCTCTCCAAGAATATCCATTACTTTAACTGAAAACTCTGTCATTATAGGCGATGCAATAACAGCCAACAATCTAACTACCTTCAAATTTTCTTTAATCATTGCTAAATTAGATTCATGAACAGTTCTATCAAAGCGCCAGTAGCTATCCATAGCTTCTCTAGCTAGTTCTAAAATTAAGCTAGTAATTTTTTGTAACGAGAAATTTTCTGCGTCATAATAAACTGATATTTGCTCAAGGCAATTGATTGCCTTTTTTTCTAAATTAGTAGCAGGATTATCGAAGATTGAATCTATTGATGTAATTCCTAAACTTGCCGCCTCATTAAATAAACTTTGTAACCAATTATTCCACGCATCAGCTAAATCCTCATTTACGAATTGTTTGAAATCATCCAAATTAAAATTCATCTCTGTGCTTTCTGGTGCAGTTGAAGCAAGATATAATCGTACCGCATCAGAGTTTACTAAATTAAAAATATCATTACCCCAAATAGCATGATTGCGACTAGTTGAAATTTTTTCACCATCTAAACCATAAAATTTATTTGTCACAACTGTATCAGGAGCATTATATTTCCCATGTGCTTTTAGCATAGCTGGATAAAAAACTCCATGTGAAAAAGTGCAATCATACCCTACAAAAGCAATCCATTTTGTATCTTCAGATTGCCAATATTCCTTCCATTTATCTTTATCGGGTTGCAATGAAGACCAGTCCATCGTGGCACTAATGTATCCAGCAGGACCGCCATACCAAGTGTCTAATATATGGTCTTCTCTATTTTCTAAAGGTACTTTTATACCCCATTTTGATTTTCGAGTAACAGGTGCATCAATTTTGTTATCTAAAATCTTTTCGCAAAGTTCTTTTGCGTCAGGGCGCCAATTTTTGTGTTCATAATATTTTTCTAAGGCCTCTTTATGTTGTGATAGAGGAAAATATGCTCTATCTTCTATGTATAAGTTCAATTCATTTTTACAAGTGTGACATTTCGCATCCAATAACATACCTGCCTCTTGAGGTTGTCCGCAACTTTCGCAATAGTTTGCGTCCGAAGGACTACCACAATAATGACAATTTCCTCTTGCATAAGCCTCGTATTCGAATTTTTCGCACTTTTTGCAATAAAAAGTAGTGACATTCATAAATTGAATTTGATTATTTTTATATAAATCTAAAAAGATTTCTTGCATTACTTGAGGATGCATTGGGATATCTTTTGATCCTGGAAAATGATCTGGTAACATATGAGCTATCCTAAGCGTTTCTTTCATCTCGTTCGTATAAAATGTAGAAATATCTTCTGGTGTTTTATTAGTTTCTAAAGCCTTTCTTTCAACATAATCTTGATAATCATCACCGTAGGATATATAAAGAACATCATTTTCTAACATGCGTTGAATTCTTGAGAAAACATCTGCCCCTAAAAATGGACCAGCTAAATGGCCAATATGCAAGTTACCATTTGAAGTTGGAGGGGCTGCTGTTACTAAATATTTTTTTTTATCCATTTACTTCTCTCCTCATTATTCAAATTTGATATTCCATTTCATTTTCATTATTTTGCGGTTGCCCATCCCACCAAAGACTGACAAACTCTAACGGTTCTTCACCAATATTCGTAATACAGTGTTCTGTAAATGGAGTGAAATATATAACATCTCCCGTAATTACTTCTCTAGTTTTTTCATCTCCTCGCGCTAACCCTTTTCCTTTTACAATAATAAAAACTTCTTTTTCGTCATGATTATGTGGGGCTGAAGTTTGTCCTGGTTGCAATACACACCATGCTCCGCCAAAAGGTGGATCTACAACATCTTTCCATGGAAAATTTCTTTGTGCATAAAGATCGTACTCAAACTTTAGATTTTCTCTATCTAATGTTTTTACATGCATAATAATTACCTCCTTTTTACTTATATTCTATTTATTAACATATCTTTCATTTTTAATTTATCACTGCAAAACTATAAAAACTATGTAATCATCGTGTATTGTGCGTGTATTTTTAGTAGAAGTTCTTCTTTTAAAAAAATTAACCTCATTAACTTTTATTAGTTTTCAAATAATATCCAGCACCATTTTCATGTATTAATAACTTAGGATTTTTTCCATCATCCCCAATTTTTTTTCTGATTTTACTTATATACTGTCTAACCCGTTCTTTTTCTGTTCTTTCATCCCAAACATTATTTAATAACTCTTCAGTTGTAAAAATCCTTTCTTTGTTCTCTGCAAATAGAGAAAATAATCTATATTCTTTTTCTGGAAGAGAAATCGACTTTCCATTTTTTATAATTTTCCACCCTTTCACATCAAAAATAATTCCATTATCAATAATAATTTTTTCATGTTTCATTTCTTTAGAGGTTCCTATTAATTCACTAAAAGTCGATAACTTTTCTATATATACTGATGGAGGGTCTACCACGAAAACATCACAGCCAGATTTTATAAGAGAAGCTTTCATATTTTGTGATATTTCTAGCACCAAAATCATTATTTTAGTCTTAGGTGTTTTACTTTTATACTTTACACAAAAATCCATTTCCTCATTTGTAGGATAAGGTAGATCAAAGATTACACCATCTAAAAATTTTCTCCCACAATATAATTCAGCATCTCTTGCTTCTCTTCCATATAAAATCTCATTTTCATGAACATTAAGTAATTTGTGTGCACTTTTGAAATTCTCATTATTTTTACTGATTATTAATAGGTTCATTTTTAAAATCCTTTCCAGTTATAAAATTAAATTATTATTAATAGATTTGGATATTTTTTTTTATGTGTTATGATAATTGAACGAAATTGGGTTTTAAATTATTACTCAGCATATTTTAATGAGGGGTTGGTTCAAATTGGATAAAATAGACAGAAAAATAATTGAATTTTTACAAATTGATGGTCGTATGACCGTACTACAGCTTTCTAAAGAATTAAATTTAAGTAGACCAGCAATAAATGAAAGAATCAAAAAATTACAAGAAAACAATGTAATTCAGGGTTTTACTACAAAAATATCACCGGAAGCAATAGGTAAAGAAATTATCGTGATGATTGAGGTAAATAATGTTAAAGTAGAATGCCATAAATTTGAAGAATTGATACAAGATGAATACGACATTGTTGAGTGTCATAGAATAACAGGTCAAAGTAGTTATATCATGAAAGCTATTGTCCCTAATATGAAACGTGTCAGAGAATTAATTGATCGTCTAATACCTTTCGCTCAACTAAATACTTCAGTTGTTTTATCCTCCCCAATTCAAGATAGATTATTGCTCCCCGATGAAACAACAAACTAAATATTTCAATTCTAAAAGGATTTCATATAAAAATGAAGTCCTTTTTCCATATTTACATTACATATTGTACCATTTTAAACTGAATAACCTTCTTTACGACTGTGTATTTTTGGTAATTAAAAGTTGAAAAACATTAATCTGTCTTTTCTGAAAATAAACTAAAGCAGTTATTTTTTACGTTTCACCTACTAAAATAATACAATATAACTTATATACTTTCAATAATGAATAGATTTTTTAACAAACACATACTATAATGTAACAAAGAGGAGGGAATAATATGAAAAATGAAGGGAATCAAACAATATCAACTTCAAAAGGCATTTCATTGTATGTCGGAGCTGTGCTAGGATCTGGCATATTAATATTACCTGGTATTACGGGAGGAATAGCAGGACCGAATGCGATTATACCTTGGATTATTATGGTGATACTGAGTATCCCCCTTGCTTGTACTTTCGCCTTTTTATCCATTCAATACCCAAGTGCTGGAGGGATTTCAACCTTTGCGACAAACGCTTTCGGTCGATACGTCGGTGTAATTTCTGGTTGGTTTTTCTTTGTTGCCGGAAGTTTCGGGCAGATTATAGTTTCATTAACTGGTGGAGTTTATATATCTTACGCCTTTAATTTACCCTATTTTTCCTCCTACTTAATCGCGCTGTTATTATTAATTATCGCTATTTTAGGAAATTATTTCGGATTACATACTAGTAGTAAACTTCAACTGATAATTGCAAGTCTCACATTTTTTATATTAGTAAGTACAATCATACTTTCCATTCCTTATATTAAGCTTGAGTCGTTAACCTGGTCTTTAAGTAAAGAAAGCATTGTTCCTATTGGTAAATCTATGATGTTAATATTTTGGTCATTTTTTGGCTGGGAGGCAATATCTAGTCTTGCTCCGGAGTTTAAAAGCCCTCAAAAAAGAAATATATTAATGTCAACATGGGGAGCTATTATTATAACTGGAATTATTTACATTGGGATTGCTTTATCAGTAATTGGTACTCAGTCTTATATTCTCGGAACAAGTGAAGCTGCTCAATCTATCAATAATGCATCTTTAGCTGCAGTTATAAAAAAGGTAATGGGTACTAATGGGGCATGGATCATAGGAATTTTAGCCTTTACTATCTGTCTAGGCACCATTAACGCTTTTATAGCGAGTATAAGCCGCTTAGGGTACTCTTTAGCTCATAACAAAACTGCTCCACAATGGTTAGATAACTATGATGAAGAGCGCTCAACTCCAAAACGTGCTGTAATACTTGTTGGAGGGATTGCGATTGCAGGATTAGCTTTTAGTTATCTTTTCAATATAAGTTTAGAAAAATTGGTGTTCATTCCTAATTCATTAGCAATTGCAACTTATGTTATAGGAACTGCTTCTGGTATCAAATTAATTTCATCAAAACTAGGGAAAATCTCAGCAGCTATCTCTTGCTTCTTATGCATGATCGCATATCCTTTTATCGGCACTTCAATTACACTACCTATTTTATTATTGATTACATGCATTATTTATATATCCTGGAGAGATAAAAAAGAAATGCAAATTTCAGCAGAAAAATATGATTTTTAAATTATTTTAATGGAGGGACATTTATGAATAACAGGAAAAATTCAGTAATTAAATCTCATAAAACATGGAAATATTACTTCCACGAAATAGTTAGAGCAATAATTTTTTATAAATGAGTACTACCACTATAGCCTTATAAGTTTCATGATTTTAATTAATGTATCGTGTAAGTTCTTTTTTTGAATATTGCTCCATTTCAATAAAATTAATAATCTAAAAAAATAATTTAATATATATTAAAAAAAGAAAAGTTACTTAATTTCAAAAGTGTAAACAAGCCTAAACCCGTTCTAAATTTAGAACGGGTTTAAAATTGCAGTTGTTCAATTTCAGAAAAAGACATTCTTCATTCCCCTAAAAAATATAACAATAAAATCGTGTAAAACTCTAAACTTCATTTAAAATGGCATCTTTGAATGGAAGTCAAGTCAACGATTTGCTGTCTATCCTCCTACA
Source organism: Bacillus sp. FSL R9-9530 (assembly GCF_038008145.1). Lineage (NCBI taxonomy): Bacteria > Bacillati > Bacillota > Bacilli > Caryophanales > Bacillaceae > Bacillus > Bacillus sp. FSL R9-9530. The sequence goes on from NZ_JBBOYO010000002.1 coordinate 151,791, forward strand.
CTTTCCTTAACTCAATAATTTGGTTTTTATGATAAATAATATCTAGTAATTTTGTTAATTGTATTACATTACAAATTTTATGAAACCCTAATTTTTCATACTTTTAATCTAATTAATGACCTATTATTTCTTTTATCTCTTATTCTATAGACCTAGCACACTAACAATTTTGCATGCTTTAGAATTCACAATATGGTAATACATCTCCAACCCTCTTCTTTCCGAACGAAGAATCCTTCCACGCATTTTAGATAAATGCTGAGATACGGTAGATTGTGGTACGTCTAATAGCTCCGTTAATTGTGTTACATTGCAAACCTTATGATGCTCTAACTCTTTTACAATTTGTAGCCTAACTGGGTGAGCCATGATCTTTAGTAATTCTACATCCGCCTCTGGAATTCTGTTCATTTCTTTATTTAGTTGCATTGTTGTCATTTTTGTTATCTCCTTAATGTTTTTTATTTTATTTTGAATAAACTTGTTTGTATTTAAATTTATTGAGTTCATACGTATCGTTCTGTTTGACTACTACTTACTATCCGGTTTTATATATAAAAATACTATAATAGCTAAAAATCCAACAAATGATAGCATAGGTATTGAGATGAAACCAAATAAATTTAAGCGATCTTCCGTACAAGAAACTCCTACAGAACATATTTTCATCTCACTCGCAGGGAAGGTTTGAATCGTTATTTGATAAACAGCTAGCAATAAACCACAAAGTGCAAATGGGAATGCATATGTACTTACCAGTGGGTCTTTTCTATACATACCAACACCTAATATCAACACTAAGGGATACATGGCCATCCTTTGATACCAGCACAAATCACATGGGGGAAGTTTCATCCATTCACTAAAAACCAAGCTTATAAGCATTGCACTAGTAGCTATCGTCCAAGCAATTGCAATGTGATACTTTCGAATTAACGCCATTCTTCATTCACCTCATTTAATGTTCTGCTCTACTTAGCGTTCGTATGTTATTAGCTTATTTCCATGTTTTGAGAATCCTGTCTCGATGGAAAGTATCCAATCGTTAATATCTCCCCAGTCATATCCTTTTTTCTTTTAACTCTACCGGGAAACTATTCTCGAAATCATCCCGCATTTCGTACATGGTTTCCAATGCTTTTTCCATTGGACCAAATTTATATAAAATGTGCGTGTTTACACGTTTGTTTCTTTTTTCTGATACAGCCAAATATACGTATCGTTTTTCTTTCGCTAAAACGAATTTCAAGAATCCCGTTACCTAACTCATCTATTCCAGCTCCTTCGCAGTTTTCCTTACTACTCTCTTTTTGTATGAGTAAGGAAAACTTTCTCATTTACAGTTTAATTCAATGAATACCTCATTTTTTTGCTTTGAAAATACAGAAAAATACTCATCAATACAATATTTATTACACCTGCTGCAGCACCAATTTTTGAAATCACATAGATGTATTCGTTACTACTGAAACGCATCACGCTTGAAAATATAAAGATAATCGAAATAACAAGCGATAAGATCATGTTTCTTTTATTCTCTTTCACACCTAAAAACCTCCGTATTTAAATTTCAAAGTATTAGTATTCTTCCTTTGCGTGAGTAATATGCGTTAAGTTGCATCATTTCTGTTATAATGACGTTTCTTTTCATCCACAAAACCTTTGATACTCCACACTCCACTTTTAGATGATTTTGCTTTCTTTTCTGCATCTAACATTTGTGGAAGCAGCGTAGTGTTCGGTTTAGTAATATAAGCTACAATTCCGTATCCTGATTTGACCATTAATTCATTTACATGTATTCCCTCGCAAAATAAATACGCTAATTTTCTGCCATACTTGTCTTCTTTTTGTCCATGATCATATACCAGGGTTACATCTTTTCCTTTTATTTGTTTCTTTAGAAAAGAAGATGCTTCTTTACCCATCTTTTGTGGCGGAATCTTTCGAGAAACAGATTCAGGGGTGTCTAATAATAGTAACCTTACCGTCTGCTTCTTCCCGTTTACTTTTACATCTACTGTATCTCTGTCTTTTACATGTATTACTTTTCCTTTACCCGTTTCTAATCCTTTTAATTTGTCCCTGTATGCTTCCGGAATATCAACATTACTCTTTCCTTCTACATTCTGCTGGATTGCTTTCTGGGCCGTTTGTGCAGGTCTCGAATCATTTGTTTGTGTTGAACTGCTACATGCTGTAATTTGAAAGACTAATGATGTTATACAAGCAATCTTAATCCATGGTTTCATACCGTAGTATCCTTTCCTATTAGTATCACTCTACTTAATATACAAATGGACTATATGCTGGATTAACTTCTTTATAATCACAACACAAGCAAAAACGAACCCACTTTGGATGTTCGTTAAACGTAGCCCTGAATGATTGCTTTTTACATTTGGGACATACTGATATTTCATTCCCCTTATTACGCTTATGACTCTCCACATTCTCAAAAGATACATTTGTAGTTGGTATTTCACTCGTACACAATATACCTTCCCCCTCTCTTTTTTTAGGAATTTATAGACAACGAAAAAAGGACACACCTATGGCATATGTATGCGTAGGTGTGTCCTTTTGCAGGTAGATTTAGAAGTATTTTGTTACTTTCATCATATCATAATTCTTATTAATTTTATATATGAAATTTAGGATTTTATAATATTATTTCTTCTTCTCATATACAAAGGTTATTCTCTTCTGTGCAGAGTCATATGTTAATTTTGCACCAAACGATTTCCCCGTTTTTTTCGATATAAAGCCTTGGATTATATCCGTCATATTCTTTTCTAATAACTTCTTGATCTGACTTGTTGTGATTCTTTTTTCAAGTATCATACCTGAAACGATGAAATCACAACCCTTTTTGTATTGTTCGCATAGATAGTTTGTTTTCCCTATAATAACTCTCCCCTGGCATAATGGACATTTACCTACCGTACGATCCTCTGCAGTTGGAAATTCAAAACAAATACTAAAGTCTGGCTTTAATCGAATGGCAGCTGTGAATTCTCTTTTTTCCCCACTAAAACCATTAATGAAGTCTGTTACATTACTATTTAATAGCTTCTTAATCTGACTATCCGATAATTTCTTACCTTTAATTTTAGCTGGAAACATAAAATTACATCCGTTTTATTAGTGGGAGAGTGACGATGCTTACATACTTGTGTAGATGGCTTAGAAGTATAGGATAACTATGTTGTATGCTCATACCTAGGTGTAGTCGTCCCACATGATTGATGTAAAAGTAAATGAACGATAGTAAGTATTGATTGTTGATGCTGATTAACAATGTTGGTTGCTGTATTGGATAATGCCTCTATTACTACGAAAGTAAACTAATAGATAATAATTTACATTCGAATATTTACATTACTGATTTTTAATGAAATAATTAAAATACTTTAGGAGGTTGATACACTTGATGAAATTTTTCTTTATTTTATCAGCTCTCTCAGTAATAATATTACCTTTGCTAAATAAAACATCATTAGCAATTTTATTTGCAAGTTTATTTTTTGTACTTGCTATATTTTTTAGTAAACCTCGATTTATTCAAAAATAAGTTAAACTCCCAAGATTAATATGAAACTTGGGAGTTTAACTTATTTTTCACTTTTTTCATGAAAGTAAACTTTTGAATATTAGTTTCCTTTCAAATCTCTGATTTTATCGACTTTATCATAATTCACCCGTTTTTCTCAAAAATAACTAGAAAAGTATACATTCAAAAGATGATAAATAAAGAGATAAAAAAACTGTAAACAAAAAAAAGAAAAAGCTAGATCAATACTAGCTTTTTTAACAATTATAATTATCCATAAATATAAAATATCATTGTTGATTTTGTTTTTCTCTTTCACCTACAACCCAAGCTAATAATAAAATAGAGCTAGTTGCTAACAATGCTGTAAAAACTCCCATTAAACATCTCCCCTTTTTACAAACAAAATTAACCATATTATACCACATCGGTAAGAGACTAAACTGTAACACGAGGGAACATTTATGTTGCAAATATCACGGGAAAATAGAGTTTGGTAAAAAATGTATCACTATAACCTATTTTTACACGTATCTCGGCTGTACCCCATGTACATCCTGGATATAAGTTTTTTGTAAAAATCATCATGGCGAGATTGTTTTAAATATAAGACATACACGTTATTCACTCAATAAAATTGATGTACACTCCGTAAATCTTCCTGGATACATGGAATAGAATTGTTCATACATTGTCCCAATATAGTCATCATAACAAGACTCATTGTGATGAAAAATTTTTGAATACGATTGAAATACTTGAATTGCTGTATTTTCTGTTAAACCTGATGGGGAAGCGGAAATTCCAATTAATATATACTTTAAAAGTGCAAACTCAACAAGGTATAAAATATATTGAGAAGGTACATCTTTTAGCTCATATGGGAATAGCTGACGTTGAAACGAATAGAGACAATAATTTTCTAATATGTGTGCATAGTTTTTGAAAAACAGCTGGTAATATGTCTCATATTTCTTTTGATACGTTCTGATTATATTGTCATGAACCTGTACATTTTCATACAGCTCGAATCCCTGTATACACCAATCTAAGCATTCTTTGAACCGGACCGAACAGCGAGAATCTTGTTTCATTTTGTAAATCGTCTGTATGATCATCTGCATTAGGAATGAATTTGGAGCATCTTGGATGTGATTCGATGCATGCTTTTGTGCTTTTTGTGTGCGCTTGAAAGCAAGTGAAATCGCTTTTGATTTTCCATATATATCAGACATATTCGATAGTTCGATAAGAAATGCCCCGATTAACCAAAGACGTTCCTGCAAAGAAAAAGAACGTTGCTGTATAAGAGTAGTTAGTATATCATGAACTCTTTTATAATACTTTTCATTCGATTGGGATTCCCTAAATAGGGGGCCATTATGTATTTGATTAGTAGACATTTTCCAATGAATCGTTTTATTTGATAGTAACGATAATCTCGCAATTTCAGGACACGATAAGTGTCCAGTTTGATAAAATTGCTCATTTATTTTTTCTGTTTGACGAGGGTAATTTCTACATGTATGACTAAGTAACTCTGGTCCATATTGTTGATGAATAGAACATAAACTCTCCGTTGTCAAAAATGAGCAACCACTTTGTGCATGCAATGGAATTGTTGCATAGTTTTTTTCTGAACTAGGTTGTGCGTTCTTTTTAATCCCAGATTGGAAAAATTGCGACTGATTTTTGGCATCTAACTGTTTATAGTATTCATACTGCTCTTTGTCAACAGAAACATTCCAATTCCCCTTACAGCAAGTATCTTCACATGCAGAACCAATACAAGAAAATGTTGTTAAATAATTAGCAACCCAGACTTTTTGTTTCATAATGGAAGCTCCTTCCTTCATAAACGTATATATGAATGGTAGTATGATATAACCTGTGCGTACGCCGTTTGTTCATGTGACCATCAGTTCATTTTATTCACTTTAGAAAAAAATATATTCATCTCATTGAAAAATTATTTCACACAAGAAATAAACGGTTTCAAATTACACTACCCAGGCACTACAATGTGAGTGCCTGGGCAGGTGTTATATACATCCCGAATACAGTTGTATATTTTTGGATTGTTTATCGAAATTAGGTCAATTTATATATTGTTTAGAAAACAGACGAATTTCTTTTCCGTTATGCAAAATGGCGGACACTGAAACAGTCTTAAGGCGGTATATATACGGATCAGTGTGTTTGTTGTACCATTTAAAATAAAAAGCACCGCTCCCTGGCGGCTTATCGAATGTTAGTCCATCCAACAGGCCTCCATTAAATTTATAAGATTTAATTTTACCCAATATACTTGGATCTAGTATATTTATATACATACCACTACCCACTACTGTTGGTTGGGGTTGAGTTGGTATTTGTACACTTGTCCATGAATTAAATTGATGTGCGTTCTTAATGATTTGATCTTCGTCTTCACTCGGTTCACGCTCAGCAACTTTCACTTTAAGATGTTCATTTTTTTCGTCAACTGCAAATATTGAAATTTTCTGATCTGCCCCTGGCGCTGCACTACCCGATCCAAAGTTTACGGTTCTTACGCCATCTTTGTCTACCACACTTGAATCAGGTAATATAGGTCCCCAAGTGTTATCATTAAATAGTAGTTGGTATCGAACTTTTTTCTTTGGGAATTTAGAGAACTTCACATCACTTACTCTCTGTTTTCCTGTAGAGCTATCATAATACGCAGTCCACTCTTTCACTCTATGAGCCTTTTCAATGTTTTCAGTTGGTTTCCATTCTGTTACAGATACATCGTCAAAATGAAGATTGGCATTTCCGGTGTTTAGAAAACCTATCGATCTAAAATATTCGGGATTTGGACCTGTATTGAAAGAAGCTTCTACTAGTTTCCATTGGTTTCCGTTCACCTTTCCCTTGACACTTATACCTTGTCCACCACCAGCTTCATTACCTACAAAGAAGTTCACATCATTGCTACCCGTTGCGGATGCTGTTCTGACATAGGCACGTGCCGTATAGCTTGTATAGGGTTTTAATGCAGGTAAGCTTACCCAACCTCTGGTTTCCATTCTTCCATAACTCTTACCTGAATGTCCGCCATCTGATGCTGTTGCTATGTGATACCAACCTTGTGAACCATTTTCAAAATCATAATACGCTGTCGGTACATGGAGTGTAATCTTCATTCCGCGTTTCCATTTTGCATCATAGATTGTTTTACCTGGCATTTGACTTAATTGACTTTCAAGTTCTTTTTTTGTATTTTCGTCCGTAATTAAATTAATCGCAGGTTCATCAATGAATATATCCTTTTTATCTGCATCAGTATAGTATAATCTGCCATCTTTTTCATTGGCATTAAACGCTTTTTTAATCGCTTCTTTAATTGTGATTTCAGGTGTTTTATCTTCAGGATCATTCATATTTTTGGCAGTTACTCTTCGTTCCAAACTATCTTTCCCTGTACCAAGGTTTAATACTAAGGATCCTGAGACTGCATCAACATTTGTTCGAATTGGATCCCATTCTCCACCAAATACTGGAGTACCATTTTCATCTAATTTTCCAAATTGCCCTCTATTTTGTGTGGTTTCTAAGCCTAATACTTCTGATCCATCTTGCAATTGATTTAATTGTGTATCGGAAATTCCAATTTTCACTATACCCGTTTCATTTGCTCTATCTAATGAAATCGGGGCCTGTCCTTTTTGCGGATAGGTAGCGCCTGGCCCTAAGCTATTTCCAATTTGATTCGATCCAGCTGTTATCGTGGCGATGGAATCGCCTGAATTTTGGAACACAAAATTTGTTGTCGGTTTTAAATCATAAATCGGTGCTGTCCCACTATTATGATAGCGAACATTCGCATTTAAATACGCTCTTTCTGATGGGTTATATGCAATTTGTGAAGACCATGTTGTACCTTCTGTGTCTGCAACGGCTGTACTGCTGGTCCATGAATGACTGTACTTCGGTGAAAATGAAAAAGAAAATCCTTTCTCTGTAAAACCGAGTGATCCACCAAACTCGACACTGTTTGTGGTTGAATCGGTTTTTGTGACAGTTTTGGATATTGTATCAGCCTGTCCCTCCGTCACCGTCTCATTTCTAGAAAAATGAAGCTTTTCCATACCGACGCCAACAGATGGATAGGCAGCTACTAATGGGTCTCGCGCTTCGTCTTTCGTTGCTTCTGGCATATGTCCTGTTACTTTTTCAAAGTCGGTATACGGATCTGCAGCTGTTCTTGCTTTCCTGGAATTGGATACGTACTTTTTATAACCTAGTGCACTAAAAGAGTCATTCCATGCTACGATTTGGTTGTCCTTAAATGTATATCCTTTTTCTTCCCATTCATCTGGAATACCATCTTTATCTGAGTCTACAGGTACAGATACCTCTTGTTTTTGTCCATTTTCTTGTTGTCTATCAAACAAATTATAATCTGGGAAGAAAGACTGAGTTTCTTTTTCAGCACGTAAATTTAATTTTTCAGAGAAGTTTGGAGAAAGTATATATTGCTCTGGAATTTGTTCTTGTTTTGCATCACCCACTGACCAAAAAAGTTGCAAATCTGGTAATGTATCTAATGTATCTGATGTATCACGATACTCGATTTTGATTTCATATACTTTATCTTTTTCTAGTTGGAGAGATCTTTCTATACTAGATTGATTAATGACCGTTTCGCCATTAATTTGCATAATTACATTAGTATTAAGTGATGTAGAAAGTTTATATTTACCTGTTTCAGGTGGTATCAAGTTTCCCATCCAACGTACGGAATGAGTCTGTTGGGAAACTGTGTTTATTCTCGATTTATCCATCAAATTATTTTTTTCACCCACCTGGATGAACATTAAATCTTTAAAAGCAGTGTCTTTAAAGTAAAAACCAACTAATCCAATGACAGTCATCTGATCGACTTTTGAAGAAACGGTATTTTGCATTTTACATCCCCTTTTAATCGAAATGAATTACATACATATCATACTATTTTTGTATTTTTTGGAATTAATATTTCTGTTAATATGTATTGAGAAATTTAAAAGGAGCTTATGGATTAAGAGACCTAATCCCACAATCAATTTCGTAAATGAAAAGTAGAAATGTAAAAAACCGCTGTATATCTTACATAGAATATACAGCGGTTAACATAACCATTCGTACAACCCACACTTTCACTATGTGATTGGGATTATAGCTCTATAAATGTTCGATATGAAAATTCATCTTACAAAATCGCATATACTTTTACAGTGAAGTTTTTCGTAGCACCGCTTGGATTTGCAATATAATAGTTAAAACCTGTAGCGATATGTTGTATATGAATCGTGCCATGTTTTACATTACTCCAAATTACAGGATCTGAACCCGCGGTTACATCTCGCATTACGTTAATCGAAACATTTGTAGGTTGATCGAATCCGTCTGTTTCTACAACCCATTTGATTCCCCTTGTACCCGCTGGTAGATTCTGAATTCTGAAATTTCCACTTGATCGATTTTTTTGTCCTGATTGGGGTCTTGGTTCTGATACAATCGTTGCAATATGGGTCTCTCTTGCAGATGGTTGTTTTATCTTGAATTTTTGATTCATTGCACCTGGAACGCGTCCCCATACATTAACATTAGTGCCATTTCCAGTTCCTCCACCAGTTACGTCTAATACCGTTCCACTTGCTTTATTTTCTAGATACAGATATCCACTCCCTGCTCGTTTTAGAATCCAGTATACCTCATTACCGAAACTCCCACTCCAAGGTATAGCATACACGTTGATCCCGTGCGCAGACCAAGAAGCTAGCACTGCATTTGTTTTCCAATTATTTTTAATTAGATATGCTTTTTTATGGGAGTCATATACAAAATTCCATTGACCATTCAGTTCTCCGTTTGAATGACCCCATAAAACTACATTGTACATATCATTTGGCGTTGTTTTTTCCATAGCCACTTCGCTACTATTATTTAAAGCAGATACAATACTATATTTACCATCATGTATTCTTACTTCTTCTAGATTATTTTCATCAATATTCACTGTAAATTCCCGTAGTAAGGTTCTATTTCCGTTAATGTCTAACCAAACAGCTATTTTATCTCCTGTGAAAAGACTATATCCATCATCATGTGTTAATAGATGGCCATAGTCTGTCTTACTTAGATAGGAATAGTAAGCGGTTCCTTTATCGTAGTGTGCAATGTATTCTCCATTTTTAGTGATGACATATATGTTGGATAAGTAATTACCAGTAAAGCCAACTTCCACCTTTTTTTGTGCATTCAAACCAATGTGGTGAATATCACTAGAACGATGTTTGTTATTGAGTTGAATAACACTATCCATTAATCCACCGCCAGGGAAATCTGCAGCTATAATTCCTGTATGCTGAATGCCTCCTTTTTTTATCCGTTGCACAGTAAGATTATTTGTTCCTTCATAATGAATAAGATTTTTACCATACTCTGCATAGTACACTCTTGGATAATCCGGATAGGCGTTCCCAAAATCGACCGGTACACCTTCTATGATAGGGGTGAGTCGTTTGGGAGATATTCCAGTTTGTGTACTTGCTTGTCCACTTGCTACAAAATAAGGTGATGCTCCTTGTGTGATAAATTTCCACGCACCGTTACCGCTTAAATGATTTAGAAAAATAGAATTGCCGGAATTTGCACTTGCTTTCTCAAGATGAGCTTTTACTCTATTCCATTTGTCATACATTGGATAGTGATCATCATCAACTTCATAATGATCTTGTATATCCAATGTACCGTAAGGGATTCCTAAACGTTTTCCACCTGTAGGGAACTGTGACAGTACTACAATCTTACCTCTTACTTCATTTAGTGTCGGATTATTTGAGGCACCTTTCCAAAAATAATCACGATAATCAGGATTATTATAATAATTATCTTCAAAAATTTGTGCCCACGTTTTGCTAGTTTCTACATCCGTACATCTTCCTGTACCTGGTCCATTACACTCATTTTTGACTCGCATCAATACTGTTTCTCCAGGATGGGCTTGTAAGAATGCTTTGACGGTATTTAAAATATCTCCTCCAAAAGCTGCATGTTGATTCACCGATCCGTGGTACGCTGTAAAAAGGGTATTGGATTCTTTTCGCAAACGAATATCTAGATAACGAGCGCCCGAATTCAATTGTATCTGTAAATCCATTCTTTGCGTTTTGATATAATCATCCGGATAAAGACCACCACCACCATGTCGTGACATTGAGTTATGTGTACCAGGGATAGATAATCGACTTAAAGGTGTATCACCTTTCAACGTACTCATCCAACCTGTATTTTGATAATTCAAACTTACTTCATAACTGTAACCGGTTCTGTCTCCAAAATTATCAGGAGTATTTTCTCTTTCAGCATCTGAAGCATTTGGAATAAGAGCTTTAGGTTTTTTTTCCATTTTATCCTCCATTTTTGCTTCTCATGCACATTTGTAATAAGATACATTAGTACAAAATAGCCTGAGAATACACTTGTATTTTTACAAATACGAAAGATGATACAACTTAGCGGGTGTAGTGTTATGTTTGTTCCTGTTTTTAAATCGAATTCTATTAAATACATCTCGTAATAGGTTCCCGCTACCTTTGCAGCTAATAGTACAAATCCTTGAAACCTCGTATCTTTTAATGCATCATCAAACGCAACATCCCTACCAGTTATGTTTATTACTCTCCAATCATTGATAATCCGAATTTTAACAGATTCATCCATAATATTTATTGAGAAAAATATTTAAGTCATTCATAAATCTATCTAAAAATTATTGATTCCCATTGTTTACAAGTGAATCTCAGAGTGGCACCTTATTCTTCTAATCGTTGCTCGTTTTATGATTTATTACAAATATGTGTAGTCCGAAGAGAGTTGAGATCGCAATACTTTAAAAGTGTTTATAAAGGTACACCTTTTGTTGTGGTGTGATTTCTATGAAAAACAATGTGTCAAAAAGTTCGAGATAACATTTTGCAGTACTTCATAAACACATAGACCTTTTGAATCATTGTAAATTAGTATCCCAAAACCGATTATTTTGGGGACAATCAAATATCAGAGGTTTTTGATGTTATTTTGTCGAAAAATTTCCCAATACAATAAAATGTAAATTTTCTCGTTTTGGGCGTATTTACATTTCTTAGCTTGATAGCGATGTGGTGGTATCCCCTTATGCGAATACTAAAGTCCATTTCAATTGAAATGGACTTTAAAACATTTTATCAGAAATCTTCTACTCTTTTTTTTTCATTACAAAATCTCTCGGATTCCCTCTAAGCTTGTAATACTTCATGTTAAGACGAATAGCAACTACAGAAATTATAAGAAATCCAATGATATAAGGAATCATGTAACCTACTCCATTTCTTATTGTTTAGCGAACTTATTCTGTAAATACTTCACATGTTTCTTTTCAATATCCTTATCCGTAATGTTTGTTTGCAAGATAGTTTGATAGATATGCAGGGCCTCGTCTTTTGTTAGTTGCACGTCGGTATATGACTCAATACTTTTTTTTAGATCGTTATAATATAAGATATGTTTATCTTTTGAATGTACATTAACTTTTTTTAGATTGCATTTCGGATGAAACGCTACAATAGAGATACATGGCAGCTGTTTTTCCATCACCCATTCAATTGCTTTCGTATGTTTATAGTTTTGTCTAAACGGATTTTGGAAGGAGTGTTTTTTTCTAAAAATACCTTGTGTCCATCTTGCTGCTTTCTCATTCCCATAGATCCAGCCCTCGTAGTTCTTCGTCTCTATGACAAATACACCTGTTTCCGCGATAACAATATGGTCAATTTGCGTTGTATCACCATACTCCGTATGAACCGTCACATCATGTAGCTCATAATAACTTTCAGGATCTAATTTACTTAATATACGTTTCACCAGTTTTTCTCCAGCTTTCCCTTTCCATTTAGGTACATGTTTTTTTACAACAATATTCAATGGAATCAGAATCGCAATGAGAATTAATTCGAATATCAATATTTTCATAATAAAAACCTCCTTTTCACACTCTTGCGTTTTTGCGTATCAAACGATATACATACGTTTCTAATCCTAAAATAAAATATGAGATACATAAGCCTTTTATCACCATCTCTACAAATCCTAATGCTAAAGAAACAATGAGCCCACCCCGAAATTGAAAGGGTCTTGTCACCCTTCGATTCACTGGCTTTTCAATGACACCAAAGTTAGCCCAGGTTGGTAAACGTTTTTCCACATTCTTTATGGTGCCCATTAATCCATATTTAAGCGACAAAATGAAACATCCGATTAATAAATACACAATGGAAGAAAAATAGACTGACAGGCCCATAACGATAATTGTGAGCAACCAACCTACCAAAATGGAATTTCGCAAAGCGATATATTCTCGATTTCTTTTCAAAACAAACAGTCCTTTCAAAATAAATAAGGTTATTTTTATTTGGAAAATATTTACATTTAATTATAAGCATGATATGATACGTCTATATTAATTTACGAACTAGCCTAAAAAGGATTGTGATAGACATGTTAAAACTTGTAGTAGATAATACGGTAACAGAACAAGAAACAGATTCAGCTTTTTCAAACCTTTTCACCTGCAAAGACTGTGTATACTATCTTTCAAAATCGAATTCTTGCAGTCTATTATTAGCATCTGATTCAAATAATCCTCTCATCCCTTATGAGTGTGGGAATTTTGAGGAAACCTATGAAATCGGAACGGAAGATCCATTGAATTCACATATTCATCAACGACTTCGTGAAGAAAAAGCACAAATACTGGCTGAAAATTATCCAGCACAACCTTCTATTGATCCTATTCATAAAGAAGCATTATGGTATGGAACAGCAGATTATGGTTGTTGGATTGTAAATGATGCAAAGAAACGTTTTGCTCTTGCAGGACAGGTTCCTTTCGGTGATAATAATATGTCATCTGAAAAATACGCATCTCCTTTCCCTTTACATGATCATGGAGCAAAAGAAGGTATTAGGCACTATATGTGCTGGTATGTAAACGAAAAAGGAATAGGCGAATACCATCTACTTATTGGTGGTGTCATCATGAAAATTGCAGAAGGAGTTAAGAAACTTGGATTCAATTACTAATCACATCTACAAGAAAAGAATGTTAGAACATACGATATTATTTAGCCTGGTACATCTGGTACCAATCCTTATCTTTACCGGCATCATATACTTAGTACTAGATCTTTCTAAGTCGGAATGGCATACTTGGCTTATTTATGAAGGAATCTTTACGATCCTGTTCCTCATAACAAGATTCCAAGTCTTTCAAACGAAAAAAAGTATTCTTTCTATGAAGCAATTCGAGAAATGGTTTTCGAAGTTAAATATTATTTTAGTTTCTATTTTCCTTGTCTGTTTTGCAGGCATACCAGCTCTACTACAATTTGTGTTCATTCTACAAATGGCACTCATTTTCTATCTATTAGAGCGTAGTTGTCTGTATATCGAAAGATTACCAATACATAACGTCTATAAAATCAAGGCAATTATTTGCGACAAAAAACAACTGAAAATTGAACGAATTATCCCCAATAACGAGGAACACGGCACTCTTACAGTTCAAACAAAAGATGAACAATACTTTTTATATACAGCTGTATATCTAAGTGGCTTATTATCCCCTATATCACCGGAAGTATTTGAAGAATACGAACGAAGAAATCATATGGGTAGATAAAAGGTACTGAATATAGATTCAGTACCTTTTTCATTCCTCTTATATGTGTTTCTTTACATATTCGCAAATAGCCATGGAGCGAGTACGGCTAACATACAAAGTAAACAAGATCCCGTTATGACACGATTGGACCAACGATAATACTCAGGTTGTTTCGTACTCTCATGGATTTTTCGTAAACGAATACCTGCAATTAACATAAATGGTGTAAAAATAAGTGCTGTTGATTTAAACAGGTCTAAAAAATCCGTAAAGATGTTCATAAACGAAACTACATCGGAACTGAATAAAAAGTACACACTTAGTCTCATCGCCATCATACTAACGAATGAAAAGATCATACTCCCTGTCGCCCACTTCATCCATTGACCATTCTTCGTAATTAATGCCATAACCATGACAATAACGCCTAATACGAAAGAGATAGAAAAGATGTTTACCCCTACTTTAAAGGCCGGTGCATACATACCCTCAATTTTTTGTATTAATGATGAACCGAATGAATCATCCTTCTCTGGTGTTTTGGTTCGATTGTTTAATCCCTCTTTAAAGGATGACGAAACATCATTCCCTTTTAATTCATTAAAGTCCATTTTTACAGATGCATGTGCTGCTTGTAATGGTATAAGTAATAAGACCGTTAAGAGGAGTGTACATAAGACACCAATCATCCCTTTTTCTTGTTTCATTACATATCCCCCGCTAATTTCGGTTTAATGCTCTTTAATTTGATTTCAGTTCCTTCCGCAACATAATAGAGGTCTGCTGAATAATAAATGTTCGCTTTTGTATATGCCCCCATAATTGCATTCGCAATTTCTTCTTTCTCTACTACCACATATGTTTCATTTTCATTGTAAAATTCAATTTCAATTCGATTAATATTATTATTTAATACTGTGATATGTAGCTCTTTTAAGCTATTTAGACGATTTCCTAAGCCACACACTAGCTTAAATACCTTATTCGCAATCGTTGGTGGCTTGACATACGTCGTATTAAAATGAATGGTTTCATCATCTAACACACCATCTTCCTCGACTGCACACGTCATAATGAAAGAGTGATTTTGTTTTTCAATTTTTTGTTGACTCAACTTGCGATCAATGACATACTTCACGCTTGTTGATAGGTTTTCTATATATTCATCCAGTTCGGTATTTGAAATTTTAACCTCTGAGAATTCCGGGAAAATCATGTAAGCGTGTATATTTGAACTACTTTTACTTACACGCAATACCTTTACTTGTTTCTTTTCGTAGCGCACCGTCTGTTCTAATTTTTTTACTACATTGTTACTCATATGATCTATAGTCATATATCATCAGCCTCCAATAATTTTAATATAATAGTCTTAAATACAATCTCATGTATATGAAGCATTGTAATGTTAAATAGAGTTCTCGAAGCTCCTATTCTAAGATCAATAATCATTTTAACCTTAAAATATTTTGATATTGCAATGACTTACAATGTCTCATTATAGTCGAATATCCTTATATGGTGAATCATTCCGTCCCACTCATTTGTACAAAAACAAAAAAATATTTTGTCCTTGTACAAATGAGTGAGAACCTAGTGTGTTTAATGCTATATAACTAAGAAAATACCAACTAGGAAATAGATTTATATACTCCCTAGTTGTCTATCACTCCACCCAACTAATGTATAGGAATAAGTTGAATCGACCTCTAATTCTATATACAATAGTTTATTTTCTGGTAATATCTCTCCCTCTGTATGTATCCAATAGCGCTTCCTATTAGACATATTCATCACACGTGTCAGTCCTTGTTCTCGTTCTATCACTTTTGCGGTCCACTTTACCACATTCCCATCCTGCGCTTCTGATACTCCTTGTTGAACAGGAAGTATATGTTCTGTTTCTGGTGGAACCGGCAACTGTTCTAGTTCTGGAAATGTATCTTCATACCCTACAAATCCCTCTGGTGTATCCATATCACTTGGAAACGGTATGTCCTCATCACTCGGGAATGGGATATCATATACTGCTTCAGAAGCAGGAGTATGGTGAAAATCTTCAACATACTCCACTTCTTCTACAGCTTCAATTTCCTGTTCTAATTTGTTACTCGCTTCTTCACACAGATTCTTTTGAACCGATGTAGCAACTAAATCGTAAATACTTGCTACATCTTTTTCTAAGGTGATTTCCTTCGTAGGAGCAGTAACACGCTCTTGTTCTCTACCAATTGGTCTGTTTTCTCTCGGGCACCAATAAACGGGACGTTCCACCGGTGCCTGTTCTATTTCTTTTTTCTTTGCTTCTTCTATTAGCATGTTTTTTCTGACTTTTCGAACCACAAAAAACATATAACAAAATAAAGCGATAAAAATCGTTGTAAACATGATTTTCCCCTCTCAGTTATGCAAATAAATCGAACTCAAACTGACCCTCGATCACTTTGCTTTTTCGCTTCCCATTCTTTTTAGCAGTATCTACTTCAACAATCACTTCATCCCAGAATGCAATATCTTGTTTTTGAACCAGCATACGCTTATCTGTATTCAGCGTTGTTAATGTACGAATGATACCTTCTACTTCCCCATCTATTTCAAGTTCACGTTTCTTCACTTGAACACCAGGTACTTTCCCTTGTTGAATACATTCAACAGCCTTTTGTACAAATTGGGCATCTTTCATAAATGCAACATCCATTGTTCCTGGTAATTTTTCCACCCAGTTCGTAAATTGAATTTCAATCGATTCAAACACAGGTGTAATCACATTACCGATATTTGCAAGAACTCGTTTCGATTCTTCTGATGCTGCTTTTGTCCATTCTTCTGTTGAACCTTTTAATTGATTTCCACTCTTAATGTTTTGAATTAATAGAGTCTGTAGATCCCCTGTATCACCAAGCATTGCATTTAAACCATCACTTGTCGCATCACCATTCATTGCTTCAGCAGCCTTGTTCTTTTGAGCAATTAATTGTGCCATCTGCTGTTGGAAGGTTTCTCTGTAAGCAAGATAGAACGTTCTACATTGCTTTGTTTGACCAATGCGCCAATGTCTTCTTGCAGCCTGGTTTAACGTAAATAAGCTGAATGATAATTGATAGAAAATTAGCGTCGGTGTTGCAAGCAAATCGAGGCCAACTTTCACAAGTTCTTGTGAACAGATGATAACATTTACACCGTTATTAACTTGCTCTTTTAGCCATTCACTACGTTTTGGCGGAGTAACTGTATTGGTACGGAGAATAGCTACTTTCGCACCAGGTACTTGCTCTGCAACCTTCTGTAAACGAGGCTGAATGTCTCGCTCTTTCACTGTAGATCCTGTATCAGATACATAAATGATAGTTGGACGACCTTCAGAGATTTCAGTATGCAATATTTCTTGCAATTTCTTCTCCTTCGGCTGCATACAATCCTCATCGAATCTATATTCTGCATTAGACCAAACAATATTTTTTTCATTCCCATCTAAGTAATAGTTAGGATAACGATTCATGTTATCTGGGTATGCATTTCCTGTACGAATATAAGAAAGCCACAATTTGCCGACATCTGGTGTACCTTTCGCTGCCTCAATTGCTTTTTCAAATAACTCTTTCATATGCTCATAGGCTTGTTTTTGCTCTTCAGACATATCAACAAGAATCGTAGGTACATTGATTAGCTCAACTGGATTTGGCCATACATCTTTTAAACGTACATTTATTGTTGTATCCATTAAAAATTGGGTAAACACATACGGTGAAATACCAGGTACTACTTTAGTTTTATCTAGCATTCCTTGTGCACCACGCGAAGCTACATTGGATACAACTTCACCATCATGGTAATATGTTCTCTCGATGTTTCCGTAAGTCTCATTCCAATCCATTAAAGAACTATATTCAAACCCACTCTTCACCATCTTGGAAGGATATAAGCGCCATAACGTATAGAACACATCACTCGCTTTTCCTCCGAAAAGAGTTCCTGTTCCACCTACAAATTTCTTACAAACTTTAACTAAACTTCCCAGGGCAGTTCCTTGTGCAGTTTCACTTTTCAGCTCATGTATCTCATCAGCGATAAGAGCATCAAAGAAGTGTTTCATTTTCCTACGAATATACTCAACAGTTGCTACCTTTCGATATGCTCGCCCTGTTTGTTTCGCATCATATGGTTTCACACGATTCTCTAACTCTAGTTGTTTTTGCAAAGATTTATTTCCTTCTTTTATTGCTTGTACTAATTTATTTTCATATTTCGTCCAGTCTTTAAAACTTGAATATTTCATTTTTACTTTTGGACTCCAAATATTCGAATTGCAATCAGCACAGGCACTGTTTTTATTTGTTTTCGAATCTAAGTCACTTCCTGTAAAATCTTTATACTGGCAAACTTCTTTCTGATCGCCATTAGCTTGTTGAACCATAATAGAAGAAGTTTTTTTACGTAACTTAGCACCACAATCTGGACAGTAGTATCCATTCTTATAATATCTTTGCACCTCTTCCTCTGATTTCTTGGAAAGTGGTATTTGCTTATAAGGTAATGGCATCTGTTTAATAGAGTCCCCTCGCATTGTTGTAAAACTAATAACAAAGAAGGTTGGTTTTTCTGGTTTTGGTCTTCCAGCCTGAATCCAAGATTGATGAATTCGAATCAGATCCTCTGTGCGTTTAATAAGATGTATCTCTGCGTCTGGTATTAAGTGTCGTATTTCTTCTTTTGCCCACTTCTCCGTAAGAGTTGGTGGAACAAAAACGCATGTACGGTACCCTTTTTGTCCTTTTAAATGAAAATATCCGTCTACTGCAGCTGTCATGATCGCGCTTTTGCCCACGGACATTTCACCCTGTATAATAATTCCTTTTTGTACTTGTAATGCTTTTGCTGCACCTGTTGCTACATGTGCTTGTACAGGGAATAACGGTCTTTGGTATGTATCAAAATGAGATAATGCCTGATCTTTCATCGGTTGATGTAAAGGCTCATCTAATTTTGTTACCTTATCGAGCATGACAGGCGAATATTCCAATAGGTATTCATTTAAATCATTTACTTCATTGATTTTTTCACCTGTACCCTCTTGCGGGAATTGACATTTTCCAGACCGGATCATTTCTGATAAAAACTCTTTACAATCCTCTTCTTTTAGTACGACTTGTGCAATAGATAGAGAAGAAAATTCATTCTTATCGAAATACACCTCTAATGGTTGTAATAGATTCCTTGTTAGCATCTCCTCATAAATTGGCTTCGCCCACTCTTCTAAAATCGGCAAGCCGTACGGAGGATCCATTAAGAAGTCTCTTACTTGCATTTCTGGTGCTTCGTCAATTGCAACAATATACTTTTCTTCTAATTCTTTAGAAAACGCAATAATTGCCTTTTTTCTATTTGCTGTTTGTGTATTTATAAACTCAAATTTTCCTGTCGAGATCACATTCATTTTTTTACCTAACACATAATGTAATTCTTCTTTTTGTCCCTCTCCAAAATACAAGCGACGAGTCCCAATTGATATGGCTGCTCGGAATGACTTTAATGTACTGTCATTCGCACCTAATACTGCAAATTGGATTTGGTGATGACGATTTACTGCCATAGCAAAACAGAAAGCCGAATGTGAAGCAGTGGCTGTCTCCAATTGCAACATTGCTGGTGTTTGTTCCTGGTCAAATGTATGTTGTTGAATCATTTCGTTTATCATAATATTTGTTCCCTCCTAAAAATAAAAAACGCATCATATTCGATACGTTTCATGTCCTACTCATTTAATTTGTTGTTTAAAAATCTACAAACTGTTTCCACTCTGGTAATGACTGCTCAGCCGCATGTAAAATATCGTCTACACCTTGGAATAGTGAAAACTGTTCTAACACTCCCAAATGCGTACCTGTACTGATCTGAGATGCACAAAGGCAAACTACCGTTAGAACAATAGCGATTCGGAGCACACGATTACTAAACTCCCAAGCAATATATAATGCTCCTATTCCTAATAGTACAGACATAGCCTTCTTCCTTTCCTAGACAAGTTCTTTGACTTCACCATTTGGCGTTGCGATGATAAATTTAGCGCGACGTTTTTGTAAAACAACTTCTTTCGTTGTTTTTTCCAATTGCTCGAATGAAGTTTCAAAAAACACATTTTCAGATCCACGAACAGCATGGAGTGTATTTCCTTCACCAAGCAAACCGTCTGCCACACCTGTTATCAGCAATAGTCCTAATTGTCCGGAAGCAATTGGCATCTTTGCGCTTTCAGCAGCTGTCTTCTCACATTGAAGCGAGTACCCAGTTCCTCTATTTAAACGCTTCTTAAATGTTGTGATACCCTCTGATTTCCCAACACCTTCGTAAGCACTTTTATAATCCACTCGTGATGTAAAAATAAGTTTATTTTGATGACACAATTCAGGTATTTCCCAACTTTTTGCATTGACCATTTGAGCTAATGTGCTCACATGTTCTTTAACAAAAGTCAACTCTGACATATTCTCACAGAAATTAGTGAACCGATCGTTAAAGTATATATCATTTTTCGTATTTGCACGTTTACGGCCGATAAAAACACATTGCTTGAATTGCTCAAATTCTTTATTTTCATCACCAAAACGCATTAATCCGATCTCCTCGTAATTCTTAGCTAAGAAGTAGCTAATTTCATCTCGAGCAAAACGATCGTATGGAATGACATACACCATAACGCCACCTTCTTGTAAATAATGGTGAGCACGCTTTAGGAAGTTGTACTCCATTTTCTCTGATTTTGTATTTTCTGTACGAAGCTCCGTATTATAAGGAGGATTTAAAAAAATAAGCGGAAAATAGTCATGACTAATCATCATACTTTCAAAGCCCGAGCGTACCACTACATCTAATTGCTCTTTTGCTTTGCCATATCGATTTGCATCTAGTTCCACGCCATATGTATCAAGTTGTATTCCAACTTGCTTTACCTCGTCTGCAAAACTTCGTAAAATTGTACCTTCTCCACAACATGGATCAAAGCAAGCATAAGCTCGCTCTGGTTCCATTTGTAATAGTTGCATTAAGTGTTGCCCTTCTGTTAGTGGTGTTGGATAAAATCCTGCCGCTAAATCATTTCCTATGCGCATAAAAGTTCCCTCCAAGTTCTTTTTTACAATAAAAAAAGGAAGATCCAAGTATATACATCACTTAGTTCTTCCTTTTACCCTCTATAAACTACCTCGACTTGTTTAAAATGGTAGTTCTTCATCTGTAATCTCCGTTAGCTCATCCATACCCGCAAAAATATCATCCGGCTCTTGGGATTGCTCTCTTGTTTCCTGCTCTTTTGGATCACCAAATACCGTCCAAATGTTATCTTTTTTCATATTTATCCCTCTATCTTTCTTATTTTTCAGTTTCATAAACAATTTCTTCGTATTCAAAAAAATAATTTTTCAGCCTACGGATGATCTTACGAAACTTTTGTTCAGCTACAATCTTAGTACCCTGGTAAAAACTTTGTTGCCCGACAAAGCGCCATAAGATTACATAGCCTTCCTTTGCTTCCTGAATGCCCTCAATAAATAATGCTATTTCTTGAGTAGCTTCTTTTTCATTAGTAGCACGTGGTTTAAAGTACTGAAATTTACCATCTGGTAATGTAATTTCAGCCTCGTAACAACCTCGCATTTGATTTAATCTCCCTCTTGTTTCAGATGACATTGTAGATGTAGCGTATGACTCCTGTTGATATGTCTCTATTCGTGTTTTATGCTCCTCTACTGTTGGTAATAGTCGTAAGTGTCTACAATCTTTTTTCATTTTGTTTTATCTCCTCTACTGTTTAATTTGCTATGTTTTGATACATAACCCCGCCTGCGAACTTGAAAACAACACAAAAAGGGCTTCTTCAAGTCGATTAAAAATGTGCATAGCAAAATAAGCTATATATACACTAATCGGCTCAAAGAAGCCCTTTCACAATTGAAACAAGACGCAACTTGCTTCTACAACTCAACCACAACACATAAGGTGTGGGAATAAACGGAATCAAATAAACTAACAATATAACTATATATTACATAATAACATTATGGATTTCAAGAAGTATTAATTAAAATTAACGCATTATCCAAAAGAATTCTTATTCCTCAAGCTTGTGAAGGATGATAGTCAAAAAGAATTTGGGTAATGCGTTAAGGTTTAATGAAATACTATCAAGTGTTTTACCACTTTCAATCCACACACCAATAAGCGGTGCGGCGAAAGAGTTTGTGAAACTGCTGCTTCACAAACTAAATTTCAATCCACGCACCTACAAAAATAATAAGATTACCTGATTTAGCAGCTTTAATTATATCTTCATATTTATATCAGGTACTTCACTTATATTTTCTTGCTTAATCTTTATTTCTTTCTTCACATTTATTCCTCCAGAAACTCTAGTATTAAATATATCTTAACAAAAAATTATATAGAAAAGGTAAACTCACATACTCTAGAGCTTAATTTCCTGTGTTCAAATAGGCTGTCACAAAATTAGAATGCATCTTTTTTTGGATAACCGAGTAGTTCCGTTTGGAACATAATTTGTAAAGATTATATCCTACAATAAATTCATTACTTCTTGTCTTTCTATCCACTTATCTAGCTTATTCTTCGTATCATCATTTAATCGTTTTCTTTTACCGGATAACATCCTTGAAAGTGTTGAATATGAAATTTCAATCTCTTTTGCTAATTCACGTATGCTCTTATTATTCTTCTCTTTATACGTGTTCATCTTTTCAATATAGAACTCGATACTATCAGGAATTTCTTGATTTAGTATACTTATTGGCTTCTCTTCAATTACTGGTGGCTTTTCCACTCTAAAGAAAATTCGGCTCGGTTTTTTTACATATTTCATCTCAATGACAATCAACTAATCTAAATACTGTTCTTGAGAAATATTAGTTTAACTAGCCGCGTTCTAGGATTTTCCCTACATATTTTTCTTGTGTTATTCCAAATACATCTATAAGAATTTTATTATATTCTTCTTCGGTTATAGATTGTTTTGTTTTTTTACCTCTGCAAGTTTCAGTGAAACTTTGTTTAGTAAGTGAAACATATCCTGTGTCATTCAATTTACATATAATATGTCCCTTGTTAAAAGGTGATTCTTTATGTTCTACAATAATTCTTTGTATTTCATTCACCTTTGCTTCACTTATTTTTTCTAAAGTAAAAGCATACCCAATTTCCCATGCATTTGTAGGCTCAGAACCAAGAAAATCAGCTATTTCTCCATTATTTCCTTTTTTCATTTGTAGGACGTAAGTCCCTTTTAGAGTGTCCTGTTTACAAATTCGATATTTTCCTGTTTGAGAAGAGATAATTTCTCCACTGAATGGAACAGGGTACAGTGGAAGATGTGAAGCAAACCCTCCATCAATAATATATTTTTGATTCTCGTGAGTCATAATGATGATTACATGACCATCATCTGGTTTCCATTTCTTATCTTTCAAATCGTATATAGTTCCAGCTACTTTATATACATCAAACCCACAATCAATTAAAAAGTAATATAATAATGAATTAAGTTCGTAGCATAAGCCACCACGTTGTCTAAGAAGCAGTTTTTCTATGAGGTTCTCTCTAGAAATATTCTTTGTAGATTGTTCCATAACATCTAAATTCTCATAGGGTAGAATTTTACCCATACGGAAAAGAATTTCAGGTAAGTCTTCAAATAATACCTTTTCCTTTACAGGAATCCCTAACCTTAAAAACAAATACTTCTGTAAATCAGTCACAGCGAAAACCCCTTTCTATTTATAGTAAATAATAACTATACCTAACAGGTTAGTACTTCTTAACATGCAATTCAAGTTCCGGAAATTTATAATAATATTCATTTCTGGAATCGATTCTATAAATTAAGAATATTCTAACTCATTAACTTATCCCCTCATATCAGTATAAAATGTGGCATATAATATGTATATTAATCCCTATAATCAAATGTAGTTTTTAATATTTTTATGAATTTAAGGAATCTTTCAGACGATAATTTGTTGCATTAACTGAACTTTATCAACATTTACAAGCAAAAAATATCTTGAAATAGTCATTTAATAGTTACATAAAACCTACTAATTTCTGAATTATGGTGATAAGATTTGCAAAAATTTAACGGTTCTGGTGCAAGAAATCTATAAAACTTGGACATACTGATCTGATACTATCAATCTAAAAAAGGACGTAATCTGTATACCTCTTTCAAATGAATGAAACCTTTGCACCAGATCCGAAATGAAGACGCCTCTCTCCCCTGCTACTCTATACGGATATATTACGGAATATGAAAAGTTCTTTAAATGAATTATAAAAAATATAGATATAGGAATAATATATACATACAAAATTAAATTGTAGTTATCTTCAACTATTACACCTAAAAACAGCGACTTATTAACTAGCTCTATTTTTGTTCGTTGTGTTCGTTTGTTTAGCGAGATTGCAAAACGAGTTCAATAAAGCAATTAATCTAGTTAATTGCTTTTTCGATTCATAATCTTATTTTTATTTTCTGTACAATACTTAGAATCCAGCAAAGATGAATTCTAATAATGCAAGTGGTATATAGATGAACCGTAACTTTAATATCGCTTATCTTTCCTTAACAACAAATAAGACGCTAAACCAATCACAGTAGGCCTACGATAATCGCTATTACATGTTTATAACCACATTCAAGTGTCCAATTTTTTCAATAAAAAGAGAGCATCCATAGCAGGAGATGCTCTTAATGGGGAAAGAAGCGTTAACTGAGAATTAAATAGAACACGTTGATTGTCCTACATTTCAATATATACTTGTCCTTATCAAAAGGTTCAATAAAATAGGCACCTTATTCAGGTGCCACATAAAGTGTAGGGGTACTAGTTGTATGTCAGAAAAGCCTTTCTGTATAATTATATGATGCTTGGCCTTCATTATGCCTAAAGTAACCTCTAAATACGTTTATTGTGTAATTTCTATGCAATAAAGAAAAAAGTAACCGTTTTGGATGCTTTACCTTTAAATATAAATCCCAAACCAATATTTAGGGTCAGTAAATGTTCACAAGTCCAATTTTTTAAAGGTCATCCAACGGTATTGCATTAACAATTTCCTCACTCAAATCAAATATGTTAATTAAAATTCGTTTCTTTTCTTTATTCGTTACTATTTCCTCAACTGTAATATTACCATCTTCATTTAAATGAAAAAGTTTATTTCGACCTAGTGTAACAGCCTTTTTCCCAATGTTTTTACGAATAAATAAACTACTATTAAATGGGCTATAGTTTCGAGTATTTTCCCAGCGCTCCTGTAAATATGAAAATTCGACATTATCAATCTCTAACCTACAGGTAATTTCTTTCTCACTGTGACCCGTTCGAAATACAATATCCCACAAATCATTAAAATTCGGATATATCTTGATTGTAAAAGGTAGAGGTCCTCCGATTGAAGGACGTTCTTGGGATAAAGGGACAATATCTTCAATCATTAAAATACCGTCTACCAAATATTGTTGATCTTCAATTGTAACAATGACCATGCCATGACTTGGACCATTTTCCGGTGGAGTAAGCCCTACCATCGATCCTGCCGCAGCGCGCACATCATATCCTAAAATTTTTATCAGACTGTATAAACCTATTGAATGTCCCCAACATGTCCCTCCCGTTGAATGTGCTAAAAAATTCGAAAAGAATTCTGAAGGATTTCCAATTGGTAATGGACCTGACATTTGATTTCCAAAATAAATCCTTTTATGTATATTATCTTGCGGAACATTTCTGCACCATGACTGATAAAGCATTCTCAGGTTATCTACACTATTTTTAGGCCATTGTTGAAACCCCAATTTACTAATAACAGCTTCTATCAGCTCCAAACTTACACCAAATTCCAAGCATATTTCTTCGACTTTATTAATATCCTTTTTTAATAGATTCACTGTATCAACTCCATTATATATTTTGAACATTTTATGAAAATTTATAGTGTAGCTATCCTCTTTTAAATAGAAAATAATGCATTAATATAACATATTCATACTATTTGGGACTAATTCTCATTCTCTAGTATGAATATGTTATATTAATGCAAATATTGTCACGTTAATAAGTAGTTTGTTTAATTTTGTGTATACAGCTATCATAATCGTATTTATATAAAAAATTAGTTTGGATTTAGTTTTTTGTTTACAGATGTTCTAATTTCTTTATTTACAGTGTATTGATGTATACCTTTGTTGTTGATTCTGAGGGTATCAGGGGATTTTAGATAAATTCAATATTTTAGAAAAAGCGAAAGTAAACTAATAGGTAAAAGTTTACTTTCATTTTTGTAAAAAAACGAAGTCTATAAAGAGACTTCGTATCGAAAAATATATATCTAGGAGACTCGGAGAGTGTCTACATATTCATTATAACCTATATATTTACATAATTGTTATTTAATTAGAAAATATGCATATTTTCATTTTTTAGATGTAAAATTTATAAGTGATTTATATCTAAATGTTACTATTTGGCTAATTTACAAAAAAAGAAATAAATAGTATTTTTTAGGAGTAAAATATTTAAAAAATAATATAAATATTGTATTCTTAATATAAGAGTTAGTAATTTTATTTTTTTCTCCTGAACAAGACTGAAGTTTGTTCTTGTTTTTTTATTTGAATTTTTCTGAAGAAAGGACTATCCTTCATTAAATAGGTATTATAATTGTAAGAATCAAGAGTAATTTATAAGAGATTCTAGGGAGGGCATAATATTGAATAATATCGGTAAAGAAATTCGTGAATTTAGAAAGACATATAATCTAGCCCAAAAGGAACTATGTAAAGGAATATGTCCAGTATCCCATTTAAGTCTTATAGAAAATAATAAAGTTGAAGCCAAACCTGAAGTAATACAATTACTTTCAGAGCGAATGAAGACATTTAAGTCTAATACTGAAATTCAGAATGATAATGTTCCGAATGAAAATATAGGAGAATTCTTTTTCAAAGAGCGATTAGAACATGGGATTACACAAGAAACCCTATGCTATGGAATATGTACGGTATCTTATTTAAGTAAAATTGAAAATAATAAACTGGCCCCAAGTTTGAATATCAAAAAATTGTTATATAAGAGATTAAAAGAAATTAAAAATAATACAAAGACAGTAGATTTAGAAATACTTGAATTAGAAAAGTTGTATGACACTATGATTTCTCTTTTTGATAAGGAAAAAAATAATGGGGCTAAAAAGATGTTACATCGAGGACTGCGATCTACAAAAAATAAATATCCTAAATTATACTGTTTATTTTCCTATCAAAATCATTTATATTTCGATCAAACAAATTTAAAAAGCTTTCTTGAAACAACAGCTATTCCTTTTTCAAAAACCAGAAAGACAATAAACAATTATCCATATTTTATATTGATTTAGCGACCTGTTATCAAAAGGAAAATCAATTCGAAAAAGCCTGTATATATTACCAAAAAGGCATCTCTTGTATAAGGATAGTGAAAAGTTTAAATATCATATCATCTCATAAAAATGTTCAATTACAATTTTTATAAGATAATATATTCAAAAGTTTAAGAGAATAGGAGTCAATTTCGACTCCTATTTTTCACATAGCAATTGTGGATATAGCTTGTTTGTAAATCAGTTGTTGTTTTCCATTAACCAACATAAGTACAGTAAAACGATCTACTCCAACAATTTGCCCTGGTATTCTAACGCCACTTTTTAAAAATAGAGTAATATTCTTTTTTTCTATTTTTAATCGATTATATTGTTCTTCTTGAAAGTCCCTCATTTATTTTTCCATCCCCTTTATACAAATATTCATTCCATAATAACAATTGTATCAAAAGAAACGAAAATTTTGCTAACAACATTTTATGTTACCTTCATATAAATAAACTATACAAAAAGAAAACATCAGGAGGAATGAGACTCCTCCTGATGTAAAGCTTTCCTTGATAGGTAAATATGTTTGTAATGCTGTAAATACTTCTCGTATTGTTCTAAAAAAATCTAACAGTGGTTCAATCAATTTAAATTGGATATTAGGTGTCGTTTACAATTGTACCCTGTCTGATAATCAAGCCGCTTAATTCAAAAAAGTGAAACCCGTTAGGGTTTATTTCGTATGCAAATCTTTCAATCACCTACACTTGCCCTTTAAGAAAAAGAAATAATCTCGTCTAAAATTGACTTTGCATAAGCTTAGGTTGATAGCGATGTGGTGCTACCCCATCGCTATCAACCTAATAAAAAGAAATGCCCCCTAAAATGAAAAAATACGCTATTCTTTCTGTAGAATCATAAGAAAGGATGGCGTTTTTGTATGTCTATTTCTATATCTGATGAATTACAACTATTTGCTCAAGAGATTCAAAGTTTTTTATCTCCAAATACCTTACAGGATCTTGCTAGAGATGTTGGTTTTGTACAACGAACCAGTAAGTACCAAGCAAAAGATTTAGTAGCTTTATGTGTATGGGTGAGCCAAAATGTAGCTATGACTTCTTTAACTCAGTTATCTAGCTGTTTAGAAGCATCAACAGAAGTACTCATCAGTCCTGAGGGACTGAATCAACGGTTTAATAAGGCGGCCATTCTACTTTTACAACAGCTACTAGCCGAACTACTAAGCAAAAAATTGGCCGAATCTATGCCGAGTTCTTCTCCATACACTTCTGTTTTCAAGCGTATTCGTATTTTAGATTCAACTGCATTTCAACTCCCGGATGTATTTTCATCGGTTTATCCAGGTGCAGGAGGATGCAGCCATACGGCTGGGATGAAAATTCAACTTGAGTATGATTTGTTAAGTGGACAGTTCCTACATATTCATACATATTCATACAGGTCCAGGTAAACAACATGATCGTACTTACGGCTCTCTGTGTGCCCCAACTGTGACGGCGAATGATTTATGTATCCGAGATTTAGGTTATTTTCATTTAAAAGACCTTCAATATATACAAGATAAAGAGGCCTACTATATCTCTCGTATCAAGTCGAATACACGTATTTATCAAAAAAATCCTAACCCTGATTATTTTCAAGATGGAAGAATTAAGAAAGGTACAGAGTATATACAGATAGATATGGAGACGTTAATGAACTCTCTTCAACCAGGACAAACATGTGAAATAGCTGATGCTTATGTAGGTATGATTGATAAAGTGCCAGCTCGTGTAATTGTTCATCGATTAACAAAACAACAGCAACAAAAACGATTACAAGATCAAGCTGTAAGAGAAAAAAAGAAAGGAATGAAGTATTCTCCTCGTAGTAAACGACTCAATGGTATCAATGTATATATGACAAACACCCCTACAGATATTGTCCCGATGGGACAGGTACATGACTGGTATTCTTTGCGTTGGCAAATCGAAATTTTATTTAAAACGTGGAAGTCATTCTTTCAAATTCATCATTGTAAAAAGATAAAACCAGAACGATTGGAGTGCCATTTATATGGTCAATTGATTGCCATCCTACTCTGTTCTTCTATCATGTTTCAAATGCGCCAATTGCTCCTCATGAAGAAAAAACGAGAGCTTAGTGAGTATAAAGCCATATATATGATTAAAGACTATTTTCTTCTTCTATTCCAAACTATACAAAAAAACATCCAAGGGCTATCAAAGGTGTTACTTCGCCTGTTCAATCTCCTACAGCAAAACGGGCGGAAATCTCATCGATATGAGAAAAAAACGGTCTTTGATATATTAGGTGTCGTTTACAATTGTACCCTGTCTGATAATCAAGCCGCTTAATTCAAAAAAGTGAAACCCGTTAGGGTTTATTTCCTATGCAAATCTTTCAATCAGCTACACTTGCCCTTTAGAAAAAAGAAACAATCTCGTCTAAAATTGACTTTGCATAAGATTAGCTTGATAGCGATGTGGCGGGACCCCAAAATAGATTTTCTAAAATTTTAAATAAACTTAAAATTCTGTTTTATATTTATAAATTTCTTAACATTTACATAATTAGGTAAATATTGTATTATTTTAGATAATTGAAAAATATTAAAGATATTGAAAGGGGAAAATTCACATGTTAAGTAAAAAAGTTTCTTGTTTAAGTCTAGCTACTGTAGTTCTTATGAGTGGAACAGCTAATGTAGCATCTGCAATGGAGCAAAGTTCAACTCTCGATTATCCTATTTCTTCTATTGAATCTACAAAAAAAACAGATACATTTTCAGATAAACTAATAGATTTTAAAGACAAAGAAAAAGAAGCAAAAAATTATGGAAAAGACCTTCCTAATCACAGAAATAAAATTGTAGTAACACCGAAAGCGAAAGAAGCTTTTGATAACTATGAGATGAATGGAACAAGAATGAATCAAGCATTAAGAGAAGGGAAAGTAGATGGATATCCTAAAAAGTATGTAGAAATATCAAAAGAATACGCTGATGAAATGGATAAAGTATTTAAGCAAAATACTGCTAGTGTACCAGATACAATTATGGTGTATAGATATACAGATGAAAAACAGTTTGGAATTAAACCAGGTACATTTTTTCCAAAAGATCCAAAAAACCCAAAAGAAACAATAGTTAATAAAGAATCAATTGAAAAATTCAAGAAAAAATATGAAGGAAAACCTGTTAAAGACAAAGGTTTTACAAGTACTTCACTAGCTATTCTTGATAAATACCTAGGAGGACAGCCAAAAACAATTCGTATGGACATTGAAGTTCCAAAAGGAACACATGCTGTATATATGGGAAATGAATATGCAGAATTAATATTACCAAGAAATGCTTCCTTAAAAATAAAAAAAGTTTCAGGAATTGTTGAAAAAGGAAAATTGATTGTAAAAGTTGACGCGAGTGTGGTAAATAAATAGTTTAATAAAGCTTGGAGATGAAGAATTACGAAAAAAGATCAACTAGGATGTTTGCGCTTGCACATTAATTGCTCCAATGCTAATTAATGGGTATGCCTCCTCCTGTTTATGCTGAAAGTAAGGCAAAAAAGCAAGTTAATACCAATTTAGAATAAATGAATCAAATTACTCAGATCTTGAAGGGTGTTCTGTAGTCCCTACATGTGATAATTTTACTAAAATAAGAAAAAATACCTTCCAACGGATAACAAAAATAACCAAACGTTTTTATAAAATTTGTATATATTTAGCAAGCGAAGAATCTATTTTGATCAATCTATTTTCAAAATGGATTCTTGTTATTTGTTGTTAAATAAGGATTAGATATGCATTTGAAAAATTTTTTAAAAGGAGCCGAAATAATGAGCCGAAAAAGAAAGATATTCACTGTTATATGCGCATTTGGGATAGGGTTAGCAAGTTATACTAATTGTACTGCTGCAGAGGTTTTAGATAACACTTCATTAAGAAATACTGGAGACATAATAAATTCTTCTACTACACCAAACAATTCTCAAGTAGCAGCTATTGCTAAAGAGATGAAGCCCTTTCCACAGCAAGTCAACTACTCTGGTATTATCAAACCGAATCATGTTTCACAAGAAAGTTTGAATGCTTCAGTTAAAAATTATTATAATAATTGGAAAAAGAAATATCTAAAGAATGATCTTTCTTCACTTCCTGGTGGCTACTACGTCAAAGGAGAGATAACAGGAAATGCAGATGGATTTAAACCGTTAGGAACTTCAGAAGGACAAGGTTATGGTATGATTATCACGGTCTTAATGGCAGGTTATGATGCAAACGCCCAAACTATTTATAATGGCTTATTTAAGACAGCGAGAGCTTTTAAAAGTTCCGAAAATCCTAATTTAATGGGTTGGGTTGTAGCCGATAGTAAGAAAGCACAGGGGCATTTTGATTCTGCGACAGATGGGGATTTAGACATTGCTTACTCACTTCTTCTTGCTCATAAGCAATGGGGATCAAATGGTACAATCAACTATTTGAAAGAGGCTCAAAATATGATTACAAAAGGTATTAAGACTAGTAATGTGACCAAAAATAATAGTTTGAATTTGGGTGATTGGGGCTCAAAAAGTACATTTGATACTAGACCTTCCGATTGGATGATGTCTCATTTAAGAGCGTTCCACGAATTTACAGGGGATAAAACTTGGCTTAATGTTATTGACAATCTCTACAATACTTATACACAGTTTACAAATAAATACTCGCCAACTACAGGATTGATTTCTGATTTTGTTGTGAAAAATCCACCACAGCCTGCACCTAAAAACTTTTTAGATGAATCAAAACATACCGATGCATATTACTATAATGCGAGTCGTGTACCACTCCGAATTGTTATGGACTATGCAATGTATGGAGAAAAGAGAAGTAAGGTGATTTCTGATAAGGTTGCTAAGTGGATAAAAAATAAAACTAAAGGTAATCCATCTAAAATTGTAGACGGTTATAAACTAGATGGATCAAATATTGGTGATTATCCAACAGCCGTATTCGTTTCACCATTTATTGCCGCTGGTACAACCAACAGTAATAATCAAGATTGGGTAAATAATGGATGGGATTGGATGAAGAATAAGAATGAAAGTTATTTCAGTGATAGTTATAATCTATTGACCATGTTATTCTTAACTGGGAACTGGTGGAAACCGATTCCTGATGAAAAAAATTTACAAAGCCCAATACATTCAGAAGTTCAGTCTGAATTTAAGGAATAGAATTCAGATTTCTATGAATATCAAAGTTGAAATTTCTCATCTCTCAAAAAATATAGAGATAGGCGTTTGATGGCAAAGCTTATAGTAAAAACCGTAGGAATACATATTCCTACGGTTTTTGTTCACACATTTTATTGTTTATATGAGGGGTAGTACTATATCACCATCAACTAAGAAGTTGGTTGTTCCCCAAACGGAAAAAATGAGCTGAATTCTCATAAATAACTGTAAAGTAATAAAATTTTTGTTTTGGGGACACTTCAAAATACTATCTTGATGACGATGGGATGAACCCCTAGTTGTTTTTATTTTCAAATTTCACAACTGGATGTTTCTCCTTATAGAGTGATGAAAGGAATTTCTTGTCCACATCAAGGGTTTCAAGAACTAGCTGTTGAGGTGTAAGTGCCAGCCACTGGTTTAATGAAATATCAGCATAATGATCACTTTTAAATATTTCAAGAAAAAATAATGATTCATCACCAATATTTTCTACATAATGTCCCATTGCAAATGGAACATAGCCAACATCTCCAGCTTGAAGATTAAATGTGCGGGCATGACCGTCAGCAGCGAATACCGTCATTTTTGCTTTACCTGAGATATAATATTGCCATTCATCCGTATTTGGGTGCCAATGGAGTTCTCTCATTGCACCAGTTGAGACTCCCACGACTGAAGTCGCAAGCCCTAATCCTTACGGATTAACGGGTGGGATTCTTGAATGACTAAGCGTTCGCAATCCATTTCTGTTTTGAACAGCCTTCAAGATGAGGGCATCTCATTGCCCCTCCTAAACCAGACCATATAGGTGCTTAGGCTGATTGACTGTTACCATCAATCACAGTTGCGTAGCGAATATTCATCGCTCCAACGATATCACGATGTTTCTCAAACCCACATTTACAATTGTATTTTCTGTCTTGTGCCTTGTTCTTTTCAGAACATTTTGGACAGGTTTGACTTGTATAAGCAGGGTTCACATATTCGATTTTAATACCAACTATTGTCGCTTTGTACTCGATGAATTGTGCTAAACGATAAAATGACCATGTATGTAGATTTTTTTCGTTTTTACGGCTTGTTCTTGCCGTCTGTCTAATATTCGTTAGTTGTTCCAATCGAATGACAGAAATATTATTATATATTGCAAAATCAATAATTTTACGACTTATTTTGTGATCTTCGTTTTTCATCCATCTTTGTTCTTTATCATTATATTGGCGAATAGCATTCAATTGCTTACATTCTCCTAACTGCTTGCGGACACTACGAAACTTACGTTTCATATATTTATTTCGTCTTCCGTTTCCGAAGAAACGAACTTTGTCACCGTCTGTTACTGCAACAGCGGGAACTTTTAGCCCTAAATCAACACCCATTATCTTTGTTCCTGTCTTTTCGGTTGTAGGAATTGTAACAGATATTTGGGCAATCCATTTGTGAGATTTTTTTGTGATGCGGAGTGTACCTAACTTGTGTTTTAACAAATTATAGTTACGATTATTCTTATCTACTAATAAAGCACGTATTTTCAAACGAGTTGATTTTCCATTCACCATAAATGGAATCGAGATGTGTGTGAAGTTAAATGAATAATTTTGGTTATTCCATACGCAAACGGTTTTCTTTAAAATCGGAACGATTTTGTATTTACTTTTTTTCACCTTTGTAGAAAACACACTTTTCGCATCTTTAATCGCTTGATTCTTAACCGCACTTGGTAGGTTAGCGAGAACATCTTTTGTACTTTTTTTAGTACTTTTCTTTAATTCAACCATTTCAGATACAAGTTCATTAATGACTCTGATATATTCGTAGCTACTTTGTTCCAATAAACAGATTTGTTCTTTTGTTGGAAGCAATTTAACTTGAACTGTTATGTTTTGCGACATAAGTTTCACCCCCTTGTTTTTTGATTTTCAACATAATGTTTTATTGTCTCACTTGATACATTTCCAGCAGTAGAAACAAAATAGGAACGTGTCCATAAACTTGGCAAGTGCATAAGGTGAGGAAATTCTTCCCTCAAACGCTTTGATGTCACCCCTTTAATTTTCGCCATTGTATCGGCGGGACTAAGTGTTGGCATTGTATTTAAAAACAAGTGAACGTGGTCTGTATCACATTCCATTGCGATAATAACAATATCCAGGCCGTTACATATTTCTTGAACCAACATTTTGAAACGTTCTTCTACTTTTGTGTTTAGAAAAATCTTTCTTCTGTATCTTGGACAAAACACAAAATGATAGTTAATGAATGATACGGTTGTTTTAGTTCTTCTATAGTCATTTATCATGGTTATACTGTATCATTTTGTTTATCTAACTGCAACAAAAAGGATAAAAAATAAAAGACACCAACACTTTGGATACTTAAAGTACCACAAACCTTTCGATTTTTAATGGTACTCCGTATCCAACCTCACTATCATCCCATGCCTAAAGGCGATGGGCTTTCTCGTTCGGAAATGGCTGTAAAAATTAAAATAAATAGAATATACCTAATTGGATATCTAAATAGTTAGATACCTCATAAACTTAAGAAAAAATAAGATGAATTTCAAAAAAAATCACCTGTAGAAAAAGAAAATTTTTACTGTCTTGAGGTGTTTCTTTTCACTAGATTGATGGGCATGTCCTGCTACCCCAATTATGTCGCAAGTGTTTTTTTATGATTTGATTGTTTTACAATACACCAGCGTCGTCTTCTATAGTTTGTTTTTTAAATTTTTGGGTCTTATTTTTAGATTTTTTGAAAGTTAGAGCCATACCAACAAAAATTAGAGTAATCCCTGATATTTGCATTAAAGTTGGTCGGAATCCTGTAAGCACCGTGTCCAATAAAATTGCTACAGCTGGATCTAAAAAAACTAATATCGAGATTAATTTTGTTGATAAATCACGTAAGCTATCAAAGAATAAGTAGTATACCAATCCTGTATGGATAAGGCCGGTTGCTATAATATACGTCCAATTACTTTGAGTCAGTCCATGGAATGCATCAAAATCTATAAAGGGTATTAGAAGAAAAATCCCTAAAAATGTTTGCAAAAAGGTCATTGCATAAGCACTCATGTTCTTAATACCTTTTCCAAATAAAGTTGTAAATGCATAAAACAGAGCTGCGAGAAGTCCCCAAACCATGCCAGAAGACATTATCGAGTCGAAAGAGAAGTTTTTGTTTATGCCAGCGATTAATAACGCTCCTACAAAGCAGATAATGATAGAGATAACAGATAATACTGTTAATTTTTCTTTAAAAACAATACTTCCAATGATAAGTACAATTATTGGAGCAAGGTGATAAACTGATATTGCAACTGTGACTGACATATTTTCAAATGCTTTAAATAAAAATACCCAATTAAATACAAGGAAAAATCCACATATCAAGACTTGAATAACTTCTTTTCGTTCCCATTTATCATGTTTGTACTGTCCAGTAATAAGCCAGCATAGACTTAAAAATATTGTAGCAAAAATGCATCGTACAAATACCAACTCAAATGAAGGTAAATTTGTTTGTACGGAAAAAAAGCCGACTGAACCGAAAATAACCATTGATATTATCATCTTCAAAGCCGGTAATGATTTTCTCTCAATAGAATTTTGTTGAATCAATTTAATCCCCCCGTTAAATATCTAATTTTTAGTAAGAAAAGCACCGACCTTCTATAAAGGACAGGTGCTTTTCATTTATTTACAAAAAACACTTAATTATAAATTCTTCCCAGCTGTCCAACCGCCATCTATGACAAAGTTGGAACCTGTAACAAAGCGAGCCTGATCAGAAATTAAATATTCAATACACGAAACAATATCCTGCGGTAGTCCCCACGTATCTAAGGATTGATTGCTTTTTATAAGGGATACCAAACGCTCATCACTAAAATATTCTTCTGTAAGCTCTGTTCTAATGACACCGGGAGAAATACTGTTCACTCGTATGTTTTGCTTACCAAACTCCATAGCCATCTGTTTAGTAAGTCCAATTAGAGCATGTTTTGATGCAACATAAGCCGCTCTTTCAGGTTCAGCCATTAATCCTGAAACAGATGCTATATTTACTATGCAACCTTTTGTTTTAGACTTGTACCAACGCTTAGCAGCTTCCCTTGAAAGAATAAAGGGTGCTACTAAATTAACATCTATTACTTTTTTAAATAGATCATCAGAAAGTTCTAATACAGGTGTTATTTCCCTGATACCAGCGGCGTTTATAAGTATGTCGGGACAAAGGGTATCTGTATCCAATTGTATAAAAAGATTATTAATCTCATTGCTGTTACTTAAATCTATTTGTACTAACTTAAAAGACGTATGTGTTTTTGTATAGTCTACTAATTTATTTGTATTAATATCAAGAGCTATTACATTGAATGATTTTTCTAAAAAATATTCAATACAAGCATTTCCTATACCACTGTTGGCGCCTGAAATCATAATAGTTTTATTTTTTATCATTTTGGCTCCTTATAAGAAAACGTTACTAATAAAATGTCACGTACGGCTTCTGTATTACACTCTGTTCCTAGTGGTGTTACAGCGTGGAATACCTTTTGTCCAAATACTAAAGTTTCTAGGGGATCCTCCAAACTTATAAACTTGTTAATTTCCCTAGGGCTGTTTGCAATTAGATTGTCTCCGCCAAGAGCTGTATTACTTAAATTCATGAGATGTAAAAAGACAATCGGCTCATCATCCTTATGTAGCCAAATTGGAGAGCTAAAAGAAGGGTTTTCTCTCGTTGCCTTATATCTTACTTGATGTAAACCTATAATTATATCCTTACTTGTATCAAGTATGTTTGTATTAAATGCAAATTCACTATCAAAGCGAACAATTTTCTCAATTAATGAATTATGTAAAAATTCATCTGTTATACTGTTGAAATTTCTAATTTTCCCACCATCGTCATAATTATATTCTTCAGATTGGAAATATCCATTGTCTGTATCTAGAACATAATCTGAAGAACCAGCGTATTTTATATATCTTGAATAGGCTCTAGCGCGACATTCACCATATGCGTCGTTTTGTAAGCTGTAGTAGTCTAACTGTGCTTTCGTTAGTAATGCCTGATCTTCTTGATCTTGTAAAAAAATATCATTAGAGATTTGAATGTATCCATTTGATTCGAATTCATGTACATTTTGTTCTACGTCAAAACTGCTTGTCTTATTAGAAACTGTTGTTAGCATAAGAGCACCTCAAACTTTCAAATTATATTTTCCCCACTGTATATTCAGAATGAAGCATGGGTTGAGGAGTAATATGTTTAATAACCTTAAATATAACTTGTTAAATTAATACACAACATTAACTATCCATTAACCATTTGGTTATTAATCACTCCTATTACAGTATAAACCATATTAGAGAATTTTTGCAAATTTTTTCGAATTGTATGAAATTTTATTTTAATTAGTTTTTTATTCTGACTCGCTAGGCTTTTTCTCTTTATTCCCCATTTTTGCTTGTCCCCTCCAAAATGTAAGATGTATCATTCAAATGAATTTTTTCAAATAACGTCGATTAATCCACCTGTATAAATATATGTATATAAAGACGAGAATTGATATTTTAAAAAGGTAAAATATTACCTTTTATTAGTAGAATGTTTTATCTCCATATTTTTATTATTGAAAAAACTAACTGTTAAATCAAATGCAAATATACATATCGTTATTTCTTAATTGTAATATATAAAGAACCACCACTTCTAAATGGAACGCTATGCATGACCACCGTCATCCTAGTCCAGCGCTAATCTATTAGCAAAACAGTGACCCCTCATTTCGAGTGCCTTCTCTTTTTATCTTCTTTTTTCAATAAAATTCTGCTAATTTAACGAATTCCTCGAAAGAATTCTCCTTCCTCAAGCGCGTGAAGGGCGTAGCCCAGCGGTAGGTGGGAGATGAATTTCGGTTTGGCGTAGCCAAAAGGCTTTGCTTTTTATTTTACCTCTGATATAATCAGTCTTATAAAGAAAAAAAGGTTGGTATATCAATGAAATTAGACAGCAATAATCATTCAGTGTTCTTGTTATATTATCATCTTGTGTTGGTCGTAAAATACAGAAGAAATGTGTTTGATGATGATATGTCAGATTATGCAAAAGACATGTTTGTCAGGTTATCCGAGAATTACAACATAACACTGGTAGAGTGGAATCATGATGTAGACCATGTTCATATTTTGTTCAAGGCACATCCGAATACAGAAATGACAAAATTCATCAATGCTTATAAGAGTGCAAGTTCTCGACTAATCAAGAGAGACTTTCCACAAGTGAAAAAGAAACTTTGGAAAGAGATGTTTTGGTCAAGAAGTTTTTGCTTACTAACTACTGGTGGTTCTCCAATAGATGTAGTAAAGAAATATATTGAAAACCAAGGTGAAAAGTGAGGTGAAATGATATGACAAAGCATAATAAAGCATATAAATTCCGTTTGTATCCAACAGAAGAACAAGCATATCTTATGCGTAAAACCTTCGGTTGTGTACGTTTCGTGTATAACAGAATGTTAGCTGAACGGAAAGAAGCGTACGAAAAATACAAAGATGATAAGCAACAACTAAAGAAACAAAAGCTTCCAACTCCTGCGAAATATAAAGCAGAATTTGAGTGGTTAAAAGAAGTTGATTCATTAGCTTTGGCAAATGCTCAACTAAACTTGCAAACTGCCTATAAGAATTTCTTTAGTGGTCAAAATGACTTCCCAACATTCAAAAGTAAAAAAGACAGAAAGTCTTATACAACGAATGTAGTAAACGGAAATATTATGTTGCTTAATGGTCATATCAAATTGCCAAAACTGAAAATGGTACGTATCAAACAGCATAGAGAGATACCACAAGATTATATGATCAAGTCATGTACGATTTCTATGACACCTACTGGTAAATACTATGTGTCCATCTTGACTGAATACGAAAAAGAGATTGTACAAAAAGAAGTAGAAACATTTGTTGGATTAGACTTTGCGATGGATGGATTATATGTTAGTTCTGAGGGTGAGAAAGCCAATTATCCTAAGTTCTATCGTAAAATGTTAGACCGATTAGCAAAGGCACAACGAGTATTAGCAAGACGCAATAAAGGTTCTGAGCGTTGGAATAAACAACGTATTCGTGTAGCTAAGTTACATGAGAGAGTAGCTAACCAACGTAAGAATTTCCTTCATCATGAGTCTAAAGAGTTGGCTACTAATTTTGATGTTGTAGCTATTGAAGACCTAAACATGAAAGGAATGTCGCAAGCACTTCATTTTGGAAAAAGTGTCGCTGACAATAGTTGGGGAATGTTCACTTCTTTTTTAGCTTATAAACTATACGAACAAGGAAAACAACTTATGAAAATAGACAAATGGTTTCCTTCCACAAAAACATGTAGCAGTTGTGGAAATGTAAAAAATATGTCATTGTCTGAACGAGTATATTCTTGTATATGCGGTGTAAATCTCGATAGAGATTATAACGCAGCTATCAATATCAAAAATGAAGCAATACGTCTATTAGTGTTAGCGTAAATAGCAATAAAATAACCTTTGGAACAAGGGAGTTAGCTCGGCTGTCTTAGGACGAATTCGTTAGCTATCAAAAGTAACGACTAACCGAGAAGCCCCCACTTCAAACAGTCCGTTAGGACGTTAAGTGGCGGGTAGTTCACTGTTCAGTTGTATGTAGTGTTGTCACCCTTAAATATATTTCCATTTAATGCCTTTAGTGATGTTCTCTACTGTTTTTGGGATACTCCAGATTTTCGGGATAAAACCGTTGATCCAAACGCTGTATCTCTTGCTTTATAATTTTTTCTAATAAACAACGCATCGTCTTCAGTAATCCTTGTAGCACCGTGTTTCTCACCTGTAGTAGCTAATCCATTCTTAAATGTATGAATCGTAGGAAGAAACGTTATTTAGAAAATATGCATATGATCAGGGAGTGAATCTCCATGCATATATCGCTTTAGAAATTGAAATGCGTGAAAAATTAAAAGTTCGTGGCCATAAAGAACGTACGATTCCAGGTGATGTACGTGAATGGTTTATCGAGGCAATTGATAAACTACCACAAGAAAAACTTCGTGTTATTGAGCTATCAAAGCAGTTTAATTTACTAGAGTTTATGCGTACCTTCGAACATTTAGTACGTGCTGGTGTAAAAATAACAGCTCCAGATCAGGTGCTAACCGCAATGGAAATAAAATAATAGCAACAAGCTCTCTATTTGTGAAAAAATCGAAAGTAGAGGGCTATTCATGTTTGTTTCATTAGCGATTCTTTTCTACTACTCTATTTGTAAAATGGAGTCTTTTTTTATGCACTTCTATACAAATCTCCTGCTCCCTATACATGAATCTCCACAATATACATGTGAATATTCTTCCTGTGTAGTAAAACATACTATTTTATATCTACAAAAAATTAGAAGAGAAAATATAAAAATAATGGATATGAGGACAAATATAATGAAATGTGAATAAAAATTCCCTACTACCCATGTGGTTACTAATCCTTTTACCTATACCTAATAAAAATCATCAAGAATAATGTGAGTTCTGTGTAAAAACTTAATAATGTTAACAAGTAGCCTCTTTATCTGAATAAATTGTGGGTAATTAGCCGATAAATGCTACTCCATTTACCAAAATAAAGAAAAAATCCATATTTACAGTCTTGATTGAACTACTCACCACTTAACATCCTAACGGACTGTTTGAAGTGGGAGATTCCTAAGTACGGAAACCTAGCGGTTTCTAATTGATTAGGCTATCCCCGTAGTCCCTACGGTTAAGAGACGAATCGCTTCGTTTCTAAGATTCAGTCCTGCGTTAATATCTCTATCGTGATGTGTGCCACAAGAAGGACAATCCCACTCACGAAGATTTAAATTTTTAACGTCTTTATTTTGGTAACCACAACTTGAACATAGCTGACTAGAAGCAAATGTTTTTGAGACAACTACAACTTGCTTCCTGTGCCATTTTGCTTTGTATTCCAACATATTTCGAAATTGTGACCAAGAAACTTCACTGATTGCTTTGGCAAGTTTACCGTTTTTTAGCATATTGCTTACTTGTAGATCCTCAATACCAATCACATCGTGGCTTTTGATGATTTTGGTAGAGATTTTATCCAAGTAATCTTTTCTTGCATTACTAATATGTTCATGGACTCGTGCCACTTTCATACGTTGTTTATTCCAGTTCGAAGAACCTTTTGTTCTTCTGGAAAGAATGCGTTGTGCTTCCGCTAACTTTTTTTCTAATGTACGAAAGAATTTAGGGTTTTTGTATGTAGTTCCATTTGAAAGAATAGCAAAATCCTTTAATCCCACATCAATCCCAACGGAAGAGCCTGTTTTCGATAATTCTTGTATGTCTGTCTCAACTAACAAAGATACAAAGTATTTGCCACTTGAATTCCGTCTAACGGTAGCATTTAGAATACGTCCTGTTACCTCACGGCTCTTTGCACACTTCACAAGTCCGACTTTAGGTAGTTTGATTCTATTATCTATTACAGCAATATTTCCATTTGTTTGTTTTGTTGTGTAAGATTGGATTTTATTCTGTTTTGACTTAAATCGTGGAAGATCATTCTGTTTCTTAAAAAAGCGTGAAAAAGCATCTGCTAGATTTTTCAATGTGGATTGAAGCGCAATACTATCTACTTCTTTTAACCATATCGTGTCATTCTGTTTTTTTAATTGAGTGAGCTCGGCAGAGCAAGAATTATATGTTAATCCTTTCCCTGTTTCTTTGTAAGTATTATTCCACATAGTAAGGAAGCGATTGAACACAAATCGACTACATCCAATCGTTTTCGCAATCAAGATTTCTTGTCTTTTATTCGGGTAGATACGAAATTTATATGCTCTATTTATTAACATTGATTGCACCTCTCTTTCTAGCATTCTTCTTAATAGTATACAAAAAAAGTAGGCTTACGCCTACCGACATTCATCTCCCACCTAAAATTGGTGTTTCACACCTTCGCATTTTTGAGGAAGGAGTCTTCTGTCGGAAAATGATAAAAGTTTTATCTTTATTTCTTTCTAATATATAAGATCTATATTTATAATAGATTTTAATATATGAAGTATTACTAAAACTTGCATATGGAATTGCTAGCCTTCATCTTTGAGAATTCTTTCTACCAATATCATTCTCATTCAATATACATATAAGATTCAATGAATCTGAAAGAAGTTCTTTATCATTTCCTCTTAATTTTTCTTCATCACAACACTCATATTTTATATAGAACGCTTCCAAAAAATTAAGACTATACATATTTTTGATAAATGCACTTATTCTAATTATCCAGAATACTCATTATACTTGAAATAAATTAATTGAAGATAGGAGGATTTAATTATGAAAAGGAACAAATTATTTTCAGTATTACTTTCTATCGTTTTAATGTTTGGTTTTGTTTTTACAGCATTTTCATTTCCAACGGGCGCTAGTGCTTGAGTAATGGACGAAAATAGCCGTACTACAATAACCCACCAGAAAAGTAGTGATTATATACCATTTAGTGTTACTGCAGGATACGGTCACCTTAAAGTATATATCAAAAATCGAGGTTAATCTAATTCATATGTTTCTCTTAAACATAAGGCTAGTGGAAAAGTAATAAAGAAGGTTTCCCGCAAGGCTTTAAGGCTGCTTTTGAACTATCATTTAGTAGTGGCGGTAAACCTGCATACCTTGACTGGGCTTACAAATCATCAGATATTATTTGGAATTAGATGAAGAAGACGGATTTTCCGTCCTCTTTCTTTGTATCTTTTTAAAAAAGGATATATTCTCATTTTCTCAATTTTTATTAAATCTATTTAAACTTTTCATTTAAATAGATTTAATAAATTTCCCTCCAAAAAAAGAGGCCAACTACCTTTTAAAGTAGTTGGTCCTCATTTACAAGTGTCATAATTAGCATTTACTTGCTATGACTTATAACACTTCACACAATTATATTTTAAAATGCTCACTTATACCTTAAACCCTCCAATCAACTCTTGAAGTTCTTCTGCCATTTGTGCCAATTGAGTTGCTGAAGAATTTATCTCTTCCATGGAAGCATGTTGTTCTTCGGATGAACCAGCTATAGTTTGCATACTTGTGGTGTTCTCTTTTACAGCTACTGCTATTTGATTAATAGATGTATCGACTTGCATTGCATCAGATGTCATCTTATTTGATAGGTCCACCATACCATGTATTTTGGAAACGATATCATTCGCTGAATTTGAAATCTCATAAAAACTTTGTTTTGTATCATTCGCTACCTTAATTCCCGACTGTACTT
This sequence comes from Bacillus sp. FSL R9-9530, assembly GCF_038008145.1. NCBI lineage: Bacteria > Bacillati > Bacillota > Bacilli > Caryophanales > Bacillaceae > Bacillus > Bacillus sp. FSL R9-9530. Next base: position 196,043 of record NZ_JBBOYO010000002.1, read on the forward strand.
CTATTCCTACTTCATTCATAGCTTTAACAGTCTCATGTACATCTAATTGTATTTCCTTAATTAATTTTCCAATTTCCATCGAAGATTGTCCTGATTGTTCCGCTAATTTCCCAACTTCATCCGCAACAATTGCAAATCCACGTCCCTGTTCTCCTGCCCTAGCCGCCTCAATCGCCGCATTTAGTGCTAGTAGATTTGTTTGTTCAGCAATATTTTGAATCGCTTCTAATATAGTGCCTATTTGCTGCGATTTCTTATCTAATAATTTAATTACATTATCGGATTGGGAAACAGAATTATGTATAGACTGCATTTGTGTTACAGTTTGTTCTACTAATTGTTCCCCCTCATTTGCTTTTTGTTTTGTGTATAAAGATGAGGTCGATACTTCAGAAGCATTATCAGCTACACATTGAATATTTCGTGTTACCTCACCTATTAATTTAGCTCCAGACTCAACTTCATTGTTTTGAACTTCTGCACTATGTGCGATTTCTTCCATTTCTTTTGTAATTTGTTCTGTTGCAACACTTGCTTGCTCTACACTAGCAGTTAGTTCCTCAGAAGAAGCTGCTACATGTCCTGCAGATGTGTTAATTTGTGAAATAATATTGCGTAAAGACTCTGCCATTGCATTGAAACTATCACCCAATTGACCAAGTTCATCCTTTGAATGAATATCAATTTTCTCCGTTAAATCTCCTCGACTAATTCTTTGAGCTGAAATAACTAATTGTCTTAGTGGATTAATAATAGATCTAAGAACGAAGAAAATTATAATTCCACCTAATAATAATGAAGCTCCTATTATAGCAAATGTTTTATAAAAAATAGGATTGGTAGCTTCTTCAATTTCTTTCGTAGGCATTACACCAGCTATTTTCCAGCCTGTTTTTTTATTTGTCTTAAAGCTTATGTTTCGATCCTCACCATTGAGGCTATACGTAATCTCTCCATCTTCTTTCTTATAAAGTTCATCTGCTAAAGATTTATCTAATTTTTCACCAGGTTTTAATGTTGGATGAACAACTATAGTTTTATCTTGCCCCACTATAGATACAAAACCTTGCTTTCCTATTTTTATCATTTTAGATATTTTTACGATATCATCAATATTCAAGTCCATACCAATGACACCACTTTTATCTTCATTTTGTTTGGCAACTGCTATTACCATATTTCCAGTAGCCTTTGATTTATACGGAGATGAAACAATAATTTCACCATTTGCTTTTACAGCATCCTTATACCAACTACTTTCTAACGGATTAAACCCTTCTGGCACTTTTCCAACTGGGGCATGAATAAATTGATTGTTACTGGATGCGGTATAAATTGTTTCTATCTCTGGATGTAACTGTATATATTGTTCAAATTTACTCTGTACATTTTGTAATTGATCAAGATTATAATTGCCTTGTGTGAGTAATTTTGCAAAATAAGTTACATCTGTATATTTATTTTCTAATTCATCATCAACAATCTTATTTAAAATACTTACATTATCTTTTGCAGTTTGTAAAATTGTTTCATTAAGATCTGTTTTCGCCTCATCATAAGATGTTATTCCTACGATAAGACTAGGTATAATTAATATTGTAATAAATGCCATAGACAACTTCGTTTTGAGATTTATTTGTCCCAATCTTTTTTTTATATTAAACACTATCTACTTCTCCTTTCGTTTTTGCAGCTCTTGTTATTTTTTTAACGTTTGCTCCTTTATCTTTTTCTACAATTATTTATGGTATCGTTTGAAATGAAATTACTACTATATTCTTTTACATGCATCTTCATAGATAGCAATTTAACTTTCACAAGCGGAGCTTTATTTATCCCCCCTTTCAAGTATGTTATTTTTCTATTTTAAGCAAATATAAAAATAAGAATTATTCCAAATAAACCGTTTAAAATATATACTTCACTCTATTAAAATGGTTTTTAGTTTTGATTGGATAAAAGGTTTAATTTAGGCCTAATTAAATTGTATGAAATCCTTACCATAAGAAATTCTCTAAAACTTAACTAAGTGAATATATCCCCTGGATAATTCTACTTAATGGCTTTTTAAACCACTCTAACTGCTTCACTTCATTCATACATCTATTTACTACAGCCGCTTTTTGTTTTATTGGATTACTGAACCATAAATTCTAAATAGAAGAATATAATAAATTGGAGGACTATATTGTAACATGTATACATACGTTTTAAATATTAAAATCAAAAAATATATAAATTTTTCATTATACGTACCTTCATATATTACAAATTATTTAGTATGAATTTTAATTTGCTACCATCTATATAGAAAAATACTAGCATTAGAATATATAACCGCAGAAACCAATATGTATTTTGGAGAATGAAACAATGTGACACATTTTTTATATTGAATTGTTTCATGAAAATTGATAGGAGGAATTATAATGAAACTAGGTAAAGTCGTATTAATTGGAAGCCTATTATTAGGCGGTTTTACTAGCATCGAAATGATTACACCAACAAAACAAGTTGAAGCTGCATATTCTGATCCTTTTAATGATGATTGGGGATTTAAAGTTGATATCATGGGAAATCGTTGATATCACTCACTTTCCGTTACATATCATTCCATATATTTATGCATGATTTTATGCACGCCCTATTTTAGCGAGTTTTCAGCACCTCATCACCGCTATTTCCTGCATAAACTTCACATTGTTAACTATCTCTATTTTCGTTCGTTATGTTCGTTTGTTTTGTTATCTTTCCTTAACAACAAATAAGACGCCACCCAGATCACGGTAGCGCCTACGATAATTGCTATTGGTTTAATCATTAACAAGTATATCTGGACCCTTCTTCAACATATACGCGAAACCTGAAATAAATACTACACTATATATAATAATGGAAGACCACATATTAAAATGAAATTCTTTACCTACAACTAAATAATAGATGTTATGGACCAAGAAATTAGCACCTATGATAATTCCGCCTAACATTGCACTAATCACAAGACTGATTAAATAAAATTTGAGCTTCTGAAACATTTCCTCTCCACCCCTTTTCTAAAATCAACTTTATTTAGGTTATTTTAGGAGAGAAGATTATCTATTCAAATGTCCATTTTATACAATAAAAAAGAGCATCCACGTCAGTAGATGCTAAAATGTGTGATAAGGAGTTTCTGATGAGTATTGAAATAGGATACAAGCGAGTGAACTTGTCTTACACTTCAATATATGCTTGTCCTTATCATAATGTGCAATAAAAAAAGCACCTCGCCCAGGCGCCAAGAGATACATATACATTGAGGTAACTAACAAGCTAGAAGAGACCCTTCCATATTATTGTATGATTATCGATTATCTTTATACCTAGAACACTCTTTAAATATGTTTAATGTGTAATTTCTATATAACAAAGAAAAAAGCACCCGTTTTGGATGCTTAATGTATACTAATATTAATATTGAATAGCTTTATTGATAAACTTTCTAGAACAATAAATATACTAGCTGAAACGGATCTATATCCGATATTCTTTCCTGTAACATTAATAGTAATCTCCGCTAAATGGGTTTTCATATCATCTTTTTCAAAAATTTTATCTTCAACCTTTTCAATTATTGCTTCACTATCCACTTCTTTAAAAGTTTTCAGCAATCTCGTTTCTAATAAAGTAAAATCAAAACTTTCATCCTTAACCACATCAAATTTAATCTTCATTTTTCTTTCCCCATTTTTAACAAGTTAACATCTATTTATTAATATAATTATATATGTTTGTATTAAATAATTCAAAAAAATGTTTTATAAAACTATCAGCCATAGTTAACATCTCCAATAGAGAGAAATGAAAAAAACAAATGGTAAAGTTCCTTCTTTCAAGGTCAAGATTACTCTCAACCTTCTCCAAATCACCGCATCAATAGTATGGCTGCACGCCCTGTGTCGGTGACTGGGAGAAGAGCAAGAATCTTCTCGCTTTAATATCTGTAGATGTTTAATATTTTTATTCCGAGGATTACAAAAAGAATAAGATGAAGATAGTGGTTTCTTTAAAGTATTTGCACACCGTAAATCTGAATGAAACAGCTTAACTACTCTTTGAATATGAAATTTAATAAAAGCTTCCATTGGAAAATAGTTGGTTGATAACTATCACACTTAGAAAAAATAAAAATAAACAATCATTAACTTAGAAGTTCAAATCAATTCACCAAACCTACTGTAACAATTATAGTTACAACCAGAATTGATGTCAATTACAAACAACTCCCCTTTTAATGGATGAGAGATGCGATGCTTTATCTCTTTGATCGAAGAATTTTAAATGAGCTTGGATAAGGCGAAGGTAATTCTAATATTGCATCCCCTACAAAAGAATGTTACTCTAAAAATAGAATTATGAAAGGACTGATGGATGAGTAATGATTAACTAATTTATATTTTAAGTTGAATTTAATAACTTCAAACTACAAAATATAGGGTTAGTCTATCCATTTTTTATAATTCATTTCATACTTTATTTGTCATGATTCAAATGATTAATAAGTATTTATTAAGTATAAGCGAAAGACTAATCCTTCCAATTACAAATTGGGGGGTTTTTTGATTCCCTTATATATGAATTAAAATTTATTAATCCTTAAATTCACCTAACAAATAAAGGAGCGAGAAAAATGACTAATTCAGAAACTATTGTTACACATGTAATGCTCTATATAAGTCGTTAATATCCATCAAACTTATATAGAGGAATAAAAAATTGATGGATATTCCGACTTTATATGAAACATTTCGATATATAAAGGAGGAATTATAATGTCAATGATAAAAGTCCAAGACTTAACTTTTTCATACCCAGGTAGCTTTGATAATATTTTTGAAGGTGTAAACTTTCAAATAGATACAGATTGGAAACTAGGATTTATTGGTAGAAACGGACGAGGTAAAACGACATTCTTTGATTTATTATTAGGGAACTATGAGTACAATGGGAAGATCCTTGCTTCGGTAGAATTTAATTATTTCCCCTATCCCGTTTCGGATAAGAACAAGTTTACTCATGAAATCATTGAGGAAATTTGTCCTCAAGCGGAAGATTGGGAATTTCTGCGTGAAATATCCTATTTAAATGTTGATGCCGAGGTCATGTACAGACCCTTTAAAACATTATCAAATGGCGAACAAACAAAGGTGTTACTTGCTGCGCTGTTTTTGAATGAGGGTCAATTTCTATTAATTGATGAGCCAACAAATCATCTAGACACTGATGCACGAAAGATTGTCTCTGATTATCTAAGGAAGAAAAAAGGGTTTATTTTAATTTCACATGACAGAATCTTTTTAGATGGATGCGTTGACCATATCTTATCTATAAATAGAGCAAATATTGAAGTTCAAAGTGGAAACTATTCTTCTTGGAAGTTAAATTTTGATAGACAGCAAGAACACGAAGAGGCTACAAATGAACGTTTGCAAAAAGACATAGGAAGATTAAAACAGTCTTCCAAACGTTCAGCAGGTTGGTCTCATGATGTGGAAGCTTCAAAAAATGGAACGAGGAATTCAGGCTCTAAATTGGATAAGGGGTTTATAGGGCATAAAGCAGCCAAGATGATGAAAAGAGCAAAAAACCTTGAATCAAGGCAACAAAAAGCTATTGAAGAAAAGTCAAAATTACTAAAAAATGTGGAGAAAACTGAGTCATTAAAATTAGAAGCATTGAAGTTTAAGTCAAATGAATTGGTTACTTTGACTGACGTGTCTGTTAAGTACGATGACCAAGTCGTGAATGAGCCGATTAGCTTCATAGTTGAACAAGGTGACCGAATTGTACTTGATGGAAAGAATGGGAGCGGGAAAAGTAGTATCCTAAAACTAATTCTAGGACATCAGATACAGCATACAGGCTCAGTTACTTTAGGTACAGGACTCAACATTTCCTATGTCCAACAAGATACTTCTCATTTGAAGGGATCGCTATCAGACTTTATTGAAGAACACAAGATTGATGAGACGTTATTTAAATCCATCCTACGTAAGATGGATTTTGACAGAATTCAATTTGAGAAAGATATATCTCATTATTCTGGTGGACAAAAGAAAAAACTGCTTATCGCTAAAAGTTTATGTAAAAAAGCTCATTTATATATATGGGATGAACCATTAAATTTTATAGATATTTATTCGCGTATGCAGATTGAAGAGCTTATTCAACAATTTAATCCCACAATGGTTATTGTTGAGCATGATAAGGCATTTCAACAAACCGTTGCAACGAAAACTATATCGATGTAGATCAAATCAAATAATTAAAGATATAATTAATAAATCAAGTCATTAATCTATAAAGCACTTTAATAAAGTGATGAAAAAAGCCTAATTTCTCTACAAAGAATTGAGAAATTAGGCTTTTTAATAGAAAAATTAAGATTCATATTAACGGAATGTACTCATGAATTGGAACACGAATAAAAGCATCAGTTTTTTCTACTATGAATGAAAATACTTAATCTCTTTCAATCAAAGAAGCCTAAAAAATATAATATCGGAAATTCAACTTGAATCTTCCTAATCTGTGTACATAAACAATAGATAGATTACATATTAGGTGGACTTGTTAATGCGGTAATAATCCTGTTCACTAAGTCTTCTGGCATCCATTCATGAGTTGTATCATTCGTTTCATTTGGCCCTAACGAGTCAATAAATTTTTTAAACTTTGGAAATAAAACAATGGAAGTGATCCAATGTATCGTATGATTGATGGAGAAGAAATGAAAAACTCCTTGTTGTTCACCCTCCTGTAATATTTCTTTTAACTGTTCAAAATTACCTATGAAATACGGTTTAATCTTTTCTAATCGTGCACTTTCCTTAATAATCTCCTCATATGCCAATGATCCCATTTCAGGGTTTTCTTTTATATGTGTAGTAAAAACAGTTAAATATTCTCTAAGGGCATTGATAGGATTAAATTGATTCTTCTCAAGAAAATTGGGTAGCTCATTAGCAAGACCATATTTCTTAAATACCTCATAATACAAGTTTTCTTTCCCATTAAAATAGTAAGAAGCCATAGCAACATTCACTTTCGCTTCTTTTGCAATTTCTTGAATGCTCGTACCTTCATATCCACGCTCTCCAAATTTTTTCTTAGCAGCCTTTAAAATATTTTCCATCGTCTGCTCTCGAGATTTTCCCATTCCACACACCTCAAATAATATATAGTTCATTTCAAAAATCCAATAAGGACCTTGAATAGAGTATCTTTTTAATGAAATTTAATTATATATTTAAAGTGGTAACTTAACAACCAATGATGTCTTGATTACTTTGGACAATTCATTACTTAACTCTCACCTAAAAAACAGAACTTTCAATCATACCTCTCTCCTACTTCCTCACAACAAGAATCAATTCAGAAAAAATACGAAAGGCATACAACATTCCTAAATTAATATGCACCTGTATAGAATGAATATCTCTCAAATGCTTCATTCTCTTTTCTAATTGAGTGAAAGAATGGGTGAAAAGTATCTATTTTTATCTTAATTTCGTGTGCGAACGAAAAAATAAGAAGGACCAGAGCTTATCTATTTTATGGATAAGCCCTGGTCCTTTCATTACATAATACGTAGTTAGAAAATACCTCTTTACTCATATCTTGATGAAATAATCATCCATCAATCGTATCTCATTTACTGATTAGATTTGTTTAATCTCGATATAAGGTCCTTGGATGTTTAATTTGTTAATATCATTTGAAATATTGCCTACAGTTGTTTGTTCATTAAAAGTATAGACCTTTTCACCATTCACAAAGATACCCCAATTTTTATCTTCGTAACTGATACCATAACCGGCATTGCTAGATGTAGCTTTGATTTGATTTCCATTCATTGAAAAAGATAATTTCCCTTTTCCTTTGTTAAGTATGTCATTCACGCTGTTGATACCATTCATTTGTTCTTCAAAGGCTTTTTGGTTATCAAGAGTAACTTGGTGGTTTTTCCAGTCTAATTTATAGTGGTTTGCAAAGAACTCATTATATGTATCCTTATTATTTGTTCCCCACCATTTTGAACTTACCCATTCAATATTGTACTGATCTGAAATTCTACGATTTGTTATTTTTAATTCTGATGTAGATTCTGTTTTATCAGCAGTAATAACCGCTACTACATTTGGAGAAAAACCATAACCTGTTAATGCTGGTACTGTATCTTTTGAAACAAAATTATTCGTTCCCTCATTATAACTACGTGATTTCATAAATAATTGATTACCATAAAAAGTATTAAATGAATCACGATTATAAATTCCCCATTCCGGATAATTAAATGATTGGAATCCTACTTTCCAATTTAATTTTTTATCTGTGTGAGTCTCTAACACCGTTTTATAGTCTACTTGATCGTAAGATACACTTTCTTTCCAAGCAAAGCTACCTGTAATACTCGCATCGGCATTTGGCCCTTTATCATTTACCCCAACTTTAACACTTCCACCAAGTGTATACCCTACCTCAGAAGTAACCTTTGCTGAAGTCATTGTATTAACTGGGGCAGCTTTATGGAATTGAGCACTATCACCACTTGTTATTTCTGCTTCCGTATGATATGCCGATGGCCATTTTAAACCTCCATTATAGTATCCACCATTAATTGTATATTTAGAATCTATATTACTACCATCAGTGGTAACAATTGCAATCTTTTTATCTGCGTAAGGATCCTCAATAAAAGAAACCTTTATTGAATTTTTGATATTCTGCTTCATGTCATAAGTAGTTTTAAAACTATTATAGACCTTCCCACCGTTTTGAAGATTTTCTACAGTTCCTTTAGAATCTGCAAATGCAGATGTTGCTTGTAAACCAAGTGATCCAGACATAATAACGGAAGCTACCGCAACACATTTAGTTATTCTTTTTGCTTTTTTCATACAGACAGCCACTCCTTCTTAAACATTTAAAAGATATAGACATATTATTTTTAGTTCACAATACTAGAGATAGATTCATAACGATACAATGTAGAAATTTATTAATCTTTATGACAATAACTATCAACACATGTTTCGCTAATAGTTATCTCTCTTTTATTGATAACTATTAGCAATATTATTAAAACACAGAATAACGATTTAAACAACAATTTTAAATACATATTTAAAATTGTTGTTTAAAAAAAGTGTAAAAAAATTATAGAAATTCTTTATTCCTAGAATTACTATATTTTCTTTTACTTATTACAACCTATATTCAGATACATTATTTCCTTTCCATTCATAATAATCTAGAATCCCTTCATAAATGGCTTCTGCTGCAATCTGTCTGCCGTTTTCCGTAGATAATTTACTGTAATCGATACCATTATCTATAAACGCCAGTTCCGTTAACACAGCTGACATGTCGTTTTCTCTTATAACATGAAGATCTCCATGTTTAACGCCTCTATCACGTGTTTGAAGGGCCTCTACTAAACGTGTTTGAATTTTTTCCGCTAAAACACGACTTTCTTCCACATGAGAATTTGTTTTTTCAGATTTAGAAGATTTATAGTAGTATGTTTCTGTCCCTTTTGCATTACCATTAAAAGCATTTGCATGAACGCTTATAAAGATATCACCCTGATTTTGTTTAGCAAATTTAACACGTTCCTGTAAAGAACTTTTTTGATCATGTCCTGGTCTAATATCAGATTGACGAGTTAGTAAAACTGTAAATGGTGTATGCTTTTCAAGTAATTGTTGTAGACGTAAAGAAGTGTCTAGTACGATCTTACTTTCAGGTAATCCCTTTGTGGCTTTTCCAGGATCTTCGCCACCATGTCCGGGATCAATAATTATTGTTTTATTTTCTAAAGGATTATTTGGACTATATTGAAGCATATCTGTTTTTGCGGTTAGTTGTGCGGCTTCAGCGCGTGTTATGAATCTATTTGGTTGCCAACCGTTATCTGTACCAACTGAAATCTTCAAATCAATTAAAGTATTTGCGAACTTTTCACCCCAATGTCCCTTTAAATCTTCAAATTTACTTTGTCCATTGCTAGTGGTTATATTTTGTAGTTTATATGCATTCACTAGCATGGTAGCCATAGCAGCACGAGTAACTTTTCCAGAAGGATTAAATATTCCATTTCCTTCACCTTTAATTATTCCTGCTTTTTCAGCTGCGGCAATATATGGCGTTCCCCAGTGGTTTTGTGAATCTGTAAAAGATGGTTTTGCATTTAAGTCAATGTGTATACCAAGGGCTTTTGTCATAATTGTTGCTGCAGAAGCCCTATCTAATTTATCGCTTGAACCAAAAGTTCCATCTGGATAACCAGTCAATACTTGTTTATCAACTAAATAATTAACGGATTTGTCAGCCCATGCAGGAACATCTGGGAACTTATGAGTATCTGCAAAAATACTAGAAGAATAAGATAGTAGACTTCCAGCAAGAATTCCTGTAGCAATTAATTTTTTCTTCAAAATTTAGCACCTCTAACAAGTTATTACAAATTGGTAAATATATCATTTATAGTTAAGCTTATAAGTAATACGACTTAATTTTTAAAAATAGATTAGGTTGGTATTGTCACTATATTACAGATAAATAATCTTTAATTAAATTAAACTATTATTTCGAAAAGAATCCACAGACATACACTTATAGCTAGAGACTATTCGATATATTTATCAATCGTGTGTAACCAGTATAGTTACTTATATATACGAGTGTCAATTAAAATAATCTTACATTTTTGTAAGGTAACCATATTAATAATGTATTAAATAATTATTAAATAATGTAAATAATTACTTGATATAATAAAATAGTAATCTTATATTTTAAACAAACATTGATTATTTTGGTAGGTAAATAACTTATAACAACCATCTTTTTGGCGATGCTTTTGAATCCTACTTTACTCTTCAATTCTCCGTTATATCCCACTGTGAATGCTCCTGTAATATAGTCAATTGCTGCCATGATTACTAGAACTTATAATATTGTATCCCCAAAAAAAACATCTCAAGAAACCACTGAAAGCGGCCACAAATGTTTTTGTTAATACATCAACACAAACCATCTTTTCAATCCCTTAAGGCACCTTCGAATTTTACAAGGAACAAAAAAAGAAGAGGGATTTCTTCCCTCTTCACCAATAAATCGAACATATTTAAATGTTAGAGGGGTCATACAATCATCAAAAGATGAAAGGAACAATAATAGTTCACCTAGTGAATTATAACACAAATTCACTTCCATTAATAGATAATATTAACATTTATGGAATGGTTGTGACAGAATTGTTAAGCATCTTAATATTAAAAGGCTTTATATGTATGTAAATTGAAAATGGATAGTGTAGGGATAAAATATAAGGGGGATATATATCATGTTTAACAAAAAACAAACATTCATAACAACCGTAACAGCTTTAACATTAGGATGTGGATTTACTTTCGGATTAACACCAGCCTTTGCAGATTCTAATAAGTCGCCTATAAGCGCAACACCTATTCATTCTATTCAAAAACAAGAACAAGAGCCTTTTACTGGATATGTCATTTCAGTAGATAACAATTATTTAGTAGTTGCTGCTACTTCTACAAAGGATGAAGCACTTGCTTATCAAAATGATTGGTGGGAGTTAGTAAATCAAAATAAAATTTTGAGAGTTCCTATTTCAGATAGTCAAAATTACACCATAGGTGAACAGTTAAATGTTTATGCTGCTGCATGGACTAAATCTCTACCACCAATTGCTGTTATGCCTACGATTGAAAAAATAGCTCAGTAGGTAATGTATAACATGATCAGGGCATCATTCTTATTAGAATGATGCCCTTTATCTCACCAACGTTTTCCCTTTTTAAGCTGTCTACTGTTAAATAGGAAAATGGTTGCAGCAAGTATATCCCACAATCTTCATTTAATAATTGATCTACTCCTTATAAAATAATACTGAGTATGACAATAAAAAAACTCCGATTCCAAATAAAATACCCCCTGATATTTGGAAAACATTCATATAATTATTTAGCATAATATTATATGTCGATGTATCTACATCACCACCTAAACTTTGCACCCAAGAATGAGTAAGATTATTCGCAAAGTCCAAACTTTTCACAAGAAGTATAATGCCGATCAATACGATAAATGTTAAAACTACATTACGTACTTTTATATTTTTCAAACAATTCACCCCTTTCCTACCATATTATCAAACTATGAAAAAAGAATCCTTAATTTCAAGGATTCTTTTTCTTAATATTAAATTAACGATATGTCACAAAACATATCCCAACAGGTCTTAACGCTGTCCCGTTTCCAACTTTTTTATCACCAAACCATCCAGACTCCCATACATCAAAACGATAACCTGTATATTCTGCATAAGCTCTAATCTCAGCATATCTTCCATTTGTATCAATTGTATTACTTTGAGTTACAGAATACTCAGCTGACACATTAAACCCTACTCCTGCCGAAACCACACTAGCACTTACACCTACACTTGCATTCCATGAAGCCGCAATTTTTGAAGAAAAACTTAATGTTAAAGAACCCGAATTACCACTTACCTTTTTTAATACAGAACTTCCACAAGCTGAAGTAGCTGTTTTATTTTTAAGATAGTAAGAAGCTGGTGCTAAACTTTGTGAGAAATCACTTTGATTATTTTCGTTTGATAAAGACCTTACAAAAGTAAGTTCAGATGGTAAAAGATTTGACGGCTTTTCAAAATTATTTTCTTCTACAAATTTTTTGACAAGGTCTGGATTAGTAATTTTAATAGTTTCAGTATTATTCTCCAACGATACAGTTCTCTCAAGCTCTTCAACAGAAACACTGTCCAATAGCTTATCACAACTATTAAAATTAGTAGTTTCTAAAGACTCTGAAGAACTATCTGCAAAACTTACTGAAGATGTCTGTAAAATAAAAATTAAACATACTAACAACGGCACAAACTTAAAAAGAAAACCTCTTTTTCCCTTCACAAAACCACCTCTTCTGTAAAATTTTAACACACATTAAACATAGCCTTAATGGATATATTTGTAAATGAATTTAAATTTATAAAATTTTTACAGAATTTTCAACAAACTAATAGGATAACTCTTATTATTCATCTGAATAGATTTTCAATATTATAATTGAATAGTACCCCAAAATCTCCTTCACACTATAAATAACCAGATCTCCAATTCCCCTGGAGCTGAGCAGCTAGTTCATTCTAACTGCTCTTTTTATTGTCACCTTCCCATAGCATCTCCATATGTTGTATAGGGATATCTCCTTCTAAATTATTATTGATGCTTCTCTCAAGTCCTAATGCACATCTTAAAAAGAGCACTTTTGAAAAGTGCTCTTTTTACTTTGCAAGCCATTATCTATAATATAAATTGACTTTAACGTATGAATAATTAATAAAATCTTTTCCAATACTATAAATGGGTTGGTAACAGCCAATCTGTATCCATAATGAATCTCTGATTTTCTTGAATTCTCCCTGAGGCAAGGCAGCTATTTTTTATAGCTGCCTTCTTGTATGAATTTTAAACTTATGCACATACTATTAACGGAATGCTTGAATCATTGTCATTAAAAATGTTCAGCACTTCCGCTCCTTAAGAGAACAGTCTACGCAACTGTTCTCTTTTTACTTTCCTAGTTGTATCTTGCAATTAAAATCCCAACAAAAAATACGATAAAACAATCTATCTCTTTAATAACAGCATACCTTTCGGGGATATTTAACCACACTTCCCGAAAGAATTCTCCTTCCTCAAGCCTGTGAAGGCCGATAGCCGAACGGTAGGTGGGAGATGAATTTCGGTTAACATATTTGCTATCATATACTTGTACAGATTACTCTTTGAAAACTGAAGATATAAGGTTGTTGTAGGAAATTCGTCTATGACGTAAAATCTTCAACGTGTTAACGACCTACGCTACTGAAATATGCAAAAACCAAGCGAAGTAAGTAGCCTAGATGTTTCCAACGTGATGCGTGATCAAAAATATTTGAAGGTTGATACTATGAAAATCGAACCAGCAACTAAAGTTGCAAAACCATTAGTTTCATAAAAATAAATCCAGGACTTCTCTGGAATGTGTTTTTTCAACCTTTTTCATAATGAAAACTCAATTGTTCCATTACTTATCACCTAAATTATTCAAATGCACTAATAAAGAAACCATTCCTAATATCGTTAAAGATTACTGGGAACATCCTGCTTACGCTAATAAATAAATCCCAAAGCTAACCGCCTATTACGGGCGGCTTTTTTGTTCTTTTTTTATCTAGGCTTGTTTTGTAAATATGTCAAAACATAATTAACTCCCCTATTCTCAATAGCATCGCAACATTCTCAACGTTTCTGCAACAATTTCTCAATATTTTTCATGGACAATAGCACACTTCCTCAACGGTCTTAATATCTTAATATTAAATACTGAAAAGAGGTGTTGAAAAATGACTTGGTTCGTTATTTTAGGATTTATGATTATTTTAAGTATAAGCGGTTTTAAATTTCCTAGTATTCATATAATTTTCAAAATAGATTCGGCTACAAAAGCTGTGTCAAGTTGGTCTTTTGTTAATAAAATAAACTTCCAAACATTGAAAGAGCTAATAAAAAGACAAAACAAAAATACAATCAAAAGCCTTACAATAGGAGAACTGTTTATTCCTTTAAGTATATTTAATACATTATTTAGCAAAACATTAATTTTCCTATTACTATTCTTTTACTCTCAATACTTAAACTAAACGCAATATGAGATTAGTTAAAGAATAACAATCACAATTACTAAGCGTAGCAAGCCAACAATCGATCGCCTAATATGAACTGGACCCAAAGAGTTAAACAAAAAATTAAGCCGCCGTTTGAATGTGAGTCCAGTATTGTACTGGACTCATTCCTTTTAACTGCGCTTTAATTCTTTTGTGATTGTAATAACCTATATAGTTATCTAATACTATCTTAAAATGTTTCATACTTTCGGACTCTTTAAGATAAATTACTTCCACTTAGTCTATGTTCTGTAATTTCTTCTCTTTTTGAACTAAGGCCTTTAGCTTTTTTAAATAATCGATTTCCATACGCAAACATTGATTTTCATCTTTTAATGCCTCTATAACCCCTTCAATAGGTGTATTATTTAACTTTGATCTTGTATTTGTATTTTCCATAGCTGGACGCCCTTTCTTCTTTTCGTATAGGAAATCCACGCCTTTTAAATCATATATTTCCTTCCACTTACGAACTATTCCAATAAATCCCTTGACAAAAACGATTAATTTATTTCATTTGTTGTTATTCTATTTCTAAAAATTTCAGATATATCCTTTGAAAAATCCCCCCTGTATTCCTTCCATATTTATCTCTCCTAAATGAATCATAGTACATATTATACCCAACACATTTATAGGTTTTAATAGTATTTTTATCAAAACCGTCTTATATTCAAATAAACATACCACTTTAATCTGTCAACTCCCCCTATATTCATAAATACGAAACATCCAATTTATTTGACATTTCAATGACTTATAACAGGAAAATATATATATTAAATTGAACCTAATGTATCTTTGATTTGTAAGTCGTAGTTAGTTGGCCAACTCTCAATACAATTTAATAATAAAAAATAAGGGGGATTTAAAATGAATCAAGTATTAAGGAAAAGTAAGAAAAAAATGATGTATCTAGTCGGTTCACTTCTAATTTCTCTATCAATGTTTTCAACTACAAGTTTTGCAGCTACAGAAGGTGCTGTAAAAAGTGTTACAAATAGTAGCTATACCGGGATTGCAGCTGATATAAATCTACCAAAATCAGTTGTTGTTAAAGATGGATATGTGAATTGGTATTTAGGTATTGGAGCATCTAAGGTTGAGGGTGGTATCTCAAAAACACCAAGTGGATATAAAGATTCAGGATATAATGAATCAGGTCAAAACAGTAAGTATTGGAACACACAATATGATACATCAATTAAAGATGGTGATCGAGTAAACCTTAAAATAGTTAATAACGGAAATGGTACGGTTACTATGTATGTAAATGGAAGCCCTAGATATGCAAATCAGCCTGTATATGGCTCATTTTCTCAATACGAACCAGTAAAAATCGTTCAGGGTGTTGAAGATACTGGACGGAATTCCTTTAGCCAAGCTAGCTTTTCAAACTTACTTCTAAGAACAGATACATCTGGGTCTACCTACAAAAGTTGGAACAGTTCAATTTCTTCCTCATTTTCTAGACACGGTTCTTACGGTAGTAATTTCACAGTTTATTCTCAAGTACCACTAAGCGCAAGTTTACGCTAAGGATGTTATTTGCATAATAACGTGTTTGTGAAAAAAGTAGCTGCACTTTTGTGCAGCTACTTTTTTATATACAGTAACTTAGTAATAGATGTCCGAGCGACCATAACTAACATCTTTCATACTTTAACTTCTAGCACTTTATCAGTATATCTTATTGTTCGACTGAACGTATCGGGATCCATCTTATAGTAACTTCAACTTGTTTTACTATTAATAATGCTAATCTCCTCATTTTAACTTTAATTCCATCTCATTGATTTTTTATTATATAAAGTAGACAACATAAATATACAACTTAGTAATGATAATAGATATACAAAGAGAATAATATACAATTGGTTTGTTTCAATACTATCAAAATAAAGACTCATAATTGGATATGACCAAGGGAATAGTATCCAATAGTTTGTATGAGAGATAAAAAAGCTACCAAGTCCACCTATAACCCCTACTAATAATGAAAGTAACGGGATTTTATAAAATATTATATTTATTAAAAAATGTAGATTCACAATAATTAAAGAGCTAATTACCAGAAAAAGTATAGAAAAACTTAAACTTTGATAAACAGTCCCTAGATTATCAACCGTTAATACTATAGGTATACTAGTTATGATTAAAGCACATAGTAAATAACAAAAAGTAATTATTAAGCAAAATAAAAACTTATTACTTAATATAGTTTTTAAAGTGATCCCATGATAAATAGCAGACATATATCCTTTTCTTCTGAATTCGTTTACAAAAGAAAATGACACTAATAGACCTATCGCAATAGGTAAAAATAACCTACAAAAAAGGCTCAGAATCGCTATATGCATGAAAACGCCATCTTTTAATTGAGACGATACAGTTAGTAAAACTTGAAAACTAATTGGAATCAACAGAAATACTAGTAACAGGATATACAATCCATTATGAAGACTTTTTTTATATTCACCTAAAATATCCACTTGTTTCACCCTTTATTATTCATATGTATAATATTTAAAACTCACAGACAATAACATAATTCCTAAAATATATATTGAAGAAATTGCAAGATATAATAAAATAATTGTTTCTTTAAACGCTACGTCACTTACTATATTCAATGAATAAAAGATTGGAAATGTCTTTGTAAATATTAAAGGGAATAATCCATATGTTATAAAGAAAAAAAGCCAAATAACTGACAAGGATGCCGCAAGAATTCCCTTTTTTATAATTAAATGAAAAAGCAATTGAGAATATGGTATTGCTAGAGATAAAATCGTACAAAGTATCAACATTTTTAAAAAATAAAGTATGGATATTTCATATCCATTTATAAAAGTATAGATACCCATAACCAAAAAATTCAAAATATTAAAGACCAAATAGAACAGTATAAACATTAAATTTTTAGTTACCAATAATTTAAGTTTCGAAATGGGCTGTGTATAAATAATGGCCCAAGTACCATATTTATTTTCAGAAGAAATGATAAAATACCACATACAAGCAGAAAAAATGCTTAACGTTAGTGTATTAAAGTTTACTGTAATTGCTATAAGATTTGTAGATTGAAACATGTCGGGATTATTCTTGTTAAAAATAAAATAACTTATACACAAAAAGCTTGATAATAACGAAAAAAACAAAGAGATTAATAATAATTTTCTCCCACCAATTTTCCTCATCTCACTATTTACACTTTTAAAGATAAATTGCATTATTATAATAACTCCTTTTGTTTAGTGAAAGATAAAAAAACTTCCTCTAATGTTGGCTTTTTAGGGCTAACTTCAAAAATATCTATATCATTTCTAATTAATATTCTGGTTAAACTAGGAACACTATCTTGATCTATTGTTATTCTGAATACCCCTTCTTTTTCAATACTATAAGGTATACCTTCATTACTTAAAATTCTTTCTGTAGAAGTAGTAGTATTAACATGAATGATATATTCTCCAGAAGTAATAATACTGTCTAATTTTCCTTCATAGAGTAAGCTACCCTTATGTAGTAATGCTATGTGATCTGCTATCATTTCAATTTCAGCTAAATTATGACTAGAAATAAATATAGTCTTCCCCTCATTTTTTACCAAATGAAGTAATAAACGCCTTATCTCATGTACTCCCTCTGGATCTAATCCATTTGTTGGCTCGTCAAGAATTAGTATTTTAGGGTTATTAAGAATAGCAAAGGAAATACCTAGCCTTTGTTTCATTCCTAAAGAAAAATCTTTAACTTTTTTATCTTTTGCTTTATATATTCCTGTAGTTTTTAATACTCTATCTATTTCATCTAAAGATTTATTAATCATTTTTTGTACATAGGCTAAATTTTCATATGCTGTTAGATTAGGATAATAGGTAGGTGAATCAATAAAACAACCCACATTTTCAAATAATTCTTCTTTCCATTCTTTTATATCTTTATTATCAAACAATATCGTTCCCTCATCTGATGGAATTAATCCTAATAACATTCGCATTGTTGTTGTTTTCCCTGCACCATTTGGTCCAATAAAAGCATATAAACTTCCTTCTGGAACAGATAAGTTTATATCCCTTACAATGGATTGATTTGCAAAAGACTTTGTTAAATTTTTAGTTTGAATTGCTAATTTCATTTTGTCCCTCTCTCTCATCCCCGCATAAAATTAAGTATCGATTTTCGTATAATCAGATTTACAGAAGATATCATTCAAGTTAATTTCACCATAAAAAGGGATTTATTAACTCAATTTCTTTTGTTTTCTAAGGCTTCACCAAAAAAGTTTAATACAAAATTAATTTGATATATTTAATTACTATTGCAACCATTGGAGCCTCTGCTGCTGTTGGAAGTTCTGGGATGACTGCCGTGGCTTCTGCCGCAATGATTGCTTCTTCTCCAGAATTAGGTCGCATGGCATGTAGAAGAATTTATCCTGAGCATTAATATCAATCTACGTAAAAATGGCCACCCGAAAAAGTTAATGATCTCAAACATTAACTGATGATCAATGGGTTTGGTCTTAATATAAAACTGTATTTTTTCTCTTATTGAAAAGAATTATTTGTTTTAGTTAATTTCTTCTGTTAGTAATATGAAGAATTGAAATATTATCCAACCAACTAAATGTATAAACCTTTTAATCGAAAAGAACTTGTAGATAAAACTACAAGTTCTTTTTAATTTTCCAAACGTTAAGGAGAAGTAAACGAACATTCAAAACTTCATATTTATAGACCAATCTGTTCAAAATTGATAGTATATTCTATAGCAATATTGGTTCTTTAATGGTTGGTAAAAACTCGATACTCATGGCATAATTTAATAACAAATTGATATACTCTTGATTTGGTTCTAAGCAATGTACATTCTTCAAATATCCTTGCGTATACAAACAAGATGGTATAGCTACTGATAGCTCTTCTACAGATTCTAATAAAGGCATTATGAGCTCTAAAGCTTTCTGTTCATCAGTAGTTAGATTAGTATTAAAAAACTTCTCTATATACTTTTCTTGCCTCATTAACATTAAATCGTATCCAAAAACTTGTAAACTATTAATAAATTGGTCCCATTTAAGCTGAGTTGGATTACAAATATGCATGGTTTTATTTACTGTGTTGGCCTTATAAGATAGTTCAGTAATGGCTAAACTTCCATAGTCCACAGGTGTTAAATCTACATACGTATTGATTTCAGGTGCTATGTTAGATAAGCATATACCTTTCAATAATCTATAAAAAGCGTTTTCATTAATATTGAATTGAAATTTACCCGTTTTAGAGTTACCCACTAAATTTCCCACACGGTATATAGTAGCACGAACTCCTTTTTCCATTGCCTCTCTGACCATTTTCTCGCCTTGAAACTTACTTTCTAAGTATACATTATCTAAATTTTGCCCTCTATCAAAATTAGACTCAAAGAATTTAAATTCTTTTGGATCGCTTTCAGCCTGTCCTACCACACTTAAAGTCGATATATAATGAAAGCGTGCATTTGTATTCTTAGCTAATTCCAATAAGTATTTTGTAGACTGAACATTTACCTTTTGAAAATGCTCACGTTCTCCATAGTGTCTAACTTCTCCACCACAATGTATTATTGACTCTACGTTACTCTTTAAATGATCCACTTTCTTTGGATCAAGACCTAGATTTATCAAAGATAAATCTCCTTCAATTAATTCTACTCTCTCCTCCAACTTTTGAAGAATTTCTTTACCAAAATAAAATCTCATTCTTTCTTTTAACTTTTCATCAATTACTTGATTCTCATTTTTTCTTACTAAACAGTAAATAGTCGTAGATGGCAACTGTAATAATTGTTCTAAAATATGTGCGCCTAAATATCCTGTTGCTCCTGTAAGGAAAACTGCTTTTGGATAATTCACCATATCTAACTCACATTCTTCTAATTTAGTTCTTTTATAAACCGGATTCGTTTTCGTTTCATTTTCAATACATGCTACATTAAAATTTTTCTCTTTCTTTAACGACATATTTTCCATCTCTTCAATATGAGAGGCTAATTTTTCTATTGTTCTATACTTAAAGAAGTCTTGAATTTTCAAGTTAGGATATAACGGTTTTAATTTAACTAATGCCGGCATAACTTTTAAAGAATGCCCACCTAAATTAAAGAAATCATCTTTTAAGCCAATAGATTTTATGTTTAAAACTTCAGACCATACTTTTGCAATGTTTTTTTGCACTTTAGTTTGGGGCTTAAGTATACAATCATCCTTTTTCTCATTATCAAACTCTATTTCTGGCAGTTTTTCGAAATCAATTTTCCCATTAGCCGTTATTGGTATTTCTAATACATGAGAGTAATATTTAGGAATCATATATTCTGGCAATACATTTGATAAATGTATTGCTAACTTATTTTTCTCTATTTCTATACCGTCCACTGTTTTATAGTAAGCTTGCAATAGCATTCCATCTTTTGTTTGTGTTACAACAGCCTGACTTATCCCCTTAAATTGTAATATTGCATCTTCTATTTCCCCTAATTCGATTCTATGCCCTCTAATTTTAACCTGTTTATCTTTTCTTCCCATAAATTCTATATTTCCATTTGGTAACCACTTTGCTAAATCGCCTGTTCGGTATACCCGTTTACTATTATCTTCTGAAAATGGATTTGAAATAAATGCCTGTTTAGTTTTCTCTTCCTGTTTCCAATACCCTTGGGCCAATCCTAAACTCTCAATATATAATTCGCCCATGCCCCCTACCGGACAATGTTGCATATATGAGTTCAATATATGAACCTTTGTATTAGAAATTGGAATACCAATCGGTATACTTCCTAAAAGGTTATTTTCGCATTCTAAGACAGGTATGAAATAATACATCGCTGAAACAGTTGCTTCAGTAGGACCATACTCATTTACCAGTTGCACTTGGTTTTTAAAAGTATTTTGCCAACTCCTAATAGCATTTGTGGATGCAGCTTCCCCTCCCATTATCATGAATCTTAAAGAACGTATCTTTTCGCTATCCAGTTTAGTTAATGAAGTCGATAATTCATTAAAAAATACTGTGGGTAAGTCAGAAATAGTTGCTTGTATTTCTTGAATAGCCTGAGCATATGCGACAGTTGAATAGCGCTGTTCATCACTTAATAAATATAGTTCCGCCCCATTTAACAAGGTAGAAAAAATTTCCGATACAGAAGAATCAAAACTATGGGAATAAAACTGTGTTACTTTATCATTTGGGGAAATATGAAATACTTCATTTCTCCATTCAGCTAAATTTAATACTCCTTTATGAGTTAATAATGTACCTTTTGGTTTGCCTGTTGACCCTGAAGTATAAATTACATATGCCAAGTCATCTGGTTTATTTAAAATTTTAACATCATCATTTATTGTCGTACGATATATATCCTCTATTATTGAAACGTTATAATTACTTGAATTCAAATGATTTTTGTATTTGTAATTCGTTATAATTCTACATGCCTCGCTGTCACTTACTATATAATTAATTCTATCCTCGGGGTATTTTACATCGATTGGTATATAGGCAGCACCAGCTTTTAATATTCCAATCATAGAGACAATACTATTGATACTTCTATCTAAAAATATGGCTACTTTGTCACCTGTTTTTATACCTTTTTCGAGTAAATGTTGAGCTACTTGATTAGAATTCATATTTAATTGTCTATATGTTAAAGACTCTGTTTCTGTACCTATAGCAATCCTATTTGATTGTCTTTCTACTTGCTTATAGAATTGCTCCTGTATATTTTGAAAATAAGGATACGGTCTTTCTGTATGATTTACCTTTCTATATAGAGATTCCTCTTCCAGTGATAGGAATGAAAGATTCTCATATGCCACTGTTCTTTGATGAATAAATGCGTCCAGTATATTAAGTAAATTTTGAGTAAACCTATTAATTGACTCTTCCTTGAAAAGACTAATATTATACTCAAATGAAATCTCTACATAATCCGATCCTTCTTCAACAGCTAAAGAAATGTCAAACTTACTAACATCTTGTTTATTAGGTAACAATTGAAGCTTGTACGCATCATGCTGTTGCAAAATATCTTTCTGATAGCTAAACATTGTAGAAAAGATAGGGTTATTTCCAAAACTTCTATCAGGATTTATTTGCTCAATTACTTTATCAAATGGGTACGATTGGTTTTGGAAAGAATTCAAACATTTTTCTTTAACGACTTGTACTAGTTGTTTTAAATTTTTCACATCATTTAATTGTGTTCTAATAGCTAAAGTATTTACAAAAAATCCTTGTATTTGTTCAAATTCCTGATAATTCCTTCCGGCAACCGGTGTACCTACAATAATATCTTTTTGATCCGTTAGATAGTGTAACAATTGTATATATGCTGCCAAAAATAGCATATACATAGACACATTCTCTTGTTCACATACTTGTTTCAAAGACTCTTTCATTTTATTATCTAACTTCATTTCAAAGACTTTACCTTTATTTGTACTTTGACGATCCCTACTAAAATCTAACGGAAGATTTAGTAGGGGAAGAGGCGCTGCAAGCTCGGTCATCCAATAAGATTTTTCTGTATCCCACCGGCCTAATTTTAGCTGCTTCTGTTCCCACTCAACATAATCCACATATCGATTAGAAATAGTTGGTAACTCAGGATTTCTTCGATTAGCAAAGGCATTATATACCTTCATTAATTCATCTAATAAATTCCTTACACTCCACTCATCGGTAATAATATGGTGTAAATTGATATATAAATAGGATCTTTTCTTATCAAGATTAAAAATTCTAATCCGGAAAAGTGGTCCATTTTCCAAATCAAATGGTGTATGATCCGTTTGATTTATTGTTCTACGTATATATTCTTGTTGTTCCTTTTTAGTTATGTGTTCAATATCATCGTGAATAAGGTCAATAGATATTGATTTTAATATGACCTGTCTAGGCTCCCCGTTTTTTTCAATAAACACTGTTCGTAGCATCTCGTGTCGTTCAACTAAAAATCTTATGGCGTCTTGTAAAATATTCCTTTTTAAACTTGGCTCAATATTTATGTGTAGTTGTGTATCATATACTCTATTAATAGCGTTATACTTATTTAAAAACCAGATTCTTTTTTGAGCACTGGATAACTTATAACATTCCTTATCTGCAACCTTGAATACTTGCATATCATGTTCTTCTCTATCCGTATTTACTTCCATTAATTTATCAATGTAAGCAGATAGACTAGCAATTGTTGTATGCTCAAAAATATCTCTAATTTCTATTTTCAAATGAAACTCTTTTTGAATTTGATTTAACACTTGCACAGCAATTAATGAATGTCCCCCAAGTTTAAAAAAGTCATCATCTCTGCTGATTCTATATTTCCCTAAATTTAAAATCTCTGACCATGTTTTTACCAACCTTTTTTCTGTTTCACTTATTGGTGGTACATATTGATTCTTCATATTTTCAAGTAAAGATGGGATTTGTAATTCTAATTTTTTTCTATCAATCTTACCACTTGGTGATAATGGAAATGTTTTAAGGTGAAATACATAATTTGGAGTCATAAAATCTGGTAAACTTTCACTTAAGAATGTTTTTAAGTCCTCTTGTTTTATCTCTGTATTGTTTTTTGATAAATAAAAGCTAGCGATTTTGTCATTTTGATAAGTTACTACTACTGCATCTTTTACCTCTGGGTGTTTAAATAATGCTCTTTCAATTTCATCAAGCTCAATTCGATACCCTCGTAGTTTTACTTGATTATCTTTCCTTCCGATAAATTCTAAGTTTCCATTTGGTAAAAGACGTACTAAATCCCCAGTACAATATATTTTTTTATTATAATTATAGAATTTACCAAAAGAAATAAATGCCTCTTCTGTTTTTTTCTTTTGATTTATATATCCTTTGGCAACCCCATCACCACCAATGAATAACTCACCTACTACTCCTGACGGACATAATGTGTTGAACGGACTGACCACGAAAACTTTACTATTAGCAATTGGTTTACCTATTGGGATATTAGAACTTTCTTTTTGTATCTCATGATTTACTTCATAAATGGTTGTACATACGGTAGCTTCAGTAGGACCATATGCGTTAAGAACTGGAATCTGTAACCCCAATTTACTTTGCCATTTACGAACTGATTCAGCAGGTAGGGTTTCCCCTCCCACAAATACACATTTTAAAGAATTTAATGTAAGTAACATTTCTTTTGGCATATCAGCTATTAATTTAAAAAATGCAGTTGGTAAAAGAACATATGTAATACCATTCTTTTTAATTACATTTATAAATTCTTCTGCAGAACGTTTTTCGATTTCAGAAATTAAATGCATTCTCCCTCCGCATAACAAAATCGGAAATATTTCCATAATGGAGGCATCAAAAATCATCGTTGCAAATTGTAAAAATACATCATTTTTGTCTAAATTAAATTGATTCATTAATGAATATGATAAATTAATTACTCCTTTATGTGGTACACCTACTCCTTTTGGTAAACCTGTCGAACCTGACGTGTAGATAATATACGCTGTATCTTCTATGGTATGTGTAGGTACAATATTTTCTATAGAATTAGCGTAATGAAAATCCTCTAGATAAATTGTATGAATCGCAAAACTTTCAATTAATCCCCTGAATTCTTTCTTTGTAATAATCATTTGACTTTCACTATCTTTTAATATATATTCTATTCTTTTTTCAGGAAACTTTGGATCGATTGGTACATAAACTCCACCTGATTTTAGTATGCCTAGAATCCACACAATTGTATCAATCTCTCTCACCATAGTAATACTTACACGCTGTCCCTTTTTTATATCATTTTCACGTAAATAATTCGCAATTTGATTTGACCTTTGCTGCAAGTCATAATAGGTAATCGATTTATCCCCCATTGAAATCGCTATTTGATTTGGCGATTTTAATGCTTGTAGATCGATTAATTGATCTAGTGTTTTTGAATTAGGATATGCAAGAGTATTTGAGTTTATATCTTTGTATAAACGATGATCCTTTTTTAAAAGTAAATCCAATGAATGGATAGGCTCATTTACATTCTTCATTAGTTTTTGTAACAAATATATATATCTTTCAACTAAATCACTAATACTCTCTGCTTTATATAACGCTGAATTATAGTCAACCTCAATTTTATTCTCTGTTTCCCCTTCATATCTCATTATTCTCCAGGTCATGTTAAAAGGATTTACTCTTTTACAATCTGCTAAAACTGTGGACTCAATATCTGGAATTTTCAATTGAGGTATCCTTACCGTATTAAATGCTGTTGAATATATCATATTATGATGTGTATTATTATTTAGATTTAAATCTTTTACTATATGTGAATATGGATTATGTTTATACTTAATAGCCAAATGAACAGATTTGTTCATCTTGTTAAGTATCCCCT
Organism: Bacillus sp. FSL R9-9530; assembly: GCF_038008145.1. Classification (NCBI taxonomy): domain Bacteria; kingdom Bacillati; phylum Bacillota; class Bacilli; order Caryophanales; family Bacillaceae; genus Bacillus; species Bacillus sp. FSL R9-9530. The sequence goes on from NZ_JBBOYO010000002.1 coordinate 222,267, forward strand.
TAAATGTATCCCCCTTTTCTATTGTTATACGTATTGGTAATGTATTAACAAAATAACCAAAAGCATTCCCTTCTTCCGTTTGTGGTCTAGTATTAATTGGAATACCTACAATAATTTCTTCAGCGTTTGTCATTTGATGAAGCAAGGCACAATAAGTACTTAACATAACCCGATAGACACTTATGTTACTTCTTTTAGCAAAACATTGTATTTGATAAAATAGATCGGCATCAATATTCTTACTTATATTTTCATTCGTATATTTCGGTTCATTCATTTTATTAATAGTAGCAGGAAACTCTGTAGGAGGTAATTCACCTTGTAAATAATCTTTCCAATAGGATGATCCTTCTCTATATATTGCACTGTCAATAAAACCTTCCTCAAATTCTACAAGGCTCTTATAAGGAGATTCTAATACTAAACCCGTATTTTCTTGAAGTAATTCACAATACGTATGAGACAATTGTTGGATAAAAACTCCTAAACTACATCCGTCATAAATAATGTGATGAAAAATCATATGTAAAATAAATTCATCTTCACACAATTTAATGATGTGGAATTTAAACAAAGGCCCTTCTTCTAAATTAAATTTCTCATTCACTATAGAGTCTAAGAATTTTTTTAAAATAAATTTTTGTTCTGTGTTTTTAAAAGCAGTTAAATCCTTAATTGGTATATCAAAATCTATACTCTTTTGAATGAATTGTTTAATTTTTTCGTCCCTTTTAATAAATAGTGTACGTAGCGCTGGATGAGATTGCACTATTAAAGTAAGCGCTTTCTTTAGAGTCTCTATTTGAAGATTTCCTTTTAGCTTTATTAGGGCAGCTTCATTGTTCATTCCATTTTCTAATTCCATTTGATGAGCTATCCATAATGCTTCTTGCCCTACTGTTGCATCCAATTCTTCTACAATTTCATATTGCTTTTGTATTTTCTTCATATGAATTTCTCCTTTTATAAATATTTCAAAACGGATAATATTTACAGTTACAACTATATGTACATATTCTACGATTTGTAAATGTATTTCTTTCGACTAAATTCAACATTTATTTCACTTATTGCATAGTTATTAAAATTATGAATAAAATTTATATTTATACCGTGAAAGTTCATACTTTTATTCAATTTAAGCATAAAAAATCATTTTACTAATAATTCCAATTACTTTTTATAAAGTAATCTCATATATATTTATTAAAATATATACTCTAATTTATATCCCGAAAATAAATTCAAGAATATTCCAACTGGTCACTATATATATTTCTAATAACATAACTGAAAAGGAGGAATCCGTACATAATGGAATATAGATTATTAGGTAACACAGGATTAATAGTTTCAGAGATAGGATTTGGTTCTTGGGCAATTGGTGGAGATGAATGGGGAGCAGTAAAAGATAATGAATCAATTGATGCAATTGAAAAGGCAATTGACCTAGGGGTAAATTTTATTGACACTGCTGATGTTTATGGACTAGGTCATAGTGAAACACTCGTTGCAAAAGCTATAAATAATAGCAGGCAGGATATCATTCTTTCTACAAAGGGTGGATTAATCGGTCATCATTATGACCAAAATCAACCAGCAGTTTTTGGAGATCCTCAAAAGATTATTGATGCGTTTGAGGCTAGTTTACTACAGCTTAAACAAAGTAGAGAAATTACGTTCACTTGTACGCTCAAATCGAGGTCTAGCGCAAATCGCCTTACGTTATGTTTTAAGTCACCCAGCCGTTTCAGTTGCTATTCCTGGTGCAAAAAATTCTAATCAGGTTGAAGAAAACTCTTCATACTTAACTCGTCCATTATTATTAGATAATGAAATTGAATTCATTAAAAAGCTTTAACTAGATTAGTATTCTCCCATGAAAATTATGCTAATTTAACTACCAAATCCATGCTACTTCTTCTCCACTAAAACATATATTTAGCACCTTCCACCTGAGAATCTTTCTATCTTTTTTTCGACAATATCTGCAGTTTATATTGATATTGAGTCCTTATATTCAACTACCTTATAATAGTTCTATTTTATATTAAAATATCTACTACACTAGTTGAATACATGCTAGGACAACATGCAAATTAAATAAACAATTAATTCAGATATATTTTTAGAAACTTCATTATCTCACAATTGCTTTTTTAAAAATAAATCAAAAAATTTTTCTTTACTTTAAATTCCATAGTTCATATAATCTTCTACGGAATTACATTTTTTTCTAAATAGCTCCTCATTTCTAAATATTCGAAAGGATAATTACAAATTTTTATGCTCTTATGTTTAACCAAGTAAAATAAAAATCCAGATTTTCACAAGGAGAAGTGACTGCATGCAAGATATTTTAAAACTATTTCCGAGCGTTGACGGAAATGAAGAAAAACAAAAACTTTTATTAGAATCTATGCAGAAAATAATTAAAAATCTTGACCGATTAAAAAATGAAGAGCGAGCTACTTTAGGTAAATGTGAGGAAAAATCAGAAGGATACTACAATAGCTTAATTCAACAAAGTCATATACCACTAGCTGGAATCACTATGTCTGAGGTTATAGAAGAGCTAAATCAATTTATGAATGGTCATCCTTACCCAAATAAATATTACTTGTCTAACGCTGTACCACTACCAAGTATCCCTTCACTTTTAGGTGTAATAACCATGGCCCTTTTAAATGAGAATGGTGTTTGGGATGTATATGGTCCGGGAGCAGCTGAAGCAGAAGTAAAAGTTGTATCCATGCTTTCAAAACTAATTGGTTATAATCCGCATAATAGCGGTGGCTATACAACATGGGGTGGACAAGGATGCGTTTTTTCGAGCTTGCGCTTAGCAATCTCAAAACAATTCCCATCAGCAAAAGAACATGGCGCTCCACAAAATGTATATTGCTTTGCTTCTGAAAATGCACATTATAGTTTATTAAAGTCAGCTGAAGCAACTGGCATTGGGTCAAATCACTTAATAAAAGTGAAAACTGATCCTTATACAAATTCTATGGATATAGAAGATTTAGAGAATAAAATGATACAAGTTATTAAAAATGGCGGTATCCCCCTTTATATTCTAGCTACTATGGGGTCAACAGATACATTTACCATTGATGATATAAAAAAAATTAAAGAGAGTGCTGAAACAATACAGAAAAAATATAAATTAAAACCTATTTATATCCATGCTGATTCTGCAATGGGCGGATTCTATAGTTTCTTTAATAATTATAGTTTTGAAGAAAATCCACTCTCATTTGAACCTAATGTGAAAAATGCCTTACGATACGTACAAGATAAAATGCAATATATGTCCCTTGCAGATAGTGTATGTTTCGATTTCCATAAATTAGGACAAACACCTTATGCTTCAAGTATTTTAATCGTAAAAAATCATACTGATTTACAACTGATGGACATTGAACAAGATGATACACCTTATCTTGGTAATAGATCATATGGGAGTTATCATACAGGCTATACCTTAGAATGTTCACGAGCTGGTAGTGCTATTCCGATGTATATCAATCTATTAGCCTTTGGAATTGAAGGATATCAAAAATTATTAGCAAATTATATTCGTGTAAATCTATTATTTAGAGAGAAGTTACGCAAGGCCCTACCTCAAGTAGCAATCACAAATGATTTTACATATGGACCAATTACAACTTTCCGTTTCTATATGAATGGAGATGGCCAAGAAAATTGGGGAAAAGAACGAATAGGTCTTGCAACAAAAGAAGAGATCGAGGATAAAAATCGATTAAATATAGAACTATTTAATTACCTAGGAAAAAATCGCGATCAAGTATTTTTTGGCGATACAACTCGTTCTTGTGTAGTAGATGTAATAAACAGTTGTGATAGAAATCCGATTTCCACATTAAAATTCTTTTCTATCTCTCCATATACAACTGTTGAATGTATAGATGAGATCGTAGAATTTCTTTATAAACATATTTCGATTGCCACCAAGCAGATCTATTCATATGTTTAATAACCATATTTGTTAGCGCTTTAATAATTAAACTTAACTAAATTAAATAAAATTTTCAATCCTATTAATTACTATTCACTATATCAGGAAAGAGGAAAAACATATGAATATAGAGCTACTAGATACACAACACGTGAATGATGCAGCACATTTACTTGCACATTCTTTTGTGAATAACGAACCTCTTGTAAGCAGTTTACAAATTCCCTTTGCTCCTTTTCACAAAATGTGCGAAGAAATGATAAAACAAGCTGTATCTCAAGCTATGTCATTTGTAGCAATTGAAAATTTTCAAATTGTTGGGGTTCTTTTAACAAGAAAAGTAACCCAACCACTAATAGATAAAGATAAGGCGACTGAACTATGCCCACAAATGGATCCTATTTTTCAACTTTTAGATACATTAGAGACAGAATCTATTGAGTTTTCTCATTTAGATAAAGAAAAATTGGTCTATCTAGATATGGGCGCTTTTCATCCAGATTGGATGGGAAGCGGGGTAGTCACTACCCTTCTTTCACATGCCATTCAAGAAATAAGTAAAAGAGATTTTGATTTTATTGCTGCTTGTACAAATAAAATTTCTCAAAAAATCCTTAAAAAACTGTATACTACCTTGGAAATTAATGAAATAGTGTATAGTAATTTTTCTTATAAGGAAGCATACCCATTTGCTAACACAACAACTTCCTTAGCAGCTCAATTACTATATATACCTCAATCTCAATTTGTCATTCAGGCTATATAAATTTACGAAGAAGGCTAGCTGTACTTTTGTGCAGCTGCTTTTTTTATATAGAGTAAATTAGTAATAGAAATTCTAACATAAGTGACACCTTTCACACTTTAACTTCTTCGAATTCAATAGCCACTTTCTCAGCATGCCTTATTTCTCTGCTTAACCTACCTAAAGATCCCCTTCTATTTATTTCAACATGTTTCATCATGCTTTAATTTCATATGCTCCATTATTTCATCTATACAAGTAACTTAAATACTTTTCCCTATTTTAATGTCTAATCTTTTACTTTTTAAGTAACGAGTGATACATAGATTCCCACTCTTAAACACTTTAAAACATATTACCTGATAACCCCTTGATATTCCCTATAACACTGACGGTTACAATTCGTTTATCTATTCATATTACATACCCTATAGCTATCTAATCTTCATTAAAGAATCTAATGTAAAATTCATGATAAAAGGAAACAACCGTGGCATATTTACCATTTTAAAAAAAGAGTGAGAATTACTGAATTCCTCTTTCTTCTCTTCCTTTTAAGAAGCTCTTTTAAGTCTAATTCTATTGTATTCCTGCTAAATAACATGTCCACTAATCATTAACAATTTGTATAGCTATATAAAGACTCTACTAAATCATTAAAGGAATCTCCTTCCCCCTATCGAATTATTGTAGAGGAAAGGAGAGGAATACATGGAAATTCTAGGATTAGATCCTCGCGCATTAGCGACTTTAGGTGCACTTGAATACACCAATCGTCGCAATAAATTAATTGAAGACTCGGAGTATAACATATACGAGTGTAAAGAAATAAAAGAAATACTTCAATCACTCTCTAAAGAGAAGCAGATTGAGGTTCTTGAGAATCAAGCTCACTTTGAAGCTGTGGCAAAGATGATTGAACAAAACAATTTAATTCTTTTAGAACAGATGAAAGCTCTACAGCTAATTCAGAAATAACAAACTTATGATTAATTAATTCTACATACGCTTCCATAAATAATGTATCTTTATTTATACCATCAGCCTCTGTTTGTACAGGGGCTTTTGTTATGCGTTGATTCATATTTTGAATTTGAATAGTTTCTTTCACATGTATGAATAGATCTTCTAACAAACCTGGTGTAGATTCTAATTCCTGCTTTTCAATTTCCTCTGTTACAGCACTTATAAATTCCCATAATACTTTTGCACCTAGTAGTTCTGCTAATCGTTTTTCACGCATTTCAAATGTTTTCATATTCAAATTGAACACTTCCTCTTCTTTATTTTTTACTATTAATTGGACTATCTGATAAAACTGCTATATATGGTAATTAAATTCTCTACCCCCTTTTTGTAAACTATAGTTTACAAGGAGGTCCAAAAATAGATTCTACATTTGTTCCCAGACTTTCCGCTATTTTTATAGCTAACTTTACGTTAGGTTGTTTTTTATTATTCTCTATTTCGGAAATATAGGTGCGGGATAGCCCCACAAGTCCTGCTAATGTTTCTTGTGACATTAGTTTTTCTTTCCTCAACTCAGCTATCTTATTCATTTATCCAATCCCCTTTATTCTTGTATTCATTTGATTACAAAACTATTGTAAACCATAGTTTACTTTATCGTCAACAATGTTTTACAAGTTTTTTCTATATTTTTGTTTCTTTTTGTAAATTATTGTTTACAATTGTACTAGGAGGATTACACATGAAGAAAACTCTTGGTGAAATTATTAAAAATTATCGTTTAACAAATAAGCTATCCTTGCGCGATTTTGCTCAAAAATGTGATGTTAGTCATACTTATATAGACAAACTTGAAAAAGGCGTAGATTCCAGAACTGGAAAACCGGTAGAACCAACACTATTAGTAATAGAAAAAATAGCAAACGCCATGAATATAAGTACTAAATCCTTATTAGAAGAGATAGGATTCATTGCAAATGATAGTACCGAAGTACCTGATACAGAATTAGAGAAATGGTTTAAAGCTATTAAAAGTGCCTCTCCCCAAAAACAAGAGGAATTAAAGAAGTTTTGGGAGTTTATAATACACAAGAAAGATTAATATATCAAAAAGACCCCCACCTTAACAGGGTGGAGGTCTTGAGTTCGAGCCTCTCCGGGGTCATAGTTGTAGAAACCGTATCAATTTAATGTTTGATGCGGTTTTTATTTTTCATCCTCAACTCCAAAAGAGTCAGTGGTCACAGAATTGGTCACATTCCCTACAAAATCTCTTCTATTTTGTTAATTGCATCTTCTTGCATCGTTGGTAATACATGCAAATAGGTGTCTAGTGTGATTTTGATGTTACTGTGTCCCAAGCGTTCAGAATCACACCCTTAGCTAGTAGTAGTGTAGCATGTGTATGACGTAAATCATGAAAACGAATCTTCGGCACAGCCGCTTTCTGAATCAACGCATTTAAACTTCATCACACATTAGCAGGATTGATTGTTGTGTATACATAAAATTGTATCAATTTATTTTGTGCCAGGTGTCCGCAATTTGTCCGTAAACAGTTCGCAAATAGTTCGAGTTTTTTGTTTGGATTGATGGATATAGTTCCATTTTACATGATTTACCAATTCTTTTTTGGGGGTTTGTTATCAAAAATGAGGATTTTTTTAAACTTAACCACATCGGTGCCATAACTTATAGCTTATAACTAAGCGCTAATCTAAATGGTGTCCCTGTTTTGTTTGTTGAATAGTTTAATTCGTCCTTTTTATGGAATCCCAATTAGTGAACCATTATCTCCAAAAATACAATACTGATATGAGCGATAATATCACTTGAAAATATAACTAACTGCCCAAAAAGACAGTTAGTTAAGTAATTAGCTATTTTATTAACACTGTCTTAATAATTATCCAAACTTCATATTCCATTACCATAACTTATAGAAAGTTATATCCTTTAAACACTTTTCATTTCAGCGGCATAGGTCTTATCTACAAATTGAACATGTTGTTGTAGGTGCATGTAGTTGCTTTCTTGAATGGAAGGAGCCCATACACATAATAACTTTCTAGCTCTAGAAAACGCCACATAACCTACACGTGCTTCTTCTATTTCTCCATTTTTTCCAAGCCACTCCTTAAGCTGAGATTCGTATTCAGCCATTACCAATACACATTCCGCTTCTTGACCTTTTGCATCATGAATGTTTAAAACAGAGCCTTCACTTTCAGAAAAGTGCCCTTGCAGCTCTACTTGCTCTATGAGATGTGATAACATGGTATTCTTTGATGCTTTAACTTGATTCTTCCATTTGTAATTAAGCATATATAGTTTCTTCCCTATAGATTTACCATACAGTTTTTTTGATTCTTCCATCAGAAATTTTTTCAGTACTACAAACAGCTCTTCCACCGATGTTTCTGTTAATACCAGGTTATCTAAAAACTGAAGCGTAAAGATCTGTAATTTTTTCCACATAAACATACTATATCCAATTTCAACTAATGCAATATAATTAGGATGTTCATTAAAAAATAAATAGCTGAAGGCTTCACTCATTCTTTCAACAGCTCTGTCAAATTCATTTCTCCGCTTATATGAGATAGCCAATATGAAATTTTGCAAAATTTGAAAGCGACGATAATGCTCTTTTGCTAATTTCTTAAAAAAAGGGCTTACTTCCACTTCTTGTTTTTTTAAAAGACTATTTATATTTTTCACATAATCATTCCGTCTAGCTAGAATCATAAATGGCTTCTTTTGTTCCTCACATTCTATATCTGTACAAATACTTTGAAACAATTGAATAGCCTCTGAAGCCTCTTTAATATCTTTTATAAATATCACTTTTTGCTTTCTTGTAGCATTGTTACCAGCTCCAGTTTGCTCAATTTCTGTTTTGTAATTAGCAAACTGGACAATGTGTTGCGTACTACGAAAATTATTGGTTAACATATAGTTTCTGTGACTCTCATTGTCCCACTTTGCTTGAAATATTTCTGGCTTTGCTCCTGTAAAGCTATAAATTGATTGATTTGTATCCCCGACGCAAAAGAACGAAGAATGTTCTAGCAAAGAAAATAACTTCTCTTGATAATAAGTAACATCTTGATACTCATCTACAAGAATATATTTAAAGCGGGAACTAAATGCATTTCGAATATGACCATACTTTTTTAAAATAAGATAAGAAAGATAAATCACATCTTGTTGATCTATGTACCCTTTATTTTTGATAAAGCTCTTCCATGTCAATGCATCTGAAGGAGAAATCTTATTTCTATAGCAGTAAGGATTTCCCTTTTCATCACGGCCCAGGCTCTCGAACGCTTTAAATATACTCTCATTAATATGATAATGGGGGCGTCCTAACATATTAGCAATATAATCTTTATATCCCCTAGCAAAGCCCACAGAAGCAAGTTTATATGGTATCCCTTCCTTATGCTTAAAGTGTGAATAGGGTTTAATCACATGCTCCAATAAAAATGAATGAATTGTTCCTATAAACAGCTCATTAGGTAGCTGCACCCCTTCATTTTGTAGTCGCATCATGATTTCTTCTTTAGCCGCATTGGTATAAGTAATACATGCAATCCCGGACAAAGCATTTATGCGATTTTCAATTATATATTTTAACCGCTCTATCAATAACGTCGTTTTACCACTTCCAGGTCCAGCTTGTACAGTAATTGAATCAGTATGAGGAGCACATGCTATACTTCTCCGGAAATCATCATTATCAACCATCACTTCTTACCTCCTCTTCATTCGTAAGAAAACTAAATACCTGCTTGATATATGCTGGAATATGAAGAACTTTCCCTTTATTCAATTCATCTAATATGAACTGGGAGAATTGACCCTTCTCCTTTGAAATAACTTCATAGGCTTCTTTTGCAAATTCGTGCCCGTCCAAAGTAACAATTCTTTCCCTTTCTGCTTTTGTTCCAATATCGTATGTTTGAATCAATTCACGAAAGAAAGATGCATTATTTTCCATCATCAAATCATATTCAAATGTTTTAAGATTACTAGATATATAAATATTAGAGGATGTGCTGAAATCATTAATTAAACCAGCTGTTCTTGAACAGATTGGAAACTCACCAAATTTCGTAGGATAAGCTGCCTCTTTTACAACCTTATCGTCACTTCCAATCACTTCATCCCCATGCATGTCTATTACAGGAACAGATTCTGGATCACTATCAGTCAAAACAGCACACTTCATATCTAATCCCTTTGATCCAAATAACTGTAAAAACGGCCTAAATGCTACACCATCTACTGAAATAATAGAGATCCCTTCACTTTCTAATGTTTTATCTTCTCCCGCGTATCCCTTTTGTAGCATAGAGAAAAATTTCGGTATTAATAGACGTTCTGCAATTCCTTCTACTAATAAGACCCTTCTACCAAAGAAAATATCAGATTTGGTAGCATCTAACCATCTTTCTAAATACCGTTTATAATCACTTTCCTCTTTTTTATTGGTATCAAAAATTGTTCCAATACGTTTAGATAATGTTTTATTGTTCCCCTTATAAAACACTACTAAACTATCCAGTTCTGCATGAGAACTAACGTGTGAAGAATGGGTTGTCATAATAACCTGGCCCACGACTTTCTGATTAAAGAAATAATTAGCTAAGAACTTTTGTAAATGACTATGCAAATGAGCTTCCGGTTCCTCAACAATTAAAAGTGGAAACACATAGTCATGATTTTGATTTCGCTTTTCCTTAATGGCTGTATATTGAGTAAGCAAAAGGCTAATATACAGCAAATTATTATAACCAAGACCATTCATATCAACAGAATGTACTTTATCTTCATTTGAACCGATTAGAACCTTTAAATCTTTCAATAAAGCGTCATAGTCACTTTCTCCCATTTGGATTTTCACTTGCTGTCTCATAGTCCCTGTAATTTTTCCAAGGTGTTCATTGATATCACTCTGTACCTTCTGAATTTCTCTACCTTGCATAATTTGCTCATTAAGCTCATCAATTTTTCCTGAAATCTTATGAAGCTCCTCTTCTCCAAGATCGAAATTTTTTAGGATTCTCTGTAATTGACCAGAGGACTTTTTTAATTCAACATTTGCATCTCTAAGAGCCCCTACATACTCGACTCCAAACTTGGATAGCATATTAAAATCAAAGGTGTCTAATGTTTCACGCTCCCCACCATAAATTATCCACTCGTACTCATGAAGGGGAAGCTGAATTTTGCTAATAGGGGTAGCATCAAGAGGAGCTGAAACCGAAATATTTTCCTTTGGTTTGTACTTGTAGGTAAGTTTTGCCTCACCTGGATTTCTTGTCAGCCATCTACTTGTAATAGCAAGCTCGTTTTCTGTTTCGATTCCATTTAAAGTTGCCTCAATTGTAATCTCTGGCCAAGTACCTTGAATCTTGAGTCCATTCCAAAAATCCTCTTGTTGCAATGTTCGTTTTCGTAAGGAGTAATTACTATTAAAGATAAGACTCAAAGCCTCTAAAAAATTGGATTTCCCCACATTATTTTCTCCAATTATAATAGATAAGCCTTCATTCAAACTTACATTAAACTCCGAAAAGCTTCTGTAATTCAAAATTTTCACATTAGATATATACATAAAAGACCTCCATATTTACGATAATGTTCCAAATACTTCTATTATAAAAGGTGTGGTATAGTATATAAACAAATAAAACACTTTTATGAAGCAGTTTAATATTTTGTGCAATAAACGTGCTTACGAAAAATTGACAAATAGGAATAATATTAATTGCAGACATTCGTATGAGATTCAAGAAGCATTTCAAGTTGAAATGAAAGCAAAACGAAAGTATTATTACGATCGGTATAGACAAGCTAAACTTGAGTGGTCTAGATCACTACTTCAATTTGATTATTTACCATCGAAGAATATGAAAATTTTAAAATATATACCATTAATAAAATAATAATAATAATAAAGGAAGGGAAGTTATAATCTCTTCCTTCCTAATGTAACTTTAAAATATATTAAAGTTACATTAACTAGGTTCATAATTTCCTGAACTGTTAAAAAGTTTTCTATCTATACCTTCCCTCCTTTATTTATAGTATTTGTGATAGATTTCATGATCTTTCTTGGTTCCTTTGATACCATCTCCATCAAAATCTTGATTATAAGGGTTATCGTCATTCCCAGGACTATCAGAGTCTAAGTAAGAAATGCACCAGTATCCAAAACCAATTACCGTATATATGAATATCAATTTAATTAGATTATTTAATGTTTTGGATTCAGTTTTAGGGATATGATGCCTCCCCTCTTGAATCTTTATATATTTAACAATACCTTTATTATTTGCTTTCATGAATAAGGTCTTTTTCTTTCCACTTTGCATAAAGAGAAAGCGGTGATAACCCTCTCTATACTCATTAGAGACCTCGTTATATCCGAAGTCTCTAAAGTGATTGAGTACAGCTGCTCTATTGAATGGTTTGTTGTAGAATATTTTCTTGATGTTCTGTTGAAAATCCATGTATAACTCCTTGCCCGAATCTAGTTATTTTTGAAATTCTTTTCTAACTTCTTCTTCTGATTTAGTCGTAAATATGCTAATAATCTTAAGTGTTTCATCACTTTCAAGAGGATTTAAGATATATGTTTTTAATGTTACTTGAGTTAAATCCCATCTCATACGCATTAGTTCGGGTGCTGTAAATCCTGCATCAAATTTGATTTGCTCCAGTTTTTCATTTAATTCTTTATTTGTTGAAACCTCTAAAATTTGATTAATTACATCTATTAAATTTCTCATATCATTGTCTCCTTTATATAAATTAAGATTTTATATACATTTCCCTAAAAAGGCAGATAAGTACGTCTATCTATTTTTACGTAAACAACTTTCTTGAGTTTAATAGCCTCAGAATCTAGTAATAAGAAAGATTCTTGATGTTCATTATTTTCAATAAATGAGACAAACTCTTCTTGGATCTTATTTTCTAAACCTGCTTCTTCAGAATCAACACTTGTAAAGAGTTGCATATGATCATCTGTATGTATCGTAATTGTGTAAGTATAAACCGGTTTCTCTGGTTGTGTAATAGATAAAATATCAATAATCTTGTACATCGAACGTTTACCTCCTTATTAAATAAAACTCTTATTTTATATTAATCATTTAATGCATCACGTTTATCTTCAAGGTTTTTGATACTATTTTCTAATTTAATTTTTTCTTCTTCATTTACGAAGCTGACATTTTTCAATGCTGCTCTTTGATTGCTGATTTTTTTGTTCAAGATCTTTTTCATTAAAACTTTTTCTGTTAATTTGTCCAAGTTAATCGTCTCCTTTAAATAAAATTAAACTTTTATTTAACTGCAAAATAGAAAATCATTCACTTCTTCAATCAAGCTATTATTGTTGTGTTCCAGGAATAGTAACTTATGATTCTCTCTTTGATATTTATACATAGTCTTTTTATTGGTAGATTTGTGAGAAAGGAAGTTAATCATAATTGAATTAAAATTATTTACTCTAATATTATCAATTCGTTGTAAGTCCTGATAAATCATTTTATTACCTAATTCATTAAAAGCTTTCACAGAAACCAATGTATATATTTCGTTGTTCTTATAAATTAACAGGTCAGGAATATTGTAGCTTTCTACTCCTTCTACTCGAACCTGTGATTTAAGAGTAAAACCTTCTTTGTTATCTATTAAATATAAAAACATTCTATTAGCCAGATACTCACTAATTCCAGTAAGGTTTTGTGAAGTACCGCATCTTTCTTTGTGGATTCTTAAAAAAGACTTATATAATTGAGAATAGTCGTTACAAGTTAATTTATTTATATTGCTTTCAATATAGGAATCCAGTTGATCAAACCATAATTTCATAAAGTCCATATCTGTACCCCTTTGCATAAAAAATAATTATTATTTAACCAACTCTACATCAGCTGCTTCTTTTTCTAGACCTTCCAGTAAGAAATCCAATTCTACGATAGTTTGTAGTGCGTTAAACAACCTTAAAGCATCTACTTGTTTCCAATTCTTCGGATAATCACGTCCGTGTAATACCCAATCTCGGTTAATTATCGGCAACCGAGTTGAATTTTTATCAAAGTTACCACCTTTAAACACACTTTTGAAAAATTCTGCAACAGAAACATAATATATTATATAAGTTCTATCATCTTCGATTTCTTGCTTTACTTTATCATATTGATTTCTTAAGGCTGGTTTTCTTTTAATCTTCGGATCAATATATTTTTGAAACCTTGGGGAAATAAGAATATGGCCGATATTCTCTATAATAATAAACAGATTGGGAATTGCAATTAAATAATTTTCTCTTTCATAGTTATCAAAGCATTGTATAAGAAGCTCTTTCCATTCTTGAGCTAGTTTATGTTCAAGAACCGCAGATTTGACATATAAATAGTTCTCTTCGATTTTGTAAAACTCTTGAAATATAAGATCTAGTTCGTTTTGATCCTGGATTTCGGATAATTCAATTATATCGCTGGTTGCCATATTCATTGGAATAGTCCAACCCTTTTGAGCTAATGATTCTGCTGCTTCTTTATGTAGTTGCTCAATTTCTTCCCAATCTACATCACGTAAGGAAGATAATGATTCACTAATTGATTCCCATATACTCCTTTGCACCTCTCCAAGTTTTTGAACCATTTCTTGTATTACTCTGTTTGTTTCGGTAAATTCGGAAGCAAAGTCCATTTTTAGTGGGGGTGGGGTTGGAAATTCGTATCTATATCGTTGCTTGCTTTCTTCATCCATCTCTTTGTTCTCCTATCGAATAAAATATAGTTTTTATTTAATCATCATTTCTTCTATAACGAGGTTTGAGTACACATTGTAGAGCACCTTCAATTGCGATTCTTCTATAATAACCTACGCATTCAGTCCAGTATATTCGAACATCGCCTTGAATTGATTTGAAGAACTCTCTGCTAGTCTTTTCTTCTAAAAGGTATAGCTTTTTAATATGTCTATGCAATCTATCGCGTATCCAACCTTCACCTACATACAAAGCTTCCTCGGTAATAGGATCAACAAATACATATAATCCTCGCTTATTTTTAGGAACAGATTCATCGATTTTTCTTCTTAATGGTAGGCCTATCGTATGCTTTTCATTCTCATTATATTTAAAAGTGATTTCGAAACAACGCCATAGTGAATTCGAATCAAGTGGCAATAACGAATTACTTACCAGGGTTTCTTTAAGGCTGTTATCAAATTGGATGATGTCTAACATTAAAAATACTCCTTTAAATAGAATAAAACGAGTTTCCTATATTATATATGTTACTTCATCGGATGTATAAAATTAATTTTTTATTCAGTCTCTTTTGATTTTAGATAACATATCATTTAGTATTCTATTCATCTCTTCTACTACAATTTTATTATTAGGCATTAATATATTAAAACCTATTACTTTTTTCCTTTTGGTATGTTCCCAGCCGCCTATAATAGCTTCAACCTGGTAATGTTCCTGTATTTCATATATTAATGAATATAATAAATTTTGTTCGTTAGATAAGAAATAACGGTCATTAACCATCAAGTATTTATCTTTAGATTGCGAGGAGTTCTTATACGATATATTAAGTAGTTCCTCACGACTAAATTCCTTACTCATATACGACTTAGCTTCAACGCTATTCATTTTTTTATAGGTGTTACCGTTAATGTAGTATCTATAATTTAGAGTTTTAATTGCATCCTCTACTTCGTGTATTGCTTGTTTTTTATATTGTAACAATATTTCATCTGTTAAATCTTCTCTAGCTATATCTATCAATTCATCTTTAAAGATGTTATAACTAATATCAGCTGCTGTCGTAGAGATTTTAGAAGATATATGATCAATATACTCAGAAATAGAAGCGTCAGAAATCTCGAACATAAATTCACTGTTTTTTCTAATAGGAATTACTTCTAAAAACGGTATATCCTCTTCGTCAAAATATTGAACTTTTTCCTCTTCGTTTGCATGTGTTACATAAACCTCTATTACAAATGGACTGGGATCATTATATTCTCCTCTTACTACAACGTCGGCTATAGAATCTCCTATCCATTGCTCAACTTCAGCAAAACGTTTTTTGTAAAACTTCAATATATCTAATAATGATATTTCGTAAGAAACTATATTAATTGCTCTTAAAAATTCTTTGTATTTCCTTTTAAAATAACTTAAATCAATTTTGAGCTTTATGTCTTCTTCTTTGTTCATCTTATTAACGAGAAAGTGCTTAGCTTCAAAATGTAGGAGAGTTTCACGAGAGACAACACAATTACTTCCAGGCCTATGACTAAAGTGGTGTTCTCTTTTATTCCCCTTTTTAAAAATCACATCCTCATGACAGTGCGGACACCTGTATTTAATATTTTTATATAGCCTATCTTCAATATGTACGATATCCGTTCCGCACAAGGCAAAATTAAGTTTTACACCCATCCCAATACACTCCCTTTATAAAGAATTAAATTTATTTACAGCATTCATTATACTATAAATTACACCATATTTTTTCCAATCTTTTATGATCAAAAGTTTTAATAGTACATAGAGGACTCAAAAAAGAAAATTTTTGGTCTTACAATTTTGAGTAAAGTAAATAACCGTTCTATATGAATATTATTAAGAAAAAATGAGTCCAATTTACTGAGTTCTTCTTTTTTATCATTGTTAAGGAGTTCTTTAGGTCTAATTATATTACATTCCTATATTGTATAACATATAAGTACCTACACTCTCGATATACCCTTCATTGCTCTTCATTGCTCTTCATTGCTCTTCATTCCTAGACATCACTTCTCTACCGATTTGCCATATTTCTTTTCTAGTATATAAAAACTAAGTTATAGTGTGAAATTAATGCAATCTGATTTAAATTACTCATCGATTAAACTAAGTAAATCATGATAATATTTTAATAATATTACTTATTTTAATGGGGGTATTTTTTTGAAAAACATAAAACAATCAACAGACCTTGAGTACACATCAATTGAAGTAACTACTAAATTACTTAAAGCAGTACAGGACTTTCAAACTATATTTGATTCATACTTTAATGCCCTGATGGAATATTTAAATGCAGGAATAGTAAAAAACGCAAATCCAAATACAATCCACGAATACGAATTAGGTCATCCTACCCTATTTAATTTAGCTAATCAACTTCAATTTGCTTATTTACAGTTACCTAAAAATCTCCAAAACAGATTATTAGATATAGAATTCGATGTATTTTTACATTGTAATAATATAGTTGACTTTTATTCTTTTCGGAGCTTCTTGTTAAAAAAACAACGCTTTAACAAAACAAGTACAATTGCAGTAAGAGTAGATGCAGAAATTCAATTAGCTGAAATGCTTATTAAGAATGATTCTTGGAGTAAATTATCGAGATTACCCAAAAGAAATTTCAATTTTTATCAAGAAGAGGAAAATCACCCTAAACTAATGGAAGAATTAAAATTAGATTTAAAAATTCCAGAAACAAATAATATCCAAAGTGAACGAGAAGAGGTTAAAATTTCTGAGGGTAATGAAAATGTAATCATTGCAAGCCCTAGTATTAAAAATAACATTTTTAGTACTATCACCGAAAAACTAAAATTTGGCGAAAACATATTGGGATTGAGTAATAGTTATGTTGAGAAAGCAACAAGTATATGGAAACATATAGTTGGATAATAAATTTTTAATTTACTAAGCTCCCGCTCTAAAATTATTTCTTTTCTTTTAGCTATTATGTGGGCAGAAGATTGATAACTTTAAAGAATTTGGAGCCGTTCTAAAAAAGAAGGGCTCCAAATTCTTATTTTTCATCACCTTTTTTAATAATTGGATTAAGACGATACTGTTTAATATATGATATAACTCCGCCTGACTTTCCCCAGACGTTTTAGAATAAAATAAAATTTCTAAGTCATCAAATGCACCTTTGTTTAATGGGTAAAATCAATAACTAATATATTAAACATAGACTTATTGTAAAGTAATTGAAGAATCAGATACTAACATATACGAGTGTAAAGAAATAAAAGAAATACTTCAATCACTCTCTAAAGAGAAGCAGCTTGAGGTTCTTGAGAATCAAGGTCACTTTGAAGCTGTGGCAAAGATGATTGAACAAAACAATTTAATTCTTTTAGAACAGATGAAAGCTCTACAGCTAATTCAGAAATAACAAACTTATGATTAATTAATTCTACATATGCTTCCATAAATAATGTATCTTTATTTATACCATCAGCCTCTGTTTTTACAGGGGCTTTTGTTATACTCTTGTTCATATTTTGAATTTGAATGGTTTCTTTCACATGTATGAATAGATCTTCTAGTAAACCTGGTGTAGACTCTAATTCCTGTTTTTCAATTTCTTCTGTTACTGCACTAATAAACTCCCATAGTACTTTTGCACCTAGTAGTTCTGCTAATCGCTTTTCACGCATTTCAAATGTTTTCATATTCATGCAAATACACTCCTATTATTTATATATAATGATAAAAATATTGTTTTTATATGTAAAATTCCCTAAAACACTTTCCAAACTTACATTTCTAAAAAATAACTACATAATCTTAAAAATCTAATATTATTCAACACACTTCGTGTTGTTCTGAATCAAAAAAAATTGTTTGGACTGTAACACCATAAAAATTCGCTAATTTTATTTTTATATTATCCCGTGGAATTCTCTGACCATTTTCATACATTTGCAATGTACTAACACTGATTCCCACAGCCCTTGCCACTTCTTCTCTAGATTTTTCATTTCTTAAATTAATTAGATTTTTGGCCACTCTTTCATAATTCATGTCTTCCCCCCTAAAACCACATTTCGTGTTGTTATTTAAAATATAAACTGCACACTTTGTGTTGTCAATAGATTCTAATTATCAACTTTTAAAAATTTTAATTATTTAACACATAATGTGTTAATATATTATCAGGTGATAGAATGAAAACGTTTGGAAATATAATTCGTGATTTAAGAAAACAAAGAGGAATTACGCAAAAAGAACTTGCTCACTCGCTTCAGCTAAGTGAAAGTACAATTGGTATGTACGAACGTAATGAACGTCAACCTGATTACAATACCTTGATACGTATAGCAGATTACTTTAATGTATCTACTGATTTTCTTCTAGGGCGAGATTTTAATGTTACAGAGGACGGAAACAAAATAGAATTAGATCAATGGCTAAAAGATATAAAGTTTGCACCATCCCAAAAGCGTGAAGAACTAAAACGTTTTTGGAAATTTTTAATGCAAGAAGAAGAGTAATCAAATAAACCTCCCCCCTGACTGAACTGTATCCTATAAAATGGACAGTTTAATAAAAAAGCCCTGAAAAATCAAGCACTTAAAAGGTGGTTCCGGTATTCAATCGGAGCCTTCTTTTTTAATGTCCACTGATAACGATTATAATTATACTCCTCCATATAAGCCTTTATGGTGAGCTCAAGGGATTCAAAGGTTTGACAATCTTTATAATCTAATTCATCTTTCATATGACCAAAAAAGGATTCCATTGGTGAATTGTCTAAACAATTGCCCCTACGGGACATAGATTGTCTAATCCCCATTTCTCTTACACGTTTCTGAAATTCAGGGTGTGTATAATGAATACCTTGATCTGAGTGTAGAAGCGCTTCAGGATGAATGACTTCTCCTAATCTCTCTTTCAAGTTATCTAATGTTTGATAGACGATATCCATTCGTAAAGAGGAGGAGACATGATAGGCTAAAATCTCTCGTGTTGTGCTGTCTTTTACGCATGATAAATAAGCCTTCTTTCCTTTTCCATAAAATAAATAGGTAATATCCGTTAACATACTTTTTTCAGGCTCTTCTTGATTGAATTGGCGTTTTAAAAGGTTCGGGCATGTTTTATGTTCTTGTGTCGCTTTTGCGATGTGTTTATAGGGATTCGCTCGGCGAATCTTCGTCACAAGGTTATATTTACGCATAATACGATAAATACGCTTGAGATTCATGCAAATTCCTTTTGTCTTTTCCAATACCATTTTGATAGAACGGCCACCATATGTTTTCCCTTTTCGATTAAAAATTTCTTGGATCCATTCATAATCTTTTTCATCATTGCGTTCTTTTTCCAGCTGTTTATCTGTCTGATGAAGCCACGCATAGTATCCGCTCCGACTGACCCCAGCTAGTGTGCAAAGGTAACGCACCATACGTGGGAATTGGAATCGACGTATGGTTTGTTCAATCAGTGTGTATGTTTCTCGTGGTGTTAACGCTTCTTCTGTAACGCCTGCCTTTCGAGTTCGTCTAACTTTTTTAGGAATGTCAATTCCGCTTCTAAAAACGCAATACGTGCTTCTGCCTTCCTTAATTTTTCATCAGAAGAGAGGGATTTTTCCGAAGGGCGTCCCGTGCTTCCTTTCCCACGGCGTTCTGTATAAAAGCCTTCCTCACCAAATTGTTCAAAGGTTCTTCGCCAACGTTTCAAGCATTGTTTTGGCTTTTTCTCACCAATCACAGCTAAGTCAAACCCATTCTCTAAAAAGATTTGGCTAGTGCCTTTTCCTTGTTGATTTTCTTTTACCGCTCTTACTTTGAAATCTGAACAATAGCTAATCGAACGTTCCGACACTTTTAATACATTTTTATTTTTTTCTATCTGTTTCATTTGGATTTCGTTAAAAATAATTTTACTCATTCTCCGTACCTCATTTCTATCGCTGGTTCCATTATAACGAGGTTTTTTGATAAAAATACATAAAAACCCCGAATCATGGGGCTTTTTTAAGTGTCCATGATTCGGGGTACAGTTCAGACAGGATGGAGGTTTATTTGATTACTCTCATACTTTATAACTGAAGTGAACCCTGAAAACGGGACACATATCAAAACACCTAAACCATCTGTTCCCTAAATTCTTTAGGGAATAGGTGGTTTAATTTTTCTTAAATCCGCACACAATTGTAGTAATGAATGTATTCTAGCACAGTTGTGTTGGATACTTTTGTTATCTTTTGTGAATAGAAAGCTTCACTTTTTAAATGACCAAAGCAGCTTTCCATGACGGCATTATCGTGGCAATTTCCTCTCCAGGACATGCTGGTGATAATGCCTTTTTCTTTGGCATACGCTTGGAATTCCTTTGCGGTATAAATACTTCCTTGATCCGAGTGGAGAATGACATCTTTTACTTTTCGCCCTCTCATTGCTTGTTTTAATGTTTTCATCGCTAATGGTAGTGCTTGAGACTCACTGATGACATAACTAATAATTTCACGATTAAAGGCATCCATAATCGTTGATAAATACAAGGTACGCTCTCCAAATAATAGATACGTCACATCTGTAAACCACTTTTCATTTGGTGCTGAAGCTTCGAATTGACGTTCCAATCGATGAGGGGCTACCACTGGTTCCGCACCATTGATATATTTCTTTTTCTTTCGACGCACTTTTGAGAGAATATGATATTGTTTCATGATTCGTAATACTTTTTTATGATTGACACACAGCCCCATTTTTCGAAGAGTAGCGGTCACTCTTCGATATCCATACCGTAATTTATGCCTAAGACAAACGTCCTTTATTTTCTCTTCTATATCATTTCTAAGTTCCTCTGTTCGTTGTAACCAGCGATAAAATGTGGAACGGGGTAATTCTAATACATTACACAATTCTTTTACCGTTATTTTTGTTTTGAAGTCGTTCCATAAAATAACTACAGTTTCCTTGTTCAACTCCTTTCGATTTCCAGATACTTTCCCCATATAAGTAATTTTGTTTTTAACTGTTTATTTTCTAACCGTAGCTGTTCCAATTCATTTAACTCTTTTGGCCCTTTTCCATAAGAATATTATTTTCCTACAGGTGGTTGAAAACGGCACGTTTGATCGGTGCGATACCATTTCATCCATGTCTTAATTTGGGAAACATTTTTAATTCCAAACTTCTCCATAATGGTCCGATTGGAATACCCAGCCTTTTTCATTTCAATGACTTTCCACTTCACTTCTTCTGGATAATGAACTCTTGTTTTCAAACCAAAAACACCTCCATTGAATTTGCATACTTAGTATGCGAATTCAGGAGGTGTTTTTTTCATGTACCACTATTCGGGTTCACTTCATAAATTATTAGGTGTTTTTATTTTAAGTATAAAAATAACACTTACCAAGTTAAACATCATTCGTCTAATAATAAAAAACAGTTGGTTATTTACAGGGGATCATTTGCTGAATGATATAAAACTCACATTAACATTGTAAAATCAATTTTTTTAGTTACTCAAGCATAATCAGCTCAATCCTTATAGAAAGCTTGAAAGGGATGATAATATTAAGAGAGAAAGGAATGTGTGCCATTGCCCTAACCTGTTTATGGTCACAAACCTTCATCTCCCTCTGTAAATTCATTTTTTTCTGGATTAATTAAACCCTTTTTCCCTTTTAAAAATACATACTTTATGTACTTATTAAATTTTTCTGGCGGTGTATTTTCTACAAGAATGATTTGATGATAAGTACTTAACTCAATCAATATTTTATAAAATTCTTCGTATACTTCTGGGTCATTTATCAAATTCTTTTCTTCAATTTTAGTTTGATCTTCAGCAGATTTCGGAACCAGATTTTGCTGGCGATTCCCATCCTGTTCTTCTTTCTGCTCACCTTTTTTCAAAGTACCTACATATTTACTAATTGAATCTAACAATAAAAGTCCTGGATGTCCAGGAGCATATCCTTCGGATTTACTGTTTAAAATTGCTCCTAAGTATGATAGCTGCATACACTCTAACAGACCTCCACTTTCATGGGCATAAACACTTGCACCTTCATAATATGGAATATACTGTTCAGGGTGGATAAAGGTTTCACCATTTGTATCATACTTTAGTCTTGTCATAAAGTTTTGATACTCTGTGTTTAAAAAATCAAAAATAGTTTCTTGATCCTTATCACTTATTTTTAGTGCTGCTATTTCACCTTCTAGTCGTGTCGCAGTAGTTTCCAGATTGGTAATATCCTTTTGTTTTTCATCAATTTTTCGATGAATTCGTATCCCTTCTTTAACTATTTCATGATCTTTAATTAAACGATTTAACAAGATATTGATACTATCGATTTGGGAGAGGAACGGAACATCTGTCTCTTTAACGAATTCAACAATAGCTTCATTCAAAATATCCTGTTTTCTCAACAATCTCTCTATTTGTACATCGATACCTTCAATACTCTTCATATCATCATCAATTAAATTTTTGACCAGATTTATTTTGTCGGTTATTTCTTTTTTTACTTTCCTTAACATTTTTTCTGTATTCGTACCTTGATTTACTTCTTCTTGCTCATGAATTAAAACGGTTGAATTGCATAGAGGGCATTCAATATTTTGATCCGGTATCACTAACGTATAATTTATTTCCAATGTCGCATCTACTTCTTTTTCTTCAACTCTATATTCTTCCACTAACAATTTTTTAGAGTTTATAGACATTAATAATTGTCTTTTATTCCGTTGATATTCAACTATTTGGTTAGCAATCTCTTCTAAATCCTTTTTTAGCTTAATATACAGTTTATTTTCACTATTGTTATTCAATTTACTACTTTCTATAATTGTTTTCTTTTCTTTTTTCTGCTTTTCAATATCTTTCTTAATCCTATTGTATTTAGCAGATAAAACATTGAAATCTTCAGCATCCTTGTCTTTTAAATATAAATTTAATCCAGCTATTACCTTATATGCATCTTCAATTTTATTCTGTGTATCCACCAATTTCTCCTTTAATGCATCTTTATCAGATTCCACTAGGCCAAATATCAGTTTAAAAGCGTGTGGATTTTTATTTCTCTTAAACGTAGTTTTATTTTCTAAAAAATCCTTTGTTCCGAGTGCATGCTGATTTATATACACATATCTAAAAATATCTCGGAAAGATACGATTTGTAGCTCTTTTTTTGTACTATGTTTTTGATGTTTAATTATTTTATATTCATTAATATTTAATTTTGTCATAAGAAAGTGCATCGCTTCACTTATCGTTACGATCTTTGGCGTATACCCTTCTATATCCTCAAAGGCGCAGAAATATATGCTGATATTACTTTGCTTCTTTTTTAACAAACGGCTGAATGTAAATATTTCATCATTAATTTTTAATTCAATAAAAATTTGATCGCAATGTACATTCAATTCTTTTTGAACTTTTAAATCGATTTTCTCACTCTTACCTAAACAGTAATCAATCAAGCTAAGAATCAAGGATTTTCCTGATGTTTTCTCACCACTTATAATGGTAAGACCTTCGTTAAAACGTATAGTGCGCTTATATGACGTGCCTTGAACAATTAACTTTTTAATAAATATACTGCTCACTTTCGCACCCCCCTTATTATTTGCATATTACCAGCTGAAAACTTCACTTTTTCAAAGGCTTTTGTATACTCTACTTTTAGATTAGAGAAGAATACTGAATCAACTTCTTCAAAAGCTGCTGCACCTTCTGAATTCAATTGCACTGTTATGTCACCCAACTTTTTAGTTAAGTCCCCTTGCAGATTTATGAATTTTAGGTGCGACATATTCAAAAGTATTTCATTAATTTTAGTCTGGAAACGAAAATATAAATTGGGAGATGGTATTATACCCATTTTATTTTCTTCACTGTCTTCAAATAGTTTAATTAAATCAAAATTGACAAGACTATAATAAAAGATGATTTCCGAAACTTTTCTACGCTTCTTGCTCTTTAATGTAAAAGCATACATTAGACATAGTACTTTCATTAAATCTAACTTTTCGTTATTAAATAAAAGTTCAATTGACGGAGGGACTACTGTAATTTTATTAATTAGATTGCTCATCTAACCGCTCATCTCCCCACCAAATACCCATTGTTTCATCCTCAGCCAAAAGATGAATTAACCCTCTATTCTCGTTTTCATCTGATTGATTATCTTCAAAAAACACAGCATATCTTCCAAAATTAAACTCTTCTAAACTTCCATGCACAACTGTTAAAAATTGGTCGCTATCCCCGTACTTCTTGTATGTATCCGCATACTTTTCTTTATATTTCGTGAATACTTTACCCAATATTGCATCAATAATATCTATAGACATCCCTGCTTGTTTCAATGCTCGTATGTATTGCTCTGATGCCACATAAAATATTGAACTTAATTCAATAAGAGGCTCATCGATATTTTCTATTTTTAGTTTTTTGTAAAACAAGTTGCCTTTTACATCTTTTTTAAAGTCCGCTAATCTTGCTCCGAGAACAACAGAACTGGTAGCAGTGCCATTTGAACCATTAGAATCTCCATTTGTATTCCTCGAATTTGATTCAGCCATTTGATTCAGTATCCTTCTTATCTCAAGCACATGTGTAGAATCTTGTGTTTCATATGGAATAGTAATTAAACCATATTTATCTCTTAATTCTTTAATTCTTTCTTGAGTAGGATTAGCTAGAAGGATATAATGCGTCCCATTAAGATACTGCTTGTAATCCTTAATTAAATCACTTACAAATTTGTCATCAAAAGAAAAACCCATGAATAACAAATTTTTGCTACTTGTAACCGCCTTTAATAACTCCCCGTACTTTTCATTACTATAAAGTGTCTCATAGCCGCTTTTACTAATAACAATTGATCCCAAATTAGATGTAAATCCATGAAGATGACAAATTCGTTTTTCATCATACAAATCTTGAGAACTAAAATCTAAATCCTTAAGTAGAATTGGAAGATTATCACACTTTATATGTTCATATAATAGATTTTCATAATTTGTTGTTAAATGGAGTTTAAAGTTCATCTTGGCCAAATCTGAATAATTATGTAAATTATCATCTTCTACATTTTTTTTATATTGTTTGATTAATTTCACAATCATTTTTTGAATATCTTGGTCCACTAGATGTGCAAATTTCTTTATTTGATCAATCGCGCCCCAATAATCATTATCCTCTAAATGCCAATCAACAACGCTTCGTAGCAATACCTCGATTTTACCTTTAGCATATTCATCAGTAATATCTCTTATCAAATCTCCCCATGTCGGGATATTGAAAGGTACTGATAATCCAGCCCCGATAAAAGGAACTACTTTGTTTTCATGATAAGCTTCTTTTAATTGCTTCAAATTCCCCTCCATACAATCGCTCCTTTCTATATTCAACTCTAATTTTATTCTAAAAACATTTGCACCATTTTCTTAATATATTTACAACTATTCTATCAAACAGTACCATTTCCATCCATCTAGTTTGATTTTTCTTACCAATCGCGCTGCTTTTATTTCAGGTTCATTGCCATTCCCTAAAAATTAGAAATAGAATAACGCGATAACATTATATTATTTTATACGAAATACAGGATTTTGCAATGGTTGCTAAATCTACTTTTAAATAATAAATGCATGCATCCTTTTTTAAGAATATAATTAGCCAATATTCAACATATGAACGAAGTAAAATACTTCACTATTTAAATTGTGTACAAGCGGTAAGAATTCACCCTTATCACTTATTATTGATTCTAGTACTTGTTTGACTTTTTCCCTAATCATTAGTACATCAAATTCCCCTAAAATTTCAAGTGAATATTTTTATTAATACAAGATATAAATATCAAGTTTTAATTATATAGTTGGGAAGGAATGCTAAGAAAAAGACGGAGGATCATGATGAAATATCAAAAAATATTTCCCTCATTAAAGAAATTTCTTTTTATCTTCATGCTTTCTTTTAGTATGTTAATTCTTACGATTCCTGCCTCTACCTTTGCACAATCCAATGACACTGTAATTTCTGTTACAAATTACTATGTATCACCAACAGGAAACGACCTTAATCCCGGTACATTAGATCAACCTTTCGCTACTATTCAAAAAGCTGCTAACGTCGCTAAAGAAGGAAGTACAATCTACATAAGAGGCGGAGTTTATAACCAAAAAGTTCGTGTCACTCATTCTGGTGCCTCAGGAGCACCCATTACATTTCAAAATTACCAAGATGAAAAAGTCATTCTAGATGGTTCTAAAGTCAAGTTAGAAGATGATGGGTTATTTACAATAGAAGATAAAAACTATATTCAAGTAAATGGATTAGAACTTCGCAATTTAAAATCAACGAAAGTTAGCGAAACCCCTATTGGTATTTATATCACTGGAACAGGAAGTTATATTGATATTAGAAATAATTATATTCACCACATTGAAGCAAATGTAAAGAATGGAAATGCACATGGCATTGCTGTCTACGGTACTTCATCTAGTGCACAAAATAATTTAAATCATATTGTCATCGATAATAACGAAGTAGCAAATTTGAAATTAGGACTGAGTGAGGCTATTGCTGTGAATGGTAATGTAGATTCCTTTGAAGTTACCAATAACAAAGTACATGATAACAACAATATTGGAATTGTTCTGATTGGACATGAAGGCGTATCTCCAGTAGCTGCTTTAGATCAGGCACGAAATGGAGTTGTTCGTAATAACATTGTCCATCACAATTCATCCTTTAATAATACTAGTTATAATGAATATTCAGCTGATGGTATTTACGTGGATGGTGGGAAGGAAATTATCATTGAGCAAAATCAAAGCTATGAAAATGATCTCGGTATTGAAGTAGCCAGCGAACATGCAGGAAAAAGTGCAAGCCAAATTACTGTGAGAGACAATACAATATCCAATAATATCATGAGTGGCATCACAATTGGTGGGTATGACAGTCAGCAAGGATATGCGGAAAATAACACGATTACAAATAATGTGATTTATAAAAATGATACAAAAGATCAAGAGAGTGGCCAAATCGAATTAAATTACGATACCCGGAACAATGTAATTACCAATAACCAAATCTATGCAAGTAATAGCCGTATTTTTATTAGCAATAATTTTAATAAAAACACTGGAAACAAACTGGATTACAATCAATACTATGGTGAATTCGATCAAAGTAATGGTTTATGGCAATGGAAAAGAAAAACGTATAAAGGATTTTCTTCTTATCAAGCAGGTATGAACCAAGAAGGAAATGAACAACATAGTGTATTTAGTAAATTATCCCCTTCGTTCAAACAAATTTTAAAATAAAACAAATCAACTAAACCAGCTTTATCTTAGCTCATTCCCCTTCCCTCTCCTATAAAAGTGAAAGAAAAATGATAAGTCGTAAAGACTCTGTATTGATGATTCTATAAGTAAAGAGGTAATCTATAAAATTTAGTAAGCCGCGATTAATTTCTCTTAATATGAAGGGTTCACGCCCCTTGAAGAAGAAGTCTTGTTGGCTAAAATGATAAAAAGGCTCAAGGAAGTATCAAGATAGTAAAAGTAAATCTGAACAGATTGAAGAATCCACAACAAAAAAGCTAAAGAGACAAAAGTAAACAACATATAGATTTGAATTATATTTCTCAACAACCAAAATTACTTAATGTGATAAAATAACAATCGGGTTGGCACCCAATACCATATTACGATGGTTCCAGTCGCAGGAAGGCACCTTTGGGTGTCTTTTCTTTTGTTTGAAACATATTCTGGCAAAATACCTGTATCTTTGTTAATTTACGACTCACATAAACCAACAAACTTCGTATATATAATTTGTTACCCTAAATGGGTTGACAATACGAACAGTTATAGGAGGATTTTGTGAATGGTAAAAACAGCTTGTGTAAGTATTATTACTGGTATTCTTTTAATATGTTCAACAGGATGTGCCACTCAAACTGATTCTATTACAGCTAAAACTCAATCAATAGATGATGGCACATATACAACAAAAGAGATCACAGACGCATTTCCTGTAGGAACACCCATAACTACCTACATTCGAAAAGAAGAAAAACTGAACGTAAAACACCTCACCAGTATTACACTTACAGATGGTAGCGTTGGTAGAGTTCTGGAAGCAACAGATGGTTTTGTTGTCGTATGTGGGAATGAAAAAGGAGTTTTTGATGTGTTAATATTTAAAACCATGGAAGATGTAAAGAAATATGAACAGAGTTTAAAGCGATAATTAATATCCTTCTTATGCCTTTTACACAGACATTGTCCTCTTGCTTTTGCTATGGCTTTTTCTATGTACAGTATAATTGCATCATGAATACACACACGTTATAATAGTCACCTAATTACATATGAAGAGGTGCAGAAAATAAATAAAACAGAATTAACAAAAGTAGTAGCAGAAAAAGCTGAACTTACACAAAAAGATGCAGCAGCAACACAAGCGCTATTAGATACAATAACAAATGCGTTAGCAAATGGAGAGAAAGTACAGATTCTTGGTTTTGGTACATTTGAAGTACGTGAAAGATCTGCACGTACAGGACGTAACCCACAAACAGGTGAAGAAATGCAAATCGCGGCTTCAAAAGCACCTGCTTTTAAGGCTGGAAAAGAATTAAAAGAGGCAGTGAAATAATTATACATATTGAAAAGGGTTTGATATTCATACCAGGACCCTTTCAATATCCTTTTTGTTCAAAAAACAAAAAAGTATCATCCAATATATATTAGATGATACCTCCTTATTTATAAACGTAGTATTTCTAAGGACACATCATGCAAAGTTTATATAAATAATATATATCCCCCAAAGAATATAACCAACCTGTGTAATGATAAACATTGTAAGTTCGAAACCAGTGAGCTTTCTTTCCCTTTTTATTTTTCTCAAATATAGATAAAAACTAAAAGTAGATAAAAACATTAATAATATAGAAGCATTATATATATTCTCTATAATAGTAATAACTGGTCAACTCCTCATCCTAAAATTAATTAGTATAGAATAAGCATAACATATGAAAGTTTAACTTACTTCAAATCTACCTTTTTTCAACAGAATATACTTAATATTTTCACATTTAACAGCTATAGTTGTTTAAAAAGATAAAAAGAATCTCTTTTGCATTAATAGATTCACAAAAGAGATTCTTATTTTAGTAAATTTACTTATTAGATACCAGGCTAATTATTCATGAGAATTAGGTGTAATATATGCCGGAGCTGGTCCGCAAGTTACTGCAAAACCAAATAGTACTACTGGATTGATAGATAAACCAAGCAATGAAAGCACTCCTGCTGCTCCCCAGTAATCTTCTTTCTTAATATACTCCTTCACTTTATTAAAATATGATTTTCCAATACCCAATGCATCCTGCCAACATCTTTCCCAAACATTACTTGAATAAACATTAGATGGCATTTCTTCATCATTCATTACATAAACACCAGCAATAATAGCTGCTTTTTCTTCATTATTGTATGAAGATTTCGCTAGTTCTTCTTTATTAAGAACGTATTTACCTGTTTCCTCATTTTTTACCATAAGTACTGAAAAAATATATTCTAATTCTTTAGCTTGAGCTTCTAAGTCCTCATGTGTTGCGTTGTATTTCTTCCCATCCTCAATAGTTGCAGCTGAAGCGAGAGTTGGGACAAAAACTAGAGTAAGAGCCAATAACATAAACATCATTTTCTTTAACATAGTGAATTAACCCCCAAAATTTAATTTTTCTTCTTCTCCCAAAACTATAAACTTACTATAGAAAGTTTCAAATTGCATTTAAATTTTTTACATTTACCACCCTCATTTTCCAATATTTATAATAATGTTAATACAAACAACTATAAATGTATATATTTTACAACAAATTCACCTATTATGATTATTTGAATTTCAATATATAACTATAAAAAAGACTATTATGTATAACCTAATAGTCTTTTCGTTTACCAAGCCTACTAACTTAGTTCTAAATATAGAAAAATTCAATTTTCCTAATAGCATTTGAGACAAATCCAATTATATAATATCAATATATAAAATTATATTTATATTATCTCATATTTATTCATTATCGGATGCAGTTGCTTATGCTAAAAACTATTAGAAAAGGCACCTAAGGGTGTTTTTTCTTTATAGAAAAATCCCCACACATTGTGTAGGGACCTTGTTTTTCTTACCATTTAATTTTTATTGGATTTAACTTGGAAATATACCCACGTGCCAATTGTTTTTCATTGCTGTCATAGATACCGATATCACCAGAGAAATTTTCCCAATATTCCCCTAAATAGTCTTTTGACGGTGTTTTCAAATCTACATATAGCCCCATTGTCCCGAAACTTGCCACCTGGCGCGCTGCTATGTCGCCTACTTGTT
Source organism: Bacillus sp. FSL R9-9530 (assembly GCF_038008145.1). Lineage (NCBI taxonomy): Bacteria > Bacillati > Bacillota > Bacilli > Caryophanales > Bacillaceae > Bacillus > Bacillus sp. FSL R9-9530. Next base: position 253,188 of record NZ_JBBOYO010000002.1, read on the forward strand.
GCGCTCGTTCTTTCGTTGTTCCCACAGGAACGATAACAACAATTCGAGTTAGGCTGTCTTTTGCTTCAATATGGACGTCTTGCGCCTGTGCAGCCACCTTTATTCCATCCTTTGCTGTTTGGATTCCTAATTGACTTAACTTCACATCCTTATTACGTGCTCCCTGGCCTTGTGCTGTCTTTGATTGTTCCGCTTTTTCTTGTGCTTGCGCTTCATTTAACCCACTGCTTTTCGGTTGTTCAACTGGTGTTGACTCTGCTTTTGGTTCTTCTTTAACTGCCTCCTTTACTACATTTTCATGCTGTTTTGATTTATCCGTCGATTGCTGCACAGTTACTTTCTTATGTTCTTGCTGCTTTTCTACCTGAAATGCTTTAACTTTTTCTTTTTGTTCCTCTTTCTTCGCATCTTGCTCTATTGTCGCTTCTTCATTACCACACGCTGCCAATAATAAACTTGCTGCAATTGTTAAGCCTGCTAATTTAATTGCTTTCATAATAAATACCGCCTTTTCATAATTAAATTTTTTCATATGTATAAACTACCTCAGCTACAAATATTAACTTTTTAACCCATATCTGAATCATTCAAATGATAACATATTAATATTCAAATTCTTTATATTTAAATATTAACTTTATAATCTATTTTCAATCAAAACAAATTAATTTTTTCTTAAAGCGTGGAATCATTCTTTTAAATTGATAGTGATGGAGTACCACCACATCGCTATCAACCTAAGAGAAGCAAATACCACAAAAACGATAAAAAAATAATAAAAAAGCTTATCATTAAGTGCTAAAGGATAAGTTTTTTTGTCTATATTTATTAAATTTTATTGGATCTCTTCCACGCTATTACTGTAATAAGATATTGAATACCAAATAGGAAAACGAAAAGTATAATGAATTTTGTTATTGCTGCTAACCATCCACCGAAATCTTCAGGGAAGTAATATTTGTATGTAGTAGCACCTATTGCGACAAAACAAAAAATAAAGGTATTACTCATTTTTTCTTTTAATTTTTCATTTAATTGTTCTTTATTATTAATATCTGTTTCATAAGCACCAGTCAGAATAGATTTAATAAAAAAGAATATCATATAACAAATCATAATGGCTAATGAAGCAATCCATTCTAGGAATGGGCGATGAAGATATGCTCCCCTTATGATAACATCTAAAAAAGCTAAAAGTAGGACAACAATTCCAGATTGAGCCCAAATTTTCATTTCAATTTGTTGAATTCTTTCATCTTTGTGTGTACTGAGTGAAAACCATTTTTTTAGTTTTTCCATTTTAAAGTTCCTCCCAAATAATTTATCTAAACTGTTATACAAATTTCCGACTATACAAATATAAAGTTTTAAAGAAGGGTTAGACTTATTACTTTCAATAAGACTAGTGGTTTGTCGCGTAGCGTTTACAATATCGACCAACTTCAGTTGAGTTAGACTTTTTTTACTCTTGCAATTTTCTCTTTACTTTTAGACTTTAAATACGTCTCATTTGTAAATGATAACTTCATACTATAAATCTTATATTCTACATATTAAATTGTTATATACAAAAATGCAATGTATATTTTACATTAAGACACATATATATTACTGATTTCTTTATTTTTGTATCTAAAACTATCCAACAAATATAAGAATAGAATTTTTTTCTGTAGAATTATAGGAAAGGATGGCTTTTTCATTTCTGTTTCTGTGTATGATGAATTAGAACTATTTGCTCAAGAAATTCAAAGTTTTTTTATCTCCAAATACCTTACAGTATCTTGCTAGAGATGTTGGTTTTGTGCAACAAAACAGACAGTACCGCGCAAAAGATTTAGTAGATTTATGTGTATGAGTTGGCAAAAATATAGCTATAACTTCTTTTGCTCAGTTATCTAGCTGTTTAGAAGCATCAACAGAAGTACTCATCAGCCCTGAGGGACTGAATTAACTGTTTAATAAGGGGACCGTACTACTTTTACAACACCTACTTTTTGACAAAGACCGGCTTATTTTTTCGTTTTGAGGATATTTGCTTTTGTTAGTTTGATAGTGATTGGGTACCTTCAGCATCTCAAAGAACACCCACGATAAGAAAAAATAAAATGAGCTGTCCATATAGACAGCTCATTTACATAATTTTCGTTATTGGGAGCTATTGCAAACTACTTCTATTTTGAGTAAGGTCAATCTTTGTTTTGTTTTTCTAAAAGTTGAATAACTTTATCTAACTTTTGCTCAACTGAATCTTGCTTTTTGTAATTACTAGTATGTTGAATTAAACGTATAATCCCCCCAAGCAGTGCACCGATGATCACTAATATAATAGTAACTCCAATGTAATAAATAGAGTTTTCTAAAGGCATTATACAGGACCTCCTTTCCCCTATTTTACCATTTATAAGAAGTGATTTGTTGTTTGATTTTGGTTGTATACTCTATACATGTCAAGTTAGTATAACGTCTCATTATCGGTACCAAGAGCAAAGAGTCCCCCCTACTCTCGGAAAGAAACCTCCTTTTTCTTTTAGTTATTCGCTTGTCCCGAATGTAACAGCGAGAAATTTATATATTCAAGTTTTGGTGTACTTTCATTTGAAATGCAAATACCAATACATTGCAACTTCATCGCTTTCTTCATGTATCCCTTTATATACTAAAAAATCCAACCCACCTATTACAAACCCACATTTTTCATAGAACCTACATGCTGCTACATTATTATTTTGTGTTTCAAGCATTATACCTGGCATATTGCTTTCTTTTGCCCACTGCTTTGCTTGCTCAATTAACCTCCTACCTACTCCAAGTGAGCGATATTTTTTATCCACCTTTATATCTTCTATGTAAGCATAGTGATTCCAATTCTTTTTCAATACCATTACTCCTATAATTTGGCTATGTAAAATTGCTATGTAAATTACTTGATCAGGCTTATTTATATATTCAGTGTATGCTAGTTCATCATCATATTGATCTTGTAAATAACTTTTCTCATAACTTGGAACGTCTTCTACTGTATATTCTATTTGCTTATTTACTTTTGAAAGAGAAAGAATTAACCGAGAGTTTACTATAAAACTATCATCAATCTCCGGTAAATTATCTAAATCATCTACTTCTAATTCTCTAATTAAAAGGTTCATCGTATTCTCCTTTACGGGGTATCTCCAATTCATACTATTCCCCTATTTCTTTCTATGTTTTTTATTTGATTCTAATTTACTAACTGATTAACGTTATGGCAAATCAAGATAATAAAACCGCATCTCCAATTATTAGATAACTATCTAATCCATTGGAGATGCGGTTCACTTAGGTCATTGATGTTTCAGCTATTCTCTTTATTTGAAAATTACATCTACCATACTAATTTAATATTATATTCCTGAAGCCAACTATTAACTTGAAGTAAATAATCTATTATACCTCGTGCATCATTACCTGAAATTACTTCGTCTTTTCCTTCTGCTATCGCACGAACTCTTTCTACATTAATTAATGGCAAAATAGGTGATTCAGGATTGTTCAACACATGTAACATCCAATCACTAATACCTTGTAGATAAGAGGCATCCTTTGTGCTTGGATATGCACTTTTTTTGCGATAAAGTACATCCTCTGGAAGTACATTTTCAAAAGCTCGACGTAAAATACCTTTTTCAATATTGTCTATGCTTTTCATTTCGAATGGAACATTCCATAAGTATTCTACAAGCCAGTAATCGCAAAATGGAACTCGTACTTCAAAGCCATTCATCATACTTGTACGATCTTTTCGTTCTAGCATAAATGGCAAGAAACGTGTAATAAACATGTAAGACATTTGACGTTGCTTCATTTGCAGATCACTTTCACCTTCTAAAAAAGGAACCTCAGCAACCGCATCTTCAAATTTTTGTTTTTGATATTTTTCAGGGCTAATCTTTTCTTTAAAATCCTCTGATAAAATTTCTGTACTATACCATAAATTAACACTCCAAGGGAATATCTCTGCATCTAAAAACTTCTCTTGATGGAACCATGGATATCCTGAGAACACTTCATCTGCGGATTCGCCTGAAAGTGCAACTGTTGCGTCTTTTTTCATTTCCTTAAATAGCAAATAAAGAGACGTTTCTAGTTCCCCAACTCCCGGTAGATCACGCGCTCGCATTGGAATTAATAAATGCTCTATTAAACTATCTGATCCTAACTCTATAGAGTGATGCTTTGTTCCTACATATTCAGCCACACGTTTCACCCAAGGTTCATCACGATCAAAACGAAGGAAGTCTTGCTCAAAGTCTTTTTCATCATTGATGAAATTCAAGGAATATGTATGAAGACGTTCCCCTTTATTCCCAAATTCGTTTCCTGCTAAACCTGTTAGACCACTTGAGTCTAAACCTCCGGAAAGCATAGATACCACTGGTCTATCAGCAATTAACTGGCGTTTAACAGTATCTTGTAAAATGGAGCGGATTGTCTCCACTGTCGTATTAATATCATCTATATGTTTTTTACTTTCAAGTTTCCAATACTGTGTCGTATTTGAACCCTTAGAGGTAAACGTCATATAATGACCCGCACGTACTTCATGTATATCCTTAAAAATCGCATGACCAGGAGTACGTGTTGGTCCAAGACAAAATACCTCAGAAAGTCCTTCTTTATCTACTTCTGCATTTACAAGCGGATGCGAAAGCAAAACTTTTAACTCTGAACCAAAGAGAATTGTGCTTCCTCTTTGAGCGAAAAATAAAGGCTTCACACCTAGATGATCACGACCAAGCATCAATTTCCCAAATCTTTCATCCCAAATACCAAAAGCAAAAATCCCATTTAAGTGTTGAACACAATCTTCTTGCCATTCTAAATAAGCATGTAGTAATACCTCTGTATCAGACCTTGTCTGAAATTCATGGCCTTTCCCCTCAAGTTCTTTACGTAATTCTTGATAGTTATAAATTTCTCCATTGAACGTAAGGCCAATCGTATCATTTCCATCTTTATACAGTATAGGTTGAAGGCCACCTTCAGGATCAATGACGATGAGACGTCGATGACCTAATGCTGCTCGTTTTGAAAGCCAATGCCCCTCTGCATCAGGCCCTCGGTGAGTGATAGCATCTGTCATTTTTTTTAACGTTTCTTGTTCATGAGACAGGTCTTTAGACCAGTCTATCCACCCTGCAATTCCACACATAGTGTCTACCTTCTCTCAAATAGTATAGAAACCGACTAAAATTAAATATCAGTCGGTTTTCCGTAAAAAAATCCGACTAAAAACATCTTTTAGTCATGTTTATATAATAAAACGAATTGAATAAAAAATCAAATAATTCATTCAAGAAAGAAATCACTGTCCCCTTTCACTTGAATTCTCATCGTTCGATTAAAAAGTTATTACCTTAAACTTTCATTTTTGCCCTAAGTTATAAAGTTGCATTCTATTATAGTTATATACTAGAAATGAGAATGGTGTATGTTATTCTATAAGAAGCAAATAGAGGACTTTCTATTAGGAGTTAAAAAATTACAAATGGACTGATACAGAATGTAATGAAAAAAAACTTCGCTAAATATTTCAAGGATAGGGTGTAGACAATGATCAAATTAGAAAAAGAAAATAAAAAAATGAAAATCATTCAATCTGCCACAATACTGTTCTCTACGCGTGGTGTCCGTAACACAACGGTTGATGAAATTGCAAAGAAAGCTAAAGTTGGTAAAGGTACTATTTATTATTACTATACAGATAAAACTGAAATATTATGTGACTGCTATATGCGTCATATTCAGCTTATACGTTCACAATTGTTTGATTTATATAAAGAGGAAAAAGATGTTTTACTTCGAATACAAAAAATCCTTCATTATATCAGCCTAGAATATCATCAAGATCCGTTTGTTTCTACACTCTTTCAAGAATATAAAGAGTACCATTCGCCTGAAATTACAGCTTGTTTTAAAAAGTCTGAAGAAGAAGCAATTAAAATGATAAGTAATTTGCTCGAAAAAGGTTATCATCAAGGAGCTTTGCATAAGGTACCATTACCACTTACAGCTTTTATGTTAGTACGAATGATTTTTAACTACGAACAGGATTACATAAAAGATGATAAAAGTGATAAAGAATTTCTGCAGTTGCTAAAGCATATGCTTCTTAAAAACTAGTTTTAACAACAAAAAAATAATTGTGGTACAAATATGTGAAGAAGAACGTGAATAATGGATGGTTTAATAAGCTCTTTTCAGTCTGAACAAACCTGCAAAATATCCAACGCTTATGTAGGAATGACTGATAAAAGAACAACAGCGATTACAAGATCAAACTGTAAGGGAAAAAAGAATGAAATAAAGTATTCTGCTCGTAGTTCAGACTTAGCAATATTAATGAGAAATACCAATCATTTACTTGTGCTGATAGGAGAAGTAAATGATTGGTATTCTTTACGTTAGCCAATATGATTTTAATTTAAATCCGGTTCATATTTATGCTTCTTCTGTATAAAGATCTCGTGAACCAGTTTCACGCAAAAATCTACGAAATCCTCATCACTTGTAATATTTGCACCAATGTTGGCATTCTGAAGTTCTTTTATATCCCGTACCATTTGAGTTTTCGGTATCTGCGTCTCTAACATTTTTCGAATTACTTTAGATTGACTCCCCCCATCCTATTCACACAGAAACTCAATCTCACTCCATAACTCAGTTGGTAAAGTTAACGATACTTTTCTTGTTACACCGATCACTTTACGTCCTGCTCCTTCTCTTTTCCCACCACGATTGTTTTGTCCAGTCATTATATATCCCCTTTGATTAAAGTTACGTTATTCAAAAATATCCCTTGCATTGGATACAATCAATTAATTTTAGTTACTTTATTCAAATAGAGTTCGACAAAATGAAATTTTCATTACATTAATCCCCGTATAACATTTCCGGCCCTGCTAACACTATAACTGTAACTTAACGTTACACATCCTAACTTGCAGGGCCTAATGTTCTTTTGTACAACAAGCAGTTAGCTAATTAAGCTGATTGCTTTGTTGTGCCGAATGAAGGATTTATAAAAAGATTTCTCAACATCTAATATTTGGAAATACATTACCTATTATGGTAATGTATTGGTAATCCCGTGATTTCTATAGCTTCTCTCTTGGACTTCGCCTCAAACCAATGAAGCTTCCACTTTTCGTCTTTGTCATAAAACTTTACTGAGTACGTCATAACTCTATTACGCTTCAAAAATTTGTCCGCTGTACTTGTTGCAGTATAATCAAAAATTCCGACTATATCCCTCCCGTGGTAGTTGTTTCATGCCCCTAACCCCATTGGACGAGATTTAATTTTGTTCTTATCTGCCTGATCCATGATTAATGTGGCGATTTCTAGTTGATTCCTTCCTAGCCCTTTTGCTATTTCAAGAATATCTTTATCCTCATCCCACATTTCTCGTAATTGAATCACTTCGCTTTCATCAAACACTAGGTCCAATCCTTCTAAAGCGATATATCGCCTCTTATTTCAATGATTTTGTATCCTGGATAGCGATTGGGAGTAATGTACTCAATCGCTTTTTCTTTTGCTTCTTTTTCATTTCTTCCTTCCATGCCCATGAAGGAAGGAAGACTTTCGATTGATTTTTATCTAACATAGGCTTTCACTCCTTGTTTAATTAGAAGAAACGACCATGTTATAATAGAGGGGCAAAATATTGCATCGTTTCACGAAACAGTTAATTAGGGGTAATCGACTGTTTTTATTTTCTCAATAACAATTATTCAATAAATCTGTTAACATTTAATTACCGATATGTGTATCAACCAGCCTGTGCATCTGCACAGGCCTTTTATTATGCTAATTTTTAGCTAGCGGATGCATTTTCCTCACCCTTTATGATGCATGTGTTAAAATTAAGCCATTCTCAAGAAGTAATTCTTATTTACTCGACAATTCTTTTCCCCTGTTTAAAGCCTTACCCCCTGCGAGGCTTTTTTATTTAGCTAAAGTAATATATTTATGAGCTTCCTCTACCTTATCTGCGCTGTTATGTATCCCTCTAGCTCTTAAATCTCATATCATTTTGATTATGTTTGCTATTTCTTCTTTGTCACCTTGTCCCCCTGCTGTTTATCCATCACTTTTCATCCTTCATAATCCGTTTATCTATCCGATCCATCAGGTAAATGAATCCTGCAATTCCGATAACTAGTACCAGTATCATAAAATGCGAGAATGTACTTCCTTCCATTTTCTAGGGATAAAATTATGTGAAGATTGTACCAAATTAACCAATGAGGGCTACGGCTCTCTTTTTTTATTTCTAATCGACAAAATATGACAATATACGGATAATTATTTTGATAAGATTGTCCAGAAATATTACATTTTATATATCTTGGAGGAATTAAATTATGAGCAAGAAATTATTCATGGCTTTAGCATGCAGCGTGTTACTTATGGGATTGGCTGCTTGTGGTTCAAATGATAAAGCAAGTACATCAGAAAAACCAAAACAAGAAACTAAAAAAGAAGATGAACAAAAGAAGCTAGATGAGCAAAAACAGGACGAGGAACAAAAGAAAATAGAAGAACAGAAAAAGGCGGAAGAGCAAAAGAAATTAGAAGAACAACGAAAACAAGAAGAGGCTCAAAGACAACAGGAAGAACAAAAGAAACAACAAGAAGCAACTCGAGCAAAAGAACAGGAGCAACAAAAAACTACTGCTAATACAGCACCTCAACAACAAGCTGCACCTAAACAAGAGAAAGTTCACTTTGCAAACTGTACGGATGCAAATAATGCTGGTTACTATGATATAACTCCAGATAGCCCAGCTTATGCTTCACATTTAGATCGCGATGGTGATGGTGTGGCCTGTGAAAGAAATAAAGGACATAAAAAATCTAGTAAAAAACATTAAATTTATGGTTAAGCACTCTGATGAGTGCTTTTTTTATTTCCGTTCGACAGAATATAACAAAATTACGATTGATTGTTTGCTATGATAAGCTCGGAAATCTTACATATTGACCAAAAACTATAAAAAAGATGCTATCACTGTAGACGCAAATAGCTTCAAATTAATGGATAACCAAGACCGCGAATTTACATATTCTACACAAGCTCAAACAGCTTATGATATTGGAAATGGTGATAAATCTGATTTCTTCTTAAAACAACTTAATCCTAGTTTAACTCAAACCGGTAAAATCATCTTTGACGTACCTGCTGACGCACAAGGCTTAGTATTAAAAGCTCGCGGCGGTATGATGGGTAAAGAAATTAAATTAAATTAAAAGTAGAATAAACTTTAAAGGAGCATTAAATTGAAAAGAATAGCTGAATTTGCATTAGGACTTATTGGTGGTATTTTTGGTATTATTTGTGCATTTATTGCATTATTGATTGGTGGTATGGGAGCTGCATTTGAAGCTGAAGGTGCAGACAGCATCATTGGTTTAGGATGGGTAGCTGTTGCTCTATCTATCTTAGGAATCGTTGGCTGCGTAGTAGTTAAGAAGAACGCTAAAATTGGCGGTATCATGATGACAGTTGCCGCTATTGGCGGATTCATCTGTATCTCTATCGTTTACTTATTACCAGGAGTATTATTATTAATTGGCGGGTTAATGGGTATCTTCCGTAAGGGTAAAGCTACTGTATCTGCATAATGTACTTACATTATTAAAATTAAAGTGGTTCAAGTCGGAGGAAGGCACCTTAGGGTGTCTTTTTTTATTTTCAAAAGGACCTGCTCAATTAATCCGTAAAAACATAGGGTAAAGTGAACCCGTTAAAATACATGAATGACCTTAATTTTCCTCTCCTACTCAAAGGAGAGATTAAAATGGGATTTGGTGGTAGTTGCGGTAGTTGTGGCGGCGGCTTTGCTTTATTAGTTGTACTATTTATTTTATTAATCATAGTTGGAGCTATCTGCTTCTGCTAAACAAACTATTGGAAAAGGCACCTACATAAGGGTGCCTTTTCTTTATGAAAATCTCCACACAAGGTGCAGGAATTTTCATGCTACGAATATATAAAACTAATTATTTAATATATAACGAAGTGCGCCACGTATCTCTTGGATAATTTATTGAAGTCTTTTGATATTCAAAAGTCCCTTCTTGATGATTTGATGCGTCCCATTTATATTCCCAACCTACAATAGGATTACCACCAATTATTTGTGAACCAATACTTTTCACATCAAATCCATTCATTTTGGCAAAAGGAAACTGGCCATATCCTATTTCTTTTGTGTAAACATATAAGTAACTTCCCCCATGATCTTTAGTTGTACTAAAACTATTAGGATTAATGTATTCAACTCCACCCAATTGTGATTCCACTTTTACTACACTTAAAGAAGTTAGAGGTGCTGCTGGTCCTGCTGATGCCTCCGATGCCATTCCTAACCCAACTACCGCTGCCACCGCTAATGATGATATCCCTAATGTAACTTTTTTAAACATATAAACATCCCCTTGTTTTATAATAAGTACAAGTTTGATATTAGCAGAAATTTTTAAAAATATTCCTTATTTTGAAAACGTTAACAAATTCTACTTTTTTCGATATGCAATTTAGCATATCGATTGACATACAGAATAATCCATCTACTACTTTCGATATAAATACTATTTTCAAATTTAATACTATTAACTCACTAAATTCTCATAAAAAGACTGGTCGTCTATACAATATTTTGGTAAAATATAGATATCTTTTAAGAAGGAAAAACTAATATACATCGACTAAATAATGTAAAGAAAATGTCTTATTGCATAAAAAAAAGGCTCCATTGCTGGAGCGCTCAAAAAATAATATAAGTAAATGAATTAAAACAAATAACAGACAATTAAACTATATAGATAAAACATAAATAAATCTACATATATGTAATTTTACATATAAAAATCCTATTTATTGATGCTATAATAAACTTACTCGATGATTGTTATATTTTTTTATGTTTTTTAGAAGACCGCCCACGCTTTGCCGGCTTACGGGTGGTCTTCTTCTTTTTGTTTTTAGAAGTGATCTTCTTAAATCCAAATGTTATTACTTCTCTAGCAATAGTCTTTGCGATCTCTATGAACCACTATTTATTACTAGAAATGAAGAAAAAACTTCAAGCTATCTTTTCCGAAAATGAGGGAAAAGAACTTACTATATCGAATGGTAACGAATCAAACGAAGAAATAAGTTATGCCATTGTGGCTTTTAAAGATTGGGAACAAGTTGAAGTATTAGATGACAAAAAAGTCGCTTATACTACTGTTTCCCCTGAAACGAGACAAATTTTAAAAAAGGCCTTTTGCAAGGGTAGGCCCTTTCAGGAATAAAATTAATAGTAAAGTTTGCGTTGAGGTTACTTATATAATACAAAATACAATTTATTAATTCTATATGTCGGATGTTGAAAAAATTTTTAGGTGCTAAAAAAGAGCACCGTAAACAAGTGCTCTTTTTAGGGAGGGTCATATGAGTGAAAAAGCCTCACATACAAAATATATGCGTATTCCTTTAAGGGATGACAAGCTAATTAAAATGAAAAAAGAGTACCTTTGACCGTACTCTTTCTAGGAGGAAATAGTAGAATAAATCGATTAACGCTATTCATTTTAATCTTTGATAATATTTGCTACAGTTCGTATTTTCCTTTTATTTGTGACTAAAATAACATCATTATCGTTTATAAAAAAATTAAATCCACTTTTACAAAAGATAATATTCTTTCTGTATTTTCGATAAATTTATTGCGAAATATGTAGCTAAAGCGGTATTTTAATTTAAATATGATACGATAGTTATATAGCAAGAAGGATTAGAAGGGAAATATAAATATAGGGGGCATTTTCCATGTATAACTTACAAGAAGATACGTATGAACAATTAAAAGTGAAAAAAGGGGACAGCACTATATTTTTGAAAAGTGGGGTTCCCATACGTGGACAAATCCTCTCAACAGATAAATTCACTGTCCTTGTAATGGTTCATGGTAAGCAACAACTGGTTTACAAACAAGCGATTTCCACAATTATTAGTTAATTCCTTTTCTTCTTTTCGAGGGAAGAGAGACAAAAACAGAAAAAAGAAGATTGAGACCAATCTTCTTTAAAAAAGGACAGATGACAGCATACTACTCCAACTCTTAATCAATTATAATTATATAGGAGTATTCAATTATTTCTTAATTTCCTCAATATTATCTGTCTCATTATTAAATTATAAAATAATTAATTCTTTTTATAATTTAATCTGTGTTCTTTCCTGTTGCAACATCCTCGTTATAGGGATGCTCTTTTTGTATTACGAATCCACAAATGAAAAAGCTAAACTTTCATGCAAGCAATCCTATTCTAATTAATTCATGTTCTTTAATTCTTCTATACATTTTTGAACAAGTGTGACTGCTTGACTCATGGTAGGGCCACAGCCAAATGCTACTGTTACCCCAATACTTTCTAGGATTTCTTGTTCGGAAGCTCCTTGATCAATACATCCCTTTGTATGATAAATAATACAATACTCATCCTGAGAATAAAGACTGATGCCTAATGCAATCAATTGTTTTTGCTTTTTTGATAGCACACCATCTTTAAAGCACTCTTCCGTAAATGAATTAAATTGTTCAGTAAGTTTCGGCATTTTCTCAGCAAATACTCCCAAACCATATTTGTACTGGAGTAGTGCATCTTCCGTTGAATTTCTACCTTTATGTTCCATTTTACATTCAACTCCATATCTATCATGTATTAAACACAGATTAATATGGGCCTAAACAGTTTTGATTAATCATAATTGGTACTAGAAAACAGGTTGAAAAGAAAATTGAATAATATTTTTCTTCAATCTCTATTGTTGTAATGAATTAGAAATATTTATTTATGAAAGACTCCACATAATTTTACTAAAAAGAAAAATACTAATACTTGTTTTAATGCTTTACTTCAAAGTATTAAAACAAATTTACTAACTACGATACAAGGAGGCATCACTGTGGACATTCGTGAAGGATTAATTCCAACAGCTCTAGGTACAGCAGTGACAGCAGCAGGTTATGCTCTTAAACAAACTCGTGGAACTAATAAAATGATTGCAAATACGGTATTTGGGTTTGGTTTAGCTCACGTTGTTTTAGGTGTAATTGATCTTGTTGAACATCGTCGTTAGAACGAAAGGCAAGCATTGATATATGCTTGCCTTTTTGGTAGTGCAATTATTATTCATATTTGAAAGTATATTTGTATGACGTAATCTTATCAATGAAATTAAATAGTTACACCACAGGAACATTATAAAGTAAAGCTTTGCACATTGAATTATATGAAATGAGATGGTGATGGAATGGAATTTTCTTCTGAAAGTAACACGTATAATGCTGGTGACATAGTCTATATTTTTTATCGAAATCCCCACACGCAGGATGTAGCTAATATACAAGCTGCAGCAGTTGTAAATAATCCTGAAAGACCTAATGAATTAGCACTATTTCTTTACGAAACATATTATCCCCTAACAAACGAGGTGGCTGTATATGCTACAGAAGATGAGGCAAACCAAGCGTACACTTACTATTATGGTGATATTTCAGAGGGGATGTTGGAATGAATAAGCCATTTATGCCTAAGCTTGTATATTTTGAACCTAAAGCATTAGATTATCCTTTGGGGAAAGATCTTTTTGAGAAGTTTTCAAAGATGGATGTTGAAATTAGACATACTACTTCCCATAATCAAGTAAGAGATTTGCCAGGCGATAACGATTTTCAAAAATATCGAGTAGCAAAATCTACACTTGTTGTTGGTGTTAGAAAAACACTGAAATTTGATACTTCCAAACCTTCAGCAGAGTATGCAATTCCTTTTGCAACGGGCTGTATGGGACATTGTCATTATTGTTATTTACAAACAACGATGGGAAGTAAGCCTTATATACGAACGTATGTAAATGTTGAAGAAATTTTAGATGTTGCTGATAAATATATGAAGGAGCGTGCACCTGAAGTAACAAGATTTGAAGCGTCGTGTACTTCAGATATTGTAGGAATCGATTATTTAACGCATACCCTTAAACGGGCCATCGAGCATTTTGGAGAATCTGAATATGGGAAATTGAGGTTTGTTACGAAATTCCACCATGTAGATCATTTACTTGATGCTAAACATAATGGAAAAACAAGATTTCGTTTTAGTATAAATGCTGATTATGTGATTAAAAACTTTGAACCAGGAACTTCTCCATTAGCGAAACGAATTGAGGCAGCAGGAAAAGTAGCTAGAGCAGGATATCCACTTGGTTTCATTGTAGCGCCTATATATCTTCATGAAGGCTGGCAGGATGGATACTATCATATGTTTGAACGTCTAAATGCTGAATTACCTCTTGACGCCCGGGATGATATTACATTTGAGTTTATTCAACATCGTTTTACAAAGCCAGCTAAGAGAGTGATTGAAAAAAACTATCCGATGACAAAATTAGAATTAGACGAAGAGAAAAGAAGATATAAATGGGGGAAATATGGAATTGGAAAATACATTTATCAAAAAGAAGAAGAAGAGGATATAAAAAATCATCTGTATTCCTATATGAAACAGTTCTTTCCTAATGCAAAATTAGAATATTTTACATAAAAAAAGAACAAAGTTCTTTTCTTCACCAATTTAAGAAATTACTCCCCCAAAAAACGAAAAAATATGTTGACATTGTTATGGGGTAACAAGCTAACAAATGAAAATACCCCCAAAATAAAAAAAACGATATTCTTTCTATCTAAAGTGTAGAAGGATTATCGTTTTTTCACTTTTATAAATGTAAAAAACTTTTGACAAATTTAAAGGTGATGTTCATAAAAATGGAGAACATAATTCGTATTTTACGTAAAGAGCAAAAGCTTTCCCAAGAAGATTTAGCTAAATTAAGTCATGTTTCAAGACAAACGATTAATGCGATTGAGAATAACAAATATGATCCTACATTGGAACTTGCTTTTAAAAGACTTACTTTAACTAACAGGCGCTTCAATTAAATAACTTTTTTATCTCTGCAAAGGTATTACAATTTTAAATAATAAGATTTCACTGCATGATAGGGTACCTAAAGAAATCTTGATAGTTCCTTTCATTATGCCTATATTGGATCGGCATCCAACATTCATATTTTTAAAATTAAGATGGTTCAAGTCGGAGAAAGGACACTCAAATGAGTGTCCTTTCTTTAACAATATTCAGGTTCATATAACCCGTATAACTGTCCACCGTTTATAACAGTTCCTTTTAAATAATGCTTTATCCCCCCTTTAATCACTACCATAGGCATATCATCTTTACTATTATAAGGAAAGGGCTTATAATCACATGTTGCGGCAATTGAATTATTACGGTTATTCAAATTATTACCAGTGTCTACAGCTGCGGATGCTCCTGTAGCACCAGACAGCATAACCCCAGTTGCTAAAGCCCCTACTACTAATTTCTTAAATATAGAAATTCCCCCTTTAATATTTTTTATAACTTGCAACTTAAATGTATCAATTTAATTGTTTTCGTAATTTGAGAACCAACAATCTGTACGGTATGGTCACAGTACCGTAGCCCACGAACCTATATGGTCTGTTGTGGGAGTGGTGATGGCACACCGCAATCTTGCACGTCAGCGATACCAGAAATAGACTTCGCCTTTGTTAGCAAGAATCCCACTGATGTTAGTCAGCTGGCCCCTTTAGGGCTGGGAGTGTCAAATGTGTGTCATTTTAAAATGTAATGTAGCCGCTACTTATTACTTCCCCCATTCACCCTATATAAAATATTTTAGATTGGCATCCTTTCTAAATCTCATATTCTTTTATAATGGTACACACTTTGATAAACATGCAAAAAGTTCCCTACTTTATAAAAGGGAACTTTTTTGCTTATTATTTACCCACAAACCTAAAATTTCTACAATCTGACGAGCCTTAGCATTATCTATATAATAATGCATCTCTAACCCTCTTCTTTCTGCACGGAGTACGGTTCTCCTTAATTTTGATAGATGCTGTGAAACAGTAGATTGTGGGAGTCTTAATATTTCCGTTAACTGCGTAACATTACACATTTTATGGTGCATTAATTCATTCACAATTTGTAACCGAACCGGATGTGCCATTACCTTTAAGACTTCTACATCTTCTTCGCGGATTTCAGCTAGATTTCTATCAGATACTACTGTTTTCATTTCGCATTCTCCTTTATTATTAATTTCTATTTTCCTATTATCCTTATAAGTAGTACTTATAGATGATTACCATTTGTCCTGTTGAGAAAATATATTCTCTTTTTAAAACAAAAAGGTTACCTATCCTGAAAACAGTTTTTCACATAACTTTGAACTATGATTAACTCACTTTACTAAGCAAAAGTATTTCTTCTATCCCTTGTTTAAAGCAAATAAAAAATTCTGCTTATGCCTTCCCGTCCTGAAAAATTGATAGGCAGTATTCCCCATCTCACACTCTACAAAATAATCATTTTATTTCTCAATATGAATCCCTGGAATTAAAATACCAAAAATGGTAATATGAAGTCACCTTCAGTTTTCAATTGTGTCCCTTTTTGAAAGGCCCTGTCTAAAATGACAAGGCCTTTTAAATTTCCTTAAATATCCTTTCTATTTCGCTTTTTTTTGATTTTGAATGGTTTCTTTTACAAGTTTTAAATAGATTTACTAATAAACCTGGTGTAGACTCTAACTCCTGCTTCTGCTTCATATTCTCTTCTGTTACAGTACTTACAAACTCCCACAGTACTTGTGCTCTAATTGTTCTGCAAATCATTTCTCACACATTTCAAATGTTTTTATCTTCTTTTTGAACACCGTCCTAATTTAATACTTTTCTTTCCTGTTAATGACTAAATCAAAATTATTAGCTCTTGTCAGTAGATTCCAATATTATGTATAATAACATTACCTTTTTACCAATAAACGGTAATGAAGAGGTGATACAAGTAAATAAATCAAATGTATCATCGATATATTAAAGGATCTATTCAATGTACATTCAGATACATATTTAGGATTTAAAACCATGGAATCTTATGTACAGATTAAATTACTACAAGATGGAAGAATGGTAGCAAATGTACTCAGGGAAAAAGAACATTCAATTTGCTTAATGTCATATAACTACTTGATGTGACAACTATTAAACAAATTGAAAACATACTCAGGGGGGATTTTATATGAAAAAATTTGGTAAAGTATTATTAATGGGAACATTGGCTCTTGGTAGTTTAACAGCAATGAATATAGAAACACCTAAAGCTCATGCCGATGGAGCGAGCGAATATTGTCGTTACATTTGTGGCCCTAGCAAAACAGTGAACAATTTCACGATTCAATTACACGCTACGGAATACGGATTTGGACAAAATGTCATTGCAAAAGTTACAAATAATAGAGCTGAAAGTGTGAATTACAAAGTTGCTATCGAAAAACAATATGAAACTGGCTGGGGCTATTATGAAACTTGGTTCAATTGGAACTCTATGTTACCAGCTGGTTCAAATGAAGAAATAGTTACTTTCTCAGGCAATGGCGAAGATATTGGGGATTCAGGCACATTCCGTTATAAAGTTGAAATTACGAATGCTGACGGATCTGTTGACACAATTTACACAGCGCCAATGACATTAGTTAATTAAATATTCGCATTGACAAACTAGATTATGAAAGGAAGGATTACACCTTCTTTTTTTTATATTTTAATATTAAAAACGTATCCCCTCTTACATTTACCTATATAAATCTCAGAAATAAATAATTCAAAAGGAAAAATAAAAATACTACAACAAAGAATTTCCATTTGTTTCTTTTCGTTGGTTTTCTAGCATGTTGTATATAAAAAAACAAGGTAATACCTGCCATAGTAAATAAAAAAATTTGATAATAATCAATCATCTGTAATCCCCCTCCATACCAAAAATAAGAAGCCTCTTTTTGAGAGACTTCTTATTTTTAATACAAACGACATACTTAGGCTAAATATACACAATAAGATTAGGATGCTAAACCTTATTGCAGCTTTATTATAACATATAATCTCTTATTTTGTTTAATAATTCCGAATTATAAAACTTTGCAAACAATTGATTGTTTATTTACATACAATGAATGCACAATAAAAAAAAACAAAATATTCACTTATAGAACCAACGTATGTAAAAACCAGCTACCATCACATTCATAGTTTTGAAAAGTTGTTCTCTCCTTCTTTAAGAATACTTTAAACTTCGGATAGATTACCTTATATCGACATCTTATGTATGCAAAATTACATATTAAATCTCATTGAAAATCATTCTCGTTGTAACTATAATGGTTTCAAGAGGTGATATTTTCACTTCGTTTTCAAATCTCACAATATATTAAAGGAGGAACTAGCATTATGAAAAACGTTATTTTAGCAGGGGCATTAGGAATTGCAGTACTATCAGGTATGAACTTACCAGGAGCAGAGGCACCTAAAGCGAGTGCAGCAACTACAAATTTAGAAATTCAAGAAGTTACAAAATATTACTCTATGAGTTCCTATGAGGTTTCTCAAAAAGAATCATTTAATCTTAATAAAGGGGAAGAACTTACGGTCTTTGTACAAAATTCCGGGTTCCCAATTTCTTATACAGTCTTTGATGCAGATGATCAAGTAATTGGCACATACAATGCGAATTCACCATACGGTCGCGTATTCAAAGCACAAAAAGACGGTAATATTTCGGTTCAATTTCAAGCAGGAGTAAATTCTTCTTACATGAAGAAGATGAATTTCACAGCCAAATTTGCAGTGTCTAAATTTAACTAGCAGTAAAAATTTTCACTATCCTCTTTAAAGGCAAATTAAAAAGGTATATCCCTTCCATGGGATATACCTTTAACTTTAGTGAATTTTATATTGACCAGATAACTGCTCTTGCGCCATACGAACTAAACGTTTTGTAATTTCTCCACCTACTGAACCATTTGCTCTTGCTGTTGAATCCGGCCCAAGAGTAACACCAAACTCCTGTGCAATTTCATATTTCATTTGTTCAATTGCACTTGCTGCAGCTGCTATTAAGATTTCGTTTGAATTATTATTTTCGCGAATTTGCATTTTTTAAACACCTCCGTTGAATTTGGTAATATCATGCTCTATTTCCAACAAAATATGCAAAAAATTATTCTTTTAGCTATTTTACATATATACCTAAGCTTTCATCCCTTATGTGGGAATAAATAAAGGTATAGGTCATACCCATACCTTCTCCTATCCTACTTATTTTTGAATTCCCCTATTAACTCCTGTAACTCTTGGGAGAGCCAATTTAAAGAATTTGCCAACTCTGCAATATCTTGTACATACAGTTCTTGCTCTTTCATACTTATCTCTACATTACTACTGCTATTCACATATGTATTTGCAATGTATGATAATTCATTTACAATCTGAACAATAGTTTGATTATCTTTTAAAATGTCACTTGAATTATTCGAAGTCTCTTTAATTTGATTTGTAACAGATTGTGCAGATTCTGAAATCTTTTCAAAGAAAGCATCACTACTTTGAACAAGTGTTATTCCTGATTCTATTTCCTTTGAACCATTCTGTATGGATCTTACAGCCTCCTCTGTTTCAGCTTGGGTTTCACCAATTAATTTAGCTATATCCCTTGCAGATGCCTCAGTTCTTTCCGCTAATATACGTACCTCATCCACAACAACTGAAAATCCTTTCCCCATCTCTCCAGCATATGAGGATTCAGTAGAAGCATTTAAAGCTAATAAATTTGTTTGATTTGAAATATTTGTAATTACAGTAATGATTTCACTAATTTCCTTAAATCGTGCTTCTAATGCATAAATACTAGAAGATACACTTTGAATTGAATCTCGGCTTCTTTTCATTTGATTCACAATTTGCTTAATCAAATCTTTTCCTTCTACAGAATGCTGTTCCATATCTTCCGAAGCAGTCGCAACTTGTTTTGCAGCTCTTTTAATTTCTTCCATCTTACTTTCCATTTCTTGAACAATTCCTAAACATTTTTGCACTACATATTCATGAGAATGTGCTCCTAAATTTAATCCTGTAATAGCACTTGCAATTCCTTTAAAGGCTATGCTATTCTCTTTGGTACTTACCGACAATTCCTGTGAGGATGTTGAAACTTGTTCAGCAGTCTGCCTTACTTTATCTATAATCCTATTAAACTTTTTAATAGTATTATTAAAATAGATATTAGTTATCCCTATATCATCAGACCTTTCATTCAACTTAATACTTAAATCCCCTTCACCAACTTTACGTAACCCTTCTTGTAAATCCTTTAAAGGCGATAGAGATTTTCGTGAGATGCATATTTGAATTGTAATTGCGATTGTTAATGAAATGATTATAAATAGTAAACCGTGCACTATAAATTCTTTCTTTGTAAGAGGAATAATAGAAGCGTCTAAATCCGCTGCAACAATTGCAATTATATTATTATTTTCATCAGTAATTGGCTCTAAAATTGTTACCCATGTACCTAGTACATCTTCATACACTTCTGTCATTTGTGCCTGTTTCGTTTTCATTACTTGGTCGTATGTCTTCTTCCAATGAGTAGGATGCTCATAATAGTCACCTGTTTTTACAGAACCTAGTTTTACAGAAACCGTATCTGCTAATTCTGTATCCAAAGCAACTAATTGTAATTCAGCTTTATCATTTAGCTTAGCCCCTGTAACATATGTTTGTCCGACACTTTTCATATTTTTTATAGCTTTATCTAATTGCTCTGTCAATTTTTCTTTCTTCACTCTTTGTGCTGTAGGGTCTTTTGCTACATCTCTTACTATTTCTAGATCTAATTGATTTATTATTGTATCTCCTGTTTCAAAAGACTGCCTTTCAAATATAGACATCATACTATTTTGAAACATGTTAAAGCTTAACAACCCCATACTTCCCACAAGCGTTAGAATTACTACTACCGTTATTAATACATTTTTCTGAAGCAACGATAGCTTATGCCAATATTTTTTCATTGATTTCACCTTTCTTATTTTCAACAATACAAAAACAAAGTAGTAACATATTAATAGGTTCTATTTATGTTATTAACTTGAACATGAAAATAGCATACTAGTCATTTAATCAAACGTTCCAATTTTTTTGTTTGATAGAGTTTCTTTCCTTTTATACTGATAGTTTCACTATAATTAAAGCAATAATTTAACGAATCTAAGCATTTGTGTATACAAATACAAAAGCATGATACCATTGTGATTAGCATTAAAATGCAGCTAATTTTCAGCACTCTTTTATATAGCAGCACTAAAGAAATACTAGTTATGACACTTTTGAATAATAATGCTAAAGTTTAATTTCTATTTTTTGAAGCCAATTCTTATTTATTGTACAAATATCAGTTTTCCCATTTGCAATCTCATCTTTTATATATCCAGCTGATTTTGGAAATCTATTAGTAGGAAGACGTTAACCTTCTACTACTTCACCTTTTCCATTTGTACTGATACCTTCGTTAAGTGTTTGTTTTAAACAAAGACAAGAATTCCTAAGCCCTTATCTTTGGTTATCTTTATCTTGCACAACAAAAACAAACCGAACGGTTCCGTTCAGTTTCCTATTTTATAACTATTTTCCTTATTTTTCTATAGTGTTTTAATATCCACTTGTACAAAGTTAGCCTAAACCCTTTTACCCTAATCCAATATATTTCTTCAATTATCTTAAAGTCATATGAAATAGCACAATCAGTAAATTCTTATTACGAAACTTTTGTATTAATAAATACTAAAGGACATACTCCTAAAATATAAGCCATGGATTTAATTACATTACGATTTTCATCAGTAATAAACGTACACATGTTAAACAAAAAAAGACCCAATTATTTATATCTCATTCCTTCTTTTAATATAAATCGACTGCTTTTTTCTTAAATTCTACTTCATCAGTGGTGCTAATTTTACTCATAGAAAAATCCCCTCCATAGTAAACAGGTTAATGTGTTTTCTTTATCCTATCTACTATAAGGGGAGTATAGCATTGCTTCTTTTTTGTAAAAGATCTAAGATTCTAGTGCAGTAATTAATTGCTGACGTTCTTTATCTCTAAAAATTTTAATTTCATGTTTAAACTCATAATTTCCTTCTTCAAATCTAACCCATTCCTTACTTGTCCAATATACAACATCTACATTTGCATCTAAAATTACAGAACATATGTCTACTAATTCTTCTTCGTAAAATGGCGCTTCTTTTGCTAGTTCAAAAGCTAGTACGTTTGGATCGTTACTTTTAATTTGAAGTTCCCTTGAAGTTTGCCCTAAATACTGCCATGGAGAATGTAGAGATTGTACATGGGAATTTTAAGTTTCTTTAAGCTGTGATGAAGAATGTAGTGTTGCAGCAAATGTAGGTATACTCACTCCTATTGTTGCGCCTAAAGCAATAGAACCAATAATAAGTTTTTTAATCAATTTTTCAGCCCCTTTAATTATTTTGGATATGCTTCATTTTTATACTACGTTTATGTTTGTGTAAATGAAGATGATTTGACATGATTCATCATTTTTCTCAAAAACTGTATATTAATTAACTGTTGTAAATTTACCAAAAACAAAAAAAGTTTCCTTGTGGAAACTTTTTTTGTTTTTGGTATACATTATATGTATAAAAATTAGTTTTAAAAATATTTACTTATTTGTTGATAAAATTGTATATGGATATTGCTCCTACTATTATCTACATACATTTCATGCAAAGATTCACTTCAACATGAACAAATTCATCTTATGACCGCTTTTCTTTTTACGAAATTAAGTAATTGTTTCAATAGCTGGTATAAATTACTTTCTTTCTCAGCTCTATTATTTTGTTCTTTCGCCTAAAATTCCAATATCCCCATTACTTCTTTCGTAAATAGTTTAAAATCAGTTAAATGTTTTTCAATAATTTGACGAACAATATCTAAATTTACACTTTGATAATCATGAACAGCAATATTACGAAATCCAACCATCGCCTTTAACTTATTTGCTAGATCAGCGCTAAGTAATCCTGCTGTAACCAACAAATCAAAGGCTTCTCGACTAGATTGGGGTAGTCCTAATTTTTTTCCTGCAACAATATGCATCGCTAAATCAATACTCGCTTCACAAGCTCTTTGTATGTTCAATATTATTGAATCTTGTTTTGTAAAATCCTCTAAATTTTCAGGGGCATTTCCATACACATCTTGGATTCTTTTTATACAACGCTCTATTGTAGAAATTTTATTTAAAATAACCTCATTCTTCATATATTGAACCTCTTTTCTTTATATCATCAAATACTACCTGTCGTTCTTCATTCAATTTTGAATACATTTTTAAGGTTTTCATTTCAAAAACGACCTTACGTTTATCATCCGAACAAAATATTGTCTTTCCTGTATGTATAATCTGAGCTTGAAAAACTGTAGA
Source organism: Bacillus sp. FSL R9-9530 (assembly GCF_038008145.1). NCBI lineage: Bacteria > Bacillati > Bacillota > Bacilli > Caryophanales > Bacillaceae > Bacillus > Bacillus sp. FSL R9-9530. Next base: position 276,681 of record NZ_JBBOYO010000002.1, read on the forward strand.
AGCTTCGGATAAATCAACTAAATCAACATCTCTATTAACGATGTTTGCTAACTCCTGTGCTAATAAAAAACGTTCATAGTTCCCTAAAGTTGTGTCACTTAAATAAGCTATATCAATATCACTATCTTCCCGTTCTCTGTTCTCAGCCGTTGATCCAAACACAATTATCCAATAGGGATTCACCGTCTCTTGTAATTTTTCTATAATAGCTGTAATCATGCTTTGAAAAATCATTTAATTAATCCCCCTTATTATACTTGAATTTTATTATATCATAGCCATTACGAAATCCATTAAGTTACAACAAATACATAAACAAAATTAAGCCTTCTTAGTACTTAAAGCACCACAAAATTACGTGCTTATTCCTGTAAAAGCAAAAGACCGACAATAACTGTCAGTCTTTCGCTTTTGAAACTCTAAAGAAATAGGGGATATATTTCTCTAACAATGGCGTCTTTTATATGTTAATTCAACTTTAATTTTTCTTTTACTTTTGTAGGGAGCTCGTCTTTTTTAACCTCTTCCCAAGATTTCACACCTTTTTCCTCAGAGTAATATATAAGTAAAAATGCTTCTTTACGAAGGTTTTTTAACGCTGTAAACTCCATTTCTTTCTTTTCGCCATCCTTATCAAATCCAGGTAATGTATATTGGTAAGTCGTATCCCCATTTACATTTTTCTCTTTTAATTGTTCACCATCCTTGGTAATTTGCACATAATATGTATCTGTACCAAGACGGTTTAAGTTACAACCTGTTAATAATACTGTAAAGAAAACAACAACACTACACATAAGCATAATTCGTTTCATATTATTCACCTCACATCTCTTTTCACAAAAATTATATCCTAATCTTCTTAATAGCAAAATTCATTTATGTGACACTAACATTACGCTTTTGTAAGATCATAAATATCATTTACAGATTTCGCGATGTGGGGAAGCTCATATCGGACCTTAGTCCGCCTTTAGGCATGGGATGAAAGTATCACTTAAGCACTGATACGGTTTATAACAACTTAAACGTATATGCTAAAAAAGGAGCTAACAATTATGTGAACTCTTATAAAAATAAATAGAAGTCATTTTGAAAAAATTGATTAAAGCATTTTTCTCTTTTAGTTAAAAGTACAACAAACAGGCTCTTATGCTATTACACATAAGAGCCTATCTCACTAGTATCATAAGCAACTAGTTACATAAGATTCCTTTATACTAAATAGAAAGTATTTCTACAATTATTCTGGGAAAATGAAGTTAGAGTTCCCTTCACTATTAGCGGAATCCTCTTTCGGGAATGTAATAGTAGTTCCTTCATTCCCTTCATTCCCTTTATTTATTTCTTGTTCCTCTGGAAATACAATGGAAGAATCATTGCTTAAGTTTGGCGAAAAGCCAAGTTTAGATACAATGGCTTTTAAATCAGGTAAAACACCAATTTTATCAGAGGCTGGATCATTGGATTTCGTTCCTGTACTAGGATCACTTAAAATATTCCTAAGCTGGCTTGGTGTATATACTTTTCCCTGATTATTTTTTGCAATTCCTTGAATTGATGCAGCAGCACCAGCAATGATAGGTGATGCACTAGATGTTCCACTAAAGCTAGAAGTATATAGATTTGTCATAAATTCACGTGGTTTAGCATCTGTTGTATCCACTGCATTCCCCCATCCATATACATCTACCCTACTACCATAATTAGAGAAATATGAACGTTTATGAGGGACCCTTGCAGAAGCTGCTCCAACCATAATCGCCCCTGAATCTTTGAAATCAGGGCTATTACGATTTAAAGCTTGTTTACCATTACGGTCTCTAAATTGATCCAAGTCATTTCCGCCGTTTGCACCTGCTTCAATAATAATAATTCCCTTATTTGTTCCCAGACGAATTGCATCAAATATATCCGGTTTTACTTCTACAGGAAGATAGTTCTTATCTCCATATCCTTCATAAGTTGCTTGAGCTTCTAATAAAAGAATATCTCCAGCTTGCATATTGTTAACCGCACTTAATATAGCATCAGCTGTATTATACATACCGTTGTCTCTAATCTGAGATACAACCTTTACCTTAGCTTTTGGTGCAATCCCAATTCCACCTATGTTATTATCTTCTGCAGAAACAATTCCTAAGACTGAGGTACCATGATCATGGTGTTCACTCTTGTTCTGTCCGGACATCAATTCGATCTTCTGATTCACTAAATCTTCATGACTAAATAACCAGCCATACTCCATATCTACAAAAGTTGTTCCTTTTCCATCTCCACCTTTTATACTCCAGGCATAAGGTGCATTGATTCCTAATGGTGCTGGCTCAAGGTAACCTTGCCTTGTAAGTCTAGGTTCATCATATGGATTAACTGATAAATTGGATAAACGCTCTTCAGGTGGAGCTTCTTCTTCCTGTAAATATGCCGTTTCAACAAGAGATGATTTCTCAAATTTTACAAGCAATGCTTGTACATCAATATCACCTTGGGTTTCTACAATATAATAGTTTAGCAAATTAGAAGAAATATGATCAGAGTCTTTTATTTCTTTACCTAGATTTTTAATTTCTTTAGGATTTAAAGAACTAAAAAGTCGATTTATAGTTACATTTTGATATTCGGCTAAAATTCCAATTAATTCAGGGTCTTGTTTTTCTTCTTTAATGAATTTTTCTATCCCATCCTGATATGGCAAATTTGCTTCATTTTTAAATTTCAAAATTAATTGTTTAGTAACTTGCTTATGTACAATAGAATTCAATTGCTTATTTGAATAATCGTAACTAGCTGCGTAGGCAACTTCTGATTTTTCACTTGGGAGTAGTCCGCCCACCCCATTAAATGCTGTTAATGCAATTGAAGAAACTAGAATTCCCTTAAAAATTTTCAAATCGTGCACCTCTTTTAATTTATATATGATTATAAAAAACTATAGATTACCTAACTTCTTTTTCTTACAAGTGTCTTATATTAAGGGTTATATTTTCAACTCCATTCATTTTTTAATATTCACTTATATATCATTAATACAACTAGTTCATGCCATCAAATCTATTACTTTAGTTGCATATCTGTAACCATTATAGTTACAGCTATAATAAATAGTCAACCTTATTTTTTATGCAATTTCGCATTTTAAAGAGTATATACTTCTATCAACTTACTCCTAATTATTTTAATATGAGTCTTATTCTCCTCATATTAAACCGATCTCTTATTTAAGTATAAAACCTTTACATTTTAAGAGAAGTTGGGCTTCTATCATTTTAAGTAATTGCATATATGTAATAAAAGGCATATAAGGGGGATTGAAAAATGGTAATTTCAAGACAAGATTCCTGGACTAACGATAACGATTCACTTCTCGCAACAATAGTACTTCAAAATATTCGTGACGGTGGAACACAATTAGCTGCATTTAAAGAGGTAGCTAAGCAATTAGCTAGGACACCTGCTGCTTGCGGATTTCGTTGGAACTCATGCGTACGAAAACAATACGAAGAAGAAATACAACAGGCTAAACAAAATCAAAAAACTGGAAATAACAAGTCCCCCATCCAACAAACAAAAGAAACAAGCTCTTTATCTATTACATTAGATGACATTATTATCTTTCTACAAAATTATAAAGCAGTGAGTGAAGTGAACGATTTACAACAGCAAATTGAATATTTAACGGCAGAGAATAAATCCCTTCTCCAACGGTTAACTACATACGAAGAAGAGTATCGTATGTTAATTAACCATATCGATAAGACAAGAAATCTGATTGTAGTCGACTAAGAAGAATCAAATTAATTTTTATCATATTAAAACCGTAGCCTGTCAAAGTTACTATGTATGAATTAATTTCAATACATTATAAATGATAATAAGCAAAGCGCACGTTTATTGTTAATAAACGTGCGCTTTACTTAATTCATAAAATAGAAATTTTTTTCAACTTGATAACACTTTTAAAATTAAGATGTTTGTTTTATAGGTATCTGTTTACTTCTATTCTCAACAAGTTTATCTAATAATAAGTAAACAAATCCAGACATAACACATCCCACACCTAAGATTGTAAATAATATATGCCCTAGAAGATGCTCCAGTAATAAACCGCCTAAAAGAGGCCCTAATATATTACCTGTAATCCACTGCAGATTAGCGGCTCCCATATAAGTACCCCTCAAATGTTCTGGAGCTAAATTAGCAACGAAAGTCATTTGGACAGGTGACATAATCATTTCTCCTAAAGTATAAACTGTATAAGCTATTAATAATGAAACTAAAATAACTAAATCGTTTGTGTTTATTACTTGAAACCACTTTGGTAACCATCCTATTGCCAAAAGACCAATACCAAAAAGAATTGCGCCATATAGCATTGATTTCCCAATCGATTTGTGAGTTAACCATTTTGAAATGGGAAATTGAAAAAAAACAACTAATAGGCCATTTAACGTCATTAAATATGGAAATGGATTACTATTTCCAAAAATCATTGTCTTCTCATTACTAAAATGAAGCGGTAACATACCTTCCGATTGCGAGAATCCCATAAATATAATGATTCCTGTAACTATATAGAAAAGTAATATCCTATCCCTTATAACAACTCTTAATGTGGATCTTATTGAATTTTCAGGTGTTTCTTCATGTATCATGACATTTTTAGGTTTTGTTTCCTTTAAAAACAGTACCATTAATATTGTATAAAACAGCATGGTTCCAGAAGTAATCAAAAAGATGACATCTTTTGATACAACTACAACTGCTGCGCCAATTATAGGACCTATCGCTGCTCCTATATTATGAGCCATTCTAAGTAATCCATATGCCTCAGTTCTTTTTTCTGGTTCTGTTACATCCGTAACCATTGCAGATGCGGCTGGTTCAAAAAAAGAGTTACATAACCCTAAACCGATAGATAAGATTGCATATGCTATAAAACCATCTATGAACAAAAAAAACAGCATTAATAACCCATTACTAGCCATAGAGAGTACCATAGTTGGTTTCCGGCCATAAGTATCTGCTATATGTCCTCCAATTAACGAGCCTATACTTGCTGCAATTGGAGATAAAGCTATGATCACACCTACCTCAAGCAAAGAATCTACTTTATCCTTTAAATATAATGCGAAAAATGGCATTAACATCATCATTGCAATACCATTTAAAGCTTCTCCAATAAAGCGAATCCATACATTAAGGTCCATCCCCTTGAACTCTTTCCATGTACTTCTCATATATACCTCACCTATGCTCACTGTATATTTTTTATTACGTAAAGAGCTTTATAACACTTTTACCAAAATCTAAATTTAGCAAAATAAGCTACCAATTCATAAAAATACTTATTTTTTGATAAAATAATATAAACTCGTACCAATAATCTCCAGTGCATCTTGCATACGTTGAGCCGAGATGTTCTCTAAAACGGTATCTTGAGGTGTATGGAAAACCCTTTCAACATGATAAATAAGAGGATCCCAACTCTCTACATCCATCCATATAAATAAAGCAGAGGGAATTCCAGCTTGATTAAATGGTACATGATCACTAGAATCAAACTTTCCAGTTAACACAACCGATTTCCTCAATTCTTTACTAGTAGCTACAGCAGTATTTGTTACTTCATTTTGAGATCCATCTAACGTCATTGCATATAAATCCTTAGCCTGATGATAACTTGTTGCAATCATATCTGCATTAAACACTCCTCGAATACGTGTTTTGTCTTTAGCAGATAACTGATTAACATAATGATAAGCTCCTAAAGATTCATTTTCTTCCGCTCCAAAAGCAATAAATTGAATTTCTTTATTAGTCTCTATATCCTTAAAATTGTAAGCCAACTCTAATAAAAGCCCTACTCCAGAAGCATTATCGTTTGCTCCAGGTGCCCCAATAACACTATCATAATGAGCACTCATTATTGTTACTTCCTCATCACCTGTCGTATGTTTAGGCTTTTTTTTCGCAATAACATTTGATGAGCGTAAATTTACTTCTTGCTTTGCCTTTAAACTGACTACATTGTGATTATGTAATAACTTTTCTTTCATTCTAATCCCCTGATTATAGGCAAGCCCAAATACAGGTATCGATTGTTTCTTTTTTAAAACTGGATTAAAAGCTTCTCCATAGTTCCCTCTATCCCCAATCGTACTATATAACAACACACCCTTTGCTCCCTTTATTGCTACATGCTCAACCTGTTCATTATATTTTTCAATAGTATCGGCTTGTTCTAATAATACTATCTTCCCATGGATCGACTCAGATAAACTATTAATATTGGTTTCTTTTCCTATAAAAACTACCGAGCCAACCACTGGATTTGTAGATATAAATGCATTAGATGCTGCCCCAACCTGCCAATCTTTTTCCCCATACATACTAAAAGAAATACTTCCAATATATTGATCAGGTACAGGGAATGCTTGATACTCAACCTCATATCCTAATTTCTGCAATGTATCTCCAATGTATTTAGCTGCTCTATGTTCTTGCATAGTCCCACTTGGCCGTGGACCAATTTTTTCAGAAAGAAAACGTATATGCTCAATGGCACGATTAGCACGAACTTGTTCTGTCACAGGAGAATACAGATTATTATTAACCATAGCATTTACTTTTACTGGTTCTCCATGTGGATTACTAAAAAAGAAAAGAAATAGAATTCCAAAACTTACAATGTTTTTTTGGGTAATAGTTAATTTTTTCATTTGTCCTCCCTTTTATTAGGAAACATTAATAGTAAAACCTTCCCTCCTAACATACTTATTTAGAAGAAAAGGTTCATTAAAATCATCTCTAACTCAAATTACTTGTTATGATATTAAAGCAGTAACTCCTTTTATATCTTTAAAAAATTCGAGTTTGCTTGTACGCCAGTAATATTCTTTTGGAACCAATTAAGAGTCTCCCATGATTTCACTCTATTTGTGTAATCAGTCTCCTGTACTTCAAATACAATTCCTATATTTCTACTTGAAACTTGATTATTTACTTTTAATAAAGTTTCATGTAATAAATTTTCATTAATAGAACCATTAGTCGGAATTTCTCCCTCAAAGCAGCGTACCTCACTATAAGGAATCGTCAAATGTTTAAAAGAACTAAAATGTAAATGTTTGATATGATCCATTAAATTTATATACTTATGAAAGTCTTTATACTCAATTTCCTCTTGTCTTAATAATTTAGAAATACCTAGACGTGTAAGATAAGTGATAGACCAATGGCATATATCCCACGTTATTCCAACATTAGATAAATCTAAATTTACCAAGTCATTAAAATCTTCTGGGTATACAAATATAGGATCAAAGTCATCACCTAAGTTTCCAATGATGGGTAAGTTTTCAACACCTATCCATATATTGGTTCCTTTTATTTCCTCATCTATCATTTTAAAGAACTCTATAATTTTTTTTCTATTATCAATAAGATTATACTTTTGAAATTCTGCTATGTTCATAAATTGATTAGCATGAACTGTTATACCTGCTGCGTTATATTTTATAGCAAGATTAATAAACTCATATAACTGTTTTTTTATAAATTCACTATTTAAATAGTCTGCATTATCAGTTGGAAAATGCAAGGTTAATAAAGATGGATTAAGTGTTTGAACAAAAGAAAGTACATCTGAAAACTTTGTTGTATATGACTTATCATGTAAAGATTCTCCATCAAAAATATTTGCTTCTAATCCATAACCTTGTTCAACCCATTTTAAATCAATTTGTTTGCTATCTAATCCAAAGAATGGTACCTGCGGTATTAACATATTCTCTTCACCTACCATGTTCCTCTTACTAACATAAATGCTTCAGCCGCTTTATATCCTGACTTTGCTCCCCATACAAAAGCATTGTGCTTCATTGCTTCTATTGAACGTGGGTGAGGAAATTCCCTTAACTCCGATTCATAATGTTTCATTGCATTTAATTTTGCCTCCAAATGTTCTTCAATATTTACGAAATAATTAGGAAGAAACTTATCTTTCTCATTATAATTCCACTCAGTAGAAGATAAGGTTTCATATGCAAACACCCATTTAATATTACTATTTGGTAGAGGTCGTGTAGCTGTCATCACTGCTCTATAAACAACAGTATGATCGATATTTATATCTCCACCATATTGAGTATAAATAATCGTAGGATTTATTTTATTAATGTGCTCTTCAATTTCTTTTACAACATCGAGTAATGGCAATGTATCAAGACGATTATCAGGAAAATCTAATCTCGCAAAACTTGTTACACCAAGTGTAGTACATGCCCCCTCCGTTTCTTTATAAGACAGGCTCTTAACCTCTAAATCTAGTTCTCTGTATTCTTTAGATCTCGAAGATTTCCCCTCTGCAAGGATTACAACATGTACATCATCACCTTGTTTCACGTGTTTTGCTATTGTTCCACCAACACCAATAATTTCATCATCCGGGTGTGCAGCAAATACTAGTACATTCATATGATTTTAAACTCCTTTAATTAATTTTTCTGTTTCCTCTGGACCACAATTTAATAAAACATCTAGCATAGATAAATGCGGTATAAACTCACCAAATAACTGTGGATAAGAATACTCTCTTATCCTTTGGTACATGATTTCTATATTTTCATGCTCAAAATCACTTTCTATTAAATAATCTTGACCTAAACTTCCGGAATAATAAGTACTGGCATTAAACTTTTGACAAAGCTCTAGTACAAAATCACTTTTTTTCCCTGTAATACCCTCTAGCTCTGATGCATAATATAATTCCGTATCAATATTTAGTTCTCGAATAATAAAATGAATAAAATTCATATTTAGACTGTTAAGATTGTCCCATTTTTCTGAATAAAAACCCTCTAGATAATCCTTGTATACATTGAAATAGGGCGCATTAGAGTAATTAATTCTTATTGTCTTCCAATGCTTTCTCTCCCAATCTTGTGTATTATCTATCTTTAACTTATTCAATGGGATTTCTTTATAATTTTTCATTTGCATCGGAACCGTTAACCAGGATACTCCTTGGGAAGTTTTAATACGATTTCTATTTAAAAAACCTTTCTTTTCAAATTGTGCTATATCATGAAATACAAACACATCAGATTTATGAATTTTTTCAAAAAAACCATGCCAAGGTAAATAACTTGGTTGGTGGCCACTAATAATCATAGTTTAAATCCTCTCTTTTAAACAAAAACATTTTTTCAAAGCTGCTCCCCAGTATATCTTAGGTCTAGCAATCCCTTTATTATGTGAATATCCTAAATCCGCATACTTTAATTTATTATGAATTGCTAATTCAAACGCAACATTTAGTAGTAAGTATGAAGATTGTGTATTTTTCCCTTTGATATTATTAATATTAATCCAGTAATATAAAACTTGTTTATCCATTATAAATATACTGGAACTAATTAGTTCTTCTTCTAAGAATGCTCCTAAGAAAAAGATTCTTTCTTTTAAATTAATAAATAAATAATAAAAAAACTCTCTACTAAATGAATAACTCGCTCCTATACTGTTATTATGTTCCTGATATAAATTGTAAAATTCATCTAATTCTTCTAAGGCTATAGGCCGAATTTCAACACTCTGTTTACGGGCATATCTAACACTTGTCCTAGCTTTTCCTGAACACGATGTCCATAAATCCTCAAAATTATTTGGTAGATCTAACATATAAGTTTCTTTATACTCCCACTTTTCATCACTATAACTTTGAAAAGGATTTATTGTTATAGGTAATAAAAGTTTTTGAATTTTATTTTCAAACTTCCTATTTATTATCGATTCATAAAATGCAAAATCTATTTTATCTTGGCCAATGATTACAGGGCCTCCATAACCAATTAAACTTCCCAGCACCCTACCATCCTGTACATATATAGGAGATAAAACTACTGTACCTCTTGTTTTTATTAATACTGGAAAAAATTGAACACCAGGTAATAATTCCATTAATTTTCCCCATTCATAACAATGGAATACGGAACCATTATATTCTTCCATACAAGTATCCCAATATTGGGCATCAGTACATATTTCGATTTCCATATAATCACCTTTTACTTCTTTTTCTCTAAATATATTAGAATTTGACTACATATATACTTAAGATCTTTTTTCCTTAAAGGATATTTAAAAGGTATTGATAATACTCTAGACCATAAAAATTCTATATTTTTTGACTCTGTGGCATAATTGGAAAAGATAGGGATTTCACCTAGAGGTAGATAATTCCAACAAGTTTGTATTCCTTTTTCCGCCAAATATACGGAACACTCATACCTATCAGAGGGTTCTTTGAAAATAATAGTGAAATAGTTCAAATAAACATTCTGAGCTGAAAATATAATCTTTACCCCGTACTTTTCTTCAATTGATTGCAGCATCGTATAACACAAACTGGCATTACATATATTAATTTCTAAAATCTTTTTCGTTCTCTTTAAGTGTTTATCAATTAGCAATGAGCGTAATGTGGACATTGTTTTTGGATATATAACTTCCGTTTCCTCTGGCAAAGAATCCAATTTGCTATCATTATAAGAAGGAAGAATCCCTGACTTTTCCCAGTAATCAGTAAATAAACTCAATAGCCTACTCTTCTTAATTCTTATAGCTAATTGCGTTTTCAGGTGGTTTTTATAATCTAAAAGCACTTCTTCTTTCTTTTCTTCATCCATATCACACAAGTCATTTACCGTACGATTAAGAAGTAATGCTCCTCCCCCTATACTTGGGATGGGTTTAGTTCCCCCAAAACTTAAAATTCCAATGTCACCTAAACTACCAATTAATTTTTCGTTTTGATAAGAGAACATTGCTTGTGCTGCATCATCAATTATATAAATATCATTGTCTCTGGCCCAATTAATAACCTCTAAATCTTCATGACATCCATACACATGTGTAAGAATAATTGCTCTTGTATTTTCATTTGAATATTTTTTTATTTTATTAAGAGAAAGTGAGTAATCAGTAGTCACATCAATTAATACAGGTTTTGCTCCTACTGTTAATACTGCCTCTATTACATTAGGACAATTAAAATTTGATAAAATTACTTCATCCTCTTTTTTTATCTTTAGATACTTTAACCCTGCTACTAATGCCGACGAACCACTATTAGTTAATATAATTTCGGAATTAGGGTAGAGAGTTTGTAAACTCTCTTTTAGATTAGAATGATTGGATCTATATATACTTTTCAAAAAATATATATGATCAAATATACTCCAAAAAGAAGGATATATTGGATACTTAATTTTTTTTGGGTTTTTAGGATATAGATACTGTGTTTCCATATTTCTCCTCTATTATTATCTCTAACCCTTTATTTAATGAAATAACTGGTTGATAGTTTAATAATAATTGAGCTTTTTCTATTGAAGGGATTCTTCTGAATATTTCTATGTTAGAATCTCTTACTCCCTCATCTCCTAAATTAAGAAATTCAATTTCACTTTTGTTTCCCATTAACTCATTGATTTTCCCCGCTAATTCCTCCATAGATATAGGCTTGTTATTTCCTATATTAAAATCTGCAAAATTCTCTCCTTCATATTCAAATGCTAATATCGTTCCGTTAACAATATCGCTAATATAACTAAAGCATCTAATTTGCTGCCCGTCCCCATAAATAGTCATATTTTCGCCGTTATGAGCTTGTTTTAAAAACTTAGAAATCACAAAGTTTTCATTTTGTTGTGAACCGTATACATTAAAATAACGTACCACTCTGACTTTAAAACTATTATTAGCATATTCTTTCAAAAAATCTTCTGACATTAATTTAGCTTTTCCATAAGCTGATTTGGGAATTTTGACATCATTTTCTTTAAACGGAACACTCACACCATCCCCATACACCTCGGAACTAGAAGAAAATAATAACTTATCTATTCCATTTTCTATACAAACTTCTACAATATTTTTCGTACCTTCAAAATTCACCCTTACTACATCTTCTTCATTTGAACGGCAATTATCAACACCTACTAATGCAGCTAAATGTATGACTCCATCCACATTAATAAGCTTTTCTCTTAATGTCGCAATATCTAAGATATCAATTTCTTCAAAAGGAACATCAATACTTGGTTTAAATTTATCAAATATAATTACTTCATAACCTCTTGCTATTAACTCCTTTGTAACATGTTTACCAATAAATCCACCGCCACCAATAACTCCTATCTTCATAAATATTTACCTCCCTACCTTTAATTGGTATAAACTTTTTAAAGATGTAACGATATGTTCAACCTCATTTTCTGTAAGTGCACTATACAATGGTAATGAAATAATTTGATCAAATACTTCTTCTGTTTTGGGTAAATGTACATTAAATCTCTCTTGATAATATGGATGCATATGAACGGGAATAAAGTGAACACTCAGCCCAATATTTCTCTTTTTCATTTCTTGAATCATCTGATCTCTACTGATAGGAGAATTAGGATTAATCTTTATAACAAATAAATGCCATGCATGTTTTATACTTGGATTGTTTACATAGTTAGGTAATGTTATATACTCTTGGATTTCTTTTAATTCTTCCTGGTATATTTCCGCTATTCTCTTTCGTTTTTCAATCATTTCATCAGCTCTTTTTAACTGACTAATACCTAAGCTAGCTTGTAGATCCATCATGTTATACTTAAATCCAGGTAATAGAACATCATAACGCCAACTTCCTTTTTCGCCATAACGATTCCATGCATTCTTGGTGATGCCATGCCAACCATATAATCTAGCTTTTTCAGCAATCTCCTCATTTTTAGTGACTAACGCTCCACCTTCACCTGTTGTTATATTTTTAGTAGCATAAAAACTAAAACAAATAATATCTCCATGTGTACCAATCAAAGTATCATCATACTTAGTTCCTAATGCATGAGCCGCATCCTCTATCAGAAATAACCCGTGTTCTTTACATATCTTTTGAAGTTCTTTTAATTTGGCTGGGTATCCAGCAAAATGAACTGCAATAATAGCCTTAGTTTTTTTCGTGATTTTTCTTTTAACATCATGGAGGTCAAGACATAAATCCTCTTCATCTATGTCTACAAATACTGGTTTTGCACCTACATGCATAATAACGTTTACACTTGAACAAAAAGTAAAACTTGGAACTATTACTTCATCTTCTAATCCAATCCCCAAAGACAATAACGCTAAATGTAACGCCGCAGTCCCTGAATTGCAACTTACTACATGTTCAGTATTTAGATATTCTTTTAAATTCTCTTCAAACTCTATCACTTTTGGCCCCTTTGAAAGCCATCCAGACTTAAGAGCACGAATAACTCCCTCAACATCTTCATCATTTATTTCTGGTCGATAAAAAGGAATAAATTCTACCATATAATCACCTACAAACATATAATATTTTTTTTATATATTGATTCATCTTTAAATATGTTTCTTGTATCTAAAATTAAGCAATTTTCCTCATTGAGCAAATTAAAATTAATGCAATCATGATCCGTATGAACAATAATTAAATTGTATTTATTTAATGCATTCGTAGTTAAATCTATCGATTTTTTTATTTTATGCTTGTCCACAATTAGCTCCTCAATAAATGGATCATGGTAATCGACGTTATACCCTTCTAGCATTAAACCATTCATAATATCCAAAGCTGACGATTCTCTGGCATCGTTAACATTTTTTTTATATGCAACGCCAATTATAAGAACATTCTTTCCATCTTTATCCTGTAGCAACTGTAATGCCCGCTTAATAATATACTTAGGCATATTTTCATTAATTTCTTGTGCTACATCAATCATTTTTGTTGCTAAATCTTTATTATTTGCAATCCATTTAAAATATATAGGATCAATTGGAATACAATGTCCTCCTACACCAGGACCTGGATAGAATTTTTGAAATCCAAACGGCTTAGTCCCAGAGGCATCAATTACTTCCCAAATATTAATGTTTAATTCATTACATATTTGTGTCATTTCATTAATAAAAGCAATATTTATAAAACGGTAAGTGTTTTCTAATAACTTCGCTGTCTCTGCCACTTCTGGACTACTAACCTTATGAATCCCCTTAATTAGGTGACTATAAAAGGCTGCAGCACAATCTGTACAATTAGGCGTAACTCCACCTACAATTTTAATAATATCTTGGATTGAAAATGACTTATTCGCAGGGTCAATCCTCTCTGGAGAGTATGCTACAAAAATATCTGTACCAATTTCAAAATTAGTTTCATGTTCTAATTTATATAAAATCTCTTCTCTTGTTGTACCTGGATAAGTAGTACTTTCTAGAATAATTAATGTACCCTTTCTAATGTATTTGACTAATTCATTAACTGCTGAATGAATATATGTTAAATCTGGTTGTTTACTATCTTTTTCTAAAGGAGTAGGAACACATATAACAACAACATCACATTCATTTATATAATTCATTTCTGTACTAATAAAAAATCTATTTGTATGTAAAGCGTCTTGAATTTCAGTATCCTGAATATCACTGATATAACTTGTTCCACATTCTAATTTTTCTATTTTAGTGAGGTTTTTATCGAATCCTCTTACCGTATAACCTACTTCTAAACATTTAAGAGCCGATGGTAGTCCAACATATCCTAGACCAATATACCCAATACACGCACTTTTATTTACAATTTTTTCAACTAATGTTTTTTTAATTTCATTATTTAATACAGTGACCATTACTTATCACTTCCCTAGAAATTTGATATTAAAATTCTTACCAGTAAAAGATAATTGCGCGTTATGAAAGCCCATAGATGTACGTAAATGATTGAATAATGAAACAAACTAAATCATTAACACTATCATTCCTCCTCATTAGTTGCACATTTAGATTTATAAAAATGATCTAGAATTTCGATGTATTTTATATATCTATAATATTCACATGTTATTTTATGGGATTCAATCATTTTTTTCCTTATTTTTACTTTCTCAATGTAGAATAAATTTTATTTTTATAAAAATATTAATCTAAAAAAACTATATTCTTATATCGTTAAAACAACATAATACTTGTTATAGCTGCATTTATTAAGAACCTCCCTCAAAAAAGAAAGAATTTCCTCTCTTTTAATTCGAAAAATATAACTCATCAATTTGTTAATAAGAGTATTAACTTATTATTAACTGTAATAATTTTTACTGTTTTTACTTTTTATTGAAATTAATAGAAAAACATCTGTCTGAATAATAAAAACATTTTGAAATTAAAACTATAAAAGATATACCTTTTCTAAATATAAAGTTGCATTAAAAGAATTTACAATTCGATTCCAGCCGTCTCACATACTTCATTTTTTAATGAAGGGTTAAGGTTTACATTATTCAAAATAAAAAATCGTAACATCTCATCAATCAACTGAGAGTTACGATTTTTGATATATGATTACTTTTTAATTTTCTTATAAATATTGCGTTAACCTAATCATATCTATACACTGAATACCATTTTCATATATTTCATCTTCATAATTGCGTAAGAAAAAACCCCTATCCACATTTGTTATTCTAAACCCACATTTTTGATAAAGGCCTAATTGCATTAAGCTAGAATTTCCCGTCCCTATTTCTATGGTTTTATATTTCTCTTTTTTAGCATAGTCTATAGCAAACCCAAGCAAATATTTCCCATATCCTTTTCCCTGTTCTTTTTCAGAAACTGCTATGTTTATAATTTCAATTGTTTCAGGACGAGTAGGAATTAAAATCATAATCCCCACAGTAATAGTATCCTTTTTTAAAACAAAACAGTCCCCTTGTTTAAGGTATCCATTAACTACTTCTGATGAAGGATCAGCTAGTAATAATAACTCCATTTCTTCTTTACCAATGCTTGTACTTTTTTCAATACTAATTTCATCCCAATTATTTAATTTCATTTTCAATACTCCCCCTTTTAACTAATATATTAAATGAATTCATTCTCACAAGACAATATCAATAGTCATTTTAAAATGCAGTAGGTGGTTCCTATCATCTATTATGCTAAATAAAATACACATACATAATGTATGTGTATTTTCATTTTCGCTATTTCTAAGAGTAGTTTTTAGTCTACATTACATTTTTTCTAGTATTTCTTGTCTCTCACACCATTTCGTTAACTTTTCTAATGCTTTTTTAGACAATCGTTTTGTTTTATGATTACAAAATCTAGATAACGTCGACGGAGAAATACTAACTTCATCAGCTATTTCTCGAATACTTACATGTTTTTCATTATGCACTTTCAATATTTGATCACGGATTTTCTTCTCTCTTTGTTCGACTGGTTCTACAGTCTCTTTAACTTCTTCAACAACTGTCACTACAGGTAATTGTTCTTGTGGTTCCTCTATAACTTTCTTTCCTATTCCCCTATCCATTGACTGTAACATTTCCTCAGGCGGTAAAATAGTTATTCCTAAGTTAGAGTAATAATTTTTAAACCAGTTACGTTTCCCAATTTGTTGTTCATCCAGAGGATCACTATACTGCCAATGAGAGATTACTTTTTCATTTTCTAAATCCATTAGAACATTTTCTAACTGTTCTCTAATACGATTCGGCTTCCAATCTTTTGGAATATCCATTACTGATAGTAAACCCTTGTCCCCTCCTATAGAATATGGCTTTTTCAATGATGAATACATTTGTCTAATTCTCCATTGCCATGTTAAATATCGAATTAACCTTTTATGATATTTATGTCTATAACTATTGTATTCAAGTGCTTTTTTTGACAATAATGCTGTTGTATTATTTGATCCGTATAAATAATTCGTTAAAAAACTACCTGGCTTAATACGACAAGATTCAATCCCCATATATTCGTTTGTAACACTATGTCTCCACAATACAACCGAATCTAAAACAAATAACCTTTTAATAACCTCACGCTTTAATTCTACTCGTTCTCCTTCGTCATCACGATCGTTTAGTACTACGACCTCATTATCATCATTTAAATAGATAAAAATACTTGCTAAAGCCGCAATTCTCTTTGCTATTTTAATTTTATCTTCCGCTCGATAATATTCTTTATTTTTGACGACTGTCTTTGGAATATTGCACATCTCTAAAACTTGCTCATATGAAAAATCAATGAATTCATCTGGAGATTTTGCCTCATTTATCCACTGTATTGTAATTGCATCTAAACAGTCTGCCGTTAAATCATCCATATTACTCATTACATCATCAACAAGGGTATTCCATCGAGCTGATTCTTCAGTATTTGTAAGTCTTAAATCCTCGTCTTTGTGTGAAGAAAGTTGAGCTACACCATTAGAAGACTTCGTTTCAATGGGATACTGTAGGACTTTACTTTTTTCATCTTCTTCAAATTGATTCTTTGCAATTCCATCTCTTAGTTTATAATAAACAGCAGAATTATTTACTTCGTAATAATCCTCATGGTTCACTATATTTGTCTTATCTATATTTTGATCATTTTCTAATATTATGGAATTTGAATGCGCTACATTCTGAAATTCTTTTTCTATATACTCTTCAATTTCCTTATATATTTCTTCCTTATAAGAATCAATCTTCGCATAAATTTGTACTAATGTAATTCCGGATTCTTGCTTTTTCTCTAACCAAGATACTAATGCAGTAAATGATGGAGAAGCATAGTGTGAGGTTAGTACTTTGTTATTATTATTTTCAACATCTTTAAAGTACGCATTCCACTTATTCCATAATAGCTCGTTCGTTTTATAAATTGGCTCAGAGATTAGCAATGCATCTCGGAACATTTGTAATAAGTTATCCACTTTATATTCCTCCCTAAACCATGGATCACAACAAAGTAGTTTTCATCATAAAAATCTTTACTACTATTATATTTAATTTATTGTAACAGATATTTACAAGATTTTGCGGTTTCTTCTCCTTAATTCCTTAACTTGCAACATGTTTGCTCTTTCTTTTCCCTATTCCTCTTTGCTTGCATTCCTTTTGCGCTTTTCTTTCCTTTACTCTACAACTTGCAACACGTTTGCTCTTTCTTTTCCCTATTCCTCTTTGCTTGATTCCTTTTGCGCTTTTCTTTCCTTTACTCTACAACTTGCAACACGTTTGCTCTTTCTTTTCCCTATTCCTCTTTGCTTGATTCCTTTTGCGCTTTTCTTTCCTTTACTCTACAACTTGCAACACGTTTGCTCTTTCTTTTCCCTATTCCTCTTTGCTTGATTCCTTTTGCGCTTTTCTTTCCTTTACTCTACAACTTGCAACACGTTTGCTCTTTCTTTTCCCTATTCCTCTTTGCTTGATTCCTTTTGCGCTTTTCTTTCCTTTACTCTACAACTTGCAACACGTTTGCTCTTTCTTTTCCCTATTCCTCTTTACTTGCATTCCTTTTGCGCTTCTCTTTCCTTTACTCTACAACTTGCAACACGTTTGCTCTTTCTTTTCCCTATTCCTCTTTACTTGCATTCCTTTTGCGCTTTTCTTTCCTTTACTCTACAACTTGCAACATGTTTGCGGTATCCTTACCCTATTTCGTCTAACTTGCAACAGTATATTTTTTTCTCAACCTAATACATTACACAAAAAATCGTTCTATTTTTAAATTTTCGAGTGATTTTTTTATACTTACAACAAGTTATTCAAATAAAATGCAACATGTTTGCGGTATCCTTACCCTAACTTTTTTGTCTTTTTTAATCTAATCCCTTATATATCAAGGAATTAGGTGCTTTTACTTATTCTTATACATATAATTCAACTTGCAACACGTTTGCGGTATCCTTACCCTTATTTTTCGCATAAGATGCAACACTGTTTGCGGTATCCTCACCCTATCGTAATCCATACAAATCTAATTAAACCTATCACATCAACGATAATCGTTATATTTCATGATTAATAAGCGTACTTCTTAACTTGCAACACGTTTGCGGTATCCTTACCCTAACTTTTTTGTCTTTTTCAATCTAATCCCTTATATATCAAGTGTGGAGATGCTTTTTTACTTATTCTTATACATATAATTCAACTTGCAACACGTTTGCGGTATCCTTAACACAAAAAAAATTAATAGAATTCTCATATCCCTTGATACACCTAGCTTTATAAGCTGTTGCAAGTTGCTATCTTTCTTCTTAAAGGAGCACCTTTCACCATTTTTCGATTTGCTATAATCAAAATTGGTATATTTTATAGTATTTTGACATATATTTCTGAATTTGCAGAACGGAGGTGAAAAAGATGGGGAAATCATTTATTATTCAAAATCAGCGTAGCTTAAATGGAAAAACAACCAATGCTGTGTTAGTAACACTAAAATCTTGGCAAAAGTTTGTGGAAACATTTGAGGAGAAGTACTACAGCTATAAAGATACATATTTAGAAGATATTCTGCAGCACATGACATACGAAGAACGTATTGCGGATGTAGAAGGCTTTGTCGAACAAGCGAAACCATCTTTTTCACGTCGTGCAATGTCTGCACTTGCAGAAAAAACAGGAAGAAAACATAAATTATATGGTATTACGAATGCTGATCTTGAAGTGTTCTTATATCTACATAAAAAATGCTATACAAATGGTGTCATTCCAAATGTAACAATACATATGATGTGGGAAGATTACAAGCAATACAAAGAAGAGTTTGCATACATCCAGCACTCTCAATTCTATATCGCTTTAAAGAAATTAAACTTACATAACATTATCTCCGTTGAAAATGGAGTAGATGGCCGATATACAATCAAACTCACTCATTTTATGAATGAGGAAACAGAAAAAGCAAATCCGTACGTATATATTAGTCCTGTTGTATTTACAAAGGCTTTCTTTAAGCTATCTGTAGCAGCTAAGAAACTATTCTTAGACATTGCTATGCAACAACATACCGAAACAACGTTAAAGCGTTCTTTAGACAAGCAGGACGAAAGGGGCAACAAAACTCACTTTGGTGGGATGTATCGTTTCTTACATAAAAAATATCCGCACCAAATCCGTGCGGTTATCGAAGAATTAACAACTGCTTTACCATGTACGGGTAATCCCCTATTCAAAATTTGCAAAATGCAAAAAGGTGTAAGGCATACAAAACGATATACAACCTTATATCTATCTATCCATTCGGACTTCTTATGTACGAAAGAATCTGGAGAAGAACAACACAGGGATCCATTTACACCAAAAGCTACCTATGCTCGTAAAGCAAAATTCATCGAATCAGTTCTACAAGAAATGAATATCGGTGAACTGTCTTCAGACATGAATAAGTTCATTCATGTATTAAAGCATACTTGTCATCGTCAAATTCGTGGTGTAATTCGTGGACTTCGTGACATGGTTGATCGAAAAGAAGGATACCCAACGAAAATTGTATATACATTGAAAAAATTATTGCATCAAACATCTCAATATCAAATTCTTGATACTGCGGCGAAAGAAGGCATCTACCCTCTTATTGCGCAACATGTACCAAAAGAGAGAAATAGTGACCGTGAACAAGCTGTCTTTAATTTCGGTCTACATTATTCCATGTACTCTCTTCGCAACATTAAGAAGATGTTTAAAAATGTGCATGCACTACTGAAGCAGAAGTTTGCGGTACCAGTGACGGAAGAGTCTTATCACCGTAATTATCTAAAATACCAGGAAGAAACGTTATTTAGAAAATATGCATATGATCAAGGAGTGAATCTCCATGCATATATCGCTTTAGAAATTGCAATGCGTGAAAAATTAAAAGTTCGTGGTCATAAAGAACGCACGATTCCAAGTGATGTACGTGAATGGTTTATCGAGGCAATTGATAAGCTGCCACAAGAAAAACTTCGTGTTATTGAACTACCAAAACAGTTTAATTTACTAGAGTTTATGCGTACATTCGAACGTTTAGTACGTGCTGGTGTAACAATAACAGCTCCAGATCAGGTGCTAACCGCAATGGAAATAAAATAATTGCAACGAGCTCTCTATTTTTGAAAAAATCGAAAGTGGAGGGCTATTCGTGTTTGTTTCATTAACATCCCTTTTCTACTACTCTATTTATAAATACCAAATCAGAAGAACTTCATGTAAAATGGAGTCTTTTTTTATACATTTCTATACAAATCTTCTTCTACCTATAGAAGAATCTCCACACTACACATTGAATATTCTTCATCTGTAGTAAAACATCCGATTTTATATCTACAAAAAATCAAAAAGATATTTATAAAAATAGTGGATATGAGGACAAATATGATCAAATGTGAATAATATTTCCCCAATATCCTTGAGAATACTAGTGTCGTTGCATTTATCTAATAAAAATCATCAATAATAATGTGAGTTATGTGTAAATACTGAGTAATGTTAACAAATAACTACATTATCTGAACAAAATGTGGATAATTGGACGCTAGATACCGCTCTATTTACCAAAATAAAGAAAATAAACCCTATTTCCACGGTTGAATAAATATAATGTGATTTGTATCAATTTCTTTCCGATTTCATGTAGCAACATATGCTTTTCTTTCTGCTTTTTTGTAGATTTGAAAGTCTAATAATCATTGAATCTACGGATACATTTTCTAGCATTTATGATTTTTTATGCTCTAACATCAAATTTCCCCTTGTGGGAGTAGGTCTTTTCCCTATTTTTGATAACCTATAAAAGTTTTATCTTTATTTCTTTTTAATATATAAGATATATATTTATAATAGATTTTATTATTACTAGTATGATTGTTAATAAGATGTCAGACCTAATTGAAAATATTTGTTAATTCAGTTATAATAATGGTAATTAAACATATCATTACCCACATACTAAAGGACAAACCTACGTATCCCTACCAGGACGAGGTTTGTCCTTTTTTCATTTTATAATCAATTAAAAATTGGAGGATTAAACATGGTCGTACTAAAGAATACAACTAATATAGCAATGAATGAATATAGCGAAATTAGATTTTTTAAAGGGATTTTTGGGGGACTATTATTAGTATTCCCTTTTTGGAGTATTATGATAGCCTTATTCATATGGCTTTGTAAATAATAATCAACATATCAAAAATGCAAAGAGGTGTTTGTCCGTTTGCGTTTTTGATATGCCAGCAACCATGCGTAGCAGAGGGCGGTAGCAGGTTTTTCACCTATTTCCTGTTATAATATACCCAAAGAAATTAGGTGATTATAATGAACGAGGCAATTAGCTTAGAAGAAACATTAGAAGCTTTTTCTGCTTATTTAACAGAAAAAGGTCGAAAACACTCTACGATCCAACGTTATTCATACGATATTAAGGATTTTCATAGATGGTTAGAAGTAAATGAGATACTTTCACATATCAAATTATGGCATGAACTATCTGGAGAATATTATCAAGCATATTTTTCGGAGTTAGAAAACAAACGTAAGTATTCCCTTAAAACAAGGCACCGAATATGGGTTGTCCTAAAGAAATTTCACATGTTCTTAGGGATAAATAGTCCAATAGATGACATCCAACTTTCTTTAATTCCAGATCAATCACTAAGTGATAATGATTTTATTACCCAAGCGGAAGAAAAGCTTTTAAAACAAACTATACTTTCGACAAAGGGGTTTACAGAAAGACAAGCTAAATATCGACCTCTAATTATCGATATTTAGCTTGTATAATAAATTTAGTAGTAAACTATGGTTTATCCTTGCAAAAGCTTGTATCGATTAATATAAGCCATATACAGTTTGCTAGAAACATTTTAATTGTTCCGGGAGAAAGTGGAGTAACTAGGATTGTCTCCTTAACTGATGAAGATACAAAGCAACTTTACAAATACTATACGATTATTCCGGAACCTGTAAGACCTCGACAACATACAGATAACCCCCTATTTGTGGCATTTGATTTTAATCGTGGTACTTATCGATGGGTGTACGAAAAGGATGCACCAAAAGCATTATCCGAGGTTGCTGTTCAAAAGATGATACGACTTGAAGTAAAACGTGCGGGGGTAAATAGGCGTATTTCTGCACAGCAGATGAGGAATACATTTATTCTCCGTCTTATTAAGCAAGGAATAAATGAAGATGAATTGGTAAGTAGAATGGGGTTCAAAACTAAGATATCTCTAAAAAGATATTTCCGATATTTACAACAAGTTCAACTCAAGCACGTTCAAAGCAATACAACAGATTAAAGACACATGAATATTAACAGTAAAGATAGTAAGGATATTAAATTAAATATATAGAAAGACGATTAGTTATTGAAATATAAAGCCTGTATCGATGATTACCAAGTAATTATTGATACAGGCTATCTTTTAAAGCATTTGTCATATTCAACTAACGCATACGTTAGTTGAATAACGAATATATGTTTATTATTCAAACGAAAGTCCCTTTATTTTAAGTGAATTTCAATCGAATCCTTGGAATATACTAAGTGTTTTTGTAAATAATAGGATTGTTAAATCAATAAATAAAGGAGGACTTTTATGCTACAGAATCAACAAGACAAAGAAAATTTGGGTTCTAATATGAAACAAAAATTTGCGGGAACTGATGCACAAAAAGTAAAACAAGAAATTCAAAAAGATGTTAGCCAAGGGCAAGGAGCAATGACCTCCCGTGAGGCAGGAGCAATGCGCGATTAAAAAACCACTCTAAGTGGTTTTTTATTTTTCTACATGTAAATTAAACACTTTACAACTCTCATTTTGATTTGATGGTTTAGATAATCTGTAGTAAATAACCTCTTTCTTGTTCATTTACTACAATAAAAAGATGTTAAATAGTCTTCGAAATGTAGATTCATTATCTTCTGCTTGGGGTTCATTCGCTGTTTTACCAAGAAATCGCATCAGAAGTCTCTTTTTATAGAAAAATAAATGACAAACTAATTCCCAAATGGAATTCATTTCCCCCTCCGGTTTCCAAATTGCCTTTTCAAAAGTAATATTCTTTAGCACTTTTTCAAGTGGCGGAAACCAGTCTTCTTCATCTAAGCAGCTTGCCCATTGTTGTGACAAAAGTGTTTTTACATCCATTTTCGATTTTTGCCCTCATAGTGAGTTACTTCTCCATATATTTTTTATGTTTTGTATTTTATTTTACTATCTTTGTTTAAGACAATAAATTATAAATTGTATATTAAGATATCAGCTGAGAAATATAAATATCTATTTATGGAACGATATTCATGAAATAGTCGTACATTATTCTTCACTCAGTATTAAGCCCCCCTTCACTTCCTCTATTTAATTCCTTGTTGAGGATATATTTTCCTGATGATAATCATAACCTATACCAGAATTTCATTTATTACATGAAAATTCAGAGAGGAGTGATTATGATGGGTTTCCCACCTCAACAACAAAGTAAACCTGGCATTGAATCATTAATGATACCTAGACCTATATTTGATAACCCCGATTATAAACCAGCTGGTAAACTTATAAATAAGGTAGCGCTTATAACTGGTGGGGATAGTGGAATTGGAAGGGCTGTCGCTGTGGCCTTCGCGAAAGAGGGTGCAGACATAGCAATCTCATACCTAAATGAACATAGTGATGCAAAAGAAACGGAGTTCTATGTCAAAAAGTATGGTCGTAGTTGCATTACCATTCCAGGTGATATTGGGTATGAGCAGCATTGCCAACAAGCAGTAATGCAAACAATTCACCAGTATGGTCGTATTGACATTTTGGTGAATAATGCCGGTGTACTATACATAAAGAACGATCTACTTGATGTAGATTCAAACCAACGAGCAAGTACTTTTCACACAAATATTTTTTCGCAGTTTATTTTGACGAAGGCCGCTCTTCCATACATGAATTCAGGGAGCTCTATAATAAATACAACATCCCTTAGTGCCTATCATGGAGATCAAGATGCAATTGACTACGCTTCATCTAAAGGAGCCATTGTTTCATTTACACGTTCGCTGTCATTATCACTGGTACCGAAAGGAATTCGAGTTAATGGTGTGGCCCCAGGACCAATTTGGACGCCATTAATTCCATCTTCTTTGCCTCCAGAATGGCTTGCCACATTTGGAGACCACGTTCCTATGAAGCGAGCCGGTCAACCGTTTGAAGTGGCACCTGCTTATGTATTCTTGGCTTCTGATGATGCATCTTACATATCAGGGCAAATTCTGCACGTGAATGGTGGGGAAATTATAAACGGTTAAATATTTAACAAAAATAATCTTAGTTAATATTATTCGAATGGGGTATTTACCCAACACCTTTGGATGAGTCATTTCTATTTTTTTTAGATAGAAAAAGAGAGTCCCTCATTAAAGGCACTCTCTTTTACGTATTTCCTCTATTCTTAATCGATTACGATTTCATTTATATTTAGCTTTAGCTTGTTTAAAGCCTCTTTATAAAAACTCATTACTTTTTGAGCATGTTGTATAGCCATTAACCCATCTTGAACGGTAAGGGCTTCGAAATACGGATAACGAATGTCTGTAGCATAACCATTCAGCTGCACGCACTGTTCTAAAATCAAAGAGAATTCCTCATCTAATTTACGACACGATTTGTGCAGCATTAAAAGGTTATGAGTTTTAGGGACTGTTCTACCATTTAGTGCAAGAAATCCTTTTAGAAGTTTCTCCACACATTGTTGACTATGATAACAAATAATTGCAGTAGGGAAAGGTTTCATATGAGTTAAGTAACTAGCAGAATCTAAATCAGATTTTGCGATAAATACCCACTCTTTTAGATCCTCAGTATTTTTCATATAGGATCTTCCCATCTTGTGCAATTTTATGCTCCATGGTTACATTACGGTTAGCACGTTCTTGAAACTCTTCAGGTCCATACACTAAAATATCAACTGGTGTTTCCATTACATCGTAAATTCCCCAATTGATACGATTAATGACTTCCCTTTTTCTCGCTCCTACACCTTCCACAACAATACAGAGATCAAAATCACTGTCTTCATTTGGTGTGCCATAGGCATGAGAGCCAAAAAGGATAATTTTTTGGACAGAAGACACGGTTTCACGAATTTTTTGTACTAATAGGTCCAGTTCCCTTTGTGCTTCTTCGTTAATCCGAATCACCTCTTGGATAATTGAATTATATTGACGTTTGATTACATTATACATGGGTTTCTCTCCTCCTAGCTATTACATATTTATTTTTATACTTCTCTCTTGTTTTCCAACGTTTTGCAATGCTTGATAACATTCGTATACCTGCCTGAAATCTTGTAAGAATCCATCGTCAGAGATACTATGAAATCCTTTGAAGTTCTTTCTACACCAATATAAGAGGTCAGATTCATCCTTAGCTAAAAAAGAATCTGGGTTGAAATGAATTAGAGCCTCTGCTAAACAAGCCAGAAACAATGGTATCATTTCGGAATCATGCTTTGATAAATCAAGTACAGATACAACGGCATAATTCTTATATTGATAGTATTGAAGAACACCATTACACATGTTTGTCGGTGTTAATGTACGTTGTAATTGAGTGGAATCTAATTGATACACTCTCATTTTGTCCCCTCCTATATCACTACTCCCCAATTGGTGCTGCTTTCATAAAAGCCTTTTGAGCTTGGAAAATGATATAGTGATTCGATACGGTACCTTCATCAAAGAGTTCGTTGACGAATTGTGCAACAGTCATGGCAGCGAATTTATTTGTAATAACGCGCTGTGGTTCTGAAGCAGCTAATTCGGAACAACTTAATTGACTTGGTGCCGTTTCTTTCTTCATAAAAGCGTCTGGGAATAAGTCGCCAAGCGGAGAAAGAATGACCTCGCCATTCAGTTTAATCCCACATACTGCTTGACCGTTATAACCACTGTTTTTATAATCGGCTATTTGTTGAGGTGTCCAATGTCTTTTACCTACTTCTCCCCAATTATCAGGAACTGTTACAGCTGTATTCCCTACATCGATGTAAATAAGATTATCCGATTGATGGAAGAATTGATGAAAGACCTCACGAGAAAACATATTATCTACTGCTCCAATTACAATTGGTAAATACAAGTAGTCGTCTTGATATTGTTTTTTTAATAAATCGTATTTATTACCAAACAACTGCTGCATTGTTTCTGTGTCTTCAATGTACTGTGATGTATAGGAAGAGATAGGAACGTTATAGCCAGCTTTATATCGACGAGCCAGTACTTCCGCTTTGTATTTACCAACATCAGGTCGAATGAAGAGTTGATTTCCTAGATTTTTGGTTTCTACGATATCTGGATCTGCAACTACAATTTCACCATCTAATTGGAAAATACTCATCATTTGGGCAATATGTTGTAAAATTAATCCTCCATTTCCTCCAGCCCCTACTAATACAATATGCGGTACAATCTTCTTTCCTTCTGCAATATCAATAACAATACTCATTTTTATATCCCCCTAATTTTCTTTTGATAGTGTATTCTCCAAATTCCGTAGAAATGGAATCGATAAATTTGTAATCCTATGCACCGTATACAAGTCAAATGAATGCATCAATAGTATCGATGTAGCATGAACGACTCCTTCCTCTTGCACAATGGATACAACATATTGAAGTAAATTCACCTGCTCAATAAGTGTATGTACATATACTTGATGCGCGTTTAAATCAATATAGGTATCATTCCCTTGTCCTTCTAGTGCTTCATATATGTTATTCATCTCTAACTTGCACATAAATTGAAATAGCTCATAGTCATGATGTGTTTCCTCTACTACTCGTTCACTCTTTGTAAGAAGTAACATGTAATGTTTTATCTTTGTAAACATCGATACGTGAATTGTTTTTAATGTTGTCATAATAAAGAAGGAGACATGAAAATATGTCTCCTTTACGCCCCCCTGTGTATTTATTTTAAAAGTGTAATCCCACTTAAATCGTAATTTTGGCTTATCCCTTTCGTTGCATATTCTCCTGCAAATATAAAGTTAGGGTTAATAGAATGAAATTCCCCATCGATACAAGTGCGTACACGTAGTTCAGGGAAAACATCCTCTATTCTGCCGATTATTGCATAGAGAATAGGAGCCCGTTCACTTTGATCATCTAAATCACTTGGTTCAGCAGGAAAACGATGATGGCTGTGTATCTCCATTACTTTCATAGCAATAGACTGCATCTCTATATTCGTTTCTGGGATTACAATTTCAGTCGCTACCTGCTGGCGTGGGAAGTCCATAAAATAACCACGCTCTTTATTGAAATAGATATCAGCATGCAATTCGCAATCACATTTACGAGAAATGGACTGTGCAATAATAATAAAGTCCATTAATAGAGTCCTCGGAATAAAATCCCCAGGTAAAAAGTGATTACGCCAAGTACTTAGAAAAGAAAAAGGACAATCTGAAATGGATTGTCCCTCTACAGTACTTGCTCCTTTAGCACCGACAGTTAAAATCGGAATTAATGCATTTGTATCTTCGTGATGTTTAATGACTGTTAAGTCTTTAACGAACGAAGGATAACGTTGCTCTAATTTCACGCGAATGTCCTCTGCTTCTATTTTTCTTACATCTGTGGAATCTCCATTTTGAACAGCAATTCCATGTGTAATTTCTTCTTCTGTAAACCAATCTACTAACGGTATATCTCCAAATACTACGTGACGAACCACCGTTGTTGTATTGATTTTATCTAGACAATCTGTAGCTTTTGAAGCCTTAGGTTTCTTACCACTCTTTGTCTTATCTTTTGCTTTCTCCTTCTTCTCTTCCTTCTTAGCAGTGGCTTGCTCTGATGCAGCTTTTTTCACCGGTACTGTTGTTTCCTCTACTTTTGTTTCCATATCAAAAAAATCGAATAAGTTTGTCATAATAAATACTCCTCCTAGTATGTTTGCTTGTAATTGATCCTGCTATTTTTTAAAAAGTCTTTTCTGATTCTATTAGAATGGAATCAGAAAAACTTTGGTTTTCAAATCGTTTAAATAACTCTCCTACTGGTTCCGTATGAGTGTTTGTAAGGTCATGGTTGAATGAACTTGCAAAGAATAAAACATGAAATGTTTCTAAATCTTTTAAAGTCCGGAATTCAGGAATCATAACTCTACCCGTACATACAGATCCATTAGCATGAACATTAGAGTAAGGAAATTGGTATAGTTTCATTCCTTCTTCTAATTCCATGTCTTCTTTTACAGCAAAGACAGAGATATTCGTAACTCGTTTTTGATACACCGTATAACGAAATAATAGACGTGGAAAGCCTACTTGTTGAAACGGCCGTTCAAAAAATTGAATATCCCACTGAGCCTTTGGTACTTCAATCCAAACAGCTTGTTTATCACCACTCTTGGACAACACCTCGTGTTTTACACACCCTTTTGGGAGTACACCACTAGAGTAATGGGTATTATCTTGTGTACCTTGCTCCATCACTTCTTTTAAAGCTAAATAAAAGTCCTTAAAAGTAACGGCAGTTTCACCACGCCATAATTCATTGTTAAATTGTTGAATGGTTACAATTCCTTTTGGCTCTAAAGCATCAAATATTGCTACTGTCTTCATGTGTTGGTTCCCCCTGCGTAAAGATTGTTTCCAATAAATCTAGTAACATCTCAAATTTATATGGTCCGTATAATGGTTCCTCGCCATAATAGAGATAAAGAGATTCTTCATCAATTTGGTAAGAATACTTTACTGGATAACAATCTAGTAATTTAGAAATTTTTTCTTTATGTTTTGGTGATATGCCTTCTATTGTTTCAGCTATAGCACCCCATGTGTCCTCTGCTACTTTCTGTACTTCCTTTAATGGTATGTCGAATAGTGTAGAGAGCGTTTCATACTCTTCTTCCTCTTCAATAGGAAAAGCTTCTAAGCCCATTTCTTCGATCATGTCCGTACCCAAATTCACAAATTCTTCTTCATGGTCTAATTCATAGATATTCTCTCGTTCTAAATACAAGGGAGAATACTGTGTTACATTAATCGAAAGCGAATGCATTCTTTTAAAGTAATGTAAGAAATGAAATTGACATGAATAAAATTTAAATAGATTTATGTTCAATAGGTTCATGGAAAGTAAGAAGATTACAATCGTATCTGTGGATTCTATGTCCTTCCAACTTAAAGTTTGATTTACATCTAAAAAGTCCACACAAGTTAGGATTTTACCGATTGCCTCATGAGAGATTTTGTTGAAATCTATCTCTATATCTTTTGAAAGACTTTCTAATATATATATTTCCTCTTGGTATCTTTGCTTAATTTGTTCCAAATTTACGATGCTATAAGTTTTGTTTAACTTAAGTGATAGTAAATAATTTGACATCGCTACATTAGATGAATATCCAAATAATTTCTTCATTTTTAGGTCCTCTGTACTAACTTGCTATATTTTTTGCTAACTGTATCTCTTCAAAGATACGAAGTAACATTTCAATTCGTTTAATTGCTGGAAAATATGTATCATCATCATAGAAAAGGTAAAGTTTTTCCTCTTCAGCTTGGTAAAGCATACGTATATCAAACTGATTTTGAATTGCACGAAAGAAACTTTGATCCTCTATCTTGATATTAGAAAACATTTCTCCAATTGAACTCCAAGCATTTGCAACAATGCCGTTTAAATCTTCCATGGAGGTATGAAATAAATCCGAATATTTGGCTAGATGATTTTTATCATCGTTGTCTACCTCTTCATGACCTAATTTCATATCTTGTATTAAATCATTACCCCATCGGTTAAATGACTCCTCACAATCGTGTTCTTCGAAATTATCTCGTTCTAAATATGTTGGAAAATACTCAGATACGGGAATTCCTAGTCTATATTTACGCATAAAGATTTCCATAATATACAGTTGCGATGTATAGAAGCAGGAAAGGTCAATATCTAATGAATTTTGCACAATCATAAAAATTTCTAGTAGTAATTGTGAATCAATTAATTCATTTGAAAAATTTGAGTCTTCTTCTAAATAGGAGACAGCAGCCATTACATGATGAATGGAGCGTTCTGAAATTTTACTGAAGTCTATTTTTCTATAGTTCTCTAAGCAATCTAATATATAAATTTCTTCATGATGTTTCTTATCTGCAAGTAATTCATGCAGTAAGTAATCATTTTTTTGTATTTTTAACGAAAGTAGATACTTTCTTACTTTCTGCTGATTGTATGTAAATAATAATTTCATACCTGGTTCCCCTTCGTCTTTTCTCGGATCATTGCCGCAAGACGGATTATAATTTCATAATAAGAAAGTACCCATTCATCAAATGAGTACTGTTCATAACCATCCTCTAGAAATTCAATCAAAATATGACTGGGATACGCTTCACTTTGATAGGTGTTAAACGAAAATTCATGTAACACGAATTGAAAATCGGATTGTGTTATATGTTTCGACCCTATACATAGATAGTAACCAGCTGTGTCGAAGTAACATCCTTCCGCAGCCATAGAACTAATATCCGAAGCGAAATTCGAATACATGTCTTCTGAGCTAAATAACGTCCCATCTAACAGGTTTTCTTCAGTTCCGAAGGCAAAGTGACAAAATATACGTGTTTGCTCGTTAAAACGCGCAAGCGACTCGAATAATAGTTCACTTGTTATATGCAACCTGTCCCTGTGAAAATCATTGATATTGATTAAGAATGGGATGTTATATTTGCGAATTAATTTTTGTATGCGTAGCATCCGAATGTATACTTTCATCTCATTTCCCTGATTAAATAAATATCTCATCTTCTAGCCCCTGCTTTTCTACATCTTCTAGTTGTTCAGTGAAAAAATGTAAATGTAGCATTTCCTTTAATACACAATCTGGGCCACTTATCCGAAATGAATTACCACTATAAAACGTGACATAATGTCGTAGCTGCTCAAATTGCTTTTCAAATTCATCTATATGTTCTAATGGTATGTTTTCTAAATCAGGCATTTCGTTCGCAATAAATCCATTTATAAGCGATTCAAAGGATTGACGAAGTTCTTGATTATTAGGAAGGACTTCTTTTGACTGTAATAAGTCAAAGAAGTCACTGTGATTCATACTCATTTTGCTTCCCCCTTACACACGAACCGGTAGGATTAACTGCAGATTAGAGTGAGTTGTATCCTCTGCTCCCACTACCACGATAGGTCTCTGATTACTAATCATTTTTATCGCGATTGTTTCAGAAGATATCGTTTGTAATGCTTGCAGCAGATATTCCACATTACAGGCCAATGTAAATGCCTCTACTTGATTACATGGAATTTCTACACTTGCAGTACCTACTTGTGAATTTTGTGGTTTAAGATGGATGCTTTCTTTTCCTTCTGACGTAAGCACGATTAGTGAAGAAAAGGCAGAAAGCTGTTCCAACGTGTTTTTAAATTCTTCACGTGATAGTTGTATTTCACTTTCAAAACCTTCAGGTACCATGCGTGCAGTATCAGGATACGTACCAGCTAGTAACCTAGACTGATAGATAATACTTTCCCCACGAATTAATAGCTGTGTATCATTAATGAGCTTTAATTGTAAATTCGTTTCACGATTAAAGAGCTTTAGAGCCGTTTTAAGGGACTTAATTGGTAACACGACTTCACCATCTTTTGCGATAGTGATCTTAGTACAATCAAAATGTAAACGAGCTAAGCGATGCGCATCAGTAGCAGTACTAAAGAACTTACCATCTACTGATTTTAAGTTCACACCGGTTAGGATCTTACGTGTATCCATTGCAGGAATAGCATGTAAAGTTCCGTTGGCCATTGTTACAAATTGTTCTTGTGAAAGCGAAATCCAATCTTCCCCTGCCTCAATTTTGATTTCAGGATATTCTTCGTGATCCATGGTACAAAAGCTAAATTGCTTTTTCGCATTTTCTACAATTTTTAGCTCATTGTTTTTATGTTCTAAACCAATGAATTCACTTTTGAATTTCTTAATCGTTTTAAGAACTGGAGCAGCTGCAAAAAGCACCTTCCCTGGTTCAGTACAATCCCCACTGTTTACATTAAAGCGTGTCACTAATGTTACTGTTTCTGTACCGTCTGAACCCATTAGGATCATTCCCATTTGATTACAATCTAATAAAACACCTTGTAATGCTGGCATTGGGTTTTTAACGTCTACAGT
Source organism: Bacillus sp. FSL R9-9530 (assembly GCF_038008145.1). Classification (NCBI taxonomy): domain Bacteria; kingdom Bacillati; phylum Bacillota; class Bacilli; order Caryophanales; family Bacillaceae; genus Bacillus; species Bacillus sp. FSL R9-9530. The sequence continues at coordinate 309,714 of NZ_JBBOYO010000002.1, forward strand.
AGCACTAGCTTTCTCTAATTTTTCGATAAATAAAGTACGGTTAATAGTAAATTTCATAATTTTTCCCTCCAAAAAAGTAATAAAAAAAGAACAGACCTCATATCCTGTTCATTCGTTTCCCTGCTATAAAACAAAGCTTTACGCACTTTGTTGTTTTTTTAACTTTGCTATGAGTTGATGAATGGCTTCTGCATGACCATGAAGTAACCATTCTCTAAAAGACGTGATATCGCCAGTTATATAGGTAGATAACCAGCGATTAAGCTGTTCCTCATTCCCATGGCTAATATCTATCGCCTCATGAATCAACCGTAAACGAGTTATAATGTCCTCTAATCCACCAGTCGTTGTATCCTCGAATGTTCTTGCTTGTGCATTATGATTGTGATTATAAGCAAGCAGAACATCTTTAGATGTAATTCCTAACGGTTTTACTAGCCGTTGCATGTCTTGAATCAAAAGTTCTAGACTAGCTTGGTTATTGACTTGTTCCCTCTTTGAACTTCCTTGTTTATTCTTTAGTTGTAGCATAGTTGGTGGTGTGAAATAATATCCCTTCTTTTGATAAGAAACATAGATACTATTTTGGCCATTACTACGTGTAGAAAGTTCTACCTTACTAGGTTTTATATTGTAAATGTATCTTCCCACGCCCCAAAGTACAGCAGCTCTTTTTAAGCTATTCGAAAAGCCGCCTTTTACAGAACTGTAGTCAGACTCTTCACTTCCATCCTCTTTTGATATCCAGCGTTCATTCAAAAACACTGAGATGGTACACTTCGTTGCGTTCTCACCCCATTTTTCATAAGACACTTGCCATTTATCGATACCAAAGACTTCATCAAATCGGTCCTGAATGGCGCGAGCGTCAACAAATGGAGCTACATACGCGAAAAAACGCCCTTGGCTTTCGAATGTATGTGTAATTTTCCATCCTAATTGTTCTAATGGGAATTCGGCTTGTAAACTTTCCATCATATTCGTCATAATAATCCCCCTACATTATTTGATTTTGTTCCATTTATGTGAATGAAATTGTTATTTCGGATTTGAATGTACCCACTCGTTCTTTCGAAATTCATAAATCATTTCACATATGATCCCTCTGTTTTCATGAAGTAGCCAATCCTCATAGGAAGTAATATCCTTTCCGGATTGAATAGATAGGCGCAAATTCAACTCTTCTATACTCGTGCGACTGATATTCCTTGCTGCATAAATAAGATTTAAGCTTACTTTCAAATCTCTTAAATCAGAAATGGTAATATCCTTAAATGTCGTAGCCTTTGTATTGAAATTTTGATTGTGCGCATGCAACAATGCTACTGAACTGATCCATAATGGATTAGCTAGTTCTTTAATTTCTTCAATGATGGCATGTAAATGAACATTATTTTGTGATTTTTCCATGATTGTATTCATGATGTTCCCTCCTAAGTAATAAAATAATCGCCTAAAGTGTGGGCTATACAATAACTCCAAACTTGAAGACAACACAAAAAGGGCTTCTTCAAGTCGATTAAAAATGTGTATAGCAAAATAAGCTAAATACACTAATCGGCTCAAAGAAGCCCTTTCAAAAATGAAACAAGACGCAACTTGCTTCTACAACTCAACCACAACACAAAAAGGTGTGGGAATAAACGGAATCAATTAAACAATAAATATATCTGTATATTATACTATCTTTATTTTTGATGCAAGTCAGAGTTTACGAACAACTCGCATTTTCTCGTACTGAGGCCTTGCATTTAAATGTTTGTATATTGAAATGTTATTTGAAACTGTAAGGTAAATACTGCTAAACTATAATTACAATGGAGGTGTTTAGATTGAACAAAATGTTTTTGGGATTTACTTTTGTTTCAGTAGGTATTGTATTCTTACTGTTATCATTAACAGTATCGTTACCAAGTGTACTATGGGGAGTTTCACTTGGAACAAGTATTGTACTGAATTTCACAGGTACTGCAATTTTAATGCAGTTTATCAAAATAACAAAAGAGAGTATATAATTAAAGTACGTGACTTGATAAGTGAGGTCACGTACTTTTTACTATAAAAATTAACATCAGAATATAGTATCGCATCTTTTTAAAACATAGTACTCTATTCCAAATTCACAGTAGCACTCTTTCATAGCAAGTATATTACTTACTCCAAAAATCATTGTAATACCATGCTCTATAAGAAATATCCTCTGATACATCCATTACCTTTATACGTCTTCTATGATTCTTAGGATGAACGGGTACGCTATATATCCTTGCATCATCTGGCTTAGCCATATCTTCAACTTCAATTTTCACAACTTTTAAGTGATACGGCATACGACCATTACTAAAAATATCCCCTACACAAATTGTCCAAAGACTCGTTTCTATTTCATTTACATAATTTATCATTTATGCTCCTCTGCGGTTTTATTCAAAAAAAAAGACATTGAACCAAATCGTTCAATGTCTTCTCTACTCTTACAGGTTTGTGTACTCAAAGTACAATTTTTCCGGTTTTCCATACATGTTAATTTCATTTTGATATACAGTAGCTAATTGCTGTGACATCTCAATGCTCTCCATATAGGATAATGAAGCAGCAGCTTCAATTTTTTCTTTAATTTCATTAGGAACGACTGTATAGGATAAACTATCCATTTTACTTCCTAATTTAGTATCTGTAGCAGCTTCATAATAAATCTCAGTAATTAAGACTTCATTATCTTCCGGATCATACATGTATCCTCGGTTAACTGTAATCATTTTATATAACTCCTCTCAAGTTTTACATTCTAATTTCTCGTGCTTTTAGCATTGCAACAAGTACCTTTCATATATATAAATTCCCTAGTGCTTATCTTTTAAATTCCATTCTTTCTCTACTTTACTATAAATTAGCACTTAATATCTTTCTTTACCGTCAAATTCAAAAATCTTTAACAATAATAAGAGGCGATAAAGACCTGGTAAGTGTTTTTCTCCATAATAGAAATAGAATTCCTGCGATTCTACTTTATAAGCAAATTGTACACCTAAGTGTGCAAGAATTTTCTCTATTATCCTTAATATCCCCTTTTCCAAATGAAAAAAGCACAAATCATGTGCTATTTCTTTACATTATTTTTTAGTTGTAATACCTAAATACCTGACTTTTTCATCCTCTTTTATTGTAGTATCTCTACTACAGTACAAGGGGCGCTTGCAAATTTTCTCTCACTACATATTTCTTGTAGTGTTCTAAACGTTTCAAATCCGTTATGCATGACTTTAAGTTTTTCTGAAGTGCTTAACTTTTGAACGTTTAGATCCTCTACACAATCGCAATCATGATACGTTTCTAATAAATAAAACCTTGTGGCTTCATAAGAACTACGAGCATAAATCACTCTCATATTTTTTTTCTTATGCCATACTCTGTAAAATTCCATATTATCTCTCCTCTAAATTAAACAAAAAAAGCACAAAATATGTGCTTTATCATTTAGCAAATTTTTAGCCCTGAGGGTCTATGTATAAGTGATTCCGAACTCGAAGACAACACAAAAAGGGCTTCTTTAAGTCGATTAAAATGTGCATAGCAAAATAAGCTATATATACACTAATCGGCTCAAAGAAGCCCTTTCACAATTGAAACAAGAACACAACTTGTTTCTACAACTCAACCACAACACGTAAGGTGTGGGAATAAACGGAATCAAATAAACAATAAATATACGTTTATATTAAGCTATTTTTATATTATATTCAATTGTTTTTAATTGAATGAAGCTAAGAAGGAATTTTATATGCAGCTGTTATATGTATTGTTTAATAATGCCCCTGTTTCCCCTGCTATAAATCCCCTCTTATTTTCAGTTCTTTGTGTTACTTCATGTACTGCAGTTCAAAATAGAGTTTGTCTGGCTTTTGATTCTTCTCTAAATAACAAAGTATTTCTTTTAGGTTTCCCTCTTCTACTTCTATACTTTCCATGTAGGACATCCTTTCATTTTCTTGAACCTTTTGAAAAATAGCAGTAGGTAGTTTAATTGCATCGAACACACCCATTTTGCTTCCTAGCTTTTGTTCAGATGTAGCATCATAGAAAATTTCATTAACAATTACCTTATTATCATCTGGATCGTACATGAACCCTCTTTGTATACGTAGCAATGTATTACTCCTTTCTTATATATACTCTTTCTAAAAAAAAATATATTTGTATATATCGTTATCGTTGAAAGAGCTATCAAACAATATTATTTCGTAAAATCCGTACTTTGTATAGAGGTAGATACAGGATAATTAGTTTTTGTAATTTATTTTTGAATATTTCGTCCTTTTTTTAACGTTTCTTTTAAAAAAAAGAGAAGCTAATATTCTTTTACGAATGGCTTCTCTGAAAAAAATGTTACTTATTGCTTTTTTAAAGGAAGTTACATCCACCACATCTGTGAAGGGTTTTCTTCAATTAAAATAGATTGAAGATTTTTTGTGGCACGTTTAAATCCTTCTTGAATAGACATGAGTGGATCTTCGTGTTCGATACTTACAACATAATCATATCCATATGTACGAAGTGCACTCATCATTTGCGACCATTCTTCTAAGCTATGGCCACAACCAACAGAACGGAACGTCCAAGCTCTTGTTTTCACTTTACCGTAGGGCTGCATGTCTGTTAAACCATACATATTTACATTATCTTGATCGATGTAAGTGTCTTTTGCATGAAAGTGATAAATTGCATTTTCTTTCATTAATAACTTAATAGCGGCGACAGGGTCAATTCCTTGCCACCATAAATGACTAGGGTCTAAGTTAGCACCTATCGCGTTACATGTTTCTTCACGTAGTTTTAGTAATGTATATGGCGTATGTACTAAGAAACCACCGTGAAGTTCTAAACCAATTTTTACACCATGTTCTTTTGCAAATTCACCAACTTGTTTCCAATAAGGAATGAGCTTTTCTTCCCATTGCCATTTTAAAATATCATTGTATTCATTTGGCCATGGTGCAACAGGCCAATTCGGGTATTTTGCGCCTTCATGGTCACCTGCTACGCCTGAAAAACAATTCACAACAGGTACGTCTAGTAGTGAAGCTAGTTGAATGGTTTTTAACAATGTTTCATGAGATTCTGTTGCAAAAGCAGCATCTGGGGATAATGGATTTCCGTGACAACTAAAAGCGCTAATGATTAAGTCTCTTTTTTGTACATGTTCTATATATACGCTTCTGCCTTGTTCACTTTCTAATAATACATCTAAGTTACAGTGCGAACCTCCAGGATAACAACCTGTACCAATTTCTACTGCATGCAAACCGGCTGCTTGTACATAATCTAGCATTTCTTCAAATTCCATGTGAGAGAAAAGTGTTGTAAATACTCCTAATTTCATTTATCTTCCCGTCCCTTCTTCATGTGTGTTCCCACTTTCGTAAATTGCATCAATAATTTGCGATACTTGCAGCGATTCCTCAGGCTTTACAATTAATTCTTCATCGTATAAGCAAGCTTTTACAAAGTTTTCTGCTTGCAAAATTCCAGGATCACCGTCATTTGCTATCCAAACCGGTTCACTATTTAATATCATATTATGTTTTATTGTATATAACTCAATTGGAAAAACATTTATTCCACCGTTTACTCCGGAGATACTCACATGTACTTCATCATTTTTAATATTTGCTGCCCAAGAAGTTTCAAATAACAATGATGCCCCATTTTCAAATTTTATGTATGCGGTAACATGATCATCAACTTGAAATGTTTTGTAATCATATTTTCCCCACATGTTTACTTGATTTGGTAGCTTACTAACGGCATTATAGACACTACCAATGACGTCTGTTTGTTTTGGATTTCCAATTAGCCAAAGTGCTAAATCAAGAAGATGACAACCGTAATCTATTAAACTTCCTCCACCTTGTAATTCTTTATTTGTGAAAACGCCCCAGCCTGGTACTTTTCGGCGACGGAGTGCTTTTACACGAACAACAAGAGGTGTGCCAATCTCACTTATCATCATTTGTTTTGCAACTTGCGACTCTTTCATGTAACGATAATGATACGCGATAGCAAGTTTTTTACCGTTGTTTTTTGCAGATTCTATCATTTTTTCGCATTCTGCCGCTGTTAAAGCCATCGGTTTTTCGCATAATACATGTTTCCCTGCTTGTAATGCTGCGATAGAAATCTCAGCATGAAACTTATTAGGTGTACAAATACAAACAGCATCAACTTCTTTAAAGACTTCTTCATACGTTTCAAATACATAAGGAATGTTATATGTTTCAGCGATTTGTTTTGCGTGTTCTATGTTTCTATCATGTATAGCCGTAATCGTACAATATTCATGTAAATTTACAAATGCAGGGATATGGCGACCTTGTGCAATTCCTCCGGCCCCTATTATTCCAATGCGTAGTTTCTTCATGTCTTCACCTTTTCTCATAATGGAATTGTAACAATTTGTTTTGTTTCACTTGATTGTATGGCTGCTAAAATGACTTCTAACGATTTCATTCCTTCTACACCATTAATTAACGGCTCTTTATCAGAAAGGATAGATTCTACAAACTGTTCAATTACATGTGAATTACTTTGACCAATTGCAGCATTCGATTGAATTTTATCAAGCTCATATTTTACAACTTCACCATTTTTATATTGAAGAATGAGTGAGTAAGTCGGATCATCTTCTAGTCGAAGAGTGGCCTTTTCACCATAAATAATTGTTGAATTATCTTCTTTGCTAACGTAAGACCAACTTGCTGCAAGTGTTCCGATAATGCCACTTTCGCTTTTCAACATACATACAGCACAATCATCTACATTCGAAAATGTTTTTGCGCTCGTCTCAACAAAGGCACCAACTTCTGTAATTTCTTCATTAAGAATATACCGAATTAAATCCGCTTTATGTACACCTAAATCACCCATTGCACCAAGAAACGCTTCATCTTTTTTAAAGAACCAGCTCTCTTTTCCATCTACACTCCAATTTTCAGGACCACTATGACCAAATGCTGTACGGAAGCTATATATTTTTCCGATTTCTCCATTTTCAATCAATTGTTTTGCCTTTTGGTGAGAAGTAACAAATCGCTGGTTATGACCAATCATTAACTTTTTACCGCTTTTTTCAGCAGCTTCAATCATCATTTCCGCATCTTTTTTTGACGTCGCCATTGGCTTTTCACATAGTACATGGATACCCGATTGTAAAGCAACGATAGAAATTGATGCATGTAAATCATTTGGTGTACATACACTCACTGCATCTAACTCTTCACAATTGATAAGCTCGTTATAGTCAGTGTACATATTTACACCATACTTATTGGCAACTTCTTTTGCGCGCTTTTTATTACTGTCACAAACAGCCACAATCTGTACATATGGGTTTGCTTCGTATTCTGGTAAATGACGATACTGCGCGATGCTTCCGCAGCCAATAACACCTACTTTTAAAATATTCACTATCATATCCTCCTTTTGCTTGATTTGAAATTATTATAGAAATTTTTTTACTGAAAAAATATGCTATATATCGTTATGTTTTTATCAAAAGTTGCCTTTTTCTATAAGAAATAAGGCAACTTACTTATCGCATTTTGATAAAGGTGTTATATTGCTAATAAGGAGGTGTAAACGTCTATGTCAGAAGGGATTTGTAATAAGCTTGCTGAAGCAATTGAAGAAAAGGTTATTTATCAAAATCCATTACTATTTTTAAAGGTATGGGACATTGTTATGGAAACCTCTTATAATAATCAAATTGAGAGTGCCCCTTGGCATTATCATGAAGAGATTGAGTTTCTAGCAATTATAGAAGGAGATTTAGGCATACAAAATAAAGATAAGTATATTGTTCTTGGCCCTGGAGATGTTTTTATTTTTGGGAAATCTGAGTTGCATCGGTCACATAAACCTTCTGCAGGTTCGTTACACTACGTTGTGTTTCAAGTAAATTTAAAACAACACTTTGACCGAAGCATTATACAATATTTACATTGCTTTTCAGAACAAACAAAATCCTTAAATGAGTTAAACTATATTTTTGAACAAAATGAAGTGGTGAAACATGAGGCTTATGTTCTTATTACAGAAATCTTTACAGAATCAAAAATGAAAATGAACGGATATGAAATCGCAATTAGTGCTGCCATTAAGAAATTACTTTTATTACTAGTAAGAAACGACACACATAACATATTAAATTATAGTGAACAAGACGACTTTGCTCGTTTAAAACCAGTACTTGATTATGTAGAAGATCATTTAGGAGAAAAGATAACCGTAACCAAAGCATGTGCATTAATAAATTTAAGCTATCATTATTTCATCAAATACTTTAAAAGAATTATGGGTATTTCCTTTTTAGATTATGTGAATTATAAGCGCATCAAACAAGCTGAAAGTTTATTAATAACAAGTGACCTTAGTATTACAGATGTCGGATGCGAAGTTGGAATTGCAAACATGTCACAGTTTTATAAGTTGTTTAAAAAAGAAAATAACTGTTTACCGAAAGAGTTTAAGCAGCGAATACAAAGCATTGAACTACCCCCACTTTCACTTCGTTTAGAAGTGGAGGATTCCAAAGTAAAGAGTTCTATCGAACTCTAATTTATTAGGCTATCCCCACAGTCCTTGCGGTTAGAAGCTTTATTGCTTCATTCTTTAGATTGATACTTGCGTTAATATCTCTATCATGATGTGTACTACAAGAAGGGCAGTCCCATTTACGTAGGTTTAGGTTTTTAACGTCTTTGTTTTGATATCCACAACAAGAACATAATTGGCTTGAAGCAAATGTTTTCGATACGACAATGACTTGTTTGCTGTACCATTTTGCTTTATATTCCAACATGGTTCAAAACTGTGACCATGATACCTCACTAATTGCTTTTGCTAACTTATGATTCTTTAGCATATTCGATACTTGCAGATCTTCTATACCGATAACATCGTAGTTTTTGATGATTTCAAATGATAAAACACGCAAATCATCTCTATTTGTAAAAGTAAACAAGCCACCCTTTAAAAGAAAGCAATAGCTTGTAAGGGTGGCTTAGTTTGTTGCGAATAGCTTTGTATTTAATTGTTTAATCTCCCCTTCTGCAAGAGGCTGATAAAAAGCATGTTGTAATCCTTGAGAATGTAAGGTTTCTCCTATACATAGCAATACTTTACCAGGAATTAAATCAAGTAGTAGATCATTATTAATTTGCTTTGCCTGTTTTTCAGTAGAAACATAAACAACTAAGATTGTAGGATTATTCCCTAAGTCTTGCATAATAACATCTTTCCCGGACTCTACAAAAGTCTTCCATCTAGCGATAATCCGCTTTAATCGATCCTTTGTATCTGATAATAAGGTGGAGTATACAACAAAATTAAATTTACGATCTTCTCCACCGCTTACTACAAAACTTAAAGGAGGGGTGAAAACACCTTTACTTATAGATGGATGCATAATATGCCCCACAAAGGACGGAGCATAGCGTAGATGGCAGAGTAAGTCTATATCATGCCAATAACGTAGGTGAACATATTTGCCGTGATTATCAAGGCGCTCCGGAGCAAAGTAAAACATATTTCCTTGCCAGTACTTTAAGAGCTTAAACCCATTATCGGATAACGTATAAGCCTCCTCAAGAATTTCCATATCAAAAATCGCTACTTGCCATTTTTCAATGAGACGATAGTAAAGTAGTCCTTGAAGTGCATCATTAATTCTCTTACGCGAAAACTTATCTTTGAATAGATATAATAAATGATTAAAACGAACAGATGTATGAATACCGATGAAAGTTAGTATTGCATGCTGTTCTTCTGTTAAACGCTGCTTAAACGTAACTAATTCGTCATAGGAATGGAATACATAGGTTTTATCCAGACTATGTATCCGATATACCTGAAGTCCCTGTGCGTCCTCATTTGATAAATGTGGGACGGAAGGGAGATATGGAGACATTTGATTCTCTATTGTACGCATAGTCATTCATTAAAATTGAAAGATTGCAGAACTAGATTTTTTACTTTGGCCTTGAGGATAATTTAAAATACGTACAGTTCCTCTGCGATTTTTTGGATCAATATTAAGCAGCTCACATGTAACGATTGTTTGGTTAATTGCATCTTCTGGAGTTGGATTAGCAAGATTACGGCTCTTTAATCCTTTAAATTGAATACCAGGTGCAACTTCTACGAAAATACCAGCAATGGCATCTACACCTACAATTTTACCTACAAAACGGTCACGTCGTTTCTTAAGATCTAATAGCTTTTCCATTGGATCTGTTTCTAGTTTCTTTTTATTTCCTCTAAATTCATAGCGGCCGTTCTTTTCTACTACTTTATCGATAATGAGCTCTACAACATCACCAATAATAATATCCTCCGGACGTACAAATGAATGTGACCAATGTGAGTACCTTACCCCTATAGTTACACCATGGACTTCAACCAGAACGGTTTGTGCAGATGGAATATGACCTGAAACTGTTCCTGTGTATACTTTATTCCCACCTTGTGAGGTTACTTCATCATATAATCTTTTTTGTAATGCGAGCTCTCCTGCTGTGATTGATACAACGGCAAAGTTCCCTTCCTCTGTCTTTTGGAAATGCTCAATGATAACAGGTTTTGTTCTACCTACCAGCCATTGTGGATTCTTAGGGATTGTTATCCCCGCCTCTGTAATCGGGCAATATGCAGTTGTATGGGTACCAATTTGCATCGTAAGTACGGGTATGCGTTCTGATTTACCATTTTTAGTTGGGAACAACTTTTCAGAGACAACTGTAATTAAGCCTTTACCTATAATACGTTCACGTTTCATACGAGCTAACTCTTCTAATTCATGCTCACGTACTCGCTCAAATTGATTGAAGTTTGTTTCTACTGGTGTTTCTTCTACTGTGATTTCTTGTTCAAAAGCCATCCCTAGTTCTTCTGCAACGTGTGTTGTTTCTCTCTCTACTGTCATCCTATTTTCCTCCTAGAACGTAAAAAAGGACACACCTGTACCGTTGGAATGGTACGTAAGGTGTGTCCTTCACGTAAGTTATGTTTTATTTATATAGTTATTAATTAAAATATAATAGTATTTGGAGATTTATGCAAGTGTTATTTAGTTCAGCTTTAAATATTTTCTGTCAGATATCTTATCAATTTGAAATATTGAAATAATCCTTTGGTAATACATCTTTCTAAAATTAATTGTAGTAACTTCGATAACGATTAGCTATAAATAAATATATTAAGTTTTTATAATTTAAAAATATTAATGGTAAAATAGATTAGTATGTATTAAGGAGGTTGGAAGATGGAAACACATTTACAGCAATTATTAAGTTTTTACGAAGAGAAAATTAGTAATTCAAAGTTATTTAGTAAAGTAAAATTCAATGTTTTAATTTATTTATCATTAATGATTCTGCTATTTTTTACACTTATTTTAGGACGAAACACATTTAAGAACTATGCAGTAATAACGATAATAACAATCGCAACATTTATTTCTGTTGCACGCCTAACATACAGGATTGAAGAAAAATTAGGGAATTTGAAAGATTTAACTTTTAAAAACAAGATTGGTATATGTATGTCTTTTGTTGTGGATACCAAATTTTTAATGACTCTGAATGATTCTAAATCGATTAGAGAAGAAAAAATAATTAAATTACGTCAATATTTTCATGAAAAAGGATTTTATACTGAAAAACATTTGAAGGTGTTTATGGATATTTTAGAAAAAGAATATCAAAATCGTTTTAATATATCTCGTTTATCTTTACTTATAAGTATTTTAATTCCTTTATGTACTTACTATATTCAAACAATATTTAATTTTAAAGATGCTAAATTTGATCTTACTAATAATGGACATATCTTTATGTTGAATTTTATTTTTATAGAAATTGCGGTTATTATGTGTCTTGTTTATATTTTTACTAGTTATATGTTAGCATCTTTAAAATCTACATTTTTATTAATATATCCTGTAAGAAAATATGAAGTATTAGATTTAACAAGCTTAGTTAGAGAATTATATCTTGAATGTTATATAGAAGAAAATCAAAATAAAGAAGTTTCACTCATAAGGGGATTTGTAGAAAGAGAATAAAAATTCATATGAGAATTATGATAGTTTTGATAAGACTAGGTTTGAAAATGTAGGTTCAAGTTTCTGTATTGAGTAAATGGAAAGTAAAAAGCTAATTCTATCACATAGAAATTAGCTTTTTATTTTCCATTCATCAACATATTTATCTAAAGGTTGGAATCTAGAAGTTAGATTTTTAATTCTAACTTCTAGACCCCTATCTTATGCATATTCTCCCTTGAAAAATAAAATCTAGAACGTAGATATTCTAAGTTCTATTCTAAATTAAAGAATTTATTAATCAAAAAAAGCATCTAATTCTTTGCTCATCACGTTAGATATATTTTTCTTAGGTTGTTCATTTCTATATGACAGTGGCTGCGTATCACTATACTTATTTTTCTGTTGAGCTTTCAAACGTTCTTGACGTTCTTTATAACTTATACGTTTATACTCTCCCTGCCCTTCATCGTGTCTAGTATTCTCAACCATATTTTTTTCTAAGTTTTTATAGACAGTAGTACTAATTGATTCGTAGACTTTTGCTACTTCTGCATCAAGTCTATTTTCTACCGGAAGCTTTACTACTTCTGTACATGGATTCGGCCTTACATCTATATTTGTTTCTAATTGCTCCGCTATTTTAATTGCAATTCCATCTACTTGTAACTTTTCTAGAAATGGTTCGGTCTTAATTGTGGTATCCATATTCCAGTCTTGTTCCAGTATAGAAATGGATAAATCTTTGTTAAGTTCTGCTTCATCCATTTTTATTTCAGGATAAGCTGCTATATCGGCTTGATTTATGCTAATTACTTCCTCAATTGTTTCTTCTGCCACTGTATCTTGTATTGCAGATGTTCCAAATTCCAACTTTTGTTGCGTACCTATGTCACTTAAGACTCCATTACGTTGTAAAGCATCTAGTAAGCGTGCTGCACGTGTATAACCTATATTAAATTTATCTTGCAGTGCAGATATGGAGGCAGTCCTGGATTCCTTCACAAAAGCTACCACATCATCATACAGGACATCTTTAAAGAAGCTTGTCTCCTCTTGCACGGCTTTCTTGTCTTCGCTTGGCATGGCTGATTCTTGCTGAATACTCTCACCGGTATTTGTTTCGAATAAAACGGGAGATTTTATATCAGACTCCTCTGTCGGTAATGGAACACTACTATCTTTTGAAATTAGAACTTTACGAGGTTCTTTTCCTATATAGGAACTTACAACTAGATTTTGTTCTAACTTCTCAATTAATCGCGCTGTCTTCATATAGCCAATCCTAAATTTTCTTTGTAGAAGGGATGGCGAGACATGCTGTACTTCAATTACGAAGCTTTTAATCTCTCCATATAGAGCAGCTTCATTTTCAGCTTCCTCTTCCTCATTGTGGTTTGTCTGTTGTTCACTAGCAATGGATGTATTTGATACAGCTATATCTTCGACTAATTTTGTTTCATGTTCAGATTTATGATCCTTATAATCATTTAATGATACAAGATGTTGTTGCTCACTGTCTGTTTCTAGGGAATTGTTCTGCTCCATCGTATCATTCTGTATAGGTGGTAGTGGTTCTATTTTCTCCATATTCTTTGCATCTACGTGCTTCATTGGATTTGCTTTATTAATAGAATCCTTGATTAGAAGGAGACGCTCATTTTCCCAATATTGCCCTAGTCTTTCGTCTACTTGAATAATCGCTCTAGCAAACTCTTCTTCAGGTACAAAGTTACTTGTGATTTGTTGTACAGGCTGCACATGATTATCTTGTACGATACGAGCAGCGCAAATAAATGCACCTTGTGCCATAATATCCCCTGGCGACATAACCACTTCTTTTGTTTTTTGATAGGTTGATCCTAAACGACTAACGGGATTCTCTTGCATAGGAGAAATGCCTTGTTCAGATTCAGATTCTTTAAATTCCTCTTTTTCGCCAAACATGTCAGAGAAAATCTTTGCATCATATGGCGTTACATCTCCAAATATCATTTTGTTACGGAATGAGCCCAGCAAGGTAAACATGTACTGCTCTGTGAAATCGAGAGCTAATTGAGATAGTGTTTGGCTTGCAATTGTCAGGATTACTTTATATTTACGAGATTGTGCAGGGAATTCTTTAAACGGGCGGACAACGTAATCTGGGAATTCATCGACAATTATATGGTGGTATGGTGAAACGTTTGGTTCTCTGCGGAATACAGCATTCTGCATACTAAGTAAGACGAATTTTCCTAATACATTAGAAAGGTCTGCCAATTCCCCTTTTGCCGTATTTACTAATAAAATTCCACCTTGTTCTAAATGTACATCAAAATCGAAATCGGATTTACCAAATAAAACTCGTCGTATTAGTACGTTCGAAGCAAGGTCTTTTAAAATATTACGTAATCCTTTTACATATTCTTCTTCTCTATCATAATGCATGGGGTGCCCGCGGTATTTCCCTTTTTTATAAACCGCAGGTTCGCCTTGAGAATCTGTTTTTTCTCGAATGGTATTATCAAACCACTCATCTATCCCTTTTATAATTTTATATTCGTTGTTCTGGTCCCGCGAAGCAGCGCCAGTTTGAACAAAATCGTATAACTTTTCCACCTGTACTTTTAACAGTTTATGCATACGATGGACACGTTCTACATCATCATACATCTCTATCAAGTCGTCGAAGGTTACATCTTTTTGCGGGTTGTGCTGCTTTAATAAATAGATATGTTGCTTAAGATGGTTACGCTGTGCTTGCTCAAAGAATGCATTGTTTGATTCAGATAAACCTTGAATAACCATCGCGAACACTTCTGCTACCTTATCAACTGGCCCACGCAGAATGTTTATGTTTTTTGTATCTGGATTAGTTGGATCAATATAGTAAACAGAGCTTTCAGGAATTTTGTGTGCTTGAACTAATTTGTATACTTTCTGACATAAATCATTACTAGGTTCAATTACAGTAACGCCATTTAAAAAGGTCCCTTTTACTTCTTCCGTATCATAATCATTTTTTTATAAGCATTTTCGAACTTATTAATGAAACGTACCATCCAGTGTAAATCTTGGTTAATCATTGGAATAATTAAACTAGATGTTTTACCAGAGCCAATCGGACCAATAATGATTCCGTTTAGTGTTCGATCTTTCCCTTTAATACGAACCATTTCTTTATGCTCAATATGAGGACCAATTTCTACATCAGGATATATTTGTTGTTCTTGACTATTAAACCATTTTTGTAACTTGTGGTTTTTGTATTCATATTTTTGTACCCATTTTAAAATTTCTTCTCGGTAACGAACAATATGCCCGCTATACCAAAGGGTAAACAAAATCATAAATACAGTCGGTAAAAACACAAATACCATGGTTAATGTGTGGAAATTCCCCGTTAATACATGTCCTACTGTCTGATATTCACCAAAATTAACATGCGTTGCTTTATCCGTGAGATAAGGGATAACTTTTGCGTGAATAGGAGCAGTTGCAAACCATAAGAATTGGATATCAACTGCGATGTGTGAAGCAATTAGAATGAAAAGTTTCCCATTTTTCACATGTAAAGCTGGAATACGGCTGTAGAAACGAAAACTAAATTCTCCTAGAAATAAAGAGAAGAACATTAAGATAAGTGGTATATATGTAATTTCTATAGGATAAGACGGTGGTTCAAATGCATAGTATAGTAACTTTATATAGTTTATTAAACCGACTCCAAAAGAAATAATAAATGCGCTAATTAGTGTAATAGTTGTAAATAAAGGCAACCTTTGCTTAAACGTATTCATAAAGGCTCACCTATTCCTTACAGAAACAGCTGAGCTTTATGGCGAAATGTAAAACGATCTTGTAACTCTGGATTAAATCGCTCTTTTGATTTTTCTAGAAAGAACTTCGCTGCATCTTCAGTCTGTTTTAAATATAGGTCGATACTAGCTTTTTCACAAAGTTTGTCATATTCTTCTTGAGAAAGTACAGCAATATTCACTTCTATTTTCTTAGCAGCTGCAGTTTCAATCAATACGTCGTACCAATAATAATTAGGCTTACCAGGTATTTGAATATCTTGTAGTGAAACGCTGAACTCCGCACCTTCTTCTGTAATATGTTCAAGTACTAGTTCTGGATTTGCTAATGCCTCTCTCACAGAAAGCACTCCCCCATTGGCTGTTAATGCAGTTGTAAATTGTAAGTTCATTTTCATTTTCCACCTTTCTCCAAATAAAAGAAGGCAAGCGACACCCACTGTAAAAACAGCGTGTGTCGCTTGCCTTAATTCATCTGTTCTGATTTGATTGTAATTTTAATTATATGTTCAAACGTTATTCTACCACTTTAAATAATGAAAATCAATAAAATTATATAGTGTTATATAAAAAATAACAGATTAGCATAACTCAACAAGTTTACGTCTTTTCGGATGAACGTTATTTGCAGTACGTACCATGATCTGTTCATCCGTGTCTATATGGATACTTTCATTTTGGGTTGATAGCAGTCGTACATTTTCATAAGTGTCCATCAGAAGAATATCTCTGGGCTTTTCACGTTTAGGATAGATAACTACAAGTGGAACACCGTCATCCCCTTCTCTTCTTGAAAACACGACGTCATCTAATCTAGCGATCATTCGGTAATCATTTTCGTTCCCAAAAATAAAGAAGAAATCTTGTATAACGTATTTGTCTCTCCTATAAGTTCGACGTAGACCGCCATCTATTGGTTCCTTAAATGTTTGTACGTTCTCAACAAATGCATAACGCCACTCAGCATCTCCTACTGTACGTTGAGATAAAGGCACAAGAATATCTTGTTCGAAATTTTGGTTGTCATCTTTTCCAAGAATGATATCTGAAATAAGGTCTCCAGCATCTTTAAGTGAGCAGACGTACATATTTAGATTAGGTATTGTCATTAAAAGTTCGTGATACTCCCTCATAGAAAATAATAGATTCTTCATACGTACGTATGGTGGTTCTGCTTCTTCTGCAAGGAACATTGATTTGTCGTACATGACAAAAATAACTGAAACATTGTCCTTCGCTTTTTGAGCATATTCTACATACTTCCCTACTTTTTCAACTAAGGTAGAATTGGTTTCTTTACACATATCCATTTCAATATAGATATTTTTATCTTGATATGAAATGTGTTCATCAGGTATCACCGGTAACTGGCCATCCTCAATTTTCATATTTTTCTTCAGGTAATAAGAGCGGATATCTAATTTAGATAATATCCCATTGTTTTGTGTCTTCTCTGTAGTAGCTAGTAGAGTACGAACAAGAACCTCACGTGAACATAAAGTGTGAAGTGAATTTATACGTGAATATCTTTTTTTTGAAGCGCCAGATGGGAGCTTCCCTATCTCTTTTAAGAATTCAATTATTTTCTCTTTCAAGGAAAATAAAGCGCGTTTTGTTATACTGTCATCCCTTTTATCTATTTTTTTAGTTAGGATAGCACCATATTGGGAGTATCGATCGAGTTTTGTAAATACGCTTGCTTCTGAACATTCCCTCCCCTCAAATGCACTATATAACGTAGTGATTTGACGTGTTGTAAGGGCTCTTTTGTAATATAAAACTGTAAAAACAAATATGTCTGCTTCTTTTAGATGAAAATATTTTTGGGTACCTGGCCGTTTATATTTATACACTTTTTTAAACACTATATACACCTCGTATCTTAAATTAAACTAAAACTAAATAAGTATCATTTTATATATACTAGTACATCTAAATATTGGTTGTAAAACAAGAAAAAATGAATGAGAGGATTTGCCTTCTAGAGATACCTACTCTTGTACTCCAAAGTTGGGATGATAACTTGCTTTATAAATCTGTAGAAAATTATTGATTTAATGGGATTTACGAGATTGTTCTGATTGTTAGGACGGGGTACTGCTAGATACCTAACAAGCATTCAAAAGAAAAATCACTAATAAAGTGATGTTATACCGCCCTAACAAGACGTAGATAGGAATATTAAGATTTTTATGGATTGAAATTATTCAAGAATTAGAAAAAGGATTTTGATAACAAAGAGTGATTTTCTTTCCTCGTTATTAGATTATTATTTTCTTTTTTGTGATTGAGTGTCTACTTCTACTACTGGTTCAGTGCGAGATTCCATTTTTTTTAGGCTTTTCCTTTTGTGTTGAATCATCAATTTACTTAGATGAAAATTAATGTTATTTCTTTCTGAATCAACGGCACGGTATAAATACGTTCATGGGCTCTTTACCTTAATATAGATTTCATAGACTCCCCATTCACTAAACCATAAAACTACATAATAAATTTTGAGATACCGTCTTTTGTTCATATGAAAATAATGGAGTAAAAATGTCAGAACGATCGAAGTAAACTTCTCAATCATTTTAACCTACAAAGTGTTTAACGAAATAATCAAGTGATTTTGTGGATATGAAATTAACAATCTTCCCTAATAGATTTTTAGGAATGACTGAAATTGATAAGAAATTGGATTCACATGCAGCACCCTTGTTTTTACTGCATACACAGTTATGCGAATTAATAACAGGGTTAAGTGAAGAAATGCATTGACATAACATTAACAATCCCTTTTCTAACAAGAGATGAATCATGTAAAAGCAAATTGTTAATGAAGGAAAAATGAAGTATGAATTTTTAAAGAAACTTAATGAAAGCTTTTAATCAATATAAATAGATGAGTGCAATGTTAATTATTAAAATACAGAACTTTTCCCTCATTATTATATAAGCGGTACATATAAGTCTTATACATGCAACTTATATGTACCGCTTACTTTGTAGTGTTGATGTGAAATTGATATATATATAAGAATGAAATTTATTGATATATATAGTGTTTAATGTACGCTGTATATACAAAGTGTATATATAAAATGCACAAGGTTTTGGGTTGATAATTTATAAGTTTTATTTTAAAAAAATAGAGCTATTTTTTGATATGTTCATTTCATGTAGTCATGATAGTAAAGCAATCCTTGTTAAAATGTGAATTACATGAAGTGTAAGATTGATATATCATATATACGCTTTATATATACATCGTATATATGAACCTAGGTAAAATACAGATTGCTTCTATTACAAGACTTATAAGTTCTATATATAAGTTTTATATAGAATGACTTGATATACGACGTATAATGATGTACTATGTTTCTAGGAATAATTAACCAATGCTTTAAGGGGGGGACAACTTGAACGAGGTTTTAAGTGAAAAATATCAAACAATCAAGTTTGCAGATGAAGTAGTAAACATGTTTGCTGATATTCTTGAACAAGACGAGATACTATACAGTGTATTTCTATACATAGGAAACGTAGTAAACAAACAATTTCAAGAGACCAAATATATGAGGGGCATATCCATTAATGAAATAGTGGAAAATGTAGTTATTGACAGGAGAGTAAAGAAAACAAAAGGAAAATCTTATTCATTAGAAGTTGAACGTACAAATATATCAAGGCGTTCAGCTGAAATAAGTGTGAGTACATTATCATCAATGTCTTTAATTTATGAAAAGACTATGCACCCATATAAATTTTTAATCTCAACTTATAGAGGACAACAAGTACTTATTGAATTAGGGAAAAGAAAAAAAGTGAATAAGGAGAGATAAAATAATGGCAAAAAACTTCTTGAAGAATGAAGTAGCAGTTAAAATGACGATGATTGGTTTTGGTCAAGCTGGTACTAGAATGGTAGATAAATTTGCGGAATATAAACATACAGACGGAACAGCAGTATATAACTGCTTAGCGCTAAATAGTAATGATGGGGATCTAGCCGAACTAAAAAATGTACCAAAAAGCAATCAAGTTTCACTTAAATTAGGTGGTTTAGGTAAAAACCCTGAGCGTGCGGTAAAGGTTCTTGATTCAAATGATGACGCAAAAGAAAAATTAAAAGAATTTATAACTGAACGTGTAAGACCATCTGATGAACTTGTTTTGTTTTTTGCAGGACTTGGTGGAGGCACAGGAACTTCTACAATCATTAAGGCCATTGAAGAGTTTTCGGCTTTTCATAATAAGCCAGTAATTAGACAAGAATTACAAAAAGTTGCTCAGCAATACCCAATGGCTGAAATAAAAGCAAATCAAGCGAAGTTTACAAGAATCGCCTTTGAAAATGCTATTGAACGCAAAGACTTTATAAAAATGGGGATTGTTGTAACACTGCCTGTCCGAGCAGATGGGCCAGATGTATTACGACAAGTAAATAAATTTTCACAGGAGATTTGGAAATTAGCAAATGATAAATCAAAAGGTGTAGCATTTGTAGTATTTGCTGATAACCAGCACTTTTATGATGAATTTAAGAAATTAAATGAAAATGAGAAAAAAGGTATTGCCAATTCACGAGACTATGCAAATCAACGCATTAGTGAGATTATTCATGAGTTAAATACTGCTGCCAATGGATCTGGTACATCTGTAATACTTGATTCTCAAGACTTTAAACGTATTTTACTTGAGAAAACGGGCTGTTTAGTTATTAATAAGGTTTCACGCAATATGAACCAGATAGAAAATAGCCATGCAATTATAGAGATGTTCCAAGAGTCATTAAGAGGAAGCTCATTCCATCCTCCAATTGATTTGATGAAGAAAAATAACGATGGTTCTGTTGAAGCGTCAAGAGTACATCATTTTGGCATGCTGGCTATCTTAGATGAGCAAAAAAACATTGATGATTCCTTTATGGATGATGCTAAAGTAGAAGTTTCAAATAATCTACCTATAAATGGTACCGTTTTTAACGGGTATTTAGTAAGTAAGAATGATTTCTTAGGAAGTGTATATACGTTCTATAAAACTGATGCATTACCATCAAGGTTATCTAAAGGTTTAGTTGAAGAATTTAATGAGTTTAAAGAAAGACAAAGCCAAATTCAGTACACAAAGTCTCAAATTAGTACAATAGAGAATGTAGATGATGATGACGACTTAGGCTTTGCATTTGGAGATTTTATTGATATGGGTAGTGATGAAGAAAATAAAGATGCTGGAGCAAATGAAGATGATGAATTAGCGGATTTTCTAGATCCAGATAAGATGTTCGGTACTACAAAATAACGAAAAAGTCTGGAGAAAGATCCAGACTTTTTTGTTATTCCACAGTATTCATAAGAGATTTTATATAATCAATAATATTATCCTGTATGTACTGCTCAATGAAGAGTTGTTTTCTACCCAAATCTTCCTCTTTTTTAAACCATCCTACTTTTCTAGTACGCTCTTCTTCAGGTTTACTATTCCACAGGCTTTCGGCTTGTTTTCTTAATTCCTGACGTGCTCTATGCTCAATAATGAAATTATCCAGTCTATCTTGGCGTTGGCGTAATTTTATGGTTTCTACATCTTCTGGTTGTGGTAACTGCTTTAGTATATTTTCAACCCTTTCTTCATAATGAGATTCAATATGTTTTATTTTTTCCTCTAACTGCTTAGTTACCATTTTTTCGATAATTTCTGCAGCGGCTTGAAGGTTTAATTCGGTAGATACTTCATTTGTTTGATTCTCTGGTGAAACTGGTCTTAAATCAAACTGGTGTGGTAAAAGGTCAATAATGGCATCTAAAGACCATTTTTCATCTCTTTTTTGTTTTATAAATAGAGCAATTTCAAGATCTAACGTATTATAGAGTTTTTCGTTTGTGTTTTGGGTTCTTAAAGTTTCGTGAAGCCCTTTTTCCTCTAGAATGTTGAACCAATTATAAACAGTATTATGATGACGTCCGACCAGTTTAGAAAATTCAGTTATTCGCCATGCTTTTTCAAAAACAGTATCATTTAATATGTCATCATCATTAGTTTGATGGTCTTGTGATTCGTTTTTTTGGTCAATCACTGTAACTACCTCCTTAAAAATCACTCATAAACACCCGATTTGTAATTAACATGTGAACTGAAATTGACATGTTAGGCATTATTTCGATAATAATCATGCAAATCCCTACCTATTCAGTAATTGACATGAAATATAAAATTAACATGTAACTGAATGTTTGTTAACAAAACATTAACTGTTAACACGGAATATGCTTAATTTGTTGATATTACTGTTAACTCTAAGTGTCTAAATGATAATGTTCTATCGATGGAAATACCTATCTTTTATGTTAGTAAGATTAATGATAGTTGCCATGAGATTAACAAATCATGTCACTTAATATTAATGATAAGGAAATATAGGTGTTTTGTAAATAAGTTATAAGGATATAATTAAAGTATACTATGGAAAAACAAGCATACTAAACTAAGGAATTTAAATTATAATGTATAAAAACTAGAAAAAAAGGTAATAATACTACTACATTAGTATTGTTTGGTGAATTTAAATGTACTTAGCGATATAGGATCAGAATCAAGATAAATAAACTGTAAGAGTTAATTCCCACTCTACGCTACCATTAATGTGAAATGTACGAGTATCTTAATATGGTATAGGATAACTTGGTTGGATTTGCATAGTTAATTTAATACTAGTAGTTTTTAAACAGCTTAAAGACGTTATTTATCTAACATAAAACATCTTGTTTTTTAATAAAGGTGAAAAACATTCGATTCAGGGCAAATCTTGGTTTTGTATTGACATTAACATAGAATGTGACGTTGATATGAAATAAGTTGCATAAGAACAACCTCTCATCAGTGTTAATGTCTTATCAACTAAAACAATCACGGGCGCCTGCTGTATCTACGGTGGTCTTCCATATAGGGCACTTTCAATATAGAATGTTCAATAATCGCTTTGATTAATATGAAAATAAAATAAATATATAGTGATAGATTTTATAGAACACTTTAATATGAAGGTTAAATGTACTAAAGTTTCCTTCTGATCATCTAAACAAGTCGATCAATACCTTGTTGGTGTTAATTGATTAACTATGTGTGCAAATAACAAAGTGAATAAAGAGAATGAAATTAACATGTTGACCGGTTATTGAGGGATACTGTTAAGAATATCTATATTATTATCATTAACATGAAACTATAATGCTATTAACAAGAGATTGATATTTGAATACGATGCTATACTTATTGTTAATTTTGTATCAACTAAAAGGACAACTTGTTAAGGGTTTAGTTTCATAGAGTTAAGGGTGAATTTTGAAGCTCCATCGAAGTAGTGTTTATTTAGGTGAAATATATCAAAAAATTAATTGAGATTTGTTATAGAGGTTATTAATACACTGAAGTATGTATTGGTTTATAAGTTTTATTATATTTTGTTAGCTTTTAACTCTGGTGCAAGCCTGGGCAGGTTCTATAGGTATTTATAATTCTAGTCATTTAGAAGGGTTTCTTATAAGGTTGCTAATGCTGTCAAATGAATGTGTGTGTATACTTGTCCCATTGTTAAATGTTGATATGAAATCAACATTTAACAATGGGAATTTCATTACATGTTAATGTCAGTTGATATGTTAATGTGAATGCGTTCTCTGGAATGAGCTTTAATTGTTTACATAATATTAATATGGGAGTTAATTATGTACTAAGTAGTTTTGAAAATCCGGCTGTATATAAAGGTTGCAAGGTTTTGGTGCAAAACACTAAAGTTTTTTGCAAGTAATCTCCTAAACTTGGACATACTGATAGTGTTACGCTAAAAAGAGTGTGGTTGTTATGGGGAAAGTCTGTTCAAATGGAAATGATAGGAAGTCGAACGCATATTATTAACAGTAAGAAGATATCTACGGTACAACTTCTAATTAAACCAATTATAGGTTTTATTTCTTATAAAACTTAAATGAGAAAATGTATTGACATTTTAATTTTATAAAGATAATCTTATACATGAATATCAATTGTTTAAGAATTATATACAAATAAGTAAATAAAAAAATTTGCTAAACGGACACACCGAAGGCGCATTACCTGCCAGCGGTGTGTCTTTTTTGTGTTTTTTGGGAGGGGAGTAAAAGAAAACTATGAATACGCAAATGACTTTTTCCCAACAGAACTTTAAAGTACATGGGGTTAAGTTTTTCGATGGATTATTGAACATCGTAAAACTAGAAAATGAACGAAAAGAATTACCATCTTCAGCTTTAGCTACTTATATCTTGCTTCACTTTGAATGTAATGATATAGGAATGCTACCACGTGAATTTCAAATCATGGATCTTGCTAAGAACAGTGGGATTCCCTACACAACAATTTATACGGGGTTTCAAGTTTGCTTGGAGCGTAAGCTCGTAAAAGAGACACCTGTTGGAAATCGTACTGTATATGAGGTTGTAGATTATGCCTTGTATAACCATACTGTTGCAGAAACTACAAAAACTACAGATATATCACTATCATATTTCCGAATTCCATTTCATCTTATTCAAACAACTATACTTAGTAGTCTTGTAAAGGCTCGTGATAACAGAGGGATTATGTTCCTATTAGAATTAATAAATACTTTTTCGAGAAAAATTGGTATGGAGCATTATAAGCACCAGATTCAAGAGTTCGAGATTACAAGAAGAATGGGTTTTTTAAAGGATAAATTGAATCGTAATGCAAAGAAGGTACGACAATACATAGAAATTTTAAAACCAATTGTGCAATTTACAGCAATTGATTCTAAGGAAAAGAAGTCTAGCGACTCTCGCATAGCGCGTGTTAGAAAACAGGTGAAACAAGTCATCATTGAAAAGTTCAATGTGGTGTTTTCTTCAAACTGCGTAATTGAGAATGATAAAAAAGATTTACATAGGCCAGTAGCGAAATGCAGAAAGGAAGCAGTATCTCGTTTAAAATATATGGGACAATCATTACGAAAGAAAGATCGTGAAAATATGATGATTGCATTTAAACAGGAAATTGTGGACATTGCTGCATACATGCCAACAAAGGAAAAACAAAACGAATTACTGATTACCGCAATGACTTATGCATTAGATCAGGTTGAAAATTATACGAAAGAGCAAGAAATATTCTCTATTCCTGCATTTATGCGAGTACAATTTAGAGAATCCTGGACTGATTTTACGGAAAAAAGCTTGTCTGTAGAAGAAAGACACGATGTAATGATGAATTATTATAATCAAAATGGTGCCTATCCAGACTTCATAAAATCTTAAAAAATATAGTAAGCAGCAGCCCTTGTTAAAAAATCACATAAAAGCAAGGGTTATTTGGCATGTTCTTTAATTTGAGGACATGTTTTTTTGTTAAGGAAATGTCTTTATCGGCACTTTTACGTAAATATATAAACAGTTTATGCAGCTTTTGGATACGATTCATTTTGTTTATAATTCGATTCAATACTTGTGATTATCTTAATACTATATATTAAAACCTGTGAATTCTTAGTAATATGATATGTAGCTTCTTAATTTGTGTTTTTTATGATTCATTACTTGTATGTAATGGGGATAGTACGATATGTAATTTGGTTTATTATAAAAGAACGTATGGTATATAAGGATTCATAAGCACTTGTATTTTCTCTTTATATTTAATAATTGAGTTTAGTTATATATGATTCTTGTATTATTTATATAAAATACTTGAATATATTTTTATTTGAAATATTGTTTTCTTTAGATTAGATACATAAAAAATACGAAAAATATAAGTGAATATATTAGCATTAGGATTTTTTGAAACTGTTGACTTTTAAAATTCAGAGATGTATTCTAATACATGAACAACAATTTACTAAGAGAAATATACAAATTAATAGATTCATTCTTTAGCTAAACGGACACACCGAAGGCACATAACCTGCCATCGGTGTGTCTTTTTTTATGTATTAATAACATTTGAAAGGGAGAAATCAGAACTATGAATGAAATTGTAAGCATGAGTAAAGAGAGATTTGCAAAGTATTGTGAGGATAATTCAATGTTTGAAGAAAGTATTAGTCGTATCATTAATCATTACTTTTTATTGTTAGGTAACAAAGCTAATATCCTACAAGAAAGGGAGTTTAATAACGAAGTTGAAGAAAAGAAATTTAAGAACAATGTAAAGCGCTTTGAAACTCTATTCCCAGCAGCAGCCAAGAATGCATTTTTAAAAGGATATCAACTATGCCTTGAGTTTGTACATCATCCTGAAACCCACATTCCAGAGGAGCTATATACTGATTCGAATCTTATTAAAGATATTCCTTTTGCTTTAGTTAATGCATCTGAGTTTGAATTATATGAAATCATTCGAACAGATGAAACACAGGAATTTAGTGTATTTGCAATACGAACATTTGAGGGGATTCGTCCATTACTAGAACAAGTATTTTGCGAAATTGCATTTGCTGGCGCTGAATGCGCGTTTGAACACGAACGATTGGAAAAAGGATTGGAACTAGTAAATGGGGATACCACTACTTTAACTAAAGTTCCTGTAGATCGTCTTTTTGCAATTACGCCTTCAGTAAATGGAGTTGTTGTGCATGCGGAAGAACATTGTGAGATTTGGAATCTAACTTGGAATAGCGGAGTAACGATAGACAATCCTTTCATTGAGCTTGCAGAGGTTACATTTATTCATCAAACAAGAGATATGATTCAAAAAAGCATTGAAGATGGTGTTTTATACTACAGAATTCTTTATCTCGATACACCATTAAATGAAATTCAAGATCGACTGGAAATACGAATAAAACTTAATTCTGATTTTGAGGCACCACGACCATTGGAGCAAGTTGAAGTGGAGTATATTCTGAATGAGATTTTTGGGAAGATTCATCAACAGGCGCAAATTCCAATTGAAAACATGATTTTAATCCAACGCTAAAAGTTAAAGGAGGTCTACCATGGTCAAAAAAATTGTATTAGCCATCAGTGATACTGTATATACGGCATATTTACGAGAAGATTTTGTTGGCGCGGGATTTGAAGTGGCTGATAGTGATGTGATGCATATTAAATATCTAGATGAAATTCTAGATACGGAACAACCCGAGATTCTATGTATTAATGACAAACGATTAAATATTGATGCGGGACAGGAAGATAAACGTGAATTGATTATCTTACAGAAGTTAAGGGATATACGTTTTAATCGAGATATTCGTATTGTAGTTTTTACAGAACGTGAAAATGATGATGAGTTTTTGGCGAAACTGATTTATCTAGGTATCTATGACATTTTCAACTCTCGTAGAATTGATATTGATAATAAAGTGATCCCGCAGTTGCTACAGGTGTCGGATATTAAGAATGTAGCCAAGATTGTTGGAGCAAGTCAGGCACCGCAACAAACGAAATTACCGGACATTCCTGCTGAGGAAGAAGAGGAAGTGCCAAGTGACTTAGAGGAAGGACGCAATGATGAATCTGCCTCTAAGTCAAAAATATTTAAAAACAAACAAAAACGTAAGTCTGTACAAGAGGAAACGGTAAAAGCACCAATAATTAAAAAGCAATATAAATTATCGTTTGAACCTGTATATGAGAAGCAGATTGGTATAGCAATTCCAAGGAAAACAATTGTTGTGGCCAGTATGAATAGGAGAAGTGGAGCTACTTTTGTTTCACATCTCCTAGCTGCCTATTTGAATGAACTACAGATTGATGTGAACTATATAGAGAATCTATACGATGAGGGATATACGTATCCACTATTAAAGGGCTATACAGAAGCACCAGAAAATTATCGCAGCGAGTTCATGTTACAGCGCTATAAAGAGATGTTACAGAAGGAATCCGATATATTATCGATTCCAAAGTGGAAGCAAGGAAAGATAAACTTTATCGTAAAGAATCCGATTGTGGACCAAGAATTGAAAAATGAAACAGAGCAGGATTTTGACCATTTTATTAAGGTCTTATTGGGGAACCAAGAAGCACCTATTTCTATTATTGATGCAGGGAATGATTGGGACAAAGATTTATACCATGAGATATGCGAAATGGCTGATTACATATTCTTTGTAGCGGAGCCAGATCTTCATCAAATGTTAAAGATAGCACACCCTCTTACGCAAAAAGAAAGAAAGTTAGTTTCCTACTTAGCATTAGAGAAAACAAAAGTAATTGGGAATAAATTTTCATCATCATTGTTAAAACACGAGGTAGTGGAAGAATGTTTAGGACAGAAGTTATTAGCAGCTATACCACCTTATGGAATTGAGAATGTATTTGAAGCACAGTTAAATAGTAGCACTTTGCTATCAAGTCGTAACTATTATAGAGAGTTAGAAGGAATAATGAAGAAGATAGCAGAGTTATTACTACCAAATGAATTATTGAACCAGAAGAAAAGCTCCATTTTAAGCGGATTTAGATTCCGAAAGACTGAAAGTTAAGAAGGGATGATATAATATGCAAAAATTTATTATAGGTGCTGCTTCAGTATTATTATTTGTTGGTTGCCTGTTTTTAATGACAGATATGATTATCGGAGATACAACACACTCAGATAATAAGTCTGCTTTAGAGCGTGCTGGAAGTGTAGCAATGGATAAATCCGTAAAAGTTGGTGTTTTACGTGCACAAGAAGAAATTGCTATCGATCCAGAAATTGCAAAGAAAGAATTTGAAGAATCCTATAAACAAAATGCAATATTTAAGGACCCAGCGTCAAAACGTGATTTTTCTGTACATGCTGTACAAGAAAACCCAGCAATGATTGCAGTTGAAGGAGATGCGGAAGCTGCTAGTTATACTAAACAATTTGATGAAAAGAAAGGCAACATTAAGAGTAACGCAAAACACATATTTATTTATGAAGCAGATTCTGACAACAAGAAAGCTGGAGGAAACGTGAAATAAATAGGAAAAAGTAGGTGTGTAAGAAATGCAAAATACAGTAACAACAGCGCTTTTTCTAACGCTTTCTTTATTATTGATAACTCTTATACCAGAAGGTGTACTGTATGGAATGCAGTTAATAAAGGCACATGATTTTGCTTCTAGTACAGTAGAGTTAGCAGAACAAACAGGTGGCTTTCAGTACACGTATGAAGGGAAAAACGTAAATCTAATTCCTGATATAGAGAAGAAAATGAAAGAGCAGAATATGGATGGATGGAAATATGAATATACAAAAGGGCGCGTAGATCATAATCAGCCATTGAATTTTAAGATAAAAGCTGAACATCACTTCTTTATTTTTAAAATGATAGGGATAGATAGTGTGAAAGCACCGATATGGGCTAACAAAGATGGAATGGGACAAATCTATTTCCGTTGAAAATATCAATATGTATAAAAAGAGGTGAAAAACTATACTGAAAAGTGTAGTTTTTTTACTAGAAAAATATATTTATAAATAAATATATAAAAATACTTTACAAGCCTATTTCTATATGGTAATATTTTCCATATAGAACAGCGGTTATAAAAAACGTTAATTTGTTAATTTATATGTTAAAGTATCTGGATTTTATATTTAAATTCGGTACAATAAAGGAATCTATAAAAAAACTAATATACTTGGAGGAACAAACAATGGCTAACAAATTTTTAAAAACAGCAACAGCAATAACAATTATGGGAACATCTTTATTAGGAGCAGGAGCATTTACAGCGAAAGCCGCTGATAAAACAGATTCACTAAAATTCAATGATGTTCCAGCAGATCACTGGTCTACGAAAGCAATTTATGATTTAACAAATCGTAAAGTGGTGCAAGGGTACGGAAATAATATCTTTGGTTTTGGTGATAATGTCACTCGTGGGCAAGTTGCTCGTATGATTTATATGTACGTAAAACCAGCGGATGCAGATGCTAGCTTCAAAAATCCATTTACTGATATTAAAGGACATTTGTTTGAAAAAGAAATCTTAGCACTTGCTAAAGCAGGACTTGTTAATGGATTTGGTGATGGGAAATATGGTCCAGATGATATTTTAACTCGTGAACAAATGGCACAAGTACTTACAAATGCTTTCAAATTCAAAGCTACTAAGACAACATCGTTTACTGACATTGATAAAAACTCATGGGCATTAAAAGCAATTAGTGCATTAGAAGAAAATGGCGTTACTATTGGTACAGGAGGTAAGCTGTATTCACCATATACACATGTAACCCGTGAACAATATAGTCAGTTCTTATATAACTCTATTAATGCAGTTGAAAAAGAAACAAAACCAGAAGTAAAACCAGACCCAAAACCTGAAACGAAACCAGAAGAAAAACCAGAAGTGAAGCCAGACCCAAAACCTGAAACGAAACCAGAAGAAAAACCAGAAGAAAAACCAGAAGTGAAGCCAGACCCGAAACCTGAAACGAAACCAGAAGAAAAACCAGAAGTGAAGCCAGATCCAAAACCTGAAACAAAACCAGAAGAAAAGCCAGAAACAAAGCCTGAAATTAAATTGCCAGTAGGGTTAAATGAAAATTTAGCAACTAAAGATATGGAATTTAATCAAGAAGCTTTTAACAATAACGTTACTGTTCAAAAACAAGTAACCAAAGAGGGGCAAGATATTGTTAGCTCTATCAACAAAAAATATAATACTAATTTAAAGTATAGCGATGTTGGAGTATATGTAAAACTTATTGATAAAGATATGTATTTACCAGCAGGTTCAATTGGATCACAATTCTATGTTGATGCAACAGATAAAAATAACTTTGAAATCGCCTTCTTATATAATAATAAAGCAACGGTAGAATTAACTAAGAAATGGGTTACTTTCATAAACCCTGAATTAAATTTAGATAAAGAAATCCAAGAGACAGTAGATGCTCAAGTGATTAATAATTACACTACTCAAAATCATAAAGTTCGTATTGGACATTCAACTGCTGATAAAATGATGTATATTCAAGTACAGAGTAAATAAAGTAATTGTAAAGAGAAATATAATTTGCTAGAATCAATATATAGTTTCATATACGGATTTTAAAATTACGTAAAGGACACACCTTACGTACCAGCCAATGGTACGGGTGTGTCCTTTTTTGTATTCAGGAGGAATATTCATGAAAATTAAAAAGAAAATACTATTTGCTTGTACATCACTACTGTTGACACTTCCTATTTCAGTAGATGCTAAGAATAATGATATTCCCTTCTTCAATGGGAATGAGGATACTTATCTTTTATCTGGACAATTGCAAATGGAGGGGAAATACGTTCGTCCAGGAAAGGGATATGAAGCTGAGCGCTTAATGTATTTATCTGATTTGCATTATCCAGCTGTATATAATGGGGCTTTTAATTGGGAGAATCCATGGGAAAATTTAGTTCAAAATATCGATTCAAGTGAACCGTATGTACGAATTTCTAATGAAGGTTATATCAATCCATCGATTACTGTTGGGGATAGGATGATAACTGAGAAAGAACGGATTGATTCTGCGGTTATCTCTAATAAGTATTGGGGGAATTCAGAGTTTGTTTTAGAGAATTTAAAATCACATCAAATTGTAAATACAAAAGGTTCAAGATATGGGTTATTCTATTGGATTCGTGATATTGCATATCTTTCTGGTGGATATGCTGGATCTGGTGGAGTAAGTGGGGTTAATAATTATAACTTGTGGTATGTCCGTACCAGTAGGCCTGAAATAAAAGATTTTAAAGCGTCTAGTAGTAAAAAAGATGTACCTGTGAAATTTACATTTAACGGTTTTGAATATGTAAGTAAAGGAAAAGGATACAACGATAAAGATCCGAATGGGACAACAGTAAATCCATATCAAGCAGCAGCTGGTGAACGAAATCGTGTGAAATGGGTGCTAGACATTACAAAAGATGGAGAAACAGTGCATCATCAGGAGAATTACTTACGTTCGAATCCGCAGAAAGATAACGAGAAACAAAATGAAGGCGATGCAGGACAATTTACGAAAGAAGATGTAAGCTGGCAGCCGCAAATGTGCGGGCGCTATACTGCGAAAATTAAAGTAACAGACGCTGTTCAAAGGGATTCAAATGAGAAAACAGTCAACTTTAATGTAGATGGTAATTGTGGTACAGAAGTGACACCTAACCCAGATCCAGGTGATGAAGAAGAGTATAAATATAAAATTGATTTTTCGGCTGATCGAATTGAAGGTGAAACAGCAAGAGAAGGAAAAAATATTAAAACAAGGGTAGATGTATCACGTGATAACTTTAAGCCAGACCGTGACGAATATAGAACGAAGGTAAATAACAACATTAATAAGTCTCAGCAGGAAGTAAATAGCACTGAATCAGATAGAGATAGCGCTCAATCAAGTCTAAGTTATTGCCGTCGTGATCCTATTCATGAAATAGATGCGGAAGGAAATCACCACTATTATGATAGGGACTGCTCATGGGAAGAGAATAGACTAGACAACGCTGCGGGTAGGTTAGATAAGGCAAGAGAGAAGCTAGATAAAGAGAAGAAAAAAATTAAGAAGTTAGATGGATTAGAAGAAAAATATGTGAATCCTGAAACAGTAGTCGTGCTAAAACATAACGGGCAACAGGTGGCTTCACAAAAAGTAAGACTAACAGAGGGAGAAAAGAAAACATTGAACCTTGACTGGCAGCATAAAGGGAAAGGAACAATTCAAGCGGAAATTAACCCTGCTGGTAATCGTATAGATATAGAAGAAACCACATACAAAAATAATCCTATTAAAACAGCTATCTATGCACCATCACATGAAAAAGGGATGTGTGGTGTAACTAGCGTAAAAGGTGTGGTAGAAACAGTCAGTGAGCGTGTTTCTAAAGATGAAACAGTTGGAGAAATGTATTATGAAACATTAAGTGGAAGTATTGATAATCTAGTACCTTCTAAGCTTCATAGTGGATATGGATTCACTTATGAAATAAACGGAAAATACAAAAATGATTGGAATGCAAATTACCCTGGTGTATTTACAGAAGCAACGGCGCAATATCCTTTTGCTGATGAAGGATTAAAAACTACACAAGATTTGGAGCGTGTTTCTAATAATGGATTGACATCGAAATTCCTACCTAAAAATATGTATTTGTCTGAAATAACAGGTCATGTATTTGATAGTAAAAGACCTACTAAGTCTCTATATTGGGATGGGCAGGAAAAAATTATTGATGGCCAACGTAAATGGTATGCACCATTGAAAACGAAAGATGGAAAATATCCGTTTAATGTTGAAACAAACCCAGCAGGTATTAACGAAATGAGCTTATGTATGACGAATGAGATAGAAATTAAAGGCGTTGTGTACGATGACTTCAAAAAGAGAAGAGTACTTGCTGATCTTCCATTCCCTGTACAAACGCCAGGCTGGAATTGGGTCGGAAAAGAACATATTATCACTGATTTGTCAGACTGGTATTATATGAAAAATAGAAAGTAATATTGTATAATAAGATGAATCGACAAAAAAATCCATCTGAAACTAGTAGCTGAATGGATAAACCAAAGGCACATCCCTTAATTGGGATGTGCCTTTTTTTCGTAGAAAGGGGAATGTAAAGTGGATAAAAAGAAAAAACAACGTGTGAGACGTGCAATTTTCATCGGGGTTGTCGCAATGATTGTATCTCTGTGCATTGGCAGTGAATTTCAGGATCGGGATGGGAAAAGCTATGCTCCTGCAAAGTATTTTGAAACAGGAACAAAATTGATTTCTTTTTAATAACAATTTGCTTTTTTTCATCAACTGTTGTAGACGAATCTGCATGACATGTACGATAGTTGGTGTTATAATATGTGTAGAAGTATTATAATAATAGTTTTTGCATAAACTAAAGAAGTCGAAGTGCTGCTAACACTCCGACTAATGTAACTGCTACCGCAAGGTGGTTGGTTGCTAAAAAAGTTTATTTTTTCTTAGAACCGCCCTTCAGACGCTTGCTGGCATTGAGGGTGGTTCTTTTCGTTTTTCGTCGCTTTTTTTGTATTTGTTTCCAAGACGTTGATAGGAATTTACCTACTCGTTTTGCAAAAAATACAGCGACTTCTCTAGCAATAACTTTCAAAATTTCAATTGCTATAGTGAAAAGAATGTCCATTTGGTCACCTCCTTTCCCCATAAAATGAAAGAGAAAGGATAGCAACCGACCACCCTGAAATATTCAGTTACGTTACATCTATTATATCATATTTAATGGGTAGTTAATAGCTTAAAAACCTTGATATGACAACGTTTTTAAAGGTTTTTTGTTTTTTGTAATTCGTGCGTTGGAATAGAAAAAATAGATTTTTTTTAGAAATGATTGACATAAAACCGCATATATCATAATATTGAAATTGTAATATTAAAGAAAACAAATCCAACATTTTCATATAGACTTTAGATTAGCTAAAAGGACACACCTAAGGCGCTTTATGCCATAGGTGTGTCCTTTTTTTGCGTTTAAAGGCTACATAAGGAGGAACACAAACATTGAAGCCATCTAAGTTTCAAAAGAAGCAGATTGCTGCGGTTGGTCTTGCCGCTGCAACAGTCGCTGGTATCTATGGATACAATCATTTTGCAGTGGAGAATGCAGTAAAACCAACAAAGATTGTCGTAGCCGCAAAGGATATACCCGCTCATACAGAGATTAAAGAGGATATGCTAGTTGAACGCACATTACCTGGTGATTCCATTCCGCCCAATGCATTACGCGTGAGTAAGAAAGAGGTCGTAGGAAAATGGACAAATGATGGGCAACCCATTACAGAAAATAGCTATCTCTTCAAAAATAAAGTGGTAAAGAAAGAAGAGTTACCAGACTCTGCAATATTAAACCTAAAAAATGAAGAAGTTGCTTTCCCATTACTCGTTGATCTTGAAACAAGTTCCGGGAATAGTATTATTCCTAATACATACGTGGACTTGTATTTCAAACAGGTTGTGAAAGAAGGAGACAATGAGAAGGTTGTATTCGGTGGTCTTTTCCAACGTGTACGTGTTACGGCAGCAAAAGATAGTAATACGGAAGATGCATTCGTGTTAGAAAAGAAAGAATCAAAAGAGGAACAAGAGGGGAAACAAAAACCGAAGGTAACTCGTTTATATACATTAGCTGTTTCACCAGAACAACTCCAATACTTAAATCGTGCGAAAATGCTTGGAGATGTGATTCCTGTTGCAGTCGGACAAAAGGTAGAACAAACAGGGAAAGAATTACAACCAGCAGAAGGGTTCTCGCAAATATCTGATCAGAAGAACATTTTAGATTATGTAGAGAAACATTCAACCAATCCAATTTCTAAAAATGTAAAAGAATATGTTGCACAGTATCTGAACGAATCCAAATAAGAAAGGGGGTATTAAGATGGAGCGGCAAGTCAGAATGGTTGCTTTTTATGCGACAAACGAAAATGTAGGGAAAAGCACGTTAAGTATTGCGATGGCAAATGAGTTAGCTCATTTAGGGGAAAAGGTGCTGTATGTAGAAGCAGACCAAGTAAGGCCGAGTTTTGCAGTTGGAACAGGTCTTACCCATGACAGCAAAAATATATTAGAGCTTGTTAAAAAAGAAAATGAGTACAATCTCTTGCAGTATATTTGTACAAAACAAGATTTGGTAGAGAAAAAATTGAATCCAAGGTTGATACAAAAATTGCACGATAAGATGGATTTTCTAGTATTTCCATCAGGATATAACATGGCTCACTTCCCTGAGATTCAAAACAAAGAATTATTTGTAACAACATTCATCGAATCGCTTGTAGCCACAGAATACGATTACATCATTCTATCTGTACCAACTGAATTATCAGAGGTACTGAGTTACCCAATCTTATATCAATCAGATATTGTGGTTCATGTGCTAAATAGTAATCCTCGTGGTGCTTTAGCAATTAAGCAAGAATTGCAGTTGATAGAAGAAACGAAGCTGACATTACCTCGTATGATTCATGTTTTGAACATGGGGGATGAGAATTATGTAGAAGATATTGAAAAGCTTTCTTCTCAAAAAATTGCGGTGACCATTCCATATGATAGAGATCGTACAAGTTACGAATGGGGAATGCAGATTGGTTCCCCACAAATTAATACAAAGGTCCATCACATTATGGAAGCAGCTGGTCTTGATATTGCATCCCAGCATACATCCTCTATGAAAAAGGGTATCTTTGGTTTTCGAAATTAAAAGGGGAGGTTAGTAGTATGTGGGGTTATTTACAGGCAAAACAAGTGGCCTTAAAACGAAATCGAGTAGATTTATACCATTTTGGTTATATGATTCGTTCCAAATCGGCTCGAAAATTAGGGACGACTACAGCTCAACAAATTAAAGATATAACGGATGAAATTCGTGCGTTTTTAGTAAAAGAACATCGTGATATTTTAAGTGAGTCCTTTATGAATAAGGAGAAGAGAGCTGCTGTAGAAACGATCATTAAAAACTTTTTGTTAAGTAATCAAGTTGTTATCGCAGATGTTCCTTCGGATCAGTTATTAAACATGGTATGTGATGACATTGTGGGATTCGGGATTATAGAGTCTTTGAAAGAGGATAAGGACGTAACCGATATTTATATAAATGGCACAAAAGAGATTATTTACGAAAAAATTGGGGAGGGAGAATGTACATTTCCTTACCGATTTGAAACGGAAGAAGAAGTCAAAGCTTTAGCCTACAAGATGGTAAACAGTACGTCAGAATCATTAAATACAGCAAAGCCATATGTAGATTGTGTATTTCCGTATATACGTATCAATATTGCGTTAGATGAACTTGGGGGACTAGGAACAACGATAACGATTCGTAAGAATGCGGATCATCTTCGTGCCTCTGAAGAGCGTATGTTATCTACAAATCAAGCATCGAGAGAGATGTTGGACTTTTTGGCCGCAGCCGTGAAAGCCAAAATGAATATTTTAGTGGCGGGAGCAACAGGTACAGGGAAGTCAGAGTTTATGAAATATCTTGCTTCTCATATTCCGAAAGGGAAAAAGAAAGAACGTACTCTCGTAGTAGAAGATAACCCAGAATTATATTTGCATCGTATTTTTCCAGAACATCATTTTGTTCCGATGCAGTGTAGGGCATCGGAAGTAGAAGAGAATACAATTGACTTTGATAGATTGCTAACAAATGCGTTACGGCAAGGACCAAAGCGATTAATAGTAGGGGAATCAAGGGGGAAAGAAGCATTAAAAATGCTGAACTTCTTCCAAACAGGACACCCTGGTTTTACTTCTGTCCATGCAAGAAGTGCAAAAGAAGCAGTTAGACGTTTAATGCTCATGTGTCTGCAAAGTGGTGCGAACATTGACGCCCAGTATTTATATGAATTAATTTCACAGACATTTGATGTGATTGTCTTTTTAGAGAAGAAAGATGATGGGAATCGTTATATTACAGAGATGATTGAACTATTGGATTATCGAGATGATATACAGTTCAATCAGCTTTCTCAGTTTATCCCGACATATGAGGAACATGATGAAATGAATGAGAGAGTAGGAAAGATTCATGGAGATCATATCGCTACAGCGACAATGTCGGCTGATATGGAAAGGAAGTTCCGTTCTTCTACAGTAAATCCAGCTCTTTATGCACCATTCCTTACACAACAGGAGGTGCAGTATGCATAGTTTGTTAGCTTATGGATGTATATTACTCATATTCATGAGTGTACTATTGTTAGTTTTACTTTTTACAAAATCTAAGGGTTCTGCCCTTTCTCAATTTGTACAAGAAAATGAGAAAGAAGAAAGACGCTTAGAATTACGGAATATCAAAGGAATAAGGATGTATCTTCCGCAATCCGTTATCCAGGAAGCCCCAAAGTACGAGTGGAAACTGACGAAAAGTATGTACTGGGTATATACGGCACTTTCAGGCATGAGTATTGCAGCAGTATTCTATTTTTCCTTTGGGAGAGATCCTTTTACACTGATTTCCGCTTTATGTGGGTTTTTAGTTCCAAGATTTCTTCTCTATCGAAGAAAAAAACGTTACTACTTGGTTGTCATAGACCGTCTATCTATCTATATGAAAGCTGTAGCAAATGCACTTCAAATTAGTAATAACGCAAAACGTGTGTTACTTCAGGTGAAACCGATGATGCATGACAGTATTCAAGAAGAAATAGAAAAAGTTTCTCTTTTATTAGAAGGTGGAACAACGATGCACCGTGCATTTAGAGGGTTTAATGAAACCTTTAACTTTAGAGAATTGGTTTTCTTCCACGAAATGTTGGAAGTATGTAGCCGAGAAGGTGGAGCGAATTCAGTGCAAGTCTTACTAGATATTGCAGAAGATTTCGAAAAACAAAAGCTATACCTGGCAAGATTACGTTCTAGTTTGTCACAAGCACAACGTGCTTTTGTACAGAACTGCTTAATAGTTATCGCCATGCCGATTGTCATTATGGTGATGTCAAAAGAGGCGTATGGATTTTTAGCAGGTTCTATGATGGGGAAAATTGCATTAGCGGTAAATATGTTTATTGTATTTTTCCTAGCAACCCGTGTAGAAAAGATTGCAAATTATAACCCGACAGAAAGGGGGGAATAAGATGGACGCGTTTTTAGGTTTAGTCATATTTGTCGTCATGTACTGGGTATTCTCCACCTTTCTACAAAGCAAAAAAGACAGTGGGAGTCTACTTACCCATTATGTAGAAAATGCGAAGCGGATTGAAAAGAAGAATTTGAATCAAATGATGCTTGCTCCTTTCCAATCGTTATCACATAAGTATTTGACAGAAGAAAAGAAAGAGCAGATTCAGAAAAAACTAGAAGAAGCTGGTTTGGATACAAACCCAGAAGAATATTTAAAAATGAAGGTTGCGTATCCCATCATTTTCACCTCTGTTTTCCTAATTTGTAGTGTATTTCATGATTACTACTTATTTAAAGTAGGTGTTTTAATTTCGCCATTCCTTTATTTCTATCCAGACTACTTATTAAAGAGAAAAATGAAGCAGGCGATAGAAGCAAGGAAGTTTGAATTACCGGAGTATTTAATTCCGTTGCTGCAGTTGTTAAAGACACATACAACATTAGAAGCAGTAAAAAAGGCACAGATATATGCAGGGAGACATCTTAGTCCGTATGTATCGACTCTTACAGCAGAATTAGAAATGTATGCGGGCTCGGATCAACCGTTTAGGAACTTCGCAGCAGCTTTAAATAGTCCAGAAGTAAACACTTTTACGATTGCGTTACAACAAGCGCAAAAAACGGACAAGGTACAAAGTCTACGTATTATGGATTCGCAAATCAAAATGATGCGTGAATTAAAACATGAGAACTACAACCGTCTGATTCAAGATAAACCAATGGAAATGAATAAATTTAACGTTGCGGTTATTGGTTGTATCGTTATTTATCCAATGGTCATTGTTATTCAATCCTTAGCACAAGGATTTGCAAGTATATAAAAAGACATTATCCCAAATTGAATAGGTAAAGGAGCAAAACATATGTTAGCGAAAATGAAGAATTGGTTGAAAAATGAAGACTCACAATTATCATCAGAAAACGGTATGCTAATCGCTTTAGCGGTAATTATTGTACTAGTCATTGGACCATTTGTATGGAAAGCAATTCAAGGGGGCTATGATACGATTCTGGCGCGATTCACAAAAGCATCAAGCAATGCAGATGTAGACTCTTGGAACAAGAAATAAAAGGTTAGTTTCATAATGTTTGTTAGAAATAGCTCAAATAAATAGATAAGGGAGATTCAATCATGTTAGCAAAAATGAAGAATTGGTTAAAAAACGAAGATTCACAGTTGTCGTCAGAAAACGGTATGCTAATCGCGTTAGCGGTAATTATTGTACTTGTTATTGGACCATTTGTATGGAAGGCAATCCAAGGTGGATATGACACAATTCTAGCTCGATTCACAAAAGCATCAAGCAATGCAAATGTGGATTCTTGGAACAAGTAATAAAATTTTAATTAGGTAAATTCTTATCCTAGTAGTTTCCTAAAATCGATATATAAAGGGGCAAAAATAAAATGTTAGTAAAAGCGAAAAATTGGTTAAAAAACGAAGATTCACAGTTATCATCAGAAAACGGTATGCTAATCGCGTTAGCGGTAATTATTGTACTAGTCATTGGACCATTTGTATGGAAAGCAATCCAAGGTGGTTATGATACGATTCTAGCACGATTCACAAAAGCATCAAAAAATGCAGATGTAGATTCTTGGAACTAAATTAAACTTTTTAGGTTCGCACATAAGGGGAGTCACGTATCGTGTGGCTCCTTCTATAAAATAAAATTAGGAGGTATTATGATGAAATTTGGTAAAGTAATGATTCCTACTTTAGTAACAGTAGCTCTTGGCATGTCACTATTGGGTACACCTGCAAGTGCGGCGACAACAGCGGAGACAAAGCTAACTCAAAGTATAACTGGTGGCGAACATAATGTTGCTGTCACACCAGTTAGTAATTTTAATGCGATGACACTAAGTGGAGAAACACAAGTGACAAATGCCAATCCTGGTGTACTAACAGTGACAGATGCGACGGGTTCAGGAGATGGCTGGAGAATTAATGTAAAAGCAGATCAATTTAAGGTCAGTGGAGATACCAAATCAAATCGAACACTTCCAAAGGGCTCTTTAGTATTGAATAATGGCGGTGCTGCTATTACGAAAGTAGGAGGGACGAGTTCACCCAATCCGGAGTTTAAATCAACAAATTTTATAATTGACACCGATAACCAGGTGACAATTTTAAGTGCGAAAAAAGATGAGGGTATGGGAAAGTATAACGTGAGTTTTAATGATAAGTCTATGGCGTTAACCTTAAATCCACATAGTACATATGTAGAGAATAAGGCTGGTGCTACCTCATATGAGTCGAAACTTAC
This sequence comes from Bacillus sp. FSL R9-9530, assembly GCF_038008145.1. Lineage (NCBI taxonomy): Bacteria > Bacillati > Bacillota > Bacilli > Caryophanales > Bacillaceae > Bacillus > Bacillus sp. FSL R9-9530. The sequence goes on from NZ_JBBOYO010000002.1 coordinate 350,474, forward strand.
TTATTCGATTGTAACAGGACCCTGATTAGAAATTATAGTGCAGAAGAGATACATATTATAGATATGCTTCTCTTCTGTATATAGAAAGAAGGTGCAATATGAAAAGTTATGCGTATAAAATTTCTATTAGTATATTGGTGGGTATTGTGTTCGCTTTGAGCTTATGCCTAAAACCTTTTCAGCTTGTTTATGCAGAAGAAAAACAAGATAGTCTACCATTTGATGTAAACATTTATGTTCCAGATAATCAATTAGGCGATATCAAAAACTATTTTAATTTGCAGGTGAAAAAGAAACAGAACCAAACAGTGAAATTGGATATACACAATAAAGCTAATACCCCAATTAAAGTGAATATAAAGGTGGCCAATGCTCTCACCTCTACAAATGGTGGTATTATGTATGTGCCAAATCGTGAGGTTTCACAAAGTACGTTAATGGATACAGATTTTTATATGGATCAGTATGTGCAAGCTCCTTCTACTGTTACTTTAGAAGGAAATCAAACGAAAACCGTAGAGATACATGTAACGATACCTAATCAAGATGGAGTATTTTTGGGCGGATTATTATTTCAATTAGCACAAGATACAAAATCGCAGGATCTTGAAAAAGATGGACTGAACTTCTCTGTACATAACCGTATCGAATATGCGGTCGCGATACAATTGAATGTAGATAAGACTGAAAATTCAGTTAATAACTCATCTTTGAAGTTAAATGGCACAGCGATTGAATCATATCCAACACAACCGCAAGTACATGCACTTATTCAAAATACAAATGCAAATATAGTGAGGGATGTGGCAGTTTACTATGAAGTTTTATCTAAGGATAACGTTCTATTTCATGGGAATATCCCAGCGTTCAATGTTGCCCCGAAATCCAAGGTAGGATTGGCTATTCCATGGAAAGCGAAAGAATACAAAGATGGAAAGTATATGCTAAAAGTCACAATAAAAGAGAATGGTGTACCCAAAACATATACAGAAGAATTCCAGATAACTGCTTCTAATGTGACAGAGTACGCGGAACAAACTGGTGCAGTAAAGGTATTACCGACGTTTTCTAATCAAACATATATGATAGTGGCTGGTGTTGTTATAGTAATCATTTCAATATTTGTATTTGTATGGTGGAGAAAGAAGCATGCAAAACAGCAAGAGGAAAAGAAAGCCTCTTAGAGAGCAAAAAAACGAAAGGAGGGGACAACGGTGAAATGGGGGAAGCTTTTCACTTCAATCATGCTTTTAAGTGCTTCATACCTATTTCTTGATTCAAAAGATAATTCTATATTAGCTGATCAAGTAGAAAAACAGCAGAATGGTATTCCAACTCTCACTGCAAGTGGAAAAGAGAATGAGGTCAAATTGGAATGGGCAATTGATATCTTAGATCAAGATGTACTATGGAAAATTGATTTTAATAACCCTAAAGATGTCAATTTTATGAATGGTTGGGGAGAATTTTATGGGAATGGGAATCAAAGTTTACAATCAGAAGTCTATTATCCAAATGGTGCAGATACCAGCGGATACAAAGTATTTGATACAAAATTAGGAGGGAATCGAGTCTTATATCCTTATACAGTAAGAGAAAGTTCCATTGCTGTTTTTAAGCGATTAAACGTGCCTAATAATGCTTATATTTCCGCTACCTTTAAAGCAAAGTCACAAGGAGTAGGAAAGATTAGCTTTTATGGGGATGGAAGTTGGGAAACGGGGAGAGAGTTTGATTACTACAACGCTACTGTTTTAAAAGATGTGCCGAGCGGTTCGAAAGAATTAGAAATTAGTAATATATCCTTGTTTCCAGAAAGAGAACCAGGCACCAACATACCAAGGGATAGAAAACATATAACTTCGGATGTAAACAAAGATGTGTATCAAGATTCTCCGATGGTAGATAAAGTAATTCCTTATCAGGATGGTTCTGGACAGGGGAAATTAATTTTAAACGCTCCCATTGCGAATCCGATTAAACAAGGAGAACGCTTAAAAGCAAGAAAATGGGCAGCACCTATCCAATTACCAAATAATCGTACGGTCACAAAGGATGATTCTAATAAAGACATAAATGGATGGTCTACATTTAGTATGAATACCCAAGTTGCAAATAATCCTTTTTATATTACTGAGCAACGAGGCGTAACGTTTTATATGCTTGCGTATTCAGAAGGAATTACATATGTGGATGAATTAAAAGTGGGATATGCATCAGAAGCAGAAGTATACCGAGGGAATCAGCAAATATATAAAGGTAGACTTTCTGACTATGTAGATAAAGAAGCAAGGGATCAAGCTGTACCAACTGCACCTGAAGGTTTTCAAATAGAAAATAGAGAGTTAAAGGAAACAAAAGTAACATTTGATTCCGCGATAGATAAAGGGAGTACCTATCATTATAAAATTCGTGGAGTTGGTAGGAATGGAGCTTCGGACTTTTCTAAGGAGGTTCCTGCAACTGTAACAAGTGGCGTAAAGGGATATGAATATGTAGTAAATGATAAACTCGATACATCTATCGATAAAGTAAGTGGTGTTCAGTTTACAAGTCAGACTAGCATTCAGTTTCCGACGGATTATTCTAAGCCGCAATATGTACATATCCGAACAGTAGATAAAGCTGGAAATAAAAGTGCAACAAAGCATGTTTCTACCACACAAAAAGGGCATGTAGACATGCTCACTGTACCAAAAAGTGTGGAATTCAGTCCTATCCAATTAAATGGAGAAAAACAAAATTCATTTGGTACGCTAGGGGAAATCATGATACATGATAGTCGGAATCAAGCGGATGGTTGGAGATTGAATGTTACTATATCACCATTTACAGAGTCGAACATATCAAAACAATTGCCAAAGGGTTCTCTATACTTGAAAAATCAAGTGAGTGTAACAAAAGTAAAAGGGCCAGAGACAGGAAAACCTACTGTACAGGTTCCAAATGCTCCTATTGATAATGGGGCAGCACACACCATTATTCAGGCTCCAAAAGATGTAGCGATTGGAGAATATCAAATAGATTTTGGTCAAAATGCATTTCAGCTTCAGCTAGACCCAGGGACAACCTATGTAGGGAAGAATCGGCAAGCAACTTATACTTCTACGGTCACATGGTCTTTAGTAAGTGGACCTTAATAAGTCATCTAAACATGAATGAAATAAGGAGAGAGAAAATATGAGCATATATGTAATGGGAATACTGATAGGGTATATGATTCTGAATGTAATTACTGATTTGAAGTATAGAAAAACAAAAAATATGTGGCATCTACTATTCTTACTTGTGGGTATAGGAATCACTTATTTTGATGGGATACGAACAGGAAAAGAGATTGCGATTGTACTAGTCATGGCCTTAGTATGTGGTTTATTGTTAGAGACGTTTAAATTTTCTTCACCCGGTGATACGAAAATGCTTGTGGTGGTAGCTTTATATGTTAGCAATGTAGTAGAAGAATCGGCTATGCTTACCGCTATTACATTAACAGCTTTCCATTTACTATTCTTTTGGATTGCTAGTGTGTATCGGTTAATTAAGATTTTAGGGTTTGTGGGAGCTATTAAAGACCAATTAGAGCATGCTGCCTCTATATTTGGTGCGAAACTACCAAAGAAAGAAATACAGCTCATTCAGAGCTTTCCAGGGGCTTGTTCTATTTTATTAGGAGCTATTGTGTATGTTGCTTTCACTATATATCAAAACGGAGGTATCTGGGCTTGAATAGTAGAATCATTCATCAAAGAGAAACGTATATTTATTTCACGATATTCGCACTAGTAGGAGTACTTCTTGTAAACATGTTTATTAATATGGTCTTTATAATAGCGTATCCGTTACTTATAGGATTAATTGTACAGGTTGTCCTGCTTCAGAAGATAAAAAAGCCGTTTTATTGGAGCGGAAAAGAATTAACGGAACAGTTAAAACTAAAAAATATATTTCTAGTAGAATCAAACATATTAGGAGATGAAGAAGGAACTGTCTATGAGGTGCATCAAATGCCTTTTGCATTTTCTAATGGATTAATTAATAAAGATAAGAGCTATAAAGTCATAAAACAAGAGTATGAGAGAAAAGTCAAAGAGGATTTAACGAAAATTGCAAAATGGCAAGTTACAACAAAAGCTAGGCTAGTTACTACTACACATTTTCGCTTGTATGTGATTTGGCAGAAAAACAGTACAGGCTATCAGCTGAAAAAGTTAGAAGATTGTATTGATCCTTATGCAAAGATGAACCTTATTCAATGGGTTATTGCCTCCTTTTGTACAACTGGTCGTATCAAGTATGACAAACAGCCGAAAGATTGGTCTAGTTATGAATGGTTAGCATTAAAATAATGTAAGAGACTTAGGTCTCTTTTTCTTGTTATGGTAAATAAACTATTAAACAGTGTTTTAATTTAATATAATAATATTTAAATTGAAAGGAGGTTTAAAAGTGAATCTATCAAACTTTAAAAAAGAATATAAAATAAATTTTTTATTTTGGGGTATACCAATGTTTTTCTTTATGAACCTAATATTTTACAAAGATATTATCAAATATGTTCAAAATAAAGAGTGGTTCAACCTGATTTCAGATGTTTTTATTTCCCTATTAATAGTAATAGTGGGAACGATACTATATACAGTTTTATATTTAGTGATTTCAAAACCAAAAAAATAAATAAATTTTTATGAGAAAGAAACAAAAAAGAGGGTCATTTTATTGTCCCTCTTTTTTAAAATGACGAATGAGATACGACTCAATATCTCGTGTAGGATACTTTTATTACACAGCATTTGAAAAAAATGCAAAAGAAATGAGCGGAATATCTTGATGAAACATAAAATTGTTGAAATTCTGGTATGAATTCATTAATATAAAATTATAGTTATTGTTTAATTGATTCCGTTTATTCCCACACCTTATGTGTTGTGGTTGAGTTGTAGAAGCAAGTTGCGTCTTGTTTCAATTGTGAAAGGGCTTCTTTGAGCCGATTAGTGTATATATAGCTTATTTTGCTATGCACATTATTAATCGACTTGAAGAAGCCCTTTTTGTGTTGTTTTCAAGTCTGTTGAATTTATATGAGCCATTATCATATCGGGCAAAAATTATTATTTATGGGGGATTTTATTGTGAAAATGAGTTATGAAGTATCCATATTTTGTTCTGCACATCCAAATGACTTTATACCGAGTTTGCGTGCATTACGAATGAGAGTTACAAAAGAAGGAGCGTTTTGGGAACGAGATTGTTATCAGTTTTCTATTAAACCATCAAATTTGTCGCAACAAGAGGCAAAACAAGCAGGGGAAATCTATTTGTATCATGTCTATTTTAATGGATGTATACGAGATTTCCTTTTTTTATTGGAAAAGTGCTTTAGTGGGACGAGTTTTCGTTTTACAGCCATCCGTGGATTTTTAGAGGTAGAGGGATATTTGCTCAAGCAATGGAAACCGATTCTGCATAGCCATCATGTAAAGTCTTCAGATGTAGATTGTATTTTTAAGAAAGATGATCTTACAATGCTTGTTCATCATCATGGATGTTTAGAAGTGGTTAAGCGTGCGGAGAAAGGCGAACAATTAAAAAAAGTAAACTTTCTAAAGGTAGATAGCTGGTTACAATCACTTAATCCAACAAAAGAGGATTTATTCTCTTTAACAGGTGTAAGTGTATCGTAATGAATGATTTACAAAACCATATGGAAGTATGCAGACAGAGGGAATGACAGAAATCCGTAGTGAAAAATTACTATGAATTTCTGTCTTTTTATTTTATTGAGGAGGATTAGAGTATGAATTTATTTGAAATGTTTGATTTAGAGGTAGGAGAAAACGTAATGGTACAAGATGTGAGAACAGATAAACAAGTTCGCAATCGATACAGTTATGATGTAGGTGAGAAATTAGTGGGAGCAAAGAAAGAGATACGAGCTTTAAAAGAATCATTTTTAGTATCATTTTCTTTAGAAATTTTAGCGGAAATTGAAAAAGAATCTGCAGTAGAGGCGCTAAATGCATTGGATCGAAACACATTGATTCCATTTTCTTTTGAACAAGAAAAAGAAAATGATATCCCGCCACATGTTGCAAAGTTAAAGCAACTACTGGTAGGTAGAATAAATAAGAAGCCAATTGTAGACACACCGACTGCAAGGAAGTTGTATGTTCAAGCATGTAGAAGAATATGGAATGATATACAGTCAGTATATACCTTAGAACAATGGGTAGATCTTGTTGTTTCTTATGGTATGGAAATGAGCAACGGTTGGTCTGCATTTAGAAAAAATAAGAGTGTCACATACACATTTAAAAGAATGGTGGAAGAATATTTTGATGAGTTTGTTGATGCAGATGGTATGGAGTTATTAATACTAGGAAAGAAATTCATATCACTTTGTACAAATTCTAAAAGTATTAATTCTACGTATCATCGTGTATCACATGAACTAACATGGAATGATTTACTTACAAAAAAGGTTACGACTCGTAAGAAATCCGCAGCTGCTTGGAGTAGGAAACTGCCAGATACCCTGCAAAGAAAAGGACCAGGATTAGAACTTGCTACCAAACCTGAAGACGTAGTTGCTATGTTTGGTTTAAAAGGAATGCAATTTGGGCATTATTGCACCGAACAATATGCAAAAGAGCATATTGGGCATGTATCTGAAGCGTTACATGATTTAGCTCGTATATTGGGGATTCCACCTGAATATATAGGACTAGGAGGACGCTTAGGACTTGCGATTGGTGCGAGAGGAAGCGGCAATGCATTAGCACATTATGAACCTTCTACCAAAATAATTAATTTAACTCGTGATAATGGAGTTGGAGCATTGTGTCATGAATGGGGCCATGCATTGGATCATTTCTTGTATGATTGTAGTCATGATTTTCAAAACGGTAGCTTTGCTTTCCTATCAAGTGGGAAGAGTGTCGGGAATATCTTGCCTGCTATTATCAAAGATAAGATGCAAGCTGTGCTAGATGCCTGTAAACAAGGAAAAGTGGCCAGAGTAATTAATGTGGAAACTGCCTATGATAGAAAGTGGTATTTCTATGGTAATGTCATTAATAGTTATGATGTATGTAAGGGAAATGTGTCAGGTATTCTAGAATCATATCACTTAAGTTCGTACAGAAATCTGGATACCTTATCAGGGGCATCTAAGACGCGTATGGAACGTAAGATTGAAAAAGAATTTGAGAAAACCGCACAAATGTTGGCTGCTTATCACTATAAAAAAACAGGCGAAAAACTTAATGAAATATCTTATCAAGCGAAAGGGTCTGTATACTTTGATACAGCCATTAAGTTAGATAAGAAGAGAACCAAAAAGTATTGGTCTACGAATCATGAAATGTTTGCTAGAGCATTTGAAGCGTATGTAGAATCAGCTTTACTAAATCAAAAACATAGAAACGATTATTTAGTTTGTGATACATATTCTTTCGTATATCCGTTAGGAGAACAAAGAAAACATCTAAATAGAAGTATAAAGAGTTTAATGGAAATAGCTGTTCCATATATAATAAACAGTATACAAGGAGTGGGGAATAATGAATTATAACATTCAAAAAGGTCAATTTCGTTTAACGAGTGCTTATCCAAGAGGGAGCTGGTGGGAATTTTACCGTGTTACGTGTCCGATTTGTCATGATACAGGTAATTGCATGCTGCATGTTTCGCAAGAGAAGGTAGCATGTACACGTGTAGAAAGTAAATGGATTTACGGAAAAAACACGGGTAACCCAAGCTACATTCACTACATAAATGGAAAAGATAAGTATCAATTGCCTGAGGCGGATGAAGTTCAGATTCATGATAAGAAAAGTAATGAGGAATTAGATGTGTTTAATCGTAAGTTAATGGATTTTATACCCTTACAAGAGCATCATCATGCACATTTATTAAGAGATAGGAAAATGAACGAGGAACAAATACAAGTACGTCAATATCGTTCGTTCTTAAAACAACAAATTGTGTTAGTAGAGGATAATACGTACTCGACAGTTTGGGAGAAACTATTTGAACAAATTGGGAGAAAAAATTGCTGGCAGGGTATTCCGGGATTTTATGAGATGAAGAAAGGTCAACTTTCTCTTCGTTTGATGTCAGGCTCTTCTGGTATATTGATCCCTTTTCGAAACCAGTATAATCAAATTGTTGGATGGCAGGTTCGTGTGGATGAAGTGAAAAACTCAGTTCATGTGAAATCTGCCCCCACTGGAGTTCAAGCAGAATTAATTGAACAACCTAATGTTGTAAAGATAACTAAGAATGGTGATTGTATCTTTGAAGGCGAACTAGAAGTGAGCAAAAAAGTAGAAATTCCATTCCGAGAGGAAAGAATTGTTGTAAAGATTCATAAAGGACAAAAATACCTATGGCTCTCATCAGCAAACAAAAATCAAGGAACTGGTGCAGGAGGAGGTAGTGAAAATCCACTTCCTGTACACGTAGCGGTACCAAGCTCTCACTTGAAGCATTGGAATTCTGGTACTTTACATCAAACGAAATCAGTAATGATCACAGAGGGACCTATGAAAGCAGATCTGATTGCTGATTTGCTGCCAGAGAGATTTAATAAAGCGGAACTTTCTGAAGTAGGGACAACGGTTCTTGCGATTCCTGGTGTAAATGCTTGGCGAATTGCTATACCTGTATTAAAGGATATGGGAGTAGAAAATGTCTATCTAGCGTTTGATGCCGATTTAGTAGAGAATAAAAAAGTAAGAAAAGCTCTTATAGACTTTGCGACAAAGTTAAAGCAAGAGGGCTATAACGTTATCATAGCTGCCTGGAATCCAACGCAAGGTAAGGGTCTGGATGATACGATGCAAGCGGGATTTAAACCTGTATTTCAGAGACTATAAAAGTCAAAAATTAGGTTGATATTTTCATAAATAGGTAGGTTGAAAAAGATAGAGTTTGTAATTCTATCTTTTTCTTATACCCAATTACTATAGAGAGTTTAAATTAACTAAAAGAAAGGTAGAAGAGAATATGAATACATCTATGAAAAAAAATCTAGTAAATTTACGAGTTGATTTTGCTTTCAAGCGCTTGTTTGGAGTAGAGGGAAACGAGGTTATACTTATTGGTTTTCTTAATGCAGTATTACAATCCTCTTTAGATGAGGAAATTATTTCTTTGCATTTAGATGATCCGCATCTTCCAAGGGAGCAAAAGGATGATAAATTATCTATTTTAGATTTGCGAGCTACCCTTAATAGTGGTATAAAATTAAATATAGAGATACAGGTTCGCGACAAAAAAGACATGATCGAGCGATCTTTGTTCTACTGGGCTGGCATGTATTATTCCCAAATGACTCAGGGGATGAAGTATACAGAATTAAGACCAACTATTTGTATTAATATAGTGGACTTCATTCTGTTTCCAGAAGAAGAAGACTTTCATAATGTCGGTGTAGTCATGAACAAAAAATCAGAGCACATAATTTCTGAGAATATGCAATTGCACTTTCTAGAGATTCCAAAAGTAATTCGAGAATGGCAAGAAGAACGAATGGATCCATGGGAGGATATATTAGCACGTTGGCTATTATTATTTCCTGCATATGAAGATGAGAAATTAACTACAATCCTGGAGGGAATCGCGATGGAAAAAGATCCAGTTTTGAAAAAGGCAATAGAGGATTGGGAGCGTTTAAGTAGTGATAAGGACTTTTTACGCTTATATGAGGCGAGAGAGAAGGCAATCAAAGATAGAATATCAGAAATAGAGACGGCAGAAGAAAAAGCCGCGGAAAAAGCAGCAAAAGAAGCTAGAATAGCAACTAAGATAGAGATGATTCACAATTTAATTAATGTCGGTGTACCTATTGAGAAAGTAGCGGAAGCCACTGAATTAAGTGTGGAAGAGGTTAATGAAATTCTAAAAAATAAAGAGTAAATATAAATGATATAAAACAGGTAATTGTGATTACAAACAATTACCTGTTTTTTTATGTTTTTTGTTAATAAACAACTATTGTATTTTAGCTATTATTAATGGAAGCATTAATTTATCTCCGGATTCTGTTTTTTACTCCACCCTACAATAGAATTTCCTGAATAAGTAAGATTCCTTGTTAATGTACTATTAATATAAGCTACTTCTTCTTCCGATGACAAAATTGTAAGTGCCTCACCAATCTGTCCATATTGTAAGCTCCAAACTTTATTATGTTGTGAAACGGCATCACTATAGTCTCCTTTTTCCCAACTTCTTAAAATTTCCTTATATGCAACTTCTGAAATGAATTTATGATTGTTTACTATATTGTGTAGACTTTTTATACGTTCTTGTGTAATTAAAAGAAATCCAAATTTTTCTTCAGCGCCAATCTTTTGGTGAGACATTTCATGTATAACTTTTTGCACTTCTTTTTCTTCCCATTTTCTTTTTTCATTAAATTGGCTATTTTTTAAAGAATAATTTCCGTTATCTAGTTTTACTGCATCTTGAAAAGGACTCTAGTACAGGTCCTTTTCAAATATTCGCAGCCACGGCAATTAAAGCAAGAGGGTGGGCCGTATACAATGGATATTTAGAAGAAGAAATTCTTGATCCTAGTAATCCTACTCATTTAAGGGTTATTTGGGAAGCATTACATACAAGTCCAGATTATAATATCGAGACTGCGGCTTGGGTCTTAAAATGGGGTGCTATTCATCTCCTTGGATTTAGTGTTAATATGCTTGAATATAATGTTAAAGAAATACAAGAAACATTGTCACGTTATAACGGAACGGGAGATGAGGCTTATGAATACGGATTAAGAAATTCCGAGATTTATAAAGGCTTTGAAAAATATAACGTGCTTAGTAGATTAGGAAGGTAGTTATTATTATATATAAGTTTTTTAATATGGTATGAAATTGTCGTTTCATACCATATTTTATTTATATAGCATAATAGGATTTAGAGTAATTTAATATCCATGCTGTTAATACATCTTGAATCTAATAGATAAGCCAATAACTTTTGATATTCCAGGTAAAGCTTTTCTATTTCATTCTCCTAATATGTAATAGTTAATACTCTTTTTTTATTCTTTTAAGGTGCAGTTTGGAAGAATTCGTCTATAAATTCTAGAATGAAAGCATAAGTGAAAAGCCCAATTGGCAATGAATTTACAAATAAAGCGAAAATTCTTATGACTAATTTTTCTTTGCTGAACATTGAAATGAAGCTTAAAGGAACTGCAAATAATGAAGCAAAAAATGTAACTGATATAAAGACTTTTAATATTGATTCTACATTCGCATTGGAAGTTAGTGCTGAAATGCATAAGGATATTGGTATAATTGAAATTGTAGCTAATGCTATTAAGAATGAAATTTTAGTAAATATCTTCAAATTTTCTCTTTTCAAAAAATTACCTCCATTCACTAAAAACATAATTGTATTGGTTTTTTACCTTCAATTCATAATAAATCTCTTAAATTAAGTATACAATAATATATTGAGCTATATTCAATTTAATTACAATGATAAAGAAGATATGATATATATATACTAATTATAGTATTCCCTTTAAAATACAACACTTAATTGTGTAATTTTTACATATTTAAGTGTTGTATTATTACATTATAAAGACTATAGAGGTAACGTATTATGCAAAAGAAAAAAGAAGCTTATTATGTAAATGTGTATACACTTAGAGACAAAACTACAAAATCCATAAAAATAGAAACATGGCGTTCATTTAAAGAAGAAAAGAATGTTTTAGGTATTACGGACAGTGACATTTTCCAAATTCAAATGATCTTATACGATCCAAACAAAGAAAATAAGCAAAAATAAAAGCAAGATGGCAGAAGAAATGTCTATCTTGCTTTTATTTTTGTTAAATATGTAAAGAAAGTCTTGTGTTTTAAAAATCGTATTGCTATAATATAAATGTAATAGGATTTAACGATAAAATAAAAAATTAATCAGTTCGCATATAAGAGAAGACCTCAATATGCGCCATGTCCTTAGGGGACGTGTGCGTATATTGGGGTCTTTTTGCGTTTTGCGAGCAAAAACACCCGGAGGTGCAGGAATTATGTTGAATTGGTTGTCTGCAAAACTTATGACAACATCAGTAGGAGATTTCTTACTGGCAAAAAGTAGTTTTACGAGTGGTCTTGGAAAAAGTAGTGGTACGAGTGCGCAAACCGTTCAAAATAGTATGAATACCCTTGTAAAAACATTAATTGGTTTTGGTGGTATTTGGGTAGTTGCTTGTGTTGTATTCGCAAGTATTAAACTATCAGGTGCACAAGGGAAAAACCCAGAAAATCGTACACAAGCTATGCTTGGTTTGGCTTGTGCGGCAATTGGAGGCTTTATCATGATCAAAGCGTACGACATCGCTTCTTGGGTTACAACAATCTAACATAAGAGTTTATACAAGCTCTCCTCTATTTGGGGAGAGCTTCTCTTATACAAAGGAGAAAACAGAATGAGAAAAGTAACTGTTCCTGTTGATATGACTTCGGAACAAAAAACACTGTTAGGTGTGCTGAGTAAACGTCAATTAATTTATCTATTAGGTGGCGGGGCGTCCCTATATTTATATGTACCGTTCTTATGGCGGCTATTTGCACCTATTGATGTGGTGGTAGCATTTTTTATTTGCTTAATTTTAGCACTACCGACGGTAGTAGGTGTGATAGCATTTGCGTTTATTTATAAAGAAAAACAACACATGTATCTAGATAAGTATTTACTTATTAAAATGCGTAGCCGTTCCGAAAAAGGGAAGTGGAGAAAAGGGTACGAGCCAATTACATGGGTAAAGGAGAATCTATAGATGTTAGAGATGATATATTTTGCGGCGATAGCCATTGTGGGATTTTTCTTTTATCGAAAAATGAACGGGAAGCCGCTGTTTGGATTTAAGAAAAAGGGAAAGAAACAGGGGGGAGTAGAGCAGCATACTGCTGATAAAGGTGGAAAGAAAAACAAAAAGAATGCGCCTGCCGAATCGACAATTGATGAGGACAATGTAGACTTCTTTAGCAATTTTGTAGAGGACATTAAGGAAATTGACAATCATATGATTCGATATCATGATGACACATTTGTCCTAATCGCGGAAGCACATCCAGTAAACTATTACTTACTTTCCAACATGGAACAAGAAGCAATTGATATCAAAATTGAATCATGGTTAACAACATTAGAGTTTAATACAAAAGTATATATCCAAAGTAAATTTGTAGATTTAACAGATCCTGTACGAAAAATGACAGAAACGATGAAAGGTGCGAAGGACCTTACACCAGAGACAATACTATATGGTCAAGAAGTTATCGATAACTTAGAGTACTGGCAATGTTCACAGCCCCGATATGAGCAAAAACGTTATTTAATTTACCCATACAAGGTGGATATTAGTACGATTACAGCTGATACAGAGGAAGAATTGGAAGAAAAGATTGTAGATAAAGCGTTTAACGAATTATATCGTCGTTATAATGCTTCGCGAAATTTATTATCAAAAGCAAAAATTAATGTAGAAATGTTAACGAAAGATAAATTGATAGAACTCTTATACGTATCGTTTAATCGCCGTAAAGCTGTGAAAGCGCGTTTCCAAGATTTAATTGAAAATGAAAACTTCTCTCTGTATTCAACAGGTGAAACAAATGAGAGAAAACTAGAGTTAATAAAGAAAGTTCTAGCAGAAGAAAAAGCTGAAAAATCAAATAATGGGGTGGCGTGAATATGAAGTTGTTTGGAAAGAAGAAAAAAGAAAAAAAGAAATTAGAAGCAGAAGAGAAGGATGAATTGGAACTAGAGGAGGAAGAGCAGGAGCAAGAAGAGGTACCCACTCAATTAGATAATCAAACAACCGTGTTTGATGTCATTGCCCCAGAAGGCATGAAAATTGATGCAGAAGACTATGGGGTGATTAAGCAGTCTTTAGGAAGTAATACCTTCTTCCGTCCGTTTTATATTCCACGTGATGGATACCCTCGTATGATGCAAACCAATTGGTTGAACATGTTAACTTCAGCTGGGGAAGTCGATGTCATGATTGATATTCATAAAGAGCCAAAAGCGAAAGCGATGCGATCGTTAGATATGCAGCTAACGATGTTACGTTCAAACCTTTCTTTCCAACGCACAAGAGGAAACATTGACCAAGAAAAAGACTTAGATGCAAAAATTCAAGATACAAACAATTTAATGGATGAAATTCAGTTTAATGAGAATGACTCCTATATGGTGAGTACGATGGCTGTTGCGTATGCAGAATCAAAGAAAGAATTAGACGTTTTATGTGAGTATCTTGAGGATGAAATGCAAGCATCACACTTTAAGATAGCAAGTACTTGGAATCGTGTGAAAAGTGGTTTGAAAGCGGTTATGCCACTAGGTGCACCAAACACTTTGCAAGATACATATCGAAATATCGATAGACGAGCCTTATGTACATTTGCACCGTTTGTGTCAGGATCCGGAAGATTTAATGGTGGTATACCAATAGGAAAGAACAAAATTACTGGGCAAATAGAATTTTTAAATTCGTTCGGGAATGCAGATTATCGCCCACCAAATTATAACATTGGTGTGACCGGGATTTCGGGTTCGGGAAAAAGTTTACTTTTAAAAATGAAATTAGCTCGTGAAACGTCACTTGCAGATACACATGCAATGATTATCGACCCAGAGGGAGAATTCGTAAAGATTACAAAACGTCTAGGCGGTATTAACTTAAATATTTCACCAGAAAGTAATATCATTATTAACCCTTGTGCAATCGCGGTAACAGAACTTCAGATTACAGATAAAGATGAAGAATTAGAAGCACTTGAACAATATGATAAGAAAGAACTCATAGAACGTGATGGCGTGAAGTATGTAAGATTCGTACCAATTTTAGAGAAAATTAATGAAATACTAGGATTCTTTGACATTATTATTCGCGGACAAGATTTTGATCAACCAGGATTAAATGTATTCCAACGTACGATGCTGGAAGATGCGATTCGCGAAGTGTTTGATAAACATGGCATTACTTCCCACCCTTCATCTTTATATACAGATGAAGTGAAAAAAATGGATGGACAATTAATTCAGTCTCAAGTGAGAAAGCCTGAGCCAGAGTTAAAAGAAATCTACGATGTAATAGTAGAACATCATGGGGACGATGTGAAAGCAGAAGAGTTAATTGCCGCGATTCGTCCGTTCTTACGTGATGGTTCAAAACCATTATTTGATGGACAAAGTCATTTTGGCCGTGGTGTGGAAACACAGTTAAATGAATCACGTGTTGTTAACTTTAATATTAGTCATTTAGAAGAAGGATTCTTAAAACCAATCGCCTTCCACGTTATCCTGAACTATATCTGGGAGCATTGGATTAAGAGCCCAGAACACGCTATCAAACGAAAAGTGTTATATGTGGATGAAATGTGGCAGTTTATCGACTATGAACAAACAGTTAACTTCTTAGAAAAAGTAGCACGCCGCTCTCGTAAGAGAAATGCAGGTATGTGTTGGGCAAGTCAGGACTTTGTTCGTATTTTAGAAAATGTAAAAGCACGTGGTATCTTGCAATCCACTTTCTCTTATTTTTTCTTAGAACAAAATAAGATCGATAAGAAAAAGATCCAAGAAAACTTTAACTTAACTGCTGGGGAGCTTGATATTATTCTCAACAACCCAGGAAAAGGAGAAGGAATTTTCCGTGTAGGGGATAGTTCGGTTTGGATTCAAACAGATCCATCAGACAAAGAAATGATGTTCATTGAATCGAATGAAGCAGTACTACAAGAGCTTTTAAATAACATGAAGAAAGTACAAGGGTACGCAGGGTAATAGCGTACCTTTGAAAAGGAAGGTGAAATTATGCTAGAGAAAATAGTAGAGTGGGTCGGAGGCCTAATTATTGTTTTAGTGAAGGCTTTTCTTGGTCCGGTTTATGCGACTTTGGACCCTCTTCCAGTCTTAGTGTTTGGGGGAAATGGGACAGAAGGAAAAGGGACAAATTTAGATTTCTTATTTTCGGGAGATTCTCTAACCAAAGTATTAGACACAGGTATGCCTGTCATGTTTAAGTTTGTTGCTTTTTGTGTCCTCATCAGTGTAGTGATTACGGCAGCAAAATATTCAGCGACAGCTATTAATCCGAATAATCGAACGGCATTAATAGAGTATGCGAAAGATTTAATGATTATCTCGATTTGTCTTTGGCATTTGGATTACTTCTATACTCTTATATTTGATATCAATTCGTGGGTAATAGTAGAGTTCAGAGACGCTATCAATGGAGTAAGTGGAGGGAATTTTGACCCGGATAAGGGTACTAAATTTCTACAGCCTGGATTTGGTGGGGCTGGACTTACAATTACTGAGCTGAGTCTGAAAGGTCATGAAAATGACTATATGTTTATTATATTTGGTTTGTTTATAGAAGCTGGTCTCATCGTCTGGGCAAACTTTTACTATTTAATGCGTGCGGTGTCACTATATGTCTTAATGTTAATGGGTCCTTTAATGGTAGGTATGTGGCTATTCCCACAAAAGAAACAACAGACATTATATTGGATACGTGAATTTATGGGGGCAGTGTTCATACAAGCGATTCATGCGATTACCTTATGGCTCATTATTTCTTTAATTGGAGCAGCAAATAGTCCGTTACTCAAATTAATGTTACTTGCTATGTTTATCCCAATAGGTGAGATTGTGAAAAGTTTTATTGGTCTTAGCACCAATGCATCAGGTGGTATTCATAAAGCGGGTACGATGATGGGTATGGGGGCCTTAGCAAGTGTGGCTGGGCTGGTTAAAGGTGTTCGTGATGACTACCGTAATTCGAAAGCGAAACCTAATGATAAAGGGAATAAAGAAGAGACAAAAGAAGATGCTGATAATCCCAAAAATGCATTAGGAGCGAATTTAGGAACAGATATTGGTACAACATCTCGTGCAGCTCGTATGTTAAAAGCAGGGCAAATTGGAAGTTCAATTGGTAAAGCGGCAACGGGACTTGCGGGTATGGCCGCAGGAGCTGGGCTTGGACCAGAAGGAATGGCAATAGGGACAATGGTTGGTAGTATAGTGGGTGGAATTACTGGTGCAGTGGCTGGTAGAACTGCTGCTACAGTCGGCGAAGGAGCTGTAGCGTTAGGGAAACATATTGGTTCAAGTGTGAAGAAGGGTGCGGACACGTATTCAAATTTAAATGGAGAATCCTATCCAGAATTAACCGATGAAGATATTGCACAGGATTTAGCTACAAAAGATTTTGAATCTTGGAAAGCGGATAATCCTGATTCAGCAGTTACGAGTCGATTAAAACAAGCATTTCCTGGTGCATCCGATGCAGAAATTGCTAAGAAAGTAGCGAAAAGCAATAGTGATCAAATGTCTCACTTTAAAAATCAGCGTAAACAAGATTTTCAGAATATGAAGAAAAACGCTACACCATATGGAAACGCTAAAGATTTAGTAAATGCAGCAACAAATGCATTCCAAAAAGGATATGAGGCAGACCATAAAGATACGTTTATGAGTCAACTGCCAGAAGGTATGCCAGCTGAAGAGAAAGAGCAAAAATGGAGTGACCATTTAGACTCAAAAGTACAAGGATTTAGAAATCATGCAGAACAGGCGGCAACAAAAGCTGGAGCAATGCCAGTTGATGCAAAAGATAAGCAAGGAAATAACTTGTTTGATAAGTCCTATGTGAATAAAGATGCTTTTGCTTCTCAACTTGCATTAGGAAAAGTCGGAAAAGCAGTGGAGGATGTAAAAGGAGAAACGTTAGAGAGTGGCCATCAAAACATGGGACAGGTTGGTGCTCTTGTAGGAGCTTCAACCGCTGCGTTTAAGAAAGCATATACTGCAGATCATAAGGCTGGATTTATGAAGCAATTGCCTGCGGATTTACCACAACAAGAAAAAGAAGCGGCATGGAACAAGCATGTAGGCCACAAAGTACAAGGTTTCGAAAATCATGCCCAAAAAGCTGCGGAGCAAGCAGATATTGTTCAGCAAAAAGATGGAACAAGCTATGCGAATAAGAAAGCTTTCGCTTCTCATTTATCACAACAGTTACAAAATAATCCAAACTTAAATGCAATGGGTGTATCCAGTACTGCAGGCATTCAAAAGGCAGTCAATGGCGTGAAAACACATGGTTTGACAAGTGGATATGGAAGCCAGAATGCCAAACAAGTAAGTAATGTTGGGAACCTGGTCCAAGCTTCTACGGAATCCTTTAAACAGGGATATGCGGCAGAACAACAAGCAACCTTTATGAAAAACTTGTCCCCAACCATGTCTCAACCGCAAAAAGAGCAGGCTTGGCAGACACATTTAAACCAAAAAGGAAATGAATTTAAAGCAGTAGCTCAGCAAGCAGCAGTACAAACTGGAGCGATGCCAGTACAAGCAAAAGATACGAGTGGTAAGAGTCTACATGCCCAGTCGTATATCAATAAAGATGCTTTTGCTTCGCAATTAACGAAAGGCTTACAGAGTCATGCAACCCTTGGGACAGTGAGCCAACAAGTAAGCTCAGGGATTACAAGTTCTATTCAAGGAGTTAGATCACACGGTGTTGCTGCAGGTGGTGCAATTAATAAAGCTGTGTATGCAGCTACACAAACGCAAGCAAGTATGGCGCGTGCAGGAAATCTTTCCGTTTCTGAAATTCAACGTTCGTATGCAGATGCGTCTGCAGGTGTAGCAAGTATTGCACAAAGTGCTGGTAAAATGTCTATCCCCACTTCAGCTGTGGGACGTATGACACAGCAAAGTACGAAGATTGGCATGAGTGTGATGGAAGGTGTCAAACATTTTATGCCTACAAATGCACTAGAGAATGTTTCAAAAGCATACTTTAATGCGTCAAGTGCTGTTCAGCAGGCAGGAGGGAATGCAGTACAAAAAGCGATAAGTGGAAGTGCAGCCGCTGTTCATACTTCATTAGGAGGTAACGCGGCAGAACGCCATTACAATGTTACAAAAGGATTAAGCTATGCTGCTGGTGTGATTGGTGGCGCAGGTGCTTACCAAGCAGCTGCACGTACGGTAAGTAAATATAACCCGTACAATAAAGCAGTTCAAACTGAAGCAAAAGAAATTCAAGAGATTCAGAGAATGGTACCAACAACAACAGACCATACAGGAACACAATCTGTTGCCAAAGGGGCTGTACGTTTAGTTACGACGAATAACAAGTCATGGATTGAAGCAAAAGATTCCAGTGGGATGACACAAGTTGTATCTCGTTATGGTAGTGGAGATAGTAGCATTCGTTCCGGACAAATGGTATATCAAGATTTAAATATTGCAGACGGGCAGTTGACACAGTACCGAAATGGTATGAAAGCATCCCCAGCATATATACAAGATTCAAGTGGTGGGAAAATTAGTATAAATCGCTCGATTAATGCAAATCCAAATCAATTGGTAGGAAATCAAAATCCAAGACCAATACAACAAAAACCAGTAATGAGCGAACCGCCAATCACTGTGAATCATAAAATAGACAATGGGAATTTCTACATGTCCGATTTAGACCAGGGTGGATATAAGAATGTACAAATGGTCGTAGAAAGAGACCGTAGTTATATGGTAGCTACCACAACAGAAGGTACAGTTTCACGTATCTCACCATTCGGAAAAGGAGATACACGTTTACAAACAAACCAAAGAATTGAAAGAATCTGTGAAGTAAAAGATAGCAGTATTAAACCAAAAGAAGAAATTTTGGTTACACATACACAGGACGAAGTAGTACGTGCAGAGACACAACTGAATTTATCAGAACATGACCCGCAAAATCTGATTCCATTTGCACCAAACCCGCGTTTAGCACAGCGAAAAAGACGAAATGATGAGCATGGAAAGTATGGTGTGACAAGTCTATGAGTCAGAATCCAAACGATCCAAATGAACAGAAAAAAAGCAATCCCTTAAAAGATGTAGCGTCTCACTTTATCAAGAAAAAAGGGATGCAAGCTGGCGGGAAAATGGCAAAATTGGCAGGAAAAGCAGGAAGGGCGGCAGCGAAAGCTGCTGCCAAACTGCTAAAAAAGGCAACGCTTAAAATTGTAGGGTCAATATTAGCCGCGGTTGGATTACCTGCAGCTATCATTATGTCGCTGATTATTGTGGTGTGTGTCATTTTAGCATCATTTGTACCGTTTACAAAAGATGAAAGTAAAACAGAAGAACAAGTAAAAAAGTATATGGAAGTTTCAATGGCTCTAAATGTGGATTGGAAAGAGATTGTTGCTTTTGACATGGCACGGTATGATAATGATCTCACCGGTAAAGATCCACATGATGCGATTTCATATTTTTTGGATATCCAATATGAAGAATATACGGAAAAAGAGGTATGTGAGGCAGGACCAAACGGTCCTTGTGAAAAAAAGAAAAAGGAGATGCAAAAAACAAAATCTGAGAGTTACTCCGGACCAGATGTAAAAAAGATTTTAGGAGATACAGATTTTAAGAAAAAAATAGATGAGATTAATGCTAGTGGTAGTAAAAAGGTGACAACCTCTTCTCATGGGCTAGAGAAAGCGATGGAACTTGCAAAATTTAGTGAGAGTCAAAAAGATCGTGCGCGTGAGATATTAGCTGCAGGGATGTTAGAGGGAATGTATGGACATCTAGCCCCAACTGGTGGATTTATCGGGGGCATGTGCGTAGGTTCTGTTAGTCCTGGTGGAGAGCCTGTTAATATCAATGAAAAAGTAACAGGCTATCTTCCCAAAATTAAAGAGATGGCAGAAAAACATGGTGTTGCTCAATATGTTGGTATTCTGGCAGCTCAAATGATGCAGGAATCAGCTGGAGCAGGAAATGACCCGATGCAAGCATCAGAGGGACATTATGGAGACTTGAGTCCATCTTGTATAGGTGTAAAAGGAAATGCTCGAATGGGGTGTATTACAGATCCGAATATTTCTATTGAAGCAGGAGTACAGGAATTTAAAGATGTGCTAGGACAAGCGAATGGTGACGTCGCTCTCGCCTTACAGTCATATAATTTTGGGAGTGGTTTTATTAGCTATGCATTAGCAAAAGGTGGTTATTCAGAGGAAACAGCCATTGAATTCTCAAGAAGTAAGGCACATTTAAATCCGGGTGGTTGTTCTGACCCTAATAACTTCCGAACCAAAGTTGGAGCGTGTTATGGGGATTATACGTACGTTACCAAAGTTTTGAAATTTTACAAAGATTTAGGTTGCGTAGCGTCTGGAGATGGAGAATGGGTGTCTGATAAAGGTTGGAAATGGCCAACGAAATCAGGGCGTATTACAGATACGTTTGATGCGGTTCGTGGTGGAAAACAACATAACGCTGTAGATATTGGGGCCATGACCGCCGGAAAAGCTGGAGACCCTGTGTGGTCGATGGAAGTTGGTATTGTAACGAACCAAACAGGAAATGTAAATGGTGGTGGTTTAGGTGTTTATGTAGACCATGGAAATGGCATTGTATCTCGCTACTTACACTTGAGTAAAATATCAGTTGCACCAGGAACCATGGTAACAAAAGGACAAATCATTGGGGAGATGGGCGGTTCTAACTATAATAAAGATACTGGTTTACTTAATATGAATGGATACGCTGTCCATTTAGACTTCCAGATTCGTATTAACGACCAACCAACAGATCCAATGAAATTCTTTAAGAAAAATGATGATCCGGGATTATCATCAGGCGGTTCTCCTGTTATGACGAATGACAAAAGACAAAAGGTACTAGCAGAAGCGAAAAAATGGCTTGGGCAAGGAAAAGTTAGATATGTATTAGGGGATCGTAATCCACCAGGTGGCACTTCAGATTGCTCAGGATTTACGCAGTATGTCTTTAGAACAAGTATAGGTGTACAACTTGGAGAGTGGACAGGTGCTCAAGTTGGACAAGGTAAACAAGTACCAGACATCAATCATGCACAACCAGGAGACCTCATCTTCTATGAAAACCCAGGACACGTTGCAATTTATATGGGGAATCAGAAAATGATTCATATTGGTGATGATAAGGGTGTACAAATTACAGGTCTAAACTATACGGCAAGAGGACAACATATGACTCAAATCCGTAATGTTATAGACTGATAAGGGATGAGAGAAGATGAAGAAAGTAATCAATATTTTGTCCAATATGCCTCGTAAGTACTTGGTGGTATTGGGGGTCATAGTTTTAGTGCTAGGTGTAGCTACCTATAATACCATTCATCGTTACATGATGAAATCACAAGTACAAGAGGAAGAACAAGTAAATCAAGATGAAATAGAAATGCTTGGAGATAAGCCAAAGGGATTTGATACAAAAGAAGAGGAATATATCGCGAAAACAAAAACAGTAGAAGACTTACTACGAAAAATATCTTCCAGCAGTTATGATGTGCCATATTTGTTTACAAAGGCTGGATTTGGTATTGAGCCAATGAAAATGACAAGTAATGAGCGCATGCTTGCAACAGAAGCTGTACAACGATATTTCCTGCATGGAGATAAATTCTATAATGCTCGTATTACAAAAATAGAACGCGGAAAAAAAGTAGATACGTACCACATTGAAGTTCAAATTCAACAAGTGAATTTCCTTGAACCACGTCAATTTAAAGTGCAAGTCAATCAATATGCACAAATTGTAACACCAATTGAACAAATTCCGCACGGGCAAGAAGAAGTACCAGTGGATTAAGTGGAAAATGAGGGTTGTGGAAGAAAAAACACAACCCTTTCTAAAAAAAATAAAGAGTACCCTAAAAACATTTATTGAATATTCATAATTTTCTGATATAATAAAACCATAGCTAAATGAAATCTATATATATAACTGATTTGAAATAGATATGGAGGAAAGAAAAAATGAGAATGTTATTTGGAACAGCAGCAAACTTTTTTGCGGGATATTCTTCTGGAAGGGGATCAGGATTTTTAGGGACATTATTCGGATGGGCTTTGTTTTTGGGTGGAGGATATCTATTAGTAGAACATTGGGATGCTATCACGGTTTGGATGCATAGTCTAAATATAGTGCGAGGATTAGACGGTTATGAAGACATGAGCAACGGGTTCATCTTTGTATGCTTGGTCGTAAGTGCTTTTATCTTTATGCTTTTGTTGCCGGTCTTTGCCATATTAATAGTAGTAGCCGTAGTGTTAATGAATATTGTAGTTTGTAACCTTGTACTGCTAACATCGCCAAGTACATACACAAAAAAGAAAAATAAGGAGAGTGAGTGGGAATGAATACAATTCTAGTATTAGGTGGATCAAATGGTAGGACGTTAGAAAAACTAGCGAAAAAAAGAGATTGTCAGGTAATTTTTCATGACGGAAAGAATCATGGTGGCGTAAAGAAGACTTTTCGTAGTGTCATTAAAAAATGTGATGTCATTGTTGTGCAGAAAGGTGCATGTGGCCATGTATCTATTGATGTAGCAAAGGAATACGCGAAGAAGTATGATGTTCCGCTTTTATTTAATCAAGGGTTTGGTGGAACGGGTGCGTTAGAAATAGGTTTAAAACACCTGCAGGCAGCGTGAGATTAGTAGGAAAAGAATATTTTGGATTATAAATCATATAATTTTTATATAAAGATAATAATTCGAAAGATTTTAATAATATACAATTTAAATTTCATTCGGGATGGGGATTCAGTATAACCAAAAGTAATAAATAAAAGAGAAAATCCCTGCGGGGACAGGGACTTTTTAGGAGAGATATTGTTGTCGTACAATGTCGAAATTTGGCGAATTCAACAAATTAATATTATCACGAATTTTCAAGTAATTGTGATGGTTGATGTGTCAAAACTGTGCACGTTTTTCATATAAAAGCGTTATTTTAATCGAAAAGGGGAACGTGAAGATAAAATAAGACCGTTCCTTTTATAGGAACGGCCGTACAAATATCATGTGCTGGAGGTCGCTCCAAATGGCATAAGATGTTTTCTCTAAATAGTATGGACAAGAAATTTTACGATTATACGTAAAAACGGCAGGCAACTAATTAAGTTACCCGCCTGTTCTTAAGCGACACGGAGGAGAGAGCTCCGTTTTGAAAGAGTACAGCCGGTGGGAAGTCGGCTCAGATGTAGTATGCACAAAACAAAAATGATTATTCGTAAAGGGGAATGAGAGATATGAAATGGATGTACAACCTTAATAGTAATAGCGATATTTGGACAAGCGATAAATACGAAACTAAAGAAGAAGCTATTCAAGCGGCTTTAAAGGATTGGACAGATAGAATGGTTGCAGATAGAGCGTCAGTTGATAATGAATTCCAAATTGGACAATTCAAACAGTATGTACCATGGATAAATGCGGATGTATTGTTAGATGAATTATATGAACGAGCAACCGATGAATGTGGAGAGGTTGCAGAATCTTGGCTTTCAGGTATACCAGCAGATGAGGGAGAAAAGCTTCAAGAACAAATAAATAAAGTAACAACAGAATGGCTAAAAGGGATAAATGAGTATCCTGGATTTGGTTCAATTGAAAACATTGAATCAATCGATGCTAGCAAACTTGAATACCAAGGAAACTAAACAAAATAGTTATCTTGTAATCAAAAATAAAATAACCCGCTAGTTATAACGGGTTATTTACACAAGGTATGCAAGAAATTCGAGGTGACTGGACGAGAGTACTCTGTGGAATTCCTTGCAATAATAATGTATTCAAAGGGATCAAAAAGGTTAATGGAAATTAAACAAAATCCTTATTTAATAAAAAAATCGCGTACAAAAAATGTACACGATTATATAGAAACTATGTCTTGTCTGCTCATTGCATTGTATGTAAAACGTGATCCATTGCAATAAATTAAAAGAGCACTTTTGACAGTGCTCTTAGGACCAAGACTCTTACTGTAAAAGAGTACAGGATAATATATGTGACTTTTTCTAAGAATGTGAATCATTTGACCAGAATTTTTACTTGAAAACTAAAGAGTGCTTTCCAAGGCACTCTCTGATTAAAACTAAAATTGAAAAAGAATACCACATGCTATCGTATGTAAGGTTCTCAGGGGTGTGCGGATTTAATACAAAATCGTTATTTTATCTTAAAAAAAATAGAGCACACATATAAGTGTGCTCTCAAATAAGAAAGGTAGAATGTTATGAATGGAAAGCTTCCATACAATAACATATGCTTGTCCGGTTTAAATGTGAGAAGTTTTTAACAAAATCATTATTTAAAAAAATCCCAGCTTAAATATATGTACGCAATATCTAAGCTGGGAAAAAGAAATAAAGCTATTGTTTGTGTTTTTCCTCTTTATCAAGGAAAAATACGACGAATATTGCTAGGAGAATAGGCAGCCAAACTGCGTGTGGCATATTAAAACCTCCTTAAAATATATATCTACTATATTTTACCATATATAAGAGTTTAAATGTAAGGAAACGAAAAAGATGAGTTTCTAACAAAAACGCTATTTGCGCGACACGTTTCCTTATAAGTGTGCAAACACGAAATAGGAGGGTTATCAATTCGATAACAACAACTGATTGACTGAAAGTAGAAATGAAAGCCGTCAGGTTGAGCTGAAACTACTTATCTGATACTCCTACATGCAAGGCATGATAGTAGTCACAAATTGTATGAAGCTAGGTGAAGTCGGCTGAACAAAACCTAAGTGAGAAATCATATGGTGATGGATAAGTCGGGATGCTACAAAATATCTATGATGAGAATGTCCGACAAAGGACTGGCGAACTTGTGAATGTACGGGTCTAAACGTTTAATACATCAGAAATGTGTATGTCGTCAACGACGACGTTATCTACCGAAAAGTAAGAGTAAATAGTATGAAATTCGGAACATCCAACGATGAGGGTGTAAAGATAACAGGCTTAAAGCAAGCGCCTAAGGATATATGTATAGCTAAGTCAATCGGAACGTGGTAAGCAAGAAACTGTCACCAACGCCTACTAGCGGACAGATGCATATAAGGTTCTAATGAACCAAAATTGCTTCATTCTTGTGAAGGTGGGGACATAGTACCGACGAAGCATGTAATAAATGTGGAGGGATAGTCCTTAGTCTTATTCTTTGAAAACTAAATCAATTAGATGTAACTCACAGGATCGAGTAAGATGATGTGACCTTTCGTAAGAAAGGGGAATTAATACGTTGGTGAGTACAACATTATTTGTAATCTGGTTGCTTTAGTATAGAAGAATAAGATGGGGCGCTGTATGCGATGAAAGTCGCACGTACAGTGCTAAGCGGGGGAAAAGATGGAGATAACTTCAAAGTTTTACCTATCGCAACTAGAGAAAAAGGTAAAGGATGAATCCAAGAATATGAATAATAGTAATATATACAAATCAGGTTATGTCATTCTTATTTATTTTGTTATGACTCAATTTGTCGGAATTATAGGAGTACAATTACTGGCTAAGACAGGTTGGTATGGTATTCAGAGGAATCAGCAACAAGCGATTCAAGAGATCCTTGTACATTGGGAGTTAATAGGGTTTCTGCTTACACTAGGAATCATATTTCTTTTATATAAGAAAGAATGGATTAAAGAACCTAGGCTATCAATCAAATTATCGAAAGCCACATGGGGGTGGATTCTTGCAGGAATCGTATTCGTTTTTTTTGCACAGATGATTGGTAGCTTTTTAGATAAAAGTTTATTCCAGTTATCTACGCAATCAGAAAATACATCTAGTACAGTCGCAGCTGCAGTGATATCACCAATTGCGATTGTATCCATTGTAATTCTTGCCCCATTAGTAGAGGAACTGGTATTTCGATATGCAACCATGAATATTTTAATGAAGAAGTTTAAAGAAACAGGGAGTATCGTAATCAGTGCATTGTTCTTTGCAATTATGCATTTTGATTTTCCATTTATCTTTGGGTATTTCTGTATTGGGGTTGTATTAGCCTTCGTATATAAACGTTCAAATCAATTATTAGTTTCTTATATTGTTCATGCAGCGATGAACTTCATTGTACTGATGTTACAAATAATCTAAATATGAGTAAATAAAAAGACATGCTTGATAAAACAGCACGTCTTTTTATTTATAAGTCCATTTTCTCCATAGCCATTCGATAGGTCCATATCGGAAATACTTACTCCATAGTGTACTGAATATACATTGTACGATACAAATAAGAATCCCAAAGATACATAGTTGCCAGTATGTTACTTGTGAAATGTCCTGGAAGCACGCTGAGAGAATCACTAGCGTGAGTATACTTTGGCTAATATAGTTAGTTAAGGCAAATTTACCAATAGCCATAAAAGGTTGTAACCACCCTACATATTTTTCATTCTCGCATATTAAAAGGAGAAAACATATGTAGAATATAGCGAGGGATTTTCCTCCGAATAGAATCCATAACTGGATATGGATAGAGTAATAGACATCTGTTTCTATAAAATAATAGATGATAGGGAGGGAGAGCAGACATGATAGGAATAGCGAACTCCACTGTAAAATTTGAAATTTCCCTCTGAGTTCCGATACGCGTCTAAAAATATTCTTCTTTCCAGCCCATAAACCTATTAAAAATAACCCAATATATTCCGGGATCCCTATTAGAAGTTGCTGAAATTCCTGTGTCATAAGAAAGAACAAACGAGCTTTTACTTGATGTAAATAATTCGAAAATAGATTCACTGTGTGATTAGTAGTGTTGCCTGTAAACATATATTGATAGTATTTTGGTATCTCTTCAGGAATAGAAGGGCTTGCATATAAAAATAAAATAACATGTAGAGTATAACTAGCAAGTAAAAAACTACAACCTGTTATAAAAATAAGCTTAGTAGACCGCTTATAAAAGAACAATAGAACAAAACCTGCTATAGCATATGCATGTAAAATATCTCCATACCAAAGAAAGATAAAGTGAATTACACCAAATAGTAATAGAATACATAACCTACGACTAAATAGCTTATATATGGGATACCCCTTTTTTTCTGTATTTCTCATAAAGATATAAAATCCCATGCCGAATAAGAATGCAAAAATGGTATAAAACTTTGATGATATCAGTAAATCTACCAGAAAACGAACTACTTTATCTATACCGGAGTAACCTGCTTGATTAAAGGAATCTAGTCCTGTCATAGTAGGTAGATTAGCAAATAGGATACATAGTATGGCTATACCTCTTATCATGTCTAACGAATGAATACGAACGTTTTGTTGCATCTAAATTCTCCTTTCTCAAAAAAGAAAAACGAGCACTATATTAGCTAGCGCTCGAATTACGTCTTGCAAAGAATCCATCGTATGTCGCAGCTGACACTGCTCCTTCAAGGCGTTCAATTTCTTCGCCTCTGTTATAAGCTACAACAACTGGAGTACCAGGAATGTCGAACTCTTGAAAGGCACTTTGATTTTCTGGTGTAGAGATATCAATACGGTAAATGGTCCTATCATGTTTCTGCGACATGCTATTGATATCTGGGGCAGCTTTTTTACAATATTGACACGCTGGTTGATAGTAATAGGCAATGAACTCGTCTTGAGACTCTATTTTTTGCTTTAATTCTTCTTTTGAAATATCTTTTATATTTTTTGTTGCTCTTTCTGCATCTACAGCAGATACAATTGCTTTTTCTGGTGTTACAGTTTCTGTTTTGACGGATTCATTTTTTGTTAAAGTGAAGATCGTGATACAAACAACGAATAGGGTGGTTACAAGTGCTCCGATTTTGTAGATTTTTTTCATAGTAAATTCCTCCTTTAAATAAAAAAAGGACAAACCTCGCCCGAGTTAACAGGGCGTAAGGTTTGTCCTTCACGCTACGTACAATAGAGTATAAACAATGGATAACAAATTTTCTACTTATATATTACCACATAATCCATATAGAATGCTATATTAATTTTAACAAGTGACACAAAGAACAAACAAAATTACTATAATTTCACGTACCAGAATAATAATAAAAAAAGCAAACAACATACAATAGGGGATTCTATACAGTTTATAACTATGTGTTAGTTCTACCCTAGTATTAGGGGTCAAAACGTATAAAAAGACACTACTTAAAGTGTCTTTTTATACGTTGACATGCTATTTAAGAAAATGTAGTGATTAATTAGATGCTTCTCGATTAATCTTAGTATAACATCAATATAGAAGATTTTAAATGCAATTCTGCATATATAGATTCCTACATATATAATTCTACCTTAAATCTCAATTGCCAAAATTACCAGTTCCCTTATTTTTATATTTATACTATAATTTAACTGCTAAATAGTATTAAAGGAGCTTTTAAAGATATGGAGATGAGAGATTTACAAAAACTAATTGAATCAAAGAAACAAGAACTAATTAAACTTGTAGAGAAGTATGGGTTTACCCATAAGCAAGTTTTGTATTTAAGTCAAGACATCGATATATTAATTAATGAATGTATATATAATAATATTAATAAAGGTGAATGAAGTTACAGTTGTAAAATGATAATAAAGTTATTTAATGTAGTGTAGTGCTATCCTAAGGAGAAGTGAAAAATCCCTCTTGGAAATAGTACTATTTTTGTGCTGAAAACAGCTGTTTTTTTATCTTTTAAAACACTTACTGTTTAAATAATAATGCTGTTAAAAAATAGGAGCTGTTAAATCTTTATGGCACAACCTAAAAAACGAACTTAGTTAGGTTCAAACCCCATAATGTATCATATATTTCTTTTCTTCTGTTGCTTGTATAATTTTTGAAGCCAGCTCACTAAGTTCGGTAGAATTTTTAAAATACCCTGATGATGTGACTACATCATAAAACAATGATAATGATTCGGGTAGGATAATTGTTATTCCGTAATAGGCTAATCCACATTCAGGGCGATTAAATGAATGAAAGTATGTTTTCATTATAGATAAATTATCAATTAAACTATAGATAAATTATCAATTAAACTATTGATAATATCATCATCAACAGAAATACAATTGTATTTCTGAGGGATATAATCATTGTATTTTTTTTGAATGTCAAAATCATCAAGTATCCCAAATTCGTGTACGCAAGTCATAATAATCACCCTCTTAATAAGAAATAAACTGACACTCTTATTCTTCCTCTGTTTCAATTAATTCAACATCGTCAGATGTTGAATCCCCGGCAAGCTTTAATGCTTCTTGATAAAACTTCTCCGAGTTGACATTTTTTGTTCTTTTGTCATAAACAGAATCCCAAGGAATACCTGTTGTTTAAAAATCTAAGTTTTATTCAACAATAGCGCCCGATTGTGGAAAATATGTAACTTCCTTTTATATGTTGATCCAAAGAAAGTAACTGAATTATTGATTTAAATCCATATATTATTTTCAGCAGTTAGTTTGGAATTAGTTTCACCAGTGTTGACTACACCTTTAGGCTCTACCAGCATTATATGGCATTCCTTTTCAGCATAAGGCTTATGCTCCACACCTTTTGGTATCACATACATTTCTCCTTTGGAAAGTTTGACCTGTCCATCGCGGAATGTGATGGACATCTCGCCGTCTATCACGATGAATACCTCATCGGTGTCTTTATGATCGTGCCATACAAAATCCCCCAGAATCTTCACTAACTTAAACTGATAGTCATTCATTTCACCAATGACTTTGGGCGACCAGTGTTCACTGAATTTGGACAGTTTCTCGCTTAGATTAATAGCATTATAATTGATATAAATCCCCCCAGAACTATTCTTACCCTTATTTTACAACTTCGATAGATTAATTACTATTTTGATTAAGATCTCAAAAGTTTCTGCTGATCTTCCACAAAATGGCCCGATTGTTGAATAAAACTTAGATTTTTAAACAACTTTATTATTTTTAAAGCGACTTTATTGGGGTCGCACCACATATCCATCAAGCTAACAAGGACGAGTTACTCCAAAACGATAAAAACGATCAACATGCATCAAAAAAACCACGCTAAGCAAAAATACAATAAGCTGTCCAAATGGACAGCTCATTTACATAATTACCGTTATCAGAAGTAAAATTTAACTCGAAAATAGCTAATTTTATCAGTTGTTGAATGTCTGAAAAAAATCAAACCAATGATATTGTTGAGATCCTTTGGCAATTTCTTGCTGTGATGACTATCATAGTGACTTTTTCTCCAGCAACAACTATTAGTAGCTAATTACCATAAGGACTTATTTTTGAAATTTGCTATTTTTCAGAAAGTATGTTAATTTAAGAAAGACCTATTTTTGTTCGGTTTGAGATTAAGAATAAATTTTGTTTTTTGTCTAAGGTATTTGAGCAAGGGTAGTAACATATGTGTGGGTATCCACACTAGGAGGCAACAATTATGGAACAAGGTAAAGTAAAATGGTTTAATGCAGAAAAAGGTTTTGGATTCATCGAGCGTGAAGGTGGAGAAGACGTATTCGTACATTTCTCAGCTATCCAAATCGACGGTTTCAAATCTTTAGACGAAGGACAAAGTGTAACATTTGAAGTAGAAAAAGGACAACGTGGCCTACAAGCTACTAATGTTCAAAAAGCTTAATATTAGCTGATGAAAGACCCTCTTGTAGGGTCTTTTTTTATTTTTTCACAATATTACGAATACAACTTTTTTAAGGGGATTTGGGGTGCTTAACTTTTAATGAAAAAGAAGATGTTAGAAATCATAGTTTTAGCATAATGGGCTTTTTCTTTTAGTTATCTTGCAATTATATTAGGAATACCAAAAAACGGATTATATATAGTCGTAGGATTTTCAATCTTATTTGTTGGTGGAATTTTGATTGTGCATCTATTTTAAAATAAGAATAAAAATGGAAAAAATTTTGTTTGATTGTATATTTCATACACGTCTAGTTAACATAATGTCTCATTATCAGCAGTCAACGATGCATAAAATTTTTGTTATGGGGAGAATTAAAAATCTTAGCTTGATGGGCATGGGGTACAATACATATTATTAAAATTCAGATGGTTCAAGTCGGAGGAAGGCACCTTAGGGTGTCTTTTTTGTGTTTATGGATTTTTTTAGAAAATATTTGAAATATAATACAATCAATTATATTATTATGTGTGTATGACTTTTGATTTTTAATATTTCTGAAAATTAATAGGGGGAAACAATAATGAAATTAGGAAAATTAGTATTAATTGGGGCGTTAACATTTAGCGGGTTTACTGCAATAGAAATGATTAAGCCTACCTCACAAGTTACTGCAGCTTACTCAGATTCATTTAATGATGATTGGGGATTTAAAACCATTGTGGATCTGGAAAGTTCCGTGGAAAGTACATATCAACCTGATTGGAAAATTGGGGATTTAATAACTGGTGATACATTTTACTTAACACAGCACTTTGGTAGAGAACATTTTGGTGCGCAAATGAAAATTTTTAAAGTCCACACAAATGGTACCCTAGAACGATTCCAAACAATAGAACCAGAATTTCTTCCTGGAACAGAAATTTGGCAAACTCCTATCACAGATAGCTATACAAGTGGTACTTATGTAGCTGCAATTAAATATCGTGGTGAATTCACGTATTCAAATCAATTTACAATCAATTAAGGATGTAATAAATTAGAAACAGGCACTCAAAAGAGGGCTTTTATTATTTCTCAATAACCGAAATTATTTAACGTGGTAAAATAATAATTGGATTGGCATCCGATACCATATTACAATACGATGGTTCAAGTCGCAGGAAGGCACCTTAGGGTGTCTTTTTTATTTGTTATTGTTTCAATTATAAAGTGCTTAAATTCAAAAAAGACATCAAATAAAACTTAATATAATAATCCTAATAAATCGATAATATCAATAACTTTCTTATCTTCTATTCTACAATAAAGCCTTGTACCCTTGCGCTCGCTAATTACAATATTACCTATAGTTAGTTTGCGTAAGTGTTGTAAAATCATAGGTTCCGAAATATGCGTCGCAGCACTCAACTGAGAAACTGTTAAAGTCCCACTTACAACCAATTCACGTACGATTAATAAACGACTTAAACTACCTAATAACTCTAAGATTTCAGCACCACTTACATAATAATTAGAATCCATGTTGAAATCACCAGACATACTATTCATCTCCCTAATATCAATACGAATATTGAATATTTTAACATGAAAGTGAAAATTAACCTCCTAATATTTCCTATTAAAATGTAGAAATTTCAAGTTTGGGTGGTTTAAGTGAGAGGAAGGCAACTTAAAGTGTCATTTTTTAGTGGACAAAACAATATAAATTGTATTATAAAAATAAAAGGATTAAGAGAAAGGTAAGTGAATATCATAATTAATTTTGAACCGTTTAACCCAACTATAAATGACATAGCGATCAAACTTGCTATGGTACTGTTTATACCGTTATTTTTAGCATTGCTTGTCAAAGTGATACTTATGAAATTTATGAAAGAATTGATTGCTGGCAGACTAGCATATCTATCTTGTTTATTTTTTATGTACTATGTATTTAAATTTGTTACAGAGTAGAAAGGCACATTAGGGTCTCTTTTCTTTTATGTAATAATGCATAGAATATTAAATTTAATAGATATTATGATATACTCTCAAGGTGTGATACATAATTTCTTTAAATTAGAAAACTAAACCTTATCTACCCAATTGTGGGGGACGCCTTATGGCGTCTTTTTTTTAGGACCTGCTCAATTCAGGCATAAAAACATAAGGTAAAGTGAACCCGTTAAAATACATGGAATGAATCCTAGTTTCACTCTCTTATCTAAAGGAGGAACTATTGTTATGGGCTATGGTGGTAGTTGCGGCGAAGGCTGCGGTTTTGGTGGCGGATTTGCTTTACTCGTTGTACTCTTTATACTATTAATCATTATCGGATGCAGTTGCTTCTGCTAAAAAAATATAGGAAAAGACACTCTTAAAGGAGTGTCTTTTCTACTCTCTTTAAAGAACTTATATTGACCTCATAATTATTCCCATATGGTCTAAGCGATGGAATTTCTTCCTTTGGCCCGTAAAATAATAGTTTCAAATCATCATCTTTGTACTGAACTACGAAGAAATCATCGAATTGGTAGAATGTATTTTGATTGATCGTGATAAAACCTTTTCCTTGGGCAGTTGTTTTAACACTTATTCTTCTCCCATCTTTGATGACATCATATCCATGCTGATTAGTCACTTTGGATAGCTCGTCATTCGTATAAAGAACACAAAAGAATTCACCTAGACGACCTATAAGATGTCTTAATTCGGTTGCTTTCCATCCAAGGACATTTATTTCATATCGTAAAACTTCAAAATATGATTCATATAACTTTTGGATTAGCGAGATTCCTATAGCACTTTTACCATTGTAAGGAATAAGTTATCCATTGACCTTTTACTTTGATATAGGTTTCATCGACTCTCCAAGAGTCATTTGTTTGTTTGAGGTGACGACGGATTCGTTTGTCCAATTCAGGACCATACTGATGAACCCAACGCATAATCGTTGTATGAAAAATAAATAAAAGAACCCGTTAGTCATAAACGGATTCTTTCCACAAGATTCACAAGGAATACAAGGTAACTGGTCCAGAGAAACCTATGAAATTCCATGTGATATTACTATATGTAAAGTGGATAAAACGGTTAATGGAAATTAAACAAAATTCTTATTTAACAACAAATAAAAAGAGCACATTTTTATATGCACTCTTAGTAAGATAGGTGAATGTCTCATGAGATATAAAAAATTCAAAAAATCGTAATCAGATTTTCATGAGTGAATTTTTTATATTGTATTTGTTACTTGGAGTTATTGAGCCTGTCACTATAAAAATAAAGAGCGCTTTTTAAGGCGCCCTATGACCAAGACTCATATCGAAAAGCCTACCATGATTAATGTATGTGCAGTTTTTTAATGAAATCCTTATTTGAACGTAAAAAGCCCTAGAGGGGACTAGGGTCTTTTACATAATAAATCTTTCTGTTTTTAAAAGGACTTACTGAAGATAACACATGAATGTTTCATAAATGTATCAAAAAAATGAACAAAATCTTTATTTCATAACAAGCGAAAAAGAGCACACATATAAGTATGCTCTTTGACAAGAAAGGTAG
Organism: Bacillus sp. FSL R9-9530; assembly: GCF_038008145.1. Taxonomy (NCBI): domain Bacteria; kingdom Bacillati; phylum Bacillota; class Bacilli; order Caryophanales; family Bacillaceae; genus Bacillus; species Bacillus sp. FSL R9-9530. The sequence goes on from NZ_JBBOYO010000002.1 coordinate 385,524, forward strand.
ATTTCTATGAGTGGAAAGTCTCCATACAATAACATATGCTTGTCCAGTTAAAAGGCGAAAAAATTTAACAAAATCGTTATTTAGTAGCAAATGAAAAGAGCACACTAATAAGTATGCTCCTTGAAAGGTAGATTGCTATGCTTGGAAGGTCTCCATACAATAACATATGCTTGTCTAGTTTAAGTGTGAAAGGCTTTTAACCAAAAAGCTATTTAAATAAAAGAAACCCCGTTTGTCTGCGGGGATTCTAAGGGTAATCGTCAAGTAATGACGTACTCGACTAATTAACCATATCATGAATTTTTTGGTAAAAACACTGGTAAATGTGTCCAAATGAATGGGGCATCATTTTGAACAAAAACACTATTTGATTTCAAATGAAAAACAGCTAGCAAAAGCTAACTGCTCAGTCTTGAAGGAAGTCTCGATTAGTAAGGTTACACACAAGAGATTTCCGGCTGTTTAACAGCCTATCCGTAGTATTGACGGAATATTAAGTTTTATCCAAGAGACATTATATTTTACAAATTAGATTATGATAGTCGATATACTCCATATTGACCAGAAAAGAACCAAAAATTCTATTGAAATTCCAAGTGTTCTTTTCCTAGTTTTTTGAAATTCTTTAATTAAATAGCCAACAGCACTAATTGCGGTTCTGGTGCAAAAATAGCATCTCTCCTATAGAAATGCTACTTTGCCCCTAGTTATAAGAACGCTAGTACTACCCCATAATTAAAGGGATTCATTTTCCATAAAAAGGAATTAATATTTTTCCGTGATTCGTAGCATGTTAAAAACATAGGAGGTGATACAATATGGCAAACAATAATAGTGGAAGTCGTAATGAATTATTAGTTCGAGGCGCTGAGAATGCAATTGATCAAATGAAGTATGAGATTGCACAAGAGTTTGGTGTACAACTTGGTGCAGACACAACAGCTCGTGCAAACGGTTCTGTTGGTGGCGAAATCACAAAACGTTTAGTTGCAATGGCTGAACAACAGCTTGGCGGTGGAATTAACCGCTAATTTTAACTATAAATAAGAGTTAATTGGTATAGGTCGTAGCAGATATTCAAACCAATTTCTGTTGTTTAATTAATTTAAAAATAAACCCTTATAGCAAACGATTTTTCACTGAAAGATTATTGATAATCTTTCAGTATTTTGTTTGCAAATTTCTTTACTAGACTACAAACATACATTGTTGGGAAGGTGTTTCCAATGCATGATAGAAAGTCTTTTGTAGGAAAAAACATACTTAAAAATATCTTTTCAATATTGAAAACTATACTTATTATGATATTTTCGAAAGGGAGGAATTTTAAAATGGGTGTATTAAGTGGAAATCCTCAAAATGAGCCTTTACATTACGGAGAAGTATTTGATATTTGGAGTTATCTTCTTGCGGCACAAGGAGCTGTTGCTGGACATCAAGTATTTATGAATCACACAGGTGATGAAGATTTAAAGAAGTTTTTACAAAACTTAATTGAGAATGATATGACTTCTGAAATAGAAGAGTTAAAAGTTCTTTTAAAGGTGAATGGAGTTGCTTTACCACCAGCACCTCCAGAAAGACCGGTTGCCTCTATTGAAGATATTCCCCCTGGCGCACGCATCAATGATGCTGAAATTGCAGCAGCCGTTGCAGCAAGTCTTGCAGCAGGATTAGTAACTTGTAGTCAAGTTATGGGGAAATGCCTTCGAGAAGATGTAGGCATGCTCTTTGGACAATTTCACATGAAAAAAGCGCAAGCTGGAGTAACTTTATTACGTTTAAGTAAGAAGAAGGGCTGGGTAGTCCCTCCACCATTACATGTTCGAAATTCTGAACAAGCTTGACGATAAAAATAAAAAAGTGGCTCTCGGCCACTTTTTTATTTCAATTTATCAGTCCTATCTTTCACTTTTTTAGATGGATGAACTCTTTTTATTTTGGAATAATTTACATACTCGTCAGAAATCTCCATAGCATATTTATCATGACCAATAGTAGTGGATTCTCGTGAATCTTCATCCTCGTGTAAAACAACTTTCTTCATATAGATATGAAAGAATATTTCTGCCACACTAATAAGCAAAGTTGCAAAAAAAGCAGATGCTCCAATATTACGAGTCAAGTCTATATCTGCTAAAAGATACGTTAATGCCCAAACTCCTACAAAGCTCACGCCCAAATCAGCAATGGTAGCCGCCATGTTTCCATACTTAGGCAAAATAAATAAATCTCCTATTAAATAGGCGACTGCAGTAATTATTAATGAAATAAACAATATTCTTGGAATCGAAATACCCTGAAAAATACCTAGTATCATCAATAATACAGCGCTAATAGCGGTATATTTAATTAATAAGGCAACAATATGTTTCATATGTATTCCTCCAATTCTTTAATCGGTATGTAAGAGAAACCCCTTCAATAAAAACGGGCTGTGCCTTCATAAAGCACAACCCGTTTCATCGTGTTCTGGAGGTCTGTTTAATACATGATACTCTATGGCAAGCATTTTTTATTTCGCTCTCCTACACATTACTATTTTGTGAAATATATGTATAATTTATACTTTAAAAAACTGAAAAAATGAAATACAAAAAATGGATTATATATTTTCGATTACTTTTAAACATATTAAAAAGTAAAGGAGGTGACATAACATGTCAAACAATAATAGTGGAAGCAGCAATCAATTATTAGTACATGGCGCTGAACAAGCTCTTGATCAAATGAAATATGAAATTGCTCAAGAATTTGGTGTACAACTTGGTGCAGACGCAACAGCTCGTGCAAACGGTTCTGTTGGTGGTGAAATCACAAAACGTCTAGTAGCAATGGCTGAACAACAACTTGGCGGTGGAGTTAATCGTTAACTTTAAATATGCATGGATAAAAAGGAGAGACACATCGTCTCTCCTTTTTTAAAATTGTAATTTATTAAGGAATAAATTACTTTTCAATTCTTCATTCAGTTTTTATCTATAAGGGCAAGCTCCTTTTTACATTATGATCTTTAGTATATAGAGTTACTAAAAAATATTATCCTCTAGATAATTCTCATAAATTTCCGTTAGTAAGATAGACTTAAAAAAACAGATAGTAAATAAGCCTAGATTCACTGATAAAAAGTATCAAAAGGGGAGGGGATTATTTTTTTGGAAAGATAGAGCATTTCAGATACTGTTACACATTCGTAATCGCTTCTGTATAAATATCTCATAATCCTTTCTAATGCTTTAACTGTCTGAGAAAATTCACTACCATTCCAATCATGGAGTAGAATGATATTACCAGGTTTAACACCTTTGGTTATATATCTAGAAATTTTGCTAGCTGCTGGATTTCTCCAATCTTGAGGATCCTGATGCCATGACCATAGAATAATAAGCTTCCCATTTTTTATAGCTGTATTAATAATTAAATCATTGTAAAGGCCTCCGACTGGACGATAGAGAGTGGGTTTATAGCCAGTAATTTATTTGATAATTTCATCCGCTTGATCTAATTCTGCAGTTAATTTAGCGGCGGTAATATTTTTATCATAAATATGATTATAAGTATGATTAGCAATTTCGTGTCCTTCTTTTACTTGCCTTTTTTAAATCGCAGGAAATCTTTTAACTTTATTACCCGCTACGAAAAAGGTTGCTTTCGCATTGTATTTAGCTAAAATATCAAGTATTTGAGGGGTGAAGACAGGATGAGGCCCATCATCAAATGTTATTGCAACTATTTTCCCCTTTGTATTTAATTCCCAAATTACCTTCCCTGTTTTTTCAGGTTCTGGTGAAAACCTCGAATGCTGTCAAAATATACACAAAAATACGAGAGTAATTACGAACATTCAATCTTTACAAAGTATAAAAATACGGATTTTTATACTGATTTCCGAACAACTCATTCTCATGAGAATATAACATTCATGTTGGATTGTCTAAGTAATCATTTTTGCACCAGAACCATTATTTTTGCGTCCCTCCATTAAGTTGATAGCTTGTCCTTGCGGTTTATCAAAAACCACTTTTAATGCTTGAAATAACATTGATGACATTTGTAGCATCTCGTTTTGTTCATTTGTTAATGCTACTGGATATAGCACTCCATCCTTGCAATACATTAGAACTACGCTGCCTTTCATTTCCACATTCCTCCCTTTACTAGTAAAAGTTGATATGATATAATAACAGCTCATAATCTTTCGACTTTTCGAGAAACGCCTTGTCTCCCAACTGGGCGTTTTTTCATTTTTAACGAATTCCTCGAAAGAATTCTCCTTCCTCAAGCGCGTGAAGGGCGTAGCCCAGCGGTAGGTGGGAGATGAATTTCGGTTTGGCGTAGCCAAAAGGCTTTGCTTTTTATTTTACCTCTGATATAATCAGTCTTATAAAGAAAAAAAGGTTGGTATATCAATGGAATTAGACAGCAATAATCATTCAGTGTTCTTGTTATATTATCATCTTGTGTTGGTCGTAAAATACAGAAGAAATGTGTTTGATGATGATATGTCAGATTATGCAAAAGACATGTTTATCAGGTTATCCGAGAATTACAACATAACACTGGTAGAGTGGAATCATGATGTAGACCATGTTCATATTTTGTTCAAGGCACATCCGAATACAGAAATGACAAAATTCATCAATGCTTATAAGAGTGCAAGCTCTCGACTCATTAAAAGAGATTTTCCACAAGTAAAAAAGAAACTTTGGAAAGAGATGTTTTGGTCAAGAAGTTTTTGCTTACTAACTACTGGTGGTTCACCAATAGACGTGGTAATGAAGTATATTGAAAATCAAGGTGAAAAGTGAGGTGAAATGATATGACAAAGCATAATAAAGCATATAAATTCCGTTTGTATCCAACAGAAGAACAAGCATATCTTATGCGTAAAACCTTCGGTTGTGTACGTTTCGTGTATAACAGAATGTTAGCTGAACGGAAAGAAGCGTACGAAAAATACAAAGATGATAAGGAACAACTAAAGAAACAAAAGCTTCCAACTCCTGCGAAATATAAAGCAGAATTTGAGTGGTTAAAAGAAGTTGATTCATTAGCTTTGGCAAATGCTCAACTAAACTTGCAAACTGCCTATAAGAATTTCTTTAGTGGTCAAAATGACTTCCCAACATTCAAAAGTAAAAAAGACAGAAAGTCTTATACAACGAATGTAGTAAACGGAAATATTATGTTGCTTAATGGTCATATCAAATTGCCAAAACTGAAAATGGTACGTATCAAACAGCATAGAGAGATACCACAAGATTATATGATCAAGTCATGTACGATTTCTATGACACCTACTGGTAAATACTATGTGTCCATCTTGACTGAATACGAAAAAGAGATTGTACAAAAAGAAGTAGAAACAGTTGTTGGATTAGACTTTGCGATGGATGGATTATATGTTAGTTCTGAGGGTGAGAAAGCCAATTATCCTAAGTTCTATCGTAAAATGTTAGACCGATTAGCAAAGGCACAACGAGTATTATCAAGAAGAACCAAAGGTTCTATTCGTCGGAATAAACAATGTATCCGTGTAGCTAAGTTACATGAAAAAGTAGCGAACCAACGTAAGAACTTCCTTCATCATAAGTCTAAAGAGTTGGCTACTCATTTTGATGTTGTAGCTATTGAAGACCTAAACATGAAAGGAATGTCGCAAGCACTTCATTTTGGAAAAAGTGTCGCTGACAATAGTTGGGGAATGTTCACTTCTTTTTTAGCTTATAAACTATACGAACAAGGAAAACAACTTATGAAAATAGACAAATGGTTTCCTTCCACAAAAACATGTAGCAGTTGTGGAAATGTAAAAAACATGTCATTGTCTGAACGAGTATATTCTTGCATATGCGGTGTAAATCTCGATAGAGATTATAACGCAGCTATCAATATCAAAAATGAAGCAATACGCCTATTAGCGTTAGCATAAATAGCAATAAAATAACCTTTGGAACAAGGGAGTTAGCTCGGCTGTCTTAGGACGAATTCGTTAGCTATCAAAAGTAACGACTAACCGAGAAGCCCCCACTTCAAACAGTCCGTTAGGACGTTAAGTGGCGGGTAGTTCACGTATCTTTCTAATATATTTGTATTAAAAGAACAAAAAAGATTCTGGAGGCATTTTGACGTGTTTCTGAATCCGAGATGGATATTTTTGCCCATCCCCCGAAAAGGGTGATGGGCAAAAATACCCTAAAACAATTCATTTTTCTCATTAACAAATATTAAATCGGATACTATTATTATTCTGAATATTTTGTTTATTTTATAATGAAAAGCTATTCATACAAGTTACAATAAGGAAAACAGAAAGTGTATAGAGGAGGACAGCATATGTTTAATGAACAAAAGTTGCAGTTATGGAGTAAAATATTTGCAGTCATCACAGTAATTACAGCTATTATTAATAAATTTGTAATCATACTTCAAAACAAATTAGCCATTCTTGTCTTTCTTGAATTTACTGTATTTTGTTTTCTTTTATTTTTCCTTTATATACATAACAACAAAAACAAAGCGATTTTTATCGTTATTATGTATATAGCCTCTTTAATTTACATAATAATTTTAAAAAAAGCTGAACCCCATACAGAGAAACACCCACGAAATAACAAAGATCTTAATCCGCCTGTTCCACCTTCTAGAGAAGAATGGGCGCAAATCTCACAGATATGAGAAGAAGACTGTCTTTGATATCATGGGTGCTGTCTATGAGTATAATGGATTGAAAAAACAAAAGAAAGTTGCATAATTTAAAAAATGAAACCCGTAAGAGTTTATTTGGAATACATATTTTTAAGAGTATGCTTCTATTTTAGGTATGGTTTGATCCAATGAGACAAAAGCTCAGGTTCCTTTCACTCTTAAGTTGATGGGCATGTAAGGTGACACCTCTCTTAGGTATTGCATACGTACAACATCTATCAAAATAAAAATGAAATAGTTTAAAAAAACTTAGCCCGTAAGGGTTATTTAGCGTGCCATTTTTTCTATATATCCCTTTTTCTTGAAGTTTTACAAAGAAAATTTTACATATTTCTGTATTATGTTTTTCTTAGCTTGATGGCGATGTTGCCGTACCCCATAAATGATTACTTTTTCATCCATGCATCTACTAATTTTTCATTCTTTTTTATCCATTTTTCAGCGGCCTGTTCAGGGTCATTCGATTCATTAATCATGGTCATCAACGTTCCTAGTTGCTCATCGGTCATGTTCCAGTTATCAAAATACTTTATAAGCTCTGGATAATCTTTTTCAAATCCTTTACGAACAGAGTAATAAATATTATCTTTTTCTCCATACACCTTTTTAGGATCTTTTAAATATTTAAGATCAAACTCTGAAAAAGCCCAATGTGGATTCCATAATGTTACTGCAATGGGTTTCTTTTGATTATATGCTTTTTTTAATTCACTCATCATAGCGGCTTCTGAAGATTGAACAAGATTTAGCTCTATCCCATATTTGTTTATCGCTTTATCTGTTAAGCCCATTAAACTGCTGCCAGGTTCAATACCAATGATTTTATTGTTGAATTTATCCTTATTTATATTCAAATCCTCAATACTATTGATATCTGTCATGTATGAAGGAACAACTAAACCAAGACCAGTGCCTTTATACCACGCTGATTTTATTTCAACATCATCCTTATATTTTTCATATAATGGCTTATCAGTAATTGGTAACCAGACCTCTAAGTTGGCATCCACATCTCCTCGTGCTACTCCGGTCCAAACGGCTGCCTTTTCTAAATATAACAATTCAACTTTATAACCCTTTTGCTCAAGTAATACTTTCCACATATTTGCGGTAGCTATGTTTTCTTTCCAACTCGTTACACCAATTTTGATTTTGCCCTTTGCATTACTGTTCAAACCACTACAAGAAGTAGTAATTATACTAATTAATAATAGTATGCACAGAAGCCATATTTTTTTCTTCATCAAGCTCCTCCTAGTCTCTATGATTAGATATTTCTTCTTTAACTAACGCGGAAAATCATTTCAGTAAAGCTAAATATTTTATTTTTATAAATAAATATTTTATAATTATAACTATGAATAATATAAACTAACTATTAATAGCTTAACAAAAAAACAAAAAAAAGTCTTTGATGAACTATTGGAATGTACTATTTGGTTTAGAAATCGTTACAGTATTTGTATAGAATCAAAGAAAAGGAGTGAAAGAATGAAAGAAACGAAATTACGTGTTGAAAACGTTACAAAAGTATTTGGAAAAAATCCTTCTAAAGGAATCGCTTTACTAGAAGAGGGAAAAAGCAAAGCTGCTATATTAAAGGAAACTGGTATGAATATTGGCGTGAACCAGGCAAAATTTGATGTTTATGCTGGTGAAATATTTGTGATTATGGGATTATCCGGTAGTGGGAAATCTACACTTGTTCGTATGTTAAATCAGTTAATCAAACCGACTTCTGGCCATATATATATTGATGGTGAAGATATTGCAACAATGGGAAAAGAATCTCTTCGAAAAGTAAGAAGAAACAAAATGAGTATGGTATTTCAAAAATTCGCCTTATTCCCTCATCGAACGGTTTTACAAAATGTTGCATATGGTTTAGAAATACAAAAAGTATCAAAAGAAGAACGAGAAACAAAAGCGTTAGAATCTCTAAAATTAGTAGGTCTAGAAAACAATAAAGACAGTTATCCGGAACAACTTAGCGGTGGTATGCAGCAGCGTGTTGGTATCGCAAGAGCACTAACAAATAATCCAGATGTCCTACTGATGGATGAATCATTTAGTGCGTTAGATCCGATTATTCGAAAAGAAATGCAAAATGAATTATTAGAACTGCAAGATAAAATGAAAAAAACGATTATTTTTATTACACACGATCTAGATGAAGCACTCCGAATTGGTGATCGTATTGCTTTAATGAAAGACGGAGAAATTGTTCAAATTGGAACACCAGAAGAAATTATGGTGAGCCCTGCAAATGAATTTGTAGAGCAATTTGTTGCTGATGTAAATTTAGGAAAAGTTTTAACCTCTGAATCCATTATGAAAAGACCGGAAACCTTATTAATTGATCGCGGTCCACGTGTTGCACTCCAAATCATGAAAAATGCTAGTGTTTCTAGCGTATATGTAGTGAATAAGAAACATGAGTTTTTAGGTGTCTTAACTGCTGATGATGCTAGTAAAGCTATTAAAAGACAGGTTCCGATAGCGGATTTATTAGTAACAGACATTCCTCCTGTTTATTTAGATACTCTATTAGAAGAAATGTATATAAAAATGGTTAAGACAAAGTTACCTCTTCCTGTTATAGATGATAAACATAGATTACGAGGGATAATAAAGCGTGAAAGTATTATTCAAGCTTTAGCAGGAAATGTAGAGGAAGAGGTGAATGATAATGAATAGTATTCCTCGTATTCCTTTAGGAGAATGGGTTGACACACTTGTTACAAGTTTGTATCAGCATTTCGAAGGGTTTTTCAAAGGATTTTCTTTTATTATCGGGGGATTTGTTGATTTATTAACAAATCTATTAATATTTATCCCAGCCATTATTTTTATTGCAATCACATGCTTATTAGTTTGGTACACCTCCCGTAAAGTTTCACTTATGGTATTTTCTTTAATTGGATTTCTGTTTATCCTTAACATTAGCTATTGGGAACAGACCATGCAAACACTAGCGCTTGTCTTGACGTCAGTTATTATCTCTATCATTATCGGTATACCAATTGGGATTTTGGCATCTCAGAACGGAAGGTTTTCCAAATTTTTAAAACCAACTCTTGATTTTATGCAAACAATGCCTGCATTCGTTTATCTTATTCCGGCAATTACATTCTTTGGTGTTGGAGTAGTACCAGGTATTATTGCATCTGTTATTTTTGCAATGCCACCTACTATTCGCTTTACTGAGTTAGGGATTAGGCAAGTACCAGAAGATTTAATTGAAGCAGCTAATGCCTTTGGTTCAACATCGTCACAGAAACTATTCAAAGTACAGATTCCACTTGCAACTGGAACAATCATGGCTGGTGTAAATCAGAGTATTATGCTTTCTCTATCAATGGTTGTCACTGCATCTCTTGTCGGTGCACCAGGTCTTGGCGTAGACGTTTATCGGTCGGTTACACAAGTTAATATAGGTATGGGCTTTGAAGCAGGCCTTGCTATTGTAGTAATTGCAATTATATTAGATCGAATTACACAAGGTTTTCATAAAAAATAATTCTAATGTACATACTAAAAGTTATCATTTGAAACCGCGAGAAATTTATTGCTTAAAGCTGGTGCAAGTAAGGTAATATTAGTTGGTATTATCCCTTTTAAGTAGACATTGTAAAAAGACTACATTCTTAATGTGGAATGTTACACTATACTTGAAGGGATATTTTAATGGCAAAAAAAGAACAACATTTCAAAAATATGCAGAGACATTTAAATTGAAAGCTGTACATTTGTATAAAAATGTTGGACGGAGTTATGATGCGATTGCTAAAGAACTAAGAATGCCAAGAAAAGAGAATCCATTTGGGTTCTCTTTTTATTTTAAATTTGAGTCCTTAACCTCAAATTTAAAATACGCATTAATAATTGTGATAATTTAACATAAAAAGCCACCTTAACATACAGCAAATACAAAAAAAGACCGGATATTAATATCCGGTCTTTACTTATTATTGATTAACTGGATTTTCACAATATTTCTTTGCAATTGCACTTGCCATATCAATTGCCCTTTGTAGAGTAGCTTGTTTAGAACTAAAATCATAAGGCTCAAATCCAAATTCTTCATAAATTTCAAAGGAGATGCTTGTTACAAGTCTATACTTTGAAGGGATAGCTTCATTATCAATTGTTAAATGGAAATCATAACGATCATCAAAACATAATAGTTCAACTTTGAATGTATTATGTGTGCTTGCTTGGCGAAATTGATAATACTCAACTGGATATAAATAATCACCTTCATTTATGTAGTTAAAGTCTTTAAAAAAAATCATAATCAACGCCCCTCGTGTGTTTTTTTGGGATATTCCCTATTTTTATCATAAACTCTTACCAATTACAAAGTACAGAATCATTAGATTTATTATTTATAGGCGTTTCAAAAACGATGGTTTTTGATAAATATAAAATGAACAAAATTTAATCTTTATAAATCGCTTATCTACGTTATCAAAACTATTGTCAAAATCAAATTAACTTTAATTACCCTTTATGATAAAATCATCTTGTAAAGGTTAGGTGATTTCATGAATTCATACATTTATGGCTATGCAAGGGTAAGTACCCAACAACAAGATTTGATTCGTCAACTAGACATGCTTCAAAATTATAACTGTACTGAAATTTTAACTGAAAAAATAACAGGTACGAAAAGTGATCGTCCATAGCTTACTCGATTAAAAGATAAAATTAGACCTGGTGATACATTAGTTGTTGAAAGCTTTTCTAGATTAGGAAGAAGTACCAAAGATTTAATTGAACTTATTGATTATTTTGAGAATAAGGGAGTTATGTATAATGATAATAAAGTTATTGAATTTTGATTAATAAAAGCTAAGAGCCTTACTACATTCGACGTAGCAGGGCTCTTTAAAGTTGTTTCAAATTACATCCATCTGTTTATATAATACTTAAAAAATGAATAATAAAGTTGTTTACTTCTTATTGAACTAACGCATCTGTTCGTTTAAGTGTAACTCTTCACAATTACTTGATATTATATAGGTGAATAGAAAGATAAATTAAAATTTAGTTTAGTAGTTGTAAAAATAGGTTATTTATATTATTCTCTTAAAATTTTTCAAAAAGGAGAATTTATGAAAAAGATTATTGTTTTTGTATTAACGATATTTATATTATTCTCAGGATTCGCAACACAAAGTTATGCGTTGTCAGATTCGAAATCTGCGGCAATACAAGCGTTGCTAGATGATGCCTGTCGTATATCAGGTGTGCCGGGAATGTCAATCTCAATACTTGCTGATGATGAAGTGTTCTACTTTTCTTCAGGGTATGCAGACCGTGAAAAGGGGGTGTCTGCAAGTGAAAATACACTCTATGAGTTAGCCTCGGTCAGTAAGGCTTTTACCGGTATGGGTATTATGCTGTTGGAAGAGCAAGGGCTGCTCTCAATGACTGACCCTGTCCAAAAATATTTACCTTGGTTTACATTAAAGTATCAAGGGAAACCTGTTGATATGCAAAGTCTTACACTAAATAACTTTCTTTACCATACCAGTGGTCTAACAAATATTAGGCATCTTCAAAATATTCCACAAGGCAATACACCGGATATGTTGCAAAAGACTGTGGAAATGCTCGTGGATGCTGAATTGGCGTTCCCTCCCGGTGAACAGTATAACTATGGAACCGTTAATTATGATGTATTGGGTTTGGTTATTGAGATTGTGTCGCGACAAAGCTATGAAGACTTTATGAAGGAACAGGTATTTCAGCCGTTAGGTCTTCACCAGACGTATGTTTATAAAGAAGATGCTCAAGCCACTGGACAGTTGGCACAGGGCTACCGTTCTTCCTTTTTTATGACAACTCCATTTAAAGCTCCGGATTATGCTGGGAATAAACCCGCAGGCTACATCATTTCTAATACAAAAGATATGGCGCGTTGGATGGGCATACAGATGGGTATCGTGCAGGACATACCCGAAATATTTCACACGGTTATCGAAAAATCACATAGGGGTGATATGTCTGTTTCGGCTGTCAACGGTATGTATTATGCGGCAGGCTGGTCCGTAAACGCCGAACAAACGACTATAGAACACACTGGGGGCAATCCAAATTTCAGAACCGAAGTAGTCATACTGCTAAATGAACGAACAGCCGTCTCCTTGCTGAGCAACGGCGCAAATACCAATATAAATATGGTACTAAAAGTTAAAGATATATTAGAAGGCAATCTAACTCAGTCATATGAAATAAGCGGCACACAGCTTTTGGATATCATTTTGTCGTCTATCACAATTATTCTTTGCCTATTGGCCGTTTTGCTATTTCTCTTAGGATTACGCAGAAGGAAAACGAATGAGCGGCAGCCAATGACAAAAAAGAGAATAACCGTAACAGTTATTTTCCTGATCGCTACGATTGCCCAGGGTATACTGTGCTGTGCTTTCGATTGGTCAACGATACTTATTTGGCAAACATATAGTGTTCTTACAGCTTTGATTTCGTCAGCATTATTAACAGCAAGCATTACATGGTTTGTATACACTCACCGATAAAATACCTCGCTCCCAAGATAAGCATAATGTTAAGTAATTAAATTTCAATTTATCGGTATGCTTAATTTGAAAAACATAAGACACTTCGGTGTCTTTTTTAATATCATCGACAATTTTCCAAGTCAAACCTAATTACTATTGCTTCCACTAACCTGCTCCGTTCGTGGAATAAGGATTTTTAAACAACTATATTATTTTTTAAATGACTTTATTAAAAATTAAACAACTTTATTATTTCTGCACAAGTTAAGCTAATTAGTATTAAAGAACAATTTGATACCAATACACCTCAAGGAAAATTGATGTTAACAGTATTTCAAGCATTCAGCCAGTTTGAAAGAGACTTAATTGCTCAACGTACTAAAGAAGGGCTTGAAAGTGCAAGAGCAAGGGGAAGAGTAGGTGGACGCCCTCGTGTTAAGGATAGTTTCATTCAGAGAGCATTGAAGTTATATGATTCTAAAGAATATAGTATCCAAGAAATTGTAAACATGACAGGTATTAGTCAAGCTACACTCTACCGATATATACGAAAAAATAAGCAAACCGAAAAAGGCGAACAAACTAAAGAACAAACAGCCATTATTCGTATGTTGTTACGTGTGGAAAATAATAATAAATTTGTACAAAGAAAGGGGAAGGTTCGAAAGAATATCGAATCCTTTCTCATATCACAATACAATATGGAACAACGTTCAGGAGAATATATATTTTATGTTCCTTACAAAACAATTTCAGATTTAGAAAAAAAGGTAGATAGCATAATTCGTGAAATTGATTTTGAAGCGGATTTACACAACTGTTTTACGGAGTTAGATGTGTACTGTGATGAATTGGAGCTACAATGGTAAAAGTAGCATCTCTCCTATGAGAAATCCTACTTTTTCTCTGGTTGTAAGAATCTTGGAGTTTTTGCATCAGAACAGTATTATGTATATCAAGAAAAAATAAAAGACAACTCCAATTAAGGGTTGTCTTTTTGTGTAATAAAATTCACAAAATCTGAAGATATACAAACGACTAGAATACGTTATGGTTGTTATTATAACAAAAACGAATAGTATTGCGAATAAAAAGAATATTAGAGTGAGTTTTGGGCTTTTAGTTAACAAAGCTTCGAAAATAAACATTTTATAAAGGTTTCCTTTAAATATGATTATTGTATTTCGAGGGTTTCTTTAGAAATCTTAGCTATATATTTTACAAAATCAATGACGGGATAGTGTATGAGGGAACGATGTTGCGCAAAACGAACCCCTTCTTTTTCCATTTCCGAAATGATTTGTTCAATTTTCAACTCTTTTTGTTGTATTCTATTATAATTTTGATATACAATGTTTTTCCATTTATAAGAAGAACCGTGAAAATAACTCTCTCCTTTTACCGTGTGACTGAATATTATTTCTATTTTTTCTCTACGTTGTTTTTCCTTCATATGCGCTTCCGTTGACTGCATGTTTATCGCCTCTTCCCTTTGTGTTGTATACTGTTTCACAAAATCGGTCTAACTCATCATAGCCAATGTACATTGTTCTTGTTGGGAATTGTCGTTTAAGGCTATCTCATCAACTGTATTTGTTTTTCAAGCGCTTAATCTAATATATTGGATCTTACGTCTAAATAAGTTGTTAGTGTGTATAAAACACTATCAATCTTTATTATAAAACGATTCTTTATAGGCATGCACCTTTTTACACTCACCAAGATTTACAACATGACGAGTATCTTCATCCATGAATGTTATCCTCAGTATCCCTTTTTATATGAAAAAATCATATAAAAACACAGGGCTCTTAAAGAATTTTGTTACAAATTTATTATGTTTGACTTTAAAAAAGGAACGTACTATTTATTTGTAGAAAATTTTAAGAGTAAAAATAGAATGACTATTTATATGATAAGAAAAGGGGGCACTTATAGATGCTAACAAATGATTTAGATTTCCGATTAGAACCACGTTTAAAAGAACTGTATGAACAACATAAAATAAGAGCGCAGAAGATAGACTGGGGTTATCATGAGTTTTTACCGTGGGATAAGGGAATGGACTTTAAAAGAGTTCCTTGGGATGAAAGTCAAGTTACTCTTCCTTCTGGTGTAATTACGGCCATCGAAACAGCTTTATTAACAGAAGTGAATTTACCATGGTTTACAACGTATTTATCTGCGACTTTTAAAGGATCCCTTTCTGTTATTACAGACTTTATTCATACTTGGACCTCAGAAGAGGATCAACATTCGAATTTATTGGAGACATATTTACTACTCACACGAAGTGTGAACCCTAAACGAATACATGAATTAAGAAAGTCAGTCGTTGAGGGTGGATTTGAGCCTGATTTTCATACACCAATCGAAGCAATGACGTATACGACGCTACAAGAACTTGCAACGATGGTGTTTTACAATAATGTAGCTAAGGTTGCAAGTAAGCACGATCCAGATCTTGCTACATTATTACGCCGTCTTGCAAAAGATGAAACTCTTCATTATGCGTTTTATCGAGACGTCATTCGAACACATTTGGAATTGGAACCTAATTATTGCTATCATATTGCCAATGTGATTAAGAATTTTAAAATGCCAGGTGCCGTCATGCCTGATTTTGAAAATAGAATGGCTGTGATTGCAAAAGAAGCGAATTATGGACCACTACAATATTTTGATCAAGTACTTGATGTAGTGGTTGATTATTGGGGGTTAAAAGACTTACGACCAATTGCACCTTTAGCTGAAAAAGCAAGAATTGAGATTTTGGAATACCACACAAGATTGAAAAAAATACGGGATCGATTTGGTCGTTTTCAAGGGAAAACTGATCTACGTTAATGAGTAGAGATTTCTGAATATAAGCGGGGGAATCTGACACACTCCCTATTGTTTTTGGGGTGTTTTTTACTTAATTTAATTTTTGTCAAAAAAGTAGTTGACGATAAAAACAATTTTATGATATTATAAAATATTTGATAAAAAATCACATATATGTTAAGGTTGAGAAGGTTACCATATATGGAGGTGGATTATATGTTTCAAATTGGCGATAACATTGTTTATCCAATGCACGGAGCAGGTATAATTGAAGCCATAGAAGAAAAAGAATTCTCAGGAAAAAAACAACAGTATTATGTTATAAAAATGTCGATCAGTAATATGCAAGTCATGATTCCTATGGGGAAAATATTAAGTTCGAGTATACGCCCAGTTACTGATATACTTGCATTAAAACACATTATACAAATTTTTCAGCATGGAGAATCAGATAAATTATTGCCGTGGAAACAAAGGTATAAAGTGAACACGGACAAAATAAAAACGGGTGAAATACAAGAAGGTGCTGAAGTTGTACGTGATTTAATGCGTATGAAGAAAGAAAAGGCACTTAATACAAGCGAAAAAAAAATGTTGGATAACGCACATGAATTTTTGATTAGTGAACTAGGATTAATTAAAGGAATCACTGAAAATCAAATAAAAAGTTTCTGTTAAGATTCATTATAGATAATGTATTACATCCCCCGAAAATATCCTGAATTTTTCGGGAATATGATGATTATTAAAAGTAAATCATTTCAAAGACATTCAACTTCTTTAACTCACTTTTAGAGTAGGAACCTCTTTTGTTATTACTTCAATCTAATCCATTTTTATTTTTAAATTTCTTTTACGAACGTTCGAAGTTTCATCAAATAACTCGATTAAATAGTAACTTGATTTTTGCAATCCTGATTCACACTGGCACGGACAAGGAGCCGTAAGGATGAAAGAGAGGTAGGGCTTTCATTGTTTTAGGTAATATACTATCTAAGTCATTATTTCTAGAAGAAAAAACAATCAATCTCACCGCTATCTTTAAGAATTTCTTACATCTACTGAGACAGTGAATAGTAATTGTTTATCTTCTTTACGTAAAATTGATAAGCAAACTGGTAACACCATATGGTCAACTACAAAAAATGGTTTCCGGACCAGGAAACCATTTTAAATTTCATTTACATAACAATAATAAATTAAGCAGTAAGAAGGAGTGCACACATGAAAAAAACGTTAACAAAAGAATTAAGTAATGAATTAAAGAAGCGGGAAGGGGTCATTTCTATTACAGTTGAGCCTTATGAAAAAATCGAAGTTGGTGGAATTCGTGTAGATGGACCAGCTGTTATTCTAATTAATCAAGAATAGTTGAATACACGAAGAAAAGGATCAGCCTTTAAAAGAAGGGAGGATCCTTTTTGTTTGCTGCAGCTAATATGGGATATACATAATTTTTATCTGATGTGTTGGGGTTAAAAGAAAGGAGAGGGGCGGGATTATCATGGTGGAAAGCTTAATATTGGTAGGATTTCTTTTTACGTTATATGAATTAGTTGATAAAAAAACAAACTAATTATTTAAAACGAGATATTGTTTCCTTTTTAAGGGCGAGATTTATTTGATAGTGAAATGGATAGTGTAAAGGAGGAATTTAGATGGATGCAAGGAAAGAACGCATAAAATACGAGAAGATGTCAAAGAACTATGAACGTATTTATTTAGTTTCGTTTCTCCTATTAATTGTACTTGTTTGTAGTAGTGTAATTATCATAGGAGCTACAGGGGGAACATATGGAGTGTTTTTGTTGTTAGCAATTTTACTTAACGCACGTATTACTAAAGAATCTCAAAAAAAGTATGAGCAGTATTCTAATAAAGGGCGTATTTAAAATGATACATATCTTGAAAGGAACAACCTGGATGTACATGCAAAGCATCCCGATATCATCACCTATTAACTAGTAAAAGTGACCTTATATAAATAATTTTTTAGCAATTTAGAAATAGAAAACGTACCTTATTAAAATGTTATTTTCGTTCACATAATGATTTATCCTTCTAGCATATTTATAAGATTTATATCATATATTAAGAGAAAGAATGTAAGTTAGAAAGGAGTCTTATAGAATGAGTTATTTGGAGGGAAATGACTTTAGTGAACAAAATATGGTAAGTATACCTAATCCCTACGTATATGAGACATTACAATCGGTAATTGGTAAACATGTGGTTATTGAAACTGTAAGAGGTAATGTAAGAGGAAAGTTAAAGGATGTGAAACCCGATCATTTACTCATTGAAGATACGGTACCGTATATTGTACGCATTCAACAAATTGTATGGATTATGCCAAAACAATAATCAAATTACATCTAATTAGATTTATAACAGATTAGCGTCATAGACGACCAAATAAAAACACAGGGTTTTATCTCTGTGTTTCTTCAAATTTTCGTTTTTGAATATATGCTTGCGCATGAATAATTTCTTCCTGAAGCTCTTTTAATTCTTTCATAGATTCTGATTCAATAGCCATGTAAGTAGTAACTAAACTGATCATCATATCCATCTTCTCTACGAGTTTTGGAACAAATAATAATATGTGCGCTCTTTTAACTTTGTTCAGCAATCGGGCCAGATTGCGGAAGATTAGTTATAATATTTTTACTCTATCTAACACTACAGTAAACTGTAGTGTATAATTTATTGTTCAAATAAATTTCTTCTAAACTCTTCTTGACATTCATTATTTAGATGCTATTTTAGATGGAACTAGCTAAATTTTATTTGGATGTAATGGATAAAAAAGATAGTAGCAATATAATAAATAAACTATAAATATTACCGTGACATCAAGACATTCAGCGATCATAAGCATGATATGTTAAAAAGTGCTTTGATAAATATACATTATACTCTAGAATATGCCAAACATATATTAAGGAGATGAATATGAAAATAGAACGTATGCTGACAATCATTGTTATATTACTTAATAGAAGTCGAATATCGGCAAAAGAACTTGCGGAAAAGTTTGAAGTTTCAGTTCGAACGATTTACAGAGACATTGAAGCTATTAATATGACTGGTATTCCAGTTATATCATACCCTGGGAATAATGGCGGTTTTGGTATTAGGGAGAATTATAAATTAAACCATCAGTTGCTGACACTAAACAATTTGTGTTCCATACTTTCAGCACTTGAAGGTGTTAACTCAACATTTGAGGATGTTGAGCTTGAATCATCCATAGAAAAACTGCGAAATATTATTCCACAGGATAAAACTCATCATCTTGACCTGCATATGGAGCAAATCATAATTGGTATGCAGCCCTGGGCATACACCTCAAAACAAAAAGAGCTGGTCAAAAACATCCGGAATGCTATCACTCAATCACAATTGATTACAATTATATATAGAAACTATGCAAACGAAACAAGTACAAGGCAGATAGAACCGATGTCATTAATCTTCAAAGGTTATACATGGTACCTGTTTGGCTTTTGTCACTTAAAAACAAATTTCAGGGTATTCAGGATTTCACGCATTATTGACTTGCAGATTGAAGATGTACTATTCAAGCGTAGGGAAAAGTCATATCAAGAAATTGAAGAGGCATCAAAGAAGCAGGTCTCTTTAACCAGCATTACATTAAAATTCGTACCTCAGGTGAGGTCCCGAGTTGAAGATATTTTTGACAAAGAAAATATTGAAATTCTGAACACAGGTGAACTGATTGTGACTGCACAATTTCCAGAGAAGGAATTGTATTTCGCATTGATATTCAGTTTTGGCGAACACGTCGAAGTGTTAGGTCCTGAAAGGGTACGCCAAGCTGTTGCATCTAGAATAAAATCGATGCATGAAAAATATCAATAAAATTTTTTTTCAAACCTGACATGCTAGTGTCACACCACGATGCTACTATGCTAACTGTAACAGTCTTTTAGTACAGTTAGTAATAGGAGGTAATATGATGATTAATAAAACTGATTTTCCCAATCCTACCCTTATTTCAGTCAACGGTGTGGAACTCGAAGTCTTTGAAGCAGGCCGACAAAATTTAGGGAAACCTATTGTACTCTGTCATGGCTGGCCAGAGCATGCCTTTTCTTGGCGCCATCAGGTGCCCGCCCTTGTCGCAGCGGGCTACCATGTCATCGTCCCAAACCAACGGGGTTATGGCAACTCATCCCGTCCGAGCGAAGTAACAGACTATGACATTGAACACTTGTCGGGTGATCTCATCGCACTTCTTGATCACTACGAATACGAAGATGCCACCTTTGTCGGTCATGATTGGGGTGCAATGGTCGTTTGGTGGCTGACCTTATTGCATCCAAACCGTGTAAATAAAGTGATAAATCTGAGCATGCCTTACCAAGAGCGCGGAGGAAGACCCTGGATCGAGTTCATGGAAGAAATACTTGGCGGCGACTACTATTTTGTCCACTTCAATCGACAGCCGGGTATCGCAGACGCCGTATTAGAAGAAAATACCTTCCAGTTCCTTCGTAACATTTACCGGAAGAACGAGCCACCCAGAGCGCCTCAGCCAGGTATGGCGATGATTAATCTTGCCAGAGCAGAAACACCACTCGGTGAACCCATAATGAGCGACAGCGAACTGGCCGTTTTCGTCTCCGCCTTCAAATCATCAGGCTTCACGGCAAGTATAAATTGGTACAGGAACCTTGACCGCAACTGGCGCTTATTGGCGGACGTGAACCCAATCATCAAACAGCCTGCACTTATGATCTATGGCGACCGGGATGTGATCCCGAAGTTTGAAAAACTAACGGAGTTCGTGCCCAATGTGGAAGTGGTCAATCTGGATTGCGGTCATTGGATCCAGGAAGAAAAGCCGGAAGAAACAAACCAAGCGATTTTAAAATGGCTGGAACAATGGGAGATGTAATTTTTTTCAACAACCAAGAAGAGTTTAACGATTGGTTAGAAGAACACCATGCTGAAGCTAGTGAAATTTGGGTGGGCTTTTTCGGGATAAGTACAGGGCGTGCAAGCCTTACTTGGTCTTCATCAGTAGATGCCGCTCTTTGTTTTGGGTGGATTGACGGTATACGAAAAACCATGGATAAACAAAGCTATAAGATTCTCTTTACTCCGCGCAAAGTAAATAGTGTATGGAGTGCTGTGAACGTAAAGAAGGTACAAGCACTAATACAGCTTGGAAAGATGAGACCAGAAGGAATGCACGTCTTTAACAACAGAACCGATGCACAAGGCTATTCCTCTGAACAAAGAAACGTGGAACTTGCCAAAGAATATGAAGAACAAATCAAGGCAAATCAAACAGCCTGGCTATTCTTCACTAATTTATCACCATCCTATAAAAGAGATTCTATCTGGTGGGTAATGAGCGCCAAGAAAGAAGAAACACGATTAAGAAGGCTTGGAATATTGGTCGCTTTATCTGAAGAAGGGCTAAAAATTCCAATATTGCAAAAAAACAATAGAAATATTACAAAATAAGGAAAGATAGATAACGAAGGAATCGTTAAAAGGATTTTAGGTACTGCATAATACTTTTGAAATTAAACTTTAATTTCAATTAAGACACTCATGTAGAAAATAGGTGTCTTTTTTTTTATAGGCCAGATTGTGGTATAACAATACACATTATAATTAGGGATTAATATTAAAATATAAAAAATTATGAAATAATAAACTAAAGTCCGTCTTCAATTGAGGGAGAACTAAGTTGAAAATTATTAAAGTAATGTTTGCTTTAATTATAGTAGCGATTTCAATGTACGGATTAATGACAAAGGATTTTTCATATGGTCCAATATCATCTTTATTGCTTGGAATTCTCTTTGCAATTATGGGAATTGAAGAATATAAAATGAAAGGAAAAAATGGTTTGGGAAAGTTTCTTATAATAGGATCTTTGTTAATTATTGTGCTGGCTCTTTTTAGTTTTTAATTATGTTTGAGTGGCATTAACAACTAATGGAATACTAATGAGCAATTCGAAAACATTGTAGGTTGTTATTCTATAATTGGGCACAATTCTGTATAGGGATTGTAGCTTATTCAGGAATAGGGCGCTTTTCCGGAGTAATAATAAAATCCCAATTATCTCAATTTTAATGCGAAAAATTGGGGTTTTTTATATTTACTTATAGTGCAAAATAACACTTAAAATAAGCGCATTTTACCTCCTAAAGTGACAACTAATAATATCAAGGAAAGGATTTCTTCTCAATAGGGTACACTCTATCGAGAAGGTAAATATGCAATTGTGCATATTTATATTTTTTTATTTTAATAGTAATGAAATCTAATATATAATTAAAAAGTTTTTTACGAATTGATAAGGAGATGCGAGTATGAAGAAAATCATAGGACTTATATTATCATTATTTTAATTATTTTCTACCTATGCACCAATGTTTACAGAGGAAGTCGAAGTTTTAAATCAAATAGGCCGCGTCAAAGAGAAAGGAGATTGGTATTATTATGGATCTCGTCAACATAATGCGAATTTTACACTAAGGGATTTTCAAATTAAAAAACTTGGTTTTACTGTATATTAAGAAGGTTCCATAAACGGGCTACTACATTTAAAAAATGAAACATCTTATAAATTAATTATTGTTTAGACAGAATGACTTAGGTTGTCCTTATGCGAAATATCAGTATGAATAGAAATTTGATAATTATATAAAACGCCGTAAATGAAGGATAAAATAAGTGCTGATTTTGCAATTATATTTTTATAAAATTGAATAGGAGATCTATTATGAATACAATTAAGAAATTATTTTTAAGTTCTGTGGTATGTATTTTATTATTCAGTACAGTAGGAACAGCGTATGCAGAACAAAATGGTCAAGCGAATTCATCATCTTTTATTGACGTTCCTAAAACCCACTGGGCATATCAAGAAATGATGTATATGGCTGAGAATAAGATTATAACAGGATACGGAAATGGATATTTCGGTGCTACGGATCCTATTACTCGCGAACATCTTGCTGCTTTTCTGTATCGATATTTAAAACCGCAAGATAGTACAAATAATCCATTCGTTGATATTGGTGACAGTAATTTTAAAAGAGAAATTTTGGCACTTACTGCACGAGGCATATTTAGCGTAAATGTGGAGAAACAATTTAATCCGAAAAATAATATGACGCGTGCTGAAATGGCTACTGTACTTGTCAGAACATTCGATTTAAAACCGCAAGGGAATTTTGAATTTACGGATATGAAAGGTCACTGGGCCAACGAATATGTCAAAATATTAGCTGGGAACAAAATAACAAATGGTACTGGGGACGGCAATTTTAATCCAAATGGAATTGTCACAAGAGAGCAATTTTCTATGTTCTTATATAGGACAATTATGGCAACATCAGGTATAAAAAATAATGACGCGGTTGGCTGGGTTGTAGATGGAGAAAAGAAATACTATTATGACAAACCAGGCGTGAAACATACTGGATTGTTGCGTTCAGGGGATGATACATATCTCTTCGATAAAAATGGTAATCTAGCTTCGGGATGGAATACTGTAGACGGAAAAGACTACTATTTTGATAAGGTAAGTGGAGCTGCACAAAAAGGATGGTTCTCTCAAACTACCCATTGGTATTATGCAGACGATAACGGTGTTATTCAAAAAGGCGATGTAACCTACAAAGGAAAACAATTCCAATTTGATAGAACAGGTAAAATGGTAAAAGGGTGGATAACAATTCAATCCCTCGACCAAAATATCTACAAATCAAGAACAGTTGTAAGGGGATTTGACCCTATAAAAGTTAGAGATGATGAAATTCTTGAAGTAGTAGGGGAAGACGGTCCTCTATGGTTTAAGGTGAACTACAATGGTCAAACATACGTTGTGCAAAAATTATTTGCAGTCGTGTTTGATCAATCTCTATCTAATAAAATAGATACGATTCGTCATGATATTGATGATTTAAAAACGAGTACTGAATTAGTAAAAAAATATTCCGAACGCTATAAAAAAGCAAAAGAAACTAAAAATTATGATGCGGCTTTAGTTGAATCAAGTGAATTCGCACAAAGTGTCTCTCAATTACTAACGACACTAAAAAAATCTGAATTGAAGAATACTGTAGATAAGATTTATGAAAAAGAAGCTGATCCAGCTGTAAGAGAAAAATACAATTCTACTATCGCAACTTTAGAGATGATGAATGAGGATTTTGGGAAAATCCATAAATTAATGCTACTAAAAGATAGCATTATGGTGATAGATAAAGCGAATCAGGATTCAGGTAATATTATTCAACAAATTCAAGAAGGCAAATATTTGGTACAGCAGGACAAAGCTAACCTTCAAAACTATGTGAATGGTTTAACGGATTATAAAAATAATATGACAGCCTATAAAAAACAAATGGTGGAATGGTATGCAGATGCTTTGACTGCTGTAACTGAACTCACGATAGCGCTGATTGACCAAACGAGTTTTTACTGGCTTACAATCAATGATACATTTGTTGAACCGGCAGAAAAATGGGTTGGCACATTACCAAAAGGTGAAATCAGTAAATTTGCAGATGGTGTTCGGGACTACGGACAGCAAGTTACAGCTATGCATGAAGGGTTTAAAAGCAGATTACCTGAATATAAACAAATGGCTTCTGATTTACGTGTTGTGAATCAAAGTTTTCTTAAATTTGGAGATTCTGTACAGAAAGCTGGGGCATCACTTCATAAACAAGCAGTAATGGCTGATGGACTAATTAATAGTGTCTCAACGCATGTTGCAGAAGCCCAACAAGCATTTCCAACACTACATACAGATATGATGTCTGGATTAGATGCTGCCAATAACATTATGGACTCTGCTAATAAGATTTCAGGCTATAAAATAGATACGTCTAATATAGCTAAAAATGTTGGAAACATGGATGGTTTATCTACTCGCCTCAAAGATTTTGGTGTACCACCTGAAAAAATGGAAGAGTTTTTGGCAGAACAGAAGCGTACAAATGAACTTGGATCGATGTCACTTGATTTCATGCCAGTTATTGGGCAAATCAAACAAGGGCTACAACTCATTAACGGCAAAGAATATTTCACTGATAGAGAGTATGACAAAAATGACTATGTATGGGGAACCGTTTCTACTGTTTTTGGTGGGGCTCCTAAAGTTATTGGACGTGTATTCGGTAAATATGGTGAGTTAGAACAAAAAGCGAAGGAATTAGGAAAAGTATCAAAGGTAACGGAAGAGATTGGTTGGAGCATGCCAAGAGGCGGCGGAGTCATTAATGGGCGTAAGTATACTGAACATGCGCTTGAAAGAATGGCACCTGACACAGTTCAAGTTCGAGCGGAACTTACAAAACGTGCACGTGAGAGAGCTGAAAGAAAAGGGTATACATTCGGATCAGATAAATACATGGAGGAATTAAAAAAAGTTGATCCTCGGGGAATGACTCCAAATGTAGTTGAAGATATTATAAAAACTGGTACTCGTAAACCAGGAGAAAATCCTGGTACTTGGAAATATGTTAGAGAAGATGGCTACGTAGTTATAAATGATAAAGGTGATGTTATCACAGCTGTTCCCGCAAATACAAAAGAATAGAATGAATAGTATAGTAAATAATCTATGATAAAAAGGGTTGAGGAATATTGGATATTAAACATGATAAGTACGAGTTATTAGAAATTTTCGAGAGTGAACCAGAAGATTATTATATTCCAGGTGCGGGTGCGTATAGATATAGTAAAATCGATAAACTAGGATTTGAACTGGTTATGAATATGTTCTATTATGATGCAACAGTTGAATTGATAATGCTATACGAAGACAAACGTATCATAGAAACCAAGATGGAATCGGTGAAAGAGATATATACTCGTAATGATTCACTATACATTCTAGGTACAGAAGAAAAGAAAAAAATCAAAGTAAAATTCAAACCATATTTTACAGTTACAATAAATGAGTTTTAAAAACTTAAAATCAATGATTGTAAATATTCTGAGCATGCTTTAGAAAGAATGGCTCCCGATATAATACAAGTACGCGCTGAATTAGAGGGCTTGTACCTGGTACACAGAAATTTAAAGAATTTGTGGATCCTAGAGGTATTACACCTTCTGTAGTAGAGGATATAATTAAAAATGGGACAAAAAAACCTGGAAATAAACCTGATTCATGGGAACATACTGGACGCGACGCTAGAGTCATTACTAATGGTAAAGGTGATGTAGTAACCGTTGTCCCTTATTAAGGATAAAAGGAGCCATCGCAATGGGAATTATTTATGATGAATTGGAATTATTAGAGATTTTCTGTAATGAACATACGGTGATAGATGCTGATGCAAGTATATATAGTTACAACTCAACAGATACGTCAGGATATACCTTGGAATTATTTATATCTGTTTATGAAAACTATGTAAGCCTTGAATTGACGCATGAGAACTTAAAATCACTTATTTACGATATTGTAGTGGTTAATGTAAATAGAATAAAAACTTCGGAAAATACTTTGAAAGTTTACGATGAAAGCGAAAAACAACTATTACAAATTTCTTTTAAACCAAATTTTTCATTACAAACTAAATTTTAAAATAATAAAAAGGGTCATTTTCTTGATCCTTTTTATTTTATGTTTAAAATTTAAAACACCATACATATTCACATTCTATAAAAAATGGGACATGAAAATATGGAGATTAGTACCATTAATTGCAGAAAGTAGGTTAAAAATTGAACATAAAATATGATAAGTATGAGTTATTAGAGCTATTTGAGAGTGAACCAGAAGACTTTTTAATTGAAGGTGCAGGTGTATATCTGTATCGTAAAATGGATCACTTAGGATTTAAATTAATAATGATTATGTCAGTTTATGAAAATACAATTAAATTAAGTCTTTCTTATAATGAAGGATGTGTATTTGACGTTAATATGGAAGTTGTAGAAAGAGTCTATACTCGCAATGAAATACTCCATATTCAGTGCTATGAAGAGAAAAAAGCAATTGAAGTGAGATTCAAACCACATTTTGCAATTAATATTAGAGAATTCTAATCAAAAAATCGTAGGAATTATCATTTCCTACGATTTTTATTATTAAATACTTTTCCAGAGTGGCCCCTCATACCTCGAATCGTTTCCGTACCCCTTGAAGTTGAACATCTTATAGGTGTCTACTCTAAATATTTTGGTGAGTTTCCGAACGGAGATAAAGCTCAGACTATCGTTCATTGTTTTCAATGCAAACCAATTGATGGGGAACTTACTGTAGATGGTATTGAAACTTTAGATTTAAAATACTTCCCAATAGACCAAATACCGAAATTATTCACAAAACTACACGAAGATGCCTTAGAAGATTGGCTTTCCAAAAGAAAAGGTGTATTTAAATAAAAACACCTTCAAATTAATTATCCATAATCTTTAACTAACGGACGCTTTAATTGAGAAAGAAACTAAAAACTTTTAAACTTCCACTTTCGGTAATTATGTAAATAAGCTGTCCATATGGACAGCTTATTGTATTTTTTGCTTAGTGTCGCTTTTAAATAAAGTCACGGTGTTTATAAAAAAGACGCGATGTTTTGTCCCTTTGGATCTGTTTATCTAAAGGGATGTTTTTATAGTGAAAAGAAAATCTGAACTGAAAGGCGGATTAAGGAACTGTTGGGCGGCAATAAAGTTACTCCACTAAAAGGCCATTTAATTGAATAAGACTACAAAAAAGTCACTTTACCTTACGTAAGGAAAGTAACTTTTTAGATTGATTTTCTCCTTGTTATCAAGCTATTTACTTTAAGTTCATTTGACTAATTTTGAAAAAGTTGTTGACTATTCAGTTGAACTGTATTAAATTGTTATTAAGTTGAACTATATAGTCGAACTGAGTAAAGGATGAGGATATGAAACATAAATTATTACCGTTGTCTGAAACCATGCATTATATTTTACTAGCTATGCGTGAGCCACTCCATGGCTATGCCGTAATGCAGAAGATAGAAAAGATAAGTAACGGTACTGTTATTTTAGCAGCTGGTACATTATACGGTGCGATTGAAAACTTGAATAAGCATGGTTGGATTGAACCTGTTGGAGAGTTAGGTCGAAGAAAAGTTTATATGATAACTGCAGAAGGAAGCGACATTTTGAAAATGGAACAAAACAGGTTATTGCATATTTTATCCCTGTACGAAGGAAGTGAATCGAATGAAGAAATTTAGTAAGATGTTTTTTGATATTGAAAAAGAGGAGCAATGGCTGAACGAGCAATTACAAAAAGGCTATCGTTGTACAAATATTAGTGGATTAGGAATATACACTTTCGAAAAAACTGACAAGAGATATGTTATACGACTTGATTATCAAGATTATTTACCTAAGAAAAAGTTGGTTGAATACAAAGGGATATATGAGGATTTCGGTTGGAACTATATAAAAGGGCCCTGGCTTAGTGGAATACGGTATTGGCAAAAAGAAGATGATGATCAAAATGAAATCTTCTCGGATCGCCAATCAAAGGATAATCATTATAAAAAATTAATGAATTATTCATTTTGGTTGGTTATGCTGTGTTTAGCTTATTCTTATATGTTTTACAAGGATTCGGGATTATATCATGAAGGTCTTTGGAGTATGAAAGGTTCATTATTTTGGAAGGCATTTTTATTTGAAACTCCATTTGTCCTTTTGAAATTGTCTTCCACACTTCTGTTTGTTTTTTTGGGTATCAATTTCTATAAAACTTATCGAAAGTATTCAATGTTAAAAGAAAAATAAACGTTTTTAAAATCTTCCAGAATCGGGCGCGATTGTGGAGTAAACACAGGTAGAAAAATGATTAAACTTTTTATAAAAAATTATTCACTAGCAACAAATAACCCAAGCATTTTGATTAAACTTTTTTCAAAATGTTTGGGTTTCTTCTGTTGAAAAATCAATTTTTGTAGCATGCTTTTGATCAAACTTTATTACAAACCAACACTTAGCGTGGGGTTTTTCCAAAATGCTGGAGATACCTCTTATAAGGATTCCTTTTTTATATCAAAAATTTACAAATAAAAAAAGATAAGGGAAAAACAAGTGACACAAACTATCTTAATTTTTATGATATTATATTTTTTGTTAATTTTAGATATAAAACCCATATTTAATATCTATATCAATATTGAGAAATTTATTACAAAATTAGCTATAAATGTTTTAAAAACCGAAAGTAAACTTTTAGCCAAAAGTTTACTTTCATTTCCCCTTAACCATTGACTTCCATCTGATTTCATTGATATTATAAAAACAAAAAAAGTATACATTCAAATCACTAAAAACAAAGGGATTGAAAAACAGATGGATAAAAAGCAACATTTAATTGATGTACAGCCAATTCGAAGCAAAGAACAGCTCGAAGACATGAAATGGTCTCTTAAACGTCATTGTTCAGATCGTGATTACATTTTATTTTTAATTGGTATTAATACGGGGTTCCGTGTAAGTGATTTACTTAAAATGGAAACGAGTGAAATTTTAAAACTGAAGCGAAAAAAACGGAAAGAATTTAAAGTGAAAGAAGGAAAGACAAAAAAGGAGCGTATCATAAATATTACATCCATTTTTGAGGAAGTACTTCCATACGCTGAAGATCTAAAAAGTACCTGGTTATTTCCTTCTCGAAAAGGGGATAAAGCCATTAGTAAAATTCAAGCCTATCGACAGTTACAAAAAGCCGGGGATTTTGCCGGAGTCGAATCTTTAGGTACCCATACCATGCGTAAAACGTTTGGATATTGGTTTTACAAGCAAACAAAGGATATTGCTATGTTACAAGAAATATTGAATCATAGTACACCACAAATTACACTACGATACATCGGTATTAATAAAGAAGAAAAAGATAATGTACTAGATACATTCCGGATTTAACTAAGATGTGGGTGTGGACTAAAAGAGGATTGTATTATGATATACAATCCTCTTTTGAGGTTAGTTATAATATGCACCTGTACAACTTGGAAGACAATTACAAATATCATATTCGCTCCCATAATGACTTCTCCATTGAATTTCATTAAAAATAATTTTACTCATTCTCCGTACCTCATTTCAATCGTTGGTTCCATTATAACGAGGGTTTTTTGATAAAAATACACAAAAACCCCGAATCATGGGGCTTTTTTTAAGTGTCCATGATTCATGGGTACAGTTCAAAGGATTAAGGATCTTTTATAATACGATGCCAACAAGCAATATAGAAGATTGGTGACGAGAATATAGACAGAAGAGGCACGTCACCTACCAAATATCTAGTATGGTACATCATGAATCCGTATTTTACAAATCATTTCCTCCCTTTTTTCGGGAGGCTGAGGGGGGAACTTGTAGGTTTTGTTGCAAAATTTAAGCTCAATTTTAAAAACCTTGCAACAGAACCATTCTTAGCGTGGGGGTTTTTCAAAAATGCTGGCGATACCCCCTGTACCCTACAGTTACTTTAAGAATTTTGCGCTTGAAACCCTAATGTTATGTATAGAACACTATTATACATAACACATTACTTTACAAAGAAAATATTGAATTATCCTCATTTTAGGATTATTGTTTATTTATACCAATTAAAGAAGCGAGGAATAATTATTAAATTATCTACTATGGAAAATAATGAAAAAAAAACAATGAATACAGGATTATTGAAAATAAAACAAAATAAAACCAAGTTTATAAGTAATGCTTCCTTAATTAAAGGATTGGACTATCCCTTAGTTTGTACTGCTGCACATTGTGTCTTTGACTGGTATAAACAATTAAATGCAAATGAAGTAACCTTTATAACGAATGATAATAAAGAATATGAAATTGGAGAAATCTACATTAGTACTGAGTGGGTTAATAATGGGATAGTAGATTATGATACTGCTTTTTTGACATTAAGGGAACCACCTGTAGAAATGGACAATTTAATCAAACCTATATTTAATAACTTATCAAAAAAACAGAATGCATTAGTACCTTACATAAGGAAAAAATTCCTCAGAAAGAAAAAAGTCGAGGTAATAAGAAATATTACTTTTGAAGACCATATATATAATTCAACATTGTTAGGTTTAAAAGGAAAGTTGGGCGTGGGTAGTTCAGGAAGTCCTTGGATAATGAAAATGGATGATGAATATTTCCAATTTTCTAATACAAGTTTGTCATTTAATAGTGTTAAAGATATAATTTGGGGACCCTATTGGGGGGAACATATAGAAAATTTATTTCTACAAGCAAATAAAAAGGTTAGTAACTTGGAAAATATAAATATTTATAAACTATAAATATTTATAAACTATATAAGCCCTCTTTAAAAATTGATGTATCCGCATGTTGAATAAGGTTACCAATTGAGGTGATACAGTAAAATTGGTACACAGTATAGAAAGGGGGTGATATCTATGTCTAGATTTGATGTTTTATCATTGCAAAGTTTAAAAAAACATAAAAATAATGATAAGCCCGTTGGTTCAAATATTAGTGTTAATTGTAAAACCCAAAGTGGTTTAAGCCTTTTTTTCTGTGTTAGTCCTAAATAATAATTTAAATACATAAGCACAAATCAATTTAGTTAATTTGTGCTTATGTATTATATAGGGGGGTTCTAATGGATAATAGGTATATAAAGTATATAAATAAAAATCCTTACTATAGTGTTGCTGATGAAATTAGTCAAGGGTTATTAAACGTAGACTATCCATTTGATAATTATGTATTAATTGATGGTGAGCATTGGACAAACCTAATGCCCAAAAGTGCAAGACTCCCTAAACAAGGATGGAAAATTCATGTTAGTACGGATATCAGAGAATCGCAAAAAACTTTAGATATTGTTTCCAAGTTAATGATAGAAAGAAACATATCGTTTAAATATGTCAGAAGTAATAAGGAGCTAGTGCTGAAGGATTCTAAATACGGAGATAGAGGTTCGTCAGGGAAGTTTATAACTATATATCCTGAAAATACTGATCAATTTATTGATTTATTGAGGTTATTAGAAATCAACTTAGCCCATTTAAAACCTGGCCCTTATATATTAAATGACAAAAGATGGTATAACTCTAATATATATTTTAGATATGGTGCTTTCATGTCTAGGTATGTATATATAGATGGCGAGAAAGTTGATGCTATAGAAAATTTAGAAGGTGAACTTATTGAAGATAAAAGAGTTCCTTACTATTACTTACCTAATTTTGTAGAAGAGCCAATAGAAATTAGAAAAATGGATGAAAAGTTGAATCAAGTTGACACCTCATCTCCTCTAGATAATTTTGATATAAATGAAGCATTGCATTTTAGTAATGGTGGTGGCGTTTATATCTGTAAAAATAAAAGTAATAATATGAAAGTCATTCTAAAAGAAGGAAGGCCTCATGCTGCAGTAGACGCTCAAGGGCAGGATGCTTTTTCTAGAATTGTTAATGAAAGCGAGATATTAGATAAATTAGAAAAGGCACAATACCCAGTTAAAAAAATAAGTTCTTTCCGTGCCTGGGAACATTATTTTATAGAAGAAGAGTATATTGAAGGTGATTCTTTATCTGAATGGCTAGTGAATAACTACCCTTTTAGTTCTAATATAAAAAATGAATCTTATACAAAGTCCTGTATAAATATCCTCAATCAACTAATTGAGTCTATACACGAACTTCATAGAAATGATATAGGTATGGGGGACTTACAACCTGCTAATATCATAATAACACCAGAAGAGCAAGTTAGATTAATTGATTTTGAAACAGCAAGTTCAACAAGCGATTCTCTTTCTGGATTAATGACCCCCGGTTTCATAGGGAATCAAGAAATGAATAAAGAACAAAGTGATTGGTTTGCATTATTAAGGATAGCAAAACAGCTATTTGTACCAATTGGTTGTGTCCAAGATATATCCTGGAATATGGACACTATTCATAGTAATTGGATTCGAGTTGTATTTGGAGAAAGAGCAAATACAACAATTGAACGTATTGAGTCATTATGTGAATTTTACGGATCACGTCCTATGGAAGAGTTACTGACTACAAATGGAAATATGAAACAAAAATTTGACCTATCAGTCATGAAATTAAAACTACGTAATTCCATTTTAAAGGACGTTAAAAATGAAGAGAGGCTATTACCTGGAGACATTCGGCAATATGAAATGGAGACAGGCATGCTAAATGTGTTAACCGGTGGTTTTGGTATTGCAATGGCATTACATAGAACTGGAGGGATAAATCAGAAAGTAAAAGATTGGGTTGAAAATCAAGATATCAATAAACTTATTCAATTAGAAAATGGTTTATTCACCGGTAAGATGGGAATAGCATCGGCTTTATGGGAACTAGGTTATCAGGAGAAAGCAAAGGCTCTATTCGACTCGTTTATTGATTTTAAACACATTGAAGATATTTCTTTTGCAACAGGTTTAAGTGGAATTGGATTCGCATACTTAGGATTTAGTTACGAAGTTAATGACCCTAAATATTTAAACATTTGTCTCTATATCGGAGAATTATTAATAAACAAGTTGAATGCTGATGCACCAATTATTACTTATGATTACGATGTTGTTAATAAAGGAGTTATGACCAGTTGGGCTGGGGTTTCCCTGTATTTTACTGCACTGTATAAAAAAACAAACGATAATAAATGGTTAGTATTATCAGAACAGGCATTGGAAAAGGAACTGCAACTAGGGATATTCGATGATACTGGCTTGTATCAAATTGATGATGATTTTAGGATATTACCTTATCTTGCCGGTGGAGGAAGTGGTTTAGCTTTACCGATTGTTGAATTAGAGATAAATGCAAAATTGAAGAAATGGAATAAAGAAATTGATGGTATTAGTAAAATATCAAAAAGTAAATGCTTTTATAATGCTGGATTATTTCAGGGAACTACTGGTATTTTAGCTGTTGCAAATTTATTAGAGTTATATACCAAAAAAAGTAGTTTGGTTAACTCGGCATTATTCACGCTTAATTTACACTTATTAGAGGATGCTGATTGTATATTTGTTCCTGGTGATTCATGTTTTAGAATTTCTGGTGATATCATGTCTGGCTCTTCTGGTTTATTGTTAACGATAAATGATATTTTAGAAAGTAAGAATCATTCATGGATACCCATACTCAATTTAGAAAAAGTATTTAGTTCTTCAACTTTTAAAGAAGAAAGTTTACAAAATATAGTTGAACCCCTTTCTTCTGTCGTAAGGTGATCCTTCAACCATAAGGATACTGGGATTTGTAAATAATATAGTCCAAAGAAAAACAACTGATTTACTTTAGGAATTATTTACACGGATGAGGAAATTACTTTATATAGAAGGGGGTGATAAAAATGAAAGATGTTCTTGCATTACAAAAAATGAATAAAACAAAACAAAAGGGTAAGGGCCAAAATCCAGCAAAATCAAGCATAAGTCTGGGTTGTTCCCCATCAAGTAATACTAGCTGGTTCTTCTGCTAAGCTTTAAAACATCAGATTTAGAAAGAACGGAGGGGTATTAGATGAATAAAGTACTATCTTTACAAAAAGAATCTATTTCTAAAGATGTTCAACTGAAGGCGAAATCTTCTAAAAGTGTTCAATGTAAAACAAGTAGCAATGCAAGCTGGTTCTTCTGCTAAGCTTTAAAACATCAAATTTAGAAAGAACGGAGGGGTATTAGATGAATAAAGTACTATCTTTACAAAAAGAATCTATTTCTAAAGATGTTCAACTGAAGGCGAAATCTTCTAAAAGTGTTCAATGTAAAACAAGTAGCAATGCAAGCTGGTTCTTCTGCTAAGCTTTAAAACATCAAATTTAGAAAGAACGGAGGGGTATTAGATGAATAAAGTACTATCTTTACAAAAAGAATCTATTTCTAAAGATGTTCAACTGAAGGCGAAATCTTCTAAAAGTGTTCAATGTAAAACAAGTAGCAATGCAAGCTGGTTCTTCTGCTAAGCTTTAAAACATCAAATTTAGAAAGAACGGAGGGGTATTAGATGAATAAAGTACTATCTTTACAAAAAGAATCTATTTCTAAAGATGTTCAACTGAAGGCGAAATCCTCTAAAAGTGTTCAATGTAAAACAAGTAGCAATGCAAGCTGGTTCTTCTGCTAAACATTAAAACATCAAATACTTGTTTCTGCATAAAGACAATAGAGTTTGATCAATCAAACTTTATTGTCTTAATTTAATGAGGTGAATATAAATGAATGCATATAAAGTGCTCCTTCTAGCAATTAACGATAGAAGAAAAAAGTTACTTCTAAGTACGATAATAATTGTATCAATTTTATTTACAGTAGCATCCCTAGTATTTCCACTTTTAGTGAAAGATATTGTCGATGAATTTTCAGTTAATAAGATCAGTCTATGGATGATTGGGGGGTTGGTATTATTTCTAATAACAAAGTCTATAATTGAATCAGTAAATCAGTATATAATAGCTAAATTTGGTAACATGATAATCCGTGATTTACAAAAAAATATATATACTAAGATGCTCCATTTCAAAGTTGACTTTTTTGATGAGTACCATAGTGGTGAATTATCCAGTAGAATTGTTAATGATACGGAAATTATAAAGGATCTAATAACGTACCACATCCCTAAATTAGTTACAGGTGTTATTATGATACTTGGTGGATTAGCATTAACAATTATCTTAGATTGGAAATTAACGATTGTTATACTAATAATTTCCCCATTTATATTTGGTATCATCTTTCCTCTTATGAGAAAGACGGAACAAACGGGGGATAGACAACAAAAGGAAATTTCTGTTTTTATTGCAAAAACTCAAGAGACTTTTAAAAATATAAAAATGGTGAAAGCTTCTACAGCAGAAAAGCATGAAAAGTCAATAATGTATAAGTGTATTGACAGGCTGTATAATGCAAACTTATATGAAAGTAAAATTTTCGCCATGGTAGCACCTTTAGTGAGCCTTTTACTTATTCTAGGTTTATTAATAGTAGTGGGGTATGGAGCTTATAGAATATCAGTAGGAACTTTATCTATCAGTACATTAATTGCGTTCGTAATTTATGCATTTCAAATGATGACCCCAATGAGCTCAATTAGTGGGTTTATTGGAGAGTACCACAAAGCAAACGGTGCTATCAAGAGTTTAAATACTATAATGAATAATAATGAAATTGAACAAACTAGCAATACTAAATATGCATTTCAAAACGAGATATCCTTTAAACAAGTTAACTTTGGATATAAAGATAACTTGATTCTAAAAAATATTACTTTCAATATAAAACGCGGAGAAGCTTTAACTATTATTGGGCCGTCTGGATCCGGAAAAACAACTTTAATTAACTTATTGGAGAAGTTTTACTTTCCAACAAATGGTGAAATAACGATAGATAATATAAATATCAATCAATTGAATACTTATGAGTTGCGAAAAAACATAGGTATAGTAAGTCAAGGTTCCTCATTAATTAGTGGTACTATTTTGGAAAAT
The DNA here is from genome assembly GCF_038008145.1 of Bacillus sp. FSL R9-9530. Classification (NCBI taxonomy): domain Bacteria; kingdom Bacillati; phylum Bacillota; class Bacilli; order Caryophanales; family Bacillaceae; genus Bacillus; species Bacillus sp. FSL R9-9530. The sequence continues at coordinate 422,078 of NZ_JBBOYO010000002.1, forward strand.
TTGCTGTATGGTCTTGATGAAAAGCATATTGATGAATCTAATATAAGAGAAGCTTTAAGATATGCAAATTTAGAAGAATTTGTTGAAAAGCAAAAAGATAAACTTGATACGAACATAGGCGAGAGTGGTGATAAATTATCAGGGGGGGAAAAACAAAGGTTGAATATAGCTAGGTTATTCTTAAAAAACCCGGATATAATTTTGTTAGATGAACCTACATCTAATCTAGATGTAGAATCCAGAAATTTAGTCTTAGAGTCCATAAAGACACTTACAAAGGAGAAGACAGTAATTAAAGTAACTCATAATTTAGAAGAAGTAAAACCGGATGATAATATATTATTCCTTGAAGATGGAGAGATTGTATGCAAAGGCTCACATGAAAGAGTTAGTGAAATAAATAAAAGATATAAAGAGTTTATATCTACAGTAATGTAATAAGTGGTTCTAGTATGGAAAACCAATATGTATTTAAATAGAAACAGCATCAGACTGATAGTGTTTTTACTTGAATAAGTTTTGATTTTCCATACCCCTCACGTTCTTTTTTTCAGTACGAGTATTAGTATGTCTAATGTTCAAAGATTTGTTATATGTTCCTTATAATTCCCTTTTAAGTAAAAAAACAAAAATGATTTGTTTTTTTACTTAAAAGGGAATTGTTGACTTTTTTTCCATTTAACTTTATACTGTTATTAGAATATTTAAATAAGACTTAATTAAAAATGCTGGTGATAAAGTATGAATGCTCAGTTTAAAAAAGGGGTACTTGAGTTAATAGTCTTATTGATAATAAATAAACGGGATGAATATGGATATGCATTAGTAAAAAAAATATCGAGTAAAATTGTCATATCTGAAGGCACTGTTTATCCAATATTAAGAAGACTAGTCAAAGAAAAACATCTAACTACCTATCATCAAGAATCAACAGAAGGACCATTTAGAAAATACTACACAATCACAAAGGAGGGGATTGATAAACTTGAAGATTTGAAATTTGAATGGAATGAGTTTTTCCTAATAATTAATTGCTTTATCGAGGAGAATGATAAACTTGAACCAGAAGGATTTTTTGAAATTACTCAAAAATAGTTTGAAGTTTATGCCTGAAAAAGAAAAAAAAGATATAATAGATGAATATATTATCCACTTTACTGAGGGAAAACATGCAAATAAAAGTGAAGAGGAGATCTCTAAAGAATTAGGAAATCCTGTAGAGATTGCTAAAGAATTAAATGCTATTTATTCTATTAAGAAGGTTGACGAGCATAAAAACATTAAAAATATGCTTACAGCACTGTTGTCAATTATGGGATTAAGTTTAATGAATTGTATTATTATTATAATTAGTTTATTTGCACTGGTAATATTGACACCATTTATATTAGCTTATATCATCAGTGTCCCTATCATGATCCTGTCTCCATTGATTTTAATTATAATGGGATTTGTTAATGGATTTAGTATAATTGGAGTTGGAGAAGTTTTCGATTCTATAAAAGGGCTTATCTTAGGTTCTTTTTTAGCATTCCTAGGGTATTATATAGGGAAGTCTTTTTTTAGACTATTCATTAAATACTTGAGATGGAATACGTTAATTGCCAGGGGGAATAAACTATGATGAGAAAGATTTTTTATAGCGCCTTCATTCTTTTTATATTAAGCGCATGTTCACAAGGGGAAAAGGAAAATGTTGATACTACAAAAGATGAAATTCCTCCTATGCAGAACGTAGAGATCCCTAGTAATATTTTTACCTCTGAAAAACAAAATAGAATAATAGACGAAGAAGAAATAAAATCAAGTATAAAAACATACTTGGATAGCTATGAAGAGTTATCTAATGCTAGCGAACCATTTCAAGAGATTATAGACGAAGAAAAAAAATTACAAGGAAATGAATTAGAGGAATTAGACAAAATTTCCAAGCTTCTAAAAGAAAATGATAAAAATTTTTCTAACTATATTTTAAATAATACATTGCCTGAAAGCTATCAAGAAGAATCTAAAAGAATTAGCCAGTACATCACAGCTTTAAATGAGACCCTTTATAAACTAGGTGAAAGACTTGATCATTTTATAGATGACGTAAGTAACGGAGATCTTCCAAAGAAACCAATAATTGATCAAGTCGATGTAGTGAATGGAAGGGAACAGAAAAAAATAGAAAATTTCCTTAATAAGAACAATATTGATACTAAAGCATTTGGAGGGTAATGTTCTTTTGTTCAAGAACTTATAGGGGTCACGCGATCCAAAAAAGAAAATTGTACGTTAAGGAATATTTTTACATAAAAAATATATTCAAAGTGAAAAAATTAAAGAAGCTAAAAAACTTTTAATATTAACAGACTATCCTATATCCGATATAAGTAATTTCCTTAATTTTAGTACTCAAAGTTACTTTACTAAAATCTTCAATTGTTATACAAGTTTTACCCCTCTACAATATCGAAAGCAAAACGAAGGAAGGCTTTCTGTGTTTTAAAAGGTAGAGATTGAAAGAGGGGAGATGAAAAAACAACACCTACAGTATTGGTAGGTGTTGTTTTTTGTTCATTACCTTATATTTTATAAGTTTTTTTCTAGCCAAGTATCAATTTTTTGTTATTTTTTTGTAGTTCTTACTAGGCGCAATTAAGTCGTAAGAAATTAAAAGTGAATTCATGGAATTGGTTTCTACTATCGAATTTTATGTTGCAAGGAATACCTTAACGTTCGATCGATTTTTGGTAAAAGAATAATTTCACCTACATATTAATTGAATTAATATAACTTAATCATAATAAAATGAAGTGTTCACATAGTGGATGCTTTTTTCTTTTCTATATAAAATTTATATAATAAATGAGAAATTAACTAAGCATACCATTGAATACTGTAACTCATCGTGCCTCATACATTGATTCATAACTAAAATATTTTAAACAAATGTTTGTTTAATTTTCCTACACCATATTTCTTCATCACATAAATAAAAAATAAGAATACCCCATTTACATATATTCAAGAATTATAGTTAGTTATAACGTAAAATTCATTTTCTTATAGTTAATTCATCTTGAATATTATTATACGTTTTTCGGGGTTTTGGTGCAAAAACTTAAGGACAATTGCAATGAATCTATAAATCTTGGACATACTGTTACTATTACTTTAAAAAGGGTGCGTGATTGGTATGGAAAAGGAAAATGTATTCAAATGGAAGCATTATCAGCCTGATATTATTTTGTTAACGGTAAGATGGTACCTACGGTACAACCTCAGTTTTCGTGATTTGGTGGAAATGCTAGAAGAACGGGGTTTATCCATTTCTCATACAACGATTATGCGTTGGGTTCATCAGTATGGTCCTGAATTGGACAAACGAATCCGCCGTCACCTCAAACAAACAAATGACTCTTGGAGAGTCGATGAAACATATATCAAAGTAAAAGGTCAATGGATGTATCTGTATCGTGCTGTTGATTCGAAAGGAAACACAATTGATTTTTTCCTAAACAAAACAAGAGACCAAAAGGCTGCAAAGCGCTTTTTCAAGAAAGCTTTGCGGTCTTTTCATGTTTCAAAGCCACGTGTTATAACAGTCGATAAGAACCCGGCTTATCCTATAGCAATTGAACAGTTAAAAAAAGAAAAAAGCATACCTGATGGTATGCAACTTAGACAACAAAAGTACTTGAATAACATAGTAGAACAAGATCATCGCTTTATAAAGAAGCGAATCCGTTCTATGCTAGGGTTCAAATGTTTTGAAACAGCTACATCCATTCTTTCTGGAGTAGAAGCCATGCATATGATTAAAAAAGAACAGCTTGATTTACGGGACCAATCTGTCCAAAATCAGAAAGAATTCATCCATCAATTGTTTGGACTTGCAGTATAAGATACGATTCCGTTAGGAATATATGCGCTTTATTCTCTTTTATTTTATTTTTGCACCAGAACCCTATTTAATATTTGTATTGATATTAGGGAGATGAATAGTATGTCGGGCGATTTCAATATGGATCCTAGTAATTATGAAAGTGGTGCTGAAATCTTAGAGTTATTAGGCAGTTTAAGTCGTTTATTAATTGTACGTGAATTGATTGTAAGTGGGACTTTGACAGTTTCTCAGTTGAGTGCTGCGACGCATATTTCGGAACCTATGACTTTACAACATGTACGCAAACTAACTAAAGGTAATATGGTAATTAGTGAGCGCAAGGGTACAAGGCTTTATTGTAGAGTAGAAGATAAGAAAATTATTGAGATTATCGATTTATTAGGATTATTATATTAAGTTCTAATCTATGTATTTTTTGAATTCAAACACTTTATAAATAAAAAAATAACATAAAGAAAAGACACCCTAAGGTGCCTTCCTGCGATTTGAACCATCGTAATATGGTATTGGATGCCAATCCAATTATTATTTTACCACGTTAAATAATTTCGAGTATTGAGAAATAGTAAAAGCACTCTTTTGAGTGCCTATTTCTAATTTATTACATCCTTAATTGATTGTAAATTGATTTGAATACGTGAATTCACCACGATATTTAATTGCAGCTACATAAGTACCACTTGTATAGCTATCTGTGATAGAAGTTTGCCAAATTTCTGTTCCAGGAAGAAATTCTGGTTCTATTGTTTGGAATCGTTCTAGGGTACCATTTGTGTGGACTTTAAAAATTTTCATTTGCGCACCAAAATGTTCTCTACCAAAGTGCTGCGTTAAGTAAAATGTATCACCAGTTATTAAATCCCCAATCTTCCAATCAGGTTGATATGTACTTTCCACGGAACTTTCCAGATCCACAATGGTTTTAAATCCCCAATCATCATTAAATGGATCTGAGTAAGCTGCAGCAACTTGTGAGGTAGGCTTAATCATTTCTATTGCAGTAAACCCGCTAAATGTTAACGCCCCAATTAATGCTAATTTTCCTAATTTCATTATTGTTTCCCCCTATTAATTTTCATAATTATCCAAAAACAGAAGTCATACAAATATAATAATATAATTGATTGTATTATATTTCAAATATTTTCTAAAAAATCCATAAACACAAAAAAGACACCCTAAGGTGCCTTCCTCCGACTTGAACCACTTCAATTTTAATAATATGTATTGGACTTCCATCCCAATAATATTTTACCACGTTAAGTTATTGTATTCATTGAGAAATATGATTCAAATCTATATTTTGTTCAAACTACCTTTTTAAAGATTCCTCCAGCATTCCTTCTAACTCTTTTTTGATTTCCTCAGGTTTCATCTGGTCAACGGGTTTATAATTACCATTAGCATCATAGTTAGCTGAGTCCTTTTTAGGGGCATTTGTGGATGATTGTCCTTGCCCTGTTGAAGAAGAAGGAACTGAGTTGTAATTCCCCTTATATTTTTCAGACGGATCTATTTTGTTTACTTGATCCATATCAGACTTGTAATCTGACTTTGTGTACCTTTCGTTATCATTAATAACTAATTCTTTATCAATAACACTCATTTTGTAGTTGTTATTATCATAAGAAATCTGTATATTGTCGTAAACACAATAGTTGTCATCTCCACATTTGATTAGATTAGAGGACCCCACTAATTTCGCAATAGCGTCACTCATTACCTCGTATTTCTCTACTTTTTCTAAGTCAGAGAATCCTTCATCTACATTTATTTTAATGTTTACTGAGGTTTCATCTTTATTCCTATTACCGGCCTTGTAAATAGTCTCTTCAATATACGGCGACAACTTGCTATCTTGTAATTTCTCCGTAGCATCTTCTTCTACAACTTTCATATCTGCTGAACAACCAGTAAATATAAGACACGTAGTAGCTATTAATAAGCTCATAAATCCTTTTTTCACATGGACAACAACATACGTAACGCCAAAAGGACAAGCTTACATCATAGACCGACTGAAGAAAGAACTGGAACAGGAGGCGGTTTAGGATGGAAAGCTCACTATCTTTGATAATTGTCGCGATAGCTATATGTTTATCGGCATACTTAGTGCATCGAATAGATGCTGCAGCAAAGAAAGCAGGATGGATGGAAGATGATGAATAAACAGCAGCGTGATGAATACGAACGAAAGAAAATCTTGTGGATCATAAAGGATTTAAGAGCTAGAGGAGTACATAACAGCGCAGATAAGGTTGAGGAAACATACAAGTATATCACTCTAGCTAAATAAGAAAAAACCCTACAGGGGATGCAGGGTAATAACTAAGGGTATTGAGTTGTCGATTCCATAAGGACTTCTTGGAATGTACAAAGTGTAACACATAATTTATAAAAACTTTATATATAGATGTTACGAAATTATGAACAAAGGGGAGTGAAAAATGAGTAAAGATGAATTAAATCTAGATAGTTTCGGTCAACAACTAATAATCACTGGTCTTACAAGATTAGTTGAAGAAGAAGGTTATACAGCTCATGAAGCTTTTCGATTGTTGGAAACGATTAAAAGAAATACGTTCCATGCTCTTTTAGAAATCCAAAAAGAGTCGAGAGAAAACAAAAAGCCCTAGCAGGGGAGCTAGGGCAGGGGATGGGGTATTAAGAATTGTTGATTCTATTAATAACGAATGACTTCTTCGAATGACCTTAGTCTAACACAGGAACTCGTGTATATGTGTTACGGAATTATGAACAATGGACAAGCTTTCGTTTGTCAGAATATTCAGGGGTATAATGGTATTCCCCACCTAGCAAATAGGTTCCTGGATATTCCGATGCGTGAAAGCATCGAGAAAGGGTGGGAAAAATGTATCCGCTAGTTAAAAACTAGCATAATAAAAAGCCCGTACAGAAGTACAGGCAGGTTGTTACACATATCGGTAATTAAATATTAACAGAATTATTCATTAATTTCCATTGAGAAAATAAAAAACCGCCCTATGCCTAGGACGGTTTGGAGAAAACACATTTGTAATGACTCACTTACATTATATCAAATGTTTTCTCCTAAAAACAAGGAGGAATGAGAAATGTTAGAAAACGGAATGTTGATTGGAAACGCTCATAATTCAGCAACAAATGATTGTATGGATTATTGCCAAGGCTGTGGCGGAGAGATTTATTACGGTGAGAGTTATCTTGATTGCAATGGAGATCCAATCCATGCAGAAGCTGATTGTATTAAACAATTCGTAAAAGAAAGCTCGATAGCGAAAGTGGCAGGTGAATGATATGGGCCTACAAAACAAAATTGAAGCTGAAATTCAAATTATGAAGAGCTTGGTTGAACGATACAAGCAAAGTAATGAACCTAACGCTGCATCGATGGTTGTAGCTTATGAATATGGATTACAGGCGCTTACGGAAGTGCATGAAGCTAGTAAACAAACGGAAATATCACTATTTTAAAAGAGAGGGAGATTCATATGACAACTGAAAATTACTTTTCTAAATTAGCTCAGATAGATTGCACGGAACATGTTGAAAAGAAAGGGCGCTTTAACTACTTATCATGGGCGTGGGCAGTTAAAAAGCTTCGTGAAGTAGATCTAACAGCAACGTGGGAAGTAAAGCGATTCGATGGAGTACCTTACCTTAAAACGGATTGCGGTTACTTTGTAGAAGTTGAAGTAACTTTACAGGGATTACCACTAAGTCAGATTCACCCAATACTTAACAATCAAAATAAACCGATCGCAGAACCAAATAGTTTCGATATCAACACGAGTATTCAACGTTGCTTAGTAAAGGCTATAGCGCTTCACGGATTGGGATTATATATCTATGCAGGCGAAGACTTACCAGAGGTTCAAGAGCCAATGATTACCGCTCAACAGGTCGGTGCAATCAAATTAAACATAAAAAAATTAGCTACTCTTCGGAAAGTGGACGAAGACGCGATTAAAGGACACTTAAGCATCAACGAAGTTGCTGAATTAACGTTGAAGCAAGCCGAGGAAATACTTAAGAAATCAACAAAGTGGGTTAAACAAGCTGAAAAAGAAGTAGCTGAAGCCAAAGCAAAGGAAACGGTTGAAGAGGTAGAGCAAACAAATTAAGGAGTGAAAGCCTATGTTAGATAAAAATCAATCAAAAGTCGTCCTTCCTTCATGGGTATGGAAGGGCGCGCGAAATGAAAAAGAAGCGAAAGTAAAGGCGATTGAGTACATCACTCCTGATCGCTATCTAGGTTACAGAATATTAAGTGTTAAAGGCGATATTGCGATATGCGAAAGGGAGATGTAAATGGAAACGGTATACAGACCAAAACGATATAAGTTTTTAATTCCAAGCAAGAAAAATAAAAACAAGTATTTATGCGATCCAGATAAAACGACAATTGGAATAAGAGTATACAAAATGGCGAAAGACGGATACGAGTGTGTTTATCCAGTACGCAGAGTCGTCAATACAGATAGCATTTATAAAACTGGTGAAATCGATGAAACAGATTGCTTCTATGAAACGGAAATGAAGAAGGTGAACTAATTGGCAACTTTTAGAGTAAGCAAAGATAAAAACTACACAACAATTAATAACACAGGACTTAAAGATGAACGTTTAACTTGGAAAGCAAAAGGAATTTTAGCCTACATACTTTCTTTGCCAGATGACTGGGTTTTCTATATGGAGGAAGTCGCGAATCACGCTAAGGACGGAATTGATAGTTTAAGAGCTGGAATGAAAGAATTAAAAGAACATGGGTATGTTAAACGGTTTCCTGTAAAAAACGAAAAAGGAAAGATAACTAATTGGGAAACAATCATATATGAAGTACCACAAACGGAAAATCCACTTATGGAAAAACCACATATGGAAATTCCACAAGTGGGAAATCCATTTATGGAAAATCCAACGCTACTAAGTACTAAAGAACTAAGTACTAATAAACTAAATACTGATAAATAAAGTAGTAGTAACGTCTTCTCATTCTATGAAAATAACTTTGGGATTCTAAATCCATTTGTAGCAGATAGCATTACCCAATGGTCAAGCGATACTAGTGAAGAAGTTGTGAAAGCAGCTATGGAACGAGCATTAAAACAGCAGAAGAAATGGAACTATGCTGAGGGGATTTTAAAACAATGGACTAACAGCAATGTGAAGACTTTAAGTGAGGTAGAAGCTTTAGAATCAGAATACCAACGTAAAAAAGGGGCGAAGCCAAATGGAAGCAGTAGGAAGAGTGATGACTCAGATTTTGAATACATCGGCTTGTGATGAGGAAACAGAAGGGTATACATGTAAACACTGCAATACCTTCATTAAAGCAATTGTAGTTGAGGTACCAACGTTACGAATCAAAAAACAAGGTCCTTCCTACTTGTGAATGTGTGGTCGAGCGAGAAGAAGCGAAAGTACGAGAATATCAAAACTTCGCTAAGAAAAGAGAAATCGAAAAGTTGTTCAGTATTAATAATTTAGGTGATCGCTTTGCTAAGAGTACATTTGAATCATTTTTAGAAAGAAATGGATCCGAAACGGCTCATAAGATTGCTACTCACTATGTAAAGACATTTGAAGAATGGAATGGCGAATCACTAATGATTTGGGGAGATCCTGGTAATGGCAAGACTCACTTAGCAGCAGCTATTGCGAATGAGTTAACAAACAAAGGGTTTATCACTGTATTCCAAAGCGTACCAGAGCTATTACAACGTATTCGTAGCACGTTCAATAACGATAACAAGGAAAGTGAATCACAAATCATGCGAGCGCTTCTGGAATGCGACTTACTCATTCTAGATGATATCGGAGCGGAGAAAGCGACGGAATGGGTAGAAGAAAAGATTTTCGATATTATAGATGGTCGATATAGAAAAGAACTACCGACACTTTATACAGGTAACTTGAAACCGAAGGAACTTCAAGAACAGGTAGGAAAACGTTCCTATGATCGGATGGTAGAAACAAGTTTAACAGTTGAAAACAAAGCAACGAGTTATAGAAGAGAGATTGCTAAACAGCGACTACAAAAATTCGGAGGTGCTTCTTAATGTGTGCATGTGAAGGAACGGGAGTAATTAGAAACGATATGGGGAATGGCTGTTATCAAATCGCACCATGTATTTGCGCGGCAGGGAATCAAACACCTGAAGAAGTCGATAGAAAGCGTCATGCCGTTATAGCGAGGTTAATGGAAATTCATCGTATGCAGCAGGAAGAGAAACAAGGCGTTGTGGCATGAGAAGCGGTCAACTCTCTTTTGAGGATGTTATAGGAAGCTTTGACTATACAGCAACCAGTACTTCCGAACAATTTCTGCGTAGTAATAGCCATAACGCTATAACGCCTACATTTGAAGTTCACTTCTTTGACCAAGATGAAAAGCAAAAAATAGATTGGTTTGAAGCGGAAAATGAAGAAGATGCAAAGAATGATGCCATAGCAAGACATGGGAGAATTCAAATTATTAAAACGGTTGTAAGTACAAGGACGTTAGCGGAGATCATGGATCTGGATTAAGAAAGGGGAATGGATATGAATGACCAAACTGTAATCGTTAGTATTTCACCAGTAGAATAATGGCCAATGAAACAACTCAAATCAGTTTGTAGACATAACAAAATAAAAGGTTATACAAAGATGGATCGTGAGCAGTTAGTATGTCATGTCAAAGAGATTCTTAGGCATAAGAAAAACTAAACAAAATCCTTATTTAAATAAAAGAAACCCCGATTGTCTGCGGGGCTCCTAAGGGTAATCGTCAAGTAATGACGTACTCGACTAATTAACGATATCATGAATTTTTTGGTAAAAATACTGGTAAATGTGTCCAAATGAATGGGGTGTCATTTTGAACAAAAACGCTATTTTAATAAGTAAATAAAAGAGAGCACATTTGAGTATGTGCTCTTGGATAAGGGGTGCTGAATTTTAATTTATTGATTCTCTTTCATCGGAGGTATCAAATTTATCGATTAATTTAAAGATAGCCTCTAGAAGAACCGTAGATAAAATAGCAAAAATCAATACAGCATGAGGTGTTAATTTCACAGTTGTAAAATTAAGATTAGCTAGCCAAAAATATCCGACATACATCGTCAGGAAGGTACTAACAATTGAAATTGTAAACCCTAAGAAACCTAATTCTTTTAGCTTTTCCTCAGATAATTTGAATACTCGTAATACTAAAGAGAAGATGATTCCTACTATGAAAAATCCAATACATAATGTCAATAGTGATATTATACTTGGATATTCAACGTCATCAGGCATCCATTGTTTCATTCCTACAATTATAGCTGTAGGGAGCACAATAGGTATTAACAGTGGTGATACTATTAGAAAAATTGCCAATAGTCTACTGATGTTGTTTGTTTCATTGTTGTTTTGATTATTCATAAATCCTCCAAAAAATAATATAAAGATTAATATTCTAGAGGATTTTAACACAAAAGTGTTAGTAAGACTATAGCTAAAAATAAGGATGGTTTTAAACAAAAACGCTATTTTAATTTCAAACAAAAGAACAGTCAGCAAAAGCTAACTGCCCCATTTTGGAGGAAAATCAATTGTTACAGATTGGCGTATTCAAAGTATGTACAGAAATTGGGGATTTATTCAGAAGAAACTAAAAAGAGCACCTTCAAGTAGTGCTCTCAGTAAGTTGGGCCCTCAGAGAGTAGTGTGGCACACATGATAATATATGTGAGTTATTCATTGAGGTGCAAATACCTAATAAAAACTAGATTTAGCACAACAAAGCAGCTAGCTCAATTAACTAACTACTTGTTGTACAAAAGAAATTAGGCCCTACAAGTAATGATGTGTAACTTTAAGTTACAGTTGTAGTGTAAACAATATTGGAAAAGTTATACGGAAGTGAACTTAATAAAAATTTCATTTTGTAAAAAAAACTAAAAAGAGCACTATCAATTAGTGCCCTTTGTAAAAATAGCGTAAGTGGCCAGCTCACGTTATAAAGAAAGGTAGAATTTAATATATTCTAACCCTGCTTAAATGGTGAAAACAAAAGAACAGCTAGCAAAAGCTAACTGCTTAGCCCTCAGAGAAAGGGAAAAAGAAAATTACAGAGGTCACTGTGAATTCAAGCTGTATCAGCCCATTTATAGTATTGGACAGAATTTAGAATTTTATTCGGACAAACTCAAAAAGAGCAGCTAGCAAAAGCTAACTGCTCAGTCTTGAAGGAAGTCTCGATTAGCACGGTTACACATAAGAGATTTCCGGCTGTTTAACAGCCTATCCATAGTATTGACAGAATTTTGAGTTTTATTCAGGGGGGTAGAGGGAAATAAATACTTTTAGACTGTTCCAACTTGGTTTTGATCTGCAATATCAGAATCGTATGTGTTTGTTGCACTAACACCGCTAAAAGTATTGGCAACAAAAGCAACAGTGGATGATCCTGAACCATTATAAGCTTTTGTATTTTCCTTTGGAGAAACGTTATAAAAATCACCTAAATTGAAAGAACCGTTACTATTTTGTACAACCAGATTTCCAACAACAGACGGCATTGTTTTCACCTACTTTTTTAGGGAGTATTTAAATTAGTATATGGTGTATGCGTCTAGAGGTTCATCTGGATCTGAAAATTTTGAAATGAAGTTTGTTAGAAAACATAACAAAATAATCCTTTTAGAAGAAAGTGAGGAAATAACAATGGGTTTAGGGAACAGAGGAATGCATTTTGAGAAACTTATCAATCAATCTATTGAAATGTATCAACGTGAGGGAGTGGCGCTTATAAACAAGCGTCCGACTTATGTAAGAATGTCTCATCAACCAAAAGGTAAGAAGTCGATACCAAGAGCAGACTTTGATATTTATGGATACTTAGTGGAACAAACAGAACGAGCACCAGTTGATTACTTACAATACATCGATGAATCAGGATTGATTCCAGGGGTGTTAGATGGAATGATTCAGTTAGATCAGGATCATGTAAGGATTGCTAATAATATAGAAGCAGCGAAAGAGAAGATGAGTACCAAGAAACGAAAGTTATTAAAGGCTTAATGGATAACGGAACAACGCGCAATAGTGTGGTGGGGGCTATGTTAATGCGCGATGTTCCCTTATTCAACAATGAGATAGTAAAATTTCACGTACCTTATGTGATGTTAAAATGACAAATTCGAAATAGGGGGATTTACCATGACAAACATTTATCAGAATTTAGGAGAAGAAATTGAATTAATGGAAATTGAACTAAAGGACTTGAAGTTAGAACATAAATACCTGATAAAAAACATGCATATGAACGCTCCTAAGTTTAATGGAGTAACAGACTACAGCAAGGATCGTGTAACAGGTGGACAAATTCCATTAGCGTTAGATGAAATCGCAGGTCGTCATGATCGTATTATGGAGAAGTCAGAACGATTAAAACAACGTATTGCTGATAAGAAAGTATTAATGGGGGAAGCGCAGTTTGTTATGAGCAAAAAGAAACGCCTAGAACAACAAATTATTTATTTACGTGATGTGATGGGATTCAATTTAAAACAGGTTGCTAGTGAACTAGGGTACAGCTATGGCCATATTAGAAGAGTGAGCAGCAGAATGAAAAGAAGCCACAATCATGCCACAACGATGACACACTGTTCTTGATATTTAGGTGATACACTATTATTACTGAGAGGTAGCGGAAACTACTTTCAAGGTCTTGATTTCGAGATGGATTGTTTTACAAATGTGGTGATGGTTCGTTCGATTAGATGAACTGTAGCGTTCTAAAAAATATAGGTCTAAACGAGCAGAGAGCTTCCGCTCTTTGTTTGAGCCAATACAGCTGAATCTTCCCCTCAGTCTTGTGTATTGGTTCAAACAAGATGCAGGAAGAAACGTACGCGTCTTGATATAAACCTTTATAATTCGATATTGGTCTGCAAAGGTGAAAATGACATTAAGTAGCCGAAGTATTGAGCCGACTCCACGGAGTATAAAAGAGAAGATTCTTAGTCTTCTCCCAGTCACCGAACGTAAAGCGCGTAGCTAATAAGAGCTAGAAAATTATATGATGCGGTGGCTTGGAGAAGGTTGAGAACACTCAGCCTTGGAGTGATTGCGAAATTCCCCTTTCGTGAATGTTTCTCCCATCCCCTTGAGCTGTCACTTCGGTGATGGCTTTTTATTTGATATAATAATAGAGAGGGGTGGTGAGATAAATGAGAGTACTAGAAATTACATTTGAAATGAAAAATGGTCGTAGCGTTCATGCAACTATGAACGGAAACAAAGAAGAAGTTATTAATGAAGTGACTTCATATCCTGGTGACTTTAAAGCTTTCGGAGATTGTGTAGTTAACATGACAGAGGTTTTGGCTATGGTTGTAGAAGAAGGAATGCCCGTTGAAGAAGCTGAAGCTCTGGATAAGGCATTTGATGAAGGACTTGACGAGTTATATAGGTAATTAGATTAAGCATCCATAACGGGTGCTTTTTTCTTTGTTATATAGAAATTACACATTAAACCAGTAAAACTTTGAATGAGACAAGCATATACTAATAACTGAACACGACGTATTCATTCTTTATAATCGTATGGGACGAGCACCTTATAGGGCTCTTTTTTTATTGCACATAAGGAATTCCAAAACATACAATATCGAGTCAATGCCAACCAACTTATTCCTTTTCCGAGAGCTATATATATTCCGCTATAAAGCTCTTTTATGTTGCGCCATTAGAACGGTCAGGGCATTGTCGTATATTTAATACTCAGAAGCTTAGGGCACTTTATAGTGTTCTTTTTTTATTGAACAAAATGGATATTTGGATAGGAGGATGAATGGTGGACGAGACAATGTGGAGGGTTCTGGTGCAAAAATAAAAGAGAATAAAGCGCATATATTCCTAATGGAATCGTATCTTATGCTGCAAGTCCAAACAATTGATGGATGAATTCTTTCTGATTTTGGACAGACTGGTCCCGTAAATCAAGCTGTTCTTTTTTAATCATATGCATGGCTTCTACTCCAGAAAGAATGGATGTAGCTGTGTCAAAACATTTGAACCCTAGCATAGAACGGATTCGCTTCTTTATAAAGCGATGATCTTGTTCTACTATGTTATTCAAGTACTTTTGTTGTCTAAGTTGCATACCATCAGGTATGCTTTTTTCTATTTTCAACTGTTCAATTGCTATAGGATAAGCTGGGTTCTTATCGACTGTTATAACACGTGGCTTTGAAACATGAAAAGACCGCAAAGCTTTCTTGAAAAAGCGCTTTGCAGCCTTCTGGTCTCTTGTTTTGTTTAGGAAAAAATCAATTGTGTTTCCTTTCGAATCAACAGCACGATACAAATACATCCATTGACCTTTTACTTTGATATATGTTTCATCGACTCTCCAAGAGTCATTTGTTTGTTTGAGGTGACGACGGATTCGTTTGTCCAATTCAGGACCATACTGATGAACCCAACGCATAATCGTTGTATGAGAAATGGATAAACCCCGTTCTTCTAGCATTTTCACCAAATCACGAAAACTGAGGTTGTACCGTAGGTACCATCTTACCGTTAACAAAATAATATCAGGCTGATAATGCTTCCATTTGAATACATTTTCCTTTTCCATACCAATCACGCACCCTTT
>NZ_JBBOYO010000003.1:0-111540 GCF_038008145.1 Bacillus sp. FSL R9-9530
ATGAATACAGTACAAAGCGCTATTAAATTAATACTACATAAAGGATTACGAAAATATAAATCTAAAAACTCTAAAGCTGGATTAGTATCTATTGCAAATCAAGAGAAATTTGAAAGCAAAGTGCTTAATGGTAAGAAGAATAAAAAAGGATCAATTTTTATTACTCGTAAGAAAGAAGATTTAAGCGCCAAGTTTGGAACTAGGGGTGTAGTATTATCTTCTGAAGAAGCTGTACTGGATCATGTTGGACAGGCTTCACACTGGACACCTAATGTATATAATTTCGGTACATATGGTGAAAATGGTCTTCGTACAATTGTGGGGCATACTGAAAAGAACCTACAACAAATCAACTGCTTTGTTATTGATATTGATTCAAAGTCATTCCCTATGACTGCAATCAATGATGTGGCACTTAATGCAGGTTTTGGCGTACCGACTATGATTCTTGAAACAACGAAGGGTTATCAAGTGTATTATGTGTTAGATCGAGCTGTGTACGTATCAAATAACAAGAATTTCATAGCTATTAAATCAGCGAAACGTATCTCTCAAAACCTACGTGAAATGTTTGCTGAGAGTTTGCCAAACGTGGATTTAACATGCAATCACTTTGGGTTCTTCAGAATGCCTTCAGGACAAAATGTTGTGATGTTCTTTGAGGAAAATGTGTATACATTCAAGGAATTACAAGAGTGGAGCAAGCGCCAAGACGACAACAAGGGAAATGAACAGTTTCATAATGTGATAGAGAGTCCTTTTGCTAAAAACGCTCCTGTAGAGCAGCCGAAGCAAATGGATGAATTATGGTTCAAACAAGTGATTAGTTGTACAAATGTATCTCCAAAACAAACGAAAGCAGGGCGAAACAATGCGATTTTCACCCTTTCTTTAGCGTGTTTCCAAAGTCAGTATGCTATTAAAGACACAATGGACTTAATGGATCAGTTCAATAGTAACCTAGAGCAACCATTGGAACATAGTGAAGTTAGAGGAATTGTTATGTCTGCGTACTCTGGAAAGTATCAGGCAGCACATAAAGATTACATAGAGCGTTTATTACAAACATACGGTGTGGGTGGACAAACTTCAGCTCTTCGTGCACCTTCAGTATTGTGGAAGAAACATAAGAAACAACGTAAGGATCGTGTGCGTAGTCATTGGCATGAATGGGAAGCTGACATTATTACTTTCTTATCCATGAATTCAAAGAATAAACCTGTGCTATACTTTACACAATCAGAACTGTGCGAAGCCCTTAACATTCCCCGCAGCACATTAAACACGGTTCTAAAGAAGAGTACAAAAATCCATAAAACGGTTGAGGGAAAAGGAAAAACAGCAAAAACAGGATTCTCTACAATCGGCATGCTAATTACATTCGCTTTAAAAGAAAATGGAAAAAGAAGAGAGAGTTATTTAAGCTACTTACAAGAGTTGTTCCCTGAAATGGGTAATGTTCTTGGACAAGCAAAAACAAGTAACGCTATGGCGGAAGAAGAAACACTATACGGCATATTAGAAGGGCTACCAGCTGGTTAATTTTTAATTGTCCACTCTGCCAATACATAATTATATCTACGATACATGGTTTGGTCAGCTAGCTATAGCGTTACAGAATTACATAGTTTATGTTTCTCTTATTCTTGGAGCTTTAGTCTTACACTAATAGGGTTTTATACTCATTATGGTATGTGAAATTTATAGTGGTTTACTAGAAAATTAGAATATTGGTGGTGCTTCATTTGAGTAAAAATTATCCTATAGATCGTGATAGTAGAGGGCGTTACAGACACTCTTATGTATTTATGAGGGGGGCTACTGTAGATATAAAGCTACTTAATTACGATGAATTGTTAAAGGGAAAAGTAACAACAATTGAAGAATATTATTGTGTTCTTGATGTGGAGGGGAACGATGCTACGTATCAAGTAACAGTTAACTTTTCTGAAGTAAAATATATAAGGCATGAAGAGTTTCCAACTGTTGAAGAAAGATCACCTAAGTTTGGCGAGGGAGATAAGAAAACGTCATTTGTATTTGAGATTGGTGAAATGATAGGTTGTGTATTTAAAGATGGTAAGGGGATAAAAGGAACTCTACTGTCTGAGGATGCTTATTATCTTTATGTGAAAACTGAAAAAGAGAATTACTATACAATCATGAAGGGTGCTTTATCTTATGTTACACATGTGAAGCATGATCCATTACTTTTAACGAATGACTTCTATACCGAGGAAATGAAATTAGCTAATTATCAAAAGCCTACTGAGTATGTATTTTCTGTGGGGGATACAATTACAGTTTATTTTCCTAGCGGTAAGAATGTATCAGGCGTTGTGTTGGATGAAAGTAAATATTGGGTACTGTTGCAGACTGAGAAGCGTCAAATAACGATTTTTAAAGGTAGTTATACATATTTTAAGCATGGGCCTTATGAGACAAAAGGCTATTTGTATGTGGGGAATAGGAAGTTAAGAAAGCAATTAAGAAGTGGAGAATGATTGTAAAATTAAATTTTCAAGTAATTGAGGGGGGAGTTATTCAATGGAAGACACTACAATAAGTTTATTTAGCCTGGGCGTTAGTGCGCTAGGTGTGTTAGTAACGGGAATTTTTAGTTGTTTAATTTGGCAGCTGCTAAGGATTCTGCTAAGCTAGCTGAGGCAGCTTTAAATTATCAAAAAGATTTAGATGATCAAAACAAGCAAAAGGAAGAACAAAAAAAAATAATTGTTAGAGGGGAAGTTACAGCTAATGTATTACGGACTTTTAATCAACTTATAAATTTACCTAATGAAAATGATTTGAAGGCAGCTTTAAAAAAACTTCCTAGTACTTTACCACTTCCGGAGGATTGGTCGTCGCATTTTTCTGTTGATGAATGTGCTGCCATTAGCAATGCAAAACAAAATTTGGAGGAATTCTATGGAAAATATGTCCCTAATGGTACTCCTAGCATTCAGCCAATTGGTGATTTTTTAGATGATTCTAGAAAATTACATAACAAATTTAAAGATACATCGTATGTACTTGTGCCATAAGACATAGAAGGGGGCGCCACAACATTTCGCGGATTCTGTACGCTAAGAAAAATGAAAAAAGAGCAAACCGTGTAAAAAATACAGTTTGCTCTTTTTTCATTACTCACACTTATAGCACCAGTACCGCAAAACTACAATCTTATTCATGAAACCTCTTGTTTATCTTGTTCAAATGATATGCTTTTAACAATTTCAATAGCTTTAATAAGTTGAAAGAGCTTTAACGTGTCTAATTTAGTTATTTCATCATATGTAAAAGAACCATGCATAATCCAATTACGATTAATTTGATTTGGATGATTGTTCCAAGAAGGTTGAAATATTTTTTTATACACATTAAAAACTCTACGGAAAAACATTAGAGAGAAGGCAAGTTCATCTTCGTTTGTTTCCACGTAATCTTTTACTTTATAAAAGATTTTATCTTTATTTTTTCTTAAAGACGGTTTTAATTGGATATCTATTTGATAGGCAGAAAAAGTATTGGATATTAAATTGTCAATTACAGCGAATAAAGGAAAGACAGTCAATGCATAATCGCCATTTCTATAAGCTTTATATGCTTGTTCAATTATTAGTTTATAATCAGAATAAAGATCGTCTGTCATAAAGAATTTAATATATGAATCGAGAGAATCTTCAACATATTTTTCGATAGCATTGGAGTTAAACTCCCTTGATTTGTCCTCAAAAGTATCTAGTAACTCGGCATCTATTGCCCATAGTTCTTTATCAAACTTTTTTAGTTTAATTTCATATTCTTCGAGTTGACTACGTAAGCTATCTCGAATAGAACTCCAATCAAAATCATTGAATATACTTTTAGTCATTGATTCTATAGTTTGTTGGAATGCTATTTGTTCAGACATAGTATTTGCGAAAATCTGACTAAATTGAGCACCAATTTGAACGCTATCTACTAATTTTTGATTTGTTTCAGTTAACTGTTTCATAGATTCTATAGCTTCGGAGATTATAGGAGTTTTAAGAGTTTCCATAGTCTCTGAGAGCATAGGGATTTTAAGGGGGGGGAAAAGCGCATGATTTTCGAAAGGGTTTGTGACTAAAATAGGAATTTTTGACACATTCCCCAAAGTTTGCGCTAATTTATTTGCATTCTGTGATAATTCAGCTGCTGTTTGTGCTAATTGATTGGTATTTTGTACAAGTTCTATGTGTTTTCGCAATTTTTCATTCATATAGAAAAGCTCCTTTCTAATTTATATCTATATTTTACCATGAGACTAAGCAGTATAATGATTTTACCAAATGAAATCAGTGTAAACTGAGTAATAATTATGTATAAAATATTGAATTGTATTGTGACTGTAGGTATAGCTTTATTAATGGCGGGTACTTTTATAAATGTTCATTTTGAAGAACTGAAGAAAAAGGCATAGATGAATTAGAAGAAACAGAGTATGTTATTAAATAAAACTATATTTCCTATGTATATACAAAAAACACAATAAATTCAGGCGCATTTTAAGGCATTTAATTATAATTTTGTGTATTAAGCCCTTTTAAAATTACAAATTTCGTTCAACTAAAAAAGTCGATTATCCTTTAGCGTACGAAATCCGCAAAATGTTGGCGCTACCCCATACCCATCAAGCTAAGATTATATAAGTTTAATTTCACGTGAGATTTTTTCTTTTTTCTAAAAATCCAGTGTAATTTCTTTAAAGATTTGCATACCAAATAAACCCTATCGGGTTTCAATTTTTTAGATTACGCTACATGATTGTGAGACATAGAAAAGTTGTATACGACGCCTAAGATATCAAAGATTGTTTTCTTCTCATACCTATGGGATTTTCGTCCGTTTTTCTGTAAGAGATTGAACAGACGAAACAATATCTTTGTTAATTCGTGGGCGTCTTTTTGTAAAGATTGATAGATGAGTGAAAAATAATCTTTTATGATATAAATCGCTTTATATTCGCTTAATTCTCGTTTCTTCTTGATGAGAAGTAATTGGCGCATTTGAAACATGGTGGAGGAACAAAGAAGGATGCTTATTAATCGTCCGTATAAATGACACTCTAAACGTTCTAATTTTACAGAATTACAGTGATGAATACGAAAAAATGATTTCCATGTTTTAAAGATCAATTCAATTTGCCATCGTAAGGAGTAAAAATCATATACTTGTTCCTTTAGTAGATATTCCGAAGGGATATTCGTAATATAAAAGTTAATTGCACTAAGCCGCTTACTGCGTTCTGTATAGGTAATTTGCTTCTTATGTTCTTTAGATGCTAAATCCTTTTGTCTACGTTTCATTTGCGTTTCAGTTAATTTGTACACAATTAGTCTTGCAGGAAGTTTTTGATACATTCCAATATAAATCTCAGGAATTTCATATGTTTCGCCTGACTGTAATTGGTCAATGAATTGCTCCATATCTAATTGGACGTACTCAGAGTGCTTTTTTATGGTTCCATTTTGAAAATATTCAGGCTCTTTATTCCTCTGATATATACGTGTATTGAGCTTTAATCTTGAAATAAAATAAGCATTACACTCTTCTATCGTATGTAAGTCTTTTAAGTCGAAGTATCCTAAATCACGTATACATACATCGTTCGGTTGAAGGGATGTTAAACAAGTAGAACCATAAGTTTTATCGTTGTGCTTTCCTGATCCTACATGAACATGTAGAAACTGACCACTTAGCAAATCATATTCTAGTTGAATTTTCACGCCAGCATTTTGACCACTACCACCTGAACCTTGATATGTAGAAGTGAATTTATCCGGAATCTGAAAATGCGTAGAATCCAATACACGAATACGTCGAAAGTAGTTTGTATACAAGGTTGGAATCTTGCTCGAAGAACAAAATTGTTGATGAAGTAAATGTGCTAAGAGTTGTTGTAAAAACTGGACAGCTTGAGAATTAAAGCGTTGATTGAGTCCTTCTGGACTCATAGAAATGCCTGTGTTAGCTTCTAATCGACTACATAATTGTGTCAATGAAGTGTTTGCTATGTTTTCGCTTAACCAAATACATAGAGCCACTAAATCTTGTGCACGGTATTTACTTTTTCGTTTCACAAATCCTACATTTCTAGCTAATTGCTCTAAAGCATCAGGTGACATATATCGTTGCAACTCACTAGAAAACAATTCTAATTCATCAAAAATCGATAAGTTCATATCAAACACGCCATCCTTTCCTATGATTCTACAGAAAGAATAGCGTATTTTTTTATTTTAGGGGAATCTTGTTTTGTTAGCTTGATAGCGATGTGGTGCTACCTCTATTAGATATAGTGTCTTGTTTATAAAACATGGTTAACCTAATTCTTGTGAAATACTATCCTATTGAAAAATAGAAAGATAACTCCGGAAATGTAAGTTTTAAGTAGTGAGAATAAAGAAATTATTATTGGTCGTATTTGACAAATAAGAAAAATCATCCTTGTTGAAGGATGATTTTTTGTAAGAATTTAAACTAATATAAAGAAAATAGTTGTTAAGATTATAGAAAACCCTAATATCGCTACTGTCACAACGCTATGACGTTTACCATTCATCACAATACTAGCAATATATTTCTGAATCATTACAGTGAGCAAGTAATAAAAAGTTGTTTTGGAACCGATTCCTTGACTCGTTATCCCTGATTGTTTTACCGTTCTTTTTTTATGATTTAATCACTTTAATACCTTTTACAATATTCCAAATAAAGAAGTATAAACTAATAATACTACAAATACATACTGCGATAATTGCCCCAATACCCAGTGTTACATCTGGCTCTTGGGAACCGGTTCCCATAATTCCTAACACAATAAGTGCTATAAAAGTAGCAATACTAGGAATAATATGTGTCCACAAAGCACGTTTAGCGTGCTTTTTTGTTTCAGGTTCTCCAATAATCCAAACAATAATTGGGAACAAAATAGGTGCAAATAGAACACTCCAGTATGAAAAAGCAGCTAATAATCTATTTCCATTCATATGTATCACCTCATGACATAATATTTGTTATTTCACTAATAAAATACAGGGAAATCCATTTTGTCACTATCGATAAACCTTTCGACAATCTTACAAAAATGTAAGGTTAGACTGCACTTGTTGTAAGAGTAGATTCTTTGTATAGATGTTATATTAACATAGCACTGAAAAACAGACAAAGAAGGAGTAAAAAAGTTTTTGTTTATTAATTTTAACTGTTTTATTTAGTATTGGATTAGCTGGTTGTGGACAATGGGATCGTTATAGTCCTTTTGCAAGTAAAACAGACGTGTATGGTGTAGTCAAAGAAGATGCACAACGAGATTCTAATGCACCTGAAAATGTAGAACATTATGGTTATGATTTAATTGGATATGATAAAGATTTAAACAAAATTGACTTAGGCTTTAGTTCTGGTCAAAATTTTCCAATTGGGACATATATCAAAGCAGTGAAAAAAGGCAGCGATACAAGAATGCATGATGTGACGGTTATTAAGAAAGAAGATATTCCAGAAAATATATTGAAAAAAATTAAGTG
This sequence comes from Bacillus sp. FSL R9-9530, assembly GCF_038008145.1. NCBI lineage: Bacteria > Bacillati > Bacillota > Bacilli > Caryophanales > Bacillaceae > Bacillus > Bacillus sp. FSL R9-9530. The sequence continues at coordinate 7,554 of NZ_JBBOYO010000003.1, forward strand.
GAAATCAAAAATAATATCGATGAAAAAGACACAGCGTGCTGTACCTTTTTCTGCAAATAATGAAGAAATGATACATACAATGATGTCCATTAGATAGTGTGGATACACTACTATTCATGCAAAAACTAGTTCGACCCAAATAATAAAAAATTCTTAACCCTCAATGTTGACTACAGAAAGGGATGGAATTCAAATTATTTCGGATGATTTTTAGTATATTACAAAAATGTAAGGTGAATGTAATGTTAATTGATAGCGGATTATGTCGAAGTAGAGCAAAATGACGAAGGAACAAACAAAGCGTAGGAGGATAAGATTATGAACAAACCAGTTGTAGATGTTAAAAATGTTCAAAAAGTATACGGTAAAAAGGGGGAGAACCAATCGCATGCATTAAAAGGTGTTTCATTTTCAATTCGAGAGGGTGAATTTGTTGGAATTATGGGACCATCGGGTTCAGGAAAAACAACGTTATTAAATGTAATTTCAACATTAGATAACGCAACTGGCGGTACAGTTGAAATTGCAGGTACGGATATTACAAAAATGAAGCAAGGAGAACTTTCTGATTTCCGTTCTCAAAAATTAGGATTCATCTTCCAAGACTTTAACTTGTTAGAAAACCTATCAATTTATGAAAACATTGCTCTACCACTTTCACTTCAAGGTGTTCCATCACGTAAAATTGGACCAAAAGTAGAAAAGGTAGCGGAGATGTTAGGGATTTCAGCAATCCTTCAAAAATATCCATCTGAAGTATCTGGTGGACAAAAACAGCGTTCAGCAGCAGCGCGTGCGCTTGTACATGAGCCAGCGATTATTTTAGGAGACGAGCCAACAGGAGCGCTTGATTCTAAAAATGCAACAAGTCTATTAGATGCAATGACAAGCTTAAATGAAGAACAAGATGTTTCTATTATGATGGTTACACATGATCCATTTAGTGCGAGTTACTGTCAACGTATTTTATTCATTCAAGACGGAGAGCTATATAAGGAACTTCATCGTACAACTGATCGTGAAATATTCTATAAAGAAATTTTAAATGTACTGGCAGACTTAGGTACACAAACAGCATAAAAACGGAGGTGAAACCATGTTATTCAAACTATCTATGTCAGGTCTAACAAGTAAGCTTAAAGATTATATTGTCTTACTTGTTGGCCTTATCATGTCGATTTCTATTTTTTATATGTTCCAAACGCTAGCACTGAATGAATCTTTTCTTAAAGAAAGTTCTACACTTGGCCCTATTGTTTTCGTCTTTTATGCAGGTTCAGTCTTACTTGCGATTATTACCTTCTTCTATATTTTATATGCGAATTCTTTCTTATTATCGCTCCGTCAAAAAGAGTTCGGTATGTATATGATGTTAGGCGCAAAAAAACATAAGGTGACAATGCTTATGTTTATTGAAACAGTTGTATTAGGGATCGCATCTCTTGTAATCGGGATTACGATGGGTATAGGCCTTTCACAAGGTGTTGGTCAGTTACTGATGAAACAGCTTGATTTTACTGCCAGTGGTTATCAAGCACTTTATATTCCATCAGTAAATGTTACTTGTCTTTTCTTTTTTGTATTATTTGTTTTTTCCGCGATTATGAATAGTTTTAAACTATCACGTATTTCCGTCCTGCAACTTGTTCATGCAGGTTCTAAGACAGAACGTACATCTGTAGGAGGAGCGAAAACAGTTGTTATTGCAGTCCTAGCAATTATTTTGTTAGCAATTGGCTATGCTTCTATGATTTACATGGATAAGTTAAAGCAAAATGGAATTATTATCGCTTTAATCACAGTAACATCAGGAACTTACATGTTATTTGGAACATTCCTACCGCTCATTATTAAAAAATTAAAGGGTAATAAAAAACGTAGTGAAAAAGGACTGAATGCCTTTACTTTTGCACAGTTAAACTTCCGTATTAATAGCCTAACTAAAGTACTAGCAACAGTCACAATGTTAGTAGCTCTGGGGGCTGGAGCGATCGCTGGCGGTATGGCGTTTAAAAATAACGTTATGCTTTCAGTAAACAGTTTTAATCATTATGATGTAGTGATTCATAATCCAAACAAAGAAGAGAAGAAAATTTTAGATGGTATTATATTTAAAGAGAAAAATGAATATCGTTACAAAACAGATGATAAATTTGTTTACTATTTAAAAGAAGACTTAGATAAAAATCGCCCGCTTGTACGAGACGGCGAAGGACAAGAAAGTGCAGGTAAATTCAAACGTATTTCTGAAGAGCTTCCAATAGGAGCGATTTCAGGAACAAATGTAGAACAAGGGCCTGATGTAAAAGAGATGCCACAAATGTGGAATGAGGGATTCCGTACAATTGAACCTGAGTATGTTCACCCTGATCATACCATTAAAATTGTAAATCAAAAAATGTATGATAGCCTACAAGGTGAAGAAGGTATGGTATTAATTGGGGAATCTGATGATTTTGTAACACATACAAAAGAATGGAAAAAACTTGACGAGTTACAACTAGCTAAATATAACAATGTAAAAGATGAGTTGAATTTATTCAGTAAGTACTCTGGGTATTCTGTAATTTACGGTATCTCAAGTGGAACTGTATTTATGGGGTTCTTCTTAGGCATTGCTTTCCTAGCGATGATGGCAAGTTGTTTAATGTTTAAAGTTCTATCTGGGGCATCCAACGATATTACACGTTATCAAATGCTTCGTAAAATCGGTGTTCGCCGTGAATTATTAACGATGTCAATCTATAAAGAGTTATTCTTAGTATTCTTATTTCCAGCAATGGTTGGTATTGTCCACGTATTAGTTGGTATGAATATGTTTTCGTATTTCTTAATTAATCCGTACTACCGTGTATGGCTTCCAATCGTTATTTTTGTAGTTATTTACGTGATTTACTACTTCATTACAGTTCAATTATATAAAGGAATTGTTCTTCCAAAAAAAGATTAAGATTTCAAAATGAAGCTGTCCTAAAGGTTTGTTGAATAACATCCTTATTGGGACAGCTTTTTCAGTTCTGGTGAAAATATTAAGTGAGGAATAAAAAGAATGGTAAAATTCTAATGAAATTATACTTCTTATTATAGAGAATAGCACCACACATCCATCGACCTAAGGTTTTGAAATAAACTAAAACGGATTTTTCTCTCTATTATTTATTTATGAGAATTAAGTTCATTTTTTTCGTTTTGGGGGTACTCTAAAATATTAGCTTGATGGGCATGTGGCGCTACCCCTACTGCTGAGAATGTATCAAGTGAAACAATACAACATTATGTTGAAAGTCAAAAAACGAGAGGGTGAAATTTGTGACACAAACCATCACGGTCAAAGTTAAATTGCTTCCGACAAAAGGACAAATTAGGCTATTGGAACAAAGTAGTTCCGATTATATTAAACTCATTAACACACTGGTATCTGAAATGGTTGAAGCGAAGAAAAGCAAGGAGAAGAAATTAAAGTTGTAGAGTATAATCCGTATCCAGTGAAACGATGAATAGAAAATGATGTAAACGAAAAGCCCCTTACTAACTAGTATGGGGCTTTTCGTTTAACAAATAAATCTAACAGGAAGGAGTAACATCATGCTTTTGAGTGAACTAAAACCCAATCATGATTATGTAAAAGAAGGTAGGTATTTAATTTTAAGTCTACGAAAAAAGAAGGGTATTCGAAAAGATCAGTTTATTGAAATCCCGATAACATGGTTTGATTATAACTTTGGGGAAAAAGTGGAATGGCTCATTGTACGTGAATATCAGTCTAGTGTTAATGGGAAAGAAAAGTATACAAATTATAAACTTGAAAACATTCACGCTCAAGTGTGCGTAGTAAATGTGAAAGGAGAAACAACAAAATGAATTTTAATTTTGGAATGAATAAGGAAGGTAGAAAGCCTGCAAATACAAAAAGGAAGGCGTATTTATTTACTTTAGGAAGCTTTTTTACAGTGTTTTTTGTACTTTGTATTTCTCCTGTTTTTAGTGGAGCGACATACAAATTTGAAGAAATGAAAATAGGCGAGTATCAGAGTTTGTCCTCAACGGTAAAGATTTCAGTTGCGAAAAAGGAATACAATCCAGACAATCAAACGCTACGAATTGATTATGAGTTAAGGGCAGATAATGACTCTCAAATTCTAAGTAATATGAAATACAAAGTAGAGAATAAATACATTAAACAAAAAGATAATAACGTAAAAACGAAGGTTTATCGGGCAAGTGATAATTACATTGTGGTAATTAGTGAAAATGTTCCTGAAGAATTTGGTGTTGTATCTTCGGTTGTGAAGCCTGAATATATTCATCCTGAATTGCAAACGGACGTGGATGATCTAAAGGAACGGAGCTTGAAAACGTACGTTTTAGAAAATGAAAAATTGATTAACAAAGAATTGAAAAAGGAATCGAAAGATTTCTATGAAAAAGAGTATCTTGCATTTTCGCAACAGGGATTGAGAAAAGAAATGAAAGAAATGGAGAAGAAAATTGATGATAAAGCTTCAGCTATGAAGCAATTAAAAATCAAAAATGAAAAGTTAACAAAAGAAATGGAGTACCAAACAGAGGGCGAAAAAGTGAAAACAAAAAACACAATCAATTCAAATGAGTCTACTATTAACAACCATCAAAAGGAAATTGATGTGTTAAAAGAAGACATCAAAATGAAAGAAAAGAAAATTCAATTGTTGAGTGAGAAGAAAAAAACGATATAAAAAGGTGCATTTTAGACGCATACAAAGCGCATACAGGCACATACAAAACGCATACGAAGTGCTAAAAAACGCATACAAAAGACATACAATCTGAAAAAATGCGTCCCAGTTAGGAAGCTTTAGAAACCTGATAGGCACAGCCTATCTCACCACTTTGACCTCAAAGTGGGATTAGGTTTCCTTATGCTCTTTTTTTCTTCCTTGCTTTTAGTTGAGTTTATATCTAATTAGAAGGGATATAAACGATCTGTTTGGTTAGAAATTATGCATAGTTAGTTGATAAAGAAAAATAAAGTAGGTGGGTATATGGAAATTCATGTTCGGAAGGCTAATCCACGTTATGTAGCTGAAATTGATAAAAGGTGTAAGGAAATTGGAAAGAAGTTAGGGAGAGCTTACTATCGTTGGGAGTACATTAATATGATGTTCGAACAACATTTTGACCAAGAATATAGCAGGAATAAAGAAGATAAATTTGATGAAGCAGTTACAAATGTTTCTATAACATTAGATAGACAGAGTGATAAGCTGCAAGAGTATATAGATGTTACAAATGAACTTGTGGCTGCAATGATAAAGTTAAAAGAAGAGTAGAGGTGTAATAAATGACTTATGTGAAGTTATTTCAATTTAGAGGGAATCAAATACATGTTGATATCGTACAAGACTTTCTTAAGCAGTACCCAGAGTATCCAAAGGAAGCAGATGTATTGCGACATGCCATTGTATTATTAGATGAAAAAATGAGAGAAGGAAAAGGTAAGGATCATGTATCACTTTTGAAAAAAGAAGTGAAAGGTTTAACGCAATCTGTTAATACAATGAAACAACAAATGGATGTATTAATTAAGTTAAACATGGAACTTATCTCACGATCAGGGAGCGATTTAAGTTTAGAAGAATTGCAGCGAGAAGTTAAAAGTGAAATTGCATCTGCTGTTACAAAGAAGTCGGAAGGTAAGTTCTCTCGAACTGTTAAACGTGAACCGATAGAAGTAAACATGCAAGAGCAGGAACACTTACAGCGAGAAGTTAAAACACCGTCTTTTGCAAAGAAAACATTACCGATGATTACGGATGATGTACAAATTGTCATGAAAAAAGGTAAACCACATAAGGCAATTTCTAGATTAGGACAGACCATGTATGAGGAAATTGAGTGGGAACAAATCCCCGAACATAGACGAAAAGAATTAACATAACTTGAAGGAGAATGATGTATGGGAAAATCACCAAGTATCATATTAACATCTCAATATACCATTCCAAACCAAAAGAGTTTTACAACGTATGTAGATTATTGCATGAGACAAAAAGCACTTTTGAAAGATGGACATACCTTAACAAATACAGAACTAACCGAACTGAGTCGATTGCAAAACGCAATTGACTCTTTTGATATGGAGAGAGGAAGTACTAATTCTAATCAAAAGAAAGTGAGTGTATCTGAAAAAGAAGCAGAAGCAAAGGTGCTCTTAACTTCTCCAAACAGTTTTAATACTACAAATGATTTCGAAAAGTATGTTAGCTATATGGGAAGAAAATATGCGTTAGAAAGCAAAAAGAAAATGACCAAAACGGAAGAAGAAGAAATGTCATTGCTTAATAAACATATAGAAGATTTGTCTCCTGAAGAAATGAAGGAGGGCAAAAAGGAGGGGGTAGAAGCAGAAGGGATTTTGTCGGGTGTCTTCTCAAAAAATAAAAATGTAATTACCTCTAATGATTTAAATGAAATAAAAGAACTGGTGGGAAAAGCACAAAATAAAGGATCGGTTTATTATCAAGATGTTATTTCATTCGATACAGATTTTTTAATCGAACAAAAATTATATGACCCTGTAACGGATATATTAGATGAAAATCGGATACGAAATGCAAGTCATAAGATGATGGAACAGTTATTCAAGGATGAACAAATTGAAGAGAATAATGGTTTTTGGTTTGCATCTATTCATCGAAATACAGAACATATTCACATTCATTTTGGAACGGTGGAAAAAGAGAATCGAAGAAAGTTAGTCGAAGTTAAGGTGGATGGGGAAACTTTTTATGAACCAAAAGGAAAACGAAAACAAAGTACACTAGATCATATGAAAACAACTTTTTCAAACTCTCTCGTAGATCGTACAAGTGAGTTGAGTCGAATATCTAATCTAAGAAATAACCTAGTGCAAGAAGTCAAAAAGGAGTACCTACAATCAAAAGAAAAGCAACCAAGTAGGGAAGTTACTTTATTACAAGAGATATACAACGGGTTACCTAGTAACAAAAAAGATTGGACATATGGCAGCAAAAGAATGCCGAATGAAACAAGAAATAAAATTGATGAACTGACAGGGTTGTTGATGAAAGACAATCCAATTTTTAATGAATATCAGGAAGCTGTAGATAAAGAATCTAGCTTTCAAAAAGGTTTATATGGGGAATCGGAAAGGGAAGATAAGGATTACGCAAAGAATCAAATGAAAGATATGCAGAAGCGTATGGGTAATTCCTTACTAAAAGAATTAAAGAAAAAGAACCCTTATGAGGACAATCCGCTGTATCAATTTCAGCAAAAGAATGAGCAAATTAAAAATAAATATGAAAGGGGGCGGTCAGAAATAAGAAGAGATTACCCCGTATATTCTCCATACAAACCGCCTTTAATTCGAAAGAAGGATGTACGAAATATAGAAGTAGCGTTGAACGATGATTTAACCAAATGGCGAGCAGAACAAGAATATGAGCGAGTGCAGGAACGAATTGCACGACAACAAGAAATGGATTATTAATTTAAAGGGAGGATTTAAAGTGGAGAAAAAAATGTATTATTCCATCGTTTCAAGTACAAGGTTTAGCCGTAACGAAGAAAATAGAACCATTATAGAAGAGAATATAAAGAAAGGAGAAAATCATTTTCTAATTAGAAATGATGATTATGGTGAGTGCTTTGAGGTGGATTTTGAGAAGCAGATAACTGAAGGAGAAAATGAAAATGAAAACTGGATACTGGAAACGGTTATTGGTTTTGCTGAAAAATATAGAATTTCAGAATTTGAGTTGTGGAAAAAACATGAGGATGATTCTACATATGATAAAGGATTTGGAATTGTGATAGTGGGTTCAATGGATAATCCGATTCTAAAATTTAAAGAGGTATACTCAGGTTCGTTAGAGGATTGGAATATAAATTGGGGCAAAGGAAAACAAACTTACGAAAAAATATACTTCAAATTAGCCCTGTAATAATAGAAAGGTAGTGTGTAATATGTCTCAAAATAATTTTTATATGATTGATCGTGTTGACCAAGTAAAGAATGAGGTGCATCTAAGTAAATATTTATTTAATAAGCAAGTTATCGTAAAAGTTTCTGAAGAAGAAGCGGCAGCTTATGTCGAGTTTATGCATGGAGCAGCGGAACATGATAGTTTACCATTTGTGAAATATGATGAAGAGCGAGGAGTAATTTGCGAATGACTTACACCAAAAAGAAATATACACCTAAGACAAAAGAGCAAATTAAAGAAGAAACAAAAGAAATTATGGACAAGGTTCTTACGGATATTACGAAGTACTATGAATCCACTGAAGACATGATTGAGTTGGCTGGATTCATGGCGAAGTTTAGTAACTATTCTCCTAGAAACATGCAGTTGATTAGGTCGCAATTTGAAAGTGCGTATGCATGTGCGAATTTTAAAGCGTTTAAAGATGCTGGATTCCATGTGAATAAGGGTGAAAAAGCAATGAAGGTTTTTCATTCTTATATAAAGGAATATGTGAGAGATTCAAAGACAAAATTAGCAATTCCGCTAAAAAATTTAACAGAGGAACAAAAGAAACAGGTGAAAAGTGGAGAATTAAAAGTAGAAAAGCAAACAAGTTATTACTTGAAAGCTACAGCGTTTGATATTTCGCAAACAAATGCTACACCTGAGGATTTGCCTAAAATATTCCCGAATCGTCAGTTTGATTTTGAAGTAAATGAAGAGAATAAAGAGTTATTAAAGATTGGTATTCATGCATTAGCTGAGAAAGAAAATATTAAAATTAAAGATATGGGACAAGGCGCATTGATTAAAGAATTAGGGACTATACATGGCGCATATGTTGAAGTAGCAGGTTCATCTTTTGCTCAAATTGTGATGAATACAAGGAACACTGAGACGAATGAATTATCTGTTGCAATTCATGAATTAGCTCATGCGAAGTTACACAATAAAAAGGTTGCTTCACTAGAACATGCCCCTACAGAAGAGTTTGAAGCGGAGCTAACATCTTATATTGTGTGCAAACATTATGGTATGGATACAAGAGAAGCAACAGTACCTTATATCGCTCAATGGACAAAAAACGGACAGGATATAGAAGAGAAAGATAAATCCATTATGCGTGTTCATGAAACAGCAAGTAGCTTTATAAATACAATCGACAAGAAGATATCTGAATTGCAAAGAGAGAGCGAAAAGAATAGGGAACAAGATAATGGTGATATAAAAGGTCAATCTAATTCTGAAGAACAACAGAATAAGGTTGACCATTTTTTATCTAATAAAACGGAAAAAGATGTAGATGCAGCCGCTATAAAACAGCGAGAAACAAGAAGGATTGCACGTATGGCATATATGCAACAAATGGAGAGGTAAGAGGACATCTTAATAGGTGTTCTTTTTTATTTTGAATTTTAATTAATAAGGAGAGATAAAAAATGATGGATAACCACGAAGTAGTAACAGCCATTCAACAAAAAACAGCTCTAGAAATTGAAGAGAAATTAGGTATTGATTTAGGCAAGCACTGGGAGAATTACGAAATTCAACTATCTGAAGACAATCGAGTAATTGAAGAAATTCATCCTGATATGCGTTTGAGTTTAGGGGAATTATTATCTGTTGTAAATAGATGCGGAACGGAAAAAGAAATGGAGAATTTCAATCAAATTGCAGATTACCTTGAACCGTATTATGAAGCTGAACTTATTCAAGAAGAACTTTATGAGATGCCGATTGCAAAAGTAACAACAGATAGACAACAAAATATGAAAGTGGAGTGCCTATCTGAATATGTATCAGACAGTGATATTGATTTTAATTTTAACCACTCTGTATTTGAAGCTGTTAATCATATTAGTCATTCGATTACTAAATCACACAACGAAATCATGAATGGTGATGTGGAGTATCAAGGTCTTTATCCAGTAAATGAAGATATGGTTATTTATTGCGAATCGACAGGGAAGCCATTGCAGCAGGATGAAGCGGCTTATCACTTTGAGGGATATGGCTATGTGGTGGCAGAAGAGGTGAGTCCTGAAGAGATAGAGGACAAGGATGCTCATTATACAGCAATCGGCTACGAAGATGTTGAAGAAAAACGACTTGCTCCTCTTCGATATATGGAAGAAAAGAAGATTGAAGATGGAGAACTTCGTTTCAATCCAGTAGAAGAGATTGTAAATGATCGAAAAGGCAAAACAGAAGAAGTGTTTCAAATGGAATCCGCTAAAATAGTCGGGTCGGTGAAGAAAGAGCATGACGCTATAGAGGTGCAAGAATCGAAAACCATCCCTGAAGTTGGAAAGCGATATGTTGGGAAAGATACAGTCCATGAGGAAGAACAACAGCAAATATTACAAACAAGGGAGCAGGCAAGAAAACATTATATGATGAAACACATGCTTGGTCGTGATTATTAATATAAGAAAGTGGGATAACCAATGAAGTATAAAACGCATCTTACAACAAGCCTAGCGGTTGCCCTGCCTGTCTTGGCATCAACGGGCAACCTCACGGTTGGAAATGTTATAGCGGTTAGTTTTGGGGCGTTGTTGCCGGATATAGATGAACAGCATTCATGGATTGGTAGGAGAACTCGTGGAGTATCAGACTTGATGAATATGGTATTTGGTCATAGGGGAATCACTCATTCACTATTTGGTTTAGTGCTTGTGTTGATTCCTATTTTATTTGCAGTCGGGATGACACCGTTGTCCTTTACAAATGGCATGTGCATCTTTGCAGGGTACTTTCTACATTTAGTGGAAGACAGTTTCTCTAAAAAAGGGATTAAGTGGCTGCTGCCATTATCCAATAGAAATTTTCAAAGTGGATTCCATGTTTTTTACTACAGCTATAACGGTATAGCGGAAAAAATGATTTTGATGATTAGTACGATTGTAGTTGTTTATGAGCTGTATTCTTATGGAATGGCAAGTTTCCAATTTGGATCTTCGGGCATTTTAGAATCCTTTAAAGCGTTATTTAGTTAAAGCAGAACGAATACAAATATAAATAAATCGAAAAAGACCATGTAAAAAAATGCATGGTCTTTTTTTAATGGAGGGATTTTCATGGAACAACAAAAGAAGAATACCAAAAGATATACGGAAGAAGAAATTGAAAAGGCAGCATCTCTTGATATTGTGGATTATTGTATGCAAAACGATATACCCGTAAAGTCTGACAGTGAACGTTATTACCGCTTAGCGGAACACGATAGCTTAATCATCGATAGGAAGAAAAATCAGTTCTACTGGAACAGTAGAGGGGTTAACGGGAATATTATTAAGTTTGTACAGGAGGTAGAAGATGCTTCGTTCCCTGGGGCGATGCAGCAATTACTGGACGGAGAACAGGACTATGAAAAAGCTTCAGAGGTTATATTTGTGAGTGAGCCTTATGACTGTGACCATTTTGCAAAAAAAGAAGTACCACAATTGGATAGAGCAAGGGAGTATCTGACTGAGGAAAGAAAGATTGATCCGCAAGTTGTAGATGCATTGCATAAAAAAGGACTCATTAAACAAGATAAGTACAACAATGTATTGTTCCTGTGGAAAGACCGTGAAACGGGAGCGGTAATGGGTGGATCAGAGCAAGGAGTTGTAAAATCGGATAAATACAAACGTGGGGCGTGGAAAAGTATACAAAAAAACTCTACGGCTAACTACGGTTTTAACGTATTGCAGGGCGAACCTCGAAACCTAAAGTTCTTTGAATCATCAATTGATTTACTAAGCTACGTATCGCTACAAAAACACGACCTCAAAGATACGCATTTAGTTAGTATGGAAGGGCTGAAACCACAAGTGGTATTTAATTACTATATGAAGAGTCAAGAGCGTATTGGTGATGTTCCTGATAGTCTTTCACTATGTGTAGATAATGATAAGGCAGGTAAAGCTTTTGCGGAACGATTGATACATTTTCGATATGAAAAGAATGATGGAAGCATAGTTGCATTTAAACCTGAATATCCGCAAGCGCCGTATGAAGAGAAAAAATGGGATTGGAACGATGAATGTAAGCGAGTAGCCAATCAGCGAGAGCAAGGAAGGCGAACTGCTTACTTACAACAGATGGGCAGAGAAAGATAAAAAAAGTGAAATGATGTTGAAAATGTTGATTTTTATTAGTAAACCGCATATAATAAAGGTACAAAATTAGAGTAACCTTACTTTAGTAGGTGCGAAAAAATTGGTGTAACTCTACCGTAGTGAGTACCAAAAAATTGGTGTAGCCTTACCGTAGTAGGCGCTAAAAAAGAATTTTAAAAGTAGGGAGAGTTTTCTTCCTACTTTTTTTGTTTCTAGGGGGAGAAGAAATTTGACTAGTAAAGATAATCCTAAATTTTACACCATTTCAACTGAATATATAGATTATCTAAGAGGAGTGGATAGTAAAGTACCTTTTAATAAAGATGAACAGCATAGCAGACCGTATGTAGGTGTATTGGAAAAAATCAATGGTCATGATTATTTTGTACCTTTAACATCACGTAACGATAAAAATTTTAATAGTCAGGTCAGTGTAAAGTTATTCGATAATGATAATGCTGAGAAGCGAATTGGAGTTTTATTGGTCAATAACATGATTCCAGTCCCAGAAAAAGAGTGTAAAGAAATTGATATAGCAGAAAAAACGGGGGCAGATCCTAAGTATGGTAATTTGATGTTAAAACAGTATTTATTTTTGAAAAAAAATATGGATCGAGTTTCTAATAAAGTGGAAAAAGTATATAAAGATGCAACTGTAGAAGGAAAGCCTTCGCATAAGCAAAAATTCTTAAAAGGAGTTTGTTGTGATTTCCCTAAATTAGAAGAAAAGTGCCAAGAATATAAAGAAAGAGATCAAGCTAAAGAAAGAGATAAAGCTAGAAGAATAGCATATATGCGTCAAATGGGGCGTGAGAGATGAAAAACAAAATAAAAGATGATAATTAAACAAAAACAATATATAATCAATATATAGAAATTCAACGGATTTCTTTTTCTGTTTCACCTCCGTAATGATATAAATGAAAAGAAATAGAGACATATTCAGCGGAGTTCTTACTCGTTCACCTTCGTAATGATATAAAATAAAAGAACGATGATTAAATTAGAATTGTAAAAGCAGGAGGATTATTCTTCCTGCTTTTTTTGTTTGGTGAATAGAGATTGTTTGAAGAGCGACATAGCGATATGTTGCTCTTTTTTTGTTAGATCGTAGGAATCATAGCGCTATGTTATTTGTTTTCCACTAAAAAATTATAAATGAGAGGAAGTAATACACATGACTACATTAATTATTGCGGAGAAGCCATCACAAGCGAAAGCATACACGGAAGCATTCCCGAAAGCAGAGAAGAAGGATGGATACTTTTCTATTGCGCCTTGTTCCTTAATGCCGAATGGAGCGAATATTACATGGGGGTACGGGCATTTAGTAGAATTGAAAGCACCACAAGATTATAAAGTAGAGTGGGAAAAGTGGGAGATTTCACAGCTACCAATCTTACCGGAGCGCTACGGATATAAAGTATCAGCTGATAAAAGAAAGCAGTTCAACGTTGTAAAAAAACTAATGAAAGAAGCAGACTGTATTACAATCGCAACGGATATTGATAGAGAGGGTGAAGCAATCGCACGTTTAATCATTCAAGAAGCAGGCTGTTCTTCTAAAAAAATGAAACGCCTTTGGATCAACAGCTTAGAAGTGGATGAAATTAAAAAGGGATTTCAGAATCTGAAGGAAGGTGCGGAGTTTGAGAGTATGTTTGCTGAAGCACAGGCTCGTCAAATTAGTGACTGGGCAATTGGTATGAATGCAAGCCGGTTATATACGCTGTTATTACGTCAAAAAGGCGTACAAGGTGTTTACAGTGTAGGGCGTGTTCAGACTCCTGTTTTATGTCTTATTAATCAACGGCAGCAGGACATCAAACACTTTAAACCATCTCCTTTCTTTGAACTGGAAGGGCAATTTAAGGGAATGAACGGAACGTATAAAGGAAGATACAAAGAGCGATTCCAAACAAAAAATGAAATGGTATTGCTACTGAAGAAACATCAGCTTACTGAAGGAGCGAATCAGCAAGGTGCAGTAAAATCTGTTGAAGTAAAACCGAAGAAACAAGAAGCGCCAAAGTTGTTCTCTCTTTCTTCCCTACAGGCTTTAGCGAATAAAAAGTACAAGTATTCACCTGCTGATACGTTGAAAATTGTCCAAGAGTTATACGAAGCAAAACTTGTGACCTATCCACGAACAGACTGTAATTTCATTACAGAAAATGAATTTGCTTATTTGGTACGAAATCTAGAGGGATATCAATCTATTGTAGGAGTACCATTCCAACCAAAATCATTAGAGCCGAATAAACGCTACGTTGATAATCAAAAAGTACAAGAGCACTATGCCGTTATAGCGACTAAAAATGTTCCTTCGAAACAAAAGGTAGACCAATTAACGGACAAGCAGCGCAACTTGTACATGGAAGTATTAAAGAGTGTATTGGGTATGTTCCATGCGCCTTACGAATATGAGGAAACGATTATTACAACAGATATGAATGGATTGGAGTTTACGACAAAAGGAAAAGCGGAAAAAGCGTTAGGATGGAAAGAGCTATACAAAGCGGATCAGCCTAGCGAAGAAGAGAGCGAAGACAGGGATTCTCTCCTTCCTGTTGTGCAAAAAGGTGAACTTGTACAAGGGAAGATACAAACGAAAGAGGGTATCACAACACCACCAAATTCCTATACAGAAGGGCAACTCATTACATTAATGAAAACGTGCGGTGCTTCAGTAGAGGATGAAGAAAGTAAAAGTATCCTAAAAGAAGTAGAGGGACTTGGTACGGAAGCAACACGAGCTGGCATTATTGAAACGCTCAAAAAACAAGAATATATAGAAGTGAAAAAGAATAAAGTGACAGTTACACCGAAAGGTGAAATTCTTTGCGAAGCCGTGGGCGGCACATTATTAGCGAAGCCCGAAATGACAGCGCAGTGGGAAGGGTATTTGCGTAAAATTGGGAAGAAACAAGGATCTAAAGAGGTATTTGTTGCGAAGACAGGAGAATTCACTAAGCAGCTGATCGTGAATGCTACGAAGTCGATTGATGAGCTTCAGATAGATAGCAAGGTACAAGAAATGAAGACAAAGGATTCCGTGGGAAAATGCCCGAAATGTGGAAAAGAGATAGCAAATCGTAAGACTTTTTATGGCTGTACAGGTTACAAGGAAGGTTGCAAGTTCTCTCTTCCAAGCGAATTTTTAACAAAGAAAATCAGCGAAGCAAACGTTAAAAAATTATTAACGGGTAAGAAAACAGGATTGATTAAAGGAATGAAAGGGAAATCAGGAAAAGAATTTGATGCGTATTTGAAACTAGATTCTAGCGGAAAGATCACATTTGAATTTGCTAAAAAATAAACGAGAATCATAGTAAGGGGAGAAGAAAGTTGAATGTAAAAAGATTAGTAGAAAAGGGAAAATGGGTGTTAATGACGACTGGACTAGCTATTATGTCCAGTCTCTTTTTTTCCTATATAAAAGGCTATTTTGGAATTGATACGGGCAATGCAGAACACGTAAATGCAAAAGTGGAATTGAATATCTTCTATTTAATTGTCCCTCTATTAATTGCTCCTGTAATCGAAGAATGGATTTTTAGAAAGATTCTACCGTTAGGAATAGGAATATTATTTGAGCGAATTAATCGTACAACAGCGATTATTATAGCTAATGGCATCTTTGCAGCCGTGCATTTTGATTGGTTCATCTTCCCTTACTTTGTGAATGGTTGCTTATATGCATGGAGTTATGAAAAAACCAAGGATATGAAAGTGCCAATAGCAGCACATGTTACATTTAATTCTTTTGTATTCTTGGCTACAAGCCTGTATTAAAAATGTACACAATTACACAATTACACAATTACACATGTGTAATTGTGTAATTTTTTTTGGAGAACAACGATTGTGCAACACTATATTAGTCTTGATTTGAGACGTTTCGTTATGTATATGAGAACATGGGAATTGTGACCGGTCATTCATTTGCATGTATTAAATAGACATAGCGCTATACGAGGCATTTGTAATGGATTAGTAAAGGAAATGATAAAAATAATGATATGTAAGAGTAGCTATGTTTGGAACATATTTTATTGGTTAAAACTATATATAAAATAATTCAATTTCATTTTGGAGGTAATGTGTTTTTAGGAATGTTTTGTTTCAACCCTTAAACGCCTATAGTCCCGAAAGAACCAACGCTATGATATGGTTGAGTTGTAAATAATGGGTACAATGTATCAGCTATAGTTCCAAAAGAAGCATTGCTATGATATGGTGGCAACTTATGGGTGCTATACGTGAAATGCAGCTATAGTTCCAAAAGAAAAATCGCTATGCTATGGTTGTAACAGAAAGTGCAATATCTGCTTGGGAAGCTATAGTTCCAAAAGAACCAACGCTATGATATGGTCATTGGAAATGTAGTACCTCATCAACGTTGGCTAAAGTTCCAAAAGAAAAACCGCTATGATATGGTTGTAGATGTATTTAAATCACGTAGACAGCTGCTAAAGTTCCAAAAGAAAAACCGCTATGATATGGTTGTAGATGTATTTAAATCACGTAGACAGCTGCTAAAGTTCCAAAAGAAAAACCGCTATGATATGGTTGTAGATGTATTTAAATCACGTAGACAGCTGCTAAAGTTCCAAAAGAAAAACCGCTATGATATGGTTGTAGATGTATTTAAATCACGTAGACAGCTGCTAAAGTTCCAAAAGAAAAATCAC
Source organism: Bacillus sp. FSL R9-9530 (assembly GCF_038008145.1). Lineage (NCBI taxonomy): Bacteria > Bacillati > Bacillota > Bacilli > Caryophanales > Bacillaceae > Bacillus > Bacillus sp. FSL R9-9530. The sequence goes on from NZ_JBBOYO010000003.1 coordinate 24,324, forward strand.
TATGATATGGTCGGAATTGATGCTTGGTTTAAGTCTTGGAAGCTATAGTTCCAAAAGAACCAATGCTATGATATGGTCATTAGAAATCTGTTTAATAGTTATGCGGTGCTATAGTTCCAAAAGAAAAATCACTATGATATGGTCGGAATTGATGCTTGGTTTAAGTCTTGGAAGCTATAGTTCCAAAAGAACCAATGCTATGATATGGTCATTAGAAATCTGTTTAATAGTTATGCGGTGCTATAGTTCCAAAAGAAACATTGCTATGATATGGTTCGCTGGTAATTGCCGACTCGGACTAAAATGCTATAGTTCCAAAAGAACCAACGCTATGATATGGTAGATGTCGAAAAAAACCTTGTCACTAGAGGTTTAGACAAGGCTTTTTTATTTGATAAAGGAGGGAGTTCAATTGTTTAGAATGTGATTTTTTTCTTTTTAAAATAAAGTAAGTTGAATTCTTTTGCTACCATTCTATATCGCCATCCCCATGCGTTTTTCTTCCTTTATTTTTGTATAATGTCCAAGTACATCTACTTGGTATTTCTCAAACAATAGTAATTGCTTTGAGCCTACATTTGCTATAACACTACCATCGTGTGTTTCAACAGTAATCCCCGCAGTTCCACTATGAACACCTTTAAAATATCCTATGAGTGAGGGGAGTAATACCTCGTTTTTCGATACAGTTGTTCTAGCTTTAATTGTTTTATTTTTTGAGGGGACAATTTGAATTAGATCATTGGGAAAAAGACTAAATAAAAAAGTAAAACTAGAATCAATGGTTGTCCAATCCTCATATCCTTTTCCAGCTGTAATTGCTTTTTGAGGTAAGATATTTTTCAAAAGATCAATTGTATAAATGGGAATTAAATAGTACTTATCCTCTTTTTTGAATACATCAGTACGAGCAATTTTACTATTATATACGACGCCTTTTCCTTGATTAACAGGATTAACAATGGTTCTTGTATCCATTATTTTAATAGATTTTATAAGTGGTCCAATTTCTCCTGATTTTGTAGGTTTGTATAAGGGTTCTTGGAATGATTTACGTTTATCTTTTTCATGACTTAAATAACGTTCTTTTATGGCATTATACGTATATAAATCAGTTTCTTTTCCATACATGGGAAAATCACCATTGGCATCAAAAGGAATATCTTCTAATTTTGTTTTTATTGCGGTTAATACTTTTCCCTTTTCATTATAACCAAGGAATTTTCGAATCGTTTCTTGATGTAATTCACCAGTAATAGAGCGCTTGGGCATCCTTGAAACGAAGATAGGTTTAATGTCGGATAAATTGACATCGGCGTAATTTTTAAAATGAATTCCCTTTAAATATTGCTGGGTATTTGGAGAAATTCTTGCTTCTAATTCTAAACGAAATCCTTCCCAAGGTTCAGGAAACGGCAACCGTTTGGCTTGTAGATTTCTATTTAGCTCTTTTAACTTATAATACTTTGTTACTCTTTGAATCATGTCATCGGATGTGACAGCAACGATTACCGCATCTAAAGCATGATGAATATGTCCCTCTTTCCGATCTTTGTTAAATCCCCATCTACTACGCAAATGAGATGTTATAATTCCACTAACTGTACGAACCTTTTTTTTACTAGAGCTTTCAGAGAATATGAGGTGTTGTTGAATAAGGGATGTTAGATATATGGTGGCATAACGGGTATCATTGAGATTGCGTTCAATAAATTCTTGTTCTCTTGCATATGAAAAGTTTTGTAAAAGTAATTTTTGTTGTTTCTTAAAGTTAATTTTTTTATTTGACTGTACTCTTGTTTCAAATTCATCCCAAATTGAAGTATTCCCCATGTATTCATAAGGGGTTTTGTTTGCTTTACGCTGATTTTCTGTTCCTAGTGTTAATGTTTTGTTGTTATAGCTGTCATCTAAGCTACGGCTATAAGGGAGTATGTGATCTACTTCCGTATAACCTTCTTCAAATAATCGATGTGGTTCAATGTATTTTCCAGAATACATACATCTACCATCTTGCTCACTCCAAAGTTTAAATTTCACAATATTTATTCCTGAGGGGTTAATGTTTCCCAATTCTTTTAACTTATGAATGGCGTGTTCATTCTTTTTAGAGTTATCTTGGTACCTACTATCTATTTCTTTTCTTTCTTGGAATGTTTTTGATAGTTCTCTTGCAGTTTCGATATGGATTGCGTTTGGAGAACCATATTTTTTTATAATGGCATTTATAACTTTTCTTGTTTGTGAAAGAGCACGATGTACAACAGGATTTGTATTTTGAGGGATAACAGGCAGATACTTTGTTCTTTCTGTGTAGGATGTGCCCTTAAAGTTATATCCTGCCTTCTCACACGCTTTATCGTATGATAGACCTTCTTCTAAAAAAGGAATAATATTTTTTAAAGCTTTAAATGATAAATGTCCCATTTTTGTGAAATTTAGATTTAATAATGCCTGAATAAATGTGTCATCGTAGGTTTTTTTAGCTAAATTCTTTATAGGTTTTCCTTTTGCATTTACATACTTATTTTGTAAATATTCTAGGATATCTTTATCATCTTTAAAGATAGTTAGTCCATATGCAATTGTATCGTAATCTATAGGTAATAAATTTGGGGTGTTCTTTCCATAAACTTGTTTATATACCTTGTTAATAGAGTGATATTCCTTGAGTTCTATACATCTTTTATTCTCTAACGTAGTATCTACTGTATCAGCTGAATATGATAGACTATTAAACTGAAATTCGTTAGGAATGGATAGTAATTTTCGGATATCAATGTATTTAACAATAGGTTTTTCAAGTGCTAGATTCATAATTTGTTTCTTTTCTTCAAAAGAAAGTTCCTCTATCTTGTCTTTACTAATCAGTCGGAGGTTGTTTATGGTTTGTAGCGCTACAAAATATTGGAATGACCAAGAAGCTGTAGGCGTTCTTTTTTCTTTAGGCTCTAAGGTACAGTAACCAATCATTTTTTCAATTTGATCTTTAGAAGCATAGGGACGTTGAGATGCCCAGATTTCTAAGTAGCTACTTTCAAATTCCTCTGTTGCATAATCGTTTTTGTACAAACGTTGTGTATGGAATATCATTTGTATTTCATCTTGAAGTTGTTGACGAGTAACAGTTCCGATATAAGTACCATCCTTATTTCTTTTATGGTTTTCAAACTTTTTATCCTTTAGAATCATTTCTCCAACAGTTCTATAATTTTGTTGCTCCATGATCTGTTGATTTTCTGAAATGCTCTCTAAGATTTGTCCATTTTCTGAGAGAGTGGTTTCTTTTCTATTAGATTTAAACCCTCTTCTTTTTGCAAGATGAATAAGAACTCTGGTAAACTCTTTTGGATTCAATTTGCGTTCTAGAGCATCTAAACGTAAGTTCCAAACATCGACTTCAGTAGCACTTTCATATAAATGGTTAAGTTCAGTCTTGGATAGTAAGCCTTGTTTTACTAAAAGTATCTTTATTCGTTGCATTCTATGTTTTTTACGGCGTAGGGTTCTCCTAGTAGAGCGAGCGTCACGCCTAGGTGCAGCCAACGATTTTCCGTCTTTGGGATTTTCAGCTTTATCAAAAATACGAACCCCTAAATCTTCAATTCTCTCTTTTTCTTGATTGATTACAGCCCAACCACAAGATGCGATTCCAATATCCAATCCTAATACATATCGCAATTACACAACCTCCTTCACGTTTCTCAAAATAAAAGCACCTTAGCCTTATGCTTAGGTGCTTTTCTCATGGGGAGAATATCCATACAGGATAAGGCGATCCCCAAACGCCACGGGCCATTGCCCTTACTATAGTAACGTAAGAAACATCGCTATGATATGATCCTTATAGTTGCATTATTAACCCTAAAAACAAACTTTATACCTAGATAAACGTATAATTATAAAAAATAAGGAGATTGGGAATAATAGTGATATGAATTAATTAAGAGGAAGATTTCTTAACTTGTTAATATTAATGCTATTATTCCGTAGAGAATATTGCTATGCTATGATTTTCGTTGCGTTGAGTTGTTCACAATACTAGCTATAGTTCCATAAGAAATATTGCTATGATATGGTCAATTTGAAAATGATGAATCGAATGCAATGGCTATAGTTCCCTAAGAAACAACGCAATGCTATGATTGAGTTACGTCATTAAGTTAATACTTTCTAGCTATAGTTCCATAAGGGATGTTGCTATGATATGTTTCTTAAACAATAGGCATTTTCATTTTATTTGTTATAGTTCCAAAAGAAAAATCGCAATGCTATGATGTCTTGCATGGTTAATGTGGTGAGGTCATGGCTATAGTTCCATAAGGAATATCGCAATGCTATGATGAAAAGAATATGGTGAATGAAAAACGCAAGGCTATAGTTCTTTAAGAAACAACGCAATGCTATGATTTTGACATGGCGCGGTATGATAATGATTTGGCTATAGTTCCCTAAGAACCATCGTAATGCTATGATTAATGATGTCAAAGGCATTAAAACATTGCAAGTTATAGCTCCATAAGGAAGGTCGCTATGAAATGAAACCTGTACAAATAGTTACCCTTGTATCAAGGCTATAGTTCCAAAGTAAATACTACTACGCTATGATTGTATTTCAATGGCAATTTGGAAGCCGCAGCTATAATTCCTTAAGGAAAATCGCAATGCTATGTTTAACGATCTTAAAGAAATGATTCAGCGGCAGCTATAGTTCTCTAAGAAACATCGCTGTGCTTTGATTAAAGAGCTGTTATAAGCTATGAAAACTACGCCATAGTTCCCAAAGAACCATCGCTAAGCTATGATAGTTGTCTAAAGAACCTTGTCTTGATAACACTAGACAGGGTTTTTCTTTTGGGAAAAGAAATGATTACTATCATTTTATCCCCGTAGTTCTCTCGTTTTTGAAAAAACACTATATATTTTTGCTTATAGAACTACTAAACATGGAAGTAGAGAGATGTCTTTATGTTACTTTTAATTTGGTTTTATCTCAATCATTTGAATTTGAAAAACAGCACTATTCGTTATGCCTACCACTTGAATTTTTTCTTTTAACATTTCCATCCCCATATAAACTCTTTAGGACAGTATCATTCATACTAATTATTAAAATTAAAGATGAAAGTTATGCAGGTCTCTTTGATGGGGTTGGAAAAAATACCGATTATGCATAATTGCATAATCGATACAGAATTATTTTGTTAAAATTTAAAAGGAAAGAAATATAATTTTACATTACGTGGGTATAGAGTTTAGCTTTTATTCTTCTTCCCTAATATAGATAATATAAAAAAGCTTGAAGGCATAGTTCATGCCTTCAAGCTTTTTTACTTGAGTTTAAACGTCATTTATTATTCTAGATTTGGAATAATATAATATTAGTAATAGAGGAATGGATAAAGTTTTTAATTCAAAGTATGTACCTGTTAAAATACAGTTGTTTTTTTCTTTCTTTCTTATTTTTAAAATGTTCCTTACTACTTAATTCTGTATATAAAGTCGATAAAAATTAATTATAAAATAAAGAAAAAGTAAAAAAAGGAAAAAAAAGTTTGCTTTTGAAATGTTTGTAGTATAATATAAATTTTGGCAAGTTGCCCAATATATAGAGAATAGACTTAAAGAATGAGAGGCCTCTCTAGAAGGATATTCAAAATGCACTTATTATTACATATACGATAAATATCAAATGTAAATTTAATGATTTTTTGTATATTTAAAAGGAGAAAAAATTATGTTGAAAAATAAGATTAAAAAGGTTTTAGGTACAACACTCTTAGCAGGTGCTATTGTCGCTGTTGGATCTGGTGCGATTACGCATGCAGATACTAAGGATACACACTGGAATTTTGCATTTGATGCAGGTTGGGATGGTAATGGCAAACATAGTGATTATACTGGGTATAGAACAAAATATAACGACTCAAGTGTATACAAAAAAATTCAGTGGACTAATAATGGCGGTGAATCATATAGCGCTTGGATTGAGATGGGACATAATGGGGAAATTGTATCTAAGGCTAAAAGATATACTAGTGATGCATATGGTGTCTATAAGATACCTAATAATGCTTATGAACTGTACCGTCAACGTGATGTAACAATAAGGGCAACTCTGGGTGGAAATTTTACATCTTGTAGAGTAGAAGGAGTTTGGAGTCCTGATAGTAGATAAGATATGTAAATGAAAATATTATTTACAAATAAAAAAAGTGGTGTAATGGTGCACCACTTTTTTTCTAGAGGTGATATGTATGGATTCTATATTAAAATTTGAACTATCAAGAGCTTTTAAAGGTATGCCTTTTTTAATTTCACTTGGTCTATTTATGTTGTATATGATTTACAATATTCTCTTTGAAGTAATACCTACAGCACAAGAAGAATATATGACAATCGATTCCATAACTCCTATGTATTTATGGCTTAATGTAAATGAAACAGGGATTTTGAGAACAATATTCTTTTTTATGCCACTATTAGTGGTATTACCATTCAGCTGGTCGTACGCAGCCGATAACCATTTAAACTACACTTGTTTTCTGTATGTAAGAGCAAAGAAAAAGAAATATTTACTGGCTAAATTTATAGCCACATTTTTAACTGGTGGAATCTTATTTGTGTTTCCTCTACTTGTTCATTACATCATTTTAACTTGTCTGTTTCCAAATTGGCCGGCTCATTATGGTACATTTCAAGTAATTAACGGTTCGTTAATGATTGATTTGTTGTATTCGAATCCAATTTTTTACGTACTATTCTATTGCTTAATCAATTTTTTATATGCTGGTTTCTTAGCAGTTATTGGTTTAAGCGCCGGGTTATTTACTTCCAAAAAATATATTGTTTGCTTAGTTCCATTTTTTATTTGGATTATTATCTCAGCAATTTGTGAATTTGCTGGTTTGAATAATTGGTCGCCAGAAAGATTCTTAAGACCATCGGGAGTAAAAAATGCATCTTTAATTTTTATTATTGTTTTTTGGATTTCTATGATGTATATCACTTTAACTGTATTTCTCAAAGTGGGTAATAAACATGAACTTAATTAAACGGCTCTTAGAGACAATGAAAGGTATCTTACCTGTATTGTTTTTTATCGTCTTTACTTTTAACATAATTGCCTTATTTTCTATGTATTACATAAAAAGAGCGAATAATACTGATATAACAGCTTTTTTGCACTATAGCATGAGTGAAAATATACTTGCTTTAATTCTAGCGCCATTATGCTTGTTGTGTATCATCTCATTCCTTCAAATATACGAAAGCGATATGATAATTGTTCGTATTCGAAACCGAACTAAAATTTGGTATACAATGGTCTTGAAAACCATAATAATCGCCATTTTATTCAGCTTTTTATACGAATCTATTCTCTTATTTTATAGTATTTTATTTAACTTGAATTTCAACACGAATATTCTCGATTACTGGATCAGAGGTTTTTTACTATCAATTGGGTTGTTAGCTATCTGTTTATCATTTTTAATAATTAGGTTAGTAATAAATCAAACTTTAGTTGCATTTTTGTTAGTATGTGTTTGGTTAATGAGTGAATTACATCAATATAATCCCGTACGCCTATTTATTTGGCAAACAAGTATACAAACTCAAGAAGAAGGAAATTTGAAACTTTTTATACATGCATTTCTATTTTTGCTGATCTTATCATGTATATTCTACAATATTGGATTACGAGTTATAAAAAGAAAATCTTTTATTTCCCAAAGTATCAGAGGTGAAAAGTGAGAATGAACAAAAAAAAGATAGGTATCATAACTATAGTATTTCTTATATTAGGAACTACATATTATTTTTTGTATACAAATGTTAATAAAAATACACCTGCAAAAGTAAATGTATCAACATTCCAGCCTGGAGAAGTTGTGAAATTTGAAGATGTATCTATGACTGTAAAATATGAAATGTCAAACAAACCCTTTGAAGGTAATGAGGAATCTCCAAAGGTTTATAAGTATCTAAAATTTTATGTGACAATTGAAAACAATGGAAAAAACGAAATTAATCCTTCCTATATTCTTGATAATAATGACGTGCGCATTGGGAATCAGCTCTTTGCATCTGAAACAAAAGGAGAGATTTCCAAAATACAACCTAATCAATCCAAAACTTATTTAAAATATAGTGCCCTTACTAGAGATGATGTAAAATATGGTGTTTACTATAGTATCCTTCCGACAATAAAAAAATCAATGCTTCTTAGTAAGGAGGAACAAAAACAAGTTATGCTTAACCCTATAGAATGGGTAGTCATGAAAAAAGAAGGGTAGAATTATATTGAAAAATATATTGAGATACGATTTGCTGGTTTCTTTTTATACAAATCGTTGGAAATGGTTAGCTTGTTTTAGTATCTTTGGTATAATCACACTTCTATTTAGCCAAACAAGCAATAAACCAACTAGTGATGTATTCATAAATTATTTTTTTAAAGGTCCAAAACTTCCTGATTCTAGTATTGAGATACCGTATATGTTTTTACTCGTACAACTTTATATTTTCTTTATTATCGGAAATAATGTGTCTGAGGATTATAGAACCTATAGTATGTATATTTTTACAAGACTTAAGAAGAAAAACAAATGGATTATAAGTAAAATATGTTGGCTAATTATCAATATCACATTTTATTATGTAACTATGTTTCTTCTTTTTATAACTTTCACTGGATTTAACTTTACATATAACGATACAGGACAACCTTATAATATAATACTGGCGATCTTCTTTTTGATGTATACAACATCTTTATCACTTGGTATGTTTCACGTGGCCCTAAGCATGTTGATTAAGCCAATATTTAGTTTTATAATACTGGGGATTTTTTATTTAATTCCTGTATTTGTGAATTCTTCTTTTAGTCCTGGAGCACAAGCAATGCTTACTAGACATGCACCATTTACACATACGAGTCTATTAGATTCATACATATATAATTTTATTGTTTTTGCCACTTCGTTATTTGCCTTTTTTATAATTATAAAGAAAAAGGATATTATGAAGGAGGAAGAATAGAGGGTGAATTTATGGAATATATTGTAGAAATAAAAAAAATAACAAAGGTAATAAAAGGTCATACTGTATTAAACAATATAAATTTACAATTAGATAAAGGGAAAATTTATGGATTTCAAGGGAAAAATGGATCGGGTAAAACCATGCTATTACGTGCAATTTGTGGTTTAATAAAACCTACCAAAGGGGAAGTTTTCGTTAACCAAAAGAAACTTGATGATAATTTTCCAGACAGCATTGGAGTATTAATTGAATATCCTGGTTTTCTTCCAAACTATACAGGATTACAAAACCTAAAATTACTAGCTTCTATCCAAAATAAAATCAATGAGGAAGATATTAGAAAGGTTTTAATACAAGTCGGCTTAGACCCAACCGATAAAAGAAAAGTGAAAAAATATTCATTGGGAATGAAACAACGATTAGGAATAGCACAAGCAGTAATGGAAAATCCAGATATTCTAGTGTTAGATGAACCCACAAATGCATTAGATAAAAATGCTGTTAAGATTGTAAGAGAGCTCTTATTAGATTTAAAAAAGCAAGGTAAAACAATTATTATAGCTAGCCACGATCAAAATGAATTACAGGTATTATGTGATGATTTATATACTATTGATACTGGTGAAATTGTTGAGCACTACACAACAGATCTTTCTGATTTACAGGGATAGAACTATAGTATTATTAAGCTAGCAAAACAAAGTCTCTTTAAAATGAAAAACGCTATCCTTTCTTTCTGTAGAATCATAAGAAAGGATAGCGTTTTTCATACTAATTACGTTATTTGATGGATTAATTTAAAGTTATTTATTTGTAAATGCTTTGTTGGGTATTTGTGTAACATTTTAGTTATTCATGATAGGTATATAAAATTTACACAGCAAGTACAGAATTTTAACCCTTGTTCTCGTTAAAGTTTGTATAATACTTACGATATCTTTTTAGCGATACATGAGTCTTAAACCCGACTTGCTTTACGATATGTTCATCCGTACATCGCTGCTGGAACATCTTTAATATAAAAGTGTTTCGAAAATGTTGTGCAGAAATTCCCTTTCGAAGATTAGCACGTTCTACCTCTAAACGAATCATTTTTTGAACGGAAATTTCCGTCAGAAATTTTGGTGCATCTTCGTCATAACTCCAAACGTAAGTCCCTAACCTAAAGTGAAAAGAAACAAAGAGTGGATCATCACTGTGATATCTAGGACGTACAGGTTCAGGAATGGTTTTATAATAATTATATAAGTGTAATTTATCTTCTTCTTTTAACTGGATTGTACGATTGATTTTTGTATCATCAGGTATTGATAGTGTATTGTTCTCGAAACGAACATGTTTCATGCGTAAAGAGATAAGTTCATGCAAAGAAAGTCCGTAGTCTAGGAGCAAGATTATAATAGAAAGATTTCGCTCTAAAATCATTGGACGAGTAGAACGTTGTTTTTCTGTTAGTCCCTCCAATGAAGCAGATACTTCTTTTAGGCGTCGCTCTTCTTGTGGAGAAATAAAATCTTCAGTACGCAATGCACGATCAGGTGGAGCTATGTGTATTACACTTCCAATCGGGCTTGGTAAATCTAAATACTCATACAGTCTATTAAGGGCAATGTAAATACGATGTACCGTCTTATCAGAATACTGACGTTCCTCGATTAAATAATTAAAAAATACTTCGAAATCCTTCTTATATAGAGATTCCCAATTCATTTCATCAGAGTCAGAGAATCTTCCTGATTGCTGCATCCAATGAATACAGCTTTCCACATCGTAAATATATCGCTTTATTGTAGAGGGCTTTCGTCCTTTATTTAATAGATAAGAAGAAAATCCTTGTATTGTATCTTGGTTTTTTCTTGTAATGTTATTGATTTTTATTCCTCCTTTCTTCAAATCTTTTAACCACTCTATAAAATGTAGGACTCGTCATATTACACATTCTCATGGCATCTAGTGCTGTTATCTGTCTGAATTTCCATTTATTATAGGCATCAATAAATTCTTGAGTTATTTCAGTTCTGGGTCTTCCTAAATGTTTTCCTTTTTTCTTTGCAGCGTCAATACCCTCACGTTGGCGAGTTTTTATTTTTGTTCGTTCCTCTTCAGCAAGCCACGATAAGATTTGAAGTACCAAATCAGTAATAAGAGTCCCTAAACTATCTTTATATTGAGTTGTATCTAAAAGTGGCATATCCAATACGACAATATGAGCCTGTATATTTTGGGTAATATCTTTCCATTCCTCAAGGATAGCTTCTTTATTTCTTCCGAATCGATCCAGGGAATGGATATATAAAATATCGTCTTTTCTTAACATGCGTTTTAGAAGTTGGTATTGTTCACGATTAAAGTCTCTTCCGCTCTGCTTATCGACAAAAATATCTCGTTCGTCAGTGATGAGTCGTTTCATTGCTTCAAGCTGACGATCCTCATTTTGGTCTTTGCTACTGACCCTTATATAACCGAATTTTCTTGTATTCAAAATAAATAGACATCCCTTCGAAATTGTTTCTACTAAAATTATAACAAAAATACTTCAAAAGGTATCTTTAATTTTTAGTACTTCAAAAACCCCGTTTTAAACCTTCTGAAGTACTAAAATTCATAGAGTTTAATGGACTTCAAAAGGTGTACCTTTTGAAGTGTATTGCGAATGAATTCATTTTGTTATTTTTACCAAAAGGGTATTTAAGTATGATAGTTTATTAATATAGATGTTTTTCGCTATTCTAATACACAGGAGGTACTCATATGGAAAGAGATCTTAAGTGGTTATGGGAAAATCAAAAAGAAGGTGCAAGATCAAAATTTGAAGAAATCTGCTATAATATTTTTTCGAGAGAATTTGCTGGCGATGCTGTACATAAAGTGGAGGTTACACAAGGTGATGGTGGAGTTGACGTTTTTATCAAGAAATCAAACGGACAATACACAATTGTTCAATGCAAATACTTCCTTGATAGGTTAAATGATAGCCGTAAAAGCAATATTCGAAAATCATTTAAAAGAGCCGTAGAAAAAAATGAGATGGATAAATGGATTTTATGTGTCCCTATGGACTTTTCACTCGAAGAGCACAATTGGTGGAGTGATTGGAAAAGTAAACAAGAAGATAAGGTTGAAATAGAGCTTTATGATGAAAGTAAATTAATTTCATTATTGAAGAAACATGATTTATATGATGAATATTTAAACACGGTACGTTTAGATAAGGATTTCCTAAAAGAAATTGTAAAGCAAGATGAAAAGAAAGAAATTCATGATAAATTATATTGGTTAATTAGTGCTATTGAAGATGGTGTATATGACACTTATTATATTGTGTCGGCAGCTGATCGCTTAGGGTATTTAAAAGCACACAGATTTTTTAAAGGAAATAATCTGTTATATGATTTGGAGAATTTAGCAAGATTATATACTACCTTTGCAGAAGGAAGACATTTGTTCGGAAAGATATTGAAGGATGAAGAGCATATTCAACAAGAAACATATTTGCGAAAAAAAATTGTTGAGGAATATAAAAAGTTAGATTTTTAATGTGGAAGCGTCTAAAGTTTTTATAGTATAGGAGAAATTATAAAAAAGAGAAGAGATTATCCTTCTCTTTTTTATTTAAGATTAATTAATTCTTCGAACTTAAATTGCAACGGTGTACTAAAAGCATCTATATAATGAATGGATCTATCTATTACTTGGACTTATAGATGTAATGCGAAAGAAGTATTTTTTTGGAGGATAAAATGACAATTTACAATTTTTACTTTGATGAATCATCCCATGATAGAGCTATTACATGCAAGGATACGGGTCTAAATATATATAAAGGGGCTCAAAACGATTTGTTTTTAGGTGTTTTTTGGGGATTTAAACAGGAGAAAGAGCAAGCGTATCAAGAACGATATTTATATATTGAAAATCAATTTAAGCAGATATACGAACTCAAAAAAGGTCAGGAATTTAAAGGTACTACAATTAGTAAGAAAAATTTTAAATTTGGTTTTAGATCATTTAATCCAAACACACTAAACGTTTATACTAAACTATTTGAATTTATAGATGATAAAGAGATTACATTGCATATTCATATGTACAGTAAGACTGAATATCTGATTTCACAATACTTCGAGGAAGTGTATTTACCTCCTTATGTAAATAGGAATTCATTCATTTATTCTATAATTAAATTTCTATTTAATTATAGAAATGAGGAACTTATGGAATCTCTATTTACCAATAGAAAAACGAGTCCGAAGGAGTTTTTAGCCGACCTTAAATTAATGTTGAAAAAGGTTATTAGCAAGACTGAAAATGTAGAAAGAAAAATACATGAAACATCAACTTTACAAGATATATTATGTATTTTAGATAATATCTATATTAAAGCCCAGCCAAGAGAAAAATATGAATGGGATTATAAATATCTTTTTATAGGTCTCCGTGAATTAATAGAAGAGCTAAACATTTCACCGAATGATGTACATTTAACTATTGATCCAGAAGGAAACAGGAAAATTTATAATACAGCAAAAAGGCAAGATTTTCACTATGTATATGACGATGAAGATTCCTCTGAAAATACCTTAATAAGAGTAGCGGATATTCTTAGTAATATGTTGCACCGGTTAACATTGGCTTTATATGAATCTTTGAAAGAAGTCCCTTTTGTAAATGCAGATACACATGATTATGTTACTAGACATATTTTGAATGAAGAATGGTTTGATATTAAGAACGAAGAAGTATATCAATTATATGTAAGGTTAAATAGAATCTTAAAAATAACCAACAAGAATTATTGGACAATTTTTTCTGGTATTTATTATGATTACGCTCTAATAATGGTTTCTTTAATAGAATATATCGGTGAAGTGTATGAGAATTTTAACCATTTTAATACTGTAACAGCTAAAGAGCATACGGAACAATTTAATATTCATGTAACTAATAGATTAGCAGCAACATTTTATTAATACATGTTTTATATATTTGTATAAATTAAATTTATTCGCCTTGAAACACAGTGAATATGGTACAAAAAAAGAATCCTAATAAGGCTGAAATAAAGAAATAATACAAATAAATAAGAATCATATATTAAAAAATAAAGAAGAGCCCTATATTAATAGGGCTCTATTTCTATGGCTTTATTACAAACTTTTGCAATATATTTTACCAAACCAGTTATTGGATAGCTCATTAATGAAGGATGTTGAGTAAATCGTATTCCCTATTTTTGTATTATCAAAATCAGTCGCTCTATATTCAGTTTTTTTGTTTTATTCCTCACTAATTGCCACCTGTGCTATTCCAGACTGTATTTCATCTAGACTTTTAGCTAGGTTGTCTTCAAAGTTGGTATCTTGTATTGGGGATTCATATTGATAATCACCTAGCATCATATCAAAATGAGCTTTATGCCCTTCTAATTTAAATATCTGTTTGAAAACATAAAAATACCTATGTACTATATCTTCATTATTTTCTATATACAAGTCTTCACTAATATAATGTGATCCATCATTTATCCAAGAAATTAACGAACGACATATCAGCTTTTCTTCGAATTGAAATTTATTTTCTAGTTCATCAATGCTAATATTCCCGAAAAACTTAAAATAGTTCTCTAATATTCTTCGCATAACATTTTGGATGGAAATCAAACTCCGATTTTCTTTGCTTTTCAACTCTTGCCAAAGCAATTCATACGATGTTTTAATTGGGTTTTCTTTGTATTTCTGAATAGACGATATATTATTGTTTTTTCTCACAATCCAAAAGCTACCGTCTCCGAAACGCTTTTTCCCTTTATTAAAAGTAATTTCCTTATGAAAATATATGTTATGAGTCAAAAGAAATAGTTGTTTAACATCAGATGTACCTTCTTTGATATCAAACATTATCTGTCTAACTAAGCTACTTACCATAAATAAAACATTGCTATCCAAGCTTGAAATAGGGTCATCAATAACGACCACTTTATCCATCACAATATCTTCTTTATGATTACTTCCATTTAAAAGTTGGTAAAAATATAAGAAAGTGATAAAAGTTCTTTCTCCTTCACTCAAAGTATCTTTAACATCTTCCCCATTTTCACGAACGATTGTGTAAAAACCTTTTTCAGTAGAAGCCGCTAGTTTGAAGTTTGAAAATCCAAAAGAGATAAGAATTTTATTTATCTCACTTACAGAATACTCCACACTTGTGACTTGTTCTTGATATTGTAACAAATCTTTCTCAAAATTTCGTTTATGTGCTTCCTTTTTCTCTTTAGACTGTTTCATGCCCATCAAAGTTTTATTTACAATATCCATTTTTTGATTAAATTGTGCGGTATTCGTTTTATTTAATTCAGTAATATATCGCCACATATCTTTTGCTAAATTTTGTTTCTCGGATTTTATATTTTCAATCGCATTATTATATTTATCAATTTTCTTATTTGCATTTAAGATTTCCAGATTTATTTCTGCTACAAAATTTAATAGGCTAGTAATCTTTATACTCCTACTGGGTTCTTTCTTTTTTTGCTCTATTAAAAGTGTATTCTCCTTATATTTTGCCTCTATTAACTCCAATGTTCGGTGTATTTTCTCCTTATTTAGAAAAACTGCCTCACCATTATTAACTAACATATTAATCTGATTTATCATCTCTTTCACACTGTGTATGTATTTATCAGAAATATCCTTCAAACTATTCATTTGTTGTATATAAGTTTGATCAAAATAACTATTCAACTTTTCTTCAAACTCATTTGGTAGAGTTTGTTGGCAAAACGGACAAACTCCATCTGTTTTGTTAATTAGAGTGTGTCCTTGTTGTACCCAATCACTAATATTTAACTTAGTAACTAAACTTGATATATCAACATCTTCTTTACCTAAAATTTTTCGTTCGAAAATTTCATTGCCTACTAGTTCACTTCCAAAGCTAACATTACTATAACGTATTACCTTCTCTACCGGACGATCAAATAGAGATTCTTTTTTTATCCTTATCTCTTCAATTGACTTTAGCTCTCTAAGTGTATTTGCCGATTCTTCTAAGCATTTATTCATAAATTTTATTCGAGACCCTCGGTAACCTTCAATTAAATCTTTAAAATCAACTTCTATTTTATTTTTTACCGTCCAACATTGCTCTTTAAATTCATCCACTAATGATTTTTTTTCCATATCTTTTTTAGTGTAAAGATCATCTATATTATTAATTTCACTCGCATGTTTCCGTATTTCATCCTTGAAATCTTTAATTTTAGCTTGTAGCTCCACTGATTCCTTACCAAGCGTAAATATTCCCTTGATTGGATTATCTAAACTAAAATTTTCGTTTACAAAGTTACGGTTATAAACATATGTAGTTATCTTTTTATCATCCCATTCCAATGTACAATCAGGAAAATCTTTTTCTTTTCGAATAAACTCTGAGATTGTTGTTTTACCCGTACCATTATTACCATAAATGAAGTTTATCTTTTTCAAATCATCCAAATAAGTACCTGATTGATTATAAGTAGCAATGTTTTTTAAGGTGATTTTTTTAATCAATGTATTCTCCCCTTGTCTATTCACAATTAATATAAAATCACTATTTTCTAATTTTTCCCTTCCTTAATTATACCACTGCCTTCCAAAATTAATATGTATACTCCTTTCTTTGTCTCCTAGGTTTTGTAATAAGGAGTCACTATCAAAACACAAAAAGGACTTATAGGAATCCCTACAAGTCCTTTTTTAGATAATGTAAAAAAGTTAAAACAAACTATCTCATAATTTGAATCGGAGCAAACACTCTAACTACGGGTTGCTTTCATTATATACCAAATCTTAACATGTAAGGTTTTAAAATTTGAAAATTATGTGAATTAAGAGGAACTAAGTATTAGGTTCTTTTACTCCTAAAAATACTAATTGTTCATTTGTATAAAATGTTTTTAATTAGTATCAATATCGTAATAAGTTATTGAAAATGTAATTATAGGTTAATAAAGAAGAATGAGGGATTCTTACTGAAAATGATATATCTATATTCAGTAAGAATTTATACATGCAAAATAAAAGTATAGTTATGTTCACATTTAAACTATAAAACAGATATTTGTTAACTATCTCTATTCTTTTGCTGGCTGAACCCCATCACCATCAAGCTAAGGAAAACGAGATACCCCAAAAACGAAAAGCTAACTTCTTATCCAAAAAAGCTAAGAAGTTAGCTTTTTTGGATACTACCGATAATGAGACGTTATGTTAACCTCATATGAATTGCGTATACATCGTTATTCCTTCGTTTCTCGCTTTATCCTATATATTGGCATGCCAAGTGTGTTTATATCATATATTGATACAAGTAACCATATATACCCTATCTGTATGATATATAAATCAATACTTCAAGTAGTATAGCACTCTATTATAGTGAGAAAGGAACATCAGATTTATGAACAACCTTAACGTCCTTTGTGAACAATTTGCTAAAATTTTTAATGGGAAAAGCAACATAAATCAGGGTGTTTGTTCTGTATCTTTGCGTCGTAATATCAAAGTGTTTGTTCAAGGACGACCAAGCATCTCTGTGATACCGGTCGGGATATCTTTTGAATCGTTAGATCAAAATGGTAATGCGTTAAACTTTGGAGAAATTGCTATTTTACAAGAAGAAATTCCTTTATTTATGCAATCAATTGTTCAACAGGGGATTATTGTTAGTGCCTTACATAATCATTGGTTATATATGAAACCATTGATTATGTATATTCATATCCAATCTGTTGAACCACCATTAAATTTCGCGAAAAAATTGGCAAATTCTTTTTCAGTTTTAAGTAGTTATCCAATTGCTGATAATGAGAGTTAATGTTAAATAAATCATATTTATTCACTTCCTATATCGGAAATTATGTAAATAAGAAACCCCTTTAGCCAAGTAAACTGAAGGGGTTTTTCTAGATACATTGAATACCGATAAGTGGGGTTATGTAAACCTCATATGAATATGTTATACAACAAAAGTCCTACTTAATAAGGATGTAATAGGAGAGGAAACCTAACCCAAATAAGCATTTAGGAGGAAAGAAAAAATGCGGAAATTTATTTGGGTATTAGTGTTGGTTATGATAATTGTTGTAAGTCCAAATCAAATTCAAGCAGATTCTTCACCGTCTTTACCATGTAGTTTAATATTAGAACCCATCAATAAAGAGGATAAGAATGCAAAAGGAGTAGCATTGGTGTATAAGGTGAAGCTGACACTAAGTTTCCCACGAACAAGTATAAGTATCCATGCTCTTCACTTACCTGATCCAAGTACTTTGGGCAATTATGACATGTATGAGGGATTTGCTTTTATTCCAGATGAAATCAGTTGGCGTTTTAAAATGTTTCCCTCTGTTGAAGAGGGCAGTCCTACATGGGCAGGAAGAATTGACATTATTACAGCTGAAATGAAAGGTGTTCAAATTCAAGTGCGTCCTTCCAATTCAAAGAAAGAGAAATTAGGACGGCCAATCCTGACAAATAGCATAAAATACTGTAAATGATTTTTTGAAAAATATTGTAGGTATAACTTCAGCTAATAGGAATTATGTAAAAAAGCTAGCATGGATCTAGCTTTTTCTTTTTTATTCATGGATGTTCTAATCTCTTTATTTGTCATGTTTTGAATGTATACTTTTCTATCCGTTTTTGAGAAAAACAAGTGAAATGAGATAAAATCAGGGGGAATGAAAGTAAACTAATATTCAAAATTTTACATTGATGAAGTTGGATATGGCCGTTTCTAAAATAAGATAAGTGTATTTCTTCTTTTGATAAGATTGCTTGCTGAATATTACACTCTATTTCTTCTAATTGTTGTGAGTCCAATAGGGGCATCTCTATTTTTGTTTGTTCTTGAATGATACTTTGAATTCTGTGACTTTACCCATAAAGTTGCCGCTAAAGGAAGCATATCCTTGCCGGAAATTACATGTTTTTGAGGAGATTTAGTTGATTGTTCGAGGGAAAAGGAAGCATATCTTTGCCGTGGATAAATTATTAACCCATAAGCTTGCCGTGAATGCTGTTGGTTTGTAAAAAAGTTTGATCAAAAGCATGCTACAAAAATTGATTTTTCAACAGAAGAAACCCAAACATTTTGAAAAAAGTTTGATCAAAATGCTTGGGTTATTTGTTGCTAGTGAATAATTTTTTATAAAAAGTTTAATCATTTTTCTACCTGTGTTTGCTCCACAATCGCGCCCTTTAATCGAATAAACCACTAATTATTTTTGCTCTCGAAAATCTTCGATTGTAAAGTACACTAACTCTTCTCCACGCGAAATGAGCTCTTGCACAATTTTAATAGTCCGTGGTTCTGTGTAATCAACTTCAGTTGGACTCATCTCGAAGGGCTCGACGGCGTTCGTGCAGCACCAGCAGGATAATCATCCCCATTATTACACCTAAGACGATGCCGGCCTGTGTGGTCAACAACCATGCCAATGGGTACTCTGGGGAGGGTGGCGCATCGAGTCGAACTGAAGATAAGGCGGAATAGAGGTTGTTGGAGAACAACGCTCCCGATGAAATCCATGTCGCTGCCATAGGAGGTAGAAACCACCTTGATCCACGGCGGGATGATACCACCAGTATGCCCCACGCACCAGCAAAGGACCACACACCTGTACTCAATGACAGCAGGTACCACCATACATCGCGTCCCTCCATAGTTGCCTGGTCGATGCCAAAAGAGCCACCAACTGCCCAAAACACCTTGATGACACCGAGCAGAATGCAACCGGCAGCGACAATCCTAGCTAAGATGATCTGTAGTTGTAAAGTATTGCCCGGCAACTCCTTGTAGTCGGTTGTGCCACTCAGCGCCTCTGGCCAACGTGCCATTGCATACCCCGCTAATGCAAGCGGCAGGAAGATGCCAATCCCGAAAAGTGAGATCATGACGAAGATCTGCTCGTATACCCAGAAGTCGGCGGCACCTGCTTCTTGATCCCGAATCATAGCTGCAGGGCCCAGAATCGGTGCAATCAACAAAATGGGAACGAGCAAACCGGTACCAACCCAAATGGGTAGAGCGACCAACCACGCAGGTAGCCGCTCCCCCCATGGCCTGCAAAACGCCATTGCAAGAAGGATGCCAATCGCAGCGAGAACGGCGGTTACTGCGTTTATAATGCGCCAGCTGGCGTCACCCATTTGCTCGGTTGGAAGGAAGAAACCAAAAGTCCATACAATTTTGATCAGCAGGTAAGGTGTTACTGCTATTGCCGCACTATAACCGCAGATTCTACGCAACCTCATCAATCTTAAGGCCTTCCTCTCTGCACTAATTGCCATCTTCTCATCTCCTCTACAAGTTCTAACTCACTTTGTTTCATAATTATATATTCACAACTATCCTAATGCCTTTAAACCTTCTTTGTACAACTTTCAAGTACTTATATTTCCAAGACTCATATTTGTGCCTTCCTTACATAAGATAGTTACTCTAGATTATCGAATAAAATGCCATAACTTAACTTCAATTTCCCTTTGAATAAACCTTTCCTTAATTCCATTAGATGGCCTTTTAGTGGAGTAACTTTATTGCCGCTCAACAGTTCCTTAATCCGCCTTTCAGTTCAGATTTTCTTTTCACTATAAAAACATCCCCTTAGATAAACAGATCCAAAGGGACAAAACATCGCGTCTTTTTTATAAACACCGTGACTTTATTTAAAAGCGACATTAAAAATATTCTTCAAATCCTGGAAGCATAAGTTTGCCGCAAACAAAAAGAACCATAAGCTTGCCGAAGCGGCAAACTTATGGTTCATATCACAAATTCCTTGAAACTGTTCCGGTAAACTAGCAAAGGCTTGCCATTTTATCATACCTCTTCCTTTGGGCATATAAGAGTTCATCATGCTTTGTGTCCCCTTACAATGTGTTTCTGTATTTAGTTGTAGCGCTATGCGTGTAGGAAATCCCACGTAAAATACTGTTCTTCCCAAACTTTGTGCGTATTTCATCCATTACTTTCGTTAACTTCATTTCTTGTTCTCGCTGCGTTATGTTATCGAAAAGAGAAATTTTTCCCTCCTCTTCCTGGACTAGATTCGTTAGAGAAATGTTTATGCTGCGAATGGGTTCGCCAGTATATTGTTGATGTAAAAAGTATGTACAGATATGATAAATATCCATCGTTAAATTTGTTGGGCGACTTAAAGTATGTGTCTTTCTAAATCCGCCTGAATAACTCTTACTATAACCAACAGAAAAGTGAACTGTTTGAGCAAGTTTATTTTGTCTTCTAAGCCGATAACAAACTTCTTCAATATGCTCTAGTAAAACAATCGGAAATTCTTCTATTATATAGTCACGCATTAGAATTTGGCTTTTTCCTACAGAAGTTGTAGCTGGAACATATTTTTCTGAAATGCGACTAAAGTCAATTCCGTGGCTATGTAAATGTAATTCTGTTCCGATCACACCAAAGCTCTGTTTTAAGTATTTAAGTGGATAATTCGCTAAATCCTAGATTGAATGTATGCCTTTTCGATTTAACTTGGCTTCAGTTTTATATGAAATTCCCCAAAACTTACTTAGCGGTCGTATGCTCTATAGTTTTGTAGGTATATTCTCGTACTTCCAACAAGCAATCCCGTCCTTGTTCTTCTTTGCTTCAATATCCAAAGCAACCTTACTCATTAATGGGTTAGGAGCAATTCCTATGGTATATTCAATTCGTGTATGATCATATATTTCACGTTTAAATTTCGTGGCGAATTCGTTTGGATCTTGGGCAAATAAATGAATACTATCGGTAATATTCATGAAGAATTCGTCAATGGAATACTGGTGGAAATCCTCGATAGGAACGTATTGCAAAGCTAAATGGTGAAGTGACTCAAGTTCAACCTAAATGTATGATTATGTTAAATTTTATAAGGGATATTATGAAGGGCTGTACTTAAATTAACGCACAGGTTAGGTTAAGACCCATGCTGTTCAGATCGTAGTTAAAACCCACTTACTCATTTTTCAACCCGGAACTTGCTACTTTAAAAATTTTAATGAGAAAGTCAAAAAAATATCTACAAAAAATAAAAAAATTTTAAAACCTATTATACAAGCTTATACATCAATAAAAAAAAACGAATATATTGGCATTGAACAGTTTTAAAAATCTAAAGTAATTTCAAAAGGAGATTAGATAATATGAGCGAACAATGTCCAATCAATGTACCTTGTCAGGTAGAAGGACAAACTCAAACACCATTAAGTGATGCAGCTGCAGCACCAATTCTTACTCCAGGAGCACCGATTGTAAAAATACCAGTTGTATTAGCAGAAAGAACAATTCAAATTGTTGTAGAATCCGATATTTCATTAGATCCTCCAGCAGTTGAAATTAAACGTATCTTAAAAAACGTATTTTTAACACAATGTAAGTTAGTTCCTGTAGCATTTACTCCAGTACCAGGTACAAATTACCGCCGAGTTACAAGAGCAAAATTATTTGTACAAGGATATATTCGCAAAAATATTGAATATGCATCTAGCACGTGTAACGCACCTTTATTTGATCGTATCGCTAATGTTCCATTTTCTGGTTTTGCAGATTTAACAGCAGCTGATTTTCTATCACAAGCTTTAGTAGCTTCTTCCTCAGATACTACTTCTCACTTTATTAATCCTAAAAATGGTGATCTACCACGTTTAGACAAATACTTCTTCGAAAATACAGTTTTTTATAATGAACAACCGTATTGCGAATTAGTCAGCGCTCAATTTTTCGAATTAGACTTTTCCCCTTGTCCAACAGACCTAAACGAACCATTTGATACTCTTCGCGAAAAAATTGTACTAGACCTTACTTTAAAAGTTTTACAAGTACAACAAGTACAAGTATAAAACAAAGAAGCACTCATTTTGAGTGCTTCTTTGTTTTATACATTTGTAAGTAAGAAAACTTCTTATTTTTCAAAACCAACCCATTTAAAAAGAACACCAATGCCCGTTTTGGTGTTCTTAAAAGGAAAACTATAAAATGAAATAAGTGAGCGAAACCTATTCCAATACTACAATATATGCTTGTCTAACATTTATAGTGCTAAAAATTAAATATCATCACTAATAATAAACGAAAAGCTCGCTTCTTATCTTTTTTCAAATAAAAAGCAAAATTCTCTTTACCATTAGATTTTAATTTTTTTACCAAACAGACGATTCCAAAACGACTTCTTCTGTTCTGAAGCTGCTATGTCCTTATGATAAAAATTATAGAATTATTACTGCCACATTTAAAATGATGCCTAGATTCTTCGAAAAAAGGAGATCTTTATGCAAAGTACTTAATCCACTCCCTAAGTTTTTAGATGCCTCAAATCCCAATAAGTTTAAGCTATATTTTGTCCTCCCTCTGTTCTAAGCAATTCTTCATTTTCTATATAGTGTTTTCGTTGCAACCGATAATCTGTTTTATGTTAACTTAAAATGAATATCATATATATTTAAAATTTCAAAGTTGCCCAGGAGCCTAATTTTGTTTTAACTCCAAATGTTTTTAGCCATTTTCCTACTAAATTCTTATGTTGATGTTCAATATTTATCCAAAGAGTTTTATTTTGAACATATACTATAAAATTTACTCTGGCTACATAACTTAAATGGATAGTTCCTGAGACACTAGTACTTGTTCTAGTAAGAATAACACTTCTCTATCCTGCTACTTTCACTTCTATCTGGCATTCATGAACTATCCAGTTTACAGGTACACCTTGTATATTTGTACTCCCAGAATCAATATAGTTACCTTCTCCACCAGTAACAGCACAATCTTGTGTTCCAGTAGTAGAGCCGTCTCCCGTTCCTGTACTAGAATCCGATAATACTTGCAAACCGCTTAATTCTTCAGGTAAATAACTTAAATCCCCATAATTAACACCTGTTCTGTCACTTATAATATTTTTTAACTCTACTCGATTAGTCTGAGTATCATATGTGCCAACAATAGCTGTAATAGGCCCTAAAAAAGAATTAAAAAAACTCCTTTTGTACTATCAATAATATTGCGTTATGTTAACCCTCTAAGAATAAATATTCATAGAATTTTTTTGTGAATTTAATATAGGTTAGTAAACAAGCATGTTTCCTATTAAAACATAGAATAATATAACCCTTGTTCGATAGGAGGTATAAAAATGAATTGGAATAATGATTGCTGTAAGCATAAACATCATAACCATTGTTGTGAGCATAAGCATCGTAATGATTGCTGTAAGCATAAGCATCATAATCATCGTTGTGAGCATAAACATCATAACCATTGTTGTGAGCATAAACATCATAACCATTGTTGTGAGCATAAGCATCATAATCATCGTTGTGAGCATAAACATCATAACCATTGTTGTGAGCATAAGCATCATAATCATCGTTGTGAACATAAACACCATAATCATTTTTGTAAATGTGTTATTTGTTGTCATCGCAACCATTGGTAAAAAAGTTCATGATTTTTAGTTTTTAAAAAAGTGCAATAGATATTGCACTTTTTTAAAATAAATATACAGGTGATTTATACCTTTTCTTATTTCCTTCAAGTTGAATATCACGTAATACTTTTGTAAAGATTTGTTGTGTAGTCCTACAAATATCATCCTTTGGTGAATTACATAATATGTTTGAATTAACAAACCAGGTACGAGATGAACAAGTCCTTTAAAAAATAAAGAAAAGAAACTCTAATGAATGCTTTTCTCCAATAAACATATTTAAACTTTGTCTTAGGTATAATTGGGGTTAAGATCCATATAATAATACAGAACGGTTTTCCAACTAGTTACCCCATAAGTTTTACGAGAGAGCACTTAAGTTGGGGGAGTGCTCTCTTTCGTTTGCACATAAGGAAGTTCTCGGCATACAATATCAGGTCAACATAAATATGCCATTACTCGCTTAAAGAGCTCTATAAATAGGGATAGAGCTCTTTTTTATTTTACATTCATGCATATTGGGTAATTTCAAGCATAGAATAGTAGTGTTCAGGTAAATGTTGATATGTACATTGAGTTGCTCCTTGTATTCCGAAAAGGCACCTTACTTAGGTGTCTTTTTATTTGCACCTTTTGAGATGGACGAGCATATATTGAATTATGGGACAAGTTCTTCGTGTCTCATTCAATACTCATAGGAAACCCCTTATCACATTAAGAGCATCCACGGCAAGGGTGCTTTTTTAAATTTGAACAAAATGGACATCTGATGAGGTTATAACATGTATATAGGATTAACCGTTTTAGGCGCTGCCGTGATCGGTTTAGTGTCTTATTTGTTGTTAATGAAAATAGGTAGAGAAGATAGACTAGTAAACAAGCTGTTTTCTACTTTTAAACATAGAATATGATGAATCCTATTAAAATGAGGGGGGGACTTATATTCATGAGAGATGATTGTCGTTTCGAGAACTTCAGAGATTGTGATAGATTTTGGGATGATTTAATGTTCGGTAGACGCAGACATAGAGATTTTGATGACCGTCGTTGTAGACGTGACCGTGACTGCGATTGTGATGAATGTCGTCGCAGACGTAACCATGATCGTGACCGCGATTTTGATGACCGTCGGGATTGGTAAATCCCTTTGGAAGAGTGCTTTGAAGAAAAGCGCTCTTTTTTTGTTCAAGAATTTTCTGGTCTTATTTGCTAAGGAAAGATAAGGATAAATAAAAAAAGAGAGCCGAAGCCCTCTTTTGGAATCGAAATCGATTAATTAAGAACAAATTGGAATCCCTAACGCTATTAAAGTCAATGCTACTTGAAGAGAAATCTCTAATCTAGCAATTTCGATTCCAGCAACTGAGACAACTAGAAAAGGTTGGCCATTTACGAATAGAACACAACGAACGAAAATAAACAAGGGTCAAATGAGCCCTGTGCTTGGTGGAGTTGGATAACTAATATCCCAATAGAAATAATAAAATACAGTGAAATGTTAAATTCTGATTTAAATCCGTTTGGTGTTGTGAGTTTTAGTTTCATAATTTTTCACCCTCTCGTTATTTGCCTTACACTTCTATATACAACGAAGAGGATAGATTTCCACATGAAAACTGAACAAATATACTGATAGTTAACAAAGTGAAGTTTATGCAGGAATTAACGAGGGTTTTAAGGTGGAAATAGCGTAAAATCAACGATGTATAAAAGGTATTGTAAACGGAAGTTCTCGAAAGTACCACAAACGTTGATATGACAGTGTATTTCCCAAAAACCTAGTTTACATAAGTTATGTTAGGGGTCCCGCCACATGCCCATCAACTTAAAAAAAGTAAACACCCCAAAGAAGAAAAAATGAGCTGACTTCTCAAAATAACTACATGTAGAGAAAGAAAATTTTCATTTAGGTAATACATTAAAATGTTAAGTTGATGGGCATGGGGAAGCGATAACGTTTCTGTGATTGATGGGCTAATAAATAGCGTGATTGCTACTATACCAGTTGGGGCTGTTCCATCTGGTATAGGAACCAATCCTTAAATAAAATATAAAACAATAAGATTAATAAGTGAGGTTACTTCCGCATTTGAAAACTATGTAAATATTATGAGAAAAGACTCTATCCCTTAGGAGAGTCTTTTTTGCTGTTATAAAAATCGTTTAATCAGGTATGACTCGCAACATTAGCTATACAGCTAGATAGCGTGCTTACAATAATTGATTGCATTCTGATTCCATATTTACCTTTGATAGTATAATATTTTCGTTGAGGGGATATTTCAAAATATTAGCTTGATGGTCATGGAGTATACCAAAAATTAAGCCAATATCTCATTTAAAAAATTACATTTAGCATTTTTTAAGGAAAACATTAATAAAAATAAACTAAATGAGATGATTTTATGGGAGAGAAAAAGCTACATTTAGGTTGTGAACGGACCATTCTCGAAAACTGGGACAGAGATATTAGATGATGTGAATACGTACCGGAGTATTGTTCTTGAAATGATAGTTGAACTACGAGCTATAAAACCAGTTCGAGAACCACAACGTGAACTACTTACAGCTCCACCTATTGAGATTCGTTTAGGTACTACGGTATAGGTAAAAACCTAAATTCAAATAGAACAAAGATATTTATAACAGAGGTGTTCAGATGATTACAATTAGTTTATGCATGATTGTAAAAAATGAAGAAAAAACACTTAATAGATGTTTAGAATCAGTTAAAGGTATCCCCGATGAAATTATTATTGTAGATACAGGCTCAACAGATCAAACGAAACAAATAGCTAGTAAGTGGACTCAACAAATTTTAGATTTCAAATGGGTGAATGATTTCTCGGCAGCTCGAAATTATTCCTTTCATCAAGCTTCAATGGACTACATTTTATGGTTAGATGCGGATGATATACTTTTACCAGAAGAACGTCAAAAGCTACTTGCTTTAAAACAATCCCTCACTCAAAATATTGATGCAGTTTCCATGATTTATCATGCAGAAATTGATAAATTTAATAATGTTTTAACCAGCATTCGCCGCAATAGATTAGTTAAAACAATTAAAAATTTTCAATGGTACGGCGTTGTTCATGAAGAACTGAGTATTTATGATCAATATAATGCGCTCGAAAGCGACATCATAGTCACCCATAAAAAAAATTATACCAATAATGAATCAGATCGAAATCTCAAACTATATGAACAATTTTTGAAAAAGAATAAAGGTAAAATGACAGTTCACGATATATTTCATTATGCCAGAGAATTACATAAACATAAAAAATATAAACAAGCCATTGAATTTTATAACAAGTTCTTAGACTACAAAGAAATCCAATTAGAACACAGGCTTTTTGTTATGCATAAATTAGCTAGTTGTTATCATCTAATCGGAAATTTTAAAAAAGAAAAAGAAATCACATTTCAGTCTTTAGAATACGATGTTCCTCAACCGGAATTCAGCTGTCGCCTAGGCGAATTCTTTCTTAAGAATAACCAGTTTTCTCAAGCTGCCTATTGGTATAAACAAGCTATAGAAGCACCTTTAGCTAATTCCGTTCATTTCATTGAACAACAACCCTTTAAAAGTTGGTTACCGCATAAACAATTAGCGTTTTGTTACTTTCAGCTAAAAGACTATAAACAGACTTATCATCATAATAAAATGGTTCTTAGTTTCTTACCAACTGATGAGGAGACCCTTAATAATATTAAAGTAATCGAGGAGTTAATGATGATTGATTAGCAATCATAGGATGTTTGATCATCTTTGAACTACTCACCACTTAACGCCCTAACGGACTGTTTGAAGTGGGAGATTCCTAAGTACTCATTTTTATGGAAACTTTTACAAAATCTTTCTCTATAAAATTGAAAGCAAAGGGAGATTTGTATATTTGGCATTCCTTTTGGTTTTTAAAATTGGCTTCACGTGCCAAAACATTAGCAAGGATTTTTTCTTCGAGGATGCTAAATTGATACTCCTCTTTAATGTCTTTTGATTCTATAAGGCCTTGAAAGGGAACGTCACCTTGGATTCTATAGTTTGGAATTACCTTGTTATAAGCTAATGCTGTATAAGTAACAGTCTTACGGATAAATCCCGAAATAGTGACTACTTCTGAACACACCTTTTCAATCGTAGTAAATATCTGTCTATCAACTTTGATGGTTCCTTTTTTTGCAGGAGGAACTAACTGGATTTTATGCTCTATAAATTGTCTAAAGCACAATGTTTTTGATTTGGGGGATTTTGGCTGTTTTTTCGGTTTTGGAGTTTCAGGAAAGCATGAAGATATTCTTGTTACTTCAGGAAGGCCTGATAAATTAATATGTGGAAAATAAGGCGTGCTTGTTATAATGAAATTTTTCTTGTAATGTAAATTCATATACGTTTCCTCACCTTTCCAATGGAATATAGTGTAAAATATGTCCTCCTCATCATATATGCTTCTTTTTGACAAGGAATTTTTCAAAATGGGCTCATGTCATATATCGATAGGATTTTTTAGTAATAGGGGTGGCAACCCATCGCCATCAAGCTAAAATTTTAAAGTACCCCCATAATGAAAATTTTTTTCATTATTAACTACTGATAACGAGAAATATGTGAAATATGCCCTTTTTATAATAACTATAAGGTAGGATTTTTATTTTTAGGTACATTATATGGACTGGAGTTGAAAGTCAGTTTTTTGTTTCTCAACCAATTATACAGAATTTTCTTTTACTTCGTTTGTCATTTTCAATGAATCTTGATAAAATATGAATTACATATCGAAACACCCTTGTTGGATACCTGCGCCTCTCTGTGCAGGTATTTTTAATACTGCAGCCATGCAATTTCTACAACAAGTGTTAGCCTAACTTCTTAACAAAAAGTTTTCTTCAACTAAGCTACTCTCTCTCCATACACTTATATTTTCAAGCGTATTCGTATCCTAGATTCAACTGTATTTCAACTTCCTGATGTATTTTCGCCTGTTTATCCAGGTGTAGGTGGATGCAGCTGTACAGCGGGGGAAGTTCGGCTTGAGTATGATCCTATTAAGTGGGCAATCCCTACATATTCATACAGATTCAGGTAAACAACATGATCCAACTCTATATTAAATCTAGTATCTTTTCTTCCTTCTATTCTTTTTAATGTATTCATAAATTTTATCCATGACAAACACTTCATGTTCTATCCAAATAGCTTCAGCTTCTTCTAATGTAACTACTCTCACTAGTTTTTCAATTGCTGTATCTTTAACTAAAAATGTAGCTACAGTACCTGTAGATTTTGAATATTCACTGATAACTAAATTTATAATGTTATTAATCTCTAATACCCTATTATTATGAGGCTTATTCTCGATTTGACTACTGTGGTTTATTATTTCTTTATCAGATATTTCTTTTAATCGGGAATTTAGAGTAAATTCTACATAACCTATTGGAGAATCAATATCTGAACGAAATCGTATATCCTCAATTATTTCTAATACAATTTCTTTATGAGATTCCCATTTTTTTAACACTTTAGGAAACACTTTTTCTTTACAGCGTTCTTCAAATCTTTTAATTTTTTGTTCAAATGTGTTGGGCTGTTGAAATTTATCTAAGTTCTTTTCAAAATGAACTAAATTGTTATCATTCTTTTTTTGGCCACGGATAATAAATTTAATTTTTTGTACTTTCCTGCCTAATTTAATTTCTTCAAATTCAAAAGAAATATCTGTTTTTTGGTCTAATTCTTTTTGAGAAGGTTTTAACACACGTTGCTTAAAATTTGCATAGTTGGGGTATATATCCATTGCGTCTAAGTAATACCTTAAATTTTCGAGACTAATTGTACGTTCCTTTAAATCTTCATATTGTTTAAGTAGTTCATAAATACGTATAGCGTATGTGCTTTTCAATTTCACAACATTAGCTAATCTATAGCTTGTAAACTTGCTGCTTAATTCTAATAGAAATGGCTTTAATAACGGATCGAAACGCATATCAATTGTACCTTTATTTCTGTTGTAAATTGCTGAAGAAAGCCAAGATACCTGTATCAGCACTTCACCTGTCCGAATTTCAATTACTTTTGATAATAATTCCTTTGTAATTTTACTTAACTCCGAATATTTAGTAGATCCATTAAGACCAAGTAGATCATGAAAATGTTTGATGGGGAATGTGTAAGTTTTAAAATCCCGATCATTGGGTTCAATATTACTAGCCAAACAAAGTAATATTTTTTGTTCTACTAAATTTAAACGTGAATTTGCTTCAATTAAAGTATTTGATTTTGAAACAATATTATTTTCTTTAATCTGCAAATCTTGATTTTCAGACATACCTACATACGTCCCTTCTTTCTTACCTCTACTGTTCTATTAACTATAACAAATATATTCCCTTTGTTATAGTTAATTTTTTATCAATTCAGAAAATTATTTTTTCACTATTAAAGTTGAGAAGTCCTTTGTTTTATATAAAATTATTCCGAAAATCATTTAAGTAGTAAAAATTATTTTGAAAATATTTAGAGTTGTAAAGTATATAAACAAATTTGTTATCTTTAGAATCATTTTTGTTATAGTTTAAACTAAAATTATTATCTTTAGAACTATTTTTGCTAGAGTTAAGCAACCAAATTTGTTACCTTTAGAACTATTTTTGCTAGAGTTAAGCAACCAAATTTGTTACCTTTAGAACTATTTTTGCTAGAGTTAAGCAACCAAACTTGTTACCTTTAGAACTATTTTTGCTAGAGTTAAGCAACCAAATTTGTTACCTTTAAAACCAAATTTATTATGATTAAAACCAAGTTTGTTACCTTTAAAACCAAATTTATTATGATTAAAACCAAGTTTGTTACCTTTAAAACCATCTTTGTTAGAGTAAAGCAACCAAACTTGTTATCTTTAAAACCATTTTTGTTATAGTTAAAACCAAGTTTGTTATCTTTAGAACCAAATTTGTTATAATTAAGAGTCATAATCCCTTATATATCAAGACATTTCATGCTCTTAAAACATATAAACATGTAAAACATATAAAACAATTAATATATAAAACAAACAAAACATACAGTGTTGAATGCATATACTTATTATCATTTTTCAAATAAAATTCCCACGTCATAAAACCAAATTTGTTATATTTAGTTTAAATGGACATGTAAACGTCAATTAATTGCAAAACTCTTTGGGGATACTTAAGTATAAATTAAGGTATATACCTGGTTAAGAAGTCATACAATAAAAAAAGCCCTAAAAAAGGGCCTTATGAGTTTCGTAAGAAAGGAATGTCTTCGAATATAATATAAGTTTGTTTCAATAGAAAGTGAAAAAATACATAAAAGCTTCATTTTGTAAAGAAGAGAGGTAGCTTAATCGGGATGGGGTGTATCGTTGACGGTGTTCGTTGTGTGAAGATGCTGTTTTATGAAGATAAAGACTCAGTATCATGAATTTCTTCGGGAAAGAACTCAACAGCTAAAGAATAATAGCGAGAATAACCTGAATTGAGACTCATATGAAGAAAGTCGCGAGCTCTAATTCTAACGGATTAACGAATGGGGCTCTCGAATGACTGAGCGCTCGAAATCCACTTTTGTTGTAAAAAGATATATATAATAAATGATATTTTCTGCTGATTATGGGTGTGAATGTATATTAGGTTGATGGTAGTGCCGGCAAGATCCCGTTTCTTAATGAAACAATGATCCTGCTCCGTAATGTTATTTAGTTATTTTACTTGTCTGATTGAGATGCCTATGGGTATCTTTTTTTTTGCAATTGGTTAGGTTGAATTCTGTTCTACTACGATAACATGAGGCTTTGAAACATGAAACGACCGCAAGGCTTTTTGAAAAAGCACTTTGCAGCCATATGATTTCTTGTCTTGTTTAAATAAAAGCCGATTGTATTCTCTTCTGACTCAAAGGTACGATATAAATATATTTAATTACCCTTAACTTTTACATATGTTTCATCAAATCTTCAGGAATCGTTTGTTGACCTCAAGTGTATATTGGCTGAATCCTTTTCTACAAATTAATTCTTATCTGTTTTGTTTTGTCCATATATGAGGTTAAGAAGCTGCATATATTCATCTTCTTGCCCAATATCAAATCGTTTCCCATCAATCATTTTTCCATATACTTTTTTAGTCATAATTAAAGAATGAATCGCATCTGTTAATTGGTATTCCCCCCCAACACCAGGTTGAATATTTTTTAATAAAGGAAAGATATCAGGTGTGAAAACATATCTACCAATAACTGCAAGATTAGATGGAGGATTTACTTTTGGCTTTTCTATAATATTCGTAATATTCATGTAATTACCCTTTACAATATTCCCTTCAATAATACCATACTTTTCTATGCACTCATCTGGTACCGTATGAATGCCTATTACACTATTTTTCGTCTCTTTATAAATACTAATTAACTGATTTAAAGCAGTTTCTTTATCCGAGACTACAATATCATCTGGCAAGAGTACAGCAAAAGGTTCATTACCAATAAATGTTTCACCTAATTTTATCGCCTCACCAAGTCCTCTCGCATATGGCTGCCTTATATAATGGATTTGAACATTAGGAATAGCAAGCCCTTTTAACAGATGGGCTTTTTTTTCTTTTTCTAAAAAAGCCTCCAATTCTAATGAATAATCAAAGTAATCAACTATTAAATCCTTTCTGCTAGAAAGTACAATTAATATTTGCTCAATACCTGACTTTACAGCCTCTTCCACAATATAATGAATCGCAGGTTTATTACCTATTGGAAACATTTCTTTTGGAATTACCTTTGTAATTGGAAGGCTCCTTGTGCCGTAACCAGCGGCTGGAATGATTGCTTTTTTAATCACTAATCTCTCGCTCCCTCGAGTGTTTACAATATTAATATTCAGTAACCCCCTTACCCGCGCATGACGATTCCAAAAGAGGCTTTTACCTTCTGATTGCTTTCATTGCTTATATGAATAGGCCCTTTCATTTGTCACCAATCCATCTTGTCCATCAATATACTGTAACAACTAGTACAATAGTACTAAGTTCAGAGAGGTGATTATCATATGGATATATGTATTATAGGCTCTGGTTATGTGGGAATCACATCAGCAGCAGTATTAGCAGATTTAGGTCATGATGTTATATGTGTAGATAAAGATCAAGCAAAAATTCATTCTCTCCAAAAGGGGGAATGCCCCATTTATGAACCGGATTTAAAGGAGCTTATTCACAAAAATAGAAACCGATTACAATTCAGTTGTGATATCGATAATGCTATTCGACAATCACCCATTATTTTTATCGCTGTAGGAACCCCTTCTACATCAAGTGGAAAGACGGATTTAAAATATATCTACTCCGTCATTGATCTACTAGTTCCAGCTATAACATCGTATAAAACTATTATTACGAAAAGCACAGTTCCACCAGGTACAAATCAACAATTATATGAAACACTCATTAAATGTGGGGTTTCATCGGCCTTATTCAATATTGTTTCCAATCCTGAATTTCTTCGCGAAGGCTCTGCTGTTCACGATATGCTCATTCCAGATAGAACTATTATAGGTATCCAAAAAGGTGACACAAAGTCGTTAAAAATTATGCAGGATATATATAAAGGGATTAGTGCTCCTTTCCTTTGTACAGGTTTAAATGAAGCTGAGATGATTAAATATACATCTAATGTATTTTTGGCTACCAAAATATCTTTTATAAATGAAATTTCTCGAATTTGTGATGCATATAACATTGATATTGTTGAAGTGGCAAAAGGAATTGGCTATGACTTTCGAATTAACCCTCATTTTCTTCAGGCGGGAATGGGGTATGGTGGATCATGCTTCCCAAAAGATTTACATTCACTCATCTATACAGCAAATGATAGGCACGTAGCAGTTCCTATTTTACAAGCTGTACAATCCATTAACTCCACACAGATAGATCTCTATGTTGAAAAAATTAAAAAAGCTATAAAAGAACCCTCTTCAAAAAAAATAACGGTTTTAGGAATTGCTTTTAAGCCAAATACTGATGATATTCGTAGCTCCCTTGCCGTAATACTTCTTGAAAAGTTAATCCCTCATGGCTATGATCTACATGCTTATGACCCCAAAGCTTTTCTTCCTCCACATTTAAAAAGACAAGTTACACAGCATGATAACCTAGAATCTTCAATTACAAATTCTGATTGCATTATTATCGCCACGGAATGGAATGAATTTAAAACACTTAATTGGAAACAAGTCAAACAAGTTATGAAGGGATGCACAATCGTGGATGGACGCAATTGCATTGAAAAAGATGAAATAGAAAAATACGGATTACAATATATTGGAGTGGGTCGGTCATGAAAATACTTGTAACAGGAGCTGCTGGTTTCATTGGCTCACATTTGTGTCAAGCGTTACTTAAAAATAGTGCATATCATGTAGTTGGAATTGATCATTTCATCGGTCCTACTCCAGCCACTTTAAAGACAGGTAATATACAATCTCTCGAATTGAATTCACGTTTTCAATTCATACGAGAAGACATTCTAAATACAGATTTATCAAAACTATTACAAGATATAGATGTTGTTTACCATCTGGCTGCTATACCTGGTGTGAGAACGAGCTGGGGAAAAGATTTTCAGCCTTATGTTACAAACAATATAATGGTTACACAGCAGTTACTTGAAGCCTGTAAACACATAAAATTAGATAAATTTATTCATATATCAACGTCTTCTGTATATGGTGAAAAATCTGGTGCAGTTTCTGAAGATTTATTACCTATCCCTCTATCCCCATATGGTGTTACAAAATTAAGTGGTGAACACTTATGTCATGTTTATCACAAAAATTTTCACATACCAATTGTTATTTTAAGATATTTCACAGTGTATGGGCCAAGGCAACGTCCTGACATGGCATTTCATAGATTAATTAAACAAATGCTAGAAGATAAACCTCTTACAATATTTGGTGACGGAACACAAACACGTGATTTTACCTATATTGATGACTGTATAAGAGGAACGGTGGCCGCTTTAGAAACAAAAAAAAATATAATAGGTGAAGTTATCAATATCGGTGGAAAAGAACAAGCATCCATTTTGGACATCATTTCTATGTTAGAAAAAATATTAGGTAAATCAGCAACCAAAAACTTTCTAAAATCAGTTCCTGGGGAACCGAAGCAAACATGGGCAGATATATCTAAGGCTAGTACATTACTGCAATATTCTCCAATAGTTTCTCTATCCGACGGACTGGAAGCAGAATATCATTATATAAAACAACTATACAAAGGGGATTAGTTTATGAAAATTGCATATATATGTACAGAAAAATTACCATCTCCAGCGATTAAAGGTGGAGCAATTCAAATGATGATTGATGGGGTGTCCCCCTATATAAGTCAAGAGTATGAACTTACTATTTTCTCTATTTCAGATCCAAGTCTTCCAAATCAAAAAACACAAGATAATGTCAATTACGTGTATTTTCCTCAAAAAGAATATGAGCAGCATGTTATAAGAACACTCCAAACCAATACCTTTGATATTATACATGTCTTTAATCGTCCTAAAAATATACCTCTATATAAACAAGCTTCTCCACACAGTAAATTTGTATTAGGTCTTCATAACGATATGTTTGCTGAACATAAACTATCTATTTGTGAAGGCAATCTTATTATTGAAATGGTTACCGCCATTGTGACTGTTAGTAACTATATTAAACAAACTGTGATTGAGAGATTTCCACAAGCTGAAGATAAGATTTCCATTGTCTATTCTGGTGTTAATTTAAAACACTCTCCTTCCATCTGGACACCAACAGGACAAAAGATAAGAAATGAATTTCGTACAAAATATGCTATCCAAGATAAAAAAGTGATTCTATTTGTTGGCCGATTATGCAAAAATAAAGGTCCAGACTTACTCATTCACGCTATGAAGAAAATTATTCAAACACATAAAGATACGGTGCTTGTAATTGTTGGTGGTAAATGGTTTAGTGATAACCGAGTAAATAAATATATTAGAGGATTATATAAAATAGCTAAACCAATTAAAGAACACGTAATTTTCACTAAATTTATTCCTGCAGATCAAATTCATAATATATTTCTAATGGGGGATATATTTATATGTAGCTCACAATGGAACGAACCATTGGCACGTGTTCATTATGAAGCAATGGCTGCTGGAATCCCAATTATTACAACAAACCGTGGGGGAAATGCTGAAGTTATAACAGATGAATATAACGGCTGCCTAGTAGAACAATATAATAATCCAATGGAGTTTGCCAGACTTGTCCATGCTTTGTTATCTCAACGAGAATTTACACAATGGATTGCTGAAAACGGAAGAAAAATTGTAGAAGAAAACTTTACATTTAAGCATACAGCAAAAAAACTAGATCAGGTATATAAACAAGTAGCAGAATCTACTAATCAACCTGCTAGAAATCTAATACGCCCTCTCAAAATTCTAATTGTTTGAACTATCCCCACTTAACGACCCTGCAGTCTGTTTGAAGTGGGAGATTCCTGCGAACACCGATGTATTCACCAGTTATCTTAGCAGGCTCTGTCTGCAGTTCCTACGGTGAGAACATAAGTATCTTACACGTTGACTCACCACGCTTCCTACTTTAGCTTGGTTTTCGCAACTTCGGCAAGCGTGGGGTGATTGAACGTTGAAAATTTTACGGTTGCAACGATTTTTCTGCAACCAATCTCATATCTTCAGTTTTCAAAGAGCAATCTGTACAAGTATATGGTAACAAACATTTTGTCTTACGCCAACCGACATTCATCTCCTACCTATTTGCTGGTGCTATCGCACCTTCACGCAAATTGAGGAAGGAGTCTTCTGTCGGAAAATGATAAAGGCTGCCTATTATGTATATTTTGAAGAACAAAAAACGCTTGGAGAACCAAGCGTATTTTAGTGCTAATTATTTTACGCGTCTTCTTCTTCACCATCGTCATCATCGTCATCATCGTCTTCGTCGTCTTCGTATTCATCTTCATCGTCTTCATCTTCTTCATCATCATCGTCGTCTTCATCGTCATCGTCATCATCGTCGTCGTCATCATCTTCATCGTCTTCATCGTCATCATCATCGTCTTCATCGTCGTCATCATCGTCTTCGTCTTCATCTTCATCGTCGTCATCGTCTTCGTCTTCATCGTCTTCGTCATCATCGTCTTCGTCATCATCGTCTTCGTCTTCATCGTCTTCGTCGTCATCGTCATCGTCATCATCGTCTTCGTCATCATCGTCTTCGTCATCATCGTCTTCGTCATCATCGTCTTCGTCTTCATCTTCATCTTCATCGTCGTCATCATCATCATCATCGTCTTCTTCGTCCTCGTCTTCGTCTTCTTCGTCCTCGTCCTCGTCTTCGTCTTCGTCTTCATCATCTTCATCGTCTTCGTCTTCGTCATCATCTTCATCTTCATCTTCTTCTTCTTCATCTTCATCCTCATCATCGTCATCATCATCGTCGTCATCATCTTCATCATCATCGTCATCGTCATCATCATCATCGTCGTCGTCTTCATCGTCATCGTCATCATCGTCATCGTCTTCTTCTTCTTCCTCGTCTACTTCGTCTTCATCTTCATCTTCATCTTCATCTTCATCTTCATCTTCATCGTCATCGTCATCTTCATCATCGTCTTCTTCTTCTTCTTCTTCCTCGTCTGTAAAGATAACTTCTGTTTCATCAGCATATTCAATTTCAACCTCTATACCATTATGTGTACCAGATTGAATTATTTCAGCTAGAGCTTTTAGAACTTCCTGTAAATCATCATCTGAATTAACACTAAAGCCATTCTCAACATCTAGTTTTATTTTTGCTCTTTTCACATCAGCCATTTACCTAACTCCTTCAATATAGATTTATATATACTATGTCGAAAGAATATGAAAAGATTAATATATTTGCGGAAATTTCATTATTCATTTTCCTTAGCGTTCTTTACTAATTTTGCTATCCACGGGCTTTTTAATGGATGATCGGGAGTAATAATTTTGACTTTTACTTTCGGCTTTTCTATTTGAGTTGGAACGACCTCATTTTGTTCCGGGTTTTGTTCTTTTAGTTCTATTGCATTTTGAATCTCTTCATCTTTTACTTCATCAATTATTGTAGTTTTTTGTGGGGATTGCTCTTCTAGTTCTATTGTATTTTTCATCTTCTTCATCTTCGTCTTCTTCTTCTTCTTCTTCTTTTTCGTCCTCGTCTTCTGAATCTCTTCATCTTTTACTTCATCAATTATTGTAGTTTTTTGTGGGGATTGCTCTTCTAGTTCTATTGCATTTTGAATCTCTTTATCTTTTACTTCATCAATTATTGTAGTTTTTTGTAGGGATTGCTCTTCTAAATCTAGCAATCCGATTTTGGGTAACTCCTCTAATTCTATTTCCTTAATAATCGCTAAATTCTCTAGCACAGAAGATTCATTTAGCACAATATTTTTTTGCTGCTCATACTCTGACAATTCCCATCCCATTGGCCCTGGTGGAGAAAACACAAATTTCTCTAAATCTAAAATAGGGATTACTATCTCTTCTTGTTCTGAACTCATCTTATTTCCCTCCGCTATTGCTCTTGATTTCGTGGTAAATATCAGAGAAATTTTGTAAGAATTCTTCTTTAGAGTCTTCAAGTGCAATGATATTTTGTAATGCCCAAATATACTTTTCATCAGACCAAGAACGCTTTTGTCCTAAATAGTATTTATGTGCAATTGCACAGAATAAGTGAGGAAACGATAAATCAGTCCAAAGAACACGAAATTGTTTTTCTGATAAGGAATTTTCTGAATCATATGCACTCAACATATGAATTGCTAAATTAGTATCCCAAACTGACATTTTTTTCATCACTTTATTTAAAAAGATACGTAGGTCCCTCACGGGTAAATCACTTGTAATAGAATGTAGCTCTTTCATAAACATAGCATCATCTATTTCTGCAAATCTTGCTAAAGTAAAATCTTGCTGACAAAAACTGTTAGATGCAATAACTTCTTTTGTCCATTGGTCAAAATATGGATCATTTATTTCTTGTAATGCTCTCTGACCACGTGCTAACATTTTATCGACGTACTCTAAAAACATAGTTGAAAATACATCATCTGGAAAGGAGAGTGCAATCCTTTTGTTTCCTTCTAATTCTTGTAATTTCCATCTGTATAATTTATGCCATTTTCCTAATCGACCCCGAATTTTACTTTCTTGTATCGGAATATATCCTTCGGATGCTTGATGAAATTTACCTGCATATATTAGTACCTTCTCTAATTGTTCTTTATTATAATAAATAACTTCTTTCCCTTGATGCTTATCATATAGTACATACGCATACTCACCAGATCCAATACAAAAGCCCCCTCTTTTTGTGTTATGAATTTTTGTAATTGGCAATCCATTTTGAAGGAGATGTAAATGTGCTCCAGCAATAAAAAGCATCCTTTTGGGGTGCATATGTGCTTGTTTTAATATTTTTAATCCTTCTTCTGTTTCAACTTCCCAAATTGTTCTCCCACTTCTGCTTGACTGTAAAATGATATTACTTACCTCAAATGGATAAAAGCTAAGGACCTTTTTTAAATGTTCACTCTCTAATCCAGTTGTTTCTTCCAACTTTCATCATCCTCCTTTTAAATTTTATAAAACTTCCTCATACACTTTCATTAAATCCGTGGCAACTCGGTTCCAATTAAATTCTTTTTCGACCTTCGCACGTCCATATTTCCCTATCTGTTTTCTTTTATTTTCGTTATTTAAAAGATTAATTATCTTTTCTGCATATGCATCAGGATTCTCAAAGTCATTGACAATATATCCATTTTTTCCTTCTTCAATAACTTCAGGATTACCGCCTCGATTACTTGTAATAATTGGTAACCCCGCTGCCATTGCTTCGTAATGCACCCTAGCAAGAGGCTCTTGCCACTGTGAAGAGCAAACAAAAATATCTGACATAGCATAAAGTGTTGAAATATCCTTTGGCTTAACAAATTTAATAAAGACTACATGTTCTGGAAACATTGCACCTAAGGTATATAAATGTTTTACATAATTATTTACATTGTTATCTCCAAACCATTTTGAACCAATAAAAACCATTACAATGTCTGGATTTTTCTCAATTATTTTAGGAAGAGCTTGTAGCAAAATATGAGGACCTTTTACTTTGCTCAAGCGTCCAACAAACAAAACTATTTTTTTATTTTGTAAATTCAACTGTTTTAGCACATGACTTTTAACTTTTGTACCATTCACGGTCCACGAAGGATAATATTCATTTACATCTACACCAGAATATACTGTTCTTGTCTTTGCTTTTGCAATTTGAAAGCGCGAGGTAATTGTTTTTCCTATATAATCACTAACTGTTACAATTTTGGAAACAGCCGCAATACATGCTTCGCCCTCTTTATCACTTATTTTTTCGTATGCAAACATTTCATTATGCACACTTAACACGAATTTGGTCTGTGGTGCCGCCTCACGTAAAATTGTAATCCAATTGGGCCGATTACATAGATGAACCACATCATATTTTTCCTGTTTCAAATGTTTAATAATATAAGGCAGATACTCCTCTTCTGGAAAACGTATATACCTTACACCTTGATTTTTTTCTTCTGATTTTAAATTAGGATCTGTTATAGAAATAACTGTCACATTTTTTCCATTTGAAGCAATAATGGAAGCAACAGAATCTATATAAATTTGAATAGCTCCACCTCGTACAGCTGGTACGGGTAGCTTTTCAGTGGATATTATCGCAATTTTCATTAAATCGCCTCCCTGTTTCATAAAATACAACTTTCTTCATATGTTACGAAGAAACCCTTATGTTTGTGAGTTATCAAGCATTTTTTCATCTTTTATAATTAAATTTGGTAAATAGTACTTTTTCTTCTTAAAGGCAAATGGCTAGAGCAAAAATGGTCATGCACCATACAGTAATAAGAGAGTATAAAAGGATGGTGGTATATGTGGAGAATCATAATGAAGAAGCGGTGTATACATTATCGCCCGAAGAGGAGCAAAAATTAGTAGCATTGGCAGAGACAATGATTCAACATTGGGACATTCAAGCGACTACAATCGAATTGATACAAGGTGGACAACTAGCCCTAGTATGGAAAATTCATACTACAGATGGACCATTTTGCTTAAAGAGAATTCATCGACCTGAAAAAAAGGCTTTATTTTCCATTCACGCTCAAGATTATCTTGCCAAAAAAGGCATGCGTGTTCCGAGCATAATTCCAAGCAAAGTGAATCAGTTATATACAAAACACGGTCCATTTTTATTTGTTGTTTATGAATGGATTGAGGGAAGACCGTTTGAGCTAACAATGCAAGAAGACCTTGAAATGATTATGAAAGGGTTAGCAGATTTTCATGTAGCTTCTATTGGCTACAAACCGCCACCAGGCATACCTATCTTCACAAAACTGGGACGTTGGCCCAATCATTACATTAAAAGATTTCAGCAGATGGAGATTTGGAAAAATTTATCCGCAACTATGCCGGATGACCCATTTTCACAATTGTATTTGACTGAAATTGATGCTTTCATTTTAGAAGCAAAACATACACACCAAAGACTATTGGAATCTGAATATACAAAATGGACTGATGAATTACAAACATTCCCCAATTTATGTCATCAAGATTATGGAACAGGAAATTCCTTATTAGATCCAAGTAATCAAATTTGGGTAATTGATTTAGATACAGTTTCTTACGATCTCCCTATTCGAGACTTGCGTAAAATGATTATTCCCCTACTAGATACAACTGGTGTTTGGAATGCAGATCAATTTCAAATTATGATTAACGCATATGAGTCAGTTTCTCCTTTAACAGCAGAGCAGAAGAAAATTATGTTTATTGATATGTTATTTCCATACGAATTGTATGATGTGATTCGTGAAAAATACGTCAGAAAATCACCATTACTTGCTAACGAACTTGCTGAAGCTATGGAATATGAAAGGATAAAGTCAAAAGCTTTGAATATATTAATAGAGGAATTTTAATACGCAATACAAACAGTTCTGGGGCAAAGATTACTGTTATTTCTTTTCGACAGAAGACTCCCTCCTCAAAATGTGAAGGTGTGGAATACCAATTTTAGGTGGGAGATGAATGTCGGTAGGCGTAAGCCTACGTTTTTTCATTTTTACTAGAATCAAGAATAAGAAGCTTTAATTACGAGAACCATTGGTTACGGTTGTTTTAAATTTAATCGGTTTTTTGCTATGTGGAATCATACTTATAAAGAAGCGGGGAAAGGATTAACGTATCATTTTTTCTCTGACGATCTTACTCAATTAAAAAAGAAGATGGTACGGGAAGAAAATTGTTGTTATATCAAAAACGTTTATTTCTAGTCAACTATGTTTGAATTGCATTTACCAAAATAAAGACGTTGAAAATCTTAATCCTTGTGAGTGTGATTGCCCTTCTTGCAGTACACATAACGATAGGGATGTTAACACAGGACTAAAGAAACGGAGCTATCCCTCTCTTAACTATACAGAGATAGCTTAATCGATTAGAACCGTTAGGAGGTTAAGTGGCATTTAGCTCAGCAAAGTTATGTTACGAGGATCATTTAATAGAGGCATAGAACTTATACGGACTGTTCAATTCCAAATTATGATACACTTCTAAACAAAATATGTACAAGCCGACTTTATTTTTGGTAGAGTAGCTATTCCTGATTATGAAAGGTATATTCAAAAAACTTAAGTGTCCTTGAAAGATTATGTGAATGAAATAAATAGCAATGCTTTTCCCTTTTACATGACACAGCTCTATTGGGGAATACATGACCTTCTAAAAAGGAGTTTGTAGGATAGACCCTCCAATATAGTATTTTTAACAATTCTTTGTGTGCAAATAAAAAGAGCATCCACAATTGTTAGATGCTCTTATATATAAAGTGGTTTCCCCCACACTCTAGTATATGCTTGTCTTTCTCAAAAGGTGTAGCAAAAAGAAACCTTATTCGGGGCCTTCTCAAAATATAAGGGGTAACTCTAACGTACAGATTAACATTTCCCGATGTCGCTGCTATTATGTGCTTGATATTACTTAATATGCATGAATTTGACACTCCGATCCCTAAAGAGGCAAGGAGTGTCAATCTAAAATATATTGGAATTAACAAAGAAGAAAAAGATAATATTCTTGATACATTTTCGATTTAATTTTGCCATATAATATAAATCAACATTAAAAATCACTCTTTATCCTATTGTTTTTAACATTTTAACGAGAAAACTATTTTACATCACCAATTGCTTGAATAGACTCAAGTCTAACATTAATTTTGTTCGGAAAACCTATAATATTACCAGTTGAATTACTTGCTACTTCTACATTTGGTCCAATAACAGTAACTGAATTTTGACTCACATTCATTATAATGCCTTTGATATGAATTCCTTCTAAAAACAATACAGTACGTAAATGAAGCAACTGATAGGCATATAAAAGTTCTCTAATCTCATTTGCTACTTCTGCAGAATTATTGCTAGAACTATTCACTACTGAATGATAAGAAGATCCCTTTAATTCTAAAGAGGTGTTAGGGGACATTTTTGATTTTAATAAAACATCAGAAGATTTTTCTGATTCTAATAAAGTATCAAAACTCCTTCTTGATTTACATGGAGCGATAAGGGGAATCGGATTTATTTCAAACAATCTAAATTTACGTTTATTATTATCAGAATTTAAACAAAACTGACACATCTATGTCCCCCCAATAATAAGTATGTATTATATAGTAAGCACATTATATAAAAATGTACTGGGTATTTATAATACCCAGTACATTTTTAAGTTATTATGCTCCTCGATCATCACTT
Organism: Bacillus sp. FSL R9-9530; assembly: GCF_038008145.1. NCBI lineage: Bacteria > Bacillati > Bacillota > Bacilli > Caryophanales > Bacillaceae > Bacillus > Bacillus sp. FSL R9-9530. The sequence continues at coordinate 68,761 of NZ_JBBOYO010000003.1, forward strand.
ACCGCTAAAATGCTACTAATTGCAACACTAATTTGGTTTGGATTTTCAAGAGCCCCACCATTTGCATTACTTTCTACTTCAACGCCTTCCCCATTACCACGACGAAGAGTAACAAAATTTTCTCCAATCTGTGTAATAAGGCCTTCTACGTGAAATGATGGTAAAAATAATACAACTCTCGCCCCAACCAATTGAAATGCTTGCAACAGAGTTAGAATTTCATTATTATCCATTCTCTATCACCTTCCTTTACTTCTAATTTTGACACCTAACAATGTAATTCTATTAAATTAACTTATTATTAGTTATCAAAATAGAATATGTTTGAGCATAAGAATTGAAATAGACAAGTTGGCAAATTTTTTAGTAATGCATTATTAGGATATAATTTGTAAGGGATAATACATAAAAAGATCCTTATTAAACAAATTTCATAATTAAATAAAAAATCCACACTTAACTAGACTCATATACCCACACTATCCTTTCTAGACGAGCATAAGATGTACTGACGAACGAAAGGGGGTAATTTTATGGGTTTTGGCTTTGGTGGATGTTGTGATTTCAATAGATGTGATGATCGGAGAGATCATCACAGAGATCATCACAGAAGAGAAGAAAACCATAGACAGGAGAATAATAATCCAGAATTATTACAATTCTTAAGAACATTAACTCCTGGTACTTGTATTGTTATTCAATATGATTCTCAAAGACCTACAAGTGCAACATTCCAAGGTTTTCAAGGAAACAACGTAATCATTTTATCTGACTTTGATTGTTTCCCGGGATTAGCACGTATTGCGATTAACAAAATTAACGTAATCTCTATAAATTCACCTGATTGTGATCGTTTCTGTTGTAAACGTCGCAGACATTGTAAAGAACATGACGAACATGAGCATGATCATAGAGATGATTTTTAAAAATGAATGAATAGAAAAATCTTTCCCTTAATTTATAAGCCAATTTGCAAGAAAAACACCTATTAAAAAATAGGTGTTTTTCTTTTCTAAATTATACTTAACTGAATATAAATAACAAACCATTTCATATAGCGGACATATACTATTGTAAGGTCGGCATCCAAATGACCCAAATAAATACCCATGCCAAGAAATAAAACTACAAAGTATTTCTTGGCACCTTTTACATAAAATAAATAAATTTATTAAAAATGTACAAACCTAATTAAAAACCTACACATATAATGTATTCTACCTTTCTATTAATTTATTAAAGGGATTTATTTTATATAAATCCCTTCTTTTTTAAGTATTTAAATACTTAATTTAATCTACATAACATAATAATTCCTAAAAACAAAATAAGATAAGAGCTTTCCCCTTATCTTTATTTAAAGCGCTATTAAATTACTCGTTGAACACTAATAGCATCTAGGCTTGTCATATTAATATTCACAGCAGCATCCACCCAAATAAGAAATCCATCCTCTATACGAATAAAGACTCCTATTCCATCGATCGGATCTCCACCTAAAAAAACTCTAATTTTGTCGCCTTCCCGTAAACCATTTAATCTTCTTCGTCTTTCAAAATTCCCCAATTCCCTTACTTCCTCACGGTCTCTTTTTCTTCGGTTTCTAATACATTCATCACATTCACATCTACGTTCAAAAGACATTTAACATAACCCCTTTTTCCTAAAAAACTTATTTGCACTATATATTATGAAAGAAATAAATTAATGGATTAGATGTTCTTCCTCTACCAATTGCCCAATTAGCTAATTTATTTAAAATGAAAATTACTAATTTCAACAATTGTACAAGCCATTTTGTATTACTTACATACATTAACAATGAGATGATAATCATCTTATACCCCAAAACCCTAAATTACTTGTTCGGTAACTATCTTTAAAAGATAGAAAAAAGGACAGTTTTCAACTGTCCTTTTTTATTATTTACAAAGATATATATTTTGAAAATTAAACCCCTCTTACTAATAAATACATATATTATATAGTGCTCTAACACACTATTAAAAAGCACTCCCTTAAGTAAATATGTGAAGTGGATTAGCCTAAAACCGAACTTCAATATTCGGGCGCCTTAATTGAGCAAGGATCACAAAAATCATCAAACTTTATTCAAAATCTACAACAAAGCATATAAATTTCGTATCTATCCAACGAAGGAACAAAAAATATTAATTGTTAAAACCATTGGGTGCAATCGCTTTGTATTCAATTTCTTATTGAGCGAATGGGGCAGTTTATTTAAAGAAGTAAATCAAATCGCATAGGCTACAAAAAAGAAAGCAAACTAAAATCGTGGGTGCTGATGACGAAAAAACACAACTCCGCTATCTGTATATAGTGTATTTATTATAGTTGGCATCCTTGAAGGAATAACTAAATCAAGCTACAAGGGTGGTGAAAAAATGGCTAAAAATAAGAATAATCAATTGAAGAACAATAAAAACGCTGTACCAAAAGCAGATGTGGAATTTGCGGGAGAAAATGGACTTGAAAAAATCGCATTAAGAGCCCAAAAAAAATCAAAATAAGTAAACAATAGGGGGCAGTAAATCTGTCCCTTTGTTCCTCAAAATTAACATAGTTCTTCAAAAAAATAAGCATCTTTTGTTAGCATAAAACCAATGTATTGCAAAACCTGGAAAGTCCCCTCAGAAGTTCTGAAAGTACTTTCCATTCACATAATTAGTGTTATCGTAAGTCAATGTTATTGTTAGTTTGGATTCGACTTTTGTATAGTTGACGAAATTTGATGAAAGAGATAATTCTCCAAGGTAAGATATATCCCAGTGCTACAGTCATAAATAGTGCTGCTTCTGTTTCTGGACCTAGCCATTTTAAATAATCACGAAGTAAAAAACGGATAATAAGTACGATGAGAAAGGTAATAATAAAGCTCTTGTTTTTTACAGCATAAATATGCTGATCGAATCGGAGTTCATAGTGAGTGGTCCAAATAAGTGGAATTGACAAAAGAAATCCAAAGATAGCTGCACAAATCCATACCCAGCCAGCGGCATGTGCTTTTGGATTTAAGATGATGTGAATGCAGGGGAGTAACAAAAATAGTATGGGTAAGAGAATGCGGGTTCCGTTTCCTTTAATAGGGCGATACATTGCCAAAGTTCTACGCCATATGACTAACGCAGCAATTATGATTACAATAGTGTAAAACGAAGAAGAATCCATGATTTCACCTCGACACATAGAATATTTCAATTATATGGAAAGTACAGATGGTTGGATAGTGGTATTCATCCTGATTGGGGAAATATAACATTAATTTGTGATATCATATATAGGTATTTGCCATTACATACTATTGCAAGAGGTAAGCAAAGAGGCTTATCCCTTATGTATCAAGGATTACGCCTTTTTTTCTTTTGAAAGATTTATAGAAAAAAACATACTTGTTTTATTAAGTATGCAGTCTCAGAATTGTCCTTATTTCCCATATAACAATCGCATATTTGCTAGTTAGTTTAATACTTTTTGTAATGGAACAGCTGCAATCTAAAATTATGATTTGAGTACATGCAATATATACAATACCCCTGGCATATAGCTAAACAACAAGTCCACTGCCAAAGTAGGGCTATTTTTTTCTGCCTTTTGTGGTAATATCGGTGTTGCCGTTTCACGCATTAGTTTATATTCAAGCTGTGCAGTGATAATAAAGCTGTTTAATTGTAAACGTAAAAGAGCGATATCCTAAAAACTACGATAGACGGTATAATAAAAGCAATATATATAGAAATACGTTTGCTTTCGAAAGGGAGTACATATATGAAAATAAAAAAGGGCAAAAAACACTTGGTTATGCTTTTGAACAAGCTACAAAGCATAGGAAATACCCGAAATTAATAAGGATAATTTATAGGAGGTACTTTAAAATGTTTATCGTAAATGTTGAAGGTGCTATAAGGAAAAATGATAAATGGCTTATTATTGAAAGAAGCAAAAAAGAGGAACATGCTGGTGGTTGGCTTTCTCTTGTGGGAGGTAAGGTAGATATAGAAGGGAATTCATCAGACATATTAGAGAGAACAGTAAAGCGAGAAATATTAGAAGAAGTCGGTGTGAGCGTAAAAGACAGGCTAAATTATGTACATAGTACGTCATTCGTAACCGATACAGGTGAAAATGTTGTGGATATTGTTTTTCTTTGCGAATATGAATCGGGGGAGGCATTTTCTAAAAGTCCCGATGAGGTTGAAGAAGTATTATGGTTAACTACTGAGGAAATATTAAATCACCCCAATTCGCCAATTTATTTAAAAGAAAGCATTAATCAGGCGGAAGCGTTGATTCGTATTCATTCTTCATAACGCTTTAAATTTATAATAGAAGTAAAGTTGTTATACATAAATGGGGGAAACCTTGGAATTTATCTTGTTCAATTATCGGGCGCTATTGTTGAATAAAACTTAGATTTTTAAACGACTTTATTGTTATATTTTTAAGTACAGTGAAGTATCTTATGTCGAAAATTAAACGACTATATTTTAACCCCATCCTAAATTTAGAACGGGGTTATGCTTGTTTTAGGTTTTAAAATTAAATAACTTTATTGTCTTTTTACATCAGTATGTCTAAGTTTCAGAGATTAGTTACATAAATCTTATAGTTTTTGCACCAGAAGCCTAGCTTTCATACTGTAAAATTTCTTTGAGGGTGAGAGGAACTCTCATGGTAAAGGAAATGCTGAATAAAAAGCGTAGAATCGATTATACGGAAAGGAAATGGAATCCTCTTATTAATATAAATGAATGTAAAATAGATAAAAAAGAACTTAAATTCTTGACAGATAGAAAATAAGTTCTTTCTTTGTTTGTGGAGTTTGTTTAGCATTGTGTTGGAGCACTATATAATATATGCATTTATTAGTAAGAGGTGTTTAATTCCCAAAATATATATCTTTGTAAATAAGAAAAAAAGACAGTTTTCAACTGTCCTTTTTTCTATCTTTTAAAGATAGTTAACGAACTGGTAATTTGGGATTTGGAGTATAGTAAGATGATTATCATCTCATTGTTAATGTATGTAAGTAATACAAAATGGCTTGTACAATTGTTAAAATTAGTGATTTTTTTTGATAAATTAGTTAATTGGATGTTTGATAGAGGAAGAAAGTCTAATCAATTAATTTATTTCTTTCATAATATATAATGCAGATAAAAATTTTTAGGAAAAAGGGGGTATATTAAATGTCTTTTGAACGTAGATGTGAATGTGATGAATGTAATAGAAATCGAAGAAGAAGAAGATGTGAATGTGATGAATGTAATAGAAACCGAAGAAGAAGAAGAGAACGTGAGGAAGTAAGAGAACTGGGGGATTTTGAAGGACGAAGAAGATTAAACGGTTTACGAGAAGGCGACAAAATTAACGTTTTTTCAGGCGGAGATCAGATCGATGGAAGAGGAGTCTTTGTTCGTATAGAGGATGGATTTCTTATTTGGGTGGATGCTGCTGCTAATATTAATGTGACAAGCCTAGATGTTATTAGTGTTCGACGCGTAGCTTAATAGCATTTTAAATAATGTAAATGTGTTGAACATAATAGAAACCGAAAAAAAAGAGATTATGAGGAGGTGAGACAATTGGGTAATTTTGGAGAACGAAGAAGATTAGATGGTTTACGAGAAGGCGACAGAATTAACGTTTTTTCAGGCGGAGATCAGATCGATGGAAACGGAGTCTTTATTCGTATAGAGGATGGATTTCTTATTTGGGTGGATGCTGCTGCAAACATTAATGTGACAAGCCTAGATGTTATTAGTGTTCGACGCATAGGTTAATAGCGCTTTAAATAAATATAAGGAAAAGATAGGATAAGAGCGAAGGGCTCTTATCTTATTTTTTAGGAATTATTATGTTATGTAGGTTAAATTAAGTATTTAAATACTTAAAAAAGAAGGGATTTATATAAAATAAATCCCTTTAATAAATTAATAGAAAGGTAGAATACATTATATGTGTAGGTTTTTAATTAGGTTTGTACATTTTTAATAAATTTATTTATTTTATGTAAAAGGTGCCAAGAAATACTTTGTAGTTTTATTTCTTGGCATGGGTATTTATTTGGGTCATTTGGATGCCGACCTTACAATAGTATATGTCCGCTATATGAAATGGTTTGTTATTTACGTTCAGTTCAGTAAATTTAGGAAAGAAAAAACACCTATTTTTTAATAGGTGTTTTTTCTGCAAATTGGCTTATAAAATTAAAGGAAAGGTTTTTCTATTCAATCATTTTTAAAAGTCATCTTTATGATCATGCTCATGCTCATCACATTCTCTACAATGCTTACGCTTGCAACAGAAACGATTACAATCAGGTGAATTTATAGAGATTACGTTAATTCTGTTAATCGCAATACGTGCTAATCCTGGGAAACAATCAAAGTCAGATAAAATAATTACGTTGTTCCCTTGAAAACCTTGGAATGTTGCACTTGTAGGTCTTTGATGATCATATTGAATAACAATACAAGTACCAGGAGTTAATGTGTGTAAGAATTGTGCTAATTCTGGATTATTATTCACCTGTCTATTGTTTTCATCTTTTCTGTGATGATCTCTATGATGATCTCTCCGATCATCTCTCCGATCATCACATCTATTGAAATCACAACCTCCACCAAAACCAAAACCCATAATAATTACCCCCTTTCGTTCGTTAGTACATCTTATGCTCGTCTAGAAAGGATGGTGTGAGTATATGAGTCTAGTTAAGTGTGGATTTTTTATGTAAATATGAAATTTGTTTAATAATATTATTTTTGGTTCTGGTGCAAAAAATCTATAAAACTTGGACATACTGATACTATTACTCTAAAAAGGTGTGTAATTGGTATGGAACGAATTGAAGCTGCTGAAGAATTAATTGAGGATATGAGGGAGTGTTTTTTGAACGGAACATCCTTAAGGTGTGAAGCTAATGATTTTAAAGTCACAGTTATAGTATAAATCGGATTGGAAATGTTATTCGGAAGGGAATATAATAAAAATTTCATTTTATAGAGATTATTTACACATGAAAAAAGCGCTTATATAGCGCTTTTTGAAAAGTAGGTTTCAAATCACACGCCCAAATGTGATTTGAATACATGTGCATACAGAGTATATGTAAATTTGAATTGAATTGTGCAAAAAAAATAAAAATTCAGGAGTGGAGTAAAAGTGTTTATGAACAGTGAGAAAGAGTATAAATTTAACATGCATCCCAAACAATTAATGAGTCCTATTTAAATATATGGGAAATAATCAAAAAAACAAGCTAGTTCGTATCAATGATGTAATGATTAACCCTACTAATATTTCTTCGCTAGAATTTATATCAACGCATACATCACCAATTAAATTAAATTAAATTTTATATCTTGTTCGTATAAAAAAGTATCCATGACAGGTTCTTCTTTGTTATATATAAATTACACAATTAATCTTTATATGAACGAAATTAGAATTCATCTTCCGTAATTAGATTACCAGCATCGTTATCTTTCGTTAATCTTTGTTTTAGGTAGTTTTCTTTTGTTGTCCGGTCATTTTTATGACCTACTGCAGCTGCTATGACATGAGGTGCTAGTCCCTTGTAGTCGTATAAGTACTGCACATAAAAATGTCTAAAGAAATGGGGAGTGATTCGTATATTCTCCGTAAAGGATAACTTTGTATCCTTAATGATTTTAGAAATATATTGTGATAAATAATTTTCTCTATAAGCAGTATGATTCTTTGTTTGAAATATAGTCTTTCCATTTTTATTTCCAATGTCCACAGGTAATCGTCTCCGGATTCGAAACGCAACAATACGATTAAAAATCTCTTTATTAATAGAAACAATCCGTTCATTATCTCCCTTTGTATCAACTATTAAATAGTAACGTCCACGTATAGCGTCATACTCAAGATCTTCCCATTTGGCATGAGCGACTTCTGCAACACGTAATCCCGTAGTAGCCAGGACCGATAATAAAGCATAATTAATTTCATTATCCTTATAGTAATGAAGCAGCTGCTTCACTTCCTCATATGATAACTCACGCTTCGGTTTATGTTGTTTATTCACTGCCGTGCTTAGAATCTCTACATGAAGAGGCTCCTGGATATATTGGATTTCGTATAGCCATTTCAAATAAGAACGGATTACACCAAGTTTCCGACTAATCGTAGATGCCTTGTATTTTTCTTTTGATTGATAGGATATGGCGTCCTGGGATAACCATTTTTGATAGTTACGGATATGGCGCTTCCTTAGATTCCTCCAGACTTGGCCAACTTTATAGTCCTTTACATCTTGCTGCAGAAATTCTGTACTTTGTTTGATAAAGAAGTAAAACTGACTTAGATCACGAGCATATAGAGTTCTTGATTCATCTTTTATACGCTTCTCCTGGTCAAAATGTGTTTGCCGGTTCAAGTAATAGTACAGTATCTCTTCGTCTGAAAATCCCTCGTATGTATAAGTATCTTCTCTTTCGTTATGTTCCTTTTTAAATTCAGCTTCATTTATATAATCACGATTCCATAATGAAATTATGTTTGCAAAATTTTGTTTTTGTTTTTCTATATTTTCTAAAGAAGTTTCACTATGAATTTTAATCAATTCAAATTTCATTGTTATTCAACTCCTTATTAATTTCTTTTGTATCTATTATTATACCTGAATTACATTCAAAATTATTTACATAGTAAAATTAAATTTTATAAAAATGAAAGTGTAAAACAACCATAGAAAAACTCCCATTTTCTATGGTTGTATAAATTTTATTTCTATAAATTATCTGTGATTTTTTTATTTAAATATATAAATTAATTTAATTGGAAATTATAAATAACTTTTGATTATCTTTATAAATAACTTGAACATTACCTGTGATATAATAAATTACAGTTATATATTTCTTAAGTTTTAAATTTAAATAGGATAATCTATTTAAAAAATACAAATTAAGTGAAAGGAGAAATAATATGAATGAGAATCAACCAATCAATATGAATACAACGGAAGTAAAGGAGTATTTAAGCGTTAGTAGTTTCGTTGTTAATAATCTTATGAAGCAGGGACAATTAATTCCAATCAATAAAGATACATGGCGATTAGATGGGAGTTTCCTTTTTAGAAAAGAGGATGTAGACTCAATTAAAAAGGAAAGGGAGATAGAAGGTCTTACTTTATACCAGGCTAGTAAAAAATACGATATAAGTACATATCAATTAGAAAAATGGTTAGAAGATGGAGAATTGACAGCTACTATACAGGAATATCGTAACCGTGAGACTAAATTCCTTCAAGAAGAAGAGTTAGGCAAGCTTGTACATCGATTGGATCAATCCAATGCAATGTATACATTCTCTCAAAAGTATCATACTGTACTTTTCCAAAGATATATCCAGGGGAATACAATAGCAAGAGTCATTACTATCCCTAAGCGTGGAGATATTACACTAATTGATGAATTTGAAAGTGAATTCACCTTAAAAGAAGCAAAAAAATCGGGATATGAACCTGCATACGAGTTATCTGATAAACCTCGTAGCCATCATCAAAGGTTTGTTAAGTTTCGTATACCTAAGTCTGATCAATTACGTAGTAGTTCTTTTCAGCTGGTTGACTTGATTCTACAGTATGTCTCACCAAGAAATTTGAAAATTTCAGAAGAAGCAGGCTTTTGGTATTTTGATGTACGCCAATCTCTTATTGAATTACCAATGGGTATGCAAATGGAATGGATTGAAAGTTTATCACCATATTTAATAGAAGGAAGATTAGTAAAACGCGTTAATAATAGTGTGTATTTAGATAGCAGCAGCGTGACAAAACCAGTTACGATATCCAGTAAAGAATATCAAGCTATTCATAAAATAGTCGAAGAAACAAACAGCACTATTGAAGAATTTATTGCGTCCGCTATTCGCGACAAAATCAATTACTATCAAAATACACAATAAACGTATTTAAAAGCCATTTTAAGCATAACGAGAATTGATAATCATATAATGATACAGAAAGGTCTTTTCCAGGGTAGCTACCTCTTATACATCAAAAAGACACCTAATTAAGGTGTCTTTTTACTTTTCACCTTTCGAGAAGAACAAGCATATATTAAAGTATAGGACGAGCTTAACCGCTCCACCTTTATTCCGATTTTCAGTTAAAACTCCTTATCACATTAAGAGCATCTACTGTCCTGGATGCTCTCTTTTTATTGTTCATGGATTTTCTAAACTCTTTATTGATAATACGTAAAATATGAAGAATGTAGTTGAGATTCGATTGAAGTTCTAACAAAACAACCGAATATGATTAATTAGTACAACCATCGGTCAATTAACAAATGCTTGTACTAGTTTAGTAATGATAAATACGATTGGGAAAGATGTATAAAATGAAAGATTCAACATGGAAATAACTCGTATACATTCACACCGGAAAAGGTTGTCTCATAACATATAGGGATTGTTCTATTGAGATATTAGAAGGACGTGAGTATATGGAAGACTTAAATGTGAAAATTGACAGTCTAAAATCAGAACAAAAAGAGATCATGCGTGATATTCGTAATTTAGAAACTCGAATAATAATTAACGAGAAAGACATTTCTACAATTAATAAGCAATTAGAAAAAATCAGCACGAATACCTCTTGGATTTTACGGATTATTATCAGTACGATAATTATGGCCGTTCTAGGTTTGATACTAAGAGGGACAATTTAAAATTCCCAAAAGTACTTTTTGAAGAGAGACAAGTGTCTCTCTATTTATTTTGAGGAGACGCATGTCGGAAAAAGATAAAATACTAACTTGAATCATATTTCTCAAAAGTAAATGTAAATAAGTAACCCCAACTATTGAAACTACATAATCCTTATAAATACCTCTATTCATGAGTTTATTTAGCAATTCTTCTTCACCTGTCGTTCCATCTTTAAGACCCATACCAATGACAATACAAATCCTTCCATGAAAGAGTCCATATTCAAGTACCATCATCCTTCCTGTTCAAGAGTAATTATCTTTCATACTTTTTCACATAACGATCTATATTATGTGAAAAAGTCATTATCCTGACTAATAAGCAATACTATAAGAAGAAAATATAATGGAGGTGAAATCATGGGGGTTGTTAACGCTACAGATGCAGATATTGCACTTTTAGCAAGATTACTGAGAGCAGAAGCCGAAGGAGAAGGAATTCAGGGTATGTTGCTCGTCGGAAATGTAGGAATTAACCGAATAAGAGCCAATTGTTCCGATTTTAAAAATCTTCGTACCATTAGACAAATGATTTACCAAGAACACGCATTTGAAGCTGTTACTCACGGTTATTTCTATCAAAGAGCAAGAGAAAGTGAAAAACGCTTAGCTCGTCGAGTAATCAATGGAGAGAGGTACTGGCCTGGGAAATTTAGTTTATGGTATTTTAGGCCACCAGGTGATTGTCCTCAACAATGGTATAATCAGCCTTTTGTCGGGCGTTTTAAAAAGCACTGTTTTTTTCAACCAACAGCCGCAACTTGCGAACAGGTTTATAACACATTTTAAACAGTGATAAAAACAATCTGTAATTAAAGAAAGTATAAAAGAGCGTTAATTTAACACTTGTTTGCTAGTTTTAGGAGTGGTGTCAGGATTTTGCAGATTTACAATGTTAAGATAAAAAACTTTGTATCAATAGGGTTTCTCCTATTGAAATGTGAAGTTAGTGAACTACTCACCACTTAGCTGACGCTTGAAGTGGGAGCTAAGTGGGAAGTAAGTGATTTTTACTAGTCACTTATGTTTACCAATCTAACAGGGTAGTCCCTCCCCCTAAAAATAGTATGAGTACGTTAGACACATATACGCTACTTTCTTCGCCTGGTTTTCACATATTTCAGTAGTGCAGGACGATAGAACGTTGAAGATTTTACCTTGTAGACGAATTTCCTACAACAACCTTATATCTTCAGTTTTCAAAGAGCGATCTGTATAAAAGTATAGGGTAGCAAATATGTTGGCTTACGCCAACCAAAATTCATTTTCCACTTACCGTTGGGCTATCGTCCTGCACACGCTTAAGTAAGGAGAATTCTTTCGGGAAGTGCGGTTAGAAATAATTTAAAGAAATCTAGATAAAACAAAAAAACACAGATAAATTGCTATCCATGTGTTTTTTGTATCTATTTTTATCATTTAAATATCCATAACTATATATTATAACGATGCCAAATTATGTCATAGTTATGTAGGAGATTCGATGTCTAAAGCAAAAAGATTAAATGAAATGATTATGATGGTTAATCGAATGAAAAAATTTACTGTGGGAGAATTAGCACACGAATTGATTGTTTCAAAACGAACCATTTTCAATTAGGTTTGCACATTTAGACAGTTAAATAAATATAGGTAACTTTATGGAGTGGTGGTATAGGATCTATTAATCCTTAATTATATAATATGAATAACTTGTTGACACTCCCACCCCTAAAGGGGCAAGCTGACTAACGTCAGTGGGATTCTTGCTACCAAAGGCGAAGTCCATTTCTGGTATCGCTGACGTGCAAGATTGCGGTGTGCTATCACCACTCTCACGACAGACCGTTGCGTGTTCATATGTTTTAGCGTCTGACGACACATATCATTTTACCGATAGCGTGAATTCGGCTATCGAACTCCATATGATATCTTGTTTTCAAGGAACACATAGGCATTTTAAAGACTTGTGCTTTTCTATAGTTCAAGTATAACCAAAACACAACTGTTTTTTGAAAAAGCGATACTTTCATCCCATGCCTAAAGTCCGATATGGGCTTTCCCACATCGCGAAATCTGTAATTAACTTGTACATTTTTAATAAATTTATTTGTTTTATGTAAAAGGTGCCAAGAAATACTTTGTAGTTTTATTTCTTGGCATGGGTATTTATTTGGGTCATTTGGATGCCGACCTTACAATAGTATATGTCCGCTATATGAAATGGTTTGTTATTTACGTTCAGTTCAGTAAATTTAGGAAAGAAAAAACACCTATTTTTTAATAGGTGTTTTTTCTGCAAATTGGCTTATAAAATTAAAGGAAAGGTTTTTCTATTCAATCATTTTTAAAAGTCATCTTTATGATCATGCTCATGTTTATGATCATCACATTCTCTACAATGCTTACGCTTGCAACAGAAACGATTACAATCAGGTGAATTTATAGAGATTACGTTTATTCTGTTAATCGCAATACGTGCTAATCCTGGGAAACAATCAAAGTCAGATAAAATAATTACGTTGTTTCCTTGAAAACCTTGGAATGTTGCACTTGTAGGTCTTTGAGAATCATATTGAATAACAATACAAGTACCAGGAGTTAATGTTCTTAAGAATTGTAATAACTCTGGATTGTTATTCTGTTCTCTTCTATTGTCTTCTCTTTCTTCTTTTCTGTGATGATCTCTCCGATCATCACATCTATTGAAATCACAACCTCCACCAAAACCAAAACCCATAATAATTACCCCCTTTCGTTCGTTAGTACATTTTATGCTCGTCTAGAAGGGATGGTGTGAGTATATGAGTCCAGTTAAGTGTGGATTTTTCATTTAAATATAAAATTGGTTTAATAATACCATCTTCTCCTCTTTAATTAATCAACATATTTCAGTTTGATTTGCGGTGTACTATGACGGATTGTTTCTTGTAACATGGCTACCAATGGATTCTATGTTGACCAAAACCCTGTTTTTTTACAGTTGTCGATAAGCATGAATCCTACTAATGGGTTTGTTTCTTTTTCGAGAAGGGAATGACTAGATACTTTTTAGTGCTGGGGATACGAATCGATTTTATGAAAAGTAGAAGTTAAATTAATTATCTTTTCTTTCTTTGTTTTTCCTCCTAACTAGATATAAAGTCCTTATCTCGTAATGCCAGATCAGATTGTTCGGTTTGAATTACACTTTCTATAGGGCTTGGTAAATCAAATGATTTATAAATTCGATTAGGAGTATTATAAATACCATGTATAGTTTTGTCTAAATAATGAAGTTCTTCCTTTGTATAATAAGTAATCAGTAAATTGTTGAGTTGTTTTTTCTACAATTATAAAAAGATATGGATGAGAAGAAAAAGCGAAAAGAGGATATAAAAAGAGTTATGAAACGGAGATTCTTTCGTTTTGTCAATGTACGACGCAACAGGTGGAAGAATTTGAATTGAACAGGGAAGACGTATAGCGCTATGCTTCTTTATTGAAAATATTATGGCCTTGGCATAAACGTAAATATAGTAACTGGTTAAAAAGCGTGAAGAATGGAAAGTGAAATTCCAGACTTAGCGTCAACGCTCGCGAAGAAAACAGTGCTGATACGTTCTTTTTTTAGTATCTACATGTATTTGGGTATATAGAAAAACCTCTTCACGAAGAACTGCAGCGTACAAATGTAAACGAACAAGATTGACTTATCCTATGAGGAGGTCATGAAAATATCCAAATAACGACGCTTTACTTGGAGAAACAAATGAAAAGGAAAAAGAATGTAAGAATGACTTTTGCAGATATGTTCAATTGGTTTATTTTGGAGATCCTAAATATAGTAAGGAAATGTATATAAAAAGATCACTTGTCTTGGAAACAAGCGATCTCTTCATTAGATAAATTGCTACTTACCAACAGTAAGTATTCGTTTTCCCATACATATGTTCAGGAGATATTATAACACAATTTTTTTAGTTATATAGAGGGAGCATCAGGATTATTCTTTATAAAAGAATAAAACTTTAAGGTGTCTTTCTCCGACTTGACTCATCTTAATTTTAATGATATGCATTGTACTCCTATCTAAATTAGAAGATTAGGTAATAATAACAAGTTAAAAAAGAACGAATTTAGTGATATAACTTGTATCCTATTGCATCTCATAATACAATTAAAGAGTAACTTAAAATAATTGCTATATATAGTAGGCGGGTCATCTCACTTCCATCCAGTAGGGAGGGAGGTGATAGAATGATCGCATTTTTAATTGAATTAGCAAGTGGATATGCTAAAGGTATCGGAATAGGTTTAGGGACCTTAACGATTACTACAATCCCTTTCTTATATAAAAAAGCGAAAACCGCCCTACTCGGAAAAGATAATAAGGACGGTTCTCGATCTCAAAGTTAATTAAATTGTAAAACAACCGCGCCTACTATCTTCCCAAATAGCAAGTTTAGGTTGCGAAAGGCAGAAGTTTCTCAAGCTTCTGTCTTCTTTATTTTATGCAAAAAGCTTATAAACTTATACACAGTATTCATATCCTCCAATGAACAAATTGAAAAATTTATGTGCGAATACTATGGCTTCATTATATCCAATTTGTTGACTAATAGTCAACAAATTGGTATATTTTCATGCGATACAATCATCTCTATGCAAATGAAACTGCATTGTAATACACTAGATTGTACTAGAATACACAAAATAACACAAAGAAAGGGATAGTCTTTTTTACTATTGCTTCTTCTAATAATTATAGAGATTCTATCATTTAAGAGGATACTTACTTTACTAGTTCGTTTTATAACAAGGTGACTATTATTGAATAGAAAGTTTATCTCTATTTGTTAACATTGCATGTTGCCACCTAAATATGTTTTTTCTTCTTTATTTTTGTATAGTGTCCAGGTATATCGACTTGTTATTTCTCCAATAATAATTATTTTGAACTTACAAAAGGAAACAATGGCTACAGGATTAATTCTATAACATCAGGAATCCACTTATTTTAAGCTGTCTTATTTTTATATATAAAGAAAAGGCACTCATATAAGAGTGTCTTTTCTGATAGTTTTTTAGCAGAAGCAAGCAGCTCCAACTATGATTAATAAAATAAATAATACAACTAATAAAGCAAAGCCACCAGCAAAGCCGCCGCCACAACTACCACCAAATCCCATAATAGATCCTCCTTTTAGTAAGAGGGTAAAACAAGGGTTCACTCAAGTGTCTTAACGGGTTCATTTTATCTTATGTTTTTATAGAGTAATTGAGCAGGTCCTTTTAAAAAAAGAAAAGACACCCTAAGGTGCCTTCCACAATTTGAATTACTGTATTTACTAGTTGGCAGGAGATGGAATTCTAGATGCTGCAAAGCGTGTGCCGTTACCTGCTAAAAATTGACCAGCTAAACTAGGTGTAGCAACTATTTCAACTATATCCCTAGCGTTTAATCTTAAGATATCAACTGTTTCCACAATATTATCTCTTGTAATGCCTACTACATTTACTGCGCCATGGCTTTCCTTATCGGGTCCTATAGACACACCATTTACTGAAATAGATACAGTTATTTGATAAGGAGTGGTCTGTATAGTTGGTTGAAAATGTACAGATCCTATAATATTATAAACTCCATCTTTTTTAGGAATAAATCTGGATGTAGTAGTGTTATATTCATTTGCTAAATCAAATTGTTCATTCTGATACAATACTTGAATCGTTGAATTTGCTGCAACTGCTTGGTTAGTAGCGCTAGTAGCTCTGAATGCTGATTCCTTATGAAAAAAGAGATGGGCTTTTTTGTCTGCTATCGATAATGATTGGTTATATAAATTAGATTTGTATATGGGATATATTTTTGAAAATAAAATAAGAGTTAAGCGGTTTTATAATTTAATTATAACTCAGTTGATTGTAATTATCATATTGCGTTGGTTTGGAAAACTTTTTTAGTTTAAATTATAAGGAGTAAGGTGAAGATGGGTATAAGGAAAGGAAGGTAGAGTCCAAATGCTATTTAATATTCTAATTGCATTTGTGTTACCTTGGTCTGTTGGGATTTTTCACCTTTACAAAAAAGAGAGAAGAATTATACCTCTGATTGGCTCATTTTGTTGTGTCGTTGCTTTTGTCGTAAATGAATTCGGCTTTTATTGTGGTTTTTGGAGAATTTCTCCTTTTCTTGATCAAAAAACTTTGTCTGGCTTACCATTTAATATAGGACTTTATCCGATTTTGGCAAGTTACTTGATATTCTTTATAAAGAAAACCAAAAGACCTTACTTGATGGTCTTTTTCATATCGCTATTTACTACTCTTCTTGAAATGACATTAGTTTTAAGTGGGAAAGTCGTATATGGTAACGGCTGGAATATTATTTGGACATTTTTCTCCTATATCATCCCTTATATGTGGGTGTACTGGTATTACCTCTATTTAAGAAAGTTACAAGTCATTAACTAAATCCTGAAGGCAATATAATAGAACTCGAATGTTTTTGATTGCCGATAACGGGAATTATGTAAATACGAAACCCCTTCAGTTTACTTGCTGAAGGGGTTTTTTTTAGATACATTGAATACCGATAAGTGGGAATATATAAATTAATGGTTATGTATTCTATGCCATATTTCTATAAAGAGAAAAAGAGTGTTTTTATTCAAAGCACTCTTTCAAATAAATTTACCAATCTCTATGATCGTGATGATGGTCATGATGATTTCTACAACGACAATCATTAAAATCTCTATGTCTACGTCTTCCAAACATTAAATCATCCCAAAATCTACCACAATCTCGAAAGTTATCGAAACGACAATTACATCCCATAAATATGATTCCCTCCTTTTAACAATTGGATTCATCATATTTTATATTTAAAAGAAAAAATAGCTTGTTTAGTAGTCTACATTTATAGTAATAATATTCACATCTAACCTTCGAGTTTTAAATTTAGTAGATAAAATGCAATCTATGACCCATTTTTACACGTATCTTGGCTGAACGCCTCAATGAGATGTGGTTTTTTGTTCATGGTTTTTTGACCTCTTTATTTATAGTGTTTTGAATGTATACTTTTCTTGCTGATTTCGAGGATATCAAGGGGATCGGATTGAAGTCAATGTCTTCAGGTAAATGAAAGTAAACTAATATTTAAAAGTTTATATTGGAACTTAAAATTGAAATTCAACATACAATGCCATGAGTATTTACAACATAGTTTTAGCCAGAGCAATAAGAAAAACCACAGCAATTGCTGTGGTTTTTCTTATTGATGAAATGGAAAGTGAATTTCTATTCAAAAGTTTACTTTCGAAGAAGAAGAAGGAAGTTTTTGTTTTATCTAATTTTTTATCTCATACTTAAAAATAAAGTGGAAAACATTTTATATAATCATTGATCAATACTTGGTTGTTTTTTGGTAAATCGAACTGATTGATATTTGCAATTAAACCAGCCCAAAGAGGTGCTATAGCACTGGTCCCCTCCTGTAACAGTTTTTGACCATTTACTTCAATCTGATAACCTGTTTCTGGATCGGCATTACCTGTCACGTCTGGAGTACCACGTCCCCCCCTGGTCCCCTGGATTAGCTGAATCCGGAACATGTGCATTGATCTGCCAGCTTGGAAGAGGGAACGTAGTACTCACTCCACCACCAGTAGCAATTAACTGTCTGGGACTACTGTTCCAAACAATCTCATTAGTTATTGTGTGATCAATACCTTCTAACCGTGTTCCACCACATGCTAAAACAAAAGGACTAGAAGCTAGAAAGCCAGCATGAAGTAACTGGTCTGGTACAGGATGGGATGGATCATTGTGATCATAATCTGACAATCCCACAACATATGGTTATCCCTAATGTTGCAGCATCTTGAAAGGAGCGATTTAAAACTTGTTTAGTTTGGTCTGACCATAAATTCTCAGCAAGACCCCGACTTATAGAGATTATAGAAGGCTGGTTAATTTGATCATGGATATCCTTGTTAATAGCATGAAGAAATCCGTCGTCTGTATTTGGTGCAAAATACATAGCAATTCGTACACCAGGAGCGACAGCCGCCGCTACCTCAATGTCTAACTGTACTTCACTATCTGCCCTCACCCCTGTTTGATTATGCGCTCCATCTACAAGTACATCAACTAGTTCTGGCTGAGAAACTCCTAGCCGATTAAAGTATTGCACCATATCACTGGTTTTGTACCCGCCCCCAAACTCAACGATTGCAATGCATTGATCTTTACAATTTAAGGATGGAAAATTATAAAGTTTCGCTACTTCCGGTGGTGTAAATGTTTTTCTTGCAGCTGCACTTACAACTCCATCTTCTTCCAACATACAAATATGTGGAGACACTTGGGGGTAGTGGGAATTCTTAAGTCAATGGGCATGGGGTGATTTGTATTCTTAACCTGTTAGGCATGTTATTAAATGATTTTTGAGCCAAAACCAAAAAGACCACACTAAGGTGATCTTCTTATGTAGGGCGGGAAGACATCGGTCTTCCCTTCGGGTTGCCCCGATGGAAAGGGCGTTTTGT
Source organism: Bacillus sp. FSL R9-9530 (assembly GCF_038008145.1). NCBI lineage: Bacteria > Bacillati > Bacillota > Bacilli > Caryophanales > Bacillaceae > Bacillus > Bacillus sp. FSL R9-9530. The sequence continues at coordinate 88,043 of NZ_JBBOYO010000003.1, forward strand.
TTCCAAAACTGTTTTTCCTAATTACATAGTATGCAAAAGTTTCAGTTTAGTTCCTAAATTATTCAATAAAAAACAAAAAGTTTAATATATAATTTTTGGTTTTTTATTTCTGATCAAAGGCAAATATTTCGGTTTCAGTTCCCCTTGATGCTACTCCTATAAACGTGTTTCTGTATCTAGCTGTGGCGCTATGCGTGTAGGAAATCCCTCGTCAAATGCTGGTTTTCCAAGACTTTTTGCGTATTCCATCCATTACTATCCCTAAATTCATTTCTTGTTCTTACTGCGTTACGTTATCCAAAAGAGAAACTTGTTCCTCCCCTTCCTGGATTAAATTCGTTAGAGAAATGTGTATGCTGAAACTGGATGAACCAGTCTATTTTTGACGTGAAAAAATAGAAAACTGTCTCACATTCGATTTTTTTCCATTATTATCAAATTCTCCTTTTAGTAAGTCCTCCAATTTATACCCATTTAAATTTAGACAAGTACCTAACAAACCGTATTTACCATATATTGCTTTCAAATAAAGGATTATAGGAGGAATTATAATGTTAATTAATCCATATGGTTTATATATAATTCAATGTGGTCAATTTAGTAATTACTCTCCACAATATTTATCTAGATTAACTCCATTGTATTCATTATATTATCCAGAGTATCATTATAATTATTATGGTAATTGGGATTATGGAGGATGGAATAATGAATACAATGGAACGTCAATACATGATATTCATAATTCTGAATCGGAACGAATGAGTTGGGTGAGCAGTGGATCAGAACATTTAGGGCATGAAATAGATCATGCAGTGCATCATCTTCCTGTGTGTCACGGTCATACTGGATACCTGACAAATAAGTTTGACTTAGAACTCAAAATTGAAAATGGCGGTTGGGTTACAGCTTGGGCAAATGACATTGCAGAAAAAGATGTATTACAGGGAGTATCTGTATTTAGCGCTAATCCAAGTGCCTTCTTGTACTGGATAAATAACTTAGTAAATCGTACTATTTCATCATTGCAAACTGATGCACAACACAAGTTCACGGCTGAGATGAGGAGAGTAGCTAATGAAATAGCTGCAGATGTTATTAGACGAGCAATTCAAGGGAAAAGTCCATTAGAAACCTTCAAACAATTTGATACATTTGACTTTAAAGCAGGGGCAATAAGATATTCTGGTAGAAATATGTTATGTGGTAATACAGTATCTACCACTTGGGGAATGAAGCCGTATATTGCCCTTAGAGTGCGCTAAATGTCTAAACCTGAAGATAAACAAAGGGGAGAATAGATTCTAACAGTGGAAGCAATGAATGTGTTTGTTCCTATAAACAATATAGAGAATTGATGTTTATATAACTGAAGAAAGAGCCCAAATTGAGTAGCCCCTTCTTTTTATTTAAATTCTACATGAAATTTAGTGTCAATGATTCCGAAAGCAACTTTACATGGCAACGGATTTTTTCCTGCTGAAGCAGCACGCATACAAGAAAGCACCCAATATTCTAGTTCTAAAGGTAAGCGGTATGCTTGAATGCTACTATCATTGTTTTTTACTGTTACGATCGGTGTATTTGCCCTGGTTGTAGCAAAACCGTCCGTTTTTATCATTGCTACTGCATCATTAGTATGAAAACCGGCGCTCAAAACTTCGTATATCTTTTCTTCTTCCTCATTGATAATCATAGGTATACTTAAATAGGGATAGTTATTTACATCATTATGAATAACAGTTCTTGCTGTATTCTTTCTTATCTGATTCCCTTGCATTTTATACACTCCTTTATAATAATCTACTTAAATCTATTCTATTTTATGTCTGTTATGTTAGAGGATTATAAAGTCATCTTATTATAAAAAGCATCGGTACATATGACAGCAGTATTTAGTGAATCGAGATCAATATCAACAACAGTCATATAACTAGATAGTAAATAACCATCTTTATAATATGTAATTAATATTTCTTCTTCTTTCATTCATTTCTTAAAAGCATGGTTAATTCAGCCATATCTCGTCCTATATACATAATTTCATCTCTATAATATGTAGTTTGAATGAAGAGTGAAATAATATGCGGAAATTTAAAAAATATAATTAAGAATAGCTTTTAAATGGGGTGGTTATATTATTGATTGTGGAGGTGAGAAAGATGAACAAAAAACAACAAGGTTACAATAAGGCAACTTCTGGCGCTAGCATCCAAAGCACAAATGCTAGCTATGGTACAGAATTCGCAACTGAAACAAATGTACAAGCAGTAAAACAAGCGAATGCAAAAGCAGAGGCACAGAAAGCCCAAGCTTCAGGTGCACAAAGTGCAAATGCTAGTTATGGTACAGAATTTGCAACTGAAACAGATGTGCATGCAGTGAAACAAGCGAATGCAAAAGCAGAGGCACAGAAAGCCCAAGCTTCAGGTGCACAAAGTGCAAATGCTAGTTATGGTACAGAATTTGCAACTGAAACAGATGTGCATGCAGTGAAAAAACAAAATGCACAATCAGCTGCAAAAAAATCACAATCTTCTAGCTCTAATCAATAATGAAGGGAAAACACTTCTCTATCTTAAGAGAAGTGTTTTCTCAGGTTGTGAAGAAAGTCTTCTCTACAGCCTATTTTTGTGTCTGGACAAATACATAATGTATCACTAGCAACTTTAGATGATGAGTTTGCCACAGTTTTAAAAACTGAAGATTTCTTTTAGAGAAACTGAAATGGTGCCTTTAACTGGTTCACATCCTTCAGCAAATATTTCATATGAAATTGAGTGTAAGTTATTATCATTTTCTAGGGGTTCTGAGCCATTTAGATGTTGTTCTATTATTTTATTTTTTAGAGATACAACAGCTATATGGATGTATAACATTATTATAGACACCAACAAATTCAACCAATAAAAATTTTACGTATCATAATAGTTATGAAGAAATTCTTTCAACAAATGGTTATACAATCCAAAACAAAAAAATGTACATCTTCAGAGGAAATGTACATTTTTTTGTTTGCGTTTTTAATACTTATCAGTATCATGAAGGTGCTGAAAAAAGCTACCTGTAAATCTATGCTTTCCTCCCTTATGTAATATATCTTTAAGGTGTTCTAAATCTTCAGATGGAAATATAGGATTAGAGGTTCCTGTCATATCCTCCATATATTCTGGTAGTAACATTCTTAATGCAATGTCCATTCTGATTTCGCCTGCACGTATTAAGGTATGAATTTCACTGTCATGGAATCCGTCTAAATCTGTACGAAGCCCAGCTAAAAGCATCTCAATATCCTCTTTATCTGTAGAGCGAGGTGGCAATTGATAGTCTGGTAAAGTGATTTGGTCGGTATAGAAAGGATTATTATTCTTATCTAATAAAGTCTGGATAGGCTTACTAAGAATGAGTTGTAATCCTGGGTATATTTTGGGATCTAGATTACGTAACAATTTCCTTCTTAATACTACAATTTGACTATTAGAGGTGTCTAAAATCCTTTTATTCAATTCAAAATATGAAGGCTTCTCATTTTCTTTCCATACTTTTTCAGATGCAGAGGCATCTAAAACAATATAAATTTCATTTTTAGCTTTAGGAATAAATTTCATTGGTTCTTTTCTATGTTTTGCAAGTGCCGGATATTTATTTGTTTTAATCTCACCATCTGGCAAGATTAATGGTTCAGTCCCGATGTTATCGAATACTCCTCCATCAGAAAACCAAATTCTTCCAAATTGTAATAAAGGACTTCCTTGCATTCTGTTTTCTGGATCACTAAATACCCTATCTTCTAGAGATAAAGAAATAGGGGAAAATAATACTGGAAAAGCTGCTGAGGTAGATGCAGCATAAGAAACCGTAATATCATCTATATTAGTTGTTTGTCCAATATAAGTTCCATACATATGATCAGTCGAAAAATAAAACATCCTCATAGTATCTAAGCATGTTGTATTGCAATACCAGTCTATAGGAAGACTTTTCAAGTCTTTCATTCGAATCCCCTCACATAGATACTCATCCAATAAATTTGGAAGTGCATTACTACATTTTTCTCGAATGGATTTAAAAGATAATGCTTGTTTTGTAAAGGAATTTGTAAGTAACTTTGTTCGCAGGTCGATTTGACCTAATTTTACTAAAGGGTTAATTACACGTTCTTCAAAATCATGTACATTTCGGAAGGAACCACCTTTATGTAGTGCAATCATGATAGCGGCAGCAGTAATACTTCCACCAGAAACAGAGCTAATACTGGATACAGATTGATCTAACTTACACTCAACTAAACGCTTATATCCTCCTAATGCATAAAAAGACGCTCTAAATCCACCACCAGAAAATGCTAATTTTAGTTTTTTAGACAATTATATCTCCTCCATATCCCTTTTTGTGAAAAAATACACATTATATTATTTACCGAACCTATCAAGAAATATACTGTGAATTTATAGGCTTAAATAAAATTCTCTTCATGTTCAATGTAATCAGATTACTAGAAAAGAATATGACCGATTAGATTAAGGAGATAGATAGTATGGCGATGTATTCGCAGCTAATTTGCATGCCTTGGATACATAAATCATTCGCTGTCATAGTTGAGACACACAGAGAGCCGTACGTACGATTACGTTGTTTACCTGAACCTGTATGAATATGTAGGAACTGCCTCCTTAACAAATTATACTCAAGTTGAATTTTTACCCCAGCCGTATGGCTGTATCCGCTTATACCTGGATAAACCGATAAAAATACATCTGGGAGTTGAAATGCAGTTGAATCTAAAATACGACTCCCTTCTTACTTTAAAAATAAGCCCATTGAATTCTATGGGCTTATTTTGCGTTCGTAAAGGTTACATAATATGATTCTTCGTTCTTTTTCATTGTAAAGCTATAGATATATATGTAAATTACATATTAAGAGATGGTTTCTAATCTGTATTCACTGTGGTTTTCTTATAGCATATAACACCTTTTTAAGGATAAGTGAGATTTAAATCCAATCTGCTGCATGATTTGTTAAGAGGTGTTTTTCTTTTTTGCTGTGTAATGGGTTTATTTATAAGGGCTTCATCTTTGACTATGGCGCTATGTGGATGTGTATAATTCCGACAAAACATTGCAAAGAATGTGCGAGCTTCGTCGATAGATTCTTAAAGGTATCAGCCATTATGTATTGAAATTTTCTAATAGGAGGTGACGTAGCGCTATGTCAGAAGCGGAGATAGTATATACCAGCAATGAAGTCTATAGTCGTTTGGGAGTAAGTGGAAGTACACTTAGAAAGTATTCGGATGTTCTTGAACGTGAAGGGTATGATGTAAGAAAGAATAGTCGAGGGAGAAGGGAATATACAGAGTTTGATGTTTTGCTTATTGAACAGTTAGTAGAGTTGAGTAAGCAAGATGGTATGACTTTAGAAAAAGCTGCGAAAATGATTGCGAAGCAGTTTGGAATTGATAATAAGAAAGAGGAATCCCAGGGGACAGATCCAGTTCCTTATCAGATGCAGTATCAATTCCAGCAACAATATAGCGCTATGATAGAAGAAATTAATAAGGTGCATCAAGCAAACCTATTAGAAATGGAAAAGAGACTAGATAATCGTATAGATCAAAAGAACAAATTGATAGAAGAGGATATAAAAGAAAGAAATAGATTGATAGAGGAAGATATGAAAGATCGTAAGGAACGTGAAGAAAGGATAGAAAAAAGGTTAGAGCTAAGAGATGATAATCTTATGAAGATGGTCAGAGAGATTCAAGATGCTAAACGTACTATTGTATCAGCCCAGGAAGAAATAGCGGCAGCAAGGTCAAAAAAAAATTCTTGGTGGATGTTTTGGAAATGAGTACATTCATCAATGGATGTACTCCGAATTTTAATTTGAATTATGACTACAAATAAGAAGAAACCACTTTGATTAATTTTTTTTACAAAATGGTTTCTTCTTATTTTATCTAAAACTTGCCACACCATCTAAGGTTTCAGGACTAATAGTAACGGATATAGCTCTACATGTGGCACCTTGTTTGCTAGGAGCTACTATGGTAACTCCACTAGAGGACACGTCATGAATGAATACACGAGTTCCACCAGATATTGATATTCCGCCACCAACATCAGGTATTGTGTTGGGGACAGTAAAAAAATCACCGATCAGAGTGGTGAAATTAGTTCTAAATGTATCGGGATATTGTTGATTGTATGGATGTTGTCGGTTGTATGGATATTGTTGATTGTATGGATACTGGTATGGCTGTTGAGTTGGATAAGGATTATAATACATAATTTTACAACCTCTTTTCTGAGTTTGAATTTTTCATTATAGTTACCTATATGTTCTTAATGTTTTTTTGTGTATGGGTCAATATCTTGTTGGAGGAATAATTATTTTAAATGGAGGATTGATAGAAAGTATAAATTTGTATTTAGACCTGAACATCACAATAATGATTTTTTACGGTTTATAATTTCATATACCGCATTAAAAAATTTTTTGTGATTGACACAATAATCTCTAGAGTGCTACTTTTTTAATGGTAAATTAATAAGAGGTTTATTATTTAGATGCAACATATAACTTTGATAAGTATTCAAATAAGCAATATGATGAACTAATTTATAAAGTGAAAACCGATTTAGCTGATGATGAAAAGGCATGTTGGGAAGCAATGAAACAAGCTGAGAAAATATTATTAGAAGATGGAGCAGTAGCGCTGATCTACCAACAAGGAAGATCATATTTATAACGTTCTTTTGTCAAAGGTATTGTGACCAACGATTTTGGTGGAGAATTTAACTATAAATGGGCTAAAGTTAAAAGGTATGTGGGTAAATTTCACATATGATGAAGAAAAGGAATAGGTAAAAAAGGAGTCGATATCCGACTCTTTTTAGTTATAAATAATGTGGAGTTAGAGTATAATTTTATATGGGTATATGGTATTAGATGAACTCTTTATCCTTTTAATGGTGATTAATGAGGGATTGTAAGAGGAGGGGCTTACAGCCCTTTTTTTATGATGTTCTATAAGCTTTCTTATATAATTAGATGCAGTTTGTTAAATATTGATTTTAGTAATTATAAATTTGAAACAAAACTCAAAGTAATTTATCATCCTAATCAATGAACAGAATGTAGATTAGTAAACAGGCTGTTTCTGTTTTTAAGCATAGAATATGATGAGTTCTATTATTATTTTAAATTAACTAAAATGTACATTAATAAAAGATATAGCTCTAGTTCCTATTGGTTTGCTATGAATAAGTGATGTTAAGTAAGAAGGTTGGTACAAGTGAATAGATGACAATAGATAGGATGACTTTAACGGGTAATTCAAGGGTTAATATTATCTTATTTATTATATATTATAATAAAAGGTATTAAAAATAAAAATTATGGATAACTGGTATACCCATTCCAGGGAAATCTATATACGGTGAGAATCTAATGTCATGTTTTCACCTGCTTTTTATAAATATTTCATATTCTTTTACATGCTATGTTTAAAGAAAATAAAAGAGCTTATTCTCATTTGAACTTAGGCAGACTAGCTACTGATAAGAGGGTTTTATGTCAATTAGTTGGCGAGCCCCCTACCCATCAAGCTAAGAAATTCATTGTTCCTCAAAAAGAAAAAATGAGCTGATTTCTCAAAATAACTAACTGTAGATTGTCTTTTTTGCAACAAAGAAAAAGCTTATTAAAAATTTCTATATGATTTCATATATGGGCTTCTTTTTAAACTTTTTTTCATGGGAATTTGGCGCATTACTGGTAATAATACTTACAAAAACTCACCCTATATAATTTTAGTTACCATACCCCACTTATCAGTAGTCGAACTATATAAAAAATTCAAAAAAAGTCCTTTCGGAAGATCTGAAGGGACTTTTCTTTCACATAATTTATATTTATCAGTGGTGTTTATTTTCTATTTTTAAACACTTCTAATGCTCTAATTTAATAGATAAAACGGCACAACACTCCGTACAAACATCAATAATTAATCTAGAAAATTGATTAAAGAGATTATTTGTATTAATAGATTTTAAATATACTTGAGAATCTAATGAACCTTGTCTAATTTCTCTAGAACCGCAATTACAACATATCTTATTCATTTTCAATGCCTTCTTTCTAAAATTTAGTCCACATAAACTCCGTTAGCGGTAATAAAAAAAGAGGGATCATCCCTTCTCATAAAGAATGATCATTCTTCTTATTTATCCAAGCATGTCGTAGGAACATTTTTTCCCTCTAATATTTCGAATTTAATCTCTCCATTTTCATAATATATCCGTTTTATAATCGGTATAGTTTCCATTTCATTTTCTTTGTCACTTTTATAATGATTTTTTGTTTCTATGTGAATGATATTCATCAGACATACCCCCTTTTTATCCATAACAAAAAACAAAGAACACATTTTTCTCACAATTGTATATGTATTCTCATATTTCTCTTTTATTCTTCTTATTTTATGGAGTTTAATGCAGTTGGATTTTCGATTCCATAAAAAATAAAGTACCAAAAATTAAGCTAATATCTCATGTGAAAAATTACATTTAGCATTTTTTAAGAACAACATAAATAAAAATAAACTAAAATGAGGTGATTTTATGGGAGAGAAAAAGCTACATTTAGGTTGTGACCGGACCATTCTCGAAAACTGGGGCAGAGATATTAGATGATGTGAATAAGTACCGGAATATTGTTCTTGAAATGATAGTTGAACCACGAGCTATAAAATCAATTCGAGAACTACAACGTGAACTACTTACAGCCCCACCTATTGAGATTCGTTTAGGTATTACGTTTTAGGTGAAAAATCTAAATTCAAATAAAATAAAGATATCTTATAACAGAGGTGCTTAGATGATTACAATTAGTTTATGTATGATTGTAAAAAATGAAGTAGAAACACTTAATAGATGTTTAGAATCAGTTAAAGACATCCCTGATGAGATTATTATTGTAGATACAGGCTCAACAGATCAAACGAAACAAATAGCTAGTAAATGGACGAAACAAATTTTAGATTTTAAATGGATAGATGATTTCTCAGCAGCTCGAAATTATTCTTTCCATCAAGCTTCATTGGATTACATCTTATGGTTAGACGCTGATGATATACTTTTACCAGAAGAACGTAAAAAGCTACTTAATTTAAAACAATCACTCACTCAAAAAATTGATGCGGTTTCCATGATTTATCATGCGGAAATTGATAAATTTAATAATGTTTTAACCAGCATTCGCCGCAATAGATTAGTTAGAAGAAGTAAAAACTTTCAATGGCGTGGCGTTGTTCATGAAGATCTAAGTATTCATGATCAGTATAATTCTCTCGAAAGTGACATCATAGTCACCCATAAAAAAAATTATGCCGATAATTAATCAAATCGAAATCTCAAACTATATGAACAATTTTTGAAAAAAAATAAAGGTAAAATGACAGCTCACGATATATTTCATTATGCCAGAGAATTACATAAACATAAAAGATATAAACAAGCCATTGAATTTTATAACAAGTTCTTAGACTACGAAGATATCCAATTAGAACACAGGCTTTTTGTTATGCATAAATTAGCTAGTTGTTATCATCTAATCGGAAATTTTAAAAAAGAAATAGAAATCACATTTCAGTCTTTAGAATACGATATTCCTCAACCGGAATTTAGCTGTTGCCTAGGTGAATTCTTTCTTAAGAATAATCAGTTTTCTCAAGCTGCCTATTGGTATAATCAAGCTATAGAAGCACCTTCAGCTAATTCTGCCCATTTCATTGAACAACAACCCTTTAAAACTTGGTTACCGCATAAACAATTAGCATTTTGCTACTTTCAGCTAAAAGACTATAAACAGACTTATCATCATAATAAAATGGTTCTTCGTTTCTTACTAACTGATGAGGAGACCCTTAATAATATTAAAGTAATTGAGGAGTTAATAATGACTGATTAACAATCATAGGATGTATATTCATCTGTAAAATAAGTTTTTTTGAATGATGTAAACATCTGGAAGAGAAGGGTAATCATTATGATCGTAGAAGCAAATCCAGTTATTTTAACAATTCGTGCAATCGACTCATATGTACGGTGCCAGGAATCTTCTAAAAGTTAAGCCTTACGAATTTTAAAGCTTAATCGCTTCAATTTAAAACCAATTCATGGAGTAAGCAAAGGAAACCATTATTACTATGCTATTGAAGAGATTCAAGAAGTATATAAGTATTATCAAGAAAATTACCTATTAGTTTTTTCAAAAAGAAGAATACAAAATTTCAATGATTTACTAGATAAAGCTTTTCATTATTGCAAAGAACACGCAAACAGTTCTACAAGAATTATCACTCGATACTAATAACCAAAATAAAAAGAGAAAGCTTATAAAGCTATCTCTTTTTTCCTTTAATCCAAATTTACTTGTTTATGTTGATTTGAAATAAAGTTTGATTAAAACTCATTTAGAAGTCTTTAATTGCAAGTGACAGAGTATCGCAACTTTTTTATAAATGTTGTAACCTTTATAGATTCAATAGGATATAGTACAATCTTTTCTTTTCTTTATGAATAAATTATATAGAATTATATATTCTAATCTAGAAAGGGTGGTTACAATAGGAAGCTATTATGATAGAAAATACAAATATTATAAAAGTTCATCTTGTGGTGAATGCGATGACAAGTACTATAAAGGTTCATCTTGCCATAGCCATAATAAAGAATCTATCGAATTTCAATATGATGAAAGATTAATTACTGCTCCCATACTCGTTCCTCCTGCTCCAGCAGCACCACTTCCAATTTTAACAGTAGATTTTGATAAAATAAATACAGGGGACCGTGTATGGCTGAGTGGTATCATCAGTCTAAATAACAATAACAATGTATTTTCAACAGTTACATTAACCATTACAAGAACATCTCCATTATCAGGAACACCTCAGGTCATTTATACACAAGTATTTGAAATTGATAATGAGGGTGATGATGATCAAATCCAAACTCCTTTTTCACATGTAGATGTTCCAACAACTCAACTTTTTGATGTTAGATACCAAGTTCGAGTAACTGTAGGAAATCCTAATTTATTTGTACAAGGACCAAATACTCTAACAGCTCTTAGATTTAGTCGATAATAATGAAATAAAAAGAAGCCATGTTGAATATTTTTCAACATAGCTTCTTTTTTTATAATCAACCATTGTTTTATATGGATACGATTGGTGCATTTACTCTAGTTGTAGCAAAACCGTCTGTTGTTATCATTGCTGCTGCATCATTAACGTGAAAACCTGCGCTGAAAACTTCGTAAATCATTCCGTTTTTCACATTAATAATCATAGGTATATTTAGAAAGGGATAGTTATTAATATCATTATGAATAACTGCTCCTGCTGCGTTCTTTCTTATCTGATTCACTTGCATTTTTACACCCCTTTAAATGATCTGAACTTGATAATATCAATTTATTTTATTTAACATCTATTATATTAGAGAATTGCAGTTTTAACTTGTTATAAAAAGCATCTGTACATATGACAGCGCTATTTGACGGATCAATATCAACAATAGTCATATAACTAGAGAGTAAATAACCATCTTCATAATATGTAACCATTATTTCTTCTTCAGATACTAAGGAACATAATAACATGTTTTCGATTCGTTCTTTTTCTTCAGTAGTTAAGATTGGACGGGTTACTTTGTGTTGTTCCTTAATGATTTCACGTATTCCGTCAAATTGAGGTGTTAACGCTGCGAACGGTGTGAATTTCACCATTCCTCTTCCTTTTGGCATATTAGCGTTGTTCATGATTTATGCCCCCCTATCAGTGTGTTTCGGTATCTAGCTGTGGCGCTATGCGTGTAGGAAATCCCCCGCAAAATGCTGTTCTTCCCAAACCTTGTGCGTATTTCATCCATTGCTTTTGTTAGTTTTACTTCTTTTTCTCGTTGTGTGACATTATCGAAAAGAGAAATTTGTTCCTCCCCTTCCCGAATTAGATTCGTTAGAGAAATGTTTATGCTGCGGATGGGTTCTCCAGTATATTGTTGATGCAAAAAGTATGTACAAATCTTATAAATATCCATTGTTAGGTTAGTCGGACGGCTTAAAGTATGTGTTTTTCTAATCCCGCCGTTATAACTTTTGCTATAGCCAACAGAAAATTGAACGGTTTGAGCAAGTTTGTTTTGTCTTCTAAGGCGATAACAGACTTCTTCAATATGTTCCAGTAGAACAATCGGGAATTCTTCTATTGTATAGTCACGCATTAGAATTTGGCTTTTTCCGATTGAAGTTGTAGCAGGAACGTATTTCTCCGAAATACGGCTGAAGTCAATGCCGTTGCTATGTAAGTGCAATTCCTCTCCGATCTTGCCAAAACTCTGTTTTAAATATTTAAGAGGGTAATTTGCTAAATCCCCGATAGAATGTATTCCTTTTCGATTCAACTTTTCTTCTGTTTTGTGCGAAATGCCCCAAAACTTATTTAGTGGTCGTATGCTCCATAATTTCGTAGGGACATCTTCATACTTCCAATAAGCAATCCCGTCTTTGTTCTTCTTTGCTTCAATATCTAAAGCGACCTTACTCATTAATGGGTTACAAGCAATTCCGATGGTACTTTCAATTCGTGTATGGTTATATATTTCACGTTTGAATATCAATGCGAATTCATATGGATCGTTAGCGAATAAATGAATGCTATCAGTAACGTCCAACAGAAATTCATCTATGCTATATTGGTGAAAATCCTCATAAGGAACGTATTGTAAAGCTAACTTTGTTATGTAATTAGAGCATTTTATGTAAGTATTCATAATCGGATTCACAACAAGAATATCTTTTCTTCGAGGAATCTCGTAGAGCCTTGCCATCTTCTTTACGCCTAACGCTTTTAATGGGGGTGTTGCAGCAAGAACGATTGAACCATTTCTATTTACATCGCCGACTACAGCCAACTTTGTATGCATGGGATCGAGTCCCATTTTGATGCAACTCACTGAAGCATAAAAGCTACGTAAATCAACACATAAGATGATTCTATTCGGTAGGATTGAATAGTCATACATCGTGATTCCTCCTAAAGTAAAAGAACGTTTGTTCTTATTATACACGAACTCACGTTCTTTTATGAAGAAGTTTTACAAATAAATTTTGAATATAAATATTTTGTTAAGCGGAGTATTTAACGAAAAGCTTGAATCCCCAAAAACGAATCTCTACATCTAATTTTTTCTTTCTTCCCTGTGTCTTTTTCATAGTCATAATATCCTCCCTTAAAATAGCTGAATTTCTTACAGAACGTATTATAATCATTCTTCTTCTAGATTCTAAGTGTGATTTTCAAAAATATATAATATTTTTGAAATAAATAATTTCACGGAAGTTTTTCCTGTGATTTATCCCCCTCTATTCCGACAAAAATCAGCAAAGACAGTACGAGTCTCGTCGATTTATTCTTAAAGGTTTTATGCAATTTGTATTGAATTTTCCTTATAGGAGGTGGGGTAGCGCTATGGCAGGGATGGAAATAGTGTACACCGCAAATGAGGTATATCGTCGGCTAGGAGTTAGTGGCAGCACCCTTAGAAAATACTCGGATGTTCTTGAACGAGAAGGGTATGAGGTACGAAAGAATAGTCGGGGAAGAAGAGAATATACAGAGTTTGATGTGGTGCTTCTTCAGCACCTAGTAGAGTAGAGTAAAGAAAATGGGATGACTTTAGAAAAGGCTGCTAAATTGATTGTAAAGGAGTATGGCATCGCTAATAAGAAAGAAGAAGCTGAAGAAGCAAATCCGATGCCGTATCATGTGCAATATCAGCTCCACGAACAATATAGCGCTATGGTAGCGGAACTTAATAGGGTGCAGCAAGCAAATCTATTAGAAATGGAAAAGAGATTAAGTAATCGTATAGATCAACGGAATACATTAATCGAGGAAGATATGAGAGAGCGTAAGGAACGTGAGGGAAGAATAGAAAAAAGATTAGATCATAGAGATGAAAACCTTATGAGAATGATTAGGGAGATTCAAGAAGCGAAACGAATAATGGAAGAAGTGGCAGCGGCGAAAGAGAAAAAGTTTTGGTGGAAGTTTTGGGAAAGAGTACGCTCCTAATATCCGCTAATAGCAACGTCAGAACAGAGAAAATCATTTTGGAAACGTTTATTTACTAAAAAAATAAGATTTGAAAATTAGAAAAAAGTTCATTTGTTTATTTAAAAAAGTGAGCTTTTTTGTTTTGTATTATTCTAAATTATTTTTAAAAATAATTTACGTATTAAATTAATTATTATGTAAAACTTAAAAATAGTTTCATTATCAATAAATAAAAGGAGGACAATTTAATGCCTGATAATAATGAAATATTGTCACGAATTAGAGAGAGTGGAATTTTAAATCCAAATGCAACATTAGAAGAAGTAATTGCAGCTTCTTCTATTCATGCTATTAATCCTGGTGGTGTTGATGCATGGGAATTAGTTACTAGAGATTTTGTTCTTAGAGGTATGCCGCGAATAGAGGATATTATAAGTCGTCCCGAAAGATAAGGCAATATGATGGAGGAAAAAGGGAGCTTGCTCCTTTTTTTATTGAAAGGAGATTTATAGATGAATTTTATGGAGAAAGGGTACTTAGATAATCCGCAATACGCAATTATTACGAATTTAATGGTTAGTAGCTTGGACTGGATTGATCAAAATTTGCATAGATTTTCTCCCGTAAGAAGTGGTGATCTTGATGAGTGGGATGTTAAATCATTTTCTGAGTTATGTTTTCTTTATTCCTATTTAAAGCGCTGGAAACATCCATTATTTAAAAATATATTGCCAAAGTGGGAGAAATTTCTTCGTTTTCATATAGAAAATCCAGTATTTGCTCAAATGGCTCGGAAACGTCCAGTAACTTCTTTTCCTTTTTTATTTCCTTATCTTAATTTACGGTCTAGTGGGTATCGTCATGATTATTATGAAGATACTTTACGTATAATCGAACGTTGGGGATATTTTGACTCTATTGAAGTCGTTCCTTATCGGGCGTTTGATTTAGTTTATACATATTGGAAATCCGGTTGGATTGATAAAGAACCAGATTGGGAAAAATTATATATGGAAACAGTGTTAGCGCGCTGTCGCAGCTCATTTTGTATAGATATAGATTCAGCTTATTCAATAACACATACGATATTTTATCTGACTGATATGGGAGATCGTGCTGCTCCTATATCTAAAATTCATTTGGATAGATCAGTTAATTTGGTTGAGTCGCTTTTACTTCATTTTTGGAGAATTGGACATTGGGATTTGGTGGGAGAATTGCTAATTAATTTAAATACTATAGGGCATACAAATAGTCTTCTTTTTGAAGGTGCTAAAAATGCTTTCCATGAAGTATGGCAAAAAAATGGTGGACTTCCTAGTATGAAAACTTTGCAACATATTAAATATGAAAAGGATGGGGAAGAAGAGTTTCAAAATTGCTATCATACAACTCTTGTCGGTCTTTTTTATTGTGCAACAGCTTTAAATCGTATGCAATCTGTAGGAGGAACTGAAAATGTCACGATTAATAAAAGCAGCTAAACAAGCTGAACAATGGCTTCAAAATATTAAATGTTCAGACTCGGAATTGATGAATCTACGTGATATTGGACTTATGTTTTGTGAAATAATTTTTATGGAGAAGAATGATAAGTTGAATTCATTGAGGAGTACGGAAATTTTATATGATTATCCAGAAGATTTTCCGCTTTCATTGCTTCAAATGAAACGGAATGACATTTTATTGTTAGCTATGAATATGAGTTTGTATAAATATGAGTCTAAACTGTTTAGCAAGCAAGAGTGGGCACAGATTATTGGGGGGATTTCGCTTTCATATGCACGTCATGGTGATGTTCCTGTTGTTGCTGCGTTGGTAAGGATAGCTGCAATTCTTCAATTAGATAGTTCATTATTGGCTGATTCTCATTCATATTTATTGGATCAACAAGAACCAGATGGAACTTTTGGTGTTTTTGCAAGAGAATGGGGATTATGTAGTAAGTCAGAAGAAGAAGAACATATTAAATTACGTCTTACTGTTGAAGTACTTTGGTCATTGGTCGAAATGAGTCAAATGCCATTAGGTTTGAATGAACAGATGCGTTTCATAGTATAAAAAGGAGGTGAACTATATGGTAAATGAAAAAAGAAATGATCTTATTTTAAATTTGCAGAAAAGCGGGATTTTAAATACAGATTTATCTTTAAATGAGTTGATGGGAAGAATCGAGCAGTTATGTGAACAATTAGGAGCAACTATGGCTAATGATACAACTGGAACGTTTATTGTTAAGCGCAATGGAAATAAAATGTAATGAATGTTTTTGATTAATTTATAAATTCCAAGTGTATTTATTGATTTAAAGCATAAGGATAGTTAACAAATCCGTCTGTTCGTATAACAGACGGATTTGTTATATTTATGAGATAGCGTCAGGATTTTGTGCTTTTATAACGCTAAGGATAAGAAGTCTTGTATATCAACGTTCTTAGTTCGTTCCAATAGAGTAACCCTATTGAGATAAAAATAAATTATTGAGAATAAAGGTTTCGTAACGTCTCATATAACTTTTCTCAAATATCTTAACGTTGTAAATCCGCATTTTCGGGACGCTACTCCTGACTGAAAGAAAAAGTGGGTAGAGAGGAGAACATACACAAATGATTGTTTTTGAGAAAAAAGAAAAAGATAAAGAATATATTTAAAGACTTGCCGTTTGTGGTTTGATATTTAATTCAGAAAGGGAAAAAATCACTCTTATTCAGACAAATGATGGTAAGTATTTTCTTCCAAGCGGAGGTATAGAAAATAATGAAACCCACGAGGGTTGAAGCTATTGAAGAAATGGGAATGGAAGTTGAAATCGGACATTTTATAGGCTGTGCACAAAGATATTTTTATTCTACAAATGAATATAAATACTATCTGAGTGAGGGCTATTTCTATTTTTGTGATTTTGGGAAGCAATTAAGTGAACCAACAGAAAAAAATCACTTTCTAAAATGGATTGAACCAGTTTAAGAGATAGAAAGACTATTTCACAAACATCAAAGTTGGGCAGTGAATGAGGCACTGAAAACCCATATAAAATAATAGTTGGATTTTGTTAAATGTTTAAGCTCCGTTTGGAATAACCAAAGAGCAATTTTTTATTAGATTAGTTAAATAGCCTATTTTTACGTTTTTTTATATTAGGTCTTGATAAAGCGTTTGTTGCGTGATTTTGTTCCATTGCTACACATATGCCAACTCCGATAGCAACGTTACAAGTAAAGGAGGGGAGATTTTCCTCTTTTAATAGGTGTAATTTTATTTGATATATAATTTCACATACCGTAAAGGTAGGTAAATGTAATTCAAGACTAAAAAAGAGGATGAAAACAATGATTTAAAATGATTTTATGAGAATTTTATTTAAGGGATCTATTAAGTCGATTTTGTGATTTTTGCTCTTTTTGGTGTATTGCATTAATAGTAGTCGTAAATATCGCTAAAAACAAAAATAAAGAGCTGTTTTTTAGAAGAGGACTTAAAAATATCAAAACAAAAGAATGTATAGTAAATATCTCTATAATTTGTGATTTGTATATTAAAATTTATAATTTGTACAATTGACATGCCTATCTTTGGGTGCTACGTTTTAACTGGCGACAGATTTGTGAGGTTTATTACTTAGGGGGTAAAGAATTCCTCTTCTTCTAGGCGATATACAACGAGATAATCTAAAGCTATGACCGTACGTAGAGAGGAAGAAAAGAAACATGTTAAAAAAAGTAACGCCTATTGTGGCTGCTGTTTTAGGAGCTAGCTTTTTACTAACAGCTTGTAGCAGTGACAAGAAAGAAAATACAGCAAAGGCAACTGACAAGAATAAAACAAACCAATCTATTCATTTACCGTATATAGCGGAAATCCCAACGATGGATGTTACAAAGGCAACTGACGGTGAATCTATGAACGTGATGAAAAACGTGTTTGAGGGTTTGTATACGTTGGGGGAAGGAAATAAGCCGATACCAGCAGTAGCGAAATCGTATGATGTGAGTGAAGATAAAAAAACATACACATTCCATCTGAGGGATTCAAAATGGTCAAATGGAACACCTGTAAAAGCTGAAGACTTCGTATTTTCTTGGAAAAGAGCTGTGAACCCTGATACAGCGGCAGAATATGCGTTTTTATTCTTTGATATTAAGAATGCAGAGAAAATTAATAGTAAAGAGTTACCTGTAGATCAGCTAGGGGTAAAAGCAATAGATGATAAAACATTAGAAATACAATTAGAACAGCCTGTTCCTTACTTTATAGATTTGACAACGTTTGCAACGTTCTTACCAATAAACGAGAAGTATTTTGAATCAAAAGGGAAGCAGTATGGTTTAGAAGCAGATCAATTAGTTTATAACGGAGCATTCACATTAGATAATTGGAAGCATGAACAAGGTTTTCAGTTGAAAAAGAATCCGAATTATTGGGATGCTAAAACAGTTAAATTAGACAAAATCAACTTTGATATTGTAAAAGATAAATCAACAGAAATAAATCTATATGAATCAGGTCAAATTGAACGTGTAGGACTAACAGGTGAGTTTGTAGATAAATATAGAAAGAATCCCGACTTCAAGGAACGTTCTGAAGTAACGGTGCAATTCCTGCGTATGAATCAAAAGAATGAAGTATTAAAAAATAAAAATGCTCGTTTGGCGATTAGTCAGGCAATGAATAAAAAAGTCTTTGTTGATACAGTGTTAAACAATGGTTCTCTTCCTGCGTATGGTTTTATACCAGCTGATTTTGCTAAAGGTTCAGACGGAAAAGACTTCCGAAAAGAAAATGGTGAATTAGTAAAAGATGATGTGGATGCAGCGAAGGGAGACTGGAAGAAAGCAAAACAAGAACTTGGGAAAGAACAAGTAACACTAGAATTACTAACAAGTGATAATGTATTTGCTAAGAAAAATGCGGAGTACTTAAAAGGTGAGCTAGAAAAGAATTTAGAAGGGTTAACGGTCAATGTTAAGCTGCAGCCACGCAAACAACAAATCCAATTACTTCTAAACAGTGATTATGATTTAGGTGTTGATGTATGGTCTCCTGATATTCCTGATCCTATTACATTTTTAGATTTATTCACGACAGATAGTACATATAACTTTGATAAGTATTCAAACAAACAATATGATGAACTAATTCATCAAGTAAAAACGAACTTAGCTGATGATGAGAAAGCTCGTTGGGAAGCGATGAAGCAGGCTGAAAAAACCTTATTAGAAGATGGAGCGGTAGCGCCTTTTTACCAACTAGGTAGATCGTACTTGCAACGTGCTTCAGTCAAAGGTATTGTGACAAATGATTTCGGTGGAGAATTCAACTATAAGTGGGCTGAAGTTAAGAAATAATAAAAAAGATACAAAGATACAAAGATACAAAGATACAAAGATACAAAGATACAAAGATACAAAGATACAAAGATACAAAGATACAAAGATACAAAGATACAAAGATACATGTATCCTAAATTGATAGAGTGATTTTGAAAAGGGAATGTCAGCTTATTTAAGAATAGGAGATATTATAGATATGAACAATAAATTACCGACCTATACGGAAATTTTTGAAGCAACTCAGAGAAGATTAAAAGCACTGAAAACAACTTGTTTACGGCATAAAGAAATTGACGAAGTAGATATATTAATGTTTTACCTTGTTGGAAATATCAATTTGAGAATAAATACTATTTTTCATCTATTGGAGAATGATATTACTGATGGAGTCTTGCCTTTGCAAAGGACATTGTTTGAATTACAAATAGCATTCGATGCTTTTACAAGTGCTGAGGACGAAGATAAAAAGAAGTATATTAAGTTTTTTCATAAAAAATACAACTTCGAAACTACTAATAAGTTGAATAAATTTTTCGAAAATGATAATGAAGAAATAAAAAAAATTGCTACTCCTGAAGAAATCGAAACACTTTCTAAACTCAAGGATGCTGCATTAAAAGAAATTAAATCAGAAGACGTAGAAGTAAGAAGACCAGAATATAAACAGTGGTATGAGATAGCAAGTGGGAAAACTTTAACAGGTTTGTGTGTTGAACTTCAAGAGATAGGTTATTATCAATGTTATGATGAGCCTTCAAATTGGGTTCATCCGCAAAGGTTAATTGAAAACATGGATTTTGAAACATTTGGTCAGCAAATGCCTTCGCATTTTAATATTTTAATGAAAGGTAACTTATATTGGAGTATTATGAAACTTTCGGACAATATATCATTTTTAGCAAGCTATTATAATATTATAAAAAGTGATCCGCTATATAAATATGGAACGAAGCTATATGAACTAGCTAAAGAATTAAGAACTTTAGTAGAAGAAGAGAGTAAAACTACTGGTAGTACACCCTTATAATAGATTCTTTTATAAAAGATACAAAGATACATGTATCTTTGTATCTTGAAATATAGAGGTGTAAAAGGTAAAAAATGGAGTCCGATTAAGGACTCCATTTTAGTTACAAGTACTGCTGAGATATAGTATAATTTTAGTTGGGTATATTGCGTTGAAGAATCTTCGTATTCTTTAATTGTGATTATAAATGGAGTGTAGAGGTAGGATTCTGCACTCTATTTTTTTATGTTCTCCTATAAGTCTTCTAACATAATCAACTGCAATTTGTATCAAACAAACGGTTAAATCCTGATTTAAGTAATCGAAAAATCGCAGCTGTCTCATTATATATTCTTGTTGTTTTGGAGAGAAATCTTCAATCATACTTATGACAGTTTCGTATTCGAAAAAGAAGTATTTTTCATTTGCTTCTATAACAAACACATCATTCTTGATCGGGTGATTTTTGAAAAATAATTCAAAGAAAGAAACTTGGCTTTTATTTTCTTTTAGGGCATTCATAATTCACTTCTCCTTTTAAATTAAATTAGTTGCAGCGTATGTAATTAAGCAAATCACTAAAATAATGCCAATGAAAGTTGTAAATAGTGCAAGAAATCCAAGAGCAAACCGATATAAGAAATAAGTACCAAGTGCAATTGCGATTATGAATCCGATTATGAGGGCTAATGTTCCAATTGTATGTAAGGATATTACGTTAAAAAATACTAACCCTATGACAACTAAGGCAATAATAATAAGGGTTCTCATGGCACATCACCTTTTGTAAATTAATTTTAGGATACAAAGATACAAAGATACAAAGATACAAAGATACAAAGATACAAAGATACAAAGATACAAAGATACAAAGATACAAAGATACAAAGATACAAAGATACAAAGATACAAAGATACATGTATCTTTGTATCTTAAAATAAAAAGATACGGCATAATGCGTATCTTTATATATCCTCTTTAGAACTGAGAGTTTGAAGTAGCTTCTGTTCTCTTTCGGTTAATTCGTTTTTTATGAAGTTCTCAAGTAGTTCATCTATTACTTCATATTTTTTTAAGCTTCTTAAAGTACAAATATTTTCAATCAAACTAAATGTATCAGGAGAAACCTTTATATTTTTACGATTTTGCGAACCGACTTGTTTTTTATGTTGGTTTGTTGCCTCCGCTATTGTTTGAGAAGCGGGTGTAATATCTTTTACTTCTCTTGTGACATCAGCAGCTTCAGTAATCTTAGGAGTTTTGGGTTGTTGTCTCTTTATTAAACTCACCTATATCAATTCCTTTCCCTAACTTAGTAAGTTTGTTATCTACGAAATATTTAGGAGTATATTTATAGTCTACAATATCCCCTTTAGTTTCAAAGAGATGAATTCTTTCTTCAAGCTCGCAGAATACATCACAGAATAGAGCTAACATTCTCTTATCATGATGATCCTCGAATTGAAACCCAATACGTGGATACCATTCTAGGCGAGCATGATTATTTATTATTGTGCTAAAGACATTTTCCTCACCAAAAGTTTCAATAGTATTTTTGACGATCTCATTATGTAATGAACGCTTCTTTTGCAATAATACAGGCAAAATTCCAACTACGTTCATCTTAACAAGATGTCCAAAGTCATCGACTAAAGTTTGTAGATAATCAAAGATCAACCTTTGACTGCCCTCATAAGAAAATTGTTGAGTCTCTTGTACTACTATAACAAAGTCACTTGCTACCATAGCATTATCCACTTTAAGGTCAGTGGAAGGTGGAATATCAATGAATATGTAGTCATAGTCGTATTTAATTTTATCTAGCAACTTTGCAAAATAAAAAGTTCGATCTTCAGTAGTCTTAAAATTTTCAATTAAAAAATCTGTGTACTTTCTCATATCGTAACCGCATGGGATCATATCGAGGTTTTCATGAAGCTTTATAATGCCATCTGATAGATTACCATCTTCTAAACATTTCATTAATGTTTTTTGCATTTCTTCTATTTTGAAGGATTTTGCTAAGAATGTAGTTCCGTTTCCTTGAAGGTCTGTATCAATAAATAAAACTTTCTTATTAAATACTAGAGAAGCTACAAGAGATTCCATACAAGAGTCAGTAGTTTTTCCTACGCCCCCTTTTTGTTGGGCGTTGATTATTACGTGTCCTTTTTTCATAGAGATTCACTCCTTTTTAAATGTAACACAATTGTAATAAAAGATACATGTATCTTTGTATCCTAAAACAATCATAACATATGAGCGGGAACATGAAAAGGATAAATGTATCCTTTTTTACATTTTACTATTTTTTTATAGGAAACCAAAAGATGGTTTTATAATAAATGCTGTTAAATCAACGTTTTATAAGTTATTCAAGAATACAAGAATACAAGGATACAAAGATACAAGGATACAAAGATACAAAGATACAAAGATACAAGGATACAAGGATACAAAGATACATGTATCTTTTCTCTTTTTAGGGGTACATGCTTAATATGTATCTTTTTTTGATATTTACAAATAAAAAAACTTGTTGTAACGTTATAGACAACAAGTTTCTCAACACAATTTGATAATATACATAAAAAATTCGTAAGAATTTGTAGAATATATAAGACACATAAAACATAAAAAACAAATAAAAAAAGAACGGCTGTCTAATTGAGATTTGGACGTCTCAACCAGACAGAGGAAGTAGATTTGCTTGGACACATCTCTACTTCTTGGTGAATACAATTTGCTGGACACATCTTGTATTCGATTTACGTCACTGCTGTATCAGTGAGTAAACTTCCCAAACCGTTCTAGTTAACTATGCTATTGAGATATAAATATCTCTTATTAGTATAGTTAATTAGAGTAGATTTGTAAAGATAGAAACCCTTATTTAAGTGCATCTATAAGCGTATTTAATTATGGATTTTTCTACCTTTTTATACAATTCGGGAAGTCTATTTATTTAGGTGAGCAGTGATATAACTGCTCACCTTTTTTTGTTGTAAAAAATCAGTGGAAAGGAGGTTCACC
>NZ_JBBOYO010000004.1:0-18881 GCF_038008145.1 Bacillus sp. FSL R9-9530
ATCAATCATTAAAAGAATATAATTCATCCGCTTCCCTTTTGGTAATTTATCTATATGAGCAACACCATGTTCTCTCAAAACTCTTCCCCTTCTATCCAACTCTTTGCGTAACTTCCGCATAGTTGGGCTAAATTCTTGAACCGTGACACTCATACTTTTTACATGTTCACAATGCTCAAATATGTGGAATTCACTCCCTTTTAAGTCTAATAAATATATTTCAAGTTCTTTTGCCGTATGATGTAACATCAATGTTGTTAAAAGCTGCCTACACATAACCGATTTCCCCGAACCTGGTATTCCCGCAATCAGTACATTTGGATTTTTAATCATCGAAAAAGCAACCCATTGATTAAATCTATCTTTCCCTGCCACAATTGGCATTTTCATGTTTTCAATCGGAAAATCCTCATAAGAATATGGCACAAAATCCATTCTTTCAGGAAAAACTTGAATTTTAAAATACGATACACCTGTATGAATCACTATATTCTCACCAAAATATTGTTGAAAAATATACTCTTTCTGCTGAAAAACACTTGGATTCATCCCTTTTGGAATATGACCAACAATTTCAACATGCGTATCCGATATACAAACCCTTGAAATCGTTGGATAAACATAGTTTTTTGTATAATCGCTCTTAAACTCTAGAAATATTTGTGCCGTATGAAAAGCCTTTTCCAACAACTTTTTTGTTTCCTCTTCTAAAAATTTCATTTGTTTACGCTCTTGATATTGAATCCATTTACCCCTAATCCCACAAAACATACAAAAAACCTCCCCATCTACACAAAATATATTTTTCCATGTATCAAGTCTGAAATTTTGGAGCAAATGACATTCCTCCGCTCCCCTCGTCACTCCGTCGTCATTAACAAACCCCTTATTTCCTTATTTTGCAAGACGTAATCACAAAGAACTTAAGTAATACTAACAAAGTAAATAATCAAGTAACTGATAAAGTATTTCTGTGATAACAGCCTATGTAATACTTAAGTAGACGGTACATTGTCCGTTTTTGAAAGGATGAAATTTAATGTTTGTCATTGCTATTACTCTTCTTGCTGCATACGGTTTATTTTTTGCTATGAAAAATTTAAAATTCGAAAAGATAAATAAGCCTTCTCATGATTCACGATCAATAGGAATTGAACACAATCGAAAAAAATGTAGCAATCGTTTTGAATTAGATATGTTCAATACTTTAGTTCAAATGGGATACTATCCACTTTGCCAGGTTAAAGAAAAACGCTATAAATTAGATTTCGTTTTAATCGAAAATGGAAAAAAAGTTGCAATTGAAGCTGACGGAGACATTTTCCATGACAAAAAACGTGATACCAAGCGTGACCACTATTTAAAACAAATAGGCTATAAAGCCGTTATTCGTATCAAATACAGCGCATGGAAAGAAGATAAAATGAAATGCATCAGTAGGCTTGAAATGCGCTTATATGAACTGGAACTCTTACCATCTTCACACCCTTCTTTTGAATTACAATTCCAAACAGCGCCTATCCCAAAAAGCTAATGATTTGGCAAGAAACAGGTAGTATTTTTGAGAAAAACGCTCAAAAATCTCCACCTTCTTCGCTCCGCTACATTCTTGTCAAATCATTTTCGGCTCGATATGCTTTTTTCGCCAAGCCGACAGACAAAACGCAAAGCAATGGTTATCGACTTGGATTAGCAATTATAACGAGCCGAACCGCTTGTTTTCCGTTCAAAAATACCTCTTATTCTATAAGTTTTGATACGTTTTAATACGTGGGGTCTCGCCCCCACACGACGAGCCAGCACTCTAGCCAAAACGCAAGTTTCAGACCGACATCGGGCAAATATATATAAAATATAAAAAGGATATATGAATTTTAAAGCTATAAAAAAGATATAAAAAAAAGAGAGACTGGTTTGTCTCTCCGCTTCTTTCCAACGTTCCCATCTAACAACTATCCCCTTTCGTTATTTGATTACAAACATTAATTAATATATCCATCTTCTTTTAAAGGCTGCTGTATTTTTGTTTCATCCACGATCCATTTGCTTTTTTCTTGGTCATAAACCAATGAAATATCTAAAGGCATTTGTGTCACACTAGAAACTCCGTTAACAGTTATCTTTTGCCATACACGAGCAAATACATTTGCATGTGTGGCATCTACTTCCGTGTAGTACAACAACAGCTTATCAATATCAGAAACTATTGTTTTATCAGGTTCAGTTTTTTCCACTGGTTGATTAATATCTGTTCCTGCGGGAACTAGCATTTTCAAAGCTTTATCAGTAGCAAAAGGCTTGATTTTAGTCCATGCCCTTTCTCCTTTTGATGTGTCATAAGCAAAAAACGCTTTTAAAAACTCTTCAGTATCTTTTTTCACTTGCCCTTCTGTGTTTCGGTCTTTCCCTTTCAATTCTTGCTCTATTTTTTTCTTTTCTGCTTGCGCTTCTTTTAATTTTTTCTTAGTATCTTCATATTTCCATTGATAATCATCTGCTTTAGAAGTTTGAGAGTTAGCATATACGCCAACTCCCAAGACTAGCACTACTAAAATAGCTGCAATCCATTTATTCATAAGTATTCCTCCTTTATTTAACACGTCGAATTCCTGAAAAATGTTCTTTCCAATAAGGTTTATCTAAATCCGCATAGTGTAAATGAGTACCACCCGCATTAAACATTTTGTTATCACCAATATAAATTCCAATATGAGAAATTCCTTTTCTGTATGTGTTACTAAAAAATACTAAATCCCCCGGCGCTGGATTATCAACAGGTACAGTTTGATTGTACATATCCTCTGCTGTCCCTGATAACTTAATACCTAATTTGTTAAAACTCCATTCTATCAATCCCGAACAATCGAAATACGGCGGAGCCCTTCCTCCGAATACGTAAGGATAACCGTCAAAGGGTGAAACAAGCGCCATAATCTCGTTAAATTTAGCATTTGCTATGCCGTCCCCTGTGCCATCTGTCGCACCAGTACCTCCACCGCCATTATTAACAGCAACATAGTTCTTTAAAACTTTTTCAACATAGCTAATATCGCCGTAACAAAAGGGACTTCTAAAGCCACATTGAGTGCGCCCACCATTATGATCCAAAGCGAATTGTTTTGCTAATTCGAGAGTATAAGCCCCTCCATTTTTTTGTACATAGTAGAAAAAACCTGGACCGAAATTATAGCTTTGAAGTGCTAGTTTGATTCTTTCAATGTCTGTTGGTCCCGTAACTCCTGCTAGTTCAAGAGAATGCTTAAGTTCTTGAATCCCACACCAAACCGAATAATCAGAGTCAGTGATACCATT
The DNA here is from genome assembly GCF_038008145.1 of Bacillus sp. FSL R9-9530. Classification (NCBI taxonomy): domain Bacteria; kingdom Bacillati; phylum Bacillota; class Bacilli; order Caryophanales; family Bacillaceae; genus Bacillus; species Bacillus sp. FSL R9-9530. Next base: position 3,313 of record NZ_JBBOYO010000004.1, read on the forward strand.
CATTACTTTTGGATACTTTGTATTAAATGCTCCCTCGGCACTTTGCATAACATCGACCAAACGCCCGCCGCTCTCCTGTTCAATTAGAGCCAATGCAAGAAAAATATACTGTTCCATGCCAAAAGTCTGTGCATGTTTCCTTACTAACGGTTCCCATTTCAAAACATCAGCCGATACAGTAGCCGTTCCTATTCCACCAGTACCCATTGGAATTTGTGGGGCTTTTTTGTCCTCCTGCAATAAATTTAAGAGGAAAATACCAACTACCATCAAAAGCATAATCGGAACAAGCAACGCACCAATTAATAATTTTTTCATAGAGCATTACCCCTTATTCCTATCAGAAGTTCTGTTTAAACCTTGTGGTTTCTGCTTTGGACTACTAATTGGCTGCTGTTCTGTATTACTTTGACCAACTACTTTTCTATTAACCTCTTGTTTTTGATTGTTATTTTTCATTGGCGGTTCTTGCCTTTGGCGTTTTTCCTTTACGATTTCATCCTGTTTTACTGGCTCTCTTTTAGATGGTTCTCTTCTCGGCTGTTCCTGTGTTTCAATTGGTTTTTGCTGAGTCGTTTGCTGTCTTACATAAGATTCTCTTTTGGGCTGAGTTCTTGGCTGTGGCTGTTGTTGTTCATGTTGAGGTTGTTCTTTTTTTAATTGTGGTTTTTCTGATGGTGTTTTTATCTGTGGCTTACGATCTTGTTGCTGATATCGAGTTTCTTTTTTTGGTTCAGTAGGTTGTTGTTGAACACCTCCTGATTTAGCATGTGATTGCTCCATTCTCTCTATATTTTCACGTTTTTGCGCTCTCTTTTGTTCTCTTGCTTGTTGACTCATTTGACGTTCTTGTTCACCTTGTTGAAGGTCACCTTTCATCGCTTGTTTCGCTCTCTCTGGCATATTTACAATATTATCTTTCGCTTTAAGAGCTGCATGCTTTGCGTTTAAAGGTAAATCCTCTTTTACAGCTTCTTTTGCTGTCTTGGCTTTATCTTTCAAGTCAGCCGGTAAATTAAGTGCCTTCTTACGAAATTGAGCCAATTTCCCCGTTTTCCTTGCATTGGCTCTCTGCTCTTGAACACCACCAACTCCCACACCTTTGTTATTCTGTGCAATTTGTGGGTCATTTTGGGAATCATTTTGACCTTTTCTATTTGAAATTCGTTCTTGAACTTTTCCTGCTGTATATCCCGCTGCCCCTCCAACAGCCATTTTTGCAAGCTCTGTCGCTTTACTAGCGGGCTGTTTAACTCCTTGGTTATATAACTGACTCATTGGGTTTGCACCTTCCAATGAAACTCTCCCGCCTGTTGCCACTTCAATAATTTTGTCACGATATTTATATACAACGAATAAAACAACTGCTGTAGCAACTATGTTCAACATGTACATTCCTTGTGATACTGGAGGAAAAAAGCTTTTCATAAGTTCGACTATAACGAACATAAACAGAATTGCTAAACCAATAAATGCTTTCATAAGAGCAATTCCTATTAATTTCTCAAAGTTTTTCCAACCGCTCTGTGAAAAAGCTGGCAATATTGAAAGTAACAATGAAACTCCTAAAACAATCGCAAATGCTAAAAGAAGTATTTGTAATGCGATATTTAGAAAAGCAATAACTAAAAACGGTATCCCTAAAACAATCGCAAAGAGAAGCGAAAAGAATGCAACACCAATTTTCCCCGAAACCGTACTAGCGGACATAAATACATTATCCATTTCAGTTGCTTCTTTTTTAGCTATTTTTTCCCTTTCTTTATAGCCTTCTTTATTTGTCTTGTACTCTAATAATTTTGTGATTCTATCCTTTTTCTCATTATCATCAACAATCTTCTTTTCGTCAGGCGTACCATAATTCATCAATAAATAGCTTTTATATACAACTAAATCAAAATATGTGTTTCTCATAATCGCAAGCGAACCCTTTAATTCTTCACCTTTTTTAACTTGTTCACCTGAAAACGGGATTCCCGCTCTCATGACTTGCCCTTGTAATTCATTACTTAAACTGTTCATTGTTTTCAAATAGTGACCTGCGTTTGAAAACCAAATCATTGAAACAGCTATTACCGCAAATAAAGCAAATGTTGTTCTACCTGCTTTCATGCTATTTTTTTCAAAAGAATAATAAAAGAAAATTTGTAAAACCGCTATAACAAAGAGCAAAATTCCAAGTGATTGATACAAATTGTCATAAAGTAAATTTGAAACGTTCGCTACCTTATCAGCTACCCGATCAATAGCATTCAATCCGTATAGTTCTTCAATTGCTGTATCAATTAAACTTGCTGTCATTTTAGTTAAGCTGAAAAAAAGATTCGCTATTGCATTCAACCCTCTATCTAACGTTTCACTAGAAAATGGATTCCATGAACCTTCAATGTAAGTGACAGCTTCATATTGTTCATAATCATATATTTTACTTTGAAGCTTTACCCCTCCTGATTCAACATTCTGTGGTTCTACTTTAATATTTTTATCATCTGCTAAAATGTGAGTTGGAATGAAAATACATACAAACATCAATACAAAAGTTATTAAATACTTTCTATATTTCATTTGCTCACCTTCTCTTTATTTAGTCGCAATTCTCTATATACACCGGTTCTTCATTGTCTTTAAAACCCGCAACACTATACGTCACCCATTCATAACTACCTTTAACTTTTTTATAGTAAGATTTGATACTGTCGCCTTTTCTAATCTGATACTCTATTTGAATCAAGTCACCGTCACGAAATACCTTTGAACAAGTTTTTTTCCGCTCAACCTTTTTAATATCTTTCTTAGCATCTTTAATTTCAGCCGTTTCCAAGCTAATTACTTTATCAATTTCTTTATCATATTTGTTAGTACAGCCACTAAATAAAGTGGCTGCACTAACAAATATTGCGATTGCTAATGCTACATTTTTTTTCATATCAGAAGACCTCCTCGGCTAGTGCTGCATTTGACTTCTCAACTGTTTTGAAAGCTAAAACCCATTCTTCAAACAAGCAATCTATTGCGATTTTTCCCGTTCTACCATAAAAATCACGGAACAAACATTGTCCTTTCATCATGTTTTCAAGCATCTTATGATTAACATCTGAATTTTCCATTTGCATATGTTTTAAAATCTCTTCTCTTTCACTCGATTCATCGAATGCGAACGTAACACCAAAATTCCCTTTATCATCTTCATTTTGAACATCTGATACGCTTTGAGTAACAAAGATTAAAGCATTGTTATAAGAACGTCCTACACGCCTTGCCGATTTTGTAAGTTTTTTACCACCTCTGGCACGGGTAATCATCCACGCTTCATCAAATATCTCTGCCGTTTCTTCGTCCTTGTCTTTACTACCGAATTTCTCACAAAACTTAGCAAGTGGAAGCATTAAACATAAACTTTTGCGTTCACTATCTGTGTAATACCTTGGATCATCCTCTTCATTTGGTAAATCCAATCCTTCAATTTGTAGAATATTTACTTTTTCATCTAAATCTAAAGCTTTTGTATTCCCGTAACTAAAAACTAACTGCAATACACTGTTTTGGGTCATTTCATACAGTAAATCACCCGCACTTTTAATGCTTTTTTCCTCATGCGCTTGAAGTTGTGTAATAACATTCATAAAACCAACTTTTTCACCTGTCGCTCGTTTTTCAACAACATCACCAAGTGATTTTAACAAAGCTGTTTTCACATCATCTTTTCCGTGCATATCATAAATTTGTTCAATAATGCCTTGTGCAACATCCTTCGCTTCCGCACCATCCAAGAAACAAATCGGGTCTAATACTCCCCAATTTTCTTCAATTGATACATCCAATGTGACATAATGAAACTTCTTCAAGTGCTCTACGAACAAAGGATAATTTTCACGGATTTCAGGATTTTCTATTGCTTGGTCAAACCATTTTTTCATCTCTGACTTCGGGTCAATATATAACACCTTTACATCTAAAAACGTTAAATACATAAATAATAACTTTGTAAGGAACGATTTCCCTTTCCCTGTCTGTCCAGTAATCGCAATATGTGGACTATCAGTAAAAGCACCTTTAATCCCTTTATTAGCAAGCATTGGATGAAATAAAACAAGGTCACGGCTACTAGCAATTGATTGCTCCAAATCAACTCCGGCTATAATGAATTTATCAACTCTTCCAAGATAAAACCCGATATTACTGCCTAATTGATTTGAAACTGCAAAAAGATTCTCTGCAAAAGTAACATGTGTAGTTTGTTGAACCCAATTACGCTCGAATTGTAACGGCTGACCATGTAAAAATTTATAGAAAAGCTGTAATTGGTCTGCAATTGGTCGAACACAATGAATATCAGCACTTTTCATATATCGCTTCACTTCATCAGCTCTATATTTACATTCTTTCTTTGTCTTACCATGTACAACAAATGTCGCAACCCACTTCATAAAACTTGCTTTTCCGTTAGTTAACTGGTTTTTTAAACGATTTAACATATACTTACCATTTGCAATTTGGTCGTCCTCGTCATCCCCTGCGTCCCAACGATCATTATCCGTCTCTTTAAAACGCTGCTTTACCATATTCACTTTACGCAACGTATCTTGTGTATCCTGATATTTAGCCTTGATATGAATTTCTACGGGAAAGGGCAACTGCTGTGCCCTTTGAAATAAATGCGTGTGCTCCATATCAAGTGGAAATTCATCTACAACAACAAACGATGTATAGCATTCACCTTCTGTCGTTTTAAGCTTCAAATATCCCATTTCTCTTGGGTCAATGATGCAATCTGTAATATTCGTAATGCCTCGTTTTTTCTTTTCTTCTTCAACTGAATGATGAATATCACGTAAAAAGTTATAACGATTAACATAAATTAGTTCATCCTCTGTTAGTCTTGCACCATTAGCCATTTGGATTTGTTCAAATAACTCCTGTTCCAAGCTTTCAAAGCGTTCAAAAAACTCACTTGAAATATTCTTTTCAAATCCTAATAAATTCACTAAAGTATCTGTTACCGAACCAAACGCATTTTTTAAAACGTCTTTAAAGTCTTCACTACCATTTAATAAGTTGTTTTTAATCCGTACACCTAGAATAAATTCGTATTGCGTAACAGCCCCTAATTCATTTTCTAAAAGGCGTTTTGTCTCACCGTTGTAATAACTAGCAATCCCTTGTGTTTCTTCACTAAAATCCTTTTCTAACACTTCAAAACGTTTATCTAAATCCATATCTCTAGGGTACATTTCAAGATGAATATCTTTATACTTTTCTAACTCTGCAAATAACATAGCCATTTGAGCCTTATGTCTTTCTGACTTTTCCTTGTCACTTATAGGGATAACTCGTGGACTTACTTTATAATAAGCAAAAAGGTCACCCAACTTTGTAAGCATCAGATTTTTGTGTACTGTCTTGAATGGCGTTTTTATTTTCATCGCTATCACCTTCCTCTTCACCGTAATTAACTAGCACTTCTTCAAAAGTTACCTCTTTTTCATTTGAGTAAAGAACCTCTTGATCATTGCAATATGTCTTTTTTGGTAAATAGATTGTGAAAAGATAATCGAAAAAATCATAAGCGAAATTAAAAATCTTTTTCCCGTTATACTTTTGTTTCGTTAGGAATCCACTTAAAAAATAAGGGATTCCTAAAAATAAAATTGCTGTTAATCCTGGTATCAATGAACCAATCTTTATAACAACGCTTCTGAAAGCTAGTAATATCAACAAAATCAGAATGAACAACATGAAACGAACTAACGTAACACCAAATGGTAATGTGTATTTTCCCAATTTGTATAAAGTCACTGGATGCTCCATAATTCCTTTGAAATTGTAAGCTTCCTTTTCTCTCATACCATCAACCACCAAGAACCATATCAATGATTTTTTTAAATGAATTCAATGCTTTTTCAGGATTACCAACTGTAAAGAATACCAATGCCGCTACTAATAGAAAACCAATCATTTTACCCCAAGATTGCTTGACTAGATAGAAAATGGTGAATCCTACACAAACCAATGCAACAGCGTTTCCACCTTCCGTTGTAATCCATCCACGAAGCCCGCCAAGTGTTGGTAATGAACCTAAAATGAAATTGTTTAAAAATAATAAAGTTGACATATTATTTTCCCCCTAATGTGTTTTTAAAGTTTTCTACAAAATACTTGCCATCTTTCAATTTCAATTGAAGGCTGAAAGCTTCTTTATTTTGTAAATCAATGTCCTTCTCCTTAAACGTCACAACAGCTTTCACTGTAAAAACTTTCTCTTCTTCAGTTGGATAAACGTTTAATTCTTCAATTTTCACAAATGATTTAATGCCACTTAACGCCTTTGGCTCTGACATCATATAAGACATATCTTGCGGTTTACTGTCTGCATACTTTGTGAAAAACTCATTCAGCCATTTTTCAATAGGCTCTTTTTTATCAAATTTTAGTTGTTCTTTCGTTGCTAATGGATTTTCTACGGATTTAATATCGTCGGCTTGGAGTTCGTCTGATGCTGTGAAATATGGGTTTTCCACGACTGCATACTTGCCATTCTTTGAGGAAATCGGAACATTTAGTAAAGCTGTATGCTTTGCTTTCACTTCTTCTTCTTTTGTTTCCGGTGGTGGTGGCGGTTGATTAGGATCTGTTTGTGGTGGCTGCACCTGTTTCTTTTCGATTTTTACATTTTCATAGGTGACTTTGTAACGTAAAACTGTATAATCTTTTTCATAACTTACATCGTAAAGTGTTTTTCCTATAAGCTTTCTATACCCCTCGAAATTCTTAGCTTCATCAAGCTTGAAATTCTTAGCATAAAGCTTCGATAACGCTTCTTGTCGCTTTTCCTTACCGTCCTTAGGGACATTCATATATACATCAATAAAATAATTTGCATAAACCTCTATTTTCGGGCTAGTGTAAGCATCTTGCTTATGTTCACCAGCGCTTTCTTGCATTTTAGCTAAAACTTGTTGTGAATTTTTAGCCTTGTTTAATGCGTTTTGACTTCTCAATAAAGCTAAAACCCCACTGACTGAAATGAATACAATCACTGTCCAAATGAGAAACCTTAAAACTTTCCCATTCCCCTTTGCTTGAGGTAACTTTCTTTTATCCTTCGGCTGCCTGTGAACCTTGTTTTCTTCAACAAATTCACTAGATTTTGATTTAAAACTTTTTAATTTATCGATAAGTTTCAACAATTCTCACCCCTTTTTTGGATAAAAAAAGTGTGTGTTTTCAATAAACACACACAATACTTTTACCTCTTCACAAACTCACAATGTCGATAATTGAGACTTGAGTTTTTAACAAAGTCTCTTACAATTGAGTTTGGAAGGTGTAAGCGTGTTTATTCAAGACAGCCCTACTGCCTTGATGAACGGTTGTTATAAAAATCTCGCAAATTTTTATGTCAACATGCTCACCTTCTTTATTTAGTTTTTATATAAAAACAGCTTATAAAAGCTGATATTACCTCTCATCTCTTCTTCTATCCTGCTGCTCTAGCCATAAGAAGAATAAAGCAAATGCTGCACCTGTAAACAATAAGGTCATTCCTAAACCAAATTCCCCTACTAATTTGTTGAAAATACCTATCACTTTATCTACAAATTCATGAATTGATGGAACAAATTTATAAGCTATATAAATAAGTACAGCCATTACAGAAACCCCGATAACTGTTCTTCGTAAAACTCGAAAGAATTTTCTTAACCCCCTGCGAGCCTTCTGCTCATGCGCTTTCGGCTTAACATCATAAGCCATAACTACCCATCCCCTTTCAAAAATCATTTGATTTTATCAGTCAAACAAACTAATGAATCAGGTTTGCCTTTAACACGCCATATCGCCCCATACGGATTAGTTATAACTTGCTCATAAGTTGTATAAAGAACAGCGTTCAAATTCGTTGTAGGGACACCTTCTGTATGCTTGATTAAATTGTTCATTTCGCCTTCCGCTTCTGAAATGAATAGTACCCGCACATTACCCGATATATCACGTTCAAGCCTTTCATGCTCCTTATATGCCTTTTCTTTTGCATACACATCAAAACGCTTTAATTTATTGCAACTAACACTCCGCATCTGACGACTTCTTTCAACTTCTATAAAGTAAGGAACATAAACAACTTTTGAAATATCTGCTTCTCTTGTTGAAAAAATCAATGTCCCATCAGGTCTAATGACATCCATTTTCCCTTTTCCATACTGGAAAAAAGAATTACGTTCTGATACAAAAGAATTATAATCAAGCAATTCTGCAACATTTTCCTCTTTCTTAGCTTCAAAAGATGCCTTTATATGAGCTCCCCTTAAAGCATGGTAGATATATGTTGGAGTTCTTTCAGTCCACCTATTATCCCAATGAGAATCACCTAGCAAAGCTTTAACCTCTTCCACTCCATTACGATCCAATGTAAAAACTCTTTTATAAGACCTAACATGTTCATCATTAACAATGTTATAAATCTTGATATACTCTTGCTTTTCCAAGTCTCTTAAAATATTTCTAACATAAACCTCATGATAAGATGTGCCGTCATCTTTTATATAAACATTGTTTAAAAGATAAGCCATATCAACAAAAATTAAATCGTGTATATCTAAAAATAATTGCTGTTCTTTTTGACCAATTTTCATTTGCTTAACCAAATACATCAACCTCTTCCTCTTCTTCGATGTTTGCTGTCTCTGCTGCTACTATTGGAATTTCGGTATTATCTTTTACCTTCACTTCCTCTTGTTCTGGAGTCTCAGCCGCTTCTTTTACTTCATCATTTGCTTTATCTAAATTTACTTTTAGCTTTTCAACTTTTTCAGGCTCGGCACTTTCTTTGCTGTCAAACACATCCGGTTCTTCTTCCTTCTCTCCCCTCTCTAAAGCTTCATTTTCTTCTTTAACGGCTTTTTCTTCTTCTAATACTCTAGTTAACAAACTTTCTATAATAGGCGCTACATCGTCCTCATACGGCTTTGTAGGTGCTTTCATATGAACAAGAAATGGTCTTGTAGTCTCTCTACCTACCGCCATTCTCATATAAGCAAAATTCGGCTCAATTTCTTTGAAATCATCGGCTGATAAATAATCAACCTGTAAATTTCTATAAATATTTTGGCGATCAACTTCATTCCCAACCCTGTATGCAATCATAAAACCAAAGTTCCTAAATATCGCACTTGCTACATCATCAGGCACTTGACCTTCAAGCCCTTGCATCCCTAACACAACAGGAACATTATATTTCCTTGCTTCATCCGCAAATGATTGGATTGCATCAGCCGACTGCTCCATAAATGTTGGGGCTTCATCAACAACTATCGGATGAAGTGGCATATATTCACCGCTTCTATGGGAATCCTCTCTACTCATGGCTGCCAATTGTGAAAATGTTAAACATAAAGAACCTATCAATTGTTTTTCAAAGCTTGTAAGCCCTGATAAATCAAATATAGTAAAATACCCTTCGTCCATCCCTGTACGCCATTTAATGCCGTTTGTATGGGCTGAAAATAAAGAATTTAACGTTTCCGATAATGTGATTTTCCTTAATTTATTTAATGTCGAACCTACTTTTTGCTGATAATCCCTATCTTTCATTGAGTACAAGCTAGAAAAATAAAGAATCAATTGTCTATCAAGTGCTTTCGTTTCATCAAATTTCGAAAGAAGTTGCGCTCCAAATTTAAAATCTTCTAAAATCCGTTGTAAATTCGGAATTGAAGCTTTTCCTGCCTTTTGTAAAGCAATTCCACCATTTATAAAATTGTCATCTACATTCGGTCCCCAAAAATCTGACCAAACTCTTTTTAAAACATCTTGTATATTTTGCGCCACTTTATCAGGTGCTGCTTGAAAATCCACTTTGTAAATATTGAATGGAAACTTTCCATCTGCAAACCTTACATAGCGTACTAAATGCCTTTGTTCTTTTGGAATCCTTGCTACAACATCTGCTGCCGTTGAACCATGAGGGTCAATTAATGTAAAACCAACTCTATTTTCATCCGTCCTAACTTTTGCTAAATCCTCACAAAAATTAACTAAAAACGTCGATTTACCCATTGATGTACCACCCCATATAGCCATGTGACGATTTAAACCCTCTAATGGCAAATGTACAGGCGATGCAACCCCATGATATGAATGGTTACCGATATAAAGTTTTCCAGTATCTAAAGCATTTAAAGCCTCAAACTCTTTAGGTAATGGCGTTCGTTTCATCTTCATTCGATTTAACAAATTAGATGAAACCTTTTTACTAGGAGTTCTTAACAAAATTGATAACTCACGAGTACTCAAAATCGTTTTTTTCTTACTCTTTTCTAATGAAAAGATACGATTTTTAAACTCATATCGGTAAATTGGTTGGATTATTTGCCACCATTCTCTTGCTACAAAAGAATTTAACTGTTTTTGTGAGAATGTACCAAAAGCATTTTGAATACCTGTTATAATCACTTTTGCTTCATTTTGATTGTCTGCAAAAGCAACTGCTTTAATATTTACCCTTGATAAATTTCTTGAACGCTTTGTACTAATGGCATCATAGTAAATATCGTCCCTATTATCTTCAAATTCTTCATCCTGATCTTCGGTGATTTGGTCTAGTACTTTTTCAAAAGTAGAATCCGTCCTATACATTGGCTGTATTAAAAATTGAAGAATAACCTTTTGCCCTTCTTTTAAACTCTCTAAAACAGCTATTAACTCGCTTTGCGAGTCAACCGCATCATCACTATACGTTTTAAACGGTAAGCTCCAATGCCGCTTTAATTTGAGTTTAGTACCTGCATGAGATTTCCCTTTAAATTCAAGTTTTTCACTGTCAATCTTCACAAATTCAGCTTGTGGAAACTCCGAATAATACTTTGCAATGACTTGATTCGCTATATTTTGATTAGGAAACCACATTCTATAAGAAATTGACTTATAATCGGCTACAATCTCCCAACAAATCCAATCCTTCTTAAAAATGCGCTTATACCATACCTTCTCTAATACTGCGAGTACATTTTCCCATGATTGCTCCACTTTAAAATACTTAACTTCATCATCATACGGAAACAAAATTTCATAGCAAACACTCTCTTTAGGTATCAAACCCGAAAACAAATGATATCTCAACCAAACCCCTCCTTCCTCCGATCACTCACCATCTGCATACAAAACTCAAAACTACAATTCAACCACTACCCAAAACCACCAAACTTACATCTACCACTATCCAAACTTTATACATTACACTACCTCTCTTCCTCTATCCCCCTATCCCTCACTCTCTCCTCTATCCTCTCTCTCTTCCTCTCCCTCTCCCTCCTTACCTTACCTTCCTTCCCTTCCCATCCTTCCTTCTTCCTACCCCATCCCTCCTCCTACTACTACTACTACTACTACTACTATACTTACTTCCCTCTCTCTCTTCTTACCCAACCCCCAACCAACCCAACCCCACTACCCCCACTATATACTCTCTCCTCTTAGGTTGATTAGATAAATACTAACCTTTCGAGAAAAGTCACGGATTGTAACATAGTGGAAAGCCGTGACTTTTCTCGAAAGGTGGCGGTTTTCCACTACACAATAGGTTTCATTTATGGTTTCAGTCATAGAAAGTAAGTTGAAAGTAGGTAAGAAGAGATAGATGGAAGGTAAGATGAAATGTTAAATGAAATGTTTGTATCTTCATTATAACCCCCTGTATTTGGAAAATCAAGCTAATTTTTAAATTTTCAGAAATTATTTTACTATAAGATTCTAATGCTTTTAAGTGTGAATTTTTCTTCTAAATTCCCACTTTTAAAAAACAAAAAAACATGCATGATTTTATGCATGTTTTCATCAATTTTTAAAAATCACAAAATGCTCAAACCCGCATTATTACAGCAATGTATAAAATGATGCATAACAAACAGAAAAAGAAAGAAAACAAAAACCCTTATTCCAAAAGGATTTCTTACGAAATCTCAACTGTACATAATCCTAGTTATGTAAACCTCACATGGATTTTTATTCATTTTATTTTTTCTCTTTTTTATGTTTTAATTCTTGTCTTTTGGTCTAAAATTTGCTTTTTGGCTAGAGTGCTGGCTTGTCGTGTGGGGGCAAAACCCCACGTATTAAACGTATCAAATTTTCGAATAAGAACAATTTTCAAGCGAATGATCTAAGCGGTTCGGCTCGTATACTCGCTATCACAAGTCGATAACCATTGCTTTGCTTTTTGTCTGTCGGCTTGGCGATAAAAGCTAATCGAGCCGAAAAAAGTTTTGCAAGGACTATTAAAAAAAGAAAAGGCGTTAGCCTTTAGGTGAGGACTAACGAACCGACTTTTTTAAATAGAGGGTGGAGATTTTTTTATTGGCCGCATGTAACGTAGTGAAATGCTGCCAATAAAAAAATACTACCTGTTCCTTGCGGAACTTTTAGCCCTATATATAAGAGTGAGAAGAGCAATATAAAAAAACATAGTAATACCAAGGGTTTATAAGACATAGGGTGTTCGAAAATTCGAACACCTGTGTTCGGAAATTCGAACACCTAAAAAATGGAAAAACAGCATAAAAAAAAGATGTCAATATGAAAATGACATCTAAAATAAATAAATTGGTAAATTGTGTTTCTTGTTATCTCCTTCTATTTTGAAGTTTCTAAGAGACTTCTTAAAAATCTTTCTAGTAGCCTTATCCACTCCATCTTTAGGTGAACAACATAAAACATTAGGATTCACAAACCATGTTCTAGAACTACAAATCCGCCCATCTTCGGTTGTCATTCCTGCTTCTGCAACTGCTAAAATCCCTTTTGTTAATAAACTATTCATCAAAAGAGAAAGATTACTCCTACTTTTTTCTAATTTCTTAGCTAAATAACTTGGTGTAGCTGCATCAGCATCAATTTCATCTGAATCCTCATCTGAACATTCAACCAAAATATTAGTTTTAAATTCTATATACGGTGCTAGATCAATTAAAAAGGCTTTTTCAGCAATCGTCAGATACCCTAATTTACATAAATAATTTATATTATCAGTGATTATCTGCACAAATCTCACCCTATCAGTAGGTTTTTTCTTCTTGCCTATAAAATACTCTTCTCCACCTGACATTTTACTCAACAGCTGTAAGAGCATGCCTCTTTCTTCTTCAGAATATCCACCGGCTTGCAATTGGTCATAAATGTTATTAATCTTACTATCTCTCGTTTTAGCTTTCTTTTCAGCTTCTTCAAGTAAGACAATTACTTTCTTCTTACTCACTTTTTTTCACTCCTTCACTAGAAGGAGTTAACCCGCTTATGTTAGAATATGTATAGTATCAATAAATAAGCTGATAAGGGATTAACCCCTTTATAGATTGAAATTGTAAGAAGCCCCCCTTAGTCGGCAAACTTTAGGGGCTTTTTACTTTTTGTTCGTCTGTTATTCGACAAAAAACCTTTATAACCCTTTTTTTGAGCGTTAGTCAACCAATGGACTAACGTTATTTCTTTGTCCAAAACTGCCACCACTTATTATTTTTTTCGGTTGCTGCATGTTCTAACTGCTTTTGTTCTTGTATCAGCCGTATAGATTCCATCAAAGCACTATCTCTTTTCTCTAAATGCTCTGATATGTACTTATCTCTTTGCTCAATCTTAAAGATCAATTCCTGATTAAATTTCATTTGCTGTTCTTTAAAATCCTGAAATTCTTTCAAAAGGTCATCGTAAGCTTGTAACGGCTCTTGTGCAACCTCATTCACTGTATCGACACTTTGTATATCACCCTCGTTATTCGTTGATACAACAGCGTTTGCTGCGCTTTCAAGTGTCATATCAGGGTGTTTTGAATACCTTATCAAATCTCGCATTGCTATAACATCTTTATCATAATAACCACGATAACCATTGTCATTTTTATAAAATTTATAACCTGCCTTTTCCAACGTTTGAGCGTACTTTCTAACCGTTGAATCTTTCACTTCTAAAAGCTTAGCAACATCGCCAGCATTATATATTCTTTGTGTTAGGTCTGTGTTGCCTGTCATGGCATGCACCTCCTTGTAGATTAGCAATTCGAGAAGTACAAAGCCGTCCCTCTTACAAACTCTCTACAATAATTTCATACTCTGTCGAAAATAAACAAAACTTTTTATTTCGATGGAAAAAGTACATTCATCGCTTCAACTGTTATAATCCATTCTCCACGCACATTTCCTTCTGGTCGGTAATACTTTAGTTTCCCTTCTTTTATCAAATCCTCAATTTTATTACTGCGTTTTAACTTCATTCGTAGGGCTTCAAGACTCACCCCTCTTCTATCACATGCTTCTCTAGGTGTCATAATTTCATCTAACATAAATAACATTATCCTCACCCTCTTTATATTGTTACTTCCAAGTAACTGCACTCTTCATTATAAGTTACTCCTAAGTAACATGTAAAGCAAAAAAATAGAAAGAATGAAAACTCCATCCTTTCTCACTTTACAACTATTTTAATACTCCCGTTTTGAGATGCTATTTGCTTCGATACAGCGTTTTTATTAGTTTCTAAAGGTTTTCTATTCTCTTGTTTCCCATATTTCTTCATAAGAGCGTGAATATCAGGAAACTGTAAAATCTTCAATTCACTCTCTATTCGATAATGAGTATCTGTAATTAAAATAACAATAGGGAAAACCTCTTTCCCTTCTTGCTGCCACTCAAACCGCTTCCATTCACGAGAATCATATAACTGTTCATAACGATCAATTTTTTCACTCATAACTTTTTCACTGTACACGCTTCTTTGCACTTCAATAAAAAACGGCGTATTTCTAAAAACACAGAACAAATCAGGTTCAACAGTACCTTTTGTTCCTATTTTAGGCTCAATTAACACATGCGAAACCTTACGGTCATACTTTTTCAACTGTATATAAACATCAACAATTTTGAGGAAATGAAATGCCTTTTGACTATTTTCTTTAATTTTACTATCGGCTGATACATACAAATATGGTCTAAAATCCTTACAAGCCTTGATATATCCCCTATCTTGCAATCTCTTCAACACTAAATTGCATGTGCTAATTGGGTTTTTTAAATGAGAAAAATATAAATCAATTATTTGATCACGGCTTAAAACACGAAATTTATTAATATCTTCAACAATCAATTTATCACGCTTATTCATATAAAAACCCCCAATCAACCTAATAAATTAAATACTTCTTCACCCTTCATTTCCTTAGTCTCATTAGACTTTCTACATAAAAAAGGTTCAATCAATTCTTGTGCTTCTTCTACTTCAAGGAAAGGCGCTTGAACATCTTTCATATCATCCGTATCAATCTTAAAAATCATTCTTCCGCTTTCTTCCCTTAAAATCTTTTCAGCCCCAATAACTCCTGCGATCTCACTATTTGTTTTATCTTCTGTCTTAAAGACCGCTCTCACATTCAAAACACCTCTAAGCGCTGTATCAAGCGATTTATGACATGGTCTCTGTAATGAAATAACGGTAAAACAGCCCAATGCCCTGCCTAATGCCGCCCATTTTAACAGCATTTCTTTGACTTCTTTCCCTTCCTTTGTTCCATCGTTCAGCAACAACACTTC